>NZ_CP095731.1:0-3685167 GCF_025643395.1 Curtobacterium sp. Arg-1
ATGACGATGCCGGCCGACCCCGTCGAGGACCTCTGGTCATCCGTACTCCGAATCCTCGCCGAGGACCCCCGCATCACGCCGCAGCTCCACGGGTTCCTGAACCTGGTCGAGCCGAAGGGCGTGCTCGCCGGCACCCTGTACCTCGAGGTCCCGAACGACCTGACCCGCGGCATGCTCGAGCAGCGCATCCGCATCCCGATCACCGAGGCCGTCGCACGCATCGGCGACGACTCGGTCGCGAACTTCGCGATCACGGTCAACCCGGACATGGCGTCGGAGCCGCGGGTGGACCCCAACGTGCCGGAGTACGCCGAACCCGTGCAGGAAGCCGTCGAGCAGAGTGCCGCGCCGCGTCAGTACATCGAGGCGCCGTTCGTCCCGAGCCAGATCGACTCTCCCGGCACCAGCGGGCGCCCGGAGTCGCGGCTCAACCCGAAGTACAACTTCGACAACTTCGTCATCGGCTCGTCGAACCGGTTCGCCCACGCCGCAGCCGTCGCCGTCGCCGAGGCACCGGCCAAGGCCTACAACCCGCTCTTCATCTACGGGGACTCCGGACTGGGCAAGACCCACCTGCTCCACGCCATCGGGCACTACGCCGAGAGCCTCTACCCGGGGATCCGCGTCCGCTACGTGTCGAGCGAGGAGTTCACCAACGACTTCATCAACTCGATCGCGAACAACCGGTCGAACCAGTTCCAGCAGCGCTACCGCGACATCGACATCCTGCTGATCGACGACATCCAGTTCCTGCAGGGGAAGGACTCCACCCAGGAGGCCTTCTTCCACACCTTCAACACGCTGCACGACCACAACAAGCAGGTCGTCATCACGTCGGACGTGGCGCCGAAGCACCTGACCGGGTTCGAGGACCGGATGCGGTCGCGCTTCGAGTGGGGTCTGATCACCGACGTCCAGGCGCCCGAGCTCGAGACGCGCATCGCGATCCTCCGCAAGAAGGCACAGTCGGACCACCTGCAGGTCCCCGACGACATCCTCGAGTTCATGGCGTCGAAGGTGTCGAGCAACATCCGCGAGCTCGAGGGCACCCTGATCCGGGTCACGGCGTTCGCGAGCCTGAACCGGACGGCCGTCGACATGGCGCTGGTGCAGACGGTGCTCAAGGACCTGATCACCCTCGACGAGGACAACGTCGTCGCGCCGACGGACATCATCAACCACACCGCGGAGTACTTCAAGCTCTCCGTCGACGACCTCTACGGCTCGTCCCGCTCCCAGGCGATCGCCACGGCACGACAGATCGCGATGTACCTGTGCCGTGAGCTGACGAGCCTGTCCCTGCCCAAGATCGGGCAGCTGTTCGGCAACCGCGACCACACCACGGTCATGTACGCGAACAAGAAGATCACCGAGCTGATGAAGGAGCGTCGGTCGATCTACAACCAGGTCACCGAGCTCACCAGCCGCATCAAACAGGACCGCCGCTACCGCTGAGATCGGCGGGTTCCCGGACCCATCCACCATCTGAGACGGTTCCATGGGCCGGAGTTCTCACAGTGTGGATAGCCTGTGGATAACTGTGGAGGACACGCCGCCCGGTTGTACACAGGTGGGGGGTCGCCTGTGGACACTGGGGATGGAAGTGGATAGATGAGATTCATTCATCCCGTTAACGCTCACACACCGCTCACAAGTCACAAGCGTGTAGTTCCCTACTCCGGACCGGGATGCACAGGGTTATCCACAGTGTGCACAGGCGTTAACACCATTACTCCTGGTTAACGATCAATCTCCGCGGGACAACCTTGTGGACGGCGGGATGACAAGAAATCCGGCGCTCCTCCGCCTGTGCCAGAATGGGGCGGCCGGACAGTCCAAGCCGATCGACAGGGGTTCCAGCTGTGAAGTTCGAGGTCAACCGGGACGTCTTCTCCGAAGCCGTCTCCTTCGCAGTGAAGCTCCTCCCGCAGCGCACGACCCTGCCGATCCTGTCGGGCGTCCTGATCCACGCCGACGGCGATCGCCTGACGCTCTCGTCGTTCGACTACGAGGTCTCGGCGCAGACGTCGATCTCGGCGCAGATCGACGAACCGGGCACCGTCCTGGTCTCCGGCCGGCTGCTGAACGACATCGCGAGCCGGCTGCCGAACGCCCCTGTGTCGTTCACCACCGAGGACGCGAAGATCTCGGTCACCTGCGGTTCGGCACACTTCACGCTGCTGTCCATGCCGGTCGAGGAGTACCCGACGCTGCCGGAGATCGGTCCGCAGACGGGTGTCATCCCGGGCGACGCGTTCTCCGAAGCCGTGTCCCAGGTCGCCGTCGCCGCCAGCCGTGACGACGTCACCCCGGTGATCACGGGCGTGCAGCTCGAGGTCGGCGACAACGACCTGTCCCTCATCGCGACCGACCGCTACCGTGTCGCCGTCCGCACCATCGCGTGGGACTCCGGCCGAGTCGGCTCGGACCCCCTGCACGCACTGGTCCCGGCCCGCACCCTGCAGGAGGTCGGCCGCACGTTCGGTTCGGCGTCGACGGTGTCGGTGTCGATCAGCGGCAACTCGGACCGCGAGCTCATCGCCTTCCACGCGGACGACAAGACCGTGACGTCGCTGCTCATCAAGGGCAACTACCCGCCGGTCCGCCGGCTCTTCCCCGAGACCGTCAACGACCACGCGGTGATCAACACCGCGGAGCTGGTCGAAGCGGTCCGACGGGTCTCCCTCGTCCTGGAGCGCGAAGCCGCGCTCCGGTTCTCCTTCACGGTCGACGGGCTCACGCTCGAGGCGATCGGATCCGAACAAGCGCAGGCGTCAGAGTCGATCAGTGCGTTGTTGACCGGCGAGGAAACGGTGGTCTCGTTGAAGCCCGCCTTCCTCCTGGACGGGCTGAACGCGGTGCACTCCGAGTTCGTCCGCATCTCCTTCACCAAGACGGAGAACCCCAACAAGCCGGGCCCGGTGCTGATCACCGGCCAGACTTCGCAAGAGGCCGCAGCGACCGATGGATACCGGTACCTGCTGCAGCCCAACCTGCTGCTGCGATAGGCGCAACAGGCAACCTGCGCTGGCGCACACCACCGGCAGCATCAGCGCGACGACGAACAGAAGAGGAAATCATGCACATCGGTCTTGTCGGCCTCGGTCGCATGGGCAACAACATGCGTGCCCGTCTCCGCAACGCAGGGATCGAGGTCACCGGGTACGACGCCAACCCCGCCGTCTCCGACGTCGCTGACCTCGGCGCCCTCGCCGCTGCTCTCCCGGAGGGCAAGCGCCTCGTGTGGGTCATGGTCCCGCACGGCAAGATCACCGACGACGTGATCACCGACCTGGCCGGCGTCCTCGGCGAGGGCGACCTGGTCATCGACGGTGGCAACTCGAAGTGGCTGGACGACACCAAGCACGCCGAGCAGCTGGGTGCGCGCGGCATCCGCTACATGGACGCCGGCGTCTCCGGTGGTGTCTGGGGCAAGGACAACGGTTACGGCCTGATGGTCGGCGGTGACGCTGCGGACGTCGAGTTCGCGATGCCGGTCTTCGACGCCCTGCGCCCCGAGGGCCCCCGCGAAGAAGGCTTCTCGCACGCCGGCCCGATCGGCGCCGGCCACTACGCGAAGATGGTCCACAACGGCATCGAGTACGCGATCATGCAGGCGTACGGCGAGGGCTACGAGCTCCTCGAAGCCAAGGACCTGATCACCGACGTCCCCGCCGTGTTCGCCGGGTGGCAGCGCGGAACGGTCGTCCGTTCCTGGCTGCTCGACCTCATGGTCCTGGCCCTGAACGAAGACCCGAAGCTCGACGAGCTCGAGGGCTACGTCGAGGACTCGGGCGAGGGTCGCTGGACGCTGGAAGAGGGCATCGAGCTCGCCGTGCCGATGCCGGCGCTCTCGGCGTCGATCTTCGCGCGCTTCGTCTCGCGCCAGGGCAGTGCCTCGCCGACGATGAAGGCCGTCGCGGCGCTCCGCAACCAGTTCGGCGGCCACGCCGTCAAGAAGTCCTAGGACTTCCCGGGGGAACCCGGCCTCGGCCCGCGTGCACGTCGACCATCTCCAACTGACCGACTTCCGGAACTACCGGGAGGCGGACGTCGACCTCGCACGCGGGCCGAACCTGTTCGTCGGACGCAACGGACAGGGCAAGACCAACCTGGTCGAGGCGATCGGCTACCTCTCCACCCTCGGCTCGCACCGCGTCCCCACCGACGCAGCGCTCGTCCGCCAGGGTTGTGACGCCGCGATCGTCCGGGCTCGACTCGCGCACGAGGACCGCAGCATCCTCGCCGAGGTGCAGATCAACCGCACCGGTGCGAACCGTGCGCAGGTGAACCGTTCGGCGATCAAGCCGCGGGAGCTGCCGCGCTACTGCACGTCGGTGCTCTTCGCACCGGAGGACCTCGCCCTGGTGCGGGGCGAACCGGCCGGGCGACGCCGGATGCTCGACGAGCTGCTCGGTCAGATCGCGCCGCGGATGCAGGGTGTGCTCGCCGACTACGACCGCACGCTCCGGCAGCGGAACACCCTGCTGAAGTCGGCCCGCGCCACGGGTGCGAAGGCCAACGCCCTGTCGACGCTCGACGTCTGGGACGACCGCCTCGTGGGGCTCGGTGCCGAGATCGTCGCGGCTCGCGACCACCTGACCCGACGCCTCGCCCCCTTCGTGGCCGAGGCCTACGCGACCGTCGCCGGCGAGCACCACGACGCCTCGATCACGGGGGTCCTGTCGATCCGCGGTGGCGACCCGGAGTCCGCGGCGGCCACCGACCCCGTGCTCGGGACACCTGACGAACCGGTCACAGTCGCGTCGGCGGCCGAGGCGTTCGCGGCAGCGCTCGAACGACGTCGGCGGGACGAACTCGACCGCGGACTCACCCTCGTCGGGCCGCACCGGGACGACGTGCTGTTCCAACTGAACGGGTTACCTGCCCGCGGCTACGCGAGTCACGGCGAATCTTGGTCCTTCGCGCTGGCGATCCAGCTCGCGAGCGCGTCCATCCTGCGCGCGGAGTCGAACCTGGGCGACCCGATCATCATCCTCGACGACGTGTTCGCCGAGCTCGACGAATCGCGACGGGAACGGCTGGCGAACGCGGTCGCCGACTACGAGCAGGTGCTCATCACGGCAGCGGTGTTCGGTGACGTGCCCCCGAAGCTGGCGGCGCACACGGTGCGGATCGAAGCGGGCACGATCGTGACCGACGAGGCGGACGCGACCCGCGCCTCCAGTCCGTCGACGGACCGGACGGACCGGACGGACTGGACGGACCGGACGGGCGCGACGGAGCCGGCGGACGCCGACACCAAGGCGGGCGCCGACAGCAAGACCGATCCGACCGACGACGACCCCACCCCCGCCGGAGCCGACGCCTGATGCCGAAGCCCCGCAAGCCCACCGAACCCTCGCAGGTGTACCGACACCTGCGCGCGGTGTTCGGCGACCCGTCCAAGCGCGGCACCGATGCCCGCCGCCGACGCGCTCGCGAGTTCGACGCCGACACCGTGCCGTACGGGCGAGGCCGTGAGCCGAAGGGCCTCGCCGACATCGTCGGGTCGCTCGCCCACGAGCTCGGGTGGACCGAACCACTCGCCCGCTCCGAGCTCTTCGTGGACTGGCCGAGCGTCGTCGGCGAGGAGCTGGCGAAGCACTCCCGCCCGGTGACCATCGACGACGGCGCACTCGTCATCCGGTGCGACTCGACGGCCTGGGCGACCCAGCTCCGACTGATGCGCGCGACGGTCACGACCACCATCGCGGAACGGCACCCGGAAGCAGGGGTCGAGTCGATCAGGGTTTCCGGCCCGGACGCCCCCACCTGGAAACGCGGCCCCAGGACGGTCCAGGGGCGCGGTCCTCGCGACACCTACGGTTGAGGCGACGAAATCATCCTGGAGTGCCAGAAAAGCCCGTCTGTGGGGCAGATGAGCCCTCGAAAGAGGGGGCTCTGCGGTAGACTGGGAGGTGCAGTGCGCGGGCGTTCCGCGCGCAGGCAGGAGCACGCTCGACATGGCATCAGAATCTGAAGACGACCCGCAGAACCCGCTCGAAGCGGAGACCCCGCAGAGCGAACCGTCCTACGGCGCAGACCAGATTCAGGTGCTCGAGGGGCTCGAGGCGGTCCGCAAGCGTCCCGGTATGTACATCGGTTCGACCGGTCCCCGCGGTCTGCACCACCTGGTCCAGGAGATCGTCGACAACTCGGTCGACGAAGCCCTCGCCGGGTACTGCGACACCATCGACGTGAGCATCCGTGAAGACGGTGGCGTCCGGGTGGTCGACAACGGCCGTGGCATCCCGGTCGACGTCCACGCGGCCGAGGGGGTCTCGACCCTGCAGGTCGTCCTCACCGTCCTGCACGCCGGCGGCAAGTTCGGCGGTGGCGGCTACGCCGTCTCCGGTGGTCTGCACGGCGTCGGTTCGTCCGTCGTGAACGCGCTGAGTTCCGAGCTCGACGTCGAGGTCCGTCGGCAGGGCCACGTCTGGCGTCAGAGCTACACCGACGGTGTCCCCGTGGCCCCCGTCTCGAAGGACGAACCGGCCGACGAGACCGGGACGACGATCACGTTCTGGCCGAACGCCGAGATCTTCGAGTCCGTCGTCTTCGACTACGAGACCCTGCGCACGCGCTTCCAGCAGATGGCCTTCCTGAACAAGGGTCTGCGGATCAACCTGCGCGACGAGCGCGCCCCCGAAGAAGGGGAAGAAGCTCGCAACGACACCTTCATGTACGAGCGTGGGCTCGCCGACTACGTCGAGTTCATCAACGCGCAGAAGAAGGCCGACCTCGTCCACCCCGACGTCATCGGCTTCGAGTCCGAGGACCCGGACCGCAAGATCGCGCTCGAGGTCGCGATGCAGTGGAACACCTCGTACCAGGAGAGCGTCCACACCTTCGCGAACACGATCAACACGCACGAAGGCGGGACCCACGAAGAGGGCTTCCGCGCCGCGCTCACGACCCTCGTCAACCGCTACGCGCGTGAGGCGAAGATCATCAAGGAGAAGGACGACAACCTGACGGGTGACGACATCCGCGAAGGGCTCACCGCTGTCATCTCCGTGAAGCTCGGCGAGCCGCAGTTCGAAGGGCAGACGAAGACCAAGCTCGGCAACACCGAGGCGAAGTCGTTCGTGCAGCGTGTCGTCGGCACCGAGCTGACCCACTGGTTCGAGAGCAACCCGACGCAGGCACGCGACGTCGTCCGCAAGGCGATCCAGGCGTCGCAGGCTCGGCTCGCGGCCCGCAAGGCACGCGAGACCACCCGTCGCAAGGGGCTGCTCGAGTCGGGTGGCATGCCCGGCAAGCTCAAGGACTGCCAGTCGAAGGACCCGACCCTGTCGGAGATCTTCATGGTCGAGGGCGACTCCGCCGGTGGTTCCGCCGTGCAGGGCCGCAACCCGATGACCCAGGCGATCCTGCCGCTGCGCGGCAAGATCCTGAACGTCGAGAAGGCCAGGCTCGACCGTGCCCTCGCCAACCAGGAGATCCAGTCGATGATCACGGCGTTCGGCGCCGGCATCGGTGAGGACTTCGACCCGGACAAGGCCCGGTACCACAAGATCGTGCTGATGGCCGATGCCGACGTCGACGGCCAGCACATCACGACGCTGCTGCTCACGCTGCTCTTCCGCTACATGCGTCCGCTCATCGAGCGTGGGTACGTGTACCTCGCGCAGCCGCCGCTGTACCGCCTGAAGTGGTCGAACTCGGCGCACGAGTACGTGTTCAGCGACCGGGAGCGCGACGCCCTGATGCAGGCCGGCCTCGCCGCCGGCAAGCGCATCCCGAAGGACAACGGGATCCAGCGCTACAAGGGCCTCGGCGAGATGGACTACAAGGAGCTCTGGGACACCACGATGAACCCGGACACCCGCACGCTCCTGCAGGTCACGCTGGAGGACGCAGCCGCGGTCGACAGCACCTTCTCGACGCTGATGGGTGAGGACGTCGACGCACGTCGCCAGTTCATCCAGCAGAACGCCAAGGACGTCCGCTTCCTCGACATCTAACGGCCAGGAGGCGCGGTGTGAGCCGCGTCGACCAGTCCTGACCACCTGTGGTCGCGCCCGGCGCGACCAACGGAACCACAGCCTCCAGGCTGTCCAGAAAGGGAACGAAGCCACATGGCTGACGACAACGAGAACGGCGCCGACGAGCAGCCCGAGATCGTCCACGGCGACAGCGGGGACATCGTCGTCTCCGGTGACCGCATCTCGCAGGTCGACCTGCAGCTCGAGATGCAGCGCTCGTACCTCGACTACGCGATGTCGGTCATCGTCGGTCGTGCCCTGCCGGAGGTCCGCGACGGCCTCAAGCCGGTGCACCGCCGTGTGATCTACGCGATGTTCGACGGCGGTTACCGCCCGGACCGTGCGTTCTCGAAGTGCTCCCGCGTCGTCGGTGACGTGATGGGCCAGTTCCACCCGCACGGTGACTCGGCGATCTACGACGCCCTGGTCCGCCTGGTGCAGCCGTGGTCGCTCCGGTACCCGCTGGCGCTCGGCCAGGGCAACTTCGGTTCGCCCGGCAACGACGGCGCCGCCGCCCCGCGGTACACCGAGACGAAGATGGCGCCGCTCGCGCTCGAGATGGTCCGCGACATCGACGAGGACACCGTCGACTTCCAGGACAACTACGACGGCCGCACGCAGGAGCCGGCGATCCTGCCGGCCCGGTTCCCGAACCTGCTCGTCAACGGGTCCGTCGGCATCGCGGTCGGCATGGCCACGAACATCCCGCCGCACAACCTGCGCGAGGTCGCCGAGGGTGCGAAGTGGGCGCTCGACAACCCCGACGCCACCCGCGAAGAGCTGCTCGCCGCGCTCATGCAGCGCATCAAGGGCCCGGACTTCCCGACCGGTGCGCAGGTGCTCGGCACCAAGGGCATCCAGGACGCCTACCGCACCGGCCGTGGCTCGATCACGATGCGTGCCGTGGTCTCGGTGGAGGAGATCCAGGGGCGCACCTGCCTCGTCGTCACCGAGCTGCCGTACCAGGTCAACCCGGACAACCTGGCGATCAAGATCGCCGAACTGGTCAAGGACGGCAAGCTCGCCGGCGTCGCCGACATCCGCGACGAGACCTCCGGTCGGACCGGGCAGCGCCTGGTCATCGTGCTGAAGCGCGACGCCGTCGCCAAGGTCGTGCTGAACAACCTGTACAAGCACACCCAGCTGCAGGAGAACTTCGGCGCGAACATGCTCGCGATCGTCGACGGCGTGCCCCGCACCCTGCCACTCGACGGCTTCATCTCGGCGTGGGTCGCCCACCAGGTCGACGTCATCGTGCGCCGCACGCAGTACCGGCTGCGCGAGGCCGAGAAGCGCGCCCACATCCTGCGCGGGTACCTGGCTGCGCTCGACGCCCTCGACGAGGTCATCGCGCTCATCCGTCGTTCGCCCGACGTCGAAGAGGCCCGCACCGGCCTGATGGACCTGCTGTCCGTCGACGAGATCCAGGCGCGCGCGATCCTCGAGCTGCAGCTCCGTCGCCTCGCGGCCCTGGAGCGCCAGAAGATCCACGACGAGGCCGAGGAACTCGAGCGCAAGATCGCCGACTTCCAGGACATCCTGGCGTCGGAGAGCCGTCAGCGCTCGATCATCCGCGACGAGCTCAGCGAGATCGTCGACCGCTTCGGCGACGACCGCCGCACCGAGATCATGTTCGGCTACGACGGCGACATGTCGATGGAAGACCTGATCCCCGAAGAGGAGATGGTCGTCACCATCACCCGCGGTGGCTACGTCAAGCGCACGCGGAGCGACCAGTACCGCTCGCAGCACCGCGGTGGCCGAGGTGTCCGTGGGGCCCAGCTCCGCGCCGACGACATCGTCGAGCACTTCTTCGTCACGACGACGCACCACTGGCTCCTGTTCCTCACCGACCAGGGACGGGTCTACCGCGCCAAGGCGTACGAGCTGCAGGAGGCCGGCCGTGACGCGAAGGGCCAGCACGTCGCGAACCTGCTGGCGATGCAGCCCGACGAGCAGATCCAGCAGGTGCTCGACATCCGCGACTACGAGGTCGCCCAGTACCTCGTCCTCGCGACCGAGCACGGCCTGGTGAAGAAGACCGCGCTGACCGAGTACGACACGAACCGCACCGGCGGCATCATCGCGATCAACCTGCGCGACGGCGACAAGCTCCGCCAGGCGCTGCTCGTCGACGAGCACGACGACCTGCTGCTGGTGTCCCGCCAGGGCATGTCGCTCCGCTTCACGGCGACGAACGACACCCTGCGTCCGATGGGTCGATCGACCTCGGGTGTGAAGGGCATGTCCTTCCGCGACGGTGACTCGCTGCTCGCGGCTCGGGTCGTCTCCGACGACGGGTTCGTCTGGGTGATGACCGAGGGTGGCTACGCCAAGCGCACCGCAGTCGACCAGTACCGCGTGCAGGGCCGTGGCGGTCTGGGCATCAAGGTGGCCAAGTTGGCGCTCGACCGAGGCGATCTTGTGGGCGCTCTCATCGTCGGCGAGGACGACGAAGTGCTCGTCGTGCTGCAATCGGGCAAGGTGGTAAGGTCTGCCGTGGCCGAGGTCCCTGCCAAGGGCCGTGACACGATGGGCGTCGTCTTCGCGAGGTTCGCGGAGAACGACCGGATCATCGCGGTGGCCCGGAACACCGAGCGGAACCTGGACGACCAGGACGACGCCGAGATCGAGCCCGCGGGCCCGGTGGAGACGGTCAGCCCTGCCGAAGCGGCCCCGGATTCCACTGATCCCATCGACACCGAGCCCGTCGCAGACGAGGCCGGAGAGGACCAGTCAAGCAATGAGTAGTGTCGCCGAGAAGCTCCAGAAGAAGGCGAAGCGACCCGTCGGCACCCGCCAGGTGCGGTTGCGACTGGTCTACGTCGACTTCTGGTCGATGGTGAAGCTGAGCTTCCTCATCGCCCTGGCCGGCAGCATCGTGATCGTGGTCGCCACGGCACTGGTGTGGGTCATCCTGAACCAGACGGGTGTGTTCACCCAGATCGACGCCCTGCTGAAGGACGTCACCGGTCAGAACAGTTACTCGATCATGGACCAGTTCTCGCTGGGCCAGGTCCTCGGGTTCTCCATCGTCGTGGGCATCCTCAACGTGGTCGTCGGCACCGTGCTCGGCGCCATCGTGAGCGTGCTCTACAACCTCAGTGTGCGGATCACGGGCGGGCTGCTCGTGGGCTTCACGAACAACTGACACACCCGGCCGGATGAGGCCGACCGCTCGATTTCGTTCTCTGGGATCGGTACGGTAGGCTTTCATCCGGTCCGAGGGGCTATAGCTCAGGCGGTTAGAGCGCTTCGCTGATAACGAAGAGGTCCAAGGTTCAAGTCCTTGTAGCCCCACCAGTTCTCCGGAACAGCACGACAATCCGATCCTGTCGCCGATCACCTCGGTGGCACTCGGGGCCTTAGCTCAGTTGGTAGAGCGCCTGCTTTGCAAGCAGGATGTCGGGAGTTCGATTCTCCCAGGCTCCACTCCCTCTGCACGAGTCCTGCTTCGCTCGTTCCTCGCTCCGCCGTCTTCGGTCGTCGTGCTTGTCTGCGCGCCTTCGGCGACGCGCCGCTCCGCGATGGTTGGGTTTGCCACTCTCCCTGCAGGTTGCTTCTTGTCGAGTGGTCACGACATGCCGCGTGCGGTTTGCCGAGGTGGCTGGAACTGTCGACTGCGCGTCCTCCGGACGACAGGATGCGACCTGTCGGGGGCTGCCCCAGGGCGTGTTGCGTGACGGCCCGCCGGACGGGAGGCGCGGTGCCAGGCCGGTGCGGGCCTCCAGACGGGTGGGTGGGCGCGCTCAGGGCGCGTCACCGTGCGCGGGTGCATGGTCGCCAGGCCCGGGAACGACGAAGGGCCCCGGCTGGTGCCGGGGCCCTTCGTACGAACCGGGAGGTCAGGCGGCGGGCTTCTCCGCCGTGTCAGCGTCGTCGGCGACCCAGAGGTCGTCGTCGGCACGGAGCGTCTGGTACGCGGCGTACGCAGCACCGGCGACGGCGACGACGCCGACGATGATGAGTGCGACTCCGCCGAAGCCGAGGCCCTTCTTCTGCTGCGACGGGACGTACTTCGCAGCGGCCTTCTTGGCCTTCTTGCCCTTCTTCTGGGCGTTCTTCACGATCTTCTTGACCCGGGGGTCCTTCGCGAGATCGGTCACGCTCAGCACCGAACCAGCGGTCGAGACGAGTCCGGGGACCACCTCGGACTGGAACTTGTGCGAAGCGCTCTGCGCTGCCGAGGTGGCAGCGTGCACGCCGGTCGCGAACGCGGGACGGATCCCGTTGTCGATCGCGTTCTGCACGCGGGGTGCGATGTCCTTGCGAGCTGCGTCCGCGGCGTTGGTCCGGGCCTCAGCCAGGATCGCGTTCGCGTGCTCGAGGACCTTGCGCTGCTCGCCGAGGAGCGAGGCGGTCTGGCCCTTGAGCTTCTTGATCTGCTTCCGACGCTTTCGCGGGATCTCGATCGTCGTCATCTGGTACCTCCATCGGATCGGCGTGACCCCATCCTGCCACCACACTGCCTGACAGGTCACGGAGCCGTAGCTGTGGGATCCGTCCACGGTCAGGAGTACATGCGAGAATCGGAACATGTCTCTGCACACCGCTGTCGCAACGATCCACACCAACAAGGGCGACATCCGCGTCAACCTGTTCGGCAACCACGCACCGAAGACCGTCAAGAACTTCGTCGACCTCGCAACGGGCCAGCAGGAGTGGACCCACCCCGGCACGGGCAAGGTCTCGACCGACAAGCTCTACGACGGCGTGATCTTCCACCGCATCATCAAGGACTTCATGATCCAGGGCGGCGACCCGCTCGGCCAGGGCATCGGCGGCCCGGGTTACCGCTTCGACGACGAGATCTCCCCGGAGCTCACGTTCCAGAACCCCTACATCTTCGCCATGGCGAACGCCGGCATCCAGGGCGGCCGCGGCACCAACGGCTCGCAGTTCTTCATCACCACGGTGGCGACGCCGTGGCTGCAGGGCAAGCACACCATCTTCGGTGAGGTCGCCGACGACGAGTCCCGCGCGGTCGTCGACGCGATCGAGGCCGTGCCGACCGACGGCCGCGACAAGCCCGTCGAGGACGTCGTCATCCAGAGCATCGACGTCGAAGGCGTCTGACCCGCACGTGACCGACCAGGCGTACAACCCGAACAACACCTGCTACCGGCATCCGGACCGGCAGAGCTTCGTGCTCTGCCAGCGCTGTGGGCGGACGATCTGCCCGGAGTGCCAGACGCCGGCGGCGGTCGGGGTGCACTGCCCGGAGTGCGTGCGTGAACAGCGCGCACAGTTCGCAGCGAACCGCCGAGCGTCCGGAGCCCCCAGCGGGTTCACGGTCGCTCGGCGTCGGTTCGCGATGCTCGACCAGAAGGGCACGACCGTCATCGTGGCGATCACGGTGGCGATCTGGTTGCTCGACCAGGTCAGCGGACGGTTCTTCACGAGCTTGCTCGCCTACAACTCGCTGCTGCTGCCGACGCAGCCCTGGCGTGTGGTGACCTCGCTGTTCGTGCACTCGGGCATCTTCCACATCCTGTTCAACATGTGGGCGCTCTGGATCTTCGGTCGCATGCTCGAGAACATGCTCGGTACCTGGCGGTTCGTGGCGCTGTACTTCATCACCGGGATCTTCGGGTCCATGCTCGTCACCTTCCTGGCGCCGGGGACGACCGTGCTGGGTGCTTCGGGTGCGATCTTCGGGCTGTTCGCCGCGTTCTTCGTGCTGCAGCGCAGCCTGGGGAACAACGCCGTGCAACTCCTCGTGCTCATGGGACTGAACCTGGTCATCGGGTTCCTGCCCGGAGTCAACATCTCGTGGCAGGCGCACGTCGGCGGGATCATCGGCGGGTTCCTGATGGGCTTCGTCTTCGCGCAGACGCGCAACGTCCGGAAGCGACCGCTGCAGATCGCCCTGATCATCGGCGCGGCGGTGCTCGGCATCGCGCTCACCGCTGTCGGGTACGCGGTCACGATCGGCTGACACCGCCACAACGCGCTCCTCGAACGCCCCGTCGCACTGCGACGGGGCGTTCGTCGTTCCCGGTGCTGTCCGTGCCCTGCTCGTCCACAGCTGTCCACAGCGCCACCGAGAGTTATCCACAGGTGTGGAGAAGGTGGTGAGTTACACCAGTGTGATTATCCCCACTGTGGACTCAGCTGTGGATAACTCCGGGGCGGTGCTGTGGATGATCGTGTGGAGAGTGGGGAGAAGTGTGGAGAACAGCAGGATCGTCGAGGATGTGCGGTTCGGTGTCGGTCCTGCTTGTGGAGAACGACGACGCCCGCCGCACCTTGCGGGGCGACGGGCGTCGGGGGCAGCGACCTGGAGGTCAGCGCCACCGGGTGGTCATGAGGAAGCCGACGAACATGATGCCGAAGCCGATCAGGATGTTCCACGAGCCGAGGCTCGGGACCGGCAGGGTGGCGTTCGAGATGTAGAAGACGATCACCCACACCAGGCCGACGAGCATGAAGCCGAACATGACCGGCTTGAACCACACCGGGTTGGGGGCGTCCCCAGCAGTGTCGACCGAGTCGGCTCGGGTCCTCCGGGCGGGCTTGGTGCGGTCCTTGTCCTTGGCCATGGCCGGTATCCTACCGTGACCACGTGTGTGGATCGGCCCGCGGACCGCCGCACACATCGCCCACGAGTACGGTGGACCGCCATGACCAGGATCCTCGTCGTCGACAACTACGACAGCTTCGTCTACACGCTCAACGGCTACGTGCAGCAGCTCGGCGCCGAGACGGACGTCGTCCGCAACGACGCCTTCCCCGAGTCCGAGATCGCCGACCGCATCGCGGAGTACGACGGCGTCCTGCTCTCCCCGGGTCCGGGGACACCGGCGGCAGCGGGCGTCTCGATCCCCACCGTGCACGCCGCCATCGCCGCCGAGGTCCCGCTCCTCGGCGTCTGCCTCGGGCACCAGGCCATCGCCGAGGCCCTCGGTGCCACGGTCACCCACGCCGAGGAGCTCATGCACGGCAAGACCTCCCAGGTCGACCACGACGGCAGTCCGCTGTTCGACGGCGTCCCCCACCCGTTCACCGCCACGCGCTACCACTCGCTCGCGATCGTCGACGGCACGGTCCCCGACGAGCTCACCGTGACGGCGCGCACCGGCGGCGGGGTCATCATGGGGGTGCAGCACCGCGAGCACCCCGTGTTCGGTGTGCAGTTCCACCCGGAGTCGGTCCTGACCGAGGGCGGCTACCGCATGGTCGGCAACTGGCTCGAGACCACCGGGCTGTCCGGGGCGGCCGAGCGTGCCGCCGGCCTCGGGCCGCTCATCGCGACGCACCGCGCCTGACGAGCCTCCGCGGCGGCAGACGCCGTCGTCTTCACGAGACGCCGCCGGAATCGGCGGCGTCTCGTGCGTTGCGGGGCGTCACGCTGACACGCCGGCGTGTGCCTGGCACTGGACCGGACCACCTGCGTGCCGCGCGTTCTGGGGCGGGCGTGCGCTGTGCCTCCAGGCTGTGACGAACACGCCGTGACGAAGGAGCCGTGACGAACGGGCGCGGCGCACGCGACGGCAACGCCGGTCCGCGGACTGGAGGCCCGTCACCCGTCCGTCAGGACGGCCCCGTCACGAGATGGTCGGGTTCGCCGCCCGGCCCCGTGGTCGGCTCAGCGGCCGTCGCCACCGTCGTCGCCACCGCGGTCAGTGTTCCCACCGTCACCACCGTTGCCGCCGCTGTCGTTGTTGTTGTTCGACGACGGTGCCTTCGGCGGCGCCGCAGCTCGTGCGCAGTAGGTGAGCGTGACGGCACTGCCCTGCGCGACGTCGCCAGCGGGGGTGTCCTGCTGCGTGACCACGCCGCCGGTGCACGAGTAGGACGGCGCCGGGTTCACGGTGAGTCCGAGCTGCTCCACGGTGGCCTTCGCCGCCGAGTACTGCTGCTGCGTCACGTCGGGCAGCTGTACCTTGCCGTTGGAGACCGTCAGGTTGATCACGATGCCCTTGGTGTGCAGGGAACCCGACTCGGGGTCGGAGCTCAGGACCGTGCCCTCGGGGACGTCGGTGGAGTAGTCGCTCGAGATCGCGCCCAAGCGGAAGCCGGCGTTGTCGAGCGCCTGTTGCGCTGCGGCTTGCGACTGCCCGTTCAGCTCGGGCACGGGGACGCGCTCCGGTCCGATGGAGACCACGACGTTGACGTTCTGGTTGCGTCCGACGTTCACGCCCGAACCCGGGTCGGTCCGGATGACCAGGCCCTTGTCGACGCTGTCGGAGTTCTCCTCGACCTTGACCGGCTTGAGGGACTTCTTCTCGATGGCGCTGGCCGCGGAGCTGTACGTCGACCCTGCGACGTTCGGCACGCTGACCGAGGACGACACCGGGGGCTTGCCGGGCTGCAGGTTCGCGACGAAGAACACCACGGCCACGATGACCGCGACGGTGAGCAGGATGCCCACCCAGATCCACGCGACCGGCGGACGGTTCTGCGTGCGCTGCGGGCGGTGCTCGGCGGTGTCGTCGTCGAGCTCGCGGAACGCCGAGGCGGCGTTGGTCGTCGTGCGGGGATCGACGCCGAACAGCACGGTCGACGCATCGTTCTGGGCGTTCTGCTGCTGCTTCTTGGTGGAGGTGGGGACCCGGCCGGCCGCGGCCTGCTGCAGGTCCGCGCGGAACTCGGCCGCGTTCTGGAACCGGCGCGTGCGGTCCTTGACCAGGGCGTGGAGCGTCACGGCGTCGAGGGCCGGGGACACCTCGGGCGAGATCGTCGACGGTGCGACCGGCTGCTCGCTGACGTGCTGGTACGCGACCGCCACCGGGGTGTCCCCGAGGAACGGCGCGCGACCGGTGAGGAGCTCGAAGAGCACGACGCCGGTGGAGTACAGGTCGGTGCGGGCGTCGACGGTCTCGCCGCGGGCCTGCTCCGGTGAGAAGTACGAGGCCGTGCCGAGGATCGAGGTGGTCTGGGCCACCGTGGCCGAGGTGTCGGTGATCGCCCGGGCGATGCCGAAGTCCATGACCTTCACCTGGCCGCTGTGCGTGACCATGACGTTGGCGGGCTTGATGTCACGGTGGACGACGCCGGCGCGGTGCGAGTACTCGAGCGCGGTGAGGATGCCCTCGGTGATGCGGACGGCTTCGTCCGGGGCGACGGCACCTTCGGCGATGATGTCGGAGAGCGGTCGGCCCTCGACGTACTCCATCACGATGAAGGGCACCTGCACCTCGGCACCCGAGGGCTCGGACACCGTCTCTTCGCCGGCGTCGTACACGCGCACGACGGTCGGGTGTGCCATGCGCGCAGCAGCCTGGGCTTCCTGCCGGAAGCGCGTGCGGAAGGCCGGGTCGTTGGCGAGGCTCGGCTTGAGGAGCTTCACCGCGACCTTGCGGCCGAGGCGGGTGTCGTTGCCGAGGTGCACGGTCGCCATGCCGCCCCGACCGATGACGTCACCGATCTCGTAGCGATTGGCGAGGAGCGTGATCCCCGCGGTCACACCTTCTGGCACGTACTCCTCCGTCTGTTCGTCCGGCTAGTGTACGGCAGCACGACCTGGTGAGACGCTGGCCGGAGAGGGGTCGACCGAACCGTTACCGAACGGTGTCGACAGCCCCCGTCCGGGGGTCGTTCACTGGCCGTCCTGCGGGCCGGGCTGGCTCGGGTTGGTCCCGTCGCCGGGGTCCGTTCCGTCACCCGGGTCCGTCGTCTCCTGGTCCGTGGGCTCGGTCCACTCGACCTGGGCGCCCGGCGAGGACGCCGAGACGACCGAGGCATCGGACTGCGGCGACTTGCAGGTGACCTTGTACGACAGGGCGACCTTGCCGTACTGGGCACCGGCGACGGTCACCGCGGTGCCCGAGGTGGAGCCGGAGCTGCTGCCGTTCGACGTCACGGTGCCGTTGTCGATCGTGTACGTGTAGCTGACGTCCGAGTACCCGGCGGGGCAGCTCGTGTACGCCGGCCAGCTGAAGGTCACGCGACCGGACTCACTGACGGTCCCACCGGTGGCACGCTCGGGCGCCGGTGCGGTCAGCACGTCGCCGTAGGACTTGATCGTGACGAGCGTGTTCGGTGCCAGGCTGCCCTCGGGGCTGAGCGACTCGACGGTGCCGACCTGGTCGGACGTCGTCGCGTTCGATCCGTCGACGACCTCGGCCTGCAGACCCCGGGCACGCAGCTGGTTCGCGACGTCCTCGGCGTTCTGCCCCTGGTAGTCGGCTGCCGACACCGTGACGCGGGTCTCGGTCGGCTCGGGGGACGGCGTCTCGCTGGGCGTGCGGGACGGCTTCGGCGTGCTCGAGGACTTCGTTGGCTCGGGCTCCGGGGCGTTGTTCGCGTTGAGGGCGTACGCCGTGCCGGCGGCGATGGCGAGCACGACGACGATGCCGACGACCCACCAGATCCAGGCACGCTTCTTCTTCGGTTCCTCGGGCTCGTCGCTGACGGGCGAGCGGGGGGCCCCGGGTCCGCCGGCCATCGATCCTGCCTGGGTGCCGATGAGTGCGGTCGCGGCGTCGTTCCCCTGGCCCTGGGGCGGGTTGAACGCGACGGTGCCGTTCCCCGCGATGGCGGGGACGGCCACGGTGGCGGCGGCGACGTCACCCCGGCGGAGCGCCTGGGCGGCGCGGGCCAGGTTCGCTGCCGTCGCGGGACGGTCGGCGGGCTTCTTCGCGATGCACGAGATGACCAGGGCCGAGACCGGCTCGGGGATGTCCCCGGGCAGCGGCGGCGGCTGCTCGTTGATGTGCGCCATCGCGATCGCGACCTGCGACTCACCGGTGAACGGACGACGACCCGCCAGGGCCTCGTACGCGACGATGCCGAGCGAGTAGATGTCGGTCGACGGCGAGGCGGGGTGGCCGCTGGCCTGCTCGGGCGACAGGTACTGCACCGTGCCCATCACCTGACCGGTCGCGGTGAGCGGGACCTGGTCGGCGATGCGGGCGATGCCGAAGTCGGTGATCTTGACGCGACCGTCGGGCGTGATGAGCAGGTTGCCCGGCTTGATGTCGCGGTGCACCAGGCCGACCGCGTGTGCGGCCTGCAGGGCGTTCGCGGTCTGCGCGACGATGTCGAGCACCTTGTCGACCGGGAGCGTGTGCTCGCGTTCGATCATGGTCGACAGGGCCTCGCCGGGGACGAGCTCCATCACGAGGTAGGCGCTGCCGTCCTCCTCGCCGTAGTCGAAGACGTTGGCGATGCCCTCGTGGTTGACGAGGGCGGCGTGCCGGGCCTCGGCGCGGAAGCGCTCGAGGAAGCCGGGGTCACCGAGGTACTCGTCCTTGAGGATCTTGAGTGCGACGGTTCGGCCGATGACGAGGTCGGTCGCCTGCCACACCTCGCCCATGCCGCCGATGGCGACCCGGGAGGAGAGCTGGTACCGCCCACCGAAGGTGAGTCCGCTGGTGGGTCTCATTTGTTCAGCACCGCCTCCATGACTTTCTTCGCGACCGGGGCCGCGACCGTGTTGCCGACTCCGGACTGCCCGAGCCCGCCGCCGTTCCCGACGACCACCGCCACGGCGACCTCCGGGTCCTTCGCGGGGGCGAACCCCGTGAACCAGAGCGTGTACGGATCGCCGGTGCCGCCTTCAGCCGTGCCGGTCTTGCCGGCGACGTCGACACCGTCGATCTTGGCATTGGTACCGGTCCCCGCGTTCACGACGCTCTGCATGGCCTCGGTGAGGTCAGCGGACTCGGAGGACGACAGCGGATCACTGTACTGCCTCGGAGAGAAGGACTCGACGGTCTTCAGGTCACTCGTGGTGATCGAGTCGACGAGTGAGGGCTGCATGACCTTGCCGCCGTTCGCGATGCCGGCCGACACCATCGCCATCTGCAGCGGGGAGACCCGGACGCTCGCCTGGCCGAAGGCGCTCAGCATGAGCTGGGCCGTCGAGTCGACGTCGGGGTACTGGCTGGCGGTCGCGGCCATCGGGATCTCGATGGCGTCGCCGAAGCCGTACTTGTCGGCCATGTCCTTGATCGCGTCGTACCCGAGCTTCTGACCGAGTTCGGCGAAGGGGATGTTGCACGAGTACTGGATCGCGGTGCGCAGCTTGACCTTGTCGCCGCCGCCGCAGGTGCCGCCCTCGGCGTTGTTGATGTACGAGCTCGTCCCCGGCAGCTGCAGTCGCGACGGGTTCGGGAACGTGGAGTCGAGGTTGTACTTGCCGCCCTCGAGCGCCGCCGAGGCGACGACGAGCTTGAACACCGATCCGGGCGTGTACAGGTCGCCGCCGATGGCACGGTTCTGCAACGGGGCGGTGTCGGCACCGAGCAGCGCGTCGTACTGCCGCTTGACCTCGGCCGTGTCGTGCGAGGTGAGCGAGTTCGGGTCGTAGCTCGGCTTCGACACCATCGCCAGGATCTTGCCGGTCTTGGGCTGGATCGCGACGACCGCACCGCTGTTCGTGCCGAGGGCGTCGTACGCGGCCTGCTGCACGTCCGGGTCGATGGTCAGGTTGACGTTGTCGCCCTGGACGTCCTGGCCGGTGAGGATCGAGTTGAGGTTCTGGAAGAACGAGGCGTCCGAGTTGCCGGACAGCACGGTGTTCTCCGCGCTCTCGATGCCGGTGTTGCCCTGGCCGATCGTGAAGTAGCCGGTGACCGCGGAGTACAGGTCGCCGTTCGTGTACTTGCGCTGGTACTCGTACTGGTCGTTCACCGGGGTCGACTCGGCGATCGGGCTGCCGTCCACGAGGATCGCGCCGCGCTTGGTCGAGTAACTGTCCAAGATGGTTCGGGAGTTCCGGGAGTCGGCGCGCAACGAGTCTGCCGAGAAGAACTGGATCGAGGTCGTCGACACGAAGAGTGCGACGAACATGAGCACGATGACGGTCGAGACACCGCGGAGCTGTCGGTTCATCGACGACGCTCCTTCCTGGTCGCGCGCGCGGACCGCCCGCTCGCGGCGGGGATCGCGCCCTGCTGGACACGCTGTTCGGCGGGGATCGCGTCGGTCAGGCGCAGCAGCATCGCGGCGATGATCCAGTTGGCGATGAGCGAGGAACCACCCGCGGCCATGAACGGGGTGGTCAGACCGGTGACGGGGATGATCCGGGTGATGCCGCCGACGACGACGAACACCTGCAGGGCGATGATGAAGCCGAAGCCCACACCGAGCAGCTTGCCGAAGTCGTCCTGCGCCATGAACCCGACGCGGATGCCACGGGACGCGAACACGATGAAGAGCGCGAGGATCGCGAAGACACCGATCAGGCCGAGCTCTTCGCCGAGTGACGCGACGATGTAGTCGGCGTTGGCGACCGGGGTGATGTACGGCCGGCCCTGGCCGAGGCCGGTGCCGGTGATCCCGCCGTTCGCGAAGCCGAACAGGCCCTGCACGAGCTGGTAGCTCGCCTGGGTGTCGCGGCTGAAGACCTCTTGGTTGAACGGGTCGAGCCACTGTTCGAAGCGGCCACGGACGTACTCGAGGAGACTCTGTGCGACGAGGGCGCCACCGATGAACAGCGTGAGACCGATCGCGACCCAGCTGACCCGTGCCGTGGCGACGTAGATCATCACGAGGAACAGGCCGAAGTAGAGCAGGGCGGTGCCGAGGTCGCGCTGGAACACGAGCACGGCCATCGCGGCGCCCCACATCACCAGGATGGGGCCGAGGTCGCGGGCACGCGGGAACGTCATGCCGAGGAACTTCTTGCCGACGATCGACAGCGAGTCACGGGCGGTGACGAGGTACCCGGCGAAGAACAGCGCCATGGTGATCTTCGCGAGCTCACCGGGCTGGAACGAGAACGGGCCGATCTTGATCCAGACCCGCGCGCCGCCGATGTTCGTGCCGATGCCGGGCAGCATGGGCAGGAGCAGCAGGATGATCGTCAGCGCCATGAAGATGTAGCGGTACCGCTGCAGGAACCGGTGGTTCCGGACGGCGACGAGCGTGATGATCGCCAGGACCATCGCGAGCATCGTCCAGACGATCTGCTTCACGCCGATGGCGTCCCAGCCGGACAGGCCGTTGTGGACGTCGATGCGGTAGATCTCGGCGATGCCGATGCCGTTCAGGACGAGCGCGATCGGCAGGATGAACGGGTCGGCGTTCTTCGCGACGACGCGCAGCACCACGTGCATGACGAGCGCGAGGCCGAGGATGCCGCCACCGACCCAGAGCACCGACTGGTCGAACAGCCGGCCCTTGGTGCCGAGCTGCACGAGCACCATCGCGCCCGCGCAGATGCCGCAGGCGATGACGAGCAGGAAGAGCTCGAGGTTCCGCGCACGGGCGGGCTCCCGGAGCTTGATCGTGATCGCCTGCGTGAAGGACTGGGCGGCCGTGGCGGTGCTCATCGCGAGCTCCGCGTCGGGTTCGGCGACGGCGAGGACGATCGCGTCGGTGAGGGTGACGGCGATGGACTCGCGTTGCCGTCCCCGCCGGTGCCGGCCTGGTCCTCACCGGTCGCGGCGGCCTTGCGCAGGCGCTCGACGATGTCACGGGCGTCGGAGAGCGACTGCGCGTTGATCGTCGAGCGGACGTTCTCGCGGGTGTAGTCCGGCAGCGACGAGACCGTGATGTCGCTGTCCTCGTACACGTCCGACAGCGCCAACGGCCCGATCGACTGCTGCACGCCCTTGTAGATCGCGACGGTGCCCCGGTCGGTGCCGACGTAGTAGTGGTCCTGGGTGATCCGCCAACCGACGAACACGGCGCCGACGAGCACGGCGACGGCGACCACGAGCGCGACGGTCCAGGACACCCGACGACGGATGCGGCGTCGGCGGTCCTCGGCGATCAGCTCGGCGAAGAACTGGTCGGACTCGGGCTCGAAGTGCGAGTCCTCGGGCGCGGTGGTGACCTTGAGCGGGTGCAGCAGGATCGTGGGGAGGCGGATCGGCTTGCGGCCGGTCGACGCCTCGAAGGTGAGGGGTGCCGCGGCGGACCCGACGGTGGTGGCCGCGTCGTCGTCGTCCTCGGGCTCGGTGTCCGTGACGTCCATCACCACGACGGTGACGTTGTCGGGGGCGCCGTGGTCGAGCGTCTCCTTCACCAGGCGCTGCGTGACCTGGTTGGCGTCCATGTTCGACGCCAGGGCGTGCCGGATCCGCTCTTCGGCCAGGTACGACGACAGCCCGTCGGAGCAGAGCAGCCAGCGGTCGCCCGGCTGGATGTCCATGATCGCGGTGTCGACCTCGGGTGCTGCGTCGACGTCGCCCAGTACGCGCATCAGCACGGAGCGGCGCGGGTGGACCGCGGCTTCCTCCGGCGTGATCCGGCCGCTGTCGACCAGTCGCTGGACGAACGTGTGGTCCGACGTGATCTGCTGCAGCTCGCCGTCGCGGTGGCGGTAGATGCGGGAGTCGCCGATGTGCGCGATCGCGATCTGCTCGCCGACGCGGATCATCGCGGACACCGTGGTGCCCATGCCGGTGAGCTCCTGGTGCTCGAACACGGTCTCGGTGATCAGCTGGTTCGCGGCGATGAGTGCCGACTGCAGTGCGAACTCGGCGTCGTGCGCCGAGGGGAACTCGCGGTCGACCTCGCGGATGCGGCGGATCGCGATCGCCGAGGCGACGTCACCGCCGGCGTGGCCGCCCATGCCGTCCGCCACCGCGAACAGGTGCGCCCCGGCGTAGCCGGAGTCCTGGTTGTTCGCGCGGATGCGCCCCACGTGGGACACAGCGGCGCTCAGCGTGCGAGCGGTCATGCCGGGTTACCGCCGCAGCTCGAACGTCGTCGTCCCGATCGTGATCGGCGTGCCCTCTGCCACGAGGACGGGAGCGCTCACCTTCTGACCGTTGACGAAGGTGCCGTTCGTGGACTCGAGGTCGGTGAGGAGCCAGCCGTCGGCGCGCAGGTCGAGGCGGGCGTGGTTGGTCGAGGTGTAGTCGTCGCGGATCACGACGTTCGACTCGCTCGAGCGCCCGATCGTGATGGGGCCGCCACCGAGCGGCATCTCCATGCCCTCGCGCGCACCCTCGGTGATGACCAGGCGGGACGCGGCCTGCGAGGCGGGACGCTGCCCACCACCGGGCTGTCCGATGACGTCCGTGAACGCGCCGCTGGACGCGGGGCCGGGGGCCGCCGCTGCCGGGACGGTGGGGGTGCTCGGCCCGGACGGGGCCGACTTGGGATCGGTCGGGATCGTGCGGACGCGCTGGCCGAAGAGATCGCTGCGCAGGGCGAACACGATCACGAAGACGAACAGCCAGAGCACCGCGAGGAACACGAAGCGCAGGACGAGCAGGGTCAGGCCTGTGGTCATCGAGCACCTCCGTCGTTCTCCGGGATCACCCGGAACACCATACGGGTCCGACCGATCTCGATGGTGGAGTCCGGCTCAACGATCGCCTGCTGGAAGTGCTGACCGTTCAGCTTCGAGCCGTTCGTGGAGCCGAGATCGGTGGCCTGCGCGTGCTTGCCGTCCCACAGGACCTCGACGTGCTTGCGGCTCGTCCCGGTGTCCGCGATGGTGATGTCCGCGTCGCTGCCGCGCCCGATCACCGTGCGCCCGCGGTGCAGTCGGTGCCGCTGGGAGCCGATGTCGAGCACGGGGATCCAGGCCACGTCGCGCTGCACGGTGGTGGAGTCGACCTGCAGGATGCCCGTCGAGAGTGTGCCGTCCTGCTGGAGCCGGATGGTGACCGGGCCGGAGAACGAGTAGTTCTGCGCCACGGCGTGTTGGTGCACCATCTGGGTCAGTTCGTCGATGAGTGGACGACCGACGTCGTTCATGCGCGTGCAGTCCGGCGGCGCGAGACGAACGGTGAACTCGTTCGGCACGAGGATGCGCTCGCGGGAGACCACTGCGGCCTTGGTGTCGAGCTCGCGCCGCAGGGCGCTCGAGATCTCGACGGGCTGCACCCCGGAGCGGAAGGTCTTGGCGAACGCGCCGTTGACGGCGCGTTCCAACCCTCGCTCGAAGTTGTCCAGCAGGCCCATGCGTCTCCCGTGTCGTCGGTCGTCAACCACTGCATGGTAGTGGTTGGCGTTGACACCCGTCTGTGCGTGGTAGTGTTTCGGGGCTGGCGCGAGTGGCGGAATTGGTAGACGCGCACGGTTCAGGTCCGTGTGCTGGAAACGGCGTGGGGGTTCAAGTCCCCCCTCGCGCACCAGGCGAAGAACAGGAAAGGCCCCGGAGGAATCCGGGGCCTTTCCTGGTTTCCGGGGCCTGGTCTCCAGGGGCTTCCCCGGGCCGTCCGTCGAGCCGCCGGCGTCAGGACCGGTCCGCCTCCGTCGTGCGGTCAGGATCCGGCGCGGAGGCACGGCTCGGCCCCGACACGCCGGTCCCGTCGAACCCGTGGCCGGTCCTCCACGCCGCTCGTGCGGCGAAGTACGGGCGCGCGGAGGGCAGGAAGAGCAGGACCGCGGCGACGACCGACAGTGCGATCGTCAGGACGTCGAGCTGTCCGCCGGTGATGCTCAGGACCGCGCGGAAGCCCGCGACGACGACGAGCACGATGCGTGCGACCCGGGATCCCGCTGCCGTCCGGAACACCGCCCACGTCACCAGGGCCCAGAGCACCAGGGCGACGATCCCGGCGATGACCGGCGCCGGGCCGACCGCCGCGTCCGGCGTCCAGAACTGCAGCACCGTGGCAGCGATGCAGGCGACCACCCACACCAGCCACAGCACGAAGGACACGGTGACCACCTGCGGTCGGTCCGGTCGTCGGAGGATGAACGTCCTGGTCATGCTGCACCGTCCTCTGCCGCTCCCTGGTGCGGCACGTCGAGCGTACCGAGGGGGCGGAGTCCTGCCGGGGTGCCTCGCTACGGTGATCGTGTGACCGACGAACGCACCACCGTCCAGCGTCCCGGAGTGGACGTCCCCGACGATCGTGGCCGGACGGGGCTCGACGCCGTCGGCCGCGACCTCGACCGCAACCCCGACGTCGTCGTGCGGGACGTCGAGGTGGTGTCGAACGGATGGCACGTGCTCCGCCGCACGACCCTGGACGTCCGGCGCCGTGACGGTCGGTGGGACCGGCAGCAGCGCGAGACCTACGACCGCGGCAACGGTGCGACGGTGCTGCCGTACGACGCCGAGCGCGGCACGGTGCTGCTCACGCGGCAGTTCCGGTGGCCGGCGTACGTGAACGGACACCCGGACGGGATGCTGATCGAGGCCGCGGCGGGTCTGCTCGACGAGGACGACCCGGAGACCGCCGTCCGGCGCGAGGCCGCCGAGGAGCTCGGCATCCGGCTCGGCGCGCTCGAGCACCTGGGTGCCGTGTTCATGAGCCCCGGTTCGGTCACCGAGCGGGTCCACTTCTACGTGGGCGCGTACACGCCCGCGGACCGGGTCGAGGCCGGCGGCGGTGTGGAGGACGAGGGTGAGGACATCGAGGTGCTCGAGCTCCCGCTCGATGCGGCACTCGCGATGGTCGCGGACGGCCGGATCGCCGACGGCAAGACGATCATGCTGCTGCAGTGGGTGGCGCTCCGGCGCGGGTCCGCTCGCTGAACGGTCGTGGTGCCGGTCCGCGTACCGTCCGGGCCATGACTGATTCGACGACACCGGACGGATCGAGCGATCCCACCGAGACCCAGCAGCAGTACACCGAGGACCTGCCGGACGGGTCGTCGACGGGTGACGCGACGAAGGACCCGCAGCAGGACAGCGACGTCGACTCGGGCGGCGAGCCCGCCGACCCGCAGTAGCGGCGACCGGACGACGGACGGGAGGCACGGTGCCAGCTGGCACCGTGCCTCCCGTCCGTGGTTCCACCGCTCCGGAGCGCGGTGTCAGCTGATGATGTTGACCGCGCGCGAGATGACCAGCGCCAGCAGGATGAACCCGCTGAGCGCCTGGTACGCCATGATCATCTTCGCCCGGACGGTCATCGGCATCGTGTCCGTGGGGCTGAAGGCCATCATGTTCGTCATCGCGACGTAGAGGTAGTCGAGGTAGACCGGGCGCCAGTCGGCGGTCTTCGGGTCGGTTTCCTGCGGGAACTGGAAGTCCGCTTCGGCGCTCGACCACAGTTCGGGGCGTCGCCGGGCCACCGGACCCCCGCGGTCGAGCTCCCAGTAGACGAGCCCGAACACGATGATCGTGCTCACCCACACCTGCAGGGCGGTGAGCAGCACGGCCGCTCCGTCCGCGTGGCCGCCCAGCAACTCGGTGATCGTCCGGATCACCGTGAGCTGGCTCGCGACGGTCAGCAGTCCCGCCAGCGCGAAGGACACCCACCGGGACCAGGTGGTCTCGCGGGTCAGGCGCCGCGGGTTGAAGACGATCAGCGGGGTGAGCAGCAGGACGCCGAGCACCGGCACGACCCACGACGGGAAGAACAGCACCTCGTCGGGCAGGAACAGGCTGAGCGCCAGGTTGACCAGCACCGCCGCGGCGACCGGTGCCCGGTGTTCGTGTCGGGGGCCGGTCCTGGTCTGGGTCACGGAGTGAGTGTCGCACGGTGCCGTGACCGCACCCCGCGGGCGTGTTACGAGTGTGAGTCGGGGGAGTGCCGCGGCAGACACGGCACGGGCGTCTCGCGTAGGTTCCAGCCATGAGTGCAGAGCTGACGCTCGGCGCCGAGGAAGAGCTGCACCTCATCGACCTCGAGTCCGGCCGACTTTCCGCGAAGGCCCCCCGCCTTCTGCCCAAGCTGCCCACCGACCGTTTCGGCGCGGAGCTGCAGCGCACGACGATCGAGACGAACACCCCGGTGGTGCGGACCCTCGACGACCTGCGGCGGGTGATCGTCGACCTGCGCAGCGAGCTCAGTGCCGCGATCGCCCCGGCCGGGGTCACGATCGCCGCCGTCGGCACCGCGCCGAGGTCGGAGTACGCCGACTTCGAGCTGAGCGCCGGCGGGCGGTACGGCCGGATGCAGGAGCAGTACCGGATGCTCGTCGACGAGCAGCTCATCTGCGGCCTGCAGGTGCACGTCGGGGTGAGCGACCGCGACCTGGCGGTGCTGATCGCCCAGCGGGTGGCGCCGGTGCTCCCGGTGCTGCTGGCCCTGAGTGCGTCGAGTCCGTTCTGGAACGGGCAGGACACCGGGTACGCCTCGTTCCGGAGCATCATCTGGCAGCGGTGGCCGTCGGCCGGCAGCTTCGGCCCGGTGGAGGACGCCGCCGAGTACGACCGGGTGCTCGACGACCTGATCGCCTCGGGCGTGATCGCCGACAAGAAGATGGCCTACTTCGACGTCCGGCCGTCGTCACACGCGCCGACGCTCGAGCTGCGGGTCTGCGACGCGACCCCGGTGGTGGACGACGCCGTGCTCATCGCCGGACTCTTCCGCGCCGCCGTGCGCAAGGCCGAGAAGTCGGTCGTGTCCGGCGCCGAGTGGCACCCGCGCAGCGAACCGCTGCACCGTGCGGCGATGTGGCAGGCCGCCCGCTCCGGGCTGAGCGGCGAGCTGGTCGGCCTCGGGCAGCACCCCGAACGCCTGCCCGCCGAGGTCGCGGTGCGCCAGCTCGTGTCCCGGCTGCGCCCGGAGCTCGAGGAGCTCGGCGACTGGGGCACGGTGACGGAGCTGCTCGACGCGACCCTGGCCCGTGGCAACTCCACCGACCGGCAGCGCACCGCGTACGCCGAGCGCGGGGAGATCGACGACGTCGTCGCCCTGGTGGTGGAGGACACCGCGGGGCTGCCGTCCGGACGCGACGAGGACCCGGTGGTCCCGATCCCCGGGTACCGCGTCCGCGCCGGCGACGAGGCGGTGGGCCCCGGGGCACGCCCCCGTCCGGCGTTCCGTGACCTGGCGGCGTTCTTCGACGGCTGGGACGCCGAGACCGCGATCGACCGCTGCACCGCCCGCGACGTCTGGACCCGCGAGCACCACGTCGGCTTCGTGGTGGACGGCGGGGCGCAGGCGTTCGGCTGCGACCTGGTGCCCCGGACGATCAGCGCGTACGAGTGGTCGCAGCTCGAGCGTGGCCTGGGGCAGCGGTCCCGCGCGATCGAACTGTTCCTGCGCGACGCGTACGGCGATCGGCGGATCGTGGCCGACGGCGTGCTGGACGCGGACCACTTCGTCGGTGCGAAGGGCTGGGACCCGGACGCCACGCGGCTGCCGGCGACCGCGGTCCGTGCGCCGGTGCTCGGGTTCGACCTGGTGCGCAACGAGTTCGGCGGCTGGCGGGTGCTCGAGGACAACGTCCGCTCGCCCTCGGGCGTCGCGTACGGCATCGCCCTGCGCGAGCTGATGGACGACGTCGTGCCGGACGCCCCGCGGCCGGCGAACCTGCGCGATCCGCACGGCGTGACCGACCGGTTGCGCCGGACCCTCTGCGCGAACACCACCGCGGTGACGGGCGCGACCGACCCGGTGATCGCGCTGGTCAGTGACGGCCCCGCCGCCGGCGCGTGGTTCGAGCACCGCAGGCTGGCCGACGGGGCCGGGCTGCGCCTGGTGTCCGGGTCCGACCTGGACGTCCGCGACGGACGCGTGGTCGACGCGACGACGGGTGACGTGCTCGACGGGCTGTACCTGCGGATCGACCGCGACGTCAGCGCGCTGACGGCGGAGCACGCTCCCGACCTCGGTGCGCGGATCCTCGACGCGGCGGAGGCAGGACGCGTCTACCTGGCGAACGCGCCGGGCAACGCGCTGGTCGACGACAAGGCGATGTACGTCACCGTGCCGGACCTGATCTGGTACTACCTGGACGAGAAACCCCTGCTGGCGTCCGTGCCGACGTACCGCACGAGCATCGAGGTCGAACGGCTGTCGGTCCTGGACCGCGTCGGCGAACTCGTCACGAAGCCGGTCGACGGCGAGGGTGGCCGCGGGGTCCTGATCGGACCGAGCGCGAGCGCCCCCGAGGTCGCCGAACGACGGCGCGAGATCGCCGCGGACCCCGCCGGGTGGGTGGGGCAGGAGGTGGTGCAGCTGTCCTCGCACCCGACGATCGGACCGGCCGGGCTCGACCCGCGGCACGTGGACCTGCGGGCCTTCGTCTACGCGACGGGGACCGGACCGGACGACGTGCACCTGGCCGACGTGGCCCTGACGCGCGTCGCGCCCGAGGGCAGCATGGTCGTCAACTCGTCGCAGGGCGGCGGCGCGAAGGACACGTGGATCGTCGGGAACGCCCCGGCGAACACCGACTCCGCCCCGGCGGACACCGAGGGAGAGCGCTGATGTGTGGACTCGCGGGTGCGATCCGGTTCGACGGCCGAGCGCCGGACGTCGGCGCGGTCGCCCGGATGACCGGCTGCATGACGCACCGCGGCCCGGACGGTGACGGCCTGTGGGCTCGCGGCCCGGTCGCGCTCGGGCACCGACGGCTGTCCATCGTCGACCTGTCCACCGCGGGCGCGCAGCCGATGGTGCTGGCCGAGGCGGGGCTGACGATCGCCTACAACGGGATGGTCTACAACTACCGGCAGCTCCGCGACGAGCTGCACGGCAAGGGGCACCGGTTCGCGTCGACGTCGGACACCGAGGTCATCGCCCTGGCGTACGCCGAGTGGGGCACCGGGTTCGTCGACCACCTGATCGGGATGTTCGCCATCGCCATCTGGGAGCACGCCAGCGGCCGGCTGGTGTTGGCGCGGGACCGGCTGGGCATCAAGCCGCTCTACGTCGCGCCCGTCCCGGGCGGGCTCCGGTTCGCGAGCTCCCTGCCCGCGATCCTGGCGGGAGACGACGGGTCGAGCATCGACACGTCCATCGACCCCGTCGCCTTCGCCTCGTACATGAGCTTCCACTCGATCGTCCCCGCGCCCCGCACGATCCTGTCCGGCGTCGGCAAGCTCCCGCCCGCGACCGTCCGGGTGATCGAGCCCGACGGCACCGCGCACGACACCGTCTACTGGGAGCCCCGCTTCGAGCGCGACCCCGCCAGGGCGGACTGGTCCGAGCGGGACTGGGAGCAGGCGTTCATCGGCTCGCTCCGCGCCGCCGTCGAGCGTCGGATGGTCGCCGACGTGCCGGTCGGGGTGCTGCTCTCCGGCGGGATCGACTCCTCGCTCGTGGTCGGGCTGCTCGCCGAGGCCGGGCAACAGGACCTCGCCACGTTCAGCATCGGGTTCGAGGCGGCCGGTGGTGAATCCGGCGACGAGTTCGAGTACTCCGACCAGGTCGCGAAGCACTTCGGCACCGACCACCACCGCATCCACATCCCCTCGTCGCGGCTGCTCGACGGCATCGACGGTGCGGTCGCCGCCATGAGCGAGCCCATGGTCAGCCACGACTGCGTCGCCTTCTACCTGCTGTCGCAGGAGGTCTCGCAGCACGTCAAGGTGGTGCAGTCCGGCCAGGGCGCCGACGAGGTGCTCGCCGGCTACGACTGGTACCCGCCGCTCGCCGACGTGCCGCGCGACCAGGCCGCCGAGGCCTACCGCTCCGTGTTCATGGACCGCCGGTGGCCGGCGCTGCAGGGCCTGCTCGGGGAGCGGTGGAAGAGCGACGACGACACCCCGTCGGCGTTCGTGGACCGCCAGTTCGCACGGCCGGGCGCGGAGACGAGCGTGGATGCCGCGCTCCGCAGCGACACGACGATCATGCTCGTCGACGACCCGGTGAAGCGCGTCGACAACATGACGATGGCGTGGGGGCTCGAGGCCCGCGTGCCGTTCCTGGACCACGAGTTCGTCGAGCTCGCCGCCGCGATCCCGCCGTCGATGAAGCTCACCGACGGCGGCAAGGGCGTGATGAAGCGCGCCTCGCGCGGGATCGTGCCCGACGCCGTCATCGACCGCAGCAAGGGCTCGTTCCCGGTCCCCGCCATCCGGCAGCTCGAGGGTCCGTACCTGCAGCGCGTCCGGGACGCGCTGCACGCCCCCGAGGCGCGGGAGCGCGGGCTCTTCGACCCCGCCACCGTCGAGCGGATGCTGCAGGACCCGAACAGCACCAGGACCGCGATCGGCGCGAACGCGCTCTGGCAGCTCGGCCTGATCGAGATGTGGCTGCAGCAGCAGGGGGTGCGGTGACCGTGGGTTCCGTCCGGACTGGAGGCGCGCAGGGCGTCGCGTCGTCGGCCACCGTCGAGCCGTCGGTCACCACCAGGGCCGCGGCCGACCTGGGTGCGCGGCTCACCGCCGCCTGGGGGTCGTGGGGACCGACCATGACCCGGAACGCCCGGCGTGTGGCGTTCGTGAGCGACCGGCACGGCACCCCCGAGGTCTTCGTGCAGGACGTCGTCGTCGACGGCGAGCTGGCGGAACCGGTGCGGATCGCGCTGTCCGACGACCCCGTGATCCGGGTGTCGTGGTCGTCCGACGGGGAGTGGCTCGCCGTCGCGCTCGCGACCGACGGTGGCGTGAAGCAACAGGTCTGGGTGGTGCGGCCGGACGGCTCCGACGCCGCGCAGATCGCCGGCTCGCGGTACCAGCACGCCGAACTCGGGCCGTGGAGCCGCAGCGGCCACCGGGTCGTCATCACCCTGCCCTCGACCGAGCCCGAGCAGCCGGCCCGCGCGTACCTGGTCGACCCGGTCACCGGGGACCGCGACGACCTGGCCGTGGGGGAGCTCATCCACATCCTCGACCTGTCGGTGGAGGAACGGCTCGTCGTGCTGAGCGACGGCCAGCGCGGCCAGGAGTTCGTCGTGGTGGTCGACCGGCTGACCGACGAGAGCCACGCCCTGTTCGCCGACGACCCCGACGGGTCCGCCGAGATCGCGTTCCTGCGGCCCTCGCCCGCGAGCGAGACCAGCCCGCTCGTCGCCTACGTCGCCACCGAGGCCGGACTGCCCCGCCGCGGCCTCGTCGCGCAGCCGGTCGGCCCGCACGGCTGGCGTGGCACACCCCGGCGGATCGTCGAGCGCGACGACGCCGAGCTCGAGTACCTGGACGCCGACGACGCCGGCCGCACGCTGCTGCTCGTCTGGAACGTCGACGGTCGCAGCGAACTCGACCTCATCAACACCCACGACGCCTCGCGCACCCCCGTGCCGGACCTGCCCGGGTACGTCGTCACCGATCCCGTGCTCAGCCGTGACGGCCGGAGCGTGCTGCTCGCCGTCGAGGGGCCGACCCGTCCGCGCGAACTCTGGCGGCTCGACACGAACGCGCTGACCTGGAGCCGGGTCACCGACGTCCCCGCGCTGCCGGACGTGCAGCTGGTCGAGCCGACGCTCGAGCGGTTCGCCGCCCGTGACGGACTGGAGCTGACCGGCTGGCTGTACCGGGCCGTGGAGCCGGCCACGTCGTCGGCCGTCGGCGCTCGTGCTGCTGCTGCCGTGCCTCCCGGCCCGCGCGCAGCGCTCGTCCACCTGCACGGCGGACCGGAGTCGCAGGAACGCCCCACGTTCTCGCCGCAGCACCAGGCGCTCGCCGCCGCCGGGGTGACCGTGTTCGCGCCGAACATCCGCGGGTCCTCCGGGTACGGTCACGAGTTCGTGCACGCCGACGACCTGGCGCTGCGGTGGAACGCGCTCGCCGACGTCGTCGACTGCGCGCGGTTCCTGGTGACCAACGGGTACGCCGATCGCTCCCGGGTCGCCGTCGAGGGGCGCTCGTACGGCGGGTACGCGACCTTGGCGTCCCTGGCGTTCACGCCCGACGTGTTCGCGGCCGGGGTCGCGGTGTGCGGGATGAGCGACTTCGCGACCTTCTACCGGGACACCGAACCGTGGATCGCGGCCGCTGCCGCCACGAAGTACGGCCACCCCGTCGAGGACGAAGCCCTGCTCGCGGCCCTGTCGCCGATGCGGGCGATCGACGACGTCACGGCGCCGTTGCTCGTCGTGCACGGGGAGCTCGACACGAACGTGCCGATCGGTGAGGCGCACCAGGTGGTCGCGGCGCTGCGGGAGCGGGCGTACGACGTGGAGTACCTGGAGCTCGAGGGTGAGGGGCACGAGTACCGGCGGGCGGCGTCGCAGGCGCTGCTCGTGCGGCGGATGGTGGAGTTCGTGGCGGCGCGGCTGGGGTGAGGCCTGGCGGGGCGGGGTGCTCGGTGCTGGTCTGGTGCGCGCGCGGGTTCTTCGTGGTGCGAGGTTGCACGCTCGGTGCGAGCTTGTTTCCTCGCACCGGGTGGTCAACTTCGCACCGTGCCGTCACCGGGTGCAACGATGCGCCGGCGGCGCTCGCCGCGGGCGGACAATGGTGGGATGACGACCACTGATCTGACGCGACCCGGAGAGGTCCTCGTGGCCTCGGCAGCGGACGTCGAGCAGGTCGTCCACCGTGCCACGAACCAGTACGCCTCGGGCGTGGTCGCGGACACCGCCGGGTGGGCGGACGGCGATCGTCGGCGGATCGAGGACCTCGGGTTCCGCGGCGGAGACTCCCGGGGCGAGGCGCTCCGGACCCTCGACCTGACCATCGCCGACGACGGCACCCCGACGCGCATGCTCGACGCCCCCGCGATGGCCGCACTGAACAGCCACCACGCGCGGTTCGCCGAGCGGCGCGGCGACGTCGTCCGCTACCAGACGGACGTGTCGGTGTGGACGGGGATCCCCGCACAGCCGACCGCGCAGGACTGGGAGGACGTCCGGGCGCTGCTCGGGTCGGGCGGGATGCTCGGCGTCGGTGCGGCTGCCGTCCTGCCCGAGGGGTGGGACCTCGTCGAGGGTGCCGGCGGCGTGCAGCTGACCGGTGAGGCGATCGAGGGTGCGCCGGACGACGAAGCCGTCGTGCTGACGCCCGACGACGTGCCGGAGATGACCGCCCTGGTCGAGCGGACGAAGCCCGGGCCGTTCCTGCCGCGGACAATCGAGCTCGGCACGTACCTGGGCATCCGGCGGGACGGACGGCTCGTCGCGATGGCGGGGGAGCGCCTGCACCCGCCGGGGTGGACCGAGATCAGCGCGGTGTGCACGGACGACGCGTACCGGGGGCAGGGGTTCGGGCGCCGGTTGGTGCTCGCCGTCGCGCACGGGATCCGGGAGCGGGGCGAGACCCCGCTGATGCACGCGGCCGCCGGGAACACCGGTGCGATCGGGCTCTACCAGCACCTCGGCTTCCGGTTGCGGGACCGTGGGGCGCCGCGGTTCGTGCGGGTGCCGTGAGCTGCGTTCCGGTCTGACGGGTCAGAACGCGGCGAGGGCACCCTGGAGCATGTCGTGGCCCTGGGCTTCGAAGCCCTCGTCGCCGACCGCGTAGGCCCAGGTCGCCGTCCCCACTGCTTCGCGGAGTTGGAGCCAGCGCCACGCGTCCGGAGTGCGCGGATCGTCGCCGTACCCGTCGAAGAACGCCGCTTCGAGCCTGGGATCGTGCTGCCAGTGCAGCACCGCGAGGCGGGTGAGGTCGAAGGACGCGGGGCGCCAGCCGAACCGGCCGAAGTCGATGACGCGCAGTCGGCCGCCGTCGACGATCCAGTTGCGCGGGTGGAAGTCGCCGTGGGTCGGGACGAGGGACTGCGTCGAGGTGTCGTTCGGGAGCGCGCGCAGTGCCGCTCGTGCGCGGGCGACCACGTCGTCGGGGATCCGGTGCGGTGCGTCGAGGGCGGCCAGTGCCTTCGCCTGCTCATGCTGCAGGAACGTCGGGTCCTGGCGGGTGTCCTGGTCGTGCAGTCGTCGGAGCAGTGATCCGGCCTGACGGTGGACGTCTGGATCGTGCTCGTCCGGGGTCCCGAGGGCGAGGTGCCCGGGGACGCGTTCGAGCACGAGGACGCGGTGCTCCTCGTTCGCCGCGACGAGGGCACCGGTGTCCCCGCTCGCTCGGAGCGCGGCGGTGGCGGTGCGGTGCGCTTCGAGCTCGCGGGGGAAGTGCGTGTTGGTCGGGCCGGAGGCCTTCACGGTGAAGCCGTCGTCGCCAGCGCGGATGTGCAGGACCCTGGTGTCGAGGAGCCCCCACGAGTCATCGGCCACGACGACGGCATCGTGGAGCGTCTCCTGCACGAACGCGATCTGGTCGTCATCGAGTCCGGTGTCCCCCCAGTGCATGGCGGCACGTTACCGTCCTGCTCCGACAGCTCGGGAGGCTGCAGCCCGCGTCCGGTGTCCGGATCGCGCGGATCGTTGCAGTACCCGTGAAGATCACCGTTCCGAGTCCGGCGCCGTGGGGGCGCGGAACCCCGGTGTTTCTGGGCCGGTCTTATCGGTTCCATCATGCAACTATCGACCCCCCGATGTGGGGGAGCATGCGTGAGCGAAGCTCCGTAACGTGCTGTGTGGCTGCACAGCACCGTCGCAGGGACTGGTGAGCTGCAGCAGCCGCAAGAGGGGTTTCTTGAGCGTGTTCGCTGCGTCGTGGTCCGGTCGTGTTCGTGGAGTGATGCTGGCGGTGGTGGCGTTGGTCGCCCTGCTGGGTTCGTTGTTGGTGGTGGTGTCGCAGCCGACATCGGCACAGGCTGTGGTGACCGGGACGGGCGGGCAGTACGTGCCGATGCCTTCGAACGCCCGCGTGCTGGAAGGTGCGACGTCGGCAGGGACGTTCCGCACGGTGAAGATCGCCGGAGCCGCCGGGCTCCCGTCGTCGGGGATCGGCGCCGTGACGATGATGGTCACGGTCGCTGACCCGAAGGGGTCGGGGCAGCTGCAGATGCGTGCCGACGATGCCGACACGACGACGCTGCTGATGATCTACAACTCCGGTGTCGGTGGGAACCGGTCGAACACCGGGCTGCTCGCGGTCGCGGACGACGGCACGATCCAGGTGCGGACCGAGACGGCGCAGTCGAAGGTCATCATCGACATCACCGGCTACTACACGTCGACGAAGAACGGTGTCTCGGCCGGTGGGTTCGTGGCGATGTCCCCGTCGCGCGTGCTCGACTCTCGTGGCGGGATCGGTGGCGCGCAGGGGCAGATCCCCGCGGGTTCGCAGCGCACGATCCAGGCGACGGGCTCGAACGGCATCCCCGAGGGTGCCGCGGCGGTCGCGGTGAACATCATCGTCATCAACCGATCGGGCAAGGCCGGCTACGTCCGTCCGACGCCCACCGGTGAGACCCGGAGCACCGGCGTCCTCAACTACAACTCGAATGAGGACCTCGAGACGGCGATGAACGCGCAGGTCGCGTTGAACGCCGACGGGAAGTTCAGCATCGACACCGCCGCGGAGGGCGGGAAGATCGACCTCGTCGTCGACATCCAGGGCTACTTCCTCAAGTCGAACCCGGGCGGTGGTTTCACCCCGTTGAACGGTCGCCTCATCGACACCCGCAAGACCGCGAGCATCGCTTCGGGTGCCTCGTTCACGGTGCAGGTCGGTGGCGTCCAGGGCGCCCCGACCGTTGAGGGCGGCTTGTCGGCTGCCGCGGTGACGTTCACTGCGGTCAACGACAGCGGTGCGGACTCGTACGCGAAGATGTGGGCCGATGGTGCGGCTGAGCCGACCTCGTCGGCGATCAGCAGTGACAAGACCTCGAAGGTGTCGAACACCGTGGTCGCTCCGGTGGGGGCGAACGGGAAGATCCGCATCAAGAACATGGGCAAGGGGGCGATGGACTACCTCGTGGACCTGCAGGGTGCGTACAACTCGCTGCCCGGCGGCCCGGGTGAGACGAACCGGACCGGCAAACGAACCTCGGCGACGACACTCCCGTTCCCGATCACGGACCAGACCAACGCGTCCGTCGACGTCGGCACCGGCAACTTGCTGGTCAGCACGACTGCGATGAGCCTGCCGGGAGTGACCGAGAACACCACGATCGGCGCCGCGTACAACTCGCGCAGCACCACCGTCGGTGACACCAACACGATGGACGCGAACCGGTGGCAGTACGCCCTCGCCGGCGCTGGGGACCTCACCGCGAACGCCGACGGTGTCATCTACACGGACGCCGTCGGGACGACGTGGCAGTTCCGTCCGTCCGGGGCGCAGGGCGCTTTCACCAGCCCGGCTGGTCTGCAGCAGACCCTGACCCGCGTCGACAACAGCACGACGCACGAGTACACGTTGAAGGGGTGGACGTCGAACTCGACGACGCACTTCAACCTCGCGGGTCAGCCCACCTCGATCGTGGACCGGAACAAGAACCAGATCAGCTTCAACTCCGACGAGCCGGGCTTCACCCTGAAGTCCCTCGTCTCGACCGCGGGTGTCACCGGGGCCCGGACGGCGAACTCGTCGTACGCCAACGGTGTGCAGACGTTCTCGCAGACCAGTGGCTCGAGCTCGCGGAGCGTGTCGTGGACGAAGAACAGCACCGGCGACATCACCACGTACACGGACGCGCTCGGCAAGAAGACCACGTTCGCGTACACCAGCGGAAACCTGACCTCGATCACGGCGCCCGAGGGTGGCGTGACGGCGTTCACGTACGACTCGTCCGACCGGGTCACGAAGGTCGAACAGCGCAACACCACTGCCGGCTCGCCGGGGACCGCTGTGACGCGATTCTCGTTCAAGGACGACACCACCACGCTGGTTGCTGACCCGCGGTCCGATCAGTCGGTCGCTGTGGCGGACACGAAGTACACCAACTACACCCTCGACGGGAACGATCTCGTCACGAACGTCGTCGACGCCGCGAAGCGGGAACAGTCCCGCTCCTACAAGTCCACGAACAACGGCGTCGAGAACTCGAGTGTCGGCGCGGGCGCAAGCGCATCGACGTCGAAGAACACCTACGGGGCGAACAACGAGCAGTCGCTGACGCAGTCGGAGTCCGGCGCGGGCACGAAGAACTCGGCGACGTACGGTTCCGGATCGGCTGCCTACCTGCCGTCAAAGGTCACCGACAGCTCGGGTAATGAGACCAACTACGGCTACGACGGCCCCGGCAACCGAACGTCGACCGCCACGGGCGGCTCCGGTCCGGAGGCGGCGAAGGCAGAGCTCGAGTACAACAAGAAGGGCACCGACCCGTATGCGTGGGGTGCGGTGAAGTCCGCGACGGCTCCCGGCGACGGTGATCGGAAGACGACGTATTCGTACGACACCCACGACCAGCTGCTCGCCATCACGGCGCCGGCCAACACGGTCGGGGAACAGAAGTACTCCTACGACGACTTCGGCCGTGTGAAGAACCACACCGACGGTGACGGCGGCGTCACGACGTACTCGTACGACAACGACGACCGGCTGCTGACGACTTCGTTCGATGACGGCACCGCAACGGTGACGAACACCTACGACGGGAACGGCAATCAGCTCACCGAGCAATCCGCGACCGGCACCATCACCAACACCTACGACCAGCGGAACCGGCTCACCTCGACCGTGAACACCGCCGGCGGTGGCACCGTGTCCTACGGCTACGACCTCGCCGGCAACACGGCCAAGGTCACCGACGCCCACGGCACCGTCACGCACGACTACGACGTCGCCAATGTCCTGACCCGCACCACCTACCCGACCGCGAACGGCGGTACGGCGAAGCAGGTCTACAAGAACGACGACCACGGCCGCCGCACCGACGCCTGGCTCGGCGCTGTCGAGAACACGGATCCGACCAAGGACCCGACGTCGTGGCAGGCGCACCAGACGATCACCTACGGCGTGTCCGACCACGTCACCGGTGTTCGCGCCGTGAACGCCGACGACCCGTCCAAGCCCGTCGTGAGCCTGACGTACTGCTACATCACCGGGATCGACGCCGGGGGCGACTGCTCGGCGACGAACAGTGCGAACGCCACGGACAAGATCCAGTGGGTCAAGGACAACATCACCCAGCAGACCACCACGTACACGTACGACTCGAACAGTCGCCTCACCAAGGCCGCGCAGGCCGGCGGTGCGACGAACATCACGTGGGCGTACACCTACGACGCGGCCGGGAACCGGCTCACCGCCAAGCGCGGCGGCGACGTCACCAGCTCGCAGACGCTGACCTACAACACCGTCGGGCAGATCACCTCTGACGGCTACGCGTACGACGGTGTCGGCAACTTGGTGAAGGCGCCCGGGCAGACGTTCACCTACAACGGGGCGCAGCAGATGACGTCCTCCACGAAGGACGGCGTCACCACCCGTTACGAGTACGCCGGCGGCAACATGAACAAGCTGCTCTCGCAGGCCACCGACGGGGGAACCGAGTACGACTACACGTATGGCACGTCCGACTCCAACGGTGTCCCCGTGATCACCAGCCGCACCATCGCGGGCACCGGGACTGCGTCGGTCATCAGCGACCCGGGGAACGGGCAGCCGCTGGACCTGCAGACCACCGACGGCACCACGAGCATGTGGGTCATCGACGGCAGCGGCAGCCCGGCCGCCGCGATCGCCGACACCGGGAAGACCGCGTACACCGTCTCCTACGACCCCTACGGCGTTGAAACCGTGACCGTTGGCGGCGACAGTGCGCAGTGGCAGCAGAACCCCTACGGGTTCAAGGTCGGGCTCCGCTCGAGCAACACCGACACCGGGCTCACCAAGTTCGGCTACCGTTGGCAGTCCAGCATCACTGGGGCATGGATCGAACGCGACACCCTCGATGCACCCCTCAGCTCAACGAACGCCAACCGCTACGCCTTTGCGGGTGCCGATCCGATCAACGGCAGTGATCCGACTGGCCTCTATAATTGGAGGCTGGCGGGAGCGGACTTCCTTCTTGCAACAGGCGTCGGAACGGGGATCGGGGCTGCGGTCGGTTGCATCGCCACCATCGCAATTGGGTGTGGGCCAGGTGCAGGACCGGGGGCTGCAATCGGCACTGCGTTGGGTGCAATATTCGGTGCCGGTTTCGTGCTCGGCGCGTCCCTTGCTGGAGGTTATAGTGAGTAAAAAACAATCCAACCCGAAACGCGATCGCATTGTCGCGATTTCGCCTGCTCTTGTGGGTGTCCTCGTTATTGGACTAATTGTCGGACTGCAACAGGTTGACATAGTGTTTGCGCTGATCATTCTTGGCGCTTTCGTAGTAGCCGTTTTGCCGCCCATCTTGGTTGTGCTCAAATTAACACCGGACGATTCGCAGTAGTTGGTGCGAGCGACCGCTCCATCGGTTGAGACCTCCACTACTGGTCCAGCGGTCGCCGGGTGAGGACGGTGCGACCATCGCCGAAGCGATCAAGGCTTGGGCTGTCCGGTAGCCGGTCGTTCACCGCACGGTCTGCGCGACCCCACTGGGGTGTGGAACGGACCGGAGGAGCTTCGTCTCGACTCCGGTCCGCACAGGAGCTGGTGCGACCCCTGCGCGCGACCGTAGCCCTAGGAACACGATGGCGCCGGCAACAGTCCGCGATCCGACGCGCCCGTGCCGAGCGCCACGGTCAGATCTACGCGAGGGCGCCAGCCGTCGCGGCTGCTCCCCCGATCGAACGGTGCAGTCGCGCGCGGAGCGTTTCACCCGTGTAGCGATCCTCCTCGATTCCTCCGACAACCGATCACTCGGCCGCGGTTGAACCCGCGATAGGGGTGTGAATCATCAACAGGACACGAAGTAAAAACGAACAGAAGTTAGTGGCTGGGGTGATGGGCGTAGCGGCCGTGATCATTGGAATTTACGCTGTGCTTTCTTTCGTAGAGGGTAGTTTATGGCGTGGCTCCCTAGCCGTAGTGAGTGCTGCTCTCCTCGGATATTTTGCGATAGGCTTAGCGTTCCCAAGTCGCACTAAGCATCGCTGATGGTTTGGGTGCTCACCGAGATATAGCGTTGCATAGCACCGGCAAATCAGCGACCCGGGCACGGGGCAGCCGCTGGACCTGCAGACCACCGACGGCACCACGAGCATGTGGGTCATCGACGGCACCGGCAACCCTGTCGCCGCGATCGCTGACACTGGCAAGACCGCGTACACCGTCTCGTACGACCCGTACGGCGTCGAAACCGTCACCGTCGGCGGCGACAGCGCGCAGTGGAAGCAGAACCCCTACGGGTTCAAGAGTGGTCTCCGCTCGTCCAGCACCGACAACGGGCTCACCAAGTTCGGGTACCGCTGGCAGTCCAGCGTCACGGGCGGGTGGATCGAACGTGACACTCTCGACGCGCCCCTCAGCCCGAGTAATGCCAACCGCTACGCGTTCGCGGGAGCTGACCCCATCAATAAGTCAGATTCCTCGGGTCGTAGCGTCGGGGGAGCGGCCGTCAATGCGGGTGTGGCGACAATCGCTGCCGTCGGGACCGCCGCAGTTTGCGCGTCAACCGCAGGAATCGGTTGCTTGGTGGGTGGAGTGGTCTTGGGTGGAGTGTTCGGAGGTTTTGGCGGTATCGCCCAGGAAGCAGTTGAAGGTGGAGATAACTATGGGCAGGCGGCACTCGAAGGAACGGTAAGCGGGGCTATTGGAGGCTTCGGCGGTGGCATCGCCGGCAAGCTGATCAAGTACCTGCCGCGTGGCTAGGAGGGCCGCGACATGTCGGGCTTTTGGATCACATGGACAGTCCTGCTGGTTATTGCAGTCGGCGCACTGGTGCTCGTTGGAGTGGGTGTCCAGCGAACAATTTCCACAGAAGGATGGCGCGACGGAAAGCTCCATCGCGGAGCCGGAGGGCGATGGTTCTGGAGTGGGATCATCGTCGCGTTGATCGACGGGGTGGCGCTGATCCTCCTTGTCCTGACGAACTAGGACGTGAGCGGCCTTTGACGGAGAAACCACGACATTCGGGCGTCGTGTCGGGGCAAGGGCGCATGGTCGATCAGGTGAAGGGGACTGGAAGGCCGCAATGTCTGCGAGCAAGTCCATCGTGAGCCCGATCATGCGGGTGAGTCGATTTCGCAAGAGTGGGGGGCCGATGGCAGCGCAGCCTGGTCGGAGCCCTCGCACTCAGCCCGAGTCGTGGATTCTCTAGGATCGACCCATGTCCACGACCATGCCCGGCTTCGGGACGGAGCGCATCACGCAGCTCGGCCTGCGCGACCGCGTCTACGACCGGGTGCTCGAGGTCCTGATGGGTCACGACGTCGAACCGGGCATGCGGCTGTCGATCGACGGCCTCGCTCGCTCGCTGGGGGTCTCGCCGACCCCGGTCCGCGAAGCCCTGGTGCAACTCGAACGCACCGGCCTCGTCACCCGTGAAGCGAACAAGGGGTACCGGGTCTCCCCGCCCCTGGCCGGCGACCAGCTCGAGGCCCTGTTCGACGCCCGGCTCATCGTCGAGAGCGGCGCCGTCGAACTCGCGGCCCGCGGCGACGTCGACGGCCTGCGCGAGCGGCTGGCGGCAGCGCTCGACGAGCAGGCGGCGGTGGCCGCCGAGGTCGCGTCCGTCGGTGCTGCGCACGCGCCGGAAGAGCTGATGGCCCGCTTCTTCCGCAGCGACTGGCAGTTCCACCAGCTGATCTTCGACGCGACACGGAACCCGTTCCTCGAGGAGATGTCCGAGATCATCACGACGCGCGTGCACCGCATGCGGCAGATCGTCGAGGGCGGCGGGGACGACACGGATCGTGCGGTCCAGGAACACCGGGCCATCCTGGAGGCGCTCGCTGCGGACCCGACGTCGGCCGTCGCCGCGATGCGGCTCCACATCGACGCCGTCCGGTTGCGTTCGCGCGCGGACGCGTCCCACACGAGCTGAGGCGGAGGGGTTGCGTTCCGGCGTCGTGCGAGTATCTTTCCTATAGGAAAGAGGTTCAAGGCTGAACCACCACGACATGCAAGGGAGCATTCCGTGACCACTCCACAGGACTGGGTCGACCAGGATTGGGACCCCACCACCTGGACGTCGGAGACCTGGCCGGTCGCCGCGTGCCTGCACGGGTTCGCGCAGGTCACCCGCGACGGGACGGCATTCCACGACGCCCCCGCCGAGGTGTGGGACGAGGTGTTCGGGCAGATCGAGGCCGTCGGCTTCTCGCTGGCCGAACTCGCTGACAGCCACATCCGGCCCGCTGACCTCGAAGCCTCGCGCCGCGACGAGCTGTTCGCCGTCGCGAAGTCGCACGGCATCGGGATCCCGTCGGTGCACCTGCAGCGCAAGAGCGTCATCCAGCCCGGGCACGAGGACGAGAACCTCGCTTACGCCCACCGCACGATCGACGCGGCGGCCGAGTGGGGCATGCAGGTGTTCTCGACCGGGCTGCACCAGCCGTTCACCGACGCCCAGAAGCGGGCGCTGTGGTTCTGGACGGCGCCGGGCCCGAAGGACCCCGACGACCCCGAGGTCTGGAACGCCGCGGTCAAGCGACTGCGGGAGCTCGGCGAGCACGCTGCGAGCGTCGGGCTGCCGATGGCGCTCGAGCTGTACGAGGACACGTACCTCGGCACTGCCGACAGCGCGGTCCGCCTGGTCGAGGAGATCGGGCTCGACAACGTCGGCCTGAACGCGGACGTAGCCAACCTCATCCGTCTGCACCGTCCGGTCGAGGACTGGCGGGAGCTGTTCGCGAAGACCATGCCGCACACGAACTACCTGCACGTGAAGAACTACACGCGTGACGAGGCCGGCGACGGCAGCTGGGCGACGAGTGCGCCGAGCACCATGGAGACGGGCCTCATCAACTACCGCCAGGTCCTGCGCGACGCCGTCGCCGACGGGTTCCGCGGGATCGTCATGACCGAGCAGTACGGCGGGGACAGCCTCGGCGTCTGCGCCACCAACCAGCAGTACATCCGATCCGTCCTCGCGACGACGAAGCTCGACGCGACGGCGACCCCGACTGCAGCAACCAGCACCGAAGGAGCAATCCGATGAGCACCCTCGACATCGCCGTCGTCGGGTCCGGCTACATGGGCGGCGGGATCGCCCAGGTCCTCGCCCTCGCCGGCCACACGGTCCGGATCGCCGACGTCTCGGCCGAGATCGCCCAGCAGAACCTGGAGCGGCTGCTCACCGAGACTGCGCAGTTCGTCGCCGACGGGCTGTTCCCCGAGGACGCCGTCGATCGGGTCCGCGCACACCTGAGCGCTGCCGAGTCGATCGAGGCCGCCGTCGCCGACGCGGACTTCATCGAGGAGGCCGTGCCCGAGAAGCTCGAGATCAAGCACGCGACGCTCCGCCGCATCAGCGAGGCCGCCCGCCCCGACGCCGTGATCGGCTCGAACACCTCGACGATCCTGATCGAGTCGCTGGCCGAGGCCGTCGTGGGCCCGGAGCGGTTCCTCGGCGTGCACTTCTCGAACCCGGCTCCGTTCATCCCCGGCGTCGAGCTCATCCCGCACCCGACCACCAACGAGCACGCGATCGAGGTCGGCGAGACCGTCGTCGCCGCGACCGGCAAGCAGTCGGCACGGGTGAAGGACTCGACCGGGTTCGTCCTGAACCGCCTGCAGTACGCGCTGTTCGAGGAGGCCACGAAGATCGCCGACGAGGGCATCGCGAGCCCCGACGACATCGACACCATCGTGCGGACCACGTTCGGGTTCCGCCTGCCGTTCTTCGGCCCGTTCGCGATCGCCGACATGGCAGGGCTCGACGTCTACGCCTTCTGCTTCGAGTCGCTGCAGACCCGCTGGCCCGAGCGCTTCGCCACCCCGCCGTCGCTGCAGCAGCACGTCGACGCAGGTGAGCTCGGCACGAAGTCGGGCGCCGGGTACCTCGAGGTGCCGGCCGACCGCACGCCCGAGCTCGTCGCCTACCGGAACAAGGCGTACGTCGCGATGCAGAAGCTCCTCGACGAGCTCGGCCCGGCACCGATCCACTGAGCCCGGAGCACGAACCATGAGCACGCAGAACCCCCAGACCGAACAGACCCGCACCGTCGTCCTCACCGGGGCCGCCTCACCGCGGGGCATCGGCCGCGCCACCGCCCACCACCTGGCCGAGGCCGGATGGGACGTCGGGATCGTCGACCTCGACCAGACGGCGAGCGAGCAGGTCGCCGCCGAGATCCGCGAACAGCACGGCGTGCGGGCCGTCGGTGTCGGTGCGAACGTCGCCGACGAGTCCGCCGTCCGTGCGGCCTTCGACACGATCGAGGCCGAACTCCGGCCGATCACCGCGCTCGTGAACCTGGCCGGGGTCTCCTCCGCGCACGCCTACCTCGACCTGCCCGAGGGGGAGTGGCACCGTGTGCTGTCGATCAACCTCGACGGCGTGCACTTCGCCAGCCTGCGGGCGGCGGAGTCGATGGTGCGGTCCGGCTACGGGCGCATCGTGAACCTGTCGTCGGTTTCCGCCCAGCGCGGCGGCGGCACCTTCAGCAAGACCCCGTACACGGTGGCGAAGGCCGGCGTGATCGGCCTCACCCGTGGTCTGGCACGCGAGCTCGGCCCACGCGGCGTCACGGTCAACGCGATCGCCCCCGGTCCGATCGACACCGACATCATGGGCGGCACCCTGTCCGAGGAGCGGAAGGCCGAGATGGCCGCCGACGGCGTGCTGCCGCGCATCGGCACCCCGCGGGACATCGCTGCCGCCATCGCGTACCTGATCAGCGAGGACGCCGGGTTCGTCACGGGCCAGACGCTCAACGTCGACGGCGGCCTGTACATGCACTAGGGCCAGCCGCCCACGGAACGCGCGCCGACCGGGCGACGCGATCCGTGCCTCCCGTCCGACAGGCCGACAGGCCGACAGGCCGACCAGCCGACAGGCCCGACCGCCGGACGCCAGAACGACCGCACCGTGCTCGCAAAGGAGCGATCCCGTGTCACTACCCCCTGCCCCCGCGCTCGGGTCGACGAACGACCCCGGCCTGAAGTCCGCCATCGGCAAGGCGACGAAGCACCTCATGCCGATGCTCGTCATCCTGTACTTCGTCGCGTTCCTCGACCGCACGAACGTCGGCTTCGCCGAAGAGGCCCTGCGCGTCGACCGCGGTATCTCCGACGCCGCCTTCGCCCTGGGCGCCGGCATCTTCTTCATCGGCTACGCGATCTTCGAGATCCCGTCGAACCTGCTGCTCAAGCGGTTCGGTGCGCGCTTCTGGCTCGCCCGGATCGCCGTCACGTGGGGCATCGTCGCCGCACTGTTCGCCTTCACGACGAACGACACGATGTTCATCATCCTGCGGTTCATCCTGGGTGTGACCGAGGCCGGGTTGTTCCCGGGCGTGATCATGTACCTGTCCGAGTGGTTCCCGAACAAGGTGCGCGTGCGCATGTTCGCGATCTTCTACCTGGCGCAGCCGTTCTCGCAGATGATCGGCGCCCCGTTGTCCGGCGGCCTCATCAGCGTCGGTGACCAGGTCACCCCGTTCCACGGCTGGCAGGTCATGTTCGCCGGCGAGGGCATCCTCGCGGTGCTGGCCGGTGTCGCGGCCCTGGTGTTCCTGACGAACAGTCCACAGCAGGCGAAGTGGCTCGAACCGGGCGAGAAGGCGTCGCTCACCGCGGCCATGGAGCGCGAGGACACCGCTCGCACCGAGGACGGCCCGAAGGGCATCTGGCGCGCGATGGCGAGCGGGCGCGTCTGGTACTTCACGATCATCTACTTCTGCCTGCAGGTCGCCGTGTACGGCACGACGTTCTACCTGCCGCAGCAGGTGTCCTCGCTGCTCGGGCAGGACGTCGGCTGGCAGGTCGGGCTCGTGACCGCGATCCCGTGGCTCGTCGGGCTCGTCGCCTGCTACCTGATCGGGTCGCGGGCGGACTCCGTCGGCCGACGCCGGCGCTGGGGCACCCTGTTCTACGTCACGACCGGCCTGTCGATCCTCGGCTCGGCGTGGGCGGGGGCGAACGGGCAGCCGGTGCTCGGCATCCTGTTCATCACGCTGGCCGTCGCGAGCTTCCTGTCCGTCGGCCCGATCACCTGGGCGTACCCGACGGCGTTCCTGACCGGTGCCGCAGCCGCCGCGGGCATCGGCCTGATCAACTCGCTCGGCAACCTCGGCGGGTTCGTCGCCCCGATCATGCGCACCGCGATCAACGAGGTGGTGCCCACCGACAGCGGTGCGTTCGGCATCGTCTCGCTCGGTGTCCTGGCGTTCGTCGCCGCGGTGATGATCTTCTGCACCAAGTTCTTCCGCGGGGCCAAGGCCGACGAGTTGCTCGACACCTCGCACGTCCGCACCACCGACCCGAAGGGCAGCAAGCGATGACCCGACTGTTCAACGACCCGGCGGACTTCGCCGACGAGGCGACCGACGGCTTCGTCGCCGCGAACGAACGGTGGGTGCGGAAGGTGCACGGCGGCGTCGCCCGCGCCACCACGAGCCCCGACGGCACGGTCGCCGTCGTGATCGGCGGCGGCTCGGGGCACTACCCCGCGTTCGGCGGACTGGTCGGACACGGCTTGGCCGCGGGTGCCGCGATGGGCAACCTGTTCGCCAGCCCCAGCGCCCAGCAGGTCACCGGCGTCGCGAAGGCCGCGGAACACGGGGGTGGGGTGCTGCTCAGCTACGGCAACTACGCCGGAGACGTCCTGAACTTCGACGCCGCTGCCCGCACGCTCGAGGCCGACGGCATCCCGGTCCGGACGGTCCGCGTCACCGACGACGTGACGAGCGCCCCGGCCGACGACCGCGCGAAGCGCCGCGGCATCGCGGGCGACCTCTGCGTCTTCAAGGTCGCCGGCGCCGCCGCCGAGCGCGGGGACGACCTCGACACGGTCACCGCCGTCGCCGAGCGGGCGAACGACCGGACGCGCAGCTTCGGCGTCGCGTTCTCCGGGTGCTCGCTGCCGGGTGCCGAAGAACCCCTGTTCACGGTCCCCGAGGGCCGGATGGCGGTCGGCATGGGCATCCACGGCGAGCGTGGCATCGACGAGACGGACGTGCCCACCGCGGACGGGCTGGCCGAGCTGCTGGTGTGCCGGCTGCTCGACGAACTGCCCGACGGCGTGGCACTCGAGGGCCAGCGGGTGGTCCCGATCCTGAACGGTCTGGGCTCGGTCAAGTACGAGGAGCTCTTCGTCGTCTACCGCTCGGTGCAGCGGCGCCTGGCGGACGCCGGGGTCGTCATCGTGGAGCCCGAGGTCGGCGAACTCGTCACGAGCTTCGACATGGCCGGGGTCTCCCTGACGCTGTTCTGGCTCGACGACGAGCTCGAGGAACTCTGGGCAGCACCCGCGGACACCCCCGCCTACCGCAAGGGCGGTGCCGTCGCCGAACAGCGCGTCGACCCGTCCACCGTGGCGGCGGACGCCGAGGGCGTCGGCATCGGCCAGGCGACCGACGAGTCCCGTGCGGTCGCCGAGCAGGTCGCCGCCGGGTTCGCCGCGGTCCGCGCCGTCCTCGACGAGCACGCCGACGAACTCGGGCGCATCGACGCCGTGGCCGGTGACGGCGACCACGGCATCGGGATGCAGCGCGGATCGCACGCCGCCGACGTCGCGGCCGCCGACGCGGTCAGCCGCGGTGCCGGTGCCGGCACCGTCCTGCTGGTCGCCGCGGACGCCTGGTCCGACAAGGCCGGCGGCACGTCCGGTGCGATCTGGGGTGCCGCCCTGGAGGCACTGGGTCGCGTGGTCGGGGACGACTCGCGTCCGTCGGGTGCCACCGTCGCGCAGGGGGTCCGCGCGGCCACCGAGGCCGTGCTCGCGTTCGGCGCCACCGTCGGTGACAAGACGATGGTGGACGCGCTGGTGCCGTTCGACGAGGTGCTCCGCACCCGGCTCGACGCCGGGGCGGCGCTCGCCGAGGCCTGGGGTGACGCGGCCCGTGCCGCCCGTCAGGCAGCGGACGCCACCGAGTCCCTGGTGCCGAGGATGGGCCGGGCGCGGACGCACGCCGACCAGGCCGTCGGCACCGCGGACCCCGGTGCGCTGTCCTTCGCCCTCGTCGTGGAGACGGTCGCCCCGTGATCACCGTCGGGGTGTCGCTGAAGACGTACTTCTCGCACGCCCGGACGCTGTCGTGGGCGGCCGAGGTCGCCGACATCGCCCGGCGACACCCCGCGGTGCGCTCGGGTGCGGCGTCGCTCTTCGTGGCGCCGACGTTCCCGGCCCTCGTCCCGGTGCGTGAGCTGCTCACCGGCACCGGTGTGCAGCTCGCCGCGCAGGACCTGTCGTGGGCCGACGCGGGCGCGTTCACCGGCGAGGTCTCCGGCGCCGAACTGCGGGAGATCGGTGTCGACCTGGTCGAGATCGGGCACGCCGAACGGCGCTCCCTGTTCCACGAGGACGACGCGACGATCGCGGGGAAGGTGCACGCGGCCTTCCGCAACCACCTGCGTCCGCTGGTCTGCGTCGGGGAGCCGGACCGGGCCTCCGATCCGACGGAAGCGGTGGCGGCGGTGACCGCGCAGCTCGACCGGGCCGTCTCCACCGCCGTCGCCGACGGGCTCGCCGGACCCCTGACCGTCGCCTACGAACCGGTGTGGGCGATCGGCGCCCCGGTACCCGCACCGGACGACCACATCGTGGCGGTGCTCGCCGGGATCGAGCAGCACCTCGCCACGCGGCCCGAGCTGCACGGCAGCACCGTGCTCTACGGGGGCAGCGCCGGGCCCGGTCTGCTCACCCGGGGGCAGGGGCGGATCAGCGGCCTGTTCCTCGGACGCTTCGCCCACGACCCGGCCGCGGTCGAGGCGATCCTCGACGAGGTCGCCGCGGACTAGTCCTCGCGGGTGCCCGCCAGCCCGTGGTCGTGGGCGTAGACGACGAGCTGCACCCGGTCGCGCAGTGACAGCTTGCCGAGGATGCTCGAGATCTGGGTCTTCACCGTCGACTCGGTGACGTACTCCTTCGTGGCGATCTCGGCGTTCGACAGGCCGCGGGACGCCCACCCGAACACGACGCGCTCCCGCTCGGTCAGGGTCGCGAACTCCGGCGGCTGCGGTGCCGGGGCCCGTGCCACGTCGGTGCCGAACAGCTGCGCGAGGTCGTTCGGGGCGATGACCGAGCTGCCCTCGTGCACGGCCCGCACAGCGGCGAACAGGAACGGCGGCGTGGTGTCCTTGAGCAGGAACCCGCTGGCGCCGAGCCGGATCGCGGTCGCCGCCGCCGGGTCGAGCCCGAAGGTGGTGAGCACGACGACGCGCGGCAGCGGCCCCGGGACGGCGCCGGAGTAGAGCTGCCGGACGGTCTCCACGCCGTCCATGCCGGCCATCCGCATGTCGAGCAGCACCACGTCGGGCCGCACCTCGGGGATGAGCGCGAGCGCTTCGGCCCCGTCGGAGGCCTCACCGACCACACGCATGTCGTCCTGGGCATCGAGCACCACCCGGAGCCCCGCGCGGAACAGCGCCTGGTCGTCGGTGAGCAGGATCCTGATCGGTCCGGTCATCGGACGGGTCCCCCTTGGACGTCGAACGGGATGCGGGCGCGTGCCGTGAACACGTCGTCCAGCACGGCGGCGTCGAACGACCCACCGAGGGCGCCGAGGCGCGAGTCCATGCCGTCGATCCCGCGGCCCGAGCCGGCCGTGGTGCCGTCACCGGCGACGTTCTCGACCTCGAGCACCAGGTCGGCGTTCCGCCAGGTCTCCCGCACGACGACCGGGTTGCCGGGGGCGCCGTGGCGCAGGGCGTTCGTGAGCATCTCCTGCAGCACGCGGCGGGCGGCGGTGCCGGTGTCCGGGCGCAGGGCCAGCGGGACCCCGCGCACCGTGCGGTCGACGTCGACCCCGGCGTCGCGGATGCCCTGCACGATCTCCTCGAGCGAGCCCGGGCCGGTCGCCTCGGCGGAGCCGTCGATGTGGCCGAGGACCTGTCGGACCTCGACCAGGGAGCTGCGGGCGGTGCTCGCGATGGTGGCGCTGACCGCTCGGATGCGCGCCTCGTCGTCGAGGAACGGCACCGAGTCGGCCTGCGCGATGATGACCGCGAGCGAGTGGCCGACGACGTCGTGCACGTCCCGGGCGATGTCCGCGCGGATGCGTTCGGACTCAGCGACGTCGATCGCGCGGGTGGCGGTGGCCTCGGCCTCGGTGGCGACGGCCTCGGCACGTGAGGCTGCGGCCTCGGCATCGGCACGGCGCTCCGACTCGCGGTCGCGGGAGCGGAAGGCCCGGACGGCGACACCGCCCGCCCAGACCCCGAGCAGCGCGGTCACCGGGGCGGCCATCGCCAGGAACGCCTGGTCGCGGGGACCGTTGATGAGCACGAGGAACCGGAAGCCGGTCGACGCCAGGTAGACCGTCGCACCCGCTCCGGCGACGACCGCGAGCACACCGGAGACGACGACCTCGGTGCGGGTGCCGACGACCGCGGCGGTCCCGATCACGACGAACATCGCGAGGTCCACCAGCGACGGGCGCTCGCCGCCGCCGACCTGGATCACCCCGAGGACGACGACCATCGCCATCGCGGCCGACGGGGAGATGCGGCGCAGGGCGATCGCCACCGAGGCCGACAGCACCGCGGCGAGGCTCGCGTGCTCGAGCTCGAGGTCGATGGGCAGCAGGAAGACGAACGCCGCCAGGACCGCCCAGGCCACGTCGACGACGATCGACCGGGTGGCGAGCGGCCGGAGGAACCTGCCCCGTTCGGTCACGGCTCGATCATCGCATGCCGCCCACGCCGTGCAGCGCGGACCGACGTCACGCGCCCGCGGTCATGGCGGCGAGGGCGATGACGGTCGTGGTGACGATCGCGGCGCAGAGCAGCAGCGTGGCGATCGTGTGCTTCGTCGAGGACTCCATGTCACCAGACTCGTGGCGCGGAGTCGCCGGGGCATCGGGCGCAGGGGCGAAGCGCTTCGTCCCTGCGGGTGAAGCGAGGGGCGATCACCCGGTACTCGGGGATCAGACGACGACGGATCCCAGCTGCCGGTGCGCGATCGAGACGGACTCGCCGGACACCGCGTTCAGCGGCGACGACAGGAACGCGACGAGGTCGGCGATCTGCTGCGGTGTCGAGTCGCCGGGGCCACCTGGGCGGACCTCGGCGGACGGGGTGTCCGTCACGGTCCCGGGGTTGACGACGTTCACCGTGACCCCGGTGCCCGCCACGTCGTCGGCCAGGTTCTTTGCGATGACGCTCACCGCAGTGTTCCGGAGCGACGCCGTGATGTTGCCGGAGAAGTAGGCGTTCTGCCCGCTCACCACGACCACGCGACCGAATCCGGCCTCGCGCTGGGCGGGGAGCACGGCGTTCGCGACGCGGAGGAACCCGAGCGCCTTGCCGTCGATCGCGTCGAGGACCTGCTCCGGGTCGGACTTCCGGGCCGGGTCGAGGGTGCTCGCGCTCGGGGCAGCGGTCACGACCAGCACGTCGATGCGCCCGTGCCGCTCGAGGACGGCGGCGATGCCAACGTCCACCGACTCCTGCGAGGCGGTGTCGATCGGCACGCTGCCGTCGGAGTCCTCGGCGCTGCGGGAAGCGACGACGACGGTCGCCCCCTCGGTGCGGAGGCGGTCGGCGACGGCGGTACCGATGTACCCCTTGCCTCCGACGACGAGTGCGACACGGTTCTTGAGTTCGAGGTCCACGCGGCCACGCTATGCCGGGACGGTGCGGTCTGCCCGCCCGTCGCGCACCGGAGCCCCCACCCGATGGGGGCAGGAGCTCCGGTGGTCAGATCTTCGTCCAACGAACTTACTCTTGAGGAATCACAAGCAAGCCGTCAGGTGTGCATGCGGTGGGTATCGCAACGGAACGAGGTGGACATGGGCTCACGATCAGCTGGCAATGTCGCGACGATCATCGCCGCAGGGTGTTTGGTACTGCTCCTCGTCGTCGTCTGGCTCCGCGGACAGCAGTCGATCGGAGACGGGTTCGCGATCCCCGTCGTGTCCGTGCTCGTTCTCGGGTTCACCGGCTGCACGGTGTGGGCCGGGGTCGTCGCCTTGCGTCGACGCGGGAGAGGACGCTGACGCCCGTCTGCGCGATCTGGCTTTCCTTGAGGCGGCGCTGAGGCGGTCGCGCCGACCATCGCACACGGACCCGCTCGATCGACGGGCACCCGCTGGAGTGAAGGAGAGCCACGTGTACTTCCACAAGCAGGAACTGCAGTTCACGGCAACGCCCGACAAGCCCGACGCCGTCTACGCCCGCAAGCTGCAGGAGGTGCTCGGTGGCCAGTACGGGGAGATCTCCGTCGCCATGCAGTACCAGTTCCAGGCGTGGAACATGCACATCCCCGGCAAGTACCGCGACATGGTGTTCGGCATCGGCGCCGAGGAGATGGGCCACGTCGAGATGCTCGCGACGATGATCGCGCAGCTGCTCGAGAAGTCCCCGCTCGGCATCACCGAGGACGCGGTGCAGGACGACCCCACGGTCGCCGCGATCGTCGGTGGCACGGACGTCCAGCACGCCATCGTCGCCGGTGCGGGCGCCCGTCCAGTGGACAGCAACGGCAACCCCTGGCAGGGCTCGTACATCACCGCCAGCGGCAACCTGCTCGCCGACTTCACGGCGAACGAGAACGCCGAGATGCAGGGCCGTGTGCAGGCCGCCCGGCTCTACCACATGACCGACGACCACGGCGTGCGGGACCTGCTGTCCTTCCTCATCGCCCGCGACACGATGCACCAGAACATGTGGGCGACCGCCGCCGCTGAGCTGCGCGAGCAGGGCGTCGAGGGCTTCCCCGTGCCGAGCAACTTCCCGCAGTCGAAGGAGAACCAGGAGGTCAGCTACCAGTACCTCAACTTCTCCGACGGTGCCGAGGCGAAGAACGGCCCGTGGGCGAGCGGCCCCTCGTTCGACGGCAAGGGCGAGTACTCGTACCACGACGGCCCCACGACCTCGGTCCCGATGCCCCCGCCCACCCACCCCGACGTCCGGCTGTACGGCACCACCGAGCTGCCGAACGTCGTCGAGAAGACGGCCGGCCTGGTGCAGGACACGCTGCACAAGGAGTAGTCCCGCAACCCACGGAACGACGGGAGGCCCGGCGCACGACGTGCACCGGGCCTCCTGTCCGTCAGGTGGTCACCGCACCGACGGGGCGGACCCGCCCACGGTCATCAGCGCCCCCGTCTCGGGTTCTTCGTCGCGCGGTGCCTCGAAGATGCCCGAGTAGGCGCGGACCGCGCTCCACCCTGCGATCAGCAGGGCCGTGCCGAGCACCGACGCGACCCAGGGCGCCAGGAGCGACTGCTCGAGGAGCCGTGGAGCGGCGAGCCAGGCCAGGAACGTGCCGGTCAGGCTACCGGTGGCCCCGAGGAGCACGGCGGTGCGCCGGTCCAGGCTCGTCAGTGCGAGCGCCGCGGTGACGACGAGGACCGCGACCACCGCGTGCAGCAGGACGGACGTCATCGCTCAGCTCCTCACTCGGCGGCGGTGCCGGAACCGGCGGCACCGGAACCGACCGCGAGCTGCTCGGACCCGCCACCGACGGTGACGGCGATCTTGCGCGGCTTCGCGGACTCCTTGACCGGGATCGTGACGCTGAGCACGCCGTTGTCGTACCCGGCGGTGATGCGCTCGGCGTCGAGGCCGTCGCCGAGCGTCAGCTGCCGGACGTACGTGCCGGGCTGGCGCTCACGGGTGAGCCACTGCGAGCCCTCGGGCGCGCCCAGGGTGCGCTCGGCGCGGATGGTCAGGACGGAACCGTCCACGTCGATGTCGACGGAGCCCGGGTCGATGCCGGGCAGGTCGACGTCGAGGACGTAGTGGTCCCCGGTGCGGTACAGGTCCATCGGCATCGAGCGCGGGCCGGCGGCGGTGCCGAGGAGCGAACCCGCGAGTCGGTCGAGCTCGCGGAACGGATCGAAGTTCATCGTCATCGAAATCAACTCCTTCGTGGTTCTCGTTGAGTCCCCTCGACTCAACTGCCACCGTTTTAGCACTCGACCCTGGCGAGTGCCAAAAGAACGCTCAGAGGACGCCGAGAACCACGCAGCGCGCAAAACGTACACAGCGCGAATGGTTCGTTGAACTGACCGTTCACTGTGTGAAAGAGTTCAGCCGTCCGAACGGGACACACGGCAAGCAAGAAGGGCGGGACAGGACATGCACAGCACGTACTCCGGGATGCCTCGGGTCGCGACGATCGGCAGCAGCCACACGCGCGTCGGCCTCACCGACCCGGCGGTCATCGACGCGTACGTCGCGCGTCGCATCCAGGACCCCTCGCTGCTCGCCGGTCGCTCCGAGCCGTCCTACGCGGACTTCTTCACCACGCCTGCCGTATAGCAAGGAGCGCATGACCCCATGCCGTTGACCGTCGTCCGTCGAGAGCACGTCCACCTCTACACCCGCGAACCCGAGTCGCGGGCCGCGAAGACCGCCGTCGACGCGTTGCTCCGCCTGCAGCACGCCGAGGACCAGCAGATCGAGTCCGCCCGCATCGAGAGCGGCCTGACGAAGAACGAGTTCCTCGCCGTCCGGTACCTGCTGCAGGCGCACCGGGACGGCCGGACGACGGGCCCGAAGGACCTGGCCGTCATGCTCGCCGTCTCGAACGCGTCGGTCACCAAGATCGTCGACGGGCTCGTGCAGAAGGGGCTGCTGTCCCGCGCGGCGCACCCCACGGACCGCCGTGCGCAGGTGCTCGCCCCCACGGACCAGGCCACCGAGAAGATCGACGCCTCGTACGCACGGTTCCACGAGGCCGTCGTCCAGGTGCTCGAGCAGCTGCCCGACGCGGACAACGCCGTCCTCGCCGACTCGCTCACGAAGATCGTCGACGCGCTCGCCGCGGGCTCGCCCGCGCCGGTCGACGAGTACACGGTCGACGACCAGGACTGACGCGAGCGCGCCCGGCTGACGCGACCCGACGGGTGCGGCGCGACCGCGATGCGGACGGGAGGCCCGTGGTGCGCCCGCCACGGGCCTCCCGTCCGACGGTGGCGTAAAAACCTTCCAACGGTAAGTTGGGTGCATGACCCACCCCGCGGACGACGCCGACGCGGCCCAGCCGCGCCGCGGCGGGTACCGCAAGGGCGCCGAGCGGCGCACCCAGATCCTCGACGAGATGATCCGCATGGTCGCGGAACAGGGGGTCGACGCTTCGTCGCTCCGTTCCGTGGCCGAGGCCCTCGGGATCACGCACGCGGCACTCCGCCACTACTTCCCGAGCCGCGACGAACTGCTGCTCGCCGTCTACCGGGAGCACGAGGTCCGCGAGCAGGGCGCACCCGACCGGATGAAGTCGGCGATCGGCGACATGCGCGAGAGCGCGTCGCGCAACCGTGCCGTGCCGGGGCTGGTGCAGCTGTACACGACCCTCGCCGCCGACGCGGTGCAGGAAGGCCACCCGGCCACGCGCGACTTCATGCGCGAACGCTTCGCCCGGCTGCGCGCCGAACTCGCCGTGCTCATCGAGGCGGACCAGGCGAGCGGACGGATCCGCACCGACCTGGACCCGGTCGACCTGGCGAGCCTGAGCATCGCGGCGTCCGACGGGCTGCAGGTGCAGTGGCTGCTCGACCCCGACGCCGTCGACGGTGAACGGGTGCTGCGGCTGCTGGAGCAGCTGGTCCCGCCGGTGCGCTGAGCGGCCAGGGGTACGCCCAGACTGCCGGTGGCACAGCGACCGGCCGGTAGAAGGGCAGCATGACCACTTCCACGCGCACCCCGCTCGGCGTCACGCTCGTCGACGGGGGCGCCAACGTCGCCCTGTTCTCGAGCACCGCCGAGCGCGTCGAGTTCTGCACCTTCGACGACGACGGCACCGAGCACCGCACCGAGCTCCGCAACCGCACCGGCTACACCTTCCACGACGTCGTCCCCGGGGTGAGGGTCGGCACCCGCTACGGCTTCCGCGTGCACGGCGCGTGGGACCCGGCGAACGGCCTCCGCCACAACGGCGCGAAGCTCCTGCTCGACCCCTACGCCACCGCGATCGACGGCGAGTACGAGTGGGGCCAGGCGCTGTTCGGCCACGACATGAACGAGCCCGAGCAGATCGACGAGACCGACTCGGCCAGCGCGATGCCCAAGTCCGTCGTCGCCGACCGGTCCTTCGACTGGGACGGCGACAGCCTGCTGCGGACCCCGCTCGCCGACACCGTCGTGTACGAGGTGCACGTCAAGGGCTTCACGAAGCAGCACCCGGACGTCCCCGAGGAGATCCGCGGCACCTACGCCGGCATGGCCCACCCGGCGGCGATCAAGCACCTGACCGACCTCGGCGTCACCGCGGTCGAGCTGCTGCCGACGCACCAGTTCGTGCAGGACTCGACGTTGCTCGACAAGGGGCTCCGCAACTACTGGGGCTACAACAGCATCGGCTTCTTCGCGCCGCACGACGAGTACTCGTCCTCGGGCACCGCCGGACAGCAGGTCGCCGAGTTCAAGTCGATGGTCAAGGCCCTGCACGCCGCGGGGCTCGAGGTCATCATGGACGTCGTCTACAACCACACCGCCGAGGGCAACCACATGGGCCCGACGCTGTCGTTCAAGGGGATCGACAACCAGTCGTACTACCGGCTGGTCGAGGGTGACGAGGCGAACTACTTCGACACCACCGGCACCGGCAACAGCCTGAACGTCGGACACCCGGCAGCGCTCGGCCTGATCATGGACTCGCTCCGCTACTGGGTCGAGGAGATGCACGTCGACGGCTTCCGGTTCGACCTGGCCACGACCCTGACCCGCCAGGACGGCGAGGCCGAGAAGCACTCCGCGTTCCTCGACATCATCCACCAGGACCCCGTGCTGCGCGAGGTCAAGATGATCGCCGAGCCGTGGGACACCGCCGGCTACCAGGTGGGCGGGTTCCCGGCCGACTGGTCCGAGTGGAACGGCAAGTACCGCGACGACCTGCGCTCCTTCTGGCGTGGTGACGAGGGTGCGCTGGGCGACGCCGTCCAGCGGGTCCTGGGCAGCCCGGACGTCTACGAGGGGTCGCGCCGATCACCGCTCTGCTCGGTCGACTTCGTCACTGCCCACGACGGTTTCACCCTGGCCGACCTGACGATGTACGCCGACAAGCACAACGAGGCCAACGGCGAGGACAACAACGACGGTGAGAGCGACAACACCTCGTTCAACGGCGGCATCGAGGGCCCGACCGACGACGGCGCGGTGAACGACTACCGCGACCGGCAGCGCCGCAACTTCCTCGGCACCCTGCTGCTCTCCGCCGGCGTCCCGATGATCCTGGGTGGCGACGAGCTCGCCCGGTCGCAGGGCGGCAACAACAACGCGTACTGCCAGGACGACGAGATCTCGTGGTTCGACTGGGCCGCCGCCGACAACGACCTGCTCGCCTTCACCACGGCGGCGATCGCGTTCCGTCGACAGCACCGGGCACTGCGTCCGGAGTGGTTCCGTACCGCGCCCGGTGACTCGGAGTCGACGGTGAGCGTGCGCCGCGCCGACGCCGCCGGGTTCGAGGACGGCGACTGGGCGGACGGCGGCAACCGGGCCGTGACGCTCGTGCTGCACCAGGGGGACGACACGGTGGCCGTGCTGCTGAACGCGTCGGGCACCACGGTGGAGTTCACGCTGCCGGAGCGTCCGGGCGGCGGCAACTGGTCGCTCGGGCTGTCGAGCGACCCCGACCAGGCCGTGGTGGGCGACGCGGCGACGCTGCTCGTGCGCGACGCGTCCTTCACCGCGCTGGTCTGAGGCGGGGCTCGCGCGGGCGGGGCGCTCGCGAGGCTTCGCTTGGTGAACAGAAATGGTCGGGTTCCCGGTGGGGACCCGACCATTCCTGCTCGCGAAGTGGTGCTCGTGGTGCGCGCGGCGCTCCTAGGCGTTCGCGCTCGCGGTCAGCACGGCCGCCGCGGGGTCGAAGTCCTCGGGCAGCGGCGGGATCGCGTCCACGGTCGACGTGATGTCGACGGCGGAACCCGACTCGGCCGCGTCACGGATGCCGAGCAGGACGTCGAGCACGTGCAGCGCGACGGCGCCGGAGGCACGCTCGGGGCGGTCCTCGGCGATGGCGCGGGCGAGCTCGACGACCCCGGTGCCACGGCCCCAGGTGGAGCCGACCGCCTCGAGCGTCTCGGGCTCGTCCTGCCCGTAGCGCCAGAGCTGCGACGAGCCCTCGAACGTGTTCGGGTCGGGCAGCGAGATCGTGCCGAGCGTGCCGTTGATCTCGACGAAGCCCATGCGGGGCAGGGCGTGCTGGAACGAGAACGTCGACTGTGCGGACTGCCCGCCGGCGAACTCGATCAGGGCCGCGTGGTGCGTCGGGACCTCGACCGGGAACGTCTCGCCGGCGCGGGGGCCGGACGCGATCGTGCGACGGTCGAGCGACTTCGACGAGACGGCCTGCACGCGCGAGGCGGTGCCGAACGCGTGCACCAGGGTCGTCACGTAGTACGGGCCCATGTCGAACAGGGGACCGGCACCGGTGGCGAACAGGAAGTCCGGGTTCGGGTGCCACGCCTCGGGTCCGGGGACGTGGAACAGCGTGGTCGCGGAGAGCGGCTCACCGATGTCACCGCGGGCGATGGCACGGAGCGCCGTCTGGATGCCCGCGCCGAGCACGGTGTCCGGAGCGGTCGCGACGCGCAGGCCCTTGGCCTTCGCCGACTCGAGCACCGCCGCGGCCGACGCGTGGTCGGTCGCGATCGGCTTCTCGCTCCAGACGTGCTTGCCGGCGTCGATGATCTGCTGGTCGACCTCGGCGTGTGCGGCCGGGATCGTCAGGTTGATCACGATCGAGATGTCGTCGCGGGCGAGGAGCTCCTCGACCGTGCCGGACGCGGCGACGCCGTACTCCGCCGCCTGGGCAGCAGCGCGGTCGAGCAGCACGTCGGCGACGAAGCGGACCTCGACGTCGGCGAACTTCGTCAGGTTCTCGAGGTACTGGGTGGAGATGTTGCCGGCACCGATGATGCCGATCCCGACGCGGCTCACTTGTCGTTGTCCTTGAGCCAGGTGAGGGACTCGGTGATGCCCTCGAAGACGTCGCCCTTGTACGCGTCGAACTCGACCACGCGGATGGCCTCGGGTGCGGCGGCGAGGATGGCGGCCACGTCGACGTCGCCCTGGCCGGCGGGGGTCTGGTTCTCGAAGGCGCGCTGCAGTGCCTCGGGCACGATCAGGGCGCTCTCGGACGAGGGCAGCGCGGTGCGGATGTCACCGTCGACCTTGCCGTCCTTGACGTGGATCGCGACGACGCGGTCGCCCAGGCCCGTGAGCACGGTGGGGGCGTCGGCGCCACCGACGGTCGCCCAGAAGGTGTCGACCTCGAGGACGGTCTCCGGCGACAGCTGCGACACGAACAGGTCGTAGACGGTGCGGCCGTCGACCTTGTTCGTGAACTCCCACTGGTGGTTGTGGTACCCGAACTGCAGGCCACGGCCGGCGGCCTCGGCGGTCAGCTCGTTGACGCGCTCGGCGATCTTCGCGACGTCGTCGGCGGTCTGCCAGCGGTCGGTCGGGATGAAGGGGTCGATGACGGTGTGGATGCCGAGGCGCTCGGCGGCGTCCCAGATCGGCGCGGTGTCCTCGGCGTCGATCACGGCGACGTGGCCGGACGGAGCCTTGAGGCCGGTGGCCGCGAACGCACGCTCGAGGTCGGTGGCGCGCTCGACGAACGCGTAGGGCTCGACGTTCTCGTACCCGATCTCGGCGACACGGGCGATGGCCTTGTCGAGGTCTTCGGCGATGGCGTCGCGCAGCGAGTACAGCTGCACAGAAGTGGTGGGCATTGCAGAGGCTCCTTCGATCCTGTCTGGGTGTCGCGGCCCGTCGAGGAGCGATGCTCCGCGGCGAGATCGATGACGACGCTACCCCAAAAACCACCCGGTGTGTAGTTTTTGCTGCCCCGTGTGACGCGGCCCGGACGGCCCGCGCGTCACGGCCCGTGACGGGCCCGGTGTTGCAGACGACACCTGTCGATGTATGCTCGCGTCGGAAAAACCTTGTCAGGCAAGGTTTTCATCGACTCAAGGAGGCGTCATGAGCACACCCGAACCCGGCAGCCCGGCACTGCTCAACCCGGAAGAGGGCATCACCCAGCCCGTCAGCACGGTGAAGGTGGGCATCGGCTACCAGATCGCCCTGTTCCTCGGGCAGTTCGGCCTCTTCGTCGCGCTCATGGCCCCCGTCTACGTGAGCATGCAGCTCAAGGCGCAGGCCCTGGTCGGCGACGACGCCGCGAACGTCATCGGGTCGGTGCTGCCGATCGGCGCGTTCGGTGCGCTCATCATGAACCCCCTGGCGGGCGCCCTGTCCGACCGCACCCGCACGCGCTGGGGCCGTCGTCGCCCCTGGCTGCTCAGCGGTGTCGTCGTCTTCGCGATCGCCCTCGCCTGGATCGCCTACTCGCCGGACGTCCTCAACCTGACGCTGGCCTGGCTGCTCGCCCAGCTCGCCGCGAACGCCACCCTCGCCACCCTGCTCGCGAGCTTCGCCGACAACGTGCCGCAGCTGCAGCGTGGTCGGTCCTCGAGCATCATCGCGCTGGCGCAGAACATCGCCGTGCTCGCCGGCACGTACCTGTCGGTCTTCTTCGTGGCGAACCTGCCCGTGCTGTTCATCGCGCCCGGCATCCTCGCGATCATCCTGGTCGCCGTGTACGCCGTCGTCGCACGGGACGACCTGCCGACCTACACGCTCAAGAAGTTCACGTTCCTGAACCTCGTCTCGTCGTTCTGGACGAACCCGGTCAAGAACCCGGACTTCGCGTTCGCCTGGTGGTCGCGCTTCCTCATCATCCTGGCGACGTTCATGTTCACGACGTACCGCCTGCTCTACATGCAGGAGCACATCGGCATCGAGAAGCCGAAGGACGCCACGGCCGCAGTCGCCTTCGGTGTCCTGCTCTACACGATCGCGCTGCTGATCAGCGCGGCGCTGTCCGGCTGGGCCTCGGACAAGCTCGGTCGGCGCAAGGTGTTCGTCGGTGGATCGACGGCCATGTTCGCGGTGGGGCTCGTCGCGCTCGCACACGCCGACACGGTCACCGGCTTCTACGTCGCCGAGATCATCATGGGCTTCGCCTACGGCATCTACTCGGCCATCGACACGGCGCTCGTCGTCGACGTGCTACCGAACGCCGACCGGCCCGGCAAGGACCTCGGTGTCATCAACATCGCGAACGCGTTGCCGCAGTCGCTCGCTCCGGCGATCGCCCTGTTCTTCCTGAAGGTCGGGTCCGACGGAGCAGCCGACAACTACGAGCTCATGTGCTGGGCCGCCGGTGCGATCGCCCTCATCGGCGCACTCGTCGTGATCCCCATCAAGCGGGTGCGGTAGCGCCCGTCGCAACGCGACCAGAAGACGGACTGGAGGCCCGTGGCGACGCCGCCACGGGCCTCCCGTCCGTCTGCCTGGTTGCGTCAGCGGCCCCCGATAGCGTGATCCCCATGCTCGCCGCCGCCCCAGCCCCGTTCGACACCCCCGCCGGCCGCATCATCGGGACGGTCGACGGGGACGTGGTGCGGGTGCTCGGGATCCCGTACGCGCAGGCCGAACGGTTCGCCCCGCCGCAGCCGATGCCACCGTTCGAGGGCGAGCTGCACGCGTCCACCCCGTCGCCGGTCGCGCCGCAGCCGCACGAGGAGTTCGTCGACCTGCTGCTCAACCCGATCCAGGGCATCGAGGTCGACGAGCACTGCCAGCGACTCTCCATCACGCTGCCCGCCGACGTCCGTCCGGGCGAGCAGCTGCCCGTGATGGTCTGGATCCACGGCGGCTCGTACGTCATCGGGGGCGGCGACCTGCCGATCTACGACGCCCGCGACCTCGTGACCGAGCAGCGCGTGATCGTGGTGTCGGTCACGTTCCGGCTCGGCGTGCTCGGGTTCCTCGGTGACGGCGAGACGATCCCGGCGAACCTCGGGCTGCTCGACCTGGTCGAGTCGCTGCGCTGGGTGCGCGCGAACATCGCGGCGTTCGGCGGCGACCCCGACCAGGTCACCGTCTTCGGGCAGTCGGCGGGCGGGGATGCGGCCGCGCACCTGATGATCAGCGCCGGCGCCGAAGGGCTGTTCCGCCGCGCGATCATCCAGAGCGCACCGCTCGGGCTGTCCCGTCGTCGTGCGCGGATGAACCGGGCCATGGTCCGGGCGGTGGGCAGCGTGCACGCCGACACCCCGCTCGACGACCTGCTCGACCGCCAGGCGCTCGGCACCCGGGCCGCCGCACCCTACGGTCTGGCCGCCGGCATGCCCTTCGGCACCCAGTACGGGTTCGCCCCGCTGCCCGCCGAGCGCGACCTGGACGCCGCGTGGAGCCGCGTCGCACCCGACGTCGACGTGCTGATCGGGTCCGGCTCGGACGAGGCCGGCATGTACGTGCCGCTCGTGCCCGGGCTGCGCCGGGTGACCCGCTCGCGCGTGCTGCGGTCGGCCCTGCGGTGGTGGGTCGTGCGCCCGCTGTCCGACGTCATCTACGGGCGCGATGCCCGACGGTTCACCGAGCGGCACCGACGTGCGGGTGGCCGCGCGACCTCGTACCGACTGCACCGCGGGGTGACGAGCGCCCCGACCGGAGCCGTGCACATGAGCGACCTGCCGCTGCTGCTCGGCGGGCGCGAGGCCTGGGCCGGCACCCGCTTCGTCCCCGAGCGCGACTGGCCCGAGGTCGAGCGCCGCGGCCGGGCCTTCCGGGCGATCTGGGCCGACTTCGCCCGCACCGGCGAGGTCCGTGCGCCCGACGACGAGACCCTGACCTTCGACCGCGGCTGACCCGCGGGCACGGCCCGTGGCGGCGGCGACTCGCGCACCCCGTGCGGGGTGGTCGCGACACACCGCACGGGGTGCGTCGCGTGGTCACGTTCCGTCGTCTGCGGGCGGCGGGGCCGACGGTCTGTGACCGCCCGGCGTGCGGACCGCGGGGGGTCGTGACCGGTCGGCGGGCTGGTGGAGCGTCCGCCGGACCCCGGACCCCGGACCCCGGACCCCGGTCCACGGCCTGGAGGCCCGGCGCGGCTGGCAGACGTCGGTGCACCCACCTGGCATGGTCGGCCCATGGAGTACACGGACTACGACACCCGGCTCGCCGCCTACGGCGTGATCACGGACGGTGACCGCGTGCTCCTGGCGAAGCTGCGCCAGCCCGACGCGGGCACGTGGACGCTGCCGGGCGGCGGGGTCGAGTTCGACGAGACCGTCGAGCAGGCCGTCGTGCGCGAGATCCGCGAGGAGACCGGGTACGAGGCCCAGGCCGGTGCCCTGCTCGGGGTCCGGCACCACATCGTCCCCGCAGAGCGCCGCATCCACGCCAACGGCCGTCCGATGAAGGCCGTGCAGGTGGTGTTCCGGGCGACGATCACCGGGGGAGCCCTGCGTCACGAGCTCGACGGCTCGACCGACGAGTCGCGGTGGATCCCCGTCGCCGAGCTCCCGCACCACCGCCACGGCCTGCTCGTGCCGATCGCCCTCGGCTGGGCGGGTGCCCTGTCCCGCTGACGGCTGGCGTCATCCCACGCGCAGCACCGCGAACTGCGGTGGGACCGCGGTGGGTTCAGGGGGCTGGACACCCCACCCGAGGTTGCGGAGCGACTGCGCGGTCTCTGCCGGGAACTGCCGAGCGGTTGCCTCGGCTTCTGCGCGGCGCCAACGACTGCGGAACCCCTGCACCGCGTCCCGCCACGTCGGCAGAGCGTCCACGCCGCACTCGACGATGACGAACTCGACCACGTCGGCGAGGCTCGGCCGGAAGTGCGGGCCGCCGAGCGGGAAGTGCAACGAGGACAACCGTGCCGCATCCCGTCGGCCCGAGCCATGATCGCGCGCTCGGGCGAGCAGAGAACTGAACGCTCCGCGCTCGGCGTGCAAGTGCCAGTGCGACCGGGGCGTGGCCGTCAACGCCTCCTGGAACTCGAAGCGGACGAGTGGTTGCCGTTCGTCCGCGAGCAGAACGGCGTACCTGCTCTCGCTGACCACGAGAGCATCGAGGTGATCGACCCATCGGAACCGCATCCACGGGGCCAGGTCCGCGGTGTGCACATCGCCCACGGTCAAACGGACCGGGGTACCCCTTCCGGTCGCGGCGACTGACTGCATGATGAAGGTTCCGCTGCGCTCGTCGAGGGCGTAGTCGATCGACGCACCGTGCTCGGGCAGGGCTCCGTCCAGGAGCGCTTGCGCGATCGTCGCCTGGTGCCGCGCCGCCGACGCGGCCTGCTCGTTCATCGCTCACCCAGCAGGGCGGAGATGCTGTCGAGCCAGTTCTGCGTCAGGTACTCGTCGGTGAACAGGTCGCGCCACTGCTCGGTCGCCGCGAACTCCCGCTCGTCCAGGTTCCACTCTGCGCGGACTCGTTCGCGCTCGGCGAGGAGTTCCTCGCGGGTCCACTGCCGTCCCAGCACCTTCGTCCTACCGTCCTCTCGTTGGTGAGAGGACGGTAGGACGATCAGCAGCGCCGACGCGAGCTTTCGGAATGGAACATGTTCACTCCTCGATGACGCTGAGGACGTTGCCCGACGGGTCGGTGAACCAGGCGATGAGAGGCCCGCCCTGCCGGTTCACACCCCGGTCGTCGGTCATCCCCTCGTACTGCAGGAACACGACACCCTTCGCGGTGAGCTCGTCGACCGCGGCGTCGATGTCCGGCACCGGGAAGTTGAGCACCGTGGAGGCCGCCGGTTCGTGACCCGGACCCTTCGGGTAGACGAGCACCTGGTGGCCCCCGCCGAGCTGCAGGAAGAGCATGCCGTGGTCCTCGGTGACCTCGATCCCCAGGACGTCCTCGTAGAACGCCTTCGCCTCGGGCACGTCGGGCACCGAGTACCCGCTGAACGCCGTCGTCGCATCGACCATGCGGCAAGTGAACCACCGCGGTCCGGCGTCGGTGCGCTCTGCGAGGATGAAGCCGTGAGCGACTCCGGCACGACCGTCGACCAAGCCGTCGAGCGCGCGGTCGAGCTGGCCGCGGGCAGCGACCGCACCGTGCTCGGCATCGCCGGCGCACCGGGTGCCGGCAAGTCCACGCTCGCCCGCCGCATCGTCACCGCCGTCGACGAACGCCTGGGTGCGGGCACGGCGGTGCAGGTCCCGATGGACGGCTTCCACCTGTCGAACGTGGCGCTCGACGCCCTCGGCCGGCACGACCGCAAGGGTGCGGCGGACACCTTCGACGCCGACGGCTACGTCGCACTCGTCCGCCGGCTCGTCGCCGCCGACGAGGACGTGGTGTGGGCACCGGACTTCGACCGCCGCGTGGACGAACCCGTCGCGGGCAGCATCGCGGTACCCCGCGCCACCCGGCTCGTGGTGTCCGAGGGCAACTACCTGCTCGACGACACCGCTCCGTGGTCGGCGCTGCCTGCACTCTTCACCGAGACCTGGTTCTGCGCCGTCGCCGACGACGTCCGGCTCGACCGCCTGGTCGGCCGGCACATGCGGCACGGCCGCGACCACGACGCCGCCCGCGCGTGGGCGGTCCAGGTGGACGGCGTGAACGCCGCGAGGGTCGCGCCCACGGTGATCCGGGCCTCCAGGACGGTGTGGACGTGACCGCCGACCGACGTGACCGTCGACGACCACCAGGCCACCCCGACCACCACGTGACCCGGACCACCACCACGCGACACCGACACGAGGAGCGACCATGACCATCGCCATCACCGGAGCCACCGGCAACATCGGGGGCGCCGTGAGCGCGGCGCTCGCCGCGGACGGCGTGCCGTTCCGGATGCTCGTGCGCGACGCCGCGCGTGCGCCGGAGCTGCCCGGTACCGAGGTCGCGGTCGCGGCCTTCGCCGACGTCGACGCGAGCCGGACGGCGCTCCAGGGCGTCGACGTGCTGCTCATGGTGTCCGCCGCCGAGGCCCAGGACCGCCTCGACCAGCACCGGGCCTTCGTCACCGCGGCGGCCGAGGCCGGCGTGCGGCACGTCGTCTACACGTCGTTCCTCGGCGCGGCTCCCGACGCGACCTTCACGCTCGGACGCGACCACTGGGCGACGGAGCAGGCGATCCGCGAGAGCGGGATGGCGTTCACGTTCCTGCGGGACAGCTTCTACCTGGACTTCGTCGAGGACCTGGTCGGCGAGGACGGCGTGATCCGCGGCCCGGCCGGCGACGGCGCCATGGCGGCGGTCGCCCGGGCCGACGTGGCCCGCGTCGCGACCGCGGTGCTGCACGACCCGGACGCGCACCGCGACCAGACGTACGAGCTGACCGGCCCCGAGGCGATCACCCTGGCCCAGGCGGCCGCGATCGTGTCCGAAGTCCGCGGCCGCACGGTCAGCTACCACCCCGAGACCCTCGACGAGGCGTACGCATCACGTGCGCAGTGGAACCCGGAGCCGTGGCAGGCCGACGCCTGGGTGAGCACCTACACGGCCATCGCCGAGGGTGCGCTCGCCCACGTGTCCGGCGACGTCGAACGCATCACGGGACGCACGCCGATGTCCCTGCGCGAGGTGCTCGCCGCCCGCTGACGCGTGGTGGCCGCGGTGGCTGTGGTGGCCGTGGTGCACTCCGGGTCCGACCGACGGGCCGGGCAGCCCGCAGTGCCACACGGTCCAGGTGATGCCGTTCGCCCGGCGCGGCTGCATCGGCAGGCGTGCGTGCCGGGTGCCGTGGGACAGTGCTCGGCAGCCGCCGGCCAGCGCGGCACGCAGGACCGGGTCGGTGCGGGGCGCGTGGGCCTCGACGACGAGCACACGCAGTCCGTCGGCGATCCTGCGACGGATCTGGTGCGTCGTGAAGACGGGCACGGTGCCCGAGAACCCGCCGTCCGTCAGCACCGGCAGCCCGGTCGCGTCGATCACGGGCGCGGAGATGTGCCACGTGTCCGTCAGGAACAGCGGTTCGTCGTGCCGGTACCCCTCCAGGCGTCGCGCGGTCGCGACGAGCCGACTGAGGGCACGCGGGTACGGGGTCGATCCGCCCCACGGGTCCGGGCTCGACACGTGGAACACGTCCGGGGTGCCGGCCGGGATCGGCCAGCGCGCGGGCCACGGCCCGACGGATGCGTCGACGCCGCTGCCGTCGCGCGTGGCGTCGAGCGCCTGCAGTGAGAACGCGGCCGGTCCGGCGACCAGCGCGAGCCCGGCTGCGAGCGCGATGGTCGTCCGGGAGGCCCGGTGCCAGCCCGGCCCGCGGGTCGCCTCCCAGCGGGGTCGCCAGCACAGCGCCGCCACGCTGGCGACGACGGCAACCGTCGCGACGGTGATCGCGGGCCCGGCGAGCACGCGTGGCATCGCGGTGCCCTGGGCGAGGAACACCACCCAGCCGAGCTGCGCCACGGCGAGGACGGCGGGGAGCGCCCGGAGTGCCCGGGACTGCGCCCGGACCAGGCCGACCGCACCGCGCCACCCGAGGGCCGCGAGCAGGGCGAGCTGGACGCCGATCGCCGCGACGTAGGCGGTGTGCGGCACCGCGGCCACCGACAGCACGAGCGCCGCGGTACCGAGCCAGACGACCAGGACGGCCAGGGTGGCGGCTCCGGCACGGGTGTCGAACGCGTGCCCGAAGGGGGTGCCGGCGGTGTCGTGGGCTGTGCGTGTCGACGCCGGCGTGATCCTCCGCGCTCGCCGTCGGACCAGCACCACGGCCGCGACCACCACGCCGAACACCGCCGCGGGCAGGAGCCAGGCCACCTGCGACGCCAGGTGCGGTTCGAGCAGCTTGCCGAACCCGGCCGCACCACCGCGCCAGGTGTGCGGGCCGAACGGCACCGTGAACGACCGGACGGACCCGGGCACCGCGCCGGGCAGGAACCGGTCGATGCCGTTGTACCCGAACACCATGGCGAGCGGACTGTCGGTCGTCGAGCCGTCCGCCCACGGCCGCGAACCCGACGGCGTGAGCGCCAGCGCGGTCACCCATGACACCGATGCCAGGACCGCGACGATCCCGAGCACTCCGGCTCGGATGACCCGGGTGCCGAAGCGGAAGGGACGGCCGTCGTGCCGGGCCGAGGCCAGCAGCGTGCCGAGCAGCAGCGCCGGCAGGACGAACCAGGCCTGCACCATCTTCGCCTGGAACCCGACGCCGACCGCCAGGCCCGCGGTGACGAGCGGCCACCACCGCCCGGTCAGTGCCGCGTGCTGCCAGCAGAGCAGGGCGACCGCCAGCGCGGCGGTGACCATGCCGTCCTCCATCGGGTGCGCGAACATCGACACGAAGATCGGCGTCGACCCGGCTGCCGCGGCGGCGACGAGGCCCGTCCCGACACCGGCCCAGCGGAGTCCGACCAGGGAGCAGGCCCACAGCGTGACGAGCCCCTCGATGACCTGCGGGAACGCGAGCGCTGCGGTGGAGTGCCCGAACAACCGGAGGCTCAGCGCCTGCGGCACCGCGAAGCCGCTGAGCTTGTCGAGCGTCACCGTCGCCGAGGGGTCGAACGCGCCGGAGAACAGCGCCGGCCACGACTCGGACATCGACCGCGCCGACGCCTGGTAGAAGCCGAAGTCCCCACCACGGCCCAGGTTCCAGGCGAGCAGCACGGTCATGCCGCCCGCGATCACGAGCAGGGTGAGCCGTGCCGCGAGCGGCTGGTCCCGCCACCGGGCGGGTCGTCGGATGTCCACTCTCCGGACCTTGGCCGTCCGGGATGACGATGGGCCGGGACCGTGCCGCCAGCTGGCCGCGAAGCCGGTCCGCGCGCTGAGGGGTCGTGCGGGTGCGGCCCCCGTCGGTCAGCGCCTCGGGGGTCGAGTCGGAGCGGGGTCTCAGCCGGCGCTCGGGTTCGGGGTCAGGACGCCGGGCGGCGGGCGGGCAGGACGGCGGGCGGTTCCGCGCTCAGGAGACCCGTCGCGCGGCGAACGTCCCGACGACACCCAGGGTCAGCACCGCGACGAGCACGACGAGGAGCGGTGCGGTCCAGGTACCCGTCGCACCGTGCAGCGCCCCGGCGAGCAGCGGCCCCGCGGACCCGATCAGGTAGCCGCCGCCCTGCACGAACGCGGACATCCGGCGGGCATCGGCGTCGCTGGAGACGATCCGCACGATGACGATGAAGATCACGGTGATGCCACCGCCCTGGGCCGCGCCGCCGAGCACGGACCACAGCAACCAGAGCTGCGGGGCGAACAGCAGCCCGAGCGGCATCGCCAGCCACAGGGTGCCGACCAGGGCGATGATCGCCGCCGGACGCCACCGGGTCGCGAGCAGCGGGACGCCGAGCGCCCCGACGACGGCCAGGATCTGGAACACCGACGAGCTCGCGCCCGACGACGCCTTCGAGAAGCCGATCTCGTCGTGCAGCAGGGTCGGGATCCACGCGGTGAGGGCGTAGTACGAGAACGCCTGGCCGCCGAACGCCAGCGTCAGGCCCCAGGTGATGAGCCGTCGTGCCGGCCGGATCGGTTCGGCGGCGGCGACCCGTGCGGCCTCGGCGGCGCGCGCGGTGCGGATCGCCCCGGTGTCGAGCACCTGGTCGATCGGACCGGTGATCGGCAGTGGTCCGTCGTGGTCGGACGGCACCGGGCGTCGCCAGGCGGCCCGAGCACCGACCGCGTAGGTCCAGGCAGCGGCGGCGATGAGCGCGAAGACCGCCCAGATCGCGATGGCGACCGGCCAGCCCCACAGGGCCGCCAGGGGAGCGGTGCCGAGCGACGTGATCATCGACCCGACGTTGAGCGCCGACGTGTAGACGCCGGTGACCAGGCCGACGCGCTCCGGCGAGGTGTCCCGCCGGATGACCACCGGGATCACCACGTTGCCGATCGTGATGCCGATGCCGATGACCGCGGTGCCGATCAGCAGCGCCGCCGACGAGGGCATCGAGCGCACGACGGTGCCGGCGAGCACGATGACGAGCGACAGGGACACCGCGCGCTCGGGGTCGGCCTTCGCGATGACCCAGCTGGCGAACGGCGTCGCGAGGGCGAAGCAGAGCACCGGGATCGTCGTCAGCAGCCCGGCGATCGTCGCGGTCAGGCCGAGGTCGGCTCGGACGTCACCGATGACCGGGGCCGTGGCGACGATCGGGCCGCGGAAGTTCAGGGCGATGAGGACGATGGCAGCGGGCAGCAGCCAGGCGGCGCCGCGCAGGCCCCGTCGTGCGACGTCGTTCATGCGGACGGCGTCGCGGACGGCAGCAGGATCGGCAGCAGGTCGAGCGGGGTCGCAGCCGTGGCGATGGTGCCCTCGGCCTCGTCGGGGGAGCCGTAGCCCCACTCGGCGAAGACGACCGGGACGCCGTGCACGGTCGCGCCCTCGACGTCGTGCTTCCGGTCGCCGATCAGCACCGGGCGGCTGGTGTCGAAGCCGTGGGCCTCGAGTCGGCGCAGTGCTTCTTCGACGACGTCGGCCTTGCTCGACCGGACCTCGTCGTCGCTCGCGCCCGTGATGATGTCGATGTCCCCGGTGAGCCCGTAGTGCTCGAGGATGTAGGTCGCCGGGGTCTCCGGCTTGCTCGTCGCCGTCGAGATCGGCAGCCCCGCCTGGTGCAGGGTGCGCAGGACGACGTCGATGTCCGGGAACATCGCGGAGTCGAGCGCCCCGTGCGAGAAGTAGTGCTCGCGGTAGACGGCCAGCGTGCGGTCGGCCAGTTCGTCGTCCATGCCCATCGCGATCCGGAACGTGTCCATGATCGGCGGACCCACGAACGACATCAGGGTGTCGCGGTCCGGCACCGGGACGCCGACGGTGCGGAAGGTGTGCGTCAGGCTCTCGAGGATGCCCGGCGCGGAGTCGCTGATGGTGCCGTCGAGGTCGAACAGGATGGCGGAGAACGGGCTGGTCATGTCCTGCCCACCCTAGCCGGGACGTGGCGGCGACCATCCGGGTTCCGTCGGCAGCGGGGCGGGGGTGCGCCGTGCCTCCAGGCCGGACGGGCCGACGCGGCTCAGAACAGGCGGGTGTGCCCGCCCTCGATGCCGCGCATCGCGTCGTAGTCGAGCACGAGGACGCGGATGCCGCGGTCCTCGGCGAGGGTGCGTGCCTGCGGTGCCACCGTCTGCGCCGCCAGCACGCCCTGCACCGGACGCAGGTGCGGGTCGCGGTTCATGAGCTCGAGGTAGCGGGTGAGCTGCTCCACCGCGTCGATGTTGGCGTTGCGCTTCATCTCGACGGCGACGCTCGTCCCGGCGTCGTCGCGCGCCAGGATGTCGACGGGCCCGATGGCCGTCATGTACTCGCGGCGGACCAGGGTGTGGCCGTCACCGAGGAGCTCGATCTGCTCGGCCAGGAGCTGCTGCAGGTGCGCCTCGACCCCGTCCTTCACCAGGCCCGGGTCGACGCCCAGGTCGTGGGTCTCGTCGGACACGACCTCGTACAGGGAGACGATGAGCTTGTCCTGCGTCTTCTTCTGCGTCACCGTCCACACCTGGGTGATGCCGGCGACCGACTGCTCCTCGTCCGGCTCGGTGATCTCGATCGAGCAGGGCGGGCTCATCCAGTTCAGCGGCTTGTAGCTGCCGCCGTCGGAGTGCACGAGCAGGGAGCCGTCCGCCTTGAGCATGAGCAGGCGGGTCGCGAGCGGCAGGTGGGCTGAGAGCCGGCCCGCGTAGTCGACGGAGCACCGGGCGATGACGAGACGCACCCCGGAAGCCTAACCGGGCGGAGGGCTCGCCGCCGCCGCTGTCTCGTCATCGCTGGTGCGCACGTCGGCCCTTGCGTCGTTCCTTCACGTACTTCGCGCCCAGCCCAGCGCCGATCACGATGACGGGGGTGCCGATGACGAACACGCCCGACGAAGCAGCTGGCAACCAGTTGGCGATCAGCAGGACTGCCACGAGGGCAGCGATGACGATCGTGATGTACAGGAGCCATGACCGCATGCTGTCGTCCTTCCCCGTCCTCGGCTCAGAACGGTGCCGATGACCGGCAACCGACGGTCGAGCCACCCTTGACGTCGTACCACCACAGTTTCCGCCCGCCGCTGCAGATGCCGTGCTGGAACACGTAGGTGGTTGCAACGCTGACGACGACACCGATCACGGCGCAGGCTGCCCAGCCGACGCCCGGGATGAGACAGATGGCGGCACCGACGGCTGCGCCACCACCCGCGGCGAGAGCCTGTTGGTCGACCGTGTTGAACCCGATCGCTGTCTTGATCCCCGAGAAGCGAGCCTCGAGGAACGGCGAGATCGTGCCGGCCGATCCGGTCTCGTCTGCCTCCTCGATGGCCGCCCTGACGTCGGCGGCACTCGGGAGCGTGAGCGTTCCTTCGTCGACGATGTACCGGTACGAGGTGAGGCCGGCTTCGGTGACCGCCTGGCGGCGGACGGACGACGCTTCGAGCTCCTCGAGCCCTTCGAGGAAGACGGCCGGATCGAGTGCTGCGCTGCCGTTCGGAGCCAGTTCGTCGAGATCCGTTGCGGAGAAGAAGGTCGACTCGTCCGGATCAGCTTCCGCTGCGTTGGCGGGGCTGCCGACCAGCGCCGAGGCGCTGATCGCTGCGGCTGCGATCGCGACCAGGGCGATGCGGACGGGGTGGACGGTGCAGAGCTTCATGGGTTCTCCTGTCGAGCGTCGTTGCCGGATGGTGAAACTCTGCACCTGATACTTCACGGCTGCAAGGGGTAATTCCTGTCCAATTCCTCGCCGCGGAGACTCGAACTGTGCAGCACGCACGGATTCACATGCCGGTAACGACGTTGTGCACATGTACCGCAATCCCATGCCGCCCTACCGTGGCTGACACCCCGATCGGCCCACGCCGACACCCCTCCCCGAGGAGCCACGATGGCCAGCGAGACCGCAGTGTCAGCACCACGAACCCCCCGTTCCGAGTCGGTCGCCGTCGACGACTACTCGCTCAGCCGGGTCCCGATGTCCGCACGCTACGGCTGGTTCCAGGTCGCCGTGCAGCGCTTCGGGCAGATCTCGGCCCTGTCCCAGTTCCTGCTCGGTGCGACGCTCGGTTTCGGCATGAGCTTCTGGGACGCCTTCTGGGCGATCACCCTGGGCGCCGTGATCCTGGAGATCGTCTCGGTGCTCGTCGGCGTCATCGGCGTCAAGGAGGGCCTGAACACCTCGGTCATCGCCCGCTGGACCGGGTTCGGCAAGGCCGGCTCGGCGCTGGTCGGACTGGCGATCGGGCTGAGCCTGATCGGCTGGTTCGGCATCCAGTCGGGCGTCTCGGCTGCCGGGCTCGTCTCGATCCTGCCGATCCTGCCCGCCTGGGCGTGGTCGCTCGTGTTCGGGCTGCTCGTCACCGCCATCGTGCTGCGCGGGTTCCACTCGATGCAGTGGCTGGCGAACGTGACCGTGCCGCTGTTCCTGGTGCTCGTCGGCTGGGCGGTCATCGTCGAGCTGAGCCGGCACTCGATCGCCGAGCTCGCCGCGCGTGCCCCGGCCGGTCCGGAGCTGAGCTTCGTGGCCGGCACCACCCTGGTGGCCGGCGGGTTCATCGTCGGTGCGGTGATCACGCCGGACATGACCCGCTTCAACCGGTCGGTCGGCGACGTCGTGAAGCAGACGCTGCTCGGCGTGACCCTCGGCGAGTACGTCATCGGCCTGGCCGGTGTCCTGCTCGCCCACGCCGTCGGCTCCGCGGACATCACCCGTGTGATCACGTCGAGCGTCGGCTGGGTCGGCATCCTCGTGATCCTGCTCGGCACGTTCAAGATCAACGACTGGAACATCTACAGCTCGAGCCTCGGCGTCACGAACTTCATCGACGCGGTGTTCGGCAAGCAGGTGAACCGCGGGCTCGTGACGCTCGTGATGGGCGTCGTCGGCTCGGTGCTCGCCGCGGTCGGGTTCCTCGGGGCCCTGACGCCGTTCCTGTCCGTGCTCGGGGTCGTCTTCCCGCCGATCGCCGGGATCATGGTGGCGGAGTACTTCGTCGTGAAGCGCTGGCGCCGTGAGCTGAGCGACGCCGAGAACATCCCGGCGACCTCGCCCACCTGGGTGCCGGCCACCCTGGTCATCTGGGCGGTCGCCTCGCTCATCGGGTACTTCGTCGCCGTCGGGATCCCGTCGATCAACTCCGTGGTCATCGCCTTCGTGCTCTACGTGGTCGCCGGCAAGGCCGGGCTGATCCGCGGTGTCGGTGTGAGTCGGACCGAGGCTGCGCCCGCCGCACCGGCCGCCCCCGCCGCCTGACCCGGGCGGTCCCCGAACGGCCGGTCGCGTCGCCGCACCCCTGATCCGCGCGACGGCGCGGCCGGTCCCCACCAACCAGCAACACCCCTCGCGAAGACCCCGCACCCGCACCACCGCACCCGCACCACCGAAGGGAACCCCCATGCGCATCGGCATCGACGTCGGCGGCACCAACACGGACGCCGTCCTGATGGACGGCAGCACCGTCCGTGCGGCGGTCAAGCGGTCCACCACCCCCGACGTCACCTCGGGCATCGTCGCCGCGCTCGACGGCCTGCGCGAACAGCACGCCTTCGGCCCCACGGACATCGACGGCGTGATGATCGGCACCACCCACTTCATCAACGCCCTGGTCGAGGCACGTGGCCTCGCCCCGACCGCCGCGGTCCGCCTGGGCCTGCCGGCGACGGCCTCGCTGCCGCCGTTCACGGACTGGCCCGCGCACCTGGTGTCGGCCGTGCACGCGCAGCCGTTCCTGGCCCACGGCGGCCACGAGTTCGACGGCCGGGTCATCTCGGAGCTCGACCCCGAGGAACTCAAGCGGCACGCCGGTGCCATCGCGGCCGCGGGCATCCGGTCCGTCGCGATCTCGTCGGTGTTCTCGCCGATCAACGACGAGTTCGAGCAGCGCGCGCAGGAGATCATGGCCACCGAGCTCGGGCCCGACGTGGCGTTCTCGCTGTCGTCCGAGATCGGTCGCATCGGGCTGCTCGAGCGCGAGAACGCGACGATCATCAACGCGGCGCTCCGCGAGCTCGCCGACCGGATCGTCGACGGGCTGTCCGGGTCCGTCACGGGCAGCGGCATCGACGCACCGCTCTTCCTGAGCCAGAACGACGGCACGCTGATGGACGTCGAGTACGCCCGTCGCTACCCGGTCGCGACGTTCGCCTCGGGCCCGACCAACTCGATGCGCGGCGCCGCGGTGCTGTCCGGCTTCGACACCTGCGCGGTCGTCGACGTCGGCGGCACGACGAGCGACGTCGGCGTCCTGACCGCGGGCTTCCCGCGCGAGGCCACCGGCGAGGTCGCCGTCGCCGGCATCCGCACGAACTTCCGGATGCCGGACGTCCTGTCCGTCGGCATCGGCGGCGGCTCCCGCATCCGCGAGGACGGCAGCGTCGTCGGGCCGGACTCCGTCGGGTACCGCCTGACCGAGGAGGGCCTGGTCTTCGGCGGCACCACCCTGACCGCGACCGACGTGGCCGTCCGCGGTGGTCGTGGCGCGATCGGGGACCCGTCGCTCGTCGCCGGGGTGCCGGCCGAGGTCGCCGCCCGCGCGCTCGACGTCATCGCGGAGCGCGTCGCCGACATCGTGGAGCGGATGCGCACCTCGTCCGACCCGCTGCCCGTCGTGGCGGTCGGTGGCGGTTCGGTACTGCTGCCGGACACCCTGCCCGGACTCGGGACCGTGCACCGCCCGGAGCACTACTCGGTCGCCAACGCCATCGGTGCGGCGATCGCGCAGGTCAGCGGCGAGGTCGACAAGGTCTACGCGATCAGCGACGGCCGACGGTCCGCCGTGGTCGACGAGGCGCGGCAAGAGGCCGTCGACCGCGCCATCGCGGCCGGCGCCGACCCCGGCTCGGTGGACATCGTCGACTTCGACGAGGTCCCGATCCCGTACCTGCCGGGCAACGCGACGCGGATCCGCGCCAAGGCCGTGGGCGACCTGGCGCTCGGGGCGCTGGTCCGATGAGCGCCACGACCACAGCACCCCACCTCACCGCCATCGGCGCCGACTGCTCCGCCCTCGCCCGCGGCGCCGCGATCCTCGGCACCGGCGGCGGCGGTGACCCCTACATCGGCCGCCTGCTCGCCGAGGCCGCCGTCCGCACCCACGGCCCGGTCGAGATCGTCCAGGTCGAGGACCTGCCCGACGACGCCGTGGTGCTCTCCGTCGCGATGATCGGTGCGCCCACCGTGATGGTCGAGAAGCTGCCGTCCGCCGGCCAGTTCGCCGAGGCCATCCGCAGCCTGTCGGCGTTCCTCAACGTGACTCCGACCCACCTGGCCTGCATCGAGGTCGGCGGCGTGAACTCGACGACGCCGATCGTCGCCGCTGCCGAGCTCGGCCTGCCCCTGGTCGACGGCGACGGCATGGGCCGTGCGTTCCCCGAGGTGCAGATGGTGTTGCCGACCCTGTCCGGGGTCAGCGCGACACCGATGGCCCTGGCGGACGAGAAGGGCAACACGGTCGTCTTCGACACGGTCGACAACCGGTGGGCGGAACGGCTCGCCCGCACGGCGACGGTCGAGATGGGCTGCTCCGCGATCACGGCGCAGTACGCCATGTCCGGCGCGCAGGTGAAGGAGTCGTTCGTCCGCGGCAGCCTGTCGCTGAGCGTCCGGCTGGGCGAGACGCTGGTCCGCGCCCGCAGCGAGAACGCCGACCCCGTCACGGCGGTCACCGAGGTGCTCGGCGGCACGGTCGTGTTCCAGGGCAAGGTCGCCGACATCGAGCGCAAGACCGTCACCGGGTTCGCCCGTGGCACGGCCCGCATCGCCGGTTCCGGCAGCGACACCGGCCTGGAGGCGGTGCTCCGGTTCCAGAACGAGCACCTGCTGGTCGAGGTGGCCGGCCAGGTCCGCACCACGGCTCCCGACCTCATCATCACCCTGGACGCCGAGACCGGCGAACCGATCACCACCGAGGCCCTGCGGTTCGGCGCCCGCATCCGGATCGTCACCGCACCGGCCGACGAGCGCTGGCACTCCCCGGACGGTCTGCGCCTGGCCGGCCCGCGGTACTTCGGCTACGACACCCCCGCGGTCCGCCACGACGGCACCACGAGCCCCGGCGAGAGCAAGGAGGAAGCGCGATGAGCTGGATCCTCGACGTCGACGACCTGCCCGACCTGGCCCGCGGCGCCGCGCTGCTCGGCACCGGCGGCGGAGGCGACCCCACCATCGGGATGCTCCTGGTCCGTGCCGCGATCGAACAGCACGGCCCCGTCACGATCCTCGACCCGTCCGAGGTCCCCGACGACGCCCTCGTCATCCCCACCGCGCAGATGGGCGCACCGACGGTGGTGCTCGAACGCATCCCCGCCGGACCGGAACCCCTCGGTGCCCTCCGTCGGCTCGAAGCCCACCTGGGCCGGACGGCGACCGCGACGATGCCCATCGAGTGCGGTGGCATCAACTCGATGATCCCGCTGCTCGTCGGCGCCACCGGTGGCCTGCCCGTGGTCGACGCGGACGGCATGGGCCGCGCGTTCCCCGAGCTGCAGATGGAGACGTTCTCGGTCTACGGGGTCCCAGGCAGTCCACTGGCGATCAGCGACGAGAACGGTCACGGCGTCATCATCGAGACCGGCACGGACAACAAGAAGATGGAGTGGCTCGCCCGCGGGGTCACCATCCGGCTCGGCGGCGTCGCCTACATCGCCGAGTACGCCATGTCCGGCCGCCAGGTGAAGGAGACCGCCGTCCCGCGCACGCTCTCCCTGGCACTCGCCGTCGGTCGGGCCATCCGGGTCGCCCGTGAAGCCCACCGCGACCCCATCGACGCGCTCGCCGAGGCCCTCGGCACGACGATCTACACGCACCTGCGCGAGCTGTTCGACGGCAAGGTCGTCGACGTCGAGCGCCGCACGGTCGACGGGTTCGCTCGCGGGCGCGCCACCGTGCAGGGGACCGACGGCTCCGAGCTCGAACTCCGGTTCCAGAACGAGAACCTGGTCGCCCGGCGGGACGGGCAGCTCGTCGCCGTCGTGCCCGACCTGATCTGCGTCCTCGACGCCGAGACCGCCGAGCCGATCACCACCGAGCGCCTGCGGTTCGGGCAGCGCGTCCGGGTGATCGGCATCTCGACCCCCGACCTGATGCGGACCCCGGAGGCGCTCGCCGTGTTCGGGCCGTCGTGCTTCGGGCTCGACGAGCCGTTCGTCCCGGTCGAGGACCTGCACGAGCACGTCCGCCCGGCCGCCCCGGCGGTCGGCTGACCGACGGCCGCACGCCGACCCCGGTACCCGGCCCCCGCAGCCGACCCCGGGCGCCGACCCGGGACGCGACCACGGCAGCAGAATGGACCCATGGACCAGGGTGAGCGGCGTGGCGGCGGTGTGACGGGCCTCCAGGCCGACGACGCGACCGTCTTCGGACGCGGCACCGCCCTGCTCGGGTGCGGCGGTGGCGGCCGTGTCGACCACATGGTCAGCGCGCTCCGATTCGCGCTCGGCGACCGCAGCGTGCCGGTCGTCGACCTCGACGACCCCGCGCTCGGCTCGGTGGTGGCCGTGGGGATCATCGGGTCGACCAACGTGCTCGAGGAGAAGATGCCGAGCGGCGAGGAGCTGCCGGCCGCGCTCGCGGCGGTCGAACGCTGGACGGGCGTCCGTGCCGACGCCGTCGTCGCCGCGCAGATCGGCGGCGTGACCGGACCGGCCGCGGCCCTCACCGCCCACGCCGCCGGACTGCCGCTCGTCGACGCGGACCTGGTCGGCCGCGCGGTCCCGCGCATCGACCAGCTGTCGGTCTTCGTCGGACCGACCACGACGGTCACGGCAGCGGCGGCCACCACGAGCGGGCTGCGGATCGTCGTCGACGCCCGGCACCCCCACGACGTCGAGACGGTGTGGCGCGAGGCCGTCTCGCACAGCGGCGGCTGGGCGGCCTTCGCGATCGGCCCGGTCCCGGTGGCGCTGCTGCGCGAGCGGGCCGTCGTCGGCAGCGTGCAGCGCGCCCTCCGGATCGGACGCGCAGCTGGTGGTGCACGCGACGCGGCGGAACTCGCCGCGCTCATCGGCGGCCGGGTCGTCGCGCAGGGCCGGGTCATCGACGTGCAGCGCGAGGGGGACGCGCTCGCGTTCGTCCGCAGCAGCCTGGCCATCCGCGACGCCGGCACCGGTGCGGTCGCCCGGGTCGAGGCGGGCAGCGAGTACGTGCACTGCCTGGTCGACGGCCTGCCCGTCGCCAGCACGCCGAGCGTCATCACCGTCGTCGACGCGCGCTCGCTCGCGCCGGTGGCGACCGACCGCACGCGGGTCGGCAACGAACTCGCGGTGCTCGTGCTGCCGTCGGCGCCGTGGTGGTGGGCGGACCCCGACCGCACCGCGCACATGGGACCGCGGGCGTTCGGCATCGACGCCGACGTCGTGCCCGAGGCCGTGCGCCAGGTGCTCGCGTGAACACCGTCGGCGACCTGCTGCCGCTCCTGCCAGCAGGCACCCGCCTGCTCGTCGGCCCCGGCAGCACGGCGGTCCGGAGCGTCCGTGGGGTGGTGGGGACCCCCGACCAGGTCGGCCGGTCGCTCGCCCAGGGCGACGACGTCGTCGTGCTGCTCACCCCCGTCGACCGTGCGGACGCACGCTTCGACGTGCTGCTGCGTCGGGCGTCCGCGGCCGGCACCGCTCTGCTCGTCGTCGACGGATCGCTGGAACTCGGCCCCGGCACCACGACGCTCGCCGACCGGCTCGGCGTCGCCGTCCTCGCCACCCCGGACCCGTGGGCGACCTCGGTCCGCCTGCACGAACTGATCGGCACCGGGATGGGCCCGGCGGCCCGGGCGGCCCTCGACGCCTCCCGCGTCGCACTCGACGCCGGCCCCGAACTCGACGACCTGTTCGCCCGGCTCGACCGGTCGCTCGGCCACCCGGTGCGGTTCCTCGACGCGTCGGGCCTGGCACTCCGCGGAGCCGCCGTCGACGACACAGCCCGCGCCGTGCTCGTCCGCCGCGCCGGCACGAGCGACGTGCTGATCGCCGAGGGCGTCGACGAGACGCTCGTCGCGATCCCGGTCGGTACCGGCATCGGACCGCGCGCCTGGCTGGCCGTCGGTCTGTCCGTCCCGATCGCCGCCGAACAGCAGGTGGTCGCGAGCGCCCTGCAGGTCGCCGCCGTCGCCGTCGGGCACCGGCTGCTGCTCACCCGGCTCGACGACGAGCGCGACGCCCGCTACCGGATGGCGATGCTCGACGAACTCCGTGCTGCCGACGGGGCGCCCGCCCCGCAGCTCGTGCAGCGGACCATCGCCGCCGGGTGGCGGCTGGACGCCTGGCACGTCGGTGCGCGCGTGGTCGCGCGGCAGGGCGTCGACCTGGTCGCGCTCCGCCAGCAGGTCGACGCCGCGGTGCGCGCCGAGGGAGTCGACGCGGTCGTCGTCGAACAGGCGGACGGCTGGGTGCTGTGGCTGTCGGAACCCGACGAACCCGGCCGGGAGGCGGTGGCCGACATCGCGGGTCGGCTGCGGCGCGCGCAGAACACGCTCCGCACCACCGTGGAGACCAACGTGGGTGTCGGCAGTCTGCAGGCGGGCCCTGCCGGGCTGGTGCGGACGCTCGGCGAGGCGGGCGACGCCGCCCGTCTGGCCGCCAGCCGTCCGGAGTCGGGACACTTCGTGCACGTCGACCGGCTCGGGCTCGCGCAGCTGCTGCTCGCGTGGACGCAGACGGACACGTTCCTGCCGGCCTCTCGGCAGTTGCTCGCGCCGCTCGAACGCGGTGGCGGGGCGCTCCTGACGACGCTCGCCGCCTACCTGGACGCGGAGTCGTCGATCGCCGAGACCGCAGCGGTGCTCGGGGTGCACCGGAACACCGTGTCCGACCGCATCGCGCGGGTGGAGCGGCTGCTCGCGGTGGACCTGTCCGACCCGGAGACCCGCCTCGCCCTGCACCTGGCGACGCGGGCGCGGGCGGGGGACGGCGTCTGAGGGCTTGCTGCGTCAGCTGCGGTTGCCGGCCTGCTCGGTCTCGCGGGTGGGTCGGGCTGCTGCGCCGGTCTCGCGTGCTGCGCCGGAGGCCAGGCCGGCCGCGATGATGAACACGAAGACGATCAGCAGCGCACCGAGCAGGCCGATCTGCTCGCCGAGGAACCCGATCAGGGGCGGCCCGGCCAGGAACGCCACGTAGCCGATCGTCGCGACGGCGCTGACCTTGGCGGCCGCGGTGCGGGGATCGTCGGCCGCGGCGGACATGCCCATCGGGAAGCCGAGGCTGGCACCGAGGCCCCAGAGCACGACGCCGACGATCGCGAGCGGCACGTCGTCGATGAAGATGAGCATGCCGAGGCCGACCACCGCGACGGCGGCGCTGATGCGCAGGACCGGCACCCGGCCGAACTTGTCGATCAGCGGGCTGCCGGCGACGCGGCCAGCGGTCATCGCGGCCAGGAACACCGTCAGCACGGCAGCCCCGCCGGCGTTGTCGAGCCCGTGGCCGTCGATCATCGCGAGGGGCAGCCAGTCGTTCGCGGACCCCTCGGCCAGCGCCATGCCGAGCACGATCACGCCGATGAGCAGCGTGGAGGGCTGTGCCCAGACCTGCCAGCGGGTGAAGGGGGTCGCGACCGGGCTGGTGTCGGTCGACACCGGCTGCTCGACCAGGTGCTCGTCCTGGAACTTCGCGACGGCGACGAGCATGGCGGCGCTCGTGACGACGACGAGCACGATGAAGTGCCACGACACCGGGATCTCGAACCGCTCTGCCAGCGCACCGAGGCCCGCACCGGCGAGCGTGCCGAGGCTGAACGCGGCGTGGAACAGCGGCATGATCGTTCGCCCGCCGGCCTTCTCGGCGGCGGCTCCCGAGACGTTCATCGACACGTCGCACAGGCCGTTGCCGAAGCCGAACGCGATGAGCGCGATCCAGATGGCGGCGAAGCCCCACCCGAGCGTGACCGCGACCCCGGCGAAGATCATCCCGAGCGCCAGGCAGGCCGCAGCCACCTGCACGCCCCGCCTGGCACCGAGCTTCGCGACGATGTGTCCGGCGAACGTCAGACCGCCGATGGAGCCGACCGCCATGCCGAGCACGAGCAGGCCCATCTCGAACGTGCTCGCCCCCAGGGAGTCGCGGACGCTCGGGATCCGCCCCAGCCACGTCGCGATGTCGAGCCCGGACAGGGTGAACACCACGAACACCGCGATGATCCAGGCCTTGGTGGTCGGGACGGTGCGGGTGGACGGCGTCGTCATGGTGGTTCCCATCGTGCTGCGACGCGCTCGGTGCTGCGCGTTCTGGTGCTGGTGTTGCGGTTGTCGAATCGATTCGACTGCTTGTTCCGGCTACGCTAACGGGCGATGGACGAACCGGCAACAGGACCCGGCGCGTCGCCTTCCCGCGGCGGCGTCACCCGTTCGTCGCGCCCGACGCTGGCCGCGGTCGCCCGTGCCGCCGGGGTCGCGCCGTCGACGGCCTCGCTCGCCTTCAGTGGTCTCGGCCCGGTGTCCGAGGACGCCAAGGCCCGCGTGCTCGCCGCTGCCGCCGACCTGGGTTACGGCGGTCCCGATCCCCGTGCTCGTTCCCTGCGCCGCGGTCGCTCCGGCGTCATCGGTGTCGTGATGGACGAGCGCCTGAGCGATGCCTTCCGTGACCCGGTCAACGTCCTGACGCTCGACGGCATCGCCGAGGTCGCCGGTGCCGCAGGGGTGTCCCTGCTGCTCGTCCGGAGTCCGCTCGACGACGAGCAGGGCGCCGGCCCGCTGGTCGATGCCCCGATGGACGCCGTCGTGCTCGTCGGGTGCAACGTCCGGATCGACCCTGCCGTCGCCGTGCTGCGGCGTCGACAGATCCCGGTCGTCGCGATCGAGGCGGCCGAGATCGAGGGTGCTGTCCCCGTCCAGCTCGACAACCGCGATGCCTCTCGCCGTGCTGCCGAGTACCTGCAGGGGCTCGGGCACCAGGACGTGACCGTCGTGACGCTGCCGCTCGACGCCGCACGCCGCCGTGGCCCGATCGACGCAGCCCGGCAGGCCGAGGGCATCGCCTTCACCACGCTCGAACGCCTGCGTGGTGTGCGCCAGGTCTACCCGGACGCCATCGCGATCGAAACCGCCGGCAGCTCGGTGGAAGAGGGGCGTCTCGCCGGCACCGAGCTCTTAGCAGCCGAAGGCCCCCGCCCCACCGCCGTCATCGCCCAGAGTGACCTGATCGCCGTCGGGGTGATCTCGGCCGCGCTCGACGCCGGACTCCGTGTCCCCGAGGACGTCAGCGTCGTCGGCTTCGACGGCATCACTGTGGACGACAGCCTGCTCCACCGCACACCGATCCGGCACCTGACCACCCTGGTGCAGCCCTTCGTGCAGAAGGGCCAGGCCGCCGCCCGTGCCGCCCTGGCGATGCTCGAGGGTGCGGAGCCTCAACCGGCATCGTTCACATCGGAGTTGCGGGTGGGGGACACGACGGGGCCGCCGCCCACTTCGCGCTGATCCCACGTCGTCCGGATTCCCCAGACCGAGAACCTGGCGCACGGGGTCATCGCCCGAATCTGCCGGTAGTGCGCTTGGGCTCCGAGCGGTCGAGCTGGTACAGCGCATTCCGGGTATGACCGACCGCAAACATCGTTTACTTGATGGGGGCAAGCGGGAGGTCTTTGGTAGCTAGCGCGTTCAGATGGGCGCGGCGAGGCGGCTTCTCTGGACCAATGAAGCAACCTCCGCGCGCCCTCGACTCCGGCGACCACGATCTCGTCTGAGCATGCTCCAAGATCGATCCGGGGCTCCGGAGTGTTGTTCCGGGGGGCGACTTCTCGCCTTAGTCGCTATCGATTGGCTCGGTAATCGTCTCCACTGTGTCGTTTGGTCGGAGGCCTGCCACCGAATCGACCGGTTCGAGCGGCATTTTGATACGTACGTCACGCGCAGCGGGCACAGCATCCGTGGCCAAGACCATCGCTTGCTCGAACTCAGCTCGCGTCGTCTCGGGTTCACCGGCGAGCTCAACGGAAAGCGCACCGCCCGCGTACTCCGTCACGTTCTGAACCCAAACCATCCCAGCGGTCTCGCTGCGCACAAGCTTATTGAGGTAGTCGCGGAAGCTCGAGTAGGGCGCACCAGTCGTCAGCCGCGCGTCGAGCGCGGCGCGTTCTCTCGGCGTGCCGTGGCTCATGCTGTTAGCCAGCCGATCCTGCCCTGCAGCGAGGGACCGAACCCGGCTGACGAGTTCTTCGAGCATTGACGTATCATTACGCGGCTCGACGTTACCGTCGGCGTCCTCGTCCGGCTGCCAGGAGGCCTCCACCGCCGGCCACTCCGCTGAAAACAAGAGTGCAACTGCCTTCTCCGGGAACGATTCTGCGGCAGCGTTGACGATCTGTGTGAACAATTGTCGGACCGATTCTCGCTGGCGAAAGTGCGTCGCTTGGAAGTCCGCCAAGGGCGTGTCTACGTCTGCCGTTGAAAGATCGAGTAGGACTGTTGCCACGCGGCGGTTCAGTAACTTGGTGGACAGCGCACCTGCCTCGTAGTTGATCCAGGGCTTGTGCAGGTTTGCGCGAGACAGCACCACGATCCCGTAGTCCGTCGCCGACAACTCTTGTTCGATCGCGGCAATGCCGCGCCCTCCCCGCGGGATGTCGATGCTCGACACAAACGCTTCGACGTTGCCGGTTCCGACCGTGTGTAGCGCGTCGCGAAGCGCCTCGGCGACACGGCGCTCAGCGTCGCCGGACCAGCTAATGAACACCTTCATGTGCTGACCGTATCGACGATTGGCGCATGTTGATGTCCTCGGGGACCTAAATCTCGGGTCAGACGTTGGAGAAGGCCACCGAACGCATCTGCACTGACTTGGTGCCAGAAGGGTCGACAGCGACGCAACTGGGGACGTTCTCGTCCCTTGGCGCGATGCCAGAGAGGCGCGTTCGCGGCAGAACGGATGAGCTGCTTGCGAAGCAGCGACATGCGGATCGTGACAGGTACCGCGGGATTCAGGCAGGAAGCGAGACCATCGGTGGCCATGCCGAATCTCTGGACACGTGCTTGGACGTGCCCTGGCGACAGGGCGGCGAGCCTGCAATCAGCCCGATCAGCGGCACGGCACAAGCTGCGGACCTCGCCCGCCCCCCGTTTGAGGGCTATCGGGTCAACCGAGGCATGGTCATGTTAGAACCCTCATGTCTTCGCAGCCAGCACCCCTTCTCCGGACCGACGACCTCATCGACGACAGTGTTGTTGCCAACGTTGACGGAGACGAGTTTGAGCACGATGCGATCGCTGGACGAGTCGTCGAGGTGCTGAAAGCGGGTCGCACGCCGTTGAACATTGCGCTCTACGGCCCCTGGGGTTCCGGGAAGTCTAGTATCTATCGCCTCATGAAGGAGCGCATGGATGCGGACAACAGCGTGAAGCTGGTGCGTTACGACGCTTGGAAGTACGGCGAAGATTCGCTCAAACGTAACTTCATAAGTTCAACCGCACGATCTCTGGGACTCGACCACCACAAGAAGTTTATGCAGGGTCTATACGAGACGCGCCGCGAGGTCAGACTTGACTGGGTCGCATTCTTGAAGCAGCACTGGCGCTCACTCCTCCTCATTCTGCTGTTCGCTGCAACCGTCGCGACAGGATGGGCGGCCATCGTTTCACTGGCCGCTATTGCAAAGGGCCACTTCCTAGACGATTTCTGGAAGCACCTGCCCACTTCGATGCTCACACTCGGGACTGTTCTGCTTACACTTATGACGTCGCTCAAGATCGTGGACGGCGCTAATCTTACGGTCGAGTCGAGTGCGCCAAGCTCGGACGAACAATTCGCCGAGACGTTTCGCGAATTGATTGCCAGCGCAAAGAGGAAGTACGGCGCGCAACGCTTGGTCTTCTTCGTAGATGAACTCGATCGGTGCGCACCGAGCGAAGTCGTCTCGACGCTGGTCAGCCTCAAGACGTTCCTTGACGAACCCGATGCAGCTTTCGTTGTTGCCGCAGACCGTCTAGTGCTTGAAGCAGCCCTTGATGATGGCCTTCGTCAGGTCACACCCATCCGCACCAACGAGCCGTACTACAGCACCTCTGGCGCGTTTCTGGAAAAAATCTTCCAGTATCAGTTCGCGTTACCACCACTCCGAGAGCGCGCGCTGACGGGCTTCGCCAGAGATCTTGTTGCGCAAAGAGGTGGACTATGGCGACAAATTCGCGAGCACGGATCGGATGAATTGCTGGAGGCAGTCGTATATGTCCTCATACCGGCACATGTCCGCAGTCCGCGCCGCGTTAAGGCTCTTCTCAATTCGTTCGCAACGAGTTGTCGGGTTGCCGAAGCGCGGGGTATCAGCTGGCTCCCGCGTGTACTCGAACTTGCACAACTTTCGACGCTCGAGATTGAGTTCCCCGACGTAGCGCGGAGCCTTCTTAGCCACCCGTCACTTTTGCAAGCTTTGCGAAACGAGGACTCGGCTTCTGACGACGCGAAGGAAGTAGCGAACGCTCTCAAGACAGGAGCGGGACCGAGCGATCTGATCGAGGACGACGACAACGGTAGCTCAAGGGATGAGAGATCGGCGGCGGTGAGCGCGCTACATCGTCAACTCGTCCGATACCTCGAGCGTGTAGTAGTCACCGGCGTCGTCGATCCGAGCCCGGACCTCTTTTACCTCCAGCAGCCTGGCGGGTCGCAACGCTTCGAGAGTGAGGCGGTGGCGCGAGCTGTGGATATGAGCGAGGATGAGTCGGTCGCGACAACTTTGAGGGCCTTCGAGGGTGCCTCGCCGGCGGACTGTCTTCTCGGCATCGAGGTGCTTCTTGGTATGGCCGAGAACGCGTTTGGACCCGGTCGTGGGAACGTTCTCGAAGCGGCGGCCCGCTTGTCCGAGGAAGTGCCCGGCGAGACGCTCCGTCGCTCAGCAAGACGTTTCGTCGCACCGCTTGTCGCCGCTGAAAAGAAGCATGATCTACGGGATGCGGCGAGCCCCGGCGCGATCCGGATTCTAGCAGCGGCAGAAAGCGACAGTCTGATCCTCCTGATTGCTGGGCACGGCACTGACGCTAGAACGCTCCTCGAAGCCTCGCACCTGGCGGGGGCGATGAAACAGGAGGACATCAATGTTCTGACGGATTTCATTCTCGAACTGATCAAAAATGGCAACGATGACCTGCTGACGGAGCTTATTCTTCGGGCGGACGAGCGGATAGTTACGGAACTTGTGAAGGCGTCCGCGACCGTAATGCTCGAACGGCTTGAGAAAAGCGGCGTCGAGATGGCAGGCACTCGCGCCGTCCCCGCCCACAAAGAATTCGCCGATGCTCAGTCCAAGCTCAATGAATTGGTCAAGGCGGCCGAGGGCCGTGTTATGAATCCGGACCTGATGGTGGAGGTGATGACTTTTGCGCTTGGATCAGATGACGCAGACCTACAATCGGTCGCACTCAGTGTTGCCCGTGAGCATATCGAGATCGCGGCGGAAGGGGCGCCTCGCAGCGCGATCGCGTTGATTGCGTCAAGCTACGCTGAAGATGCCGAGTTTGAGTTTTGGGCGAGCAATATAACCGGTGGCGAGCCCGCTGCGCTGGCTGATTTTATCGTGAGGATGCTCGATTCGCTGCGTCTGGATGAGAGCGGGGAGGTCACCTCAGGTATATCGAGCGCCATCGCAAAGATCGGCGGATTGATACCGAGCATTGAGTCCACGGATGAACTGCGGGCGGGTGCGCAAGCTCTGCTCGATCAGGAGAACTGGGCTCAAGGAGGCGCGAGCAGGGTCGACAGCGTGTATGGCACGGTCCGTGCGCTCGAGTCCGTTCTCGGCGCTGAGACCATTAGCGAACTGCTCTCCAGTGATATTCGGCGCGAGGCGGTTGCTTCATCGTTCTCTGCTAGTGGGCTTGTTGTTCTTCGACGACAGCTGGACGCTTCCGGGTCGGATACCGTCCGACTCCTTGCCGAAGCGCTTGAGGCTGAAGCATTGAGTGAGAAGCCCCTAGTCGCGCGTCTCGAGTTCTACGCCGTACGGCGCACCGAGCGAAGCTACTGTTCGTTTGTTCGCGGACATTTCAGAGTACGTAGAGAATGGTGAGGTGGAAGTGATCGCTGATTGGTTGGGGGCGAAGCCCGCGGTCGAAGATGTGCTCACGCTCATGGGCCGAGGACGGGTGAGTTTGCACCCAATCAGCGGCTACGTACGACACCTCGGCGACGCTGACGCCGATCGGCTTTGGCTTGAAGCGGAGTCGCTTGGGTGGCCCACGGCTCATCTGAGAGCGCTCGCACGCCACACTGTTGGCGACTCGGCGGTTGCCCGCCTTCGTGAACGAATCGTGCTTGCGCCACGTTCGGATGAACGGGCGGCGGCCACTGAGCGCCTTCTGACTGTCCCGTTCACTTCCCAAAGTCCGGGCGCGGATCGTTTGATGGAGATCGCCCTCGATCTTTTGAAGACTGGTATTCAGACAAATGCCGCGCTTGCGGCCCAAGTCGTGGGTCATTTGCAGATGATCCCTCGAGGTTACAAGATGTCTCTGCGTGATGAGTTCAATGCAGCGCAAGACAGGCACGCAAAGGCCTTTAATGCCGCCCAAAGTCAAAAGCTCGACAAGCTCGGTGTGCTTTCGCCCCAGAAAAAGAGCATCCGCAAGAAAAGACGGTGAAAGTGGTTTGGTGTAAATGTGGCAATTGGACCGCTCTGAGATACCTATTCAAGTGCGGTCCCGTAGAACGATAGCCCGTCCGCTTCTCTTTAATCCACCCTGGCACTTGGTCTTCGTCCTACTCCGTGTCTCTATGGACGAGTAATCTTGCAAGCCGTGTGTTCAACGCCGTGTAATGGGCCGCATCGAATTGCATACCCGGCGAATGTTGCCCGTCCGCGCCCCGAGCCCCACCACCGCGACCAGGTTCACCGCACTCCCCACCAGGAATCCCGTGGTGCCACCAGCGACACCGGCGACGGGTCCGAGCACCGCCATGAGACCAGCGCCGACGACGAACCCGGCGACCGAAGCCAGTGCGACCTGTCGTGAGCGTCCAGCGGCGAGCAGCAACGCCGCCGGCACGAGCCCGACGGTGAACACCCACACCGCGACCATCAGGTACCGCAGGTCGGCGACAGCAGCGGCGCCCTCGGCGGGGTAGACGATCGGCAGGAACCACCCGGCGAGCAGAGCGATCAGGCCGAAGACGACGGCGGATGCAGCAGCGAACCCGACGACGAGCAGTAGCGCTCCGCGGGAGCGCAGCGATCCACCATCGGTCCGGTGCGCGAACGCTGGCACGAGCACCTGCCCCAACGCCTGCCCGAGCATCGATGCCGGCGTCGCCAGGGTGAAGGCGGCGGCGTAGACACCGGCGTCGTGCGCGGACGACGTCACCTGCGCCGAGATCATCGTCAACTGCAGCAACCCGTTCGAGGTCACCACCGCCAGCACGTTCCACGCCGCGAACCCGAGCACCCCGGCAGCGGGTTCGTGCGAAGCTGGCGAGAAGCCGTTGCCCCGCGGCCAGCACGCGATCGCGAACACCGTGTACCCGATGGCCAGGGGCAGCAGCACGAAGGGCTCGAGCCGTGCGACGCACGCCACCACGAGCAGCCCGAGCGCCAGCACGCTCGTCACGGAGTCCCAGAGTGCGACCCGCGGCGCCCGGTCGTAGCCGAGCTGCGCGCCGCGGGCGTAGCAGTAGAGGCCGTACCCGACGACGACCGCGGCACCACCGAGCACCATGCCGGGGCCGTTGCCCCAGGCCAGCGCGACCGGCACGGTGACCGCGGCGAGCACCACGCTCGACACCAGCATCGACACCCCGAGCAGCCGGTTCACCGCGGCGTCCGACCGCCGACCCCGCAGCGCGATCGCCAGGAACCGCGACGCGGTGTTGCCGGCGGCGTTCGGCCAGAGCAGCGCGACGAACACCGAGAGCGACAGCAGCGCCGTGGTCTGCCCGAGGGTCTCGGTGCCGAACACCCGCCCGACGACGACGGTCACGAGCAGCTTCGCGACGCCCTGCACCCCGATGCCGACCGTGGCGAGCACCGCCGACGAGGCCACCGAAGACGACGGCGCCGCAGGCTCAGCAGACGAGGCAGACGAAGCGGGCCCGGCCGGAGAAGACCCGCTCATCGCGCCAACGCCTGTTCCACCCAGCCGCGCCGGTGTGCCCGCACCCCGAGCGTCACCGCTCGGACCCCGATGTACCCGAGGGCGAAGGCCGCCCACAACCCCGCGAGCGTCCCGCCGGCCCACCAGAGCAGCGGCAGGTAGACGACGAGGTTCAGGCCTCCGGCGATGGCCAGGTACCGCGCATCACCGGCGCCGATCAGCACCCCGTCGAGCACGAAGACGTACCCGGCGACGGGCATCCCGACGGCGATGAGCACCAGCACGACGGGCAGGGCGTCCCGCACCGCCCGCGAGTCCGAGAACACCGGCCCGAGCACGCCGCTCACCGCCAGGGTCAGCACCCCGAGCAGCACACCGCCGGCGATCCCGAGCAGCACGAGCCGTCGCGTCACCAGTCGCACCCGCTCCGGGTCTCGGCCGCCGAGTCCGTGCCCGACGAGCGCCTGCCCGGCGATCGCCAGGGCGTCGAGCGCGAACGCCAGCGTCGAGAAGACGGTCAGCCCGACCTGCGTCGTCGCCAGTCCGGTGGTCCCCAGCCCGGCAGCGGCCCCGACGGTCGCGAGCATCGCGATCCGCAGCGACGCGGTCCGCAGGAACAGCCAGGCACCCGACCGCAGTGCTCGTGCGACGCCCGAGGCGCCGGGTCGCAGCGGCGCCCCCGACGACCGAGCGGCCCGCACCGCGATGCGCACGTAGACGACGGCCATCGCCCACTGCACGATGACGGTGCCGGCGGCGGATCCCTCGACGCCCCAGCCGGCGCCGTAGATCAGGACGGCGTTGAGCAGCCCGTTCGCGACGAACCCGATGGTCGCGACGACGAGCGGGGTCTTCGTGTCCTGCAGCCCACGCAGCAGCCCGGTCGAGGCGGTCACGACCAGGATGCCGGGCAGCCCGATCAGCGAGATGGTCAGGTACGCGGTCGCGTCGGCCGACACCTCGGCCGAGGCACCGAACAGGTCGACGAGCGGCCCGGCGAGCGGCCACCCGACCAGCGCCAGCACCACCCCCAGCACGAGCGCGAGCCACATGCCGTCGATGCCCGCGTGCACGGCTCCGCGACGGTCGCCACCACCGAGCGCTCGTGCCACGGCCGGGGTCGTCGAGTACGCCAGGAACACCAGCAGCCCGGTCACCGTCGACAGCACGGCACTCGCGAGCCCGACGGCCGCCAGCGGCGTCGCCCCGAGGTGCCCGACGAGCGCGGTGTCGGTCAGCAGGAACAGCGGCTCGACCACGAGCGCTCCGAGCGCCGGCACCGCCAGCCGCACGATGTCGCGGTCGACCGCGCGCCGCTCAGCGGTCACAGCGGGTCGCGTCGGTCGGTGCACCGACCCATTCTGTCGGCGATGCCGACCCGTCGTGGTCACCAGGCGCGGTGGGCGTGACCCCGGGACGGACTGGAGGCCCGTGGCCGTGTCCGCCACGGGCCTCCAGTCCGGTGGTCCCACGTCGTCGGGCTTGCGCCACGGACGACCTCGTTGCGCGACGAGCCGATCCGCTGGCGTCTGTAACGCTGGAGCCATGACCGGACACTCCAGAGTGTGAAGGACGAACAGGACGACGGCCCCCTGTGGACGCGAGCGGTCCGTGATGACGGGGCTGCGTTCGCCGCGCTGTTCGACCGGCACCGACCGCGCATCTACCGACGGGCGTTGAGCCTGACGGAGAACTCGCACGACGCCGAGGACATCACGGCGGCGGCGTTCTACGAGCTCTGGCGCAAGCGCAAGAGCGTCACCCTCGTGGCCGGTTCCGTCGCTCCGTGGTTGCTGGTCACGACGGTCAACCTGACCCAGAACCACCGACGCGCAGCGGCGCGGTACCGGAAGCTCCTCGACGCACTCCCTCGGGACGATCCCCACGCTCCTGCCACGGACGCCGAAGACCTCGAGGCCCGCGAACGCCTCAGGACGACGATCCGGGGACTCGCGCCGCAGGACGCCGCGCTGCTGGTGCTCACCGGAGTCGAGGAGATGCCGGTCTGGCAGGCCGCGCAGGCGGTCGGTCTCAAACCGCCGGCGGCACGCGTGCGCTTGCACCGGATGCGCCAGCGCCTGCAACGCGACCTGCACGACCTCCGTCCCAGTGTCCGCAACGCACCGGAAGGCACCTACTGATGAGCATCGACATGAACCCCGACGCCGCAGCAGCGGTCCGCTCGGAGCTGGCCGCCATCGGGACACGACGGAGCGCCCTGCAGCGCCAGCAACGACGTGCACGCATCGGCGTCTCGATCGTCTCCGTCGCGGCGATCGCGGTGACGACGAGCGCCGCCGCCCTGGTCGTCGCCGGGCTCCCGGGGACCACGACGACGGCAGCAGTCGGGCGCACGACCACTGCGACGCACACCGGTCCCGCCCTGATCGACATCGGGCAGGCTCCCGACACCGCGGGTGCCGTGATCGTCGACATCACGTGCCGCAACGACGTCGGCATGGTCCGGGTCCCCACCGTCGGAGGGGGCGCATCCGGCCTGAGTTGTCGGGACGAAGGGACGATGCGCGTCGTCGACGGCCGGCTCCCGGAGCGGGGGACGACGACGTTCAGCATCGAAGCGTCGGCGGGGACGCGGTGGACGGCGACGCTGCAGTACGCCACCGCGGTCACATCGGACTGGGCGGTGAACGACAAGGGCCAGACCTACGGGGTCCCGAACGCGTCGGGTCACCCGGATCTGGTCCCGGGGAGGGCGGACAACGGCCGCAAGGGCTGGGTTCTGTGGAGCGAGCCGGACGGCGGCGACGTGTACGAGTCCGACGGCACGACCGTGGTCGGGCAGTGGACGGCGGGGGTCGCCGATGAGGTCCCGCTCGATCAGCGGTACATCGACGAGCAGGAGTCCGTGCAGACCGCGCCTCCGTCGCCCAGCGCGCCCCGCTGAACCGGGCGAGGAGCGCGTTGCGGACCGGAGCGACCGACTGGGGGGCGTTCCGGTCCGCAACGCAGAACGGGACGGACGGGAGGCCCGTGGCCGTGTCCGCCACGGGCCTCCAGTCCGGTGGTCCCACGTCGTCAGGCGCGTGGCGACGGCCGGCCGACCACTCGCGTCAGTCGGCGCGCGGTTCCGCGGGGACGGCGCCGGTGGCGGCGTGTGCGGGGTCAGCGACCTCGGTCGAGGGCTCGTCGGTGCCGCGGGCCCGGCCGATGACGTCCATCACGTGGTAGACGACGATCGCGGCGATGGTGCCCACGATGATGCCGCCGAAGCTGGCCTGGCCGAAGGTGAACGTGAAGTTCGCGATGCCGATGATCAGGGCGATTCCGGCGGTCAGCTGGTTCTTCGGCTTCGAGAAGTCGACGCGGTTCTCGACCCAGATCCGGATGCCGATGATGCCGATCAGGCCGTAGAGCGCGGTGGTGGCGCCCCCGAGAACGCCGGCGGGCACCGAGGAGATGACGGCGCCGATCCTCGGCGACAGGCCGAGCAGGACGGCCGCGATCGCGGCGACCCAGTAGGCGGCGGTCGAGAAGACGCGGGTGGCGGCCATGACGCCGATGTTCTCGCCGTAGGTGGTGGTGGCGGAGCCGCCGCCGATGCCGGCCAGCACGGTCGAGATGCCGTCGGCGAAGAGCGCGCGACCGGTGAGCGGCGTGAGGTCACGGCCGGTCAACTGCCCGACGCCCTTGACGTGGCCGACGTTCTCGGCGACCAGCGCCAGCACGACCGGAACGAACGCCAGGTAGATCGGCAGCTGCGACGGGTCGAACGCGGGAGCGGTGAAGTCCGGCAGACCGATCCACGGCTTGTGGCCGACCTTCGAGAAGTCGACCTGACCGCCGATGAGCGCCGCGACGTACCCGACGAGCACGCCGATCACGATCGACAGGCGGCCGATGAGGCCCCGGAACAGGACGGTGACCAGGATGATCGTCGCGAGGGTGATGACCGCGATGACCGGGGCTTCCGTGAAGTTGTCCCGGGCCGACGGTGCCAGGTTGAAGCCGATCAGGGCGACGATCGCGCCGGAGACCACCGGGGGCATCAGCCGGTCGATCCACCCGGCGCCGGCCAGGTGCACGACGAGCCCGACGATCGCGAGCAGCGCACCGACGACGATGATGCCGGACAGGGCGAGCGGGATGCCGCCGATCTTGGTCGCCGCACCGATCGGGGCGATGAACGCGAACGACGAGCCGAGGTAGCTCGGCAGGCGGTTGCCCGTGATGAGCAGGAACAGGATCGTGCCGATGCCGCTGAACAGCAGCGTCGTCGACGGCGGGAAGCCGGTGATCAGGGGCACCAGGAACGTGGCGCCGAACATCGCGACGACGTGCTGCACACCGAGGCCGATCGTCCGGGGCCAGGTGAGCCGTTCGTCGGGTGCCACGATCGTCGTCGCGGAGACGGTCTTGCCGTCGCCGTGCAGCTTCCACGGAAGTCCCATGCGATGACCGTACCGGCAGCCGTGTGCCGGTGACGACCCTGATCGACCTGCCCCATGGGGTCGGTGGCTATCGTGGACCGCATGACCGACGTCGCACGTGCCTCCGGCATCCACACTGACGAACTCGACCCCGCGGTGCGCCCCCAGGACGACCTGTACCGCCACGTGAACGGGACTTGGATCGAGGCGACGCCGATCCCCGACGACAAGGCCCGGTACGGCTCCTTCACGGTGCTGGCCGAAGCCGCCGAGATCGCCGTGCGCGACATCATCGAGCGCTCGCAGCAGGCCGCCCCCGGCACCGAGGAACGCAAGGTCGGTGACCTCTTCACCTCGTTCACCGACGAAGCGCGGCTCGAGGAGCTCGGCACCGCACCCATCGAGCACCTGCTCGCCGAGATCACCGCCATCGAGTCCGTGCCCGAGGTCATCGCCGCCGTCGGCCGGTTCGAGCGCATCGGCCTGCCGAGCTTCCTGCAGCTCTTCGTCGACAACGACCCGGGCGACCCCGAGTCCTACGTCGTGTTCCTGGAGCAGTCCGGCCTCGGGCTGCCCGACGAGTCGTACTACCGCGAAGAGCGCTTCGCCGACATCCGCGAGAAGTACCGCGAGTTCGTCGCCGCGATGTTCCCGCTCGCCGGGTTCGACGACGGCGGCGCCCGTACCGAGCACGTCATCGCACTCGAGACGGCACTGGCGTCGAAGCACTGGGACAACGTCACCACGCGTGACAGCCAGAAGACCTACAACAAGCTGCCCTGGGCCGAGGTCGCCGCGCTCGCGAAGGGCGTCGACCTGCAGACCTGGTGGCAGGCCATCGACGCCCCCGCCGGAGCCTTCGAGACCGTCGTGGTGCGCGAGCCCTCGTTCATCACTGGCCTGGCCGACCTGCTGAACGACCAGCCGCTCGAGGTCTGGAAGGACTGGCTGCGCTGGCAGGTCATCCGTGGCTCCGCCGCGTACCTGACGAGCGCGTTCTCGGCCACGAACTTCTCGTTCTACGGCACCGCACTCACCGGTGCGCCCAAGCAGCGCGAGCGCTGGAAGCGCGGCGTCTCGCTGGTCGAGGGTGCGATGGGCGAGGCCGTCGGCCGCATCTACGTGCAGGAGCACTTCGACGAGACCTCGAAGGCCAAGATGGACGACCTCGTCGCCAACCTGGTCGAGGCGTACCGGCAGAGCATCACGGCGCTCGACTGGATGACCGACGAGACCCGTGCCCGTGCGCTCGACAAGCTCGACAAGTTCACGCCGAAGATCGGCTACCCGGTGAAGTGGCGCGACTACTCGGCGCTGCCCGTCCTCGCCGACGACCTGGTCGCGAACGTCCGCGCCGTCGCCTCGTTCCAGGTCGACCGCGAGCTCGGCAAGATCGGCAAGCCGATCGACCGCGACGAGTGGTTCATGACCCCGCAGACGATCAACGCGTACTACAACCCCGGTTTCAACGAGATCGTGTTCCCGGCCGCGATCCTGCAGTTCCCGTTCTTCGACGCGGACCGCGACGCCGCCGCGAACTACGGCGCGATCGGTGCCGTCATCGGGCACGAGATCGGTCACGGCTTCGACGACCAGGGCTCGCAGTACGACGGCGACGGCAAGCTCGAGAACTGGTGGACCGAAGCGGACCGCGCGGCGTTCGAGGAGCGCACGAAGGCCCTCATCGCGCAGTACGACGCCCTGGTGCCGACCGAGGTGCCCGACAGCCACGTGAACGGTGCCCTGACGATCGGCGAGAACATCGGTGACCTCGGTGGCCTGTCGATCGCGTGGAAGGCGTACCTGCTGTCGCTCGACGGTCAGGAGCCCCCGGTCGTCGACGGACTGACCGGCGCCGAGCGCTTCTTCCTGAGCTGGGCACAGGCCTGGCGGATGGCGATCCGACCGGAAGAGGCTGCGCGTCTGCTGTCGATCGACCCGCACTCGCCGAACGAGTTCCGCTGCAACCAGGTGGTCCGCAACATCGACGTCTGGTACGACACCTTCGGCGTGACCGAGCAGGACGCGATGTACCTCGACCCCGCCGAGCGCGTCGCCATCTGGTGATGACGGAGTCGGACGCGGCCCGGTCGTCGCGCCGCCGGCGACCGGACGACCGCCCAGCAGGCGGCGGCCGCGGTCGTGGGCGGCACAGCGGCCGGGCCGACGACCGCTTCACCGCCACCACCGAGGCCCTCGGTGCGCTCGCGCTCGAGGGCGCCGGGGTGAGTGCCTCGGTGATCGACACGTCGAGCGGCAAGGCACTGCTCGGGATCGACGACACCCTGGTGCAGCCGGTCGCGAGCCTGGGCCGCGTCCTGCTGCTCATCGAGGTCGCCGCCCAGCTCGAGGACGGCCGCCTGCACGGTGACCGGCTGCAGCGGATGGCCCGCGACACCGCGACCGGCGCCGGCCTGTGGCAGTTCCTGCAGGAGCCGACCATGCAGGTGCCCGACCTGGCGACCCTGGTCGGGGCCACCGCCGATGCCTGGGCGATGAACGCGCTGCTGACGACGGTGGGCATCGACGCCGTCCGGGAGCGCGCGGAGTCCCTGGGCATCGAGCGCACGGCGTTGATCGACCGCGTGCGGGACCGCCGTGGGCCGGACGACGCTCCCGACGCGTCCGTCGCACCGACCGGGGAGCTGTCGTGGGTGATGCGCGGCCTGGCGCTCGGCGAGGTCGTCGACGAGGCGGTGTCGAACCGGGTGCTCGGCTGGCTGTCCCTGGCGAGCGACCTGAACCTGGTCGCCGGTTCCTTCGGCCTCGACCCCCTGGCGCACCGGGCACTCGACCACGGGTTGCAGGTCGTCGCGGTCACCGGGTCGAGCACCGGCGTGCGGGCCGAGGCGGGGATCCTGCGGGGGCCCGGGTCGTCGGTCAGCTACGCCGTGACGGTGACGTTCGACGACGCTTCGTTGCAGCGGCGGTTGGCCGTGGTCGAGGCGCTGCGGACCATGGGCACCGAGGTGCTCGAGGCGGTGCACGCCCCGGCTCGTCGCTGAGCGCGCTTGCCGCTGCCGCTGCTGTTGCCGCTGCTCGTGCCGAGTCTCGGTCCGGCGGACGGATCGCGGGCGTCACGACGGCGAAACTGTCCGCGCAGCCGAGACTCGCGGCCCCGTGGGCGCTACGGGCGGGTGCCGGAACGCGGTGTCGCCGTGTCAGGGCCGGGGACGCAGACCGACTCGGCGCTCAGGCTCAGCCCGTCGACCGTGCCCCGGATGCTCGCCGTGGCAGGATCCGCATCCGAAGACGACGACCAGTAGTCCCGGCCCATCGCCCGGCCGCTGACCTCGAAGCCCTCCGACGTCCACAGCGCGGTCACGGCGTCGAACGGCCCCTGCGCGTCGTCGACGATCTGGAACACCGGCACGATGCTGAACGCCGTCGCCCGGGTGCCGGTTGCATCGGGCGACCAGGTCGACCCGGACGGCGCGCACTGTTCGGTGCCCGTGGTGACGGTCGCGGGGACCCCGGCGGCGTCGGCCGAGCGCTCGAGGAACGCCCGGAGCGTCGCAGCGTGGTCGCTCACGTCGGCGGGCACCCAGGGGGCCGGCGTGGGGCTCGTCGTCGTGGTGCCCGGGGCGGTGGCGTCCTGCGGCTTCTTCGCGTCGAGGGGGAGTCCGAGCCAGCCACTCGTCCCGTCGAGGCCGACGGAGAACGCGGTGCGCGGAGCGCGGTGTGCGTCGGCGGCTTCGTCCTTCGTCCGGACGAGGACGTCGGCGACGGCGCCGAGTCGTTCGCCGTCGATCGACAGGGAAGGCCGTTCGGGCTCGGCAGCCGCTCCGTACTCGTCTGCGGGTGCTTGCGCAGCGTCGGCGTAGGTCGTGCCCGGTGAGTAGTACAGGCCCTCGACGTCGTGGTCACCGTCGCGGTCGAACCCGTCGATCGTGCGCAGGAGTGCTCGCCCGGGGTGCGTCGCAGTGATGCCGACGGACACGTCACCACGGATCAGGGAGGCCGGGTGATCGTCGACGATCGGCCGGGCCTGCGCGACGGCGTCGCTGAAGCTGATGCCCGGCACGAGCCGGATCGTTGCATTGGACGGCGTCAGCCACAGCCGACGCACGAAGGGCTCCGCACGCAACCGACCGGCCAGCTCGACGACGTCGGGGTCCATCGGGTCGACTGCGACCGGCGCCGACGCCCGGCCGCGGGGCACGTCCACGGTCACCGACAGCGTCGTGCCGGTGACACCCCGCGCTGCCGTGTTCCGGATCCGTTCGGCGACCGCGAGGTCCGTCGTGTCGGCCTGCACCTCGAGCGAGGTGATCCAGTTGTGCGGGTCGTCCTTCGCGTCGACCTGACGGATCTCGCCCTCGGCCGTGTCGACCCCGGGCAACCGCTCGACTCGGGTGATGAGCTTCGCGAGCGCCGGTTCCGACCCGGCCGGCGGTGGTGGCGACGTGCACGCGGCGAGGGTGAGCACGACGCCGAGCGCGGTCGCGAGGGCTGCCGCTGAACGTGTCCGTGCGCGAGCCCCCATGCGTCCGAGTCTAGGAACGGCGCCGTGCGGGCGGAATCGGTCGCGAGACCCATCCGTGCTCAGCGCAGGAGCACGAAGGAGCGCAGCGGATGGGGTTCGACGTCGTGGGCCTCGACGAGGCCACGTGACTCGTAGAACGCCCGCTGCCCCGGCTCCGCGTCGGTGAGCAGGACAGTCTGGCGAACGCTGGCGTACCGCTGCAGGACGGCGTCGAGGAGTGCGCCGCCGACGCCGGCCCGCTGCGCGGACGGCAGGACGAGGACGTCCTGCACGTACACGATCGTCACCCCGTCGGAGACCGTGCGGACCAGGCCGAGCAGGTGTCCGTCGTCGTCGCGGGCGGTCAGCACGCTGTGGGAGCCGACGATCGCCGCGGTGAGGGCTGCGGGGTCCTGCGTGTACGCGGTCCACCCGACGGCGTCGTACAGCGCCACCAGTTCGTCGATCCCCGGGGGTTTGTCGCTGATCGTCGTGCTCATGGAGCCCATCGCGCCCGAGCTCACGGGGACGGGCGCGACCGGCGAGTCGTGCTCATCTATTCCTTGACGCCCGGTCGGATCCGGACGAGCATCGCTGCTGGCGACGCGCGGGGGCGAGCGTCGCCTGGCACACGATGACGTGTGGTGTGAGCGCCGTCGTGTCGACCCGAATCCCCACGACGGCGCTCCTTGGACTGTCCGTACCTGCGGTTCGCGGTGCCCACGGTCCGGGGCTCCCGCTCGTCACGGACTGCGCCCCGCCCGCGATCACCACGCGGACGGGGCCCCAGCTCAGGCCGGTGTCGACGTCAGGTAGGCGTAGAGGATCGCCGCGATGACGTCGTAGCCGGTGTCGTTCGGGTGGATCCCGTCGTACATGTAGGTGTTGCCCGTTGTGCCGGTCTGCCCGAAGTACGGCGGCACGTAGGCACCGAGGTCGAAGAACCCGATCGCGACACCCGGGTTCGCGGACCGGAACGTGGTCACCGCCTGCTGCTGTGCGGCGCGGTACTTCGCCCACTCGGTGGTCGACGCCTTGCCCAGCTGGTACGGCATGATCACGAGCAACGCCGAGTCCGGGCTGCGGTCGTGCACCAGGTCCAGGTAGTTGACCGTCTGCTGCGTCAACACCGCGGGGGTGACCACGCCGTAGTCGTTCGTCCCCCACATCGACGTGATCAGGTCGGGCGAGAAGCGACGGAGCGCATCGGCCCAGGTGTCGTTGCCGTTCGCGGCCGACGAGGCGAGCGAGAACCCCTCGGTGCGCGAGGTCGACTGCGATGCCTCGAGGACGTGGAACCCACCGCCCTCGTCGCCGTCGAAGAGCTGCCAGCCCTCGAGGAACGGCTCGCCGCTCTGCCACGTCACCGTGACGGTGCGGACCGCGGAGGCCGACTTCGGGCTGGTCCAGGTCTGCTCACCGGTGGAGACCGCCGGCAGGGTGACCTTGGTGCCGTCGATGGTGACGGAGACGGCGTCACGCGTGCTCGTCGCCCGCCACGACAGCACGAACGACGTGCAGCGCTGCGTGAACGTCGCCGACCGGACGCCGGTGCCGGTGCCGGTCAGCGCGACGGCTCGTCGGCCGAGTCCGGACTTCGTGCTCCGGGCGCCCGCGTACGTGGCGGAGCGGAGGTCGATCGCGGCACCGTTCGCCCCGGTGTACGAGACGTAGGTCACCGTGGTCGGCGGCTTGTCGACCGTGGCGTACTGCGAGCGGGCGGGGACGTAGTCGAACCCGCCGGGTGCCTGCCCAGCACCGTTGCGGAGTCGTGCCCGCACCCGCGCCGGGTACCCCTTCTGCGGCGAGGCTGCGCCGAACGCCTCCGTGATCGAGTCGCCCGCCGTGACGATGGTCGCGGTGCCGGCGGCGACCTTGCCGAAGAACCCGGCGAGCGGGTCGCTCGCGGAGTAGGTCAGTCCCGACGGGATGAACGGCTTGGTGGCTGCCGCGGTCGCCGGTGACGCCGCAGCGCCGGCCAGGGCTGATCCGCCGATCGTGACGGCGGCGCCCTGCAGCAGACCTCGCCTCGAGATCCCCCGGCCGCTCTTCGAACTGTGATCCGTCATGTTTCCCCCAAGAGCATCGATGCGGTGGTCACGGCACGAGCGCACTCTCCGGCCCTGCCGACCTGCGGCAACCTGAGAGAACCCCCATCCCACGACGACCATAGGTCAGTTCCGTCGTGAGCAACAGACCTGTCCACTCCCGGGATCGGTGCCAGCGGATCGTCCGACAGCTGTCGTCGAACGTCCGACCGCTACGACGTCGCCTGCCCCTCCGGGACGAACGCCTGCACGGACAGCAGCGAGGCGTCGGCGGACGCGCACGCCTTGTAGTCCGTGTCCTTCACGAACAGGGACTGCTTCGACCCGGGCGGGTACACGCGGAAGCCGTCCGGGGTCTTCGCCGAGCAGTCACCCGACGGGTAGTTCTCGGCCCGGACGATCTTGAGCGGTGCGACGGCGGTCTTGCCGGGTGCGAGGGTCACGGTCGGGTGCGGCGCGTTCTTCTCCTGCGTCGCGGCCGCACCGATCTGCTTGCCGGTGCCACCCCCGACGAACGAGACGCCCGGCCACCCCTGCACGGTGCAGGTCGTCGACCCGGTGTTCTCGAGCACCAGGTGCACGATGACGCTGCCGGCGGCACCGCCGCTGCCGGCCTCGATGCGTCCTGCCAGCGACGACACCGCGCACCGGTCACCGGAAGCAGAACCGGAACCGGCGGACGACCCGGAACCGGTGGACGGTGCCGTCGAGGCGGACTCGTCCGACGACTGCGGTGCGGACGCCGGCGCGGACGCGGACGGCGACGGCGCGGGCGCGGTGACCGTCTCGGTGGCGGCGGGCTGCCCGTCCGAGGCACACCCCGCCAGTGTCCCGACGGCGACGAGCCCGGTCACGACGAGCAGGAACTTGGATCGGCTGCTGCGTTGCATGCTGCACAGGCAACCACCGAACGCCGCATCCGGTTCGGTCGGCGTCCAGGGACCCCGAGCACACTCCGAGGCAAGCAACCCGAGCAGCGGAGGTCGGACATGACGGGCAAGCACGAACAGGCACGAGGCGACGAGGGTCGCGCGGACGGGGTCGAGCCCCGCGCCGGAGCCTTCACCGACAGCGAGATCCCGGGCGAGGAGCACGTCGAGTCGACGGAGCCCGTCGGCGAGTTCGTCTCGAGCGACATCCCCGGCGAGGCGCGTCCGAACGGCGCCGGGCCCGATGGCGAGTACGTCGACTCGGACATCCCCGGCGAGGCCGAGCCGGCCCAGAACGGCGAGGTCGGCGAGTACACCGACACCGACAAGGCCTGACGGTCAGTCGATCAGCTCCGCCGCCACCAGGCGGCGGAGCGTCTCCACGCCCGCGGGCGGGCAGCGACCCGCGTCGGCGGAGGTGACCCACTCGACCTCGTCCACCTCGGCCGAGGCGACGGGCGTGGCGGAGTCCAGTGGGCCTCCCGGCCGGACCAGGAACAGCGTCATCGCGACCATCGTCCCCGGAGCCTGCCCGTGGGCGGGCTCGAACACGACGCCGAACGGTTCGACGTCGGCGGCGGTCAGCCGCAGGCCGGTCTCCTCGTACGCCTCGCGCACGGCGGCCTCGACGTCGGTCTCGTGCGGCTCCGCCTTGCCGCCGGGCAGGTAGAGCACGTCGCGCGCCCGGGCGCGCACCATCAGGACACGTCGGTCACGCGCCAGCAGCAGCGCACTCACGCGCAGTGTGGGTGGTTGGGCGCCTGTCTGGAGGCTCAGCTCGCGTCCGCCTGGTCGTCGCGACCCGGGGTGGTCGGGTCCAGGGCCGTGCGGTCGGCCAGCGGGACGACGGGCGACGGCAGCTCCGGTTCGGCGTCGGGGCGGACGCCGTACAGGGAGTCGATCGCCCCGACGAACTCCTCGCCGCGACCGGCGCGACCGAGCTCACGGGCGCGGACCGACGGACGGTGCAGCAGGACGCCGACCAGGTGCCGGAGCGCCCGCTCGGTGTGCTCGACGGACTCGCCGTCGGCGTCCGCGCGGCGCTTGGCCCGCTCGATCTCGTCGTCGAGGATGTCGAACACGTGCTTGCGGAACGCCACGAGCGCCGGGGTCGTCGACTGCTCCATCGCCTGGGCGCGGAACCGGGACACGGCGTCGTCGACCATCGCGCGGGCCTCGGACTCGGCGTTCAGCTCGGAGATCGGGGCGTGGATGCTGATCGTCTCGAGGTCGAGCAGCTCGACGCCGTCGACGCCGGCGGCCGCGGGGTCGACGTTGCGGGGGAGCCCGAGGTCGATGACGATGCGGCGGACCCCGTCGTCGAGGTCGGCCGGTGCGACGACCGGGACCTCGCTCGAGGTGCAGGTGATCAGGACGTCGCTCGCCCCGATGGCCTGGCGCAGGTCACGGGTGGCGACGAGGTCGTGCTTGGCGGCGAACCAGGACGCGCGACCCGAGGGCGAGAAGACCTGGATGTTCGTGGCACCGCGGTCGCGCAGGGCGGCGATGGTGGTCGCCGCGTAGCTGCCGGTGCCGACGAGCAGCACGCGGGTGCGGGCCCAGTCGGTGACGCGCGACGAGGCGAGTTCGAGGCCGAGGCGCACGAGCGACCGGCCGGCGGCGCCGATGCGGGTGCGGGTCTTGACGCCGCGCGAGGTGTGCGCGGCCTCTTGGAACAGGCGCTCGAGGTCCGAGGTGGTGGTGCCGTTCGACCGGGCGTCCTCGAGCGAGCGACGGACCTGGCCGGAGATCTCGGTCTCGCCGACGACGACGGACTCGAGACCGCTCGACACGGCGAACAGGTGCTGCACGACGTCCTTGCCGCCGAGCACGTTGACGGAGTCCAGGACCTCGGTCGCGTCGAGGTCGCTCGCGGCGGCCACGGCCTGCACGGTGGCGGAGACGGCGGAGTCGCTCTCGTCGCCCGCGATGTCCAGGTACGCCTCGAAGCGGTTGCAGGTCGCGAGGACCACTGCACCGTCGAGGACGCCGGCATCCGTGACGAGTCGGCTGGCTGCCGCGGGTGCACCGATGCTCAGTCGCTCCAGGAGATCGAAGCTGGCGTTGCGATGCGACGCCGTGAGACAGATGAGCACGTAGTCAATGGTAACGCGCTCGATGGGAGAATCATCCGGTGACCGAAGCGACGAGCACATCCCTCCCCGACTCCCACCCCCTGGCATCAGGGCGGACGAGTGGTTCCCGCCTGGTACGGGCCCTGCGGGGTGACCGTCCGGAGACGCTCCCGGTGTGGTTCATGCGGCAGGCCGGACGGTCCCTGCCGGAGTACCGCGAGCTTCGGATCGGCACAGCCATGCTCGATGCGTGCCTCGACCCGGAGATGGCGTCGGAGATCACCCTGCAGCCGGTGCGCCGGCACGGGGTCGACGCGGGCATCTTCTTCAGCGACATCGTCGTGCCGATCAAGCTCGCCGGCGTGGACGTCGAGATCGTCCCCGGTCGTGGTCCGGTGCTCTCGTCGCCGATCCGCACCCCCGCGGACGTCGACGCGCTCGAGCAGCTCGACCCCGCGGCCCTCGCCCCCATCGAGCAGGCCGTCCGCCGAACGGTCGAGCAGCTCGGCGACACCCCGCTGATCGGCTTCGCGGGGGCACCGTTCACCCTGGCCGCCTACCTGGTCGAGGGCGGCCCGTCGAAGGACCACATCCGCGCCCGCACGCTCATGCACGCCGACCCAGAGACCTGGTCGCGGCTGCTCGCCTGGGCCGCCGAGGTGTCCGGGATGTTCCTGCGGGCCCAGGTGCTCGCCGGGGCCTCGGCCGCGCAGCTGTTCGACTCGTGGGTCGGGTCGCTCTCCCGCGCCGACTACATCCGGTACGTCGCGCCGCACTCCGCCCGGGCCATGTCGTACGTCGCCGAGCTCGGGGTCCCGCGCATCCACTTCGGTGTCGGCAGCGGCGAGGTCCTGGCCGACATGACGACCTTCGGCACGGACACCGTCGGCGTCGACGCGATCGGGGTCGACTGGCGCCTGCCCCTCGACCAGGCGGTCCGGCGCGTCGGCACCGGCGTCAGCGTGCAGGGCAACATCGACCCGGCGATGCTCTCGGCGCCGTGGGACGTCCTCGAAGCGCACGTCCGCGACGTCGTCCGTCGGGGCGGTGCCGCACGGGCCCACGTCGTGAACCTGGGCCACGGGGTCCCGCCGGAGACCGACCCGGACGTCCTGACCCGCGTGGTCGAGCTCGTCCACTCCCTCGGGGACGGAGCCGGCGCATGACCGACGTCGTCGTGGTCGGCGGCGGGATCGCCGGGCTCGTCACCGCGCGTGACCTGGCCAAGGGCGGCGCCCACGTGGTGCTCGTCGAGTCCTCGGGCGAGCTCGGGGGCATGATCCGTCGGCACACCGTCGGCGGGATCGACCTGGACATGGCGGCGGACTCGTTCGCCACCCGAACGGACGCCGTCGGCCGCCTGGCGACCGAGCTGGGACTGGGCAACGACGTCGTCGCCCCCGACCCCCGCGGCGCGTGGCTGATGACCCGCGACGGCCGGACCTCGCCGATCCCCGCGACCGGGCTCCTCGGCATCCCGAGCACCCCGATGGCGGCCGACGTGCTGGCCGTGGTCGGACAGCAGGGCGGTCTGCGCGCCCAGATGGACTCGCTGCTGCCTGCTCCGGTGGGCGCCAAGGCCTCCTCGCTCGGCGAACTCGTCCGGCGGCGCATGGGGGAGCGGGTGCTCGACGACCTGGTGGTGCCGATCGCCGGTGGCGTGCACTCCACCCACCCCGACCAGCTCGACCCCGACCGGGTGGCTCCGGGCCTGCGCGCCGCACTGCTGCGCGAGGGCTCCCTGGCCCGGGCGGTCCTGTCGCTGCGGGCACGGGCGGCCGCCGGCACCCCGGTGCAGGGGATCCGCGGTGGCACGGTGCGGCTCGTGGACGAACTCGTCGCCGACATGGCCACCTACGGCGTCGACGTCCGACTGCACACCCGGGCGACCCGGATCGAGGCGCACGCGGTGGAGACCGTCGGCGCCGACGGCACCACCGAACGGCTGCCGGCCCAGCACACCCTGTCCTCCGTCGCCGACCCGGAGCGCACGGCTGCACCCGACCGGACGGGCATCCAGCTCGTCACGCTCGTCGTCGACCAGCCGGAGCTCGACGCGGCCCCGCGTGGCACCGGCATGCTCGTGCACCCGGACGCGCAGGCCGTGTCGGCGAAGGCCCTGACGCACGCCACCGTGAAGTGGCCGTGGCTGGCCGACGTGGCGGACGGACGCCACGTCCTGCGACTCAGCTACGCGACCGGCGCGACGGACACCGCGGGCGTGGCCACGAGCCTCCCGGTCGACCCGGCCGACCCCGTCGGCAGCCGTGCCCTGCAGGACGCCTCCACGCTGCTCGGCGTGCCGATCACGGCGGACCGCGTCAGCGGGGCCGCACGCGTCGGCTGGTACGGGCCGGACCTGACCGCAGCCGGGCTGGCCGAGGGCGTCGTCGGCATCGGCGAGGCCTCGACCGGACGCGGCCTGGCGGGCATCATCGGCGCGGCCCGGAAGGCAGCCGACGAGCTCCTTCGTTCCTGAGCGGACCGCGCAGCCCCTGAGGGCTACTGTTGGTGAGACCGCCGGACGTATTCCGTTCGGTGCATGACCACCGCACAACCAATGCACGGAGGAATCGCACATGCGCGGAAAGCTCCTGTTCGTCGCCGGCGCCGCACTCGGGTACGTCCTGGGATCGCGAGCCGGACGGGCGCGGTACGAGCAGATCAAGACCGTCAGCGGCAAGGTCTGGAACAGCAACGGCGTCCAGAAGGGCGTGCACGTCGCTGAAGACTTCATCGCCGACAAGACCCCGGACGTCGCCGAGTTCATCGGTGAGACCACCAAGAAGGCCGTCCGCAAGGTCGGCCAGAAGAAGGACACCACCACCTCATGACGGACACCCGCGATCGCAAGTCGCGTTCGCTGTTCGGCCTGGTCGGTGACGTCCCGAAGCTCGTCAAGGGCCTGGTCAAGGGCGAGATCGACCTGCTCAAGGCCGAGATGCTCGCGAAGGCGAAGATCTTCGGTCTGGCAGCCGGGCTGCTGGTCGGTGCGCTCGTCGTGGTGCTCTACGCGATCGGCGTTCTGCTGACCGCAGCCGTGATGGGCCTGGCGACCGTGATGCCGGCGTGGCTGGCCGCACTGGTGGTGGCCGTGGTGATGCTCGTCATCGCCGCGATCCTCGGCCTGGTCGGCTGGAAGCGCCTGAAGAAGGGCCTGCCCCTCACGCCCAAGCGCACGATCGACAGCGTCAAGAACGACATCAACGCGGTCAAGGGCCTCGGCAAGAAGCCGACCCCGCCGACGCAGTACGGCAGCCGCAAGCCGGACGTCGACAGCCGCTCCTGAGCGTCGACAGCCCCGACAGCCGCACCACCGACGGAGGAACCGTGACCGACCCGCACGACGATCTCGCTGCCCGCGTCGCCGCGACCCGCGCCCAGTTGTTCGACACCCTCGACGCGATCGAGGACAAGCTCAACGTCCCGAAGCAGATCGGGATCGCCGCGTCGAGGTTCAAGCGCGGCCTCGACGAGCAGCCCGTCCCCTACCTGGCCGGTCTCGCAGCCGGCGTGGCAGTGGTCGGGGGTATCGTCGTGATGGTGCTCCGACGGCGGTAGACCGCCCGAGCGCGGTCCACCGGAGGCGGGGCGGCCACCACCCTGGCAACCGATAGGACAATGGATCCATGAGCTCCGACGCGCCCGTGCCCGCGAACGACCACCCCCACGCCGAACCCGCCGAGACCGGTCACCCGGACTCCGGGATCGACCCGAACCTGCTGACGGCGTACGCTCTGTGGGCAGTGTTCCGCCGGCCCCTCGGTCCGATCCACCGCGTCGGCGACGACGCCGTGGCCGAACTCGACGCCGTGATCGCCAGCGCCGCCGAGCGCGGGGTCACGATCCGTGGCTTCTACGACGTCTCGGCCTTCCGCGCCGACGCCGACGTCATGGTCTGGCTGCACGGCGACGACGCACAGGCGATCCAGGCCGTGCTGCGCGAGATCCGTCGCACCGGACTGTTCCAGGACGCCGAGCCGGTGTGGCACGTGATGGCCATGCACCGCGAAGCCGAGTTCAACAAGCGGCACACCCCCGCGTTCCTGCGCGGCAAGGACCCCGAGGCGTGGATCACGGTGTACCCGTTCGTCCGCTCCTACGAGTGGTACCTGCTGCCCGAGGACGAGCGCTCGAAGATGCTCCGCGACCACGGCATCGCCGGCGCGAAGTACCGCCGCGTGCTCACGAACACCATCGCGACCTTCGCCCTGAGCGACTACGAGTGGATCCTGCCGCTCGAGAGCCCGGACCTGGTCGACCTCGTCGACCTGATGCGCGATCTCCGTTACACCGAGGCGCGCATGCACGTGCGCGAAGAGGTCCCCTTCTTCACGGGTCGTCGCGTGACGACCGCCGAACTCCCGGAGGTGCTGTCATGACCGACACCAGCATGATCACGAACGGCCAGGTCCTCGCCGCGACCCCAGCGGCAGCGTCCGGACCCGAGCACGTCGAGACCCCGACCGCGTACGACGCGATCCTGCTCGCGGGCTTCGGTGGTCCCGAGGGCCAGGACGACGTCATCCCCTTCCTGCGCAACGTCACCCGCGGCCGCGGGATCCCGGACGAGCGTCTCGAAGAAGTCGCGCACCACTACCGCCACTTCGGCGGCGTGAGCCCGATCAACGCGCAGAACCGTGCGCTCAAGGCCGCGCTCGAGGCCGAGCTGGCGTCGCGCGGCATCGACATGCCGGTCCTCTGGGGCAACCGCAACTGGGCGCCCTACCTCGAAGAGGCCTTCACCGAGGCGGCGGACAAGGGCTACACCAAGCTCGTCGCCATCGCCACGAGCGCGTACTCGTCGTTCTCGAGCTGCCGGCAGTACCGCGAGGACTACGCCCGCGTGCTCAACGAGACCGGTCTGATCGACACGATCCAGATCGACAAGGTCCGCCAGTTCTTCGACCACCCGGGCTTCGTCCGCCCGTTCATCGACGGCGTCCGCGACGGCATGGCCCGCGCGATCGCCGAGAACGAGGGCCTGGACGTCGCGACCGAGCTGCAGGTGCTCTTCTCGACGCACTCCATCCCCTCGACCGACGCCGCCCGCTCCGGCCCCGACTACCGCGGGTTCGACGAGCACGGCGCGTACGAGGCACAGCACCTCGCCGTGGGCGAGGTCGTGCTCGACCAGGCCTGGGCCGAGCTCCTCGAGCAGCCCGAGCACGCCCACCTGCAGGGCACGTCGAAGCCCGCCTGGAAGCTCGTCTACCAGTCGCGTTCCGGCCCTCCGACGCAGCCGTGGCTCGAGCCGGACATCAACGACTACATGAACGAGGACCTCAAGGGCGGCCCGACGCGTGCCGTGCTGATCGTCCCGCTCGGCTTCGTCAGCGACCACATGGAGGTCATGTGGGACCTCGACGAGGAAGCCACCGAGACCGCCGGTGAGCTCGGCTTCTGGTCGCTCCGCACGCAGACCCCCGGGATCGACCCGGCCTACGTGTCCGGTCTCGTCGACCTGGTGCTCGAGCGGGTCAACGGCACGCCGAAGGCCGAGCGTCCGCACATGACCGACATCGGTCCCTGGTACGACGTGTGCCGTCCGGGCTGCTGCGAGAACGTGCGAGCGGGGTTCAAGCCCGCCGCCGCCGGCGTCGCCCCGTGACCGATGCACCCGTGAACGACCCCAACACGACGTCCCCCGATCGCCCGGCCCCGATCCGGCTCGGCACCCGTGCCAGCCGGCTCGCGGTCGCGCAGTCGCAGGACGTCGCCGACCGCCTTGCGAAGGCGGCCGGTCGACCCGTCGAACTCGTCACCGTCACGAGCGAGGGCGACACGAACCGTGCGTCCCTGGCCTCGCTCGGCGGCACCGGTGTCTTCGCCAGTGCCCTGCGTGAAGCCCTGGTCGCCGGCGAGGTCGACGTGCTCGTGCACTCGCTGAAGGACCTGCCGACCGCCCCGTACCCGGGTCTGACGATCGGTGCCGTCCCGAAGCGGGCGGACGCCCGCGACGTCCTCGTCGCCCGGAACGGTGCGACCGTCGACACGCTGCCGGACCGCGCGAAGGTCGGTACCGGTTCGCCGCGCCGTGCCGCGCAGCTCCGTGCCGCACGGCCCGACCTGGACGTCGTCGACATCCGCGGCAACATCGACACCCGCCTCGGTCGGGTGGACGACGACCTGGACGCCGTGGTGCTCGCCGCCGCCGGCCTGGGGCGCATCGACCGCCTGTCGGCGGCCACCGAACTGCTCGACCTCGGCTTCTGGCCGAGTGCTCCCGGGCAGGGTGCGCTCGCGGTCGAGATCCGCACGGACGAGACCGACCGGGGGCTGCTCGCGGCACTCCGCAAGATCGAGCACGCCCCGACCCGCCTCACGGTGACGGCCGAGCGCGAGGTGCTCGCCAAGCTCGAGGCCGGCTGCTCCGCTCCGATCGGTGCGACGGCCGTCGTGGACACCGAGCTCCTGCTCGTGTCCGCGACCGTCTACCGCCCCGACGGCACCGAGTACCGCACCGCATCGCACGCGGCCGTGCTCGACGGTTCGGCGCAGGACCGTCTCGACGAGGCGCTCGCGGTCGGTGGCCGCGTGGCGACCGAGCTGCTCGAGAACGGTGCTGCGGAGCTCGCCGACCTGGCGACCACCGTCGCCGAGGACACCACGGACGGGCCGTACACCGCGGGCCCCGGCCTGGCGACGCCGGCCGAGTAGGCGGTCACCACGGAACCCTCCACCACCGCGACGGACGAGGCGCGACCCCCGGTCGTCCTCGTCCCGCGTGGCGGTGCGTGGGGGGACCGGGTCGCCGCGGCCGCCCGGGCCCGTGGGCTCGCCCCCGTCGTCGTCCCCCTCATCACGGACGCTCCGCCGTCGGACCCCTCCGCGCTCGACGCTGCGGTCCGGCGACTGGTCGCCTCCGGTGCGGCCGGGAGGCCCGGATCACCCGGTTCTGTCGGTGACGGAACCAACGTGGCTGGTTACGCATGGGTCGTGGTGACCAGTGCGACGGCCGTGACGGTCCTGGCGGGACGCGTGGCGGGCCTCCCGGCCGGGGTGCGCGTCGCCGCGGTCGGCGAGCCGACCGCCCGTGCCGCGCGCGCTGCGGGCTGGGTCGTCGACCTGGTCCCGGCCGAGACGTCCGCCGCCGGACTGGTGCAGGAGCTGCCGGACACCGACGGCACCGTGCTGTTCCCCCGCTCCGAGATCGCGGCACCCACGCTCGTCGACGGCCTGCGTGCCCGCGGCATCGACGTGGACGACGTGGTCGCGTACCGTACCGTGGGGACCGGCGACGAGCCGATCACCTTCGAAACGGCGCCCGCTGCGGTGCTCGTGACGAGCGGCAGCGTCGCCCGCGAGATCGCCCGCCGGATGACCCCGCTCGACCCCCGCACCACCGTGGCCTGCATCGGCCCCGGGACCGCAACCGACGCACGTGCCGCCGGCCTGCCCGTGCACGCCGTCGCACACGACCGGTCCGCAGAAGCCCTGCTCGACGCCGTCGTCGCGGCACTGAACCCCACCACCCCCCACCAGGAAGGTCACCCGTGACTGGACGCTTCCCCCAGGTCCGCCCCCGTCGGCTCCGCGCCACCCCTGCGATGCGACGACTCGTGGCCGAGACCCGGCTCCACCCCGCCGAGCTCGTGCTGCCGATGTTCATCCGCGAAGGCGCGACCGACGCCGTGGACATCTCGAGCATGCCGGGTGTGCAGCAGCACTCCCTCGACTCGTTCCGCCGTGCGCTGGTCGACGCCGCGTCGGTCGGTGTGGGTGGCGTGAACCTGTTCGCCGTGCCGACCACGAAGGACGCCGACGGCTCCGGTGCGACCGATCCGGACGGCATCCTCAACGTGGCGATCCGCGTGGCTCGGCAAGAGGTGGGGGACGCCCTCGTGGTGCAGTCCGACCTGTGCCTCGACGAGTTCACCGACCACGGGCACTGCGGCGTGCTGGCCGCCGACGGCTCCGTCGACAACGACGCCACGTTGCTGCGCTACCGCGACATGGCGGTCGCGCAGGCCGAGGCCGGTGCCGAGCTCGTCTGCATGAGCGGCATGATGGACGGCCAGATCGCCGCCGCACGTGACGCCCTCGACGGTGCCGGGCACAGCGGCACCGCGCTGCTCGCCTACGCCGCGAAGTACGCCTCGGCGTTCTACGGTCCCTTCCGTGAGGCGGTGTCGTCGTCGCTCGTCGGTGACCGTCGGACCTACCAGATCGACGCCGCGAACGGTCGTCAGGGCCTGCGCGAGGTCGCACTCGACGTCGACGAGGGTGCCGACATCGTGATGGTGAAGCCCGCGATGAGCTACCTCGACGTGCTCGCCGAGACCGCGGCGACCTCGCCGGTCCCGGTCTGGGCGTACCAGATCTCGGGCGAGTACGCGATGATCACCGCAGCAGCGCAGAACGGCTGGATCGACCGCGACGCAGCCGCGATGGAGTCGCTCGTCGGCATCAAGCGCGCCGGTGCCGACGCGATCCTGACCTACTTCGCCGTCGACATCGCGCGGAAGCTCAACGAGGAAGCGGGCCTCCGCACCTCGGGCAGCACCGCCGACGTCGCCGGCATCGCCTCGACCGGGAAGGCCCCCGAATGACCACGAACGACCAGCTCTTCGGCCGCGCCAAGAACGCGATCCCCGGTGGCGTGAACTCCCCGGTCCGCGCCTACGGGTCGGTCGGCGGCACCCCGCGCTTCCTGGTGTCCGCGAAGGGCGCCTACGTCACCGACGCCGAGGGTCGCGAGTACGTCGACCTCGTCGCGTCGTGGGGGCCAGCGATCCTCGGGCACGCCCACCCCGGCACGGTCGAGGCCGTGCAGCAGGCCGCCGCGCGCGGACTGTCGTTCGGGGCGTCGACCCCGGGCGAGACCGAGCTGGCCGAACTCGTGAAGCAGCGGGTGTCGGTGGACGGCGACGGCCCCATCGAGAAGCTCCGCATGGTGTCGACCGGCACCGAGGCCACGATGACCGCGATCCGACTGGCCCGCGGGTACACCGGCCGCGACCTGCTCGTGAAGTTCGCCGGGCACTACCACGGCCACTCGGACTCCCTGCTGGCCGAGGCCGGTTCGGGTGTCGCGACCCTGGCCATGCCGGGCAGCGCGGGCATCACCGCCGAGACCGCCGCGCAGACCCTCGTGCTGCCGTACAACGACCTCGACGCCGTCCGCCGGGCCTTCGACGAGCACTCCGAGCGGATCGCCGCCGTGATCGTCGAGTCGGCCGCCGCGAACATGGGCGTGCTGGCTCCCGAACGCGGCTTCAACCGGGCACTGGCGCAGATCACGCAGGCGCACGGGGCGCTGCTCATCGTCGACGAGGTCCTGACCGGGTTCCGGGTCGGAGCTGCAGGCTGGTGGGGCCTCGAGGCGTCCAAGGTCGTGCCGGACGGCGCCGGGTGGAAGCCCGACCTCATCACGTTCGGCAAGGTCATCGGTGGTGGCATGCCCCTCGCCGCCCTCGGTGGTCGGCGCGAGGTGATGGACTTCCTCGCCCCGCTCGGGCCGGTGTACCAGGCGGGCACGCTCTCCGGCAACCCGCTCGCGGTCGCTGCCGGCACCGCCACGCTCCGCGCCGCGACGGCCGAGGTGTACGAGCACCTCGACCGCACGGCGTCGACCATCGCGACCGCCACGAGCGAGGCACTGTCGGCCGCGGGCGTCGCCCACACCGTGCAGCACGCCGGCAACCTGTTCTCGTTCGCGTTCACCGAGCAGGCACCGCGCAACTACGACGACGTGCGGGCACAGGACGTGTTCCGCTACGCGCCGTTCTTCCACGCGATGCTCGACGCCGGGGTGACCCTGCCGCCGAGCGTGTTCGAGGCGTGGTTCGTCACCGCCGCCCACGACGACCGCGCCGTCGGACGGATCCTGGACGCCCTGCCCGCGGCCGCGAGGGCTGCTGCCGCCGCGACCGCGTGACGGGCGCGGGGGCTGCTGCCGCAGCGACCGCGTGACGGGCCGCGGGCCTCAGGAGCAGTCGGCCTTGGTGAAGGTCGTGTCGACGGTCTTCGACGAGCCCTCGAACTTGTAGGTGTACCGCATGTCGACGTCCTCGTCGAGGAGCTTCTTCGTCTCGCTGTTCGAGCAGAGGTTCGGCCCGACGGCGTCGCGGATGGCACCTTCGGTGATCGAGGCCGGGTCGACGTTCGCCGACACCGTGTAGTCGTAGTGGATCGCGGCGCCCTCGGCCTCGATCCCGGTCCACGTCGTGACGGAGTCGACCTGCTTCGGCAGGTCGCTCTGCTCGCGGATCTGCTCGACCGCCTTCGAGACCTTCTCCTCGGTGGAGTCGCTGAAGGCCGCGTTCAGGCCCTGGCGGACGAGGAACGCCACCACGACGGCGACGACGACGCCGAGCACCGAGATCAGGACGCGCTTGCCGCGGGACGAGGACTTGGGCGGGGGCGCGTACGGTGCGGCACCGGCCGGGGCTGCCTGGGCGTACGGCTGCTGGGCGTACGGCTGCTGGGCCTGCGGCTGACCGGTGTACGGCTGCTGCTGGTACTGCTGGCCGGCGGGGGGTTGCTGCTGGTACTGCGGCGGCTGCTGCGCGGACGGCTGGCCGTCGGGCTGGGGCGGCCCGGCGGGCTGCTGCGGGTACTGCTGGCCGTTCGGCTGGCCGGTGTTCGGCTGGCCGTCGTTCGGCTGCGGCTCGGACCCCGGGAAGGGCGGCGGCGTGTTCGTCATGGTTCCCCCTGGTGACGGTCAGCGGCGTGACACCGTGGTGCGGTGCCGGGTCCCTCCCCGACACGGGCCGCGGACACGGAACGCCCATTCAAGCACGCGTCAGGCGGATCGGCGTGCGGCCCAGCGCCCCTCGGCCCGCAGGATCGCGAGCGGGAAGTCGAACGCGTGCGACACCGCCGACGACGTGATGACCTGGTCCGAGGTGCCCTGGGCCACCGCGGCGCCGTCGCGCAGGAGCATCGCGTGCGACGTCGAGGCCGGCAGGTCCTCCAGGTGGTGGGTCACCATGACGCTGCCGAGGCCCGGGTGCCGGTGCCGCAGGGCGTCGACGGTCTCGAGCAGGTGCTCCCGGGCGGCGACGTCCAACCCGGTCGCGGGCTCGTCGAGCAGGAGCAGCTGGGGCTCGGACATCAGGGCCCGGGCGATGAGGGCGCGGCCCCGCTCGCCCTGCGACAGCACCGGCCACCGGGCGTCCCGCCGAGCCGTGAGCCCCACGTCGGCGACGTGCTGCTCGGCCAGGGCGACCTGTTCGGCCGAGGGCTCCCACCGCATCATGAGGTCCGTCGTGCCGGTCAGGCCGGTCAGCACCGTCTCGAGGACGGTGAGCGGCGACAGCATGCGGTGTCGGGGGTCGACGTGGCCGATGTGCTGACGGAGTTCGCGGACGTCGACGCGTCCGAGTCGGCGACCGAGGACCTCGACCGTGCCCGCGGTGGGGTGTCCGGTCGCGCCGAGGACGGCGAGCAGGGTGGACTTGCCGGCACCGTTCGGTCCGAGCAGCGCCCAGTGCTCGCCGCGGCGGACGGTCAGGTCGATGTCGTGCAGCAGGTCGCGGCCGGAGCGCGTGACGCGGACCCCGGTGGCGTGGATCAGGACGTCGTCGCGCGCGTCGGTCATGACCCCATCGTGCCCCACCGCGCCGTGACGTCGTCCACGTGGGCTCGTGCGACGTCGACGAACCGGCGGGCAGCGGCTCGGGCGGTCTCGACGTCGCCGCTGCCGGCGGCCGCGTCGAGCGTGAGCCAGAGCGCTTCTGCGTCCCACTGCCGGAACGCGGGTGCCTCGGGCAACGCGTAGGCGAGCCGGGCCATCGCGAGGCGCAGGGCCTTACGCACCCAGCGGTTGCCGGACTGTTCGGACAGGAAGCGTGTGACCGCGAACGAACTCTCCGTGTACCGGTGATCGCGCACCTGGCCGTCCGCGCGTGCCCGTGCGACGAGCGTGCGGAACTCCTCGAGCGCGGGGCCCCGCAGGCCGGGCAGGACGTGGACGGCGCCGTGGGTGAAGACGCCGGTGAGCAGCTCCATCGTGTCGCGCCAGGTTGCGAGCGACGGTTGCCCGACGCGGTACCGGCCGTCGTCGTCGTCGACGAGCCCCAGGTCGTGCAGCCAGCGCAGTGCTCCGTGCACCTGCTCGGGTGTGGCACCGGTCCGTGTCACGAGGTCCTCGAGCCGATGTGTGGACCCCACCGCCAACGCGCCGGAGCGGACGTCTCGCAGCAGGGTACGGCCGACCGGACCGACGCGGTCTTCGGTGGTGTCGTCCGCCGGGCGGTGCGTCCGCGGGATCCCGACGTTCCGCCGGTGGACCTCGAACAGCCCGTCCATGACCTCGGCCGCCGCCGTCGCCACGGCCGGGTCACCGGACTCCACCGCGCGGGACGTGGTGGCGAACCAGGTGTGCACCTCGTGGACCGACCAGAGCTGCGTCGGGACCCGGGCCCACCGCATCCGCTCGAACGCACGCAGGCCCAGGCTGCGCACCAGGGTGTTTGGGGAGTGCTCGAACCAGAACTGGCAGGCGGCGGAGAACACCGTCGGGTACTCCGGCAACCGGAGTGCCGCAGTGGTGCGAGCCCGCGCGACCCGGCGGTCGAGTTCGGCGTGGAGCTGAGGGGTGAGCGCCGGGATGGTCGCGCGGAGGGCCGGGCCGACCAGCGCGACCCAGAAGTCGAGCGTGTCCGAGAGGTCGGCGTCGGACAGTTCGTCGTACCACCACGAGCCGTCCGGGCGCCGGGACAGGATGCCGAGGTCCTCGAGGCGAGCCGCCGCTGCACGGACCCGGCCGCGAGGCGTGCCCCACTCCCACCCCAGTGCGTCGAGGTCGACGGGCACCGGTCCACGCGGGCCGGTGCGGACGTGGGCGAGCAGGGACGCGTAGGCGTCGTCGTTCGCCGCCGCCCAGGGGTCGGCGTCACCCCACTCGCCGACGACCACGGGTCAGCCGCGGTCGGCGCGGACCGCCTCGATGTGCTGTTCGAAGTTGCGGGTGAGGGCTCGACCGGCCTCGGCGGCCCCTTCACCGTCACGCTCGGTGAGGGCCTCGCGCAGGATCGAGAAGAACGCCTCGGATCCGTACTGCTCGAACGGCGGCGTCGGGTTGAGCGTGAAGCGGACCCGCTCCATGGCACCCACGGCCGCGTTCTGCACCAGGGGGTTGCCGGAGTGCTCGACGGCGAACTCGATGATCTCGGTGAGGGCGCCGCTGAAGCCGTAGTCCCGCACCTTGCGCATGCGGTCGGCCTTGTCGAGCAACGCGGTGAGGGCTTCGACGTCCTCGTCGCTGTACTCGGGGACGCCCCAGCGCAGGCTGAGCTCGAAGAACCCTGCGGTCGCGCGGGTCGCGGTGACCCAGTCGTCGAAGGTGGGCGTGGCGACGCGGGTGTACCGGTTCGCCTCCATCTCGACCAGGCCGATGTCGACGAGCTTCGCGATCGCCTCACGGATCGGGGTGCGACTCACACCCAGCCACTGGACCAGCTCGTCGTCGTTCAGGCGCTCGCCGTGCTGCAGCGTGCCGTCACGGAGCGCCGCGAGCATCTTGTCGTAGACGACGTCGCGCAGGAGCTTCCGGGGAGAGCTCTCCACGGTGGACTTGGGGACCGGCATGTCATCTCCTCGAGGACGAAATCGACACTCGAAATCCTAGCGTGCCAATATGCAAACGTTTGCTAAAAAACGCCGGGATTCAGCCCGCAACGGCGACCACGGTGCGACCGTGCACCCGCCCTGCGACCACCTCGGCGCCGACCGTGATCGCCTGCTCGAGCGTGACGGTGCGGGTGACGTCGGCCAGCAGCGCCGCGTCGAGGTCGGTCGCCAGCCGGTCCCACGCTCGACGGCGGAGCTCCGGTGGGGCGTCGACGGAGTTGATGCCGAGCAACGAGACCGACCGCAGGATGAACGGCAGCACGGTCGTCGGCAGCGCGGAGTCCTGCGCCAGCCCGCAGGCCGTCACCGCGCCACCCCACCGGGTCGAGGCCAGCACGTTCGCCAGGGTGGCCCCGCCGACGCTGTCCACCGCTCCGGCCCACGTGGCACGCTGCATCGGCTTGCCCGGCTCGGACAGTGTGCCGCGTTCGATGACCTCGGTGGCACCGAGCCGGCGGAGCGAGTCCGTGTTGGCCGAGCGACCCGTCGACGCCGTCACCCGGTACCCGCGGGCCGCGAGCAGGGCGATCGCCACGGTGCCGACCCCGCCGGACGCGCCGGTCACGAGCACCGGCCCGTCGTCCGGCGCGACGAAGCGCTCGAGCGCCAGCACGCTGAGCATCGCGGTGAACCCCGCCGTGCCGATGGCCGCCGCGAACGAGTCGTCGATCGTCTCGGGCAGCACGACGAGCGATCCGGACGGCACGACCGCCTGCGCCGCCCAGCCCCCGTGCCTGCTCTCACCCAGGCCGGCACCGTTCAGCACCACCCGGTCGCCGATCGCCACCTCGTGCACGCCGGGACCGAGCCCGGACACCGTGCCCACGACGTCGATCCCCGGAACGAGCGGGTCGAGCCGAGCGACACCGGGGTTCCGCGCCAGGGCCAGCCCGTCCTTGTAGTTGACGCTCGAGTACGTGACGTCGACCAGGACCTCGCCCTCGGCCGGATCCGGCAGGTCGACGTCGGTGACGGTGGGCGGGGTTGCACTGGACACGAGGACGGCGCGGGTCATGCGCCGGACGCTACCCCCTCCCTCGCAGGCTCGGTCGGCGCGCCTGGCATGCCGCTGGCGCGTCATCGCCGAGCCGGTCGCGCCCGGCGGTCTGCCCGCTCTTTCCCAGAACGTGCGCGATGGCTGGTGGGATCGGGCGTACCGGGGCGGAACAACCGACGGGGTACGCCCGATTCGACCAGGTGCGCCCGAAACAGCCCCCAGCCCCCAGCCCGGCCCAGCCCGCTCAGCCGAACATGATGGCGGCCTCGTCGAAGCGCGCCTGCGGCACCGTCTTGAGCTCGCCGAGCGCCTCCTCGAACGAGACGTGCTCGATCTCGGTGCCCCGGAGCGCCACCATCCGGCCCCAGCGCTCCTCGACCACGGAGTCGATCGCCGCCAGGCCGAGCCGGGTCGACAGCACCCGGTCGTACGCCGTCGGCGTGCCGCCGCGCTGGATGTGCCCCAGGGTCGTGGCCCGCGTCTCGATGCCCGTCATCTCCTCGATGAGCGGCGCGAGGCGCTCGCCGATGCCACCGAGCCGCGGGCGCCCGAAGGCGTCGAGGCCACGCTCGGTGTGCGCGGTGTCCTCGTGGTCGGGGACGAAGCCCTCGGCCACCACCACGAGCGGGGCACGACCGCGGTCGTAGGCGGCCCGCACCCACTTCGCGATCTGTTCCATGCTCGTCTTCTGCTCGGGGATGAGGATCGCGTGCGCGCCCGCTGCCATGCCGGAGTGCAGCGCGATCCAGCCCACGTGCCGGCCCATCACCTCGGCGACCATGCAGCGCGAGTGCGACTCGCCCGTGGTGCGCAGGCGGTCCATGGCCTCGGTCGCGATGGCGACGGCGGTGTCGAAGCCGAACGTGTAGTCGGTCGCACCCAGGTCGTTGTCGACGGTCTTCGGCACGCCAACGATCTTCAGCCCGGCGTCGGTGAGGCGCTTCGCGGCGGCCAGGGTGCCCTCGCCGCCGATCGCGACGATGGCGTCGATGCCGTGCTTCTCGAGCATCCGCTCGATGTTCTCGACCCCGCCGTTGGGGCCCTCGAACGGGTTCGTGCGGCTGGTGCCGAGGATGGTGCCGCCCTGCTTCGCGATGCCCTGGATGTCCTTGCGGCCGAGCGGGACGATGTCGCCGTCGACCACGCCGCGCCACCCGTCGCGGAAGCCGACGAAGTCGTGGCCGTAGATGGCGATGCCCTTGAGGACGATCGCGCGGATGACCGCGTTCAGGCCGGGGCAGTCGCCTCCGGAGGTGAGGATGCCGATGCGCATGGTGAACTCCGTCGTCGGGTGGTGGGGATCACTGCCCATCATGACTGACGGTGGTTCAGCATTACCATCCCCGTGTGTCCCTGCTCGCTTCCGCCGCCGCCGTCGACGACGCTGGTGCGTCCGGTGACGCGTCGCGCGTCGACACGGTGTACCGGCCTGGAGGCGCGGTGGACGTCGCGTCGACCCTGCGGCCCCTGCAGCGCGGCTCCGGCGACCCGGCCTTCCAGGTGGCCGGCGGTGTCGTGTGGCTCGCGCTGCAGACGCCCTCCGGCCCCGCTTCCGTCGCGATCCGGCGGGCCGGCGACACCATCGCGGTCTCGGCGTGGGGGAGCGGAGCGCCCTGGGCCGTTTCCCACGCTCCTGAGCTGCTCGGTCGCGGCGACGACTGGTCGTCGTTCGACGTCTCCGGCAACGAGTTCCTGGCCGCGGCACGACACCGGCAGCCCGGGCTCCGGCTGCTCCGCACGAACACCGTCGTCGCGATGCTCGTGCCGGCGATCATGGAGCAGAAGGTGACCTCGCGTCAGGCGTGGGGCGCGTGGCGGTACCTGCTCCGTCGGCACGGCACCCCGGCGCCCGGCCCGGCACCCGCGGGCATGATGGTGCCGCCCGACGCCCGGACGTGGGCTCGGATCCCGAGCTGGGAGTGGCACCGGGCCGGCATCGAACCGGGGCGCTCGGCGACCGTGATGCGCGCCGTGCAGCTCGCGCCGGCACTCGAGCGGACCCTGGCGCACGGCCGCGGCGGCGAGGCCGTGTCCACGAAGCTGCAGTCGATCCCCGGGGTCGGCCGGTGGACCGCCGCCGAGACCGCGCAGCGATCCCACGGCGACCCGGACACACCGAGCGTGGGGGACTTCCACGTGCCGGCGCTCGTCGGCTGGGCGCTGACCGGTTCGCCGGTCGACGACGACGGGATGCTCGAGCTGCTCGAGCCCTGGCGCGGGCACCGGGAGCGCATCGTGCGCCTGATCGCCGGCTCGGGGTTCCGGAAGCCGTCGTTCGGGCCGCGGATCACGATCCAGGACCACCGCGGCCACTGAGCGGTCGTCCGCAGAACACCGGTGTTCGCGCGTCGCACACCGGCACGCGCGTGTTCGGAGCGTGAACACCGGTGTCTCGCAGGGTGTCAGGGGTGGCGGGTGCCCTCGCCGGCCAGGACGGCGCGGTAGCCCTCGCGGAACGTCGGGTACTGCGGTGTCCACCCCGTCGACCGGAGCAGCGTGTTGGACAGGCGCTTGTCGCCGCCGGCCTGCCGTGCGTCGCCCTCGCCGGTGGACGGCTCGGCGACGTGGAGCTCGTCGGCCAGGAACCGCAGCACGTCGTCCAGTCGGCTCGGCTCGTCGTCGGTACCCAGGTAGAGCGGTGCCGGGTCGGGCAGCGCCGCCAGGTGCACGAGTGCGGCGGCAGCGTCGTCGCGGTGGATGCGGTTCGTGTGCGGTGAGGTGCCCGGCGCCAGTCGCGCGGACCCGGACCGGACCTGGTCGATGAGTCGCTCGCGGCCGGGGCCGTAGACGCCCGACAGCCGGACCAGCACGGCGCCGGGAGACCGTTCGCGCAGCAGGACCTCGGCCTCGACCAGGACCTCGGCGGTCGGGGTCGCACCACGCGCCGGGGTCTCCTCGGTGACCTCGCTGCCGTCGGCGACGTCGTAGACCGCGGTCGAGGACACGACGAGCACCCGGGGGTCGGCGTCCGAGGCGTCGATGCCGTCGAGCACGTTGCGCAGACCGTCGACGTAGGTGGCGCGGTACTCGTCGACGTCGCGGCTGCCGGCGGCGAAGGCCACGACGACGACGCTCGTGTCGGCCGGGATCGCGGGGACCTCGTGGCGCAGGTCGACGCTCCGGCCGGTGATCGGCGCGGGGACCAGCTCGGCGCGGCGGCGGAGTCCGATCACGCGGTGGCCCTGGTCGGCGAAGCGCAGGCCGGCTTCGGTCCCGAGGTCGCCGCATCCGGCGATGACGACTGTCGTGGAGTTCTGCACGGCTCGACACTGGCACGGCCGGTTGGTGGAAGGCGGGGAGGCGCGCACATCACGGATCACTAGGGTCGGCGCATGGGGCGGCAGCGGCGACGGGTGGTGCGTGACGTGGCGATCGCCGTGCCCCCGTTCGTCGAGATCGCGCTCGTCGTCGCCGGCTCGATCGTCTCCGTCGGAGCCGTGGGGGAGAGCGCTGCGTCGTGGGCGCCGTTGTCGTGGCCGCTGTACGCCGTGCTCGGGACGTTCCCGTTCGCGGTCGGCGCGCTCGTCGCTGCGGTGCGGCTCCGCGGACTCGAAGCCAGGACGCCGGCGATCTGCTTCGCTGCCCTGTCGGTGGCCGTGGGTGCCATCCCCTTCGTCGGGATGCTGAGCGTCTTCGTACAGTTCTGGAGTGTCTCGCCTAGATGAGAACGGTTATCGTCTAGATGACCCTCATCCGCACCGCACTCAGGAGCTCCATGTCCGCTCGACCTCCACGTCTCCTCCCGGCACTCGTCATCGCGGGGCTCGTCCCGCTCGTCGCCACCGCGATCGCCGTCCCCGCCTCGGCTGCACCCACCGTGACCCGGACCGCCCACCACAGCTGGCTCGTCACGGCCGACCCGACCGCGAAGCGCGTGTACGTCAACGACGCCGTGACCGGCAGGCGGACCGCCACCCTGAGCGGGATCGAGTTCGGCACCCACGCGGGCTCGGTGCAGCTCGGCCACGGGCAGATCGCGTTCATGGACGAGTCGAAGCCGCAGCTCGACGTCCTGGCCATCGGCCCCCGCGGTACGGCCCGCATCGCGCAGCACTACGCGATCCCGAACGGCGACGGCCGGTGGGAGCGCGCCGGCTGGCTGTCCACCGACACGGCGCGGCGTCACCTGGCGGTCGGGTCCGACTTCGACGGCTCCGAGCGCCAGCGGGTCACGGTGATCGACCTGCGGCGGAAGACGGAGCACACTGCTCGGATCGACACCTCGGCCGTGCAGCTCGCCACGACGGGCAAGCGCGGCACCGAAGAGGTCGAGACGTTCCTGGTCGGCAGCCCCCTGCGCCTGGTGGTCACCGCGGGCGGACGACTCGACGCCTACTCCGTGTCCGCGATCATGCAGGGTGCGACCCACCCGCGCCCCGTCGCGACCACGCCCCTCGGCGCCTACCCGCACGGCCCGATCGTCAACGCCACCGGGACGGTGATCGGCTCCGACCTGGCCGCCGGCGTGCAGACCGTCCGGGTGACACGGACCGGCTTCACGGGCTCCCGGTCCGTCGCCTACCCGAAGCCGAGCGTGCAGAGCTACCGGCCCCGCATGGCACCGGACGGCACGACCGTGGTCGGCACCCAGGCCGGCACCACGGCCGCGGGGACCCCGTGGAACGACGTCCCCGCCTACCTGACCACCTCGTCGACGTCGTCGGGAAGGATCAGCAGCGTCGACCTCGGCACCGGTTCCTTCACCCGGGTCGCCGTGACCGCGCGGTTCGCCGCCGTCGCGCTGACGTCGGGCACCGGCGACTCGCTCGTCCTGGTGCGCAAGCAGGCCGACGGCGTCTACTCCGGCCGGACGACCTCGGTCGCGCTCACGCCGCTGCGCAAGGGCCCCGTCGCCGGACAGCCCGCCACCGGGGCGTCGGTGCGGTTCACCGCCGCGACCGACGACGGCCGCAGTGTGTTCGTGACGCGGGGCGACGAGGGGAAGATCACCCAGATCGACACCGCCGGTGCGACGCCGTCCGTGCTCCGCACCATCACGCTGCCCACGGCGCTCGCCGGGGGTGGGTACATGACGACGGTCGACTCGACGATGAGCCCGTACGACCTCAGCGGTCGCTGATCGTTCGTCGATCGACAACCGGCCGCCGACCGCCCCACGGGGTGGTCGGCGGCTAGGGTCCTGGTGTGATCGTCTGGTTGAACGGAACACACGGGGCGGGCAAGACGACGACGAGCCGACTGCTCCAGCCGCTGCTGCCCGGCTCGCGGGTCCTCGATGCCGAGAAGGTCGGCGAGGTGCTGATGGACGTCACGCCGGGGCTGCCGGCCAGTGACAACTTCCAGCACTGGGACCCGTGGCGGCCGCTCGTGGTCGAGACCGCCCGCCGGGTGCACGACTACGTGGGCGGACCGCTCATCATGCCGATGACGGTCCTGGTCGAGGCCTACTGGCGCGAGATCGCCGCGGGACTCGCCGCCCACGGCATCCCGGTCCGGCACTTCGTGCTGCACGTCGACGAGCCGACGCTCCGCGACCGGATCCAGCACGACCCGATCGTGGGCCCGTCGACGTTCCGGTTCGCGTACGTCGACGCCTACGCCGAAGCGGCGCGCGGCTGGCTGCACGCCGAGGCCGAGGTCATCGACGCGACCGACACCCCGGCCAGCGAGGTCGCCCGCGCCGTCGCGGACGCGGTGACGTCAGAGCGCTGACCGGCGGTGACGTCAGAGCGCTGACAGCACGAGCTCCCGGATGCCGGGGCGCTCCGGCTGCCCGTGGTCGACCAGCACCGCCCGCATCCCGGCCGCCCTGGCACCGACCACGTCGCGCTCGGGGTCGTCGCCCACGAAGAGACAGTCCGCCGGGTCCACGCCGAGCTCCCGCGCCAGGGTTCCGAACGCGCGGACGTCCGGCTTCTGGAACCCGATGCGTTCCGAGGTGCAGACGACGTCGAACGCGTCGGCCAGGCCGGTCCGCGCGAGCTTGTCGCGTTGCTGGGTCTCCGTGCCGTTCGTCAGGAGCCCGAGGCGGTGTCCGTGCTCGCGCAGCTCGTGCAGCAGCGGCAGGCTCTCGGGGAAGAGCCGCCATGCCTCCCGGTACGCACCCGAGTAGTCGTCGAACACCGCGTCCAAGCCGGCGTCGTCCTCGGGCACCTCGACGCCCAGCGGCGGCAGGACCGTGCGGAGCCGTGCGCGTCGCTGTTCCTGGAAGCTGATCGCCCCGGACCGCCAACGCTCGAACTGCTCGTCCTCGGCCGTGAACCAGTCGCGGAGGACCGCCTCCGTGGCCTCGACGCCGAAGCCCTGCAGGAACCGGGTCACGCCCGCCCGAGCCGACCCGTGGTGGTCGAACAGCGTGCCGTCCAGGTCGAAGCCGATCGCTCGCGGAGTCCCCACGTGCCCAGGCTAGGGCCGCTCCCGGTCCGGGCGGACCCTGCGAGGTGAACAGCTGCGGACCCCTGCGAGGTGCACAGCACTGTCCGCCGCACGCAGCCCCGGGGTTCGCCACCGCCCGGATCATGCCGGAGACTGGTCCGGGCCACTCACGAAGCGGCCCGCCCCACCACCAGCAAGGAAGGCTCCGCATGCCCGAGCTCCCCGTCGTGTTCGAAGTCGGCTCGATGATCGCCCTGGTCGCGATCCTGCTCGCCGACCTGCTCATCGTCGCGCGTCGCCCGCACGTGCCGACGCTGCGCGAATCCGGCATCTGGGTGGGCGTCTACGTCGGGCTGGCGCTGGTCTTCGCGGTGCTGATGCTGGTCTTCGCCGGCGGTGACTCGGCCGGGCAGTTCCTGGCGGGCTGGCTGACCGAGTACAGCCTGAGCATCGACAACCTGTTCGTGTTCGTCATCATCATGGCGCGCTTCTCGGTGCCGAAGAAGATCCAGCAAGAGGTGCTGCTGCTCGGCATCATCATCGCGCTCGTGCTCCGCGGGATCTTCATCCTGGTCGGCGCGCAGCTCATCGAGAACTTCTCGTGGATCTTCTACATCTTCGGTGCCTGGCTGATCTGGACGGCGATCCAGCAGCTCCGCGGCGAGGACGAGGACGACCAGAAGGACAGCTTCATCGTCCGGCTGCTGCGCCGCCGGGTCCGCCTCACCGACACGTTCGACGGCATGAAGTTCCGCACCCACCACGACGGCGTCCGGCACTTCACGCCGCTGCTCGTCGTGCTCATCGCGATCGGCACCACCGACCTGCTGTTCGCGCTCGACTCGATCCCGGCGATCTTCGGCATCACCGAGAGTCCCTTCATCGTGTTCACCGCGAACGTCTTCGCCCTGATGGGCCTGCGCCAGCTCTACTTCCTGCTCGGCGGTCTGCTCGAGCGCCTGGTCTACCTGAAGTACGGCATCGCGGTGATCCTGGCCTTCATCGGTGTCAAGCTCGTCCTGCACGCGCTGCACGACAACGAGCTGCCGTTCCTGAACGGCGGCCACCACATCGAGTGGGCACCGGAGATCAACACGTGGGTGTCCCTGCTCGTGATCGTCGCCGCGATGGCCGTGTCGACGCTGGCGAGCCTCGTGCGCATGCGCGGCGAGACCCCCGCGACCGACGACGGCGCAGCCGAGATCGACCAGGACCGAGCCGACCAGGACCCCGCCCGGACCTCCGACTGAAAACCCGTTTGAACGATCCGCTCCGCTCCCTCGTTGTCTGGGTATGGCACTCCGCAAACGCACCAAGGTCATCATCGGGATCTCCGCCGGCGTCGTCGTCGTGGCGGCAGCAGCCGTCATCGCCGGCCCGGTCATCTACGCGAACACCGTCAACGGCCAGGCCGCGGCAGCACCCTCGCTGTCGGCGTCCTCGTCCGGCACCCTCGACGCGAAGGACGCCGACGGCACCTGGACCAGCAAGAGCAGCTCGTACGCCGGGTACCGGGTGCACGAGGTCCTGCAGGGGAATGATGTGAACGTGGTCGGTCGCACGAAGGACGTCAAGGGCACTGCCGTCGTCGACGGCGGCTCGCTCACCAAGGCGTCCGTCACCGTGCAGGTCGGCAAGATCAGCACCCCCGAAGCCGCACGCGACGAGTACTTCCGCTCCACGGCACTGCAGACCGACAAGTACCCGACGGCGACGTTCGAGCTCACCAAGCCCGTCGACGTCACGAAGGCGCTCGACGGCTCCACGCAGGCCGTCACCCTGACCGGCACGATGGAGCTGCACGGCGTCGAGAAGCCGGTCACGGCCGACGCGCAGGTCGCGGTCGGCAAGGGCGGCACCGTCCAGGTCGCCGGCACCGTGCCGATCACCTTCGCCGACTACGGCGTGAAGGCCCCCTCGCTCGGCTTCGTCACCGTGGACGGGAAGGGCTCCGTCGAGTTCTCCCTCGACCTCGGGAAGTGACCGTGACGAGCCGTTCCGCGGACGAGTTGCTCGCGACGCTGTACCGCGAGCACGGTGACGCGCTCACGCGGTACGTCCGGCACCTCACGCGGGACGGCTCGACGGTCGAGGACGTCGTGCAGGAGGCGATGGTCCGCGCCTGGCAGCGCCCGGCCGTGCTCGAACGGGCACCCGACAGCGCACGGGCGTGGTTGTTCACGGTGGCGCGCAACCTGGTCGTGGACGAGGCGCGGTCCGCACACAACCGGCGCGAGCACGGCACCGAACACCAGGTGGAACGGATCGAGTCGGACAGCACGGACGCCGTGCTGGACCGGATCGTGGTCGCCGACGCACTCGCGTCGCTGACCCCGGACCACCGCCGCGTGGTGGTCGACGCGTACTGGCTCGGGCACACGGTGCCGGAGATCGCACGACGACACGACATCCCGGAGGGCACCGCCAAGTCGCGGCTGCACTACGGGCTGCGAGCCCTCCGGCTCGCACTGCAGGAACGAGGAGTGACCCGATGAGCGACGACAAGTACGCAGAGTGGGATGCGGCGTACGTCCTCGGGTCGCTCCCGGCGAGCGAGCGCCTGGAGTACGAGCGACACATCGAGAACTGCGACCGCTGTGCGGCCGCCGTCGCCGAGCTGGTCGGTCTGCCGGGTCTGCTCGGCAAGCTGCCGGCCGACCAGGCGATCGAGATCGCGGAACCGGACGGGAGGCCCGACACCCGTTCCGAGAGCGACCTCGCCTCCGTCGCGCACCGCGTCCGACACCGTCGCCGCCGTCGCCGGGTCTGGGTCGCCGCCACCGCCGGGCTCGCGGTGGTCGCCGCCGTCCTGGGCGGGCTCGCGGTCGGGGCAGCGGGGGAGCGCACCACGGTGCAGGCCGGCTCCGCGCCGACCGCTGCGGCCACCGCCGACCGGTACGACATGAGCGGCGTGCAGGGCCTCGACGTCAAGCTGGCCGTCAGCGGCGAGCAGTGGGGCACCCGCTTCGACTGGGGGTGCTCGTACGGCGGCAAGGCGTGGTCCCCCGACGGGTCGATCCTCTACGACCTCGTCGTCGTCCGGAACGACGGCACGACGCAGACCGTCGGCTCGTGGACGGCTGCCGGTGCGGATGCGCGCGGGCTGTCGGCCTCGACGGACATCCCGCGCGACGACATCAGGAGCGTCCAGGTGCGGCTGCGCGGTGAGCGCGGCGCGCTCGCCGTCGTCACGCTCTAGCCGGCGTCGGCCTCGTCCGCAGCGTCGTCGGGGCCGATGGCGTCCTGGACGTGCGCGCTGACGGACCGCAGCGTCTCGGCGTCGGTCCCCACGGGCCTCCAGAACAGGTCCTCCAGCGCACCGGTGTGCGCGCGGATGCCGGCGAGCACCGCTCGACGACCGTCCGCGGTCATGACCACCCAGCTGCCGCGCGCGTCGCTCGGGCAGTCGGCGCGCTCGACCAGGCCGCGGGCCACCATCCGCGTGACCTGGTGGCTGACGCGCGACTTCTCCCAGCCGATCCCCGTGGCGATGTCCCGGACGCGCAGACGGTGGTCGGGGTCGCGGTGCAGGCCGATCAGGATCTCGAACTCGGGGACCGAGATGCCGGCTCCCGCCTGGACGGCCCGGTCGAGCGCCCGGTCGAGCCGTCGCCAGGCGTCGTGGTACGCGTCCCAGGTGACCCAGTCGTGGCCACCGTTGCCCTCCGTCGACATGCCGACCAGCGTATCCACCGGGCGGGGCATCGGACCGCGCCACGGGTGCTTTCATCCGCTCGGATGACTCCTGGCCGACGTACGGCGTGCTCCGAGGCCGCGTCGGACGTGCGGCATACGATCGGGGGATGCCGAGTGCTCGCCTCCAGGACACCACCGATGACGCCGTCGCGCTCGTGCGCCGGTGGCTGGCGGCGTCCGCCGGGGTGAAGCCCGACCCGGGTGCGGCCCGTCTGGCCCAGGTCCTGCGCGACGAGCAGGGCCTCGACTTCACCCGTGGTTTCGTCGACAAGGTCGTCCGTCCCGAAGACCCCCGGGTCGCCGCGCGCAACCTCGAGCAGCTGAGCCGTGACGTCCCCGACTTCCTCGCCTGGTACCTGCGCGGTGCGGTGACGCTGGGTGGCGGGTTCGCCACCATGGCGCCGTGGGCCGTGATCCCCACCGCGCGCCGGATCCTGCGCCGGATGACCGGGCACCTGGTGATCGACGCGAGCACGAGCAAGCTCGGTCCCGCGCTCGCCAAGCTCCGCGGACCGGGCACCCGCCTCAACGTGAACCTGCTCGGCGAAGCCGTCCTCGGCAGCGGCGAGAGCGACCGACGCCTGCAGGGCACGATGGACCTGCTCGCCCGCGACGACGTCGACCACGTGTCGATCAAGGTGAGCGCCGTCGTGCCGCAGACCTCGCCGTGGGCCTTCGACCAGACCGTCGAGCGCGTCGTCGACCGGCTCGTCCCGCTGTACCGCCTGGCCGCGGCGCCGACGGCCGCCGGACGCCCCGCCAAGTTCATCAACCTCGACATCGAGGAGTACCGCGACCTCGACGTCACCCTCGCCGTGTTCCGGACGCTGCTCGACCGTGACGAGTTCGCCGACCTGCAGGCCGGCATCGTGCTGCAGGCCTACCTGCCCGACGCCGCCGGAGCGCTCGACGCGCTGACCGAGTGGGCGCAGGAACGCCGGTCGCGCGGCGGAGCCCCGATCACGGTGCGGCTCGTCAAGGGCGCGAACCTCGCGATGGAACACGTCGACGCGATCGTGCACGGGTGGCCCCTCGCCACCTGGGGCAGCAAGCGCGAGACCGACACCGCCTACCTCCGGATGCTCGACGCCGCGCTGACGCCGGAACGCACCGACGCCGTGCGGATCGGGGTCGCCGGGCACAACCTGTTCGACCTCGCCACCGCGTGGGTGCTCGCCCATCGGCGCGGGGTGACCGACGCCGTCGACGTCGAGATGCTGCTCGGCATGGCGTCGACCCACGCGCAGGCCGTCCGCGCCGAAGTCGGGCAGATCCTGCTCTACACGCCCGTCGTCCAGCCGGACGAGTTCGACTCCGCCATCGCGTACCTGGCGCGCCGCCTGCAGGAGAGCGCCAGCCCCGAGAACTTCCTCGCCGCCGCGTCCGACATCGACCACGACGCCAGCGTGTTCGAGCGGGAGCACAGCCGGTTCCTGGCATCCGTCGCCGCACTCGACGAACCCGTCCCCGCCAGCCACCGCACCCAGGACCGCCACCGCGCGCTCGGTGAACCGGTCCTGCGGGACGCGTTCCGGAACGCCCCCGACACCGACCCGTCCGTCGCCGCGAACCGGGCCTGGGCACTCGACGTCCTGCGCCGGGTGCCGCGCTCGCAGCTCGGTGCGCAGACGATCCGTGGGGCGAAGGTCGCCGACCGCTCCAAGCTCGAGCGGATCATGGCCCGGACCGCCCAGGCCGGCGTGAACTGGGGCCGACAGGACCCGTCCGACCGCGCCGAGCTCCTCGACCTCATCGGACACGAACTCGAGACCCGCCGCGCCGACCTGATCGAGGTCATGGCCGCCGAGACCGGCAAGACCTTCACCGAGGCCGACACCGAGGTGACCGACGCCGTCGACGCCGCCCACTACTACGCCGAGCGCGCTCGGCGCCTCGGGGACGTCGAGGGCGCGCAGTACGTGCCGCCACGGTTGACCGTCGTCGTGTCACCGTGGAGCTCCCCCGTCGCGGTCCCCGCCGGGGGCGTGCTGGCTGCGCTCGCCGCGGGCAGCGGTGTCGTGTTCAAGCCCGCACCCGAAGCGAAGCGCTCGGGGGCCGTGCTCGCCGACGTGCTCTGGGACGCCGGGGTGCCGCACTCGCTGCTGCAGCTCGTCGACCTGGCCGAGGACGAACTCGGCCGCGACCTCGTCGGCCACCCCACGGTCGACCGCATCATCCTGACCGGCTCGTCCGACACCGCCCGCTCGTTCCGCTGGTGGCGCGCCGGACTGCCGCTCAACGCCGAGACGAGCGGCAAGAACGCCATCGTCGTCACGCCGAGCGCCGACCTGGACCTGGCGGTGCAGGACATCGTGCGGTCCGCCTTCGGGCACGCCGGACAGCAGTGCTCGGCGGCGTCGCTGGTGATCCTGGTCGGGTCGGTGGGCGAGAGCGAGCGCTTCCAGCGGCAGCTCGTCGACGCCACCCGCACGCTCCGGGTGGCGTGGCCCGACGACCCCACGGCGCAGGTCGGCCCGCTCATCACGGAGCCGCAGGGCGCCCTCCGTCAGGGTCTGACCGAGCTCGGCCCGGGGGAGTCCTGGCTCGTGCAGCCCGAGGCGGTCGACGACTCCGGTCGGCTCTGGTCGCCGGGCATCCGCGACGGTGTCCGCCCCGGCAGCGACTTCCACCAGACCGTGTACTCGGGCCCGGTGCTCGGCATCATGCGGGCCGAGACCCTCGAGCAGGCCATCGCGATCCAGAACGGCACCGACTTCGGGCTGACGGCGGGCATCCACTCGCTCGACGTCGACGAGGTGTCCGAGTGGCTCGCCCGTGTCCGCGCCGGCAACCTCTCCGTCAACCGCGGCACCACCGGTGCCGTCGTCGGGCGCCAGCCGTTCGGCGGCTGGAAGGGTTCGTCGGTCGGTACCGGCACCAAGGCCGGCGGTCCGATGTACGTCGCGACGCTCGGCCGGTGGCTGCCCACGCCCCGCACGGTGCACCGGAGCATCCAGCTGCACGGCCTGCCCCCGCGCGTGACCGCGGTGATCGAGGCCGCACGCAGCGGGCTGTCGTTCGAGGAGTTCGACCGTGTGCGCGCCGGTGCCCTGAGCGACGTCCGTGCACGCGAGACCCTGTTCCGCTCGCAGGACCTGGCGGGACTCGTGGTGCAGCGGAACGTGCTGCGTCACCGTCCCCAGTCCGTCATCGTGCGCCAGGCCGAGAACGCCTCGACCGTGGACCTCGTCCGGACGCTCGTCGCCGCGACCTCGGCACGGGCGCACGTCCTGCTGAGCACGGCTCGGCCGCTGCCCGGCCCCCTCACCCAGCTGCTGGCGGGGAACCGGTCGCCGCTCGACGTCGTCGACCACCTGGTGGAGTCCGACCAGGAGTTCCACGCCCGCGCGTCGTCGGGGGCGGTGTTCCAGGCGGACTGGTCCAGCGGTCAGGACGACGAGCCCGTCGACGCGCTCGAGGCCGTGCTGTCACAGGGGCAGGACCGCCCGGCACACACGGCGTTCGGCGGTCCCGGGGCCCGCATCCGGCTGCTCGGCGGCGACTCCCAGGCTCTCGAAGAAGCACTGGGCGCGAGCATCGACGTCGCGATCCACGACGCCCCCGTGGTCGAGGCCGGCGTGATCGAGATGCTGCCGTACCTGCGCGAGCAGTCGGTGTCGATCACCGCGCACCGGTTCGGCGACGTCGACAGCGAGTTCTCCGAGCTGCGCGTCTGAGCAGTTCCGCGCGTTGCGTTTCGCTTCGTGAGCAGAAGAGGTCGGATCCCCAGACGGGACCCGACCTCTTCTGCTCACGAAGTGCCCCGGGGATCAGTCCTCGGCGTCACCCGCTTCTTCGTCCTCGACGCCGGTCTCGGCCATGCGGTCCCGCAGGTGGTCCGCCATCGCGCCCGCACCCTCACCGGCGTGGTCGTGGTCGACCTGCTCGATCAGACCCTGCAGCTTCTCGTGGTTCGTGGCATCGGTGGCACCGTCCATGACGGGCTCGGTCTGCTCGTTGTCGCTCATGCTCCGGACGCTACGCCGCGGTTGCTGCGGAACGGTAGTGGAGCTCGACCGCCCCGCCGTCGAACTGCGTGGTGCCGACGAGTTCGTACACCGGCGTCGGTGCGGCGACCGGCAGCAGTGGGGCTCCGGCACCGAGTGCGATCGGCATCACGGTGACCCGCAGCTCGTCGAGGATGCCCGCCTGCTGGTACTGCGCCGCGAGCAGTCCGCCGCCGACGACCCAGACGTCACCGCCGGCGGCCACGCGCTCGAGGTCGGCCTGGTGGTCGCCGACCTCGCCCGAGACGAAGCGCACGTCGGCGCCGTCGGGCACCGGCAGGTCACGGGTCGTGAACACCCACGTCGCCAGGTCCGGGTACGCCCACGTGTCGTCGTGCTCGAGCAACCACTCGTACGTCGTCGACCCCATCGCGATCGCGCCGACGCCCGCGTAGAACCGGTCGTGGTGCTCCTGGAACGGCTCGAAGCCGAACCGCAGCAGCCAGTCGAGGTCGTCGTCGGGCGCAGCGACGAAGCCGTCCAGCGAGGACGCGACGGAGTAGATCGTGCTCATGCCGGGGACGCTACCGAGCACCCCCGACAGCACTCAGCGCCGTCCTCCGCGACCGACGACCGCTGCCTCGGCGATCGCCAGGACGGCGGCGATCCAGAGCTGGTCGAGCGCGAACCGGCGGCGACGGGGATCGGCGACGGCCAGCGGCACCATCGTCACGCCGTGCATGGTGTCCACGACGGCGCTCAGGGTGTGCGCGTTGCCGGAACCAGCCCGCGCGACGAGCGTGGCCTGTGCGAGCTGCCGGACCCCGAGCACACCGTGCAGCGCCGCCTGGTCCGACCCTCGGGCCGCACGGCTCAGGTGCCACAGGCCGAGCCCAGCTCGGGCCAGCTCGACGACGGCTGCTTCGGGCACGGTCGACGACCGGCGGCTCATCGTCGGCGTCCTGCGACGAGGGCGACGGCCCCGGCGGCACCGAGCACCGCTCCGATGATCCCGTTGCCGACCCGGCGGTGCTCCACCCACCAGGTCTGCGGCGACCAGGCGTGCGCGGACTCGTCGAAGACCCCGTGTGCACCGTGGTCGCCCGGCACCGGCTCGTACAGGTTGTCCCGCATCTCGAGGCCGTCCTTGTCCGGAGCCTGCTGCCCGTCGACCAGGGTCTTGGCGGCGTACCAGTCGGCGAAGCGTCCGCTGATCCGGTTGCCGAGGATCGTGTAGACCGTGGACTCGCCCACCCAGGTGCGGCTGCGCGGTCGTTCGGCCACCGCGGCGATGGCCCGGGCACCGACCTCGGGCTGGTAGATCGGGGCGACGGGCTGCGGGTGGTGCGGCAGCTTCGACTTCACCCACTGGAACTGGATCGTGTTGAGCGCCGGCATGTCCACGCGGGACACCTTGACCTTGCTGCCCTGTTCGCGCAGCTCGGAGACGACGGACTCGGTGAACCCGACGATCGCGTGCTTCGCGCCGCAGTACGCGGCCTGCAGGGGGATCCCGCGGAACCCGAGCGCCGAACCGACCTGGATCACGTGCCCACGACCGCGGGGGACCATCCGTGACAACGCCGACCGGGTGCCGTTCACGAAGCCGAGGTAGGTCACGTGCAGCGCCCGCTCGAAGTCCTCCGGGGCGGTGTCGAGGAACTTCCCGAACACCCCGACCATCACGCCGTTCACCCACAGGTCGATCGGTCCGAGCTCCCGCTCGACCCGGTCGGCCGCGGCCTCGACGGCGTCGCGGTCGGAGACGTCGGCGACCAGGGCCAGCCCGCGTCGCCCGGCGGCCTCGACCTCGGCGACGGCGGCGTCGACGCCCTCCTGCCCGCGGGCCAGGACGGCCACGTCCCACCCCCGTGCGGCGAGCTCCCGGACGGTCGCCCGTCCCAGTCCTGCGGATCCACCGGTCACCACTGCCACTCGAGTCATGGCTCCCTTGTACCTGCGGTCGGCCGTGCACCACTCAGCCGCTGTCCCCCGACGCGGCAGCAGCCGTGCTCAGCGCCCCCGACCGAACCGCGTCGTGACCCCCGGCGAGTAGAGCACCGAGTCCGGCTCGAGCTCCGTCAGCCCGAAGGGCAGCCCGGCCGCTCCGACCAGGTCGTCCCGCAGCGACACCACCGAGGCCCGGTGCAACGGCCACGACTCGTGCTCGTTCGGCCAGAACCGCGTCCGTCCGGCCCGGTGCACGTGCATGCCCCACCTCGCGGTCAGGAACGTCTCGAGGGGCCCCGGCTCGTCGAGCGCCTCACCGATCCGGACGTCGAGCATCGACCGCAGGTGGGTGCCGTGCCGCCGCATCGCGTACCCCACGCGGCCGTCACCGCTGCGCGACTCCGCGACCGCCCACCGGTACGGCAGGCCCGTCGCGACTCGCGCCCCGATGGTCGGCAGGAGCTTGCCGGCGTCGAGCGACAGGAACACCACCCCGCGCTGTCCCTGCTCGTCGACCGTGTAGACGCGGACGTTCAGCTCGACGAAGTCGCCGATGCTCCCGGTCGAGAACGGCGGGAACCGGGTGTCCTCGAACCGGAACGCGATGAGGCCCACCCAGGTGGTCACGCCGTCGTCGGTGCCGTCGAGCGCCATCGTGTCGGGCCGTGTGCCGGCCGGTAGCAGCGGCGCCACCGCCGACACGTCGACGCGCCAGTGCACGAAGACGACGTCGAGCCAGTCCTGCGAGATCCAGGGACGGCCCGGCAGGCCGGGGGCGACGGGCTGGAGGCCCGGGGCGCTCTGGGTGGGTCGGGTGTCGGTCACGATGTGGTCGCCTCCGGTTCGATGTGGGCTGCGACGGGTGCGTCGTCCCACCCGCGCTGCGGGGTGTCGCAGGTGCCGCGGAACACGTACTGCGAGGGACGCTTCCGCTCGCTCGACGTCCAGTCGATGGCCGGCCGTCGTCGTTCCGGGGGCAGGTACCCGATCCGGTAGACGGCCATCAGCTCGAGCGACTCGGGCACGCGGAGCAGTCCCTCGATCTCCTCCCACGCGCCGGGGGTCTCCATCGGGAAGGACACGAACTGGATCCCCAGGCCGAGCTCGGTCGTCGCGAGCCAGATGTTCTCCATCGCCGCGCCCATGCTGAACACCGAGTAGAAGCCGGACAGCTCCTCCTTCCGGTACTCGTGGCGGTCGAGCATCACGCCGAGCAGCAGCGGCGACCCGGCGACGAGCTTCCGGTTCTCCTCACCCAGGGTCTGCGGCACCCGGAGCGTGTTCATGAGCAGCTGCCCGCGCTTCGTGAACACCTGCTTCGTGAACGGCCGCAGCGGCCCGGGGAGCTTGTCGAACAGCATCCCGTCGCGCCGCTCGTCCATCTCGGCCTTCGAGAACCGGAAGTACGGCTTGTACCGCTCGAAGAACGTGCCCGCGGCCATGGTGCGAGTCATCGAGCTGCCGCTGATCTCGGCGACGCGGTCGATCGTCTCGCGCTCCTCGACCAGTACAAAGCGCCACGGCTGGCTGTTGAGCTGCGACGGCGCCCGTCCGGCGAGCTCCATGAGCAGCCGCTGGTGCTCCTCCGACACCGGATCGGGCAGGAACGGCCCGTTCGTCGTGCGTCGTCGTCGGATGGCCTCGAACAGCTCCACTGCTCACCTCTCTGATCGCCTGCGGGCGAGCACGGCCCCCAGGTAGGACGGTGCTGCGGCGACCGCGACCCTCCAGTGTGCTCCGGCGCGTGGGTTCGTGCGTGGAGCGACCGCCAGCGGCACGAGTGCCGGCAGCAGGAACAGCGCGGTCCGGTCGCGCGTCCACACGGGGGTCGTTGCGGCGACACCGGTCAGGGTCGCGGTCACGACGAACAGCCCGTGGTGCACGACGCGGAGCTTCTTCGTGCGGATCAGCCGCACGGCGACCGCGGTGCCCCACAGGCAGTTCGCGACGTAGGCGAGGCCCGCAGCGGTGACCAGCTGCCGGGCCGGACGCGATCCCGCGGGCGGTGATCCGCGCCTCCCGGCCGTCTTCCGTCCCATGCGTGGGACGTTACGCGGTCTCTCGACTGACGAGCTTGGAGAGCACGATCGCGGAGCGGGTGTGGTCGACCTGGGGAGCGAGGCGGACCTTGTCGAGCGCCTCTTCGAGCGCGGACAGGTCCTTCGAACGCATGTGCACGACGGCGTCGGCGCTGCCGGTGACCGTGCCGGCGTCGATGACCTCGGGGACGGTGTCGAGCAGGGCACGCAGCTCGTCGGGTGACACGGTGCCGCGGCAGTAGAGCTCGACCCAGGCCTCGGTGCCGCGGTCCTCGACGGCGGGGTCGACCTTGATCGTGAACCCCTGGATGACACCGTCACCGACCAGCCGGTCGACGCGGCGCTTGACGGCCGAGGCCGAGAGTCCGACCACCGACCCGATGTCGCCGTAGCCGGCGCGGGCGTTGTCCCGGAGCTGATCCAGGATGCGGTGGTCGAGCGTGTCCATTTGTCCCCTATCGTACGCGGACTTGTTGCGAGGCCGGTGGGTCTCGCGCACGAAACGTGCGTCACCCGAACGGGTGTCACGCCGTCGGGGCCCCCGTACTGCACTTGCTGGACGGTGTGTGTCAGGATCGGAGTGGCGTCGATGCTTGAGTGTCACTGTTCCGCTGCGGTGAGTCTGTGGAAGGATCGACCCGGCGTCGACCTGGTCCGCTGCGGTGAGTGAGCCTGCATCTCACCGGAGCTCTTCTCCTCGTTCCGTTTCGGTTCCTGGCAGGCTCGGGCCCCGGTCCCTTCCAGGAGGACTGATGTCGAACACCGCACCCGCCCCCGAGTCCGTCGCCACCCCGGCCCGTGTCGCCACGAAGCGCACGATCCTGATGTGCAAGCCGGACTTCTACACCGTGAGCTACCGGATCAACCCGTGGATGCACCCGGAGGAGCCGACCGACACGTCGAAGGCCGTCGAGCAGTGGGAATCGCTCGTCGCCGTCTACGAGCAGCTCGGCTTCGACATCTCGTACATCGACCCGATCGACGGCCTGCCGGACATGGTCTACGCGGCCAACGGCGGGTTCGTCCTCGACGGCATCGCGTACGGCGCGAAGTTCCAGTACCCCGAGCGCCAGCCCGAGGGCCCCGCGTACATGGACTGGTTCCGCCAGGCCGGTCTGACCGTCGCCGAGCCGGAGCAGACCAACGAGGGCGAGGGCGACTTCCTGCTCATCGGGGACACCATCTTCGCCGGCACCGGCTTCCGGTCGGACAGCACCTCGCACGACGAGCTCGCGACGATCTACGGCCGCGAGGTCGTCACGCTGAAGCTCATCAACCCGAGCTTCTACCACCTCGACACCGCCATCGCCGTGCTCGACCCCGAGCCCGCCGTCGACGGGACGAGCAACATCGCCTACCTGGAGAGCGCCTTCGACGAGCCGTCGCTGGCGATCCTGCGCGAGCGCTTCCCGGACGCGATCATCGCCACCGAAGAAGACGCCGCGATCCTCGGCCTGAACTCGTACTCCGACGGGTACAACGTCGTGATCGCCGCCCGGGCCGTTCGGTTCGCCGAGCAGCTGCGCGAGAAGGGCTACAACCCGATCGGCGTCGACCTGTCCGAGCTGCTGCTCGGCGGTGGTGGCGTGAAGTGCTGCACCCTCGATCTGCACCCGGTCGGCACCGGCACCTCGGTCGCGCGTTCGCTCGGGGTCAGCTGATGTCTGCGGCAGCGTCGCTCGGGGTCAACACCGCGGCGGCGCTCGCCGTCGAGGACCGCGCCCTCGCGCACAACTACAGTCCACTGCCCGTCGTCATCGCGTCGGGTCAGGGAGCGACCGTCACCGACGTCGACGGCAAGCGGTACCTGGACGGCCTGGCCGCGTACTCGGCGGTGAACTTCGGCCACGGCAACCCGCGACTGCTCGACGCCGCGCGGGCGCAGCTCGACCGCGTGACGCTGACCAGCCGCGCGTTCGTGAACGACCAGCTCGGGCCGTTCGCGGCAGCACTGGCGGCGTTGACGGAGACCGAGATGGTCCTGCCGATGAACACCGGTGCCGAGGCCGTCGAGTCCGCGATCAAGGTGTCCCGCGCCTGGGGCTACCGCGTCAAGGGCGTGCCGGCCGAGCGGGCGACGGTCATCGTCGCGTCCGGCAACTTCCACGGGCGCACCACGACGATCATCTCGTTCTCCGACGACCCGTCGGCCCACGACGACTTCGGGCCGTTCACGCCCGGCTTCCGCACGGTGCCGTACGGCGACGCTGCGGCGCTGCGCGAGGCGATGGACGAGACCGTCGTCGCCGTGCTGCTCGAGCCGATCCAGGGTGAGGGCGGCGTGGTCATCCCGCCGGAGTCGTACCTTCCTGACGTCCGCGCGGTCTGCGACGAGTTCGGTGCGCTGTTCATCGCCGACGAGATCCAGTCCGGCCTCGGTCGCACGGGGCACACGCTCGCGGTGCAGCGCGTCGGGGTGCGTCCCGACCTGATCACACTCGGCAAGGCCCTGGGCGGCGGCATCGTGCCGGTGTCCGCGGTGGTGGGTTCGCGCGATGTCCTGGGCGTCCTGCGTCCCGGGGAGCACGGATCGACCTTCGGCGGCAACCCACTCGCGGCGGCCGTCGGCGCCGAGGTCGTGGCGATGCTCGGCGAGGGCACGTTCCAGCAGCGGGCCCTCGACGGCGAACCGCTGTTGCGCGGCCTGCTCGACGACCTGCTCGGCAAGGGTGTCGTCTCGCACCGGGTCGCCGGACTCTGGGCCGGGATCGACATCGACCCCGCGCTCGGCACGGGCAAGGCGATCTCGAAGGACCTCGCCGACCGCGGGCTCCTGGTGAAGGACACCCACGGGTCGACGATCCGCTTCGCACCGCCCCTGGTCGTCACCGACGACGAGGTGCGCTTCGCGATCGGAACCCTGGCCGAGGTGCTCGCCGCGCGCGCCTGACCTGATCCGCAAAACATCGGTGTTCGCGCGTTGAACCCCCGCATGCCGCGGTGCGGAGCGCGAACACCGGTGTCTTGCGTGCGCCGGCGCGCGTCACCGAGCGCGGCTCACACGGCCCAGCGCGCCGCCAGCTCGTCCATCAGGGCATCGAGCCGCTCGTCGATCACCTGCTCCTCGGGGTGTGCCTCGTACCAGGCGAGGACCTCGCGCACACCCTGCCGGTAGGTCGTGCGCGGCCGGTACCACGGCACGAGCGACCGGATCTTGCTGTTGTCGAACACCGACGAGTTCGCCTTGTCGCCGAGCAGCGCCGCGCCCCACTCGGGGTCCACCGCGTTGATCGCGTCCGCCGGCACGTGCACGATCCGCAGGTCCTCGACCCCGGCCGCAGCCGCGATCTCGTGCGCGATGGCGTTCCACGTCGGGGCCTCGTCGCTCGTGATCGTGAAGGGCTCACCGATCGCCTCGGCCCGGTCGAGCAGCCCCGTGAACCCGACCGCGAAGTCGCGGCTGTGGGTCAGCGTCCACAGCGACGTGCCGTCGCCGGTGATGACGACCGGCTTGCCGGCACGCATCCGAGCGACAGCGGTCCAGCCGCCCGTCAGCGGCAGCTTCGTCTCGTCGTAGGTGTGCGACGGCCGCACGATCGTCACCGGGAAGTCCTGCTCCCGGTACGCCTGCATGAGCAGTTCCTCGCACGCGATCTTGTCGCGCGAGTACTGCCAGTAGGGGTTCTTCAGCGGCGTCGACTCCGTGATCGGCAGGTGCGTCGCCGGCGTCTGGTACGCCGAGGCCGAGCTGATGAAGACGTACTGCCGCGTCCGCCCGGCGAAGAAGTCCACGTCGGCCTGCACCTGGTCCGGCGTGAAGGCGATCCAGTTCACGACCACGTCGAACCGCTGGTCGCCGAGTGCGTCCGCCAGGGCGCTGCGGTCCGACACATCGGCCTGGAGGCGCGTCACACCCTCCGGGATCGGCCTGCCCCCGGTGGTCCCCCGGTTGAGCACGGTCACGTCGAACCCCTGCTCGACGGCTTCCCGGACGCAGGCGGCGCTGATGACGCCGCTCCCGCCGATGAACAACACGCTCGCTCCGGTCATGGATGCTCCCTCGCTTCGATGCGGCGCAGCGTCGCGCCGTCGTCCCATGTGATCCTGCACCGTCCGAGCCGACTACCGTCACGGTTCGGGTCGCACCGAAGCGCCCCACGACAGGAGTGACACGCACATGGAGTACCGCTACCTCGGCAACTCGGGCCTCAAGGTCTCCGAGATCACCTACGGCAACTGGCTCACCCACGCATCCCAGGTCGAGAACGACGCTGCGATCGCCTGCGTCAAGGCGGCCCTCGAGGTCGGCATCTCGACGTTCGACACCGCCGACGTCTACGCCAACACCGGCGCGGAGACGGTCCTCGGTGAAGCGCTCAAGGGGGAGCGGCGCCAGTCCCTCGAGATCGCCACGAAGGTGTTCGGGCCGACCGGTCCGAAGGGCCACAACGACACCGGACTGTCCCGCAAGCACATCCTCGAGTCGATCGACGGTTCGCTGCAGCGGTTGCAGACGGACTACGTCGACCTGTACCAGGCGCACCGCTACGACCACGAGACCCCGCTCGAAGAGACGATGCAGGCCTTCGCCGACATCGTGCGCCAGGGCAAGGTCCTGTACGTCGGCGTCAGCGAGTGGACCGCGGACCAGCTGCGGGCCGGTGCTGCGCTCGCGAAGGACCTCGGCTTCCAGCTCATCTCGAACCAGCCGCAGTACTCGGCACTGTGGCGGGTCATCGAGGACGAGGTCGTCCCCACCTCGAAGGAGCTCGGCATCTCGCAGATCGTCTGGTCCCCGATCGCCCAGGGTGTGCTCACCGGCAAGTACAAGCCGGGTCAGCCGCTGCCCGAGGGTTCCCGTGCAACCGATGACAAGGGCGGCGCGGACATGATCAAGCGCTTCATGCGCGACGAGGTGCTGTCCTCGGTGCAGGAGCTCGAGCCGATCGCGAAGGAGCTCGACTTGTCGATGGCGCAGCTCGCCGTCGCTTGGGTCCTGCAGAACGACAACGTCGCCTCGGCGATCATCGGGGCATCGCGCCCGGAGCAGGTCCACGACAACGCGGGCGCTGCCGGCGTCACGATCCCGGCGGAGCTCATGTCGCGGATCGACGATGCCCTGGGCGCCGTGGTCGAACGCGACCCGGCGAAGACGAACGACAGCAGCCCGAAGACCCGCGAGGCGTAGGCCCTCCGCGAAACACCGGTGTTCGCCCGTTGAGCACGCGCAGGCCGCGGCGCGATGCGCGAACACCGGTGTTTTGCGAGCAGGTCACACTGGCCGGACAACGGAAAAGGCCCCCTGCCGAAGCAGGGGGCCTTCACCGGTGGCTGGACACGGCATCGATCCGTGGACCTTTCGATTTTCAGTCGAACGCTCTACCAACTGAGCTATCCAGCCGTGGCGACCCTGACGGGACTTGAACCCGCGACCTCCGCCGTGACAGGGCGGCACGCTAACCAGCTGCGCTACAGGGCCATATTGAATTGCTGTGGTGTTGCTCAGTACTACTTGCTCGCTCACTCAAGGAGTGACCCCAACGGGATTCGAACCCGTGCTGCCGCCGTGAAAGGGCGGTGTCCTAGGCCACTAAACGATAGGGCCGCAAGCAGTGCATCGCGCTACCGATGGACAAGCATACGGATGCCCTCGGGGTTTCACAAATCCGACCTCGCCAACCGTGTATCCCCGGCGTGTCGCGCCGTCCGTGCACGGGTCTCCGAAGCGGTCGGTGCGAGCATCGACGGCGGTCGCGCCCCTCGTCCGAGGGGCTGTCGCGCCTGCGACCGGTGTTGTTACTGTTGCAACTGTTAACAGTGTTACGTGCGTGAGCCTTGCCGCGCTGTTACGAAATCGAGATACATGTCGACCTCCACTCCGCTCTCCCTCAGCACCCGCAGCCGCCTGATCGCCGCCGCGGTCGCCGTCGCGCTCACGGCCGGCACGCTCGCGGCCATCGCCCCGACGTCGTCCGCCAGCGCTGCGAGCTACCCCAGCTGGGACGAGGTGCAGCAGGCGAAGTCGTCGACCAGCGCCCAGCAGGCGAAGGTCAGCGAGATCAAGTCGCTCATCTCGTCGCTGAAGAGCGAGGCCGCCGCCAAGCAGAAGGCCGCGCAGGCCGCCGGTGAGGCGTACCAGGCAGCGCAGAACAAGTACGACGAGGCGACGCTCAAGCAGAAGAAGTTCCAGTCGCAGGCCGACGATGCGAAGCAGACCGCCGCGCAGTCCGAGGCGCAGGCCGGCCAGCTCGCCGCCCAGCTGGGTCGCACCAGCGGCGACGACGTGACGACGGACATCCTCACGCACCCGTCCGACTCGGGCGACCTGCTGTACGAGCTCGGCGCCATGTCGAAGCTCAGCGAGCAGTCCGAGGGCATCTACGCACAGGCCTCGCAGGACCGTGGCGTGGCCCAGGGGCTCGCTGACAAGGCCGATCGTGCCAAGCAGGCCCTCGGGGACCTCGCCGACGCCACGCAGTCGAAGATGCAGCAGGCCCAGGGCGCAGCCGACGCCGCACAGACCGCGGTCGACGCCCAGAACGACAACGAATCCCGGCTCGAGGCGCAGCTGACCGCGCTCACCTCGAAGCAGCGCGGCGTCGAGGCCGACTACCGCAAGGGCGTCGCCGCCGAGAAGGCCCGCCAGGCCCGCCTCGCCGCAGCCGCCGCGAAGGCAGCAGCCAAGGCCGCGGCGACCAGCCAGGGCGGCACCGGCGGCGGCAGCGCCAACCCCGCCGGGTGGGTCCGCCCCGCCGGAGGGTTCCAGACGAGCCCGTACGGCTACCGCGTCGACCCGTACACGCACATCAGCGCCCTGCACGCGGGTGTCGACCTGGCCCCGGCCTGCTACGCCCCGATCTACGCGGCACACGACGGCACCGTCACCTTCGCCGGCAACGGTGGCGGGTACGGCAACGAGGTCATCCTCGACAACGGCGGCGGCATCTCGACCGCGTACGGCCACGTCGTCGACGGCGGGATCATGGTCACCGCCGGCCAGCACGTCACCGCGGGGCAGCAGATCGCCAAGATCGGTTCGACCGGTTGGTCGACCGGGTGCCACCTCCACTTCGAGACCCGGATCAACGGCGCTGCCGTCGACCCGGTCCCCTTCATGGCAGCGCGGGGGATCTCGGTATGAGCATCAGCGCCACCGGAACGAGTCGTCCCACGTCATGACCACCTCCGCTCGCTCGTTCTCCTGCGGGATCGCGACCATCGCCGTGCTCGGCATCGGCCTGTCGGTCGTCATCGCCGGGCCGGCCCAGGCCGCGCCCTCGGGCCCCTCCTGGGACGACGTCAAGGCCGCCAAGTCCGACGCGGCCGACGCCCAGCAGACGGTCGACGAGCTGAGCGACCGGCTCAGCACGCTGCAGGATGCCGCCGACCAGGCGGGCGTCGCCGAGCAGCAGGCCGGGCAGGCGTACGCCCTTGCCGCGTCGCAGCAGCAGGAGGCGAAGGACGACCTCGCCGACCTGTCCGCGCAGTCGAAGCGCGCGAAGGCCCGGGCGGACGACTCCGCCGGCCAGGTGGCCGGGCTCGTGGTCGAGCTGTCCCGCACCGGTGGCGGCGACCTGTCGACGACGATGCTCATGGACTCGTCGGACTCCAAGGACCTGCTCTACCGGGTCGGCACGATGTCGCACCTGTCCGAGCGCTCCGCGACGGTCCTGGCCGAGGCCCGCGCCGACCAGAAGACCGTGGAGTCCCTGGCAGCCCAGCAGTCCGCCGCCGAGAAGGCCCTGAGCAAGGCGACGAAGGCGACGAAGACCACCTTCGCGACGGCCAACGCCGCCGCTGCCGGCGCCCAGGAACGGGTGCAGAAGCAGCAGGAGCAGCAGGGCGAGGTCCTGCGCCAGCTCGCGTACCTGAAGGGCACGAGCGTCGCGACGGAGACCGCGTACTGGAGCGCCCAGCAGGCGAAGGCAGCCGCGGCGGCCATCGCGAAGCAGACGCGCAACTCCGGTGGCGGCACCACCGGCAGCTCCTCCGGCGGCACCGGCAGCACCGGCGGCGGCAGCAACTCCGGCAGCTCCTCCGGCGGCACCGGCAGCACCGGCGGTGGCAGCAACTCCGGCACCACCGGCGGCACCTCCACTCCGGCCCAGCCCAGCACCCCGTCGAACCCCGGCACCCCGAGCAAGCCCAGCACCCCGACGCGGCCGAGCAACCCCGCCCCGGCTCCTGCACCGGCACCGGCTCCCGCTCCTGCTCCAGCCCCCGCCCCGGCGCCCGCGCCCAGCAGCCCCTCGAAGGCCGCCGGTGCGATCGCGTTCGCCCGCGGACAGCTCGGCAAGCCGTACGTGCTGAACGGCGCCGGCCCGAACACCTGGGACTGCTCCGGCCTGGTGATGATGGCCTACAGCTCGCAGGGCATCGCGACCGGCGGGCACAACGTCGTCTGGCAGTACAACTACTTCAAGTCGATCGGTCGCCTCGTCCCGCTGTCCCAGCGCCAGCCCGGCGACATCCTGTTCTACTCGTCGAACGGCACGTCGTCGGGGGCGTACCACGACTCGATCGTGACGAGCTACGGCACCATGGTCGAGGCTGCACGGCCCGGCGTCGGCGTCGTCGAGCGAGCGATCTGGCTGCCGAACCAGCTCATGCCGTACGTCGCCCGCCCGAGCGGCTCCCTGTAGCCAGCTCCCGGTGTGCCCGTTCCCTCCCAGAGCGGCTGCGGGAGCAGGCACCAGCACAGAACGGCGCCCGCCCTCCGGATGGAGAGCGGGCGCCGTTCGTCGTCAGGGGATCGTCAGTGCGAACCGGGCACGTACGCGGCCTGACCGGCCTGCACGATGCGCTCGGCCTCGGCGGCGTCGCCCCAGCCCTCGGCCTTGACCCACTTGTTCGGCTCGAGGTCCTTGTAGTGCTCGAAGAAGTGCGCGATCTCGGCCTTCGTCTGCTCCGGCACGTCCGCGATGTCCTGGATGTGCGCCCAGCGCGGGTCCTTGGCGGGGACGACGAGGACCTTCTCGTCGATGCCGGCCTCGTCGCTCATCTTGAAGACGCCGACCGGGCGGACCTTGACGCCCACGCCGGGGAACGTCGGGAACTCGAGCAGCAGCAGGGCGTCCACGGGGTCACCGTCGTCGGCCAGGGTCTTCTCGAAGAACCCGTAGTCGGTGGGGTAGACGAACGAGGTGAACAGCACGCGGTCGAGGTAGACACGACCGGTCTCGTGGTCCACCTCGTACTTGTTGCGGCTGCCCTTGGGGATCTCGACGACGACGTCGTACGCGGCCATGTTGCGCTCCTGTGTCTGCTTCGGGGACTGTCGTGTGTTGCGAAAGCGCGGCTAACGTTACCGGGTGAACTCTCCGCGTCCCCGGCTCGACCCCGCCGTCGCCGAGACCCGTCTGGCCGTCCGAGACCTGCTCGCCGCAGCCGTCGACGGCGGCGTGGTCGCCGAAGGCGACCTGGTCCTCGTCGCACTGAGCGGCGGACCGGACTCCCTCGCCCTCGCCGCGGCCACCGCGTTCGAGGCGGGCAAGCAGGGTCTCCGGGCCGGGGCGGTGGTCGTCGACCACGCGCTCCAGGCGGGCTCCGAGGCGGTCGCGAGCCGCGCCTCCCGGCAGGCATCCGAGCTGGGACTCGACCCGGTGACGGTCCGCAGGGTCGCGGTCGGCTCCGACGGTGGCCCGGAAGGCGCCGCCCGGGAGGCCCGACACGCGTCGATCGCCGAGGTCGCGGCCGCCACCGGGTCACCCCTGGTGCTGCTGGGACACACCCTGGACGACCAGGCCGAGACGGTGCTGCTCGGCCTGCTGCGCGGCAGCGGACCGGACAGCCTGTCCGGCATGCAGCCGCTCGCCCGGCGTGACGCCGGTCCGGCCTACGGCCGTCCGCTGCTGACCGTCCGGCGGCACGCGACCCGGCAGGCGTGCGCCGCAGCGGGGCTGGCGCCCTGGCACGACCCACAGAACGACGACCCCGCGTACGCACGGGTGCGGGTGCGGAACACCCTGCTGCCGGTGCTCGAACGGGAGCTCGGCGCCGGGGTCCCCGAGGCCCTGGCCCGGACGGCCGACCAGCTGCGCGAGGACTCCGCGGCACTCGACCACTTCGCCGAGGAGATCGCGGAGGACATCGCCGAGCACTCCGAGGCGGGCATCTCGCTGTCGGTGCGGGCGCTCGGGGCGAACCCGCCGGCACTCCGGCAGCGGCTCGTGCGCCTGGCGGTGGAGAGCGAGTTCGGGGTGACGCTGTCCCGCGTGCAGACGCTCGAGGTCTGCCGGCTCGTCACGGACTGGAGCGGACAGGGCCCGATCGACCTGCCGGGCGTCCGTGCCACGCGGACCGGCGACCGCATCGAGTTCAGCGCCGGTTAGGCTGGCGTGGTGGAACTCTCCGACGTCCAGGCAGACCTGTCCGAAGTGCTCTTCACCCCCGAGCAGATCGACGAGAAGCTCGCCGAGCTCGCGGCGGTCGTCGACGCCGACTACGCGGGCCGCGACCCGCTGCTCGTCGGGGTGCTCAAGGGTGCCGTCATGGTGATGGCGGACTTCTCGCGCCACCTCAAGATGCAGGCGCGGATGGACTGGATGGCGGTGTCGTCGTACGGCTCCGGCACGAAGTCGTCCGGCGTGGTGCGGATCCTCAAGGACCTCGACACCGATCTGCACGGGCGCGACGTCCTGATCGTCGAGGACATCATCGACTCCGGCCTGACCCTGTCGTGGCTCAAGCAGAACCTGCAGTCGCGTGGTGCCGCGAGCGTCGAGATCGTCGCCCTGCTGCGCAAGCCCGAGGCAGCCAAGGTCGAGGTCGACGTGAAGTACGTGGGCTTCGACATCCCCGACGCGTTCGTCGTCGGGTACGGCCTGGACTACGACGAGCGCTACCGCAACCTGCGCGGCGTCGGCGTCCTCGCCCCGCACGTCTACTCCTGACCGACGAGCGACCAGCTGCGCTCGGGTCGCACTCGGCCGACTCTGGCCCGGGGGTGAGTTCGCCCGCAGAGGACACCCATTCTCGCCACAGAATCGCGGCCGTATGCTGACCTGCACGCAACTTCGGCAGAGAAAGGTGTCGGGCACTCGCGCCCGGATCACATGAACTTCAAGCGCATCTTCCGCGGCCCGTACCTCTACGTGCTGATCGCGCTGGCGGGCATCTTCATCGGCTGGAGCGTCATCAGCCAGGGCAGCACGCAAGAGATCAACACCCAGAAGGGTCTCGAGCAGCTCGCCGACGACAAGGTCTCGTCCGTGACCGTCAACTCCACGGAGCAGCGGGTCGACCTCGTCCTCAAGGACGGCGACAAGCAGGAGCAGTTCTACTACTCCACGCCCCGCGGCGAAGAGGTCATCCAGGCGGTGAACGACTCCAACCTGCCCAAGGGCTACAACGACACCGTGCAGCAGGGCAACTGGTTCCTGTCGCTGCTCGGCATCCTGCTGCCGTTCCTGATCATCGGTGCCCTGTTCTGGTTCCTGCTCTCGAGCGCCCAGGGCGGCGGCTCGAAGGTGATGCAGTTCGGCAAGTCGAAGGCCAAGATCAACAACAAGGAGAACCCGCAGGTGTCGTTCGCCGACGTCGCGGGTGCCGACGAGGCGATCGAGGAACTCCACGAGATCAAGGAGTTCCTCAAGGAGCCCGCGAAGTTCCAGGCCGTCGGGGCGAGGATCCCCAAGGGCGTGCTGCTCTACGGCCCTCCCGGAACCGGCAAGACCCTGCTCGCCCGCGCCGTCGCGGGTGAAGCCGGTGTGCCGTTCTACTCGATCTCCGGTTCGGACTTCGTCGAGATGTTCGTCGGTGTCGGTGCGAGCCGCGTCCGTGACCTCTTCGAGCAGGCCAAGGCGAACTCGCCGGCCATCGTCTTCATCGACGAGATCGACGCCGTCGGTCGTCACCGTGGTGCCGGAATCGGCGGTGGCAACGACGAGCGCGAGCAGACGCTGAACCAGCTCCTGGTCGAGATGGACGGCTTCGACGGCAAGACGAACGTCATCCTCATCGCCGCGACGAACCGTCCCGACGTGCTCGACCCCGCGCTCCTGCGCCCCGGCCGCTTCGACCGCCAGATCGGCGTCGACGCCCCGGGCCTCGCCGGCCGCAAGCAGATCCTCGAGGTGCACGCGAAGGGCAAGCCGCTCGCCGCGAGCGTCGACCTCGAGCTGCTCGCCCGCAAGACGCCGGGCTTCACCGGCGCCGACCTGGCGAACGTCCTGAACGAGGCGGCCCTGCTGACCGCCCGCTCGAACGCGCAGCTCATCGACAACCGTGCCCTCGACGAGGCCGTCGACCGCGTGATGGCCGGCCCGCAGCGCCGCACCCGGATCATGTCCGACCAGGAACGCCTGATCACCGCGTACCACGAGGGCGGCCACGCCCTGGCGGCAGCGGCGATGCGGCACACCGACCCGGTCACGAAGATCACGATCCTGCCCCGCGGCCGTGCCCTCGGCTACACGATGGTGCTCCCGCTCGAGGACAAGTACTCGGTCACCCGCAACGAGCTCCTCGACCAGCTCACCTACGCCATGGGTGGTCGCGTCGCCGAGGAGATCGTGTTCCACGACCCGACCACGGGCGCCTCGAACGACATCGAGAAGGCCACCGGCACCGCCCGCAAGATGGTGACGGAGTACGGCATGAGCCAGGCCGTCGGGTCCGTGAAGCTCGGTTCCGGGTCCAGCGAGCCGTTCGTCGGCCGTGACATGAGCGGTGGCACCGGTCGGGACTACTCGGAGAACATCGCCCAGACGGTCGACGCCGAGACCCGCGCCCTGCTCGAGGCCGCGCACGACGAGGCCTACCAGGTCCTCAACGACAACCGCGACATCCTCGACCGCCTGGCCGGTGAGCTCCTCGAGAAGGAGACGCTCGACGCCCCGGAGCTCGTGGAGATCTTCAAGGACGTCCGCAAGCTGCCCGAGCGCCCGCAGTGGCTCTCGAGCGACAAGCGCCCGGTCAGCAACCTGCCCGCGATCGACGTGCCCGGCAAGGCCGCCGCGACCGCAGCGGACCCGACGGACTCCGAGTCGACCTCGAAGACCCGTCGTCGCCCGTTCGGCAACCCGGGTATCGCCCCCGCGTAGGCCCGCATGTCCGAGCTGCCGACGCGACGAGAGCGTCGACTCGCCGAGGTGAGTCGTGCCCGCGCCGCCGCCGCCGAACCGGCGACGGTCGCGATCGACGTCCGTGCACCCCAGCCGGTGCCCGAGGTCGTGACCGGCCGTCGCCGTGACCGCGGTGGTCCGGCCGAGGAGCGCACCCGGGTGCTCGGCATCCTCAACGTCACCCCCGACTCGTTCAGCGACGGCGGTCTGCACCAGGCCTACGACGCCGCCGTGCAGCACGCACGTGACCTCGTCGCCGCCGGTGCCGACGTCATCGACGTCGGTGGCGAGTCCACCCGGCCCGGGTCCGAGCGCGTGCCCGTGCCCGTCGAGCAGGAACGCGTGCTGCCGGTCGTGCAGCAGCTCGTCGCCGAGGGCATCCCGGTCAGTGTCGACACGATGAACGCCGCGACGGCCGAGCGTGCCGTCGACCTCGGTGCCGCCATCGTCAACGACGTCTCCGGTGGCCTCGCCGACCCGGACATGGCCCGCGTCGTGGCGTCCACGGGCGTCGGCTTCGTCGTCATGCACTGGCGGGGACACAGCGACCGGATGTACCGCAACGCCGAGTACACCCACGCCGTCGAAGAAGTCCGTCGCGAGGTCGAGCTCCGCGTCGCCGAGCTCATCGTGCTCGGCGTCCGGCAGGAGCAGGTCGTCATCGACCCGGGCCTCGGCTTCGCCAAGCACGGCGTGCAGAACTGGGAGATCCTGGCCGGCTACGAGCGCTTCGCCTCCATCGGCCTGCCGGTGCTCGTCGCCGCCTCACGCAAGCGGTTCCTCGACGGTGTCGGGAGCCCCGAGGGCGCTCCTCCCAGGGAGCGCGACCTCGCCACCGCCGCCATCAGCCTGCTCGCCGCCGAACGCGGCGCGTGGGGTGTGCGCGTGCACGACCCGGCACCGACCCGTGCCGTGCTCGACGTCTGGGACGCCTGGAGGGCAGCTCGATCGTGAACGACACCATCCGACTCACCGGGGTCCGCGCCCGCGGACACCACGGCGTCTTCGACCACGAGCGCGAGGACGGCCAGGACTTCGTCGTCGACGTCGCCGTGGAGCTCGACGCCCGTGCGGCCTCGGGCAGCGACGACCTCGACGCCACCGTGCACTACGGCGTGCTCGCCGAGCAGGTCGTCGCCGAGATCGAACGCGACCCCGTCGACCTGATCGAGACGCTGGCCGAGCGCATCGCCGCGGCCGTGCTCACCCACCGTGCCGCGCTGGCGACCGAGGTCACGGTGCACAAGCCGCAGGCGCCGATCACCGTGCCGTTCACCGACGTCTCGATCACCATCCACCGCAGCCGCGGCACCACGGTGCCGGACGAGGAAGAAGAATGACCCACCGGGTCGTCGTCGCCCTCGGTGCGAACCTCGGTGACCGGGGGAGCACCCTCCGCGCGGCGGCCACCGCGATCGCCGCCCTGCCCGGGGTGGTGCCGGTGGCCTCGAGCCGCGAGGTCGAGTCGGTCGCCGTGACCCTGGACGGGCTCGACACCTCGAAGCCCCGCTACCGGAACGCCGTCGTGGTCGTCGAGACCGACCTCGAGCCGCAGCCCTTCCTCGACGCCCTGCACGGCATCGAGGACGCCCACGGCCGCACGCGCGAGGTCCGGTGGGGCGACCGCACCCTCGACCTCGACGTCGTCGCCGTGGACGACCTGCGGATCGCCACGGACACACTGGTCGTGCCGCACCCCCGGGCAGCGGAGCGCGCCTTCGTGCTCGCCCCGTGGCTCGACGCCGACCCCGATGCCGTCCTGCCCGGCGCCGGACCGGTGGCCGACCTGCTCGCCGCCGTGGGGGACGACACCGAGCGCGTCGACGAGCCGCGCCTGTTCGCGGAGCCGGCACGGGCCTCCAGACCGGCGGGGAGCGCGACCAGCGCATGAAGCCCACCCGCGCCTCCACGCTGCTCAGCATCGCCGTCGTGACGGTGGCCGCCGGGTTCGCCCTCGACGCCGTCCTGGCGTCGCGCCAGCTGCCGACGTTCCTGTTCTCGCTCCCGCTCGGCATCACGCTCGCGTTCATCGGCGTCGCCGTCGTGCTGATGGCCAGACCGGTGCGCCGCCACGCACGCGAGGGCGCCGGGCGGCAGCGGCCCGTCGACCCGCTCTACGCGACCCGCGTCGTCGTGCTCGCGAAGGCGTCCAGCATCTGCGGCACGCTGCTCGGTGGGTTCGCCCTGGGCCTGGTGCTGTACCTGCTGACCCGTTCCGCGACGCCTTCGCTAGGCTCGACCCTGCCGAACGTGATCGCCGTCGGGGGCGGGATCGTCCTGACGGTCTGCGCACTGGTCGCGGAACGGATGTGCGTCGCACCCCCGGGTGACGACGACGACCGTGACGATCCCCGCAACGGCTCGACGACGGTGAACTGACCGAGCAACCCCAGGAGGCCGCGATGCCGCGTGAACGACTCGACGAGCCGGGCCTCGGCCTCGGTGGGATCTCCTGGCACCGGGTGTCCACGAAGCTCGTGTGGACCGAACTCATCGCCACGCTCGTGATCGGTGTCGTGCTCACCGCGGGCTTCGTGCTCATCGGGGTCGTCAACGACGGCTTCGGTTCCGGGGCCGGCACCGTCTGGCTCTCCGTCGGCATCGCGGTCGCGGTCACCACGGCGATCACCGCCGCGCTCACGCCCCGACGGGTCCGGGCCATCGGCTACGCGCTCCGCGACGACGACCTGGTCGTGCGCCGCGGGCTGATGTGGCAGCGCTTCACGGCCGTGCCCTACGGCCGGATGCAGCTCGTCGACGTCGCCCGGGGCCCGCTCGACCGGGCGCTCGGCATGAGCGAGCTGAAGTTCGTCACCGCCGCCGCCGCGACCAACGTGCGGATCCCCGGTGTGCCGGCAGCGGACGCCGACGAGCTGCGCGACCGCCTCGTCGAGCTCGCCGAGTCCCGTCGCGCCGGACTGTAGGGGCCGTTCGTGACCTTCCGACCCGGCACCCCGCCGCCCGCTCCGCCCGCTCCGCCCGCGCCGCCCACCGGGGGCAACGCGGCCGCCGCGGCACCCCTGACCGACGGCGAGTGGCACCGCCTGCACCCGCTCACCCCGCTGCTCAAGGGCGGGATCTTCCTCATCGTCGTCCTCGGCTACGTGCTGAACAGCCTGCGGGACCAGCTCGTCGAGTTCTTCATCCCCGGCGACCAGCAGGAGGACGGTGACCCGGTCCGGTACGTGTACGAGCACGGCGTCGTCGGCTGGGTCCTGCTCGGCATCGTGGTGCTGCTCCTGGTGCTGATCGGGCTGTTCTACCTGTCCTGGCGCATGCACGAGTTCCGCGTCACCGGCGAGATCGTCGAGGTGCGCTCCGGCGTGCTGTTCCGGAACCACCGCAAGGCCCGGCTCGACCGGATCCAGGGCATCAACATCCAGCGGCCGCTCGTGCCCCGGGTGTTCGGTACCGCCAAGCTCGAGATCGCGCAGGCCGGCAACGACGCCAACGTGCAGCTCGCCTACCTCGGGGTCCGCGCCGCCGACGACCTGCGGCAGCGGATCCTGGTGCTGGCGTCCGGCGCCAAGGACGACGACGGCCACGGTGGTCCGTCGCGGCAGTCGCACGGCGCACTGCAGGACCGCGTCGACGAGATGTTCTCGCCCGAGCTCGACCCGGCGGCCGTGCACGCCACCCGCATCGTCAAGGTGCGCCCGGGGCGGCTGATCGTGTCGATGCTGCTGTCCGGCACGACGCTGTTCCTGCTGCTCGTCATCGCCGGCATGATCGTCAGCGTCGCCCTCACCGGCGAGTTCGCGGTGCTGTTCGGGCTGTTCCCCGCCGTCCTCGGTGCCGGCGGGTACTACGTCCGCAAGTTCTCCCGCTCGTTGCAGTACACGATCGCCGAGACGCGTGACGGCATCCGGATCGGCTTCGGGCTGGTCTCGACGTCGAACGAGACGCTGCCGCCCGGGCGCATCCACGCCGTGAGCGTCGCGCAGCCGCTGCTGTGGCGCCCGTTCGGCTGGTGGGACATCCGCATCAACCGTGCGACGAGCGCCGGCAACGGGGCGTCCAGCAACCAGCAGGTGTCCTCGATCGTGCTGCCCGTGGGCACGACGGCGGACGTCCGCGAGGTCCTCGACATCATCCTGCCGGGGCTCGTCGGCACCGTCGTCGCCGGCCCCGAGGCCTCGCCGGAAGCCCTGCGCGAGGGCGCGGCCGAAGCCGTGGACGTCGTCGACGACAGCCTCACCACCTCGGGTGACCGCGGCGGCTTCGTGCACTCCCCACGGCGAGGCGCGTGGCTCCGCCCGTTCGCGTTCCGGCGCAACGGCTACCGGTTCGTGCAGGGCGCGGTGCTGCTGCGGCTCGGCGCCGTCTGGCGGTCGCTCGTCATCGTGCCGCTGCCCCGCGTGCAGAGCGTCAAGGTCGAGCAGGGACCGCTCGAGCGTGCCCTGCGGGTCGCGACCGTCCACGTCCACACCGTCGCCGGTCCGGTCTCGGCACGCATCGGCGCGCTCGACGCGCGTGACGCGCAGCGCTTCTGGTCCGAGACCACCCAGCGCGCCGTCGATGCCGCCGCCGTCGACACGACCCACCGCTGGCGCGAACGGGAGGCCCGCCCCGCGTCCGCCACACACGCTGCGGACGCACCGTGGCCCGGGTCCGGAGCCCCTGCCGGGCCCGCCGCGGCCCACCGGCAGGACGCCGCGCCTCCCGGCCCGGGGTGGGGCGACGTCCCGCCCACCGGAGCCGCACGATGAGGGCCGGGCGTCTCGGGGTCGGCATCGTCGGCGCCGGACGGGTCGGACCCGTCCTCGGAGCAGCCCTGGCGAACGCGGAGCACGCCGTCGTCGGCGTGACCGCCGTGTCGGAAGAGGGCCGCGACCGTGCCGAGGCGATGCTGCCCGGCGCCCCGGTGCTCGCGACGCCCGACCTGGTCGAGCGCAGCGAACTCGTCCTGCTCGCGGTGCCGGACGACCAGCTCGCCTCGCTCGTGCAGGGGTTGGCCGACGCCGGCATCTGGCAGCCCGGGCAGCTCGTCGTGCACACCAGCCCGGACCACGGCGTCGGCATCCTCGCCCCGGCGATGGCGGCCGGCGCGATCCCGCTCGCGATCCACCCCGCGATGGCGTTCACGGGCACCAGCGTCGACCTGTCACGGCTCCGTGACGCGTACTGCGCGGTGACCGCTCCGGCACCCGTGCTGCCGATCGCGCAGGCCCTGGTGGTCGAGATGGGCGCCGAGCCGTTCGTCGTGGCGGAGGGCGACCGGCCCGCGTACGCCGATGCGGTGCGGGCGGCCGTGAGCTTCTCGACGGCGATCGTCGACCAGTCCGCAGGCACCCTGTCCGGCATCGGTGTCGAACACCCGGGTCGCGTCCTCGGGGCGCTCGTCCGCTCCGCCGTCGACAACGCGCTGACCGCGGCCGACGGGCAGTCGACGCTCTAGCGCTACCGGGGCCGGGGCGGGGCGGGGCGGGGCGGGGTCGCGGTCGGTCGGCGGTCGGTCATGACTCCCCGCTCAGTTCCCCCGAGTGGTCACGACCTGTCGGCTGCGAGCGCTCCGGCCGACAGATCGTGACCGGCGGGCGTGATGCATGCGGGGTGTTGTGACCGCGGCCTCGGCTCCTGGTCCGGCGGGCACGGTTCCGGGGCGGGAGCGTGGCGCGGGTAGCATTTCCCCCGACCCCCACGACCATCGGAGCCGCACCCGCATGACCGACGAGACCGTCACCCCCGACACCGCGATCACCGACGCCGCCGCACTGGCCGAGCAGGAGACCAGCGAGCAGCGACAGGTCCGGCTCGACAAGCGGGCGAAGCTGCTGGAGTCGGGCATCGAGGCGTACCCCGCCGAGCTCCCCCTCACCACGACGATCCCGGCCGTGCGCGAGCAGTACGCGCACCTGGAGACCGGCGAGGAGACCCAGGACGTCGTCGGCATCGCGGGCCGTGTCGTGTTCTCGCGCAACACCGGCAAGCTCTGCTTCGCGTCGCTGCAGTCCGGCGACGGCGCACGCATCCAGGCGATGGTCTCCCTGGCCGAGGTGGGGGACGACTCCCTCGCCCGCTGGAAGGAGTTCGTCGACCTCGGTGACCACGTGTTCGTGCACGGCCGCGTGATCTCCTCGCGCCGCGGCGAGCTGTCGATCATGGTCGACGACTGGGCGATCGCGGCGAAGGCGATCCTGCCGCTGCCGAACCTGCACAACGAGCTCAACGAGGAGACGCGGGTCCGCCAGCGCTACCTCGACCTCATCGTCCGCGACGAAGCCCGCGCCACCGTGCGTGCCCGAGCTGCCGTGATGGCGTCGCTCCGCCAGACCTTCACCGCCCACGAGTACCTCGAGGTCGAGACCCCGATGCTGCAGACCCAGCACGGCGGCGCCTCGGCCCGACCGTTCGTGACGCACTCGAACGCCTTCGACACCGAGCTGTTCCTGCGCATCGCCCCCGAGCTGTTCCTGAAGCGGGCCGTCGTCGGCGGCATCGACCGGGTGTTCGAGATCAACCGCAACTTCCGGAACGAGGGCGCCGACTCGTCGCACTCGCCCGAGTTCGCGATGGTCGAGGCGTACCAGGCGTACGGCAACTACGAGCAGATGGCCGACCTGACCCAGGAGCTCGTGCAGAACGCGACCCGCGCCGTCACCGGTGGTGCGCTCGAGGTCACCCTGCCCGACGGCAGCACCTACGACCTGGGTGGCGAGTGGCCCCGCATCGACATGTACGGCTCGCTGTCCGAGGCCGCCGGGCGCGAGATCAGCCCGGAGACCCCGCTGTCCGAGCTGCAGGCGCTCGCCGAGGCCGAGGGCGTCGAGGTCGCCCACGCCACGCACGGCAAGTACGTCGAGGAGCTCTGGGAGCACTTCGTCATCGACTCGCTCGACCGTCCGACCTTCGTGATGAACTTCCCGGTCGACACCTCGCCGCTCACCCGGCAGCACCGCACCCGTCCGGGCGTCGTCGAGAAGTGGGACCTGTACGTCCGTGGCTTCGAGCTCGGCACGGCGTACTCCGAGCTCGTCGACCCGGTCGTGCAGCGGGAGCGCTTCGTCGAGCAGGCGAAGCTCGCGGCCGGCGGCGACCTCGAGGCGATGCGTGTGGACGAGGACTTCCTGCGGGCGCTCGAGCACGCGATGCCCCCGTCGGGCGGCATGGGCATGGGGATCGACCGCCTGCTGATGGCCATCACGGGCCTCGGCATCCGCGAGACGATCCTGTTCCCGCTCGTCAAATAACTCCGAGTCCACCGGGGTACGATGCTCGGGTGCCTGAAGGAGTCGTAAGCGGGATCGTCTTCGCCCTGACGCCGACCATCGTCGTCGGCCTGATCTTCTGGTTCGTGATGCGCGCGATCATGCGTGCCGACCGGACCGAGCGCGCTGCGTACGCCAAGGTCGAGGCCGAAGAGCGCGCCCGATTCGAGCGCGAGCACGGTCGTCCCGCGCCGGCTCCGACCCCCGGCGAGTAGCCGCCCGCGCACGATCCACTTCACCCCGTGTTCACCGCGCGGTGTGATCGTGTCGCGCATGCCGACCTCCCCCGATCCCGTCGACGACCTCGACGACCTCGACCTCGACGTGGAGGACGCCTTCGGGCACCGGGTGTCGGGCACGTCCGGCTCGCCCAACGGCGCGGACGGCCGTGGCGGAGCCACCGGCGTCGCCGACGGCGGAGCCCTCGACGACGAGGGCGACGTCGACGACCTCGACGTCTGAGCGCCGACGGACCGTCACACACCGTTCACCTCGCCGACGCGTGCCGGGGTGAGCATCGTCCGCATGGCAACCACCGCACATCCCTTCACGGGCCGCAGCCTCGTCGGGGACATCGAGAGCGAGTACGACGAGTTCGACCGAGACGCCGACCTCGAGGTGTCCAAGCGCCGGGACGGGTGGCTCGAACCCTCCTGGTGACCCCCACCCATCCCTTGTTCGGGGTACGACGACCAGATCGCACTGATCGGGTCGCACGTACCCCTTTGCATGTCCGGAGTACGCAGTCGCTCGGGGTACACGGTTGGAAACGCTGGTGAAACACGTCTGCAACGCCGGAAACACGGCAGTTCCGGCTTGATCCGGGGCCTGATGGGGGACCAGACTGGCGGTGTGCTGTACCCCGCTGGGGATGCTGCCGAGGGTGAAGCACGGAGATCCCTGAGAATCGCTCCGAACGATTTGTGGGGTACACCTCCGGGCCGCTTTACTCATCAGCACCCCCCGGTACCACCCCACGAAGCCATCACCGTCGAACGCAGGGAGAAACACCATGACGATCGCAACGGCTGCACCCAGCACCACCCGCCGCACCGCCACCAAGAAGGCATCGGCATCGAAGACCGCGACCGCCGAGTCCGCCACCACCTCCCTCGACACCGAGGTCGAGGCCGACGAGCAGCTCGCCGGTGTCCGCGGTGCCTCGGTCGACCAGGTCGGCGACTACCTCCGTCACATCGGCCGTCTCTCGCTCCTCACCGCCGAGGAAGAAGCGCAGATCGCCCGCCGCATCGAGGTCGGGCTCTTCGCCGAAGAGAAGCTCGCCACCGAGAAGGGTCTGGCGAAGACCCTGCAGCGTGAACTCCGCTGGCTCGTCCGCGACGGTGAGCGCGCCAAGGAGCGCATGATCACCTCGAACCTCCGCCTCGTCGTGAGCATCGCCAAGCGGTACTCGCAGCGCGGCCTGCCCTTCATGGACGTCATCCAGGAAGGCAACCTCGGCCTGGTCCGTGCGGTCGAGAAGTTCGACTTCACGCAGGGCTACAAGTTCTCGACCTACGCCACCTGGTGGATCCGCCAGGCGATCTCGCGTGGTCTCGCCGACAAGGCGCGCACGATCCGCATCCCGGTGCACACCGTCGAGCTCATCAACAAGATCTCGCGCACCGAGCGTGACCTGACCGTCGACCTCGGCCGCGCGCCGATGCCGGAAGAGGTCGCGGCCGAGCTGAGCATGAGCGTCGAGGAGCTCGTCGACCTCAAGGGCCGCTCGCACGAGCCGGTCTCGATCCACACGGTCGTCGGCGACTCGGACGACAGCGAACTCGGTGACTTCATCGAGGACGAGGACGCCGCCAGCCCGAACGAGCTCACCGAGACGACGCTGCTGCACCGCGACATCCGCTCCATCGTCTCCGAGCTGCCGAGCGACGAGGCCAACGTCATCCGCATGCGCTACGGCCTGGACGACGACAAGCCGATGACGCTCGACGAGATCTCGAAGATCGTGCACACGACCCGCCAGGCCGTCAGCCGGGTGGAGTCGCGCGCCAAGCTGCGCCTGTTCGCCAAGGCGGTCTCGCAGGACATGCAGCTGTACCTGACCGACTAGGTCAGTGGACTTCGGCCGGCACGCTCACCCGTGTCGGCGCGGGGAAACCGGGTCGTTCTGTGGGAAGACGATCCGGTGGGGTGATGGGACGGCCCGCTCGGGCACTGCTCGAGCGGGCCATTCACGTGCCCGGGGCACCCGCCCGCGGTGTCAGTCGTCGATCTCGCGCCGGAGCTTCTGCCGCAGGTCGCTCGGGATGAGCTCGACCAGCTGGTCGGGCCGCACCGGCAGGTCGAGCAGGCTGAGTTTCACGCGGCCGGTGCGCCCGTGCCGCTCGGCATCGAGGCGCACCACGCTGCCGGCGTCCTTGCGGAGTCGCATGTCGATCTGCGCCCCGGTCGCGACCTCGCCGACCACGAGCCCGTCGACCTCGAGCGCTGCGCTCCTGGTGCCCTCGGCGATGTCGAAGCGGTAGCGCTCGCGCGCGGAGAGCACCACGGAGCGGTCGATCCCCGCCATCGGCGCGACCGGGGTCACCACGGAGCCGGAGAGTGCGGGGGAGAGCACCGGGCCGCCGGCGGCGTAGTTGTACGCGGTGGAGCCCGCCGGAGTGGCGGCCACGATGGCGTCGGCGCGGTAGTACCCGTACCCGAGGCCGCCGACGCTCAGGTCGGCCGAGACCTGCCCGGAGCCGGGCCGCCGCACGATGGTCAGGTCGTTGAACGCCAGGTAGTCGGTGCGGGCGCCGCCCCAGGACAGCCGGGCCTCGAGCGCGTGGTGCGGCTCGAGCTGGTACTCGCCGGCGGACAACCGGTCGAGCGCGCTCTCGAGTTCGGGCGGTTCGATCTCGACCAGGAACCCGACGTTGCCGTAGTTCACGCCGAGGACGGGCACGGGGCGGCTCGCCACGAGCCGCATCGCGCCGAGCATGGTGCCGTCGCCGCCGAGCGCCACGACCAGGTCGACGCGGTCGGTGAAGTCGTCGTCGTCGACCACCTCGACCCCGCCACCGATGCGCTGGGCGTCCGCGCGGCGGGCGAGCAGTTCGCCCTGGCCGGACGCGTTCCAGCGCTGCAGGGTCGTGACGGACTCCTGCACGTTCTTGGTCGGGTGGACGACGAGGCCGACGACGGGCTGCTCCATGAGCGGATCGTACCGAGCGGACCTCCGATACGGGCTGGTCGATCGAACAGGTATGCGATATTCTGAATACATGCAGACCGCTCAGCTCTCCGTCGCCCTCCCTTCCGTCCGGCACGGCCGCGAGATCGTGCTGCTCGCCGACCTCGAATCCCACGAGTCCGGCTTCGGGTTCGTCGACGCCGAGCACCTGCTCCTCGCGGCCGTCACCCTGTGTGCCGGCATGCCCCGCTTCCGGCCGGTCCTCGACGCCCACCGGGTCTCGCCCGACGCCGTCCGGGCGAGCATCCGCGCGTTCGTCGGGGCGCACACCACCTGCCCCGGCGAGCACGACCGGGTCGCCTGCACGCCCGCCGCGATGCGCGTGCTCGCCCGAGCCGCGACGATCGCCGGTCGATCGGAACGCATCCGGCCGCCGCACGTCGTGCTCGCCGTGCTCGACGCCGTCGACGACCCGCTCGCCGGATCGGCGCACGACGTCCTCGACGCCCTCGGCGTCGACCCGCGTCGCTTCCGACGTGACCTGCGTCGCGCGGTGCGGTGCGCCTGACCCAGCGCGGCCACAGCGCAGACGGGAGGCCCGTGGCGGGATCGCCACGGGCCTCCCGTCTGCACGGCGGACCCGCCGCTGGCGCGTCGGTTCGGTGCCGGCGGCGGGGCCCGGTCCGTCTCGTCGTTCGCTCACTGCGCACAAGACGCACGTCGGTCACGCCCACGGCGAACAGGGGCAGCCCGCGGGGGGAGCGCTGGTTACTCTCGAAGTACTTGGCCGGTCTCACACGAGACCGGCACAGCGTCGGCTCCGCTCATCAGGGGCCAAGGGAGAGCACATGTTCGAGAGATTCACCGACCGGGCCCGTCGTGTTGTCGTCCTCGCTCAAGAAGAAGCGAAGATGCTCAACCACAACTACATCGGCACCGAGCACATCCTCCTCGGCCTCATCCACGAGGGCGAGGGCGTCGCCGCCAAGGCGCTGGAGTCGCTGGGCATCTCGCTCGACGCCGTGCGCGAGCAGGTCCAGGACATCATCGGGCAGGGCCAGCAGCAGCCGACCGGGCACATCCCGTTCACGCCGCGCGCCAAGAAGGTGCTCGAGCTGTCCCTGCGCGAGGCGCTGCAGCTCGGCCACAACTACATCGGCACGGAGCACATCCTGCTCGGCCTGATCCGCGAGGGCGAGGGTGTCGCAGCCCAGGTCCTCGTGAAGCTCGGCGCCGACCTGAACCGGGTGCGCCAGCAGGTCATCCAGCTCCTGTCCGGCTACCAGGGCAAGGAAGCGGTCGCCGTCGGCGGCGAGCAGCAGCAGAACGCGCAGCAGGGTTCGCAGGTCCTCGACCAGTTCGGTCGCAACCTCACCCAGGCCGCGCGCGACGGCAAGCTCGACCCCGTCATCGGGCGCGAGAAGGAGATGGAGCGGGTCATGCAGATCCTGTCCCGCCGCTCCAAGAACAACCCCGTCCTGATCGGTGAGCCCGGCGTCGGCAAGACCGCCGTCGTCGAGGGCCTCGCCCAGGCGATCGTCAAGGGCGACGTGCCCGAGACGCTGAAGGACAAGCAGCTCTACTCGCTCGACCTCGGGTCGCTCATCGCCGGGTCCCGCTACCGCGGTGACTTCGAGGAGCGCCTGAAGAAGGTCACGAAGGAGATCCGCACCCGCGGCGACATCATCGTCTTCATCGACGAGATCCACACGCTCGTCGGTGCCGGTGCCGCCGAGGGCGCGATCGACGCCGCGTCGATCCTCAAGCCGCTGCTGGCCCGCGGTGAGCTCCAGACCATCGGTGCCACCACGCTCGACGAGTACCGCAAGCACTTCGAGAAGGACGCCGCACTCGAGCGTCGCTTCCAGCCGGTGCAGGTCAACGAGCCGTCGCTGCCCCACGCGATCAACATCCTCAAGGGTCTGCGCGACAAGTACGAGGCGTTCCACAAGGTGTCCATCACCGACGGTGCGATCGTCGCCGCGGCGAACCTGGCGGACCGCTACGTGCAGGACCGCTTCCTGCCCGACAAGGCCATCGACCTGATCGACGAGGCCGGCGCCCGCCTGCGTCTGTCGATCCTGTCGGCGCCGCCGGAGCTCCGCGAGTTCGACGAGAAGATCTCGACGGTCCGCGGGTCGAAGGAAGCCGCCATCGAGGAGCAGGACTTCGAGAAGGCCGCGAGCCTGCGCGACGAGGAGAAGAAGCTCCTCGGCGAGCGTCTCCGCCTCGAGAAGCAGTGGCGTGCCGGTGACGTCGCCGCGTCCGGCACCGTCGACGAGGGCATCATCGCCGAGGTCCTGGCGCAGGCCACGGGCATCCCGGTGTTCAAGCTCACCGAAGAGGAGACCTCGCGTCTCGTCTTCATGGAGAAGGCACTGCACGAGCGCGTCATCGGTCAGGAAGAGGCCATCTCGGCCCTGTCCAAGACCATCCGCCGCACCCGTGCCGGCCTGAAGGACCCGAACCGTCCCTCCGGCTCGTTCATCTTCGCCGGCCCCACGGGCGTCGGGAAGACCGAGCTCGCCAAGGCACTCGCTGAGTTCCTGTTCGACGACGAGGGTGCGCTGATCTCCCTCGACATGTCGGAGTTCGGTGAGAAGCACACCGTGTCCCGCCTGTTCGGTGCCCCTCCCGGGTTCGTCGGGTTCGAAGAGGGCGGCCAGCTCACCGAGAAGGTGCGCCGCAAGCCGTTCTCCGTGGTCCTGTTCGACGAGATCGAGAAGGCCCACCCGGACATCTTCAACTCGCTGCTGCAGGTGCTCGAGGAAGGCCGTCTCACCGACGGTCAGGGCCGCGTGGTCGACTTCAAGAACACCGTCATCATCATGACCACGAACCTCGGTTCGCAGGGCATCGCCGGTGGCCCGGTGGGCTTCCAGGTCGAGGGTGACTCGGCCGTCGGCTACGACCGCATGCGCGGCAAGGTCAACGAGGAGCTCAAGAAGCACTTCAAGCCCGAGTTCCTGAACCGTGTCGACGACACGATCGTGTTCCCGCAGCTGTCGCAGCCCGAGCTGCTGCAGATCGTGGACCTGTTCGTGAAGCGTCTGGCCGACCGCCTGCTCGACCGCGACATGACCGTCGAGCTCACGCTGCCGGCCAAGGAGCAGCTCATCAAGGTCGGGTTCGACCCGTCCCTCGGTGCTCGGCCCCTGCGTCGCGCGATGCAGCACGAGGTCGAGGACCAGCTGTCCGAGCACATCCTGCAGGGTGAGCTCAACGCCGGTGACCACGTGAAGGTCGACTTCGTCGACGGTGCGTTCCACTTCGAGACCGGGCGTCAGCCGGGCCGCGAAGAGGTCCTCGCCGGTGCAGCCGTGGTCGAGGCCGCGACCGACACGCCCCAGGGCGAGATCGAGTCCTAGGACCTGACACTCCACGAACAGGAGGCTCGGTGCCAGCTGGCACCGGGCCTCCTGTCCGTTCTCGGGTCGCGTCCAGATCTCCACCCGCCGATCTGCGCGTCGTGCGCCCATCGGCCCCCGTCCGGGGGTACTGTTGTGGCAACGCGCGAGACGTTCCCCCCAACTCCTCGCGCGTCGCGCTCGACCGGTTCCCCCCAACGGGTCGAGACGCAGCCGGCCCCGGTCTGTTCGCAGACCGGGGCCGTTGCACGTTTCAGGGGTGGTGCCTCCGGTCGGTGGTGCCTCCGGTCGGCCGTGCGTGCGGGCGGGCGTCCGCCGCGTCAGGCGGCGTCGGGCAGCTGTGCGGCGAAGTCGCGGACGGCGCGCTCCCAGCGCTCCGGGTCCTCGTTCCACTCCAGCGTGTGCGGAGCCGTGCGGAAGGCGAGGGCGGTGGCACCCGACCGTGCAGCCACCGTGGCGACGTCGTCGGCGGCGACCAGGGCGTCCGCCTCGGAGTGGATCAGCAGCGTCGGCGTCGCGGAGTCCTGCCAGGTCGTCGTCGTGACGGGCGTCGAGGCCCCGGCGAGACGGGACAGCACGTTCGTGGTCGCGATGCGGCCGGCGACGGTCCCGACGAAGGCGGGCAGGCGTGCACCACGGACGGCGCCGCGGAGTGCCGAGGCGACGTCGAGCAGCGGGGAGACGGCGACGATCCCGTCGACGTCCACCCGGCCGGCGGCGACGGAGCAGGCGAGGGCTCCGGCGGACCAGCCCTGCAGGACGACGCGCCGGGCACCGCGGGCACGGGCGGCGCGGACGGCGGCGACGATGCGCTCGGCGGCCCCGGCATCGAGGGAGCGGAGCGGCAGGTCGGTGGTGTCGATGACCTGGGACGACGCACCGAGCGAACGCCAGACCCCGACGCCCCGCAGCACCTGGCGCGGGCCGAGGGACTGTCCGTGCACGTGGACCACGTGGGTCATGGGGGCCTCGGGCTCGGTGCCGGGCACGTCGTCCGGTCCGTCGTACCGCATGGCGTCCCAGGCCCACTCGCCGGTCGGCACGGGGCCGGTCGCACTGCGTCGGACGGTGTCGCCGTCGCCGCTGGCCCCGTCCTGGGTGCTCGCGGTGGTGATCGCGCCGACCTGCACCCGGGTACCGTCCCGCTGCAGGTCGTAGGTGCCCGGCAGGCGGGTGTCGCGGGTGGCGGTGAGCTCGACCTCGGTGTCCGTGGCACTGCGGACCGTGGCGGTCGCCGTGTAGGGCGTGGGGAACAGCAGCCGCCGTGCGACGAAGGCGCTGAGGCCGAGCGTGCCGACCGCCCCCGCTGCGGTGCCGAGTGCCGTGATGCGTGCGCCGGTCATGTGATCTCCCTGAGTCGTGCCGTGGTGAGCGTCGCAGCGGCCGGCACTGCCTGCCCGGCCTCGCGCGCGCGGTCTTCGATCTCGACGGAGAGCCGGTGCTGCCGGCTCCGCCACTGGCGACGCTGCCACACGATCGTGAAGTAGAGCCCGGTGTTGCCCGAAGCCGTCTCGAGCCGACGGAGTTCCGGCTCGAGGGCGCGGAACCGGCGTCGGGCGGCCCGCCAGTCGCGGAACTCCCGAGCGGCGTCGGGCAGCACACCGCCGGCCGCACCGATGGCGAGCAGGACCATCGAGCCGAGGAACACCGGCGTGTAGAGCTTCGACAGCACCCCCACCGCGCCGTCGGCACCGGCGACGTGCACGGCGTCCAGGGCGATCGCGATGCCGGCGAGGAGCACCAGACCGGCTGCCCCGACGACGAAGAGCCAGTACAGGCGGCCGAGTCCGTCCCCGCTCCGGAACCCGCGCAGCACGGCGACGGCGGACCGGGCGATGACGATGGCGATGTAGGTCATCTCGACGGCCGAGTACAGCGCGGTCGGCAGCTGGTCGCCGTAGACCACCATGAACTGTGCCGTCGGGGTCGGTGCGTCGATGCGACTGAACAGCACGACGAGGGCGACGAGCACGAGCACGCAGCCGATGATGCGGCTGGCGCGCAGGAGCTTGGCGGAGCGCGCCGCTGCCTCGACCGACTGCGCGAGGGCGAACATGCCGCACACCATCAGGCAGCGGCCGATCAGGTCGGCGATGTTCGGCACGTTCGTCACGCCGGCGAGGAACGTGGTGACGTCGGGCTGGTTGATCGTGAGCCCCACCGCGACACAGCTGCAGCAGACCATCAGCCAGGTGACGCTGGCCGACTGGGTGCGCACGAGGAACAGCCGGACGACCAGGACCGCCAGGATGAGCCAGACCGGGATCGATCCCCAGACGTGCAGTGTCATCGCATCACCGGAAGATCCCGGGGTGACCCTCGGGGTCGAGCAGCCCGATCCGCAGCGCGAGCTGGTCGGCGACGAGTTCGACGGCCTGCTCGTGCGGGGTGTCCAGCGAACGGGTGAACGCCGTCCGGCCGGTGAGCAGCCCCGTGTACGCCTGGTGGTCGCAGCCGGTGTCGTCCATGAACACGTGGGCGAGCTCGTGCAGCACGCAGGCGACCCGGGAGCGCTCTGACAGCCCGGGGCGCGTCTCGAGCAGGGCGTGGTCGGTGCGCTGGATGAGCCGCGCGGACAGGTCGCCCGGCAGCTCGGTTGTGCGCACGTGGATCGGCTTGCCGAGCGCCGCCTCGGCCCGCGCGGTCAGTTCCTGCAGGGTCAGCCGGCGGGGGAGCCCGAGACGCTGCACGCGACGACGGGCCTCGGTCTGCCGGCGCAGGGCGCCGAACCGGTCGCGGTACCCGCTCACGGGGTGCCGCCCGACTCGTCGAGCCGACGCAGGTGGTCGGTGAAGTCGCGGATCTCGTCCGCCGAGGCGAACTCGCCCAGACGCCGGGTGGCGAACGCCACGACCTCGCGCTTGCGCAGTTCGAGCACGAGTTCGAGCTGCGCCTGCACCCGCTCGGGCACGTCGGTGTTGCCGGCGGCGTCGGTCAGGTACTCCGCCGGGACGCCGAAGTAGGCCGCCAGGGCCGCCAGGAGTCGCTGGTCACGGACGGCCGGACCGTTGCCGCCGAGCATGTAGCCCCAGCGCGGTCGGCTCATCGACGCACCCTGCGCCTCGATCTCGGCGGCGATCTCCTTGTACGGGGCTCGCTGACCCGAGTTGGCCTCGACGACGTCCATCAGGAGCTGCAGTTTGCGCGACAGTTCCCGACGGTGTGCGTCGTCGTCGTTGTACTCGATCACGTGTCCCCACTCTCACATCTGTCTCAGACATGATAAAACTGATCCAGCGCGTCAGCCGGTGTCACCACTCTGCCAGGCTCGCGCTCGCTCGTCAGGTCGGCATTTCGATGGGGGGATGCCGAACGGGGGACGACGAACGGGAGGCGCGGTGCCAGCTGGCACCGCGCCTCCCGTTCGTCGTGTGGTGCGGACTACGCCTGCACGTCGCCGCGCCAGCCCGGCTGGGTCGGCGCGTTCTCGACGCGCTCCTTGTAGTTCTGCAGGTCCTTCTTGACGGCGTGGCCGCCGACGCCCACGGCGGAGCCGAGCTTCTCGAGGAAGCCGGACGGCTCCCAGTCGATCTGCACGGTGACGCGCGTCTCGTCGTCCGAGAGCTTGTGGAAGGTGACGACACCGGCGTGGTCGGTCTCGCCGTCCTTCACGGTCCACGCGACACGCTCGTCGGGGTGCTGCTCGGTGATCACGGCACGGAACTCGCGCTCGTGGCCGGCGACCTTCACGGTCCAGTCGGTGGTCTTGTCGTCCACCTGGACGATCTTCTCGACCTCGTCGAGGAAGTGCGGGAACTCCTCGAAGCGGGTCCACTGGTCGTAGGCCGGGCGGACGGGGACGTTGACGTCGACGGTTTCGATGATCTGAGGCATGTACCGGACGGTAGGCCGATCGACCTGGGCGCCACTCAGCAGCGCTGTCCCCCTGCGACACCAGTAGTGTGGGGCGGATGACAGAGCACGGGAAGCACGCGTTCCACGAGCGCGACGACCACGGGATCCTCGTGCGTCCGGCGCTCGCCTCGGACGTCCCGCACATCCAGCGACTCATCGCCCCCTACGTCGACCGGCGCATCCTGCTCGGCAAGGAGAACGTCGCCCTGTACGGCTCGATCCAGCAGTTCCGGATCGCCGAAGGCCCCGACGGCACCCCCATCGGGTGCGGTGCGCTCGCCGTCTTCTGGGACGACATCGCCGAGGTCCGCACCCTGGCCCTCGACGAGCAGTGGATCCACAAGCGCGTCGGGCACCGGATGCTCGAAGCGCTCGAACACGACGCCCGCGAACTCGGCGTCGCCCGGATCTTCTGCCTGACCTTCGAGGTCGACTTCTTCACGAAGCACGGGTACCTGGAGATCGGCGAGAGCGTCGTCCCGCCCGAGGTCTACGCCGAACTGGTCCGCTCGTCGGACGAAGGGGTCGCGGAGTTCCTCGACCTCGCCCGGGTCAAGCCGAACACCCTCGGCAACACCCGGATGCTGAAGAACCTCTGACGCTTTCTCGTGCCGCCCGGCGGGGTGGCCGTGCGTGGCCCGCGCCGTTGTCTACCCTGTGCGCATGTCGTCGTTGCGTCACCCCGTCGGACCCGAGAAGCCGGTCGTCTACTGGCGTCGCCGGGCGCTCGTGCTCGGGGCGCTGCTGGTCGTCGTCCTGGTCGTGGTGCTCATCGTCGTCGGGCGGGGGAGCGGGGCCACGTCGGCGGCGCCGAGCGCGTCGGCCTCTGCCGGCGCCGGGTCTGGTGCCGGTGCGTCGTCTGCCGGGTCTGCCGGTTCCGGTTCTGGGTCCTCGCGGTCTGCGGCGCCGAAGCCGTCCGCCTCGGCTGCTGCGACGAAGCCCGCTGCTGCCGACGGCTCGACCTGCACGAAGGACCAGATCGTCCTGACCCCGGTGCTCGACAAGTCGGCGTACGGCCCCACCGAGGACCCGAAGATCGCGATGTCGATCAAGAACTCCGGCACGAACTCCTGCCACCTGGACCTCGGTTCGGCGCAGCAGGTGCTAACGATCAGCTCGGGTCAGGAGCAGTACTGGTCGTCGAAGGACTGCCAGACCGGCGGCACGAACCAGGACGTCACGATCAAGTCCGGTCAGACGCTCACGACGCCCGCGATCGCGTGGGACCGCACCCGCTCGTCCACGTCGACGTGCGACTCGTCACGGCCGGCCGTCACCGCCGGGGGAGCGAGCTACCACCTGAAGGTCGCCGTCGGGAACCTCGAATCGAAGACCTCGGTGCAGTTCATCCTGCAGTAGGCGGCGGGTTCGCGGTTCGCGGTTCGCGGTTCGCGGTTCGCGATTCCGATCCGTTCCCTTCCGGCTGCGCTGTGCCGATCAGGGGCGCCGGGAACAGCAACAGGCCCCGTCGTCCGAAGACGACGGGGCCTGTTCAAGCTGATGTGATCAGCCGAGGACGGTGATGTTCTCCGCCTGCGGGCCCTTGCGGCCCTCGGTGATGTCGAACTCCACCTTCTGGTTCTCCTCGAGCGACTTGTAGCCGTTGCCGGCAATCGCAGAGAAGTGCGCGAAGACGTCAGCGCTGCCGTCGTCCGGGGCGATGAAGCCGAAGCCCTTTTCGTTGTTGAACCACTTGACGGTACCGGTAGATGCCATGATGGCGTTTCCTTAGCTTTCTTGCTTCCGCCAAGGTGCAGATGCACCGACGGAGACCCCGACGTACGTCGACGGGGGTAATGCGCCACGCGGGCAGGTGCCGGCGGGACGGGTTCGGGGTCAGGCCTGTCGGCCAGTGACCCTGGGGCCCGGGTTGAGGGGCAAACCACCTCGCCCGGACGTTGAGCGCCGCCGAAGCGGTTCCATCAGGCTAGCGTGCTCTGGGCCGACTGGCTACCCGTGCGTCCCGGAACGTCGAAAATCTGGTGGAATTGAGCTGATGGCAGACAAGGAACAGCGCTTCCGCAGCGAACAGCTCGAGGAAGCCCTCGCGAAGCAGGACGTCGCCGCGGTGGCGTTCGCGCTCCGCCACGACATCGTGATCGTCCCCCGGCTCGTCACCGGCAAGAAGGACATGCAGGTGCGGGTGTTCGGCCGTGAGGGGTCGGACAAGCGCATCCTGCTGCTGTTCTCGTCGGCGGACGCCTACACGGCGATGGTGCCGGACGAGAAGATCCGGCAGGTGATGGTCTACGACGGACCGCGGCTGGAGGAGTTCCTGGCCGCCCACCTCGACATGCTCGAGGGCGTGTTCTTCGACATCGCCGGCCCGCACACCATGCAGGCTGCACCGGCGGACCTGCTGGCCGCTTTGCACGCGTAGCGCCTCAGAACGCGCGGTCGAGCTCGCGTTCGCGCGGGGACTGCGTCATCGAGAAGGCCACCCGCAGGGCTTCGCGCAGGTGCCCGGAGTCCGAGCCGAGCACCGTGGTGAACCCGAGGCGGGTGGCCTCGTTCACGCGCTGCTTCGTGCCCGTGGCCGGACGGATCTCGCCGGCGAGGCTGATCTCGCCCACGGCTGCGAGCGTGTGCGGGTACGGACGGTCTCGTGCGGCGCTCGCGAGGGCCAGCGCGATCGCCAGGTCGGCGCCGGGCTCGGTGAGCTTCATGCCGCCCACCGTGGACACGTAGACATCGGCGTCGGACAGCTTCAGGCCGGCGCGCCGTTCGAGGACCGCGAGCAGCATCGCCACGCGCGAGGCATCGACACCGTTCACGACCCGGCGTGGCTGTGGCGCGGAACTGGGGACGATGAGGGCCTGCACCTCGACCGGCAGCGCTCGACGCCCTTCGAGTGCGACGGTGACGCAGGTGCCGGACACCGGGGTGGTGTTCTTCGACATGAACAGGCCGCTGGGGTCGGGGACCTCGTGGATGCCGTCGCCGCCCATGTCGAAGCACCCGACCTCGTCCGTGGGGCCGAAGCGGTTCTTGAGCGCCCGGACGAAGCGCAGGGCAGTCTGCCGGTCGCCCTCGAAGTGGCAGACGACGTCGACCAGGTGCTCGAGCAGCCGCGGGCCGGCGATCGTGCCGTCCTTCGTGACGTGGCCGACGATGAGGACGGGCAGGGCGCGGTCCTTCGCGATGCGGATCAGGGTCGAGGCGACCTCGCGCACCTGGGACGTGCCGCCCGCGATGCCGTCGATCGAGCTCGACGAGATGGTCTGCACGGAGTCGGCGATGAGCAGGTCGGGCTGCACCTGGTCGATCTGGCCGATGATGACGCCGAGGTCCACTTCGCTCGCCAGGTACAGGTCGTCGTGCATCGCCCCGGTGCGTTCGGCACGGAGCCGGACCTGGTCGACGGACTCTTCGGCGCTGACGTAGAGGACGCGTTTGCCCGAGGCCGCGGCTCGCGAGGCGACCTCGAGCAGCAGGGTCGACTTGCCGACACCCGGCTCGCCGCTCAGCAGGACGGCCGCACCCGGCACCACGCCGCCGCCGAGGACGCGGTCGAACTCGCCGATGCCGGTCTGCCAACGCTGCACCGAGGTGCCGCGGGCTTCGGTGATCGGTCGTGCGGCCCGGGCACCGGTGACGGCGACCGCGGACGTGCCCCGGGTGCTCGCCGACGCCGCAGAGCTGTCTTCGACGGTGCCCCAGGTCTGGCACTCACCGCACCGGCCGACCCACTTGATGCTGGTCCAGCCGCACTCGGTGCAACGGTAGAGGGACTGCGGGCGCGCCATGTCGTCGAGGCTAGGCCGTACGGCCGACATCACCGGCGCGGTCGCCCGGCTCGTCCGGTCCGCCGTGTCCGCCCGACTCGTCGCCGTCGTCGGGGACCGCGATCGACCCCGTCATCCGGTGGCGCAGGCGCTCGACCGGTCCCGGAGCCTGCCGTGAGGCGTGGTCGAGCGCCTCGGCGCCGTCGGTGTCCTGCTCGGCGCGGGCGTTCGCCACCGCCCCGGCTTCACGACCGAGGTTCTCGGCCTCGCGCACGGACAGGTAGAGCCGGATCGCCGCCACGGTGTCCACCCGGGCGTCGACCGCCGGCTCGAACGCGCTCGCCCAGACCTCGTAGCCGCGGTCGTTCGGGTGGAAGAGGTCGCCGTAGCTGTTGAAGAAGGTGCGGCGGACACCGACGCGCTTCGTGATGGTGTGCAGCGGCGCCACCGTCAGCCCGAACTCGTCGGCCACCCGGTGCACGATCTCGTTCGCGACCGCCACCTTGCGCTCCCGGTCCGGCACGAACATGCACGGCAACTCGGCCACCACTGCGTGCGAGGGGACCGCCCCGTAGATCGCCCGGATGTTCCGCTCGAACTTGTCCGGCTCGAAGTCGGCGATGTCGTTCGCCCCGATCGACACCGTGCAGACGTCGGGCGCGTAGTGCCGGAGCTTCGGCAGCTGATCACGTTTCGCACCCCACGTGGTCGAGCCGGAGACGCTGAGGTTCACCACCCGCACGGACATGTGCGAGCGGTGCCGGATGCGCCGGGTCAGGAGCCCCACGTAGCCGCGGCCGGGGGCGGTCGCGCCGACCCCCTGTGCCGCCGAGTCACCGATCGCCACGTAGAGCAGCTGCCCCTCGTGCTGCTGTCGTTCCCGCCACCAGTCGGCGTGGATCGGGAGCATGTCGACGACCCGTTGCGCCGCTGCCCGTTGGCCCTTCACGCCAGCGCGGGCACCGACGGCTGCGGCACCGACGACGCCGAGGCTGCCGACGACGGAGGTGAGGAGTGCGATGAGCGTGCGGGTTCTCATGCCGTGGACGGTACGCCCGCCGGTCGTACCCGAGACGAGGGGGACCTGTGGGTGTGGGGAGAGCCCTGCAGGTGACCGCCTGTGGAGGGCGATCCGACCCGGGGTGTCATCACGGGCCTCCCGGATCGTGTAAACTCTTTCCCGGTACCGTGTCCGAGCGGCCGAAGGATCATGTCTCGAAAACATGTGTGGGGGCAACTCCACCGTGGGTTCAAATCCCACCGGTACCGCCATCGGGCGGCTTGCAGGGCAGGTGTTACCTGACTTGCAGGCCACGCTCAGAAGAAGAACCCTCGAGGAATCTCGAGGGTTCTTCTTCGTTTCGGAGCGCGATCAGCGCGTCCCAGCCAGCATGGCGCGTCAGTTCTGCCTCAGCTGGTCGCGCGCGCCTACGGGCTTCCACTCTTCGGGCGCACCGAAGTCGGCGACATCGCTTCGATTCGCCGGCTCAGGGGCTGTTCAGGTCGGGTGGGATGTCATCCGACGGTGGTGGTGTGTCCATCTCGTACAGCGGTGGTGGATGCGCCATGTACCGCGTCCAGCCTCGCTCGTTCCGCTTCTGGTTTGAGGGACGCTCGGGAGGCTGTGTAGTCACCGGTGGGAGCTTGCGGATTACTGAGCCGGTTCTTCTGGCCCATTTCTCAAGCTCCAGAAGGTAAGCCAGGATGCGATTGTGATTCGCAATCACCACCTGGATGCCGATGAGAAGCTGTTGGGCTGCGAGTCCCCGCACTTTTCGTCGAGCGTGGTTGTCGACGTCGTACTTGGCTTTGATGTGATCGTTGAAGCTCTCGTCAGTGTTGCGCCCGTAGTGGTAAGCGGCGGACCATTCCGGCGATTGATACTGATACTTCTGCCGCTCACGCTCGCCGTATTCCGCGCCGATGGAAATGCTGGTTTGCGTGCAGACCTTGTATTCGGGGAAGTCAAGGTCCTGTTTGAAGACTTGGCCTCGCGCCTTCTTTGCCACTGCATCCGGATGTAGGCCGTTGTTGTAGCGTCGTGGGCACCTGACGGTGGACGATCTGCCGAGAGCAGGGCAGCTGTATTTCGCCTTCCCGTTTTTGTCAGCGCTTTGATGCAGGTGCAATTCAAAGAGGCGGCGCTGAAGAAGTCTTTCCTGGTATGTTTCCCAGCTGATCCTGCCTGCGTCGTAGTCGAGCGTTGCCTCAATTTCCAATAGACGCATCGCGGGGCAGTGGAAGCGACCCTCGACCGGTAGCGCGCCAGACATCTTGTCGAACTGGTCGTAGTGCTCTTTCTTGCCGTTGCTGATCCCTGCGCGCCTACGCTGAGTTGGTTTCTCTGCATCGGGGTCGATCGGGCCCGACTCTGTGGGCATTGGAGTGATGCCCTTCTGCCTCTTCAAGAGGTCCATGACGAGCGGCACGCCCGCCCTTTGCATCGGCCGGTGAAAAGAGTCAAGGCTGAGAGCGTTGTATGGGCGGGCAGGGTGAGCCGTGACACGCCCACGCTGACTACTAACAGGGGGTCAGCGTTGCCGGTCCGGTGGCGAAGGGGCCTGATTGAGTAGGGACCGGCCCAGTGGTGGAGGTAGCGAAAGCGCCGCGCGTCGTCTCGCTGGTGGGTTTATCGACTGTCGCTGTCGCTGTCGCTGTCGCTGTCGCTGTCGTGCTCGGCGCCGGTTGCTGGGGCGATGGTTCCTGAGCTCTCCCGGCGCGCGGAGCGTACCCAGTAGCTCAAGGTCGTGGTGTTCACGCCGAGTCGGTTTGCGATCGTTCGCTGGCTCACTCCCGCGTCAACGAGTTCGAGGATGCGGAGCCGAATCCAACGGCCCTCCTCGTCGTGGCGCTTCATGACGTATCGAAGTTCGAGCAGGTCTTCGGTGTGGTCAATGGGCATTGGTCATTCCGTCCTGGCAGAGCGAACTGAGGCAGTCCGTTTGGCAGGCGCGATTCGACCTGCGACGATCGGACTTGCACAGCGTCGATGGCAGGGAGGGGAAGAGTTTTCGAAACGCGTCCGTGTGGCCCGTATCGGAAGCGAGGCGCGCCGAGTCGACCGGCGCGAATAGGGGATTGTCGCTGGCGGGCGAACATCTCCATCACTCCACCGGCTCGTGACAGTTGACGGAACCCGAGCCGGAGTTCGGTGTGCCCTCAGACTAGCTGCTCGAAGCTGCCGTCCGCGCTCGCAGTTAGCCGCCGAGTAGGGCTGTTGTCGCTCCGTGGAGAGCACAGCGCCTAACAGTGCGGTCACGGTCGCTGCCCCTTCGAACGCTGAGTGCATGGAACGCTCGCTGTCGGACGACTACCGTACGAACTGCGGGCTTTTGGTCGCGCAATGCTATCCGAAATTGTAATGACCGGGAGCACGATGATGGACAGACATGTCGGGCATCAGGAGCGAGTCGATGCCGCTGTAGCAAGGTTCCGGGATCGGTTCGATGGCCACGTGGCGTTGGCGCGCCTCGCTCGATTCACCGCCATCCCGGTCGGAACCTTGCGGCGGATCCTGTCCGGGTCTCAGCCGCTGACATTGGTGCAGTTTCTCGAGCTTGCTTCCGCTGCTGAGCGACCGGAATGGGAGCTGCTTGGTCCGTTCCGAAGTGCTGTGCAGGCCGGCCGCGTGGAGCCGGCTTCAGATGGGGCGAATTGGAACCACGTCGATGGTGCTGCGCTTGCTCTGCCGCCGGCTGTTCAGGAGCTGATTGCGCCAGAGCGGCTTGCCCGTCGTCACGACGGCGTTGAGTGGTTGTACGTAGCCTCGGGAGCGATCCGGCTTGCGGCGGGGACGCCGGCGCAAGAAATCTCGCTTGAGACAGGCGAGGCTGTGACGATCGACGGATCGTCACTGCACAGGATCATCGAGGTCGTGCAGGGGCCAGCCACTGTCGTGCGCTGGATGAGCGCGTCGGGACTGCGGGCGCACGTCGGCGGACTCGATGGGCCGCCTGTCCTCGCCGTCTAGTCAGCCGCTGGCCGTTCCCCGCAAGTTCGAGGACGAGTACAGATCAGTGTCCAATGCGAGTTCTAGACGCGCGATCGTGGCGAGGTCGGGCCACGCTCGCCCGCTGAGGATCTTGAGAACAGTCACGTGACTGACACCAGCACGTGCCGCGACAGCGCGGATGCTCTCATCGCCGATTGCCGTCCGTAGACGCAACACGAACGCTCGAGCGATTTCGGTGAGAGTGTCGTCAGAGGCGGCCTCTGGCCACGGCGAGGGAGCGTTCTCCACCGGGAGTGCGCGAGCGGTCCTTGCCATGGACGTAGGGTACGCGGTTCCGAGCGGGCGGCGCTGACGTAGACAAGGTCACGGTCATTACTGTTACCATTTAGCTATGGCTGCAGGTTCCGTGCGCGTGACTGCTATGGGGGAGATTCAGTTGAGCGTGCGTTGGCTTTCGGTCATCGACCCCTTGGCTCGAAGTGCCCTTGAGGTGGTCGACTTTGGCGACCGCGTCAGCATTGTCGCGAAGCGCGGTAACTCGGAGGTGGCGTTGCTGGGTGACCTGATCACCGGCGATGTCGCCGTGTCATCGCAAGTCGCTGATGATGACCACGATGCGCTCATGGCGTATGCGATCACTGTGCTCCGCGCGCGCTTGGCGATTGACGGCGTGGAGCCGCCGCTACCTGGACCACCGACGACCGATCTACGGGCGCTAGCCTCGTTGGCGGGGGCAACCTGGCTGACGAGGGGTGAGGTGACGGGCGATCAGCCGTCGGCCGAAAATGGGAGGTAACGGTCGAGCGCCTCGGCCGAACTCATGCCTGCCATCGCTAACAGTCGTCGTAGTGAAGTGCCGGCATCGAGATGATGGACGACCCAGGTCGCGCGCATCCTCCGAGCCTGCAGTGGCACGGAACCGGCGCGAGCGACGAAGTCGGTGATCAGGTTCGCGTTACCGCCGCGCTGCTCGCTTCGGAATGCCCAGCCTTCGCCGTTCATGAACTCGATCCGCGCTTGGAGCGCGGGCCGCCACTCGGAAGTAACCACGACGCGCCGCTGCGGGAGTATGACTGAAAGGCTTTCGGGGCCAACCTCAATCGCCTCGAGGCGCTGCGCAATGATCTCGGCGCCCGTCAGGCCGGCACCGATCCCGAGGGCAAGCAGCGCCAAGGCGGAAGAGCTTCGTTCTTGAGTGGGCTGATGTCGAGCCCAGGCATGCAACCCAACTACCTCGTCGCTGGAGTAGGGACGTGCCGCATCCGCTTTACCAAGAGTGACGAAGGTGGCGGCGGCATCGGCACCGAGCATGGCTTCCGAGACGCGACGTACACGTGCCCGCATCGTGTTCCGACTCGCTCGGTTGTAGCCAACGAGGTGATGCAGCACGAACTGATCGATCGAGAACGGGTCAAGCACGTAAGAGTCCTCAAGCGGGTACCCGACACGAAATGCGTAGGCCGCCAACCTGCTCAGTGCAGGCAGTAGATCTTCCCGCTTGTAAGGCACTCTCGGTTCCGCTCGTTCTGCCAAGTCGAGCACGTACGGGCGTATCGCGTGCCAGACGTCCTCGGGGAGCTTTGGTCGGTACTCTGGCATGGTAACTACTATAACCACTCATCTCCTCGGTGTGGTCGGGCTTCATGCCGGCAAGTGCGGCCGGGTCGCACGCCTTACCCTGCGCCGACTGAGATCTGAACCGCCGACTTCTCCCACACGACGGATCTGCACGTGCCGGTGGACGCCGGTGTCGCCGCAGCCTTGCTGCGGTAGGGGCCGAGCATGGCAACGAGCGGCAGTGTGGCCGCGGTCAACCTCGGTGCGACCAGTGGTCGGGTCATCGTCGGGCGGAGCGGGTCGGGTAGATGAGCCGCACGACATGATCGACCCATGACTCCGGAACGTGACCGGGGCTCTCTCTCTCTCTCTCTCTCTACGCTTCGGTCCGTCTCTGGTGACGGCAGAGATCGCATTGTGCCGCTTGCGAGACGCCTACCGATAGCACGAGCCCGCCATGCGGCGCGGTGACTAGTCAAGTGGTGCGATTGTGGGATGCTCAGCTTCAACCGGAGGGGGCAGATGCAAACCGACATGTCGTTCCTGATCGACTCGAATGTCGTGATCGCGGCCGAGCCTTACGACGGCCACCTCGAGGAGGCTCAGCCGGCTGTCAGCAATCTCCTCCGCCTCGCGGCGCAGCACGGTCATCACGTCTTCGTGCATCCGGCTACGCGCGAAGATCTCGAACAGACACGCGAGTCCACGCAACGAGCGCAGAATCTCGCAGCCTACGACAAGTACCCCGCGTTGGCCGAGCTCCCTGTCCCGCCCGAGGTGTGGGAGGTATTTCCATCCGATCCTGGCCCGAACGACCAACGGGATGCGCGCATACTCGCCGCGCTTCACGCGGAAGCCGTGCACTTCCTCGTGACCAACGATGCGAGGCTACGAAAACGAGCTGCCCGTCTTGGCTTGGGACATCGAGTCCTGGGATCGGGTGAAGCAGCTGCCCAGCTCGCCGCTTGGCACCCCGAAGCCCCTACCCCACCCCCGATGGTTGAGCGCCTGCAGACCTACGAGCTCGATACCTCGGAGCCGATCTTCGACAGTCTGCGGTCGGACTACCACCCCAAGTTCGACTCCTGGATGGCAAAGGTGAAGAAGGAAGCCACCAGCCGCCGAGCTTGGATCATCCGTGGGGAGGGAGGACAGTATGAGGCGCTCGCGCTCGTGAAGATGCGGGACGAGCACCCGTTGCGGCGGGGCGTGCCAGCGATCAAGCTCGCCACCTTCAAGGTGGGCGACACCGCCGGAGGTAAGCGGTACGGTGAACTACTGTTGAAGGCCGTGCTCCGGTGGGCCGCGGAGGAGCCCGGTCGCCCCGGAGTGATGTTCGTCGAGGTGAACAGCCGCCAGGAGCGGCTCATTGAGTTCCTTGTGGACTTCGGGTTCCAGATCGTTACGGTGAAGGAGGGCGATCCGGACGAGCAGGTCTGGCTCAAGGAGCTGGACCCTCCATCATCGTCGACGCTGTCTGGCTTGGACTTCCATATCCGATACGGGCCACCCGCGGTTCAGCGCAGCAACCCGATCTTCGTGATCCCGATCACCCCGCAGTGGTACGACGACCTGTTTCCCGACGCGACCGTAGTTGGCGCCATGGGCGCCACGATGCTTGCCGACACCTTCACCACGCCGAAGGCGCATGGCAACGCGATCAGGAAGGCGTACCTCTGCCGTAGTCCCACGAAGGAGATCCCGGCAGGGTCGACTCTGCTGTTCTACCGAAGCCAGGGCGGAGTGCGCGGCGACGGCGCAGTCGTGGCTGTCGGGGTCGCCGAGCGTTCCCATCGTTCCAAAGACCCCATGGAAACGATCGAGCTGTCGTTCAAGCGGACGGTCTACTCAGCGTCCGATGTCGCCGGCATGCACCAAGATGGCAAGGCAGTCCTGACGATTCTGTTTCGACACGACCGGTTCATCGAGCCCCCTTGGTCGTTGACCGAGTTGGTTGAACGTAAGGTCGTAACGTCCTGGCCGCAGTCGGTCGTGCGTGTACGGGATCCGGGAGGAATCGAATGGGTGCAGAACCAGCTGAGCGCGTAGCCCTGATGTCGATCCACACGCGCTGGGCTGAAGCGATCGTGGACGGCCGCAAGCAGGTTGAGTTCCGCAAGCGACGCCTAGCCGACGACATCCGCACAGTACTCATCTACGCGACCGCCCCGAGCAGCGAGGTGATCGGGCAGTTCACCGTCAGTAACATGGTCACCGACACCCCCGCTCGCATCTGGGAACAGTTCGGGCACCTCGGCGTGATCGAAAAAGAGGCGTTCTTCGCCTACTACGGCAACGCGCCGACGGCAGTCGCCATCGTGGTGGCCTCGGCTGAACGCTTCGCCACCCCACTCACTCTTGGCGAGTTTGAGCCCAGGCCTGCCGTGCCACAGTCCTTCGCCTATCTGCCCGCCGACGCGCGTGGGCTCGCAATGACGGGCTGAGCAGGCGGTGCAGCCCATTAGACGCTGACGGGCCCACGATGCTCTCAATGTTGAACGGCGGCAGGTCTGGATGCCGAGTTCTCAACGGCGAGAGTCAGGCGCTCGCCCTAGACGGCCCTGTCGGTCCAGCTGGAGCTACAAGCCCGGAAGTCGGGCAGGCTGGCCGGCACACGCTCCGCGAGTAGGTGTGGAACCAGATCCGCGTTCTCGTTTGGGCGGGCAAACGCGCACAGTGCTGTATGAGAGGGCGCCGATATACGTGTGGAGCTCAATCGGATGAACGCGGCGGAATGGCGTCGGCTGTGATGAGTGCTGCTTTTACGCCATGGTGCGAAGCCCGCAGCACCATGCTCCGGTCCATGGACACAATGACCGTCCGCGCTGTGTACGTGTGGAGTTCCATGGCCCGGTCGATGATGTCCCGGTCGACCGCCGGGAGGGGGACTCGTTCGTTGTCATCGACCCAGATCCGGATTGTCGTACCGTCCGCCTTCGTCGCGAATGGTGCCGATTGCGCTCCTGCCGGCAGGACATCGGCGAGCCATTTCAGTGCGTAGGCGGCGTTTGAACGCACTTCGCTTGCGCGGTGGAACTTCAGGCGGTCGAGTTCCTCCACGACTTGGATCGGTATGACGAACGCTGTGTTCCGCGTCGTGGTGCGCAGCAGCGAGTCCCAGTCGATGCCAGCAAGTCGCGGCCCGGCATGCATGAGGAGGTTGGTGTCGATGAGCACCGCGGTCGTTTCGAAGCCCCACTCCCTTCGGAGTTCCCGAAGTTCCTGCTGAGCTCCAGCGATCCGGTCCAGCCGCTCCTGAATCTCGTTGTCGATGAGTGCGGCAAGCGCAGCACCATCGGACGTCGGCGCCAACGAGTGCAGCATCGCGTACTGCTCACCGAGCACAAGGTCGCGAACGGATCGTTCCCGGAACAGCGCGCGGGCACGCAGCGCCGCGCGAGGACTCCACGTCCTCCAAGCGGTGAGCCGTTCAACAGCTTCCGTGCGTGAGCGCATATCGGTGAGCTGTCCTGCAAAGTCAGCGAGCAGCGTGCCCGCGTCTCGGATGGTGCTCACCGGAAGAAGTTTGACCACGGCCGACACGGTACCGCAGGGCTTGTCACCGATTCGCGTGCTGAGGAGGCGGCACGGCTGGCGCCGTCGTGCCGCGCACCCGTGACTCGTCGGTCCAGCGCCGGGAGTCAACGATCGACGGTACGCGCCGACGGTGACAGTCTTGGGCTCGCCCTACAAAGGCGCTTTCGCCACGCGCTCGACGCCCCTGCACGCGTCAGCGCACCAACGTTGCCCTCTGCCCGTTCAATGCCTCAGTCGGCCGCCCCCTGCGCGAAGCAGGAGCCACGCTGCCTTTCGGCAGCGCGGCGCCCGCTTCGCATCCGGTCGCCCGCGTCGTGGCGCAGGTCCTACCGGAGGAACCAGAGGCTGAGCGCGAAGACGCTCATCCCTTCTTCCGTTCCCCATGCCTGGCCGGCAGCCGCGGCAACACCGGCAGCGATGACTAGGCCGACCACCGTGGAGGGGCGGATCGGTTGCCGGCTCTCGGGCGGCGAGGGAGGGCTGTTTACACTCAAGACGTATCTCCGTTCATTGTGAGGGCGAGATGCGAACCAGGGCCCCCGCTGCTGACACAGCGGGGGTTTCCGCATCTGGTCCCATGGTCACCGGCACCGCCGACACGACGGACCGGCTTGCGCAACACTTAGGATTGGCGTCGTGAGTAGGGGTCTTGGGCGGGTGGAGCGAGCGCTGCTCGACGACCTGCATGAGGACCCGCCGTCGGCCCGCCTCGTATGGCGGAACGTGGAGGACGTGGCCATCGCTTCGACGGAGCAGTGGGACGGTGTCAGTGCCGCAACCGCTGTCGCCTGGCGGCGCGCAGCGCTGTCGCTGGCGAGGAAAGGGCTTGTGGACGTCGCCTACCAGCCGATGCAGGGTGCGCGGCGGATGGCCGCCGTTAGGCTGCCGGCACCTATTCGAGCCGACACCGATGCGCTCGCGATCGCTGCTGTGCGTGGTGCGGTCACGAACCTCATGGCGTTCCAGCATCTGCCGGCGTTCACGCACGGCATGGTCTTCGCGTTCTCCCGGTGGCAAGGCCACGTATCTGGGCGCTTCACCGTAACCGGTCCCGAACCGCCCCAAGCGAACATGCTTGCCGCCGCTACCGGTCACCACCGCCGTTACAAGAATGCCCAACGACTCGGAGCTGCCGCCCGCAGCCTAGTCCGACTCAGCAACTGGGATGCGGCGGGCGAGACCCTGTCCCTGCAGCTCGACTGGGTGCCGGCGTTCCTCGATGCGGCTGCTGCTGAGGACAGCAGCAGCGCCCTCGAGCAGCTTGAGGTCGAAGTTGCCAATCGCGCGGAAGCGTGGTTCTGGGGCGAGCTCTCCGCCGTGTACCGTGAGGAACAGATTGCGGCGCTCCCGAGCTATCAGACGCTCGGCAAGCGCGGAAAACCACCCGAGACGCTGCGCAACGTTGTCCGCGCCGCGCTTTTCGACGGTGATAACAACGACATCCCTCTCGGGTATCACGACGCCCGAGCGAACCTGCCGTCCACCTGGCGACCTGTCTCGGACACGTTCATTCGACAACGATGACGGTGGCGGCGGTCGATCATGAGGGCCGGACCTCCGGCGGGGACCAGTATGGATGCGCGCACTGGCCCGGCCTGTCGAGGACGAACGCGACGCTTTGCTCCGCGCGAGTGACACCGACATAGAGTTTTGCGGCGGTGAGAGGCTCAAGCGGTTCCCCCTTCTGCAACAGCTTGCGCATCTTTTCTGTCGGGAAGATCAACACCCGCTGCCTGGTCAGGCCCTTCGCGGTCCCGAAGGTGAGGAACTCAAGGTGGTCGTGCGCCTTCGCTGCTCTGGCGTCCCAGCGCAGCGGCTGGGGTGCGAACTCCTCCACGTACGCATCGACATCTTCGGTACGGATGAGGAACAAGCCGTCATGGCCCGTGCCTAGTGAGTTCCGCGACACCGTCGGTTCGAAGCCCCATGTGGGTGCGAACAGGTCGTCGGCGAACGCGGCGACGTCGGGGTGGCAGCGCCATGTTTCGCGACGCTGCGTGATGCGCAACTGGTCCTTGCGTTCCTGCTCCTGGAACCAGTGCCACACTCTCATGTTTCTGAACTGCTTGTGTTTGCGTTCTTCTGGACTGGTGGAGAGGATCGCCTGACGGACATCACCGACCATCGTCAAGGGCACGGCGGATCCGAGCAGGAGCTGCAGCACCTCAAGGTCGTACCCGCCAAGATCCTGCACCTCGTCGATGAACATGCGGTCGTACAACTGCTCCAGGCGGCGCAGCGGCAGTTCACCCGCGCGGTGCACGAGTAGTGTGGCCAGGTTCGCCAGGTGCACGCGACGAGCCAGACCGGTGGACGTGAAGTACCGGCGGCGTTCCTCCACACCGACGTACTGCTGGTACGCACTTTCGTTGTCCATGCCTGCCACGCGCTGACCGGGGAACATGAACGGCAAGTACGGGCGGACGATGTTGTGCAGCAGGAACGTGAACCAGCCAACGACGTCCACGGTCGCAGCGGGACAGGCTGCGGCAAGCCGACGTCGCAGCTCCAACTGGTTGTTCACCGTGTAGGTGACCACGAGAATGCGGGCGTTGGCGGGCGCGGCGACACAGGCGTCGATGATGCTTTGCGTCTTCCGCGATCCGGCGACGGCGAGGACGAGCTCACCGCTCATGGATAAACTCCATCGCCTTGCTGAAGTACGACGGCGCCGTCAATGGTGTCGCCGAGTCTGCGATTCGCAACGCCGCTTCCGTTTTGTTGTTGCCCATCCACTTTAGGATGTCGACGTTCGGTGCACGGTCGAGGACCGTTCGGACGGTGTCGACAGGGTTCACCTGAAGGATCTGCGGTTCCAGCGTGGTCCCGTGTCCGACCGTGCCGAACAGCAGCTGCCGATCGTCAGTAATCAGGTCGCCCAGATCTGCGACGACAGCGTCCAGGTCAGGCTGCTCGCGGCCGTCGTTGTCGCTGAGGATTACGCACCGTTTCCCAGCGAGAGCCGCGAGCTGCAGGAACCGCTTCTGCGACAAGCCTCGCATCGAGAACACGTCGATGCCGTCGACGATGGGGCGGTGACCGTACTTGTCGCAGTAGAACCGTTCAAACAGCAACTCATCGGAAGGGCCCTCCACGAGCACGAGCCGGTCCGCCAGAACGAGCCGGAGCGTGTCGAAGCCCGGCAGTTTCCGGAAGTAGCCGACAGTGTCCGCCGGCAACGCGGTGAATGGTTGCACGGTGCCGTCGGACACCAGCCGTAGCCGATCGAGTCCCAACCGGTTCAACACGAACGAACTGTGGGTGGTAATGAACACCTGCTGCTCAGGATGGGCGAGCGCTTCCACGCGGTCTAGCAGTACGTTCAGATTCGAGTGCGACAGGTGGTTTTCGGGCTCTTCAATCATTACCGCGCCGGCAGCGTCCGTGTGTCGGCGCATCGCCAGAACGGTCTTCGCCACCGCTTGCTGCCCCTGACCAGCCAGCACGAAGGGCACGTCTTCCACGTGAGGGATGACGCTGTTATCCCAGGACGTCCGGGAGGAGTGATCCATCGCCAACGACACCCTGCCGCCGTCGAGAAGCTCATCCCCGCTGGCGAGCTTGGTGTTCACTCCCGTGAGATGTTGCGCGGCAAGGGTCTCCTTCACCTGCTGAAACGCTGCGGAGACAGTGGTCTGCTCCTCGGCGGTGAGGTGCTCACCGATGACTTGCCGCAGGTGGTAATCCATCCCGGCGCCGGAGCGCACCGTCCGGGAGTCGATCATCGCCAGACGCAGCGCTCGTGGCCGCTGCGTCAGCGGAACGTTCTGAAAGGAGCTCCACTCCACCGTGTAGTAGTCCGTCGGCAGCAGGGCCGTCTGCGGGTCTGTGACGTACGCCTCGAACTCCTCCTTGTACTCATCGTTCAACTTGATGATGAGGCGCACACCCGGCGCGTGCCCGGTGGGCTGGAGCAGGTCGTCCGCTCCGACCAGTTCGGTGAACTCCGGTCCCGGCCGCAATGTCACCTCGATGCTGATCGTCGGCGGCACAGGGTTCGCTCCCGCAGCACGTGCCGCGAAGAACGCTGCGACATTGTCACGGTTGAACCAGTACGGGTGCAGCTCCTCGCCCGCTGGGCGGCCGTTGATCCGGCCGGTGACGGCCAAGGTGATGGCTTCGAGCATGGTCGATTTCCCGGATTGGTTGTTGCCCACCAACACGTTGAATTCCGGGTGCGGTCGAAAGTCCAGGTCGCGGAACTTTCGGTAGCCGCGGATTCGTACGCGTTCGATCATGCTGTAACTCCGGTCGGGGCGCGTTCCACGGGTGTCAGACGCGTCACCAGCAGCCTTGCATGAGCAGCCGACATCATTCGGCAACGGCGCGACGGCGATGCATCTGCTGCACGTCCGCACTCGAGATACGCGACGCAGCAGATGCGGAGCACGAATGCGGGCGCACTATCCGTAGACGAGCGCTTGCTGGACGCTGCGATGTGTCGGCAACCAGATGTTCGGTCCGGAGGTCGCGCCGCATCCGACGTTCGTCCGATGCCACAGGGGACCGAGCTTGCCCGGCATAAGGACACCACCCTCGCAACGGACCTCGCGATCTACTTCTGCGACCCCACAAGCCCTGGCAGCGCGGCTCGAACAAGAACACCAACGGCCTGCTCCGGCAGTACTTTCCCAAGTCCACCGACCTGGCGGTCCTCAGCCTGGAACGGCTCCTCGAAGTCGCTGCCGAACTCAACGGAAATTGCTCTCGCGACGGCTGTCACCGTACTGGCGCTCCTCCCTTGAGTCGGAGCCGCCGCAAGTCGAACCAGCGTCGTCGTGGCCGCCTCGTTCCTGACACCGGCAATCCCAGCGATAGGTGCATCAGTCGGGCTCGTCATCGTCCGTCGGTCTTCACGACGTCGGAGCGACCAGCCCCTTCTACCTACGTCTGAGACCGGAACATCCTCGTGAACGATTGGACGATCGGCTACCGGACTTCTCCCAACTCGGCTCACCCGGGTGGCTCCGTCCCGGTCCAGCTCACTCTCACCGTGATGATTCGGCGGCCCTGGCTCTTGTCGATCGCTGAACGGGAGGGCTGCGACCTCTCGGATTGAGTCCACTCCTCCGCCGTCCGCGAGGGGGTGCGCCCGTTCGGGGGTCGCGCGAGGGGTCTCCTCCTTCATATCGTCGGCACATGAGCAAATCTCTCGATGACTTCCAGGTCTCCCTTCAGCACACCGACAACTTGATGGCGGGCACGAAAACTGGCCGGGGAAAGCCGACTAGACAGGAAGCCTCGATGTTCGTCGCTTCAGTCGCACTCACTTACGCCGCGTGGGAAGCGTACGTGGAGGACGTTGCGATCGAGGCGACCGAATTCCTCGCCAATCACACCGCCGTGGACCGGGTGCCGGAGACTGCGCGTATGGCCATCGAGGACGGGAAGCCCACTGCTTGGCAGCTGACTGTTCACCCTGGTTGGCGGGCGCTATGGGTCGGAGGCGTGAGGGCCCTCGCGAAAGGTGACGCGGACACAGGCCGCTTCGGCATGAACACTGCACGCGTCAAGCAGATCACGACGCTGTTTCTACCTGTCGGGCTCGACTTCATCAGCGCCATTGAGAAAGCCGATCGCAGTGCCCTGGAGAAGCTGGTGAGCGCTCGAGGTTCAGTTGTGCACTCGGCAAGCGCGCCGGACAGTTTCAATAAGGGAGCAGCGAAGGGCTACCGAGACCTGGTGGCGCGCATGGCCAGCGCAGCGGACGAGCACCTTCGGCAGCAGGTTGAGCAACTTACGGCCGCTTCGCCCTGGCCGAAGCCGTAGCGAGTTGAAGCACGACCCGGGAGCGCGCTGGGGCCGACCTTTTGCGACAACTCCGTGGGCCTGATCTTGAGAACGACACGCGAGACTACGTCTCATCAATCGGTCCTTGAACGAACGCGCCAGCGTGGCCTGCTCTCATCGCTACTTCTCCCGTCTCAAACGACTAGTCCGTTGATGTTCTCGGTGAAGGCCCGGTATGCGAGCGTCGGTGCCGGCTCCTGCTGTCGCGGTCACGGGTCGTCGTCGTTTGGATCGTCCGGTGCCCGGCTCGCCGTTCTCGCTCGGGGAGGATGCTCGCGGCGTGGAGGTGCGCGAGCTTCCGGAGCCATTGCCGGTGCACGCGTGGTTCCAACTGCCCGACCGGCTGATCCGTCGAAGTGACGCCCAGGCGTATCGCCTCACCAGAGACGCAGTTTGGGTGGAAGCAGGCCGCGGCGAGACCAAGCTGGCTGCTTGGGGTTGGCGCAGTTCGGTAAAGGACCGGAGGAGGTTCAGTGAACCGTCGACCTAGCCTGCCGGTTCTGGTCAGCTGGGCAGATTGTGGCGGAGGTCGTAGCCGGTGTCAGCGAGGAACTGCAACCGGTCGCGTACTTCTTGCAGCGATGCCGCGTCGTCGGCGTTGCGCAGGTCGGCGCGGAGGAGCGTGTTGGCGGTGATGATGTCGTCGGTGCGGTCCGTGTAGCCGGCGGCCGCTGCGGTGAGGAAGATCGTTGGGTCGGCTGGCCGGATGAGTTCGGTGCCGGCGAAGCCGATCGTGTCGGGTTCGAAGCCGAGCGCTGCCATGTCGACCTGCTGCTCGGTGAACGCGACGAGCCGGTATGGCAGCTCGCGTTTGCTGATGGCGGGGTAGCCGGGGCGGTCGGAGATGGCGCGCCCGGAGATGCGGCAGCCGGCTTCGATGAGCCGTTCCGCTTGCTCGATGAGCGGCAGCTCGGACGTCCACCGTGTCCTGACGCCGCCTGGTCCGGGGTAGCAGGCGATGGCAAAGTCCACGAGCCCTCCGACCTTTCGTGACTCCCAGCCGATTTGGGTGCGGTGCACGCGTTTGCCGAGGCGTGCGAGCCCGTCGTCCACCTGCCCGGGAGTCAGCCCTGCCCGCACCAGCCGGTCGAAGGTGGCGCCGTTGACGGCGAGCAGCCGTGCGATGGCGAAGGTGACGTAGATGGGTGCGGCGTCCTTCCACCGTTCCTTTGTCCCGAGGGTTTGTCTGCCGTCGATCCAGACGCGGCGCCGGTCCACGTCGACCAGCAGCACCGTCGCCGTCTGCTCCGCGAGCGCGATCTGCGTCGCAGTGATGGTTCGTGGCGCCAGGAGGAGCAGTTCCGCATCAGTCGGGTCGTCGTCGCGGGGTCGCGGGGTCGCGGGGTGAGGGTCGGGAAGCGTGCGCGGCGTCCGTCCGCGAGGCGGATCGTGTCGTGCGTCTCCACGACCGCGCGAAGCCCGGCGAGTTTCAGGACGGCGAGGGTGTTGGTGAGGTCGGTGGTGTCGCCGAGCCCGTACGGCATCGTGATCTGCGGTCGGCCGCTGTATGCAGCGTTGACCCATTCGAGCCCAGGCCCCATCAGCTGCGCTCTCCCGGGGTGTCGGGTCGGGTGAGGGCGATGAGCCAGCGGGTCTCTTCGAGGAACGGTTCCCACCCTTCGCGGGGGTCGCCGCGGGCTGGTTCGCAGATGTTGCCGGTGTCGGTGCTGCGGACGATGACCTGCCGCAGCTCGGTGCTGGGTGGGTCGCGGAAGAACACGTGCCCGTGCACGCCGGTGGCGTCGTAGGCGACGTTGAGGAGGAACAGGTCGGGCCGGCGGCTCATGGTCGCCACCGTCGTCCGCGGAACAGGGCGATGATCGTCGTCAGCGGCCGTCCTTCCCGCATCCAGTCGAGTGGTGTCAGGATCCGGTCGTCGACGGTGAGGAACTCGAGGGGTGTGGTCATGAACTCGGTCATTGCTGCCGCGTCGAGGAGCGGTTGCGGTGCTGCGGCGTAGAGGACGTCGAGGCCTGGCAGGAGTGACGCCGGGTCGCCGAACTCGGGGAGTGCGGGCTTGACGAGTTGCCAGTCGGGGATGCGTTCTTCGCCGTCGAGGTCGAAGCTCGTCAGCCGGTTCGATTCGAACAGCTCGCCGACCTCGTCGATGCTGATCTGCAGGGCCGCAGCGACTTCTACTTCGGTGAGGGTGGTGTTGAGGAGGTGCCGGCGGATCCGGGCCTGTGTGGCCTGCCACCAGTCCTCAGGGACGTCCGCCGGACCGACGGCACTGTGTTCGGGTTGGCGGGGGATCTGTCGGCCTTCGTCGGCGTAGGCGCTGAGCTGTTCGCGGGTGACCTCTCCGCGGGCGTACATCCACAGCTGGGACTGCCAGGGCATGTCGTCCGGGAACCCTTCCAAGTAGCCCGAGTGGATGACCGCCCGGACGGCTTTCTCCCGCTTCGCGATTTCTGAGGCGGGGATGAGGAGGGTCTGCACGATGCGGTTCGCTTCCCGCACCGCCGGCACGGTCAGGTCCGACAGGACCGTGTTGGTCTTGTCGTATAGCTCGTAGCCGGGTTCGACGTCGATGGGGCGGACGAGAATCTGCGCCAGGTGCGCGTCCGGGTTCTCCGTGTCCTCGAGGAGCACATGCCCCCAGAGGATCCGGTCGTTCGACAGGTGCATGGACACCAGACGCATCATCAGCAACTACCTCCAAAGAGTCAGGCGTGAGCAGGGCAGGTCAGAGCTGCGGGAAGTCAGCGGGGGTTCGACCGATGCGGTCGGGTGTGTAGCGGAGGAGGAACCGCATGATGCGGTCCGCCTCGACGATTGCCGGCGCCGCCGGGTCCTGACTGTCCGGGTCGACGATGGTGAGGCGGAACCACGGCGGTTCGTCGGTGTGGTCGATGAGGACCACGGCCGGCTTGCCCTCCGAGTGGTCGGGGTCGATGAACATGACGGAGCCGAAGAACCGGGTGTCGTCGTACGCCAACGTCAGCGACAGCAATTGCAAGGTCATCAGCCCACCCCACCCGCACCGCTGCCGTTCTTGGGGTGCCAGCGGAGGTCGTGGGCGAGGTCGGACCGGAAGTGCAGCAGCTGTCGCAGCCCGTTCACCGCGTCCGTATTCGCGCCCACCCAGCTGTCTGCGTAGAGGACGTGCGCGGTGAGGAAGTCGTCCGTGCAGCACCCCTCCGCGCTGGTGAGGATGGTGGTGTCCTGTGGGATGACGACCGACACCGTCGCCTCATTCACGGTGGCGGGCTCGTAGCCGAGCGCGGCCATGTCGGGGTGCTGGGCGAAGAACGCCGTCAGCCGGTTCGGTGGGACGATGACGCCGGACTGGTGCGCCGCCCACCGGTCCGACATCACCCCACCCAGCGCAATCAGCTGGTCAGCCTCCGCGTCGATGGTGGTGTCGCGGCGCCAGCAGGTCCGGATTCCGCCGTAACCCGGGTACGCCGCCAAGGCCCAGTCGCATAGGGTGGCCTGGTCGGCTGCTTCCCATCCAATCGGCGTGTGCAAGACATTCGCCCCGAGCGCGGGCATCGCGGCGCGCACGTCGTCGAGTGAGATGCCGATGCGGTCCGCGATTGACTGGGAACCACCGCCGTGGAGGGCGATGGTGCGGGCGATGGCGAACACGGTCCGCCAGCCCGGGGTCGCGTCCCGCTCCATTGACGACCCGTGCACCTGCCGACCGTCGGCCCAGACTCGTTGCCGTTTCCCGTTCACGACCACCAGGTCCGGGTACCGGCGGGCGAGCGAGAGGACGCCGCCTTCCGACCCGCCGGGGATGACGATGAGGTCCTCGGTCCGTTCGGCCGGTGTGCCGTCGTCGTTGATCGTTGCGGTCGGGTTCGGTGTCGACAGGAACCCGGACCGACCGTCCTCAAACCGGAGACGGTCGAACGCCTCCACATGGGCCGGCATCCCCGCAGCCTCGAGGGCGACCAACGTCTGCGTGATGTCGATCGTCCATCCGACCCCGAACGGCAACGACAGGATCGTCTGCTGGTCCCGAATGTCTTGCACCCACTGCCGATCACTCATCAGCGCCGCCCCCGCCCGGCCGTGACGGCCGAGGCGCATCGCGGCCAGCGAGCCGCGGGTCGTCATCGGAGAGCCGTTCGAGCCCGAGGCCGGACGCGTCGAGGATGGCGTTCTCGGACTCCTCGGTGGCGACGAACGACCCGATCTGCGCGTTGACCGCAACAAGAGTCCCTATCCGACTCCGCGCATCCAACACCACGGCGGCGACTTCTTCCCCAGTGCAATCGGAGGTCAGCTCCGGCTTCGACGGATGCAGGGCCGGGAACTCGAGCTGTTGCACCGGCGGATGCCACTTCACCCCGACGCGCAACACACGGCCGTCGGTGTCGTTGCGGTAGAACATCGACCCAAACGGATGACCCATGTCGAGGGTGAGGTCCGCACCGTAGAGCGTCCAGCCGGCTGCAGCGTGGGCCCGGTCCCACCGCGCAACCGGGAGGGCCCCCATACCCATGCGCAGGTTAGGAATGATGGCCTGGTCCTCTTGGAGGTCTGCGTACAGTTCCTGCAGATCGGGAAGGGGCTGGTCGCGGACGGCTGAGAGGGGGATGCGGGCGATTCGTAGTCTTAAGACCTGCTGCGCAGCTTGCGGCACTCGCTCCGGGCCTTCCCCGGTACTGGTGTGCTGCGTCATGTCGGAACCTCCGAGGCTTCCAATCATCCGCGAATGCGCGGATACGTTGCGGTGATAGTAACTACCACTCTACGCGCCTGTCCAGTGTTGTGCGAAGGTTCACTTCGAGCTCGAGCTCGAGCTCGAGCTCGTGCTCGGGCTCCGGACTGCAGTCGTCCTGCAACGTGGTCACGGCTAGCTCCGCAGGCGCCCGACGCAAGTCGTGCACCACCCTCGTCAGGAGGCGTCCCGGGGGAAGTGAACGCAAGCGCAGCTCTCAAATGGCTCTTGGTTCCGAGAATTTTTCTCGTGAAAGCCCTTCTCGCAGCCTGGTTCGCCTCCATGGCATAGGCAGCCGCCGTGATACGGGCGCCCTAAGCGCTCGGTTTGCCGACTACCCGAGAGCGCTGCGTTTCCCGATTGCCGCAGCTCATCCGGCCTCTCGGCGCTGCAGTGCCGCAATGGAGCGCCTGCAGCAACTCGCGATCGGCCTACGGCTGAAACGCGATCGGCTACTCCTCGATGAATTGGTCGAAGCGATCTGCTGCTTCCTGGTGCGGAATGTCGAGAAGAATTGACAAGGTGCGCGCGACGCTCTTAGTGCGGTCGTCCGACGGCGCCAGGTTCTGCTCACTACGGCTTGTTTCAATCTCTTGCCATATCGACCCCGGAATCTGACGCTCTGCTTCGTCGAGCCGCCTCTCGAGATCGTCGAGGAGCGCTTCGGCGATTCCAATCGCTTCTGCTTTGGTTCTGACGTCAGGCAAGAGGGCAAACCTGCTCTCCGGAGGAAGGATGCCCGCCAACGCGCCTTCTACCAGCGCCCAACATGTCTGAAGGGTGTTCGAGGCGCTGTAGCCGAGGGTGGGCCCCTCTGGCCGCAACCCAGTCTCTTCTCTCAGGCTCTTCGGGATTGTCCAGTAGCGTCGATTACCGGCGGCAATGCGCTCTGGCAGCGCTAGCAGCCGCCGCCGTTCGAGAGCTGTTTGGGCCTCGTGCTTGAAGTCCGCCACGGCCGCAAGCCAGACGTTGCTCTTGACTGCTGCCTCCGTCGCCCCCGATTGGAAGCCTGACTCAGACAAGATGAGTCCGCGGTCCGCGCCGATGTCCTCAACGATGGTTCGCAGCGCGAGCACATGCAGCTTCGAGACACGGGTCTTCCATAACTTGCACTCCACGACCCACAGCAGGTCGAGCCCAACGTGGCGATAGGTGGCAACTACGTCGATGTCATGTGACGTACGGACCCCCTCAACCTTCTTGTCGGTTTCGGCGGTGAATCCCAGATCGCGGAAGACGTCGGCAACGGACTCTTGGTAGTTCTTCCAAGCGGGCACACTACTGATTCTGCACCGCGGACGCGGACGCGGACGCGGACGCGGACGTGGACGTAGATGCGGACAGGAGACGACGCTGGACCCGGAGAGAGGCACCCTAGGCAGGTCACTCCTCGCATGTTGCTTGGTCTCATCAGGGAAAAGCGCCCGCCAGGGGAAAATGCGCCGACGCCCAGGGGGCACACGTTCAGGCGGCGCGCTGCGAGGCGCGTAAACACGGCGATCCGCAGGCTCTGCAAGTCGCCCGCCAGCCAACGCGAAGAGCCCCAGATCCCCGTCACGACGGGCATCTGGGGCTCTTTCGCTTCGCCCCGGGGGCTTTGCCGGTAACCAGGCGATAACGGAGCTTCTCGTGGCAGGTGTGAGCCACCGCAACCTCAGGGCGTCCCCAAAGCTCTACTGTTCCCGTGCCGAGCCGTCTATCTGGTTCGTCGCCCTCGTGCCGGGTATGCCCCGGTCCATGAATGAGTGTGCGTCATCTATGCTCGCATGGGCAAGGTCGGCCGCTGGCGTCGACAGTGGGGGCGTTCTTGATCTACCGCCTGTGGCGACGACCGCGTGTGCTGGATGCGAGAGTGACGAAAACTCTTCGGCACTGAAACGTTTGTCTAGCTGCTAGCGAGTCGTCGCGGCGGCAATGCTAAATCGTTCCGCGAGGAATTGTGGTTCGTGATAGGCATGAGGAACGCATTTTTATGTCTTAATTCTGGGAGGGGAAGCGGTTTGATAACAAAGCGGCGCACTAAGGGGTTCTGGAAGACGGGAGCGTCAAGCAAGGAGGCCATCTCTGACCGTTTGGTTGAACTACTTCCCGCAGATGGCACTCCTCGAACCAACCGAGAACTCCGAGAGGCCCTCGGCCTGTCTGACTCCGAGTACTGGGCGGCTCGTAATTCTTTGCTTGAGCAGGGCGTTGTCACAAAGCTCTCCGGGAGGGGTGGGCGTACGGCACTCGTTCCGCGGGAGCAAGATTCCCGGCCGGTCGAAGGGAGGCAGTGGCTCCGTGGTACGGCATTCGTGCTGCTCATCTTGGCGGCGGTGGTTCTGGCTATTGCCGCCTGGTACCTTCTGTTTCAGCGCGCGAACACCAACTGGCTGTGGAATGGCTTGGGATTGGTGTTTGGTGCAGCAACGGTCGCGGCGGCGGGCGTTGCGTTGCTCATTTTTGTAGTACAAGAAGAAACCGCTCGTTTGGAAGGCGGCAACCAGGCGACGCTGTTGCGTAAGCTGAGTTTGCTCACTCAGCGGTCGGTCGACTATTCATCGACGGTGGCCGCGGGCTTCGACGAGCTCAAGACTACGATGAACGAGGCAGTACGGGCCGATCTGGCGTCTCCAGAGTTACCTACAGCGGAAGACGCTTCGGGCCAAGCGGGTGCACCCGAGGGGGACGAACCGGCCGAGGGTATAAAACTCTCATTGCTTGAAACTGAGGATGGTCGATATTACCGTCCAGGCGACGTTCCATTGTTTGTCATTTCGGACCTCGTGCGTTGGTGGCAGCAAGGCGGGCAAGTGGGGCGGTGGACGGTCTCAAGGCTGTCGGGTGGGTTCCGAGCTTGGAACAAGTCTCGAACTACGCAAGGTGTTCCTTGGGTTCTGACGTTCCAAGATGAAAAGGGCGTATCGAGAAGCTTCCGTTTATCGTATAGCGGCGCAAAGAAGGGGAAGCCACGCGTTAGCGAGCTCTCTGAAAAGGGTGGTTGGAACTCTCCTCCCGATGGTATTTGATCGGAGCAGTTGAAGGCGTGCTGTCCCTGGGTCTTAATATACGGATTCTCCTACCCGGGCCTACGCCGAGAAGTTGTGATAAGTGCCATTACCGTTGGTGTGAGTCGCACTACTTGAAGTGACCTGATACTGAGTATGCCTGCGGATGCAGGCAGCCGCTGAGGCAGTCGATCTCTGCGAGAATCTCGCCATGACAGATCCTCGGCAGTCGGGCCGGTGTCGGTTACTGCAGCGGCGAGGTCCTTGCGTATTGCCTGTAGGTAGACGGCATCGGGTGGGAGGGCCTCGTAGCGGGACTTCTTACGCGGACGCCTTAACGTCCAATCGGCTTCGAGCGCTTCGATGCGTAGCGGTGTGGCTTCCTCTCCGTCTACGGGTTGGCGTTCACCGCCGTCGTGCTGCTCTGACGGAGGGGTGCGCGTGAACGGAACTGCTCGAGCGCGGTGCCGATGGCAGCGCTGTCCGTCGTGTGCGTCTGCCCGTCGGGCTTGGGCGGCGCGGGCCGCGGGTACGTCACGACTGCGGCGTCGCCGCGCAGCGCAGTGCGTGCCGTCACCTGTGATCGCCCTGAACTCCCGATGAGCGGCCGGGAGGGTCCTGGGCTGTCTTCGTCATCGACGGCGAGCGGGCACACATCATCGAACCTCGTCGAGCGCGCCCCCTTCAAGCGATAGCGTTCGATCCGAGCGGCTTCCTGGACGACGGCTCCGTCGCCCAGTGGCATCGGGCTGCTGCGCCTCTGCCCGCGGATGAGGGCAGGTGCCAGAGCGCCGGCAAGAGGCGCATCGGCCATGCTGAGAGACCTGACAGCAGCCGCCTAAGGCACAGATCGTTCTGTACACGATGCTACGGTTGCGTTTGCGAGCCGTTCACCTTCTGTTCATGTCGTGGCAACCGGCTCGTCTCGGGGGAGGCGCAGTGGTGCGACCGATCTCTCGACGCTGCGAGAGGAAAGGGGACCTCATGCGAGAGGTAGATCTGGTCGGGGTCGGTTTCGGGCCGTCGAACATCTCAGTGGCGATTGCGGGGCTTGAGCTGCAGCCCGGACTCCGGGTGGAGTTTCACGATGCGAAGTCGTCGTTCGCTTGGCATCCGGACCTGATGTTCCCCGAGGCGGAGATGCAGGTGTCCTTCCTCAAGGACCTCGTCTCCATGCGCAATCCCCGTAGTGCCTTCTCGTTCCTTGAGTACCTGCGGGCGAAGGGGCGCCTGCCTGACTTCATCAACCTGCGCACCTTCTACCCGTCCCGCACGGAGTTCAACGACTATTACGCGTGGGTCGCCGACCAGTTCAGCGACCGTGTGCGGTGGGGAAGCCGGGTCGTGGGCATCGTCGCAGCGGCAGGCGGCCGCTTGGACGTCACGACTCGAGACGAGACAACGGGGCTCGAGCAGACGGTCCGGACGAAGAACCTGGTGGTGGCAGACGGAGGAACGCCCTACCTGCCCGAGGGCACGGCCACCGGCGACCGGCTGTTCCACGCGTCGGAGAGCAAACGACGACTGGAACAACAGTTCCCGGACCGACTCGCGCCCTACCGCTTCAACATCGTCGGCGCGGGGCAGACCACCGCTGACCTTTTCGTCTTCCTCAGCAGTCAGTACCCGGAAGCATCGATTACGGTGTCCCTCCGCGGATTCGCAATGCGGCCCGAAGACGACACCCATTTCGTCAATGAGCTGTTCTCCCCCGAGATGCCGGACTGGTTCTACTCGACTTCCGCGGAAGCGCGGGCGCTGGTGCTGCGGGACTACGCGTCAGCCGCCCACTCGGGTGCCAGTTACGACCTCATTCCGCGGATCTACCGAACCCGGTACGAAGCACGGGTCGTCGGGAGCGACCGTTACCGCTTCGACCGCCTCGTCCAGTACGTCGGTGGAGCCTCCACGCCTGAACATGCTGAGGTCCGCTACCGTTCGGTCGAAGACGGGGCGGAGCGTTCGGAGCGTTACGACGCGGTCATCCTCGCGACGGGCTATCGGTACCCGACGCCCCTCCCACTGCTGCAGGGTGCTGCCGACCTGTTTGAAACCGACGACGCCGGTCGGTACCAGCTGAACCGGGACTACAGCGTGCAGACCACCGATCTCAACGGCCCGAAGGTCTTCCTCCAGGGCTACGCCGAAGCAACTCACGGCTTCAGCGAGGTTCTCTTGAGCCTCATGCCTCACCGTGCGGCCGAGATCATCGAGAGCGCCACAGAGGCGTCCGCGTCCCTCGGACTGCCTGAGCCGGTGGCCTGAGGTGGAGAAGGATCAGACGTGGGAACTGGTCTTGGCTGCCGTGGTGGTGGACGAGACCAGAGACGTCGTCACCGAAGCCGGCCGATCAACTGAGACCTGGGCTAGCGCGATCGCCGTCGAACTCGGCGCACTCGGCGTCGAGGTCGCGGTCGCCTCGACGCGAGACCTCCCGGGGAGTGCACAGGTCTCGGTCGCCCGCATGCCGGAAGGAACCGTCTGGGAACACTCGGAGGTCGAAGGGCGTGAGGGGTCCGTGAGTCATCGGGGTGTGCTGATCGCGCCCGATCGTTCACTGGTGGGCCGGTGGTCTTGGTCTGCCCGCGTTCCTGACGTCGAGGTGGTGACCACCGTCCAAGACGCGTTGCTCGCGCACTGGGCGGCCGGCTGCGGACTCGGCATTGCCTGCGTTTCGGACCGGTACCGTCCCGGTGCGGATTCGGCCCTCATCGCCAGGGTCGAAACCGACGGAGGGGCATTCGTCGCGAAGGTCGGCCCGACCGACATCGTCTCTTCCGAGGTCGCCTTCATGAGCCGTGTGGGGGACGAGCTCGGAAAGGGCCCCTCGCTGTTTCCGACCATTGCAGGCATGATCGTGGACCCGCCGGTAGCGGTGGTCTTCATGGACGCCGCTCGCCCAGCAACACTCGACGAGGCGCTGTTCGCAGACGACGACCGCACCGAACTGAACGCCGAGAGCGACACGATCATCGCCCCCTTCATCGAGGCACTCGCATCGCTGCACGAAACGACGGACGCTCCTGGTGAGCCCTTCGTCGCCAAGTACGTGTACCAGGAGCGGTTCGAGACGATCCCACAGCATCCCGGATTCGAGCAGGCCGCTCGGCGAGCGTTCCCCGAGACCAACCTCGACACGCTGCTGGCGAATCCGTGGATCGGTCCGGACGGCGAACGTCTCCGAGGCCTCCACGAATTGGTGCCGATGCTGCGCCGAACTGCGGCCATCATGCCCGTACGGAACAGCATCGTGCACGGTGACCCGCACCTGAAGAATCTGCTTCAGAATGAGAGTGGTGAACCCGTGTTCATCGACCCGCGGACAGTTTGGGACGGCAATCGCCGACCTGATGAAGGGCGCGGCGATCCTGCGTACGACTTCGCGACCTTGTTCCACAGCGTCTGGCCGATGAGCGCAGTACTTCGAGCGGTCGAGACCGGCTCGGATCGGACACCGTTCCACGCATTCGATGTCCAAGACGGAACGGTGCGTTTCCAGGGGGCCCCGCCTGACTCGGAACGGATCTCTGCGCTTGAGGATCGCCTCGTGAAACGCATCGCGTCGATCGGGGAAGTGGACCTCGATGTCGCGAGAGCTCGGCTCTTGATCGGCGCCGCCAACGCGTTGATTGGGTGGCTTCGGTACCCCGAAGCACTACCGAGTCGAAACAGCTGGGGAAGCACGATGGTCGGGACGCTCTGGTTCCTGGAACGCGGCCTGGGCGCTCTGGATCGAAACACATCCAATAAGGAGTCCGTCCATGCATGAGCGTGAACCCGGCGCCGGCGCCGGCGTCATCGTCCTCATCAACACCGGAAAGGTCGAGGCCCTTAGCCGCTTGACGGAGCACGTCCCAGCAGGTTCGGTGCATGTCATCACTGAGGTGGCGTACCGCGACCTGTACCCCGGATCGACCCCACTGCACTTCGTTCACGACGTCGGCGACGCGGCCGCCGTCCTGCAGATAGTCCTCGAACTGGCTGCTGAACACGGCGTCCGGGCTGTCGTGTCGCCATCGGAACGGAGCATGCCGGCTGGCGGCTTCGTCCGGAGCATCCTCTCCCTCCCCGGCGTGCCATTCGAGACCGCGAACCTGCTGACCAACAAGGTCGCCATGAAACAACGCCTGCTCGCTGCCGGCGTCCCGGTCGCCCCGTTCCGCGGCGCTGTCGGTGCCGAGCAGTTACGTGCGGCAGCCCAGGAGCTCGGGTTCCCGGTGATCGTGAAACCCGCCTTCGGAACCGGTTCGATGAACACACACGTGCTCGAGTCCGAAGCGGACCTCGACGCACTGCTGGACGCAGAGTCGGCCGGGGTGTTGGTGGATCCTCCCAAGCTCCTCGCCGTGGAGGCCTTCCTGCCCGTCCGGCAAGAGATCACCTGCGACGGCGTGATCATCGACGGCGAGGTCCGCTTCGCGATCGCTTCGCAGTACCACGCACCACTTATCGGGGGTATCGGAACGATGGTGGGTGCCTCGACCATCAGTTCCACTGACCGCCGCTCCGGCGAGGTCCGAGCACTCCACGAGCGGGTGGTGAGCGTTCTCGGTGTGCGAGACGCTGTCACACACATGGAGGCGTTGGTGACCGACGACGGAATTCTCCTCGGGGAGATCGCCTGCCGCCCCGGGGGTGCAGGCGTGGTCGACAGCGCGCGACTCTCGACTGGGGTCGACCTGTGGGAAGCTTTCATGCTGCTGTCACTCGGACGCCCGGTCTCCTTCACGGCTGACGGGTCCCACCCGGCGATGTTGATGTGGACGAGCCTCCCGACGGAGCCCGGGAGGGTTGTTGCACTGTCCACAGCCGAGGACTTCGCGAACATCGACGGCGTTCGACTCGTGGACATGCACGCCTCTGTCGGAGACACGATCAGTTCGCGCATGCACAGCTCGTCGACAACCGGGATCGTGTTTCTCGACGTCCCGGACACATCGGCGGCGACCGTGAACGACCGGATCCGACAAGTCCGGGCGGCGTACCGCCTAGAAGTTGAACGAATCCCGGACCGGAAGCCTGCGGAGGCCCTCGTATGACCAGTCGTGACGATGTCATCGGCCGGCGGCTACCCACCCAGTCATTCGAGTCAACGTCCGGCGGTCTTCTCGACCTTGGATCGAATGAGGGCGCTCATCGTGTCGTCTTCGTCTATCCGAGGACCGGCGATCCTGCAGAATCGGACTCACCGGCGTGGGCTGCGATCCCGGGGGCGAAGGGGTGCACTGCCGAGGCATGCTCGTTCCGGGATCTCCGCGACGAGTTCGCTGGCATCGGGTGGGATGTGGTGGGGTGCTCCACCCAGACGACTGACTATCAGCTCGAGGCTGCATCCCGCCTGCATCTGCCGTACCCGTTGGTCAGTGACACGGGACTGGTGCTCCGCGACGCACTCGGACTTGCCACGTTCGAGTTCGAGGGTTCCGTGCTCTACCGGCGTGTGACGCTCTTGATCGTCAGTGGCGTCGTCGTCGACGTGCTAGTTGCCGATGACGATCCCTCGCACCACGTCGAAGACGTTCTCCGAGCCGTCCACCAAATGGGAGGAGCCGCGTGACGCGGGTTCTCGTCGTAGCTGGCACTCCAGCACTCGAGGCCCGGATCGCGGACCGCGGGTACGAGCTCGCCGTCGTGGCGGACGGCGAGAGGGAACACCTGGGGCAGGTCCTCGCCCGAATCGAGGCGGATGAGCACGATATCGTCGAGCGAGTTCGACGTTCCCATGATCAGGAGCCGTTTGCGGCGGTTCTCTCGCTCACCGAGACCGGGCTGGTCCTCGCAGCTCGGCTAGCGAGCGAGCTCGGAGTGATCGGTAACCCGCCGAGCGTCGGGACGACGCTCCGCGACAAGGCGGCGATGCGAGCGCGCTTGGCAGCTGACGGACGCTTCGCGGTGAGGAGTTGGAACGTCGACGGTCGAGCGGATCTCGAGGCTGCAGCGGACGAGGCCGGCTCGCCGCTCATCGTCAAACCCGTGAGCGGATCGGGGAGCGTCGGGATCCTGCGCCTGGAGAGTAACAACCACCTCGCGGAGGTCTGGGACCGGATGACGGACAACGGGGACGGCCCGTGGATCGTGGAGGAGTTCCTCGACGGTCCGGAGTTCAGCGTCGAAGGCTTCACCGTCGAGGGGACGCACCATGTCGTGGCCGTGACCGAGAAGCAGACCGACGCAGAAACGTTCGTCGAAGTCGCTCACGTCATCCCAGCCCGGATCACTGATGCCGATCGATCGCTGATGGTCGACTACGTCCGCGAGTTCTTGACGCTCGTTGGTTTCCAGACCGGGCCATCGCACACTGAAGTGAAACTCACCAACCGTGGCCCGCGGATCATCGAATCGCATGATCGAATCGGGGGCGACAAGATCCGTGACCTCGTTCGGATGTCCACAGGAGTCGATCTTCTCGAGCAGACGATCAACACAGCGCTGGGTGGGTCCCCCGACCTTCGGCCCAGCCGATCGTCAGCAGCTGCCGTCCGTTTCATTGTCGCGTCCGCTGGCAACGTGGCCGGGATCACGCTGCCCTCGACGCCCGCCGACGCGGAGATTGTCGTCACCGTCGCTGTGGGTGACCGCGTCCCACCTGTGCTCACGTCTGATTCTCGGGCGGGTCGTGTCGTCGTCGCGGCGGCGAGCGCGGATGAGGCCGCGGAGCGAGCAGAGCGGCTTGCCCGAGCTGTGCGCATCACGGTCGAGTGATGGGCGCACGGCCCCGCGCCACGGTCGACCGCGCGTTCGGGCATTTTGCCTGGAGCCAATCCGCTTCGCAGATGGCCGCTCGTGTGGGCGAGGCCGCGATGCCGCTGATCGCTCTCGCCATGCACATCCCGAACGCGCAGATCGGGCTCATCTCCTTCGCTCAATTCTTGCCGGTGATGCTCTTCACGTTGCTGTTCGGGGCCTGGATCGACGGCACATCGAAATCGACTCCGATGCTCGTCGGCCATGCGGGTCGGGCAATGGTGTTTGGGATCCTCGGCTGGCTTGCGGCGATCGACCAACTCGGATTGCCGGTGCTGCTCGCGGGTGTGTTCGTGGCGGGGACGTTCACCGCGGCGTTCGATGTCGCCGTTCAAGGGATCGTTCCGCAACTCGTTGCACCGAGCCGGCTGATCGCGGCGAACGGTCGCGTGCAACTCACGTACTCCGTAGCGCAGGTCGTGGGGCCGTCCCTGGCTGGCTTCCTCGTGGGGCTCAGCCAGCCGTTCGTCGCGCTTCTCGTGATCGCAGCCACGTACGCAATTGCCTGCGCCGTTTTCGCCCCGGCACGAGCCGCATCGCCCCGACCGGAACGGACCGGAGGCTCTCGGCCGAACGTCTTCGGACGTCTGTGGGAGGGAATCCGGTTCAGCTTCAGCGATCGGGTGCTCGTCCGTCTCCTCGCTGCGGGGACCGCATTCAACCTGCTCGAACAGGCGCTCATCACTACTTTCCTGGTGTACGGGAATCGTGAACTCGACCTCAGTGCGAGCATGTTGGGTTTGCTCCTTGCCTCATCTGGGGCGGGAGCTGTTCTCGCAGCAGCGATCATGCGCGGCCGTGGCCCGCGGCGCCCCACGGCGACGATGCTCGGGTGGATGGGTGCCGCCACCCTCGCACCCCTCCTGTTGATCACCGTCAGTGGGCACTCCGTCACGAGCGGATCAACCATCGTGGTTGTCTTCTTCACATACGGTGCCGGGCTCGTCGTCTACAACGTCATCGCGGTATCAGTGCGCCAGCACCGAGCGTCCGCCGACATGCGAAGCCGAGTCGGAGCCGTCTACCGCTTCTTCGCATACGGTGCGCTCGGCTTCGGCGGTCTGCTTTCGTCGGCCCTGATTGCCACTTGTGGGCCGCGTTGGGCGCTCATCACCATCGTCCTCGCGATGGCAGCAGGCACGATCATCTACGCAACACAGCTGTGGTCCGTCAGAAAGGACCTCGACAAGACGTTGAATCACATCGGTCCGCAGCTTCCTTGACCGGCCATCCGGTTGTCGTGCGCGAAGGTGCACCGACTGACCTCACCCTTGCCGCGATGAACACGAGAGCCGATGAACGTGAGAAGCAGCGCAGATTCAACCGCTCCGACCGCCACCGACTCCGTCCTCCAAGTCAGTCCCCATGTCGCCAGGTGGGGTTCGTCTGCGGTCAACCGACGCCGGCGCAACGCGTCACGCTCCTCGGCTGTCGGACCGCCGTGGCGCACAGGGATAGAGCCGTCACACAGCGGCCTACGCCGGTACCGATTGTCAAGGCGCGTGGCGTCGGTGTTCCGAGAGCTCGTGGAACTCGGTACCCGACGACGTAGCGCGCATGAACTCCGACCTCTGCGGAGCGGACAGCGTGATGCAGCACCATCGCGCGCGAGTCCGACAGCGCGGCGACCGATGCTGATCAGGACTGACCAGGGTTTCCTCTGAGGAGGGAAAATCGAGTCAGACCCAGGTGAAACCCAGCTGGCAGCGGCAGACCAAACACCGCGGATGCCCATGAACTCCGGCCTCCGCGCGACTTGCAAACGACCCGCCATCCAGAAGAGCCTCAGATCCCCGGTCAGACGGGGAGCTGAGGCTCTTCTGTTGTTCGGCGATGGACCCGGCGTGGTTCCGTTGTGACCAGCAGCAGCGAGTACGGCAGCGGTTCACGCAGGTGCCACTTCCGGTTCACGCGCCTGCGCCACGCTTCTGCTCTGTGTCACCGAATCGTGTGACCACGCTTCGAGTGGAGAGAACGCCATGCGCCGGTTCCTGATCGCTGTTCCGAGACGTCGGGCCCGCACGGTGATGGGGGTCCTGGCGGTGGCGTGCGCCGTGTCCTTGATCGCTCCGGCGGGCGCATCTGCGGCGACATCCCGGACCGCGCCGCGTCCAGGCGCCTACGGGTACTTCGTGGACACCTACAAGACGAACACCCCTGCCGCCACGACGCCGGAGACGAACGCCGCGACCGGGGTGCTGTCGCAGTTCGGCACCCTGTGGCGCCCGGGATCGTCCTGGGACAGCGGGGTCGCCACCAGCGCTGCAGCGCAGCGGATCCTGGACTCGAACATCGCGCAGGCAGCGCGGACCACGCAGACCCGGACGGATGCGCAGGGGCACGAGGCGTACCTGATCGACCGACGGAACCAGAGTTACTCGGCCATCGCGGGTTTCGGTGACCTGTCCGACGCGGTGCGGACCGCGACGAACGCGGGCACGACGATCCCCGACGAGATCCCGGCGGACGCCACGACGAAGCAGTACGCCGACCAGGGCAACGCGAAGGGCGCGTGGGCGGACACCGATTCGGAGCTCGGCGACGTCGTCCAGCTGGTGAACACGCTGCGGGGCGACTACTCCTCTGCCAGCAACGCGAAGAAGTACTACCAGTACCCGCGGCCGTACCGGCAGAGCCAGGACGTCAAGGTGCTGCCGCAGCTCGTCCCCGAGAAGTCCCCGACGCCCGCCACGGACGGCGGCTTCCCCAGCGGACACACCAACGCCGGCTACCTGGCATCTCTGGCCTTCGCGTACGCGTACCCGGAGAAGTACACCGAGCTCCTCACCAACGGCTCGGAGATCGGCAACAGTCGGATCGTCGCGGGGATGCACTCGCCGCTCGACGTCATGGGCGGACGGGTCCTGGCGACTGCGCTGGCAGCGGCCGTCCTGAACGACCCGGCCAACACGCAGCTCGAGCAGCAGGCGCACCAGCAGGCGGAGAAGGTCCTCGCCGCAGCCGGCCCGAGCGCGGTCGATCGGTACGCGGACTACGCAGCGGACAAGAAGGACTACCGCAAACGTCTGACGTACGGGTTCACGCGCACCGGCGCGAAGACGATCCCGGCCACGGTGCCGAAGGGTGCTGAAGCGCTCCTGCGGACCCGCCTGCCGTACCTCAGCGACGCCCAGATCCGTGAGGTGCTCCGGACGACCGCGCTGCCGTCGGGCTACCCCCTGCTGGACGACGCGGAAGGGTGGGGGCGCCTCGACCTCTTCTCGGCAGCGTCCGGCTACGGAGCGTTCGACAGCGCGGTGTCGGTGTCGATGAACGCCGCCGAGAAGGGCCTGGACGCCGCCGACACCTGGCGCAACAACATCGGCGGGAACGGGTCACTGACCAAGCGGGGTACCGGCAGCCTCGCCCTCGCCGGCTCGAACCGCTACACCGGCGGCACCGTCGTCCGCGGTGGGACGCTGAAGGCGGACTCCGCTACCGCGTTCGGGACGGGCTCGGTGACCACTGTCTCCGGCACGCTCGCCGATGCCAGCACCAGGGTGATCCGAATCGGCGGCAACCTGACGCAGCGCTCGCACGCTGCACTGTCGCTGAGCGTCTCCGGGTCCCGTCCAGCCATGCGCGTCGATGGCACGGCGTCGTTCGGCGGGACGCTGCGGGTGCACGTCGCCAAGGGCACGGCCGTGGCGAACGACGTGGTCCTGATCACGGCGGACCGGATCGCGAAGGGCTCGAGCTTCAGCAGGGTCCGCGTCGCCGGCCTGCCCGCCGGGTACAAGCCTGTGTTGGAGCGCCACGGCAACGAACTGCACCTCGTCAACGCCAACGCGACGAAGCACGGCCACGGCCGGGGCCACGGCGCCGCCTGAGACGGAGCGCGTCAGGCGACTCTCCGGGGCCGGTGGCCACGGCGGGCTGTGCTCAGTCCGCCCCGTCACCGAGGCCGAGCAGCAGCTTCCGGAGGAGCCCGGCCAGCTGCTGCTCCTCGTCGCTGCTCAGCGTGCCGAGGAGCTCCCGTTCGTTCTCGACGTGCCGGGCCAACGCTGCGTCCACCACCGTCAGCCCGTGATCGGTCAACGTGACCAGCACGCTGCGTCGGTTCGAGGGGTCGGTCTGCCGCGTGACGAAGCCCTTCGCGACGAGCCGGTTCAAGCGGTTCGTGACGGCCCCGGAGGTCACCATCGTCGAGGCGAGCATCTGTCCGACGGCCAGTCGGTGCGGTAATCCCGCACGTCGGAGGGTCGCGAGGAGGTTGAACTCGCCCGGCAGCAGGTCGTGCTCGGCGAGGACGGCACCGACCCTGCGGTCGAGGATCGCTTCGGCGCGCCCGATCCGCCCGATGACGGCCATCGCGCGGACGTCGAGGTCTGGTCGCTCCCGGCTCCACTGGGCCAGGACTCGATCGACGGCATCCTCCATCGGAGCACTCCTTCACGCTGAACTGTTTGACGCGAGCCTATCGGGGCCATAATGTCTCAACGTTGAGAAGTTCAGCCTGAAGGAAACACGGTGTGCAGATGACCGACCGCTCCCGATCCACGTCCGCGTCGGCCGGCATCACGCTCACCGCGGCCGTGGCGCCGATCGTCTGGGGATCCACCTACGTGGTCACCACGGAGCTCCTGCCCGCTGATCACCCGATGACGGCGAGCGTCCTGCGTGCACTCCCCGCCGGTCTGCTGCTGCTCGCGCTCCGGCCGGGAGTCCCACCGCGGGGCTGGCGCCTCCGGACGTTCGTGCTCGGCATGCTCAACATCGGGTGCTTCTTCCCGCTGCTGTTCGTCGCGGCCGACCGGTTGCCGGGAGGCCTGGCGGCCATCGTCGGTGCGCTCCAGCCGCTCGTCGTCGTGGCACTGACCGTGGCGCTGCGGTGGGGGCGGCCCGCGATCGCCCACGTGGTGTGGGGCGTCGTGGCCCTGGTGGGCGTCGCGCTCGTCTCCCTCAGCGGAGATGCGGTGTTCGACGTGCTCGGGCTCGGGGCGGCGGCGCTCGGGACGGTGTCCATGGCGTTGGGGCTCCTGCTCACTCGTCGGTGGGGCACCCCGGAGGGCACGCACCCCCTGACCTCGACCGCATGGCAACTCATCGCCGGGGGAGTGGTGATCGCCCCGCTCATCCCGTTCGTCGACAGCGGACCGTGGGAACCGACCGCCGCCGGGTACGTGGGGTACGCCTGGCTCACGCTGGTCGGTGGGGCCCTGGGCTACAGCGTCTGGTTCCGAGGCGCACGGGCGCTGCCGTCGGCCCGGATCGCGTTGCTGGGCGTCCTCAGCCCGTTGACCGCTGCGGTGCTCGGGTGGGTCGTCCTCGGCCAGGCGCTGTCGCCGCTGCAGATCGTCGGCTTCGTCGTCGCGCTCCTCGGCTCCCTCGGCGGGCAGCTCGGGCTTCCGAGCCGGGGCCCGCAGAGCGGGCGGCCACGAGGTCGCAGCACCGGGACCGGGGAAGACGACCTCGACGGCTACGTCGTGAGGATGTGATCGCGGTACCACTCCGCGTCGGTCGGCAGCGGCTGGAACGGCTCTGGCGCGGGGACACCCGCTGCTCGCCAGAACGCCGACCCGTCGAACCAGTTGTCGACTTCGAGCATCGAGCGCTGGTGATCGCTCAGGCGCGGCAGCGGTCCGCGCGGTTCGGCGGAGGTCAGGACGTGTTCCCGGACCCACTCCACGATGGCGCTGACCGGGATCGGCGTCGGCGCGTCCGCATGCAGGACCAGGGGCCCGATCGGCGTCGCGTGGGCGCTCGCCGCGATGCCGACGAGGCCTTCTGCGAGGTCACGCACCCCGACCGCGGACACGACTGCCTGCCAGGTCGAGGTCTCGTCGTTCGACCCTGCGGCGATGCGTGCGATCGTCGGCACCGCCCAGCGATCGCCAGCGCCCCAGACGATGTTCGGGCGGACGATGATCGCGCCGGCCTCGGCAAGGATCTGTTCGCCCTCCGCGCGAGCGCGGCTGACCGGCGACGACGTGTGCGGTGCAGCAGTGCCGGAGGCTCCACGATGCGGTCCGATCCCGGTGACCGCAGCCGTCGACACGGCGATGACGCGGTCCACGCCGGCGGCGCGTGAGGACCGTACGAGAACCCGGGTCGCATCGACGTTCGCTGCACGGATCGCCGCGGATGAGCCGGAAACCGCCGAGACGCAGTGCACGACCGCATCGACCCCCTCGAACGCTCGTCGTCGTCGACCTTCGTCATCGAACGTGGCATGATCCAACGCCATCGACTCGATCCCGCGCGCCCTGAGCGCCGAGACGACGTGCCGACCGATGAATCCCGTGCTGCCGGTGACGGCAACCCGTTTCGCGCCCGTCGGTCTGGTCGCTTCCCGACGGCCGTCGGCTACGATCGACATCAGATGAGCACCAGGACCGAGCCGACGCAGGAGCGGGCGCTGCAGACGCGGGCCGCTGTCGTCCGCGGTGCAGCCAAGGTGTTCGAGCGCCGAGGGTACGCGGGCGCTTCGCTCGACCAGATCGCGGACGAAGCCGGAGTGACCCGCGGCGCCATGTACTTCCACTTCCGCTCCAAGGAAGAGATCGCAGACGCGGTCATCGTGGAGCAGCACCGGGTCGCGCGAGTCGACGCAGAGGTGGCCATCGCGAAGGCGTCTTCGGCCTTCGAGGCCATGATCCGCATGTGCACCGGTCTTGCCCGCCAACTGGTCAGCGACGGGGTCGTCAGCGCTGGTATCCGCCTCACCACCGACGGCTCAGCGAGCTCGCTCTCCAACGTCGCGCCGTACCGTGACTGGATGGCGACGTTCGAGAACCTGATCGCCTTGGCCGTGGAGCAGGGCGATCTGCGGCCCGACATCGATCCCGTACGGCTTGCCCGTTTCGTCGTTCCGGCGTACACAGGGGTGCAGTTGGTGTCCGACACCCTGCACGATCGGCAGGACCTGTTCGAGCGCGTTCGTGAGATGTGGGAGATCCTGTTGCCCGGGATCGTCGTGCCCGAGCGATCGGACTCGTGCTCGGCAGTGCTCTCGCTCATCCGGCGCTGACCTCGACGAGCGCCGCCTCCGATGTTGCCCTCGATGCTGCGCGGCGCCCGATGATCGACGTCCGGATCTCCCCACCTTGCTCGAAGCGCACGAGCCAGTCATCGCGATGCCGCTCGACGACGATCACGCACGGCTCGTCCAACTCCACGACGGCGTCGAACACCGCATCGAGGCCGGCCAGCGCCGGACCCCCGTCAGCTCGGATCGCTTGACGGGCCGCTTCGATGAGGAGCATCCCTGGAACGTGATCGAGCGGATGATCGAAGAAGGCCGTCTCCGCGGTGTTGACGACGAGCATCGAGACTCCGGGTCGCGGAGTCGGGGCGATCACGTCGAGTGTGTCTCGCCCCGGACCAGAACCGTTGACGACCAGCGGTGCGGTGCGGCCCCGACGTGTCCTGCCGTAGGTCCGCTGATCGAGGATGCGCGCGCTGGCGTTCCCCCGGGCGACCTCACCGTCGGCGTCGCGAATCACGGCCTCGACGACGAACGACGCGAGCCCGCGCGCCGAGCGACGGAGTTCCGTCGCTCGGATGGTGACGGCGAGATCCGGCCCCACCTCGTTCATCACCCGGTTCACGGTGGCGACCTGCATGGCCCCCATCAGGAAGGCGTCCCCGACAGGGACTTCGTACTCGGTGTGCGCGAGGAAGATCGTGACCTGTCGGACCGTCTCCGCGACGAGGGAGACGTCGACGTCGGTAGATCTCCCGAAGAGGCGGTGGTTGCGGGGCCACTGGGCTCCTGCGATGAACGTGTCATCGCCCAGGGCGTGCGCTTCGGTGACGAGGACGTCGGACAGCGCCCGGCGATGGACGAGGCGCCCTGGCACGAGCTGTGCGTGGGTGAGGAGTGGTGCTTCTCCGACAGGCATGATGGCGTTCCGTTCTTCTGTGGCGCTCCGGACACGGGATGCGGGGTGCGAGTGCACGACGCCCGCGCCGGGTCCCACGGCGCGGGCGTCGACCGGCCGAGGTCAGCCGGGGGAGTCGAGTCGGTCCATCACTGCGTGACGACGACCGGGGCGGTCGACGTCGGGACGTTCCGGGTGCGTCGGATCGATCCGACGGCGAGCACAGCGACGCCGACCACGGCGAGACCAGCACCCGCCCAGAGGGGCGAGGTGAACCCGAGGCCAGCGCCGATGGTCGCGCCGCCCAGCCATGCGCCGATCGCGTTGCCGATGTTGAACCCGGCGATGTTCGTCCCGGAAGCGACCGTGGGAGCGTCCCCCGCGAAGGTCATCATGCGGACTTGCAGGCCCGGAGCGGTGGACAGTCCGACGGTGCCGAGGAGGAGCAGCAGCACGACGGTCGCGATGGCATTCGTCGCGGTGAGCGCGAAGACGACGAGCACGACGGTCAGTACGGCCAGGATCGCGATGAGCGACGGGTTGAGCGCCCGGTCGGCGAGCTTCCCGCCCACGAAGTTGCCGATGAAGGTTCCCACGCCGAACAGGACCAGGAGCCACGGGACGGCGCTCTGGGAGAAGCCGGTGACCTCGGTCAGGGTGAACGCGATGTAGGTGAACGCGCCGATGACGGCGCCGAACGCGAAGACACTCGCTGCCGCTGACACCCACACCTGCGGGCGTCGGTAGACGGCGAACTCAGTCCGGAGGCTGGAGCCGGTCGCACCCGGCGTGATGGGGACGAGTGCGCGGATGCCGACGAGTGCGATGACGCCGATGATCGTGATCGCCCAGAACGTCGACCGCCATCCGAGCTGCTGCCCGAGGAACGTACCGAGTGGCACGCCGAGCACGTTCGCTGCCGTGAGGCCAGCGAACATCAGGGAGATCGCGCCGGCCTTCTTGTTCGCCGGCACCATGTCCGCGGCGACGACGGCGCCGATGCCGAAGAACGCTCCGTGGCACAGCGCGGCGATGACCCGCCCGATGAGGAGCACGGAGTAGTCGGGTGCGATCGCGGACAGCAGGTTCCCGATGATGAAGAGCCCCATCAGTCCGATCAAGACCTTGCGGCGCTCGAGGCGGTAGACGAGCGCCGTGAGCGCGATTGCTCCGACTGCGACGCCGAGAGCGTAGCCGGAGACGAGGTAGCCAGCGACGGGCTCGGTGACCCCGGTGTCAGCTGCGACTTCCGGCAGGAGTCCGACGATGCCGAACTCGGTGAGGCCGATCCCGAACCCGCCGAGGGCGAGTGCGATGAGTCCGATGGGCATGATGCTTCCTTCCGATGGGTGGCAACAGCATTAAACAAGCCAATTGGCCGGTTTTGTCAATCTGAGCACCAATCGCTACTTCAACTGTACGAGTTCACAGAGATCTACCGTGGCTTTGTTTCATCGGCGTAACGCGGCGATGAACTCTCCCGACCTTTCTTGACAAACAAGCCGGTTGGCCGGTTTTGTTCATCTCGGCAGCCGGGGGCTGTCGTATCGCCGAAGAGGGAGAAGGCACATGACCATCGAGAGCACGTTGCCGCCAGCATCAGGTACCAACACGATTCGACCGGTCCCGCTCACGGCGCCGCCAGCGAGGCTCGTCGGCTTCTTCCCGGGGCTCGGCAGCCGATCCGCGTTCCGGGGCGCCGACCAGTTCGCGGCCTCGAGCGCTCCCGTCCGAGCGCTGCTCTCGGAGGCTGCTGCGGCGCTCCATGAACCGCGTGACGCTGACGGCATCCGCTTCGGCGTTTCGATGCCGACCGACCGCTTGCGGCGCCAGGGCCACATCGGTGCCGCTTTCCTGGCCCACAGCCTCGGTCTCGAGCGTCACCTCCGCGAGCGGGCCGCTGCCGCGCACGTCGAGATCGAGTTCACCGCGTACACCGGTGAGAGCTTCGGCATCCTCACTGCCGCAGTGGCGGCCGGTGCCCTGTCCGTGCGGGACGGCATCCGCATCTCGGAGGCCTTCACACCGCTGATGCTGCTCGCATCGGAACAGGACGCACCGCCGATCGAACAGGACGATGCCTTCATCGCAGGCCTTCGGCAGCATCTCCCGCGGTTCGCGCCCGGGGAGCGTCCGGTCCGAGAGCCCGCGCACGTGATCGCCCTGCACGGCGAACCCGAGCACTTGGCCGATCTGCTCGACCACCTGGATGCGACGGTGCCCGTCACCGACGTCGAGATCCACAAGCGCTACTCGTGGCGGCAGATGAACGCGTACGTGCGGACCGGGTACATGGAACGGTTCCGGCAGATGTTCGAACGATTCCCCTTCATCGAGACGGTCGAACTCAAGGAGCCGACGACCTTCCTGGCACACGCGTCGCGCATGCACGTGGTCCGCGATGCGCTGGCGAGCTGGATGACTCAGCAGGGCATCGTGTTCACGGATCCGCAGGTGCCACTGGTGGCCAACCACCGTGATGCACTGCTGCAGACCGCTGCCGAGGTGCGCGACGCCGTCCTGGCGATGACCGATCGCCCGATGAACTCAGAAGCGACCGTGGCGCGCATCCGCGCCATCGATGCCGACATGGTGTTGGAACTCGGGCCGGGCGGGAAATCCCTCGAACTGCTCGTCGCGAACGGTGCCGAGACCCCTTCGGCGCCCTGGACCGGAACCGCGGACGACGCAGGCTTGTTCGACGCGATCGATCTGTCCGGACGGCTTCGCGCAACGCTCCGTGATCTCCTGACGACGGGGGCGACGCCCGGACCCGTGGAGTTCGACCTCCTCCGCACGGCCTTCCGGACCGCGGCCGGGTCGAGGCTGCACGAACGGTGGATCCGGCGGGTCATCGGAACGGCCATGGACAGCCTCGCTGATCGGCCCCAACGCGACGACCTGATCGGCATCCGTCGGTTCCTCGAGGTGTTCGGCACCACCCATGCCCACCGTGAACACGTCGACGTGGCAGCCGGCGAGATCGTCATCCGTGCGCGCGTCAAGAAGTACCTCACGGGAAGCCCAGAGCAGCTCGGGCACGCTCGAACCGAGCTCGAGGTGCTCGACGCCGACGGGAACGTCTCCGTGCGGGACCTCGCCGCGCCGTCGCACGTCGAGTCGACCGTGTTCCACTTCGAGCACCAGGTCGACACGGGGCCGGAAGACCTCAGCCGAACGGTGCGGCGGCTGGTCCGGGCGCACCCACTCGCCGAACAGATCCACGCGCGTCTCGTGGGCGCCGTCGCACGACCCAAGGTGCTGGGCGACGGATCCGGCCCGGAGCCCGAGCCGATCGGCGCTGTCTGGCGCAACGCTGCCACGGCCCTCGTCGCCCACCGCTCGTCGCTGTTCGAACTCGTGCGGACGTACCGCCCAGCGCTCCTGGCGCAGACCGATCACCACCTGGCCGGCAGCGACAGGTGCGGATGGTTGGTCGCGCTCGCCGTTTCGGGTGCGGTGGACCCAGAGGACGTGGTGCCGTTGGTCGCTCGGTCCCTCCGCGGTGCGCGGAACCCGGATCGTGAGGACGTTCGTCACGACCTGGCGGAACTCGCCGACAAGATCGGGGACGCATCGATCTCGGTGCTCTCGCCCGAGGGCGTTCCGCTCACCACCCGGCGGGAGCTCATCGATGCGACCCGAGCCGTGCTCGTAGAAGGGGCACTCGACGTCCCCGAGCGTCGGATCCAGCTGAACGGTGTCTGCCTCGTCGTGTCCCTCGGTTCGACGCTGCCGAACCACCGTGTCCGTTCGGTCCCGCACCGCGCTGACGTCATCACCGTCCGGTCCCCTGGAGAGATCTGGCACCGTGGAGTCAACATCGACCTCGACGAGGCCGAGGAACGTTCGGCGCTGACCCGATCCCTGGAACACGAACACGTCCTCCGGTACGCGCAGCACCGCAAGATCCTCAGCAGCACCGTGAACGCCTACCTCGAACCTGGTGAGACCGTCGTCGGCTTCGGTGCGGGTGGCAGCGAATCGATGACGGTCTTCGTCGAGCGTGACGGCGCCCCCGGGCGTCGCGTCCGGAAGGTGTTGAGCGATGCGCTCAGCACGGTCAGCTGGGACCCGTCGGGAACCGGAGTGATGCTCCCGCCGTTCGCGAAGGCCCGCAAGCAAGCCGAGTACCTCCAGGCACTCCCGCTGGAGCTCCGACGGGTCTTCCCGACGGTCGGCAACATCACCTCACGCGAGCTCCCTGTTCCCGCGCACGTGGTCGCGGACACTGACGCCTTCCGCGAGGTGATCTACGAGATGACCTATGTCCCGGGGGAGGAAGTGAGCCGGTGGGTGGAGCGCACGAAGCCTCCCGTGGAAGTCGTCAGCCGTGTGTACGAGGCGGTCATCGGCGTTCTGCACCGCGATGTCCATTCGGTTCACCGAGCGCCGGCACCCGGGGGGACGCTCGAGGAGCAGTACTTCCGGAAGATCGAGGAACGGTTGGCGCTCTGTCGGCGCACGGCCCCGCACACGTTCGGTGCGGCGCTGCTGGACACCGAGCACGTGATCGTCGACGGGCAGCGCCTCCGGAACATCGGCCCGCTGCTGAACGCGCTCCGCTCCGACCCCGAGTACCTCGACGTCCTGGAGCCGCGTGTGCACGCGCTCGTCATGGGCGACACCAACACGGAGAACGTCAAGCTCGCCGACACGACACCGTTGCGTCGCGCGCAGGAACTCATCGAGCGTGGTGCTCCGCAGCCGGAGGTCGATGCTGCACTCGCCGCGATCACCGCGGACTCGATCGGGGTGATGTTCCTCGATCCGCGAGCCATCGGCTTCCGCAGCGACGGGGGTGAGACGCGCGACGACCCGATGTACGACAACAAGCCGTGGCACAACTCGATCGGGCACTACGACGAGATGCACTACGAGCAGTTCGACCTCGCGGTCGACGTTGCCGACGACGGCAGCCCGGTCGTGGACGTCCGCTTCCACGACGGCAACCCGTACCAGGTCGCCTACGCCGGGATGGCGAAGCGTTTCGCGCCGGTCATGGCCGCCGTGTACGGGGCGGACGCGCACGGCATGCCCGTGGTGCCGGACGACCCCTACTGGCTGGTGCGGTTCGTCTTCACGATGGGCACGCACTTCACGGCGATGCCACCGTTCCACTTCCTTTCCGAGGTCGACGGCACGCTCGTGGACTCACCGCTCAGTCAGCGTCGACCCATCGCCATCTACGTCGAAGGACTCAAGTGGCTCAACTGGGCAGTCGAGATGCTCGAGGGTTCGAGGACCGAGTTCCTCGGCATCCCGATGCCCGCACTGCCGTACTCGACCCCGAACGGAGACAACCGATGACCGAAACGTCGACGACGTCCACGCCGCGGACTGCGATCATCGATCTCCCGGTCGAGAGCCGCACCATCGCAACGCCGTGGAGTCGGATCGTGCGTGGCATCGGGCTCGGCCAGCGCCCCGTGCACTACGACCCCGCCGACGCCGCGAGGATCCGCCGGGTCTTCGCGCTGCTCCGGGAGCGAGTCCCGGCTGGTACCGGCTACACCGCGTTCGCCCACCACCTCGCTGACACGGTGCTCCGCGCGTCCGATCCGGGCGACCCAGCCGATGACCAGACCCTCGCTGCCGGTCTCCAGCGCGCGCTCGCCGCTGGTCGGAGCGAACGCAACCCGTACTACCGGTTGATGGCCGGGTGCATCACCATCGAGGCAGCAGCCAAGTGTGGCCTCGCCCGTCTGGTGCTCGGGCCGCGCGCACTGGTCCGGCCCAGGCCGGGGTTCGACGACGTCGCGGACGAGGTGTTGGCCATGATCGACGACGTCGAGCCCGACGGGATCGCCGACGAGAACGCCGGCAGACACGGCGACTACGAGCGCCTGTCCGCTTCGTCCGCGGTGTTCCTCGCCTTCTGGCACCTCGGCATCGGCGAACGGCTCGTCTCGCCGAGCCGGGACCACATCGAGGAAGCGCTGCAGCTCGTCGAAGGTGTCCCGTCGCCGTTCTTCCGAGGCCGCGGCGGCTCCGTCTTGCTGTCCGCGGTCACCCTGCTCGGGCACGCAGAACGGATCGACCCGCACATCGAGCGGGTGTTCGCGTACCTCGACCGAGCGGACGAGATCGGCAGCGAGCCGTCGTTCCCCAGCCCGATGTCGCCGGCGTTCCCGCGGGTGTACCCGCTGCTCACGATGCTCAACACGGTCGCCGTCTCCGGACACGATCGGCACGCGGCGGGCCGCTTCGAGCAGGCGCTCGCGTTGTTCGACGCTCTGCAACCCGCCGAACGGACGCACATGGGGTTGTACCTCCTGCTCGCGGCGCAGGGCGCTCGCCGACTCGACCAGGTCATCCCCGACCTCGACGGCTTCGTCACCGACCTCGTCGGGTCCTGGCAGACGATCGACCCCGGCGCGGACTACTTCCTGTCCGGGATCGCGTACTCGTACCTGGTGCAAACTGCCGACTTCACCGGTCGTCGCGACCTCGTCACGGACGAGATGCTCACCCGCATGGTGCAGGCGTTCACCGGACTCGAGGGCGACGCCGCTGGCCGCGCGAACCGGCCCTACCCGTTCTCGTACGCGCTCAACGTGCTCGCCGAGATCGGGGAGGTGCACCGGATGTTCGAGCCTGACGCGCACTACGACGGTTCCAGCCCGGTCGAGTGGGTGGTCGGGCGGATCTCGGAGGGTGGTGTGGACGAGGGCAACCGCCTGTTCATGCTGGACCACGCGTTGATCAACTGGGCGCTCCGCCAGCGTGGACTCGGAGGACCGCCGCGGGTCCCGGGGAGCGGGCGTTGGGCCGGCTGAGCGGGACCGGAACAGCACCGCCCCGAGCAGGTGTCGGGGCGAGCGCGACCGCCCGTCAGAACTGCCGGTTCGCCACATCCGCCCGGTGCGACACCGCCAGGACGTCCCGCAGCCGCTCCGCGGGCAACGGCGCTCCCTGATCGGCCAGGTAGTCCGCCGCGAACCCCTCGGAACTCGCCGCGTAGATCCCCGTGTACGCCCCGGACCCCGGCTCGAAGCGCCACGACTCGGCCAGGGTCCCGGCGTCCACGGTGTCGAACCCGAGCAGCTGCACGAGCTCGGCGACCAGGGCCTTGGCCTGGTCGTCGTCGCCCGCGATCGGCAACGCCGTGCGGGGCGTGGAGCCGGCGCGGAAGCGTCACGACTCTTCAGTAGCCTCCGCCGCGTCCGCCAGGTCCGTCCGCGTGTTCGCGTGGATCGGCTCGCTGTGCCCGAAGGTCTTCGCGGCGGCGCGCAGTCGCCCGACGAACTCCCGGTTGTCCATCTCGAGTTCGTCCTCTTCCGCGTCCGCGACGACGATCTCGCTCGCGGGCCCGATCAGGACCTTCGTGGTCGTCATGGTGCCGTCGTCGGCCACGGCCGGCACGTCGACGGTGTCGGCCCGGTCGCCTCCGGCGAGGGCCGCGGCGTACTCGATCACGGCGTCGGCGACGTCGTCACCGACCAGGATCGTGGTGGCGTCGTAGTGGATGTGCTTCATCGCGTACTCCTTCCCGGACCCATACAAACGCGGGGCGCGGGAACCGGCTTCAGGATGACCGCTGCGCGCGGTGGTCCGGGTCCGGGGACTCCAGGGCGTTCCACACGTCCGCCCAGACGAGCTCGAAGTCGACGGCGCTGATGCGGTCCGACCGGAGCGCCTGCTCCAGGATCGACAGGGCGTCGAGGGAGCCGGTGAGCAGGCGTTCGTCGCCGTGGACCTCGCGGCGGCCGTCGCCCAGGAACGTCGTCACGGTGACGGACCGCACCCGTGGGCGGAGCGCGCGGGTGGCACGGGCGAGGACCGCGAAGCCACCGCCGTAGACGAGCAGCGCGGTGGTCGTGCCGACGGCGGGGACCGAGACGGCGAGCACCAGGGCGGCGAGGGCGACGAGCGCCCCGACGGCCGGCCAGACGTGCCAGGCGCGCAGCAGCAGGCGCTCGCCGGTGTTCGTGCCGGGCGGGAACACGACCAGGGTCCGCGAGCTCCACAGCGTCCGGCCGACGGGCCGGATCGTGTACCGGCCCCACAGGTGGGTGCCGTCGAGCAGCCGGGTGCGGACCGGCAGCGCAGTCGTCATCGGTCGACCGGCGCGAGTTCGGTCCGGGCGGGCGCGAGTTCCGCGCGCACCGGCGCGAGTTCCGCCCGGACCGGTTCGACGACGTCGCGGTGCCGGACGGTCGCCAGGCACGGGAAGCAGACCAGGTCGCCTTCGCGGACGTCGGCGGGCAACGGAGCCGGGAGGCGGTGGAACGGACCGTCGGCCTGACCGTCACAGCGGGTGACGACGTACATCGGGGAGAGGGGAGCGGTGCTCCGGCGTCCGATCAGGCGCACCTGGTCGAGCACGGCGCAGGTCGGCAGGACCGCGTCCAGTTCCAGGAGCACCACGCCGGGGCGCGGTCGCCGCACGCGGGTGACCGACGCGACGGCGACGCTCACGTCGCGGGCCACCCAGCCGCGCGGCCGGTACCGGGGCGGGGACTGCTCGGCGGTGTGCACCGTCGGGGTGCCGGTGAGGTCGGCGAGCCGGACCATCGAGATGGCCGAGACGAGCAGGTCGTCGGTGGTCGCGACGGTGTGGGCCGGCCAGAGGGACGGGTCCATCGGATCGGGGAGCGACGCGCGGAGCGTCGGCATGATCGCAGTCAGTGTCACGACCACACGCTCTCGCGCGCTCGAACGGCGCGGAAGGGCTCCTGACGGAACCCCTACGGCCGGCGGCGGAGTCCTGACGGAGTGCTCACCGGCGGGTGGCCGAGCGCAGCGCTGCGGTCCACCCGAGGGAGATCACGCCGGCACCGATCAGGGTCTTCACCACGCCACCGAGGACGAACGGGTACAGCCCGTACTGCAGGGTCTGCTGCAGGTCGAGGCCGAGTGCCACCGCGAGCCACGCCATCCCGGCGGCGAAGGTGACGACGGTGCCCAGGGCGAAGGACAGCAGCGCATTCCGCAGCGGGCGGTCGCCGAAGCGCTCGGCGACCCAGCCGACCAGGGCCGCGGCGACGACGAAGCCGACGATGTACCCGCCCGAGGGACCGACGAGCACGCCGACCCCGGCCGAACCGTCCGCGAAGACCGGCAGCCCGACGACGCCGAGCAGCGCGTAGACGAGCATCGACATGGCACCGCGGCGAGCACCGAGGGCACTGCCGACGAGCAGCACGGCCAGGGTCTGCCCGGTGATCGGGACGGGCCAGATCGGGACGGACACCTGCGCGGCTCCGGCGGTCAGCAGTGCGCCACCGAGGACCAGGGCGGTGCTGACGACCGCGGTGCGGGGGAGCAGTGCGTCGGCGAGCGGACGGTGTGCGGCGGGGGTGATCGTGGTCATGGTGTTCCTCGCTGGGGGAAGAAGGAGGTCGGGGGAGAAGGGGTCAGACCGCGACGGCGGCCAGCAGGGACTCGGCGTCGCGTCGGGCCTCGGCCACCGCGGCGGCGTCGAGGCCGCAGGCGCGCAGGCAGGTCGCGACGAGGGCGTCGCGGTCGGCGTCCTGCACGGGCCCGGACCGGCGGAGCTGGATGACGGTCTCGGCGATCTGGATGAGCACGGCACCGAGGCGCGACGGGGAGACGCCGGATGCGACCTCTGCGGTGGCGGCGCGCGAGCCGAGGCGCCCGTAGGCCTCCTGCAGCTCCACGCGCTCGGCCCGGAAGCCGTCGTAGCGCTCGCCCTGCACCTCGGGCAGCAGGTACAGCGTGCCGATGTTGTGCGGCGTGCGGGCGAGGGTGTCCACGTCGGCGACGACCAGCGCGGCCAGGGCAGCGGCTGCCGAGGCCGACTCCGGCACGAGCTGCTCGAGGCCGCGGACCAGCTCGAGGCTCGGACGCACCGAGGTCGTGAGCAGCTCGACGAGCATGTCGTCCTTGCCGGCGAAGTGGTAGTACAGCGAGGCCTGCCGGATCCCGACCCGTTCAGCGATCGCCCGTGTCGAGGTCGCGCTGATGCCGTTCTCGACGAACAGCGCGGCGGCGGCGTCGAGGATCTGGTCGCGGGGGCTCAGCGCGGAGTCGGCGTTCGGCACGGCCCGAGGTCGGCCGGGGCGCACGGGCCGGTCGTCGGGGGTCATGCCCCCATCCTGGCAGCCGGCGTCCGTCACGACTGCTCCCGGTACGCGCGCCAGCCACCGTGGTGGGTGATGTCCTCGGCGCCCTCGACCGCGAACGGCTCGACCAGGAACCCGGTGACCTCGGTGCCGTCGTCGAGCGCCACGGTGCCGATCGCCATCGGCGACGGCAGGGCCGCGACGAAGGTGCCGAAGCCGGCGGCGGGCAGGCGCCAGACCTCCCCGACGATGCCGGAGCCCGGTGCAGCAGCGCCGGACGCGACCGGACCCACGCGGACCAGCCCGGGCTTGGGCGGCACCGTGTCGAGGGCGTACAGCCGGTAGTCGGACGCGGTGCGGGCCTCCCGGACGAACGATCCGCCGGACGCGACCAGCTGTCCGTTCAGCGGCTGATCGCGCAGGTGCGCCCCGACGACCAGCAGGTCGAGGGTCGGGGCGGCGAACGCGGCCGCCAACGCCGCCAGGCGGCGGTCGCTGAACGCCGGACCGGTGAGCATCACGCCGAACGGCAGCCCGTCGACGAAGCCGGCGGGTACGGCGAGCGAGGCCATGTCGAGCAGGTTCGCGAAGTTCGTGTACCGACCCATCCGGCTGTTCGCGCCGATCGGGTCGGTCGCGACCTGCTCGAGCGTCGGGTGCCACGTCGTCGTCGGGGTGAGCAGGGCGGTCGTGCCCTCGAGTGCGGCGCGACCCGCTGCCCCGAACGCGTCGAGTCGTTCCTGGTCGGCGAAGAGCTCCGCGGCGGTCGGTCGTGCACCGCCGAGCACGATCGCGGCGACCGACGGGTCGAGGTCGGCACCGACCTCGTCGCGGTGGGCCTCGATGTGGGCGCCGACGGCCGCGTACCGCTCGGCGACGAACGCGCCGTCGTAGAGCAGCGACGCGGCGTCGAGCAGGGGTGCGATGTCGACCTCGACCACCTGGTGTCCGAGCGTGCGGAACCGTTCGACGGCGGCGGCGAACGCCTCGGCCCAGCCGGGTGCGAGCCCCTCGAGCTGCGACGGCAGCGGTACCGCGATGCGCGGGACGGCGGGCAGGTCGGCGAGGGCCAGGTCGGGCCGTGCGAGCGGGTCGACGCCGTCCGGACCGGCCATCAGCTCGGCCGCCGTGCGCGCCAGGTCGAGCGATCGGGCGAACACCGTGACGCAGTCCTGCGAGCGGCAGGCGGGGACGACCCCGGTGTTCGGCACGAGCCCCTTCGTCGGCTTCACCCCGACCAGGTTGCCGAGCGCGGCGGGCACCCGGCCGGACCCGGCGGTGTCGGTGCCGAGCGCGAAGTCGACGATGCCCAGGGCGACCGCCGTGGCGGAACCGCTCGACGAGCCGCCGGAGATCCGCGTCGGGTCCCAGGCGTTCCGGACCGCGCCGAAGGGCGAGCGGGTGCCGACCAGGCCGGTGGCGAACTGGTCGAGGTTCGTCTTGCCGACGACGACGGCGCCGGCGGCACGGAGCCGGGCGACGGCGGTCGCGTCGGCGGCGGGGTCGTGGGCGTAGGAGCGGGCGGCGGCGGTCGTGGGCAGGCCGGCGACGTCGATGTTGTCCTTCACGGCGAACAGCAGGCCCGCCAGGGGCAGGGACGGGTCGACGGCGAGGGCCTCGGCCAGGACGTCGGTGCGGTCGCGCAGGGTGATCCAGACCTCGGGGCGGTCGACGGCGTCGATGCGGGCGAAGGCGTCGCGGACGCGGGCCGCGGCGGACGTCGTGGCGGCCGCGGCGGCGGTCCCGCTCACGCTGCCGCTCCGATCGCGGCGAGGACCTGCCCCGGCGCGACCTGGTCGCCCGGCTTGATGTACACCTCGAGCACGTGGCCCGGCACCGGTGCGTGCACCATCGACTCCATCTTCATCGCCTCCACGGCCAGCAGCTTCTGCCCCTCGTCCACGCGGTCACCCGGGCGGACGTCCACCTGCCACACGGTCGAGGTGAACGGGGCGTACACGGCGGTCGACCCCTCGGGCACGGTCACGGCGTCGGCCACCACGGCGGCCGGCTCGTCACGGACGTCGAACTCGCCCGACGCCCTCCACCGCTCCTTCTCCTCGCCGAACGCCTGCGCCTGCTGCGCCCGGAAGTCGGCGATGGACCCGGCGTTGTCGGCGAGGAACCGGTTGTACGACGCGATCGAGAACTCGCCCTCGACGGTCTCGAACGAGCCCCGCCCGGCGTCCGTCTCGGCCCGCAGCTCGAGCAGCTCGTCGGCACCGACCGGGTACCACTCGATCCGGTCGAAGAACCGCAGCGCCCACGGGTTCTCCTGGAACAGCCCGCCCCGGCGGAACCGGTTCCAGATCTGCACGGTGCGGCCGACGAACTGGTAGCCGCCAGGACCCTCCATGCCGTAGATGCACAGGTACGCGCCACCGATGCCGACGGAGTTCTCGGCGGTCCAGGTGCGGGCCGGGTTGTACTTCGTCGTGACCAGCCGGTGCCGGGGGTCGAGCGGGGTCGCGACCGGGGCGCCGAGGTACACGTCGCCGAGTCCGAGCACCAGGTAGCTCGCGTCGAACACGGTGCGGAAGACGTCGTCGACGCTCTCGAGCCCGTTGATCCGACGGATGAACTCGATGTTCCACGGCGTCCACGGGGCGTCGTTCCGGACGCCGTTCATGTACCGCTCGATCGCCAGGCGGGTGGCCGGGTCGTCCCACGACAGCGGCAGCTTGACGGTGCGCGACGGCACGACGAGCTGGTCGGTCGGCGGGATCTCGCCCTCGAGCTCGCGGAGCAGCCCCGCCACGTCGCGCGCCTTGAGCACGGACGCGTCGGTGTGCACCTGCAGCGAGCGGATGCCCGGCGTGATGTCGAGGATCCCCTTCGGCGTGTGCTCCTGCAGCTTCGTCATGAGCGCGTGCACGCGCATCCGCAGCGCGATGTCGAGGGTCATGTCGCCGTACTCGACGAGCACGTTGTCGTCGCCGTCGCGTCGGTACGCGACGCTCGGCCGCACGTCGGTCGCATCCAGGCGGGCGATCACGCCGTCGTCGCCGTCACCTCCGGTGCTGCCGTCGCTCCCGGTGCGCGGCACCGTCCTGGAGGCCCGGTGTGCGTCGAGCGCGGCGGCGTCGGCTTCGCGGACGGGGACGAACCGGACCGTGTCACCGGGTCGGAGCTGGCCCAGCTTCCACAGGTCGCCGCTGGCCACCACGGCGGGGCAGACGAAGCCGCCGAGCGACGGCCCGTCCGGCCCCAGGATGATCGGGGTGTCCCCGGTGAAGTCGATCGCACCGACCGCGTACGGGGTGTCGTGGATGTTCGACGGGTGCAGACCGGCCTCGCCGCCGTCGGTCCGCGCCCACTCGGGTCGGGGGCCGATGAGCCGGATGCCGGTGCGCGCCGAGTTGTGGTGCACGGCGTAGTCGGTGGCGTAGAAGACGTCGAGGTCGGCGCGGGTGAAGAAGTCCGGGGCCGCGTGCGGGCCTTCCGTGACGCCGATCTCCCACGCGTCGGTCAGGGCGGTGCGACGGTCGGCCGGGGTCGGCCCGCCCACCAGACCCAGACGGGTACCGGACGGGAACGCCGGGTGCGGGGCGTCCGAGTCCGGGGAGCCCGGGCGCAGGACGTCGCCGGCGAGCAGTGCCCGACCGGCGTGGCCACCGAAGCCACCGAGCGTGAAGGTCGCGGTCGACCCGAGGTACGTCGGCACGTCGAAGCCGCCGCGGACCGCCAGGTAGGTGCGGAGGCCCGGACCGGGGGCCGTGCCGATCGCCAGGGTCTGGCCGGCGCCGACCTCGACCGGCTCCCACAGCGCCACGGGTTCGCCGTCGAGGGTGACCGGGGCCGGTGCACCCGTGAGCGCGACCACCGAGGCGGCCGAGAACCGGAGCGTCGGGCCGGTGGCGGTGACCTCGAGCGCGGGGGCGCCGTCGGGGTTGCCCACCGCGCGGTTCGCCTCGGCGAAGGACGCCGCGTCGAACGGGCCGCTCGGCGGCACACCCACCTGCCAGTACCCGACCCGGCCGGGCAGGTCCTGGATCATCGTCATGGTGCCCGGCGCGACGACGTCGATGCGCGGGTCCGGGTCCTCGGTTGCGTCGAGCGTCGAGGTGGAGTGCGTGGCGGTGCGGAGCTCGAGGTCGTCGGTCAGCGCACGGAGGAGCCCGGCGTTCGTGACGATGCCGTCGATGCGGGTGGTCGCGAGCCCGTCGCGCAGCAGGTCGAGGGCGTCGTCGCGGGTCTCCCCGGTCGCGATCACCTTCGCGAGCATCGGGTCGTAGAACGCGGACACCTCGGAGCCGGTCTCGACCCAGCCGTCGACGCGGATGCCGGTGCGCTCGCCGGATGCGGTGGTCGCGCTCGGGAACACCGCCTGGGTGACGAGGCCGCTGGAGGGCAGCGAGCCCTTCGCGGGGTCCTCGGCGTAGACGCGGGCCTCGACGGCGTGGCCGTTCGGGGTCCAGGTGCGGTCGAACACGTCGGGGTCGATGCCGGCGGCACCGTCGCGGGCCAGGCGGAGCATGAGCTCGACGAGGTCGACGCCGAACACCTCCTCGGTGACCGGGTGCTCGACCTGCAGGCGGGTGTTCACCTCGAGGAACGACGCCTCTTCCCGCACCGGGTCGTAGACGAACTCGACGGTGCCGGCGCTGCGGTACCCGACGCTCTCGGCCAGGCGGCGGGCGGACGCGTGCAGCTCGGCGCGGACGTGCTCGGGCAGCGCCGGTGCCGGGGCCTCCTCGATGACCTTCTGGTTGCGGCGCTGCAGGGAGCAGTCGCGGTCGCCGATCACCGCGACGCGGCCCTCGCCGTCGCCGAAGAGCTGGACCTCGACGTGCCGGGCCGGCCGCACGAGCCGTTCGAGGAAGATGCCGGCCGACCCGAAGTTCGCGGTCGCCAGCCGGACGACGCTCGTGTAGGCCTCGCGGACCTCGTCGAGCGTCGAGCAGGCCTGCATGCCGATCCCGCCGCCACCCCCGGTGGCCTTGAGCATGACGGGCAGCCCGATGCGCTCGGCCTCGGTCACGGCGTCGTCGACGCTGGCGAGCAGCCCGGTGCCGGCGAGCATCGGGACCCCGGCGGCTGCGGCGAGCTCGCGGGCGGTGTGCTTCGCGCCGAACCGGACGATCTGGTCGGCGGTCGGTCCGACGAACCGGATGCCGGCGTCCTCGCAGGCGCGGGCGAACTCGGTGTTCTCGGACAGGAACCCGTAGCCGGGGTGCACGAGCCCGGCGCCGGTGTCCTTCGCCGCCTGCACCACGGCGTCGATGCGCAGGTACGAGTCGCGGGCGGGTGCGGGACCGAGCCGGACGGCGGTGTCGGCCTCGCGGACGTGGGGTGCCGCGCGGTCGGCGTCGGAGTAGACGGCGACGGTGCGCATGCCGAGTGCCTTGGCGGAGCGGATGATGCGGCGGGCGATCTCACCGCGGTTCGCGACGAGGACGGTGTCGGTGCTGAGGGCAGGGGTCTGGTTCACGGTGGCGGTCCCGGTGAGGTCGGGCGCGGCGGTCACGGCTGGACCACGATCATGCGCAGCGGTGTGCAGGAGAAGTCGTTGCAGGGGTTGTTCATCTGCGGGCAGTTCGAGACGACGACGAGCACGTCCCGCTCGGCCCGGATCGCGACCCGCTTGCCGGGGGCGCTCATGCCGTCGACGATCCCGAGGGCGCCGTCGGCCTCGACCGGCACGTTCATGAACCAGTTGAGGTTCGACACGATGTCGCGGGCACCGAGTCCGTGGCGGCCGGCCTCGGCCAGGAAGTTCTCGCGGCAGCCGTGCTGGTACCGGGTGTGGTGCCCGTACCGCAGGGTGTTCGACTCCTTCGAGCACGCGCCGCCGATGGTGTCCTGCCGGTCGATCTCGTTCGCGACGACGGTCATCAGCGGACGGCCCTCGTTCGACATCAGGACGGTGCCGGTCCGGACGTACGCGTTGCCCTGGGCGGCGAGGGTGTCCGGCACGCTGTACCGCTCGTCGGGGTCGTGGGCGTCGTAGAGCAGGCAGTCGGCGCTCTGGTTGCCGCCGACGTCGACGATGGTGAGCACCTGGCCGGCACGGACCACGGCGGACCACGGTGCGAGCGGGGCGACCCGGTCGTCGCGGACCACCGCGCCGGGCACCAGGGACTCGCTCCAGTCGAGGGCGACGTCCGGGTCGTGGACGGCCCCGACGGGGACGGTGGAGGTGCGGATGTGGGTGTGGGTCGTCGTACCGGTCATCACAGGCCTCGGGCTTCCGCGTAGTCGATCGAGTTCAGGTAGGCGCGGGTGAGCTCCGGCGTCGCGGTGAACCGTTCGTCGGCCGCGGTCGTCGGGGTCCCGCGCCAGGCGTGCACCCGGAGCGGTCCGACGACGTAGTCCGGTCGCGGGTCGATCGGGTGCGCGACGTTGGCGACCAGCACGAGCAGCGGCAGCTCGGCGACGAGCGTGACGTGGGTGCCCGCTCCGGCCGAGCCGGTGAAGGTCATCGCCCCCTCGTCGTCGATCCGTACGCCCTGGAAGAACGAGACGCTCGGTGGCAGGTCCCGCTTGGTGAGCCCGTGCTTGGCGGCGGCCTTCGCGAACAGCGACCGACCGCTCGGGGAGCGTCCCTCGGGTGCGGCGTCGCCGTACTTCCGTTCGTTCCACGCGTCGGTCGAGGTGCCGCAGAAGGCGTCGTGGTGCCCGGAGGTGTCCTCGAGCACGGTCGCCAGTGCCCGGCCGTCCCCGCTCAGCAGCGGCGACCCCTGGCCCAGGTACGCCTGCCACGGGATCTTCTGGGTGTCGGCGACGTTGAGCCGCTCCCACGGTTCGAGCGCGTTGCACACCAGGACGTTGGCGCAGGCGTCACCCGTCGGGTCGTCGAACCGCAGCCGTGACCCGCGGGCCAGCACCTTGTGCGTGTACCCGCCGGGTGCCACCGTCTCCGCCCACACGAGCTGCGCGGGGTCGACGCCCGCGGGGGCGAACGGCGACGACGACGCCGGCAGGTACGGCATGTACTCGGACTGCGAGCCGGCCTGGGCACGTGCGTCGGACCGGGAGGCGAGCACGCTGTCGGTCTGGTGGAGGTCGCGCATGGGGTTCCTTCCGGGTCAGGCTTCGACGGAGGCGGCAGCCGGGGCCTCGGCCACCGGGTTCGCGGCAGCCGCGGCTGCGGGGACGGGCACCGCCGCGGTGGTGGGGACCTCGGCCAGGGTGATCGGGCCGTGCACCCGGTGCCGCCAGCTCGACCACGCCCAGCCGACGAGCAGCACGCCGCCGATGAACAGCAGGGCGCTGTACTGCAGCCACCACGACGTGCCGGTCAGGTCGTAGATCTCCGGCCGGGGCCAGATGAGGTTGATCGCCATGCCGATCTGGAACGCCACGGCCAGGGCGTTGAGCGGGATGCCCCAGCGGCCGAGGGTGAACAGCGGCTTGCCGTCCTCGTCCACCCCGGTCGGCAGGCCCGTGCGACGGAGCGTGATGCGCTGGACCAGCAGCGGCCCGGTGACCCCGAGGTAGGCCAGGTAGAGCATCGCGATGCACAGGCTCGACAGGGCGGTGAAGATCGCGGACTGCCCGATGTTGACGGCGAGGGCCAGCCCGGCGCCGACCCCGACGACGATCGACGCGGCGATCGGGGTGCCGGTGCGGGGCGAGACCCGGGCGAGGGTGCGGTGGAAGGGCAGCGCCTTCTCGCGGGCCATCGAGTAGACCATCCGGGCGCCGGCGGTCTGCACGGCCAGGGTGCAGGCGAAGACCGCGACGGCGACGGTGCAGAGCAGCAGCCGACCGAAGACGTCGCCGAGGGTCGAGGTGATCACCCACGCCAGGCCCTGCGAGGCGAGCTTGCCGTCGGTCAGGCTCGGCGCGGCGACCAGGGCGCCGATGATGAGCAGCCCGCCGCCGAGGCCGGAGACCGTCAGCGCCCGGACGATCGTCTTCGGGGTGGTCCGGCGCGGGTTGTGGGTCTCCTCCGCGAGCTCACCGGCGGAGTCGAAGCCGACCATCACGTACGCGGCCATCAGCGAGGACGCCAGGAACGCCCACACGTAGGGCTCGGTGCTCGTCGAGCCGGCGGTCGTGAACACCACGGAGGCACTGCGGTGCGGCAGCAGGAACAGGGCGCCGATGAGCACGACCACGCCGACGATCTCGATGAGCACGCCGAAGCTCGTCACGCGGGCCATCAGCCGGACGCTCGTGATGTTCACGATCGTGGTCACGGTGAGCATCACCAGCCCGAGGACCACCGCGTTCGCCGCACCGGTCGGCGACGCGACGGACGGGTCGGCGCCCGGACCGCCGACGATCTGGAACCCGTCCCAGATCGCGGGGAGCACGGCCTGCACGGCGATGGCCGCCACCGCGACGGTGAGGATCTGGCCGATGATCATCGTCCAGCCGGTGAACCACCCGAACCGGGCTCCGGCCAGACGGCTCGACCACTGGAAGATCGCGCCCGAGATCGGCCAGCGGGCCGCGAGCTGCGCGAAGTTCAGCGCCACGAGCAGCTGGCCGCCGAAGACCAGCGGCCACGCCCAGAAGAACGCAGCACCGCCCAGCCCGAAGCCGAGTCCGAACAGCTGGAAGACCGTGGTGAGGATCGAGACGAAGGAGAAGCCCGCCGCGAAGGAGGAGAACGAGCCGACCCCGCGGTGGAGCTCCTGCTCGTAGCCGAGGCGGGCGAGCCCCTGCGTGTCGACGTCGGACGTGGCGCGCGGTGCGTGGAGCGGTGCTTGCGGAGAACGCATGACTGCAGACCTTTCGCGGAGTACCTGTCGGGTGACAGGTAGTGCGACAAGTGTCTTGCGGCCCTGTGTCGGCGCCGTTGCCCGTCTGTTTCGAGTGCGTGACGGGAAGCGGCGGCGTGTAAACGTTCCGAGTCGGCGGGCGGTTCAGCCGCCGCGGGGGATCACTCGATGTCGACGTCCCGCTTGCCCCGGCGGACGATGAGCGGGTCCGGCTTGCCGATCACGTCGGCGTCCTTGTCCGGGTAGTCGAACTGCGTCAGGAAGTACCGCATCGCGTTGAGCCGTGCGCGCTTCTTGTCGTTCGACCGCACGATCGTCCACGGCGCGTACCGCTTGCTCGTCCGGGTGAACATCGCCATCTTCGCCTCGGTGTAGTCCTCCCACCGGTCGAGCGACAGCAGGTCGATGTCGGACAGCTTCCACCGCCGCACCGGGTCGAGCTGCCGCATCGCGAACCGGGTCCGCTGCTCGCGCCGGGTCACCGAGAACCAGAACTTCGTCAGGTGGATGCCGGAGTCGACGAGCATCCGCTCGAACTGCGGCACCTGGGTCATGAAGGACTCGTACTCGTCGTCGTCGCAGAACCCCATCACCCGTTCGACGCCGGCACGGTTGTACCAGGAGCGGTCGAACAGGACCATCTCACCGGCGGCCGGCAGGTGCTGCACGTACCGCTGGAAGTACCACTCACCGCGCTCGCGCTCGGTCGGCTTGCTCAGCGCGACCACCCGCGAGGTCCGGGGGTTGAGGTGCTCCGTGAACCGCTTGATCGTGCCGCCCTTGCCCGCGGCGTCACGCCCCTCGAACAGCACGACGACCTTCTGCCCGGTGTCCTCGAGCCAGTACTGGCACTTCAGCAGCTCGATCTGCAGCAGGTACTTCTGGTACTCGTACTCGTCCCGCGGCAGGCGTTCCGAGTACGGGTAGTCGTCCTGCCAGGTCAGCACCGGGTTGCCGTGCGGGTCGATCAGGTCCGGGTCGGCCGTCTGGCCGCCCGCGACGCTGTACCCCTCGGTCCGCAGCTGTTCGATGTACTCCCGCAACGGCTGCGAGTACGGCGCTGTGTCCACGGTGTCCTCCCTCTGCGAGCCGATCGGCTGTCGGCCCCAGAACCATCCTGGCCCGGCCACCCGCACGACCGCCCCACGCCTCGCCCTGGACGCGACCCGACGACGGCCTGGAGGCGCGGTGCGGGCCCGCCCCGTGCCTCCCGTCCGCATGTGGTCCTTCACAGGCATGGCGGAGCCATGGCCGGCCGGTCACCCCGTGATGCAGACAGTCCCCGGGTCGGCGGATCGCCGTCCCGGGGACTGGTTGGAACTGCTCGGCGGATCACGCTGATCCGCCGCGTTCGTCAGGTCAGACGGCCGCGGTCGCCTCATCGCGGTGCGGGAGCTTCCAGCCCGGACGCACGAAGTGGCAGGTGTAGCCGTGCGGGTTCTTCTCGAGGTAGTCCTGGTGCTCGTCCTCGGCCTCCCAGAACGGGCCGGCCGCGGTGACCTCGGTGACGACCTTGCCGGGCCAGATGCCCGACGCATCGACGTCCGCGATGGTGTCGAGCGCGACCTGCTTTTGCTCGTCGGTCGTGTAGAAGACGGCCGAACGGTAGCTGCGACCGATGTCGTTGCCCTGGCGGTCCTTCGTCGACGGGTCGTGGATCTGGAAGAAGAACTCCAGCAGGTCCCGGTACGAGATCTGGGACGGGTCGAAGACGATCTCGACCGACTCGGCGTGGTCGCCGTGGTTGCGGTACGTCGCGTTCGCCAGGTCGCCGCCGGAGTAGCCGACGCGGGTGCTGACGATGCCGGGACGACGACGGAGGAGCTGCTGCGCTCCCCAGAAGCATCCGCCGGCGAGGATGGCGGTCTCGGTGGTGGTCATGGTGGCCTCCTGGGCTCTCGTGTCACTGGCTGCGACACCGTGTGGTGCAACCGGCAACAGGGACGATCTGTTCCCGTCGTCAGGTCCGCTGTGGGGCACGGCCCCACCCGGGTGTGCGGTCGGTACGACTCGACCCTACGAGTCCGTGCTCCGTGTCACCCCTGCGCTACGGTCAGGCCACATGAAGCGGTCATCCGTGCACGACGAGGGGCAGCGCCGTCCGCGTGGTTCGTGGGGACTGGGGCTCGCGCCCTGTTCCCTCGTGTTCCTCGAGGTGTTCGCGACGATCGGCTCGCTGCCGGGGATGGTCGCCGCGCAACTGGAGCAGTACACGCCCTGCGCTTCCGACGTGACGTTGCAGTGTTCGTACGCCGTCGGGGAGACCGCGCAGTTCCTCGTACCGCTGGTCGCACTCATCGTCACGATCACGACCTGGGTCATCGGAGCGTCCGGTGTTCCCACGGTGCGGCGACGGGTAGTGACGCCAGCGATCGGCCTCGTGGTCATCGTCCTGACCTTCGTGCTCGGCGTCGTCGCGATCGATCTGTCGATCAGGTGACCGTCGTCAAGCGAACTCGCCGCCACACGCTCCCGAGGACCTGATGCCGTTCACTCCAGGTCGGTTTCGAGACCGGGCCGACTGCGAGGTGGACGGCGTCATCGACGGACACAGGAGCGCTGGTCTCGGTGCCCGATAGCCGATCGGCTACCGTCTCGAAGGGTGTAACGATGACAAATCAACAGGCGATCGCCCGCCGCATCGATGCGCCCGGGGAGTACGCGATCGAGGTCGGAGCCGGGGCCTGGAAGATCCGTGGGCTGCTGCACGCCATTAACCGGAACCCTTCAGCCTACGGCGTCGAACCAGCGTCCTGACGGACGAGTCACCCCCCTATACAACCCGCCATCGATGGCGCGTGCGCGGGCACGGCCGCCCGTTTACGATGAGGTGCCGAACGGCTCCGAACAAACAGGGGGACATGCGATGAGCAAGATCAAGCAGGCACTGGCCGGCATGGGGATGGTCGTGGCGCTGGCGGGAGTGGGTGTCGTTCTGCCCGCTGCTGCAGCTCCGGCACATGCTGGACCAGTCGTCTGTCACACGTGGACCGAGACGGTCCACGCGAAGAACTGCGACAAGAAGCGGCAGATCTGCACGGCGTACATTTACCACCGGATCTGCGACTGAACGACAGGCAACAACCACAGCAGGGGTCGGGCGCCGTCACCGGTCGCGCGACCCCTGCTCGTCAGCCAGCGCACGTGGAGGCGTTGTCGTCAGCGCGTCCCGCCCGCAGAACAATGCGGAAACCGCACGGCTGAGGTGCCTACCTAGCCGGCACGTGCCCGTGTGCCGTGTCGCGGGGGTGTCAGTGTGCGGCGTCGTACGCGTCGCGGACGGCTTGGCTGATGCGGCCGCGGGAGGAGACCTCGTGGCCGTTCGCGTTGGCCCAGTCGCGGATCTTGGCGAGCTCTTCCGAGTTCCCACGCTTCGGCGCACTGCCAGCAGTAGTGCGGACGGAGCGGCCGTTGGCCTTGCGTGCGGCGGCGATGTAGTCGGAGAACGTTTCGCGGAGCGCGTCGACGTTGTCGTCGGTGAGGTCGATCTCGTAATAGGCGCCATCTGCCCTCGCGCTCCAACCACAGCACGGGCGAGGCGCCGGCATGCCCCCCGGGGGGGGGCTGTGCGGAGGACGCCGGTGCGTGGCGTGCGGCCGACGGTTTCAGCCGGCTTTCCCGGTGTTTGCGTGCCCAAAACGCCGCTCTCGTTTAGTTATCTTGGGCTTTTCGGGGCTTATCCGTGGAATCACGACGGTGACTTCCAGTCCGCGCGGGTCGAGATTACGCATTGAAGCAGTGCCTCCGGCGAGCTGGGCTGTGGCTTGGACGATCGCGAGGCCGAGTCCGGATCCTCCGAGTTTCGGCTGGCCGTCAGTCGGTCGCGCTGTACGCGCCTTGTCCGGCCTGGTAAACCGGTCGAACGCCACGGCGATGAAGTCCGGAGGCACACCGGGGCCGTCATCAGTGACCGTCAGCCGGGCGGAGCTGTCTTCCAGCGACCAGGCGACTGTGATCGTCCCAGATTCCGGGAGTGCGTCGATCGCGTTGCTGGCAGTGTTGGTGATGAGTTGACTCATTCCGCGGCGATCCAGTCGGAACACGTGGGGTTCCTGCGTTGCATTTTCTTCCGAGTCGGATCCGTCTTGCGGATCGATGTCGAATTCGATCGTGATGTTTTTTGCGGCTGCGATCATTCGTAGGCGGTCTACTGCTACCAGTAGCTTCATCGCTGAGCTCTTCCCAACTGGTGAGCGTTCGCGACGTCGAGTCCACGCGTTCGGCTTCGTCCGCTCGGGAGAGGGTAAGGAGGTCGTTCGCGAGTCGCGCGAGTCGCGCGACGTTGTGCTGCGCTTGCTTGACGTGAACTTGGAGTGCGGCGGCGTCGCCCCTGTCGAGTGAAGCGAGTTCCAGTTGCGTTGTGAGGATGGCGAGTGGGGTGCGGAGTTCGTGGCTTGCGTCGGATACCATCTGGCGCTCGCGTGCGGCAGCGTCGCGCGTCCTGCTCAAGAACTCGTTCAAGGTGCGTGCAAGAGCTTGGAGTTCGTCCCGGGCGTCTCCAACGGGAAGGTCGGCGTCGGCTTCTCCGGCGCTGAGTCGTTCTGCTTCGCGCCGCATCCTCGAGACCGGCCTGAGCGCGGCGCAGGACAACAGCCATGTCGCGCCGCCGAAACAGGCCAGAACCAGCACGCCAGCGACGACGACGCCGCCGGTCAGCGAGTCGATGACGAGCGCCTCTCCCTGGGCGTCACTTGCGGCGATCACGGTCCAACGCCCTGAGGCGCCTTGCGGGTGGTCGACGACGACCCGGTACGACGAGCCAGCCTGGATCGCCGTTGAGGAGCCGTCGTCAAACTGCGCGATCTCGGGTAGCTTCCGCAGCAGCGAACGCTGTTCGATTGATGAAAGAACTCGCTTGCCGCTCGGGTCGAGGACGGCGACAAGCTGTCCGTTTCCTGGCGCACGGAAACTCGGGTCCGCTGAGCGTTCCACCTCCGCCACGTACGGGCTCGCGTCCGCGCGAAGCAATGTGCGGGTTGCGTTCGCGACAACGTTGTCCACCTGAACGCGCATCGCCATGACCAGCGCGGCGATGACCAGCGCGGCGACCCCTACGCTCCCGAGCGTCAGGCGCGCGCGCAGCGACAGGTTGCGTAGGCGTCGAATCATTGGCCGCTACTCCATCGTGATTCGCCCAGCTGAGGCGGTGCATTGCGTGTCATGGTCTCACCAAGCAGAACAGATGGGCGCGTGACCGGGCAGCCGGTGTCGCGCCCATCCTAAGAGAACTTAGAGGCGTTGAATTCGCGTGATGGTCACCGGGTGGCTTCCGAAGACGATGAAGCCGTCCGGCGGAAAGCTGTACTGATGTCCCCCGTAGTTGATGTATGCCTCGCGGTCGCCCGCCGCGAAGCGCTTCAATGGGCCCCAGCGGCCGGACAGCGACCCGGTGCCGGTGTAGCCATAAGGCACCGATGAGGTTGTTGTCATGCAGAGGCTGGTTGAAGTGCAGCCGGGTGACGAGAACGACAAAGCATCGGTGTGTACTCGTGAATTGGGCTTGTACGCCGCTGTGACCTTGCCCGTTGCGCCGTCGACCAGCAGGTATACCTGGCCGCCAGACCACTCGACCTGGTGGATCTCCGCTTCCGTCTGCGTGCCGGCCAACGCCTGGAGCTGGGCGTCATACTGGGCGGTGTTTGGTGCGTTGCTCACCGTTGGTGTGGCTTCGAGTCCAGTCGCCGCAGAAGCCATTGTGGGAACCGCGATTGCGACGGCGAGCCCGAGTGCTACCCCGAGCGAAGTCAACCGGCGCGACCTCTTGGTGATGTTCATAGTCTTCTCCCCGGGAGGCTGACGTCCGCAGCGCTCCTCGCACAAGCATGGGTGGGAGGTTTTGACAAGCCAAGGCGCGGAACCGCAACGCCTGGGCAGTGGGAGGGATTTGGCAGTTGGTGAACCTGAATCTTAGATCACGTTCAGGAGTAGCCGTTGAGCCTGCAGGGTCGCCGGATCACCTTCCTTCAAGAGACCATCTCTCGGTCTGAGCGCCGAGGGTAAGCGCGACAGGAAGGACGCGTATGAACAGGACACTTTACGAAAGTGAACTATTCGTGCGGCGTGCCGACCTGTGAACGTCATGTCGGGGCGAACGCGAACAGCCGGCCACCCCTCGAGGTGGCCGACTGTACCGCTGGCAGAGTGGCGTCAGTGCGCGGCGTTGTAGGCGTCGCGGACGGCCTGGCTGATGCGGCCGCGGGAGGAGACCTCGTGGCCGTTCGCGTTCGCCCATTCGCGGATCTTCGCGAGCTCTTCCGAGTTGCCACGCTTCGGCGCGCTGCCGGCGCTGGTGCGGCCAGCGCGGCTGGTGACCTTGCGTGCTGCGGCGATGTAGTCGGAGAACGTTTCGCGGAGCGCGTCGGTGTTGTCGTCGGTCAGATCGATTTCGTAGTGGCCGCCATCGAAAGAGAAGGACACGGTGCGGCCCTTGCCGTCTTCGATGGTGTCGCCGGTGAGGTCGTCGACGAGGTGCGTGGTGACTTTCTGCGCCATGGGAGGTCGCCTTTCGCTCGGGGATCCTCTCCACCCTTGCATAGCTGATCCCGTAGAACGCTGCCTTCGTTCTTCTTCCGATCGGCTGGTCGGGCAGACTGAGCGGTGATGTCTGATTCGTCGCCAGCCGTATCCGGGTATGCCGCTGCTCTTGCCGAGCTGAAGCAGCAAGTGCGCGCCGCCCGATTCACGGCGCAGCGCCGCGTGAACACAGAACTCATCCGTCTGTACTGGGGGATCGGCGCAACGATCCTGCAACGCCAGGGCGATGAAGGGTGGGGGAGCAACGTCATCGGCCGGCTCGCGACGGATCTGCGTGCTGAATTCCCGGAGATGAAGGGCTCCTCCCCGCGGAATCTCGCGTACATGCGCGCGTTCGCAGCGGCCTGGCCGGACGAGCAGATTCTGCAACAGGCTGTTGCACAACTGCCCTGGGGCCACATCACTGTCCTCCTCGACCGGCTCGATGACCACGAGCTCCGCGACTGGTACGCCGGCCAAGCGGCCGCCCACGGGTGGTCGCGGAACGTCCTCGAGCACCAGATCCGGTCCGAGGCACACACCCGGCTCCAGGCGGCGCCGATGAACTTCGCCGAGATCCTCCCGCCGGGGGACTCGGATCTGGCGCAGCAGATCACGAAGGACCCGTACGTGCTGGACTTCCTCGCCCTCGACGGTGACGCGAAGGAACGCCACCTCGAGCAGGCACTCGTCGACAGGATCATCGATACCCTCCGCGAGCTCGGCGAAGGGTTCGCATTCGTCGGCCGGCAGGTGCACTTCGACGTCGACGGGGACGACTTCTACGTCGACCTGCTGTTCTTCCACGTCGAGCAGCTCCGGTACGTGGTGATCGAGCTCACGACCGGGAAGTTCAAGCCCGAGTACCTCGGCCAGCTCGGCTTCTACGTCGCACTCGTCGACGACAAGCTCCGCAGACCCCAGCACGCCGACACGGTCGGCCTGCTGCTGGTCGCCGACAAGAACGACGCCGTCGTCCGATACTCCCTCGCGGGACAGCAGGCCCCGATCGGTGTCGCCAGCTACGACCTCCTCCCGCCCGCGGTCCGCGCTGCCCTGCCCTCGGAAGCCGACCTCGCAGCCGCACTGGCGACGGAGACCAACACCCTCGAGTCCTGACCAGAGGTGCGTGCCACCAGCAGCCCCCGTGTCTCACTAAGGGAACCGTCACCGGGCGCATCGCCGGGCGGGTCTATTGAGACACCGAGATCCCTGGATCCTGGCGGGCTCCAGAAACGGCCGCGCGTGTCCGGTGGCCGATCGGCTACCGGACAGCCGCAGCCTTGATCGCTTCGACGATGGCTGCGATGGTCACTGGGTCGCTCGTGGAAGTCGCGTCGATGACCAACGGGGCCTCCTGTACCGGTGGCTCGAAGCTCGCGCCGTGCTCTGCAAGCACCGCGTCCGTAACGTCGGGCCGCACCTGCCCCAACCTGTTGGCCAGGACCCGTTCCCGCTGCAACTCCGGACTGATCTGCACCCACACGAGTACGAACGGCACCCCTGCAGCTGATGCGGTCGCGCGCCACTCGTCGCGGATGAAGCGCGGCGATCCTGTGTCATCGACCACGACGTGGTGGCCAGCAGCAAGGAGCACGCCCGCACGCGCGTGCGCGATCCGGTTCGTGGCCGCCCACTCCTCCAACGGGATGCCCTGTCCACCGTGAAGTCCACGCTCCTCATTGATCCGGTCAAGGCTCAATAGCTCACCCGCCAATGCGTTGGACAGCGCAGCAGCCAACGTGCTCTTACCGGAGAACGACAACCCACACGTCAGCACCAGCGCCATGCTTCGGACCCTACAACTGTCCATGCCGCCGGGTACCACCAAGCTAAGTGGATACCCCCGCGAGTGCCGGCTGCAGGCGCCCTGTAGGCGATCGGCTATCGAACGGACGCGGGGTGAGCTTGCCAGAGCCAGCGCAGAGCGTCGGGGAGGAGTGCTCCGCCGTGGTTGGGTGAATGGTTGCCGTCGCCGACAACGAGGCGAAAGTCGTAGCCCGCGCGTCCGAGCGCAGCCGCGGTGTCCAGGCTCTCGGCGAACCAATTCCACTCAGGCTCGTTCCAGTGCAAATCGCGGTGAGCGGCGTGGAGGAACAGACGTGTCTGCCTGCGGGGTTCGGTAGCAAAAAGGGCCGGGTACGGGTTGCCGCCGGGCATCTGCGCGAAGCTCGGATTGAAGGCGATCGCTCGACCAAGGCCCTCGGGTCGGCTCCACGCCGCGGTGACGGCAGCGTTCCCGCCGCTACTGCCACCACAGATGCCGCGCATCATCGGATCGTCCGAGACCGCGTAGCGCTCTCGCACGATGGGGAGTACCTCGTCGAGGAGGAAGCTGGCGTACGTGTCGTTGAACGCGTCGTACTCAGCGTTGCGGTGCTTCGTCGGCGTTCCGTTGACATCGAGCACGCCAGGGTCCACAAATACGCCAATCACCTGTGGCAAGTCACGCTTGGCAGCGAGGTTGTCGAGGACGATCCCACCGCGGACGTCGCCGTCGGGATCGAGGTACCACCAGCCGTCGTTGAAGAACATGACCGCGCTCGGCTCGTCGGCCCGATGCCCTGCTGGGCGGTGCACCCACACACTTCGCGTGGTACCCGGGAAACGCTGGCTCTCTTCGAGCACGAACTGTTCGACCGAGCCTGGCTCAACGCCGACGCGTGTCACAGAGTCAGGTCCGTACTCGTACGAGACGTTGTCCTGAGACAGCGGCAGAGCAGCGAATGGTTGCGGCGTCGACACGCTCGGATGCTACCGGGACCGCTTCGTCCCCCATAGCGATGGCTTACCGGAACACCTCGGGCAGCGCGCCAACGAACTTGTCAAAGTGGCTGTACCAGACAGAGTGGGCTGCTCCGGGGACGTCCCGGACGATCACGCCCCGGCTCTCGTGGTGCGCCGCTGTCACGTCATCGACGTACAGGCTCGGCTTCGCTCGCACGATGATCGATCCGGGCTCCGGCTCGAAGGACACCCCAGGCCCCGTTGCCGGCGACGCCGCCGTGGCCGGATCGAAGTGGTCCGCTGCACGAGCCTCGACAACGCAGTCCTGGTCGCTGTAGAACGGCCGCGATGCTCGAAGCTCGTCGTACGTGCGCGCTCGTTTGTCCTGCTCGTACTCGGCGGTGAGTTCGGTGCGGTCCCAGCCGCCGCGCGACGTGAAGGGAGCATCAATGTAGACCGAGAGCGCCGGGGCCAGCAGCCCGGCGTCCACAGCCGCTGCGAGGAGCATCGCACCGTACGAATGGCCCATCACGAGGTCAGGCGTCGGTCCGCATTCGTCGGCAACGGACTCCGCGATCGATCGGGTGGCCCGATCTACCGTCAAGGTGTCGTCGCGCGGTGACAGTCCGTGGCCCGGAAGATCGACCACTGAGACGCGATAGCCGCTCGCGACCAGCAGCGGCACTACTCGCCACGAGCTCTCGCGAGAACCCATCATCCCGTGCAGCAGCACCGCCGTGCGGTCCCCCTGGCCATGCACCTCAACGTGGAGCTTCATCGGGGTATCGAAACACATCCTGCTCCACGGGCCGGCTGTCTCGTTAGCCGATCGGCTACCGGACTGAGGCGTGGGCAACCACCGCTGTGCTCTCAAACGAAAGGACATCGGAAGGGGCCTCCCGCACCGCTGCGTCCGTGAAGACAGCCTGCATTCGTTGACGGCCTTCGTCGGTCTGGCTCATGTACGTCTGACCGATCGTTGCGATCCCTGCCGTCACCGCTGCCCAGAGGTCGTCGGGGCGGATACGGAAGGTGTACGAAAACAGGCTGCAGCCGACGGTGGTTGCGCCAGCGGTGCGAAACAGCTCGCAGAAGCCGCCGACGTTTCTCGGGAAATCATCCGCTGGAGGCAATCGGTGTCCGGCGGGCACCGTGACGTCCGCTTCCCTGATGATCAGGTTCCAGAACTGGTTGAGCGCTCCGACCGGTTCGGACGGCCAAATCGTCGCAGCGACCGTTCCACCAGGACGGGTGACTCGAAGGAGCTCACGAGCCGATGTGAGCGGGGTTGGTACGTGGTTGAGGACGAAGTTCGCGGTCGTGACCGCGAACGAGGCGTCGTCGTAGGGCAGTGAGGGCAGCGCCGCAGTTCCGATGTCAACCGCCGGGTAGCGTCTTGCAGCGAACCGCACCATGGATGGTTCCTTGTCGCATGCGGTGACCGCGAATCCGCGTCGAATGAGGGCGCCCACAACGGATCCCGTCCCTGTTCCGACGTCGAGAGCGGGCCCGTCGCCGACGCTCACGTGGTTCCCGAGCAACCCGTCGATGGCCCCTGCGCAGAGTCGCGCGAAAGACCTGTCGTAAGCAGTCGCAGTATCAGACCATCCGTCGAGCATGTCTCGACGCTACCCACACAACCGATCCCCGATGACGGATCGCTCAGCGGACGAGTAGGCGCTCGTAGAGGCTTGACGTCAGCAGGCGTCCACCGGCAGGGGCGGTGACCGTCAGATCGCGGAGATACTGGAAGCCTCGCTGTTCATAGAACCGGCGGAGTCCGGGGTTGTCGGTCGCGCAGTCGAGCCGCACTGCTCGCAGCTCACGGCAGAGCGCTTGCTCCTCCACCCACCGCAGCAACCGTTCCCCGAGCTGAGCCCCGCGATGCGCTTGCCCAACCGCAAGCCGGTGCACGTAGAGCGCCGGCGTCGCATCATCATCCCAAACCTCGGGATCTGCGTCGTAGACCGTGACCATCGCCGCTACCTCCGGACCTCGACGCACGACGAAGAGGTTTCCCTGCTCTGCGTCCCGGACTAGGACAGAGTTCGGCACAGCGTCCTGCCACTGGTCGATCCCGCGCGATCGCAACCACTCCCGCGCGCCATCGATGAGCGCTTGCGCGGACGCAACGTCCTCGATCGTCGCCGCCTCGACGACCAGCTCGTCTTGATCCACGACACGACGCTAAGGGATCGACTAAGCGGATACGACCGAAACGGCCGATCACAGCTGTCCGATAATCGATCGGCTAACGAGACGGCTTGAAGCGCCGGGTGAGCCCGGCTGGCCCGACAGTGCAGCGCGCTGGACTGTGAGCAGCTTCGCTCTGTGTCGTGATCGCGTCCCGGTAGCCGATCGGCTACCGGGCGTGCGCTGCCCCGTGGTGATCTGACTCGTCGTCTCGAGCGTCTGCTCTTGGTCGTCGGAGAACAAGACCTGCGCATCCCGCGGCCAGGCAACCGCAGACGGCTGCCGCCGGCAGGACAAGCTGCCAACCGCCCACCGTCAACAGCAGACCGCCGACAACGGCAGTGACGAATGCCAGCACTCCCACAACGACCGATGCACGGCGGACCGGATGCGCCACGAGTTCGTCTTCCGCGCGGTTCCTCACGATCACTCCGACACGTGCGACGGTAGCGGCCACCGCGACCCCCAACGGGATCGCGACCTGTGAGGCGGCAGCCACTGATTCCCAGCTTACGTAGCTGTACCTGATCTTCCCGAGGCTGAACATTCCGACCGCGAAGATCGCGCCGGCCAGGACGACTACAGCAAGAAACGCAGCTCGGCGCGGACAACTCATTGCCGACTCATCTCGAGATGCCACCACGCCGACAGGGTAGATCGCGGCGCGCGAAGATGCTGCCAGCGTCGATGATCGCGCCTACCGATAGCCGTCGTCTCACGGGACGCAGCTACGGCTACATCTCACGCGTGCGTCGTGAACGCTTGCGCCGCAGTCGACGGAAGTCAGAGTCACAGAATCTCCAACACTCCGAATGCAGCGACGACGAGACCCGCGACGCATCCGAAGATGCCGACGATCGTCACGAGGTACGCGAACACCAGCGCGGCACCCTCAGCTCGGGCTCGCTCGAGCGCCCACGCTGCCAGGAACGTCGCCACGATGGCCACCGGAAACGAGGCGATCCAAGTGATGCCCTGGATCCAATCAGCGGCCATGACGTCGGCGGGAGGCGCACGAAGGATCCCGCGGCCACTCTCGTCGGTTGCTCGGTACGCAGCATCGATTGGAGCGGTGTGGATGTATGCCAGGAAGCACGCCAGCGCGTGGCCAGCGATGAGGACAAGGGCGATGGAAGGCATGACCCACGCGAACACCTGGGCGCGTCGGATCTGACTCACGCCTTCAGCCTGCCTCAACCGAGACCAGCGAAGGATCCGTCGAAGGCGTGAGAGAACCGTCGCGGTAGCGGATCCACTACCGGGCGGCGTCGGTCAGCACCTGGTCGATCCACTCGTGACGATCGAGTTCGGTGAGCTCGGCGAGAGTCGCCCACCGGGTCTCGAGCACTTCGTCCTCGTCGAGGAGGAACGACGACGTATGCAGTGAGCAGAGGTACGCCACCGTCACGTACCCAACTTGGTCGCCGTTGGGATAGACGTTCTCGAGGGCGGCGCCGCCGTAAGCCCCGATGATCCGGATGACGTCGCTGCCCACACCGAGTTCTTCTCGCACTTCGCGCAGCAGCGCCACCCGGGGGTCCTCGCCGGGCTCGATGCCGCCCCCTATCAGGCTCCATCGCCCGGAGTCGCGCTGCCGCGCCAGCAGGAACCGATCGTCGTCTCGGATGACCGCGGTCACGCCCGGAAGGAGGAGGTAGCTGCTCCCGATCCGCTCGCGCAGCAATCGAACGTACTGAGAGGCCGGCATGCTCCGAAGCTACCGTGCGCCGTTCCCGCAGAGGGATCGGCTATCGAGACAGCGCCGATGTTGGTCGTGGGTCGGTTGCCTGGTTGACAAGTGAGCGGATCGGGCGTTTAGTTTCCACTATGGAAAATCAGGATGCAGCGGCGCAGCTTCGCGACCTTCAGCGGGTCCGGGAGGTGGCTGTCCCGGGAGTGCCTGTTTGGTATTGGGGTGCGCTCGGTATGTTGTTCGGCGTCGGGGTAGCAGCGGTGTCGTCGGGGTTCGCGTGGGCGATGGTGCTTGCGGGGGTGTTGGTAATCGCTGCGGGCAGGGTGCTGGCCGGCGTTCTCGGGCAGAGGACGGGCCTGCGTATCGGGCGGGTGTTCGGGGGTGCGACCAGCTGGCTGATCGTCCCCTGGTTCCTTGCCATCGCTGTGCTGTGCGTTGTTGGCCGGATGATGGATGTGCGGTTCGACTCTTCCTGGCCCGGGGTGATCGCTGGCGTTGTGGTCGTGCTCGTCACACTCATCTTCGGGCGGGCGTATGACGGTGCCCGTCGTCGCCGTGTGACGGGCGCTGGCCAATGAGCGGTCCGCTTGACGGTTTTGACGAGGTGGTGCATGCGCCCAGACGGTTGGCGATCTGCGCGTTTCTCACAACAGTTGACGAGGCGGAGTTCGGAACGATCCGGGAGCGTCTCGAGATCAGCGATTCGTCGTTGAGTAAGCAGATCAAGCTGCTCGCTGATGTGGGATACGTGTCCAGCCGGAAGTCGGCGTTGCGGGGGCGGTCGCGTGTCTGGGTGGGGTTGACGGATGCGGGGCGGGAGGCGTTCGCGGATCACGTTGAGCGTCTTCGGCGTGTGTTGAGCTCCGCCGAGAACTGAGAAGAGGTGCCAGCAGTGTGTTCCTACTGGCACCTCTTGTTCTTTCTCCAATCAGCCAGCGCAGGAATGCAGGCCCGCGGCTGCGAAGCCGGTGCCTACGTACCAGACCCAGGTGTCCTCGAAGGTGAGGGCGGCGAAGGCGGCCCCGCCGACGGCGATGTAGCAGTCGGCACCTCCCTTGAAGGTGGCGAGTTTCCCGGACGGTGTGAGCGCATGGGTCCAGACATGCTGCCCACTGTCGAGGTACTGCGAGACCGCATTGGCTCCCTTGCATGTCGCGGCGACGGACTTCCTCGGCCCGACGCTCCAGACGCGGCCATCTGCGCCGATGCACTGGTAGTGGTACTTACCTGCTGCGTAGTCGGCACCTGCTACGTAGTCGGCGGATGCCATAGCAGGTCCGGCGGTAATTGTCCCGGCCGCGAGTGTGCAGAGCGCGACGGCTGTGAGGGCGAAGCGGTTCTTGAATCTCATGTAATCCCCTTGGTGAAAGCCCCAGACCCGACCCCCCGTCGGCGACGGTGCCGTGATGGTGCAACCACAACGTATGGATCTCCCTCCTCGAGGGGCAAGACACGATTCGGCCACTGTCAGCACGTAAAGCATCGGGCGGCTGCCCGGTAGGCGATCGTCCACCGGACGGCTCGAGCGGCGAGGCAGGTGTACAACGAGTGCATGGATAAGCGCTCGCTTCCGACAAGCACATGGCTACAGCTCGTCGGTGGGATCGGTCTTATCGTGCTCGGTCTGGTCGCAATTCTGAGTCACCATCTGATGTGGTTGGGTGTGGCCGCGATCGTGGTTGGGGTTGGATCGGTCATAGTGGCGTCACGCACGATGGTGTCGGTTGCCCGTCGTCCGTAGTTCCAGGTTCACACCAAGCCGCGGTTCCGCTGCTCGGGCGGCCCTTATCCATGCACGTCGGTAGGGACCCGTTGGTGGTTCCCCGAGGGAAACGATGGTGCCAACTGACGCTTGCCCCGATAGGGGATCCGATGATGCAGGAAGAGTGGGCGCTGCCGCACTCGCGGGGCGTTCGATCATCACGGAGGAGCGGTCGGCGTGGAAAATTCTTTCCAAGACGACGCCGTGGCCGGCTGCGAGACAGTGTCGGCTCCGATCAGGGGAATGCGGTGATGGCGGCCACGCGGAGGAAGTCGAGCTTCTCGGCGTTCGGCCCCGTGCTCGTCGTGCTGTAGAGCACGATCTTGACGTCGGTGTCCGGTATAACCACGACATCGCAGTCGAGGACTACGTCGCCGACGACGCGGTTGTGAACGGTCTTGGTGAGCGTGGTGTGTGCGGCTGCCTGTGCGTCGCCCCACAGTCGGTCGAAGCGGGGGCTACGGGCCCGGAGATCCGTCACGAAGGTGTGGAGAGCGACGTCCTGGTCGAGCAGCCCCACCGACCGACGCAGGTCGGCGACGAGTGCGCGTTCGAAGCGGTCAGAGCCGCCATGCGCGGTCGCGATCTCCGCGATCGAGTTGTCGATGAACGTCTGGACCAGGAGGTTCTGGTCTGGGTCCGCGAGCACGGACGGGGTGTGGAACAGGCGCTGCCACAGCGACGTCGAGTACAGCAACGACCAGTCCGCGGCGAAGACGGCGACCGGGAACGCGGACAGCCGCGAGACGATGCGCTGCACGCCTGCTGGGACGTGACGAGTAACCGTGCCCGCCGATGGGGGAGCGATCCCGGCGGCGCGGTGCAGCAGGTCGTTCTCGCTGCGGCTCAACTGGAGCGCACGGGCCAGGGCTGCCACGACCTGCGCCGACGGGGTGCGGAACCGTCCTTGCTCCAGCCGGGTGACGTAGTCGACGCTCACGCCGGCGAGCTGGGCCACCTCCTCACGCCGTAGGCCCGGCGTGCGTCGCCGTCCGTACGGCTCGAGGCCGACATCCTCAGGTGTCAGGCGCTCCCGCCAAGCACGCAGCAGCTCGCCGAGATCAGTGCTCAGAGGGTGTTCGTTCACCGACACATTCTCCGGTGGAACGGGCACGCCAGGGTGGCAGCGGTCTTCCCTGGCTGCGCGCCCCGCCAACACTGACGCTGGTTCCTCCACGACGAAAGGAAGCAGCCCATGACCGCAACACCCAACGGATACGTCACCGTCATCTGGCAGACCCGCGCGAAGCCGGGCAAGGAGACCGCGCTGCGGGACTTCATCACCGCAGCCGTCACCCCGTCCCGGAACGACCCGGGGAACATCGACTACGAAGCACACCAGGTAGAAGGCGACCAAGCCGCGTTCGTCATCTACGAGCGGTGGCAAAGCCGACAGCACCTCGACGACCACCTCAGTGCGCCGCGGATGCAGAGACTCGTCCCGCAGATGCTGGAGCTCATCGACGGCTCGATCGAGGACGGCATCACCCTGCTCCAGCCGTTCCGTCCGAGCAACTGACCCGTACCGCGCGTGACCATCACCCTGATCACCGGCGCCAACACAGGCATCGGCTTCGAGACAGCCCGACAACTAACCGCAGCAGGACACAACGTGTGGATCGGCGCGAGGAACCTCGATCGCGGCCGTACCGCCGCTGAGGCGCTCGGCACACACGTGGTCCAGCTCGACGTCACCGACGATCGTTCCGTCGCTGCCGCGGTCGCGCACCTCGAAGAACACGCTGGGCGGCTCGACGTCCTCGTGAACAACGCGGGCATCCTCGGCGAGGTCGTCCCGCCCGAGGAGATGACCGTCGAGCAGATCCGCACGGTCTACGAGACGAACGTGTTCGGCGTGGTCCGGGTCACCCGCGCATTCCTCCCGCTGCTCCGACGCGGCACCGATCCGTCGGTGGTCAACGTCACCAGCGGACTCGGGTCCTTCACGCTCACCGGCGACCCCGACCGCGTCGAGTCGCAGTACCCGCTCGCCGCCTACGGATCGTCGAAGACGGCCGTCACCATGTTGACGATGCAGTACGCCAGGACAACTCCAGGCATCCGATTCAACGCCGTCGACCCGGGGCAGACCGCCACTGACTTCACCGGCGGGCTCGGCGGCACCATCGAGGACGGTGCCGCCGCGGCCGTTCGCATCGCAACGCTCGGAGCAGCCGCTCCAACCGGCACCGCGACCGACAAGGACGGCACCTTGCCCTGGTGAGGAGTGCGAAGTGCTGCTCTGTCAACTACGCCCCAGCCATAGAACCTCGACTCACAAATCAGGTGGCATCGCGCTTCCCTGACCCGTCCGCCCGATCCATCAACCCTCGAACAGAGAGATAGACCACCGATGACGACCACCTCCACTCCTACGACCATCATCATCGCGGGTCGAGTGTTCTTGCCGCCCGAGCAGGTCCGGGACTACCTTGCCGATGCTCAAGCCCTCTACCCGATCGGCGAGGCAAACCCCGGGGCCCGTCTCATCTCCTTCGGCCTCGACGACGAAGCAGCTGGGGTCGTGACCATCCTCGAACACTTCGAGTCCCAGGAGGCCCAGGACCGGCACTTCTCCCACCCCGACGTCGTTGCCTTCCTCACGAAGTGGAGCCCACTCATGCGTAACGAGGTGCTCAAGTTCGACGCTTCGAACGAACGCAACCCCACCGAGGCCTAGCCCTGTCACCACGTCGGTAGAACCCGGACACAGCTCGCACTAGGAGGGGCCATGACCCGCAACGCGGAGCAGGGCCCCTCCTAGTGGTTCCACCTGGCGTGGCTTCGAGGTTGAACCAAACCATCCCGCGCGACGGACACCCGACGACGAGTGCGTTGCCGCGTTGTACCAGGTACGCGAGCGGCGTGCATTGCAAGACAACAAGCGCGACCTCGTGTCCGCTGGCCGATCCTCTACCGGGCAGCGCTGCTCGCTTGGATCACCAGGATGGCCCTTCGTGGCAAGCTTGCGGCCAGGTTGAGGAGGGATCGCGATGGATGAAGCTGTCTTGTACGACCTTTGCAGTCGCGCTCGACTCGTTCAGGTCCGGCTCCTCTCGACCGAAGCAGGGCTCCTGGGCCTCACCGACTTCATCGGTCGCGCTGCTCGCTGCTCGGAGAACTACTCGCACGCGCGTCTGCTGCAGCTGATCCAGGCTGCGCCGCGGCCAGTCGGCTTCCGATACGGCTTCCGTCGGCTGGAAACCGTCAGTGTGAGTCGGACCGTACCCCCGGACACTTTCACCGACGACGAACGTCGTGAGTACGAGGCTGCGCAGAGCGCGCTCCTCTCGAGCGTCGGACGCGACGCTGGGGAACCAGCCCCCGGAGTGGTAGGAGTCGCACGGAACGTACTCGAGCAGTTCATCCTCCGCTGGTTCTGAGGGAGACATTTGGTCGGACGCCATCTCGTTTGACGATCCCCAACCGGACATCGAGGGCGTGACGTCCACGGCAGCACGTCAACGCCGACCTTGGTGCCTGCGTCGAGTACGACACCCTCGTGTCGGGTACGACACCCTCGTCATCGCTCTTCAGAGCGGACGCCTTCAGCGGTTGGTTTCCCCGAGGTGGTGTGCGACGGCTCGAATACCAAAGGCGATGTTCTTCAAATGTGTCAGCGAGTCGCTAGGGGAGCCCTCGTTCGTCTTGCCGGTCCATGCTTGGGGTGTGATCTTCGGCCACAGGGTGAAGTCGTAGTGATGCTTCGTGACGTACTCCTGTGTTCCGGGGCGACCATCTACGTCGCGGCTGTACGTCGCCCGCAGCTCACCCGTCACTGGAGCACCCATCGCTCCGGGCTTGTCGCTATGGTCCGCGGTGCTTTCGGGAAGGTGCCAAAAAAGACGCATCCTGGCACCTGGCGCAAGCTCAAACGGAGTGCTGAAGAAGTCACGTAGGTCTGGTCCCACGCGGGTGTCATCGTCGGACAATCCGAACTGAGCGTCGACTAGTTCGAACCGAACGTTAGTAGCAGCAGTCGCGCCTGTGTTCGTAATGACCAGATCGAGCGCGCCACTGCTCGCGATGCTCGGCACGATGTTCATCGCCACGTACGGACGTGTCCTGTCCTCGCTGTCTTGTGCCGCTTGCACGGACGCATGACGGAGCTGCTTGGCCGTGAGCCGTACCTGGCGATAAGTCAGGCCGATCGCGATGATGGCCACCACGACACCTACAGCGGTGGCTATTGCTCCGATCCATGTCGGCAGCAACGCTGCGTCGGAGGGAGCGGGTGATTGCGTAGCAGCGGCGAACACGAAGAATCTCATGGGTCGTGAAGGTATCTCAACCTGCCGACAGAGGCTGGACGAGTGAGGTCGTTCCCGTTCCGAGGGGACCGCCCGACACGTGGACAGCTTCGCCAGGAGCCGTGGTTCTTGCTTCGCTCCACGTCGGGATCGCGTCCCGGTGCCCGGTATCAGGCACGCAATGCTCGTCCGATGGCTGCGGGAGAGAACCGGCATTCGGTCGGGGGGGGTACCCGCTGACCCGGTCAGCCTCGGCTCCGGTCAGTCGCTGACTACTCGCCCTGGTCGTTGGCTGTCAAAATCGACGTGCATGGGCATGAAGGCGTCGTGGAAAAACACGCCGGGCGGACGAGGTGCCGTTGTTCCGTCGGGAGGAAGGGTGACAGGAGTTCGATACCCGAGGGGCTTGTTATGCAGCACACGCTCGGGAGTGCGACCTACGACGCGGACCGGGGGTGGCGCAACCCCCGCCGGGAGATTCGCGCCAAAGTGTTTCAGAGCGGCAACGCGGAACAACGCGGCGTAGGTGTTTGCCATCATCCACGTTTCGGCGAGCACCGTCGGAACGTCGACGCGGAGCGAGACCGCCTCAAGACCCTGTTTGGGTCGCTTTGGTTCTGTCCGAGGCCGTGCGAGATACGTCAGCAGCGGCCGGTCGAAGATCGGTATGGATCTTCCCTCGCCGAAGGCGCTGAGCGGCACGCTGCCGTCCTCGTCGGGCGGCGTCGTGATGAGTTCGACGCGAACATCGTCGCGGGTCGTGACGGCGATGCCATGCTTCAGTTTGTTGTAGGCACCATTGATGGAGAGCTCGTCGTAGAGCAGCAGGTGCGTCGCGTGATTGATCCAGGCTAGAGCAGTCGATGCCGCTGCGGCAGCGTCTTCCGTGATCTCAGTTCCTGTCGGATACAACAAGCTGAGGAGGAGCTCCTGGTCAGCGTCAAACGCTTGCTTCGTCGCTGCTGCCACGTCGGTCAGCTTGATCGGGCTCTCTGCTATCGCCAACCATGTCGAAGCTGCGTCACCCCTCTTAGGTTCGGCTGCGGTGAGGGCGTACAGGAAGCGCTCGAGGGCTTCCGCGCACTGGTGCCGAAGGACGAGCGCGTCGACGGCTACTTGAACATCGCGGCGCGACGCAGCAGACGGGGGCAACGCGTCAACTCCTTTCAGCCCCAGGGCCGCGAAGAACTCGGGATTTGTTTCTTTGGTCGGCTTCGTGACCTCCTCGCTCAGGAGCATTTCGATTCGCCCAGTGAAATGACCAAGCGGGTCCGCAAGGAAGAACTCGTCATCTAGGAGTTTGGCTTGGGATGGGGTGAGCGCCACCCCTTCGGGATGGATGCCGAGGTACATGCCCCTAGTGTGCCGACCACTGACGACATCGAAGAGGTCGCCGGCCCCGGCGTGGTACCTGGCTCGTAATCTGGGCCTCAAGCGCGTGTCCGACGTCCCGATAGCCGGTGGATCACCGCTACACCCCACTTGTCACCTTCGACGCCTTCCGCTGCCTACTGCCGCCTGACCAGGGGAATTGCCGTATACCTGTCCCGCAAAAATGCCCGGTGAAGGGGCGCCAAACGCTACACGCCTCCCCGGATGACGAAGGCCAGGGAACGCGCGCCGGCATCCTTCTCGGCCCCGGGCATTGCCGTGACGGTCATGAACGCCCCCGACGACGACCTCGAGCACGAGGACCGGAACTTCGTAGCCGAGATCACCGTGGGTCCGCACGGCGGCTGAGCCTCGCCCGTGACTCGGCCGTGTACCGACCGGAGGCGCGGTGCCAGCTGGCACCGCGCCTCCCGTCTGGGGTGGGGCCGCGTCAGCTCGCGGTGTCCTCGAGCGCGTCGAGCGCGGCCACGTCCTCGGCGGCGAGCACGAAGTCGACGTCGGCGTTCTCGGCGATGCGCGACGGGGTCGTGGACTTCGGCAGCGGCAGGACGTCCTTCTCGAGCAGGTAGCGGATCGCGACCTGGGCGACGGTCTTGTCGTACTTCGCCGCGATCTCGGCGATCTGCTCGTTCTCGAGCAGGCCGCCGGTGGCGAGCGGCGAGTAGCCCTCGGTCAGGATGTCGTGCTCGCGGTCGAAGGCGGTCGTCTCGTCCTGGGTGTTGCCGATGAACCAGCGGATCTGGTTGGCGTGCGGGACGACGTCCGTGCGGCCGAGCAGGTCCTCGAGGTCGGCGACGGCGAAGTTCGAGACACCGATGCTCTTGGTGCGGCCGGCGTCGTAGAGCTCCTCGAAGACCTTCCACACCTCGACGTTGCCGTCGCGGTGGTCGGAGCCCATGTCGCTCTAGGGCCACGGCGCGTGGATCAGGTACAGGTCGACGTGTCCGAGGTCGAGGTTGTTGCTCGACTCCTCGAAGGCGTCGCGGGCGCCCGAGGCCGTCTTGATCTCGGCCGGCAGCTTCGTGGTGATGAAGAGTCCGTCGCGGGGGATGCCGCTGTCGCGGACGGCCTCGCCGACGCTCGCCTCGTTGCCGTACGCCAGGGCGGTGTCGATGTGGCGGTAGCCGAGCTCGAGGGCGGTCTTCGTAGCGTCGTACGCGTCGGAGCCGGACGGGATCTGCCAGGTGCCGAAACCGATCTTCGGGATGTGCAGACCGTTGGACAGGGTGAACGTGTCGATGAGTGCGGGCATGCAGCGGACAGTACGCCGGTCGGGTTCAGCCACGGTCACGGTGCGGAACGCGGGTGTCCTCGGGCTTGCGCGCACTCGGGGAGGAAGTGCCGGTACTCCTCCTTGCGGGCAGCGGTGCTCACTGCGCCGTCGAAGTCGGTCTCCGGAACAACCCCGACCGCGACGTCCCCGTGGCCAATCCCATCGCAGACGGCGACGATGACGCCGTCCGCTCCGTCGGCCTGAGACAGTGTCGCTGGGCGATGGAGCACCTGTGGAGACAGGTCGTACCAGACGAACGCGTCACCGTCCGGGACGAGGGCACCGGCTTCGGTGACCGTCATCCCGACCGTGACGTCCGCGTGGGCCGGGTGACCTGCTGTGGAACATCCCGCCAGCAGCAAGGCGGCGACGGCAATGCTGGTCACTCTGATGCTCAGGCGCAGGGCGAACATCGGTCAGCGGTACCGGATGATGTCGCACGTCACGCGTGCACTGCCCGGGTTGAAGGCGTACAACCAGCCGGAACGACCGGTGACGTAGTCCTTCCCAGCGCCGGTCATGTGCTTCTCGATCTTGTACTTGTAGCGGTTCCCGACCGGGTAGGCGACGAGCATCCTTCCCTTGGGGACACGCTGCCTGCTGCAGGTCACCGAGACGCTCTGTGTGCGGGAAGCGCTGAAGTCGAGCTTGCCCGCGGCCCACTTCCTCGTCGCACCGAACTCCAGACCGATCGTTCGTGTTGCTGCGCGGCCCTTCGTGAGGCCGCAGTTCATCGAGGACGTGCGGGACCCGCAGGATGCGAGGATCTGCGAACCGGTGTGGTGGGACTTCTTCGACTTGTTGACCACCTTGTTGTAGTACCCCCACGCGGCTCGAGGCTCGCGCGGTTGCGTCGCTTCGGCTGCGGTGCCGCTGGCGAGCAACAGAGAGATGGTGGCGGCAGCTACGAGGGCGCTCTTGACGGAAGTCTTCATGAACGTCGAGCCTGGCGGAGAACCAATGAAATATGTAGAACATCAAACTTCGATGCGAAGTCGTTACCTGGCCTCCGACGCCAGCAAGGGCGTTCCGGGTTGCATGGCGCGCACCTCGAACGGACGGAAGGACGCCCGCATGCCCCTGAGCCCCACCGTGCAAGACCGGAAGACCGGTGTCACCCCACACGGAGAGCCCGGCGGCTTCGAGCTCGCCCTGCTCGACCGCGGTGCCGCCGTGCTGCAGACCTCGGCACCGCTGCGGGGCTTCGACGTCTACGTGGTCGGGTTCCACTGCGTGAAGGGCGAGCCCGACGTGCAGATGGAGGCGCACCACTTCTGCAAGGTGGTGAACGCCGAGATGCTGCAGTGCGTGCTCTTCGACGCGGACGACGGGCGCTCCTGACGGCAGCCGACGCTTGAATAGGCATACCTTTCAAGCCCCCGGCAGGTCGGTTGCGGACCACACGACGGACGGGAGGCCCGTGGCAGTGTCGCCACGGGCCTCCCGTCCGGTGTGTGCTGCGGTTCAGCGCGCGGTGCGCGTGCCGATCCGCGGCAGGACGAAACCGAGCACGATCATCGCGACGGCGAGGAAGGCGTGCAGCACGTTGTCTGCGCTGTTCAGCGGCACGAAGTTCGCGCCACCGGCCATGCCCGCGGTGAAGAGCCCGTAGACGAAGAGCACCGCGTAGACGATGCCGCCGGCGACGAGGTACAGGCGCGCCGAGGCTGCACGGCGGGCGGCGAGCAGCCCGACGATGCCGAAGAGCAGGTGCACGATGTTGTGCAGGACGGACACCTGGAACAGGCCCAGGAGCAGGGCCATGGAGCCGTGGCCGGCCACGGACATCGAGCCCATGTCCATGGTGAGTCCGGGGATGAACCCGGCGATGCCGACGATCAGGAAGACGACACCGAAGACGAACGCGCCCCGCTGGGTCCACGTCGAGCCGGAGCCGGTGCGTGCGGTTGCTGCGCTGCTGGTCATGATCAGCCCTCTTTTCTGTACGCGCCGCAGTGTGCGGCACACATGACATTCGGAGCGCTTCTACGGTCGGTTTGCAGGTCAGGGGTGCGGAAGGCTGCGATAGCCGATTCACGCACCGGCAGCGCCCGCGATCTGCCCTCCATCCTCTCGGGAAGTGCCCGGTGCGCGTGCAGGAAGGCGCGCCAAGATGAAGTCGGCCAAGTGGCCAAGTCGTTCGACCCGAGGAGTCACCATGGAGACCGTCGTCCGAGCAGCAGGACCCGCCGAACTCGAGGCGGCCGCAGCCGTCCTGGCCGAGGCCTTCGCCGACGACCCGGTGCTCGCCGAGTTCCGGCCGCCCCGATCCGGCGAGGACCGTCCCGCCGTGCTGGCCCGCCTCTTCGCGGCCCTCATCCGCTCGGTGCCGACGACCGGTCGTCGGGTGGACGTCGCCACGATCGGTGACCGCGTGGTCGGCGCCGCGTTCTGGCAGGCGCCCGGTCGGCACACCGGCGGCTTCGGCGCCTTCGTTCGACAGGTGCCCGAGTTCCTCCGGACGCTCGGGATCCGCGGTGCGCTCCGCGCCGTGACGCACCTGCGCCGCATGGAGCGCGCCCGCCCGATGACCCCGCACTGGTACCTCACCGAGATCGGGGTGTCGGCCGCCGCGCGGGGTCGTGGCGTCGGTGGCCTGCTGCTCGGGCACGCACTCGAACGCGCCGACCGGTCGTCCCGGGGCGCCTACCTGGAGTCGTCCACCCCGGTGAACCGCCGGCTGTACCGACGGCACGGGTTCGCCGACGGCGCGCCGATCGCGGGGTTCCGCGCGGCGACCCCGATCAGCATGTGGCGTCCGGCCGCCGGCTGACCCGACGCCGGGGGACACCGACCCTGTACCGGCGTGCACGAGCCCTGCCTACCGTCCACGGCACACCACGACGAGAGGAAACACCATGGCAAGTGGAGTCGCAGCAGTCTGGGTCCCGGTCAGCGACATGGAGCGCGCCGTCGCGTTCTACCGCGACACGCTCGGTCTCACCGTCAAGGACCAGTCCGACGACTGGAGCGAGATCGACGCCGGTGGTCTGATGATCGGCCTGAACGGACGCGAGTCCGCCAGCCAGGCGAGCGACGGCGGCGCCGTCGTGTCGTTCCAGCCGGACGGCAGCGTCGAGGACGAGGTCGCCTCGCTCAAGGAGCGCGGCGCGGACATCCAGGGCGAGATCAGCGAGCACCCGTGGGGCAAGATCATCCCCTTCAAGGACAGCGAAGGCAACGACCTGCAGCTCTACTCGCCGCCGCAGGGCTGACCCAGCCGGGTGCGGAACGCACCCACGGACGGACGGGAGGCCCGTGGCGACGCCGCCACGGGCCTCCCGTCCGTTCCGTGGCCGACTACGCGGACCCGCGCCAGACGACCTCCGTCGGCAACAGCAGACCGCGTGGGCCGTCGTCGGTGCCGCCGATCTGCTCGAGGACCTGGTGTGCCGCCTGCTCGCCGAGCAGGCGCGCCGGCTGCCGCACCGTCGACAGCTGCGGGTCGCACCGCAGCGCCCAGGCGCTGTCGTCGAACCCGACCACACCGACGTCCGACGGCACGCTCCGGCCGCTGCGCTGCAGGACGTCCATGGCGCCTGCGGCGACGGCGTCCGACGCGGCGAACACCCCGTCGATGTCCGGGGCCCGCTCGAGCAGCTCGCGCATGCCCTCGGCGCCGGCGGTGTAGCTGAACAGGGGGTTCCGGGCGACGAGGTCGGGGTCGAAGCGCTCGCCGAGGGCCGCGGTGAACCCCGCCAGGCGGTCCTGGCCGGAGTCGCGGTCGAGCCCGGAGGCGAGCATCCCGATCCGTCGTCGGCCGGTGTCGACCAGCCGTCGGGTGATCTGCTCGGCGGCGTCGCGGTTGTCGATGCCGATGTACGAGATGTTCGCGGCGTCGGACGGGTGCCCGACGAAGCACGCGGGCATGCCGATCTCCTCGATCGCCCCGGTGATCGGGTCGCCGTCGCGGGCGGACAGCACGATGGCGCCGTCGACGAAGCCGCCGCGCAGGTACTCGACCACCCGCTCGCTGTCGCGGGCGGAGTCGACCATGATCGTGACGAGCTGCTGGTCGGCGTCGGACAGCACGGCGTTCGTGCCGATCAGGATGTTGCCGATGTTGGGGTCGTCGAGCACCACGACCGAGGGCTCGTGCACGATGAGCGCGATCGCCCCGGAACGCCGGGTGACCAAGCTGCGGGCGGCGGCACTGCGCACGTAGCCGACACGTCGGACGGCGTCCTGCACGGCCTCGCGCGCCTTCGGTGACACGTACGGCTCGTCGTTGAGCACCCGTGAGACGGTGCCGCGGGACATCCCCGCTTCGTCCGCGACGTCCTGGATCGTGGCGCGCTGACGAGCGGATCGGACCTCGGACATGGGGCAACCATATCCGCCGCTGAGGAGCCCTCGGAACGCCTCGCAGTTGACAGGGTGCAGCCGCTGGTGTTTGATCTGGGAGCGCTCCCAGAAACCTCCGGCCCTGATCCCCGGTGCGGCCTGGGAGCGCTCCCAGAACACTGGGTGGCCTTCGCCGTCGAAGGGGTCGCACGCGGCCGAGGCGGCGGGTCGCCCCGATCAGCGAGGATCCCCGTGACGACCACCACCCTGCCGACGACCGCCACCGGCGCGCTCGGCCTCGGCTCGACGGGCCTCGCGTTCGGGTGCGACTACAACCCCGAGCAGTGGGACCCCGAGGTGTGGGTCGAGGACGTCCGGCTCATGCGCGAGGCCGGCGTGAACCTCGTCGCGATCAACGTCTTCGGCTGGTCGCACGTCGAACCCCGGCAGGGTGAGTACGACTTCGCCGCGCTCGACACCGTCATCGAACTGCTGCACGGCGCGGGCATCGGGGTCGACCTGGGCACAGGCACCGCCTCAACGCCGCCGTGGCTCACCACCCGCCACCCCGAGGTCCTGCCCGTCGTCGCCGACGGCACCACCCGCTGGCCCGGTGGCCGCCAGGCGTTCTGCCCGAGCTCCCCGGTCTACCGCGAGCACGCCCTCGCCCTGGTCCGCGCCACCGCCGAGCGCTACGGCGACCACCCCGCCGTGCGGCTCTGGCACGTGTCGAACGAGCTCGGCTGCCACAACGCGCACTGCTACTGCGACGTCTCCGCCCAGGCGTTCCGCGGCTGGCTGCAGGCCCGGTACGGCACGGTCGACGCGCTGAACGCCGCCTGGGGCACCTCGTTCTGGAGCCAGCGCTACTCGGCGTGGGAGCAGGTGCTGCCGCCCCGCGCGACGCTGTCGTTCACGAACCCGGCACAGACCATCGACTTCGACCGGTTCTCGTCCGACGAGCTCCTCGGCCACCACCGCGCCGAGGCCGCCGTCCTGCGCGAGCTGAGCGACAAGCCCGTCACGACGAACTTCATGGTCGCCGCGCACATCACGGCGCTCGACTACTGGTCGTGGGCCGGCGACATGGACGTCATCGCGAACGACCACTACCTGGACCACCGCCTGCCCCGGCCGCACGTCGAGCTCGCCTTCGCCGCCGACACCACCCGTGGCCTGGCCGGCGGTGCCCCCTGGCTGCTCATGGAGCACTCGACGGGTGCCGTCAACTGGCAGCCGCACAACGTCGCGAAGGCCCCGGGCGAGATGCTCCGGAACACCGCGGCGCACATCGCCCGCGGCGCCGACGGGGTCTGCTTCTTCCAGTGGCGCGCATCCGTGCAGGGCAGCGAGAAGTTCCACTCGGCGCTGCTGCCGCACGCCGGCACCGAGTCGACGACGTGGCACGACGTGGTCGCGCTCGGCGCCCTGGTCGAGCGGCTCGGCGAACTGCGGGGCTCACGCGTGGTCGCCGACGTGGCGCTCGTCTTCAGCTGGGAGAACCAGTGGGCCGCCGACCTGGAGGCCCACCCCAGCGCCGCGCTCCGCTACCTGGAGCAGGTCCACGCGTTCCACTCCGCGCTGTGGGACCTCGGCGTGACCGTCGACGTCGTCGCCCCCGGAGCACCCCTCGACGGGTACGCGCTCGTCGTCGTCCCCGAGCTCTACCTGGTGCGCGACGAGCACGCGGCCGTCATCGCCGACCACGTCGCCGCCGGCGGGCACGCCGTCGTCAGCTGCTTCAGCGGCATCGTCGACGAGCGCGACCGGGTCCGCACCGGCGGTTACCCGGGCGCCTTCCGCGACCTGCTCGGCGTGCGGGTGGACGAGTTCCTCCCGCTCGCCGCCGACGCCACGATCGCGCTGTCCGACGGCACGACCGGCAGCGTCTGGTCCGAGCCGGTCGAGCTGCGCGGCGCGACGAGCGTCGTCGACTACGCCGAGGGCTCCCTCGCCGGACGCCCCGCCGTGACCCGCAACGAGCACGGCGCCGGCACCGCCTGGTACACGTCCACGGTCCTCGACACCGCAGCGCTGGGCGGGTTCGTCCACCGCGTGCTCGACGAGGCCGGGGTGCACGCCGACCCCGCCGTCCGCCCAGGGCTCGAGGTCGTCCGTCGCCGCGACGACACCCACGAGTGGGTCTTCCTGCTGAACCACTCCGACCGCACCGTCGAGCACCACGAGGCCGGCCACGAACTCGTCGCCGACCGCCCCGTCACCGGCACCACCGCCATCGCCCCAGGCGGGACCCAGATCATCCGCACCGACAGGAACCGCTCATGACCACCACCGCACAGTCGCCCAGCGCGACCCGACGACGCCGGGGCGGCGGGTTCCGCTACCGCCGCGCGATCGCGATCTTCGTCCTGCCGTTCGCCGTCCTGTTCACGGCGTTCTACCTGGTCCCCATCCTCTACGCCGTGTGGGAGTCGCTGCAGAAGATCGAGCGGCAGGGCACGTTCGGCGCCCCGACGCAGGTCTTCGGCGGCCTGAGCCAGTACGCCCTGGTGTTCCAGGACGGCGAGTTCTGGAGCTCGGTGCTCCGCGTGCTGCTGTTCGGTGTCGTGCAGGTCCCGGTGATGCTCGGGCTCGCGCTCCTGTTCGCCCTGCTGCTCGACTCCCCGCTGCTGCGCGGCAAGCGGTTCTTCCGCCTGGCGTTCTTCGCGCCGTACGCGGTGCCCGGCGTCATCGCCGCGATCATGTGGGGCTACCTCTACGCCCCCGACCTGTCGCCGTTCTCCGCGGTGACCTCGCGGGTCGACCTGCTCGGCGGCAGCACCGTGCTGTGGGCGGTCGCCAACGTCGTGACCTGGGTCTACGTCGGCTACAACATGCTCATCATCTACTCGTCGCTCCTCGCGATCCCCGCCGAGGTGTACGAGGCGGCGAAGCTCGACGGTGCGTCCCAGCTCCGGATCGCCCTGTCGATCAAGATCCCGCTCGTGGTGCCGGCGATCGTCCTCACCGCGGTGTTCTCCGTCATCGGCACCCTGCAGCTGCTGACCGAGCCGACCGTCTTCCGGCAGTTCACCTCGACCATCTCGTCGACGTTCACGCCGAACATGCTCGTCTACTCGACGTCCTCGGTGCCGAACTTCAACCTCGCCGCGGCGTTCTCGGTCGTCCTCGCCGTCGCCACGTTCGTCCTGTCGATCGGGTTCCTCCGACTGACCCAGCGGAAGGCCGCCCAGTGACCGTCAACGCCCCGTCCCCAGGTGACCTCGTCCGCGACGTCGGCCGACCGCTCGAGCCGAACCGGGCCTCCCGTCCGCGCCAGCGCGGAGCGCGCGGTCCCCGTGAGAGCGTCATCTCGCGCAGCGCCGCGATGATCGTGATGGGGGTCTTCACCCTCTACTTCCTGCTGCCGATCTTCTGGCTGCTGGTCTCGTCCACCAAGACCGCCGCGAACTTCAACTCGACGTTCTCGCTGTGGTTCAGCGCCACCTCGGTGCAGGACTTCTTCGGCAACCTCGTCGAGCTGTTCACGCGGCAGGACGGCATCTACCTGCGCTGGCTGCTGAACAGCATCGCCTACGCCGGGGTCGCCGGGCTGCTCGGCACCGTGCTCTCCGCGATGTGCGGGTACGCCCTGGCGAAGTACCGGTTCCGTGGCCGCGAGGTCCTGTTCAACGTGTTCCTCGGCGGCGTGCTCGTGCCGGCGACCGCCCTGGCCCTGCCGCTGTTCCTCATCTTCAGCCAGGTCGACCTGACCGACACGTTCTGGTCGGTGTTCCTGCCGAGCATCGTCAGCCCGTTCGGCGTCTACCTGTCACGGTTGTTCGCGGCGTCGAGCGTGCCCGACGAGATCATCGAGGCCGCCCGCATCGACGGTTCCGGCGAGGTCCGCACGTTCTTCACCGTGGCCGTGCGGCTCATGTCGCCCGCGCTCGTGACGATCTTCCTGTTCCAGTTCGTCGCCGTCTGGAACAACTTCTTCCTGCCGCTCGTGATGCTCCGCGACTCGTCGCTGTTCCCCGTCACCCTCGGTCTCTACACGTGGAACTCGAGCGTGAACCAGTACCCGGACCTGCGCACCCTCGTGCTCATCGGGTCGTTCGTCTCGATCATCCCGCTGCTCGTCGCCTTCCTGAGCCTGCAGCGCTTCTGGCGCTCCGGCCTGGGCTCCGGCGGCCTGAAGTAGCCCCCCCCGACCCGCACCCCTTCCCGCACCAGCTCTCCCCACACCACATCCGAACGGAAACAGCATGAAGACAACGAAGTTCCTCAGCGTCGCCGCGATCGCCGTGGCCGCCACCGTGGCCCTCGCCGGCTGCAGCACCGGCGGCAGCAGCAACGGCGGCGGGTCCGGCACCGCGGCCGCCAGCTGCAAGCCCTCGGGCGGCAAGGTCACCCTCGACTTCACGACCTGGGTGCCGAACATGGACAAGGTCGTCGCGATCTGGAACAAGGCCAACCCGGACATCCAGGTCAAGGTCTCGATCGTCGCGAACGGCAACAGCGGCACCTACCAGAACTTCTTCAACCAGCTGAAGGCCAAGCAGGCGCCGGACATCGGGCAGGTCGAGTACGACACCCTGCCGGCGTTCCGCGTGCAGGGCGGCCTGGAGGACATCGGCGCGTGCTCCGGCATCAGCGACGCGAAGAAGGACTTCTCCGACGGCCTGTGGAACCAGGTCACCTTCGGCGAGGGGAAGTCGGTCTACGCCGTGCCGCAGGACTCCGGTCCGATGGCGCTGTACTACCGCAAGGACCTGTTCGAGAAGGCCGGCCTCGACGCCCCGAAGACGTGGGAGGAGTACGCCGAGGACGCCGTGAAGATCAAGAAGCTCGGCGGCAACATCACCAACTTCGCCAAGGGTGACGTCAACCAGTTCGCCGGGCTCGTCTCGCAGGCCGGTGGCCAGTGGTTCGAGAACTCGGGCCAGGACTGGAAGGTCAACCTGGACGACGCCGCGTCGAAGAAGGTCGCCGACTACTGGCAGGACCTGATCGACAAGAAGCTCGTGAACACCCTGCCGAGCTTCACCGACCAGTGGAACAACGCCTACGACAGCGGCAAGGACTGGACCTGGGTCTCCGCGGTCTGGGGTGCGAACACCATCTCGAGCGGTGCCCCGTCGACCTCGGGCAAGTGGGCCGTCGCCCCGATGCCGCAGTGGAAGTCCGGCGAGACCAAGTCGGCCGCCTGGGGCGGTTCGTCGAACGTCGTCTTCGCGGGCAGCAAGCACCCGGCCGAGGCATCGAAGTTCCTGGTCTGGCTGAACACCTCGACCGAGGCGCTCTCCGCACTGAACAAGGAGGCCAACCTGTACCCGGCCTCGACCACCGGCGCCGAGCTGCCGGCCCTGACCCAGGGGCTCGACTTCTACGGTGGCCAGAAGATCTACGAGGAGTTCGCCACCGCTGCGAAGGACATCCAGCCCTTCACCTGGGGTCCGACGATGACGCAGACCTACTCGGACGTCTCCGACGGCTTCGGGCAGGCCGCGTCCGGCTCGGGCACGCTGAGCGAGGCGCTCGAGTCCGGGCAGTCCAAGACCATCGCGGCACTCAAGGCGCAGTCGATCCCGGTCAAGGGCTGACGCACGGCGGCTGACGTCGCGCGGTCCACGCGCTGACAGCGGACAGGAGGCCCGTGGCGGGATCGCCACGGGCCTCCTGTTGCGTCTCGGGGTCGTGTTCCGGACCCCGTCGCTCGTTCGCTTGTTCGCTTGTTCGCTTGTTCGCTCGTCGCTACGCGACCGCGATCTCGTTGGGCACGCCCGGCAGCTCGTCGCTCGAGGCGATCACCTTGCCGGTGGTCAGGTCGACCGCGTGGATCCTCTGCTCGGCGGGTTCGGTGACGTAGGCGACGTCACCGGCGACCTTCAGGGCGGGGTGGGCGTCCTGCCACTCGGCCGGGCCGTCCCACGCGTCGATCACCGGGTACGACTCGAGCGGCTCGCCGGTCGTCTCGTCGAAGGTGTGCAGGGCACCGTCGTCGCCGAGCACGACCGCCTCGTCGCCGGGGCCGCGGGCCAGGTCGCGGAAGGTGAAGCCGACGCCGTCGGGCATGTCCGCGACGGTGTACTTCCCCGAGGCCGCGTCGATCAGGGCGATCTGGTCGAGCAGGTAGCCCTCGCTGTCGGGGTCGTCGTTGTAGTCGCCGACGGCGACGGACGAGTCCTCGGTGGTGAACAGGTTGCCGGTGCGGCCGTACTCGGTCGGGGCGTCGATCTTCTCGAACGTGCCGTCGTCGTAGACCAGGGCGCCGTCGGTGCAGCCGAACACCGCGACCTCACCCCTGACGGCACCCTCACCGTGGACGTCGGGGCACTGCTCGGACCGGGCGATCTCCTTGCCGTCGGCGTCCAGGGCGCGCACGCCTGAGCGGCTCTCCTCGGTGCCGATGGTGGTCAGGAGCGTGCCGTCCTCGAGCTCGATCGCGACGCCGTGGTGCGCGGCCTCGGACTTCGTCGTCTCGACCTCGGGCAGGTCGGCGCCGTCGAGCTCGGTGTGGTCGAACGTCGTCACGTCCCCGGTGCCGTCGGCGAACAGGGCGGTGCGGTCGCCGTGGACGACCGCGTGGCCGCCGGTGTCGGCGGGGAACACCGCGTCGGTCAGGGCCGGCTCGGCCTGGGTGTCGAGGACCCGGAAGCCCTCGGGCACGGTGACGAGCACGTGGCGTCCGTCACCGGCCGGGTTGACCCGGGTGAAGCCGTCGATCGCGTCGTCGGCCACCACCTGCAGGTCCTGGTCGAGGACGAGCAGGCCGCCGTCGTAGGTCAGGGTGATGCGGGTCCCGTCGGCCTTCGGGGTGTCCGTGGTGTCGGACCCGGCGTCGGTGTCCGTGGCGCACCCGGTCAGGGCCAGGGCGGCCGCACCGAGCAGGGCGGCGGGCCACACGGCCCGGAGCGTCTTCGTGTTCGTCATGTCGCTCACTGTATTGATTCTCATTCTCATTTACCAGTCGACAGGCCGTCGACGATGGCCTCGGTGTTCGAGCGCATCATGCCGAGGTAGGTGGAGGCGTCGCCGTCCTCGGTGAGGGACTCCGTCGCGAGCGGGCGGATCTCGACGTGCAGGTCGACCTCGTCCGCGAGCACCTCGGCCAGCCGTGCGGGTTGCGAGGCGTCGGCGAAGATCGTCCGGACCCCCGCCTCGTCGATGGCGTCGGCCAGGTCGCGCAGGTCGGCGGCGCTCGGGGAGGCCAGGGTGGTCCCACTCGGGATCACCGCCCCGACGACCCGGAAGCCGTAGTGGTCGGCCAGGTACCCGAACACGTGGTGGTTCGTGACGAGCGCCCGGCGTTCCTCGGGCACGGTGCGGAACGCGGTCGTCATCGTGTCGTCCAGGTCGCGGAGCTCGTCCAGGTAGGCGTCCGTGCCGGCCGGTTCGATCCCGGCGTCGCGCAGGTCCTGGTCGAGGGCCTCGACGACGTCGACCATCCGGGCCGGGTCGGTCCAGAAGTGCGGGTCGGGGCCGCTGTCGTCCTCGGTGGTCCACTCGAGCGGGTCGAACGCGTCCCCGGCGGTGGAGACCGGCACGCCGTCCTCGGCCGCCGCCCTGACGTGCCGGGCGACCCCCTCTTCGAGCCCGAGCCCGTTCTCGACCACCAGGTCGGCGCTCCGGAGCCGTGCGGCCTGCTGCGCGGAGACCTCGAACGAGTGCGGATCGGCGCCCGGCGGCATGAGGACCATGACGTCGGCCTGGTCCCCGACCACTTCGCTGACGACGTCGCCGAGGATGTTCGTCGTCACCGCGACGAGGGGCCGGTCGGAGCCGGTGGTGGTGCACCCCGTGGCGACGAGGGCGAGCGCTGCGGCGACGAGGCCCGCGGTCAAGGCCCTGGTGCGCGTCACAGTCCGGCCTCGGCGAAGGCGACCGGGGCGACGGGGAGCTCGATCGTGCGGGCGACCCGGGCCCCGTCGGCGAAGTCGATCTCGTGCACGGTGCCGTCCGCGGGGCCGGCCAGGTAGGCGCGCTGGGCATCGAGCTGCAGGAGCGGGGCGGCATCGTCATGGCTGGCGTCGACCAGTGCCCTCGTCGTGGCGACCTTCCCCGTCGAGGCGGTCACGACCACCACCCGGCCGGAGTCGTCGACGCCGACCACGTGCTCGTCCTCGTCGTCCACCGCGACCACGGCGCGCAGGGGCCGCTCGGTCGGCACGAGGCGCCAGGATCCCTGTCGCGCGTCGAGCAACCAGAACCCGGTGCTGCCCGCCAGCCCGGCGACGGTGGGTCGGCCGGCGCGTGCGGCGAAGGCCGTCGGCCGCTCGGCACCGTCGGGCAGGTCGACGAACGACGTCTCGCCGGCGTCGTCCACCACGACCGCCCCGTCGGCACAGCCCACGACGGCGCCGGCGCGGGTGACGATCCCGCCGGCGGGGTCGGTGCAGGCCTCGGTGGCGGTGGCGGTGGCGTTCGTCGCCTCGCCGTCGGCGTCGAGCACGCGGACCCGGTCGCCGTCGGCCGCCACGAGATGCTCGCCCATCGGCAGCAGGACGCGCGCGTCGATCCGTGCGGTCTCGTCGACCTCGCCCTGTCCCAGTGCCTCGCGGTCGAGCACGACCGCCTCGGCTCGGTCCGGCCAGGTGATCGTCGTCATGGTCTCGGACGAGTGCACCTCGACCCGCCCGCCGCCGTCGATCGTGCCGACGACGCGGGGTTCTGCGGCGTAGTAGTGGGTGTGGTCCCCGTGGTCGACGGTCCAGGACCCGCCGTCCACGATCGTCGTGCGGTCGGCGTCGCTCGTCACGAGGAACCGTCCGTCGGTCGCCGAGTGCTCCGGTGCGTCCACGGCGTGGAGCTCGATGGTCTCCTCGGTGAGCAGGTCGTGCAGCGCGGTCGCGCCGGTCGCCGACACGGCCAGGAGGCGCACCTGGGGTTCCTGGGACTCGCTCGCGCCCGCCACGTAGCCGTGGGGACGGACGGTGCCGGTCGAGCTGTCGGCCGACGGGGCGCCCGTGGAACAGGCGGTGACGGTGAGGGCCATGCCGGTGGCGAGGCCGATGGTGGACAGGATGCGCGCGGGGGCGCGGTTGGTGGTCGAGTGCTTCATGCTCCCTCTCGAGACGGTGCGGCGGATCGTGGTGCTGCCGGCGCGGCCGCGCGCGCCGGTGTCGGGATCGGGGTGCGCCGCAGGACGACGGCGGCCAGGGCGCGCGAGACCACGACGCCGCCGACGGCGACCGCGGCGATGCTCGCGCCGGCGGCGGTGCCGGCGTGCCAGGAGACGAGGAGCCCGACGAGCACGGCGGCCGCACCGATGCCGGCGCCGAGGAGCATCGTCGAGGCCACGTGCCGGGTCCACGCGCGGGCAGCGGCGGCGGGCGCGAGCAGCAGGCCCACGACGAGCAGGGTGCCGACCGCCCGGTACGAGGCGACGACCGCCAGGGTGACGAGCCCGATGAGCACGACCTCGGCCAGGCGCGGGTGCAGGCCGAGCGTCGTGGCCTTGCGGGTGTCGAACGCCAGCGCGGTGAACGGCCGGTGGAACGCCACGGCGACGGCCAGGGCGACGGCCGCGGCGATCGCGAGGCCGCCGACGTCCGCCCGGGTGACGGCGAGGACGTCCCCGAACAGGATCGCGGTGACGTCGGTGGCGAACGACCGCGACGACGACACGATGATCACCCCGAGCGCGAGCATCCCGACGAAGAGCAGGCCGATCGAGGTGTCGTACGACAGTCGGGCGCGACGACGCAGCGCTCCGACACCGAGCACCATGACGCCGGCGCTCACCGCGGCGCCGAGCACCGGCGGGACCCCGGTCAGGGTGGCGATCGCGACGCCGGGCAGCATGCCGTGCGAGAGCGCCTCGCCCAGGAACGCCATGCCGCGCACCAGCACCCACGTGCCGACGACGGCGCACAGGACCGCCGCCAGGGAGCCGCCGACCAGGGCGCGCACCATGAAGTCGACGGAGAACGGATCGGTCAGCCAGGTCACGGTCCGAGACGCTACATGAAAACGAGTATCGATACTGATAGCGTGCTCAGGTGCCTGCGACCGAGCCGACCGCCCCCGCCGATCCCCGATCTGCCGTCCACCTGGACCGGGTGATGGCCGTCCTCGGCGACCGGACCGTCCTCGACGGTGTGGACGCGGTCTTCCCCGCCGGGGTCGTCACCGCGCTCACCGGGCCGAACGGCTCCGGCAAGTCGACGCTGCTCGACGTGGTCGCGGACGTCGTGCGGCCGACCGCCGGGCGGGTGACGGGCCTCCCGTCCGACGGGGTCGCCTACGTGACCCAGTCCGTCCCGCCGACCACGCTCCCGCTCACCGTCCGCGCGGCCGTCACGATGGGGCGGTGGCGGCACCGCGCGTGGTGGCGGCCGCTCGGACGCGCTGACCGAGCGGTCGTCGACGCGCAGCTCGAGCGGATGGCGATCACGGACCTTGCCGACCGGCCGGTCGAGGAGCTCTCCGGCGGGCAGCGGCAGCGGACGCTCGTCGCGCTCGGGCTGGCGCAGCGGGCGGGGGTGCTGCTGGTCGACGAACCGACCGCCGGGGTCGATGCTGAGTCGGCGGCGCTCGTGGTGGCGGCGCTCGCCGACGAGGCCGCAGCCGGTGTCGTGGTCGTGCACGCGGCCCACGACCCGGCGGCGATCGCCGCAGCCGACCGCATCGTCACGCTGACCTGACCCTGCCCGTGGGGGCGATTCCGCAAAACACCGGTGTTCACCCGTTGAACCGCGGTCTGCGCGTGCTCAGTGCGCGAACCCCGGTGTCTTGCGGACGCCGGAGCAGGTGACGGTGTCGATCTCAGAATACGGGCGCCAGATTTTCTGAGATGATGGCTTATGTCAGAAAATCTGACGGACCGAGTCTGGTTTCAGGGAGTGATCGTGACCACGTGGCCCGCGCTGCAGTACGAGGAACTCGACTGGGAGCGCCGCGACGCCGACTACGGTCCGCGGGCGGCTCGACGCGGCACGGTTCGGGAATCGTACGCTGCAGCGGTTCCGCCCGCGATCGCGGGACTCCCGATCGAGCTGAGCGACGACGTGGCGACCCTCGTTGACGAAGCCTCGACCGCGCTCGTGCGGTTCGACAGTGAACTCGGTGGTGAGGTGGCTTCGTTCGCCTCGCTCCTGCTGCGCTCGGAAGCAGCAGCATCGTCGCAGATCGAGCACCTCACGGCGAGCGCTCGGCAGGTGTTCGCCGCTGAGATCGGTGCCCCCGGCAAGCGCAACGCCACCGCGATCGTCTCGAACACGCGCGCGATGCGGACCGCGATCGAACTGTCCGATCAATTGACTTCCGACACCGTGCTCGCGATGCACGAGGTCCTGCTCGAACACGACCCCCATCACGATGCTGGAGCGTTCCGGCGTGAACCCGTGTGGATCGGCACCGACGGTCGCAGCCCGGTCGGAGCCGACTTCGTCGCCCCGGCATGGGAACGGGTTCCGGGACTGGTCGACGACGTCATGGCCTTCGCGCGGCGACTGGACCTGCCCCGGCTGGCGCAGGTCGCCGTGGCCCACGCGCAGTTCGAGACCATCCACCCGTTCACCGACGGCAACGGTCGCACCGGGCGTGCACTGTTGCAGGCCATGCTGCGGTCGAACGAGTTGACGCGCAACGTGACGGTCCCGGTCTCGGCAGGCCTCCTGATCGACACTGCGGGCTACGTCGAGGCGCTGACGGCGTACCGCCGTGGCGACGTCGAGCCGATCATCCGGCGGGTGGCCGAAGCCGCGTTCGCCGCGATCGGGAACGCGACGGAGCTCGTCGAGGACATCCGACGGATCCGGAGGAGCTGGCAGGACCGGATCGAGGCTCGACGAGACTCCGGCGTCTGGGACGCGCTCGACGTGGTCGCACGGCAGCCCGTGTTGAACGCGACGGTGCTCGCCGCCGAGATGGGTGTCGTGACGAGGAACGTGTACCCGCACCTCCAGAAGCTCGTCGACGCCGGCATCCTGCTGTCGAAGAACGAGTACCGGCACGGCGTCCTGTACCGCAACGACGAAGTGCTCTCGGCGCTCGACGCGTTCGCCGCGCGGTCCGGTCGCCGGGGGTGACGCGGGCTCAGGCGGTCAGGGGCCGCTGAACACCGGTGTTCGTCGTTCGAACCGCGGTCTGCGGGTGTGCAACCGGCGAACACCGGTGTCTTGCGGGCCCAGAACGGGTCAGGCGTCGAGCGCGCGCCGTGCGGCGGTGACGACTTCGGCGTCGGTGACGAAGTGCGCGGAACCGTCGTCGCCGGCGCCCATCGGCACCCCGGCGTGCGTGCTGCCGGCGGCTGGGCGCTTGGCCGACAGGTGCACCGCGGCGGCTCCGGTGGCGAGCAGCGCACGGACGTCGGCGGGGGTGACGCCGGCGCCGGCCATCACCTGCACGGGCCCGGCTGCCACGACCATGCGCGCGATCGTCTCGGCACCGGCGACCGCGGTGGGGGCGGCGCCCGAGGTCAGGACGCGGGTGAACCCGAGCGCGGCGAGCGATCCGGCGGCGGCAACGGGGTCGATCGCGTGGTCGATCGCCCGGTGCAGGGTGATCTCGGCGGTGGCGCTGACCGAGCGGGCGGCGTCCACGAAGCGGCGGAGGGCGTCCTCGTCCAGGGTCCGGTCGGGGCGCAGGGCTCCGACCACGACGCCGGCGGCCCCGGAGCGCAGGACCGTGCGGACCTCGCGCACCATGAGCTCGACCTCGTCGGGGGAGTGCACGAACCTGCCCGGGCGGCAGCGGACCAGCGCGTGCGCCGGGATCCCCGTCTCGTGGGTCGTCTCGACCAGGGCCTGGGACGGGGTGAGCCCGCCGAGCTCGAGACCGACGCAGAGTTCGACGCGGTCGGCGCCGCCGTCCCGCGCGGTGATCGCGCCGGCCGGTGAGGTGACGGCGATCTCGAGTGCGGCGGTGGTGCTCATGCAGGGGCTCCGAGCGGTTCGTTGGAGGCGGGGACGATGCGGGCGCGGAGGTCCGGTGCCGTCGGGAACACTCGATCGTAGGGGAACATCGGGCGCTCGATCCTGTGGTGCCCGAGGCGCAGCAGGTCCTGGTCGACGCCGCCCGGGGTGAGCGCGAGCATCCAGTCGGCGGACATGTCGAACAGCTCCGGCTCGAGGTACCCGATCTTCACGATGACGACGTCCGCCTGCCGCGGCGCCAGGTCGAGGTCGGTGAAGTCGTGCTCGTGGTGGTACGGCTTCCGCAGCTTCGTCAGGATCGCGAAGACGCTGCCGACCTGCAGCACGACCTCGGTCTCGGCGTCCCGGTCGCCCTGCTTGATCGCGTGCACCCGACCGGTCATCGTGATCGGACCCGCGTGCACGTGGTCGACCGTCGCACCGGCGGTCACGGTGATCGTCGCACCGACGCCGGCTTCCACCGCGGCGGCGACGGCGGCCGCGCCGGGCACGCTCGCGTAGATGACGGTGGGGCCCGACGGGTCCTGGAACTCCGGACGGGCGAGCACCTGCGTCAGCCCCCACGTCATGTCCCCGGAGCCGCCCGCCGTGGGGTTGTCGCCCGAGTCCGAGACGAAGTACGGCTTCGCGGTGCCAGGGGCGAGCGCGGCGTCGAGGCACTCCTCGAACGTGCCGGTGGGTGCGACGAAGACGAAGTCCTCGCGGGCATCCCAGAACGCCGACGCGAGCCGCTCGGCGCCGGCCGCGACGGCTGCCTCGTCCCACCCGGTGACGACGGTCACGGCCTGGTCGCGGGGCTGGTCGGCCCAGGCGTACCCGACCCAGATCGCGGCGTCGAGCACCCCCTCGGTCTGCTCGACGAGCGGGACCTGCGCGTACAGGGACTTCGCCGGCTCGAGCCGGGTCGAGGTCTGCTCGCCGGGCAGCAGGACGGGGATCGGGATCCAGGCCTTCACGGGGCGCTGCGCACCGACGGGCCGTTCGGTCAGCACGTCGACGAGGTTCCGGACGGCGCGCTCCTTCGTCTCGAGGGTGTCCTCGTGCGGGGCCATCCGGTAGCAGGTGACGAGGTCGACCTGGTGGGCGAGCTCGCGCGTGACGTTGCCGTGCAGGTCCATCGACGCGGACACGATGACGTCGGGGCCGACGACCGCGCGGATGCGACCGAGCAGGTCCGTCTCGGCGTCGTCGAGCCCCTCGACCACCATCGCGCCGTGGATGTCGTACCAGAGGCCGTCGACCGGCCCCATCGCACCCAGCCGCTCGACGATCTCGTCGGCCAGCGCCTCGTACGACGCCCGGTCGACGATCCCGCCGGGCAGGGCGTGCCCGATGAGCGCACCGCGGAAGTCCGCACGGTCGGCCATGGTCGCCAGGAACGGGTAGCGGGTGACGGCCTCGTCGCCGCGGTCCGGGTGGAACGCGGGGGCGTGGGTCCGGGTCGGGGTGAACGTCGAGGTCTCGATGGCCAGGCCGGCGATGGCGATGACCGGGCGACCGGCGCCGGCGGCGCTGGCGGGGGAGGCGGGGACGGCGGGGGTGACGGGACCGGTCTCAGACACGGACGCTCCTGTTCCTGGTGGTGGACTGGGGGATGGGCGCGGAGAGCTCCTCGAGCGAGGCGGCGAGGCCCCGCTGCAGGGCGAACTGCCCGGCGCCGACGAGGCCGGCGTCGGCGCCGAGCGACACCGGCTCGATCGCCAGGTGCTGGGTCATCAGCGGGTGGCAGCTCTCGTAGAGCTGGCTCCGCACGGCGGCGATGAAGGGGTCGAGGGTCGACAGGATGCCGCCGAGGTAGACGGCGTCCGGGTTGAAGAAGTTCACGTTGGCGGCGAGCACCTCGCCCAGGTACTTGCCCGCCATCCGCACGGCGCGGGTCGCCTCGGGGTGCGCGTCCGAGGCGAGCCGCACGACGTCGGCGGTCGAGGCGACGTCGACCCCGGCGTTCGACAGGATGCGGACCAGGGCGGCGCCGGACGCCACCGTCTCGAGGCACCCGGTGTTGCCGCACGAGCACGGGGTGTCCCCGGCGGCGTCGATCCGCACGTGCGTGATGTCCCCGGCCGCACCGGTCGACCCGCGGTAGAGCCGGCCGTCGATGACGATGCCCGCGCCGATCGCCGAGCCCGCCTTGATCGTGATGGTCTGGCGTCGAGCCGGGTCCTGCACGGTCTGCTCGCCCGCCGCCATGCAGTTCGCGTCGTTGTCGACGATCGCCGGCAGCCCGAACCGCTCGCTCAGCCAGGCGGCCACGGGGAACCCGTTCCACCCCGGCATCCGGCTCGGCAGGTCGACGACGCCGGCGACGACGTCGACGGGCCCGGGCAGGCTGAGCCCGACGCCCCGCAGCCCTTCGCGACCACGGTCGTCGGCGAGCCGCTCGAGCAACGCGGCCAGCCGCTGGAGCCCGGCGGTCGGACCGTCGGAGAGCGCGAACGGGACGTTCGCGACCGACTCGAGCGCGCCTCCCGGCAGCACCACGCCGATGCGCGCGTGCCCGCCGCCGACGTCCGCGGCGACCGCGTACTCGTCGACGCCGCCGATGCGGAGCACCTTGCGGGGGCGGCCGCCGGTGGAGACGTCGGTGCCCTCCTCGGCGAGGATCCCGTGTTCCAGGAGCTGGCCGACGACGTGCGAGACGGTCGACGGGGCGGCCCCGAGCACCTTCGCGATCTCGGTCCGGCTGGCGGCCTGCCCCGAGGCGACGAGCTCGAGGACGCGGGCGCTGAGATCGGCCACGACTTTCTCCAATCCGGACGGAACACCGGCGGCTGCCGGCGGAACGGGAACAGGACACGGGTGGATGCCCGGTTCTTCGGCGAGCCTACGGGGCGGATCGAGCGGTCCACCCTTTCCACCGTTCCGCAGTAACGCAGTTTTTACATCGAGATGTTTGTTTTTCCAATGGCTTTGGTCCTTGACTGTCCTCGTGCCGCTCGGCACCTCGTGCTCCACTCCCCGAAGTCCCTCGCACAAGGAGACACCGCATGTCCAAGCCCCGTCGCTGGGCGCTCCTCACCGGAGCTGCGATCGCCGTGAGCGCGCTGCTCGCCGGCTGTTCCGGAGGCGGCAACGCCTCGCCGGGATCGACCGACGAGATCGACTACGCGCTCCCCGCCAACTTCACGCCGAACTGGATCCTGCCGATCGGCACCGCCGCGCACCTCAACACGAACAACGGCTCCATCGCCCAGTCGCTGTACGAACCGCTCGTCGCGTACGACGGCTCCACCGGCAAGATCGCGTGGAACAAGGCCGGCTCCGTCGCCACCGACGCGAAGTTCGCCGACGACGGCAAGAGCGTCACGATGACGCTCGGCGACCGGCACTGGTCCGACGGCGAGGCGATCACGAGCCGCGACGTCGAGTTCTGGTTCAACCTGATCAAGGCCAACAAGGCGCAGTGGGGCGGGTACTCCAAGGGCAAGGCGCCGGACAACTGGACCTCGTTCAAGGCCGTCGACGACACGCACTTCACCATCACGTTCGACAAGGCGTACAACTCGGACTGGATGCTCGCCAACCAGCTGAGCAACATCATCCCGCTGCCGCAGCACGCCTGGGACAAGACCAGCGCGAGCGCGAAGGTCACCGACGCCGACGAGACCCCCGCCGGCGCGAAGCAGGTCTGGAAGTACCTGAACACCGCCGCCGGCAAGATCAGCGACTACGCCAGCGACCCCCTGTGGAAGACGATCTCGGGCCCCTACGGCGTCAAGACCTTCACCACGGCCGGCAACGTCACCCTCGTCGCCAACAAGAAGTACGACGGCGGTCAGAAGCCCGCCATCACCACGGTCAACCTGCTCCCCTTCACCACGGCCGACGCCGAGGTGAACGCGGTCCGCTCGGGCGAGGTCGACTACGGCTACATCAACGCCACCGACATGGACCAGAAGTCGTCCTTCACGGCGAAGGGCTACTCCGTGGAGCCCTGGACCGGCTGGGCCATCACGTACATGCCGTACAACTTCAACAACCCGACGATGGGCGCCGTCTTCAAGCAGCTGTACGCCCGGCAGGCCGTCCAGATGTCGATCGACCAGAAGTCGCTGTCGAAGGTCGTCTTCAACGGCACCGCGACCTCGACCTACGGTCCCGTCCCGCAGGCGCAGGAGTCCGACTACGTCTCCGACGTGCAGAAGTCGAACCCTTACCCGTTCAGCACCTCGAAGGCCAAGGACCTGCTCACCAGCCACGGCTGGGAGGAGCAGGGCGGCACGATGGTCTGCACCGACCCGGGCACCTCGGCCAGCCAGTGCGGCGAGGGTGTCGAGCAGGGCACGAAGTTCTCGATGCAGGTGCTGTCGCAGTCCGGTTCGACCGTGACCGACAACATGATGAGCGCGATCCAGTCCTCGCTCGCGAAGACCGGCATCGACTTCACCATCAAGACCGCGCCGGTGTCGAGCGTGCTGTCGCAGACCCCCACCTGCACCTCGGACGAGGCCAGCTGCGACTGGGACCTGTCGTTCTTCGGCACCGCGGGCAGCTGGTACTTCCCGGCCTACCCGACCGGTGAGTCGCTCTTCCAGACCGGCGGTTCGGCGAACTTCGGCAGCTACTCGAACAAGCAGGTCGACGGCCTGATCGACGCGACCACCACCTCGACCGACGCCACCGCCGTGCAGGACTACAGCGCAGCGGTCGCGAAGGACCTGCCGGTGATCTGGCTGCCGAGCCCCGACTACCAGATCTCGGTCGTCAAGAAGGGCCTGTCCGGGTTCGACCAGGACTCGCTCGCCAACTTCCACCCGGCCCAGTGGAAGTGGACCAAGTAGGTCGCTGACGCGACCACGGCCTGGAGGCGCGGTGCGGGCACGACCCGCACCGCGCCTCCGCCCCGGCTCAGGCAAGAACCGACCATCGGAACCCGCATGACCACAGCTCTCTACCTCACCAGGCGCGTCCTGCAGGCGCTCGCGGTGATCCTCATCGTCACCGTCGTGGTGTTCTGCCTGTTGCACGCGCTGCCCGGCGGCCCCGCCCGCGGCGTGCTCGGCGTCTCCGCGACGCCCACGCAGATCGCCCAGTTCAACCAAGCGCAGGGGCTCGACCAGCCGCTGCCCGTCCAGTACCTGCGGTTCCTCGGTCGTCTGCTCACCGGCGACCTCGGCACCTCGTACACGCTCAACGAGCCGGTCTCGCAGCTCATCGCCGAGCGCCTGCCGAAGACCCTCGTGCTCACCGGCATCTCCGCGGTGCTCGGACTCGTCGTCGCGATCCCGGTCGGCATGCTCCAGGCGGCCCGCCGCAACGGTGCGGTCGACTACGCCGCCACCGCCCTGGCGTTCGTCTTCTACTCGACGCCGGCGTTCTTCCTCGGCCTCGTCCTGATCATCGTGTTCAGCCAGCAGCTGCCGTGGCTGCCGTCCCAGGCACCGAGCGGCAACACCCTGGCCGAGGTGTTCCAAGACCCGGCCGGACTCGTGCTGCCCGTGGTGACCGGAGCGCTGGCGATGATCGCGGTGTTCAGTCGGTACATGCGCGCCTCGACGCTCGAGAACCTGCAGGAGGACTACGTCCGCACCGCCCGTGCCGGCGGCGCCTCGACCGCGACGATCCTGCGGCGGCACGTCTTCCGCAACTCGCTCACCCCGGTCGTGGCGATGCTCGGGTACTACCTGCCGGTGCTGTTCGGCGGCGCCCTGGTGACCGAGCAGCTGTTCAACTACCCCGGCATGGGGCTGCTGTTCTGGAACGCCGCGCAGTCCTCCGACTACCCGACGCTGCTCGGCTGCGTGCTCGTCATCTCCATCGCGACCGTCATCGGCACCCTGCTCGCCGACGTCGCACAGTCCCTCATCGACCCCCGAGTGAAGGCGAGCCGCGCATGACCGCCGTCCAGATGGCCCCCGAAGCCCCGGGCGCCCCCGTCACCGTCGCGGCCACCGGGTTCCGGCTCGCCGCCCGCCGGTTCCGGAGCAACACCCTCGCCGTGATCGGCCTCGCCCTGATCGTCGTCATCGTGCTGTTCTGCTTCGTCGGGCCGTTCCTGTACCCGACCGACCAGACGCACACGATGCTCGAGCAGGCCAACCAGGGTCCGAGCGCCGCGCACTGGCTCGGCACCGACGCCGTCGGCCACGACGTCCTCGGCCGCCTGATGTACGGCGGCAAGGTCTCCCTGATGGTCGGCATCGCCGCCGGGGTCCTGGCCACCGTCGTCGGCACCCTGTGGGGCTCCGTCGCCGGGTACGTCGGCGGCTGGGTCGACGCCCTGATGATGCGCGTCGTCGACGCCGGCATCGCGATCCCGGCGCTGTTCATCCTGCTCGTCATCTCGGCGATCACGAACCCCGGCGTCGGCGGCCTCATCGTCATCCTCGGTCTGGTGTCGTGGCTCGTGCCGTCCCGCCTGATCCGTGCCGAGACCCTGACGCTCAAGAACCGCGACTACGTCCTGACCCTGCGCGCGATCGGCGGCTCGCACGCCCGCGCGATCGGCAAGCACCTGCTGCCGAACTCGGTGTCGACGATCGTCGTCGCGGCGACGTTCCAGGTCGCCGACGCGATCCTGCTGGTCGCCTACGTCTCGTACCTCGGGCTCGGCGTGCAGCCGCCCGCGACGGACTGGGGCGGCATGCTCTCGGCGGGACTCACCGCCGCGTACTCCGGACACTGGTGGCTCATCGTGCCGCCGGGTCTGGCCGTGATCCTGGTCGTCTGCGCGTTCAACGCGGTGGGCGACGGACTGCGGGACGCCTTCGACGTGCGGGGCCGCTGATGACCAACGAACCGATCCTGCGGACGACCGACCTCGGCGTCTCCTTCAGCACCGAGTCCGGCACCGTCGATGCCGTGCGGGGGGTGTCCCTGTCGGTCGCCCCCGGCGAGACCCTCGCCCTGGTCGGCGAGTCCGGCTCCGGCAAGTCGACGGTCGCCCTCGCGGCGATGGGCCTGCTCTCCGGCAACGCGACGGCATCGGGCAGCGCCGTCGTCGCCGGGCACGAGGTCGTCGGGGCAGCCGAACCCGAACTCCGGGCACTGCGCGGCTCGACCGTCTCGATGGTCTTCCAGGAGCCCGCGACCGCCCTCGACCCGCTCACCCGCGTCGGCGCCCAGATCGCCGAGGTGATCCGGAACCACCGTGACGTCTCCGCGTCCGCCGCCGCGGCCGAGGCCGTCGACCTGCTCCGCCGCGTCGGCATCCCCGACCCCGAGTCGCGCACCCGGTCGTTCCCGTTCCAGCTGTCCGGTGGGCAGCGCCAGCGCGTGGTCATCGCGATGGCGATCGCGAACGCACCGAAGCTGCTCATCGCGGACGAGCCGACCACCGCGCTCGACGTGACCGTCCAGGCCGAGATCCTCGAGCTCCTGCGCGCGCTCGCCGTCGAGACCGGCACCGGCGTGCTGCTGGTCACGCACAACATGGGCGTCGTGGCGGACTTCGCCGACCGGGTCGCGGTCATGCTCCAGGGCGAGATCGTCGAGACCGGCGGGGTCGAGGACGTCCTGCTCCGCCCGGAGCACGAGTACACCAAGCGGCTCCTCGCCGCGGTGCCGCGGCTCGAGACACCGGCGTCGGCATCCGACGCCGCCGAGTCGGCGAGACGCCTCCAGATCCGGGGGCGTGACGCGGAGACGCCGGCGTCTTCCGAGCTAGGTGCGTCGGGTGCGGCGGACGGGAGGCCCGGTGCGGCCCCGGTGGTCGACCTGCGGGACGTCTCGGTGACGTTCGGGCGCGGGGCGCGCGCCGTCCACGCGCTCGCCGGCATCGACATCACGGTGCACGCCGGTGAGACCGTCGGTCTGGTCGGCGAGTCCGGTTCGGGCAAGTCGACCGCGGCCCGGGTGGCGCTCGGTCTGATCAAGCCGACGTCCGGCACGGTGTCGCTGTTCGGGCAGGACCTGCGGACGGCCAAGGGGCGCGACCGCCGTGCCCTCCGGTCCGGCATCGGCGTGGTGCTGCAGGACCCGGTGGCGTCCCTCGACGCCCGGATGTCCGTGGCCGAGTGCATCGCGGAGCCCCTGGCCGTGCACCGTCGCGGGATGTCCTCGGCCGACCGGCGTCGCCGCATCGACGAGGTGCTCGACGCCGTCCGGCTGCCGCGGACCCTGGCATCCCGGGCCCCGCGTGAGCTCTCCGGTGGGCAGCGCCAGCGGGTCTCGCTCGCCCGGGCGCTGGTGCTCGAGCCGCGGCTGCTCGTCGCCGACGAACCGACCTCGGCGCTCGACGTCAGCGTGCAGGAGACCGTGCTCGAGGTGCTCGGCGAGCTGCAGGACGACCTCGGGTTCGCGTGCCTGTTCGTCTCGCACGACCTGGCCGTCGTGCAGCACTTCGCCGAGCGTGTCGTGGTGATGCGCCAGGGCGTCGTCGAGGAGCAGGGCACCACCGGCACCACGCTCCTGCACCCCACCACCGACTACACCCGACGCCTGCTCGCCGCGGTGCCGGTGCCCGACCCCGTGCTGCAACGACAGCGCCGGGCCGCGCGCCTCGCCTCGCTCGCGGCGGTGACCGCGTGAGCCGGGTCCTGGCCGGGGTCGACATCGGCGGGACGAACACCAAGGTCGTCCTGACCACGCACGACCTCGAGGTCATCGACCGGGTCGACCTGCCGACGCCCGCCCACGCGGGCGGGGCGGCGATCGTGACGGCCGCCCTCGGGGCGGTGACGGGTCTGCTCGAGACGCACCGGGCCTCCCTTGCGGGTGTCGGGGTGGGCGCGGCCGGTGTCGTCGACCGGGCCACGGGGACCGTGCTGGTCACCGGCAACTCGTTCACCGGCTGGGCCGGGTACGGCGTGACGCGGGCCGTCACCGACGCGCTCGGCGTGCCCGCGACCCTGGACAACGACGTGAACGCGTTCCTGCTCGGCGAGATCGCGACCGGCGCGGTGGTGGGGGAGTCCGACGTGCTCGGCATGACCCTCGGCACCGGGGTCGGCGGCGCCCTCGTGCTCGACGGACGGCTCTTCGCCGGCCCGCGCGGCGCCGCCGGCGAGATCGGCCACGTCCCCGGGTTCGGCGACGCCCGCTGCACCTGCGGGCAGACCGGGCACCTGGAGACCATCGCGGGCGCCCGCGGCATCGCCGACCGCTACGCCGAGCGCTCCGGGCGCACGCTCTCGGCACGGGACGTCGCCGTCGCAGCGCGCGGCGGCGACGCCGACGCGGCCGCCGTCTTCGCCACCGCGGGATGGGGTCTCGCCCGTGCCGCGCTGCTGACCGCGGGGATCCTCGACGTCACCACCGTCCTGATCGGCGGCGGCATCGCACGGTCGTGGGACCTGCTCCACCCCGCCATCTCGGCGGCGATCGACGCGGAACCGCCCGTCAGCGGGGCGACGATCCGGCTCGCACAGTCGACGCTCGGGGCCGATGCCGTGGCCCTCGGGGCAGCGGCGCAGGTGCGGGCCCGGGTGCTGGAGCCGGAGACCGCGTAGCGGGGGAAGGCCGGGTCAGGGCACCCAGACGACGATGCCGCGCAGGTCGTGCAGCACCGCGGCGAGGCCGGCGCGCAGCCCGCGAGCGGCACGGTCCTCGGTGAAGGTGCCGGGGTCGTAGTGGCTCGACGGACCGAGGCCCTCGCCACGGAACCCGCCGCCCGTCCAGTCCGCCGCCGTGACGTTCGACGTCGGCTCCGCGATCTCGGCACCGACGACCAGGAACTGCTGGTGGAGCGCGGTCGGTGAGACGGCCGCGAGCGGGTCGACCATGTGGTTGCCGACGGTGATGACCAGGTCGGGCTCGGCGTCGACGGCGCGCAGGACCGCGGCGATCCGGTCGTCGGCGTCCGTCGCCGAGACCGGGGTGACGGTGACGTCCTCGTCCGACGCCCACGAGTCGACGGCGTCGAGCAGGGTCCGGGTCGGAGCGTCCGCGGCGTCCCCCGCGTCGGAGAGCAGCACGACGTCGTAGCCCGCGGGAGCGTGCACGCCGGACCACGAACCCGGTTCGGGGTGGATGGTGGCCTCGGGTGCCGGCGGCTGGTCGGGATCGGAGAACCCGGTGCCCAGGACGCCGGCGGACACGTGCGCCGAGGCGTTCGCCGTCGGGCCGGTGCCGCCGGTGGTGCCGTCCGACGCCCGGGAGCAGCCGGCCAGCAGGGTGGCGCCGGCCGCGGCGAGGGCGACGGCGGTCAACAGGGAGGTCGTCCGGGTGGCTGGGCGGATCACGGCACCATGCAAGCACGCCCGACGGCCGCTCCGGGCCGGTCGGGGGACCTGTCCAACACCCGTCCCGTTGCTGGTCACCGGTTGTTCACCTTCCGGTCGTCTGTGAGCCGGATCGTCTGCGCGTGCCCTCCGGAACCACCGCCGCGCTCCTGCGCGCCCGCCCCGTCCACTCGTCTTCCCCGACCGCGCTGACTGCGCTGGCCGCACGGGTCGCCGGCGCGCTCGTGCTGCTCGGGGTGGTCGTGATCAGCGTGCTCGGCGGAGCCGCACCGGCGTCGGCGCACGGCTTCAGCTCGGTCGTGTACGCCGACGTGACGTCCACGAAGCCGACGGTCGTGCGGGCGGAGCTCGGGCTCGAGTACGACCTGATGCTCGTCTCGGTGGCCACGAGCGAGCACGACGACGCGCTGCACGAGCAGGGGCAGCGCGCCTGGGACGACGGGGACTTCCCGGGGATGGTGACGGCCGCCGAGGCGCACACCGACGCGATCGGGAAGTACGTGTTCGACCGGTTCACGGTGACCGGAGCCGGTGGGCAGGCCTGCACGGGCACCCTCGACCCCACGGTCACGGTCGACCTGCGGGACGAGGTGCCGTACGCCCACGTCACCGCCGACTTCACCTGCCCGGAGGCGTCCGAGACGCAGTCGGGACACGTGGTGTCGTCGACGCTGTTCCCCGACGACGAGTCCTTCGTCCGCGACACCAAGACGATCGTCACGTACGACGTCGACGACCGCGCGGGATCGGCCACCCTCGACGCCTCGCAGCGCACGTTCTCCACCGAACAGTCGGCGGGGGAGCGCTTCTGGGAGTTCTTCCGCCTGGGCGCCGAACACCTGCTGACCGGCATCGACCACATCCTGTTCCTCGTCGCGCTCATCGCCGGGTCGCGTCGCCTGCGCGAGGTCGTCTACACGGCGTCCGCGTTCACGATCGCGCACTCGATCACGTTCATCCTCGCCGCGCTCGGTGTGGTCAGCCCACCCGCGATCGTCGTCGAGCCGCTCATCGCCCTGTCGATCGCCGCGGTCGCCGGCTGGTACCTGTGGCGGCTCTGGCGACGCCGGTCGCGGGCCGACGAACTGGTGGTCGGCGAACACGGACGCTTCTCGCTCGACCGCGCCGGCTGGACCCGGCTGGCCGTCGTCTTCGCCTTCGGACTCATCCACGGGCTCGGGTTCGCCGGTGCCCTGGGCATCCACGAGGCGTTCTCGTGGCAGCTGCTCGTCTCGCTCCTCGTCTTCAACGTCGGCATCGAGGCCGTGCAGCTCGCGATCATCGTCATCGTGTTCCCGCCGCTCGCGCTGCTGCGGCGGAAGGCGCACCGGGTGTCGCTCTGGGTGACGGGCGCGGTGACCGCCGGGGTCTTCGTGATGGGGATGATCTGGTTCGTCGAACGGCTGGCCGCGGGCTGACCGGGCCCGTCGTCCCGGGGGCGTTCGACGTCCGTTCCTGAACAACGATGAACCGTCACTCAGCGTTTACCAAGACGTTTTGCAGGGCGTGCAGAGTCTTCCGTGCTGCACCATCCCACGTCTGAGAAACGGACCCACATGAGTCTCCTGTCCGGCGCCACTACCCGGCGCAGAACCACCACCCTCCGCGTCTGCGGAGCCGTCCTCGGGGCCGCGCTCATCGCCGGTGCCTCGATGGTCGGCACGAACGCCGCCACCGCGGCGACGAACACCCCCACCACCAACATCTCCACCGGTGGCCCGATCCACATCCTGCTCGGCGTCGGCGCGACCGAGAGCCAGCGCATCGCCTCGTGGTACTTCCCCACGAACGTCGCGCAGTCCGTCGAGATCCAGAAGACCGCGTCCATGACGGACGGGGTCTTCACCGACGCCAAGAAGACGATCGACGCCTCGGAGGCCGCGAACACCGCCGCCGACACGAGCGCGACCGACTCGAACACCAAGGGCATCGCGGGCATCGCCGCCCAGTCGGGCTACATCAACGCCCACGCGACGATCTCGGACCTCGAGCCGAACACCTCGTACACGTACCACGTCGGTGCGGCGGACGGCTCGGCCTGGTCCGCGTCGTACACCTTCACCACGAAGAGCTTCTCCGGCGACTTCGACTTCCTGTTCTTCGGTGACCCGCAGATCGGTTCGTCTGGCTTCACCGACGACGACGGCGCCGGCTGGGCGGACACGCTCGAGTACGCCACGTCGACCGAGCCGGACGCCGAGCTCCTGGTCTCCGGTGGCGACCAGGTCGAGCACGCCAACAACGAGTACGAGTGGGGCGCGTTCGCGGACAGCAGCGACGTGCTGAAGCGCTACCCGTGGGCCTCGACCATCGGCAACCACGACGTGGGCGGCAAGGCCTACGAGCAGCACAACCAGGTGCCGAACTCCCTCAAGGTGCCGGACTTCTACCCGGGCGGCAACACGACCGCGAACTCGGGTGGCGACTACTGGTACATGTACAAGGGCGTCCTGTTCATCGACATCAACTCGAACGCCTACGCGGCCGGTTCGGACGCTGCCCACGTGAACTACGTGCGCGACGTCATCAACCGCTACGGCGACGACGCGAAGTGGACCACGCTGGTCTACCACCACTCGATCTACTCGCCGGCCGACCACGCGAACGACCGTGACAACCAGCAGCGCCGGTTCGACTTCACGCGTTCGTTCTCGGACATGGGCGTCGACCTCGTCCTGCAGGGCCACGACCACTCCTACTCGCGCAGCTACGCGATCAAGAACGGCAAGAAGGCCAACGTCAACGAGCAGCCCGCTGCTCCCGAGGTCTTCTCCGGCCCCGGCGGTGTCATCTACATGACGGCGAACTCGGCCTCCGGCTCGAAGTACTACGACCTCACCACCCCGGACGCCACCCAGGGCGGCTACGGCGCGGACCCGCTCGACCCCACCGGTCAGCGTCACTTCGCCAACTCGGTCGAGAACCAGGAACACGTCCGCACCTTCGTGAAGGTCTCGGTCACCGACGACAAGCTCGCCGTCGAGAACATCCGCGCCAGCGACTGCACCACCCGCAACTCGGCGGTGCAGCACGGCAAGGTCGACAGCTGCGGCGTGACCCTCCAGCCGACGGCCACCGCCGACCCGGCCGCGATCGGTTCGACGGTCGACAGGTTCGACCTGCACGCCACGCTGCCGACGACGACCACCACGCTCTCCGCGTCGGCCGCCGAGCAGACCTACCGCACCGCGAAGCCGGCCACGGTCACCGCGACCATCGCCGGTGGCATCGGCACCCAGCAGGGCACGGTGACGTTCAAGGACGGCAGCAAGGTCCTCGGCACCGCCCCGGTCAAGGACGGCGCGGCCAGCATGACGCTGCCGAAGACGCTCGCCATCGGCAAGCACTCGGTGACGGCCTCGTTCGTCAACGCGGACCCGGTCTACTCGGGAACGAACTCGAAGACCGCGAAGGCCATGACGGTCTCCGTCGAGAAGGCCCCGTCGCGCACCGCCGTCAAGTACAGCGGTGGCAAGGCGACCGTCCAGGTGAAGGCCACCGGCTTCAGCGTCGACGGCACCGCCCGGATCTACCAGGGCTCGAAGCGCCTCGCCACCGTCACGGTGCAGGACGGCGTGGTCACGTCGAAGCTCCCGCTGAAGAAGGGCGCGCACAACCTGCACGCCGTCTTCGCCGGGACCTCGGAGCTCACCACGAGCACCAGCCCGACCATCACGGTCGTCGTCAAGTAACACCCGGTACCAGCGAGGGCCCCGCGATCTCGATCGCGGGGCCCTTCGCCGTGTGGCACGGGGGGTGGGCGACCTGCCCAACCCGAGGACAGGCGCCGCACCGGCTGACGGGAGACCCGAACTCCCTACCCGGCCGCCGCTGGTGCGAGCGACCGGTCAACCTGTGGTGATCATGCGCTCGCGTCCCCCGATCCGGCTGGGATCCGGGCCGATTGTCAGGCTTCGACCGGATGTGCAGACATTCCTAGGTCCTGGCTGTGGAGAAGCGCATACTTCGAGTCTCCGAGAATGCGCGCTCGTCGCCGACGTCACCCCGCCTCTCCCAGCAGGAAGAGACGGCCATGCACGCTCTCCACCGCCGACGGGGCTCCCTCCTCGTCGTCTCGGCCGCGGCCGTCGCAGCGTTGATCACCCTCGGCACCGGCGGCGGAGCATCAGCCGCCACGGTCATCGACGGTCCCGTCAACCTCGGCACCGCATCGACCTACGGCGTCCTCGGCGCCAGTGCGGTCACGAACACCGGCCCCTCCGTGGTCAACGGCGACCTCGGCCTGTCGCCGGGCACCTCGATCACGGGCTTCGGCGGTGCACCGAACGGCGTCGTCAACGGCACCACGCACCAGACCGACGCCGCAGCCGCACAGGCCCAGCGCGACACCACCACCGCGTACAACGTCGCCGCGTCGCTCTCCCCGACCCAGACCGGTCTGACCGAGCTGAACGGTCTCTCGCTCTCGCCGGGTGTGTACTCCGGTGGCGCGCTCGCCCTGGCGAACAACGGCGCACTGACCCTGGCCGGCAGCGCGGACTCCGTGTGGGTGTTCCAGGCCGCGTCGACCCTGACCATCGGGTCCGCCAGCCGGATCACGATCACCGGTGGCGCCAGCTCGTGCAACGTCTTCTGGCAGGTCGGCAGCTCGGCCACCGTCGGCACCGGCGCGCAGTTCCAGGGCACCGTCCTGGCACAGCGGTCCGTGACCGCCACCACCGGCGCGACCGTGCAGGGCCGACTGCTGGCCCGCACCGGCGCGGTGACCCTCGACACCAACACGATCACCGCCTCGAACGGTTGCCCCGCCCCGGGCACCCCGTCCGAGTCGCCGACCATCACCTCGGGCACCCCGTCCGACGGCACCGTGGACGTGCCCTACTCGTCCACCGTCACCGCGACCGGCACCCCGAACCCGACCTTCACCGCCACGGGCCTGCCCGACGGCCTGACGATCAACAGCACCACGGGCGTCATCTCGGGTACCCCGACCACCCCGGGTACCTCGACCGTGACGATCACCGCGTCCAACGGGACCAGCCCGGACGACACCCAGACGGTCACCATCACGGTCCGTGCCCCGGCACCGGTGCCCACCGCGACACCCAGCCCGACCGCTCCGGCCGTGGTGCCCACCGACACCCCGACCGGCCCCGCGGGCGCCGGCGGTGGCGGCGGAACCGACCAGCCCACCGGTCAGCTCGCCTTCACCGGATCGGACCCGACCATCCCGCTGAGCATCGCCGCGGCCCTGCTCGCCGCTGGCGCCACGCTCATGGTCCTGCTGCGTCGCCGCCGCCGCACCGTCGGCCGCATCTGATCCACCCGCACCACCGACGGCCCCGCGACCCTGGTCGCGGGGCCGTCTGCGTGCCGTCACCGGACTCGCGAACGGTCCACGTGCCCGACCGCGCGGGGGCATGCCGACCGACGGCGTCGTCGACGACGTGCCAGGGGCCTCCCGGCTCGTCGAGGACGACCCGGTCATCGCACCCGTGAGGACCCTCAGGTACTGAGCCGTCACGTCATCCTCCAGGACGATCCGGTGCCAACAGCTGTCTCCCTACTGTTGGCGACGGAGCGTGCGGTGGCGCATGCCCGTCGCACCAGGGGAGATCCGACGTGAACCGTTCGCCGAGACGCCGTTCCACCATCGCGCTGCAGATCGCGTGTTCGACACTCATCGCCGGGGCGCTCGCCGTCTCCGGCACGATCGCGGCACTGCCCGCGACCGCAGCACCGGGCGACGGGCCCACCGCCGCGACGGGGACGACCACGATCACGACCCCGGGCACGCCCGTCGCGCAGGGCGAGGACTGGACCGTGACGCCCACCGACGGCGGGTACACCGTCGTCCTGACCCTCGCCGAGCCCCTGCCGATCCGCGCAGCGGCACCGGTCCTGCTGGTCGACGGCACGGACATCGGCGTGGCGCAGACGAGCCTCGACCAGCGGCAGCTGACGGTCACCACGACCGACCCCACGGTCGCCGACGCCCGCAGCGTCGAACTCGGATGGTCGGGTGCGACCGACCTGCAGGGCAACCGCCAGTCGGCGACCGCACCGCAGACGGTGGCGCCGCGCGAGGCCCCGGCACCCCTGACCGACGACCCCGCTGCAGCGGGCCAGTACGCGGTCACCCGGGCCGACTACGACCTGGGCAACGAGGCCGAGACGATCAAGGGCTTCGGCCGCAAGGGCGAGATGCGTGCCGCGGTCTTCGTCCCGGAGGACGCCCCGGGCAAGCGCCCCGTCGTCGTGTTCCTGCACGGCCGCCACGAGGCCTGCGTCGGCGGCACCGAGAACCCCAGGGCGTGGCCGTGCGGGAAGGGCCAGACGGACATCCCGAGCTACCTCGGCTACAACGCCGCGGCGACCGCGCTCGCCAGCCACGGCAACGTCGTCGTGTCGATCTCCGCGAACGCGATCAACGCCCTCGACGGCAGCTACTCGGACGACGGCGGAGCGGTGGCCCGCGGCCAGCTCGTCCTCGACCACCTCAGCCTGCTCCAGCGCGCCGACGCCGGGCAGGAACCCCGCCTGTCACCGCTGCTGACCGGCAAGCTCGACCTGCAGCACGTCGGGCTGATGGGGCACTCGCGCGGCGGTGACGGCGTGGTCCGAGCGGCCCTGCTCAACATGCAGCGCACCAGCCCCTTCGGCATCCGTGCCGTCCTGCCCCTGGCGCCGACCGACTTCGGGCGCATGACCCTGCCGGACACGAACACGGCGGTGGTCCTGCCGTACTGCGACGGTGACGTGTCCGACCTGCAGGGCCAGCACTTCTACGACGACTCCCGCACGGCCTTCGGGGACGACGTGCTGCGCTCCTCGGTCCTGGTGATGGGCGCGAACCACAACTTCTTCAACACGACGTGGACCCCGGGCAAGTACGCGAAGGCGTCGTCGGACGACTGGTACGACGAGTCCGACGCGGTCTGCGGCGCGAAGGCGAAGCACACCACCCGACTGTCGTCCGACCAGCAGTACGCCGTCGGCACGAGCCTGATCAGCGGGTTCTTCCGCCTGACGCTCGACGGTGAGCAGCAGTTCCTGCCGATGTTCGACGGCACCGACCGGCAGCCCGCCGCCCTGGGCGCGGCAGACATCCGGGTGACGGCCTCGCAGCCCGGCGCGAGCCGACGCGACCTGGCCCTGTTCGACACGACGAACCCGGCGATCACCACCACCGGTGCCCTGACGGCGAAGACCTGCGCGAGCACCGACAACCTGCCCGCGAAGCAGACCCTGCCGGCGTGCGTCTCGATCACGTCGAACGCCCCGGACTACACGCCCGCGTTCCTGGCCTCCTCGGTGCCGGCGACCCCGGCCCTGCACGTCACGCCCACCAAGGCGGCGACCGGCGGACAGGTGCACGTCCCGGTGGCCCCGACGGCCGGTGACTTCACCGGGTTCCAGGCGCTGTCGCTCCGGCTCACCCCGGACGACACGGCGACGACGAACGCCGACGTCTCGATCAGCCTCCGCGACGCCACCGGTGCCGTGGCGACCCGACGCGTGTCGGACACCAGCCGTGCCGGTCAGCTGCTCCCCGGCACCCGGACAGCGCCGCGCAAGACGATCCTGCAGCAGGCACGCATCCCGCTCGACACCTTCACCGGCATCGACCTGGCGTCGGTGCGCGAGGTGACGATCGACGTCCCGCAGAAGAACAGCGGGATGCTGCTGAGCGACCTCTCGCTCCTGCCCGCAGCGACCCTCGGTACCCCGGTGGTCACGAACCGTCCCACCGCCCGCATCGCCGACCGCTTCGTCGACGAGGGGCGCACCCGCACGGTCGTCCGGGCAGCGGTCGTGCTCTCGCGGCCGGCCGAACAGGCGACGACGGTCTCCTTCGACCTCGACCAGGCGTCGGACAACCGCATCCGTCCGGCGATGCAGGCCGTCACGTTCCAGCCGGGCGAGGTCTGCCGCGCGGTCGCCGTGTCGGTGAACGGCGACCGCACCCCGTCGTTCTCGCGGACGGCGGACTACCCGATGACGCTCAGCAACACCCGGGGCGGCTCGGTGATCGGCGACTCGATCGGCACCATGCGCATCCGCGAGGACGACGGCGTGCGCGCCGTGAACGGACGCGTGACCGCATCCGCTCCGGCGGTCGGTACCCCGGGCGACGCGTGTGCCGAGGCCCAGGCGACGAGCACCCCGATCGCGGTGACGCCGGCGAGCAGCCGGAAGGGTGCCAAGGTCGCGATCTCGGCGACGGGCTTCCGCGCCGGCGAGTCGGTCACCGTCAGCATCGACGGCGGCCGGGCCACCCGCACGACGGCCAACGCCGCCGGCAAGGTCCGCCTGAAGGTCACGAAGACCGTGGCGGCGCTGGCACCGGGCACGCACGTGGTGCACGCCCGTGGCTACGGCTCGGACCAGCGGGCTCGGGGCACCTTCACGACGACGAAGTAGCCGTGCACGGTCCGGCACCGGTCATCGCGCGCGCCACCACGGCTGACGCGCGCGAGATCGGTGCGTTCCAGGCGCGCTGCTGGGAGCAGACGTACCGCGGGGTGGTGCCGGACGCCTTCCTCGACGGAACGGCTGGTGCCGACCGCGCCGCGCGCTGGGCGGAGCGGATCCGGACACGCACCCGCGGGGTGCTCACCGCGCGGGCCGACGACGGGACCCTGCTCGGCGTCGCGAGCACCGAGCGCCGAGCGGACCCGGCCGGCGGGCTCCCCGAGCTCGAACTCGTCACCCTGTACGTCGACCGGGGTGCGCACGGCACCGGTGTCGCCGCCCTGCTCCTCGACGCGGCCATCGGCGACGAGGACGCACACCTGCTCGTCTTCGCGGCGAACACCCGTGCGCGCCGGTTCTACGCCAAGCACGGCTTCGTGCCGGAGGGTCCGCGACTGACCGACCCCGGGACGGGGCTCGACGAGGAACGGTGGGTCCGGAGGCGGCCCGTGTGAACCCTCAGGGCGCTCAGGACGCTCCGGCGGCCAGGAGGTCGGCGAGCGGGACGTCGTCGCGTGCCACGTCGGCGGCGACCTGGCTCAGCGACCGCTGGGTGGCACGTGCGTAGCGACGGATCATGCCGAACGCCTGCTCGACGTCGACCCCGGCCGCACGTGCGAGGTACCCCTTGGCCTGCTCGATGGCGACCCGGCTGTCGAGGGCACGCTGGAGCTGCTCCGCGGTGAGGGTCGCGTGCTCGAGGGTCCGTTGCTGCAACAGGCTGATCGTCGCGACGTCGGCGAGGGCCTGGGCGGCCCGGGCATCGGCTCCGTTCAGCGCCCCTTCCGTCTCGCGGAACAGGTTCAACGACCCGACGGTGGTGTCCCGCAGCCGGAGCGGGATGGCGTGGACGCCCGCGTAGCCACGCGCCCGCGACGCCTCGGCGAACCGTGGCCAGTGCTGCCGCAGGTCGTCGGCGTTCTCCGACGTCACCAACCGGCCGGTGGTCACGGCGGTGATGCAGGGCCCCTCGCCGGCGTTGAGCTGGAGCAGGCCGATGAAGCTGCTGCGCTCGCTCGTCGAGGCGACGACCCGCAGCTCGTCGTGCTTGTCGAGCAGGTGGATGGCGCCCGCGGCGGCGTCGAACAGCTCGACGGCCCGGTCGACCAGCGTCTGCAGCACGTCGACCACGTCGTAGTCCACCACAAGAGAGTCGGTGAGGGTCACGAACGTCTCGACCAGTCGTGCTTCGCGTACCTCGGTCATGTGGGGAACGGTCCTTCCGTCGAGCAGGCGGGACAACCGTAGTCGAGCGGCGGACACGCGGACCTGTGGCTTGCACCCGGGAGCGTGACGGCTCTAGCGTTGGACCAGCAGCCCCAGACCCCGGCCGCCGGAACGTTCTTCCATTCCGATGACGACCAGGGAACCCATGACCACGCAGCACGCCGGTACCAGCCCGCAGCGGGAGACCAGCTCGAAACCCCTCTCCAGCGGCTTCCGGAAGACCGGTTCCCCGGCCGGACCACGGATCGGTGGCACCTCGTCGTACTCCGCGCTGTTGGCACAGGTGAAGGAAGCCGGGCTGCTCCGTCGCCGTCGGGGCTTCTACTGGGCGCTGTTCACCGCACTCGTCGTCGCCACGGCCGCGTGCTGGGTCGTCTTCGCGTTCCTGGGTGACTCGTGGTTCCAGCTGATCGTGGCCGGTGCGCTGGGGGTGCTGTTCACGCAGTTCGCGTTCCTGTCGCACGAGGCTGCGCACCGTCAGGTGTTCGAGTCCCAGAAGTGGAACGACCGCGCGGGCCGCTGGCTCGGCACGTTCCTGGTGGGGCTGAGCTACTCGTGGTGGATGAACAAGCACACCCGGCACCACGGCAACCCGAACACCGTCGGGAAGGACCCGGACATCGCCCCCGACGCGATCCGCTTCCTGCCCGAGGACGCAGCGGCCGTCAAGAACGGGCCGCTCCGGGTGTTCGTGCAGAACCAGGGCTGGTTGTTCTTCCCGCTGCTCACGCTCGAGGGCATCAACCTGCACCGGGCCGCCGTCATGTCGGTGCTCCGCGGGACGGGCGGACGCAGCGACGTCCGGGGGCGCGTCCTCGAGGGCATCCTGCTGGTGGCGCGGTTCGCGATCTACCTGACGGTGGTGTTCTGGTTCCTGCCGTTCGGGATGGCATGTGCGTTCCTCGGGGTGCAGCTGGCCGTGTTCGGCGTGATGATGGGTGCCTCGTTCGCTCCGAACCACAAGGGCATGCCGACCATCGCCCACGACGCGAAGGTCGACTTCTTCTCCCGCCAGGTGCGGACCTCGCGCAACATCCGTGGCGGCTGGTGGGTGTCGTTCCTGATGGGTGGGCTGAACTACCAGGTCGAGCACCACCTGTTCCCGTCGATGCCGCGTCCGGCGTTGAAGCAGGCCCGCCTGTTGGTGCGGGACCACTGCGACACCCTCGACGTGCCCTACACGGAGACCACGTTGCTGCGTTCGTACGGCATCGTCGTGCGGTACCTCAACCGCGTCGGCCTCGCCGCCCGCGACCCCTTCGTCTGCCCCATGGTGACCGAGCTCCGGATCCACTGACACGGCCACCCCGCCCCGCCCGACGCCCACCCCGCCCGACCCCGACCCGCACGCACCACACCCCACCGAAGGAACCACCACCGTGAAGACCGTCATCGTCCTCGTCGTCATCTGGGCCGTCCTGTCCATCGTCGGCTTCGCCCTGAAGGGCCTGCTCTGGCTCGGCATCATCGGCATCGTCCTGCTGCTCGGCACGATCGTCTTCGGCGCCGTCCGCCGCAGCGGCAACAAGGCTCGCAACGCCGGCCGGACCAACTAGTCCGCCACTGGCGAAGCGCACCACCAGCAGGAACCCCCGCACCGACCGCATGCCGACGCCCCCGAACGAACCCGGCCCGCTGCGCGCCGCCGTGGTCGTGAACCCGACCAAGATCGACGCGGCCCGGCTCCGGGCCGTGCTCCGCACCGAGGAGCGCGCGCACGGATGGGACGAGTCGCTCTGGCTCACCACCAGCGCCGACGACGACGGACGCGCGGCCGCCAGGGCGGCGTGCGCGGCACACCCGAGCGTCGTCCTGGTCGCCGGCGGCGACGGCACGCTCCGGATCGTCGCCGAGGAGCTCCGCGGCACCGGGATCCCGGTGGCGCTCCTCCCGAGCGGCACCGGCAACCTGTTCGCGCGCAACCTCGGCCTGCCCCTCGGCGACCTCCAGCGGTCCGTCCGTGCGGGCCTCACCGGGGTCGACCGCCCGATCGACGTCGGACTGGCCGACCTGACCGACCCGGCCGGCGTCACCACGTCCCACGCGTTCCTGGTGATGACCGGCATCGGCCTCGACGCGAGCATGGCGGCGGACACGAACGCCTGGGTCAAGAAGCGCCTGGGGTGGGTGGCCTACTCGGACCCCATCGCCCGGTCCGTCATCGGCAACCGGCAGATCCCGGTGCACTACGGGATCGACGACGCCCCGCTCCGCAGCATGAGCGCGCACACGATCATCGTCGGGAACTGCGGCACGCTGACCGCCGGCATCCTGCTGCTGCCCGCGGCGCGACCGGACGACGGGGTCCTCGACGCCGTGGCGTTCCGGCCCGCCGGGTGGTTCGGGTGGACGAAGGTCGGGTACGCCCTGACGCTCAACCGGTTCTTCTCGCGCACCCGGTTCGGGCGGCTCCTGGCCCGGGTCCTGCCGACGTCACGTGCGCTCCGGTACACCCGGGCGCGGACGCTCCGGCTGACCGTCGACACCCCCGAGCGCGTGCAGCTCGACGGCGATGCGTTCGGCGAGGTGGTCGCGGTGACGCTCACCACCGACCACCACGGCCTGGTGCTGCGGACGGAGCCGGACGGGCCTCGGACCCGACGGGCCTAGCCGGTGCTGCCGAGGTCGGCGCCCCGGTGCACGACGTCCTCGGCCAGCGCGCGGAGGCTGCGGCCGGCGTCGGCCGCAGCACGTCGCAGCAGCTGGAACGCCTCGTCCATCCGGATGCCCCGCCGGTAGGCGAGCGCACCCTTCGCCTGCTCGACGAGCACCCGCGCCCCGAGGGCGTCCTCGACCCGGTCCTCGATCGTGACGGGGCCACCACGGTCCCGCTGGCGCACGAGGGCAGCCGAAGCGGCGTCGGCGAGCAGCTGGATCAGCACGACGTCCTCGTCGCTGTGGCCGCGGGTGTGGTCGGCGAAGACGCACAGCGAGCCGATCGTCCGGTCCCGCAACCGGATCGGCTCGGCGAACGTGCCCTGCAGCCCGCGGTCACGCATCGTCGTCACGAATGCCGGCCACTCCGACTCGTGCGTCGACACGTCGGCCACGTCGACGGTCGTGCCGGTCCGGTAGCAGTCGAGGCACGAGCCCTCGTCCGTCCCGAGCTGGGCTTCTTCGGCCTCGCTGCTGCGCTCACTCGTCGATGCCAGGACCTGCAGTGTGCCGAACCGGTCCGCGATGACGATGCCTGCCTCGATCGCCGAGGTCGCCTCGACGCACGCCGCGATGACGCGGTCCACGGCGTCGAGCACGTCGAGACCCGGCTCCAAGACCCGCGCGACCCGGTCCGGGAAAGCGGTCTCGTCACTCGTCGTCATGCACCCGACGCTACGACGAGACCGTTGGCGCACCGCCCAGCCAGTTCGCGTACCGGACGACCGGTACCGGCCTGCGAGGACACGATCGACGCCCGCGTCCGTCGAAGTGCGGACTGGTGCGAACCCTGAGCAAGGGGCAAGGATGGCGCATCAGTTGCACAACGCAACTGGTAGGTGCTTCACCGACAGAGGAGTCGTCATGAAGAAGTCCATCGCAGCCGCGTTCGCCGCGGTCGCCGTCATCACCGCCGGCGTGTTCGCCGCTTCGCCCGCGTCCGCGCTGCCCGTCAGCACGAAGGTCGTCGGCGGCGAGAAGGCCCCCACCACCTCGTGGGCCGTGCAGCTCGAAGCATCCGGCGGCTCCATCCCCTCGGGGTACGTCAGCAACTGCACCGGCGAGCAGCTCAACGCCTCGTGGGTCCTCACCGCCCGGCACTGCATCGACGGGATCGGCGCGATGCGGGTCTACCACTCCAACTCCACCGTCAACCGCGGCACGGCCGTCTCGGTCGACCGCATCAGCACCTCGCCCGCCGGAGACATCGCGCTCGTGCACCTGCGGACCGCCTACCCGCTGTCCACCTACGCACCCCTCGACCTCACCGCGACCGCCAAGTCGAGCGGCACCGGCACCATCCAGGGCTACGGCCTGCGGGCCAACGCCACCCAGTCCGACGGCCTGTACCAGGCCACCGTCTCGCTCACCGGCGCGAGCACCGACGCCTTCAGCGGTCGGGCCCAGCACCTCACCGGCGTGACCGGTGCCTCGAACCACGGCGACTCGGGCGGCCCGCTGCTCGTCAACGGCAAGGTCGTCGCCGTCTGCTCCACCGGCGACAGCGCCGACCCCGGCGCCAACACCAAGGCCGGCTCCAACTACGCCCTGCTGTCGCAGGCCTCGTCCTGGATCAAGACCACGGCCGGCGTCTGAACCAGCTGACCCACTGGAGGCGCGGTGCCAGCTGGCACCGCGCCTCCAGTGGCGTCCACACCCGTCTTCAGGGCGCGGGGTCGACTGCGCCCGCCAGCTGCCAGCTGAGCGCCCGTCCGGGGCACGACGACGACAGTGGGGCCATGAGCCAGTACGAGAAGCGCGATCCGAACACCCTCTACCCGGCACCGCCGTACCCGAAGCAGGAACAGTCGCTGCCGGGCGCCGCGTGGAAGATGGAACCGAAGCCCGACCACGGCGAGGACAGCTACGTCGGGCTCGGCCGCCTGAAGGGGTACCGCGGCATCGTCACCGGTGCCGACTCCGGTATCGGCCGTGCCGCCGCCATCGCCCTGTCACGCGAAGGCGCGGACCTGGTGCTCTCCTACCTGCCGGACGAGCAGGAGGACGCGGAACAGGTCCGCGACCTGCTCGAGTCCGAGGGCCGTCGGGCCGTGCTGTTCCCCGGGGACATCTCCGACGAGCAGTACTGCACGGACCTGGTGCAGAAGGGCGTCGACGAGTTCGGCGGCCTCGACACCCTGGTGATGGTCGCGGGCCGCATGGAGAGCAACGACGACATCCTCACGCTCGACACCTCGATGTTCGACTCCACCTTCAAGACCAACATCTACTCGCTGTTCTGGCTGACCAAGGCCGCGGTTCCCCACCTGGAGCCCGGGTCGACCATCGTGACGACCGGTTCGATCCAGGCGTCCACGCCGTCCCCGGACAAGATCGACTACGCGGTGTCGAAGGGTGCGATCAAGCTCTTCACCGAGGCCGTCGCGCAGCAGCTCGCGCCGAAGGGCATCCGGGTCAACTCCGTCGCGCCCGGCCCGGTGTGGACGCCGCTGCAGCCGGGTTCCGACGACGCCGAGACGGTGTCGCACTTCGGCGAGAGCTCGCCGTTCGGCCGTCCCGGTCAGCCCGCCGAGCTCGGTGCCGCCTACGTGCACCTGGTCAGCCCGGAGTCGAGCTACCAGTCCGGGTCGACGATCACGATCGCCGGTGGGACGCCGGCGTTCTGACCTGGCGTTCTGGCGTTCGAGGAAGGGGACCACGTGTCCGGAGTGACGCACACCGTGCTGGTCGAGTGGGACGGGGCGGACCGTTCCGCCGAGGCCTCGGCCCTGTCGCGTGCGCACCTGCCACGGGTCGAGGGGGTCGAGTCGGTGCAGTCCGGCACCAGCGTGAGCACCGAGGGACTGGAGGGCGGGTTCCACTGGATGCTCGTCGTCCGCTTCCGTGATCGTGCCGCGCTCGCCGGGTACCTGCCGCACCCGGAGCACCGGCCGGTGGCGGACTTCATCGGGGCGGCGAGTGCGCGGGTCGTCGTGTTCGACGTCGAGGACGCCGACTGATCACCGCGCCGGAAGCTGTGTAACGCTCTGGTTGCGATGGCGACCGAGGGGTTCCGTTCCCCGTGGAGGCTCGAAGTACGGTGGATCGGCCATCGCAACGGCGCGGGGGTCACCGGTCGGCGCCGCTTCGTCGCGCCCACGCCGGTCGGGTCCCCGCCTGCGGGCGGGGACCCGTTCGACGTCCACCCACGGAAGGACCAGACGATGATCGGCAACCAGACCCTGTGAACAGCACCATCCGGACCGCCGGCGTGACCCTCGGACTCCTCGCGGCGGCGACGCTGACCGCGTGTTCCGGGCCGTCCGCTCCGACGCCGACCCGGACCGTGACCGCGACGGTGACGCCGACCCCGACGGCCGACCCCGGCACCCCGACGCCCACGCCGTCCCCGACTGCGACGGGAACGGCGTTCGACCTGTCGGACCCGGCAACCTGGACCATCTCCACGAAGGAGGTCGGGCCGATCGCGCTGGGCGGCGAGGTGGAGGGGGAGATCGACGACCTGGCAGCCGCCTACACCCGGAGCACGGATGCGTGTCCGGCCAGCCCGGAGACGACGTTCTGGAACCGAGATGACGCTCCCGGCCTCATCGTCATCCCCCGCGACGGCAAGGTCGTGGGCGTGACCATCGGTGGGCTGGGGCCGGATCCGGTGACGACGAACTCGCCCGAGACCGACGCCGGGATCGGCATCGGCACGCCCCTGACCGAGGTGCGCTCCGCGTACCCGGACCTGCAGTACACCGGCACCTACGGTGAGGACCAGGGGCCGTACTCGATGTGGAGCGTGCAGGCCGACGGACGCTACATGACGTTCCAGCTCGGGACGGACGGCGCCACCGTGGGCGCGATCTGGGTGGGGTCGACCGCGATGTTGCCGTACGAGTACTGCGCCTGAGGTACCCGGGGCCCGGAGCATCGCTGCTGGCAGGATGACGTGCATGGCCAGCGCAGTCCGTCTCATCCGGTCCGACGTCCTGAGCGATGTGGCGCAGTACGCGTACGCGTCGACCGTGCCGAGCGGGACGCGGCTCGTGTTCCTCGCCGGGGCCTGCCCGCTCGCCCCTGATGGGTCGACCGTCGCGGTCGGGGACTACGCGGGCCAGGCCGCCAGGTGCATCGAGACGATGCAGGAGGCGTTGCGTGCCGCTGGTGCGTCCATCCAGGACGTCGTGAGCACGCGAGTGCTCGTGGCGTCCTCGCGGCAGCCCGACCTCGTCACCGCATGGGACGTTGTCCGCGACGCCTTCGGCACGCACGACGTGCCGAGCACCCTGCTCGGGGTCACGGTGCTCGGCTACGACGACCAGCTGGTCGAGATCGAGGCGGTCGCGGCGGTCCCGGACGATCTGCCCGTGTGACGGTGCAGAGCGCTCCGAGGACCACCTGGACTGCCCGATCCGGTCCGTCGGTGTCCGGCCTGGTGCTCCGGCCGGCCTCAGAAGCCGGGACCGGCTTTGACCAGGGCGATGCCGACTCCGACGAGTGCGAGGACGATGCCGGCGGCGAACGTGCGCGGGGACGGCTTCTCCCCGCGGAGCCGGGCCACGACGGGGCCGAGGAGGGCGAGCCGGACCACGAGGTACGCGATCGCGAGGATCTCGGCCACCAGCCCGGATGCGCCGGTCAGCCAGGCGTAGGCGAGGACGGCCGCCGGGACGAGACCGGAGGTGAGGACGGGCAGCGAGTCGCGCAGCTCGGCTCCGATGGTCTCCCCGGCGAGCCGTTGGTCACTCCGCGCACGGCGGCCGACCAACTCGGCGAAGGTGTGCGCCAGGAAGGTCGAGAACGCGGTGGCGAGGACGTACCAGAGCCCCCGACCACTCGCGGCGGTGTCCGGGACCATCGGTGCGATCGTGCCCAGGATCACGATGTTCCCGTAGACGAACGCCGTGATGCGGCTCGAGGCGTCCTCGCGCGACAGACGCTTCCGTGCCGTTGGTCTCGCCGCACGCCTGGTGCCCGGCGTCGTGTCCGGGTCTCCTGCCGAGACGGCGGTGCCGAGGCGTCCGTGCGGGCTCAGTAGTACTCACCCTGTCGGTAGTCCCAGCTGGTGAACGTGTCGGCGAGCAGCCCCATGATCCGGTCGACGTCGAGCCCCTTGCGGATGAGCGTGGGGGCGGGAGTGATCGAGCGCTGTCCGTCCTGCACCGGGATCAGGGTTCCCGAGCTGTCGACCATCGACACCATGACGCCCTGCTCGTAGCGGGTCTCGGTGCTCTTCTCCGGCTGGATGGACGCGACGTAGTCGTCCGCCTCGACGATCACGTCGGCACGTTCGGCGATGCGCTCCCCGATGCCGTCGACGACACCGCGGTTGCCGGTGCCCGACGGGTTGGCGGAGCTCGCGAAGGCGAACTTGCCGTGCTCCGTCCAGAGCTCGCGGGCGGCGAGCTCGCCAGGGACGCCGAACTTGATGACGAAGCAGGACGTGCCGCGGGTGTCCATCATCAGGTCGTCCGAGCCGTCGGTCGGCAGCGCTGCCCGGCCCTGGTCGCTCCAGGGCAGGATGCAGCCGAGCAGGATGTCCTCGTCCCAGCACCGCTGGTACAGGGCGTCGATCTCGGGGGTGAGCTGCGCGATGCTGCGCAGCATCTCGAGCGAGCTCACGAGGACGACGCCGGGCTTGTTCCGGTTGCGCTCCTTGGCGTCGAACTTCCGCTCCAGGCCCGCACGGTCCGAGGTCATCAGGATGTAGCCGACCTTGGTGGGGACCACCGCCAGTCCGCCGTCGTGGAGCAGCGCGTCCACTGCGCTCCGGGGCACGCCGCCGGTCCAGTGCACTCGGTTCATGCTGACCTGCGTGTCGTCGTTCATGCCCGTCCTCGTTCCGCTCTCGATACCAGACGATCGTCTGACAGCGGGAGCCTATGGACGCCGGTCGAGCCGGACAAGGGCGGTGGACGCGACCTGTGGGCCTTCTCCGAAGGGTTCAGGCGGTCTCGCAGCGAAGGGCCGAGGGACCAGCACGTGTCCTGAGTCCCTCGGTGCTTCGTCAGTGGTGGGTCAGTGCTGCTTCCGTCGACGGGCCTGCAGGGTGATCACACCGACGCCGGTCAGTGCGAGTCCCGCCGCCCACGGCAGCAGGTGCATCGCGTCGCTCCCGGTGTAGGCCAGTCGACCGGTCGGGGCTGCGGCGGCGATGGCGCCCGTCGGAGTGGCGGGGGTCACCACGGTCGAAGCGGTCGGACGGACGTCCACCGTGAACGCGGTCGCGAAGCTGCTCGACGCGACGGTCAGGGCGTGGGTCGACGCGTGCGGGAACGTCACTTCGGCACCTGCCCACGGGTCGGTGTTCGGCACGATGACGTCGGAGGCGTGGTCGGACGTCACCGTGAACGGTGCCGGGTAGCCGTCGGCGTCGTCGACCTCGTTGCCGAAACGGTCGACGAGGTTGCCGCTGACCAGCAGGGTGCCGCCCTGGTCGATGGTCGGCTGCCCGCCCTCGAAGCCGGCGCCGAAGACGGTGTACCCGCCGTCGGGGTCGTGGGTGGTCTCGTTCTGGAAGGTCCAGACGGCGCCGTTGCGTTCGATGACCCAGCTCGTGGAGTGCGCGGTGAGGAACGTGTCCTTGTCCTCTGCCGTGACCCGCACGCCGAGTGGTGTCGTCGCGTCCACGGTGATGTTCACGAACTGCGAGGCCGTCGTCGAGCCGGTGGTCGCGTCGATGCGGAACGCGTACGTGCCCGAGTACCTGGTCGTGCCGGACAGCACGCCGGTGGCGTGGTCGAGCGACAGCCCGTAGGGGAGGTAGCTCGATTCGTCCTGGCCGGGCTCGTCGCCGTACGGGTCGTCGAGCGAGTAGTACTCGGCCGAGTACGTCGGCTTCGGGAACCCGTCCGCGGCGAACGTGTGGGCGAAGCGCTCACCGGCCGTCGTCGTCAGCATGACCGGCTCGTCCTCGGTGGACGCATCGGGGAACGACGGTGTCTGGGTGACTGGGGCGGTCGTCGCGGTCGCGGTCTGGCCGTCGTCACCCGTGATCGTGACGGTGATGACCTTGCCCGCGTCGGCAGCGGTGACGACGTACGACCCGGTCGTGACGGGCAGGGCGGTGCCGTCGCTCGTCCATGCGTAGGACAACGTGCCGGTGAAGTCCGTCCCCGTCGCGGTCAGCGTGCTGCCCACGGTCGCGTCCCCGGTGATGGTCGCCCCTGGTGTGGCGGCGGGGTCCGCGGCAGGAGTCGACGTCGCCGGGGCGGTCGGAGTGCTGCTGGGCGCGGTGGTTTCGTCCGCGGGCGCTTCCGTGTCGTCAGCGGCTTCCGGAACGGGCGTGGCAGGAGTCGTCGCCGTGGGCGCGGACTCGGCGGCGTCCGCAACGGTGACGGTGCCCTCGGCGGGGGTGACGTCGGAGCTGGGCGACGTGCTCGCCGACGTTTCCGGCAGCTCGGCGGCGGTGGCGGACAGTGCCCCGAAGCCGGTGCTCAGTCCGATGACGGCGATCGTCGCGCCGATCGCGCATGCGCGTCGGAATGATGCAGTGCTGTGTGGCACGGGTTGTCCCCTCGGGTGTGCCGTCCGACAACAGCCGGACGAGTGCGATCGCCGGAAGCCGGCGCTCTCGGATCGTAGCCAACCTGTGAGGCGTCTTTGAGCCGCAGGGTGCGCATCACCCGCGAAGTGGGGGAGCCGCGTCGCATCGCTGTCGTGCAGCACCCTCGCCGTGAACGGGGTCCGCGCGATCGACGTCGGGAGCGGGTCCGTCACGGTGGTGGCGCTCCCGGTGGCCCTCGGGCTGGTCCTGCTCGTCCTCCACAGTCGTGGTTCCCTTGCGCTTTCACCGCGGAAACCTGTGCGGCCCGCTCGCTAGTCCGGCCACGAGGAGCCCGGACACGCCGACCCGCACGGAACGCCGCCCGACCCGCCCCCGCCCCCGCCTCGCCCCACCAATGACTGCGTCCCCACCACAACAGCCAGCGCCAGCCGCTCCGCATCCACCGACCCGGGCTCCGCCGTGTACGCCAGGATCCGCAGGTCCTCCGGCCCGACGACCAGGGTGTCGCAGTCCAGGGTGAGCAGCCCGACGTCCGGGTGGTCGATCACCTTCCGCCGGGCGGTCTCGCCCGGCGCGGTCGCGCCCGAGTCCCACAGCTCAACGAACCGCGGGCTCGCCGCCCGCAGCTCCCGCACGAGGTGCTGCAGCTGGCGGTCGAGCGGGTAGCGGGCTGCGGTCATCCGGAGCCCCGCCACCAGGTTCGCCTCGAACACCGCCTGCTCCTGTGGTGTGTGCACGGCACGGCTGCCGGAGCCGACCAGGTGCCGCCACGTCGTGTTCCGGTCGTTCCCGCGCAGCGCCTCGACCGGCCCCATCAGTGCGTCGTACGGGGCGTTGGCGACGAGCAGGTTGCCCGCGGCGTCGAGCACCGCGACCGGGGTGTCCGCCAGGCGGTCGAGCAGTCGCTGCACGCTCGGCGGGATCCGCGACGGCACCACGTCGGCGCCCGGGACCGCGTGCCCGGCGAGCCGGTAGAGCAGCTCGCGGTCGGCATCGGTGACCCGGAGCGCCCGCACGAGCGCCTCGACGACCTGGGCCGATGGCGAGGTCGCGCGCCCCTGCTCGAGCCGGGTCAGGTAGTCGGCGGAGATCCCCGCGAGCTGTGCCAGCTCTTCTCGACGCAGCCCGGCCGCTCTCCGACGCGGCCCGACGACCACGCCGACGGCATCGGGAGAGACGTGGTCGCGCAGCCGCCGCAGGGTGTGCCCGAAGTCCGTGTCCGCCATGCCCCCAGTCTGCGCGCGCCGAGCGGCCGGGTCCTGACCCTGCCGGTCCTACGACAACCGGTCGACTCCCTGCGGTCGTCGCCGAGTACGACGCTGGACCCATGACAACGACACTCATCACCGGGGCCACCCGCGGCCTCGGCCGGGAAACCGCCCGTCAGCTCGTCGAGGCGGGCCACTCCGTCTGGATCGGCGCACGGGACGCCGACCAGGGCGCCGCGGTCGCCGCCGAGATCGGCGCCCGCTCCGTCCAGCTCGACGTCCGCGACGACGACTCGGTCGCCGCGGCCTTCGCCCACGTCGACGCGAACGGCGGACTCGACGTGCTGGTCAACAACGCCGGCATCGCCGTCTGGGGGCAGAACGGCCCCGAGGCGCTCGCCGTCTTCGACACGAACGCCGTCGGCACGATCCGCGCGACCGAGGCCGCGCTGCCGCTCCTGCGTCGTTCGGCGAACCCGATCGTGGTGAACCTGTCGAGCGCGCTCGGCTCCTTCACCGCCACCCACGACCCGTCGAAGCCGGCGTCCACCGTGCCTGCCGTGGTCTACGGCGCGTCCAAGGCCGCCGTCTCGATGCTGACGGTGCAGTACGCACGCGTCGTGCCCCAGGTGCACTTCGTCGCGATTGAGCCCGGCTACACGGCCACCGGGTTCGGTGGCATGCCGAACCCGCACGGTCGCCCCGTCGAGGTCAGCGCCGCGACGATCGCGGCCGCCGCGAGCGCGTGCCCGGAGGGCCCCACCGGCGTGTTCCTGGAGGACGGCCAGACGCTCGGGTGGTGACGAAGAGACGGACTGGAGGCTCGTGGCGGCGCCGCCAGGAGCCTCCAGTCCGTCATCCGGTCACGTCTACAGCAGCTGGCGCGCGTTGGTGGACGCGAGGTCCAGCAGCTCGTCGCCGCGACCCGACAGCACCGTGCGGATGGCGTAGAGCGTGAAGCCCTTCGCCTGCTCGAGCGTGACCGCCGGGGGCATGGAGAGCTCCTGGCGGTTCGCGCGGACCGACACGAGTGCGGGGCCGTCGTGCGCGAGCGCGGCGGCCATCGCGTCCTCGAAGTCGTCGGACACGTCGACCTGGAAGCCCTTGATGCCGATCGCCTCGGCGACCGCGGCGAAGTCCGGGTTCTGCAGCTCGGTGCCGTAGTTCACGAAGCCGGCGGCCTTCATCTCGAGCTCGACGAAGTTGAGCGACGAGTTGTCGAAGACCACGATCTTCACGGGCAGCTTGTTCTGCACGATCGTGATGAGCTCGCCGAGGAGCATCGTCAGCCCGCCGTCGCCGGCCAGCGCGATCACCTGCCGGTCCGGGAAGGCGGTCTGCGCACCGATCGCCTGCGGGACGGCGTTCGCCATCGTGCCGTGCACGAAAGAGCCGATCAGCCGGCGCTTGCCGTTCATCGTGAGGTAGCGCGACGCCCACACGACGGGGGAGCCGACGTCGGGGATGAAGACGGCGTCCTCGGCGGCGAGCCGGTCGAGCACCCGGGCGACGTACTGCGGGTGCAGGGGCTTCTTCTTCCCGGCGGGGACCGCCAGGTCGTCGACCTTCTCGCGGGTCTTCCGGTAGTGCTTCAGGGAGTCCTCGAGGTGCTTCGTCGGGTGCGAGCCGGTCAGCAGCGGGATGAGTGCGAGGGCGGTGTCCTTGACGGTGCCGACCAGGCCGATGTCGACCGGGTGCCGACGGCCGAGCTGCGAGCCGCGGATGTCGACCTGCACGTGCTTCGCCTTGGCCGGGAAGAACTGCTGGTACGGGAAGTCGGTGCCGAGCATGAGCACGACGTCGGCGTCCTCCATCGCGCGGTACCCGGAGGCGAAGCCGAGGAGCCCGGTCATCCCGACGTCGTACGGGTTGTCGTGCTCGATGTACTCCTTGCCGCGCAGTGCGTGCACGATCGGGGCCTGCAGGCGCTCGGCCAGGGCGACGACCTCGTCGTGGGCGTCCGCGACGCCGGCTCCGGCCAGGATCGTGATCCGGTCGGCACCGTTCAGCAGGTCGGCGGTGCGCTGCAGCTCGGCCTCGCTCGGCACGATCCGCGGGGTGGTCCGCTCGATGCGGGTGACGCGGTCGTCCTTCGCCTCGGCGAGCAGGACGTCGCCGGGGATCACGAGCACCGCGACGCCGCGCTTCTCGATCGCCTCGCGCATCGCGATCTCGAGCAGGCGGGGCATCTGCACCGGGTCGGCGACGTACTCGACGTAGACGGAGCACTCGCGGAACAGCTCCTGCGGGTGGGTCTCCTGGAAGTAGCCGGAGCCGATCTCCGCGGTGGGGATGTGCGCGGCGATCGCCAGCACCGGCACCCGAGAACGGTTCGCGTCGTACAGGCCGTTGATCAGGTGCAGGTTGCCGGGGCCGCAGCTGCCGGCGCAGACGGTCAGGTCACCGGTCAGGGCGGCTTCGGCCGAGGCGGCGAACGCAGCAGCCTCCTCGTGACGGACGTGCTCCCACCGCATCGTGCCGTCCTTGCGCAGGGCGTCGGTGAAGCCGTTCAGGGAGTCCCCGGGCAGGCCGTAGACCCGGTGGATGTCGTTGGCGCGGAGGGTGGCGACGATGTTCTCGGCAACGGTTGGCATGCGTCCTGTCTACTCCCGACCGCTGCGCTGAACGCTTTCGGATGATCGTGAGGCTCGCTCGACCCCAGATGCCGAGGTCGGGCTGCGACGATGGACGGATGACCGACGATGCGCCGCTCCTCCGTCCCCGCCGACGGGAGCCCGCCGCGTACGGGATCCTCGAGCGTTCGCCGTACCCGCTCGTCTCGGTGGCGATCGCCGTCATCGCGGTCGTCGTCATCACCATCGTCGGGTTCACCCTGGGCACGGTGGACCTCGGGCTGTCCACGGCCCTCAACGCGTTGCACACCGGGTTCACCGGGGCGTTCACCACGGCGGTCTACCACGTGATCAGTCCGGCCCCGGCGATCGGGATCACGGTCGTCGTCGTCGCCGTGATCTGGTGGCGCACGCGCGACCTGCGCCCGGCGCTGGCGTTCGGCGGCACCATCGCGATCACGTGGGTGCCGTCCGCCGTCGTGAAGGAGATCGTGCACCGTGCCCGGCCCGACGTCGCCGTGTTGCCGCACCCGTTCCCGGTGCAGCCCGACCCCGGGTACCCGAGCGGGCACACGGTCTACATCACGGCGTTCGTCATCGCCCTGATCTGGCTGCTCCGCGAGACCCGGTGGCACCGACTCGCACTGACGCTCGGGGTCGTGGCCATCGTAATCGTGTTCTTCGCGGTGTCGATCGACGCGGTGCACTACCCGACCGACGCCGCTGCCTCGATCCTGTGGGCGCTCGCCGTGGCGCCGGGGGTGCGGGTGGTGTGGGTCGACTGGCTCATGCCGCGGGTGCCGTTCCTGCGGCCGCGGCGAGGCTGACGCCGGGCTGGGTCAGCGGGCCGTGCTGGTCCGGCCCCGCGCCGCGAGCAGCGCCACGACGGCCACCACCGCGGCGGCGAGCATCACGATCGCCAACGGTGCCGCGGTGTCCGAGCCGCCGATGCTGACGAGCGGGGACACGAGCGCCGCGAGCCCGAACTGCAGCGCACCGAGCACGGCCGAGGCGCTGCCGGCGGCCGACGGAACCGCACCGAGGGCGAGCGCCGTGGCGTTGCCGAGCACCAGGCCGAGCGAGCCCACCGCGGTGAACAGCGGCACGGCGAGCCAGATGACCGGCGCCCCGGAGACGACGAGCAGCGCGAACGCGACGGTCGACGCGAGCACGAGCACGATGCCGAGCGACAGCACCCCCGTGACCGAACGGGTCGCGGTGAGCTTGGCGGACAGGATGCTGACGCCCATCAGCGCCAGGGCGTTCAGCCCGAAGGCCAGGCCGTAGCCGACCGTGCCGAAGCCGATCATGTCCTGGTACAGGAACGGTGATGCGGAGATGTAGGCCATCATCACGGCGAACGCGAAGCCGAACACGGCCGTGTAGCCGAGGAACGTGCGGGAGCGCAGGGCTCGGAGTGCGGAGCCCGAGCCGCGGCGTTCCGCGCGCAGGGTGTCACGGTGTTCCTTCAGGTGGGTCTCGCGGATCACGGCGAGGACCGCGACGAGCATGACGACGGACAGGCCGAGAACGATCGAGAGCAGGCCGCGCCAGCCGATCGGGCCGGTGAGCAGGCCGCCGAGCAGCGGTGCGACGACCGGGGCGACCCCGCCGACGATCATCATGAGCGAGAACGCCCGGGCGGCGGACTTGCCCGTCGCCAGGTCGGAGATGACCGCACGGCTGATCACCATGCCGGCCGCACCGCCGAGGCCCTGCAGCAGGCGGGCGGCGATGAGCACGCCGATGTTCGGCGCGAGCACCGCGGCGATGCTGGCGAGCACGCACACGGCGGCGCCGGCGATGAGCGGCGGCACACGGCCGAACCGGTCGGACAGCGGGCCGAACACGAGCTGGCCCGCGGTCACGCCCACCAGGAACGCGGTCAGGGTGAGCTGCACGGCGGTGGCGCTCGCCCCGAGCTCGGTGGTCATCTGCGGGAACGCCGGCAGGTACAGGTCGGTGGCGAAGGGGGCGACGGCACTGAGCAGGCCGAGCACCAGGAGCAGCGCGGTCGTGATGCCCTGCTGCTTGGTCGTGGGTGTCGCGATCGTCGCGCGGATGGTTCCGGTGTCCGTGGTCATTGTTATGAAAGCATAACTCATCGCCGGAGATCGGTACAGTACGGACATGCACTCCGCCGTGTCCGACCACGTCCTCGCCGAGTTCGCGGACGTCCTGCTCCGGATCGCGCGCGACATCGACCCGCACGGCTCGGAGACGCTCGACATCGTGCCGCTGACCGGTACCGAGGCGCTCGTGATGCGCTGGATCAACCGCAACCCGGGCACCTCGCCCAGCACCACCGCCGAGGCCACCGCCCTGCAGCGCAGCAACCTCAGCGTCGCGCTCCGGTCGCTCGTGGCCAAGGGGATGGTCGAGCGGCGCCAGGACCCTGCCGACGCCCGTACCGTGCAGCTGCACTCGACCGCGCTGGCGCAGGAGAGCGTCGACCGGCTCTACCGGCACTGGTCCGGCAAGCTCCGGACGGCACTCGGCGGCGACGAGCGGGGCACGGCCGAGGCCCTCGCGCTGCTGCAGCGGATCGACGACGGACTGCGCGCGGGTTAGGCGACAGCGTCCTCGGCAGCGCCGGCAGCGCCGGCCGCGTCGTCCTCGATCGGCAGCAGTCGGCGTGCGCCGTGCCCCTCGTCGCCCAGGGTGTCGCCCGGGTTCACGACCGAGCAGGCCCCGAGCGAGACGCAGCCGCAGCCGATGCACTGCGTCATCTCCTGCTGCAGGCGCTCGAGCTCCAGCTGGCGGGCCCGCAGTCGTGCGCGCCACCGCTCGTTCAGCCGGTTCCAGTCGCGCAGCGAGGGCATGCGGTCGGCGGGCAGCGCCTCGAACTGCTCGGCGACCTCGCTGAGCGGGATGCCGAGGCGCTTGGCCACCTGGATGATCGCGATCCGCCGTTCGACGTGCCGCGGGTACATCCGCGTGCCACCGTCGGTGCGCTCCGGGTGGATCAGCCCCTTGCGCTCGTAGAAGTGCAGGGCCGAGGCGGCCACGCCCGTGCGGCGCACGATCTCGCCGATGGGCAGCAGGTCGGTGGGACGTGGCGGCTGGATCTCGACCATGGTCGAGATCTTACGGCGGCTCGGACCGGAGGCGCGTGGCGGGCCCGCCACGGGCCTCCAGTCCGTCCGTGGGTCGCGTCTACCGCTGCTGGAACGACTCCCAGAGCAGGAACCCGGTGAACAGCACGAACGGCGTGCAGGCGACGACGTTGAGCCAGCGGTGCTCGACGATCACGGCCGCGAACTCCCGCAGGAACGCGCTCGGGACGTAGTACGCGGCCGTGCGCGCGCCGACGACCTGGGCCGGCAGGTCGAGGCGACGGGCCAGGGTCGCGGCCCGCAGCACGTGGTAGTTGTTCGTGACCACGACCATCTGGCCGTCCCGTCCGGCGGCCGTCTGCACGTCCCGCGAGAACCGCAGGTTCTCGCGGGTGTTCCGGGACGCGGTCTCCGGCACCACGTCGTCCGGGTCGGCGCCGTTCGCCACCAGGTACTCGGCCATCGCGGTGCCCTCGGGGCGGGGTTCGTCGTCGCCCTGCCCGCCGGACGGCACGAGGAGCGGCCGGCGTCCGGCGCTCCGTTCGGCCCGGTAGACGCCGAGCGCCCGGTCGAGCCGGCTCTGCAGCAGCGGTGGGACCTCGCCGTGCACGAGCCCGGAGCCGAGGACGACGATCGTGTCGGGGACGATGCCGTGCCGCGTCCGCCCGTAGACCACCGAGTACAGGGCGAAGGCGACCAGCGACAGGGCGAAGTACCCGCAGACGAACACCATCAGGACGGCGACCGCGATCTTCGTGCCGTCCCAGAGCGTGAAGCCCTCACCGCTCCCCGAGACGAGCAGGGCGATGGCGACCGCCGGCAGCACGAACACGGCCACCCCGGCGGCGAGCGACAGCAGGTTGCCGACGCTGCGGCCCTCGGCCCGGAGCATCTGCAGGCCGTTCGCGACCAGGGCGACCCCGAGCACCACCACGGCGAGCGGCACGAGCAACAGCACCACGGCGACGAGCAGGCTGAACCCGGGGACCACCGCGGTCAGCACGGACACGACCGTCGCGAGCCCGAACAGCACGGCCGCGGTCAGGAACACTCCGTTGCGGAGCATCCGCGGGTCCCGGCTTCGTCCCAGCAGGTACAGCACCAGGAACAGCAGGGCGAAGACGGGAGCGGCCCCCAGCCCGAGCGCCGTCACCCGACCGCGCGGCGGATCAGCTCGGCCACCCGTGCCTCGTCGGCCTCGGAGAACTCCGGGCTGATCGCCCACGACGTCGGCCAGAACGTGCCGTCGTCGAGCGCGGCCGAGTCCTGGAACCCGAGCGTCGCGTACCGGGCCTTGAACTTCGCGGCGTCCTGGAAGAAGAACACCGCCTTGCCGTCGCGCGCGTAGGCGGGCATGCCGTACCAGAGCTTCGGCGCGAGTTCGGGTGCGACCTCGAGCGCGATGCGGTGGATGCGCTCGGCCAGTCCCCGGTCCGGCTGGGGCATCTCGGCGATCTTCGCCTCGACCGCAGCGGCGTCGGCTGCGGCCTTCTCGGCCTTGGTGCCCTTCGTGCTGCGGGTGCGCTTGACCTCGGCGGCGTGCTCCTGCATCGCCGCGCGCTCCTCGTCGGTGAAGGTGGTCTCGGTCTTCGTCGTCCGTGCCATCGTCGTCTCCTCGTGGTCTGGTGCACCCATCATGGGTCCGCGAAGCGAAGCACGCGAGGCCGTGGCCGTCTTCGAGTGCCAGGCTCGTTGCATGACCTACATCGCCAGTGACGACCGCTACGACTCGATGACGTACCGCCGGACCGGCCGCTCGGGCCTCGACCTGCCGTTGCTCTCCCTGGGCTACTGGCACAACTTCGGGGACGACATGCCGTTCGAGAACCAGCGCGCCATCAGCCGTCGGGCCTTCGACCTCGGGATCACCCACCACGACCTCGCGAACAACTACGGCCCGCCGTACGGCGCCGCCGAGGTGAACTTCGGCCGCCTGATGCGTGAGGACTTCCGGCCGTACCGTGATGAGATGGTCGTCTCGACGAAGGCGGGCTGGGACATGTGGCCCGGACCGTACGGGCAGGGCGGCGGCTCGCGCAAGTACGTGCTCGCCTCGCTCGACCAGTCCCTGCAGCGCACGGGCCTGGACTACGTCGACGTCTTCTACTCGCACCGCCTCGACGCGTCGACCCCGCTCGAGGAGACGATGGGCGCCCTGCACACCGCGGTCCAGCAGGGCAAGGCGCTGTACGTCGGGATCTCGTCGTACGACGCCGAGCGCAGTCGGCAGGCAGCCGAGATCCTCCGCGACCTCGGCACCCCGCTCCTCATCCACCAGCCCTCGTACTCGATGCTCAACCGTTGGATCGAGACCGAGGGGCTGCTCGACACGGCCGGCGAACTCGGCTTCGGCGTGATCGGCTTCACCGCCCTCGCGCAGGGGCTGCTGACCGGCAAGTACCTGAACGGTGTGCCCGAGGACTCCCGAGCGGCGGCGGGCAAGTCCCTCGACGCGTCGAGCATCACGCCCGAGGTCGTCGAGCACCTCCGCGCCCTGAACGACGTCGCCGCCGCCCGCGGACAGTCCCTCGCGCAGCTCGCGCTCGCCTGGGCACTCCGCGACGAGCGGGTGACCTCGCTCGTGATCGGTGCGTCGCGGGTTTCGCAGCTCGAGGACAACGTCGCCGCGCTGTCGAACACGTCGTTCACCGACGAGGAGCTCCGCGTCATCGACGAGCACTCCGTCGGCATCACCGACGTCGACCTGTGGGCGGGAGCCCGCGCGGGCGAGGTCTCCTGACCCGAGCGCCGCGCCGCAGCAGTTCCTCGGCGGGTCGCATCTCGTTGCTCGGTCAGCTCAGCTGACTGGTCGCGACACGTCGCGGGTCGCCTGCCGACTGGTCGCGAACTGTCGGCTGGCGGCGCCGCAGGCGACGGTCTGCGACCGCGCCGCGGCCGGCCGACGGGGTGTCGTGACCGCTGCGGGGCCCTGGGCGTGCGGCACGGCGGACGGGAGGCGCGGGGCACGCCGCCACGCGCCTCCCGTCCGCCGTCCGGTCGCGTTCCGTCGTGTTCCGGCGTGTGGCCGGCCCGCGCGGCCCGGTCGCGACACGTCGCGGGTCGCCTGCCGACTGGTCGCGAACTGTCGGCTGGCGGCGCCGCAGGCGACGGTCTGCGACCGCGCCGCGGCCGGCCGACGGGGTGTCGTGACCGGCGGGACCAAGCCCGGCCCGAACTCCTCCGGGCCCCGGCGCCCGCTTGGTACGATGGGCGCTGTTCAGAACACGCAGTGTGTATCTACCGGCCGCCGGCTCCCCGGCGGACAACGGCGGCACCCGATGGGTCCGCCCCCGCCGAACCGGGTCGGGCCGAGAAGGCACAACCCCGATGCTCCAGACCCGTTCCACCAGCGACACCGGCACCACTCCGGCCGCAGCCGACGCCTCACTCGTCTCCCTCGCCGGCCGTTGGTACTTCCCCGTGGCCTTCATCGCCCGGCTCCCGTTCGCGATGATGGTCGTCGGCGTCCTGACCCTGGTCGTCGCCAACCGTGACTCCGTCGCCCTCGGTGGCGTCAACTCCGCCGCCGTCGGCATCGGCTCCGCGATCTTCGGCCCGATGGTCGGCGCCGCGGCCGACCGCTTCGGCCAGCGGGCGGTGCTCGTCCCCGTCGGCCTGGTGAACGCGGCGCTGCTCGGGTTCTTCCCGTTCGTCGTCAGCGGCACCGCGCCCGACCTCGCGGTCCTCGCGGTCGCGTTCTGCATCGGTGCGTCGGCCCCGCAGGTCGCCCCGATGTCCCGCACGCGACTCGTCGCGATCATCGGCCAGCGGATGGCCCCGGCACGGCGCGAGAAGACCCTCAGCGGCACCATGGCCTACGAGTCCGCCGCCGACGAGACCGTCTTCATCATCGGGCCCTTCCTGGTCGGCATCCTCGCCAGCGCGATCGCGCCGTGGGTGGCCGTCGCCGGCGCCTCGGTCCTGACGTTCGTGTTCGTCACCGCATTCGCGCTGCACCCGACCGGCAAGCTCGTGGTCGGCCAGCACGCGGAGCTGACGCAGGCACCCGCGCGGCAGCTCCTGCGCCCGCGACTCGTGGTGGTGGTGGTCGGCATCCTCGGCATCGGCCTGTTCTTCGGCTCGACGCTCACCTCGCTCACCGCGTTCATGGAGACCCACGGCGAGGCCTCGCAGGCCGGTCTGCTCTACGGCCTGATGGGCATCGGGTCCGCCGGGTTGGCGCTCGGGTCGGCGGCGTTCCCCCGGGCGTTCGGCCTCGGTTGGCGCTGGCTCGTCTTCGGTGTCGTGCTCCTCGGCGGTGCGATCGCGTTCGCCAGTGCCGACTCCGTCGTCGCCGCGGGCGTCATCCTCGCGATCATGGGCATCGGGATCGGGCCGACCCTGGTCGCCCAGTACAGCCTCGGCTCGGACCGGTCACCCGTCGGCCGCTCCGCCACCACCATGACGATCCTCGGGTCCGCGGTCATCGTCGGCCAGTCGATCGCCTCCGCCATCGCGGGTGACGTCGCCGAGCAGCACGGCACCGCAGCGGCGATGCTGCTGCCGGCGGTCTCCGCCGCCGTCGTCGTGGTCGCCGCGGTCGGCAACCTGCTGCTGCCCCGCCGGGTCGCGACCGCCTGACGGCGAACGTGACCACCTGACGGACGGGAGGCCCGTGGCGACGCCGCCACGGGCCTCCCGTCCGTCAAGTGCCTGCGTCAGGACTCCGTGTCGTCGACGAGCAGGTCCTCGTGCCGGTAGTCGTCGGCTCGCAGGCCGGCGCGGGCGATCATGTGCGTCGAGACCGGCACCAGGAACAGCTGGAACACCATGATCGGCAGGACGACCCAGAACGCCGTCCACGTCCACACCGCGACGACGATCGCGGCCAGCGCGAGGGCGAGCCCGAGTACCTGCGGCTTCGCCATCGCGTGCAGGCGGACGAGCGGGTCCGGGAACCGGACGATGCCGACCCCGGCCCCGAGCGACAGCAGGGACCCGACGAGCAACAGCCCGACGGCGATCCAGGCCCGGATGCCGGCGTCGTCGACGAACGACTCGATCATCTCGATCACGACTGGTCCTCCTCGGCGCGCTCGGGTGTGGTGGCGGTCAGGCCCTCGTCGGACGGGTCCGCCGAGGGGGTGACGGCCCGGGCGACGGCGACGGTGGCGAACACACTCGTCGCCGAGATCACCACGAGCACGGGGATGCCGGTCAGGTCCTGCCGGATGACCATCGCGGCGGCGATCACCACGAGCACGGTGGTCAGCACCATGTCGGAGCCGATCATGCGGTCGAGGATGGTCGGACCGCGCACGATGCGGAACACCGCGAGGGCGAACGTTGCCCCCAGGAGCGCGAGCACCAGCGCGACGGCGACGGCCATCACCACGACGGCGGGGCTCACCGGGTCACCTCCGGCAGCGGCTCGGACAGCTCGGAGACGTCCTGCTTCGACCCGAGTGCACGGATCACCATGGCCTCGATCCGGAGTGCCATCCGGCGTTCGTCGTCGACCTGTTCCAGGCGCTCGGTGTCGAGCACGTGGAGCAGCAGCCGGCGGCGCCGCAGGTCGACGTCGGCGACGTACGACCCGGGCACGAGCGAGACCGCGAGGGTGGCGAGCGTGAAGGTCATCTCGGACGTGGAGTGCAGCTGCACGAGCGTGATCGAGCTGCGCCGCACACCGCGCGGGCGGAACGCGACCCAGGCGACCCGGAACGACGCCACGATGACCAGCCCGGACCACACCACCAGGAACCGCAGCACGTGCACGATCGAGAACCGTGCGGACAACGGGACCGGCGGGAGCGGCAGCGCCTGGGTGACGATGAGCGCCACGACGATGCCGCAGAGCAGCGTCAGCGGGGTCCACGACCCCCAGAGCAGCGCCCACAGCACGGTGAGCCCCGCGACCAGGGGCACGTCGTAGCGCCACGCCAGTGCGATCCGCCTGGCGTTCGAGATGCGGCGGACGTCGGTCATCGCTCACCTCCGAGCACGGCCTGCACGTAGCGGTCGGGTGACTCCAGCGACTCCGCTGCGCGGGTCGCGTAGCCGTAGAGCGGGCCGGCGACGACGGTCAGGGCGACGGACCCGAGCACCGCGACGGTCGTCACACCGACGAGCATGCGCGGCAGGCGCACCTTCTCGGGGGCCTCGCCGACCGCCTCGGTCGCGCCGGTGGTCGGACTGGAGGCGGTGGCCGCGTGCGGTGCGTCGGTGACCGTCACCGAGCCTCCCGGGTGGTACGCCTCGCCCGTCTCCTCGGAGACGGTGAGCGGCGCCGGTTCCGGCGACCGCAGGTGGGCGTGCGGTTCGGCGCTCGTCGCGTGCGGGGCCGCGGCCTCGGCGGCGGGCTTCGGCCGCCAGAAGGCGGCGTCCCAGACCCGCATCAGCGCGTACAGGGTGAGCAGCGAGGTGACGACGCCGGCGCCGATGGTGACGTACGCCATCGGGGACCCGTCCTCGGCGGCGGCGCGGAACAGGCCGAGCTTGCCGATGAAGCCGGAGAACGGCGGGATGCCACCCAGGTTGAACGCGGGGATCAGGTACAGGGCGGCCAGCAGTGGTGCGGCCTTCAGCAGTCCGCCGAGCGACCGGGTCGAGGTCGTCCCGCCGACGCGTTCCATCAGGCCGGACACCAGGAACAGCGTGGTCTGCACGACGATGTGGTGCACCGTGTAGAACACCGCGGCCGCCGTGCCCGCGACGGTGCCGAGGCCGACGCCCATCACCATGAAGCCGATGTGGCTGATGAGCGTGAAGGACAGCAGTCGTTTCACGTCGGTCTGCGACACCGCGCCGAGCACCCCGACCACCATCGTCAGCGCCGCGACCACCAGCAGCACCTCGTTGAGCTGTGGCCGCGGGAAGATCACCGTCTCGAGCCGGATGATCGCGTAGATGCCGACCTTCGTCAGCAGGCCCGCGAAGACCGCCGTGACCGGTGCCGGGGCCGTCGGGTACGAGTCCGGCAGCCAGAACGCCAGCGGGAACACCGCCGCCTTGATGCCGAACCCGATCAGCAGCATCGTGTGCAGGAGCAGCTGCACGTGCTCCGGAAGGTCGGCGACGCGTTCGCTGATCTGGGCGATGTTCACTGTGCCGGTGGCGCCGTAGACCAGGCCGATGGCGGCGAGGAAGATCGCCGACGCGATCAGGCTCGTGACGATGTACGTCGTGCCCGCCCGGACACGCTGTTCACTGCCGCCCAGGGTGATGAGCACGTAGCTCGCCACCAGCAGCATCTCGAACGCGACGTACAGGTTGAACAGGTCGCCGGCGATGAACGAGTCGAGCACACCCGCCGCGAGCACCAGGTAGGTCGGGTAGAAGATCGTGACCGGGGCGTCCTCGTCGTCGGCGGCCAGGCCCTGCCCGATCGAGAACAGCAGGACGAGCAGCAGGACGCTCGCACTGACGGTGAGCAGCAGGGCGCTCAGCCGGTCGACGACGAGCGAGATGCCGTACGGGGCGTCCCAGCCGCCGACCTGCACCACGATCGTGCCGTGCCGGTCGACCAGGACCATGAGCGTGGCGGCGACGGCCAGGGCCACGACGAGCACCACGACGGTGATCGCGCGCTGGAGCTTCTGGTGCCGGAGGAGTCCGAGCGCGACCGCGGCACCGAGCAGCGGGACGAGGACGAGGAGCGGGACGAGCCAGGTCATCGGGTCGCCTCCTGTTCTGCGTCGGTGGTGGTCTCCGGGTCCTCGTCGGCCGGCTCGTCGCGGTCGCGGCCGATGGCGGCGTCGGCCTCGTCGACCTCGACCTCGTCGGCACGGGACAGCTGCCACGACCGGTGGATCAGGGCGAGCAGGAACGCGCTGACGGCGAAGGTGATGACGATCGCGGTCAGGGCGAACGCCTGGGGGAGCGGGTCGGTGATGCCCTCGGCGCTCTTGCCGATCGGCGGGTCGCCCGCGGCACCGGACATCACCAGCAGCAGCAGGTTGAGCGAGTTGCCGAGCAGCAGGAAGCCGAGGAGCATCCGCGTCAGGGAGCGTTCGAGCAGCAGGTAGACGCCGCACGAGAACAGCACCGCCATGGCGATCACGAGGACGAGGGTGACGGTCACGTGGCGCTCCCTTCCGGGGTGGGGGCATCGAGGGTGTCGCCGACCGACTCCTCGGTGGTGTCGCGTGTCGGGGTCGAGGCGTCCTCGAGGCGCTGCCGGTCGACCTCGGCCCCGAGACTGCGGAGGACGTCGAGCACCAGGCCGACGACGACCAGGTACACGCCGATGTCGAAGAACGTGGCGGTGACGAACTCGACGTGGCCGAGGACCGGGACGGTGGCCTCGAAGAACTCGGAGTACAGGGCTTCGCGGCCGAAGAACAGCGGCACGATCGCGGTGATCGCGGCCGTCGCGACCCCCAGGCCGAGCAGGCGACCGGCGCGCACCGGGGCCGCGGCGCCGAGTTCGGCCGGTCCGCCGGCCAGGTAGCGGGCCGCGAGCGCGATGCCGGCGACCAGGCCACCGGCGAACCCGCCACCGGCGGCGTTGTGCCCGGCGAACAGCAGGTAGACCGACAGCACGATCAGGCCGTGGAACAGCAACCGGACGACCACGTCGAGCAGTGCCGAACGCCCGGTCGGGATCGCGGCGCTCGTCGGTAGCCAGGCGCGGGGCTCACCGTCGGTGCGCTCGCCGTTCGCGGTCAGGGTCTCGGGCAGGTCGCGCAGCCGGGGCAGGGTGTCCTCGCGCGAGTTCACGAAGATCAGGCTCGCGACACCGGTGGCCGCGGCGACCACGACGGTGAGCTCACCGAGGGTGTCCCAGCCGCGCAGGTCGACGAGGGCGACGTTCACCACGTTGAGACCGTGCCCGAACGAGCTGGTCAGCGCGGGCAGGTCCGGCCAGAGGGGACGCGCGGTGCGGGCCGAGGCGGCGACGACGACGACGATCGCGAGCGTCAGCCCCGCCAGCCCGGCGAACAGGGCCCGCACGATGCGGAACCGCGACGGGTTCGTCGTCGCGATGCGCGGGGGCAGTCGGCGCAGGACCAGGACGAAGGCGATCAGGGTGACCGTCTCGACCACGAGCTGCGTCAGGGCGAGGTCGACCGCGCCGTGCAGGACGAACAGCACCGACAGGCCGTAGCCCGTGACGCCGACCAGGACGGCGGCGGCGAACCGGGTCTTCGCCGTGAGCACCGCGATGCCGGCGATCGACATCACGATCATCACCGGGATCTGGCCCCACGAGTCGGCGAAGCGGACGTGGAAGTCCCACGGACCACCGAGCACCAGGTTGGCGAGCGCCCCGGCGACGAACACCGACAGGATCACCGTCAGGTAGTAGGGGAGCGAGCCGCGCTGCAGGCTCGCGGTGAGCCCGGTCGCTCCGCGGTCGAGCAGCCGCATCCCGTGCCGGTACGTGCCCGCGGCGCTCGGGAACCCGGCGAGCCGGTGCTGGATCGCCTCGACCGGTCGGCGCAGGGCGAACAGTGCGAGGCCGCCGACCAGGGTGACCGCGGACAGGCCGAGCGCGGGCTCCAGGCCGTGCCAGAGCGCGAGGTGCGGGACCGCTTCGCCGCCGAGCGCCGCGGTCGTCGCAGCGGGCTCGATGCCGTGCGCGACCACCGGGGTGAGCAGGCCGAGGGCGAGGCCGGTGAGCGCGAGGACCGAGGGGACGACGGCGAGGCCGTGCAGGGCGTGCGGCTCGGCGGTCGCGACGCCGGGCTTCCGGGCGAAGGCGCCCCACAGGAAGCGCAGCGAGTACGCCACGGTGAGCACCGAGCCGACGGTCACGCCGATCAGGGCGAACCACGCCCAGCCGGCGTCGGGGCCGTGCAGCGACTCGGTGAAGCCGGTCAGCACGGCTTCCTTCGCGACGAACCCGATCGTGGGCGGGATCCCGGCCATCGACACCAGCGCGAGCACCGCGACGACCGCCAGCCACGGGCGGGCACGGCCGAGCCCGCTGAGCCGACCGAGGTCGCGCGTGCCGGCGACGTGGTCGATCGCACCGACGACCAGGAAGAGCGTGGACTTGAAGGCGGCGTGCGCCACGAGCAGCGCGACCCCGCCGAGGGCGACCGCGGGGGCGCCCCATCCGGCGGCGAGCACCAGGAACCCGAGCTGCGCCACGGTGCCGTAGGCGAGCAGGAGCTTCAGGTCGGTCTGGCGCAGCGCCCGGTACCCACCGACGAGCATCCCGGCGACACCGAGCAGCGTGATGGTCTCGCGCCAGCCGTCGAGCAGCGCGAACGCGGGGGCGAGCCGGGCCACCAGGTAGATGCCGGCCTTCACCATCGCCGCGGCGTGCAGGTACGCGCTGACCGGGGTGGGCGCGGCCATCGCGGCGGGCAGCCAGAAGTGGAACGGCACGATCGCCGACTTCGTCAGTGCTCCGAGCAGCACCAGGACCACCGACACCGAGACGACCGTGCCGCTCGGGGGGTCGGCGACGATCCCGGACAGCGACGTCGTACCCGCTGCGACCGAGAGCATCACGAGACCCGCGAGCATCGCCAGGCCGCCGGCGGTGGTCACCACGAGCGCCTGCATGGCGGCGGCACGGCTGGCGCGCTTCGCGGCGTCGTGCCCGATGAGCAGGTAGGAGAAGACCGTCGTGGCCTCCCACAGGACGAACAGCACGATGACGTCGTCGGCGATCACGAGCCCGTACATCGAGCCGGCGAAGGCGGTCAGGACCCCGGCGAACCGACCGAGCCCGGGTTCGTCCCGCTCGAAGTACGAGGCGCAGTAGACCAGCACCAACGCGCCGACGATCGACACCACGAGGGCGAGGACCCACGACAGGGCGTCCATCCGCAGCGTGACGTCGAGGTCGAGCTGGGGGACCCACTGGTGCCGTTCGACGACGCTGCCGTGCAGGGCGGCGTCGGTCTGGGCGATCGTCAGCACCGCGGCGGCGGCGGGGGCGAGGGCTGCGACGAAGAAGACGCGGCGCCCGAGGACGGGGGTCAGTGCGGGGACGATCAGGGCGACGATCGCGAACGCGACGAGGACGAAGACCATCGGGCACCTCCTCGGGGTCGGGCGGCAGTCCGGCTCACTGGGCTCTCACAGCTTACGAAGCGAGCCATGTGGAGAACCTGTGCGGCCGGACAGCAGTCCGCTCAGGTCCGACCGTGTGCGCGGGCGGGGATCTGGGTCGCGAGCTTGCCGCCGGAGACGTCGAGCAGGGTGCCCGTGATGTACCCCGAGGCGTCGCTCGCCAGGAAGACGAGCAGGTCGGCGACGTCGTCCGGAGTCTCCCACCGGCGGAGTGACAGCGTGTCCAGCAGACGGTCCTGTGCCTCGGTCGGCATCGTCGCGAAGCCGTTCATCGCCGTCGGCACCATGCCGGGTGCGTACGCGTTCACGGTGATCCCCCACGGGCCGAGCTCGGACGCCAGGACCCGGGTGAACGAGACGACCGCGGCCTTCGACGCCGCGTAGGCCGCGCTCCCGACGCTCGGCACGATCGCCGCGAACGACGCGGCGTTGACGATCCGACCGCGCCCGGCCGCCTGCATCACCGGTGCGACGGCCTGGCTCATCAGGAACGTGCCACCGAGGTTGACGTCCATGCAGCGGCGCCAGGCGTCCCACTGCAGTTCGGCGACCGTGCCCGTGACGTTGATGCCGGCGTTGTTCACCAGGACGTCGATCGTGCCGTGCCGCCTGACGACCTCGTCCACGGCGTCGCGCACGGACTGCGGTTCGGCGACGTTGCACACGACGTGCTCGAGCGGGAAGTCCGGTTCGAAGGCCAGGTCGAGTGCGACGACGCGGCACCCTTCGTCGACGAAACGGTCGGCGAGCGTGCGGCCGATCCCGCGCGCTGCGCCGGTCACGACGACCACGCGGTCGGTCAGGTCGAGGTGCATCGTTGCTCCCGTCGTCGGTGCCTTGAATAGGCATACTATTCGAGCATGACGGATCAGCGTGTGCTCTGGGTCACGGGTGGCGGCAGCGGCATGGGGGCCGCGGGTGCCGAGGCGGCGGCACGGGACGGCTGGACCGTGGTGCTGAGCGGGCGTCGCGCGGACCGACTCGAGCAGGTCGCAGGCGCCATCCGGGCAACCGGCGGGACCGCGGACGTCCTGCCCCTCGACGCGAACGACCCCGCAGCCGTGGCCGCCGCACGTGACGTCGTGCTCGAGCGGCACGGCCGGCTCGACGGACTCCTGCTGGCGGCCGGGCTCAACGCCCCGCGACGCCGGTGGGACGACCAGTCGCTGACCGACTTCCGGGCGATCGTGGACACGAACCTCACCGCGGTCGTCACCGTCGTGGACGCCGCGCTGCCGGCACTCCGCTCGTCCGGCGGTGTCGTGGTCGTCGTGTCCTCGTACGCCGGGTGGTCCTTCCAGCCCGGGGCCGGCGTGGCGTACTCGGCGAGCAAGACCGCGCTCGGATCGGTCGTCCGGAGCCTGAACCAGCAGGAGGCCGAGCACGGCGTGCGTGCCACACACCTGTGCCCGGGCGACGTCGCGACGGACTTCCTGGACCAGCGGCCGGAGGTCCCCGACGCGGCCGCCCGCCAGCGCATGCTCCAGCCGGAGGACGTGGGGCGGACCGTCGCCTTCGTGCTCGGGGCGCCGGCTCACGTCCGCGTGGACGAGCTCGTGCTGTCGCCGGTCTCCCAGCGGTGACGAGCACCTTCGATCGGGTCCTCGACCAGGTCGGTGACGCCGTGGTCTCCGGCACCCTGGCCGCGGGGAGCCGCCGGAGCGTCGACGACCTGGTGGCCTGGACGGGTGCCAGTCGCAGCATCGTCCGCGAGGCGGTGCGTGTCCTCGTCGCCCTCGGCCTGCTCACCGCCAGGCGCCGGGTCGGCGTCACCGTCCTCGATGCGGATCGGTGGGACGTCCTGGACCCGCGCGTGGTGCGGTGGCGCCTGCGGGGCCCGGACGGCGACCGGGTCGCGGTCGAACTCCGCGAGCTGCGCGCGGCGGTCGAACCCGCCGCGGCCGCCGCAGCAGCCCGGCGAGCGGCGCTCGACGCGTGTGCTGACCGACGGGAGGTGCTCCGCACCACCGCGGACGAGCTCGCGGCCGCCGCGACCCGCGACGACCGCCCCGACTTCGTGACCGCGGACGTGCGGCTCCACGCGCTCGTGCTCGACCTGTCCGGCAACACGCTGTACCGACGCCTGCACCGGGTCGTGGGCCAGGTCCTGCTGGAACGCGGGAGCATCCGTCCGGACCGGCACGACGTCGGCCTCCACCTCGCGCTCGCCGGTGCCGTGGTGGACGGACGGCCGGACGACGCGGCCGCGGCGATGCGGGCGATCGTCGACCGGACGTGAGCGGCGCGCCGCCGACCTGCGAAGATGGAGGCCGGTGCGCTCCCTCCGGTGCCCGTGGAGGGTGAGTCGTGGACGCAGCACAGGACCTGGTCGTCCAGCTCGTCGGCACCCCGTGGGCCTTCCTCGTGGTCGGCCTGGTGCTCGCCGTCGGCAGCGTGGCGGTCTTCCTCCCCAGCCAGGCACTCGTCGTCGCGATCGGCACGCTCCTGGTCGGTGGCGACGGTGGGCTCGTGCCGGTGCTCTTCCTCGTCGTCGCGGCGTCGATCGGCATGGTCCTCGGCGACCTCGGGCTGTACCACCTGGCGCGCTCCGTCGACCTCGGTTCGCGGTCCTGGTTCGCGCGTCCGAAGGTCCGCGCGGCCCGCGACGCCATCGACGGCCGCTACCGTGCCGCTCCCGGTCGCATCGCGGTGCTCGGACGCTTCATCCCGATGGGCCGGTTGACGACGAACCTGGTCGGCGCGGACAGCGGGCTCGACCTCCGGCGCTTCCTGGTCAGCTGCGTGCTCGCCGACGTCGTGTGGGCCGCGTACTGCGTCGGCATCGCCGCGGCCACGGGGCGCTGGAGCCGCGAGCAGCCCTTCCTCGTCACGACCGTCGCCGTCGTGGCGTCGATCCTGCTCGGCTTCGCGATCTCCGCGATCGAGAAGGCCGTGCGACGGCGCAGTGAGGCCGCCGCCGCAGCCTGAGGAAAGTAGTGTGGGCACCCCGTTCGAAGGAGAACCCGTGCTGCTCGACGACCTCGTGCCGGACCCCGACGCGCTCGACCGCATCGCCACCGGCAGCACCTGGGCCGAGGGCCCCTGCTGGATCCCGACCACGCGGACGCTGCGGTGGTCCGACATCCCCGGCGACCGGATCCTGCAGTGGCACGCCGACTCCGGGGAGACCTCGGTGTACGCCGGCGGTGTCGAGTTCACCAACGGCCGCACGCTCGACCGCGACGGCAGCGTCGTGCAGTGCTCGCACGGCCTGCGCCGGGTGGAGCGTGACCGCGACGGGGTCGTCACACCGATCGTCGACACGTGGAACGGCGTCCGGTTCAACTCCCCGAACGACGTCGTCGTCGCGCGGGACGGCGGTGTCTGGTTCACCGACCCCGCCTACGGCATCACCCAGCCGCGCGAGGGGCACCCCGGCGTCCGCGAGTACGGCGACCACTGGGTGTTCCGGTGCGGACCGGCGGGCGAGGACCTGCGGCCCGTGGCGACCGACCTCGACGAGCCGAACGGCTTGGCGTTCGACCCGGACGAGCGGGTGCTGTACATCGCGAGCTCGTCGGGCGACGAGCCGGTCATCCGCGCGTACGACCGCCGGGGCGACCTGCTGAAGAACGGTCGGGTGTTCGCGCGGCTCGAGCCGGGCGAAGGCGCGCCGGACGGCATCCGGGTCGACGTGCACGGCAACGTCTGGTCGTCGTCCCACCGCGGCGTCGTCGTGTTCGACCCGGCGGGGGCACGCATCGGCGAGGTCGCCGTCCCCGAGGTCACGTCGAACCTGTGCTTCGGTGGCGACGACGGCACGACGCTCTTCCTGACGGCGACGACCTCGGTGTACCGGATCGCCACGACGACGCGGGACGCTGCCGTATCCTGACTCGGCCATGCAGTGCGACTACTTCGACCGCGGGGTGTGCCGGTCGTGCACGCTCATGGGCCAGCCCTACGCTGACCAGGTCCTCGACAAGGAACTCCGGACGCGCGAGCTCCTGCACGACGCCGTCGAGGCCGCCGGGGGTCCCGGTGCGGTCTCCTGGTCACCGGCGATCACGAGCCCGGAGTCGGGGTACCGGAACAAGGCGAAGATGGTCGTCGGCGGGTCCGTCGAGCACCCGACCGTCGGCATCCTCGACCACCGGCAGCGCGGGGTCGACCTGCGGCACTGCGGGATCTGCACCCCCGGCATCCGGCACGCGCTGCCCGTCCTGGCCGGGTTCGTCACCACCGCGGGGCTGATCCCGTACGACGTCGCCGCACGCCGCGGTGAGCTGAAGTACGTCCTGGTCACCGAGTCGCCCGACGGCGAGCTGATGATCCGGTTCGTGCTGCGTTCGGAGGGGCAGCTGCCGCGACTCCGACAGCACCTCGACACCCTGCGCGCCGCGCTGCCGAACGCGGTCGTCGTGACCGCCAACCTGCTGCCCGAGCACAAGGCCGTCACCGAGGGCGACCGCGAGGTCGTGCTGACCGAGCAGGAGACCCTGCCGATGCGCCTCGGCGGGATCACGATGCACCTGCGGCCGCAGAGCTTCTTCCAGACGAACACCGGCGTCGCGACCGAGCTGTACGCGCAGGCCTCGACCTGGATCGACGAACTCGATCCCGCGTCGATGTGGGACCTGTACTGCGGCGTCGGCGGGTTCGCGCTGCACGCCGCTCGTCCCGGCCGCGCGGTGACCGGCATCGAGTCGAGCGCCGAGGCGATCCGCTCGGCGAAGCAGTCGGCGCGTGAGGCCGGGCTCGAGGGCGTCCGGTTCGCCGCCGACGACGCCACGGAGCACGCCCTCCGGACCCGTCCGGATGCGGTGCCCGAACTCGTCGTGGTGAACCCGCCGCGTCGCGGGATCGGCGAGCGGTTGTCGACCTGGCTCGAGGAGTCGGACGTGCAGCACGTCGTCTACTCGAGCTGCAACCCGGTGACCCTGGCGAAGGACCTGGCCCGCATGCCGTCGTTCCGGCTCCGACGGGCCCGGGTGCTCGACATGTTCCCGCAGACCGGCCATCTCGAGGCCGTCACGCTCCTGTCGCGGGCGTGATCCGGGCCTCCCGGTCGTCATTGCCAGGGAATTGCCAAGGTGACGTACCCGGGTACGGGTCGATGACCATGGCCATGGGAATCGAGGCGTACAGGTTTCCGCCAGGGGTACATAGCATGAACGGGTAGAACCGTTTGTCTCAGTTTGATAACGGTGAAGAGTTTCCTATGGTTGCCGACCGAGGTGCCGCCGGCCCGATGACCACTGCCCCCGGTGGCGCACCCCACAACTGACCGCGATCGGTCGGGGTGGGCAGTGGATCCCGCAGCAGATGCGGCTCGTGACCCCGGTGGAGCAATCACATGAAGAAGCTTTCCCGTACCCGCACCATCGTCGGCGGCCTGGCGTTCGCCGGCATCGCCGCGACCGGTGTCGGCCTCGCGGCAACCCCCGCGAACGCAGCGTCCGGTTCGACCTGGGACCAGCTCGCGCAGTGCGAGTCCGGCGGCAACTGGGCCATCAACACCGGCAACGGCTACTACGGCGGCCTGCAGTTCAACCTCGGCACCTGGCAGGCGAACGGTGGCGCTGGCAACCCCGCCTCCGCCAGCCGCGAGGCCCAGATCGCCGTCGCCGAGCGCGTCCTCGCCTCGCAGGGCTGGGGTGCCTGGCCCGCATGCTCCGCCCAGCTCGGACTGAGCGGCACCAGCGGTGCGGCTCCCGCAGCGGCCGCTCCGGCGCCCGCGCCGGCTCCTGCTCCGGCCGAGCAGGCCGCCCCGCAGCCGGCGGCTCCGGCTCCGGCCCCCGCCGAGCAGGCTGCGCCGCAGCAGGCCGCGCCGAGCACCACCGAGTCGACGCCGGCCCCGGCAGCGACCACGCCGAGCAAGCCGGCCCCGGTCAAGACGAGCGGCAAGACGTACACGATCGCCTCGGGTGACACGCTCGACACGATCGCGACGAAGCTCAAGATCGAGGGCGGCTGGAAGCAGCTCTGGGCCGCGAACACGTCGACCATCGACGACGCGAACCTGATCTACTCCGGCCAGGAGCTCCAGCTCCCCGCCTGATCTCTCCGCAGACCGAACACGACGACGCCCCACGACCTCGAGTCGTGGGGCGTCGTCGTGCGCGAGGCGGGGGCTACTGCGGGTTGTCGGTGAGCCAGCCGGCGACGTCGTCGGAGCGGAGCGCCTGGGACAGCGAGGAGACCTCGAGCCCGTTCAGCCTGACGATCGACTGCCCGTCCGGCGAGGTGCCGGAGCCCGCGGTCGGCACCGTGAAGGTCACCAGGTCGTCTGCCCCGACACCTCGGAGCGACCAGCCCAGTCCGACCAGTCGTGAGAACGACAGGCCCGCGTCGACCGACAGGTGCTCGCTCGTCGCGGTGACGAAGTCCTGGATGCGCCCGGGGTTCGTGACGGTGTCGCGGGACAGCAGCCCGTCCACGACGCCGCGCATGAACGCCTGCTGGTTGCGGACGCGGGTGTGGTCGGCGTCGGCGAAGGCGTAGCGCTCCCGGACGAAGGCGAGCGCGGCGGCCCCGTCGAGCCGGTTCGCCCCGGTGGTGAAGTCGTGGCCCCGTGCCGAGAACGCCACGGGTGAGTCGACCGTGACACCGCCGAGGGCATCGGTCATGTCCTCGAACCCGGCGAAGTCGATCTCGGCAACGTGGTCGATCCGGACGTCCAGGAGCTGTTCGACGGTCTGGGTGGTGAGGGCGACCCCGCCCCAGGAGTACGCGGCGTTGATCTTCGCCCGCCCGTGTCCGGGGACCTCGACCCACGAGTCACGCATGATCGACATGAGGTACACGTGCTGTCGATCGGCGGGGACGTGCGCGAGCATCAGCGTGTCCGACCGCCCGCCGAGTTCGGGCCGTGCACCCTCGGGGCCGCCCTGTGCGCGGGCGTCGGACCCGATGAGCAGGATGTTCTCGCCGCCCGTGGCGCTGGGCCGTGCACCGTCGGGGAACGGGTCGGCGATGGTGTCACGACCGGCGTCGAAGCTCCGCGCGAGCCCGCCGACGAAGACACTCGCGACGACGGCGACCACGACGGCGATGCCGACGAGTGAGCCGAGCGTCGCCACCAGGGCGACCAGGAAGGGCCGTCGCCGGCGCGTGCTGCGGATGGCGGTGCGGTGGGCGTGGTCAGCGGCCGCCCGGGCCGCGCGACGTTCGGACATGCGGGGGACTCCTGCGGGTTCGGGTCGGCGAGCAACCGACCCGAGGATCTTATCGCATGTGGTATGTCAAGTACAGCGTTTCAGTCCTGCTGTGGTTTCGCCAGGACCTCGCGAAGCGCGACCCGCAGGGCGGCATCCTCGGGCAGGACCTCGCGCTCGATGTGCCGCGCGGTCTCCCAGGCCGACCGGCCGGCCGGCGTCACGCGGACCACGCGGCGGCGACGGTCCGCGGCGTGCGGGGTGCGCTCGACCAGGCCGTCGCGCTCCATCCGCTCGAGGGTGCGGGACATCGTCTGCGGCTGGACCCGGGCCGTGCGGGCGATGGTGTCGGCGCCGGTCGGGCCGGTCCGGATGAGGATGTCGATCGCGACGACGGCGGCGTGCGAGAGCCCGATGGCCCGGAGTCGTTCGTCCCAGTCCCGCTCGACGGAGCGTGCGGCCGCGGACAGCAGTCGTCCGAGGGGCCACTGCTCGGTCGTGTCCTCCATGTCGTGATTCTACGGTGGGCGGTGCGCGCGATCGTCAAGTAATCAGCATGCTGACGATCGGTGTACGCTCGCCGACGTGTCCCGCTTCCTCCGCATCGTCCTCCCCGCGCTCGTCATCGTGGTCTGGCTCGGCATCGCCTCGGTCGGCGGTCCGTTCTTCGGCAAGATCTCCGAGGTCTCCACCAACGACCAGACCTCGTTCCTGCCCGCCTCCGCCGACGCCACGAAGGTGCAGGAGCGGTCCTCGGAGTTCCGCGACGAGTCCGGGGCACCCGCGATCATCGTCCTCGAGCGTGACGGGGGACTGACCTCGACCGACCTCGCCGACGCGAAGGCGCTCACCGCGACGCTGTCCGACCGCGCGGACGTCGAGGCCGTCAGCCCGGTGATCCCGAGCGAGGACGGCGATGCGGTCGAGATCGTCGCGACGCTCACCCAGGACGCCGAGACCGGCGCCGCGGTCGAAGCCGTCCGGGCCGACGTGGACGATGCGCTGCCGTCCGGTCTGCGCGGGTACGTCACCGGTCCGGCCGGGTTCACCGCCGACCTGACCGAGGCCTTCGCCGGCATCGACGGGCTGCTGCTCGGGGTGGCGCTCGCCGCGGTCTTCGTGATCCTGATCATCGTCTACCGATCCCCCCTGCTCCCGGTCCTGGTGCTCGGGACCGCCACGTTCGCCCTCTGTGCCTCGATCCTCGTGGTCTGGTGGCTCGCCAAGGCCGACATCGTGACGGTCAACGGGCAGGTGCAGGGGATCCTGTCGATCCTGGTGATCGGTGCCGCGACGGACTACGCGCTCCTGTACACCGCGCGCTTCCGTGAGGCCCTGCGTGACCACCGCACCGGCTGGGACGCGACGAAGGCCGCGCTGCGCGGGAGCCTCGAGCCGATCCTGGCCTCGGGCGGCACGGTGATCGTCGGGGTGCTCTGCCTGCTGCTGTCCGACCTCAACTCGAACAAGGCGCTCGGCCCCGTCGCCGCCATCGGCATCGCGTTCAGCCTGCTCGCCGCCCTGACGCTCCTGCCCGCGCTGCTGCTCGCGTTCCGCCGTGCGGCGTTCTGGCCCCTCCGTCCCGTGCACGGCAGCGCCCACCCCGTGCTCACCGGCCCCGACGCCCGAGGTGTCTGGGCACGCGTCGGCCGGCTCGTCGCCCGTCGTTCGCGGGTGGTGTGGATCGTCTGCACGGTCGGACTGCTCGCGATGGGCGCCGGCCTGTTCGGGCTCAAGGCCGACGGTGTGCCGCAGAGCGACCTGATCATCGGGTCGTCCCAGGCACGCGACGGGCAGGACGTGCTGGCCGACCACTTCCCCGGCGGCTCCGGCAGCCCCGCGCAGGTGATCGGCGCCGAGCGGGACCTCGACCAGCTCGTCGATGCGATCACGGCGGTCGACGGGGTCGACGGTGTCGTGGCCGCGGTGAAGGACAGCCCCGCCGGCACCGTCCCGGTGACCGGGGACACCGCAGGCAGCGCCGCGCCGACCGTCTCCCGCGGCGACGTCCTGCTCGAGGCGACCCTGTCGGACGCCGCAGACTCCGACGCCGCCGAGCAGACCGTCCGCGACCTCCGCACCGCCGTCGAACGGGTCGACCCGGGCGCGATCGTCGGTGGCGTCACCGCGACGGCGGTCGACACGAACGACACCGGCATCCGCGACCGCACGCTCATCATCCCCGTGGTGCTCGTCGTGATCCTGCTGATCCTGATGCTCCTGCTCCGCAGTGTCGTCGCACCGCTCGTCCTGATCGGCAGCGTGATCGTCTCGTTCGCGGCGGCCCTCGGTGTCGGTGCCCTCGTCTTCGACCACGTGTTCCACTTCCCGGGCGCCGACCCGAGCGTGCCGCTGTACTCGTTCGTGTTCCTGGTGGCCCTGGGCGTCGACTACAACATCTTCCTCATGACCCGGGTGCGCGAAGAAGCACTGCGCCACGGTCCGCGCGAGGGCGTCCTGCGCGGCCTGGGGGTGACCGGCGGGGTGATCACGTCCGCCGGCGTCGTGCTGGCCGCCACGTTCGCGGCCCTCGGCGTCATCCCGATCCTGTTCCTCGTGCAGATCGCGTTCGTCGTCGCGTTCGGCGTGCTGCTCGACACGATCGTGGTCCGGTCGCTGCTCGTGCCGGCACTGGCGTACGACCTCGGGCACCGGGCCTGGTGGCCCTCGCGCCTCTCGCGCACGCGCCCTGACATGTGACACGCTAGGCCCATGCCAGTTCCCTCGACGCAGCCCGCCGCAGAGCGCAAGCTCCTCCGTGACACGGTGCAGGACAAGATCCGCGACGCCATCATGGACGGCACGCTCGAACCCGGGGAACGGCTCAACGACGACGACCTCATCGCGTGGCTCGGGGTGTCCCGCACGCCGATCCGCGAAGCCCTCGCCGAACTCGCCCGTGCCGGCCTCATCGAGATGGCGCCGAACCGCTACACCCGGGTCGCGGCACCGACGAAGGAAGAACTCCTCGACGCGTACCGCACCCTCGGCGTGATCTACGGCGGCGTCGTGCGGCTCGCGGTCCCCCGGTTCACGGACGCGCAGCGCAAGAAGATCGTGAAGATGCTCGACGACGTGCACGCGCGGGTGAGCGCCGACGAGCAGGACAAGGTCGCGCGTGACGGTGCCGGCATCTACGCGATGTGGGCTGACGCGTGCGGCAACCCGTCGCTCGTGCAGCTCTGCGCGTCGACCACGGACGGGCTCTCCTTCAAGCTCCGCGTGCCGGAGCTCGCCGAGCTCCTGCCGGCCGACGTGATCCTGCCCGAGCTGACGAAGCTCAAGGACGCCGTCGTCGCGAAGGACCCGATCGCCGCCGAGCTCGCCATGGAGGCGATCCACCTGCTCCCGTCGCGCGACTAGCGTCACGAGCGCGACCGGCGACGGACAGGAGGCCCGTGGAAGCACCGCGGACACCGTTCCGTCACTCAGGTGGTGACGGCCACTACGGGGTGACCTTCCAGGCGCATCCCATGTCGTCCGTCCACTCGCCGGTTATGGTTTCCCGGTGAGCAACGAACCCGAGCAGACGACCGAGCCCGCACGCCGCGGTGCCGCGACGCCGCGCCACGGGCGCCAGAAGCGTCGGGCGGGCGTGGTGTTCCCGGCCGTCGCGGGGGTGCTCACGATGGCCCTCCTGCTGGGCGTCGGGTACGCGGGCTACGCGTACAACCAGCTGTCCGACGGCGTCACGATCGTCAACGCGATCACCGGCAAGAAGGACACCAAGGACGACGTCGACGGCAAGGCGCAGAACATCCTGCTCGTCGGCGACGACCACCGTCCGGACAACGCCACCCCGGAGCAGCTCGCCGAACTCAGCACCCAGGACGACGGCGGTGCGACGAACACCGACACGATGATCGTGCTGCACATCAGCGCCGACGGCAGCCAGGCGACGATGATCTCGTTCCCCCGTGACTCGTACGTCGACATCCCCGACGTCGGCAAGGGCAAGCTCAACAGCGCCTTCTACTTCGGCACGCTCAACGGCGGTGGGGACACCGGCGGTGCGAAGATGCTCATCAAGACCATCGAGAACCTGAGCGGCCTGCAGATCGACCACTACGTCCGCGTCTCGCTGCTCGGCTTCTACCAGGTGGTCAAGGAGCTCGGACCGGTCGAGGTCTGCCTGAACCAGGCGACGAACGACCCCTACTCCGGCGTCAACCTGCCCGCGGGCAAGTCCTCGCTGAACGCGAAGGAGGCGCTGTCCTTCGTGCGCCAGCGCCACGGCCTGCCGAACGGCGACCTGGACCGCAACGTGCGCCAGCAGTACTTCCTGTCGCAGGAGGCACGGAAGGTCACGTCGGCCGGCACGCTGCTCAACCCCGTGAAGATGGGCAACATCCTCAAGGCCGTCGGTGGATCGATCCAGACCGACACCGACCTGATCGACCTCGCCTCGCAGATGCGCAACCTGCGGCCCGGCAACATCCAGTCGGCCACGATCCCGACCCTCGGCACCCCGACCATCTACGTGAACGGCTCGCCGCTGTCCATCGTCGAGGTCGACACCGTCGGACTGCCCGCGTTCGTGCAGGGCCTGGTGGGGCAGCCCGAGGCGTACACGAAGGCCCGCCGCGCGCAGCCCGCGAACACCTCGGTCACCGTGCTGAACGGCAGCGGGGTCGAGGGTGCTGCGACCGCGGCCGGCCAGGTCCTGACCGCGCGCGGTTTCCAGGTCCCGCCGGCCGGCTCGTCCGCGACGACGAAGACGACGCAGGTGCAGTACCCCGCCGGCCAGGAGGCGCAGGCGAAGGCCGTCGTGTCCGCGGTCCCCGGCGCCGTCGCCGTCCGCACCGCCAGCGTGACCGGTGTCACCCTGGTGCTCGGCACCGACGGCAAGACCGCGAAGCCGGTCGCGACCGAGCCGAGCGCCGGGGCCTCGACGCCGGCGACCGGCGGCTCGGGCTCGAAGCCGACGAAGAAGCCCGCGAAGGAACCGACGCCCAAGTCGACCGACGTGCACAACTACGGCACCGAGGGCACCTGCATCAACTGATGGGAACCCGCCGGGGGACCGGTCGGTAGGTTCGTGGAGTGACCAGCGCCGCACGCCCGATCGTCCTGATGACCTACAACATCAAGAACCCGGACCCCGCGCACGACTGGCCGGCCCGACTACCGGTCGTGCTCGACGTCATCCGTCGACACGACCCCGACGTGCTGTGCGTGCAAGAGGCCTTCGCCCACCAGATGGACGACCTGCGTGCCGGTCTGCCGGACCACGCCGACGTCGGGCAGGGGCGCGAGGGCGGCGACGCCGGCGAGCACGCGGCCGTCTTCTACCGCCGCGACCGCTTCCGCCCGTCCGACGAGGGGTCGTTCTGGCTGTCGGACACCCCGGACGAGCCCGTCTCGAACACCTGGGGCAGCCTGTACCCGCGGATCGCGAACCACGCCCGGTTCCTCGACGCCGAGGGTCCCGCGTTCACCCTGCTCACCACACACCTGGACCACGAGCCCGGACCGCACGGTGACGAGGTCCGGGGCCGGAGCGCCGCGCTCATCGCCGAACGGTTGGCCGGCACCACCGGGCCGGTCGTGTTCGCCGGGGACTGCAACGAACCCGCGGGCACCGGCACGGCATCGCGGGTGTTCGCCGAAGCCGGGTTCGAAGACGCCTGGCTGGCTGCGGGTGACCCGTCCGACCGCACCGCCACGTTCAACGACTGGCAGCCGCCGGTCGACTCGGCCGAGCGGATCGACTGGGTGCTCACCCGGGGCATCAGCGCCGTGGACCGCGTGGTGATCGACCACGACGGCCCCGAGACCTGGTTCGCCAGCGACCACTTCCCGGTGATCACGACCCTGCGGGTCTGAACCGGTTCAGCAGCTGCGCTCTGCTCGCTGTCAGCAGCTGCGCTGCGCGTGGACGGGCATCGGTGAACCGAGCACCGTGACGGTCGTCTCGTTCGTCAGCGCGGAGACCCCGTTGGTCCCGGCATCGTCGGTGCGCTTGCCCGACTCGTGGTCGTCACCGTCGTCGTGGTGCCGGTCCGCCCACCCTTCGCGGAGCAGGAGCTGCCAGGCACGCGAGTCGTCCGATCCGAAGGAGACGCGCTCGGAGCGGGGCGCGTCGGCGATCTCGTCCCCGATGTCGTCGCCCACCCGGACGCCGTCCGGGCCGGTCAGTTCGATCTGCCTGCCGAAGGTGCTGCGGACCGCGTCGCGCAACACCCGGATCTCGACGGCGTTGCCGGCCGCGGCGTCGGTCGTCAGGGCTGCCACGCGGACGGCGCCGCCCCAGGTGTACGTGGTGCCCGCGGGGAAGCACGCCCCGCCGTCGCCCTCGGCCGTCTGCGTCCGCGACGGGGTGCCGAGCAGCCGGTTCAGCACGCTCACGGTCAGGCCGGAGTCGCGCATCGAGGACTCGACGACGGTGTCGTCGCCGTCTCGGAGCACCAGGGCCTCGGCGTCGAGCTCGATCGAGTCCACACGGCGGAGGTCCGCGTTCGTCACGTGGACCGGAGCGGCGTCGTGCGAGGTCTCGGCAGCGACGGCCACGTCGACGCCGAGCCCGGTGGTGCCGTCGAACGCGAGCGCACCGGCCGAGAAGGCCAGCACGGCGGCGCCGAGCGCCAGCAGGGTCCGAGGAGTCACCGTTCGACGGTACGACCTCGGTCGGGGCAGAACGACAGGTGTTACCGAATCGGGGCCGGCCCGTCACCGGACCGTGACAAACGAGGATCACGCACCTGCGGCCCCGGACCGGAGCGGACGGCGGGCGCAGGCCGCTCCGCGCACCGGGGGACAGCCTCCTGGACGGCCCGCAGCGACCCCCTGCGTACCGTCGGCGGCATGACGGACCAGCAGAACGACCAGACCGGGCCTGACCAGTACGTGATGCAGGACCCCACGAAGATGTACGCCGACAAGAAGCCCGACGAGCAGTACCTCGAGGGTGCCGGCACCGACGCGGAGATGGCGCAGAACGTCCCCGCCGACCACGGTGAGGACACCTACCGGGGCTCGGGTCGTCTGACCGGCCGCAAGGCGCTCGTCACCGGTGGCGACTCCGGCATCGGTGCCGCCGTCGCCATCGCCTACGCCCGTGAGGGTGCGGACGTCGCGATCTCGTACCTGCCCGAGGAGCAGGAGGACGCCGACCGCATCGTCAGCCTGATCGAGGCAGCCGGCCGCAAGGCCGTCGCGCTGCCGGGCGACATCACCTCGCTCCAGGTCTGCGAGCAGCTCGTGGCCGACGCCGTCGAGCAGCTCGGCGGCCTCGACATCCTGGTGAACAACGCCGGCAAGCAGCAGAACGTCGACGACATCACCAAGATCTCCGACGAGGAGTTCGACGAGACCTTCAAGACGAACGCCTACGCGACGTTCCGGATCACGAAGGCAGCCGTGCCGCACCTGCAGCCCGGCTCCACGATCATCAACACGACGTCGATCCAGGCGTACGCTCCGTCGCCGCACCTGGTGCACTACGCGGCCACGAAGGCGACCGTGAACAACATGGCCAAGGGCCTGGCCGCGCAGCTCGCGCCGAAGGGGATCCGCGTGAACGCGGTCGCTCCCGGCCCGATCTGGACGCCGCTGCAGCCGGCCGGCGGCCAGCCGCCCGAGGCGCTGCCGAGCGCGGGCGAGCAGACCTACCTGGGTCGCTGGGGCCAGCCGGCAGAGCTCGCGCCGGCGTACGTGTTCCTGGCGAGCGGTGAGTCGTCGTACGTCGTGGGCGAGACGCTGCACGTCGACGGCGGGATGCCGACGCCGTAGGGCACCTGTTCTGACAGGACCCTGACGGGAGGCGCGGTGCCGGTGGGCACCGCGCCTCCCGTCCTCCGTGTGGTCGGGTCGACGGCGTCTGGTCGCGTCAGCAGGTGACGGAGCGCGCCATCCGCTCGAGGAGCTCGCGCGCGGACATCGCGGCGGCCAGCTCGACCTCGACGGGGTTGATGCCGATCGCCTGCTCGAAGGCGCGGCGCCGGGCCTGGTCGGCGATCGGTACCTCGGGGCGCTGGGGGAGCACCGCGATGGCCCGAGCCGCTGCCTCGAAGGCGCCGACGGGCCGGCCGAGCTGCTCCCACATGGCCCGGACGTCGTGCGCCACCTGGTCGGGATCGCCGCCGAACTCGAACCCGGCGGAGGCCATGGTGGCGAGTCCCTGGGCTGTGGGGTCGTTCGGGGTCATGCCCGCATGGTCGCACGGACGGCCGCGAACCGGCTCGACGTCCGGGTCTGTCCCCCCTTGTGCCGCCACCCGTACCGGGGTGCTGGTGCCCCGGCGTTGTGCGTTCGGCGGCGCCGAGCAGCTCATCGCGCTGTACGAGGGGCTGCAGCTGCAGGCCCTGCTGCGTGCCGAGCTCGACCTCGTGGCGGCGTTCGACCGCGCCGTCGCCCGGTTCGAGCGCGGCTGGATGGATCGGTACGAGCCGCAGGCTGCCCGCCGTCTGGCGATGTGGGACGACGACGGCTCGGGCAGCTGGGAACTCTGACCGGCGGTTCGTCCACGGAGCGCGTTCCTTGCGTCGTCGTGCAGCGCACCGCGGGTACCCCGGGTGTCGTAACCCGACGGAAGGAACCGACATGGCAGCACCGAACCCCATCCAGGTCCAGAAGTACCTGAGCGGCATCGACTACCCGGCCTCGAAGGACGACGTGGTCTCCACCGCCGAGCAGGAGGGCGCTCCGGACGACGTCCTCGAGGCGCTCCGCGCGATCCCGGACGGCGAGTACGACGCCCCGACCGCGGTGTCGAGCGCGGTCTCGGACGCCGGCTGACGTCGACCGAGCCCGTTCAGTGAGCAGAAGACGTCGGGTGCGATGACCGCACCCGACGTCTTCTGCTCACCGAGCGCACCCCGCCGCGCTCACGACGCGCCGGGACACCCCGCCGCGCTCACGACGCGCCGCCGGCACCACCGCTCCGCGACCCGCGCGGCACCGACCCGTCGCCGGGGTCGTACCCGGTGTCCCGGATGACCCGCAGTGCCCTGGTGTCGTTGTGGACGGAGTGCACGACGACCCGACGGGTGCGTCGGAGTGCTCGCCGGGCACCCGGTGTCGCGAAGAGCCCACCGAGCACCAGGCCCGCGCCGATCCCCAGCGCCACGGACACCGCCGCCACGAAGTCGAGGGCCGCGCTCGACGAACCGGACATGAAGTTCAGCAGGGCGTCGGACACGGCGACACCGGGCAGGAGCGCTCCGCAGAACGCCGGCACCGCGATCGCCGCCACGGCCGTCCGCATCCGGACCGCCGCGTAGGTCGACAGCACGCCGAGCAGGACCGCCGCCAGGAACGTCGCACCGAGCAGCGGCAGGCCGAGCTGCCGTAGCCCCCACAGCGACGCACCCGCGGCCACCGAGAACACCACGGTGACGGGGATCACCCGCGCGCTGGCCTGCTGCACGAAGCAGTTCGCCCCGGCCGACACCACGGTGAGCGAGAGCGAGGCCCACAACGGCAGCGTCTGCGTGACGATGCCGGACGGGTCGACCTCGAGGTGCAGCCACTTCGTCATCGCGATCCCGGCGGGCACCCCCACCACGATCGCCGCGATGACCAGCCCGATGTAGAACGCACGGGCGACCGCCATCGCCCGGAACCCGGAGATCGCGTCCTGGGCCCAGGTCACGAGCGCGACGTGCGGCAGGAGCAGGACCACCAGCGCCGCCACCATGGTCGCGGCGCCGGCCGGGTGCAGCACACCCGCGCCGATCGCGAGGGTGCCGATCACGGACGCCACCGCCCCCTGCGCCCCGGACACGAAGAACTGCGGGTAGCCGCGGCCGGTCAGCCAGCGCCCCGACAGGATGATCCCGAACATCAGCACGAACGCTCCGATGCCCGCTCGCCACCCGCCGCCGGCCTGCATCGCGATCGAGGTGCCCAGGATCGACAGCCCCACGTCGGCGAGCCACGTGGGCCAGCGTGGCGGCATCCGCAGCACCGCGACGAGGGCGCTCACCGCCGAGGTCATGTCGCGCTCGTCGTGGATCAGGTCGTCGACGATCTGGTTCGCCCGCGCCAACCGGTCGAGGTCGGAGCCGTCGGAGCTGACCGTCCGGACCTTGACGAGCGGCGGGACGTCGGCCGGGGCGTACTGGATGGTCACCGAGCTGCCGGAGAAGTCCAGGTCGAGCGGGGCGAGGTTCCACTTCGTCGAGACCGCGACGACGGCCGTCTCGACGCTGCGGGTGTCGGCACCGGAGGCGAGCATGACCTCGGCCAGGTCGAGGCAGAAGTCGACGATCTGCGTCGCCGTGTACTGGTCGCGCCCCTTGGCGTCGGGCTCGACGTGCTCGTAGATCGTGCCGCGCAGCCGGGCCCGTGCGTCGCGCAGGTCGTGCTGCGCGAGACTGCGCCGGCGTGGCCGGGGCGGGCGGCCCGGCTTGTGCGGGCCCGGGGGGTGCTGCTCGGCCATCCCGCCATGGTGCCAGTCGACGGCAGCTGAGTCCGGACGTCCGCTGGACGCGTCCGGATCAGCTCCGGCGGCGCGCGCTGAGTCTGCCGAGGGCGAACGCCGCGACGACCGCGCCCACCAGCACGAGGACCGGTCCGACCGTCAGCTGCCACGGGCGCACGCTCGGGACGAACGTGACGTGGGCCAGGGGCGCGTACGCGAACCATTCCGCCGAGGCCGACGGCGCCGTCAACACGAACACGACCCCGACCACGACGGCCAGCAGGCCGAGCCAGAGGGCGACGAGGGTCGGGGTGGCGAGGAATCGGGGCACGGCACCCAGCGTAGGTGGGCGACGGACGGGAGGCCCGGTGCCAGCTGGCACCGGGCCTCCCGTCCGTCACGTGGTGACGGTTCCTGCTTCGCGCGCCTACTGCTCGAAGGTCGCGTGCAGCGTGATCTCGACGCCGGTCAGTGCCTTGCTGACGGGGCAGGTCGCCTTGGCGTCCTCAGCGGCCTTGAGGAAGGCGGCCTCGTCGATGCCGGAGACCTCGCCGCTGACGGTCAGGACGATGCCGGTGAGGCGGAAGCCGCCGTCCGGGTCCGGGCCGAGCGAGACGTCGGCCTTGACGTCGAGGGCCTCGACCGTGCCGCCGGCCTCGCCGAGGACGGCGGAGAACTGCATGGCGTAGCAGGCCGAGTGGGCGGCGGCGATGAGCTCCTCGGGGCTCGTGGTGCCGCCGGCGTCCTCGGCGGTGCGCTTCGGGAACGAGACGTCGTACGTGCCGACCTTCGAGCTCGAGAGTTCGACCTGGCCGGAACCGTCCTCGAGGCCGCCGTTCCAGGCGGTGCGTGCGGTGCGAGTGGGCATGCCCGCTCCTTTCGTGTGGGGGAGTGGTCCCGAGTGGGACCACCGCTCCCGAGTCAATCCGAGAACGCTCGTTCTCGCAACCGGCTCACGGTGAAGACGCAGGTCTGCCCTACGATCGGGCGCATGGGGGACAGTGGGGCCGTGAACTTCCGCAGGTCCGTGCTCGAACAGGGTCCGGCCGACGTGATGAACCCGGTGGTCGCCTGGCTGCGGTTCTGGACGCAAGGGTGGCGGTTCCACGGACGGGCGAGCCGTTCGGAGTTCTGGTGGGTGATCGAGCTCGAGCTCGCGCTGGCCGGGGTCGCGCTCTGGGTCGTCGGCGTGCACGGGGCCGGAGGGCGGTGGGAGCTGTACGTCGACCCGTTCGGAGCCGTCCCCTCACCGCAGGTCTCGTTCGACCTGGTCGACCGCGGGCGGGACGGGTCGTTCGGTTGGGGGGCCGGCAACCGGGCGGTCTGGCCGGACGGGTGGGACCTGGTGCTGCTCGTCCCGACGATCCTGACCATCGTGCCCCGGTGGTCGCTGCTCGTGCGGCGGCTGCACGACCGGGACCACACCGGGCTGTGGATACTGCTCCTCGTGTTCACCGGACCGATCGGGTGGCTCGTGGTGATGGGTATGGCCGCGAGCCGGTCCCGTCCGGGCGGGGCGCGGTTCGACCGCGGTCTGTTCGGCGGCGGACGCGGCCTCGAGGTAACTGGACGACACATGTCGTCCACGACGACAGGTGTAGCGTGAAGTGCGATCAAAGGAGGCACCCATGCGCGCCGTCGTGTTCGAGCAGTACCAGACCTTCCCGTCCCTGACCGAGGTCCCGAAGCCCGTACTCGCACCCGGTGAGGTCCTGCTCAAGGTCGCCGGCGCCGGTGCCTGCCACTCCGACGTCGCCGTGTACCGCGAGTTCCAGCAGGGGCAGCCGGGAGCCCAGGCCCCCGCCTTCGTGCTCGGCCACGAAAACTCCGGCTGGGTCGAGGCCGTCGGCGACGGGGTCACGGGCTTCGCCGAGGGTGACGCCTACCTGGTCTACGGACCGGTCGGCTGCGGGCACTGCTCGTACTGCTCGAAGGGCCAGGACACCTACTGCGAGAACGCCGCGACGAACCCGTACATGGGCATCGGCCTCGGTCGCGACGGCGGCATGGCGGAGTACGTGAGCGTCCCGGCGCGGAACCTCGTGCCGCTCGGCGATGCCGACCCGGTCGCCGCCGCACCGCTGAGCGACGCCGCCCTCACGCCGTACCACGCGATCAAGAACTCCCTGCCGAACCTGGCCGGCGGCGGTCGCTTCGCACTCGTCGTCGGGCTCGGTGGCCTCGGGCAGATCGCCGTGCAGATCCTGACGGCGCTCACCGGCGCCACGGTCATCGCGACCGACATGAAGCAGGACGCGATGGACCGCGCGGCCGCCCGCGGCGCGATCACCGTCCCCGGTGGCCCGGACCAGGCGGAGCGCATCCGCGAGATCACCGGCGGACGCGGTGTCGACGCGGCCTTCGACTTCGTCGGAGCCACTCCCACGATCGGGGTCGCGCAGGCCTCGATGGCGGTCGGCGGCCGGTTCACCGTCGTCGGGATCGCCGGCGGCACCACCGAGTGGAACTTCTTCGCGACGCCGTACGAGTCGACGATCACGAACACTTACTGGGGCACCATCGAGGACCTGCACGAGGTCGTCGCGATGTACCGCGCCGGGCAGATCGTGCCCGACGTCGAGCGGTACGCGCTGTCCGACGCGCTCGAGGCGTACCGGAAGCTCGAGGCCGGCGAGCTCTCGGGCCGCGCGGTCGTCGTCCCGACGCTCTGAGCCGGGCTCGGGCGTCCCAGGTGGAATCGGGCGTCCCTGGTCAGAAGTTTCGACCAGGGACGCCCGATCCCACTTTCCAGCGCGGGTGCTCTGGGAAGGAACGAGCGCCGGTCAGCGTCCCGCGGCGTACCCCTGGTTGCCGCGGGGGTTCGCGGCGGCGCCGAGGACACCGGTGTCCGGGTCGCGCGTGACGCACGTCAACCGGCCGAGGCTCCAGTCGCCACCACGCGTGACGACGTGTCCGCGGGCCTCGAGCGCGGCGATCACCTCGTCGCCCAGGCGGTCCTCGACCACCAGGCCCGCGGGCTCCCAGGTGCGCGGCCAGAACGACCCCGGGAACGACGTGGTGTGCAGGGCCGGGGCGTCGATGGCCTGCTGCGGGGAGTACCCGCCGACGATCCAGCGCAGCAGGAACAGCAGCTGCCACTGGTCCTGCTGGTCACCGCCGGGGGAGCCGAGCGCCGCAACCGGCTGCCCCTCGCGGAGCACCAGGGTCGGCGTCAGCGTGGTGCGGGGGCGCTCGCCGGGGCGCAGGGTCGAGGCCGTGTCCGGTTCGAGCCACGTCATCTGCAGGCGGGTGCCGAGGCAGAACCCGAGCTCCGGGATCGTCGGTGAGGACTGCAGCCAGCCGCCGGACGGGGTCGCGCTGACGATGTTGCCCCAACGGTCCACGACGTCGATGTGGCACGTGTCGCCGCGGGTCTCGCCGTCGGGGGTCACGAACGGCTCACCGCGGTCCTCGACCGGAGCAGCCGGGGGGACGTCGCCGTCACGGTCGCGGGCGACCTGCACGGTCGGTTCGCCCACGCCCGCCGCCGCGGCGGAGCCGGAGGACGTGCGGATCGGCGGCATGGCGTGTCCGACCCCGGCGATCGTGCCGGGCCGGAGTTCGGCCGACGCACGCTCGCCGATGAGGGCGCGGCGTTCGTCGGCGTAGGCGTCGGAGAGCAGGACGTCGAGCGGGACCTCGCCGTCGCCGTAGAAGGCCTCGCGGTCGGCGAGCGCGAGCTTCTGCGCCTCGACGATCGTGTGCGCACCGAGCTCGGTGGAAGGGTCGAGCAGGGCGTCGTCGAGCGGTTCGAGCAGCCGCAGGGTCTGGAGGAGTGCCGGGCCCTGGCCCCACGCGCCGGTCTTGGCGATCGTGCAGCCCCGGAACGCCACCGTCGTCGCGGGTTCGTACGAGGCCCGGAACGCGGCCAGGTCGGACGCGCGGATGACGCCGGCGTGGTCGGTGCCCGACGCGTGCCGGTGCGGTTCGCGGACGAACCGGTCGATCGCCTCGGCGACGAACCCCTCCGCCCACTCGGACCGAGCCGCGTCGATGCGGCCGGTCCGGCTGCCGGCGCCGGAACCGGCGTCGACCAGTCGGTCGAGCACGGTGGCGAGCGCCTCGTTGCGCACCAGGTCCCCGGGGACCGGCACCGCGCCTCCCGGCAGCCACTGCGTGGCGGAGGTGGGCCAGTGCTCCTCGAACAGGTCCCGCACGGTCGTGATCGTCCGGACCACCGCCGGTGTGACCGGGTGGCCGTCGCGGGCGTACTCGACGGCCGGTGCGAGGACGTCGGCCAGCTCCCAGGTGCCGTGGTCACGGAGCAGCAGGAGCCAGGCGTCGACCGCGCCGGGGACGGCCGCGGCCAGCGCGCCGGAGCCGGGGACCAGGTCGAGCCCCTCGGCGCGGTAGTGCTCCGGTGTCGCACCCTCGGGAGCCGGACCCTGCCCGACCAGCACCGTCGGCTCGGGGTTCGTGGCCGTCGCGAAGACCGCCGTCAGGTCACCGCCCGGGCCGTTGAGGTGCGGCTCCACGACGTGCAGGACGAAGGCCCCGGCGACGGCCGCGTCGAACGCGTTGCCACCACGTTCGAGCACGGACTGGGCGGTCGCCGTCGCGATCCAGTGCGTCGAGGCCGCCATCCCGAACGTGCCCCGCAGGTCAGGTCGAGTGGTCTGCGCAGGGGGCTGGACGAAGGCGGGATTCGGCGTCGGCATGCCCCCATCCTGTCCCGCGGTGACCGGTCCGGTGCTGGAGACCCCCCGTCCGCGGGGTTGTGCACCCCGTGCAGAAAAGCGAACATCGTTCGGCGACTCGTGCAGGGCGAGCGCCGAACGGCCGCGCGCTCGTGTGGTCGGCCCGAGGCAGGGGATCCATGACCACCACTCCGTCGACCGTCGCTCGTGCGCGCCGACTCCCACGCATCGCCGGCGCCGTGATGGCACTGGCCCTGGCGGCCGGGGCAGTCGTCGCGACGGCCGAGCCGGCAGCGGCCTCTGCCGTCTGGGTCGGCTCGGTCCCCGCCGGCACGAAGATCCTGCCCGGCGACCAGGTCACGTCGCCGAACGGCCAGTTCAAGCTCATCATGCAGGGCGACGGCAACCTGGTCGAGTACGGCATCGGCAACCGCGTGCTGTGGGCGTCGAACACCGCCGGCAACTCCGGGGCGATCGCCGTCGTGCGCAAGGACCGCGCCCTCGACATCACCCGGAACGGCAAGCGCCTGGTGCGCTGGACGTCGGCGGGCACCGCGAGCTCCACGGCGTTCAAGGTCCGCGCCGACGGCACGATGGCCCTGCTCGCCGGCAAGGCCGTCGTCGTGGGCTGGACCGGGTTCCAGGACCGCGTCGCGTCGGGCAACAGGATCCTCGGCGGGACGGTCCTGCGCTCCGACACCTCGAACACGCGGATCCTCAACATGCGCACCGACGGCAACCTGGTGCAGAAGGTCAGCGGACGGGTCGTCTGGCAGTCGCGGACCGGCGGCCACCCGGGTGCCTGGGCCGAGCTGCAGACCAAGGGCAACTTCGTCATCTGGACCCGAGACGCGTCGCGTAAGAAGGTCGCTATCTGGAGCTCCCGCACCAGCACCGCCGGGTCGGGCAACCTGCTCGTGCAGGTCGACGGCAACGTGGTGCTCTACGGGGCGAAGGACACCCGTGTCTGGTCGAGCCGACCGGTCACCGGCCTGGCCTGGCCCGTCAACGGCACGAAGATCACCGGGCGGTACGGCGACGACCGCGGCGCCGGGCACGTCCCGCGCTACCACCAGGGCACCGACGCCCCCGTGCCGGTCGGCACTCCCGTGTACGGCTCGGGGACGGGCACCGTGACGCGGACGGTCGCGAACGACGGGGCCTACGGCAACTACATCGTCGTGACGTACGGCATGACGACGGTCCTGACGGCGCACCTCAGCAAGATCGAGGTGAAGCAGGGGCAGATCGTGAAGCTCGGCACCGAGATCGCGAAGTCCGGCAACACCGGGCAGTCGACGGGGCCGCACGTGCACGTCGAGACGCGGCGGAACGGCGTGCTCGTCGACCCGCTGAAGAACATGCACTTCCGCTGACGCGGGGCGGGGCGGGGCGGCGCGGGGCGTCGTTCGTCGTTCGCACGTCGCGTGTGTCGCGCGCGTCCTCGCCCCGCGCATCGAGTGAGCAGAAAAGGTCGGGTGGCTCGAGGGCACTCGACCTTTTCTGCTCACTCGATGAAAGGCCTCGCACGGTGCGAGGAGCCCGCTGTCCCGGATCGGCTTCGTCGCCGAGGTCGATCAGGATGACGTCACCGTGGTCATCCGCGCCGAGCTCGAGCCTGACCTGGCGCGCTCGCTCGAGGAAGCCACGGCGCTGCGGGCCGAGGCCGAGGCGAAGGAGGCTCGAGCGCTCTCGCTGCGGCGAGCGATCGCGGTCTCGCTGAAGGACGACGGCCTCACCCTGCGGGACATCGCGGTCGTCCTCGGCGTCTCCTACCAGCGCGTGCACCAGCCCCCGCGAACGGGGGAGGGACATTCAGTCGATTGGTGACGGGTCGTCAACTAGCGTTGCAACGACTACACGGGAGGAACAATGGAGTTCGAAGAGCGTCTCGCTGCGCTGGCGACGAAGGTGCAGAACCAGCGCGAGGCCATACAGACCGAAGAAGCGACGAAGAACGCGTTCGTCATGCCGTTCATCTCGACGATCCTCGGTTACGACGTGTTCAACCCGCTGGAGGTCGTGCCCGAGTTCACAGCGGACGTGGGTGTGAAGCGCGGCGAGAAGGTCGACTACGCGATCATGCGCGACGGCGAGGTGCAGATCCTCATCGAGTGCAAGAAGTCCACCGAGCCCCTGAAGATCGAGCACGCCTCGCAGCTGTTCCGGTACTTCTCCGTCACGAACGCCCGCATCGCGGTGCTCACGAACGGCGAGGTCTACAACTTCTACACGGACCTCGATGCGCCGAACAAGATGGACGACCGCCCCTTCCTCGTCCTCGATCTCGCCGACATCGACGAGACGCTGCTCCCGGAGCTCAGCAAGCTGACCAAGGACGTCTTCGACCTGGACTCGGTCATCAGTGCCGCCGAGGAGCTGAAGTACGTCGGTTCCATCAAGCGAGCCATCGCTGCGCAGTTCCGTGAGCCGGAAGAGGACTTCGTGCGCCTCTTCACGACTCGCGTCTACGACGGTCGCTTCACCCAGGAGGCCCGTACCCAGTTCACGACGCTGGTCGCGAAAGCGTCGAAGCAGTTCCTGAACGAGCAGGTAAACGACCGTCTCAAGACGGCGCTCGGCGCTTCGTACAGCGCCCCGGTCGGAGCCGAGGCCCCGTCCGAAGCGATGACGAGCGCGGCGGTGGCCGAGGATGACCTCGACCGCGACACCGAGATCGAGACCACGCTCGAGGAACTCGAGGGCTACCAGATCGTCAAGGCGATCGCCTGCAGTGAGGTCAAGCCGGACCGCATCGCCCACCGCGACCAGAAGTCGTATTTCGCCGTCCTGCTCGACGACAACAACCGCAAGCCCATCGCGCGCCTGTGGTTCAACGGCAAGAAGCAGAAGTACCTCGGGCTGTTCGACGAGAACAAGGTCGAGACGAAGCACCCGATCGAGAACCTCGACGACATCTACCTGCACGCTGCAGCGATCCGGGAAGCTACTCAGCGATTCGCGAGCTGACGTTCGCTTCGTGAGCAGAAATGGTCGGGTCGCCTTCGGACACCCGACCATTTCTGCACTCCAAGTGCGGGCCGCCTCGCACGGTGCGAGAGCACGCCTGCGGCGCGGATAGCCTGGGCGGGATGAGGAAGCGCGGCGGAACGGTGCTCGTGTTGGTGGCGATCGGGGTCCTGGCGGGGGTGCTGTCCGGACTGTTCGGCGTCGGCGGTGGGGTCATCGTGGTGCCCGCGCTGATGGCCTTCGTGCAGATGGACCAACGTCGGGCCTCGGCGACCTCGCTCGTGGCGATCGCCCCCGCGGCCGTCGTCGGGGCGATCACGTACGCCGTGCAGGGCGAGGTGCACTGGCTCGCGGCCCTGACCCTGGCGATCGGCAGCGTCATCGGCGCCCCGATCGGCGCACGGCTGCTCCGTGCCCTGCCGCTCCGCGTGCTGCCGTGGATCTTCGTCGGGTTCATCGCCGTCGTGCTCGTGTCGCTGTTCACCACGGTGCCGACCCGCGGCGGCGAGGTGCGCTTCGGGGTCGTCGAGGCGATCGTCCTGCTGTTGCTCGGGCTGCTGTCGGGTGTGCTGTCCGGGCTGGTCGGGGTCGGCGGCGGGGTCGTCATCGTGCCGGGCCTCGAGGTCGTGCTCGGCGCCGGTGACCTGCTGGCGAAGGGCACGTCGCTGCTCACGATGGTGCCGACGTCGGTGTCCGGGACGGTCGCGAACCTGCGGCGCCGTGCGGTCGACCTGCGGGTCGGCCTGACGGTCGGCATCACCGCCGCCGTGTGCTCTCCGGGTGGTGCCGTGCTGGCGCGCCTGGTGGACCCGCAGGTGGGCACCTGGTTGTTCGCGGCGTTCCTGGTGGTCGTCGCGGTCATCGTGCTCAGCCGCGGACGTCGGAGGGCACCACAGAACGACGCGAGCGACGGGGAGGTCGCGTGACGGGCCTCCAGGCAGGGCGCGACGCGGAGGCCGTGCTGGCGGCGTTCGCCCGGACCACCGGCGACGTCGCCGCGGCCCGCAGGGTCGCCCGGCAGTTCCATGACCTCGACGAGGGGGAACGCTCGGCGCTGCTCTGGAGCGAGGACGACGGCGCGAAGCTCGTCGCGGTCCTGCTGCTCGTGCAGGCGATGCGGGCGTACCCCGACACGGAGTTGACGGACGAGTACCTGTCGGCGGCGAAGGCCGAGCGGTTCGAGGACCCGGTGCTCGTCGACCTGGCTGCCGAGGAACTCGTCGGCGCCCCCTTGCTGGGCGGTTCGATCGGTCCGCTGTTCGCGCTGGCGAAGTCCGACGTGGCGATGGTCCGGCGGATCGCGGCCGTCGCGACCCTGGCGTTCGTGAAGCAGGGCGACGCCGAGGTGCCGCTCGGGATCGCCGGACGCCTGGTGCGGGAGCGCAGCGAGACGGTGCAGACGGCGCTCGGGTTGGTGCTGCGCGAGACGGGGAAACGGGCGTCCGAGGCGGCGCTGGTGGCGTTCCTGGAGCAGAGCGGCCGGTTCCTCAGCCCGGCGGCCCGCCGGACGGCGACCGAGCACCTGCCACCGATGGAGCGGGACCGGCTGCGGGGCTGACCGCCGTCCGCCGAGCGGCGCGCCGCCGTCCGCGCGCCGACCCGCGCGAGGGGGACCCGGGGCTGGGAGCGTCCACGGGTCGGACGCGTACCGAGGAGGGGAACGCGAGTCGTGCCTCCAGGCCGGCTCGAAGCGACCACGAGAGGAACGCAACGTGCGCGCACTGACCTACCAGGGCACCGAGAAGGTGTCCGTCGAGACCGTCCCCGACCCGACCATCCAGGAGCCGACCGACGCGATCGTGCGGATCACCTCCTCGGCGATCTGCGGCTCCGACCTGCACCTGTACCGCGTGCTCGGCCCGTACATCGACCGCGGCGACGTCCTCGGCCACGAGCCGATGGGCGTCGTGGAGGAAGTCGGGTCCGGCGTCACCAACCTGAAGGTCGGCGACCGCGTCGTCATCCCCTTCAACATCTCCTGCGGCCACTGCTGGATGTGCCAGCACGGCCTGCAGTCGCAGTGCGAGACCACCCAGGTGACCGAGTACGGCACCGGGGCCTCGCTGTTCGGATACACGAAGATGTACGGCCAGGTCCCCGGTGGCCAGGCCGAGTACCTGCGCGTGCCGCACGCCGACTACGGCCCCATCGTCGTGCCGGACGACGGCACCCCCGACGACCGCTGGCTGTTCCTGAGCGACATCCTGCCCACCGCGTGGCAGGCCGTGCAGTACGCCCAGGTGCCCGAGGGCGGCACCCTCGCGGTGCTCGGCCTCGGCCCGGTCGGCCAGTTCGCCGCCCGCATCGGCAAGCACCTCGGTTACCGCGTGCTCGCCGTCGACCCCGAGCAGGTCCGCCGTGACCTGGGGGCGAAGCACGGCGCCGAGGTGTTCGACCTGACGAAGGACATGGTCCCCGAGCTCGTCGACCTGACCGACGGCCGCGGCCCCGACGGGGTCGTCGACGCCGTCGGTATGGAGGCCCACGGCAACCCGATGGCGGGCTTCGCGCAGCGCGCCGCCGGCCTGCTGCCGGACAAGCTCGCGCAGAAGGCGATCGAGACCGCCGGTGTCGACCGCCTGGCGGCCGTGCACGCGGCGATCGACCTGGTCCGTCGCGGCGGCACCGTCTCGCTGAGCGGCGTCTACGGCGGCATGGCCGACCCGATGCCGATGATGACGCTCTTCGACAAGCAGATCACCATCCGCGAGGGCCAGTGCAACGTGAAGCGCTGGATCGACGACATCATGCCGCTCGTCTCGGACCCGTCGGACCCGCTCGGCACGCTCGACCTGACGTCGCACCGTGTCTCGCTCGAGGACGCGCCGCACATGTACGAGGTCTTCCAGAAGAAGCAGGACGACTGCGTCAAGGTCGTCCTCGACCCCGCGATGGCCGCAGCCTGATGCGGATCGTCGTCGTCGGCGCGACCGGCAACGTCGGGACGGCGGTGCTCCGTCGGCTCGCGGCGGTGCGCGCCGACGGCGACGGAGACGCCGGTGGCCGTGACGCCACCGGCGTCCAGATCGTCGGCGTCGCCCGGCGGCTGCCGGACCTGCGTGCGGAGCCGTACGACGCCGCCGTCTGGCACGCCGTCGACGTCGGTGCCGCGGACGCCGTGGACCAGCTCGCCGCCGTGTTCCAGGGTGCCGACGCCGTCATCCACCTGGCGTGGGCGCTGCAACCGACGCACGACATCCCGGTGCAGTACCGCACGAACGTGACGGGCACGGCGAACGTCCTGGCTGCCGTCGCACGTGCCGAGGTGCCCCAGGTGGTGGTTGCGTCCTCGGTGGGTGCCTACCGCGGGGTGGACGTCGACGGCAAGCGGACTCCCGTGGACGAGAGCTGGCCGACGGACGGCATCCCGACGGCGACGTACTCGATCCACAAGGCCGCCAACGAGGCGGCGATGGACGCGTTCGAGGCCGACCACCCCGCCGTGACCGTCACCCGGCTGCGCCCGGGGCTGATCTTCCAGCGGGACGCCGCCGCCGAGATCCGCGGGCTGTTCCTCGGACACCTCGTGCCGATGTCGATCGTGCGGTGGATCCGCTGGCTCGTGCTGCCGCTGCCCTACCCGTTCGTGTTCCAGGCCGTGCACGCCGACGACGTCGCCGACGCCTACTGGCGCGCGGTCGACCGACGGGCAGCGGGGGCGTTCAACATCGCCGCGACCCCCGTGCTCAACCCGCCGAGACTGGCTCGGGCCTTCGGCATGCTCGGCGCCGTGCGGATCCCGCTGGGGCTGCTGCGCGGGATCGTGACGCTGACGTGGCGGCTGCGGTTGCAGCCGACGGACGCCGGGTGGATCGACATCGCGGCCGGTGTGCCGATCATGCGCACCGACCGTGCCCGGTCGGTGCTCGGATGGGAGGCCCGACACACCTCCGAAGAAGCGTTGCGTGCACTCGTGGCTGGCTTCGCGGACGGTGCGAACGTGCCGGGGTCGGGGCCGCTGCGCGGCTGAGCGAGGTCGGGCTGGCTGGGGTGGGGTGGTCGCCCTGGGTGCGGCTCGCGCTGCCGGGTCGGATCGGGCGTACCGGGTGCTTCCGGGCGTACCGGGTCGGGAGTTCCGACCAGGGACGCCCGTTTCCACCTTCCATCGCGGGCGTTCTGGGAAGGAACGGCCGCTCGTGTTCCCCGTCTCGCGCTACGCTTCGCTCGTCGTTGTGAGAAGGGGGAGCGCGATGGTGCTCAGTGGTTCAGCGTTCGGTGAGATCGACGGGCCGGGTGGCTCGGGGATGCCCGACCTGTTCGGCGGCTGGTTCGGCATCGCCTTCGGGGTCGTCGTCGCCCTGGCGATCCTCACGACCCTGACGATCGCCGTCCTGGCGCTCTCCCGGGGCAAGCGGATGGCCGACCGCGGTCAGAACCCGCTCACCATGCAGGAGGACATCGCGTACCAGGCGATGCAGAGCCGCACGTTCGCACCGGACAAGCCGCTCGAACAGCGCCTCGCCGAACTCGACGACCTGCACGCCCGCGGCGTGATCTCCGACGAGGAACACCGCAGCGCCCGAGCGGAAGCCCTGCGCGGACGATGATCGCCTCGGAAGAACTCCACAACCCCCTCATCCCGCCGGTCTACGACCTCGTCTGGACCCTGCTGATGGCGCTCGTCGTCGTGGCGGTCATCGCCGCCGTGTGCATCGCGGTCGTCCGCAGTCGGCGCCCGCACGGTTCGCGCCGGACCTCGCCGGAACAGCGGCTCCTCGAACTCGACGAGCTGCACGCCCGCGGGGTCATCAGCGAGGACGAGCGCCGAGCCGCGCGGGCGGAGGCCCTGCGCGGTTAGCCTGGGCGGGTGCTGCTGCCGACGGACCTGCTCGGGGTGTGGGAACTCCACCGCACCGTGCACGACCACCGCGCCGGTGCCGCGGGGACCGTCACCGGGACCACCACCCTGACCCTGGTCGGTGACAACGAGGTGCGCTGGGACGAGTCCGGCGTGATGACGTTCGACGGCCGGACGACCCCGGTCTCGCGCACCCTCGTCCTAAGGCGCGGCCCGGACGGCGGCTGGACCGTGCACTTCTCCGACGGTCGGGTCTTCCACGACTGGGTCTGGGGCACGAGCGTCGCCCACGCCTGCGCTCCGGACGACTACACCGGGGCCTTCGACGGCGACCAGGACCGCTGGAGCGTGCGGTGGGAAGCGCGCGGCCCCGCGAAGGACTACCGGCTGGACAGCGTCCTCACCCGACCCCGGTCCTGATCCCGGTCGGGGCCCGCGGGGTCGGCGGTCACCGACAGACTGGGTGCATGGCACGTTCCTCCGGCACCGACGCCCCGCGCATCACCCTGACCGAACCGATGAACCTGGAGGACTGGGCGCCAGCTCCCGGTGACGTCCTGACGGGCGACCGCATCGAGGGCAAGCGCATCGACGTCCTCGACCTGACCGGCGAGCGGCTGCCCGACCTGGAGATCGAGGAGTGCGTCATCGACACGCTCCGGGGGGACGATGCCGACTTCCGTGGGCTCCGCGTCCGTGACTCGATCATCGACTCGCTGGACGCCCCGATCCTGCGGGCATCGAGCAGTACGTGGCGCGAGGTCCGGGTTTCCGGCGGGCGGGTCGGGTCGGCGGAGTTGTACGACTCCGGGCTGAACGGCGTCGAGTTCGTCGGCATGAAGTTCGGGTTCGTGAACCTGCGTGGCTCGACGATCACCGACGTGGTGTTCCGCGACTGCGTCATCGACGAGCTCGACATCGCCGACGCGAAGCTGCTGCGGGTGTCGTTCGACGGCAGCAGCATCCGTGCCGCCGAGGGGTCGAACACCCGCATCGACCACGTCGACCTGCGCGGAGCCGACCTGGACCGGGTCGAACGGCTCGAGGGGTTCCGCGGGGCCACGATCGGCGCCGACCAGCTCTACACGCTCGCGCCGCTGCTGGCTGCACAGGCCGGCTACCGCGTCGACTGACCGAGCCCGGGTTTCGCGCTCACCGACACTGCACGCCCGCCAGGCCCCACGGACTGTCGCTCAGCGCGAAACATCGGCCGCACCGACGCCCGCACCGACCCCGGCCAGCGCCTCCGCCAGGTCGGCCTGCACCAGGTCGCCGTGCACCGCCGCGCCTGTCTGGGTGCCGGCAGCCGCCGACGCGATGACCGTCGCCATCGGGGCCGTCGCGTTGCCTGCCGCGTAGACACCCCGAACCGCCGTCTGCCCGGTGGCGTCCACGGTCAGGGCCGTGCCGAACCGGAAGTCACCCATGAACTGGTCGGTGGCGGTGAGGCCCAGCCCGGACAGGAAGCCCACCCGTGCCTCGGGCCGGCTCGCCGTGGCCAGGGCATCGAGTTCGACCGACGAACCGTCGCCGAGCCGGACGCCGGTCAGCCGGTCACCCTCGGACACGACGGCGGCGACGGGGCCCTCAACGACCGAGATGCCGCGGGCGCCCAAACCGGCCAGGGCGGTGTCGTCCATCAGTGCCGGATCGGTCAGGAACACGGTCACCCGCTCGCTCAGTGCCCGGAACATGAGCGCGTGGTGTGCGCCGTTCGGCGTCGTGACCAGGACCCCGATCCGCTGGTCGCGGATCTCCCACCCGTGGCAGAACGGGCAGTGCACGACCCCGCGCCCCCACTGCTCGGCCAGGCCCGGGACCTCCGGCAGGACGTCCACGGCGCCGGAGGCGACGACCAGCCTGCGTGCGGTGACGACCGCGCCGGAGTCCAGCGTGACCGAGAAGCCGACCGTGTCGTGACCGTCACCGGTCGTGGCGGACGTGGCCACGATCCTCCCGGCCGTGACCCGGACGCCGTAGGCGGCGACCTCGTCGCGACCGATGCGGAGCAGCTCGGTGGGTGCGACGCCCTCGTGGCCGAGGTAGTTGTGCGCGCCGGCCGCCGGGGCGTTGCGGGGCTCGCCGGAGTCGACGACGAGCACCGAGCGCCGCGAGCGGCCGAGGACGAGGGCGGCGGACAAGCCGGCGGCCGAGCCGCCGATGACGATGACGTCGAAGTGTTCGGGCATGCGCTGATCCTGCGGCGGGAACGGCTGCGACAGCAACGAAGTTTGCCGGTATGGCAACATGGCCGCCATGGGACACGGCAACCGGGACGCGACCGCCCCGCGCTCGACAGCCGAGGTCGTCGACGGTGTCGGCCCCCGACTCCGCGCGCTGCGCGTCCATCGCGACGTGACGCTCGCCGCGCTGTCCGAACAGACCGGGGTGTCGGTGAGCACCCTGTCGCGGCTCGAGTCCGGCCAGCGGAAGCCCACGCTGGAACTTTTGCTACCCCTCGCCCGGGCCTACCTAGTGCCCCTCGACGACCTGGTCGGCGCACCGCAGACGGGCGACCCGCGCGTGCACATGAAGCCCGAGGTGCACGGCGGCCGCGTCGTCGTGCCGCTGACGAAGCGCACCAGCGGGGTGCGCTCGTTCAAGCAGCTGTTCCCGCCGAACACCCCCGGTGGCGAACCGTCGCTCAAGACGCACGAGGGCTACGAGTGGCTCTACGTGCTGTCCGGACGGCTCCGGCTCGTGCTGGGGGACCTCGACCTCGACCTCGGGCCCGGCGAGGTCGCCGAGTTCGACACCCACACCCCGCACTGGATGGGCAACGTGACCGACTCCGTCACCGAGGTGCTGTGCCTGTACGGGCCGCAGGGCGAACGAGCCCACGTGCGGTCTCGTCCGGCCCGCTGACCGGTTGGGTCAGTCCGTGAAGACGTGCGCCACGACGTCGTCGAGCAGATCGGTCGTCTCGATGTTCGACTGCTGGATGTGGATGCCGATGTCGCCCCGCGCGAAGTACGTGTCGCCGTCGGTGACCGGGTACTGCGAGTTCTTCGAGACCTTCTGGCACAGGAACCCGTCGGACTCGTCGTCGCAGTCGTAGCCCTTCGTGGCGAGCTGCTCCAGCGCGTCGCGGGCGGCCGCGGGGTCGACGGCGTCGACCGCGATGGACAGGTACGAGGTGTCGGCCTGCGGCTCCCGCCACACGCAGTACAGGCGCTTGCCGTCGCCCTGCAGTGCCGGGGTGAACGAGCTCTTCGGGATCGCGATCGGGTCGCCGACGACCGACGGGTCGTTGAGCGGTGCCGAAGCGAACGCCTCGTCCCACTTGCCGGGTGTGATCAGGTCGGTGCAGCTGGCCGGGACGGTGGCCGTGTCGTCGTCGACGTCCGCGTCCTCGGAACTCGTGGGGTCGGGACTCGGCGCCGTCGTCGGGTCGGCTGCGGAGGTCGCGGTGGCGCTCGCCGGTCCGGCCGGTCCGGCCGGACCGGCCTGGGCGCAGCCGGTCATGGCGAGGCTCGCAGCCACCAGGGCAGTGAGCACGATCGTGTGGCGCATGGTTCCCCTTCGTCCGGTCGCGTCAGGTGATGACCGTCGCTCACGAACGTACCGACCGAGGGTCGCGGTGGCTGAGACCGTCACCGATTCGTTGTCCCCCGACCCAGTCGGTCAGCGGCTGCGCCACCACTGCGGCGACCGCGACCGTGCGCGCAGCCGTCGCGCCCACCGGCGCACCGGGTTCGCCCGTCGGCCGTTCACGCGGAACGTGTGGAAGGCACGTCGCGTCCGGACCCAGACGGACGGGAGGCCCGCCAACGGTCGCGCAGACACCTGCACCGTGAGCACGGGGTCGGCCACCACCCGCCAGGCCGGGTCGAGCTGCATGCTCAGGTCGACGTCGTCGTGCACCTCGGCGTCGCCGCGGTGCACCCTGCGGGCGACCGCGGCCCAGGTCGACCGGCGCATCGCCATGGCGGACCCGAACAGCGGCGGGCGCCCGAGCGCGCTCCACATCAGGACGAAGTACGGGCCCATGTACACGGCGTCCCACAACCGTCGCACCACGGCGCCACCGCCCCGGGGTCGGCCCGGCCCGGTCACCGCGACGACCTCGGGGTCGGCCACCAACCGGACCGCGTCGGCGATCCAGGACGGCGGTGGGACGGAGTCGGCGTCGAGCCGCACGATGACGTCCCCTGACGCACGGTCGTAGCCGCGCGCCGACGCCCGGGCGATCCCGCGCACCGGTTCCGTGAGGACGACCGCACCGGCGCCCCGGGCGACCGCCGCGCTGTCGTCGGTGCTGCCGTTGTCGACCACGACCACCTCGTCGGCGGGCCGGGTCTGGACCGCGAGGGCGGTGAGGCACCGGCGCAGGTGCACGGCGTCGTCCCGCACGGGGATCACGACCGAGACACGGGGCATCCGTCGATCCAACCGCCTGTCAGCTGTGCGGATTGTCGGACCGCGTCCCCCACCGTCCCGGGCCGCCGATCACCGCGCGGTAGCGTTCCGGGCATGGACCCGATCGACGCGCTCGCCGCCGAACTGCGGCAGTCCATCGGACGCGTCGTGCGCGCCGCACGACGCGAGGCGGACGCGCTGCCGGCCACGCACGCCACCACCCTCGGATTCCTGCAGCGTGAGGGCCCCATGACCATCGCGGAACTCGCGCGACGCCGTGGCGTGAAGCACCAGGGGCAGTCCCGCACGGTCGGCGAACTCGCCGGACTCGGGTTCGTCGACCGGACCGCGTCGGACACCGACCGGCGGGCAACGGTGATCCGGATCACCGACGCCGGCCGGGCCGCGCTGCAGCACGACACGGACGCCCGGACGGACTGGCTGGCCGAGGCGCTCCGTCAGGAGACCGACGCCGAGGAGCGCGCCCTGCTCAGCCGCCTGCCCGAGCTGTTCGAGCGGGTCGCGCGCCGGGCGGACTGAACGCGCCCGCACCTCCGGCACAGCAGGACTTCTACAACACCGCTGTACGGTCGACGGCATGCAGTTGACGAAGTACAACCACGCCACCGTCGTCCTCGAGCAGGACGGCGTCACCCTCGTCATCGACCCCGGGGTCTTCACGCCCGAGGCCGTCGACCTCGTCCCCGGTGCCGCGGGCGTCCTCGTCACGCACGACCACCCCGACCACTTCGACATCGACGCGCTCCGCGCGGGACTCGCCGCGGACCCCGACCTCGTCGTGCGCGGCCCGGAGACCGTCGTCGAGCAGCTCGGCGAACACCACGGACGCGTCGCAGCGGTGCACGCCGGTGACACGATCACCGTCGGACCGTTCTCCGTCCGGGTCTTCGGTGAGCAGCATGCGGTCATCCACCCCGACATCCCGTCCACCGCGAACGTCGGCTACCTGGTGGACGACGCGGTCTTCCACCCGGGCGACGCGTACCTCGAGCCCGGCGTCCCGGTGCCGACCCTGCTGCTGCCGACGAGCGGCCCCTGGACGAACACCGCCCAGGCCGTCGACTACGTCCGCGCCGTGGCACCCGAGCGGGCGGTGCAGATCCACGAGGCGATGCTGAGCGAGCTCGGTCAGCAGTCCGCCGCACGCTTCCTCGGGCCAGACGGTCTCGGGCCGGTCCCCGTCCTGATCCTGCCCGCGGGGGAGACGATCACCGTCTGACGGACGCGGGTTGCCCCTGGGAGGCGATCCGGGCCTCCCGAGCAGCATGGAGGGATGGCCGACGCACCCACGACAGCAGTCCTCTTCGACATCGACGGCACCCTCGCCGACTCGAACTACGCGCACATCGACGCGTGGTGGCGAGCGTTCCTGGCGGCGGGGGAGTCCGTCGACGCCTGGCGCATCCACCGCGCCATCGGCATGGACTCGGCGAAGCTGCTCGAGACGCTGCTGCCGGACGCGTCCCAGGAGACCCGCGACACCGCGAAGCAGTTCCACACCGCGTACTACGCCGAGCAGATGCCGCGGCTCCGGCTGCTGCCGGGTGCGCGCGAGCTCCTGCAGGCCGTCGCCGAGGCCGGGCACGCCGTCGTCCTGGCGACCAGCGCCCCCGAGCACGAACTCGCCCGCCTGCGCGACCTGCTCGACGCGGGCGAGTGGGTCACCGCCGAGACCAGCTCCGAGGACGTCGAGCAGGCGAAGCCGGACCCCGGCATCATCCGGGTGGCGCTCGACAAGGTCGGGGTCTCCGCTGACGACGCTGTGATGGTCGGGGATGCCATGTGGGACGTCGAGTCCGCCGGCAAGGTGGGGGTGACGTGCGTCGGCGTGATGACCGGTGGCATCGGCGGTGACGAACTCCGCGGTGCCGGAGCGGCCGAGGTGTACGACGACGCTGCGGCCGTGCTCGCGGCGTTCCGCGCCGGCGAGGGTCCGCTCGCGGCACTCGGTCGGCGCGCCTGACGGGCGGCGCGCCTGACGGGTGGCGCCGGTCGTGCTCGACGGCCGTCCTCGGTTTCTGCGACGTCGGTCGCCCGTGCCAGGATCGACGTTCGTGATCACGATCGAACGCGTGTCCTGGGACGACCCCCGCAGCGTGGTGCTCCGCGCCCGCATGGACGACGAGATGCACGAGCGCTACGGGTCGGCGAACGCCGGCGAGGACCCGGCGGTCACCGCCGAGCGCAGCCGTGCGCTGAGCGTCGATCCGTCGACGGTCGTCACGTCGATCCTGGCCGTCGACGAGTCCGGCGAACCGGTCGGGCACATCGCCGTCCGGCGTCTGGGGGACGAGGTCGAGCTGAAGCGCCTCATCGTGCTGGCGTCCGCGCGCGGCAAGGGTGCGGCGACCGCACTGCTCGACGAGTGCGAGCGCGTCGGTCGCGAACTCGGCGCCCCGCGGCTCATCCTGCAGACCGGTGACAAGCAGCCCGACGCCGTGGCGCTCTACCGCAAGACCGGCTGGGACCAGATCGACGTCTACGAGCCCTACGCCGCGACGATGCCGTGGTCGTTCTGCTTCGAGAAGACCCTGTAACTCGACCCGGTCCACATTGCACTTTCACCACGAGAGTGCAATTCTTGCTCGGTGAGCACCACCGAACGCACCCGAGCGCTCCGCCGACGCATGATCGGCGAGGCGCGTCGGGCGACGGTCGAGCACGGGCTGCACGGCTTCACGATCGAGCAGCTCTGCGAGACCGTCGGGGTGTCGCGCCGCACGTTCTTCAACCACTTCGGGTCGAAGGACGACGCCGTGCTCGGCATCGAGCTCAACGCCGACGTCGAGGCGATCGACGCCTACGCCGCGGGCGGCATCGTCCCCGCGGGACTCGACCCCCTCGACTCGATCGTGGCGCTGGCCATCGACCAGTTCCACCGGGTCGGCATCGCCCGCGCCGACGAAGCCCTGGTCCGCCGGGTGTTCGAGCGGGAGCCGGCGCTCGTCGCACGGTTCCTGTCGGCGACCGACGTGCAGCTCGCCCGGGTCACCGTGGCGCTCGGACGGCGGTTCGGGTGGGACGACCCCGCCGACCGCCGACCGCGTCTGGTCACCGAGACCGCGGCGGCGCTCCTCAAGGTCACCGCGACCGAGTACTTCGACGACGCGTTCGACGAGGCCACGGGGCCGACGTTCGACGCGCTGCTCACCGAGAACCTCCGCCTGCTCAGGGCGGTCACCACGACCGAACGGGAACACACCACATGAGCGCCACCGCGCCGGGCACCGCCAAGCGTGCCCGCCCAGGCTCCGACGGACCGCTGCTCCTGACGCAGCGTCGCATCTGGATCATCTTCTCCGCCCTGATCGCGGGGATGCTGCTCTCCAGCCTCGACCAGACCATCGTCTCCACCGCGATGCCGACCATCGTCGGGGAACTCGGCGGCGTCGCGCACCAGGCCTGGCTGACGACCGGGTACCTGCTGGCCTCGACCATCGTGATGCCCGTCTACGGCAAGTTCGGCGACGTCCTCGGCCGTCGCAACCTGTTCCTCATCGCGATCGCGCTGTTCACCATCGCGTCGGCCGGGTGCGCGTTCGCCACGGACTTCACGCAGCTCGTGGCGTTCCGTGCCATGCAGGGACTCGGTGGCGGTGGCCTGATGATCCTGTCGCAGGCGATCATCGCGGACATCGTGCCGGCGTCGCAGCGCGGCAAGTACCTCGGTCCGCTCGGTGCGATCTTCGGTCTGTCCGCCATCGGCGGCCCGCTGCTCGGTGGCTTCTTCGTGGACCACCTGACCTGGAACTGGGCGTTCTACATCAACATCCCGGTCGGCATCGCGGCGTTCTTCGTGGCGTGGTTCGCGCTGACCCTGCCGAACAAGAAGGCCACGAAGCGCATCGACGTGCTCGGGGTGCTCTTCATGTCCGCGGCGACCACGTGCCTGGTGTTCTTCTCGGAGTTCGGCGGCAGCAAGGACCACGGCTGGGACGCACCCGAGACCTGGGTCTGGTTCGCCGGTCTCGTCGTCTCGGCCGCACTCCTGGTGTTCGTCGAGTCCCGCGCGCAGGACCCGGTGCTCCCGCTGTCGTTCTTCCGCAACCGCACCTTCCTGCTGGCGACCGGCATCGGCCTGGTGCTCGGAATCGGCATGTTCGCGGCGATCGGGTTCGTCCCGACGTTCCTGCAGATGGCCTCGGGCACCTCGGCCGCGGTCTCCGGCCTGCTGATGCTGCCGATGATGGCCGGCCTGATCGGGACGTCGATCGCATCGGGTGTCCTGATCACCAAGACCGGCCGCTACCGGATGTTCCCGATCGTCGGCACGGTGCTGGTGGCCATCGCGATGCTCGCGATGACCCAGCTGGCGGCGGACACCCCGATCTGGCTCATCTGCGCCTACCTGTTCGTGTTCGGTGCGGGGCTCGGCCTGATCATGCAGGTGGTCGTCCTCGTCGCGCAGAACGCCGTTCCTGCCGAGCAGGTCGGGACCGCCACGTCGACGAACAACTACTTCCGCGAGGTCGGTGCCTCCCTCGGCACCGCCGTCTTCGGCGCGCTCTTCACCGCGCGGCTCACGACGTCGCTGACCGACGTGTTCCGCGGTGCCGGTGGCTCGGCGACCGATGCGGCGTCGTCGGCGGGCAGCATCGACCCGTCGACCGTCGCAGGGCTGCCGCCGGCGGTGCAGGACGGCGTCGTGAACGCCTACGCCGACTCGCTCGCACCGGTGTTCTGGTACCTGCTGCCGTTCATCGCGGTGGCGTTCCTGCTCGCGCTGTTCCTGCCGCAGATCACACTGTCCGACACGGCCGGCATGGTCGCCCGTGGCGAGGCCGTCGGCGGTGACGAGGCCGACGAGCTCGAGCGGGCCCAGCGCGCGGCCCGGACGGCGGGGTCGGAGTCCGTCTCGTCGGGTGGTGAGACGCCGGCGTCCCGCCGGGACGCCTCGGATTGAGCGAGACGCCGCCGGATTCGGCGGCGTCCAGCGGATCGCGGGGCGCGTTGTGGAGACGACGGCGTGCTGACGGGAGGCGCGGTGCCAGCTGGTGCCGCGCCTCCCGTCGGTCGTCCGCTCGCGCTCACTGCCGCAGCCGGCGTTTCGTGCCGGGCGACACCTCACGCGTCCCAGCGCGCGTGCGCTGCCGCTGAGCGCGTGAGGTCGCGGTCGCCCGGCGCTACGCGCCGGTGCTCGCGCGCGGCACGAGCCGTGTCGGCAGGGCCGCGGGCTCGGCGGCCGTGCCGTCGAGCGTCGCGAGGAGTCGCAGTGCCGCAGCCCGACCGAGGTCAGCGCCGGGCAGTGCCACGCTCGTCAACGCCGGCGCGGTGACCGACGACGACGGCAGGTCGTCGAAGCCCGCGACCGCGAGTGCGCCGGGGACGGCGATGCCGAGCGCGCCAGCGACCCGCAGGACCCCGTAGGCCAGGGTGTCCGCGGCCGCGACGACGGCGGTGACGTCGTCGTCCTGCCAGGCCTCGATGACGTGCTCGGTGGCCGAGGCCGCGGCCTCGACGGTCAGGTCGGCACGGGCGGTGACCTCGGAGACGGTGATGCCGGCGTCTGCGCAGGCCTGCTCGAACAGGTCGCGGCGCACGCCGAACGTCGCCGCCCGTGAGGTGCCGTCGAGGTAGCCCACGTGCCGGTGCCCCTGGTCGTGCAGGTGTGCGACGAGCTCGTGCACGCCGGTGGAGAGGTCGTAGTTGACGGCCTCGGGGCCACCGGGGGCGTCGAGCAGCACCACGGGGACGCTCGCCGACATCGGCTCGTCGGCGGCGGGGGCGTCGACCAGGATGCCGGCGGGCCGGAGCCGTTCGAAGCGCCGGACGTCGGCCGCGACCGGCTGCGCGCCCCGTTCGGTGACGGAGAGCACGAGCTGGAACCGGTCGCCCAGGGTGTCGCGGACGCCACGGATGACCTCGGCGAAGAACGGGTTCGACAGGTCGGGGGCGATGAACACGACGAGGTCACCGCTGCCGCGCGCCAACGAGCTGGCGGCGTGGTCGACGACGTAGCCGAGGTCGTCCACGGCGTCGCGTACCCGTGCGGCGATGGGAGCCGAGACCCGCCCGCGGTCCTTGCCGTTCACGACGAGGGAGACCGTGGCGATGCTCGTGCCCGCACGCTCGGCCACCATCGCAGCGGTCACACGACGGCTCGGGGCGGCGGGGGAGGGCACCCGTCGATGCTAGCGAGCGCGGTGCTCGAACTTGACGTCAAGCGTTTGACGTGTTTCGATGTCAAACGCTTGACGCGCCGCGTCGCCAGCGTTCTGCCGGCCCGTGGATCCCCACCACGTCGAGCACTCACCTCGATTCCCCGAAGAAGTGGAGCGCCCAGCGTGCCCGATGCGACCCAGCCCGCCGCGAAGATCATCCTCGACTGCGATCCCGGACACGACGACGCCGTGGCGCTCCTGCTCGCCCACGGCAGCCCGGCGATCGACCTGCTCGCCGTGACCACCGTCGTCGGCAACCAGACCCTGCCGAAGGTCACCCGCAACGCCCTGGCCGTCGCGCGGATCGCCGGCATCACCGGGGTGCCGTTCGCCGCCGGTGCCGCCCGCCCGCTGCTGCGTCAGATCGAGGTCGCCCCGGACATCCACGGCGAGAGCGGCCTGGACGGCCCGATGCTCCCCGAGCCGTCGTTCGCCCTCGACGAGCGCCACGCCGTCGACCTGATCATCGACACCGTGATGGCGCACGAGCCCGGCACGGTCACCCTCGTGCCGACCGGCGGCCTGACGAACATCGCCCTCGCCGCCCGCAAGGAGCCCCGCATCGTCGAGCGCGTCAAGCAGGTCGTGCTCATGGGCGGTGGTGTGCACGTCGGCAACTGGAGCCCGGTCGCCGAGTTCAACATCGTCATCGACCCCGAGGCCGCGGCCATCGTGTTCGAGGCCGGCTGGGACGTCGTGATGGTCGGTCTCGACCTGACGCACCAGGCCCTGGCCACCCCCGAGGTCGCCGCGCGCATCGCCGGTGTCGGCACCGCCCCCGCCGCGTTCGTCGGCGAGCTGCTCGACTTCTTCGGGCAGACCTACAAGGACGCCCAGGGCTTCGACGCCCCGCCGGTGCACGACCCCTGCGCCGTCGCCTACGTGATCGACCCGACGATCGTCCGCGCCGTGAAGGTCCCGATCCGCGTCGAGACCCAGGGTGCCCTGACCCTCGGGATGACCGTCGCCGACTTCCGCGCCCCGGCGCCCGCGGACTGCCGCACGAGCGCCGCGATGGAGCTCGACCACGGCCGGTTCTGGGACCTGGTCGTCGACGCGCTCGAGCGCATCGGCGAGACGGCCAACACCGGCTGGACCCCTCGTGCCGCCGCCGACGCCGTCGAAGCCGGCATCACCACGACCCCGGAGCACTGAACCCCATGACCTCCACCTCGACGAAGAAGTCGATCGGCGCCCTCACCGCCGCGCTCCTCGCCGCGTGCATCGCGTTCCAGCTGAACGCGAGCATGCTCAGCCCCGCGCTCGTCACGATGGCGCGCGAGCTCCACACCGACGACGCCACCATCGGCCTGTCGCAGACCCTGTACTTCACGCTCGCGGCGCTGTTCTCGCTGTTCCTGCCGCGGCTCTCCGACATCGTCGGTCGCAAGCGCGTGCTGCTCGGCATGCTCGCCGTGATGCTCGTCGGCAGCATCGTCGCCGCGCTCGCGGTGAACGTGCCGATGCTGTTCGCCGGCCGGATCATCCAGGGCGTCACGGGTCCGGTCGTCCCCATCTGTCTGCTCGTCCTGCGCAACGAGATCAGCGACCCGAAGCGCTACGGCGCCGCGCTCGGGCTGCTGACCGCGGTGAACGGCGGCATCGCGGGCGTCGACGCCCTGGCCGGCGGGTGGATCGCGACCAACTTCGGGTTCCGCGGGATCTTCTGGGTCATCGCCGTCGTCACCGTCCTCGCCCTGTTCCTGGTCGCCGTCTGGGGCGTCGAGTCGAAGCCCTCCGCCGGCACCCGGATGGACTGGATCGGCGTCGTCCCCCTCGTGGTCTCGGTCGGGGCGCTGCTCACGGCGTTCAACGAGGCCGGCAAGCTCGGCGCGGCGAACCCGGCCCTCGTGATCGGCGGCGTCGTCGTCGCGCTCGTCGCCTTCGCCGTGTTCTGGGCCGTCGAGTCGCGGGTGCGGGAACCCCTGGTCGAGACCCGGTTCCTGAAACGCCGTGCGACCTGGGCGCTCCTGGCGACGACGTTCCTGACGATGACGGGCGTGTTCGCGGTCGTCAACGGCCTGGTCACGTCGCTCGCGCAGAACGGCGACGCCGGCTTCGGCATGGAGCCCGACCTGGCCTCGCTCGTGTTCCTCACCCCGTACGCGCTGGTCGGCTGGATCGTCGGACCCTTCGCCGGGCGCCTCGCCCCGACCATCGGGTACCGCGCTGTCCTGCGCTTCGGCCTGATCGGCAGCATCGTCTCGACCGTGCTGATGGCGCTCGTCGGCGTGCACTCGCTGCCCGTGCTGGTCACCGCGACCGTGCTGATCGGCATCACCTACGCCGGCATCGCGAACATCATCCTGAACGGCCTGGGCATCGTGCTGTCGCCGGAGTCGAACCCCGGCTTCCTGCCCGGCCTGAACGCCGGTGCGTTCAACCTCGGCGCCGGCGTCAGCTTCGCCGTCCTGCCCGCGCTGCAGATCGCGCTCGGCGTCGGCGGTTCCGCGGGCACCGCCGGGTACTCCGGTGGCATGCTGCTCGGGGCCGCGATCACGACCGTCGCACTCGCGATCTCGTTCCTCATCCCCCGTCCGGAAGGCGCCGAGACCACGTCCGTCGCCCCGCAGAAGGAGACCGTCCGTTGACCGAGAGCATCGTCGTCGTCGGGTCGCTCAACGCGGACCTGGTGGTCCGCACCGCGCGCTTCCCCCAGCCCGGTGAGACCCTGCAGGGCTCCGACCTCGCGATCCTGCCCGGTGGCAAGTCCGCCAACCAGGCGGTGGCTGCCGGGAGGCTCGGGGGCACGGTGCGCATGATCGGTGCGGTCGGCGACGACGGGAACGGTGCGCTGCTCCGCGACTCCGTCGCGGCTGCGGGTGTCGACACGACGCACGTCGCCGTCCGTCAGGGAACGGCGACCGGCACCGCCGTCATCACGGTCGACGCCGCAGGCGAGAACACCATCGTGATCTCCGCCGGGGCGAACGGCACGCTGACGCCGGAGGACGTGCCGACCGACGCCTTCGCCGACGCCACGGTGCTGGGGCTCTGCCTCGAGGTGTCGATCGACGTCGTCCTCGCCGCCGCCCGGGCTGCGCACGCCGCCGGGGTCACGGTGCTCACGAACCTGTCGCCCTTCGGCGCGGTGCCGGCCGAACTGCTCGAGCTGACCGACGTGCTGCTCGTGAACGAGCACGAGGCCGCCGCGCTCGGGGACCACGGTGTCGCGCGGTCGATCGTCACCCGTGGTGGTGCCGGCTGCGTCGTGCACGATCGCGGTGCCGAGCCGGTGTCGATCGACGCCGTGCGGGTCGAGCCGGTGGACACCACGGGCTGCGGCGACGCCTTCATGGGTGCGGTGGCGCTGCGCCTGGCCACCGGGGACACCCTCGTCGACGCCGCCCGGTTCGCGGTGGGGGTCGGGGCGTACGCCGCGACCAAGCCGGGCGCGCAGGCCTCGTACCCGACCACCGCCGAGCTGGAGGCGTTCCTGCGGGCGTGACCCGCGCCTCCCGGCCGTGGGGTGACTGCGCGGCCCACTAGCGTTGGGTCCATGCGCGTGGGAGTCCTCGACATCGGGTCCAACACCGGCCACCTGCTCGTCGTGGACGCCCACGGCGGCGCTGCGCCGCTGCCGGCGTCCTCGTTCAAGCAGCCGCTGCGGCTGGCCGAGCACCTCGACGACTCGGGCGCGGTGACCCAGCAGGGGATCGACGCCCTGACCACCTTCGTCGCCGACGCGGTCCGCGTCGCCGAGGAGCGCGGCTGCGAGGACATGCTCGCGTTCGCCACCTCGGCGGTGCGCGACGCCGGCAACTCCGAGGCCGTGCTCGCCCACGTCGAGGCCTCCACCGGGGTCGAGCTGGCCGTCCTGTCCGGCTCGGACGAGGCCCGGCTGACGTTCCTGGCCGTGCGCCGCTGGTTCGGCTGGTCCGCCGGTCGCCTGGCGGTCTTCGACATCGGCGGGGGCTCGCTCGAGATCGCCGGCGGTGCCGACGAGGCACCGGACGTCGCGTGGTCGATGCCGATCGGTGCCGCCCGGCTGGCGCGCTCCTACTTCTCGGCCGGCACCCCGACCGAGGACGACGTCCGCCGCATCCGGCACGAGATCCGCGTGGAGATCGCCCGTGACGCCGGACGGTTGCTCCGCTCGGGGCGTCCGGACCGGGCCGTGGCGACGTCGAAGACGTTCCGGTCGATCGCCCGCGTCTGCGGGGCCGCGCCGTCCGCCGCCGGACCACTCGTGCCCCGTGCGCTCGACGGCGCGGTGCTGCGGCAGCGCCTGCCGGAGCTGCTGACGATGTCGGTCGACGAGCTCGCGGCGCTGCCCGGTGTCTCACCGAGCCGCGCACACCAGGTGGTGCCCGGCGCGCTCGTCGCCGAGGCGTGCCTGGACATCTTCGACCTGCCGGCCCTCGAGATCTGCCCGTGGGCACTGCGCGAGGGCGTCATCCTCGAGCGGCTCGATCAGCTGTCGGTGCTCGGGACCCCGTAGCGACCCGTCGATCTAGCCGCGCGGCTGCCGGACCGGCTGCTGCCGTTGCTGTTGCGGTTGCTTCGGCGGTGCGAGCAGCCACGGACGGATCAGCTTCGTCACGAACGGCAGCACCCAGAACGTCATGATCGGCGTGAGCACGACGGTCGTGATGAGCACCCGGGGCAGGATCGCGACGTGCGCGAACGCGGGGACGAGCCAGGCCATCAGGTACGTGAAGGCGAGGTTCACCGGGAAGAAGCCGAGCCAGATGCTCACGGACTGCTTCCACCGCGGGGGAGCGCTCGAGGCCGGAGCGTCCTGCGGGACGTCGAACCACCCCTCGATGCCGGTGCGCTTCTCGACGCGGGACTCCACCACCAGGTCACGGCCCAGGTCGAGCCACCGCAGCCGGTCGTCGGAGTTCTCCCACGTCGCCAGGGAGTCGTGGTCGGCGAACCGGTAGAGCATGTGCCACTCGCGCGACTGCGCCCGGGAACGCACCCACCCGGAGCCGAGGAAGCCCGGGTAGCGGTTCGCCAGGTTCACCCCGGACTGCACCCAGCGGGTGGCCTCGGGGATGCGGTCGGGTTCGACCAGGCGGGTGACGGAGACGGTGACGGGTGGGCCATCGGTCGCGGGTGGCGACGACAAGGCCCCAGGCTCTTCTGGAGTCATGTGCCCAGTGTCGCGGACCCGTGTTTCCGGCTCGTGACACGTGCCTCGCGCGCCGGCTGAACGGATCCGCGTCGTCCTTCGACCACCGTCCCAGGTGGGTGCAAGACGATCATCTGGCGAACGCATCACCGAGAGGACCCCGATGCCCCACCCCGAGCCCACCACCACCCTCATCGCCACCGTCGACGGGCCCGACGGCGGCACGTACGAGGTGCGGCGGCTGACGCTCCCGGTGGGTGCGTCGACCGGCTGGCACCAGCACGACGCACGCCAGACGGGTCTCGTGGTGCGCGGGGCGCTGACGCACGTCACCGAAGAGGCCACTCGGGTCGTCGGGCCGGGGCAGGCCCTGGTCGAGGAGCCGCGCATCGTGCACGACGGCCGCAGCACCGGCACGGAGGACGCCGAGCTGCTCTACGTCGCCCACCTGCCGGCAGGTGCAGCGGCGTCGACCCCGGGCGAGCCACCAGCCAACGAGGGGCCGGCCCGCAGCGCGCTCGTGACGGTCCCGCTGGGCCGGCCGCAGTTCGTGCACGCCCTGCGCTACACCGCGATGTACGCACCGAAGCCCTTCGCCGAGGCCCTGCTCGTCTACCGGGACAACGGCACGTACACGATCCTGTCCCCGGGCGAGGACCACCACGGCTGTTACGTCTCGGCGACGGACCCCGCCGAGGGGATGCGGCACGTCGCGTTCATGTCGTGGCCGTCCGCGGACTGGGGACGGAACATCGCATCGCACACCCTGACCTTCGAGGCGGCGAGCGGCGCGTTCACACAGGAGCTCCGGTTGCCGGGTGACCCGGTCCCGCGGGCGCAGTACGGGTACGCGGTGCCCGTCGAGGACCCGGAGTCGATCGACACCGGCGCCGGGTGGGCAGCGCTCCGCCAGCAGTACGCCGAGGTGTTCACCACGCTCGAGCGCCTGGCGGGCGGCGGGTCGACCGCGGCCTGAGCCGTCAGCTCGCCTGCTTCTTGGCGGCGGGCTTCTTGGCCGGGGCCTTCTTCGCCGGTGTCTTCTTCGGCGCCGACTTCGCGGTGGCCTTCTCCGTCGTGCTCTCCGCGGCCTTCTTGGCGGGCGCCTTCTTCGCCGGCGACTTCCTGCCGGAGCTGGACGTGCCGGAGCCGGACGTGCCCGAGCCGGAACCGGACGACGACCGTGACGTCGACGACGAACGCGACCCCGAGCCTCCTGTCCGCTTCTTGTCGACGGACGCACGCAGGGCGGCCATCAGGTCGAGCACGTCACCGCCCTCGTCGTCGTCCTCGTCGTCTTGCTGCTCGCCGAAGGTCTTCTCGGTGTCGATGTCGTCGCCCGCTTCGAGCTTGGCGTCGATCAGCTGCTGCAGTTCCTCCTGGTAGGAGTCGGTGTAGCGGTCGGGGTCGAAGTCGGTGGACATGCTCTCGACGAGCGAGGACGACATCTTCAGCTCGTTGGCGCTGACCTTCACCGTCGTGTCGAGGGTCTTGAAGTCGGCGGCGCGGACCTCGTCGCCCCAGAGCAGCCCCTGCAGCAGGATGACCTCGTCGTGCACCCGGAGCACCCCGAGCCGGGTCTTCTGCCGCAGGGTGAACTGCACGATCGCCAGGCGGTCGGTCTTCGCCAGGGTCTCGCGCAGCAGCACGTACGCCTTCGGCGAGCGCGAGTCGGGCTCCAGGTAGTAGGTCTTCTCGAACATCATCGGGTCGACCTGCTCGACGGGCACGAACTCGAGCACCTCGACCTCGTGCGACTGCTCCTCGGGGAGCTGCTTGAAGTCGTCCGCGGTGAGCACCACGGTCTTGTCACCGTCGTCGTAGGCGCGCTGGATGTCGGCGTACTCGACCTCGTGGCCGAACTCGCACACCCGCTTGTACCGGATGCGGCCCTTGTCGTCGTCGTGGACCTGGTGCAGGGACACGTCGTGCGTCTCGGTGGCCGCGTAGACCTTGATGGGCACGTTGACGAGCCCGAACGCGATGGAGCCCTTCCAGATCGACCTCATGCGCACATGATGCCCGCCCGCATGCGTGCGTGCCCGGAGCCGACGGTTCCTCCACAGGTCCGCCGTCCGGGGGATCGTTCCACGGATGTCCGGTTCGCTGGACCGCCGCGAGGCCGGCGCGAGCACGATGGGCCCATGAGCCAGCTCGACAAGCAGGACCCGCGCGACCAGTTCCCCCGTCCGCCGTTCCCCGCGCAGACCCAGCAGGGGTCCGGGCTGGCGAGTGCGATGGACCCCGCCCCCGACCACGGCGAGACGAGCTACCTGGGCACCGGGCGGATGCGCGGGTACCGGGTGCTCGTCACGGGCGCGGACTCCGGCATCGGGCGCGCCGCGGCGATCGCGATGGCGAAGGAGGGCGCCGACGTCGCCCTGAACGCCCTGCCCGAGGAGCGCGAGGACCTCGAACAGGTCCGCGACGTCATCGGTGACCTCGGGCGCAAGGCCGTGCTGTTGCCCGGCGACCTGACGGACGAGGCATTCTGCGACGTCCTGGTGCAGGACGCCGTCAGCGAGCTCGGTGGCCTGGACGCGCTCGTGCTGGTCGCCGGCCACCAGCAGGTGCACCAGGACGTCACCGAGCAGAGCACCGAGGACTTCGACCGGACGATGAAGGTCAACCTGTACTCGCTGTTCTGGCTCGTCCGCGCTGCCGTCCCGCACATGGCGCCGGGCAGCTCGATCGTCACGACCAGTTCGGTGTCGGCGTACCAGCCGCAGGACCGCATGATCGACTACGCCGCGACGAAGGCCGCGATCATCACGTACACGAACGGGCTCGCGCGGCAGCTCGCCAGCAAGGGCATCCGTGCCAACACGGTGGTGCCCGGGCCGGTGTGGACGCCCCTGCAGCCGATCAGCTACCCGGGCGACGAGATCGCGGCGTACGGCCAGGACACCCCGTTCGGTCGTCCCGCCCAGCCCGTCGAGCTCGGCAGCGCCTACGTCTACCTGGCCGGGCCCGAGTCGTCGTACACGTCCGGCACGACCCTGACGGTGGCGGGAGCGACCGGGGTGGCGCTGTGAGTCCCGCCTCGCGCAAGACCGTCGTCCTGGTCGGCGACCGTCGGCTCGCGCTCACGAACACCGACAAGGTGCTCTACCCCGAGACCGGCACCACGAAGGGTCGGGTGATCGAGTACTACGAGCGGGTCGCGCCGTGGATGATCCCGCACGTCAAGGACCGCCCCGTGACCCGGAAGCGCTGGGCCAACGGCGTCGACGGCAAGGTCTTCTTCGAGAAGAACCTGCCCGACTCGGCCCCCGACTGGGTGCGGCACCACACCATCCACCACTCGGAGCACGACAACGAGTACCCGATCGTCGACGACCTGCCGACCCTGGTGTGGATGGCGCAGCAGGCCGCGCTCGAACTGCACGTCCCGCAGTGGCGGTTCGGTCCCCGCGGTGCGCAGCAGCACCCGGACCGGCTCGTGCTCGACCTGGACCCCGGTGACGGCGTCGGGCTGCCCGAGTGCGTCGAGGTCGCCGTGGCCGCGCGCGAGATCCTGCACGGCATGGGACTCGACCCGTACCCGGTGACGTCCGGCTCCAAGGGCATCCACCTGTACGCGGCCCTCGACGGCAAGGCGACGACGGCGCAGGTCTCCGACGTCGCCCACGAGCTGGCCAAGGCCCTCGAGACGGACCTGCCGGACCTGGTGCTGTCGTCGATGAGCCGTGCCGAGCGGACGGGCAAGGTCTTCGTCGACTGGTCGCAGAACAACGGCAACAAGACGACCATCGCCCCGTACTCGCTGCGCGGCCGCGAACGGCCGACGGTCGCGGCACCACGCACCTGGAAGGAACTCGAGGAACGCGGGCTCGCGCAGCTCACGTTGGACGAGGTCCTCGAACGCCTGGAGGCCCGTGGGGACTTCCTGCACCCGGTCGCCTCCGCCTCGCTGGCCGTCGGGCGCGACGACCACGGTCACTGGGACAGCGACCGCACCGAGCGGGCGAACGACGCCGAGCAGCCCGCCCGCGACCGGCTCGCCGCCTACCGGGCCAAGCGGGACGCCTCGAAGACGCCGGAACCCGTGCCGGAAGGTGCCCCGACGGTGCGGAAGGACGGCACACCGACCTTCGTCGTCCAGGAGCACCACGCCACCCGTGACCACTACGACTTCCGGCTCGAGCACGACGGCGTGCTGGTGAGCTGGGCACTGCCGAAGGGCGAACCGACCGATCCCGGCAAGAACCACCTGGCCGTGCAGACCGAGGACCACCCGCTCGAGTACGGCTCGTTCGAGGGCACGATCCCGAAGTACGAGTACGGCGGCGGCACGGTCACGATCTGGGACGACGGCACCTACGAGCTCGAGAAGTGGCGCGAGGGGCAGGAGGTCATCGTCACCCTGCACGGTCGGACCGGCGGCGCTCGCCGCCTCGCGCTGCTGCACACCCGCGGCCGGGGCGGGGGCGACGAGAAGAACTGGCTCATCCACCGCACGAAGGAACAACCCGAACGGCTGGCGGACGGCGGCAGCGGTGCCGGGCCGGCGGTGGCGCGCACCGCACCCGGCGGGTCCGACGGGCGGCGACGGATCACCCGGGCGGCGGACGCCGAGACCCCGCCGTCGGAGCGCCGGACGATGCAGGCGACCCTGGACAAGGGCGAGACCCGGCTGGACCCGGCGGACTGGGCGTTCGAGATGAAGTGGGACGGGGTGCGGGCGCTCGCAACCGTCCGCGACGGATCGGTCACCGTGCGCAGCCGCAACGACAACGACCTGACGGCGCAGTACCCGGAACTGCAGGAACTGGGGGAGCGGGCCGGGGTGGACGGGGTCTTCGACGGTGAGATCGTGGCCGTCGACGACCGCGGCCGACCGTCGTTCCAGCTGCTCCAGAACCGGATGGGGCTGACGAAGGCGCGTGAGGTCCGGAGCGCGCAGGAGACCACCCCGGTCCGGTTCCTGCTCTTCGACGTGCTCGAGGCGGACGGGCACGAGCTGACTCGGCTCGGGTACGACGCCCGGCGCCAGGCGCTCGAGACCGTCGTGCAACCGGGTGGTGCGATCGACGTGCCGCCGGCGGTGCAGGGTGAACTCGACGCGGTGCTGGCCGCCTCGCGCGAGCAGGGCCTCGAGGGCGTCGTCGCGAAGAAGCGGTCGTCGAAGTACGCCGAGGGCCGTCGGTCCGAAGCCTGGCTGAAGCGCAAGCACCACGCCACCCAGGAAGTCGTCGTCGGCGGCTGGAAGCCGGGCAGCGGTCGGCGTGCCGGCGGGATCGGATCGCTGTTGCTCGGGGTACCCGGCCCGGACGGACTGGAGTACATCGGCAAGGTCGGCACCGGGTTCCGCGACCGCGACCTCGACGAGATCGGCGATGTCCTCGCACCACTGGCACGGAAGACCTCACCGTTCGTCGACGTCCCACGGCCCGACGCGCGGGACGCCCACTGGGTCACGCCGGAGCGCGTCGGCGAGGTCGAGTTCGCCGAGTGGACGGGTGACGGGCGGCTCCGGCAACCGTCGTGGCGGGGATGGCGGGTCGACAAGGACCCGGACGACGTCGTGCGGGAGTCCTGACGCGCTGGCCGGCCGCGGCCGGCGCATGCATCCGCATGGGTCCGCCCCTGGCGAAATTCCGTCCCCCGTGCGACGCTCGGGCGGGGGACGATTCCGGCAACGACGCCGGGGTCCGGCCACGGGCTGTTACGTTCGCCGAGACGAAGGGGGCTCAGGGGATGAACTCGAGCAAGTACCTGCCGCCGTTCACGGCCGCAGAACGCGTCGCGATCACCGGGGACGACCTGTCGCAGCGGATCGTCGAACCGCGCAGCAGCACCACGGAGACCGAGGTCCGGTACGCGGACTTCCTCGCCGACGAGGACGACGACTGACGAGCACGGTGGCCTGACCCGCGCGGCGGCCCGGCGGCTCCGTGGTGGCGGAACGGGTCGGCGGACCCGACGGCCCGCACGCTGGATCAGGGAGCGCACGGACCGCCGCCGGGGCACGCGGCCAGCCGGTTCAGGGAGACCGGCCGCACGGCCCCGCACCGGGCGCGCAGCAGCGCAACCGGTGGGTCCACTGGTGGGACGCACCGAGTGAGCGGATCGTCACACGCGAAGACGAACGAATCGCCGGGCGACCTGGATGGTCGCCCGGCGATTCCGTCGGTGTGGGGAGTGCTTTCGGGACAGTACCGGGTCAGTACCGGGTCACGCCGCGGGGGCGGGTCCGTCGGCGGGCTCCGCGTGGTCGGCCACGGGGGCGTCCTCGTCGATGAGCGCGTCCTCGTCCGGCTCCACGACCTCGGCCGCGGCGGCCTTGGCCTCGTCGATGGACTCCTGAGAACGGCGGAGCAGGTCGTCGTCGTGTGCTGCCTGATCGGTCATGCCCAGCAACCTACGCGGGCGTCCCTGTGTCGGCGTCCCGACGTCGCGCACCGTTCGTCGGGTCGTGGCGGCCGGTCTGCGGCGGCTCGAAGTCGACGGCGGACGTCGGTGCGGGCGTCGAGGGCATCGCCGGGGCAGCCGGGGCACCGAAGGCGTCAGCGGCGTCGAGCACCGCACGGGTGGCGGCGACGGCGGTGCGGAGCGCGTCACGGACGGGCATTGCACGGTGCGCCGGGGTCCGGACCTCGACGCCCCACGGCTCGTCGAACCCGAGTTCACGCACCGTCCGGACGAGGCCGGGCAGGTCCCACGCCCCGGCACCGGGCAGGTACCGCGCGGTCCGGGACTCCTCGGCCAGGGTCATCCCGCTCGGGGTGTGCAGCAGTCCGTCGCTCAGCTCGACGGCTGCGAGGACCCCCGGTGCGACGCCCTGCCGGATCGACGCGAGGGTCGAACCGCCGCGGAGCGCGTGCATGGCGTCGAGGAGCAGCCCGCCGTTCGGGTGTCCGGCAGCGGCGACGAAGCGTGCGGCCCGTTCGATCGTGGGCAGGTTGGACCACGGCTCCGGCTCGAGCACGATCTGCGCCCCGACGGCCTCGGCCTGGTCGGCGAGCGCGACCCAGTCGTCGGCCATCGTCGCAGGCGAGGCTCCGGGCAACGAAGTGTCGGCACGGACCACCACCTGCCAGGCGCTCAGGGTCGCGGCGGCCTCGAGCACCACCCCGCGATCGGCGTCTTCGTCCTGGGTGCGGCTCGCGCAGGTCCACCACCGGTCGAGCGGTCCGAGCTGGACCCAGACGATGCCGGCCCCGTCGAGCATGCGGCGGAGTTCGGCGAAGCCCGTCGTGGCACGGACCTCGTGCAGGTCGTCGAGGGACAGTGACAGGCCGGCGAACCCGGCGGACCCCACCGCGTGCACGCGGTCGCGGACGCTCTCGTCGCCCGCCCACGTCCAGGACGTGGCGAGCAGGTCGTGTTCCAGCACGGTCGTACCTCCGGCAGTCCCGGGGTGTCCGCGTCGCCCCGTCGCGATGCGCCGCCCCGTGTCCGCCGCGGGCCCCACCCGCGACGATGCCCAAGGATTACCCGTGCTGCCTGCGAAGGCTCCCAGCCCGTCGACACATCGGCGACACGTGGCTCAGACGATCCGGGTCCGGACCTCGCCGACACCGGCGATCGTGCCGATGAGCACCGAGCCGCGTTCGAGCACGCCGACGCCGTCGGGGGTGCCGGTCATCAGCAGGTCGCCGGGCGCGAGCGACACCGACCGCGAGACCGCCGCGATCGTCTCGGCGACCGACCAGATCTGGTCGGCCAGGTCGCCCGCCTGCCGGAGTTCCCCGTCCACCGTCAGCTCGATCGCGCCGCTGGTCGGATCGACCGCGTCCGCCGGGGTGATCGCGCCGATCGGTGCCGATGCATCGAAGCCCTTCGCGGTGTCCCACGGGCGCCCGAGTCGCTTCGCCTCGGCCTGCAGGTCACGGCGGGTCAGGTCGATGCCGACGGCGTAGCCCCACACGTGGGCGAGGGCACCGGCGACGGCGATGTCCGCGCCGCCGGTGCCGATCGCGACGACGAGCTCGACCTCGTGCTCCAGTTGCTGGGTCAGGGGCGGGTACGGGGTGTCGGCGTCGTCGACCACGACGGCGTCGGCCGGCTTGGTGAAGAAGAACGGCGGCTCGCGATCCGGGTCGTGGCCCATCTCGCGGGCGTGCGCCGCGTAGTTCCGGCCGACGCAGAACACACGGCGGACGGGGAACCGCGCGCCCGTCGTCGTGGGCACGGTCGGGAGGCTCGGGGCCGGGATGACGAGTTCGGTCACGGTCCCAGCGTGGCAGGCTCGCATGGCGTCGGTTCAGCCCTCACCGAAGGACGCCTCGTCCTTGAGCTTCCGCGCTCGTGCGCGCTCCTGGCGTTCGCGCCATTCGATCCGCGCCTGACGGAGCTCTTCCTCGGCGCCCTTCGCCCGCATCATGGGCCCGTAGTGCGGGTCTGCCAGCAGTGCGGGCGTCGTCAGTTCACGTCCGTCGAGCCAGCGCTTGAAGTCCTTGTCACTCAGCTTCGAGATCATCGTTCGCTCCTTCGATCGTCGCTGCGGTCAGGTCGTCGAGCGCCCGGCCGACCCAGCGGTCGTCCGCGGTCGTCCAACTGCGGCTCACCAGCGCAGCTGCCATCACACCGGCGGCCGCGCGCGTTCCTTCGTCGTCCGAGGTCGCCCGGTCGGCGACCCACGACCAACGCTGCCACCACAGGTCGCGGTGCACCGAGAACTCTGCATTTCGCCGTCCCGCGCGCCCGTCGAGCACCGAGGCGACGAGCGCCCCCAGTGCAACGGACGCGCTGGTGACCGACACGAGCGCGCTGATCCAGCCGATGTCCATGCCGGAACCCTGACAGCACGGAACCGGCCACGCGGCGGGCGTGACCGGTCCTGTGGAGGGTGCTCCGGGCCTCCAGGCCTGTGGAGGAGTGCGTCAGTTGCCGGGCGCGGCCGCCTCGGTCTCGCCCGCACCCGGGTCGCCGCCGGTCCCACCGCTGGCGGGTTCGTCCTGCGGCCATCCCGCGAACTCCCAGCCCGCGAGCGACGGGTGGTCCTCGCCCTTCGTGTACGCGAACGCCCGTGCAGCGTCACGCGCCTCGGACAGCTTCGTGAGCAGGTCGGCGTGCGCCTCGGCGTCCACCCGTGTCAGGGCGTCGTGGGCCAGGGCGAAGCGGTCCATCTCGTTGCGCATGAGCATGTCGAACGGCGAGGTCGTCGTGCCCTGCTCGAGGAACCCGTGCACGTGCAGGTCGTCGTGCCCGTTCCGGCGGTACGTCAGCTGGTGCACGAGCGTCGGGTACCCGTGGAACGCGAAGACCGTGGGCGTGCCGGGCAGGAAGAGCGCGTCGTACTGCTCGTCCGGGATCGGGTGCTCGTGCTTGCGCGGGTCGCCGATCGCCAGCAGGTCGACGACGTTGAGGACGCGGACACCGACCCCGGGTGCGTGCTTCCGGATGATGTCCGTGGCGGCGACCGCCTCGACGGTGGGGACGTCACCGGCGCACGCGAGGACGACGTCGACCCTGCCGACGGCCTGCTCGGTGCCGGCGAAGTCCCAGACCCCGAGTCCTGCGTCGGCGTGCGCGACGGCGTCCTCGAGGGACAGGAAGACCGGCTCCGGGTGCTTGCCCGCGACGATCACCTCGATGCGGTCCGTGGTCTCCATGGCGTGGGCGGCGACGGCGAGCAGGGTGTTGGCGTCGGCCGGCAGCTTGATCCGCACGAGGTCCTGCTGCTTCGACGCGACGACGTCCAGGAACCCGGGGTCCTGGTGGGAGAAGCCGTTGTGGTCCTGCCGCCAGACGTGCGACGACAGCAGGAGCGACAGGTTCGACACCGGTGCCCGCCAGTCGATGTCCGTCGAGGACTCCAACCACTTGGCGTACTGCCCGACCATCGAGTCGATGATGTGGGCGAACGCCTCGTAGGTGTTGAGCATCCCGTGCCGACCGGACAGCACGTACCCCTCGAGCATGCCCTCGAGCAGGTGCTCGGACAGGACCTCGGTGACCCTGCCGCGGGGGGAGAGGTGCTCGTCGCCCGGCGCACGCTGGGCACGCCAGACGCGGGTGGTGACGTCGAACACGGCGTCGAGCTTGTTCGAGATGGTCTCGTCCGGACCGAACAGCCGGAAGGTCGAGGCGTTCTTCTCGATCAGGGCGGCGAGCCAGGGGCCGAGCGTGCCCGTGGCGGACGCTTCGGTGCCGGCCTCGACCGCGTACGGCTCGAGGGGTGGGCGGTCGAGCGCGGTCCGCAGCCGGCCGCCGTTGCCGTGCGGGGTGGCGCTCATCCGCTCGTCGCCGGTCGGGCGGATCGTCGTCATGATGCCGACCGGGTGGCCGTCCTGGTCGAAGAGCTCCTCCGGGCGGTACGAGCGCATCCACTCCTCGAGCTGGGCGCGGTGACCGTCGTCCTCGCGCACGGCCGGCAGTGGCACCTGGTGTGCACGGAAGGTCCCCTCGACCGGTTCACCGTCGACCACCTTCGGGCCGGTCCAGCCCTTCGGGGTGCGCAGCACGATCATCGGCCACCGTGGACGCAGGGCCGCGGCGCCGGCGGGCTGGCCGGCGGCGGCACGAGCGGCCTGGGCACGTGCGGCGGCCTGGATGTCGTCGATGCCGGCGAGGGCGCGTCGCAGGGCGCCGTCGAACAGGGCGTGGACCGCGTACGGGTCGTCGTCGACGCGGCTGGAGTCGACCACGATCGGGTCGTACCCGAGCCCGCGGAAGTACGCGGTGAGGTCCTCGTCGGGGATGCGGGCCAGGACCGTCGGGTTCGCGATCTTCCAGCCGTTGAGGTTGAGGATCGGCAGCACCGCTCCGTCGGAGACCGGGTCGAGGAACGTGTGCGCCTGCCACGACCCGGCGAGCGGACCGGTCTCGGCCTCACCGTCACCGACCACGCACGCGACGACGAGGTCGGGGTTGTCGAGTGCCGCACCGTACGCGTGGGAGAGCGAGTAGCCGAGCTCGCCGCCCTCGTTGATGGACCCGGGGGTCTCCGGGGCGGCGTGCGAGGGGATGCCGCCGGGGAACGAGAACTGACGGAAGAACCGCTGCAGGTCGACGTCCTGGTACAGCTCGTTCCACGTGCCGTCCAGCCAGGCGTTCGCGTTCATCGCAGGGCCGCCGTGTCCCGGGCCGCAGATGTACAGGAACTCGCGACCGGTCTCCGCGATCAGCGCGTTGCAGTGCGCGTAGACGAGGTTCAGTGCGGGCGAGGTCCCCCAGTGCCCGAGCAGCCGCGGCTTGACGTCGTCGGGTTCGATCGGCCGGGTGAGCAGCGGGTTGTCCAGCAGGTAGATCTGCCCGACCGTCAGGTAGTTGGCGGCGCGCCACCAGGCGTCGACCGCCCGGAGCCGATCGGTCGTGGAGATGTGTGCTGGAGCCATGGGTACACGGTACGAAACACCGGGTTGCTGCACCTCAGGAAACTCGTCCAAACCGTTCGGGCAGCGGCGCCGAATGACTTGCACAGGGCAAAAGCCCAGGGCGCTCTCCGGTCGCAGTTGGCCGGTACTCAGCGCGTGCACAGTGCACGTTCGGCCACCGGCCGGAGCGCCTCCAGAGCAAAGGACTGATCACGATGCGCAAGAGCCTCAAGACCTCCATCACCCTCGCCACCACCGGTGCCCTCGTGCTGGGCGGTGCCGCGTTCGGCATCTCCTCCGCCCAGGCCGCGACCCCCGCCATCCACACGGTGTCCTCGTCGTCGTCGAAGATCCCCGCACCGGTCGCCTCGGTGCCCGAGGTCCTCGGTGGCTCCACCGCCGTGAAGCTCGACTCCGGCTTCACCGACGCCCTCACCTCCCTCAAGCTCACCCCCGGCGTCTCCGGCACCGCCAAGCTCGCCGACGGATCCGTGTCGTTCCCGATCACCGCCGGATCGGTCACCTACTGGTCCCCCGACGGCAACTACCGCCCCTACGTCCAGGGCCTGCTCAACCACGACGACTCCGGCCTGACCCTCAAGGGCGGCGACACCACCGTCACCCTCGAGAACTTCGTCGTCAACCCCGGCTCGTCCAAGCTCTACGGCGACGTCCTGGTCAACGGCAAGGTCGCTGTCAACAACGCGTTCCTGTTCGAGCTGCACGGCGGCTCCCTCAAGCCCCTCCAGCTCGAGGGCGACAACGCCATCCTGACCGGCACCACCGTCCACATCAGCGAAGACGCCGCCGGCCTGCTGAACAAGACCTTCGGCACCGACGCCGTCAAGCGCGGCCTCCTCGTCGGCACCGCCACCATCACCGCACAGATCAAGTAACACCCCCGCACCACGATCGGCCCGGACCACGCAGCAGCGCGGTCCGGGCCGATTCGCGTTGCGCGAACCGCACCGCGCCGCGGGCCCGCGCCTGGCAGAACCAGTCGTACCCGGCGGCCGTCGTCGCCCTCGCCACGGGCTGGGCGACACCTCACGCGCTCACGCTCGCGAGAACTGTCGCTCAGCGCGAAAGCCCGGCGACGGCCCGCGCCGCCGCGCCACGGCACCGCTCAGCGGCGGCGCCACCACCGCCGCGGCTTCGCGTCGGCCAGCGCCTGCTCCGCAGCTCGAGCTGCCGCCGCCATGCGCAGCTCGCGGCGCTCCCGCCAGGCGAGCACCTCGGCTTCGACGTCGCGCATCGGCGTGACCACCGGCGGCCCGCCGAGCAGCTGTCGCCGGGCCTCCTTCACCCGTGCGTTGAAGTCCACCAGGACGTCGCGCACATCGGTCTCGAGCGACAGGGCGTCGAGGGCGTCGTCGAGTTCGGCGTCCTCCGTCCGGAGCGCCAGGGCCGGTGGCGCGATGCCCCGGATGTCCTCGCGCTCGATCTTCGACTTGATCCACCAGTCGGGATCGTGTTGGCCGTCGATCCCGGGCAGCGGTTTGCCGTGGTAGGGGTTGCCCTCGAAGACTCCTCGGCGTTCGGCTTCGGCGATCTGCGCCCGCGCGTGGGCCGCGACGTCGGCGGCCTTGAGCAGCCGGCGTTCCTCGCGCTCCGACCGCACCTCGTCGGGGTCGAGCGACCCCCGCTCGATCTCCTGGTCGACGAGCTGCTGGTACCGGTAGCGCGCGGCCCGGCGGAGGCGGTCCATGCGTGCATCGACGTCGTTCATCGTCAGACCATGATGCCCCGCGCCCCCGACGGTTCGTCCAGCCCCGTCAGGACTTCTCTGAGACTTCTTCGATGGTCAGCGCCGCCTGGATGAGCGCCAGGTGCGACAGGCCCTGCGGGATGTTCCCCATGAAGTCCCCGTCGACGGCACTGAGCATCTCGCTGAACAGACCGACGTCGTTCGCCTGCGCCACCATGTCGTCCATCAGGTGCTTCGCGTCGTCGACGCGTCCGACGCAGGCCATCGCCGCAGCGAGCCAGAACGAGCACGCCACGAAGGGCGATTCCTCGTCCTGGATGCCGGAGTACCGGTACACGAGCGGGCCGTGCTGCAGCTGTTCCTCGATGGCCCGGATCGTGGACTCCATGCGGGGCCCGCGGTCGAACGCCGACATCGCGTGCAGCAGGATCGAGCAGTCGAGTGCATCGCTACCCGGGTACATGACGTAGTGGCCGAGCTCCTCGTTCCACCCGTTCTCGGCGACCCAGTCCTCGATGAGCTCGCGGTTCTCGATCCACTTGTCACGGGGGCCGTCGATCATCCCCGCGTCGTGCAGCTCGACCGCGGCGTCGAGCGCCTGCCAGCAGCCGATCTTGCTCGTCGTGTAGTGCTGCGTCTCCTGCAGCTCCCACATGCCCGAGTCTGCTTCCGGCCACCGGTGGCAGGCGTCGTCGGCCAGCCCCTGCAGCACCGACGCGGTCTTGCGGTCGAGCACGTTGCCGGCGCGGACGTACTGGCGCATGATCTCGAACACGTCGCCCCAGACGCCGAGCTGCAGCTGGTCGCCCGCCCGGTTGCCGATCGTGACCGGCCCGATGCCGTTCCAGCCGGGGACGTCGCGTTCCTCGACCGAGTCGCTCTTGGACCCGTCGAGTGCGTAGAAGATCGGCATCGTCTCGTCGTGCTCGGCGATCGTGCGCATCACCCACGAGACGGCCGCGTGGGTCTCCTCGCGCAGCCCGAAGCGGGTGAGTGCGTGCACCGTGTACGCCAGGTCGCGCACCCAGGCGAACCGGTAGTCCCAGTTCTTCCCGCCGGTGCGGTCCTCGGGCAGGCTCGTCGTCGGTGCCGCGGCGATCGCACCGGTGGGGGAGAAGATCAGGAGCTTCAGGGCGAGGGCGCTGCGCTGGACGGCATCCGACCACGGCCCGTCGTAGCTGAACTCCTTCGACCAGGTCGCCCAGTTCTCGATCGTGCGGTCGACCCCCTCGAGCGTGCGCTCCGGCTCGGGCAGGAAGATCGGTTCGTCGTACGTGCCGACGATCGTCAGGATCGACTTCGAGCCCTCGGTCGTCGAGAACCGGCCGGAGAACCGGGGTCCGTCGTCGTGGACGGGTTCGAAGCCCTGCTCGACGATCGCGATGGTGACGCCGTCGATCCCGATAACGGTGCCGTTCGCGGTGTCGAGGCGTCGGGGTTCCGCGGTGTTCAGGATCGTGCCGGGCACGACGGCCCACTCCATCTCGACGGAGCCCTGGACCCCCTGGACGCAGCGGCCGATCTCGGCCCACGGCAGACGTCCGGCGACACCGGTGACCATGGCGTCGGTCACGGTGGCGGTGCCGGACGGGGTGGTCCACGTCGTCACGAGCACGTTCGTCCCCGGCAGGTAGGCCCGGGACACCTCCGCCTGGTCGTCGACGGGTCGCAGGGCGACGTGTCCGCCGTGCTCGGCGTCGACGATGCTCGCGAACACCGGCGGCGAGTCCATCGACGGGATCGGCAGCCAGTCGATCCGGCCGTCGAGCGCGATGAGGGCGACGGTCCGCCCGTCACCGATCGCGCCGTAGGAGCGGAGCGGCACGTACCCGTTCGTCCGTTCCTCGTTCTCGGTCGCGTCGGGGGTGTCTCGCGTGCGCTCGGTCATGCGTCCAGCCTGCCCCGGCCCCGGCGGCGACCATCAGGCGGACGTACCCCTCGTGGAGAACGCGCGACGCGCCTCCCGCCTGTGGAGAACCGCCGGAGCACCGCCGGCGCGCAGCCGACACGCCCAGATGACTTGCGCACTCCGGGCGTGTCGCACTACCGTCGTCCTCCTGCCGATCAGGCAGACCGCCCGCCCCGGGCACACCGGAAGGACCGCGCATGCGCGCCGTGCAGCACAACGAGGAACGCGTCGAGCTCCAGCTCGCCGCGGCCGCCGTGCTGCCCGAGCAGCAGCGGTCCCTCCGCTATCCCGCGTAGGCACGCGACGTCCCACGACGCCTCGTGCCCACCCGGCCCGGGGCGTTCGTCAGCACCGCTTCCTTCCGTCCGCCACGTCCGGCGACGACCAGGAGGCCCGGCGTGCGACCGTCTCGGACCGTCACCTCGACCGTCACGAAAGCGAGACGACACCATGAAGAAGATCAACGACCGATTGCTCAGCTGGGCCTCGATGCTCGAGGACAACACCGAGCAGCAGGCCCGCACGACCGCGCGCATGCCGTTCGTGTTCCCGCACCTGGCCCTCATGCCCGACGCACACCTGGGCCTCGGGGCGACCGTCGGGTCCGTCATCCCGACCCTCGGCGCGATCATGCCGGCAGCCGTCGGCGTGGACATCGGCTGCGGCATGATCGCGGTCCGCACGCAGTTCACCGCGAGCGACCTGCCCGCCGACCTGCAGGGTCTGCGCGAGCAGATCGAGCGCGCGATCCCGCTGTCGGCCGGTGCGTCGAACCGGAAGATCGTGGCGACCGCCGCACCCCGGATCGCCGAGCTCGAGGCGATGGCCGAGACCGCCGGGTTCGACCCCGACGGCGTGCACGGCGGCTGGCGCAACCAGCTCGGCACGCTCGGCTCCGGCAACCACTTCATCGAGGTGTCCCTCGACGAGCAGGACCGGGTCTGGCTCTTCCTGCACTCCGGGTCGCGGGGTGTCGGCAACAAGATCGCGCAGCGCCACATCAGGGTCGCCAAGAAGGCCATGGAGCGCTGGTGGATCCAGCTGGCGGACCCCGACCTGGCCTACCTGGTCGAGGGCACGCCGGAGTTCGACCGGTACATCGCCGAGCTGCGGTGGGCCCAGCACTTCGCCCTGCTCAACCGTGAGGAGATGATGGACCGCGTCGTCCGGCAGCTGTCCGAGGCCGTCGGCACGCCCGTCGACGAGCGCGAGCGGATCAACTGCCACCACAACTTCACGCAGCGTGAGACGCACTGGGGCAAGTCCGTGTGGGTCTCGCGCAAGGGTGCGATCCAGGCGAAGGCCGGTCAGCCGGGCCTGATCCCTGGGTCGATGGGCACGGCGTCGTACGTGGTCGAGGGGCTCGGCAACAAGCCGTCGCTCGAGTCGTCGCCGCACGGCGCCGGGCGGCTGTTCTCGCGGAGCGCTGCCCGGCGGACCTTCACCCACGAGCAGCTGCGCGAGGCGATGGTCGGCATCGAGTACCGGGACACCGACGCGTTCCTCGACGAGATCCCGGCCGCGTACAAGCCGATCGACCAGGTGATGGCGGACGCCGAGGACCTCGTGTCGATCCGGCACACCCTGCGCCAGGTCGTCAACGTGAAGGGCGACTGAGACGCGCCCACCGACGGACGGGAGGCCCGTGGCGGCACCGCCACGGGCCTCCCGTCCGCCACGTGGCGGACCGCACGGCCCGGCGCGCCCCGGACAGGACGGCGCGCGTCGGGCACGCTTGTCCGTGATGAGCGACACGGCGGAGCACGCAGCGAAGGAGACCGGACGACAGGTCCGGCGAGCGGCCGACAGCCGTTGGTTCGAGGTCACGGCACGCGCCGGGTTCGTCGGCAGCGGCATCGTCCACCTGCTGATCGGGTACCTGGCGATCCTGCTCGGCATCGGGAACGCGTCCTCGGGCGGTGAGACCGACCAGTCCGGTGCGCTGCAGCAGATCGCCGCCGTGCCCGGTGGGGTGTTCCTGCTCTGGCTGATCGCCGTCGGCACCGCCGCACTCACCGTGCGTCTGGTCGTCGAGGCGATCGTCGGCGGACGGTCCGACACCACCCGCGGCTGGCTCGCCCGGCTGAAGGACGTCGCGAAGGCCGTGGTCTACGGCGTGATCGCGTACTCGTCGGCCTCGTACGCGCTCGGCGCCGGGTCGAGCTCGAGCAGCTCGTCGCAGAGCGCCGCGGCGAAGACCCTCGCGACGCCGGGCGGGGTGTTCGTGCTGGTGCTGGCCGGGGCGATCGCGGTCGCGGTCGGCATCGGTCTCGTGGCGATCGGCTGCCGTCGGTCGTTCCGGAAGCAGATCACGCGACCGTCGGGCCAACTCGACCGCGTGGTCACCGTCCTCGGCGTCGTCGGGTACGTCGGCAAGGGCATCGCCGTGGTGATCGTGGGCGTGCTCATCGCCGTCGCGGGGCTGCAGAGCGACCCCGACCAGGCCACCGGCCTCGACGCCGCGTTCGACGCCGTCCGGAGCATGCCCGGCGGGGTGTTCGTCCTCGTCGCGATCGGCATCGGGTTCCTGGCGTTCGGCGTCTACAGCTTCTTCCGCGCGCGCTTCGCCCGCCTCTGACCCGCTTCCGCGCCTGAGCGGGCGCGGACCCGCCCAGCGGTAGACGGGGTCGATGAGCACGAACGTCACCACCGGCCCCGCGACCGTCTTCGTCGACGCCCGAGCGGTCCTCGCCGAGAGCATCGTCTGGGACCCGTCCGCGCAGCTCCTCCGGTGGACCGACATCACCCTCGGCACCCTCAACACCGCTGGCGCCGACGGCACCGTCCGGTCGAGCGTGCCGCTGCCGCCCCCGCTGGCGAGCTTCCAGCCCCGCGCCTCCGGCGGGTTCGTCGCGGCCCTCGGCGACGCCGTCGTCGTGACGGACGAGCAGGGGGCCGTGGAGCGTGAGATCGCCCGCGTCACGCACAGCACCTCGGGCAACCGGTTCAACGAGGGCAAGTGCGACCCGTTCGGCCGGTTCCTGGTCGGCAGCATGAACGTGACCACCGGCGAACCCGACGCCGCGCTCTACTCGGTCGAGGCCGACGGCACCGTCCGGCTGCTCCGCGGCGGCTTCGGCGTGACGAACGGCATGGAGTGGTCGGAGGACGGCAGCACCATGTACGTCACCGACACCAGCGCCTCGACGGTCTTCCGGGGGTCGTACGGCCCGGACGGCGAGCTCGGCGAACTCGAGCCGTTCATCGTCGGCCACGCGCACGACGGCCTGGTCCGTGACGACGAGGGCTGCTTCTGGAGCGCGATCTACGGCGGTTCCCGCGTCGAGCGCTACGGTCCCGACGGCTCGCACCTGGAGACGGTGGAGCTCCCCGTCGCCAACCCGACGTCGGTGGCGTTCGGCGGCCCGGACATGTCGACGATGTTCGTCGGCACGGCCCGCGAGAACCTCACCGAGCAGGACCTGGAGCAGGCGCCGCCCTCCGGCGCCGTCTTCGCGGTGCCGACCACGGTGCACGGCTTCCCCGCGAACACCTTCAGCGGCTGACCACGGCGTCGCCGCCCGAGCGGACGGCGGCCGGGTATCCTGGGCGACCGCTCGACCGGAGGAGACCCACGTGGACGACGAACGCCAGGCACCCCGTCCGGACCCGGCCGGGGAGCTCGCCCAGGCCGAGGACGCCGACGTCACGGTGCAGGTCGACCGGGTCGCACTCGACGGCACCTACGTCCGGGTGAGTTCGATCGGTGAGCCGGGCGAGCGGGCCTTCGTGCTCGTCGCGGGTCTCGGAATCGCGTCGACCTACTACGAGCGGCTCGCGCCGCACCTCAACGAGAACGGACCGGTGCACGCGCTCGACCTGCCGGGCTTCGCGGGCGTCCCGCGGTTCCGTGGGACGGTCTCGATCGAGCGGTACGCCGACGCGGTCGAGCGGGTCATCGACGACCTCGGGCTCGAGGACCCGGTGCTCATCGGGCACTCGATGGGCACCCAGGTCGTCACCGAGGTCGCCGCTCGCCGTCCCGAGCTCTCCGACCTCGTGCTCATCAGCCCCGTGGTCGACTCGTCGGCGCGCACGGTGCGGCAGTCGGCGTTCCGGTTCCTGCGGTCGACGCTGCACGAGCCGGCCGCGGTCCGCTGGCACGGCATCACGGCGTACGCGCTGTGCGGCTGGCACTGGTTCCGCAAGGTCCTGCCGCGCATGATCGCGTTCCCGATCGAGGAGCGTGCCGCGCACGTGCAGGCCCGCACCCTGATCGTCCGCGGCGAGCACGACGCGATGGTGCCGCGCGACTGGGTCCGCCGGCTGGCGCGCGTGTTCCCGTACGCGGTCCTGCGCGAGGTCGTCGACGGTGCGCACTCGGTCATGCACGCCCAGGCCGACGCGGTCGCGCGGCTCGCGGTGGCGCACGTCGACCACCGGATCCCCGACCGCGGCGTGTCCTCGCTGCAGCGGGTGCGAGACGACTCGACGGCGTCGGACCTGGCCCGGCTCAGCCCGGGAGACGCCTGGTTGCTGGTCAAGTCGCGGTTCATCGAGCTCTTCGGGATGGCCCGGAACGACGACGAGACGCTCGAAGCCGCCAAGTCCGCGCACGCCGTCGCGATGGCGGACGGCGACGACCTGCCGGTCGACCCGGCGGACCGCCGGGCGGTCGTCGACGAGGTCGCGCCGGAGTCGAAGTAGCCAGCACCGTCGAAGCAGCGAGCCCCGTCGAGGCGGCGGGCGCCGCGGTGTGCGGGCGACCGCCTGGAGGCCCGGTGCCGGTCCGACGGACCGGCACCGGGCCTCCAGGGCGTCGCGACCACCGCGACGGGCGAGCGATCAGGCCGTGATGCGGCCCGGCAGCATGTCGGGCGTCAGCGAGTTCGCCTCGGCGAGCACCTTGCGGGCTTCGTCGGTCTTGTCCCACACGTTCCAGAGCAGCACACCCCGGACCGTGTCGTCGTCGTCCAGGTAGTAGACGACGCCGGTCACGGTGGGGTCCTGCCAGTCCTCGACCGTGCGGAGCTTCGCGCTGACCTGCCCCACGGCCTCGTACCCCATGTCGAAGACGTCGGAGTAGAACATCGGCGTGTGGTCGTAGGTCTCGTCGGCGTCGGCCAGGTTGCGGCCGGCCTGTCGACCCTGCTGCTGGGCGTTGTCGACGTGTTCCACCCGGCGTGTGCCGAGGATCCGGTCCGGGTACTCGGCGACGTCCCCGGCGGCGAACACGGAGTCGTCGTCGGTGAGCAGCGTCGAGGACACCACGATGCCGTCGCGGACGGTGAGTCCGGCGTCGGCGGCGAGCTGCGTCGCGGGCTCGATGCCGAGCCCGGCGACGACCGCGTCGGCCTCGACCACGGAACCGTCGTCGAGCGTCAGTCGCACACCGTCGGCCGTCTCGGTGCCCTCGGACACCCGACGACCGGTGCGGAGCTCGACGCCGTGGTCGACGAAGCGCTGCTGGAACGCCCGTGCCAGGTCGTCGGGGAACATCCGTCCGCCGACGATCTCGTCCGGGTCGACCAGCGTGACGCGTGCGCCGTTCTGCACGATGCCCGCGGTGATCTCCTGGCCGATGTAGCCGCCACCGACGACGGCGACGTGCGCTCCGGCGTCGGCGAGCTCGCGCAGGCGGCGGTAGTCCGACGCGCTGCGGTAGTCGAGCACGCGTGCCGACGGGGACAGCCCCGGCAGCCCGCGGGGCTTCCCACCGGTCGCGAGCAGGAGCCGCTCGTAGCCATGGGTCGCACCGTCGGCCGTCGTGACGGTCTTCGCAGCACGGTCGATCGCCGTCACCGCGGTGCCCAGGACGAACTGCGCCCCGGTCTCCTCGGTGTGCAGGTCGACCTTGTCGTCCCAGCTGAAGTCCGGGTCGGTCCAGAGCTTCTTCGAGAGCGCGGGCCGGGCGTAGGGGCGGTCGACGTCCTCGCTGAGGATCCCGATCGACCCGTCGGTGTCGAGCTCGCGGATGCCGCGGGCGGCCGCGTCGGCGACCATCCCGCCGCCGACGATGAGGTAGCGGAAGTCGGTCATGACGCCTCCTGGTTGTGCTGTGGTGCCACGATCAGATCGTCGCGACCGAGCCGGAGTCGACCCGGTAGTTGGCGCCGTTCACGAAGCTGGCCAGGTCGGAGCACAGGAAGGCCACGACGTTGGCGACCTCTTCCGGCTCACCGCGCCGCTTGAGCTCCATGTACGGCCGCTCCTCGTCGAGGAAGCTGCCGATGGCCTCGTCGAACGATGTGCCGCGCTGCTTGGCCCGCTTGTCCATCATCGCGTCGGTCATCGGCGTGTGGATGAACGCGGGCGAGACCGTGTTCACCAGCAGGCCCTCGGAGGCGTAGGAGCGCGAGAGCCCCTTGGCGAACGAGAGCACCCCGGCCTTGGCAGCGCAGTAGGGCAGTTCGTCGTCGTACGGTTGCGAGGCGTCCTCGGACACCAGGTAGACGACGCGTCCCCAGCCGCCCTGTCGCAGGTCGCCGATGAACTCGCGGGTGATCCGCACCGGCCCCATCAGGTCGATGTCGATCGTCTCCGCCCAGCCGGCCTCGTCGATCTCGTGGAACATGCCCTGGGCGCCGGTGACGCCCGAGGACTGCACCAGGATGTCGATCTCGCCGACGGCGTCACGCACCTTGTCGTGCAGGGCGGCGAGGCTCTCGGCGCTCCGGACGTCGGCCGCGAACGCGTGCAGCTTGCCGAGGGGAGCCTCGAGCTGGTCCGCACTGGTGTCGAGACGGCTCTGGTCGATGTCGGTGACGACCACGGTCGCACCCTCTGCCAGCAGGATGCGCGCCGTGTTCCAGCCGATGCCGGAGTCACCGCCGAAGACGAGTGCGGTCTTGCCCTGGATACCGAGGTCCACCCGGGCCCCTACGCGTGCGCCGACGCGTCGGCGACGGCGGGCGTGGTGGCGGACGCCAGCGGGGTGCTGGGCGCGCGGTTCTCGGCGGAGACCATCCAGGCGAGCTGCTCGAGGCGCTCGATGAAGCCGTGGAGCAGGTCCGCGGTCGTCGGGTCTTCCTCGTCGACCTCGTCGTGGACGTCGCGCATGGTGCCGGTCGCCTGGTACAGCCGGAGCGTGACCTGGTCGATGGCGTCGTGCGTGGTGATCTCGCCCGAGGGGAACGCGTCGAGGTGGCTGCCCGCGGAGACGGTCGCCGAGCGGCCGTCCGGCACGAGGTACAGCGCGCGCATGCGCTCGGCGGTGTCGTCGGCGAACTCGCGAGCGGCGTCGACGATCTCGTCGAGCTGCAGGTGGAGGTCGCGGAAGTTGGTGCCCAGGATGTTCCAGTGGGCCTGCTTGCCCTGCAGGTGCAGGTCGATGAGGTCCACGAGGACCGCCTGGAGGTTCTTGGCCATCTTGTCCGAAGCGTGCATGGTTGTGGCTCCTTTCGCGTCGGTGTGACCGTTCCGGTCTACGCGGTGCCGCAGTGCACGTTCTCAGTGCGCTCGGAGGCAGCGTCCCCCGACGACAGTCGGAGGCCTCGGCGCGACGGTGCTCAGTGCGACGGCGCGGGGTCCACCTGGTCGACCGCCTGGCGCATCTGCTCCAGGAAACCGGCGACGACCCGGGCCTCGGACGCGGGGAGTCCCTCGGCGATCGACATCATCCGGCGGTGCATCACGCCGAGCGTGGCGCGGACCTCGTCGTCGGTCTCGGTCGTCGGCGTGATGACGAGGGCCCGGCGGTCGGTGGGGTGCGGATCGCGGCGGACGTGGTTCGACTTCACCAGGCGGTCGATCAGGATGGTCGTCGACGCGGACGAGATCTTGAGGTACGCCGCGAGGTCCTTGGGGCTCACGGACGTGCCGGAGCGCTGCGCCTGCAGCAGGAACCGCACGGCGAGCAGGTCGGTCTCACCCATGCCCATCGAGTCACGGGTCCGGCGGCGCATGGCGGTCTCGGCGGACCGGTACCGGCGCAGGGCGTTCAGCACGGCGACCCCGCGCTGGGTCGCGTCGTCGTCCGGGAACCAGTACCCGGACGCCTCGGTGATCTCCTGCGTCGACATGGCGTTCAGGGTAACCCGTCTCGTATCTCGGTCGTCTAGCGGACTCCCGGGTTCCGCCACGACCGGTGCGTCCGCACCGTCCGATGCGTTCGCAACGACCGTTGCGTCCGCACCGGACGGACAGGAGGCCTGTGGCGGGGTCGCCACGGGCCTCCTGTCCGGTGGTTCGTCGCGTTACGCGGCTGCGGACTCGTCCGTGCCGGCCGCGGCCTCGGCGAGCGCGGTGAGCGCGCCCTGCACGAGCGTCGTGACCTCGGCGTCCTCGCGCGGGTGGGTCTCGGCGAAACGGACGACCGACTGCGGGATGGCGACCTTGACGTCCTCCAGGACCTTCGCGCCGGCAATGCCGGCGACCTTGCGGGCGTCGTCGTGGGCCCAGACGCCGCCGTACTGGCCGAACGCCGAACCGATGGCGGCGAGCGGCTTGCCGGACAGCGGCGAGGCGCCGAACGGACGCGATGCCCAGTCGAGGGCGTTCTTCAGCACGGCGGGGATGGTGCCGTTGTACTCGGGGGTGACGAGCAGGACGGCGTCCGAGGCGGCGATCGCGTCGCGGAAGGCGACTGCCGGGGCGGGCGGGGTGTCACCGTCGATGTCCTCGTTGTAGAACGGCAGGTCGACGATGCCGTCGAAGGTGTGCAGCTCGATGCCCTCCGGCGCGTGGTGCGCGGCGGCCTCGGCGAGCTTGCGGTTGATGGAGTCGGCGCGCAGGCTGCCGACGAGGACGAGGACGTTCGTCATGGAGCTCCTTCTGTTGCGGGATGCTGTTGCGGGACGGAAAGGTGTCAGCAACAACCAATGCGATCGTAGGGGGCGCTATTCCCGGTCCGCTGAGTACGGTGGCGTCGTGACCACGCTTCGGACCCCGGCCAGCACGCCACGAACCACCGACCCGACCTGGTGGCGCGACGCCGTCGTGTACCAGGTCTACCCACGCAGCTTCGCCGACACGGACGGCGACGGACTCGGTGACGTCGCGGGCATCACGAGCCGGGTGCCGTACCTGGCATCGCTCGGCGTCGACGCGCTGTGGCTCTCCCCGTTCTTCCCGTCGCCCCTGGCCGACGGGGGCTACGACGTCGCCGACTACCGGGCCGTCGACCCGAAGCTCGGGTCCCTCGAGGACCTCGACGCGCTGCTCCGGGCCGCCCACGAGCACGACCTGAAGGTCATCGTCGACATCGTCCCGAACCACACCTCGGACCAGCACGAGTGGTTCCGGGCCGCGTTGGCGTCCGCGCCGGGTTCGCCCGAGCGGGCGCGGTACGTGTTCCGCGAAGGGTCCGGTACCTCCGGCGAACTGCCGCCGAGCGACTGGGTGTCGAACTTCGGCGGCAGCGCCTGGACCCGGGTGCCCGACGGGCAGTGGTACCTGCACCTGTTCGCCCCCGAGCAGCCGGACCTGGACTGGTCGAACCCCGAGGTCCGTGCCGACTTCGAGGACACCCTGCGCTTCTGGTCGGACCGCGGTGTCGACGGGTTCCGCGTGGACGTCGCGCACGGGCTGGCGAAGGACCTGTCGACCCCGTACCGGCCGTCGGACGAGCAGGACCTGCCGCTCGACGGCTCCGACCCGCTGTACGACCGTGACGAGGTGCACGAGATCTTCGCCACGTGGCGTCGGGTGCTCGACGAGTACGATCCGCCCCGCGCCGCGGTCGCCGAGGCCTGGGCTCCGGCACCGCGCCGCGTCCTGTACGCCCGGCCGACCGAGCTCGGGCAGGCCTTCAACTTCGACCTGCTCGAGGCCCCGTTCGAGCCCGATGCGTTCCGTCGGATCATCGAGCGGAACCTGGCCGCCTCGGAGCAGTCCGGCGCCTCCAGCACCTGGGTGCTCTCGAACCACGACGTCGTGCGGCACCCCACCCGCTACGGCCTGCCGGACGGCACGGACACCGATGCCTGGCTCATGACCGACGGCACGACGCCGGAGCTCGACCGCGCACGGGGGCTCCGCCGGGCACGAGCGGCCACCATGCTGATGCTCGCGCTGCCCGGGTCGTCGTACGTCTACCAGGGCGAGGAGCTCGGGTTGCACGAGGCCGCGGCGATCCCGCGCGACCTGCTGCAGGACCCGAAGTGGCTCCGCACCGGGCACACCGTGAAGGGCCGCGACGGCTGCCGGGTGCCGATCCCGTGGGCGCGTTCCGGGCCGTCGTTCGGCTTCGGGGACGCCGCGCCGCACCTGCCGCAGCCGCAGGACTTCGGGGAGTCCTCGGTCGAGGCCGAGGACGGCGACCCCGAGTCCACCCTGTCGCTGTACCGCGAGGCGCTCGCCGCCCGCCGTCGCCTGCAGCAGGGGGAGGCCCTGACGTGGCTGGAGTCCGGCTCCGAGGTCGTCGCGTTCGCACGGAACGACGGGTGGCGGTCGGTGACGAACTTCGGCACGGCCCCGGTGCCCCTGCCCGACGGCACGGTCGTCGCCGCGTCCGGGCCGCTCGACGGGGTCGCGCCGGGACTGCTGCCGGGTGAGACGACGGTGTGGCTGGCCTGAGCGGTCCGGTTGCGCCGTTCTTCCTCCACAGCCCGGAGGCCCGTGGGGGCGTTCCACAGATCATCCCGCCGCCGCCCGGGGGTGACATCCCGGTCGCGAGCATCGGGGCATGACAGATCCCAGTGCTCCTGCTCCAGCTCCTGCCCCTGATCGGCGGTCGCGCCGGTCGTTCCGGTCGCTCCGCTCGCGGGTCGTCCGCCGTGTCGCCGCGGCCTGCGCCACGGTGACCGCGCTCGGCGTGCTCGCGGCGCCCGCCGTCCTGCCGTCCGGGTCGAGCGCCGCGGCTCTCGACTTCCCGTACGTCAACCAGTTCTCCAGCGCGTCCGGCGGCGCCCTGCACGGTGACGCCGCGGTGTCCGGCGGGCGGCTGCGGCTCACCGACGACGTCCTGAACCAGGCGGGAGCGTGGTCGACCAACGACACGTTCCCGTCCGACACCGGACTCGAGATCGAGTTCACCTACGCGATGTACACCGCGAAGGACGACCCCGGGGCCGACGGCCTGCTGCTGTACCTGGCCGACGGTGCCGCAGCACAGGGCGTCGGGTCCTTCGGTGCCGGCCTCGGGTACGCCTGCCGCAAGGAAGCGACCGAGGGCGGCGGGCGGCAGTGTGACCTGCCCGGCGTGCCCGGGGGCTTCGCAGCCGTCGCGATCGACCACTACGGCAACTTCTCGTCGCGCATCAACGGCTCCGGTCCGGGAGCGCAGCCCGACCACGTGGTGGTCCGCGGCTCGGGCAACGGGACAGAGGGGTACCGGTACGTCGCCGGTGCGACCGCTCCCGGTGGCACGGTGACCTCCGGCTCGACGCCCCGCACGGTCCGCATCACCCTGCTGCCCGACGACGACGGCGGGCTCTCCGTCACGGTGCGGCTGCAGGCAGGCTCGACCATGCGCACCGTCCTCGACTCGGTCCCGCTGCACGGCGACGGCCAGGCTCCGTTGCCCAGCACGCTGCGCCTGGGGTTCGCGGGGGCCACGGGCAGCCACGTCGACAAGCACGAGGTCGACGCGCTCCGCGTCTGGAAGCCGGCTGACCTGTCCGTCGAGCACGACCTGCCCACGACCGTGACGGCCGGTGAGTCGCTCCGCTACACCGTGACGGCGCGCAACCCCGGCCCGAACGCCGCCGACCCGAGCCCGCTGCAGGTCGACGTGCCCGACGGCGTCGAGGACGTCACCTGGACCTGCACCGCCGCCGAGGGTTCCGCCTGCGCAACCGGGTCGGGCACCGGCGACGTCGCGACCGACCTGTCCCTGCCCCGAGGGGGTTCGGCCGTCGTCACGGTCGAGGGCCGGGTGGCCGAGGGCACGTCCGGAACACTGGAGAGCGTGGCGACGATCGCCCCGCCGACCTCGTTGTCCGACACGAACGAGGCCGACAACACCTCGCGAGCGAGCACGACGGCGACGGCACCGGTCGTCGCGGCACACGTCGAGACCGACAAGTCGGTGTCGCCGTCGACCGTCCAGCCCGGCGACGAGGTCGAGTACCTCGTCACCGCCCGGAACCGGGGCCCGTCGGTGGCGCAGCAGGTCGGTGCGGTCGACGACCTGCCCGAGGCGATGCGGTTCGTGGGCTCCGACGACGGGTGCACCGCCGAGGGCCAGCGGGTGACCTGCAGCTCCGACGTGTCGCTGGACGTGGGCGAGACCCTGGACTTCCGGATCCGTGCCGCGCTCGATCCCGCGTACCGGGGCGACGGCTCCGACGTCGTGAACGTGGCCACCGCGACGTCGCCGACCGACCCGGACGGTGGTGACCCGTCCACCGGCGTCGCGATCGTCGTCGGCCCGGACGACGAGGCGCCGGAGCCGAGCCCTTCGCCCACCACCGGTCCGGTGCCGACGACCGGCCCCGCCACGGACGACGGGGACGGTGACGCCGGTGGTGACGGCCCCGCGCCGGACGGTCGCGACGACGGGGACAGCGGCGCCGGTGACCCCGCGGCCGGTCGTGGTCCGGGTGCCCCCGTCGGAGCCCTCGCCTACACGGGCGCCGAAGGACTCGGCCTCGCCGCGGCGCTCGCCGCAGTGGCCGCCGCGGTGGGCTCCGTGTGCTGGTGGCTCGCCCGACGTCGTGTCCGGCTGGGCGCCCCGGACGACGACCCGCAGCAGCCCTGACACCACGGGGACGGCACCGCAGGACGGTGTCGTCCCCGTGCAGGGGGGTGTGGACGTCCACAGGGGGTCGAGTCCGCTCCGGTCGGGCGCTCGCCACACCGGCGGTAGGATCGGATCCACGATCCGCATGCCCGAAAGAGGTCTCGTGTCCGACACCGTGGACGACGCCACCACCGTGGAAGAAGCGACCCAGCGCGCGCGGTACTGGCCGATCCCGATCCTCCGAGCGGTCCCCGCTGCGATCGTCGCGATGGTGATCACCTTCTCGACCAACCACGCCGCGGGCTACGGCCTGCTGCTCTTCGGCGGCTTCGCCCTGGTCGAGGGCCTCGTGCTCCTGTTCGCCGGGATCTCCCGACTGCCCCTCGACGGTCGTTCGCGTCGCACGACCCTGCTGCAGGCCGTCATCACCCTGCTCGCCGCCGTCGCCGCGATCGCGTGCAACGGCTTCGGGCTGCCGGCCTTCATCACGGTCATCGTCGCGTTCGCGGTGCTGACCGGAGCCCTCGAGCTGTCGCAGGGGCTCCGGGCCCGGCGGCGTTCGCCCTTCGCCCGCGACTGGACCACGATCGGCGGCCTCACGCTGCTGCTCGCGGTCGCCTTCCTCGTCACCCCGCCGGACTACTCCCAGCAGCTCGGTGGCGTGGAGAAGGTCACCGGCACCCTCGACGCCTCGATCGTGCTCGTCGGCCTGCTCGGCGCGTACCTCGCCATCACGGCCGTCTTCCACGTGATCGCCGGCCTCTCGCACAAGTGGGGCACGGCCACGCCGGCCGTCGCCCCGGACGGAGCACCACACGCATGACCACCCCCAGCCGTCGTGACCGTCTGCGCCCGGTCGAGCTCCTCGGGATCTCCGCGATCATCGCGGTGTTCACCGGGCTCGTCGTGCTGTTCTCGACGCGGGAACTGCAGCTGGCCGTGATCTTCCTCGGCGTCGCGTTCATCGTGGTGGTCGTCGTGCTCGCGATGCTGCAGCTCGCCTCGTCGAGTGACCAGGACGACAACGACATGCTCGGCGGACACAAGACGCCGGCCGAGGGCGACGGCGACGACTTCCACTGACGGCAGGCGGTTGCCGCAGCGGTGACCGCCCTCTGACGTCTCCGAGCGGACACGCCCGAGATCACGAATCCGCCACGGTCCTGTCAGGATCGCGGGTCCTGCCGACACCTCTGAGTGAAGGAGGTGGGATGTGGACGTGACGACCGGCACCGACACGGACGAAGGACTCGTCCGTGCAATGGCACAGGGAGACACCGGCGCGCTTGCCCGCGCGTTCGACCGGTACGCCGCCACCCTCACCCGCTACGCGTGGGCGCTCGTCGACGACCGGTCCGACGTCGAGGAGATCGTGCAGGACGCGTTCCTGACGCTCTGGCAGCGCGCCGCGACCCTCGAGCTGCCGGCGGACACGGTGCTGCCGTGGCTGCTCGTCGTGTGCCGCAACCACGCCTTCAACACCGGGCGCAAGCAGGCCCGGCGCCGCACGGACGAGCTCCCGGAGCACCTCGCCTCGCCCGCCGACCACGACGAGGCCCGCGAGACCCTGCGCTGGGTCCGCGCCGAGATCGCCGCGCTCCCGGACCTCGACCGCCGCATCTGCGAGCTCTGCCTGCTCGAGGGGCACTCGTACGCCGAGGCCGCCGAACTCCTCGGACTCACGGTCGGCGCGGTCACCCAGCGGGTGTCCCGCAACCGTCGACGACTCAAGAAGGTGGTGATGCACGATGAACACTGAGCCTCCGCAGGGAGACGACCTGCAGCGCATGCTCGTCTCGATGAAGCAGAACGTCCTCGAGCGTGCCACCCCGCTCCCAAAGCGTCGTCGTGGCCGGTCCGGGATCGTCATCGGTGTCGTCGCGCTGCTCGCCGTCGGCACCGCGACCGGCGCCGTCGCCCTGACGCTGTCGCAGCAGAACGCCGACCCGGTCGCCGCTCCCACCCAGACCCGGCAGCCCGAGCCCGCGCCGTCCTCCACGACGCCGAGCTCCGCCCCGATCACGGGTGCCCCCGTCCCGAAGCCCACCCCGACGTCGACACCGACCCCCGCAGCGGCGACCATCCCCACGGACTGTCGCGCGCTGGTCCCCGCCGAGGACTACGACCGCTTCTTCGGTGACACCCCGCTGACGCAGGCCGACCCACCGTCGGGTACCGATCGAGTGCCGGACGGTCAGGACCCGGCGGGCACCCAGTCGAAGGTCTCCTGCTCGTGGCGTGACCCGCGTGCGGACGTGTCCGGGATCGAGGTCCGGGCCGGGACCGCCACCGAGGCGACCATCCAGCGGGAGATCGAGGAGTTCCCCGCGTACGACGGCGGCGGGACCTGCACGGAGCGTGACGGCGGAACCTTCTGCCAGTCCCGCGGGATCGTCGAGCCGTACGGCGTCGAGAAGGCCTACACGTACTTCGCCCGCGGTGACACCTGGATCACCATCGAACAGACCAACGTCCCGACCGACGGGCTCCTGCCCGCCCTCATCGCGACGTTCTGGGGGGACTGACGGCCCGGAGGCACGTGGCGGACCCGACCCGTGCCTCCAGTCCGTCGGTGGTCAGATCGTGAGCAGGAACGGTCGCCTCGCGCACCGCGACGCGACCGTTCCTGCTCACGAAGCACACCGAGCGCGCCCAGCGTCACCCCACCCGCGCCGCCACGATGTCGCGCGCCAGCGTCCGGACCGCGCGGCTCGGCTCCGGGGACGTCCGGACCGCCAGGCCGATGCGGAGCGGGTCGACCTCGTCCTCCAGGTCGAGCACCGCCCCGTCGTACCGCACGCCCGAGTCCGGCACGACCCCGACGCCGAGCCCGGCCGAGGCGAACCGGATCACGGCGGGCATGTCGTTCATCTCCGCGACGATGCGCCGACGGATGCCGAGTCGCTCGAGTGCTCCGTCGAGGATGATCCGGTTGCCGAACCCGTGTGCCGTGTCGACGAAGGGCTCGTCGGCGAGTTCGGCCAGCGACACCGACGACCGGCCGGCGAGCGGGTGGTCCGACGCGGTGAACACCCGGAACGGCATCTCCCGCAACGGCTCCACGACGACGCCGGCGGGCACGGTGGGCAGGCCCGTGTAGGCGATGTCGAGCCGCCCGGCGACCAGGTCCTGCACGAGCCCGGTCGTCCCCGACGGCGAGGTCATCAGTTCGACGGCGACGAGCGGGTGCTGGCGTCGGAACCGCTGCAGGACGCCCGTCAGGTCGACGATGTCCATGCTCGTGAAGATGCCCAGCCGCACCCGTCCTCGCAGGTCGGCGTCGTCGGCGGTGGCCAGGTCGCGCATCCGGTCCAGGGACTCGAGCACCGCACGGGCGTGGGGGAGCAGGTCCTCGCCGGCGGGTGTCAGGACGAGCTGTCGGCCGGTGCGGTCGAACAGCCGCACGCCGAAGCTGCGCTCGAGCGAGGCGATGCCCGCGGACACCGTTGACTGCGCGGCCCAGAGCCGTTCGGCGGCGCGGGTGACACTGCCCTCGGCGGCGACGGTGACGAACTGTTCGAGCAGCCGGGTCTCCATCGTCTGAGTATCGAGCAGATCGATCACTGACATCAAGGGCATCCGTTGGACTCGATGCACCGCGCACGCGATCATCAGAGCATGTCAACCGTCACCGAGACCCCGACGGGTACCGTCCCCGCCACCAGCGCCGCGCCCGCATCGGCGAGCGACCGCGTCGTCGCGCCGCGCGGACGCCGTGTCCACACCCGTCGGCGTCACGGCTTCGGCTTCTGGGTCGTCGCGTTCGCGTTCCTCGCGGTGATGGCCTTCGCGACCGTCCCCGCGCCGCTCTACGTCATCTACCAGGCCCGCGACGGGTTCCCGACGTTCACCACGACGGTGATCTTCGCCGCGTACGGGGTGGGGGTCGTCGGGTCGCTGTACCTGGCGGGGCACCTCAGTGACGTGCACGGGCGGCGGCCACTCATCCTGGTGTCGATCGCGCTCGAGCTCGTCGCCGCCGTGCTGTTCCTGCTCTGGAACGACGTCACCGGCCTCATCGTCGCCCGGCTCGTGACCGGCCTCGGCGTCGGGACGCTGACGGCGACCGCGACGGCGCACCTCGGTGAACTCCGGGTCCGGGCGACCGGGTCGAGCGACTCCGCGAAGGGTGCGAGCGTCGCCGCTGGGGCCGTGAACCTCGGTGGGCTGTCGCTCGGCGCCCTGGTCGGTGGAGCCCTCGCCGAGTTCGTCGGGCAGCCGCTCATGGTCCCCTACGTGGTGTTCGTCATCGCGCTGGCGGTCGCGTTCGTGCTGGTGCTCGCCGCACCGGAGACGGTCGACCGCCCCGAGCAGCCCGTGGCCTACCGACCGCAGCGCATGCAGGCTCCCGAGGGGCAGGGTGCCGCGTTCTGGGCCGCCGGGGCAGCCGCCTTCGCCGCACTCGCCGTGCAGGGGCTCTTCACCTCGGTCGCGCCGAGCTTCCTCGGTACCACCTTCCACGTCACCGACCGCCTGGCCGCCGGCGCCACGACCTTCGGGGTCTTCGCCGCGAGCGCGTTGTCGCAGATCGTCTTCGCCCGACTGTCGCAGCGGGCGCAGATCCGGCTCGGCATGGTGCTGCTGGTCGTCGGGCTGGTCGTCCTGGCCGTCGCCGCGGTGCTGCTGCAGGTCGCCGGGTTCATCGGCGGCGGGGTCGTCGCGGGTGCCGGCGTCGGCCTGCTGTTCCGTGCCGCGATCGGCAGTGCCGCAGCACTCGTCGGACCGGAGCGTCGGGGTGGCGTGCTCGCAGCCACGTTCCTCATCGCGTACGCCGGGCTCACCGTGCCGGTCGTGGCCGTCGGGGCAGCGCTGCTGGTGATCCCGACGCTGCCCGTCCTGATCGGGTACGTGGTGCTCGTCGCCGTCCTGGCCGTCGTCGCCGGCACCCGGCTGGCCGCGCGCGCCTGACGGCGGGCGGGCTTGGCGTCCGCCTCCCGCACCCGGAACCGGGTTCCGTCCTCCGTGAGCCGGCCTGGAGGCGCGACCCACCTCCGGCATACTGGGCGCGTGTCCCAGAACCGCAACCGTCCCGTGATCACGGGGATCGCGGCCGTGGTGGCCGCGGGTCTCCTCGCCGGCGGGCTGTTCCTGACGGCACGGCAGGGCGCGGACGACCCGACCATCGACGTCGGCTCGGCCGCGCGGACGCCGAGCGACGCGTCGACCGCCACCGGCGACGGCACCGTCACGATCACCCGCACGGGGCCGGACCTGCCCGGGTCCGCCGCCCTGGCGCGGTGCGACAGCACCACCCAGGCCGCGGTCGCGCAGTACGAGACCCAGGCCCTGGGCCGCGTCACCCTGCAGTGCGGCACCGCGGCCCAGGGGTACGAGCACATCCGGGTGCGCCACACCGCTGACTGGCGCGACGTCGTCACCGGGCACGGCTCGCGCGACTGGGACGACGCCATGCTCACGGCGGTGCAGACCGCGCTCGAGGACCCCCGCCCCGGGTTCCCGCTCGACGCCGGCGACGGCAAGGTCTGCTACGCCGCACCCGTCCGGTTCGACGACGGTTCGCGCCCCGACGACGAGCCCTGGGTGAAGGTGATCGTCTCGGCCACCACCGACCGGGTGATCACGGCGTACCCCACGCGCACCGACGACTGCTGACCCGGCACCCGCGGACACCCGTTCTGCGACAGACCACGCGTCGATCACCTGGTGGATCGTCGCGGAACCGGGGCGCTGACGCCCGCACGCCCGAGCGCGGGACCCTACGCGTGCACCTCGTACTCGTGCCGCCGGTGCGACACCGGCTCCAACTGGAAGGTCGAGTGCTCCACCGGCACGTCGAAGTGCTCCGCCACACACCGCTGCAGCTCGTCGAGGATCGCGGGGGCGTGCGCCGTCGAGAAGCAGTGGTCGTCCACGACCACGTGCGCGGTCAGGTTCGGTACCCCGGTCGCCACGAGCGTCGCGTGCAGGTCGTGCACCGCGATGACGTGGTCGAGCTCGAGGATGTGGCCGCGCACGTCGTCGAGGTCGAGCCCCGGCGGCGTCGACTCGAGCAGCACGTTCGCGGTCTCACGCAGCAGCCGGATCGCCCGCGGCAGGATGAGCAGACCGATCAGGATCGCGGCGACGGAGTCCGCACGCTCCCACCCGGTCAGCATGAGCACGATCGCCGCGATGATGACGGCGACCGACCCGAGTGTGTCGTTGAGGACCTCGAGCCGGGCGGCCCGCGAGGTGAACCCCTCGCCCGATGCCCGCAGCAGCACCGCGTAGGCCACCAGGTTGCCGACGAGGCCGACGATGCCGAACACGAGCAGCGGCCCGGAGTGGATCTCCTCCGGCACGACGAGCCGCTGGGCCGCCGAGATGATCACGTAGACCCCGACGGCGAGCAGGATGGCGGCCTGTGCGGTGGCCCCGAGGACCTCGGCCCGCTGGAAGCCCCAGGTGCGCTGCGCGGTCGGGGACCGGCGGGCGAGCCGCGTCGCGACGAGCCCGATGCCGAGTCCGCCGGTGTCGACGACCATGTGCCCGGCGTCGACGAGCAGCGCGAGCGAACCGGTGACCACGGCGCCGACGACCTCGGCCAGCAGGATGCCCGCCGAGATGCAGAACGCGATGAGCAGGGCGCGCTCCGAGGCGTGCCCGACGCCGTGCCCGTGGTCGTGTCCCATGTGCGACATCGTAGGGATCCGCACCGACGACATGCCAGGATCGAACCGTGAGCCGGTCGCGCTGCGCCTGGTCCCCACGCGTGTGACGGTCCGAGCGCTGGGACGTGAGGTGACGCAGGCTCGCAGGCTCGCCCGGCGCGGCCCGCGCAACGCTGGCGCGTTGCCGTTGAGCGGCCCGCGCCCGGCCCTGATCGCACCGCGTGTGACGCTCGTGGAACGATTCGATGACGAAGCCGACCTGCAGCGCGTGTCCCTGGTGCTCGCGGCACCGGTGGTCGGCACGCTGTACCGGTACGAGGGGGCGTTCCGGTACGAGATCGCGCCGGACACAGAACGGGGATGAGATGAGCGACCAGAAGGGCCGCGTCGTGATCGCGGGAGCGAGCGGCTTCGTGGGGCAGTACCTGCGGGACGCCTTCACGGAAGAGGGCTACCAGGTCGTCACGATCGGGCGGACCGGCGACGCCGTGTGGGGCAACACCATGCGCATCCGGGAACTCGTCGACGGCGCCGCCATCGTCGTGAACATGGCGGGCAAGAGCGTCAACTGCCGGTACGGCCGACGCAACCGCGCCGAGATCATGCGCTCGCGGGTGGACACCACGCTCGAGCTCGCCGAGGCCATCCGGACGTCCGAGCACCCGACGCCGCTGTGGTTGAACGCCTCGACCGCGACGATCTACCGGCACGCCGACGACCGCCCGCAGGACGAAGCGACGGGGGAGATCGGCGAGGGGTTCTCGGTCTCGGTGGCGCGCGCGTGGGAGGACGCCTTCTTCGGCGCCGACCTGCCCGGCACCCGTCGTGTGGCACTCCGGATGGCGATCGTGTTCGGCGACGGCAGCGCCCTGCTGCCGCTCCTCCGGCTCGCCCAGGCCGGCCTCGGTGGGCCGCAGTACGACGCGCCGTGGGTGCCGACCCGATCCCGGCTCCGCGCCGGCACCTACCACCACCACCGGCCCACCCACGGTCGGCAGCGGTTCAGCTGGGTGCACATCGCCGACGTCCTCGGGTCGATCCGGTTCCTCCGCGACCACCCGGAGATCGAGGGGCCGGTGAACGTGGCGAGCCCGAACCCGTCCGACAACCGAACCGTCATGGCGACCATCCGCGACGCCGTCGGGCGCCGGTTCGGGGTGCCGACGTTCCGGTGGATGCTCGAGCTCGGGTCGTTCGTGATCCGCACCGAGACCGAACTCGTGCTGAAGAGCCGGTGGGTGGTGCCGACCCGGCTGACCGAGGCCGGCTACGAGTTCCGCTACCCGCACCTGCGTGGGGCGCTCGCCGGGATCATCGCGGAGCGTCGCCAGCACCGGGGCTGAGCACCGGGACCGGGACCCCGTCGATCGGGGCCGGGGCCGGGGCCGGGGCCGGTGCCGGGGCCGGGGCTGGCGCCGGGTACGCTCCCGGCCGTGGCCCGCGGGCCGGGCGCGACGACCACAGCACGGCGGCCACGACGACCGCGCCGGCGAGCACCTCGACCAGATCGGGCACCTCGCCGAAGGCCGCCCACGACGCGAGCACCCCGACCACCGGCACGAGCATCGAGAACGGTGCGACCGTGCTCGACGGGTAGGCCGCCAGTAGCCGTGACCAGATGCCGTAGCCCACCAGGGTGGCGACGACCACGATGTACAACAGGCCCAGGTCAGCGGGCAGCGCGGCCGCCGTGAACGCCGAACCGAGTGCGGTGCCGATGCGGTCCGGCCCCTCGACCACGAGCGACAGCACAACCATCGGGACCGGTGGCACGACGGACCACCACAGGGTCAGGTGCAGCGGGTTCGCGGCTCCCGCTCGTCGGGTCGCGACGTTGCCGATCGCCCACCCGAGCGCACCGCACAGTGCGAGCACGACCGGCAGCAGCGCGGCGGTCTGCGAGCGGTGCAGGGCGATCGCGGCGAGGGCGGCCACGGCGACGGTGACCCCGACGACCTGCCGTCCGGTCAGCCGCTCGCGCAGGAACACCCCGGCCAGCACCACCGTGAACGGCGCGGAGGCCTGCAGCACCAGCGAGGCGAGCCCCGACGGCATGCCGGACGCCATGCTGAGGTACAGGAACGAGAACTGCAGCACCCCGAGCCCCAGGCCGACGAGCAGCAGCCGCCCGAACGGGATCCGGGGCCGCGGCACGAACAGCAGCGTCGGGACCGCCAGGATCGTGAACCGCAGCGCTGCGAGCAGGAACGGCGGGAAGTGCTCGAGCGCGAGTGCCGTCGCGGGGAAGTTCAGTCCCCAGACCACGGCGACGACGACGGCGAGGAGGCGGTCTCGGGCGGTCATGCTCCTCATCGTCCCGGGCACGACGTTGTAGGTCCATCGAAACCTTCGCGAACCACGATGTAGGGTCCCTGCATGGTCGACTTCGACGTGCAGCTGCTGGCGGTCCTGCGGGAGCTCGCCGAGCGGGGGAGTGTCACCGCCGTCGCCGAGGCCACCCACCGCACACCGAGCGCCGTCTCCCAGCAGCTGCAGACCCTGCAACGGCAGGTCGGGGTCCCGCTGGTCGAACGCGTCGGCCGCGGGGTCCGGCTGACCCCGCACGGCGAGGTGCTCGCCGGCCTGGCGTCCGGGGTCGCCACCGCCATCGCGCGGGTGGACGCGGCCTGGCAGGAGCACCTGGGCGGGACGACCGGACCGGTGTCGCTGGCGATCTTCCCGTCGGCGGCGGAACTGCTGCTGCCCGGCGTGCTCACCCGGATGCAGGCGCACCCGGGCATCGCGTTGACCCTGGTCGACGTGGACGTCAGCGAGGGGGAGTTCGCACCGCTCGCCGCGGACCACGACGTGGTCGTCGGGCACCGGTCGGACGGCGTCCGACCGGCCGACCAAGGATCGGTGGAGACCGTCCCGCTGCTCAGGGAGCCCCTCGACGTGGCCCTGCCACCAGGCCACGCCCTGGCCGGCCGCGCGCGCGTGGGCATCGACGAGGTCGTCGGGGAGACGTGGATCGGCGTCCCGGAGGGGTACCCGATCGACCGGGTCCTGCACGCCATGGCCGCGGCGACGGACACCCCGCCGAGCGTCGCGTTCCGCACGATCCACCTGCCGCTCATCGAGAACCTGGTGGCCGCCGGGCACGGCATCGCGCTCGTCCCGCGGTACACGACGGGCACGCGGGCCGCCGGCCGCTTCCACCTGGCCGAGCTCGCCGACGTCCGTGCCGGACGCCGCATCGAGGCACTCGTCCGCCCCGACCGTGCCGTCCGTCCCGTGGTGCGCACCGTCCTGGAGGCCCTGGTCGCCGTCGCCCTGGACGTCACCACCTGAGACGGTTGCGCCCACTGCCGGGCGCACGCCGTGCCTCCAGGCCGTGGGCGGCCACGGCCGGGCCGCGGCAGACGCGCTTCTGTGGCGGCGTGACCGCGTCAGCGCACCTGGAACGGGGTGCCGAGCGGCAGGCGCTCCGCCAGCGCGGTGATGTCGTCGTTGTGCATGCGGATGCAGCCGTGCGAGGCGGCGGTGCCGATGCTCGACGTGTCGTCGGTGCCGTGCAGCCCGATCTGTCCGGGGCCGCCGCCGAACGAGTTGAGCACGTCCGAGAACGCCGTCGTGCCGTACGCGTACGGGCCGTAGCCCTCGTTCGTCGGCGCGAGCAGCTCGGTCAGGGCGAACCGACCGGTCGGCGACGGGGTGCCACCGGTGCCGGTGGCGACGGGGTAGCTGTCGACGACCTTGCCGGCCTTGTACAGGTCGAGGGTGTTCGTCGAACGGGTGACGACGATCGCGTACGGGTCCTCGGTCAGGGTGACGGCGCTGGTCGGCACCCAGCCGGTGCTGCCGTTCGGGCGCTGTGCGAGCTGCACCTCCGCCCAGCCGTCCTGCTGGTCGACGACCCGGAAGACGAGCGGGGCTCCGGACGCCTGCGGGTTCTCGAGGGTCTGTGTCGCCGTGCCGCCCGCGCTCGCGCTGACCGGGACGGACGCGCCGGTGACGGCGGCGACGGTGGTGCTGACCGGGGCGTCGACCGCGTCGACGGGTGCTGCCGACCGGGTCGGCTCCGGTGTCGTCGTGGGGGTGGGCGTCGGTGCCGCGACGGACCGGGTCGGTGTCGGGGCGGGCGCGGTTGACAGGGGGCCGAGCGCGACGAACGCGACGGCCCCCGCACAGACGACGGCCACGGCGGCGGCGATCACAGTCGCACGCCGCCGTGGCTCGGTCGGGAGGATCGGCAAGATCAGCCCGTGAAGGTCGCCGTTCCGGGCACCGGGACGGCAACCGGAGCCGTGCCCGGGTCACCGGCGGCGGCCGGGTCGGCGATGAAGGAGCCGTCGGCCGAAGCGGTCTGGCTCGAGGATCGGCCTTCGAGCGTGGCGGTGTACGCGCCGGCGCTCACGGCACCCTCGGGCAGGACCACCACGACGACGACGTCGCCCTCATCGTCCGCCACCGAAGCATTGGTGCGGATCGAGTAGGTCTCGCCGCCCTGCGTGACGGTCGCCGCGACGGACTCGTTCGGGGCGAAGCCTGCACCCGTCACCTGGAATCCGGTGAGGGTCTGCGAAACGCGCAAGGACGTCGGCGCGTCGGCGGTCGCGGTGGGCTGCGGCGTGAAGTACGTCGTGGTGTCGTCGACGCGGAGCGCGGAGATCGAACCGCTGGCGTCGGCGGCGAGGGCCTGGCCGTTGACCTCGAGCGGCGAGGCGAGGCTCTTCAGCTCGGTGCCGGGCACCTCGGCGGTCGGAGCCGGAGCGCCGTTCACGGTCGGGGCCGGGGTGGGCTGGTCGGTCGGGGCCGGCGTCTCGGTGGGCTCGGTCGGCGGAGTGGTGATCTCGCCGGCGATGTCGAGGCCGACGTACACGACGTAGCCGACGACCTCGGCGTCCGCGTCACGCAGGTCGGCGGCGAGCTCGGCCGACGACTCGACGTCACCGGTGGAGGGGTCGATCCAGTTCTTGGTGCCGTCGACGCTCGCGCCGCCATCCGTGACGGGCTCGTCGGTGGCGAAGACCACGGACTGCGCGGTGGAGTCGCCGCCTGCCTGCACGGCGAGACCGAACGACGTCGCCCCGGTCGTCGTCATGCTGATGCCGGAAGCGAGGGCCGGGACGGCGCTCGGGGCCACGGGCTTGTTCAGGCCACGGATCAGTGCAACGGCTTCGCCCTCGGAGACCGACAGGCCGTCCTCGTCGATCGTGGCGTGGTCGGTGATCGTGCCACCGCCGCCCACGTCGGTGATGTCCGCCCAGTACCACTGGTCGGTCAGCGGGAACGTGCCGGTCGGCGCGGCCGTGAAGTCGTCGGCCGAGTCGGTCCAGGTGACGATGGCCGAAGCGGAGCCGTCCGTTGACAGGGCGGTCGAGACCGTCGGGACGAGGGCGGCGGAGACGCCGAGCACGGTGGCGCCGACGGCGGCCGCGGTGATGCGAGAACGAAGCACGGTGTGGAGATCCATCCGGTCAGTGGACAGGGTGCATCCACTGCGACGCCCCCCGTGCTGAGATGTACTCAGCAGCTCCAACCTATCGAACCGCTCAGGTTTCCGCATCCCCCAGCTCGCGCCGCCGCGCTCAGACGTCGAGGTGGTCGACCAGCTCGTCCGCCAGGCCCGTGTAGGTCGCCGGCGTCAGGTTGGTCAGCCGGGCCTTCGCGCCGTCCGAGATGTCCAGGCGGTTCACGAAGACGATCAGGTCCTGCTGGCCCACCCGCTTGCCCCGCGTGAGCTCCTTGAGCATCGCGTAGGGGTCCTCGATGTTCGACTGTCCGGCGGTGACCTCGGCGCGGATGACCGTCTGGATGGCCTCGGCGAGGACCTCCCAGTTGTGGTCGAGGTCGTCGGCGAGCTTGGCCTCGTTCACGGCGATCTCGCCCAGACCACGGCGCAGGTTGTCGAGCGCGAGCAGGGAGTGCCCGAACGCGACGCCGATGTTCCGCTGCGTCGTGGAGTCGGTCAGGTCGCGCTGCAGGCGGCTCGTCACGAGCGTCTCGGACAGCGTCGAGAAGAGCGCCGACGAGATCTCGAGGTTCGCCTCGGCGTTCTCGAACTTGATCGGGTTGATCTTGTGCGGCATGGTCGACGACCCGGTGGCACCCGCGACGGGGATCTGCGTGAAGTACCCCATCGAGATGTAGGTCCACACGTCGGTCGCCAGGTTGTGCAGGATCCGGTTGGCGTGACGCACCCGGTCGTACAGCTCGGCCTGCCAGTCGTGCGACTCGATCTGCGTGGTGAGCGGGTTCCACGTCAGGCCGAGGCCCTCGACGAACTCGCGGGACAGGGCGGGCCAGTCGGCCTCGGGGTCCGCGGCGAGGTGCGCGGAGAAGGTGCCGGTCGCGCCGGAGAACTTGCCGAGGTACTCGCCGCCCTCGATCTGGGCGAGCACGCGCTCGAGCCGGTAGACGACGACCGCGAGCTCCTTGCCGAGCGTCGTGGGGGTCGCCGGCTGGCCGTGCGTGTGCGAGAGCATCGGCACGCTCCGCAGCTCGACGGCGAGCGTCCGGAGCTTCTCGAGCACGGCCCGGAAGCCGGGGAGCCAGACCTGCTCGACGGTGTCCCGCACGGTGAGCGCGTAGGACAGGTTGTTGACGTCCTCGCTCGTGGCGGCGAAGTGGGTGAGCTCGGCGATCGCGTCGAGCCCGAGCTCGGACAGTCGGCGGCGCACGAAGTACTCGACGGCCTTCACGTCGTGACGGGTCGTCGCCTCGATCTCGGCGAGCTCCGCGATCTGGTCCTGGCCGAAGGTCTCGACGATCCGACGGAGTGCCGCCTTGTCGTCGACGCTGAGCGGCGACGTGGTGAACATGGCGTGGTCGGTCAGGAAGATGAGCCACTCGACCTCGACCACGATGCGCGCGCGGTTGAGGCCGGCCTCGGAGAGGTGCTCGCCCACCGTGTGCACGATCGGGTAGTAGCGCCCGTCGAGCGGGCTGATCGGCTGCGGGGGAAGGGGGGTCATGGGGCTCCCTGACGGACTGCCGGCTCGAGCTGGTGGAAGAGCGCCCGGCAGGCCCGTTCGACGGTCGAGAGCACTCGGTCGAACTCGTGCCGGTCCGCGTAGTACGGGTCCGGCACGTCGGCTTGCTGGGGCCAGGCGGCGTCGTACCGCAACAGGAGCGTCACCTTGGCGGAGTCGTCCATGGTCGGGGCCCACGAACGCAGGATGCGCTCGTGGGAGCGGTCGAGTGCGACCACCAGGTCGAGGTCCGGGAACCGGTCCGGGTCGAACTGACGGGCGCGATGCCTGCTGCCATCGTATCCGCGCGCCGCCAGCGCTGCGATCGTGCGCTCGTCGGCGGGTTCACCCACGTGCCAGTCACCCGTGCCGGCCGACTCCACCTGGAAACGGTCCGCGAGACCGGCGTCGGCGGCGATCTGCGCGAACACGACACCGGCCATGGGGGAGCGGCAGATGTTGCCGCTGCAGACGAACGAGACGCGGAACGGGGCGTCGACGTCCTGGGTCATGAGCACATCATGACGCAGGGCGGGGTCCTCCGCGACGTCCGCCGACCTCACGCCCGCTGGCGGTTGAGCACCGGCCGGGCGAAGAGCCCGATCAGCCAGGCGAAGACCGCGAGCACGAAGGCACCGACGATGCCCCAGCCGAAGGAGTCGACCTCGAGCCCGAAGCCGAATGCCTCTGAGATGCCGGCGACGATGAGCAACAGGATCGCGTTGACGACGAACGAGATGAGCCCGAGCGTCAGGATGTAGATCGGGAAGGCCACGATCCGGATCAGCGTGCCGATCACGGCGTTCACGAGGCCGAACACGAACGCCACGAGCAGGAAGGTGAGCACGGTCGCGGTGGTCCCGCCGTCACCGAAGGGCGTCACGGAGACGCCGCTGACGATCAGCGTGGTGAGCCAGAGCGCGAGGGCGTTGACGACGAGGCGGACGAGGAATCGCATGCGTCCATGATGCCCTCCGCCACCCGCGCACGGGCCGGTAGCCTGAACCCGTGACCGAGCAGCGTGTGCACATCCGGCCCGAGGTGGCCGTCCTCCCCGCCTACAAGCAGGGACGTCAGGCGTCCGACTCCGCCTTCAAGCTGTCGAGCAACGAGAACCCGTTCTCGCCGCTCCCCGGGGTCGTCCAGGCCGTGCAGGCCCAGACGTCGTTCAACCGCTACCCCGACGCCACCGCCCTCGCCCTGCGCGCCGTGCTGGCCAACCGCTTCGGGCTGACCGCCGAGCAGGTGCACGTCGCCCCGGGCAGCGTGGCGATCCTGCACGAGCTCGCCCGCGCCACCTCGGGCCCCGGTGACGAGATCGTCTACGCCTGGCGTTCGTTCGAGGCCTACCCGGGGGTCGTCACGGTCGCCGGTGCCACGAGCGTGCAGGTGCCGAACCGTGCCGACGGCGGGCACGACCTGGACGCGATGGCCGCTGCCGTCACCGAGCGCACCCGCATGGTGCTCGTCTGCTCACCGAACAACCCGACGGGGCCGATCGTGACCGCCGCGGAGTTCGACGCGTTCATGGCAGCGGTGCCGCAGTCGGTGCTGATCGTGCTCGACGAGGCATACGCCGAGTTCGTGACCGACGAGGCAGCGGTCCACGGCCACCCGCTGCTCGCCGCGCACCCCAACCTCGTGGTCCTCCGCACCTTCTCGAAGGCGTACGGGCTGGCCGGCCTCCGGGTGGGCTACGCGCTCGGTCCGGACTACGTCCTCGACGCCGTCCGTGCCTGCGCCATCCCACTGTCCGTGACCGCCCAGGGCCAGGCTGCAGCGCTCGCCAGCCTGGAACGCGAGGCCGAACTGCTCGAACGCGTGACCGAGATCGCGGCGCTGCGCGACCGGATCGTCGCCGAGCTCCGGGCCCAGGGTTGGGACGTCCCCGACGCCCAGGGCAACTTCCTCTGGCTGCCGACGGGGGACCGCACGGCAACCGCCGCGGCCGCGTTCGAGGACGCCGGGATCATCGTCCGGGCCTTCCCGCCGGAGGGCATCCGCATCTCGATCGGCGAGCACGAAGCTGTGGGAACGCTCCTCGAAACAGCCCGCTCACTTGTGGGGGACCTCCAGGTGGCCGACTAGTGCCTGGCGCTACGCTGGCCCGCATGTCATTCCGCGCCGCGGCTCCCGCGACGACCACCGTCCGGCTCCTCGACCCCCAGGGTCGGTTCGTGGAGACCGACGAGAACGCCGAGTTCGCCGCCGCCGCGCGAGCGATCCCGGACGAGACCCTGCTGGCGATGCACCGCCGCATGGTGCTCACCCGTCGGTTCGACCACGCCGGCCACAACCTGCAGCGCACCGGCCAGCTCGGCCTGTGGGTGCCCAGCCACGGGCAGGAAGCCGCGCAGACCGGCTCCGCCTTCGCCCTGCGCGCCCAGGACCACGTGTTCCCGTCGTACCGCGAGCACGCCGTCACGATGCACCGCGGCGTCGAGCCGATGGAGATCATCGCGATGTACCGCGGGCAGACCCACGGCGGGTGGGACCCGGACCAGCGCGGCAACACGCACATCTCCACTCTGGTGATCGGCTCGCAGACCCTGCACGCCACCGGGTACGCGCTCGGCCAGAAGCTCGACGGCGACGTCGGCACGGGCGACCCGGACCGCGACGCCTGCTCGATCGTCTACTTCGGCGACGGCGCCACCAGCCAGGGCGACGTGAACGAGGCCTTCGTGTTCTCCGCGTCCACCAAGGCCCCGGTCGTCTTCTTCCTGCAGAACAACCACTGGGCCATCTCGGTGCCGGTGTCGGTGCAGTCCCCGACGCCGCTCGTCGACCGCCCGCGCGGCTTCGGGATCCCGAGCGTCCTGATCGACGGCAACGACATCCTCGCGTCCTACACGGCCTCGGTCGTCGCGACCGAGCACGCTCGCAGCGGCCAGGGCCCGGCCTTCATCGAGGCCGACACCTACCGCATCGGTGCGCACACCAGCTCCGACGACCCGAGCCGGTACCGCGCCGACGGCGAGCTCGAGGAGTGGGTCCTCCGCGACCCGATCGTCCGGTCCGAGGCGTACCTGCGCTCGAAGGGTGCGACGGACGAGCAGTTCGCCGCGTTCGACGAAGAGGGCGAGGACATCGCCGCCGACGTCCGACGCCGCACCGTCGCCCTGACCGCACCGTCCGTCGACGTCATGTTCGACAACGTGTACCGCGAACCGCACCCGCGGATCACCGAGCAGAAGGCCTGGCTCGCCCAGTACGAGGCCGGCTTCGAAGGGGGCGCCCACGCATGAGCACCACCGAGCAGCTCTTCGACTACACCCTGCGCTCCCACCCGGGCGCCGGCGAGGTCCCGAGCGACCCCACCCCGACCCTGCCGATGGCCAAGGCCCTCAACGCCGGGCTCGCCGCGGCCATGGAAGCGGACGACAAGGTCCTGCTGATGGGCGAGGACATCGGCCAGCTGGGCGGCGTCTTCCGCATCACCGAGGGCCTGCAGGACCGCTTCGGTGCCGAGCGCGTGCGGGACACCCCGCTCGCCGAGGCCGGCATCATCGGCACCGCGATCGGCCTCGCCCTGCGCGGCTACCGCCCGGTCGTCGAGATCCAGTTCGACGGCTTCGTGTGGCCCGGTTTCGACCAGATCACCTCGCAGCTCGCGAAGATGGCGAACCGCCTGCCGGCGCACATGTCGTTGCCCGTCGTCATCCGCATCCCCTACGGCGGCCACATCGGCGCCGTGGAACACCACCAGGAGTCCCCCGAGGCGTACTTCGCGCACACCCCGGGTCTGCGGGTCGTCAGCCCGAGCACCCCGAACGACGCCTACTGGATGATCCAGGAAGCCATCGCGTCCAAGGACCCGGTGGTCTTCCTCGAGCCGAAGTCGCGCTACTGGCCCAAGGGCCAGGTGGACCTGGTCGACGGCCACGTCCCGATGCACACCACCCGCGTCGCCCGCACCGGCACCGAGGTCACCCTCGTCGGCCACGGCGCGATGGTCGCCACCCTGATGCAGGCCGCGGACATCGCCGAGGCCGAGGGCACCAGCTGCGAGGTCATCGACCTCCGCTCGATCTCGCCGATCGACTGGGAGCCGCTGGTCGCATCGGTCCGCAAGACCGGTCGCCTGGTCATCGCGCAAGAGGCCTCCGGCTTCGTCAGCGTCGGCAGCGAGATCGCCGCGACCGTCGCCGAGCGGGCGTTCTACACGATGCAGGCACCGCCGCTCCGGGTCTCCGGGTTCGACGTGCCGTTCCCGGTCTCGAAGCTCGAGCACCTGCACCTGCCGGATGCGGACCGCATCCTCGAGGCCGTCGACCGCGCCCTCGCCTACTGACCCGTCCGACCGAGGACCCGTCCGACCGAGCTCGACCAGATCCACGAAGGAGCCGTAGTGGCCGCCGCCGAATTCCCCCTGCCCGACGTGGGTGAAGGTCTCACCGAGGCCGAGATCGTGCAGTGGCGCGTCGCGATCGGCGACGAGATCGCCGTCGACCAGGTGCTCGTCGAGATCGAGACCGCGAAGTCGCTGGTCGAGCTGCCGTCGCCGTTCGCCGGCACCGTCACCGGCCTGCTGGTGTCCGAGGGTGACACGGTCGAGGTCGGCAAGCCGATCATCCGCGTCGACTCGGACGCGTCGGTCGCGTCCGGAGCCGCGCTCACGCCCCCTGCCGAGCAGCCTGTCGAGCAGCCCGTCGAGCAGCCTGGAGGCGCGACGCCCGTCGCCCAGACCGCCCCGGTCTCGCCGGTGGTCGCGTCCACCCCTCCGGCCGCCGCCGCCCCGTCGGCCCCGGTCGCGCAGACCCCTCCCGCTCCCGCGGCAGCCGCGGCCCCGGCACCGGTCGCGCCTGCTCCGGCTGCTGCCCCCGCGGCAGCTGCGGCACCCGCGACGCCGGCCCGGCCGGTCGCGGTCGACGCCTCCGTCCACGGGACGGACGAGTCCTCCGGCGCCGTCCTCGTCGGCTACGGCTCGGCGACCTCGTCGCCGTCCCGTCGCAAGCCGGGCGCCCGCCGGGCCGCAGCGCTCGCGGCTGAGGCGAGCCGTGCCTCCAGTGCGGACACCGCGGCGGCGGCCGAAGCCTCCGTCGACCCGGGCGAGGAGCGCACGGCCGAGGCCATCAGCGCTCTCGGGACGGGCTCCGCGCACAAGCAGAGCACCGCGACCAACGTGCTGGCGAAGCCGCCGATCCGGAAGCTCGCGAAGGACCTCGGCGTCGAACTGACCGAGATCGTCGCGACCGGTCTCGCCGGCGAGGTCACCCGCGACGACGTCATCCGGCACGCGAAGCAGGCCAGCGTCTTCCGCAACATCGAGACGCCCGAGTGGGGCGAGGTCCGCAGCGAGACGATCCCGGTCAAGGGCGTCCGCAAGGCCATTGCCACCGCGATGACGACGTCCGCGTTCACGGCACCGCACGTGTCGCTCTTCGTCGACGTCGACGCGACCCACACGATGGAGTTCGTCAAGCGGCTCAAGGCCTCGCCGACGTTCGCCGGCGTCAAGGTCTCGCCGCTGCTCATCGTCGCGAAGGCCGTCATCTGGGCCGTCCGCCGCAACCGTTCGGTGAACTCGACCTGGACCGACCGCGAGATCATCGTCCACCACTTCGTGAACCTCGGCATCGCCGCGGCGACCCCCCGCGGGCTCATCGTGCCGAACATCAAGGACGCGCAGGACATGTCGCTGCTCGAGCTGGCGCAGGCGCTCGAGGAACTCACCCTGACCGCCCGCGACGGGAAGACGACGCCGAAGCAGATGGCGAACGGCACCGTGTCGATCACGAACATCGGTGTGTTCGGCATGGACACCGGCACCCCGATCCTCAACCCGGGCGAGGTCGCGATCGTCGCCATGGGCACGATCAAGCCGAAGCCGTGGGTCGTCGACGGCGAGGTCCGCTCGCGCATGGTGACGACCATCGGTGCCTCGTTCGACCACCGGGTCGTCGACGGTGACGTGGCCTCCCGCTTCGTGCACGACGTCGCTTCGGTGCTCGAGGAGCCCGCGCTCCTGCTCGACTGAGCGCCGGTCAGCGGCTCTCTCGTCGGTCGTTCCGCTTCGTGAGCAGAAATGGTCGGGTTGCTTCGAGCCACTCGACCATTTCTGTTCCCCATCTGCGGGCTTCCGCAAACGTCGCGTGGTGTTCACACGGATGTCGGGGGTCGGCGGCATGATCAGTGCATGGTCCACCAGCTCCTGACCCCCTCGCAGGAGATCCGAACGGATCGCCTCCTGCTCGCCCCGCTGACGCCGGCCGACATCGACGACGTGCACGCGCTCTTCTCGGACGCCCGCACGTGGCAGCACCTGCCCACCGGACGGCACGTGGCGCGGAGCTCGAGTGTGGACATGGTCCAGCGCAAGATCGGCGGTCGTGCGCGGCACGGCCTCGGGTCGTGGGCTGTCCGCAGCGCCTCGGACCACGCCTTCGTCGGCGTCGGGGGGATCGACATGACCGCCGGCGGGGTCTGGAACCTCGGCTACCGCCTGGCGCCGGCCGCCTGGGGGCAGGGTTTCGCGTCCGAGATCGCGCTCGCTGCCGTCCGTGCCGCCGGCGACACCGCTCCCGACGTCCCGGTGACCGGCCGGGTGCTCACGAACAACCCTGCTTCCGCCGCTGTACTGCGTCGAGCTGGGCTGTCGCTGGTGTGGCAGGGGGCTCCCGCCGCGCAGAACCGTGCGGCCGCCGGCGTCGAGGGGCAGGTCTGGACCGATCGGCTGCTCTCCGACGAGCAGTTCGCCTGGCTCGTCGCCAACGCCTGACCCGTCAGCGAGCGGGTCCACTGAGCGTGATGCTCCGTGCGGCGCGCGCTTCGACCGATGACGAGTGTGTCGCGATCAGGACGGCCGCTCCGTCGGCCGCCAGTTCGTCCAGCAGGTCGAGCACCATCGCGGCGTTGCCGTCGTCGAGGGCACTCGTCGGCTCGTCCGCGAGGATGACCGACGGACGCTTCACCAGGAGCCGTGCCATCGCGACGCGCTGCTGCTCGCCGCCGCTGAGCTCGTGGACCCGGTCGGTTCCGCGTCCGGCCAGACCGACACGTTCCAGGGCCTCACCCGTCCGGAGGCCTCGGTGTCTCCGCCGTCCGTCCGGCAGGCGAACCACGTCGACGTTCGACTGGACCGTCATGTCGGGTACCAACCCGAAGTCCTGGAACAGGTACCCGAGGTGGCGCCGCCGGATCAGTCGTGCTCGCCGCTCGTTCGAGCCTGCCGACTCACCGTTGATCCGGATCGTGCCGCCGTCGAGCGCATCGATGTGCCCGACACAGTCGAGCAGCGTCGACTTCCCGCAGCCGCTCGGCCCGACCAAGCCGACGATCTCACCCCGTGCCACATCGAACGTCAGGTCGTGCCACAGTGCATGGCCTCCGCGACGCTTCGACGCGTTCCGTACCTCGATCATCGTGATCCGTTCCCTCGGTTGCGTGCAGTCCTCCGTGCCGTGACGGCCATGACGACGAGGCTGGTGGCGCTCACCGCCGCGAGTGTCACGAGGGCGAGCGCCGCGGCGACTCCGGCCGACTGCACGACCGGGTCGAGTGCCGATCTGAGCCCGCTTCCGTCCGGCCGTTGCGACCACCAGGTGTTGACGACGGCGATGACGGCGATCGATACCAGGCCGGCTTCGATCGTCAACAGGCCAGCATCGGTGCGGACGGGCGAGACGCCACTGGTGAACTTCGCGAACATCGCGCGGCCGTGACGGCGTCGGTGCGCGATCGTGGCGACCATACCGAGCATGACGCTGACGGCGAGGGTGCTGACCAGGGTGCCCGTCCCGATCGCCACGGTCATCGCTGCATGCCGTGCCTGTTCCGCCGCAGACTGACCCACCGCGACGACCGCGCTGAACTCGGTGCGGAGGCCCGATGCGCCGATCGACCGCTCGGCGGCAGCACGGGATGTGAAGACGACGTCTCCGGTCGACAACCACGATCCGAGTTCATCGGCCGAGAAGACGTCGCCCGGTGTGGGGACGACCACGATCACGGCGTCTTCGAGCCACGCGCGCGACGACGCGTCGTCCGGGTACGAGTAGACCTGCTGACGTGCCAGCGTGCCACCGGTGACGTGCTCGAGGAGGGCCGCGGGTGCGTCCCGCAACTGCCATTCGGTCAAGCCCTCGACGAGCCGCTCGCGGGAGAGGCCACTGTCGGCGGGCATCCACACGGCGATCTCCGCGCCGTCGGTGGTGATGCGGGCCCCGTCCTCGGAACGGACGTCCTGCAGGTCGAGGTAGCCCTGGTCGACGACGAGCGCAGGGACCGTGGACTTCCCGCTGCCACTCGACACCTCGACCGCAGCGGCGAGGAACGCATCACGCCGTTCGAGTGCCCCGCCGGCGAAGTCACCGATGCTGTCCCAGTAGGCCTGCTCCTCGACCGGGCGCGGATCCGGGGTGACCCAGAGCTGGACGGTTTCGCCGGCCGCCCGCAGATCCCGTTCAGCCGTCCCCTGTCGTGCGGTGGTCACCGCGCCGGTCAGTTCGAAGACGGCCGCGACGAGCACCAGCAGCGCGGGCACCCGCGCGATCTGTGCGACGAGCAGGAGCGCGCCCGCTGGTCGAGCGCCTCGCAGTGCGCCGACCAACGGCTGTCGGCACGCGACCACCGTGCCCATCGTGTGCGCGACGACGACCGGTACGAGCAGCCCCACGCAGAACGCGGAGATCGCGACGGCGAGGGTCGCCGCCGAAGCGAGCCCGTTGTAGAACCAGAGCCCGATGGCGGCGACGGGTACCCCGATGGCGGTGACGAGCACGGCGGTCCGGAGCTCAGCCAGTTCCTGGATGACGATGGCGGCTGTGGTGTCTCCGTGCAGTCGGCGGACTGCGCTGCGGCGAGGGGCCCCGACGGTCGTCATCAGGCAGAGCGCCACGCATCCCGAGACGAGTGCTCCGACCAGGGCCAGGGTCTGATCCAGGCCGTCGGTGACGCCGATGCGTTGCAGGAGCGGCACGCGCTCCACGCTGACCTCGTACCCGGCGTCGGCCAGTGCGCGCACGGTGGCTCGCCGAGCGTCGTCGTCCCCGAATACCGAGTACGAGCCGGTCGGGTCGAACTGGTCGAGTTCCGACATCGGACGGACGGTGGTGACCATCGACCTCGTGAAGTCCTCGTACCCGTCGAGGAGCCAGCCGGCACCGCGGCTCGAAGGCGCGTCGGTGACGAGCGCCACGCGGCGCGTCGTCGGAGCCGCGCGGTCCGCCACCATCCGCGCGATCGTCGCGTGCTCGGCCTCGGCGACCTGCTCGAGTGCGGTCGCGACCCGCTGGTTCGATCCGGTCTCGGCACCGGCGGCAGCGGTCACCACGGACGAGGCGCCCACGATGCCGGCTTCGCTGACCTGCACCAGGCCGACGAAGCCCAGGACGGAAGCCAGGAGGGGTGGGACGAGGTAGGCGAGCGTCACCGAGCGGATGTTCATGGTCCCCCTTGCGGCGAGCGTGAGCCGGAGCGGACGGTCGCTCGGGACCGCCCGCTCCCGGTCTCAGCAGTTGTGGTAGTACGCCTTGTTGCCGCTGCGTGCCTTCGGTGTCATCGCCATCGCGTACCGGCCGCCTGGCACGTTCGTGACGCGCTTCGACTTCTTGCCGACCGCAGTCGCGCCGTGGCACCGCTTCTCGCGGAAGTAGTTCGACCAGGTGTCGTCCTTGCCGACGCCCCACTGCCAGAAGCTCCCGCCCCCGCCGTCGTTGTTGGTACCGATGCCGCTGGTCTCACCGCCTGCACTCCCGCCGGATGCAGCGACGGCCACTCCGCCGGCTTCCGACCCTGATCCCATGACCTCGAACTGCGCAGCTGAGGCCGCCGTCGCAGTGCCCGTGATCAGGCCGACGGTGAGACCGAGGCCGACGAGCATCTTCGTTCTGGACTTGCGCACGACTGTTTCCTCCCATGTGCCCCCCGATGAGGCTCGACCGATCGTGGCAGCCATGCACAACTGATGTCAAGAATCTGAAATGCATGTGTCACCGAGACCGGGTTGGCTGACGTTGGTCTTCCCGGCCTGACTCGCTACTGTGATGGGGACTGGTCATGTCCGCGCATGACCACCGCCCAGGACCAGCAACGGAGCACGAGGGACGCATGACGAGCCGCATCACCGAGGGTGCCGAACCGAAGCACCAGCAGCTGCGGCGCATCCTGCTCGACCTCGTCACCACGCGGCTGGCTCCCGGTGCTGCGATCCCGTCCGAACGGCAGCTCATCGCCGAGTACGGCGTCTCACGGATCACCGTGCGTGAGGCCCTCGGGCAGCTGGTCAACGAGGGCTACCTGGAGCGCGTCCGTGGCAAGGGCACCTTCGTGGCGCACCGGCCCGTGCAGTCGACGCTGCACCTCGCCTCGTTCACCGAGGAGATGCGGGCGATGGGACACGAGCCGACCACCGTCGTGCTCGTGCGCGAGGAGCGGGTGCCGCCGGCCGACACTGCGGCGGCCCTGCGGATCGACCCCGACGTGCCGGCCTTCCACGTGAAGCGCCTGCGGATGGCCGATGGTGCCCCGGTGTCGATCGACGACGCCTGGCTCGTGGCCGATGCGTTCCCGGGCCTGCTCGACCACGACCTGTCGGGGTCGGTGTACTCGATCATCGCCACGGAGTACGGCACCCCGATCGACCGCGCGCAGCAGACCGTCGCGGCGAACCCGGCGGCCGACGACGTCGCGACGCTGCTCGGCACGAAGACCGGAGCGCCGGTGCTCGAGTTCGACCGGGTGTCGTACGCGGGGGAGCGGCCCGTGGAGCACACCCGCAGCTGGTACCGCTCGGACCGCTACCGCGTGCAGATGGAGGTCACCGCGACCCCCGCGGTCGCGTAGTCCGCCCGACAACGCGAAAGCGACTGTGTGCTGCGGGTGTTCCGCAGTACCCAGTCGCTCTGGCGAGGAAGAACCCCTAGACCTCGTACAGGGTGTCGCCGTCGAGCACCGTGGTGCCGACGGTTCCCTGGTCGATGCTGTCCGGCGTCGAACCGAGCACGACGACCGGGCAGATCGGCGAGTACCCGGCAGCCGAGATCACCGAGGGGGTGAACCGGACGACGGGGTCGCCGGCGGTGACGGTGTCGCCCTCGGTCGCGAGGAGCTCGAAGCCCTCGCCGGCGAGCTTCACTGTGTCGATGCCGACGTGCACCAGGACGTCGGCACCAGCGGCACCCTGCAGGGCGAATGCGTGCGGGTGCAGCTTGACGATGGTGCCGTCGACGGGGGCCACCGCGGTGACCGCACCCTCGACACCCGTCGGGTCGACCGCGACGCCGGCGCCGACGAGCTGCCCGGCGAACACGGGGTCGGGCACGTCGGCGAGGGCGACGACCGGTCCGCCGAAGGGGGTGCGGACGACGGTCACAGTTCGTCCTGGATGTCCTGCGCGAGGTTGTCGGCGACCGTGCCGACGATGACCTGCCAGCCGGTGCCGCCACCGACGACGGCCTGGGCTCCGGCTGCCTGCAGGGCGGCCTTGTCGACCAGGTCCCCGTCCTCGACCTCGACGCGGAGGCGCGTGATGCAGCCCTCGACCTCTTCGATGTTCTCGGCGCCGCCGAGTGCGGCGATGATGTCGGCTGCCTTGATGTCGGCCATCGTTTCCTCCTCGTTAAGGGTTTGCGTCGCAGGTTGACACCGGACCGCTCTCGGATCAGACTACGGAACTGGTCATGACCGGACAGGACCGGACCTGGCGACACCGCCGAGGTTACCTGCGCTGGCTGCACGACTCAACTCACCCCGACAGCTCCACCCAATGACGAGAGGACCTCCGATGAGCGCCACCACTGCCGCGGATGTGCCGGAGAAGAAGAAGCCGAAGAAGCAGTCACGGCTGTTCGCACAAGCCCAGCGCCTCGGACGGAGCCTGCTCCTGCCGATCGCGGTCATGCCCGCCGCGGGCATCCTGCTCCGCATCGGCCAGCCAGACCTCCTCGGGGCGATCCCCGGCTTCGGCAAGTGGGCCGGAGTCATCTCGGCTGCTGGCAACGGTGTCTTCAACTGGCTGCCGTTGCTCTTCGCGGTGGGCATCGCGATCGGCTGGGCGAAGAAGTCGGACGGCACCACCGCCCTCGCCGCGGTCGTCGGCTACATGGTCATGTTCGAGGTCTGGAAGGTGATGTCGCCGATCGTCCTCGACGGCGTGAAGGACGCCAACGGCGACCAGGCGATGATCAACTTCGGGGTGCTCGGCGGCATCGTGATGGGGCTCGTCTCCGCGGTCATGTGGGAGAAGTTCCACCGTACGAAGATGCCCGACTTCCTGGGGTTCTTCTCGGGCCGCCGCCTCGTCCCCATCCTCACCGCGGTCGCGGGTCTCGTCATCGCCGTCGCGATGTCGTTCGTCTACCGCTACTTCGACATCGCGCTGACCGCGGCGGGGACGGCCGTGGCCGACAACGCCGTCATCGGCGGCGGCATCTTCGGCTTCGTGAACCGCATGCTCATCCCGATCGGGCTGCACCAGCTGCTCAACTTCTTCCCGTGGTTCCAGCTCGGCAGCTTCACGGGCGCGGACGGCGTGATCTACCACGGCGACATCGCTCGGTTCCTCAACGGCGACCCGACCGCCGGCATCTTCCAGACCGGCTTCTTCCCGATCATGATGTTCGCGCTGCCCGCCGGTGCCCTGGCGATCTGGCGCAACGCCAAGCCGCAGAACCGCAAGCTCGTCGGCGGCATCATGATCTCCGCCGCACTGACCTCGTTCGTGACGGGCATCACCGAGCCGCTCGAGTACTCGTTCATGTTCGTCGCGTTCCCGCTCTACGTGATCCACGCGGTGCTCACGGGTACGTCCCTCGCCCTGGTGAACGCCCTGGGGATCCACGACGGCTTCTCGTTCTCGGCCGGTGCGATCGACTACGTGCTGAACTTCGGCAAGGCGGACGGTGCGATCTGGCTCATCCCGATCGGCCTCGGCTACGCGGTCGTCTACTACTTCCTGTTCAGTTTCGTGATCAAGAAGTGGAACCTCCGCACGCCCGGGCGTGAAGAGGACACGATCGCCGAGAACACGATCGACGCGGCCACCAAGCCGTAGACGCGAGCGTCTCTGAAACGGGAGGCCCGGTGCCAGCTGGCACCGGGCCTCCCGTCCGTCTCGCGGTCGCGCTGAGAGCCCTCATAGCGGTTTTGACAATCGTTATCAGTAGGCGTTAGCGTCGTGCCATGCACAACCGCCTCCTCGCCCTCCCGCTCGTCGCCGGCGCCGCCGCGCTCGCCCTGACCGGGTGCGCCACCTCATCTGCCTCGGGGGAGGCCACCAGCAGCGACGGCACGATCAACGTCGTCGCCTCCACGAACGTCTACGGCTCGATCGTCAAGAGCATCGGTGGCGACGCCGTCACCGTCACGAGCATCCTGAGTGACCCGTCGCAGGACCCGCACTCCTTCGAGTCGAGTGCCCGCACGCAGCTCTCCGTGTCGAAGGCCGACCTGCTCATCGAGAACGGTGGCGGCTACGACGACTTCATGACGACGCTCGCGAACGCCTCGGACACCAAGGCCGACACGATCAACGTCGTGAAGCTCTCCGGCCTCGACAAGGGCGGGAGTGCCGAGTTCAACGAGCACGTCTTCTACAGCTACCCCACGATGGTGAAGCTGGTCGAGGCGGTCACGAAGGACCTCAGCGCACTCGACGAGAGCGGCAAGGACGCGTTCCAGAAGAACGCCGCCACGCTCACCACCAAGCTCCAGGACCTCGAGTCCCAGACCGACGCCGTCAAGAAGCAGGACGCCGGCGACAAGGTGGCGTACACCGAGCCGGTGCCCGGGTACCTGTTCGACGCGATGGGCCTCGAGAACGAGACCCCGCCCGCCTTCTCCGAGGCCATCGAGGAAGGCGACGACGTCCCGCCGGCGGCCCTCCGCGACACCCTCGCGCTGTTCACCGGCAAGCGCGTGCAGCTCCTCGCCTACAACAACCAGGCGTCGAGCCCCGAGACCGAACAGGTCCAGAAGGCCGCCGAGCAGAACGACATCCCCGTCGTCGGTGTCACGGAGACGCTCCCCAAGGGGCAGGATTACGTCTCGTGGCAGCAGGCGAACATCGACGCGGTGAAGGCAGCGCTCCAGAAGTGACGACCTCGACCGCAGCAGCGGCGACCCACGGCCCGGCGACCACCTCGGTGGACGACCGGGCTGCGGCTCGTCCGGTCCTCGCGCTCCGCGACGCCGGGTTGTCCTACGGCGCCCGGAAGCTCTGGGCAGGCCTCGACCTCGACCTCGCGCCGGGGGAGTTCGTCGCGGTCCTCGGGCCGAACGGCGCCGGCAAGACCTCACTGCTCCGAACGGTCCTCGGGCAGCAGCGGCTGACGAGCGGGACGATGTCGTTCCTCGGGCAGCCCGTGCACCGCGGCCACCGGAAGATCGGCTACATCCCGCAGCAGCGCCTGATGGAAGCCGGGACACCCCTGCGCGCACGGGACATGGTCGCCCAGGGCGTGACCGGACACCGATGGGGCATCCGGCGGGCCTCGAAGGCCGACCGGGCACGCATCGACCGGGTCCTCGACGAGGTCGGCGCCACCGCGTTCGCGGACGCCCCCGTCGCCGAGCTCTCCGGTGGCGAGCAGCAGCGCACGCGTGTCGGGCAGGCCATCGCCGCCGACCCCGCCCTGCTGCTCTGCGACGAACCCCTCATCTCCCTCGACCTGCGGCACCAGCGCGGGATCACCGAGCTCATCGACCGCGAGCGCCGGCAGCGCCAGGCCGCCGTGCTCTTCGTGACCCACGACGTGAACCCGATCCTCGACGTCGTCGACCGCGTGCTCTACATCGCCGGGGGCCGGTTCCGGATCGGTTCGCCCGACGAGGTCCTGCGCGCCGACGTCCTGAGCGACCTGTACGGCACGCCCGTCGACGTCGTCCGCACCATGGGGCGCATCGTCATCGTCGGGGCGAACGAGGCCCACGAGCACCACCCGGGCGAGGTCGACCCGCACGCCGACCAGCCCGACGACGGGCGGATCTGATGGACCTGCTGTCGACCGTCTTCTCGTTCCAGGACTACGGCCAGCTCCTCGTGCTGGTGCAGAACTCGATCTGGGCCGGCGCGGTGCTCGGCATCGTCGGCGGGCTCATCGGCCCGTTCGTCGTCGCCCGGAACATGCCGTTCGCCGTGCACGGCATCTCGGAGCTCTCGTTCGCCGGAGCCAGTGCGTCGCTGCTGCTCGGGGTGAACGTCGTCTCCGGCTCGCTCGTCGGCTCGGTCGTCGCCGCCCTGCTCATCGGTCTGCTGGGCTCCAGGGCCCGGGAACGCAACTCGATCATCGCCGTCCTCATGCCGTTCGGGCTCGGGCTCGGCATCCTCTGCCTGGCGCTCTACAAGGGCCGTGCCGCGAACAAGTTCGGCTTGCTCACCGGGCAGATCGTCTCGGTCGACAACCCGCAGCTGACGGTCCTGATCGTGGTCGCCGCGATCGTCGTCGCGACGCTGCTCGTCATCTGGCGTCCGCTGATGTTCGCCTCGGTCGATCCCGACGTGGCTGCGGCCGCGGGGATCCCGGTCCGCACCCTGGCGATCGTGTTCATGCTCGTGCTCGGACTGGCCACCGCCGTGTCGGTGCAGATCGTCGGGGCGCTGCTCGTGCTGTCCCTGCTCGTCACCCCGGCCGCCGCGGCGCTGCGCCTCAGCTCGCACCCGGTCGTCGTGCCGGTGCTGTCGACGGTGTTCGCGGTGACGTCGGTCGTCGGTGGCATCCTGCTCGCACTGGGCGGCGGACTGCCGATCAGCCCCTACGTGACGACCATCTCGTTCGCGATCTGGGTGGTCTGCCGGATCATCGGGTCGCGACGCGACAAGCGGGGACGCAACCGTGTCGCCGGCCGGGGCCAGCGTGGCGGGGACGAGCCGGGCCTCCCGGCAGGGACGACGTCGACAGCCGGTCGGAAGGAAGAGGTGCCAGCATGAACGCCGTGCAGAAGACGAAGCGGAACACGTGGCAACGCGAAGCGGTGCGCGGCGCCCTCGACTCCACCGAGGGGTTCGTCAGCGCGCAGGCGCTGCACCAGCACCTGCGGGACGAGGGCTCGACCATCGGCCTGGCCACCGTCTACCGGGCGCTCGCCGACCTGGCGACCGAGGGCGGTGCCGACTCGCTGCAGCAGGACGGCGAATCGCTCTACCGGGCCTGCACGACGGACACGCACCACCACCACCTGATCTGCCGGAACTGCGGTCGGACCGTCGAGATCGAGGCGGACCCGGTGGAGCAGTGGGCGCAGGACGTCGCCGCCGCCAACGGGTTCACCAACGCCAGCCACGTCGTCGACATCTTCGGCGACTGCGCCGTGTGCACGGCCGCCCGCGCGACGGACCCGACCGGCGAGTAACCTGCCCCGCATGCACGTCATCCTGGTCCCGGGGTTCTGGCTCGACGCGAGCGCGTGGGACGACGTCGCCCCGGTGCTCCGCGAAGCCGGGCACTCGGTGCAGGCCGTCACCCGCGACGGTGACACGCTCGACGAACAGGTGGCTGCCCTGGTCGCCATCCTCGACGACGTCGCGTCGGCCGACGAACCCGTCGTCCTGGCCGGGCACTCCGGCGCCGGACCGATCGCGTACATGGCTGCCGACCAGCGCCCGTCGCTCGTCGCGCACCTGCTCTACGTCGACACGTTCCCGGGGCCCGAGGGCGGGTGCGTCAACGACGAGCTGCCCGTGGTCGACGGGGCCGTGCCGCTGCCGTCGTGGGACATCTGGGAGCCCGCCACGGTCCGGGGCATGACGCCCGAGGTGCGGCAGGACGTCGAACACCGGGCGATCCCCGAGCCTGCCTCGGTGCCGTCGGACCGGTTCCACTACGCCGACACCGCACGGCACACGATCCCGGCGACGATCATCACCTGCGAGATCCCCGCCGCCGAGCTGCTCGCGATGGTGGCGGACCACCAGGCCTGGGCGGCCGAGCTCGTCGCGACCGAGGAGCTCTCCATCGTCGGGCTCGAGACCGGCCACTGGCCGATGTTCACGGCGCCGCAGCAGCTCGGTGAGCTCATGGTGCAGGCGCTCGCGCCGAAGCCGACGCAGGCCCCGTAGGGCCGCGGGCCCGGGCGCCGGGCGCACTCGAACGCCGTGGACGCGACCAACGCGGCCACGTGAGCGGCCCTGTCCAGCCGCCACGGACCTCCAGGCCTGGAGGCCCGGCTTGCGACACGCCCGGTCGTCGCGTAACGTGGACCCCTGGTTCTCCGCGTCCGCGCGGCGGACCCGTTGTTCCAAGCCCTCCGACCGTCGCGAACGCCGCGGTCGCGCGGTGTCCGGCTCTCCTTCGACAGGGGATGCGGACCTGGGCGGTGCACACAACCCCCTCGCACGGCCACTCCGGTGGCACTGCGCGTGTGCACCAGGCAAGTGAACTTGGGTGCGGCCGTCCGGTCGCACGGTACTCAGGAGGAAACCATGGCAGCAGTGTGCCAGGTGACCGGCGCCGTTCCCGGCTTCGGTCACAACATCTCGCACTCGCACCGCCGGACGAAGCGTCGCTTCGACCCGAACGTGCAGAAGAAGACGTACTACGTGCCGTCGCTTCGTCGTAACGTCACGCTCACGCTCAGCGCGAAGGGCATCAAGGTGATCGACGCACGTGGCATCGAGTCCGTCGTCAAGGATCTCCTTGCCCGTGGGGAGAAGATCTGATGGCGAAAAAGGGTCAGGACATCCGTCCGATCATCAAGCTCCGCTCGACGGCGGGCACCGGGTTCACCTACGTGACCAAGAAGAACCGTCGGAACAACCCCGACCGACTCGTGCTGAAGAAGTACGACCCGGTGATCCGCAAGCACGTCGACTTCCGTGAGGAGCGCTAAGCATGGCGAAGAAGAGCAAGATCGCGAAGAACAACCAGCGTGCCGTCATCATCGCGCGCTACGCCGAGCGTCGTCTCGAGCTGAAGAAGGCCCTCGTGGACCCGAACGGCACCGACGAGTCGCGTGAGGCCGCCCGCGTGGGCCTGCAGAAGCTGCCCCGCGACGCATCGCCCATCCGCTACCGCAACCGTGACGCCATCGACGGCCGCCCCCGTGGCCACCTCGGTGAGTTCGGCATCAGCCGTGTCCGTTTCCGTGACATGGCCCACCGCGGCGAGCTCCCCGGCATCACGAAGAGCTCCTGGTAAGCACTCGCAGTACCCGACGCCCCGTCACCTCCAGGTGGCGGGGCGTTCGCTGTGTACGGGGTACACGCGACCGTTCATTCGTCACATCTGCCCCTCCAGCACCCCTTCGGAGCCCCGGCAACCCCGGAAATCCGGGCGAGTCGGCGGTTTTCACCCCCTGCGGCTGGTAGGTTCAACTCCGGTTCCGCCGGGCCCTCGGCCCACTGGCACCGTGGCACGGGGCACCCGCTCCGGGCGCCGGACGACATGTGCGTCCGACCGATACTGCAAGAAGTCCGAGGAGGACATCCATGGCTGACAAGTCACTGAACCGCACCGAGCTCGTCGCTGCCGTCGCCGCTGAGTCCGGCCAGAGCCAGGCCACCGTCAACGGCGTCGTCGACGCGCTCTTCAGCGTCGTCTCGTCGTCCGTCGCCGACGGCACGAAGGTCACGATCCCCGGTTGGATCGCCTTCGAGAAGACGCACCGCGCCGCCCGCACCGGCCGCAACCCGCAGACGGGTGACGCCATCGAGATCGCCGCGAGCGACTCGGTCAAGGTCAGCGCCGGCTCGAAGCTCAAGGCTGCGGTCAAGTAAGACTGCTCCGCACATCGAGAGGGACGGCTTCGGCCGTCCCTTTCGTCGTTCCCGGGGCCGTCACGGCCTGGAGGCCCGTTGCGGTTTGCACAGATCGGCCCGCCCCGTTCGGTGGCCGGGTGGGCACCGCCTAGGCTTGACGGGTGAATCGGATCGCGCGCATCGCCGGTCCCGCCGTGCTCCTGCTCGTCGGGTTCGTGGCGCTGCTCACGGCACTCGTCATCGGTGGGGGAGCGAACCCCGCGCTCATCGCCGACCCCGGGCCCGTCGTCCGCTTCGGGCTGCCGATCGCCCGGCTCGTCGTCGACCTGTCCGCGGCCACCACGATCGGCGGGCTCGCGCTGGCGACCATCGGGCTGTCGCGTTCCGGACCCGAGTGGAACCGTGCGATCGACGTCGCGGCCGGGGCGAGTGGCATCTGGACGGTCGCGTCGGCCGTCGCCACGTTCTGCACGTTCCTCAGCGTCGCCGGTTCGCGCATCAGCATCGACGAGCAGTTCGGGCAGTCGATGGGGGTCTTCCTCACCGGCACCGAGCTCGGGTTGGCCTGGCTCGTGACCGTCCTCGTCGCCGCGGCCGTCACGGTGCTCTGCTTCGCAGTCCGTTCGCGGGGCATGGTCGCCCTGACCGCCGCGGTCTCGATGATCGGCCTGATCCCGCTCGCACAGCAGGGGCACGCCGCCGGCACCGCGAGCCACGACGCCGCCGTCACGGCACTGGGGCTGCACCTGGTCGGTGCGGCGCTGTGGGTCGGTGGGCTCGTCATGCTCGTGCTGCTGCGCGGCGTGCTGCCCGGCGACCGGCTGGCCGCGGTCGTGGCCCGGTACTCGAGCATCGCCCTCGGGTGCTTCGTGCTCGTCGCCGTCTCCGGCACCGCGTCGGCGCAGATCCGCGTCGGGGCGCTGTCGAACCTGTTCACCCCGTACGGCACGCTCGTCCTGGTGAAGATCGGCGCGATCGTCGCCATGGGAGTCCTCGGCGCCGTGCAACGTCGTCGGGCCATCCGCGCCCTGACCACCTCGCCCGGTCGGCAGCGGCCCTTCTGGACCCTGATCGTCGTCGAGCTCGCAGTGATGGGCGTCGCCTCGGGCTTCGCGGCGGCACTCGGCCGCACGGCCACCCCCGTCGACCAGATCGCCCTGAGCAAGACCACCGACCCGAGCCCGGCGGAGCTCCTGACCGACGACCTGCTGCCGCACGCACCCGGTGCGTGGGGCTGGCTGACCCAGTGGAACATCGACCTGTTCTGGCTGATGGCCGCCGTGCTGCTCGCCGCGACCTACGTGGCCGGCGTCGGGCGACTGCGGCGGAGCGGCGTGCGGTGGCCGGCACGACGCTCGATCGCCGCAGCCCTGGCGATCGTGTCCCTGGTGGTCGCGACCTCGGGCTCGCTGCACCAGTACGACCGGTTCCTCATCTCGGCCAACGTCGGTGCCCACGTGCTGCTCGGCCTGGTGGTCCCCGCCCTGGTGTGGGCGGCGGCACCCGTCGCGCTCATCCGTGCGGCCGTGCACCCCCGGCACGACGACAGCACAGGGGTGCGCGAGTGGACGGACGTCATCGTCGAGCACCCGTCCGTCCGGTACCTGGCGCAGCCGTTCCCCGCGTTCCTGCTCGCGGCGGCGGTGTGGTGGGCCTTCTTCGCCACCGATGCCGTCCGGTGGTCGGTGAGCGACCCCACCGGTCGCACCGTCAGCGACGCCGTGTTCCTGCTCGTCGGGCTGCTGGCCGTCCCCACGCTCTGCACCCCGGTCCCGGTCGGGCAGCGGCGTCCGACCACGGCTGCCGCGGTCGTCCGGATCGTCGGGGCCGTGGTGATCGCGACGGGCACGGTGTCGCTCGGCATCGCGATGCGCGGCCCGCTCGGGCTGCTGCAGGCCTCGTGGTTCGGCGCGATGGGCCGGACGTGGGGGCCGGGTCCGCTCGTCGACCAGGCCCGGGCCGGCCTCGTGTTGATCGTCGCCGGCACGCTGCTCCTGGTGACCGTCGTCGTGGTGGTGCTCGTGCGGCTCCGGCGAGACGGAGCAGCCCCGAGGGATGCGGCCGCCACCGCTGGCGCTGGCACTGGCACTGGCGTCGCCGCTGGCGATGCTGTCGCCGCCGACGCTCCTGACGCCGGGGCGACCGTGCCCGCCGTCCCCGCTGCCCGCGCCGACCAGGACGACCTGGACTTCGACGACGGCAGCGACGACCTCGAACCCTCGCCCGGAGCGGACGCCCGATGAGCATCGAGCTGAGCGACGAACAGCGCGCGGTCTTCGAGTACATCGAGCACACCCGCGACCACGTGTTCATCACCGGCCGGGCCGGCACGGGCAAGTCCACGCTGCTCAACCACCTGTCGTGGAACACCGAGAAGCAGGTCGTCATCTGTGCCCCGACGGGGGTCGCCGCGCTCAACGTCGGCGGCCAGACGATCCACTCGCTGTTCCGGCTGCCGATCGGGCTCATCGCCGACGCCGAGCTGCGGCAGGGCCCGGACACCCGCAAGCTCCTCAACACGATCGACACCCTGGTCATCGACGAGGTCTCGATGGTCAACGCCGACCTGCTCGACGGCATGGACCGATCGCTCCGCAAGGCCCGTGGTCGGCAGCTCGAGCCGTTCGGCGGTGTGCAGGTCGTGATGTTCGGCGACCCGTACCAGCTGCCCCCGGTGCCCGGCGATGCCGATGAGCGCGCCTACTTCACCGACCACTACCGGTCGATGTGGTTCTTCGACGCCAAGGTGTGGCTCGAGGCCGAGCTCAACATCATCGAGCTCGCCACCGTCCACCGGCAGCGCGACGACGCCTTCGCCGCGATGCTCACCGCCGTCCGGCACGGTCGGGTCACCGCGGACATCGCCGAGCAGCTCAACACCGCCGGAGCGCGCCCGGCTCCGGACGACGCCATCACCCTGGCGACCCGCAACGACACCGTGGCGCGGATCAACAAGGCGGCCCTCGAGCGGCTGCCCGGCAAGGTGAAGACCGCCAAGGCCGACGTCAACGGTGACTTCGGCGGACGGAACTTCCCCGCTGACGAAGCCCTCGAACTGAAGCCCGGCGCGCACGTGATGTTCCTGCGCAACGACGCCGACCAGCGCTGGGTCAACGGCACCCTCGGCATCGTGACCGCCATCCGCGACACCGTGTGGGTCGATGTCGACGGGGAGTCGTTCGAGGTCCAGCCGTCGGTGTGGGAGAAGTTCAAGTACTCGTACGACGCGGACAAGAAGGAACTCAAGAAGGACACGGTCGGGGAGTTCCAGCAGTTCCCGCTCCGGCTCGCCTGGGCCGTGACCATCCACAAGTCCCAGGGCAGCACGTACGACCGCGCCGTGGTCGACCTCGGCAACCGGGTGTTCAGCGCCGGCCAGACCTACGTGGCGTTGTCGCGGCTGACCTCGCTCGAGGGGCTGTTCCTGACGCGCCCGCTCCGCCCGCAGGACATCATCGTCGACCTGGACGTCCGACGCTTCATGTCCGAGGCACCGCGCATCGTCGCCACCGAGCTCGAAGCCCCGAAGGCGAAGCCCGACGCCGACGCCGACGCGGACTGACGGGAAGCTGACCAGCGCGTCGGACTGACCCGGTCGGTCTTCTGCATCGGCCTCGCGCCGAGGAACGTCGGTGCGGGCATGCCTGCGTGCCTGTCGCACGCTGCCGGGCGGTCATGACTCCCCGTCGGTCCTGTGTCGAGTGGTCACTCGTCGTTGCCTGGACGCTCCGCATCCGACAGTTCGTGACCGACCGGCGCACCTGAGCGGGGAGTCGTGACCGGCCCGCGCGCCCGCACCGACCCCGCACACACGACGACGCCCGCCTGCCGGAGCGGCAGACGGGCGTCGGGAAGTGCAGTCGAGCGGAGGCGTCAGGCGCGCGCCGCACGCAGCGCGCGGAGGTTCTCCTTGTCGGCACCGAGTGCGGTGAGCAGCAGGATCACACCGACGATCGCGTGGAAGACGTTGTCCGTGGTGTTGAGCGCGAAGACGTTGGCCGAGGTGTCCACGAAGACGAAGCCGTACACCGCGAAGACCACGAGCAGGACCCCGACGAGCAGGTTGCCGTTGCGGGAGCCGATGGTGTTGCCGAGGCCGGTGATGAGCAGGACCACGGCGAGCAGCACCCACACCAGGCAGAGCGCCGGGTTCACGCCGAACGCGTTCCACAGCATGCCGCCCTGGCGGTTGAAGAAGCCGGGGTCGCCGTCGGCGGCGAAGAAGAAGCCCAGGACGCCCCAGAGTGCGAGGACGCCGCCGGCCGTGAGTGCGAGACCCCGGTTCGGCGAGGCGGTGATACCCGGTTCCTTGATGGCCACTTCGGTTTCCTCCTCGTACACTGCCGACGCGACGTGCGTCGGTCCCGCGTGGTGCGACGGCCCGGCTGGGATCACCGATCCCGTCGTCGTGGCGCGGAGTGCGCTGCCGACAGGGGTGCGGTTCCCAGCCTCCGGCCGGTGCTCCAACGGTATCGTGTCGGACCCCGACCGACCCAATCGCAGCGCCGCTGCCAGTCGTGCGAGGAGCCCGACGACGACCACTCCGAGGAGGACCAGCCCGGTGACCTTGACACCCGAGCGCAGCGCATCCGAATCGCGTGGACCGTTGGTCTCGCGGCGGGTGCGGTGGGCTGCGCTTGCGGCTCTGGGGTTCGTGATCGTGCCTCTCGTCTACGGGGTCGCGGTGCTGACCCCGGTCGGTCAGAAAGCGGAGGACGCCGCGCTCGGCGGGGTCCGGGAGTCCGACCTGTTCAGCTCGGACACTGCCCTCAACGTCATCTCGGTGCCGGTGATCCTGTTGCTCGTCGTCGTGATCGTCGCCGTGGCGTTCGCCAGACGGCGGCTCTCGGTTGGGCTCGGCGCGGGGGTCGTGGTGCTCGCGTCGGCGGCCACCTCGACGCTCGTCAAGCGTATCGCCGTGCGCCCGGAGATCGCCCAGTCGACGACGCCGAACTCGTTCCCGTCGGGGCACGCGACGATCGCGCTGGCGGCGCTGTTCGCGGTCCTGATGGTCACGCCTCGTCGGTTCCGCCCCTTGGTGACCATCGTCGGCGCGGGCTACGCGGTGTTCGTGGCGAACCAGACCGTGGTCTACGGCTGGCACCGGGTCAGCGACATCATCGGTGCCTGCGCGATCGCGGTGTTCTGGCTCGGGATCGTCCGCGCGGTCGGTCCCCGGGTCGACCGCGGGCTCCGGGGTGACCGTGACGGTCGACGAGGCCCGCGACGGGTGGTGAGCGTCGTGCTCCTCGTGGTGACCGGGGCCACGCTGGCGATCGGTGTCGCGGCGCTCGTGGTCGGGCTGGCCGGTGACGGTGGGTACGACCATGCCGCGATCCTGCTCGCGGGGCGGCTGGCGTCCAGTGCGAGCGTCCTGGCGGTGGTCACCGCGGTCTGGTTCCTGGACGGGATGCACCACGCCGCGCGCACCGACCCGGCCATGTTGCGGTCCGCCGGCTGACCCGGGGAGCCGAGCCGGGCCTCCAGGCCGCGCGACAGCACCGACCGACGGGCGCGAGCCTGGCGGGAATGCTCCGCCGTGCGCTACGTTGTACCGAGCAAGTCGATGCAAACGCATCGATATCGCGAAAGGCGGCGCAACATGCAGTTCGGCATCTTCACGGTCAGTGACGTCACGACCGACCCCACGACCGGCACCACGCCGGACGACACCCAGCGCGTCCGCGACATCCTGACGATCGCCGAGCACGCCGACCAGGCCGGCCTCGACGTGTTCGCGACCGGTGAGCACCACAACCCGCCGTTCGTGGCCTCGTCGCCGACCACGTTGCTCGCCTACCTGGCCGCGAAGACGAAGGACATCACCCTGTCCACGTCGACCACGCTGATCACCACGAACGACCCGGTGCGCATCGCCGAGGAGTACGCGATGCTCCAGGTCGTGTCCGACGGCCGCATGGACCTGATGATGGGGCGCGGCAACACCGGCCCGGTCTACCCGTGGTTCGGGCAGGACATCCGTCAGGGCGTCAACCTGGCGATCGAGAACTACGCGCTGGTCCGCCAGCTGTGGGAGAACGACGTCGTCAACTGGCAGGGCAAGTTCCGCACGCCGCTGCAGGGCTTCACCTCGACCCCGCGTCCGCTCGACGGTGTCCCGCCGTTCGTCTGGCACGGCTCGATCCGCACGCCGGAGATCGCCGAGCAGGCCGCGTACTACGGCGACGGTTTCTTCCACAACAACATCTTCTGGCCGATCCAGCACACCGAGCAGATGGTCGGCCTGTACCGCCAGCGCTTCGAGCACTACGGGCACGGCCGCGCCGACCAGGCGATCGTCGGGCTCGGTGGGCAGTTCTTCGCGCGGAAGAACTCGCAGGACGCGATCGACGAGTTCCGGCCCTACTTCGACAACGCCCCGGTCTACGGCCACGGCCCCTCGATGGAGGACTTCACCGCCCAGACCCCGCTCACCGTCGGTTCGCCGCAGCAGGTCATCGACCGGTACGCCGCGATGAAGGACCACGTCGGGCACTACCAGCGCCAGCTGTTCCTCATCGATCACGCCGGCCTGCCGCTCAAGACGGTGCTCGAGCAGATCGACATCCTGGCGACGGACATCGTGCCGGAGTTGCGCAAGCTCAACGACGAGGGTCGCCCCCTTGACGTGCCGTCGGACCCGCCGTCGCACGCGGCGCGTGCTGCTGCCGCGATGGCGGCCGGCACGGTCGGCAGCGACCACGTCGCCGCCGAGGACGAGTGGACGGGCGCGTCCGTCTGATCGCCTGACCACCTGACGGACGGGAGGCCGGGTGCCAGCTGGCACCGGGCCTCCCGTCCGTCCCGGCGCGCGTCCAGGGCGCTGCGTCGTGAAAGCGACAGCCCTGCGGATGGCGCTGCCGTCACCTTCGCGAGAGCGACAGTTGCCCGCGGATCATCCGCGGAGATCTGTCGCTTCCGCCAGGGGAGTGGCGCGCTCCGCGGCGGGGCGGGCCGGCACGAGCTTGAGGCCGACGACGCACCCGACGATGCCGGCGATGAACAGCAGGCGCAGGACGGTGACGGGCTCCGCGCCGGTGGCCATGCCCCAGAGCACGGTGAGGGCGGCGCCGGTCCCGGTCCACACCGCGTACGCCGTGCTGATCGGGATGTGCTGCAGGACGTAGCCGAACGCGACGAGGCTGATCACGATCGTGACCCCGAACACGATCGTCGGTCGGAGTTCGGTGAAACCGTCGCTCTCGCCGAGGGCGGTCGCCCAGACGGTCTCGAGCGCGGCGCTGACGAACAGGACGAGCCACGCCACGTCAGCTCACCACCTTGAGGCCGATGACGCACGCCACGAGACCGAAGACCAGGGCGAGTCGGGCGAAGGACGCGGCTTCCTGGCGGCGGAGGATCGCGACGACCACGGTCAGGGACGCGCCGATGCCGACCCAGACGGCGTACGCGGTGCCGACCGGGATGGTCTTCATCGCGAACGCCAGCCCCACCATGCTCAGGGCCATCCCGGCGACGAACACGATTGTCGGGACGACCTTCTTGAAGCCGTTCGAGGCGCTGAGGGCGGTGGCCCAGACGGCTTCGAGCACGCCGCTGAGCACGAGGATTGCCCATGCCATGACGATGTCCTTTCCTGCGGGGGTCGTTGTGGTTCCCGTTGTCGTACGACTGTGCGACAACGACCTCGACGGTAGCACGAGTTGGTACGACTGTGCGAGTATGGCGTCGTGGCCAGGAGCATGGACGTCGACGAACGGCGCCGCACCGTGTCCGAGGCGGCGTGCCGGGTCCTCGCCCGCGACGGCCTCGGGGCACTGAGCGTCCGGAACGTCGCCGCCGAGGCCGGGCTGCCGCCGAGTACGGTCCGCTACACGTTCCCGACCCAGGCGAGTGTCCGGTCGCACGCGCTCGAGCTGGTGTTCGACGCGACCGCGGCCCGGGTCGACTCCGTGCCGCGGGACCTGCGCGGGACCGCCTACGCGCACGCGGTCCTGCTCGAGCTGCTGCCCCTCGACGAGGAGCGGCGCATCGAGCTCGACGTCTACCTCGGCCTCGGCACCGCCGCCCTGACCGACGCCGAACTCCGGCCGTTCCACGACCGGGTCGTCGACGAGATGCGCCAGTGGTGCGCGCAGATCCTCCGCGCGGTCGGGGTGCCGGACGCTGCCGTGCCGTACGAGACCCGGCGGTTGCACGCCCTGGTGGACGGGCTCGCGATGCACATCGTGCGGGTCGACCCCGGTGGTGACGCCTCGTGGGCGATCGACACGCTGGACCGACACGTGGCGGGCATCGCCCGGGTCTGACCGCTGCCCGTTGCCCGGAGCGCGTGCACGGTGCCGGGTCCGCGAACCCGTGCGGCGTTGGTGGCTCCGTGCGGCGCTTCATACCTGCACCGAGCCGGCAACCCTGCACGGGGTGACCGGACTCGCACGGTGCGAAGGGCGCGCAGCCCCGGGCAGGACGCGTCGCCTATCCTGTCCCGGTGACGACGACCACGCGGCCGCCGCAGCGCACCCGGAGCCTCACCGGCCCCGGCCTGGTGCTGCTCGTCGTCGTCGTCCTGCTGGGCATCCGGCTGTTCTCCCCGAGCATCGGGACGACCGGGCTGCCCGACGTCGTGCAGGACTTCCTGACGCTGGCGATCAGCGTCGTCGTCGAGTCCCTGCCCTTCGTGGTGCTCGGCATCGTGCTGTCGATCGTCGTCGAGGTCTGGGTACCGGTCGGTGCGCTCGAGAAGGTCCTGCCGCAGAACGCCTTCGGTCGTCGGGCCGTGATCTCCCTGATCGGGATGCTGTTCCCGGTGTGCGAGTGCGGCAACGTCCCGCTGGCCCGCGGTCTGATGATGCGCGGGTTCACGCCGGCCGAGGCGGTCACGTTCCTGGTCGCTGCCCCGATCCTCAACCCGCTCGTCATCATCAGCACCGCGCAGGCGTTCGGTTGGTCGGGGTGGATCCTGCCGGTGCGCATCGTCGGTGGCTTCGTCGTCGCGAACCTCGTCGGCTGGATCGTCGCTGCGCACCGCCGTCCGGCCGACCTGCTGCTCCCCGCCTTCGAGGCCCGGTGCCGTGCGGCCGTCGGAGCGCCCCGGGGCCTGCACCGCTGGCGGCAGAGCGCCGCGCAGTTCGGCGGCGAGACTGCGACGATGATGCCGGCACTGTTCGTCGGTGCCGGGCTGGCCGCCGCGATCCAGGTCGCCGTGCCCCGCTCGACCCTGGTCGCGATCGGCTCGAACCCGGTGCTGTCCGTCGCGGCGATGATGCTGCTGGCGATGACCGTGTCGCTCTGCTCGAACGTCGACGCCTTCTTCGCGCTGTCCTTCGCCTCGACGTTCCTGCCGGGGTCGATCACGGCGTTCCTGATCATCGGGCCGATCATCGACGTCAAGATGATCGCCCTGCTGCGCACGACGTTCCGGGTCCGCTTCCTGGTGCTGCTGTCCGTCGTGTGCGTCCTGTTCGCCGGAGCCGTCGGGTTGGTGATGAATGTCCTCGTCTGATGCACGCCGCAACGCGCCCGCGTACCTGGGCCTCGGGTCGGTGCTGGCCGTTGCGCTCTGCACGCTGTGGCTGGCGCTGGTCGGGCAACTCGACCTGTACATCAACCCGCGCTACTCGGTGTTCACGGTCGTGCTCGCCGCCGTCGGGGTGCCCGCGTCGATCGCCGGCCTGGTGGTCATCGCCCGCGGGCACGGCCACACGCACGGCGACGACGCGGACGAGCACGAGCACGAGCCAGATGGCGATCGGGGGCGGCGCGGGCTCGGCCGTCGTCGCGCCGTCCGCGTCGTGCTCGGCAGTGCAGCCGCCATCGTCACGGTCGGTGTCACCGTCGCGATGCTCGTCCTGCCCCCGACGACGCTGTCCGCCCGCACCGCACAGCAGCGGAGCGTCGACTCGGCGACCCTGTCGAACGCCACCGGTTCCGAGGCAGCGGTGTCCCTGCTCGGCAGCGAGGGCGTCGACACCTCGGAGTACGGCGTCAAGGATTGGGCGGCCCTGATCCGGCAGACCACCGACACCACGGCACTCGTCGGCAAGCAGGTCGAACTGACGGGCTTCGTGGTGCCCGGTGACGACGGGTCGTTCACCCTGACCCGCTTCGTGATCAGCTGCTGCGCCGTGGACGCGCAACCCGTCGGCCTCAGCGTCGTGCCCGGCGACGACGACGGTAGTGGTGGCGGCAGTGGCACCGTCCCCGACGAGGGGAAGTGGGTCACCGTCCGCGGCGCCCTCGCAGCGAACCCGGACCAGTCCGCCGACGCCCGCATCGTCGTGAAGGCAGCGAAGGTCACCGAGGTCGCGCAGCCCAAGGACCCGTATGAGTACTGAGACGGGCGCGAGCTCCGAGGGGCGCCGCGAGCGCCGCCCGGTCGCGCACCGGTTCCACCGCCGGTACGTGGCCGTCGTGGTCGTCCTCGCCGTGGTCGCCGCGCTCGCCGCGGTCGTCGGCTCGCAGCAGGGTCCGCGGCTCCGCGACGTGTCCTACGACGCGACCGGGCTCGTCACGAGGCCGGCCCAGCGGATCATCCTGACGGCGAACCAGGCACTGCAGAAGGTCGACGCCGCCGACGTCCGGGTCAGCCCGGCTGCGGCGCACACCGTGACCTCGAGCGGCAACACCATCGCGGTCGAGTTCGCCGGGCCGCTGGCCTACGACCGCGACTACACCGTCACGGTCGCGGGTGTCCGGGCGCCGGGACAACGTGCGACGTCCGACCTGACGGCGGCGATCCGCACCGGCAGCACCGACGTGCTCGCCCTGGTCCCCGGGCAGGCAGGCGCGAAGGACCGCATCGTCCGGCGCTCCCTCGACGCCGGCGGCGCCACGACCGTCTACGAGGGCACCGCGATCAGCGAGTACGCCCGGCTCGGCCGCTCGCTGGTGGTCGTGAGCGGCACGGACGCCAGCTCCTCCGTCGACATCGTGGCGCTGAGCGGCGGCGTGCAGGACGACGACGCCCCCGTCGAGCACCTCACCCTGTCGACGTCCGAGGGGCGGGTCACGGCGCTCCACGTCGCGGACGACGGGGCCTCGTTCGGGTTCGAGTACGCCGACACCTCGACCGGGCAGTCCCGGAACACCGGCCTGTACGTGGTCGACATGACGGGCACGCACATGCCCACCGCGATCGCCGCGAACGGCAAGCCGAAGACGGGCGCCGTGCCGATGACCGTCGGGCAGTGGGCCTACGTCCCGCGCACCGAGAGTGCCCTGGTCCGGACGGGCAGCGACGACCTGGTCCTCGTCGACATGAGCGGTCGCGCCGACCCGGTCCGGCTCGGCAGCGCGACCTACCTGCACGGCTTCGTCGGCACCGGCACCACGGCCGTCGTCGAGACGGGCACCGGCATCGAACGGCTGGACCTGACCGACGGGTCCAAGTCAGCGCTGCAGGCCCCCGCGGCCAGCACGGATGCGGCCGTCCTCGGCCGCATCGCCCAGCTGTCCGACGACACGTACCTGCGGGTGCTGGGGGACGTGCGGTCGGACGGCACCATCGCGGCACGGATCGTGCGTGTCGACGGGGGACGCGCCTCCCGGCTGCCCGTGACGATCCCGGAGGACGCGAGCGTCACCGCGGTCTGCCCGTCCCCGAACAGTCAGTTCGTCGCGGTCGCGACGAAGTCGGCGAACGGCGAGCTCGTGAGCATCGTCGATGCGGCCTCCGGGGCGCTCGAGGCGAGCATCGACGCCGGTTCCGTCGACTGGTGCGGCGCGCTGCCGTCCGGTGACGAGGTCGGCTGACGGTCCGGAGACGACAGACGGAAGGCCCGGTACCAGCTGGTACCGGGCCTTCCGTCCATCATGTGGTGACGACTACGCCAGCGTGGCCGCGTCGATCACGAAGCGGTAGCGGACGTCCGAGGACAGGACGCGCTCGTAGGCCTCGTTGATCTGGTCGGCGCTGATGAGCTCGGTCTCCGGCAGGATCCCGTGCTCGGCGCAGAAGTCGAGCATCTCCTGGGTCTCCTGGATGCCGCCGATGGCGGAACCAGCCCAGCTGAGCCGACGCGGGATGAGCGCGAAGGCCGGCACCTCGAGCGGCTCGGACGGTGCACCGACGTTGACGAGGGTGCCGTCGACCTTGAGCAGGCCGAGGTAGGAACCCATCGGGATCTTCGCCGAGACGGTGTTGATGATGAGCTCGAAGGAGTTCGCGAGCTTCTCGAACGTCTCCGGGTCCTTCGTCGCGTAGTGGGCCTTCGCGCCGTAGCGGAGCGAGTCGGCTTCCTTCGAGGTGGTCTGCGACAGGACGGTGACCTCGGCGCCGAGCGCGACGGCGATCTTGACGGCCATGTGGCCGAGCCCGCCCATGCCGACGACGGCGACCTTCGTGCCGGGGCCGGCCTTCCAGTGGTGGAGCGGCGAGTAGGTGGTGATGCCGGCACAGAGCAGCGGCGCGACCTTCTCGATGTCGAGCGACTCGGGGACGCGGAGCACGAAGTCCTCGTTCACGACGACGGCCTGCGAGTAGCCGCCCTGGGTGATCGAGCCGTCGGCGGGGTCGACGCTGGCGTAGGTGCCGATGTTGCCCTTGAGGCAGTACTGTTCCTGGCCGGCGACGCAGTTCTCGCACTCGCCGCACGAGTTCACCATGCAGCCGACGCCGACGCGGTCGCCGACCTTGTGCTTGGTGACGTTCGCGCCGACCTCGGTGACGTGGCCGACGATCTCGTGGCCGACGACCTGCGGGTACTGGATGGGGCCCCACTCACCGCGGACGGTGTGGATGTCCGAGTGGCAGATGCCGGCGTAGGCGATGTCGATCGCGACGTCGTCCGGGCCGACGTCACGACGGGTGATGGTGGTCTTGACGAGCGGCTCGGTCGCTGACGGTGCCGCGTACGCGTTGACGGTGCGCAATGATCTCCTCGTGGGGGTGGTGCGTTGCGGGCCGGTTCCGGCCCGGAACCAGTCTGCGCGCCCCCGCGGCCGTGTGGGAGGTACAACCAGGACACCCCTGGTGCCGCCGGACGGGCGCGTCGCGGCGCTGCGGTGCGCCGGCGTGCGCTGCTCCCGGCCTTCTGCTCGCGGCGTTCTGCTCGCTCAGGCGAGCCGGGCCAGCCGCTGCCCGGCGATCGTCGCGAAGCGCAGGGGGTCGGCGAGGGCGTCGTCGGGTTCGCCGGTGGTCTGCGTCGCGAGCACGGTCAGCGACGCGGCGGCCACGTAGTCGTCGAGCGGGGCCTCGATCGCGCCGGCGACGAGCATCGAGCGGGCACCGGGAGCGTGCGCCGCCGTCAGGTCGCGGACCACCGAGGGCACCTTGCCGACGGCGCTCTGTCCGTCGAAGCGTCCCTCGCCGCTGATCACGACGTCGGCGGCGTTCACGTCGGTACCGTTCGCGATGTCGTTGCCCTCGAGCAGTGCCGGCAGTCCGAGGACCTCGGCGACGGCCGCTGCCCCACCCGCGAGCGTGGCGCCCCACACCAGCAGGCCGAACCCCACCCCACCCGCGGCTCCGGCGCCCGGGGTGCTCGGGTCGACGTCGGGGAAGCGCGCGGCCCAGGTGGCGAGCCGGTCGTCGAAGGACGCCACTCGGTCGGGCGTGATGCCCTTCTGCGGGCCGAAGACGGCGGCGGCACCGGTCGGGCCGAGCAGCGGTGAGGTGACGTCGGTGAGCACGGTGACCCCGAGCGGTGGGAGTGCTCGGAGACCGCCGGTGCCGGTGCCGGTGCCGGTGCCGCTCTGCTCTTCGTCGAGGCCGAGCGCCTCGAGCACCGGACGCCCGCCGTCGGTGGACGCGCTGCCCCCGATGCCGAGCACGAGCCCCGTCGCACCGGCGTCGAGCGCGGCGGCGATCGCCTCGCCGAACCCACGGCTCGTCGCCGTGTCCGGCATCGGTGCATCGAGCAGGGGCAGGCCGCTCGTCGCCGCGAGCTCCACCACGGCACGGCCGTCGGGCAGTCGCAGCCACTGGGTGGCGACCGGGGCCCCGGCCGGCCCGGTCACGGTGACGGGGACCCGGACGGATCCGGGGACGGCGGTCTCGAAGGCGTCGAGGGTGCCCTCGCCACCGTCGGCCATCGGGACGAGCACCACGTCGTCGTCAGGGCGTTCGGCCAGCCAACCGTCGCGGACCGCCGCAGCGATCGACGCCGCCGTCGCGGTGCCCTTGAACGAGTCCGGAGCCACGATGATGCGCACGGTTCCACCGTAGTGGCCGGTCGCGGGACGCCGGCGTGCGCGCGTGTGTGAGACGCCGGTGTGTGCGTAGAACGCCTCGTTGTCCGCGAAACGCCTCCGTATTCGGCGGCGTCTCGAGGCCAAGGCGGCGTCGAACGAACACGACGGCGTTCATCGACCGCGCCGGCGGCGTCGAACGAACACGACGGCGTCTCGCGAACGACCGTGCCCCGACGCGTCAGGGCGCGGGCACCGGCTCCGGCAGGGCGAAGCGCGAGTGCGGCACTCCGCCCGTCGCGAGGTCCGCGAGCATCTCGCCCAGCAACGGCGCGAACTTGAAGCCGTGCCCGGAGAACCCCGTCGCCACGGTGAGCGGCCCCATGCGGTCGATGACGAAGTCCTCGTCGGGGGAGTTGTCGTACAGGCAGCTGATGAACGTCGGCTTCGTCGCGTCGACCCCCGGCACGTACCGCGCGACGTACGCCTGCAGCCGCTCGGCTTCGGCGGGTACGGGAGTGAAGTCGCGGTCGTCCGGGTCGACCACGGGCCCGGTGCCGTGGAACCCGACCTTGACGCCCTCGCCGGGCGTCAGCAGCCCGTAGACGTCGTCGCCGTCGGCCCAGTGCACGAAGCTCGGCCAGGCCTCGTCCGGCAGGTGGCTGGGGAAGTGGGCGGGCTGCTCCTGGGTGACGCGGATGGCCGGGAGGCCCGTCCCGCGTCCGGTAAGCAGCCCGCCGACGAGCGTGGGGGCCCACGACCCCACCGCGGCCACCACGGACGCGGTGCGGACCGCGGTGCCGTCGGACAGTGTCACGGTGACGTCGTCACCGTGGTCGTCGAGCCCGGTGACCCGGGTGTCGAAGCGCAGGTCGGCGAGGCCGGTCCGTTCGGCCAGGGTCAGGAAGGCCTCGACCGTCCGGTCGGAGCGGATCCGCCCCGCCGACGCATGGGTCAGCACGTGCCCCTCGAACGCGATGCCGGGCCAACGTGCTGCCGCCTGCTCCGGCGTCAGCGACTCGTGGGGGATGTCCGCGTCGGCCAGGGCGGCGGCGATCGCGTCGACGACCTCGGGCCGCCCGTGGTCGACCGCGCCCGTGCGGACGATGAGCTCCTCGCCGGCGGCCTCCTCGAGCCCTTCCCACAGCGCCAGTGCGCGGGTGGTCAGCGCGACGTACTCCGGGTCGGCGTAGCCCTGCCGGAAGATCCGGGTCGCACCGTGCGAGGAACCGAGGTGGTGGCCGCGGGCGTGCTGCTCGACGAGCAGGACGCGCTCGCCGCGGGCCGTCAGGGCGTACGCGGTCGCAGCACCGACGACCCCGGCGCCGATGACGACGTGCGTCGCCGGTGCGGGGATGGTCATGTCGAGAGCGTAGTTGGGTGCGCCGACCCCGACACGACCGTCCCCGTCAGCGGCCCGAGGTCGGCACCGTGGTCCCGAGGCCTCGTTCGCGAGCGACTTCGAGCACCAGGGCGGCGACCGCCAGATCCTGCGCACCGAGCCCGACCGAGTCGAACACCGTGACCTGGTCGTCGTCGACCCGGCCGGCAGCACGTCCGACGATGACCTCGCCGAGTTCGGCCGGGTGCAGGTCCTGCGGGACCGCGCCCTCGACGACGGCCTCGAGCAGGTCGCCCGACTTCGACCAGGCTGTGGCCCGGCTGTCGACGAACACCGTCCCACGCGCCATCGCGGGGCCGTCGAGCTCGCGGTGGGTGGGGCGCGGACGGGCGCCGACGGCGTTCACGTGCTGGCCCGCGTGCAGCCAACCGCCCTCCACGACCGGGCGTACCGACGGCGTGAGCGTGCACAGGACGTCGCACTCCTCGGCCACCTGGCGGGGACCACCCACCACGGTGCATCGTTGAGCGAGGTCGTCACCGACGGTCTCGAGGAACCGACCGGTCGTCGCCGCGGAACGCGACCAGAGGAGCACCCGTTCGAAGGACCGGACCTTCGCGAACGCACGCAGGTGCTCGACGGCGAGGTTCCCGGCGCCGACGAACCCCAGCGTCGTGCTGTGCGATCGAGCGAGGTGCTGCGTGGCGACGACCGAGGCTGCCGCCGTCCGCGCGCGGGTGATGTCCTTGCCGTCGAGGACGCCCAGGCACTCGCCGGTCATCGCAGACGACACCAAGATGCTGGACCGCTGGGTCGGCAGACCGCGGGAGGCGTTGTGCGGGATGTCGGCCATGAGCTTCACCGCCACCAGACCCAGCCGGTCGGACCGCACCGCCATCGGCAGGAAGAGCGCATCGTCGGCACCCGTCAGGGCGACCGGGGCCGGCTGCTGCATCCGGCCTGCTCCGAGGTCGGCGTGGACGGCTTCGACGGCTTCGAGCACATCGACGTCCTCGAGCGCAGCAGCGACGTCGGACGCCCCGAGGACGAGCGTCACGAGACGGCGACGGCGCTCGGCGAACCGAGGAGTTCGTCGGACGACGGGACGTGCGTCGTGAGTCCGCCGTCGAACAGGATCCGCATCCACCGGTCGGACGCATCACGGTCCACGACGGCGGAGTCCCACACGCCGCCCGCCGCCATCTCGTCGGCGGCTCGTCGGAGCAGCGACTGGTCCTTGTCCGGCCAGCGGGCTGCGAGCACGGCGGTGATCTCCGCGTCGGCGTCGCCAGCGGTGATCCGCTGCATGGCCGCAGCGATGCCGTCCATGAACCGTGGCACGCGGTCACCGAGTTCCTCGATACGGTCGGTGCGGGTGTAGTAGACGCTGTTCGGCATCACCCCGCCGGCATCGAGGTGCCGGAAGACGATCGACCCGCCGCCAGCCGCCACGAGTTCCTCGGCGGACACGAGGTCGAGGATGATGGCGTCGCCGAGGCCGCCTCGGTAGAGCTCCACGAGCATGGCGGTCGACAGGTCGCGGACGAAGCGGGTCGCTGCGACGTCGAGACCGGCTTCGCGGACGAGCCCCGCCGTGAACTCGTAGGGCGCGCTGCCGCCCGCACCCGGCGCGAGCACGACCTTCCCCGCGAGCCAGTCCAGGGTGATCGGGGCGGTCTCGTTCCGCGCCACGATGGTCATCGGGAAGGCGTGGTTCAGCTGGCCGACGACGGACAGTGCACGAGCGGTGCCGGCGTACATCGCCGGCACCCAGAGGCCCCCGAGCGCGAGGTGGGCTGCACCCGAGTCGATGTCGTCGAGGACGCCGGTCCACGGGTCGCAAGCGGTGGCGGTCACGGTGAGTCCGCGTTCGGCGAAGAGGCCGCCCAGGTCGGCGACGTACTCGGGCAGGTAGTTGAGGCCGTTCGCGGTCGCCGAGATCTGCAGGGTGTCCATGGTGGTGCTCCGTTCGTGGGGTGCGGCGTGCCGGGCGTTGCCCGGCACGCCGCTGGATCGTGTGGGTGGATCGGGTGGTTCAGGTGGACCTGGCGGTGAGGACGTTCTCGTTCACGTCCTCGAGGGAACGACCGCGCGTCTCGGGGGCGAACCGCGACGCGATCACGAGCACCGCGTACATGGCTGCCGCGAGTCCGAAGACACCGGCGAAGGCCCAGGCACCGTAGAGCGCGATCGCGGCGAAGGGCATCACGGCGCCGGCGATGTTGCCGATCCCGTTCACGATCGAGGCGCCGGACGCTCGGATCGCCGTGGGGTAGACCTCGGCGGTCCAGGCTGCGAGCGTGGTGTTCGTCAGCATCGTGAAGAACTGGAACAGTGCGCCGAGGGCGAGGATCGCGCCGGTGTCGTTCCCGAACGCTGCGAACGCCAGTGCGGTCAGACAGCCCAGGACCCCCGCGGTGGCGACCAACGGTCGACGCCCGATGCGGTTCGCGAGCAGGGCGGCGGCGGTGCACCCGAGGAGCGAGCCGACGTTCATGATCATCGTGTACAGCAGGCTCTGCGAGACGGAGTACCCACGTTCGACGAGCAGCGTGGGCATGAGGAAGTTCAGCGTGACCTGCACCCCGAAGGCCATCCACGACGCGACCCCGATGGCGATCGTCCGGCGCAGGACCAGCCGGTGGAACACCGCTGCGGGTGAGGCGTGCAAGGACACCGGCGGGAGATCTGCGGGGCTGAGCCGGACGGGGCCGACGGCGTCCGCGGGCGGCGTCAAGGTGTTCGAGGCGAGGACCGCGAGCGAGCGGTTCGCGTCGTCGATCCGCCCCTTCGAGAGGAGCCAGCGCGGCGTCTCGGGCAACTTGCGCCGGTACAGGACGACGAACAGCGCGGGGAGCGCCAGGATCACGAAGCTCCAGCGCCAGACGTGGTCGTCGCCACCGAGCGGGACGGCCAACGGGCCGAGGAGGAGCAGGAAGAGGCCGTAGGAGATGAAGTTCCCGATGCCGCCTGCACCGACGTTGATCGTGGCGATGAGTCCGCCCCGGTACCGGGTCGCGACCATCTCGGACAGCATCGCGATGCCGATCATGAACTCACCGCCGACGCCGATGCCGACGATGAAGCGGCTGACCAGCAGCATCTCGAAGTTCGGGGAGACAGCGCTCAGCAGGCCGCCCAGCGTGTAGACGAGCAGGTTCAGGCCGAGCGAGAACCGGCGGCCGTAGCGGTCGGCGAGCCAACCGGCGAGGAGCCTGCCGACCAAACCGCCGACGACGGTCGCGGTGTTGATGGTGGAGAGCTGGACGTCGCCGATCGCGAGGGAGGCCTTGATGTTGGTGGCCATCGCGCCGACGGAGTTCTGCTCGAGGGTGTCGAAGAACTCACCGGCGAGGATGAGCATGAGGACCCAGAACTGGGCTCGTGTGAACCCGATCGAGTCGAGTGCGGAGCCGACGCCTCCGGAAGGCTGGTCGGTGGTGGTGCGTGTTGGTGCGGTGGAGCGCGTTACAGCAGACATTCGTAACTCCAGCGGGGAAGAGTGAGCGGTGCACCGTGCGGTCACTCTTTTGTATACGAAAAGCTGTTTCGGGCTGGTTTCGACTTCGAGACGTTTCGTGACGCATCCGGCTCAAGCCGCACCGGATCAGACATGCGGTCGAAGTCGCCGACTGCGCGCGAACTGCGGTCGTATACGTTCTACGCGCTGAGTTCGCGGTAGATCGCTTCGTCGCGACGCAGGTGCTCGTCCATCAGCAGCCCTGCCTGAACCGATGCTCCCCGCAGGATCGCGTTCGCGACGGCGGCGTGGTCCCCGCTGCTCGCGGCGACCTCTTCACGCGTCACGCGCTCGAAGGCCCAGGCGGTCTGGTGGATCAGCTGTTCGATCATCGTCTCGAGTCGGGTGTTCCCGGACGCTCGGGCCACCAGGCCGTGGAATGCGAACCGGGGCGACTGGGCCTCGACCTCCTGATCGGAGCGGCCCTCGTGGCCGACTGCCCGGAGCAGGGCCGCGCAGTCGCCGCCCGTCCGGTCGGCCGCGAGCTCGGCGGCCAGGACCTCGAGCCCGCGCCGGATCTGCATCAATTCGATGACGACCTCGGTTGAGGAATCCGCGACCCGGACGCCCTTGAACTTCTCGGCGACGACGAAGCCCTCGGTCTCCAGCTGTCGGAGGGCTTCGCGGACAGGGACCCGGGAGACGCCGAAACGCTCCGCGAGCACGTCTTCCTTGAGTCTCGAGCCACGTGCGAGCGAGCCGCTGATGATCTCGGCCCTGATGGCCTTGAGGACCGATGCCGGCTTGGACTCCACGGCTTGATCGTAGTTGGAGCGAGTGACGGGAATCGAACCCGCGCTACCAGCTTGGGAAGCTGGAGTTCTACCATTGAACTACACTCGCGCGCCCCGCAGAACGGGACTCGGCAAGCCTAGCGGATTCTCGCCTGGAAGCCAGCCGACCGCGCACCGTACGCCGTCTGCCGGGCGCGTGTCGTGCCTCCCGAGTCTCAGCTGTGAGGGTGCCGACTCGACGGACAGGTGTCGGACCCGTGTGTACCGTCCAGGGAGTTCCAGCCCCGAACCGAGGAGGACCCGGATGGTCAGGCATCCCCTCATCGACGACGTGGTCGGCCCGGCGATCGTGGTCGAGTCGGCCTCGCCCGTCGTGTGGCTGACCGACGCGCTCGCCTCGTTGCTCCGCCGGTCGGCGGACGCCGGGCGGACGGTCGTGCTCCGCACCGGACGGTCGGCGGCGATCACCCCGGCGCTCCGGCACGCACTCGGCGCGTACGGTGCCGCATGGGCCGTGTCCGACTTCGACGGGACGCTGCGTGACGGCCGGACCGGTGTCGCTGCCTCGGACATCGAGGACTTCGTGCACCGCGGCCCCGAACTCGTGGGCACCCCGTCGCCCGAGCACCCGGTCTCGGCCGACTCGGTCCGTCAGATCAGCATCGACCTGACCCTCCGGCACCACCCCGGCCGCGCGGTCGACATGGGCTCGGCGATCGAGGCCCTGTGCCACACCGTCGGCACCTGCCCGACCCGGTGGGGCACCGCAGAACCGCTCACCGTGCCGTGGGACCGCTGGGTCGTGACGCAGTACGCGAAGCACGAGGCACCCGGCATCTCGACCTCGTACGCCGTCGGCGAGGGCTTCTCGGCGACGATGACCGCGCACCTGGTCGGCGGGGTCGTCGTGGAGACGATGTCCGCCGTGCTCACCGTGCCCGAGGAGAACACCGACCCGGGCCTGGCGAACCGCATGTTCGACGCCGTGCAGCGGGTCGCCGACCAGGTCGTCCCCGTCTTCGGCGTCGTCATGCAGCGCCGCGGTGACGCCGACCACCTGGTCCGTGCCGTCTCGCACGGAGAACCGTCGCCGCTCGCCGTCGTCGTCGGGCCCGAGGCCGCCGGCTTCCTGGACCGTGACGGTGTCTGGCCGCCGCCGCGCACCACGACCGCGACGTTCGCCGCCGGAACCGGCTCGTCCGGTCGCCCGGACGCCGACACCGACGGCGGCATGATCGTCCGCTTCGAGGACGGCTGGGAAGCGCTCGAGTCGTTCCTCGACCGCATCGACGAGGACCGCTTCCTGCAGCTGGTCGGCGGTGCGCCGCTCGACCCCGCCCACGACGAGGGCACACTCGACGGCCACGTCCGCGACGACCGGATGGTGGGCGGCCAGGGTGCCGCGTGACGTCACGATCCTCTGCCGGCAGCCGGTCGAGCCGCGCGAGGTCGCCGAGGCGCTCCTGCTGCACGACGAGACCTGGGGCGTCCGCGCACTCGACGACGGCCCGATGGTCCAGGTCTGCCGTGACGCCACCCACCCGGTGATCACCGTGCTGGGCGTGCGGCGCGTGGACTCCTTCGACGAGGTGGAGCGGATCCTGCCGGACGCGCCGACCCTGGCGACGCCGCTGTGGTGGGTCGACACGGTCACCCCAGCCGGCCCCGACGGGGAATCGGGGATCTCGGCCGCGCTCGAGGCCGCCATGGACCTCGACGCGGTCTGCATCGTCCACGGGGACTGAGCGCCCGCGGCACCCCCGGGTGATCGGTGCGGCGGCTCAGTCCCGCTTGCTCATCGCCGCCAGGCGCTCGTTGTAGGCCTTGAGGTCGGCGTCGCCGTCGCGCTCGGCCTTGCGGTCGAGGCGCTTCGCGTCGCGCTTGTCCGAGCGCATCCAGTTGCGGACCACGAGCAGGGCCACGAACACCATCGGGAGCTCCGACGCACCCCAGGCGATGCCGCCGCCGGTGTGCTGGTCGTCGAGCAGTCCGGCGTCGTTCGTCTGTCCGAGCGCGTGGAACCAGTCGATCGCGAACACCGACTGCGACGTCATGACCGCGACACCGAAGAACGCGTGGAACGCCAGGGTGGCCAGGAGCGTGATGATGAGCATCGGGTACGGCGGACGCTTCGGGCCCGGGTCGACACCGACGAACACCCAGAAGAACAGGTACCCGCTCAGGACGAAGTGGACGATCATCGCGACGTGCCACTCGTGCGACTGCATCGCGGCCTGGTACGCCGGGGTGAAGTAGAACACCACGAGGGACCCGGCGAAGATGATCCCGGCGACGGCGGGCTTGCCGAGGAACTGCATCCAGCGGGAGTGCACGAAGAGCATGAGCCACTCGCGGGCGCCGCGGGAGCCGTCGTTGCGGACCGGCAGCGTGCGGAGCGCGAGCAGCACCGGGCCGCCGAGCACGAGCGGCAGCGGCACGAACATCATCAGCAGCATGTGCTGGAGCATGTGCGACGAGAAGTGGATCATGCCGTAGACCGCGGGGCCGGCCGACGTGGTCCAGATGAACAGGGCGCAGCCGATCAGCCAGGCGATGGTGCGGCCGACGGGCCAGGAGTCACCGCGCTTCCGGAGCTTGCGGACCGCCAGCAGGTACCAGACGGCTCCGACGACGGCCAGGCCGAGCCAGACCCAGTCGATGTGCCACTGCGTCAGGTAGGTCTGCGCGGTCTGCGTCGGCGGGAACGGGAAGCCGATCAGACCAGAGCGGGTGTCCTCGCCCGTCGCCGGGGTCTGCGGGATCGGCGGCTGCGACCGGGACACGGCGACCGAGACGCCGATGGCCACGGCCATGAACACGATCTCGGCCAGGGCGAACCGGGTGAACAGGCGACGGTCGAGCGGCGCACGGAGGAGTCCGGGCACGAGCTTCCGGCGCTGCACGACACCGGCGACGCCGAGCAGGACGAGGATGACCGCCTTGACCGTGATGAGCCAGCCGTAGGTCGTCGTGAGCAGGTCGAGCGGACCGGTCAGCCGGAGCGACGCGTTCACGATGCCGGAGAACGCCACGGCGCCGAAGGACCAGCCGGCGAGCGTCGAGTACCGGGCGATGACCCGGCCCGTCGCACCCTTGGTGCGCGTGCGGAGCAGGACCACGGCGACCAGGCCACCGGCCCACACGCACACCCCGACCAGGTGGATCGCGAGCGAGTTCACCGCGTTCGCGTGCTCGAGCGACCCGGCGGCGTGGCCGGACAGCGCCAGGGGGAGCAGGGCGAACAAGCCGATGACGGTGGCGAACGCCAGGGTCGTCACCCGGGTGGCGAAGGCGGCCACCACCGTGGCGATGAGGATCGCGGCCGCGGACACGACGAGGGCCTGACCGATCTCGACCTGGAACGCGAAGAGCATGAAGTTGCGCGCGAACACCGGGCTGGTGAGCGGGACGCCCAGCGTGTTCGCGCCGGTGAGGACGATGCTCACCGCCGCGGCGAGGAACCAGACGGCGCCGGTCGCTGCGGCCCACCGGGTGGCCCGGTGCTGCACGCTGGACAGCGCGCCGTGGTCCTTCTTCTGCGCGGGAAGAGCGAAGGCGGCGACGATGAGGAGCCCGATCGTGAGCGCCGCCATCGTGTCGTGCACGACGCGGGCGATCGGCAGGCCGTACTCGACGAGCTCGCCGGCGGACACGAGCTGCTGACTCGTGCTGAAGGCGCCGGTGATCGTCAGCCCGAGGAGCGAGCACGCGACGGCCAGGGGGATCGCGATGACCAGGACCGTCGCGACGGTGGACGAGCGCCCGGTGGTGGGGGCGGCGTCCGGTGCTGACCCGGTGGGCTGGGTTTCGGGTGACGTGACGGTCATGACCGTCCAATGGTAGGCGTGTCGGCTGGCAACCGGCCCCTCGGATGCGCGCTCAGACCCGCCGTTCCCAGACGCCCTCGCAACCGACGCCGACGAACCCCACGGCCTCGTTCACGTCGAGCATGTGGCGGTTCTCCTCCGCGTTGAACGTGATGATCGAGGGGTGCCCAGGATGTTCCTGTTGGACCATCTCGATCCCGACCGCCTTCAGGAGCCAGCCGAGCCGGTGCCCGCGGTGTTCCCGGACCACCAGGGTGTCGCCCTGCATCACCGGCTGGGTGCGGGGACCGGGTACGGCGAGCTGGGTGAACCCGACGAGTGACCCGGTCGACGTGTCCTCGACCACGACGGTGCGCATCGTCCGGGGTCCCTCCTCGAGGTGCTGCTCGTGCGTCCGGAGCCGCTCGAGGGTCCAGGCGTCCTCGGGCTCCGTCATGTCGCCCGACGGGGCGTCGGTGCTCATCCGGGTCAGCAGGAGTGCGAGGTCCGACTGCCACCGATCGGGTGTCGGTCCTGTCCAGGTGTGCACGCGGTAGTGGTCACCCGACGCGGCGTCCGCAGCCGCACGGACGTCGGCAACCGCGGCCTCGGCGGCCGGGAGCGCGAGACGGCTGATCCGGTCGACCTGTCCGAGCCGCCAGCCTCGACGGGTCAGGAACCGGACCGCTGCCTCGTCCTCCGGCACGGCCCCGAACCCGGTGGGCGCCTGTCGGTACCCGGGGCCGGACGCCGGGCCGACCTGCCGTGAGACTGCGTAGGCCTTCCACTGCGTGCGTCCCTGACCCCGGGCGACGTCCTCCAGGTGCTCGGCCAGGAGCGTGCCCACGCCGCGACCTCGGTGCTCGGGTGCGACGCTGACCGCGATCCAGCAGTTCGGGGCGTCCGCAGTCGCCTTCGAGTCGTACGAACCGGCTCCGACCGCGGTCCCCTCGTGGTCGCGGACCAGGAACAGTCGGCTGGGGGCATCCGGGTCGATCAGGTAGGGCAGCTGTTCCTCGGGGGTCCAGAGCAGCTCGGGCAGGTGCGTGGTCGCGACCTCGGCCCGGTTCTGCACGTCGACCCACTCGCGGAACACCGAGACGACCGCCGGGTCGTCGTCCATCGAGGCGGGGACCGTGATCTCGTCGACGGTGTACGTGGTCATCACTGCTCCGAACGCCGCCCGCCCGGGTGGTGGGCAGCCTGGCAGCATACCGGCGGGACGTGCGCTGCCGCTAGGATTCGTCCGTGCTGCTCTCCGACCGCGACATCACCGCCCAGCTCGCCGAAGGCCGGATCGGCCTCGACCCGTACGACGCCTCGCTCGTGCAGCCGTCGAGCATCGACGTCCGGCTCGACAAGTTCTTCCGGTTGTTCGACAACCACAAGTACCCGCACATCGACCCCGCCGTGGACCAGCCCGACCTGACCCGCCTGGTCGAGACCGACCCGGATGAGGCGTTCGTGCTGCACCCCGGCGAGTTCGTCCTCGGTTCCACGTTCGAGGTCGTCACGCTGCCCGACGACATCGCCGCGCGGCTCGAGGGCAAGAGCTCGCTCGGCCGGCTCGGACTCCTGACCCACTCGACCGCGGGCTTCATCGACCCCGGGTTCTCGGGGCACGTGACGCTCGAGCTGTCGAACGTGGCGACGCTGCCGATCAAGCTGTGGCCGGGGATGAAGATCGGCCAGCTCTGCTTCTTCCAGCTGTCGAGCCCGGCCGAGAAGCCCTACGGCTCGGCCGAGTACCAGTCCCGCTACCAGGGCCAGCGCGGCCCGACCGCGTCCCGCTCGTCGCAGAACTTCCACCGCGCGGACGTCTCCGACCCGCGCTGACCCGCGCTGGTCCGTACCGTCCCTCGCGCCCCCCGTCGATCACACCGGCGGACGAAATGTCGCATGCTGTGTATCGTTGCAGCATGTCCGCTGAACCTCCTCGGCCTGCGACGCCGCTGTCCGCCGCCGTGCTCATCCGCGACGCCCGCGAGCGGGCCGAACTGACCCAGGTCCAGCTCGCCCGACGTGCCGGCGTCACACAGAGCGTCATCAGCACGTACGAGAACGGTCGGCGCGAACCGTCCCTCGCGGCGCTGCAGCGGATGCTCCGCGCCGCGGGCTTCACGACGAGCATCGACCTGCAGCCCGTCGAGGAACCACCGCCCCTGCGTGACCGTGTCACCGCCGCTCGGCAGGACCTCATCGCGATCGTCGAACAGTTCGGCGGTCACCGTCCGCGGCTCTTCGGCAGCGTCGCCAGGGGCGAGGACGGCCCGGGCAGCGACGTCGACCTGATGATCGACCTCGACCCGGGGCTCGGCATCTTCGCGCTCATGCGGATCCAGGACGCCGCCGAGCGGCTCCTCGGTGTCCGCGTCGACGTCGTCGACGCAGCGGGCATGGCTCCCGAGGTCGTCCGGACCGCGGTGCCGTTGTGACCCCGCACCCGGCGGTCCGCCGGGCCGTCGGCGACCGCATCGACGACGTCATCCGGGCCTGCGAGGCGATCCGGCGCTACGTGGACGACGAGCGGCTGCCCGAGGACCTGGTGCACGACGCCGTGCGGATGCGCCTGGTCGAGATCGGCGAGGCGGTGCGGATGCTCCCCGCCCCGGTCACCGCAAGCGAGCCCGGCATCCCCTGGTCGCAGGTGTCCGACCTGGGGGAACGGCTCACGCGCCGGTACTTCGACACCACCCGTGCGCTGGTGGTCGGCACCGCGCGAACGGACGTCCCGCACCTCGCCGACGCCGCGAAGCGGCTGCGCGCCGCCCAGCCCTGACGGCAGGTGCAGCGCGAGACGCCGGCGTCTTGCGCCGACGCCGTCATGTGCCGTGAGACGCCGCCGGATTCCGCGGCGTCTTCCCGAGACGCCGGCGTCTCGCATCCACGGACCACCCACCGGACTGGAGGCACGGATCGCCACCTGCGCCGCGCCTCCCGGCCGCCGTGTGGTCGGCCCGCGGACGGCGCAGGACGGCCCCGTCTCGCCGAGGCGAGACGGGGCCGTCCGTGGTGCTGGGGAGATCAGCCCTTCTTGGCGAGCTCCTCGAGGGTGTCGTTGCCCTTGTAGGCCTCGACGGCGTTGTCCTTGGTGACGAGGACCGGTGCGAGCTCGATCGCGGGGACCGTCTTCACACCGTTGTAGTTGTTCGTCTTGTCCATCTTGGTGTCGGGCTTGTCGCCCTTCGACAGGGTGGAGACGAGGTCGACGGCAGCCTGGGCTTCCTTCGTGGTGTCCTTGAAGATCGTCGAGTACTGCGTGCCCTGCATGATGAGCGGGATCGACGCGGTCTCGGAGTCCTGACCGGTCACGACGGGGTTGTCCTTGCCGGCGGCCTTGGTCGCGGTGAGGATCGCACGGGCGAGGGTGTCGTTCGGCGACAGGACGCCGTCGAGCTCGGTGTCACCCGTGTAGTACTGCGCGAGCAGGTCGGTCATGCGCGACTGGGCCTTCTGCGCGAGCCAGCCCTGCGTGACGACCTTCTGGAACGTGGTCTGACCGGAGACGACCTTGATCGTGCCGTCGTCGATCTTCGGCTGGAGGACGTCCATCGCACCGTTGAAGAACACGGTGGCGTTGGCGTCGTCCGGCGAACCGGCGAAGAGCTCGACGTTGTACGGCTTGTCGCCCTTCTTCTCCTCGAGGCCCTTGAGCAGCGCCTCGGCCTGGAGCTGGCCGACCTTGAAGTTGTTGAACGCCACGTAGTAGTCGACGTTCTTCGTGTTCAGGATGTTGCGGTCCCAGGCGATGACGACGGCGCCGCGGTCCTTGGCGGACTTGACCTGCGCGGTCAGCTGCGAACCGTCGGCGGCACCGATGATGACGGCCTTGGCGCCCTTGGTGATCATGCCGGAGATCTGCGACTGCTGGTCGGGCACCGGGTTGCCGGCGTTGGCGTACTGGATGTCGGCCTTGAAGCCGGCGTCCTCGATCGACTTCTTGAACGCGGCACCAGCGAGGACCCAGTTCTGCGAGGTCTTGGCCGGCAGGGCGACGCCGATGAGGTCGCCCTTCTTGATGGTGCTGCTGCTGCCGGCGTCGTCGGACGAGCCGCGCGACGAGCAGCCGCTGAGGGCGAGGCCCGCGATGAGCGCCAGGCTGAGGCCGGCGACGATCTTCTTGCGCATGTGAGTGCTTTCTCTTCGTTGAGGAGGTGTGGGGCCGAGGCCCCGGTGTGGGGAGTTGGGACTAGGGGAGGGTCGGCTTGTCGGGCTGACCGTCGATCGACCGCGGCTGCTGGGCGGCCACCGTGTTCTCCTCGGTGTCCTTCCGCTGGAACTGCCGCATCATGCCCCCGATGAGGGACGGACGACCCTGCGACTTCGAGTAGACGTCGAAGGCGACGGCGACGAGCAGGACGAGACCGCGGATGATCTGCACTTGGTTGGACTCGAGGCCCATCAGCTGCAGGCCGTTCGACAGCAGCGCCATCACGAGACCACCGATGATCGAGCCGGAGATCGTGCCGACACCACCGGCGACCGCTGCACCACCGACGAACACGGCGGCGATCGCGTCGAGCTCCCAGCCGGTGCCGTCCGCGGGGCCCGAGGCGCCGGAGTAGGCGACGAACACCATGCCGGCGATCGCGGCGAGGACCGACATGTTCATCATGACGAAGAAGTTGACCTTCTTCGCCGAGACGCCGGACAGGATCGCGGCGTTGGCGTTGCCACCGACGGCGTAGACCTGGCGACCGAAGATCGTGTTCTTCGTGACGAAGCCGTAGACGATGGTCAGGACACCGAGGATGATCGCGACGATCGGGACCGAGGTGCCGACCGGACCGGCGCCGAACAGGTACGTGGCGACGAGCGTGACGGCGACCAGGATGCCGGTGCGGACGATCGAGACCCACAGCGGCGGGACCTCTGCCTGCATCTTCCGGCGGCGGGCACGGCCACGGGCCTCGATGATGATGAGCGCGAGGATCGTGACGAGCCCGATGAGCAGCGTGCCGTTGCTGTAGCCGAAGTCGGGGCCGAAGTCACCGAGGAAGCCGGCGCCGATCGGGGTGAAGTCGTTCGGCACGGGGACGGACGTCGAGTTGCCGATGATCTGGTTCACGCCACGGAAGATGAGCTGACCGGCCAGCGTCACGATGAAGGCCGGGACCTTCACGAACGCCACCCAGAAGCCCTGCCAGGCGCCGATCGCGGCACCGCAGGCCAGGCCCAGGATGATCGCGGCCCACACCGGGAAGTTCCACACGGACATGGACTGCGCCACGACGATGCCGACGACGGCCGCGACCGAACCCACCGACAGGTCGATGTGCCCCGCGATGATGACCATGACCATGCCGAGCGCCAGGATCAGGATGTAGGAGTACTGCAGGAACAGGTTGATGACGTTGGTCGGCTCGAGGATGAGCCCCTTCGTCGTGACCGCGAAGAACGCGAGCAGCACGATGAGGGCGATGATCATGCCGTACTGGCCGATCGAGTTGCCCTTGCCGAAGAGCAGTTTCAGGTTGTTCATGAGGCGGTGGCGCCCTTCCGCGCGGAGGTCATGCTGCGCATGAGCGATTCGGGATCGGCCTGGTCGGCCGGGAGGTCAGCGGTGATCTGGCCCTCGAAGATGGTGTAGATCCGGTCGGAGAGACCGAGGAGTTCGGGCAGCTCGGACGAGATGAGGATGATGCCCTTCCCCTCGGCCGCGAGCTGCTGGATGATCCCGTAGATCTCGAACTTGGCGCCCACGTCGATGCCGCGGGTGGGCTCGTCGAGGATCAGGATGTCCGGGTCGGTGAACATCCACTTGGACAGGACGACCTTCTGCTGGTTGCCACCAGAGAGCTTGCCGACGTTGTCCTCGACGCTCGGCACCTTGGTGCGGAGCATCTTGCGGTACTTCTCGGCGACCGAGTACTCCTCGAGCGAGTCGACGACACCGGCCTTCGAGATCTTCTGCAGGTCGGCGGCGACCGTCGAGCGCTTCACGGTGTCGAGCAGGTTCAGGCCGAGCGCCTTGCGGTCCTCGGAGACGTAGCCGATGCCGTTCTCGATCGCCTGCTGGACGTTCGTGACCTTGATCTCGCGGCCGTCCTTGATGATCTGGCCGTCGAGCCAGGTGCCGTAGGAGCGACCGAACAGGCTCATCGCCAGCTCGGTGCGTCCGGCGCCCATCAGGCCGGCGAAGCCGACGATCTCGCCCTTGCGGACGTGGAAGTTCGACGCCTTGCAGACCAGACGCGACGGGTCGATCGGGTGCTGCACGGTCCAGTTGCGGACCTCGAAGAAGGTCTCGCCGATCTTCGGGGTGCGGTCGGGGAAACGCGACTCGAGCGAGCGTCCGACCATGCCGCGGATGATGCGGTCCTCGTTGACGCCGTCCGCCTTGACGTTGAGCGTCTCGATGGCCTTGCCGTCACGGATGATCGTGATCTCGTCCGCGATCTGCTCGATCTCGTTGAGCTTGTGGCTGATGATGATGCTCGCGATGCCCTTGGCCTTCAGCCCGACGATCAGGTCGAGCAGGTGCTGCGAGTCGTTCTCGTTGAGCGCGGCGGTCGGCTCGTCGAGGATCAGCAGCTTGACGTCCTTGTGCAGGGCCTTCGCGATCTCGACGAGCTGCTGCTTGCCGACACCGATGTTCTTGATCTGCGTGTCCGGGTCGTCGGCCAGGCCGACGCGGGCGAGCAGGTCCTGCGCACGGAGCTGCGCGGCGGTCCAGTTGATGACGCCAGCGCGGCTCGGCTCGTTGCCCAGGAACAGGTTCTCGGTGATCGAGAGCTCCGGGACGAGCGCCAGCTCCTGGTGGATGATGACGATGCCGGCCTGCTCGGACTGCTTGATGTTCGAGAAGCGGACTTCCTCGCCCTCGTAGACGATCTCGCCGCTGTAGGTGCCGTACGGGTAGACGCCCGACAGGACCTTCATCAAGGTCGACTTGCCGGCGCCGTTCTCGCCGCAGATCGCGTGGATCTCGCCGGCGCGGACGCTGAGGGAGACGTCGGCCAGCGCCTTCACACCAGGGAACTCCTTGGTGATCGAGCGCATCTCGAGGATGGTCTCGGGTGCGGTGATCGACCGGGTCTCGAGGCCGGTGTCGATCGGGGTTGACGCCACAGTGCATCTCCTTCTGCCGCTTCGGTGCGGCAGTGTGTTCGGGTGGTTCTGCTGCGGCAGCGAAAGCACAGGGGGCCTGTGTGGACTTCGTTGTCGCGTCCGGATCCGGCGCGGTGTGACGCTCATGTGAACGGTCACATCGGCTGGACGGAGGCAATTTACGCACAGCCTCGGTGCGGCTGTCAATTCGGATTGGTCGCGTTTTCGTAACGGCGTGCGTGATCCGGAGGGAACGTCCCCCGGGCTGGGGCCAGGGGCCTCCGGAGCACGCGTTCGTTGCGTGGATCCGCATGCTGCGGACGGGAGGCGCGTGGCGGCGCCGCCACGCGCCTCCCGTCCGGTTCGTGGGCGCGTCCGGAGCCGCGCTCGCCGTGTCGGAGCGGGCGTCCCTGGCGCTTCCGGGCGTCCCTGGTCGGAAGTTCGTGGCAGGGATGCCCGTTTGCGGCAGGTACTCCGCCGCCGCCGCCGGCCCCGAGCGCGTCAGCGCGTGCGGGGTGCGCTCGTCGAAGCGCGCACGACCAGCTGCGGGACGATGTCGATCGGGCGGAGGAGCTCGCCCTCACTCGGCAGCAGCAGGTCCACGCAGCGACGCCCGAGCTCGGCGAAGTCGACCTGCACCGTGGTCAGCGGCGGCCAGAAGTGCTTCGCCTCGGGGATGTCGTCGTAGCCGACCACGGACAGGTCCCCCGGGACGTCGAGCCCGTACGAGCGCGCCGCGTGCATGACGCCGAGCGCCATCTGGTCGTTCGAGCAGAAGATCGCGGTGCAGTCCCGCCACCGCAGCAGCTCGCGGCCGGCGTGGTAGCCGAAGTCGGCGGTCCAGTCGCCCAGGATCGGCGGGGCGACGGCCATGTCGCGGTCGGACATCTCGCGCAGGAACCCCTGCATGCGGGCGTCGGCCTCGATCCAGTCCTGTGGGCCGGCGATGTGCCGGACGTACTCGTGTCCCAGGTCGAGCAGGTGCGCGGTCGCGAGTCGTGCGCCCTCCATCTGGTCCACCCACAGGGCCGTGGGGTCCTCGCCGACGCTGGCACGCATGGTGACGTAGGGGGTGCGGATTCCGAGCTCGGCGATCAGGTCGAAGACCCGCTGCTGGGGCGCGATGACGACGATGCCCTCGACGTCCAGGTCGAGCAGGTGTCCGAGCCCTTCACGCACGGCGGCGTCGGTCGCCTCGGCGATGTTCGCCGTCGTGACGGAGTAGCCGCGCAGCATCGCGGCGTCCTCGATCGCCTGCAGTGCGACCGCGGGACCGTAGTGGGCGCGACGGGCCGTCAGGACGCCGATCGTGTGCGTCCGGCTCGTCACCAGGGCGCGCGCGGCCCGGTTCGGCCGGTACTGCAGCTGCTCCATGGCCGCCAGGACCTTGTCGCGCGTCTCGGCCCGGATCGCGTCCGAGTTGTTCAGCACCCGCGAGACGGTCTGGTGCGAGACGCCCGCGATCCGTGCGACGTCACGGATGCTGGGCGAACGCGGTTGCTGTGTCCGCGATGACGCCATTGCTGCTCGTTTCCGCCCGGGTGTCGTGGCACATCGATGTGCACGTTCACATCCGGGCCAGATCATTATGCACGTCCAGCGGATCGGCGCCACCTGTGCGCCGATCCGCCGTCCGCTCAGAGCCAGTTGCGCTTGCGGAAGATCGCCCAGAGCACGCCCATCAGCAGGAGCATGCCGAGGATCGCGACCGGGTAGCCGTAGTGCCAGTGCAGCTCGGGCATGTGGTCGAAGTTCATCCCGTAGACACCGGCGATCAGGCCGGGCGCGAACAGGATCGCCGCCCACGACGAGATCTTCTTGACCTCCTCGCCCTGGCGGTGCGCTGCCCGGGCGAGTTGCCGGCTCTCCTCGCCCTGCGCCAGGCTCGCGCTGGTCATCCGCCGCATCGCCTCGTTCTGCTCCTGCGACACCAGGGTGGCGTGCAGGGTCAGGGCGTTCTCGAGCAGGGCGCGGAACGAGTCGACCCGCTCGGTGACACGGAGCGCGTGGTCGTGCACGTTGCGGAGCCGGTGCTGCACGTCGTCGTCCACGCCGTACTTGTCGGCACCGCGGAGCAGCCCGGTCACCATCGCGGGCACCGGGGTGGTCGCGCGCTGGAACGCCAGGACCTCGCTGAGCAGCTGGTAGATGCGCTTCGAGACCCCGGGGTCGACCTGCCCGGCGAACAGCTGGTCCTCGATGGCGTCGATCTGCTCCTGCAGCACCTGGACGACGGGCCCGTACCCGTCGACGACCTCGTCGAGCACGGCCGCGGTGACCGCCTCGGACCCCTTCGCCAGGAACTCCGGGTCCGCCTCGACCTGTGCCCGAAGTGCCGCCAGGTCGGGGCGCGCGGCGTGCCGGACGCTGACGACGAAGTGGTCGCCGACGAACAGGTGGACCTCGCCGAACTCCACGGTGCCCTCGGACGGGTCGAACCAGGCCGGCCGGAGCACCAGGAACAGGGTGTCGCCGTACCGCTCGAGCTTGGCGCGCTGGTGCCCCTTGCGGGCGTCCTCGACGGCGTTCTCGTGCAGGTCGAACTCGGTGGCGACGGCCTCGAGCTCGTGCGGGTCGGGCCGGAGCAGCCCGATCCAGGTCAGGTCGCCACGAGCCGGGCGCGACAGGGTCGACGGAGACTCCACGCGGCGTCCCCGGACGTAGATCGCGTTGTCGATCAGTGCCATGTGCGTGCTCCTTCGGTGGGGAGCAGGCGGGCGCGATGGCACCCCGGAGGCGATCCGGGGCGGGGCAGGGTCAGCGAACGGGCGCGACGACCGACACGGGCGGCCGGCCCGATCGAGGATGGTCACCCGACATCGCGCCTCACCTGCCCTTCTCGTCTCGTCGTGGCGGCGCCCAGAGCGCTGCCGACCGTCGAGCGTACGCCTGCGGCGTGGGTCGGACAACTTCGATCTCGGCTTTCCACATCGGTCATGAGAACCCTTGCTGCACCCCGACCCGGACGCTAGTGTCCTGATATCCAGAACACTGGATGCCAGCACGAAGGGGTGTCATGGTCAAGAAGCAGTCGCCCACCATCGGGATCATCCTGGCGTCGATCGGGTGCGTCGCCTTGTCGTTCGCCCCGGGGTTCCGCGATGTCGCCGTCGTGTGGTGGCTCCTGGGCGCCGCCGGCATCGGCACAGCGTCGATCCGTGAGATGCGACCGAGGCGCCCCCGTCAGAAGCGCACGCTGGCACTCTCGGGGGTGGCGTTCGTCGCCGCGGCCGCCGCAGCGATCGCGCTCGTCGGCGTCGTGGCGCCGGCACGAGCCGAGGCGTCGAGCGCGGTGACGGTCACGGACCCCTCCGGCACAGGACGGCTCGTCCAGCTCGCTTCGCAGCTCCGAGTCGAAGGGCGCAACCGGAGTTCGAACGCGGTCTCGGCGGCTCGGGAAGCGGGGTACTCCGCACGCTCAGGGCTGCGACCTGACTGGGCTGGTGCCACTGCTTACACCTACGAGGGCGCCGACGTCGTCTCGGTCCCGCTCCTCGGGACCGACGTCCCGGAGATGACGAAGCTCTCGTTCGTGACCGTGGACGGTGAGACGACCATCACCGAGATGGCCTCCGCGATGACGTCCGTGACCGTGGTGCACTTCGCGATGTGGCAGGACGGTCAGCTGACCAAGAACGTGGACCTCACACAGGGAACCGAAGCTGAGCAGGCATCGTCCGTCGGGACGTACGGCCTCGACTGGAAGCGACTGAACAACTGCCTCAACAGCATCGGGATCAGCTGGGCGGTGATCGCAGTCCTCGGCGTCGCGTGCGGCGCAGCCTGCGCGACCATGGTGCTCTGCGCTCCGTGTCTCGCCGCGGCGGCTGGCTTCACGACGGGCACGATCGCGAAGTGCGTGTCGAACGCCTGGTCCTGAGCGGCCCGGTAGGGGCCTGGCAGGCGTCGCTGTCCACCCTGCCAGGCCGCAACGGCCGGCTCCGCGCAGCGCCGGCCGCGCGCATTCGGTCAGTCGCGCAGTCGCTCAGGCGCAGGCGCAGGTGCACACGCAGACGCAGACGCAGACGCAGCAGCGTCAGCGCGTGACGTGCAACCCAGCGGTCTCGAGCTCGGCCAGCTGCCAGCCGAGCCACGGGCTCCAGGCGAACGGCGCACCGGCGACGGCCTGCCTGAGAGAATCCTCGGACAGCCAGGCCCACTCGGCGACCTCGTCGTCCGCGGGCGCCGGGGTGTCGTCGGTCACGGCACGGAAGACGGGGCAGACCTCGTTCTCGACGATGCCCGACGCGTCGACCGCGCGGTACCGGAACTCCGGCAGCACGACCTCGACGTCACGGATGGTGATGCCGAGTTCGCGAGCGGCGCGACGGGCGATCGCGTCCTCGAAGGACTCGTCCGGACCGGGGTGACCGCAGAAGGTGTTCGTCCACACCCCCGGCCAGGTCTTCTTCGACAGCGCTCGTCGGGTCACCAGGACGTCGCCGTCGGTGTTCCGGACGTGGCACGAGAAGGCCAGGTGCAGGGGCGTGTGGGCAGTGTGGACCGTGAACTTGTCCGCCGTGCCGATCGGGGTACGGTCGTCGGACAGGAGCACCACGGATTCAGGGAAAGCGTTCATCTGAGTCGATAGGTTAGGCCAATGAGCGAGGAAGCGACCACCGTGCCGCACATCGACCTCGCGCTCGTCGACGACTGCCTCGAGCGCTTCTTCGCCGTGTCGTCGGCGCGCGCCGAGCGCTACGGCCGACCGTCGGAAGAGCTGTGGCGCGTGCTCCGCAAGGCGAGCATGGGCGGCAAGCGCTTCCGGCCACGCATGGTCATGACCGCGTACGCCGGCATGGGCGGCACCGACGCGCACGCCGCCGCCAACGTCGCGGCGGCCTACGAACTCCTGCACACCGCGCTGGTGGTGCACGACGACGTCATCGACCGTGACTGGTCGCGCCGCGGGCAGCCGAACGTCGCCGGGTCGTTCCGTGACAACGGGACGACGGGTGGCCTGCCGCTGCCGACCGCCGAGCACCGGGGGATGAGCGCCGCTGTGATCGCCGGTGACCTGGCGCTCGCCGGGGCACCTCGGTTCATCGAGGCCGCGGGGGTCGACGGCGCCCGGCGTGAGCGGTTGCTCGAGCTGTTCGACGAGGCCGTGTTCGCCAGCGCCGCCGGCGAGATGACCGACGTCGACCTGGCACTCGGGGTGATGCCGACGGTGGACGAGGTCCTGGCGATGGAGCGTGCGAAGACGAGCGTGTACTCGTTCGAGGCACCGCTGCAGTCCGGTGCGGTGCTGGCCGGCGCCGACGAGGAGATCGTCACCGCCCTCGGTGCCTTCGGCCGCGAGATCGGCATCGCGTACCAGATCGTCGACGACCTGCTCGGGGTGTTCGGCGACGAGACCATGACCGGCAAGACCGTGCTCGGCGACCTGCGCGAGGGCAAGCGCACCATGCTCATCGCGTACGCGGCGACCACCGACTGCTGGCCCGACCTCGAGCCGTACCTGGGTGACCCGGACCTGACCGAGGCCCGCGCGGACGAGGTCCGTGCGACCCTGGTGTCCTGCGGTGCGCGCGGCGCCGCGGAAGCACGCGTCGCTGACCACACCGCACTCGCCCGGGCCGAGCTCGCCCGGCTGCCGTACGAACTCGCCGACCGCCTGGAGGCCCTCGTGACCGAACTCGTGGAGCGCGCCCGGTGACCCACAGCACCACCACGGCGACCGGATCCCGTCCGGCTCGCCTCCAGCTCTACGACGCGACGGCCGAGGCCGCGTCGGGTGTCGTCATCGACCGGTACTCCACGTCCTTCGGCCTGGCGAGCCGCATGCTCGCCCGCGACACGCGCGAGCACATCCGCAACGTCTACGCGCTGGTCCGCGTCGCGGACGAGGTCGTCGACGGCCCCGCGACCGAGGCCGGGCTCGACCGCGAGCTCGCCCGGACCGTGCTCGACGAGCTCGAGGCCGACACCGAACGGGCCATCGCGCTCGGCTTCTCGGTGAACCCGGTGGTCCACGCCTTCGCCCGCACCGCCCGCACCACCGGCTTCGGCGCCGAGCTCACCGCCCCGTTCTTCGCCTCGATGCGCATGGACCTCGAGCGCACCGAGCACGACGACGCCTCGTTCGACGCGTACGTGTACGGCTCGGCCGAGGTCGTGGGCCTGATGTGCCTGCGTGCGTTCGTGTACCGCGCGGGCAAGCCGACGTTCGACCAGGCCGAGCTCGTCGCCGGGGCGCGTGCGCTCGGTGCGGCGTTCCAGAAGGTGAACTTCCTGCGTGACCTGCACGCCGACTTCGAGGTGCTCGGTCGCTCGTACTTCCCGGGCGTCGACATCCGTTCCTTCGACGAGGCCACGAAGCACCGCCTGGTCGCCGACGTGCAGGCAGACCTCGACCACGCCGCGCGGACGATCCGGCTGCTGCCGGCCGATGCCCGCAACGCCGTCGGGCTCGCACACGCGCTCTTCCAGGAACTCAACGACCGACTCGCGCGCACCCCGGCGAGCCGTCTCGTCACGACGCGCGTGCGCGTCCCCAACCCGGTGAAGGTCCGCCTCGCGGCACAGGTCCTCGCCGGACGTGGACCGCTCCGGTCGCGCGCAACCACCCACCGGCCGGGAGGCTCGTCATGACCCCGCCCCGCGCCTCCCGACCGAAGACGGTCGCCCCCACCACCCGGCGCAAGGTGCCGGCACGTCGTGCCGTCGTCATCGGCGGCGGCATCAGCGGCCTGGCGGCCGCTGCGCTGCTCGCCCGCGACGGCTTCTCGGTGACGGTGCTCGAGCAGCGCACGCAGCTCGGCGGCCGTGCCGGTTCGTGGGAGCAGGACGGGTTCCGGTTCGACACCGGGCCGTCGTGGTACCTCATGCCCGAGGTGTTCGACCATTTCTTCCAGCTGCTCGGCACGTCAGCCGAGGCCGAGCTCGACCTGGTGAAGCTCGACCCCGGCTACCGCGTCTACAGCGAGGGCCACGACGAGCCGATCGACCTGCGCGCCGACGCCGAGGCCAACATCGAGCTGTTCGAGTCCATCGAGCCCGGTGCCGGCGAGCGGATGCGGAAGTACCTGGCGTCGGCCGAGGACACCTACCGGATGGCCGTCCGCCGGTTCCTGTACACGACGTTCCAGGACCTCACGAAGCTCGCGGCACCCGACGTGCTCCGGCGCCTGCCGAAGCTCGCGCGCCTGCTGCTCGAGCCGCTCTCGACCTTCGCCGAGACCGCCGTGCGCGATCGCCGCCTGTGGCAGATCCTCGGCTACCCGGCGGTGTTCCTCGGCACGAGCCCGTACGCGGCGCCGAGCATGTACCACCTGATGAGCCACCTGGACCTGTCCGACGGCGTGCTCTACCCGAAGGGCGGCATCACCGAGGTGATCTCCGCCGTCGAGCGGGTCGCCCGTGCCGAGGGCGCGAAGATCATCGCCGGTGCGAAGGTCGAACGGATCGTCGTCGAGGACGGCGTCGCCACCGGTGTCGTCCACCGCGACCGCGACGGCGTGCAGCACACGGCCCCCGCGGACCTCGTGGTCAGCGCGGCCGACCTGCAGCACACCGAGATGCAGCTGCTCGAGCGGGAGCACCGCACCCACGGTGCCGACCACTGGAAGAAGCGCGACCCGGGGCCGAGCGCGGTGCTCGTGTACCTGGGCATCGACGGTCCGACGCCGGGGCTGCTGCACCACACCCTGATGTTCACCGCGGACTGGAAGGCCAACTTCGGCGCGATCTTCGGGGACGACCGGCACGTGCCGGACCCCGCGTCGATCTACGTCTGCGCCCCGTCCGAGACCGACCCGAGCGTCTCCCCGCCCGGCACCAGCAACCTGTTCATCCTGGTGCCCCTGCCCGCCGACCTGTCGATCGGCAAGGGTGGCATCGACGGCGCCGGCGACTACCAGGTCGAGCAGATCGCCGACCGTGCGATCGACGTGCTGGCCGAGCGTGCCGGGGTGCCGGACCTGCGCGACCGCATCCGGGTCCGTCGCACCATCGGGCCCCGCGACTTCGCCGACGACCTGAACGCCTGGAGCGGCTCGATGCTCGGTCCGGCGCACACGCTGAAGCAGAGCGCGTTCTTCCGCGAGAAGAACGCGTCGAAGAAGGTCGAGGGGCTGTACTACGTCGGCGCCTCGACGATCCCGGGCATCGGTCTGCCGATGTGCCTGATCAGCGCCGAGGTCCTGCTCAAGCGCATCCACGGCGACCGGAGCACCGAGCCGCTGCCGACACCCCTCGGGGCCCCGAGGGACCGGACCGAGACCGCCTGATGCCCGGGCTGTACCTCGCCGGCCTGGTGGTGTCCCTGGTCGGCATGACCGTGCTGGACGCCCGCTTCCGGTTGTTCTTCTGGCGGGCGCCGTGGCGGGCGGCGGCCGTGACGGTCGTCGGGGTCGCGTTCTTCATGGTGTGGGACATCGCCGGTGTCGCGGCCGGCATCTTCTTCATCGGGCCGCAGAACCTGCTCACCGGGGTGCTCCTGGCGCCCGAGGTCCCGCTCGAGGAGCTCTTCTTCCTGCTGCTGCTCTGCTACTCGACGATGGACCTGGTCGGGTTCGTCCGGCCGCTCGTCCAGCGGGCGACCGACCGGCGGCAGGCGTGAACGGCGCCGGGGCGTACGCGCTCCTGGCCCTGCCGTTCTTCGGCGTCACGGCCGTCGTCGGCGTCATCGCCGGGGTCGTCGCCGCGCGCCGTGCACGCGCCGCGGGTCGGCTGCCCGCGGTGGGTCGCCGGGTCGCGGTGCTCACGTCCGTGATCGCGGGCATCGCGCTGCTGGTGATGACGATGGTGTTCGACAACGTCATCGTCACGCTGCGCATCGTCGCCTACGACCCCTCGCTCATCAGCGGTGCGAAGATCGGTGCGATCCCGGTCGAAGACCTCGCCTACGCGATGTCCGCCATCGTGCTGCTGCCCAGCCTGTGGGTCCTGTTCGACCGGACCGGCGCGCGCCCCGCGCCCCACCCGACCCCAGCACCAGCACCAGCGGAGCCAGCACCAGCAGAGGACACGAAGTGAACGCCAGCACCGCCTCCAGGCCGTCGACCCTGCGCGCCCTGTTCGTGTCGTCGCGGCCGATCAGCTGGGTGAACACCGCGTACCCGTTCGGCGCGGCGTACCTGCTCGGCAGCGGGGTCGGCGTCGAGGGCGGCGGCGGGTTCTCGCTGATCGCGTTCCTGGTCGGTGTCGTGTACTTCCTGGTGCCCTACAACCTGGCGATGTACGGCATCAACGACGTCTTCGACTACGAGTCCGACCTGCGCAACCCGCGGAAGGGCGGCGTCGAGGGCGCCCTGCTCGACAGGAGCGTGCACCGTGCCACGCTGTGGGCCGTCGTCGTCACGAACGTCCCCTTCCTCGTCGCGCTCGTGGTGCTCGGCGCGGTCAGCGGCAACGGTCCGTGGTCGTGGCTCGTCCTGGCGATCAGCGTCTTCGCGGTCATCGCGTACTCGGCGCCGGGGCTGCGGTTCAAGGAGAAGCCGTTCCTCGACTCGCTCACGTCGAGCACGCACTTCGTCTCGCCGGCGATCTTCGGTCTCGCCCTCGCGGGGCCGCACTGGACCGGCGAGCTCGTCGCCGTGTGCATCGCGTTCTTCCTGTGGGGCGTGGCCTCGCACGCGTTCGGTGCCGTGCAGGACGTCCTGGCCGACCGGGCCGGCGGCATCGGCTCGGTCGCCACCGTCATCGGTGCGCGGGCGACCGTGCGGCTGGCCTTCGTCGCGTACCTGGTCGCCGGCGTCGCCCTGCTGTTCTCGGCGTTCCCCGGGCCGATCGCCGCGATCGTGGTCCTCCCGTACGCGCTCAACGTGCTGCCGTGGTGGAACATCACCGACCAGGGCGCCGAGGCCGCGAACGCCGGCTGGAAGCGGTTCCTCTGGATCAACTACCTGGCGGGCTTCATCGTCACGATGGCACTCATCGCGTACGCCTACACGCACTGACAGACTGGACGCACGCACCGCGGCGACCGTGGTGCGACACCAGCCACGACGGCAGCCACGAAGGAGTGCACGCATGAGCGTCCGGATCATCCACGTCGGTCTCGGAGGGTGGGGCGGCAACTGGGCCCGCACCGCCATCCCAGAGGTGTCGGAAGTGCAGGTGGCCGGGATCGTCGACCCGTCGGCGCCGACGCTCGAGGCCGTGCGGACCGACCTCGGGCTCCCGGCCTCCGCCGCGTTCGCGTCCCTGACCGAGGCGCTCGCCACGGTCGAGGCCGATGCCGTCGTCATCACCGCCCCGGCCGTGACGCACGTGCCGCTCGCGCTCGAGGCGCTCGAGGCCGGCAAGCACGTCCTGGTCGAGAAGCCGTTCGCGAACACCACCGACGAGGCCGTCACCGCGGTCCGCCGCGCCGAGGAGCTCGGCCTGGTGCTGCAGGTCAGCCAGAACTACCGCTGGTACCCGGCACCGCGGGTCGTGCAGGAGATGCTCGAGGCCGACGTCGTCGGTGAGGTCTCCGCGATCAACGTCGACTTCCGGCAGTGGGACAACGACCAGCCCGCCGAGACGTACCCGCACTACCGGTTCCCGCACGCGATGATCAACGACATGGCGATCCACCACTTCGACCTGCTCCGGATGATCACCGGGCAAGAGGCCGTCCGCGTCTTCGCCAAGGCCAGCTACCCCGCCTACAGCAAGTACCAGGACGAAGCGGTCGCCTCGATGATCATCGAGCTCGACGGCGGCACGGTCGTCAACTACCGCGGCAGCTGGCTGAGCCGCGGCCCGCGCACCGCGTGGGCCGGCGAGTGGAGCATCGAGGGTGAGGACGGCGAAGTCTGGTTCACGAGCCGCGACGGCGAGCCGAACGCCGTTGCCGGCGACCGGGTGACCGTCCGCCGCACCCAGGACGACGAGGCCGAAGTGGTCGAGCTCCCCGTGCTCGCACACACCGACCGCCAGGGCGGCCTGCAGGCGTTCGCCCGCTCGGTGCAGGGCGGCCCCGCCCCGGAGACGAGTGGGCGCGACAACCTGCGGAGCCTCGCGCTGATGGAGGCCGCCGGCCGCTCCGCGGCGTCCGGCCTGCCCGAGGACGTCGTCGTCCCGTCCTGACCGCACCCACCGACGGCCTGGAGGCACGGGGCGGGCCCGCACCGCGCCTCCAGGCCGTCGTCGGTCGCTCCACCGCGTCGGGGACCTTTCGCGCTCACCGACAGTCCACGCGTCGGAGCGCCCGTGACGTGTCGCTGCGCGCGTGGACTCGCGAGCCGGTTTCGCGTCAGGCGGCGCCGGCCGCCCGCCGCGCCTGCGCGACGGCCCGCCGCACGCCGAGCGACCAGGCTGGCCCGTGGCCCGGCAGCACGTGCTTCGCCTCGGTGTCCGCCAGCAGCTCGAGCGACGCGACCGCCGTGTCGACGTCCGACGTCGCCGCAGGTGCGACGATCCGCGGTCCGATCCCGCCGGTGTACGGGTCGAAGGTGACGAGCGCGTCCCCGGCGATCACGGCGTCGCGGTCGGCGAAGTGCAGGGCCACGTGCCCGTCGGTGTGCCCGGGTGTCTCGATGATCCACGGGGTGCCCGGCACGTCGGCGCGGTTCTCCAGCGGCTCGGTGTCGGCGATGCCGTCGACCGTGGCCGCACCGGCGAGCAGCATCCGACCCAGGGGACGCAGGCCGCCCGGGTGCAGCGCCACGAACCCGAAGCGGTTCGCCTGGGGCCGGTACGAGTACGGGTGCGCGGCGAGGTGCCGGTCGCCCGGGTGCACGAAGACGGGCGTGCCCCAGTCGCGGTGCATCCGTGCAGCGGTTCCGACGTGGTCGAAGTGCCCGTGCGTGAGCAGCAGGCCCTCCACCCGATCGGGCGTGTAGCCCAGGTCGTGCACGGCGAGCTGCAGGTGCGGCCACGCGGCGGGCAACCCCGCGTCGATGACGAGCAACCGGTCGCCGGTCTCGACGAGGTACGTGTTGGTGTGTGCGATCTCGAGGCGGTGGATCCCCTCGGCGGTGTCCCGGAAGAGCATGTGCGGCACGGTAGGCGCGGGCTGCTGGGCAGCATCCCGGGTGGGACGTGTACGAAATGGGGAATGGCCAAGGACAGTCTGCCCGAGCTCGAACTCGCCAACGTGCGCACGCGCGAGCGCATCACGGACACCGTGACGGAGCTGAAGCGGCGCGCGGACCTGCCCGCCCGCACCCGTCTGGCGGTCGCCAAGACGAAGCAGCGGTGGCACCGCGACCCCACGCCCCTGGTGGCGATGGGGCTGACCGGCCTGACCGGTGTCGCGGCGATCGTCCTCGGCATCGCGCTGCGGAACAAGCCCGCCGGGCACCTGGCGCAGCCACCGGCGAGCTCGGCCTTCACCGCGCTGCTGCCGTTCGGCGCTCGGGGCGACGCCCCGTCGGCACAGGAGCGGGCGCAGGGCGGTCGGAAGGATCGCAAGGCACGGGCGAAGGCCGCCGAGGAAGCCCTCGAGCGTGACCCGGCGCACCGGGGCCGCGTGAAGCAGCAGGTCGGCATCGCAGCGGTGCAGCGACGCGCGAACAAGAACCGCAAGCAGGCGGTCAAGCGGTCGAAGGCGGCCGTGAAGGCGAGAGGCTAGTCCCATGGCGCACGAAGAGCAGAAGCCGGACCCGGACGACTCCCGGAAGCCCGACAACCCCACCGACCTGAAGAAGCCGACGCTCGTCTACACGCTGAAGAAGACGCTGCGCGAGTTCACGAGCGACCAGTGCACCGACCTGGCCGCGAGCCTGACGTACTACTCGGTGCTCGCGCTGTTCCCCGGGCTGCTGGCGGTCGTGTCGATCCTGGGCCTGGTGTCGGACCCGGCGAAGACCATCGACACCCTGCTCCAGGTCATCCGCAACATCGGCGGCGGTGACGTCGCGAACCTGCTCAAGGACCCGGTGAACGGCCTCGTCCGCTCGCCCGCCGCCCCCGTGACCTTCATCGTCGGTCTGCTCGGTGCGCTCTGGTCGGCCTCCGGCTACGTCGGCGCCTTCGGCCGCTCGATGAACCGGATCTACAACGTCCGCGAGGGCCGGCCGATCTGGAAGCTCCGCCCGACCATGCTCGGCGTCACGGTGACCACCGTCGTCCTGCTCGTGGTCGGCCTGCTCGTGCTGGTGAGCGGGCCGCTCGCCCGGAGCTTCGGCGACGTCATCGGCCTGGGCGACGTCGCCGCGACCGTGCTGCTGATCGTGCAGTGGCCGATCCTGCTCGTCATCGCGATCATCGTCGTCGCGGTGCTCTACTACTGGTCGCCGAACGTCAAGCAGCCGAAGTTCCGCTGGGTCAGCGGCGGGTCGATCCTGGCGATCCTCATCTGGGTCATCGCGAGCGTCGGCTTCGGGTTCTACGTCGGGAACTTCTCGAACTACAACGCCACGTACGGCTCCCTGGGTGGGGTCATCGTGTTCCTGCTGTGGATCTGGATCACGAACAACGCCCTGCTCTTCGGTGCCGAGTTCGACGCCGAGATCGAGCGGGGCCGCGAGCTGCAGGCCGGCATCCGTGCAGAGGAGGACATCCAGCTCCCCGAGCGCGACACCCGCCAGATCGAGAAGCAGGACGAGCAGCGCGCGCAGGACGTGCTCGAGGGCATCCGCATCCGCCAGGGCGTCGACAACGACTGACCGTCGCGCGTCCGACCGGCGCTGACGGGCGCTCTCCGGTTCGGGACGCTACGGTGCGAGCGTGCCGTCCTTCCTCGAGGGGCTCCCGTTCCGGTGGCTCGTCCTCGCGCTCTTCGCGATCGTGTTCTGCCGTGCGCAGGCCACGTACTGGGTCGCGCGGCTCGCGGTGACGGGTGCGTCCCGCTCGCGGTGGGGCGGGTGGCTGCGGTCGCCGGCGGTCCGTCGTGGTTCGGCGCTGCTCGACCGCTGGGGCCTGCCCGTCGTCACGGTGAGCTTCGTGGTGGTCGGCCTGCAGACGGTGATGAACGCCGCAGCAGGGCTGGCACGGGTCGCCTGGTGGCGGTACACGATCGCGATGGTCCCTGGCTGCGTCGCGTGGGCCTTCCTGTACGCGACCGTCGGGCTCGCCGTGTTCTGGGCGGTCGTCGCGGCGCTCGCCGGCTCGCCGTGGGGCATCGTGGCGCTCGCTGGTCTCGTGGTCGTCGCCGGCGTCGCACTGACGGTCCTGCGTCGTCGCCGTGACCGCACAGGAGGCCCGGCCCGGCTTCCGTAGGCTGGCCTCCGTGACGACAGACCAGCTCCAGAACCGTCCGGTCGCCCTGGTGACCGGAGCCACCCGCGGCATCGGCCGCGCGATCGCCGCCGACCTCGGCCGCACCCACCACGTGCTCGTGGGTGGCCGATCCGCCGACGCCGTGGACGCCCTCGTGCAGGAACTGCCGAGCGCGGCGCCGTTCGTCGGTGACCTGGGCGCGGGCGAGGTCCCGGCGCTGCCGGCGCGGCTCGACGTGCTCGTGCACTCCGCCGGTGTCGAGCAGGGCACCACCGTCGCCGACACCCCGCGCGCGGTGTGGGAGCAGGTCTTCGCGACGAACGTGTTCGCGGTCGCCGAGCTCACCCGGCTGGCGCTGCCGGCACTGCGGGCGGCCCGGGGCATCGTCGTGCCGATCAACAGCGGCTCCGGGTTCCACTCGGGCCCCGGCGGTGGCGTGTACGCGGCGTCGAAGTTCGCGCTGCGGGCCTTCGCCGATGCCCTGCGCGAAGAGGAGCGGGCGAACGGCGTGCGGGTGTCGAGCGTCCACCCGGGCCGGACCGACTCGGACATGCAGCGGCAGCTCGTGGCGAAGCTCGGGGAGTCCTACGACACCGACTACTACCTGGCGCCCGAGGACGTCGCCGCCGCGGTCCGCACCGTCGTCGACCTGCCCGAGCGCGGCACCGTCGAGTCGCTCGCGATCCGACCGACCCGACGGCGCTGACGCGCTGACGGCGACGGCGACGGCGCCGACGACCGACTACCGCAGCTCGATCCGTTCGTCGAGCTCGAGCCGTTCCAGGAACGTCTCGTCGTGGCTCACCACGACGAGTGCACCTCGGTAGGCCCGCAGCGCGTCCACGAGCTGGTCGACGCTCGTCAGGTCGAGGTCGTTCGTGGGCTCGTCGAGCACGAGCAGCTGCGGCGGCGGGTCGGCGAGCACCAGGGCAGCCAGCGCAACCCGGAACCGCTCCCCGCCCGACAGGTCCCCGGCCGGACGGTCGACGGTGTCGCCGCGCACCAGGAACTTCGCCAGCCGGTTCCGGACCTCGGCGACGGGCACGTGCGGGGCGTCCCGGCGCACGTTGTCGAGCACCGTGGCGGTGTCGTCCAGGCTGTCCTTCCGCTGCGGCAGGTACGCGATCCGGTCGACGTGGGCGACGGCCGTGGTCGCCGGCAGCGGGTGCTCCCGGGCCGTGGGGTCGCCGACGAGCTGCTCGAGCAGCGTGGACTTGCCGACGCCGTTGTCCCCGGTGACGGCGATCCGTTCCGGCCCCTGCACGATGACGTCCCGTCCGCGGACGGTCACGGTGGCGATCCGACGCGATGCCGGCACGTCCGGGTCGGGCAGGGTGACGTGGATCGACTCGTCGTCGCGCAGACGGAGTTCGGCCTCACGCTTGGACGCAAGTGCGGCAGCTTCGTCGTCCGCGTACCCGACGCGCAGACGACCGGCGGTCTCCTGCGCCTTCTTCCGCTGCTCGTTCGCCAGGATCTTCGGCATCGAGCGGCCCGCCTTCTCGCCCGCCTTGGCACGACGGGCGATCTTCGTCTCCGCCTCGATGCGCTGCCGCTTCTCGGTACGGTGCCGCTGCTCGGCGACCCGGACCTCGCGCTCGACGGCCGCCTGCTGCACGGCGAGGTGCTCCTCGAACGCGCTGAAGGTCCCGCCGAACACGGTCACCGCCCCGGCGCGGAGCTCCACGGTCTCGTCGACGTGTTCCAGGAGTTCCCGGTCGTGGCTGACGAGCACGAGCGTTCCGCGCCAGTCGTCGACCAGGTCGAGGAGCAGCCCGCGGGCCCGACGGTCCAGGTTGTTCGTCGGCTCGTCCAGGAACACGATCGGTCGCGCGCGCAACCGCACCCCGGCGACGGCGACGAGCACGGACTGCCCGCCGGACAGCGTCGACACCGGCCGGTCGAGGTCGGTGCCGTCGAGCCCGACCCGGTCGAGCACCGCGGCGGCCCGTTCCTCCAGGTCCCAGTCGTCGCCGACCGCCTCGAGTTGTGCGGCCGTGGCGTCCCCGGCCAGGACGGCCCGGAGCGCGGTGAGTGTGGGCCGGATGCCGAGCAGGTCGGCGACGGTGTCGTCCGCGCTGGCGTGGGCCCACGCCGCCGGTTCCTGATCGACGCGCCAGCGGCGATCAGGCCGTGCCGGTGGGGAGAGTCGTTGCGGCAGGTGGTCGACGGGACCCGACGTCGCGATGCTGCCCGACGTGGGGTGGAGCCGGCCGGTCACGAGCCGGACCAGCGTGGACTTGCCGGCCCCGTTCCTCCCGACCAGGCCGGTCCGGCCACGGCCGAAGGCAGCGGTGAGGTGATCGAGCGCGACGGTGCCGTCGGGCCAGGCGAAGGTGACGTCGTGCAGGACGACGGACGGACTGGTGGGCATGGAGGTGTCTCCCGGTGTCGATGCTGGGCACACGACACCGAGGCCACCGCGGTGCGGTGGAGCGCCCGACGGGGCGCGCGATCACGGTGTCAGCGCGTGGGCTGAGCGGTACCGGTGATCGACAGCAATCCGTCTGCTTCCGTCGGGGGACCCCCGTGTCCGCCATCCGTTCCGCCGGTCGGTCTCCCGCCCCGGCGGCCCCGCGATGACGACGAGGTGACCTCCACGGTAATCCCGTGACACGGGCGCCCGCAAGGGATGACAGGCTGGGGGCATGCCGGAGAACCTGTTGCCGACCCCGTCGTCGAACCCCGAGACCCTGCTGCCCGCCGAGCCGGAGGTGACCGCCGCGATCGAGGCGGACGCCCCCGTCGCCAGCGTGGTCGTGTCCCACCCGTCGTCGAGCCTGGCGTGGGCGCTGCTCGCCGACGAAGCGTGGGCGCGCGGCGCGACCCTGGAGTCCTACGCGTACGCCCGTGTCGGGTACCACCGCGGGCTCGATGCCCTGCGCAAGGCCGGCTGGCGCGGTGTCGGCCCGGTGCCGTGGTCGCACGAACCGAACCGTGGGGTCCTGCGGGCGTTGTTCGCCCTGCGCCGTGCGGCCGAGGCGATCGAGGAGCCCGGCGAGGCTGAGCGTCTGACCGACTTCCTGAACGCGAGCGACCCCGAGGCCCTGCGCGCCCTGTCCGCCGGCGCGTAGCGCCCATACGCAAAACACCGGTGTTCACACTGCACACCGCGGGATGTGGGTGTGCAGAGTGCGAACACCGGTGTTTTGCGAGAGCCGACCCCGCCTAGCCCAGCAGCACGCTCCAACTGAACGCCTGCGGCCAGAGCTGGTGCTCCGGCAGCACGTCGAGTCCGCACGCCCGGCTGCCGAGCCCGTGCTGCGCGGCGTCGAGGTACAGGTACAGGTGGTCCGACGTCGGCAGCTCGTACGGGTGCTCGGCGCGGTCGATCTGCTGCGCGGTCCACGGCGACAGGGTGAACCCCGCACGGTGCGACCCAACGGTCGACACCGTGAACGGCCCGACGGACAACGAACGCAGGCCAGGCCGGTGCCCGGTCTCCTGCGGCCGCGAGTACTCCACCCCGAGCGAGCGCACCGGCGCGGTGAACCGCCCGACCCGGGCAGCGTGCGAGGAATCGGCGTACGACTCGAGCGGTCCGGTCCCGAACCAGGTCGCGTCCCCGTCCGCCAGCGATGCCGGCAGGTCGAACCGCACCCCGATCCGCGGCCACGTGACGTCCCACGCGCCGAACGGCACGGCGTCGGTCTGCAGCACGAGCCCGTCGGACGTCAGGGTCCAGCGGTGCGTGACCTCGAGGCCCCACCCGCTGTTCGCCGCCGCGACGCGCACGCGTTGTTCCAGGCCGGAGTCGGTGCGCGACACCGACACCAGCCGGTGCGTCAGCCGGTCCAGCCCGCGATCGCGCCAGCGCGTCGCCGACGGGGGAGCCGTCGGGTCGCCGACACCGTGCGTGAGCACCGGGTCCGCGGTCTCGTAGCCGCCCTGTGACGCCAGGCTGTCGTTGTCGGTCGGTGCGCGCCAGAGTTCCAGGCGGGGCCCGGCCACCTCGTGGCCCTTCCAGGACACCAGGTCACCGCGCGCGTTGAACGTGCCGTCGCCCAGGTGGTCGCCGTCCCACCCTTGTATGGAGGCCCGTGGTGCGTCCGCCGCGCGCGCCGCGACGAGCCGCTGGGTGCGTGCGACGACGTGGCCGGTGTCCGCCCACGCGGTCGGCCCCGCCAGTTCCACGGTCAGGTCGAACCAGAGCTCGTCGCCGGGTGCGAGTTCGGACGTGGCCGCGTCGAGCACCTCCGCGGGCACCGGGACCGTCGCCGACGCACGTGCGGCGACGATGCCCGTGGACAGGCGCCCCGAGGCCTCGACGACGCCGTTCCGCGACAGGGTCCAGCAGAGCCGGAGCCCGGCGGTCGAGGCCGAGTGGTACCGGTTCTCGACCAGCACCGTGGTGTCCGAGACCGCCAGGCGGATCGGGGCCACGACGGCCGCGAACTCGGCGAGCCCCGGGGTCGGGGTGTCGTCGGGCAGCACCAGGCCGTCCATCACGAAGTTGCCGTCGTGCACGACCTCGCCGAAGTCGCCGCCGTACGCGTAGTAGTCCTCGCCGGTGGGTGTCTTCGCGAGCAGGCCGTGGTCCCGCCACTCCCACACGAACCCGCCGTGCAGCCGCGGGTACCGGTCGACCAGGGCTTCGTACTCGGCGATCTGCCCGGGGCCGTTGCCCATGGCGTGCACGTACTCGCAGTGGATGAAGGGCTTCGACTTCTGGCGCGCCGCCTCGGCCGGGCCGCAGCCGAGCAGGGGCGTCGGGGTGCCGCCGCCGATCGACTCGGTCTCCTGCAGCGTCGGGTACATCCGCGAGTAGACGTCGGTGTACTCGCCCGTGTAGTCGCCCTCGTAGTGCACGGGGCGCTCGGCGTCGCGGTGGTGCACCCACTGCGACATCGCCGCGAGGTTCCGGCCGGTGCCGGACTCGTTGCCGAGCGACCACATCACGATCGACGCGTGGTTCTTGTCGCGCTCGACGGTGCGGGCGATGCGGTCGAGGTAGGCCTCGGCCCACGCCGGGTCGTCGGAGGGGTTGCCGACCCAGTCGGTGAACAGGAACCCGTGGGTCTCCAGGTCGCACTCCAGGACCACCCAGAACCCGAGCTCGTCGGCCAGGTCGAGCACGCGGGGGTGCGGCGGGTAGTGCGAGGTGCGGATGGCGTTGACGTTGTGCCGCTTCATCAGCGCCATGTCGGCGCGGGCGTGCTCCTCGTCGAACACCCGGCCGCGCACGGGGTGGGTCTCGTGCCGGTTCACGCCGTGGAACACCACGCGCTCATCGTTCACCAGGAACCGGTCGCCGACGATCGACACGGTGCGGAACCCGAGCCGGAGCGAGACGGCCTCGCCGCCGGCGGTACCGCCGGCGTCGGTGCCCGTCGACAGCGTCGCGTCGTACAGCTTCGGCAGCTCGGCGCTCCACGGCTCGACGCCCTCGACCTCGATCGGTGCGACGTCGTCGGCCGTTGCCCAGGTCACGTCGAGGCCCAGGTCGGGCACCGCGAACCGCACCGGGAACACCGCGTCGAGCGTCGGGAACGTGATCGTGCCGGTCCCCGTCTCCGGGCGCCCCGACGCCGCGGTGCCCGCCGATGCAGCCGTGCCGAGCGTCGCCTGCCAGCCGGCCTGGACGAACACGTCGTCGATCGCCGCCGTGGGGCGGGCGAGCAGCGTGACGTCGCGGAAGATGCCGGGCAGCCACCACTGGTCCTGGTCCTCCAGGTAGGACGCCGCCGACCACTGGTGCACCCGGACCGCGAGCTCGTTCGCTCCCGGCCGCACCAGGTCGGTGACGTCGAACTCGGTCGCCAGGCGCGAGCCCGTCGACCAGCCCACGAGCGTCCCGTTCAGCCACACCCGGAAGTGCGACTCGACCCCGTCGAACCGCAGCAGCACCCGGCCGGCGGCGTCGAACGACGACGGCAGCTCGAACGTGCGGCGGTGGTCCCCGGTCGGGTTCTCCTCCGGCGGGTGCGGCGGGTCGATCGGGAACGGGTACTGCAGGTTCGTGTAGCTCGGCGCACCGTGGCCGTGCAGTACCCAGTGCGACGGCACCGGGAGCTCGCCCCAGGCCGGGTCGTCGTCCTCCCCACCCTCGGTCGCGAAGTCCTCGGAGACCGAGGCGACGGGCGACCACCGGAACCGCCAGTCCCCGTTCAGCGACAGGGACGGGGCGTCGGTGTGCAGCCAGGCACGGGGTGCCAGCCGCGAGTCGGAGCCGGGTGCGGTGGACGAGAGTGCGGAGTGGGTCAACCCTTGACCGATCCTTCCGTGAGGCCTCCACGCCAGAAGCGCTGGAGGACGATGATGGCGATGACGAGCGGGATGACCGAGACGAGCACCCCGCCGGTGGTGAGCTGGTAGAACTCCGGCAGGCGGTCGACCTGCGAGCGCCAGTTGTTCAGACCCAGTGTTATCGGGTACAGCTTCTGGTCTGCCAGCATGATGAGCGGCAGGAAGAAGTTGTTCCAGATCCCGACCACCTGGAACAGGAACACGGTGACGAGCGCAGGGGTCATCTGCCGGAGCACCACGGTGTGGAAGATCCGCAGCTCACCGGCACCGTCGATGCGTGCCTGTTCGAGCAGGGTCGTGTCCACCGACGCCGCGGCGTACACCCGGCACAGGAACAGGCCGAACGGCGACACCAGGCTCGGGATGAGCACGCTCCAGTACGTGTCGGTCAGCCCCATGGTCGAGAACAGCAGGAACAGCGGCAGCGCCGTCGCGGTCCCCGGCACGAGCACGCCGCCGAGGATCGTGCCGAACACGAACTGGCGCCCCCGGAAGTCGTACTTCGCCAGCGCGTACCCGCCGGCCGCGGCGAAGTAGGTCGCCAGGACCGCACCGACGCCGGAGTACAGGATGCTGTTCGCGATCCACCGGACGAAGATGCCGCCGTCGTAGGTGAACACCTGCTGCAGGTTGCTCCAGAGCGCGAACTCGCCGCCGAACCAGAACCCGTTCGTCGAGAACAGCGCGCCCGTGGTCTTCGTCGCCGCGATGACGACCCAGTACAGCGGGACGATGAAGTACAGCGCGACGACGACGAGGATCCCCGTGACGACGATCTGCGAGCGTGGGGACCGGTCGAGCTTCCGGCGCGCGCTGGAGCTCTGGGAGACGCGCCAGCGGCTCCGCGACGGCAGCGCCGAAGGAGCCTGCGACTGAGGGACATCCGGTAGGGACACCTTCGAGGTCGATTCCGTGGATGTCATCGGTCAGTCCCTTCGGTGGTCGCGACGCGACCGGCTTGGAGGCCCGGGTCGGCTTGGGTGGTGACCGTGCTGCCCGCCGCAGCGCGCGTCTGGAGCGCGGTGCGGGCCTCCCGGCCGTCGCGCCGTGCGCGCTTGCGTCGGTCGCGTTCGTCCTTGGGTGGACGGTTCGTCAGCGCGAGGAACGTGAACGACAGGATGAACGCGGCCAGGGCGATGATGACCGCCTGCGCACTGGCGACGCCGTACTCGTTGAACGCGAACGCGTTCGTGTAGGCGGCGTAGTTCGGCGTGTACTCGGTGTCGATCGCCGGGGCGACCGTCGACAGGATCTGCGGCTCCGCGAAGAGCTGCAGCGTGCCGATGATCGAGAACACCGTCGTGAGCACCAGGGCCGGTGCGATGAGCGGGATCTGGATCCGCCACGCGACCTGGAACGCGTTGGCGCCGTCCACCTTCGCGGCCTCGTAGACCTCGCCGGGGATGGACTTCAGCTGCGCCACGATGATGAGCATGTTGTAGCCGGTGTACGTCCACGTGACGATGTTCGCGATCGACCACAGCACGCTGTTGGCGCCGAGGAAGTCCGGCTGCAGCCCCATCGACTGCAGCAGCGACACGATCGGCGACAGACCGGGCACGTACAGGAACGACCACAGGATCGTGGCGATGACCCCGGGGACGCCGTAGGGCATGAAGTAGATCGCCCGGAAGAAGCCCGGCCAGCGGGCGCTCGCCGACTCGAGCAGCAACGCGAGGATCGTGCAGGCGATGATCATCACCGGGACCTGGACGATGCCGAAGAGCAGCATGCGCCCGATCGATGCGACGAACCCGCTGTCCTGCAGGGCGATCACGTAGTTGTCGAACCCCGCGAACCGGCCGACCACACCGTCCTCGCCGAACAGGCCCTCGCGGTCGACGGTGGTGAACGACTGGAACAGGGCACTGATGATCGGGATGACGAACGTCAGCAGGAACAGGGCCAGGAACGGGGCGAGCAGGATCCACGGGGCACGCTTCTGCGCGCTCGTGGCCTTCGTGCTCGTGCGGAACGCGGGGGTACTGCCGGCCGGTCGACCGGTGGTCCGTGGGGTGGTGGTCTGCTGGGTCATCGTGCCGTCCTGACGCTGAGGCCCTTGTCCTTGAAGGACTGGACGATCTCCCGCTGGGCGAGCTCCACGGCGTCACTGAGCTTCAGGCCCGAGGTGATCTTGCGGCGGAACTGGTTCTGCAGGCTGGTGAAGGCCGACTGGGTCACCGGGGACCAGGACCAGTCGATGTTCTGCTCCTTCGAGGCCGGCACGAAGACGTCCTCGTTGTAGTTCTGGCCGGAGAACCACTTCGACGGCTTCTCGCGCTGCGCCCCGATGTAGTCGACCGCGGGCGACCAACCGATGCCGCAGTAGCTTGATCATCGCGTCGATGCCCTCCTTCGAGGTGGTCATCCACGTGATGAACTCGAGCGCTTCCCGCGGGTGCTTCGCGTTCGCCAGCACCGCGGCCGTCGAACCGCCGATGGCGCTCGAGCCGAAGCCGTCGGCGCCCCACTTCTGCATCGGGGCGACCTTCCACTTGCCCTCGCCGCCCTGCACCGACTCGATGAGCGCGTCACCCCAGCTCGCACTGGTGACCGCGGCGATCTTGCCGCTCGCGGCGGCCGCGTACCACCCGGGGGAGTACGCGCCGGCGCTCGTGTCGACGAGCTTGTCGTCGATCACGCCGTCGAAGAAGTCGGCGACCATCAGGGTCTTGTCGTCGGTCATGTCGACGACCCACTCGTCGCCGTCGACCTTGAACCAGCGCGCACCGGCCTGCTGTGCGTACGCGGCGAAGGGTGAGGCGTCGGCGACCGGGAACACCTCGAGGTAGTTCTGCTTGCCGGTGCTCCGGACCTTGTCGGCCAGGTCACGCCACTCGTCCCACGTCGTCGGGGGTTCGCCGCCGGCCTGCTCGAGCAGCGCGGTCTGGTAGTAGAAGCCCATCGGGCCGGTGTCCTGGGGGATGCCGTAGATGCCGTCGACGAACGACACCTGCGCCCACGCGGCCTCGTCGTACTTCGACTGGAAGTCCTTCGCGCCGTACCGGGCCAGGTCGACCAGGCCGTTGGCGAGCATGAACTCGGGGATCTGCCGCAGCTCGACCTGCCCGATGTCCGGGCCACCGCCGGCCGCGAGCGCGGAGTACATCTTCTGGTACCCGCCGCTGTTGCCGCCGGGGATCCAGTTCGCCGACACCTGGATCTTCGGATGTGTCTTGTTCCAGACGTCGCAGACCTTCTGCAGGTCCTTGAGCCAGGCCCAGTAGGTGAGCTGGACGGTCTCACCCGAGGCCGCGGCGGGCACGAGGGCCGCCTTGTTGACGTTGGTCGAGCCCGGGACCGCACAGCCGGCGAGGAGCCCCGCCGCCGCCGTACCGAGGCCGAAGCCCAACAGGTGTCGTCTCGTGATCGGTCGTTGTGGTGGCGCCATTGCCGCACTCCGTTCGTCGTTGATCGGGGTTGCCCACACCCAACCACAGAACCGAATGCCGTTGTGGTTTCGTGACCGTACCGACACTGCGCGTTCCCGGCGCACCTTGGAACGGCCCCAGGCCCGGGCGCGGACCGTGGGGTAACAGAGCAGACACCGACGCCCCGGACGGCGAAGGCCGCCGGCGGCACGACCGGGAGGAGAAGCGATGACCGAACGCGGGAACACCACCCATCGCCCCGAACTCGACGAGCAGCTCGCGCACGAGGCGCAGAGCATCGTCCAGGGGCACGGCAGCAACGCCCACGTCGAGGAGTTCCGGCAGTCCGAGCCGGTCCCCGACGACACCGACGGCCCGGAGACCGTCGCCGCGTCGGGCTACGACGGCGAGCTCGAGGGCGAGCTGCAGGACGACACCACCGACGTGCTCCCCGAGGACGACGCCGACCGGGCCGACCCGCTGCCCACCGGCGAGGGCGACGGAGCCGACGCGACCGTGTACCGCACCGAGACCAGGGAGGGCAGCACCGATGGCTCTGACGCAGAATGACGCGCCGCACCTGCAGTCCGGGATCGCCGAACGCCTGAAGCGCGGGGGCACCTGGACGTGGGCCTACGTCGACGCGTCCGGTGACCGTGAGGACCCGCAGCACCACGCAGCCCTGCAGCGCCGGAAGGCCGAGGACGTCCTGCGGTCGGCCGGGGCGGACGCCGAGGTCATCGACACGGTGATGGCCGAACTCGAGGAGACGCCCGGGGTGCCCGCGCCGGTCAGCCGGTACGTGCTCGTGCACGACGGCGAACTCGTGCTCAGCGAGGTCCTGCCCGGTCCGATGCACGCCCCGACGTCGATCGGCCACGACCCCGTGCCCGACCTGCTGCCGCTCCTGGCGCACCGGCCGCTCGACCTGCCGTTCCTGATCGTCGAGGTCGGTCGCGAGGGCGGTGGCCACCGCGCCTACCGTCTCGGCCACGCCGACGTGCCGGACCGGCGCGACGAGCAGCGCGTGCAGGGCCGCACCGACACGCTCCACAAGTTCCAGGGCGGCGGCTGGTCGCACCTGCGGTGGCAGCACCACACCGAGGAGATCTGGCGCGACAACCAGAACGAGGTCGCCACGTCCGTCGACGAGGCCTTCCGGCGGCTGCAGCCGAAGCTCATCGTCGTGGCGGGGGACATCCGTGCACGGGGGCTCCTGCTCGACCAGTTGTCCACCGAGGCTCGAGCCGTCGTGTCCGAGGTCCCGGTCGACCCCCGGGCGTCGGACGCGTCGGAGACCGCGCTCGTCGAGCACGTCGACATCGCGCTCGCCCGGGTCATCGCGACCCGCCGGCACGACTTCGAGGACCTGCTCCGCACCCACGTCGGCCGCGGGGACAACCAGACGGTCACCGGCCTCGGATCTGTCGTCGAGGCGCTGCAGCAGGCGCAGGCCTCGGTCGTCGCGATCGACGCCGCCGCGATCGGCGACCGCACCCTGCTCGCGCTGGGATCGGCGCCGTGGATCGCCACGGCACCCGAGCAGGCGGCGGGTGCGCCGGCCATCGGTCCGGTGCCGGCCGTGTGCGCGATCGTCCGGGCGGTCGCCCTCACCGACGCGGAGCTGCTGCTCGTGAACGCCGCGTCGCTGCCGAACGGTGCGCCCGCCGCGGCGTTGCTGCGGTGGCCGGTGGGACCGGCGGTGCCGGCCGCCTGAGCGGTGACCGGACGACGGACGGGAGGCCCGGTGCCAGCTGGTACCGGGCCTCCCGTCCGTCTCGGCGCGATCCTGCGGGCCGCCACGACGGCCGCGTATAGCGTCCCGGACATGACCGACGACCGCCGACGTGAGCTCGGCACCAGCGACGCACCCGTGGAGGACGAACTCGCGGAGTCCTTCGACGCGACCATCGAGGAGGGTGCGGAGCGGCTGCAACGGACGACCCGGGCCGTCCTCGTCACGGGGTTCTTCGGCGGCCTCGAGGTCGGTCTCGGGGTGATGGCGTACCTCGCGGTGCTCACCGAGACCGACAGCCACCTGCTCGCCGGGCTGGCCTTCGGCATCGGCTTCATCGCGCTGCACCTGGCGCACAGCGAACTCTTCACCGAGAACTTCCTGATGCCTGTCGCGGCCGTGGTCGCCCGCGAGGGGACCGTGCTGCAGCTCGTGCGACTGTGGGGCGGCACCCTCGTGGCGAACCTGGCCGGGGGATGGGTGTTCATGTGGCTCGTCGTCCAGGCGTTCCCGCAGTGGCACGCCACGCTCTCGGAGTCGGCGCACCACTACGTCGACGCGCCGTTCGGACTGCAGAGCATCGTGCTGGCGGTCCTGGGCGGCAGCACCATCACCCTGATGACGCGGATGCAGCAGGGCACCGACTCGGACCCCGCGAAGCTCGTCGCCGCCGTGGCCGGAGGCTTCCTGCTCGCCGGGCTGCAGCTCTTCCACTCGATCCTCGACTCGCTGCTCGTCTTCGGTGCGATCCAGTCGGGCGCGGACATCACCTACGGGCAGTGGCTCGGCTGGTTCGGGTACACGCTGCTGTTCAACGTCCTCGGTGGGCTGGTGCTCGTGACGGCGCTGCGTCTGCTCCGGACGAAGGAGCTCATGCAGGACCGCCGCCGGGAATCCCAGGACGACCCCGAGCGTGCGGACCACGAACAGGGCTGACGAGCGCGAGGGGCGGAGCGGACGGAGGGGGTCGATCGCGTTGCGTCGCGCGGACGGTCAGTCGTGGGAGCGGTCTCGGCGGGGCACCAGCGGGACGGCCAGCAGCGGGAGCACCGCCACGATGCCGAACGACGCCGCGAAGCCGAGCGCGCCGACCAGGGCGCCGATGCCCGGACCGACGGCGCTCGCCGCGATGAACTGCCCGGTGTTCTGCGCCCCGAGCGCCCGCCCCGACCAGAACGGCCCCGCCGCCTCGGCGACGGACGTGTACGCCAGCCCGTTGTCGGCGACCGTCACGCTCGTCGCGAGCACCAGGAACACCGCCGCCCCGGCCAGGTGCGTGGCGTCGACGACCGCGAGCACCGCCATCACCACCGCCGCGCTCACCGCGACGATCCGCAGGGGGCCGACGCGCGACCCGGCCCGGTCGCTCCAGCCACCGACCAGGATCCGGCCGATCGCCCCGACGAACTGCGCGGCACCGACCAGCAGGCCGGCCGCCGGTGTCGACCACCCGAGGCCCACGAGCCAGACGAGCCCGTACGTCGACAGGGTGAACTGCGGCACCACGAGCAGGACCGACACCGCGTGCACCCGCCACAGGAACCCGCTCGAGCGGTAGGGGTTGGCGGTCGCCGTGGCCACCGCGGCACGGGTCGGACGGGGCGGGTCCGAGATCCCGATCGCGCAGCACACCGCGAGCACGGCGCACAGCACGATCGGCAGGACCAGGGCCGCACGGATCCCCGAGCCCTCGGCCAGCTGCGGCACCGTCACCGCGGCGAGCGTCACCCCGAGCGGCTGCGACATCTGCCGGATGCCCATCGCGAGCCCGCGGCGCTCCTTCGGGAACCACCCCACCACGACCCGGCCGCTCGCGGCGTTCGTCGAGGCACTCGTCATGCCGCCGGCCAGGAACGCCAGCCCGAGCAGCACCGGGTCGCCCGCGGCCAGCCAGGCGCCGACGACGGTCAGTGTGGTGAGCACGAGCCCACCGGCGATGACGATGCGCTCGCCGAACCGGTCGGTGATCGCACCCCACGCGATGAGCGTCAGGACCATGCCGAACGTCGGAGCGGCGGCGAGCAGCCCGGCGGCCGGCAGGGACGTCCCGCGGCTGAGCAGGTGCGGGATGAGGAGCGCCGGCGCGGACACCACGAGCGTCCCCGCCGCCTGGGCCGCGACCCCGAGGGCGAGCATCGTCCAGGCGCGGGCGGAGACCGGTGGTGTCGTGGTGGATCGCTGCGGGGCGTCGGTCGTGGGCATGCGTCTCGGCCGTTCGTCGTGGTTCCAGCACGGAACGAATTGGTATACCACAACGGTATACCATTCCGGCCGCTCCGCCGCTAGGCTTGTCCGCCGTGACCGACCCGACCGACGACGCACCCGTGTCGCAGACGGCCCAGCTCTACGACAACCTGCGCGCAGCCATCCTGACCCTCGACATCGCACCGGGGGAGCGCATCTCGGAGCGTGGGCTCGAAGCACGGTTCCACGCCTCGCGCACGCCCGTCCGCGCCGCACTGTCGCGGCTCGAGCGTGAGGGGCTCATCCTGCACGAGGGCCGTTCGTGGACGGTCACCCCGATCGACCTCGACGAGATCGCCTCGCTCGCCGAACTCCGCGGCATCCTCGAACCCGCCGCCGCACGGCTCGCCGTCGAGCGCGCCACCGCCGAGCAGCTCGCCGAGGTCCGCGGGCACCTCGACACCCTCCGTCCCACCCCCGACCAGCAGGCCGGCATCCGGATGGGGTCGACGTTCCACCTGGACCTCGCCGCGCTCGGCGGCAACCGGTTCGTCACCGATGCGATCGCCGATGCCCTGACCCGACTCGAGCGCACGCGCTGGATCGAGGTCCGCACGCCCGAGGCGCGCGACGCCGCATGGGACGAGCACAGCGCCATCATCGACGCCGTGCGCGACGGCGACGCCGACCGTGCAGCGGAGCTCGTGGCTGCCCACGTCGCCGGCACCAACGACCGACTGCTGAGCTGGATCGCGCAGGAGCGCCGACGCCTGCGCGGGGCGGGCATGACGATCGTGGGCGCGACCGAGCGCTGACGCGAGCGGCGCGTGGGCGGTGCGCCGGGCCTCCTGGCCGTGGCGGGGGAGACCCGGCGTGCGCCGCTAGGGGCGGTCCGCCGACTCGGGCGACGCGTCGGCGTCGTCGAACGTGCGGATCGAATCCGTGCGTTCGAGCAGCGCGTCGCGCACCTCGGCCTCGTCGTGGCTCGCGCGGAGTGCGAGCTTGCTCCCGGAACGTGTCGACTGTGACATGTCGTGTCCTTCCCCTGCGTGTGGGCAACCTGGTCGGTGCGGGCCCGCGGCCCGCCGGTGCGCTTCCTCACGGGACGTACTGAGGTCGCAACAGTGTCGCGCGACACCCGCTGTCCCGCAAGCGTTTCCGGCGCCGTGTGGAGAACTCCCGGTACGGGGCATGCCTAGGATGGTCCGGCCGCATGGTCGAGGCGCGGCACCAGCGGACGTCGGACGGGAGGCACGGGTTGGCCGACCAGCGCACCGCACCTCCCACGGTCTACGACGTCGCCTCTGCAGCCGGCGTCTCCATCGCCACCGTCTCGCGCGTGCTCCGCACGCCCGACGCCGTCCGCGAGGGCACCCGGGACCGCGTGCAGGCAGCGATCCGGAGCCTCGGGTACGTCCCGTCCGGCAACGCCCGGGCCCTCGCCGGCAAACGCACCGGCGTCGTCGGACTGCTGCTGCCCGGCTTCGACGTGGTGCCCGACGAGCGGCCGGACCTGGTCACCGACGGTGGCGTCCGCGTGGTCGACGACCGACGCCACGTGACCCAGCCGTTCTCGTCCAACCTGTACTTCGACGAGGTCCTGCGCGGCGCCGAGACCGAGGCCTGGCAGCGTGGTCTCGCGCTCATGGTCGCCGCCGGCCGGGGGTCGTCGCGCGACGTCATCGTGAACGACGTCGCCGGCCGGGTCGACGGGCTCGCCGTGCTGGCGCAGACGGTGCCCGACGACCTGCTCGAGCACGTCGCCCGACGCATCCCGGTGGTGGTGCTCGCCGACGACCGGCGCTCGCACGGGTTCGACTCGGTGAGCGTGGACAACGCCGCGGGCATGCGGACCCTGGCGTCGCACGTGATCGGGCGTCTGGGGATCCGGTCCCTCGCGTACGTCGCGGGCCCGATCGACTCGCCCGACGACATGGAGCGCTCGGCGGGGTTCCGGGCAGCGCTGGCCGACCACGGGGTGCCGGCCTCGGCGGTGCGCACGGTGCACGGTGACTTCGGCAGGGCCCGGGCGCGGGAGCTCGCGGTGTCGCTGCTGTCCGACGTCGTCCCCCGCGCCGTCGTCTGCTCGAACGACCAGTCCGCGCTCGGGGTGCTCGACGCCGCCGCTGCCCGCGGGCTCCGCGTGCCGGAGGACCTCGTCGTGACGGGGTTCGACGGCATCGACGCCGGTCGGTTCTCGTCGCCGCGCCTGACCACGGTGCACCAGCCGATGGGGGCGCTCGGTCGTGCTGCGGTCCTGGCGATCGTCGACCGGCTGGAGCGCCGCGAGGGGCCGCCGCGCGCCGTGCGCCTGCCCGTCGAGGTGCTGCTGCGCGAGAGCTGCCCGCCCGCGCTGTAGCGTGCGTGCCGTCGCGAGGTCGCAAGGTCGCAAGGTCGCGAGGTCGCACCGTGCGGCGTTGCGCATCCCGTGCGACCTTCGGCGCCCCGTGCGAGCCCGGAGCAGTGCACGGAGCGGGCAACCTCGCACCAGTCGGCGCACCTCGCACCGTGCGCCGCCCCGCGAAACAACACCTGCGGTTGCACGCCGCGATGTAAGCGCATACATTGAGCACGTACCGAATCGACATGGAGGTCGACCGAGCAATGACGCTTCCCCCACAGCGCACGCGCGGCACGCGTGACCCAGGCCCACGCCGCCGAGGCCGCCTCGTCGCGGCCATCGCCGGCCTCGCCGCAGTGGCCCTCGTGGCCACCGGCTGCAGCATCCAGGTCCGATCCGAACCCGATCCCACCATCGGCAAGGACACGATGCTCATCAACGCGGACCGCGGCAACCCGCTGTTCGACCGCAACTTCAACCCGTACATCGCGAACGCCCGCACGGCCTCCAAGTGGATGTACGAGCCCCTCATCGAGGTGAACCCCCTCGACGGCAAGCGCAACCCGTGGCTCGCCAGCGCGTGGAGCCAGCCCGACGCGAAGACCATCGACATGACGATCCGCTCGGGTGTCGAGTGGTCCGACGGTTCGCCCTTCAGCGCGAAGGACGTCGTCTTCACCTTCGACCTGCTCAAGAAGTTCCCCGCCATGGACGTGAAGGGCGCCTGGCAGCACATCAAGAGCATCGAGCAGGACGGTGACCACGTCGTCTTCCACCTCAAGAGCGAGGACGTCCCGAGCCTGACGATCATCGGCCAGACGTACATCCTGGGCGAGGACCACTGGGGCGGCGTGAAGGACCCGACGACCTGGCGTGACCCGAACCCGGTCGGCACCGGTCCGTTCGTCCTCGGCAACTACACCGACCAGCAGTACTCGATGAACAAGAACCCGAAATGCTGGCAGGCCGACAAGATCGCCATCAAGCACCTCATCCTGCCGGCGACGAACACCCAGCTCGACACCGTCACCCGCGGCTACGACTGGGCGTACTCGTTCATCTCCGACGTCAAGGGCACCTGGGGTGCCGCGTCGAAGACGAACGAGTGGTGGTTCCCGGCCGGCGGTGTGATCGGCCTCATCCCGAACCTCACGAAGGCGCCGTACAGCGACGTCAACGTCCGCCGGGGCATCTCGCTCGCGCTGGACCGTGACGCCATCGCCGAGACCGCGTCCGAGGGCAACCTGTCGGCGGCGGGCCAGACCGGCCTGATCCTGCCGAACCAGGAGCGCTACCTCAACCCGGACATCCCCGACAAGGGCATGATCACCCAGGACACGAAGGCGGCGCTCGCGAGCTTCGAGAAGTCCGGCTACTCGGTGCAGGGCGGCAAGGTCGTCAAGGACGGCAAGCAGCTCGCGATCACGATCATGACCGCGAACGGCTACTCCGACTGGCTCCGCGCCGCGCAGGAGGTCCGCCGCGAACTCACCGCCATCGGCATCAAGGTGACGATCCAGGCGCCGCAGCCCGCCGGCTACCAGCAGAACATCAACAACGGCGAGTTCGACATGGCGATGGGCGGCATGGGCAACGGTGACGTCTACCAGGCGTTCAACTCCCTGCTCAGCACCGAGTTCTACCAGCCGGTCGGCAAGTCGACCGTCAACAACTACGAGCGCTACAAGAACGCCGACACCCAGAAGCTCCTCGACGAGTACAAGGCGACGACGGACACCGCGAAGCAGCAGGAGATCCTCGACCAGCTGCAGCAGACCGTGTACGACGAGCTCCCCGTCATCGGCATGTACTACGGCGGGCTCTGGGGCCTGTTCAACACCGGCAAGTTCGTCGGCTGGCCGAGTGCGAAGGACCCCTACATGGCACCGCAGAACTACGACTCGGCACCGCTGCTCATCTTCACGAAGCTCCGGCTGCGCGACAGCGCCGCCGGCAAGCAGATCCTGCAGGAGCAGAAGGCGCAGGAGGACCAGAAGTGAAGTACATCCTCCAGAAACTCGTCCTCTTCGTCCTGACCCTCTGGGCCGCGGTGACGCTGAACTTCGTGCTCCCGCGCCTGATGCCCGGCAGCCCGGCCGACGCCGCACTCGCCAAGCTCAGCCAGAACGGTCCGGTCACCGACGCCACCAAGAAGGCCATCGAGGCCCAGCTCGGGGTGCCGACCGGCAACCTGTGGGACCAGTACGTCAGCTACCTGCACCAGGTCATCACCCTCGACTTCGGGACGAGCTACACGTTCTACCCGCAGCCCGTCGGCGACCTCGTGTCGAAGGCCCTGCCGTACACGCTGATCCTGGTCGGGGTCGTCACGATCCTGGCGTTCGTCCTCGGCACCCTGATCGGTGTCGCGGCCGCGTGGAAGCGCGGCACCTGGCTCGACTCGCTCCCGACCCTGTCCGGCAGCTTCATGTCGACGTTCCCGTACTTCTGGACCGCCCTGCTGCTGCTGTTCTTCCTCGGCTACGTGCTGCACTGGTTCCCGACCACGGGTGCCTACTCGGCCACGACGACGCCCGGCCTGAACGGTGCCTTCTTCGGCGACGCCCTGCAACACGCGGTGCTGCCGGCGGTCACGATCCTGGTGACGAGCCTCGGCGGCTGGATCATCGGCATGCGCAACGCGATGATCAACACCCTCGGTGACGACTACGTGACCTTCGCCGAGGCCAACGGCCTCCGCGGACGCACCGTCGCCATCCGCTACGCGGCCCGCAACGCGATCCTGCCGAACCTGACCGGCTTCGGTCTGGCGCTCGGTGGCGTGGTCGGCGGTTCCGTCCTGGTCGAGCAGGTCTTCGGCTACCCGGGCATCGGCTACCTGCTGTTCAACGCCGTGATCGGGCAGGACTACCCGCTCATGCAGGCCCTCTTCCTGATGATCACCGTGTCGGTGCTCATCGCCAACTTCATCGTGGACGTCATGTACGGCGTTCTGGACCCGAGGACGCGTCGATGACCAACGCAACCGTGTCGGTGCGCACACAAGAGAACGCACCCAACGAAGAACAGCAGGCGCCGAGCAAGCTCCGCGCCGCCGCCCGCCAGTTCGGCGTCGTCTGGTCGAACAAGAAGGCCCGGATCGGCATCATCATCCTCGGCGTCTTCGTGTTCGTGGCGGTCTTCGCCCCGCTCCTGGCCCCGTACGGCGCCAGCCAGAACGGCTTCGCCCGGTCCGCCGACGCGACGCCCGACCACTGGATGGGCACCACCGCCGCCGGCGAGGACGTCCTGTCCCAGATCATCTACGGCGCTCGCATCTCGGTCATGGTCGGCGCGGTCGCGGGCATCCTGTCCACGCTCGTCGCCGTCGCGATCGGCCTCAGCTGGGGCTACGTCCGCGGCTGGATCGCCGAGGTCATCGGGTTCATCGTGAACCTGTTCCTCGTCATCCCGGGTCTGCCCCTGATGATCGTCATCGCCGCCTACCTGCAGAACGGCGGCATCGCGGTGATCATCGCGGTCATCGTCGTGACCGGTTGGGCGTGGGGTGCGCGTGTGCTCCGTTCGCAGACGCAGTCGCTGCGCGGCCGGGACTTCGTCACCGCCGCCCAGTTCTCCGGTGACGGCGCGACCCGCATCGTGTTCCGCGAGATCCTGCCGAACATGACGAGCCTGATCGTCGGCAGCTTCTTCGGCGCCGCCACCAGCGCCATCCTCGCCGAGGCGGGCCTCGAGTTCCTCGGACTCGGCGACTCGTCGATCGTCAGCTGGGGCACGATCCTCTACTGGGCGCAGAACTCGAACGCGCTCCTCACGGGGCAGTGGATCCTGCTCTTCGCGCCGGGTCTCTGCATCGCCTTGCTGGCGATGAGCCTCACCCTGATCAACTTCGGCGTCGACGCCGTGTCCAACCCGCGGCTGCGCGACGGCGCACGGCCCCGTAAGGAGAAGCGCGCATGAGCGGCTTGCCAGAAACGCACACGGCAGACGGCCTGGAGGCGCCCACCGGCGCCGCCACGGGCCTCCAGTCCGACGCCCGTCACGACCAAGGCGACGCCTCCGTCCTGCTCGACGTCCGCGACCTGTCGGTCGTCTACGAATCGGCCGGTCAGAGCGCCGTCCAGGCCGTCGACCACGTGTCGTTCCAGCTACAGAAGGGCGAGTTCGTCGGCCTGGTCGGCGAGTCCGGTTCGGGCAAGTCGACGCTCGGCTACGCGCTGACCCGGCTGCAGAAGCCGCCGGCGCGCACGAACGGCGGCAGCATCGTCTTCGCGGGCAAGGACATCCGCGACCTCGACGACGAAGCCCTGCGCCAGCAGCGGCAGGGCGGCTTCGCCATGGTGCTGCAGTCCGGCATGAACGCGCTCAACCCGGTGCGCACGATCCGGAACCACTTCATCGACGTCTTCAGGGCGCACGGCCACGTGTCGCGCGACCGCTGGGACGCCCGGATGAAGGAGCTCATCGAGAAGGTGAAGCTGCCGACCTCGATGCTCGCCCGGTTCCCCGGGGAGCTCTCCGGCGGCATGCGGCAGCGCGTGTCCATCGCCCTGGCGCTCTCGCTCGAGCCGCAGCTCATGGTGTTCGACGAGCCGACGACGGCGCTCGACGTGCTCGTGCAGCACGCCGTGATGGACACGATCATCGAGCTGCAGCGCACCGAGGGCTTCACGGCGATCCTGATCAGCCACGACCTCGGCATCGTCCTCGAGGCCACCGAGCGCGTCCTCGTGATGCACGAGGGCCGCATCGTCGAGGACGGCGGCTCCCGCGAGATCCTCCGTGACCCGCAGGACGAGTACACGCAGATGCTGCTCTCGCACTACGCCGACCCCCGCGCCGAGGTGGTGTCGCTGCCGGGCTTCCCGGACCGCTCGCTCCGCGCCGAGGCCGGCGAGAAGCGGCAGGAGACGACCTCGTCGTTCAGCACCGTCGGGTCCCGCGAGCGCAGCGCCGCCCGCAACCCGATCGTCGTCGACCACATCGTGAAGACCTACCCGGCGCCCCGCCGCGGTGAGCAGCCGGTGCAGGCCGTGCGCGACGTGTCGTTCACCCTCGAACCCGGGCAGTCGCTCGCCCTGGTCGGCCAGTCCGGTTCGGGCAAGTCGACCATCGCGAAGCTGCTCACCGGGGTCGAGAAGCCGACCACCGGCACGGTCCGCTTCGGCGACCTCGACGTCGCCCGCCTCGGCAAGCGCGGCCTGCGGGACCTGCGCTCCGAGGTGCAGATGGTGTTCCAGGACCCGTACTCGGCGCTCAACCCGCTGCACACGGTGGAGTACACGCTGTCCCGGCCGATCGCGAACTACACCGGGCTGACCGGCCGTGATGCCCGGCGCCGGGTGCTCGAGCTGCTCGAGACGGTGGGCCTCACCCCGGTCGAGCAGTTCGCCCAGAAGCTCCCGCACCAGCTCTCCGGCGGGCAGCGGCAGCGCGTGGTGATCGCCCGGGCACTCGCGAGCGACCCGCAGGTGATCATCGCCGACGAGCCGGTGTCGATGCTCGACGTGACGCTGCGTGCCGGGGTGCTCGCACTGCTCGAGGACCTCCGCGAGCAGTGGGGCGTCTCGCTCCTCTACATCACGCACGACCTGCTGAGCGCGCGGCTCATCACGGACGACATCATGGTGCTCCACGAGGGCGCCGTGGTCGAGCGGGGTCACACGGCCCAGGTGCTGCAGGACCCGCAGGACCCGTACACGATCGCCCTCCTCGACGCCGTGCCGAACCCGCGCCGCACGCTCTCGGAAGGACGACCATGACCACCCTGCACGACTTCCCGACGGTCCCGCCGTTCGGGCACCTGCCCACCCCGGACGGCGTCGACGTCGTCGGGATCGACGTCCCGGTCGGGCGGCTCACGGCCTACCGGATCGTGCCCGCGGGGGTGTCGAAGGGCACTGTGCTCATCGTCCCCGGGTACACCGGCTCGAAGGAGGACTGGCGCACGTTCCTGCCCGTCCTCCGCGACGCCGGGTGGACCGCGGTCGCGATCAGCCGGCGTGGTCAGGCCGACTCGGCCGCGCCTACCGAGCCGCGGGACTACTCCCTCGACGAAGAAGCGGCCGACGTCGTCCGGGTCGCGCGCCTGCTCGACGACGGCGCCCCCGTGCACCTGGTCGGGCACTCGCTCGGTGGTGTGATCGTCCGGGCGGCCGCGCTGCAGGACCCGACGGCGTTCCGCGACGTCGTGCAGTTCTGCTCCGGCCCGCACGGGTGGCCGTACCGCAAGGTCGCCGAGCTGACGATCCTGCACGACACCGGGGGGAACCTCCGGCAGCTGTTCGACTCGTCGAACCCGCTCTGGGCGTACCGGCCCGACGAGGAGCTGCCCGACGACGTCCGGATGGTGCGCGACCGCTTCGACGCGACGAGCCCGCTCAGCGTCGTCGCCGGTGGCCACATCCTCGAGGACCACACCGACGCCTCCGACGCCCTGCGCGCCACGGGCCTGCCGGTCCTCGTCGCCCACGGCGAGTGGGACAACGCCTGGCCGATCCCGTGGCAGCGGGCGATGGCCGAGCAGACCGGCGCCGAGTACGTCGTCATCCCCGCGAGCTACCACGGCCCCCAGGTCGAGAACCCGCTCGGGACGGTCGCCGTCTTCGACGCCTTCCTGAGCCAGCACTGACTCGAACACGCACTGAAAGGCACCATCATCTCCACGCTGCAGTTCCCCGACGGCTTCCTCTGGGGCGCCGCCACCGCCGCCCACCAGATCGAGGGCAACAACGTCAACAGCAACTGGTGGGTGCACGAGCACGAGCCGGACACCACCATCGTCGAGCCCTCGGGTGACGCGGCGGACAGCTACCACCGGTACCGCGAGGACATCCGCATCGCCGCCGAGCTCGGGTTGAACTCGTACCGGTTCAGCATCGAGTGGGCCCGCATCGAGCCCGAGCGCGGGTTCGTCAGCCGCGCCGAGGTCGACCACTACCGCCGCATGGTCGACGCCTGCCACGAGTTCGGCATCGAGCCGATCGTCACCCTCATGCACTTCACCGTGCCGCGCTGGTTCGAACGCGACGGCTTCTGGCGCGCCCCCGATGCCGCCGACCTGTTCGCCCGCTACACCGAGGCCGCGCTCCCCGTGGTGCAGGACGGCGTCCGCTACGTCTGCACGATCAACGAGCCGAACATCGCGGCCATGCTCGCCGGCGGCGAGGACGCGGCCAACCTGGTGGCCTTCGGCCTGCCGAACCCGGACCTGGGCGTCGCCGATGCCCTGCTGGCCAGCCACAAGCGGTCGCGCGAGGTCCTGTCACAGGTGTCGGGCCTCCGGTCGGGGTGGACCATCGCGACGCAGGCATTCAAGTCCAACGGTGAGCCGGGCGCGGACACGATGCTCCGCGAGTACGGGTACCCGCGCGACGACTGGTACCTCGAGAACGCCGCCGGCGACGACTTCCTGGGCGTGCAGGCCTACACGCGCACGTTCATCGGTCCGGACGGGCCCTTGCCCGTGTCCGACGACGTCGAGACGACCCTCACCGGCTGGGAGTTCTACCCCGAAGCCTCGGCCGACGGGCTCCGCAGCGCGTGGGGGCTCTCCGGCGGCGTCCCGCTGATGATCACCGAGAACGGCATCGCCACCGCCGACGACAGCCGTCGGCAGGCGTACACGCAGGGCGCCCTCGAGGGCATCCACCGCTGCATCGAGGACGGTATCGAGGTCCTCGGCTACCAGCACTGGTCGCTCCTCGACAACTACGAGTGGGCGTCGGGCTTCCGGCCGACGTTCGGGCTGGTCGCGTGGGACCGTGAGACCTTCGAGCGCACGCCGAAGGACTCCGCCCGCTGGTACGGGCGCGTCGCGCAGGCGAACGCCGTCGAGCAGGTCACCGTCTAGGACGGTCGACCCGCGAGCGCGCGGCGGACGGGAGGCCCTGCTCCCGTCCGCCGCGCTTCGTCACGTCCGGCGCGGGTCGGCCCACGGGCCGTGGTGCGGACCGCGCTCAGGCAGCCGCGAGCAGGTCGGCCACGGCCGTCTCGCGGAGCAACTCCGCGCGGTCCGCAGCGGTCGAGCCCTCGTCGTCCACGGCATCGCGGTCGACGCCCTGCGCCAGCACCGCACGGACGGTCTCGACGTCGCCGGAGTCGACGGCCGCGATCAGCAGCGTCGCGCCACGTGAGCCGCGCGCCGCGGTGTCCGCACCCGCGGCGGCGAGGGCACGCACGATCGCGGCGTGCCCACCCCACGCGGCGCGGATGATCGGGGTGTTGCCGTCGCCGTCACGGGCCTCCAGGTCGGCACCCGCTGCCACCAGCACGTCGACCGCCCGTCGCGCGTCGCGGTCGATCGCCAGCGTCAGCGGCGTCCGTCCCTCGGTGTCCTCGAGCTGCAGGGTCGCACCGCGGCGCAGGAGCTCCTCGAGCATCTCGGGGTGGTCGAACCACGCGGCGGCGTGCAGCGGGGCGAAGCCCCAGCGGGGGTCGACGTCGTCGACGTCGCTCGCGTCGTCGGCCAGGTGCAGTCCGCCGAGGTCGCCGTAGGCCGCGGCCCGGACCACCTCGGTCGTCCACTCCACCCAGCCGTCCGGCACCGGGCCGTGCCAGCCGCGTGCCGGGCGCGACTCCAGGCCGGAGTACACGGACTCGGCGACGCTCCGGATCGCCACCCGGACACCACGGAACCGGATCGCGACCTCGCCGACGGGGGAGATCAGCAGCCGGAGTTCCCAGGCGTCGTGCTCGTTCAGGTACTCGAGCTCGCCCCGGGCGACGTGCGCGTCACCGGCGAGCAGTGCTGCGGGATCGACCCCGGGCGGGTCGATGACGGCATCCCGGAGCCGGAGCGACACCCTGGCGTGGTTCCAGCGGCGCCACAGGCCGCTCGGGGTGTCGAGGACCTCGTCGTTGCGGACCACGATGTCCGCGTGCACGACGACCGGGTCGGGCACACCGTGGCCCGGTAGATCGACGGGGGTCGTCACGTCGTCCTCGTCGGCGTCCGGGTCGACGACGGCGTCGGCGGACTCCACGACCCATCGTTCGATCCGCGAGTCGGTCCACTTGACCGTCAGGAGCGCGGCGACCGTGGGAGGGGCGTCCTCGAGCAACCGGGTCACGTGTTCGCGCTGGCCGTCGAAGTCCTCGAGGGAGACGTAGCCAACGGAGGGCCAGTTCACTCGACTCCATCGCACGGGACGACACTACCCGGCGGGTAGCCGGTGCCTCGCGGCCCGTGGGGTCCGTGGTGGTGCGGTCCGACGACGCTGGAGCCGCCGGATCACCGGACGGTCGACCGCGAACCACACCACGACCGCGGCGGCCACGGCGGCGACCGGCGTGGCGATGCCCGCGACGATCGGCGCTGCGGGGCCGGAGACGACCGCGGCGACCACGGCCACCGTCGCCGGTGCGAGGATCGGGTGCGTCAGATACAGCGCGTACGAGGCATCGCCCAGCGTCCGCCCGACGGTGCCGGTGCACCGACGCAGGAGCGGCTCACCCACCACCGTCGTCGCCAGGGCCGCGGCCGCGAGCGGCAACAGCAGCAGGCTCGGCACGGACGCGCCCGCGACGGTGCCCACCACGAGCCAGATCGTGGTGATCGCCGCGGTCCGGAGCAGTGCCAGCCGGGTGCGGCGGTCGAGTGCCCACCGGCCGATCACCATGCCGACCAGGAAGCACAGCACGATGCGGTTCGCGTGGAACTGCCAGGTCGGCCACCCGTCCGGCCCGCGGAACGCCGAGGCGACCGCGAGCCCGACGAAGACGACGGACGCCAGCCGCAGGGGGTCGGAGCGGGTGGCGAGCGCGATCGTGACGACCACGTAGAACAGCAGCTCGAACGACAGCGTCCAGGTGACCGTGAAGAACGGCTCGACCACGCCGTTCGGGCCGCGGCCGGGCAGGAACAGGTACGACGACACGATGTACGTCGGTGACGTGGCCGCGCGTTCCAGGGCCTGTGGGGCGACCAGCAGCGTGACGAGCTTGATCGTCATCACCGCCCACGCGAGCGGCAGGATGCGGACCAGCCGACGGCGGAGGAACCCACGCCAGGTCGGCCTCGGGGTCCGCTGTGTCACGAGCACCGCGACGAACCCGCTGATCGCGAAGAACACCGTCACCCCGACCTGGCCGACGGGGATGTCGACCAGGGGTGTGCCGAGACGGGCGTGCAGGTACGTCGGCAGGTGCGAGAACACGACGAGGAGCGCGGCGACGAACCGCAGCACCTGGACGCCGGTGAAGGTCGGTCGTTCGGCTGGCATCGAGCAACTGTGGGCGGGCGGGTTCGCCGATCGCCAGCAGTTCGCACTCCGAGTTCCGTGTTTCGCAGCGTGGTCGAGCCGATCGCATCGCATCGCAGGTGCCGTGCATTCCGATTGCTCGCCAGCACCCGTCCGTGCTGTCGATGATGGCCCGATGGAACACGTCGGGCCCTCCGTTGGCCGCCCCGCCCCCCGTCCCCCCTCCATCCGCCGCCGTGGCCTCACCGCAGCTGCCGTCACGGGCGTCGTCCTCGCGGCGATCCTGTCCGAGCACGCCCAGCCCTCGTCCGCACGGGGCACCACGTCGACGGCCTCGACGACGCCGACGATCCGACCGGTCGGCGGGAGCGGTCTGTTCGGACCCGACGATCGCCCCCGGTTCACGGTCGACGGCGTGGAGCGTGCGGCGGACGTCACCTGGCGGGTCAACGACACCACGGGGACGATCGTCGACTCGGGGACCGGTCGGGCGGGGACCCGATCGGTCGAGGTGCACCCCACGAGCGCCCTGCCGTCCGGCACCTACCGGCTGACCGTGCAGACGCCGGGCGCGACCTCCGCGTCGACCCGGTTCGTGCGGACCATCGCCGGTCCGGTCGGCTCGGACCCGTACTTCGGTCTCGGCGTCAACCCCGTGGCGAGCGCGCTGCCCTCACTCGCCGCACTCGGTGCCGGCAGCTACCGACAGGACCTGCAGTGGAGCGCGGTCGAGAAGGTCGCCGGACGGTTCGACTTCACGGCGACGGACGCCCGCATCGACCCGGTCGTGCGTGACATGGGGGTCAGCCCACTCTTCGTCCTCGACTACGGCAACGTCGCGTACACGAACGACCCGATGGCACCACCGGACGTCTCGAAACCCGCCCAGGCCGCCGCGTGGAAGCGGTACGTCAAGGAGACCGTTTCCCACATGCGGGACCGGCACCCGGACACCGATCTGTCCTACGAGGTCTGGAACGAGTGGACCAACAACCACGGTGTGCTGCCCGCGACGCCCGCCGCATACATCGAGCTCGCACGGGTCACAGCACAGGTCATCCGTGCCACCGACCCGGCGGCGACGATCGTCGGGCCGACCCAGAACGCGGTGTCCGACGACGAGCGCGCCTGGATCGGCGAGTGGTTCCGCCTCGGCGGCGCCGACCACGTCGACGCGGTCAGCATCCACCCGTACAGCAACCCGTGGGGTCCCGAGACCTGCGTCCCGACCAATCCGTGCATCGAGGACGCGCTCGCGTGGCTCCGGACGACGGCCGACCGGTACCCGCGCCCAGACGGCAGCGCCTTGCCGATCTGGATCACCGAGGTCGGATGGCCGACCCAGTTCGCCGGACCGGGCTGGGTTCGACCGGAGGACCAGACCGCCTACGTCCTGCGCACCTACGCCATCGCCGCGCAGTACGGCGTCGAGCGGCTCTTCCTGTTCGAGATGGCCGAGCCCGCCCTGGCGAACGGCACCGCACGGACGTTCGGTCTGCTCGGCAACGCCGACGGCGGCTACGAGCCGAAGCCCTCCGCCGCGGCCTGGGCGACCATGCAGCGGGTCCTCGCCGGCAAGCGGTACGTGGCGGAGCACCGGATCGGTCCGGTCCGCCACATGCGGTTCACCTCGCCGGACGGCAAGCACCACGCCCGTGTCGTCTGGCAGTCGGAAGCGCAGCACCTGTCGACGTCCGTGCGCGTCTCACTCCGTGGAACGGGCCGGATCGTCGAACCCACCGGGTCCGACAAGGCCGTGCGGGGCACCGCCGGGAAGCTCGACATGTCCGCGAAGTGGATCCCGCGGTTCGTCGTCTGGGACGAGTGACTCCGAGCGGTCCCGCGGTGCACCTGGTGCTCCGCGGGGCCACTCGCGTCATCCGTGTGCCGGCGTCGTGGCGCAGTCGAACGCGTGGTGCACGCCGTGGTCGTCGGTTCCGTGCCACCCCTGCCACCGGCCACGGAGCTGTGCCTGTTGGAACCGGGTCGCATCGTGGTCCCGCTTGATCCGTGCCACGAGGACGGCCGCCATCGACCGGGTGACCCAGTAAGCCGCCTGGCCGCGGAGCCGGTGCTTCCGGAGCACCCGCCCGAACCCCCGGTTGTACCGCAGCACCTTGGCCAGGGTCTCGTCCGTCATGCCGTCGTGCCGGAAGTCGCCGTGCCGCACGGCCACGTCCGGCATGTAGGCGATGCGGGCACCGCGACGGAGTGCGCGGATGACGAGGTCGTTCTCCTCGCCCGAACCGAACGGCGTCGCCGAACCGGTCCCGAGGGCGACGTCGAAGAGCCCGTGCGTCTCGAGCAGTTCTCGCCGCAGGAAGATGCCTGCGGCGACGATCGTCCGGGGAACCCGCCAGCTCGTGACCCGGCATGCTCGTCGACGCCAGCGGAGCATCGTGCCGCTGTCGTCACTCGCACGGCAGGGGATCGCTGCTCCGTCGAGGTCCCGACCGTCCATCCGCTCGGACAGGAGTTCGAGGACACCGTCGTCGAACCAGCAGTCGTCGTCGGGGAACGCCACGATGTCCCCGCGGATCGTGGCGAGCCCGCGGTTCCGGCCACGGCTGACACCACGGACGACGGGCTCGTGCACGTGTTCGGCGTGACCGGCCTCGATCAGGTCCCGCAGGAGCGGCAGCGCGTCCGGCTTCGGGCGCTGCTCGACCACGGTCACGAAGACCGGCACACGTGCTCGGCGGATCGAGTCGAGGCAGCGTTCGATGTGTTCGGGCGAGCGGATCGTCGAGATGACCAGGTGGAAGCGGTGGTCGGGCCCGGTGACGGCGTTCACTTCGACACCGTGCTCGTCGTCAGCAGGTCCGACGTCGAGCACGTCCCCGACTTCCAGGCGAGCAGCTCGCCCCGGATCCGTTGCAAGCGGTCCTGCAGTTCGCGGACCCGTTCGGCGATGCCCGCACGCTCCTGTTCGGCCGCGCGCATCGCGTCGACCAGGTCGTCCGCCGAGTGGCCCACCGTGACGGGGGCGGCACGGCCGGTGACGCTCGACCAGAAGTCGTCGCACTTCGAGGCGTAGGACAGCGGGACCGTCGCGATGCCGAGCGACACCGCGGCGACGGCTCCGTGCAGCCGTTCCGACACCACGAGGTCGCAACCGCCGATCGCGGCCATCGTCGCAGCGACGTCCGTGGAGGCGTGGACGACCGACGCCGTCGTCAGACGGCCTGCGAGCTGGCGTGCGGCGTCCTGGTCGGCTGCCGACAGGGCGAACGCGACCACCTCGGTCGCACCGGTGTCACGTGCGTGTTCGTCGACGGCCGCGGCGACGGTGGCGACGTCGAAGCGGGAGTGTGGATCGGACCCGAGGCTCACGCCGATGCGCGGAGCAGCCCGGGTGGGCCTGGGCACGTGCCGGACGAGGGGGTAGAGCAGCGCCGGGTCACCGCTGATGTCGACGGGCATCAGGTGCGCGGAGACCTCGTCCTGGGTGAGGGGACCGCGAACGCCGGCGATGTGCAGCCGCTGGAGCGTGCGCCAGGCTTCCCAGCGTTGCCGCTGCTGCGCCAGCGAGTACGTGTCCGATGCCGACGCCGCTCCGAGACCCACACCGATCAGCCCGTCCGCTCCGAAGTTGCGGATCGCCAGCCGTGCGTGCTCGGCCCACGACGCGAACCCGACGGACGTCCCGCCGCCGAGCAGGACGACCCGTTCCGTGCCGAGCGTGCGGAGCCGGTCGACCCCGAATCGTGGCGCCGTCCGGAGGTAGTCGCGTGCGTTGAGCGGTGCCTGGACCGTGAGGGGGTCGTCGAGCGCAGCGCGCCAGGTCTCGTACAGCAGGTCGTCGCCGAAGTTGGCGTTCCCCTGCCACCCGAGGTAGACGAGGGAACGGCGTGTGGGCGGCTTCATCAGTGGTCCTCCGCGGTGCGACGAGCTCGCGACGATCGACGAGGGCTCTCGCTGACCGGTGCCGACGGCTCGTAGTTGTAGTAGGTCTTCGCGCGACGCTGCACCGGTAGACGGTTCACGACGAGGCCGAGCAGGCGGGCGCCGACCTGGGTCACGGTGCGCTCTGCCGCCGTGAAGTCCGCGCGTCTGGTCCGCCCGTCCACGCTCACCACGAGCAGGACACCGCTGCAGATCGCGCCCAGCACAGCGGGGTCGGTCACCGGGAGCATCGGAGGTGCGTCGACGATGACGTACTCGTATCGGGACTCGAGTTCGCGGACCAGCTCGACCATGCGGCTCGAGCTCAGGAGTTCGCTCGGGTTCGGCGGAACGCGCCCCGCGGCGAGGACGTGGAGGGGGGAGTCCGCGCCGACTTCTTGGACGGCGTCGTCGAGGGCGACCTGCCGGGTCAGGACCGTGGAGAGTCCGACGCGGCTCTCGATGCCCAGGTAGGTGCCGGTGGTCGGTCGTCGGAGATCGGCGTCGACGAGGACGACGCGCGAGCCGTTCTGGGCGAGCATGAGCGCGAGGTTCACGGCGGTCGAGGACTTCCCCTCGCCCGGCGTCGCGCTGGTCACGACGATGCTCTGCGCGTCCCCGTCGAGGTTCGTGTAGGTCAGGTGGGTCCGGAGCTGGCGGAACGCCTCGGCTCGCGTGCTGTAGCGGTTGCCGAATGACACGAGCGGTTCGTTCGCGATGGTCTCGTCCAGGGGGAACTCGCCCAGCACGCTCGCGTGGGTGAGCCGGCGCAGTGCCTCGAACGAGCGGAGGCGGGTGTCGAGGACCTCGCGGAGCACGGCTTGGGCGATGCCGAGCGCGAGTCCGGCGAGCACACCGATGGCGGTGTTGACGGCCAGTCGGGGTGAGAACGGCGTGCTCGGAGCGGTTGCGGGCTGGAAGACGCTGAGGTGCACGAGGCCATCGGTGGCGGCCGCTTCGTTCTCGACCTGTTCGACCACCTTCACCAGCTGTTCCGTGACGGCGTTCGCGATGGCGGCGGCTTGCGACGGGGACTCGTCGGTGGCGCTGATCGCGATGAGCACGGTGTCGCGTTTCGACTCCGCCGTGACCACCCGCCCGAGGCCGCCGCCGCCAGGCAGCCCGAGCTGCTTCGCGGCCTGTCCGAGCACCTGGGGCGTGACCGCCAGCGCCTCGTACGACTTGACCCGGGCGGCCGAGAAGGTGTTGCCCTGGCTGAGGTCGGTGACCGAGGCCCCGCCTGCCACGGACACGAACACCTCGCTCGTCGCCCGGTACTGCGGTGCCTGGACCGCGGAGAAGGCCGCCGCGAGTCCGGTCGCGAGCAGCAGCACCGCGGCGATGGAGATCCAGCGGTGCCGGAGCACGTCGATGAACTGCGCGAGTGTCATCCGAGCCTTTCCTTCGGGTTTCGATGTGTGATACTCATAGTAGTTGATATGAAATATTACGCAACCAAGTGGAGGAGGCGCGGATGACCGTCCTCGGAACCCTGCTCCTCGTCGCGCTCGGCGTCGGACTGACGGTGCGTCGCGAGTGGTTGCCGGTGATCATCGGGGCGGCTGCAGGGCTGCCGTACTCGGCGGGCGTCGTCGTCGGGGGGAACGGCGTGCCGCTGTTCACCGTCGCGGCAGCAGCCAGCGCCTGCGCACTGCTCGGGACGCGTCGACTGGGGACGTCGCACTGGACTGCGAACGCCTTCGCCGTCTTCCTCGCGTGGACGACGGTGATCACCGCGCTGGCTCCGTGGATGTTCGGCGGCATCCGGGTCCTCGTCTCGCGCGGGGGAGTCGATCACCAGGTGGCCGACCCCGGTGTGCTCGCCTACACGGTGAGCAACGGGGCACAGCTCGCCTACCTGCTCCTCGCCGCCTGCTGCGCGCTCTACCTGGTGCGCGTCCGGGGTGCCGTCCTCGCGGTCGGTGTCGCGCTGGTCGTGGGGACGGTGACGACGAGCATCCGGGGCTTCCTCCTGCTGTTCCGAGCGGACGTGACGGCTCCCCTCTTCGACACCCTGCCGAACGTGGCGTACGCCTGGACCACGACGGAGGACCGGTTGCGCGGGGTCTTCAGCGAACCGAGCGAGCTCGCCGCGTTCTCCCTGCCCGCGGTCGCGTTCTTCGTCGTTGCGGCGCTGCGCTCCACCGGGCGGACCCGGTTCCTCTGGTCCGCGGCGGCAGCCCTCGCGTGCTCCAACCTGCTGCAGGCGTCCTCGGGCACGGCCGTCGTCGCATCCACCGTCGTGATCGGGTTGGGCATCGTCGTCCTGGCCGTCCGGTACGTCGTCCGCGGTGGCGTCGGCACCCCGTGGCTCGTCATCGGCGTGCTCACTGCGGCCGTGGTCGCCCTGGTCGCCGGTGACCACCTGCTCGCGCCGATCCGGGAACTCGTCGTCGACAAGGTGGACAGCAAGTCGTACGACTCCCGGACCGGGGCGGACACGTTCAGCTGGGGCGTCCTCGCGGACACGCTCGGGATGGGCGCCGGCATCGGCAGCAACCGACCGTCGTCGTTCGGCATGTCCCTGTTGTCCACCGTCGGCATCCCGGGCACCGCGGCGTTCGCGGCACTCGTCACGGGCATCGTCGCGACCGCGATCCGGCGTCCGGGCACGGTCGCGGCGGCCACGGCACTCGTCGCGCTGGTCGTCGCCAAGGTCGTCGGGACGCCCGACTTCTCGACCCCGGTCCTCTGGGTCCTCATCGCGGCCTGCGCGACCCCGACGTGGGTCCCGACCGCCGTCCCCACCCTCCGGCCCACGATTCCCACCCGCCGGCCCACCGTCCCCGCACTGACAGGAACTCGATCGTGATCGCCATCCTCATCGTCTGCGAAGGGAACGTCTGTCGTTCCCCCTACGTCGAACGCGTGCTCCGGGCCCGCCTGGACGCCGTCGCCCCGGGAGCGTTCCAGGTGTCCAGCGCAGGGACCGCCGCCGAGCCCGGTGCGGCGATGTTCCCGCGCTCGTCCGACGCCGTCCTGCGCCACGGTGCCGATCCCTCCGGCTTCGCAGGGACGCCCCTGACGGCACGCGTGCTCGACGGCCCCGCGCTCGTGCTCACCCTGGAACGCCAGCACCGTGCCGCGGTGCTCGACATCGCTCCCGCGCTGTTGCGGCGGACGTTCACGCTGCGCGAGTTCGAACGGCTCGTCCGTCCGCTCCTCGGTCAGGACGCCGTCGGCGCGGGGTTCTGGGACGACTTCCCCAGGTTGGTCGCACGTTCCCGACTCGGCACCGCCCCCACCGAGCCGGAGGCGGACGACATCGCCGACCCGGTCCGTGGGGACGACGCCGACCACGCCCGGATGTGCGCGCTGGCCGACGAGGCGATCGACGCCGTCGTCGCCTGTGCCGCACGAGCGACGGAAGGAGCTCGCGATGCGCGGACTGCTCGTGCATGAGTGGATCGAAGCGGTCGGCGGCGCCGAACGTGTCCTCGACGCCATGGCGGACGAGTACCCGGACGCCGATCTCTTCGGCCTCTGGAACGACGCCCCCGGCCGGTACCCCGGCCGGCGGGTGATCGAGAGCGCCCTCGCGCCGACGCCGCTGCGGGGTCGCAAGGCCCTGGCCGTCCCCTTCCTCCCCGCGCTGTGGTCGCACGGGCTGCGCGACCTCGGACCGTACGACTGGGCGCTCGTCAGTTCGCACCTGTTCGCGCACCAGGCCCGTGTGCCCGGTGTCGATCCCGAGCGCCAGTTCACCTACGTGCACACACCGGCGCGGTACCTCTGGAACCCGGAGCTCGATGCCCGCGGCTCGTCCGTCGCCGCACGGGTCGCGGGTCCCGCGCTCCGTGCAGTGGACCGCCGTCGGGGTGGGGCGCTCCGGCACGTCGCGGCCAACAGTCGTTTCGTGCAGCAGCGCATCCGAGCGAGCTGGGACGTCGATGCGGTCGTGATCCACCCGCCCGTCGGGGTCGAACGACTCACCGCTGTCGACGACTGGGCGCAGGTGCTCGACGACCGTGAGCGTGCGCTGCTCGAGTCGCTGCCCGCGGGCTTCCTGCTGGGTGCGTCCCGGTTCGTGCCGTACAAGCGACTCGACGTGGTGATCGAGGCCGGCCGGGCATCTGCGCGGCCGGTGGTGCTCGCCGGTGACGGACCCGACCTCGAACGGCTCCGGGCGCTCGCCGCTGACTCGGACGTCGACGTCCGCATCGTCGTCCGGCCGTCCGACGCGCTCCTGGCGGCACTGTTGCAGCGTGCAGCCGTCTACGTGTTCCCACCGGTGGAGGACTTCGGCATCATGCCGGTCGAGGCCATGGCGCTCGGCACGCCGGTCGTCGTGAACGCCGTCGGCGGCGCGTGCGACTCGGTGGAGCCCGGTCGGAGCGGTGTCGTCCTGCACGACTTCGCCCCGTCGACGATCCGGTCGGCCGTCGAGGCGGCTGCGGGACTCGACGGTGCGGACTGCCGAGCGCGGGCCGACACGTTCTCCACCACACGCTTCCGGCGCGAGATCGGCGCGTGGACCGGGATCCCGAGCGCGGTCCGTTCCTGACGCGCCCGGCCAGGAGGCCCGCCAGTCGTCGCCGGGTCGGCCCGCGGCAGGCGCCGCGCACGTGCAGTGCCGCCGTCCCGCGTCAGCGGGCGGCCGCCACCAGGATCGCTTCGAGCTGCGCGACGACGCGCGGGAGGTCGAACCGCCTGGCGGTCCGACGGCCGTTGTCGGCGAGCCGATCCCGGGCCTCCTGGCCGTCTGCCAGTCGCACCATGGCGGACGCGAGCGCTGCGACGTCGCCGGGTGGGACGAGGAGGCCGTCCTGATCGTGGGTGATGATCTCGGCGGGGCCACCCGCATCGCTGGCGATCACGGCCCGGCCCAGCGCCATGGCCTCGATGACGACCTGTCCGAACGGCTCCGCGCGTGTGCTGGCGTGGACGACGAAGTCACACGCGGCCATCTCGGCGGCGACGTCGTGCTGGTGCCCACGGAAGTCGACGGAGTCCCGCACGTCGAGTTCGGACGCGAGCGTGTGGAGCGACCGGGCGAACGCGTCGTCGGCGCCGAACAGCGGTGCACCCACGAGACGGAGTCGTGCGTCGGGGTCGAGACCGGACGCGCGGGCGGCCGCGAAGGCGCGGAGGGCGACGTCCTGACCCTTCCACGGCGTGAGGCGTCCGACCATGCCGATCGTGCACACCGGAGCGGTGTGCGGCGTTGGTTCCGGCGGGACGGACACGGGGCAGGCGACGACGGCGACGGGCCGGGGCAGGCGACCGAGCGACCGGGCCGTGGTCCGGGAGTTCGCGACCACCGTCCGGGGGAGGACCGCGAACGCGAGCCGGAGCAGCGCTGCGTTCACTCGCGACGACTCATCGGCACCGACGAGGTCGTGTGCGTGGGTGACCACGGGGATCCCGGCCCGCCGCCCGGCGAGTCCACCCCAGATGTGTGCCTTCGCCGAGTGGGTCGTCAGCACGTCGACACCGAGGGCGCGCAGGACGCGGGCAAGTTCGTGGGTGGCGCGGAGCGTGCTGACCGTCTTCGCGAGGAGCCCAGCTCCCGTGGTGGCGGTGTGGTGCCGGACGGTCGCATCGAGGGGAACGACCTGGCAGCGCACCCCGGAGTCGGCGAGGCGTTCCTCGAGCGGGCCGTGTTCGCCGAGGACCACGATCGGTTCGATCGTCGTGCACGAGGCGGTCACCCGCGCGACGAGCAGTTCTGCCCCGGAGAGGGCTGCGGAGTGGCTGAGGAAGGCCACCAGAGGCAACCGATCAGTTGTCATGCATTCAGCATATCAAGTATTGTATAGAACGTGACATACATATGTCCGCGGGTCCGATGACGCACCCGACACCTCCCGCTCCAGATCGGAACACACCATGGCCCTGAGCTCCCATCCTCCCGTCCGCCGCTTGCTCGTCACCGGACTGACCGCCGTCGGCATCCTCGCTGCAGCGACCGCGTGCTCCGGCACCGGCGACGACAAGCCGACCCCGAAGCCGAGTGCGAGCGCGACGGCCAAGGCGGACGAGCAGGTCTTCTCGAACCCGCCTGCCGACATCGAGAAGGTCCGGGCCGGGTGCAAGGACGGCAAGGCCGTCGTCGACCAGGCCAACAAGGACGTCACCGTCGGGGACTGCGCGTCGGTGGAGATCACCGCGGGCAACGCGGTCGTGCACCTCGGGAACGTCGAGGAACTCGTCGTCTCCGGTTCCATCAACGACATCGCCGCGAAGCAGGTCGGCTCGGTGCGGGTGACCACCGACGGCAACCGCCTGACCAGTGACAACGAGCCGGAGATCAGCGACGACGGCGAGGACAACGTGTTCCGCACGCGCTGATCGACACACACGCAGAACGACGAATGCCGCCGGCCCCAGGCCGGCGGCATTCGTCGTTCTGTCCCGCTGTTCTCCTCCCGCATCGCGGTTGACGCACGGGAACGGGCGCCCCTCCTGGTGGAGGGGCGCCCGTCGCGTGGTGCTGGTGGTGTTACCGGATGACGTTGATGGTGCGCTGGTCAGCAGGGCCGTTGAGGTTGCCCTTGGTGATCTGCTTGGTGAACAGCGTGTACGCCTGCGGGGTGAGGGTGCGCTCGACGGAGATCGTCCAGGCGCCCTGACCGTTCACCGTCGCGGAGCCCAGGCGGCTCACGGTGCCGTTCAGGACGACCTTGGCGCCGGGGGCACCGGTCCCCGTGAAGACGACCTGGTCGCCGCGGAGGGTCCCACCGTTGCCGGGGGTCTCGATGACGAGGTCCGCGGGCGTGCCGTAGTCGAGCGTCGCCGTCTTGGGCGCCGAGACCGTGCCGTTGACCGTCTGGGTGACGGTGAAGGTGCGGACGCCGGCGACCGTGGCGGGGATCGTGACGGAGTACTTCCCGTCGACGGCCTTGACGCTCTCGATGATCGTCGTGCCTTCGCGGACGATGACGTCCGCCCCGGTCTGGGCGTTGCCCGAGACGACGGCGTTCTGCTCGACGTCACGGTCGAAGACCCCGTTGGCCGTCAGCGCCGTGATCTGCTCGTTGCGGACGGTGACGGTGATGTTGACGCGCTGGGTGAGGCCGCCCTTGCTGGTCTGGAGTGCGTGGAGGTCGTAGACCGCCGGGTTGAGCTGGCGGGTGACGTCCACGGTCCAGGCGCCGTCGGCGATCTTGGTGTCACCGACGGAGGAGCTGTTGCCGCGCATGTCGAGCTTGGCGCCGGTGGCTCCGGTGCCGGTGAAGCGGATGGAGCCGTTGGTGACGGTGGCGCCGTTGGCCGGGGTCTGGATGACCGGGGCTGCGGGGTTGCCGTAGTCGAGGGAGCGGTCCAGTGGTGCGGAGACCTGGCCTCGGACGGTCTGGGTGACGGTGAAGTCGTTGACGCCGAAGTGGGCCTTGTTCGCGGGGATCGTGATCGTGTAGCGGCCGTTGGTGGCGATGGCGGTGCCGATGGTGTCGCCGTTGCTGTCCTTCACGGTGACGGTCGCGCCGGGGTCGGCGGAGCCGGTGATCGCGGCGGGCAGGTTCTCGTCCGTGGCGTTGAACGCGGCGGTCGCGGTCAACGGAGCAACCGGAGCCTCGTTGCGGACGGTGACGGTGATGTTGACGCGCTGGGTGAGGCCGCCCTTGCTGGTCTGGAGTGCGTGGAGGTCGTAGACCGCCGGGTTGAGCTGGCGGGTGACGTCCACGGTCCAGGCGCCGTCGGCGATCTTGGTGTCACCGACGGAGGAGCTGTTGCCGCGCATGTCGAGCTTGGCGCCGGTGGCTCCGGTGCCGGTGAAGCGGATGGAGCCGTTGGTGACGGTGGCGCCGTTGGCCGGGGTCTGGATGACCGGGGCTGCGGGGTTGCCGTAGTCGAGGGAGCGGTCCAGTGGTGCGGAGACCTGGCCTCGGACGGTCTGGGTGACGGTGAAGTCGTTGACGCCGAAGTGGGCCTTGTTCGCGGGGATCGTGATCGTGTAGCGGCCGTTGGTGGCGATGGCGGTGCCGATGGTGTCGCCGTTGCTGTCCTTCACGGTGACGGTTGCGCCGGGGTCGGCGGAGCCGGTGATCGCGGCGGGCAGGTTCTCGTCCGTGGTGTTGAACGCGGCGGTCGCGGTCAACGGAGCAACCGGAGCCTCGTCGGTGATCGTGATCGTGATCGGGACCTGCGTCGTGAGTCCGCCCTTGGTGGTCTGCACGGCGCGCAGGTTGTAGACGTTGTTCGCCAGGTCGATCGTCACCGGTGCGTTCCAGACACCATCGGTGACGGTACCGGTCGCGATGGCTCGGACGGAACCGCGGACGTCGATGCGGGCGCCCTCGTCACCGGTACCGGTGAAGGTCAGGCCGTCCTTCTGGACCGTCGAGCCGTTCGCCGGGCTGGTGATGCGGATCGGTGCCGGCATGCCGTAGTCGAGCGAGACGTCCTTCTCGGGCGAGGTCGTGTCGTTCTTCGTCTGGGTCACGGTGAAGTCGTTGACGCCGGTGTGGGCGAACGACGGCGGGACCGGGATCGAGTACTTCCCGTCGACGGCCTCGGTGCGGCCGACCTCGTTGCCGAGGCTGTCCTTGACGATCACGGTCGCGCCCGTGGTGGCGTCGCCGGAGATCGTCGCGGGCTTGGTGACGTCGTCATCGAATGCGCCGACCGCGGTGAGCTCGGTCGTGAGCGGGTTCGTCGCGACCGTGAACGAGACCTTCTCGGTGCTCGGCGCCCCGGCGAGCGGGGTCTGGGTCACGTCGAACTCGTAGGAACCGTCCGCGAGGTCCGCGGTCGCGGGGACGCTCCAGGCGCCGTCCTTCACGACGGTGGTCGCGATGAGGTTGTCCTCGGCGTCGCGGATCTCGATCGTGGCACCCTCGTCGCCGGTACCCGAGAACACCGGGCGCTTCGAGTCGACCGTGGAGCCGTCGGCCGGCGTGGTGACGACGAGCGCGTCCGGTGCGGGAACCTCGGCGGCTTCGACCGTGGCCTGCGTGGTGCTGGTGGTGTTGAACGCTCCCTCGGTGGCGGTACCGCTGAGCACGGTACGCATCGGGAAGGTGCCGGCCTCGGCGTCCTCGGGCGTGTTCACGTCGATGTTCCAGCGCATCAGGGATGCGTCGGGCAGGCTCCAGCTCGTCGACGTGGGTGCGAAGTCGAAGGTGTACTTCGTGCCGTCAGCGGAGCGCACTCCGTTCGTGAGCGTCATGGAGGAGTTCACCCAGACCTCGCCCGGCTTCTTGTAGGCGCCGTCGATCGTGTCCTGGTCCTCGGCGAAGGTGGTACCTGCGGGGGCGGTGAACTCGACCTTGCCCTGCGGACGGCTGACGCTGCCCTTGGTCTCGAACAGCGACTCGACCGGGGTCGTCGCACCGCGCTCGAGCGTGACAGCGGCGCCGGTCTGGCCGATGATCGCGGCGTTGTTGATCGTGACGACGACGTTCTTGCGGTCGACCTCGGTGTTGTTCACCTTCTGGATCGCGGTGAGTGTGTTCGCGCCGTCGGCGAGCCCCTCGACGGTCATCGACCAGTTGCCGCTCGAGTTGACGTTGGCGACCTTGCTGCCGATCGTGACGGTACCGTTCGGCGTTGCTGTCCCCGACACGACCGCGGTCTTTGCGACGTGATCAACAGACGTGACGTTCGCCGTCAGACCTTGGTTCCGCGGGAACATTGCATCGTAGTTTGCAAGATGGTAGCCGGTGCTGCCGCCTCTGCTGACATAGCCGTTCAGAGGCAGCACCACATATGAGCCGACGAAGAGAACCCCTCCACTGAGGTTGACTTCTTCTGCCGTTGAGCAAGGCCCGAGCGTGAACCCTTCCGGCTTGAAGGGCTGCAAACAGCTCGATCCCACCCTGAGCTGCCCTTTGCCCTGCGTGAACGTCGCGGTGATCGCCGCAGCATTCGCGGCGGCGAGCGACGAGTACTCGGTTACACGGAAATTCGATCCGACGGCCCAATATCCCGACGATTCGTTCCACTGCCAGACAAATTTTCCGGATGCGGTCGCATTGGTCGAAATTGAACGGGGTTCTGGGGCGGCGGCGGCAGGCGCGGAGCCGAAGGACAGGCCGGACACGATGGTGGCAGCGGCCAGCCCGGCCGCACCCATGGACTTGAGGGCAGTCGATGCCCTCTTCTTGTGAGACATGTGCATCTTTCAGGACAGGCCGCGCGACGGCGGCTGTGCGGGAAGGGGCACGCCCGTGGACAGACTCCAGCGGCGCATGTGTATTCAGAATATCACGTGAAATACCAACATACGAGCCCGCTAGCGGGCTGGCCTCCCGGCTGGGAGTTGAGTGGGACTGGCGCAGGTTTGCTCCCCCTGAAGTTGACTCTAGGTGGCTCAGGAGTAGGGTTGAGTCCATCGGACGCAAGTCCAACGACTTACCCCAAAGCAAGAGGAGCAACACATGGGACGTGCAGTAGGCATCGACCTCGGAACCACCAACTCCGTCGTCTCCGTTCTCGAAGGTGGCGAGCCCACCGTCATCGCCAACGCCGAAGGCATGCGCACCACGCCGTCGATCGTGGCGTTCACGAAGGACGGCGAGGTCCTGGTCGGCGAGACCGCCAAGCGCCAGGCCGTGACGAACGTCGACCGCACCATCGCGTCGGTCAAGCGTCACGTCGGCACCGACTGGACCACCGAGATCGACGGCAAGAAGTACACGCCGCAGGAGATCTCGGCCCGCACCCTCGGCAAGCTCAAGCGCGACGCCGAGCAGTACCTCGGCGAAGACGTCACGGACGCGGTCATCACCGTGCCGGCGTACTTCAACGACGCCGAGCGCCAGGCCACGAAGGACGCCGGTGAGATCGCCGGCCTCAACGTCCTCCGCATCATCAACGAGCCGACCGCCGCCGCTCTGGCCTACGGCCTCGACAAGGGCAAGGAAGACGAGCTCATCCTGGTCTTCGACCTCGGTGGCGGCACGTTCGACGTCTCCCTGCTCGAGGTGGGCAAGGACGACGACTTCTCGACGATCCAGGTCCGCGCGACCTCCGGTGACAACCGCCTCGGTGGTGACGATTGGGACCAGCGCATCGTCGACTACCTGGTCAAGAAGTTCAAGGACGAGCACGGCGTCGACCTGTCCACGGACAAGATCGCCAAGCAGCGCCTGAAGGAAGCGGCTGAGCAGGCCAAGAAGGAGCTGTCGTCGCAGATGTCGGCGAACATCCAGCTCCCGTACCTGACGCTCACCGCCGAGGGCCCGCTGAACCTGGACGAGACCATCTCGCGCGCACAGTTCGAGCAGATGACCTCCGACCTGCTCGACCGCACCAAGAAGCCGTTCAACGACGTGATCAAGGAGGCCGGCGTCTCGGTCAACGACATCGCGCACGTGGTGCTCGTCGGTGGCTCGACTCGCATGCCCGCCGTGGCCGAGGTCGTCAAGTCGCTGACCGGTGGCAAGTCCCCGAACCAGGGCGTCAACCCGGACGAGGTCGTCGCCGTCGGTGCCGCGCTGCAGGCCGGTGTGCTGAAGGGCGAGCGCAAGGACGTCCTGCTCATCGACGTCACGCCGCTGTCGCTCGGCATCGAGACCAAGGGCGGCCTGATGACGAAGCTCATCGACCGCAACACCGCGATCCCGACCAAGCGGAGCGAGACCTTCACGACCGCTGACGACAACCAGCCGTCGGTCGCCATCCAGGTCTTCCAGGGCGAGCGCGAGTTCACCCGCGACAACAAGCCGCTCGGCACCTTCGAGCTCACCGGCATCGCCCCGGCTCCCCGTGGTGTGCCGCAGGTCGAGGTCACCTTCGACATCGACGCCAACGGCATCGTGCACGTGTCCGCCAAGGACAAGGGCACCGGCAAGGAGCAGTCGATGGTCATCTCCGGCGGCTCGTCGCTGCCGAAGGAGGACATCGAGCGCATGGTCCGCGAAGCCGAGGAGCACGCCGCCGAGGACAAGGCACGTCGCGAGGCCAACGAGCGTCGCAACCAGGCCGAGCAGCTCGTCTACTCGATCGAGAAGCTCATCAAGGAGAACGACGAGAAGCTCCCCGCGGACGTCAAGTCCGAGGTGCAGGCCGATGTCGACGCGCTCAAGTCCGCTCTTGCGGGCGAGGACGACGACGCCGTGAAGACCGCCTTCGACAAGCTCAACGAGTCGCAGGGCAAGCTCGGCCAGGCCATCTACAGCCAGCAGGACGCAGCAGCCGGCGCCGCCGGTGGCGAGCAGCCCGCGGGTGAGCAGCCGGCCGACGACGAGGACATCGTCGACGCCGAGGTCGTGGACGACGAGGACGACAAGGACAAGAAGTAACGATGACGGATCCCAAGGACAACGCGCCCCACGAGGACGAGCCCCAGGTCGAGGGCGACGCCACGAACGCGGCCGAGCCCGAGGACCTCATCGAGGCGGAGGGGCCCGACGTCGAAGTACCGACGGACGGCCCCGCCGCCGGGGGGCCGGCGGCCGATGCAGCGAACGACCTCTCCCCGGAGGACGAAGCGCTGCTCGCCGACGCAGCCCGCGGCATCGCCGAGGACAAGCTCAGCACCGAGGACCGTGACCTCGTCGCCGAGATGCGTGCGGACATGCTCCGTGCGCAGGCCGAGCTGGTGAACTTCCGGAAGCGCGTCGAGCGTGACCGCGAGGCCAACCGCGAGGTCGCCATCGCCGAAGTGGTGCGGGCCCTGCTGCCGGCGCTCGACGACCTCACCCGGGCGGAGGCCCACGGTGACCTCGCCGAGGGGCCGATGCAGGTCATCGGCCAGAAGATCCGCGGGGGCTTCGAGAAGTTCAAGCTCGTGCAGATCGGCGAGAAGGGCGAGGCGTTCGACCCGAACATCCACGAGGCGATCGTCCAGCTCCCCACCCCGGGCGCCACCGGACAGACCGTCGCGGACGTCGTCGAGCCGGGCTACAAGCTCGGTGAGCGCGTCCTCCGCGCGGCCAAGGTCGCGGTGGCGGTCCCGGCCTGAGCCGGGTCCCCACGGTGACGACAGAAGAAGGCAGGTGATCCATGGCCAGTCAGGATTGGTTCGACAAGGACTTCTACAAGGTCCTCGGCGTGTCCAAGGACGCCTCCGACGCCGAGCTGAAGAAGACGTACCGGAAGCTCGCGCGGCAGTTCCACCCGGACTCCAACCCGGGTGACGCCGCCGCCGAGAACCGCTTCAAGGAGATCAGCGAGGCGTACTCGGTGCTCTCCGACAAGGAGCAGCGCCAGGAGTACGACCAGGTCCGCGCCATGGGCTCCGGCGCCCGCTTCACAGCGGGCGGCGGGGGCCAGGGCGGCTTCGAGGACGTCTTCGGCGGGATGTTCGGGCAGCAGGGCGGCGGCGGACAGCGTGTCCGCTTCGGCCAGGGTGGCCCCGGCGGTGCCGGTGGATTCGAGGACATCCTCGGCGGGATGTTCGGCGGAGGTGGCGGCTTCGGCCAGACCTCCGGCGGCTACCGCGGTTTCGGCGGGCCGACGAAGGGCCGCGACGTCACGGCGTCGACGACCCTCGACTTCACCACGGCGATCGCCGGTGACACCGTCAAGCTGTCGCAGGGCAACGGCCGACCGGTGAACGTCCGCATCCCCGCGGGCGTCGCCGACGGTCAGAAGATCCGTCTGCGCGGCCGCGGCGAGCCCTCGCCCGATGGCGGAGAGGCCGGTGACCTCGTGGTCGCCGTGTCGGTGCGGAAGCACCCGGTGTTCGAGCGCGACGGGCTCAACCTGCGCGTGGACGTCCCCGTGACGTTCACCGAGGCAGCGCTCGGCGCGACGATCGAGGTCCCGACGCTCGGCGGTTCGCCCGTGAAGCTCAAGGTCGCCCCCGGCACGCCGTCGGGTCGCGTCCTGCGCGTCAAGGGCCGCGGCGTCACGACGAAGAACGGCACGGGCGACCTGCTCGCGACCGTCCAGGTCGCGGTGCCGTCGCACCTGTCGGACAAGCAGCGCGAGGCCGTCGAGGCACTCGCGGCTGCGCTGCCCGACGAGAACCCCCGCGAGGACCTCCTCGCCAAGGCGCGCGACTAGCGTCGCGCACGCAATGCAGTAGACCCGGCCTGGAGGAACGGCGCGGCTTCCTGACGGACGCTCGCCGTTCCTCCAGGCTGGTTTCCACCCCACGCGGACGACGGAAAGGAACGCGCCATGACCGACATGGACGAGAACTCGCCCGTCTTCGCGATCGCGGTCGCTGCGGAGCTCGCCGAGATGCACCCGCAGACGCTGCGGCAGTACGACCGGCTCGGCCTGGTCGTGCCGGGTCGCACCCGGGGTGGGTCGCGGCGGTACTCGATGCGCGATGTCGTGCAGTTGCGCGAGATCGCGCGACTCGGCTCCGAGGGGGTGTCGCTGGAGGGGATCCGGCGGGTGCTCGACCTGGAGAACGAGAACAAGGCGCTGCGCGACCGGGTGCGCGAACTCGAGTCGGCGTTGGCCGACCAGCTCATCAACCGGCCCGGTGCGCGGGTCTTCGCCGCCACCGCGAGTGGTGCGGCGATCTCGCTCAAGGCGGGGTCGCGGCCGCAGCGGAACACGCAGATCGTCCTGTACCGCGGACCGCGCTGACGGGGATCGACAGGCGAACGCCCCCGGTGACCGAGTGGTCACCGGGGGCGTTCTGTGTGGGCTGTGTGGCTTACTTGACGGTGAAGCGGACGGGGAGCTCGCTGGTGGCGTTGCCGGGCGTGGTCTGCTTCGCGGTGAGGGCGTAGCTGCCACGGCCGAGGTCGATGTTCGACGCCACGCTCCACTTGCCGTCGGCGTTGACCTCGGCGGTCGCGACGACGCGGGAGGTGCCGCGGATCTCGATCGTCGAGCCGGCCTGGCCGGTGCCGGTGAAGGTGGGGCGGGGTCCGGTGGTGGTGCCGTTCATCCCGGGGGACGTGACCGTCAACGGCGCTGCCGTGGCGGTGACGGAGAAGCGGACGGGGGCTTCGCTGGTGGCGTTGCCGGTGGTGGTCTGCTTCGCGGTGAGGGCGTAGCTGCCGCGGCCGAGGTCGATGCTCGACGTGGCGCTCCACTTGCCGTCGGCGTTGACCTCGGCGGTCCCGACGACGCGGGAGGTGCCGCGGATCTCGATCGTGGACCCGGCCTGGCCCGTGCCGGTGAAGGTGGGGCGGGGGCCGGAGGCGGTGCCGTTCATCCCGGGGGACGTGACCACGAGCGGTGCGACGGCGTCGTCTTCGGTGGTGAAGGCGATGTTGCGCATCACCGAGGAGCGTCCGTCGGCGGTGGTCTGCGTGAACGTGACCTCGTACCCGTCCTTGCTGGTCAGGTCGGCGGTGGCGTCCCAGGTGCCCACGCCCGACCGTGCGCCGTCTGCCTTCGTCTCGAAGAGTCGCTGGCCGCGCTGGTCGGTCGCGGTGATCGTCGCGCCGGCCTCGGCGGTGCCGGCGAACGCCCGCTTGCCCGGCGTGTAGTCGTTCTCGTCCGCGAGGCCCTCGACCCGCAGGAGGCGGGGAAGCGCAACGCGCTCCGATGTCCCGCTGAAGTCGCGGCCGTCGAAGACCAGGTTGACCATGTCGAGCTGCTTGCCGGTCGCGGCGGCGGCGATCGTGTAGCTCCACACCGCATCGGCGCGGGTGGTGTGCCCGACGACGCGGTCTCCGTCGAGGATCCAGAGCCCAGGAGCGTCATCGCGCTCCCCGACCACCTGGACGCGCCCGTCCGGGTGGACGAACACGGACCGGAGGGACGGTGCGGCGGCAGTCGGGTCGATCGGCAGCTGCTCGAGCGCGACGGGCACGCGGGCCGAGGAGGTGCCGTCGGCGGTGCGTCCGACGACGTAGACCGTGGAGCCGACGCGGTCCTGCGGGAGCCGAGCGGAGTAGCCGGTCTCGCCGAGGCGGGCGTCGGCGATGGTGGAGCCGGCTTCGTCCTGCACGACGACCGAGTCCACGTCCTCAGCGACGGAACCCGCCACGACGAACGACCCGTCGAGGACGCGCCCCTTCTGCACGACCGTGGGTGCGGTCGGCGCGTCCGATGCCGCCGGCGAGAACCGGACGTCGCGGAGCTCGTTCGTCCGGCCGTCGGTCGTCGTCTGGGTGAGGGTGATCACGTGGTCGGCGTCGGTGAGGTCGGCGTCGGCGCTCCAGGTGCCGGTCCCGTTGCGGGCTCCGCTGACCTCGGTCGTGAACAGGGTGGCGCCCGAGGTGGTGTCCTTCGCGACGATCGTGGCACCGGCGGTCGCACTGCCGGCGAAGTGGGTGGTGCCGGGCGTGAACGTGTTCTGCTGCTGCAGTCCGTCGATCTTGATGGTGCGGGGGATCGGGGTGCGCTCGCCGCGGGTCTGGGTGCCGTCGGCGGCGGTGTGGACGCGGATCGCTTCGAGCGGTTCGTCCTTGTGGCGGTCCTGCACGACGAGGAAGAAGATGCCGGTGGTGCTCCGGTCGTACACCTGGTTGCCGCTGACGAGCCAGACGTCGTCGCCACCACCGGCTCGTCCGCCGACGATGCGGGATGACCACGGGGTGCTCCAGTCGATGGAGAAGCGCAGTGCCTCCAGCGAGGGATCGACGGGGATGGAATCGAAGTCCGGAAGAGTCTCCTGCACGGTGGAGTCCGACGACGAGGCGGCTGCGGGAGTGGCGGTGGCAGCGGTGGCGGCCGCGGGCGTCAGCAAGCCGAAGCCGAGGGAAGCGGTGAGGACGCCGCAGACGACCGCGGCGCTCCGGAACGATGTGGATGCCATTGAGGGCTCCTTCTGGTGGGGGGACTCCCAGTGTATTGACATGTGAAATACACAGGCTGTTGATATCGCGAGTGCAATCACCATGCGCTTCGCCGCGGGCTGTCGCCGGGTACGCTGACGCGGTGCCAGACTTCGCCGACCTCTTCCGCCGACGCGACGACGACGCGCCCGACCTCATCGCGATCGACGGCACCGACCGCTTCCTGCTCGACGAAGCACCGCACGTGCACGGCGACGCACTCCGGCAGCCGGGCGAGGTCGCGGTCGTCGACGACCGGTACGGGGTGCTGACGCTCGGCCTCATCACGCAGTACGGCGCGAGCGACATCCGGGTCGTGCAGGACTCCCTGGTGGGGGAGCGGGCGCTCGAGGCCAACGCCGGCACCTTCGGACTCCGTGGGTTCCACCACCCCGACTCGTTCGAGGCTGCGTTCCGCGACGTCCGGCTGGTCGTGCTGCGGCTGTCGAAGTCGCACGACCGTCTGGACGAGATCGCCCGCGCCGTCGCCCGGTTCGCCGCGCCCGACGTCGTGTTGCTCTGCGGCGGCAACGTCAAGTACATGAACCTGTCGCAGAACGACGTGCTGCGCCGGTCGTTCGGCGACGTCGCTGCCTCGCGTGGCCGGGGCAAGTCGCGGCTGCTCATCGCGCAGGACCCGCTCCGCGCCCAGGCCACCCGTGCCGCGACCACGAACCCCTGGCCCCGGTCGGTGCACGTCGACGACCTCGGCATGACCCTGGTCGCGCACGGTGGCGTGTTCGCGGGGACGTCGCTCGACCAGGGCACGCGGGTGCTCCTCGACGCGATGGACCGAGCGGTCCCCACCGCGCGCACGGTCGTGGACCTGGGGAGTGGCAACGGCGTGATCGCAGCGGCGACCGCGCTGCGCCGACCGAACGTCCGCGTGGTCGCCACCGACGTGTCGCGGATCGCGGTGGAGTCGACGCGCGCGACGGCGGAGGCCAACGGGGTCGCCGACCGGGTGACGGTGCTGCGGACCGACGCGGGCGACGAGCTCGCCGAGGGGTCCGCGCAGCTGGTGCTGTGCAACCCGCCGTTCCACGCGGACACGGCGGTGACCACGGACACCGCCGAGGCGATGTTCCGGAACGCGGCCACGATCCTCCAGGCCGGCGGTGAACTGTGGTGCGTCTGGAACACGCACCTGCGCTACCGGCCGGTCCTCTCGCGCCTGGTCGGGCCGACCCGCGAGGTCGTCAGGACCCCGAAGTTCACCGTGACGGCCTCGGTCGCGACGAACCGCTGACGGCCACGGACGGCGAGAGCCGCCCGGGCTGACCCGGACGGCTCTCGCGACGTGCTGCTGTGCTGGGATCGATCAGGCCGGCACGTAGTCGAACGTGTCGGGGTCGGGACCCGTGCGGTGGCCCTTGTCGAGGCCGGTGATGTCCGTCATGTCCTCGTCCGAGAGCTCGAAGTCGAAGATCGCGAAGTTCTCCTCGACGCGGGCGCGCGTGACGGACTTCGGGAACACGATGTCGCCGCGCTGGATGTGCCAACGGAGGACGACCTGCGCCGGGGACTTGCCGACCGACGAGGCGATGCGGGTGATGGTCTCGTCGTCGAGCACGAGGCCCTGCGCGATCGGGGACCACGCCTCGGTCGCGATGCCGTGCTCACGGTTGTAGGCGCGGAGTTCGTCCTGCGCCAGGTACGGGTGCACCTCGATCTGGTTCACGGCCGGGGTGATGGTCGTCTCGGCGGCGAGGCGGTTGAGGTGGTTGGTCTGGAAGTTCGAGACACCGATCGACCGGGCGGTACCGGCGGCGTAGAGCTCCTCGAAGGCCTTCCACGTCGGCACGAAGTCCGAGACGGTGGGCAGGGGCCAGTGGATGAGGAAGAGGTCGGTGTAGCCGCCGAGCAGCTCGGCCGACTTCTTGCCGTTCTCCAGCGCAGCCTCGGGGTCGTGGAAGCCGTTGTTGAGCTTCGAGGTGACGAAGATCTCCTCACGCGGGATGCCGGACGCAGCGATCGCCTCACCGACCTCCTTCTCGTTGCCGTACATCTCGGCGGTGTCGATGTGGCGGTAGCCGACCTCGAGCGCAGCCAGCGTGGCGGCCTTCGTCTCGGAGGGGTCGATCTGGAAGACGCCGAAGCCGAGCTGCGGGATGGTCTTGCCGTCGTTCAGGGTGATGTTCGGAACGGTCATGGACCCATGCAACCAAACGCCCCTCAGCGCGCATTCCGCCGACACCCAGGAACGGCGAGCCCGGGCGCGCCGCTCGGGCTGCGCCGCGCGGGCTGCGCAGCTCAGGAGAGCGCAGCCGTGATGTACGCCTGCAGTGCCTGCCCGTACGCGATCGCGGGCACCTCGGACGCGAAGCTGCGGTCGACGCCCCCGATCGTCGCCGTCACCGTGAAGACCAGGCGCCCGCCGACCGGCACCCGGGTCAGCCCGATGAACGACGGCCCGAGCAGGTCGCGCAGCTGGTCCTCGCGGGGCAGCCAGAGCGACTCCGACGCGGTGACCGAGTCGAGGGCCCACTCCGTGGTGCCGTTGAAGCCGAGGATCGTGCCGGTGGGGGAGTCGTGCCGTTCGACGGTCATCTCGGACACCGTGTAGACGTCGTCGTCGATGCCGGGCTTGTCGATCACGAACCGGTCCCCGGTCTCGGGGTGCCAGCGGAGGCCGGCGTCACGGAGGGACCTGGCGAGTTCGACGGTGATCACGTTCCCACCTTGCCCGCGCGACCCGCCCCTGTCACCACCTAGGTTGCCGAAAGCATCCCGTACTAGCATCGCCGAGCACCCCTCGCGCGAGCGCACCCCGTTCGCGCGCGCGGCGTGACGACGCCCGGGCAACCGGTGCCGCGCCTCCAGGCCGTGGGACCGGTCGTGGGCCGGGCCGCCGGCCGGCGTCCCCGACCGAGGCTGACGGACACCCTGCCGCCGAAGAGAAGGACCCGCATGACCCTCGAACGCGAGGAACTCCGCGACCACTGGACCGTGACGATGGCCGGAGGAACCGGTGCGCCGGACGGCGTCGTGGGCCGCACCATCCCGGCGACGGTGCCGGGCCAGGTCCACACCGACCTGGAGCGGGAGGGCCTGCTGCCGGACCCGACGTTCCACCTGAACGAGCAGGCCGCCAAGTGGGTCGGCCGCGCCGACTGGGCCTACCGCCGCACGGTCGACGTCGACCCGCGCGGACACGAGCGCGTCGACCTGGTCTGCGACGGCCTGGACACCGTCGCGGAGCTCAGCCTGGACGGCGTCGTCGTGGGCACGACCCGCAACATGCACCGCCGCTACCGGTTCGACGCCCGGGTGCAGACGGGGTCCGGTGGCACCACGAAGGACCTCGAGATCCTGTTCGAGTCGCCGTACCGCGAGGCCGGCCGGGTGGCCGCGAAGGCCGGCAGCATGCCGGGCCCGTACGACGAACCGTTCCCGTACATCCGCAAGATGGCGTCGAACTTCGGCTGGGACTGGGGCCTGACCGCGGTCACGAGCGGCCCCTGGCGGCCGGTCGCGATCGAGCGCTGGTCGACCGCGCGCCTGCGCGAGGTGCGTCCACTCGTCGACGTCGAGGCCGGTGAGGGCGTGCTCGACGCCCACATCACCGTCGAGCGTTCGGGGATGAACGACCTGGACCAGGACGGCGAGGACGACGACCTGGTGCTCGTCGTCACCGTGAGCGGCGAGACCGAGGACGGCGCCACCACGCGTCAGCGCTCCCGCGCGCAGCTGACCCCGAAGGACGACGAGACGGTCGTCACCGTGCGCGTTCCCGAGGCACGACGCTGGTGGCCGCGCGGCTACGGCGCGCAGCCGCAGTACGACGTCGTGGTCGAGCTGCAGACCGTCGACGGCGAGGTGCTCGACCGCGACACGTTCCGCACCGGCTTCCGGTCGACCCGGATCGAGACCCAGGTGGACGGCATCGGTCGCCCCTTCGCGGTGCACGTCAACGGCACCCTCGTCGACGTCCGTGGCGTCAACTGGATCCCCGACGACGTCATCGTCTCGCGCGTGGACCGCGCCCGGCTCGAGTCCCGGCTGGGTGCCGCGGCGTCGCTCGGCACGAACCTCGTGCGCGTCTGGGGCGGCGGCGTGTACGAATCGCGCGACTTCTACGAGGTCTGCGACGAATTCGGGCTGCTCGTCTGGCAGGACTTCCCGTTCGCCTGCTCCGCCTACCCGGAGGTCGAGCCGATCCGCAGCGAGGTCATCGCCGAGGCGCGGGACAACGTCGCCCGGCTCGCCCGCCATCCTTCGCTGGTGGTCTGGAACGGCAACAACGAGAACATCTGGCTGCACGACGCCGACGGCTGGGGTGCCGAGCTGGGCGATCGGGGCTGGGGCCTCGACTACTACCTCGACCTGTTGCCGACCATCGTCGACGCCGTCGACCCGTCGCGCTTCTACACGGTCGCGTCGCCGTGGTCCGGTTCCGAGTCGCTGCCCGCGAACGAGGTCGACCACGAGACGCACCACTCCTGGGACGTCTGGAACCGGCTGCCCGACACCGCCTACCGCGAGTCGGTGCCGCGCTTCGTGTCCGAGTTCGGCTGGCAGGCGCCGCCCGCTTGGCGCACGCTGCGCGATGCGGTCACGGACGCGCCGCTGCGGGTCGACTCGCCCGGTGTGGTCCACCACCAGAAGGCGGCGGACGGGATGGCCAAGCTGGCCCGCGGGCTGGAGCCGCGCTTCGGCGGGGTCGACCCGGCAGCGTTCGACGCCTGGCACTACCTGACGCAGCTGCAGCAGGCACGGGCGATCGCGACCGGCATCGAGCACTGGCGCACGCACTGGCCGCGGAACACCGGCGTGGTGGTGTGGCAGCTGAACGACCTGTGGCCGGTGTCGTCGTGGTCCGCGATCGACTCGGCGGGGCGGCTGAAGCCGCTGGCGCACGAGCTGCGCCGCCTGTACGACGACGTGCTGCTGACGATCCGTCCGGTGTCGTCGGTGTCGGTGGCGCCTGGGGCGGCCGACGCGTCCGGTGCGGTCGTTCCGACCAGCGCGTCGGGTGCGTCGGGTGCGGAGCGGACGGGAGGCCCGGATCACCCGGGTGCGTCGCCTGCGGCCGGCGAGACGGCCGATCTGGGTGCGCTCGCGGACACGCTCTCGCTGGGCGTCTCGCCCGGCGCCTTCGGGTCCTCGCCCGTCGAGGTGGCCGTCCGGTCGACCCGCACCGGGCACGACAGCGTCGTCCGGGTCCGCCGGATCACCACGGCCGGCACGATCCTGGCCGAGGTGTCGCTGCCGGTCCGGTTGTCCGGCGCCGGCGTCGCGGTGGTGTCGCTGCCCGAGTCGGTGGGCGTCGTCGACGACCCGGCGAACGAGCTCATCGTCGCGGACATGGACTGGCGCCGTGCGGTCTGGACCCCCGGCCCCGACGCTGCGATGCGCTGGGAGCCGGCGCGCTACCGGACCGCGTTCGCGGTGGTCGACGGCGGCGTGGACCTGACCGTCGAGGCTGACTCGCTCGTCCGCGACCTGCTCGTGCAGCCGGACCGTGTGGCGGCCGGCGGCACGGTCGACCGCGGGTTCATGACGCTGCTGCCCGGCGAACGGGTGGTGTTCCGGCTGCGCGGGGTGACCGAGGCCGACGTCCCCGCGCTCCGGGAGGCGCCCGTGCTCTGGAGTCTGGACCGCGCGCTCGACCGTTGATATGCAGAACGACACGGTGATATATTTGACGGTGCGCCGCTCGATGTCGTGACCTGAGCGACTCCGGCGTCCGATCGATCTCCTCGTCGATCGGTCGACAGGAGGCCCCAGATGTCGTTCGCGATGCGCCCACCCACCGGAGCGGTCCCCACCGTGCTCCACTCGACCGTGCTCCACCCGACCGCGCTGAACTCGACGGTGCCGACGTCCGCCGGGCCGGTCGGTGCCACGGCGTCACTCCGGACGGTCGCTCCGGCGGGGGCGCGCCGGGGGTTCGTCCCCGCGGTGGCGTTGCTCGACCTCGCGCTGCTGCTCACCGCGTTCGCCATCGCCCACGTCGTGCGGTTCCCCTGGGAGCTCGCATCCGTCCGACCACGCTCGGGCTGGTTCGAGTTCGTGGTGGCCCCCGCCATCGTCGTGGTCTGGATGCTCCTGCTCTCGGTGTTCCGCACCCGCGACCCCCGGATCGCGGGCATCGGCGGCGAGGAGTACCGCCGCCTCGTCACCGCGAGCCTCGTCGCCATCGCCGGGGTCGCGGTCGTCGCGTACGCGGCGCAGCTCGACCTGGCCCGCGGGTACGTCGCGATCGCGTTCCCGCTGGGGCTCGCGTTCCTGACACTCGGCCGCAAGGGTGTCCGCACAGTGCTCGCCCGGAGTCGCGCCCGGGGCGAGCACCTGCAGGACGTCCTGATCGTCGGCGACGCCGAGGACGTCCGGTACGTGGGTGCGCGGATCGCCGCTGCGCCGAGTGCCGGCTACCGCGTGCGGGCCGTCGTCACGGACTGCGCTCCGGCCGGGGCCCGTGTCGACCTGGGGGCGGCAACGGCTCCGGTCGTCGGGGGCATCGATGACGTGCTCGCGCACGCCCGGGCCGAGGGCGTCTCCGCCGTCGTCGTCGCGGGTGCCGTCCGTGGTGGGCACGCCCGCCTCCGTCGCCTCGGGTGGCAGCTCGAGGAACACGGCGTCGAGCTCGTGGTGTCCTCCCCCTGGCCGACATCGCCGCCGGGCGGGTGCACGAGCGCCCGGTCGACGGGCTGCCGCTCATGCACGTCGAGACCCCCGACTACCGCCGCCGGATGGGCAAGCGGGCGCTCGACGTCGTCGGCGCCGTGCTCGGCCTGGCGTTGCTCTCCCCGGTCCTGGCCGCGGTCGCGCTGGCGGTCCGCGCTGACGACGGCGGGCCGGTGTTCTTCCGGCAGGTCCGCGTCGGTCGCGGTGGCGCGGAGTTCCCGATCCTGAAGTTCCGGACGATGTGCGTCGACGCCGAGGCGCGCATGGCTGCTCTGCAGTCCGAGAACCAGGGCGCCGGTCCGCTGTTCAAGATGCAGGACGACCCGCGGGTGACCCGGGTCGGTGCCTTCCTGCGACGGACCTCGCTCGACGAACTGCCGCAGCTGTGGAACGTGCTCACCGGGTCGATGAGCCTGGTCGGCCCCCGACCGGCCCTGCCCCGCGAAGTCGCGCTGTACGAGGACTTCGCCGACCGCCGACTCCTCGTGACCCCGGGGATCACCGGCCTGTGGCAGGTCAGCGGCCGATCGGACCTCGACTGGGCCGAAGGGGTGCGGCTCGACCTGCACTACGTCGAGAACTGGTCGTTCCTGCACGACCTGGTGATCCTCGCCCGCACCGTCCCGTCGGTGCTGCGGTCCCGCGGCGCGTACTGAGCGCTGCGCTTCCCTGGACGAACGGTGTCCGTTCCGGGGGCCGGCCTGGGCTTCCAGGGGCGGGGGAGTTACGATGGAGGCACACGGACTTCCGCCGCGTGGGTCGACGACGATCACCGGACGGCGACCAGTTCCACAACAAGGAGTCATGATGCTCGGAAACCTCGGCGGCATTCACCTGCTGATCATCCTCGGGATCGTCATCCTGCTGTTCGGCGCGACCAAGCTCCCGGCGCTCGCCAAGGGCCTCGGTCAGTCGATCAACATCTTCAAGAAGGAGATGTCCGACGACGAGAAGAAGGCCCAGGCCAACGGTGCGGCGCCGGACGGCACGGTGCACAACAGCACCGTCCAGAACGCTCCCGCCGAGCCCGCCGCCGGTCCGGTCTTGAACCCGGGGCCGAGCGCGCAGCCCAACACCGACTCCCGGCGTTAGGACACCCAGCCCCGTCCTGTCGGCAGCCCCCGCGACCACATCGGTCGCGGGGGCTTCGTCGTGCGGGATCGACCGCCGGGCACCCCGTGCCGCAGGATGAGCACATGACCGCTCCCGTCCCCGCGCCGCACGCCGTCGCACCGCTCCGGGACGACCGACGCATCGTGCTGGTGGTGGCGATCCTGGCGTCGTTCGTCGTCGGGCTCGACTCGAGCGTCGTGAACGTCGCACTCCCCGCGATCCGGCAGGAGCTCGGCGGCGGACTCGTCGTGCAGCAGTGGGTCGTCGACGCCTACCTCGTCACCCTGGGCTCGCTCATCCTGGTCGCCGGGAGCCTGTCCGACCTGTTCGGCCGGGTGCGGATCATCACGTGGGGGCTCGTGGTCTTCGGCATCGCGTCCGTGGCGTGCGCGGTCGCCCCGGCCGGCGAGGTGCTCATCGTCGCCCGCGCGCTGCAGGGCGTCGGCGGGGCGCTCGTCATGCCGAGTGCGCTCGCGCTGATCGTGGCGGCGTTCCGCGGGGCGGCGCAGGCGAAGGCGATCGGCACGTGGACAGCCTGGTCGAGTGCAGCCACCATCCTCGGGCCCGTGGCCGGCGGCCTGGTGGTGGACGGGATCGGGTGGCGGTGGATCTTCGTGCTCACCGCGGTGCCGATCGCCGTGACGATCCCCCTGGTCCTGCGCATCACCGGCGAGGTGCACCCAGTCGTCCGCCCACGCATCGACGTCGTCGGGGCGCTGCTCGCCGTGGTCGGGGTCGGCGGTGTCGTGCTCGGGCTCATCGAGCAGGAGCGGCTGGGATGGGGTTCCCCGGTGGTGGTCGCCGCGCTCGTGCTCGGTGCCGCTGCCCTCGTGGCGTTCGTGCCGTGGGAACTGCGGGTGACCCGGACGGCCGGGTCGCCGCTCGTGCCGCTCGAACTGTTCCGGGCGCGCAACTTCACCGTCGGCAACCTCGCGACGCTGTCCATCTACGGCGCACTCGGCATGGTCTTCTTCGTCGTCACGCTCTTCCTGCAGGAGGTCTGGCGGTTCCCGGCCTGGCTCGCCGGCCTCGCGACGCTGCCGCCGACGATCATGTTGCTCGTGCTCTCCACCGCCGTCGGGTCCTTCGCCGGTCGGTACGGCCCACGCTGGTTCATGGCCGCGGGGCCGGCGGTCGGTGCGGTCGGGGCGCTCCTGCTGCTGTTCGCCGGCGACGACCCGGACGGCTACTGGTGGTCGGTGTTCCCCGGACTGGTGCTGATCGGCGTGGGCATCGCGCTGATGGTCACACCCCTGACGAGTGCGGTGCTCGGTTCGGTCCCGCAGTCCGAGGCCGGGTCCGGGTCGGCGGTCAACAACGCCTTCGCCCGGATCGCCGGCCTGGTCACGGTGGCACTCGCTGGCGTCGTGCTCGGCGGCGAGGTGAGCGTCGAGGGGCTGCACCGGGCCATGGTGGTGATGGCGCTCCTGCTGCTGGCCGGTGCCGTCGTCTGCGCGGTCGGGATCCGGAATACGCCCGCGCGGACGTAAGTTGAGTGGAGTAGACTCAAGTCCAGGACCACCGCAACGAAAGGACGGAACGCATGGCGAACCTCCAGGGCGCTCCTGACTCGCAAGAACGACAGAAGACCGCCCTCGAGCAGTACGGCATCGACCTCACGGCGATCGCCCGCAGCGGCAAGCTCGACCCCGTGATCGGACGTGACTCCGAGATCCGGCGCGTGTCCCAGGTGCTCACGCGCCGCACCAAGAACAACCCGGTGCTCATCGGCGAGCCCGGCGTCGGCAAGACCGCCGTCGTCGAGGGGCTCGCGCAGCGCATCGTCGCCGGCGACGTCGCCGACTCCCTCAAGGACAAGCGGCTCATCTCGCTCGACATCTCCGCCCTGATCGCCGGCGCCAAGTACCGCGGCGAGTTCGAGGAGCGGCTGAAGGCCGTGCTCAAGGAGATCAACGACTCCGACGGGCAGGTCATCACGTTCATCGACGAGCTGCACACGCTGATGGGGGCCGGTGGCGGCGAGGGGTCCGTCGCGGCGTCGAACATGCTCAAGCCGATGCTCGCCCGCGGTGAGCTCCGGCTCATCGGTGCGACGACCCTCGACGAGTACCGCGAGTACATCGAGAAGGACGCCGCCCTCGAGCGTCGCTTCCAGCAGGTCTACGTCGGTGAGCCCAGCGTCGAGGACGCCGTGGCGATCCTCCGCGGGCTCAAGGAACGCTACGAGGCGCACCACAAGGTGACGATCAACGACTCCGCACTGGTCGCCGCCGCGAGCCTGTCGAACCGGTACATCTCCGGCCGCCAGCTGCCCGACAAGGCCATCGACCTGATCGACGAGGCCGCCAGTCGACTCCGCATGGAGATCGACTCCAGCCCCGTCGAGATCGACGAGCTGAAGCGGAACGTCGACCGTCTGCGCGTCGAGGAGTTCGCGCTCAAGCAGGAGAAGGACGACGCCTCCAAGGCCCGCCTCGAGACCCTGCGCAACGAGCTGCACACGCGCGGGGCCCGGCTGGCCGAGCTCGAGCAGCGCTGGCAGGCCGAGCGCGCGAGCCTGAACCGCATCGGTGAGCTCAAGCAGCAGCTCGACGACCTGAACATGCGGTCGCAGCGAGCCCAGCGCGAGGCCGACTACGAACTCGTCTCCCGCCTGGAGTACGGCGAGAAGCCCCGCATCGAGGCCGAGCTCGCCGCCGCCGAACAGGCCGAGAGCGCCGACCGGATGGTGAACGACAGCGTCACCGACGAGGACATCGCCGCCGTCATCGCGCAGTGGACGGGCATCCCGCTCGGCCGACTGCTGCAGGGCGAGACCGAGAAGCTCCTGCACCTGGAGAGCGAGCTCGGCCGCCGCATCATCGGGCAGCGCACGGCCGTGACCACCGTGTCCGAGGCCGTCCGGCGCACCCGCGCCGGCATCTCCGACCCGGACCGTCCGACCGGTTCGTTCCTGTTCCTCGGCCCGACGGGCGTCGGCAAGACCGAGCTGGCCAAGGCGCTCGCCGAGTTCCTGTTCGACGACGAGAAGGCCCTCGTCCGGATCGACATGAGCGAGTACGGCGAGAAGCACTCCGTGGCCCGCCTGATCGGTGCCCCGCCCGGGTACGTCGGGTACGAGGCCGGTGGGCAGCTCACCGAGGCCGTCCGGCGTCGTCCGTACTCGGTGATCCTGCTCGACGAGATCGAGAAGGCCCACCCCGAGGTGTTCGACGTGCTGCTCCAGGTGCTCGACGACGGACGGCTCACCGACGGCCAGGGCCGCACGGTCGACTTCCGGAACACGATCCTGGTGCTGACGTCGAACCTCGGGTCGCAGTTCATGACGGACCTGTCCCTGAGTGACGTGCAGCGGGAGGAGGCGGTCCGTGAGCTCGTGCAGCAGGCGTTCCGCCCCGAGTTCATCAACCGCCTCGACGACATCGTGGTGTTCCAGGCCCTGACCGCCGAGGACCTCGGACAGATCGTGTCGCTCTACGTCGACCGGCTGGCTCGTCGCCTGACCGACCGTCGGCTCGAGCTCGCGGTCACCCCCGAGGCGCGCGGCTGGCTCGCGGAACGCGGGTACGACCCGCTCTACGGTGCGCGGCCGCTGCGTCGCCTGATGCAGCGGCAGATCGACGACCGGTTGGCCCGCGCGATCCTGTCGGGTGACGTCCGTGACGGCGACACCGTCCGGGTGGACGTCGCCGCGGACGGCGACGGCCTGACGGTCGAGCCCTTCGAGCTGGCCGAGATCGTCGAGGAGTAGCCCACCAAGACGGACGGGAGGCCCGCCACCGGTTCCTGAGACCGGTGCCGGGCCTCCAGGGTGTTGGCTGCAGAGCATGCCTGAGATCCGCGCGCTCCGCCGCCTCACCGACGCCGTCGAGCACGCCAGCGTGCTCGACAAGGCCGTCGACATCGACCGTGCCGTCGTGAATGCCCTGGCCAAGCCGAAAGCCCTGCGTCAGCTGCTGCACGGAGTCCCGTTCGGTCACCCGATCCACCCGCTCATGGTGCAGGTGCCGCTCGGCGCCTGGATCTCCGCCGCGGTGCTCGACCTGCTCGGCGGGAAGGGCAACGCGAAGGCCGCCAAGACCCTGGTCGGCGTCGGGGTCGTCTCGGCGAGCAGCGCCTCGGTCGCCGGCTACGTCGACTGGTCGGAACTGGACCGCGAGCAGCTCCGCACCGGATGGGTGCACCAGGCCGTGAACTGGACCGGACTGTCGCTGTACGGCCTGTCGTGGCTGCAGCGGAAGCGCGGCAACCACGGGGCCGGCAAGCTGCTCGGCTTCGCCGGGCTCGCCGTCGTGAGTGTCGGCGGGTACCTGGGCGGACACCTGTCCTACCGGCAGCGCGCCGGCGTCAGCGACCACGGCGAGGTGCCGTTCGACGCCTGATCTGCCTCCCAGGTCCAGTACAGGTACGTCACGTGTGATGTATCGATGCGCGTACTCGTGGTGGACGACGAACGGGCCCTCGCCGACCTGATCGCGACGGGCCTGACCCGACAGGACATGGCGGTGGACGTCGCCTACCGAGGCGACGACGCCGACGAGCTGCTGGCGGTGCACGACTACGACGTCGTCGTGCTCGACCGCGACGTCCCCGGGCTGCACGGCGACGAGGTCGCACGGCGTCTCACCGCTCGTGGCGCACTCACACGGATCCTCCTGCTCACCGCAGCGACCACGTTGCGCGACCGGGTGCAGGGGCTCGAGCTCGGTGCGGACGACTACCTGACCAAGCCGTTCGAGTACCCGGAACTCGTCGCCCGGGTCCGCGCGCTCGGTCGGCGGAGCGTCCCACCCGTCGCCCCCGTGCTCGAACGCGCGGGACTCGTCGTCGACACGAACCGGCGGATGGCCACGCGTGACGGTCACCCGCTCGACCTGACGTCGAAGGAGTTCGGGGTGCTCGAGACCCTGCTCCGCGCGGACGGTCGCATCGTCTCCGCCGAGCACCTGCTCGAGAAGGTCTGGGACGTGAACACCGACCCGTTCACCGCCGCGGTCCGCGTGACGATGTCGAAGCTGCGCCGGAAACTCGGGGACCCGGACCCGATCCGGACGGTGCCCAGCCAGGGCTACTCGCTGTGAGTCGGTGGGCCCGAGGCTGGAGCATCCGGACCCGGACGGCCCTGACGTTCGCGCTGGCGGCCATGGCGCTCGCGACCGGGGTCGTGGTCTTCACGAACACCATGTCCCTGGCGGGCGTCGGCGCGGGTCTCGACACGGCAGCCGTCGAGCGACCACCGTCCGGATCGGACAGCGCCACGACCGCTCCGGCCCCGCTCGCGGTGGACCCGGCGGCGGCGGACGAGCGCACTGGTGCCGTGGCGGTGATCCGCCTCGTCGCGGTGCAGCAGTGGCAGTGGTCCGCGATCGGGATCGCCGGCGCCGGGATCGCTGCCGGCGGCATCGGTTGGATCGTCAGCCGCCGGGTGCTCCGTCCCATCGACCGGATCACGGCGACCGCGAACCGGATCTCCGCGTCGAACCTGCACGAGCGCATCGCCCTGGGCGGACCCGACGACGAGCTCCGACGGCTCTCGCGGACGGTCGACGACCTGCTGGCCCGCCTGGAGACCGCGTTCGAGAGCCAGCGACGGTTCGTCGCCCAGGCGTCCCACGAACTCCGGACGCCCCTGGCAGTGCAACGCGCCGCGGTGCAGATCGGGCTGCACGACGACGCCGACCCGGCCGAGGTGCGTGCCGTCCGCGCCGAGCTGCTCGAGCAGAACCGGCGGACCGAGCGGCTGGTCGCGTCGCTGCTCGTGCTCGCCGAGGCCGACCGCGGCCTGGCGGGCGCGACACGGGCCGTCGACCTCGTCGAGGTGACCGACGAGGTCGTCGCGAGCGCGGCCCGGGACGCGGCCGAGGCGGGAGTGACGCTGACCCACGAACGCCGGACCGGGCCTCCTGGCAGCCTGGTCGTGTCCGGCGAGCCGACGCTGCTGCGGCAGCTGCTCGGCAACCTCGTCGGCAACGCCGTCGAGTACAACGAACCCGGCGGTGCCGTGCGGGTGACGACGGAACCGGACGGCTTCGTGGTCGAGAACGACGGGCCGGTGGTCGCGGCGGACGAGGCGGCGTTGCTCGTCGAACCCTTCCGTCGCGGCGGCGCGGACGCCGGACGTGGGCAGCACAGCGGTCTGGGCCTGTCGATCGTGGCCGCGATCGTGCACGCGCACGGGTGGACGCTGTCGATCACCGCACGGCCGACCGGCGGGCTGCTCGTCCGGGTCGGTGTTTCGCCGGTGCAACCCGACGTGCACGCGGGGCGAAACAGCCCGTCCGCTGTGCTGGAGGCATGAACCACACCACGATGACGACCACCCGTCGCACCCGGTCCCTGATGAGCGTGGCCGCGGCCGTCGTCCTGCTGCCCCTGCTGCTGGTCGGCTGCTCGGACCCCGCACCCGACGACGACGCGACGACCGCCTCCGGGGGCGCGGCACCCGGCGTCGCCCTCGCCGAGTGCATGCGCGACCGCGGCTACGACATGCCGGACCCCGGCACCGGCGGCGGGTCGATGCAGCTCAGCGCACCGGACGGCGTCGACCCCGAGCAGTACCAGGACGACCTCAAGGGCTGCCTCGACGACTCTGCGGCCGCGGGTGACGCGCAGGCCGCGCAACCGATGCCCGGCACCGAGGAGATCGCCCGGAGGACGGCGGAGTGTCTGCGGGAGCAGGGGTTCCCGGACTACCCGGACGACCAGGACGCGCAGATGCGGTTCCAGCCGGACGACCAACAGGCGTTCGACGAGGCCGCCGGGCCGTGCACCGACGCGGCGTTCGCGGCTGTCCAGGGCGGAGCCGGGTCGTGACCCACCGACGCGCCCGTCGTCGGGTGATCGTGTCGGGGTGCCTCGTCGCAGCGGTGGCCGCGGGGGTCGGGACGTGGGCCCTCGTCGCGGAGTCGAGCGGTGCGGGCGCCTCGGCCAGCAGTGCGTCGCGCGGCGGGACTGCACCCGCCGGAGCCACCGGCACCGTCACGCGCGGTGACCTGACGGATTCGAAGGTGTTCGCCGGGACGCTCGGGTACGGCGCGGCCTCGGGGGTCGCCGGTGCAGCCGCCGGCACGATCACCTGGCTGCCCCGGGTCGGCGACGTGGTCGAACGCGACGGGGCGCTGTACGCCGTCGACGAGCGGGACGTCCGGTCGATGTACGGCACCGTGCCGCTCTGGCGCGACCTGGAGCGGGGGCTGCAGGGCGCCGACGTCAGGCAGCTCAACGAGAACCTGGCAGCGCTCGGGTACGACGTGTCCGTGGACGACCGCTTCGGCCCGCGGACCGAGCGAGCAGTCCGGCAGTGGCACGAGGACCGGGGACACGAGGGCACCGGGGTGCTCACTGCGGACGACGTCGCCTTCGTGGACGGCGCGGTCCGGGTCGCCTCGGTCGAGGGGCGCCTCGGCGAGCGGATCGCCGGTGGTGCGGGAGCGGCCGCGGGTGGTGCTGGTGCAGCGGCCGGCGCCGGTCCAGCGGGAGCGGGCACCGGTGCCGGCAGCGCGGGCGCGACGACCGACGTGCTGCAGGTCACGAGCACCCGGCGGGTCGTCACGGCGACCGTGCCGCAGCGCGATGCCGAGCGGCTCGCCGTCGGCACCGACGTCGAGGTCCGCGTGAACGGCGCCGGTGCGGCCATGCCCGGTTCCGTCGTCGACGTGCAGCCGACGACGAGCGAGGACGGCGGCACGGCCGTCGACGTCTCGGTGTCGTTCGACCCGGGCAAGCGGTCCCTGCCGGAGGCCGCGTCCGCGCAGGTCGACGCGGAGGGCGCCACCGAGCACGACGTCCTGTCCGTGCCGGTCGCCGCCCTCGTCGCGGGTGCCGGTGGCAGGTACGCCGTCGACGTCGTGCAGCGGGACGGCACGACCGAGCGGGTCCGGGTCGAGCCCGGCTTCAGCGCCGACGGGCGGGTCGCGGTCACCGGCGCCCTGACCGCGGGCGACCGGGTGGTGGTGCCCGGATGAGCGCCGTCGTTCCCGCCGTTCCCGCCGTGCCCGTCACGGCCGCCGTGCCCGCCGCGGCCGTCCTGCCGGCGGCCGCCGTCCTGTCGCTCCGGGACGTCACGAAGACCCATGGCGACGTCGGAGCCCTGCGCGGTGTGTCGCTCGACGTCGGCGCGGGGGAGCTCGTCGCGGTCGTCGGCCCGTCGGGCTCGGGCAAGTCGACGATGCTCAACGTCGTCGGCACGCTCGACCGTCCCACCTCGGGCACGGTGACGATCGCCGGCAACGACGTCGCGACGATGTCCGACGACGATCTGTCCGGCCTGCGTGCTGACCACATCGGGTTCGTCTTCCAGCACTTCCACCTGCAGGCCGGGGCGACCGCCGCCGAGAACGTCGCCGACGGCCTGCTCTACCGGGGGGTCCCCCGGCGCGAGCGGCACCGCCTGGCCGTCGAGGCCCTGGGCCGCGTGGGACTGGCACACCGGGTGGACCACCGACCGCACCAGCTCTCCGGCGGCGAGCGCCAACGCGTTGCCATCGCGCGGGCCGTCGTCGGCGACCCGACGATCTTGCTCGCCGACGAACCCACCGGGGCGCTCGACACGGCGTCCGGTGCGACGGTCGTCGAGCTGCTGCGCGAGCTCAACGCTGCGGGCACGACGGTGGTGGTCATCACGCACGACCTGGACCTGGCGGCATCGCTGCCCCGGCAGGTCCGGATGCGCGACGGCATGATCGAGCCCGAGGTCGCGCCGGTCGACGAGGTCGCCCCGTGAGCCGCCGTCGGTCCGTGGGCGGACTCGACCTGCTCCGCCTCGGCGTCTTCGGGCTGCGGACCCGACCGGGTCGCGTCGTGCTGTCCGCGCTCGGCATCGCGATCGGCATCGCGGCGATGCTCGCGGTCGTCGGGATCTCGTCGTCGAGCAAGGCGAAGGTCGACCAGGTGCTCGACACGCTCGGCACGAACGTGCTCACCCTCACCCAGGCGCAGGGCCTCGGCGAACCGGTGCCGTTGCCGTCCACCGCACTCGAGTCGGTGCTGCGACAGGACGACGTCGAGTCGGCTGCTGCGGTCGGCACCGTGCCCGACACCGGCGTCTACCGGAACGACTTCGTCCCGGCACCCCAGACGAAGGGCCTCGGGGTCCTCGCCGCGTGGGGCGACGTGCCACGGGTGCTCGGCGGGCGGCTCGCAGCCGGACGGTGGATCGACGACGCCGCCGGTGCCCCGCCGCAGGTCGTGCTGGGAGCGCGGGCCGCAGTCGTGCTCGGCATCGGCGACCCACGGCCGGACCGCCGGGTCTGGCTCGGTGGACAGTGGGTGCAGGTGGTCGGGGTGCTCGAACCCGTGGCGCTCGCCGCGGACCTGGACTCGCGGGTGTTCGTGCCCCGCGGGTTCGCCGAGCAGCTGGGCTTCGACGGGGCACCGACCGCCGTCTACACACGCGTCGACCCGGCGCACGTCGAACGGTCGCGGGACCTGCTCGCCGGCGCGGTCCGGCCGGGGGACCCGCAGGACGTCGGCGTCACCCGGCCCTCGGACGCGCTGGCCGCGAAGGACGCCACCGACGACTCGTTCACCGGGCTGCTCGTCGGCATCGGCGGGGTGGCGCTGCTGGTCGGTGGCATCGGGGTGGCGAACACGATGGTGATCACCGTCCTGGAGCGCCGCGCCGAGGTCGGTGTCCGTCGTGCCCTCGGCGCACGTCGTCGGGACGTCCGCGACCAGTTCCTGGTCGAGTCGTTGCTGCTGTCGTTCCTGGGTGGGGTGGCCGGTGTCGTCCTCGGGGTCGGGGTGACCGTCGTGTTCGCCGTCACCCGGGGGTGGCCGGTCGCGCTGCCGGTCTGGGCCGTCGTCGCCGGGCTCGGCGCCACCGTCGTGATCGGCGGGGTCTCCGGGCTCTACCCGGCGGCCCGCGCGGCGAGGATCCCACCGACGTCCGCCCTGGCGGCCGTCTGACGCGTGCGGTGGACGTCCGCACAGGAGGCCCGGTGCCGGTCCGCCGGACCGGCACCGGGCCTCCAGGCGGTCGCCGCGACCCCGCGGGCGTGATGGCCGATACCTGTGGACCTGTTGGTTTCAGGACGGAACGGTTGCGTTCTTGTGGGTTTGCGACGTACAGTGCTCGAAACCCAACGGAACGAAGGAGTTCGGGCATGTACGCAACCGAGCGGCACACCGCCATCGCCGCCGAGCTGCAGTCCGCCGGTCGCGTGTCCGTCGCAGGCCTGGCCGAGCACTTCGACGTCACCACCGAGACCGTGCGCCGTGACCTCGACGCCCTCGAGTCCGCCGGAGTCCTGCGCCGGGTGCACGGGGGAGCGGTGCCCGTCGGCCGCTCGAGCGTCGTCGAACTCAGCGTCGCCGAGCGCGAGGGACAGCACGGCACCGCGAAGTCGGCCATCGCCCGCGCCGCGATGCGCCTGGTGCCGCCCACCTTCACCGGCTCGATCGCCCTCGACGCCGGCACCACCTGTGCCGCCGTGGCCTCCGAACTCGCCCGCTGGGAGCCCGAGGTCGCCGGCTCGACGATCACCGTCATCACGAACTCGGTGCCGATCGCCGCGACCCTGCAGCACAGCGAGCACCTCGAACTGCACCTGCTCGGTGGCCGGGTCCGCGGCGTCACGAGCGCGGCGGTCGGCACGGCCACCGTCGAGCAGATCGGTGCGCTCCGCCCCGATGTCGCGTTCATCGGCACGAACGGCCTGTCCGCCGGCTTCGGCCTGAGCACCCCCGACGAGTACGAGGCCGCCGTGAAGGGTGCCTACGTGCTCGCCGCCCGACGCGCCGTGGTGCTCGCCGACGCCGCCAAGCACGGCGTGGAGGCCCTGATGCGGTTCGCACGCCTGGACGAGATCGACACGCTCGTCACCGACGACCAGCCCCCGGCCGACCTCGCCGGAGCACTCGCCGACGCCGACGTCGAGGTGGTCGTCGCATGAACGCCCGCATCGTCACCGTCACCCCGAACCCGTCGCTCGACCGCACGATCGAGCTCGCCGGTGAACTGCAGCGCGGCGCCGTCCAGCGCGCGACCCGGTCCACGGCGGAGCCCGGCGGCAAGGGCGTCAACGTCTCCCGTGTGGTCGTCGCGAGCGGTGGGGACACCGTCGCGGTCCTGCCCGGCGACGAGCTCGACCCGGTCCTGCTCGGCCTGGCCACGCGCGGCATCCCGACCGCCGCGCTGCCGATCGGGGCACCGCTCCGCTCGAACGTCACCGTGACCGAGCCGACCGGCACCACCACGAAGCTCAACGAACCCGGCCCCTCGCTCGCCGGGCGCCTCGACGACCTCGCCGCCCTGGTGGCCGACACCGCCGCCGCGACCGCCACCGGCCCCGCCGCCCGCTGGGTCGTGGTCGCCGGGTCCCTGCCGCCCGGTCTGCCGGACGACGCCCTCGCCGTGCTCGTCCGGGCCGTCCGTGCCCGCCACGGTGCGGACGTCCGGATCGCCGTCGACTCGTCCGGGGTGCCGTTCACCGCGCTGCTGCAGTCCGGCGAACACCTCGACCTGGTGAAGCCGAACGCCGAGGAACTCGCCGAGGTCGTCGGCGGTGACCCCGAGGAGTACGAGCGCGACCTCGACGCCGCCGTCGCCGGAGCCCAGCGGCTGCGGCGCAAGAACGTCGGCACCGTCCTGCTCACCCTGGGCAGCGCCGGAGCCGTGCTGGTCTCGGACGAGGGGGCCTTCGCCGCGGCCGCACCGAAGATCATCGCCCGCTCGACGGTCGGCGCGGGGGACTCCTCGCTCGCCGGCTACCTGCTCGCCGAGGTCGCGGGAGCGTCGCCGGAGCAGCGTCTCGCACAGGCCGTCGCCACCGGGGCCGCGGCCGCAGCACTGCCCGGCAGTGACGTGCCGGCACTCGACCACACCGACCCGACGGCGGTCTCCGTCCGGGTGCTCGAAACGCACCCGGCTCCGGAACCCGCCTGATCCCCACCCCACCCGATCACCCCACGAACACCGCACCACCGCGCGATCAGCGCCATTGCGAAGGAGCAAGCACATGTCCGCAGACTCGAGTCCGCGCCTCATCAGCGCACAGCTCGTCGGCCTCGACGAGGACCTCGGCGCCACGTCGACCGACGTGATCCGGGTGCTCGCCGACCGCGTCGCCGCGACCGGCCGCGCCGCCGACGGTGCCACGCTCGCCGACGACGCCATCAAGCGCGAGGCGAGCGTCGGCACGGGCGTCCCCGGTGGCATCGCCATCCCGCACGCCCGGTCGGCGTCGGTGTCCGAGCCGACGCTGGCGTTCTCGCGCCTGGCCCGGAAGGTGCCGTTCGGCGCTCCGGACGGCGACGCCGACATCGTCTTCATGATCGCCGTGCCCGAGGGGGCGGACAAGGACCACCTGACGGTCCTCTCGACCCTGGCCCGCGCACTCATCCGTGAGGACTTCACCGCCGCGCTCCGCGCCGCGACCACCCCCGACGAGATCGTCCGGTTGGTCGACGACGAGGTGAGCGGCGAAGTGGCCGAGGCCGGCGTCGGGACGGCGAGCAGCGCCTCCGCTCCGGCGACGGCAGGCAGTGCGACCGCCGCGGCCCCCGCGGCCGACCGCAAGGTCTTCGTCGGCGTCACCGCCTGCCCGACCGGCATCGCCCACACCTACATGGCGGCCGACGCCCTCGTCGCCGCAGCCCAGCGTGCCGGTGCCGAGATGCACATCGAGACGCAGGGGTCCTCGCAGGTCGAGCCCCTCGACCCGGCCCTCATCGCCCGTGCCGACGCCGTCGTGTTCGCGGTCGACGTCGACGTCCGCGACCGCGGCCGGTTCGCCGGCAAGCCGCTGGTTTCCGGCCCCGTCAAGCGCGGTGTCGACGAGCCCGACAAGATGATCGCCGAGGCCATCCGCGCCTCGGAGGACCCGCACGCCGCACGCGTGCAGGGCGGCGCAGCCGTCGAGGGCGAGTCCACCGCCAAGAACGAGCACTTCGGCCAGTCGCTCAAGCGCTGGCTGCTCACCGGCGTCAGCTACATGATCCCGTTCGTGGCCGGCGGCGGGCTGCTCATCGCGCTCGGCTTCCTGCTCTCCGGGTACGGCATCGCGCTGGACCACGGTGACTCGGGGATGAGCAACGCCGCCTACACGCTCACGAACTCCACACTGCTGAACCTGCCGCCGGAGGGCCTCGGGTACTACCTCGGCGCCGCCGCGTTCCAGATCGGGCAGGTGTCGCTCGGGTTCCTGGTCGCAGCACTCGCCGGGTACATCGCCTACGCCATCGCCGACCGTCCGGGCATCGCGCCGGGCTTCGTCGCCGGGTCGATCGCCGTCTTCATGAACGCCGGGTTCCTCGGTGGTCTGGTCGGTGGCCTGATCGCCGGTGCTGCCGCCTACTGGATCGGGCGCATCCCGACCTGGCGCTGGCTGCGTGGCCTGATGCCCGTCGTGATCATCCCGCTCTTCGCCTCGATCATCGCCTCGGGGCTGATGCTCCTGGTGCTCGGTGGCCCGATCGCCTGGGTCATGACCGAGCTCACCGCCTGGCTCAACTCCCTGTCCGGCGCCTCGGCCGTGCTGCTCGGGATCATCCTCGGCCTGATGATGGCCTTCGACCTCGGTGGTCCGGTGAACAAGGTGGCGTACGCGTTCGCCGTCGCCGGGCTCGGTGCCGGCACCGCCACGAACGTCGTGCCGTTCGAGATCATGGCCGCCGTCATGGCCGCCGGCATGGTGCCGCCGCTGGCACTCGCGCTCGCCTCGACCGTGCTCTACCGCAAGGGCTTCACGAAGCCGGAGCGCGAGAACGGCAAGGCCGCGTGGCTGCTCGGCGCGTCCTTCATCTCCGAGGGTGCGATCCCGTTCGCCGCAGCCGACCCGCTGCGCGTCATCCCGGCGTCGATGGTCGGGGCCGCGATCACGGGCGCGATCTCGATGGCTGCCGGTGTGACCTCACGAGCGCCGCACGGCGGGATCTTCGTCTTCTTCGCGATCGGTGACGTCCTGATGTTCGTCGTCGCGATCTTGGCGGGGACCGTGGTGTCCGCGCTGGTGCTCGTCGCCCTGAAGAAGTGGGTGCGTCGTCGCCCCGTCGACGAGGCCGCTGCGGGCAGCGAGGCTGCCGTGGCCGGCGAGACGATCGGCCAGCGCGCGCCGGTCGCCGCGTAGTCGATCCGCGAGACGCCGGCGTCCGACTGAGACGCCGTGGCGTCGCCGAGACGCCGTCGGATTCGGGGGCGTCTCGCGGGAGCACGGGCGCTTCAGCAAGACGACGGTGTCTCGCGGTGTCAACGCCACCATTCGACGGACGGGAGGCCCGGTGTCAGCTGGCACCGGGCCTCCCGTCCGTCGTCCCGTCGCCTTCGCCCGCCCCGCGCGCCGAATCACAACGACTGGTCACGGATCGTCGTCTGCGCCGGTTCCATCCGACACTTGCTGACCAGTCCGCGGAGCTGAGCGGGGTGTCGTGACCGGGCGGCTCCACCGAGGCCGAAACCGAGGTCGTCGCTCTGCACGAACTCGGCCGACACCCAGGTGGCGCGCCGGGTCCTGACAGGGCGTTCAGGGATGCTGGGGGCATGACGACTGCCGTGACCGCCCGCGCCATGACCGTCGCCAGTGGCGACTCCACCGCCCCCTCGGACCTCGGTGGGCTATCCGGCCTGGTGCTCCAGCTGATCGACGCCCTGGGGGAGTGGGGCGTCGGGCTGATGCTCTTCGTCGAGACGGTGTTCCCGCCCATCCCGTCCGAGGTGATCCTGCCGCTGGCCGGGTTCCTGGCAGGTGCCGGTCAGATGAACCTGGTGCTGGTCCTCGTGCTGGCGACGATCGGCTCGTACCTCGGGGCCCTGGTGCTGTACTGGCTCGGCGCGAAGATCGGGTTCGAACGCACCACGCGGTGGTTCGGCAAGCTGCCCCTCGTCGACGAGGACGACTTCCGCAAGGCGGCCGGCTGGTTCCACCGCCACGGCAAGAGCGCGGTCTTCTTCGGCCGGTTCATCCCGATCGTCCGCAGCCTGATCTCGCTGCCCGCCGGCGCCGACCGCATGCACCTCGGCACCTTCTCGGTGTTCACGATCATCGCGAGCGGCATCTGGAACAGTGCACTCGTGCTGCTCGGTGCAGCGTTCGGGTCGCAGTACGACAAGGTCGAGGCCTACACCGAGTGGATCGACCGCGTGCTCTACGTCGCGATCGCGGTGGTCGTGGTGAGCTTCGTGGTGCGGCGGCTCCGCCGGGTGCGGGCCGAGCGTCGTGCGGGCGGGTCCGACGACCACGACGACCGCGGCAGCAGCAGCCCGGCCGCGAGCGGTGCCCGGGGTCGTCGTCGCGCCGAGCCCGCCCGCGACTGACCCTCAGGCCTTCGTCAGCGCCGACTCCTTGTGGGCGGCCTGCTTGCCGCTCTTGCCCGACTCGACGATCCAGTACGGGTCGTCGTCGGTCGGCTTGAAGTGCTGTCCGTCGAACTCGAAGTCGCTCGTGCGCTTCCGCACGAGCGTGCCCGTCGTCTTGCCTTGCGAGGTGTTCCAGCGCACCTCGTCACCCTTCGACAGTGCCATGATGTCCTCCTTGCGCGTTCGGTCTTCCTGATGGGTGTCGGACTGTACCCCGGAGATCCCCGGAGATCCCCGGAAAACCGGGGAAGTACGGCGGTCACGATGTCGTAACGGCCCCTGCGGATACAGAGTCGGACGCGTACCGTTTCCCGTGAGTCCACACGTCGGCAGCGGCCGCGGAACCACGGGCTCCGGAACGGGACGACGGACACCATGACCCTGCTGGACAGCGCGCGGGCGGACACCGTCCTCGCTGCGCGCTACCGGCTCGTGAAGCTCATCGGCACCGGCGGCATGGGATCCGTCTACGAAGCCCGTGACGAGCACACGTACCGCGCCGTGGCCGTGAAGCTCTTCGCCACCCCGGACAAGATGACCACCGCTGACCGTGTGCGCCAGGAGCGCGAGATCCGGCTGCTCAGCATGCTCTCCCACCCCGGCCTGATCCCGCTGTACGACGCCGGCACCCACGAGTTCGAGGACGGCCCGCACCGGTTCATCGTGATGGAGCTCATCGCCGACACGACGCTGCTGCGCCGCCTGTCCGAGGGCGCGCTGCACAACTACGAGGTGGCCGACCTCGGCGCACAGCTCGCCGACGCCCTGGCCTACGTGCACTCGCGCGGCATCGTGCACCGCGACGTCAAGCCCGCCAACATCCTGATCAGCGACGAGGGCTCGTCCGGGTTCGCCCGCACCGTCAAGCTCACCGACTTCGGCGTCGCCCACTTCGTCGACGGCTCCCGCTTGACGAACGACGGCACGGTCATCGGCACCGCCGCCTACCTCAGCCCGGAGCAGGTCGCCGGCGAGCCCATCAGCTTCGCCACCGACGTGTACTCGCTCGGACTCGTCCTGCTCGAGGCGCTGACCGGCAAGCAGGAGTACTCCGGCACCCTGATCGAGGCAGCGCTCGCCCGGCTCCGCCGAGACCCCGAAGTGCCGGACGACGTCGCCGACGAGTGGCGCGAGCTGCTCAGCCGGATGACCGCCCGCGACCCCGAGCGCCGGCCCACGGCGGTCGCGATCGCCAACGCGCTGCGCGGTGGGTCCACACAGATCACCGGCCCCGTGCCGCTCGGCCCGGAGCGCGTGAAGCACCAGCGCGACCACCGCATGCACCGCGCTGCCCACCGCCACGCCCGGCGCGGCACGTTCTCGGCGGTCCGCCGGTGGCGCCGACGGAACGTCCTGGTGGGGTCCTTCGCAGCGTTCGGCGTCACCGCGGCCTGCGTGGCCGCCTACGTCGCGGGCGCCCTGCACTGACCCACCCGCGGATCCGGACTCCGGACTCCGGAGACCGGTGCGCTGCGGACAGCGGCACCCTGGCAAGATGGAAAGCATGACCGACCAGCGCTGGATCAAGATCTGCGGCCTGTCGACGCCCGACACCGTGGACGCCGCCGTCGACGCGGGTGCCGACGCCGTCGGGTTCGTCTTCGCGGCGGGCAGCCCCCGCACCGTCACCGCCGACCTGGCGAAGGAACTGGTGGAGCGGGTGCCGGACGGCATCGACGCCGTCGGGGTCTTCCGCGACCAGAAGATCGACGAGATCGTCGGCATCGCGTCCGAGGTCGGACTCACCACGCTGCAGCTGCACGGTGGCGAGTCGCCGTCCGACTTCGCCCGGGCGCGTGACGCCGGCTTCTTCACCATCCGGGCCCTCGCGGCCGAGGACTACCTGCGCGAGACGCCCGAACAGCGCGCCGCGTTCGACCACGACCTGCTGCTGCTCGACGCGGCTGTGCCCGGCAGCGGCCGACTGATCGACCCGGCCACGATCGACGGCGTCGACGAGGCCTGGATCCTGGCCGGCGGGCTGACCCCGGCGAACGTGGTCGCCGCGGTCGAGGCACTCGACCCCGACGGCGTCGACGTGTCGAGCGGCGTCGAGTCGGAGCGCGGCGTCAAGGACCCCGCGAAGATCCGCGCCTTCGTCGAGGCCGTCCGCAGCCTGGGCTGAGCGCGCGCTCGCGCCGATCGGCCGCGGTCGCGGCTCTGGACGCGACCGCGGACGGACAGGAGGCGCGGGGCGGGCCCGCAACGGGCCTCCCGTCCGCCGTGCCGTCCGTGTCGGGCGCGGAAGACGCCGTCGTGTCCTGTCGACGCCGCGATGCATCCGAGACGCCGCCGGATCCGGCGGCGTCTCGCGCGGGGATCAGCGCAGGGTGGGGATGAGCTCGGTCAGGAACGCGTCGGTGTCCTCCCAGCCCTCGACCGCGTGGCAGGGGACGCCCAGCGCCTTCACCGGGTAGTCGTTGCCCTCTGGGTCGAGCCGGTCCCCGACGAAGAGCATGTCGTCGAGCGCGATGCCGGTGATCTCGGCGAGGCGCTGCATGCCGTAGGCCTTGTCGATGCCCTTGCGGGTGATGTCGATGCTCGTCGAACCGCCCGAGCGGACCTCGAGGTCGGCGAGGTCCTGCTGCACCAGGCGGCGCAGGTGGTCCTTCTTCTCGCCCGTCGGGTCCCACTGCTTCTTGACGTCCACCGGTGCCGACTGGCCGAGGGCGGAGAACGTGATCTGCGACCCGCGGTCCTCGAGGATGGGGCCCCAGGTCTCGGACTCCCAGTACCCGGCTTCCTTCGCACGGGTCTCGACCGCGGCGAGGGCGCGGTCCTTCTGCTCGTCGGTGAGGTCCTCGGCGTACTGCAGCGCCCAGTCCTGGTCCTGCCACCGGTAGTAGCGGGTGCCACAGGTCGGCAGGAGGTGCAGGGCGTCGAGCGTCAGCCCGTCGCGCTGCCGGAGCGGGGTGACCAGCTGCTGCTCGAACTGCGTGAAGTTGCCGCCGGAGATGACCGCGACCGGCACGACCTCGAGCAGGGACGCGAAGGTCTCGAGCATGCGGGGGTCGAGGGAGGACTTCGACGGGGCGAGCGTGTCGTCCAGGTCGAAGGCGACGAGGCGGGGCGTGGTCATGCCCCTGATCCTGCCAGAGGCCGCCGATCACATGCCGCGTGCGGTGCTCCGGGTTGCCGGGTGCTGCGTGATGTCTGCGGGGTCACGCGCGGTGCGTGGCAGGGACCCGGTCGCGGGCGTAGGTGATGTCGGTGTAGCCGTGCGGGGCGGGGTTGCCGTCCTCGTCGAGGTTCACGAACACGACCTCGTCGATCGTCAGGATGCTCCGGTGCGTGAAGAGGTTGCGCGCCTCGGCCCGCATGGTCAGCGACGTCCGGCCGAACCGGGTGGCGACGAGGCCGATCTCGACGATGTCGCCCTCCTTCGCCGAGGACAGGAAGTTGATCTCCGACATGTACTTCGTGACGACCTTGCCGTTGCCGAGCTGGATGATCGCGTAGACGGCGGCTTCCTCGTCGATCCAGCGGAGCAGGCTGCCACCGAACAGGGTGCCGTTCGCGTTGAGGTCCTCCGGTCGCACCCACTTCCGGGTGTAGAAGTTCATCTCCGGCGGGGCGTCGTCCTGGTGCTGATCCATGTCACGTCATGGTACGCCGACGGCCGCGCCCCCGCAGGGACACGGCCGTCGTGACGATCCGGGGGCGGCGGTGTGCCGCCGTTGGTCACTCCTTGACGAGGACGACCTCGTCGAGGGCGATGCGGCTGCGCGGGGCGACCTCGCGCTCGGCGGCCTTCTCGTCGAGCTGCGACGGGTGCGCGACGGTGCCGACTGCCGTGACGGTGTACGGGACGAACCGCTCCGGCAGGTCGAACGCGGTGCGCAGTCCGGCGGCGTCGATGCCCGCCATCTGGTGCACGTGCAGCCCCTCGGCGTGGGCCTGCACCGTCAGGGCGGCGAGCGACTGGCCGAGGTCGTACTGGGCGAAGGGACGCTCGTCGCCGTCGGCGGTCACGGTCTCGAGCACACCGACGACCAGGGCGCTGGCACGGAACGCCCACGCGGCGTTGAAGCCGAGCAGGTTCTCGCTGATCTTCCGGAACGTCTCGGTACCGCGGCGGCCGGCGATGAAACGGCGGGGCTGGAAGTTCATGGCCGACGGTGCCCAGCGAGCTGCCTCGAGGACGGCGTCGAGCTGGTCGTCCGAGATCGTCGCGGTCCCGTCGTACGAGCGGGGGCTCCAGCGCTCCTCGAGCAGCGGCACGAGCGGCTGGCTGGAGTCGGTGGACCGGGTCAGGGTGTCAGCGTTCGTCGAGGTCATGGTGCGCTCAACGGTATTCGATGCGTACGCATTTCCGACCTGAGTGACGTCACATCCCCGCCTCCAGGTGCCAGGATGGAGGGGATGGGTGGCGTGTTGACCGGCTTCGCGATCATCGGCGTGATCATCGCCGGTGGGTACGTCGTCGGACGCATCGGTCTGCTCGGCCCGCACGCACAGTTCGTGATGAGCCGGCTCGCGTTCTTCGTGCTCATGCCGTGCCTGCTGTTCCACACCATCGCGACGGCCGACATCGCGTCGCTGCTGTCGTCGATGCTCTGGGTCTCGCTGCTGAGTGCCGCCGTGGTCGCCCTCGCCGCCGCCGTGGTGTTCCGCTTCGTGCTGCGGCGGTCCGTCACCACGACCACCGTCGGAGCGCTGGCCTCGAGCTACGTCAACGCGAACAACATCGGGCTGCCGGTGGCCGTCTACGTGCTGGGGCAGGCGACCGCGGTCGTGCCGGTGATCCTGCTGCAGCTCGTCGTGATGGCCCCGATCGCGCTGACGATCCTCGACGCCGCGACCGCGGGTGGTGGCGGGTGGGGCAGGCGGATCGCCGGGCCGTTCCGGAACCCGATCATCATCGCCTCGCTCGTCGGGCTCGTGTGCTCGGCGACGGGGCTCACCCTGCCCGACCCCGTGCTCGAGCCGTTCTCGCTCGTCGGCGCTGCCGCGGTGCCCGTTGTGCTGCTGTCGTTCGGGATGAGCCTGCACGGTGCGACCCCGCTGCGGGACCCGGCGATCCGGACGGACGTCATCGTGGCGTCGTCGATCAAGCTCGTGGTGATGCCGGCGGTGGCGTTCGTGTTCGCCCGGTTCGTGTTCGGCCTCGGGGACCAGGACGTCTTCGTGCTCACCACGCTCGGCGCCCTGCCCGCGGCGCAGAACGTCTTCAACTACGCGCAGCGCTACGGGGCCGCGGTGCCGGTGGCGCGTGACGTCGTGCTCATCTCGACCCTCGGCTCGGTGCCCGTGCTGGTCGCGATCGCCGCCCTGCTGCACCCGTAGCGCTCGAGACGCCGGCGTGTGGCATTGCGGAAGACGCCGTCGTGTTGCCGAGACGCCGGCGTGTGGCGTTCCGGAAGACGCCGTCGTGTTGCCGAGACGCCTCGATCTCGCCGAGACGCCGCCGCATTCGGCGGCGTCTCGCGCACTTGCGGGCGTCGTGCGCGCACGCCGGCGTCTTCCGTGTCCTGGACCTGCGGCGGGACGGACGGGAGGCGCGTGGCGGGGCTGCACCGGGCCTCCCGTCCGTCACGTGGTGGCGACCACCGCGGACCGTGCGCAGGAGCGGTCGGGTCGCGCCCGCCGACCCGACCGTTCCTGCTCACGAAGTGGGAACAGCGCGCGCGTATGGTGGCGGGCACGCGGGGCGGACCGCCTCGCGACCGATGACCACGACGAGGAGACCTCCGATGGACACGATGGCGATGATGCAGAACATGTCGACGACGGACATGCCCGTGCAGATGGACATGAGCACGATGCAGGACACGATGATGGCGATGAACGCCGCGTCGATGGCCGCGACGATGTGTTCCGCGGCCGACATGCGCATGGGCGGCGACATGGCCACCTGCGCCGCGATGTGCTCGAACACCGCGATGCTCGCCGACACCGGCATGCGGATGATGATGCGTCCGATGGGCATGGACACGGCCGCGATGCAGGCGATGCTCATGGCCGTCGTCGCGATGGGCACCGCGTGCGCCGCCGAGTGCCGCACGCACCAGGACATGGACGAGTCGTGCCGCTACTGCGCGATGGCCTGCGACGAGATGGTGTCGAAGTGCCAGGCGATGCTCGACGCGATGGCCGCGTGAGCCGCTCCGGCTGCGCTACGCGACGCGCGCGGTGGTCTGCCGGCTGCCGGCGCTGAGGATCTCGGCGACCGGGTGGTGGGCGACCGGTTCGCCGACCGACAGGACGCCGTCCGCGTCCGCCACCCGCAGCTGGGTGATGCTCCCGTCGAGGAACAGCACCACGGCGTCGGCTGCGCGGGTCTCGACGACGATGCCGTCGCGCCACGCAGCGGGGGCCGCGGTCGCCATGAGGCGCTGGATGGGAAGGATCGTCGTGCGTGACATGGCTTCACCTGCTCTCGAAGGGGTTCGGTGCAGGAAACCTACGTCGACGTGACGGTCCTCGGCGCGACGGCGGACGCCGGGCGTAACAGAGCGGGTGCCGACGTTCCGGCCTGGTGACCCGGCTCCGCTCAGAAGATCATCGGGCGGTCGTCGTCGAGCGACGTGTCCAGGTCGAGGTCCACCACCACGGGCACATGGTCGCTCGGGGCGTCGCCCTTCCGCTCGTTCCGGTGGATCGACGCGTCGGTGACGACGTCGGCGAAGGCTTGCGAGCCGAGCACGAAGTCTATGCGCATGCCCTCGTCGCGCGGGAACCGCAGCTGCTTGTAGTCCCAGTAGGTGTACCCGTCGGGCACGATCGGGCGGACGACGTCCTGCAGCCCCCGGGCCTCGAACTCGCGGAACGCTGCCCGCTCGGGCTCGCTGACGTGCGTGGACCCTTCGAACACCCGCAGGTCCCAGACGTCCTGGTCGAGCGGTGCGACGTTCCAGTCGCCCATCAGCGCGAGCGGGGTCTCCGGCGACGCCTCGATCCACTCCGACGTGCGGTCGGCCAGCTGCGCGAGCCAGTCGAGCTTGTACGTGTAGTGCGGGTCGCCGAGCTCGCGGCCGTTCGGCACGTAGAGGCTCCAGAGCCGCACGCCGTCGACCGTGACGCCGATCGCGCGGGCCTCGACCGGCAGGTCCGGCCCCTCGTGGCCCTTCAGGAACCCGGGCTGGCCCGGGAAGTCGCGGGTGACGTCCTCCAGCGGCAGACGGCTGGCGAACGCGACGCCGTTCCACTGGTTCAGGCCGTGGGCCTCGACGTGGTAGCCCGCAGCCTCGAACTGCTCGACCGGGAACTGCTCCGGCTTGCACTTGATCTCCTGCATACCGAGGACGTCGACGTCCTCACGCACCAGCCAGTCGACGATCCGACCCACTCGGGTGCGGACGGAGTTCACGTTCCAGGTCGCCACGCGCATGGAACAAGAACCTACCGGTGCCGACTGACGACGAGGTCGGCACGTGCATCGTCTGTGCGGCGTCCGGCACGATGGTGTTCGCTGGAGGCCAGCAATCGACCGCACGGAGGCAGCAATGGCATCGACGACGAACCGCGTCGACGGGACCCCGACCGGGGCCACGCTCGGCACCGGGGCAGGCAACACCCAGCCCGCAGGCACCACCACGACGCAGGTCACCGCCAAGGGCAAGACCATCATCGACGACACGGTCGTCGCGAAGGTCGCGGGCATCGCCGCTCGCGACGTGCCGGGCGTCTTCGCGCTCGGCGGCAACGCCTCGCGCGCGTTCGGCGCCATCCGCGACGCCATCGGCTCGAGCGCGCTCGGCCAGGGCGTCCGCGTCGAGGTCGGCGAGACCCAGGTGGCGGTCGACCTGACGATCGTCGTCGACTACCCGACGCCGATGATGGAGGTCGCCTCCGCGGTCCGCGCCGCCGTCACGAACGCCGTGACCGAACTCGTCGGCCTCGAGGTCACCGAGGTCAACATCGCCATCAACGACGTGAACATCCCGGCCCTCAACGGCGTCGCGGACGAGCTCGACACCCGGGACGGTCGGGTCCGTTGAACGCCACCGTCGTCGGGATGGGCGTCGGTGCCCTGCTCGCGATCGTCGCCGTGACGCTCGGGTTCTGGGCGTTCGTCGTGGTCGCCGTCTGCATGGCGCTCGGCGCACTGGTCGCACGCATCGTCACCGGCGACGTCGACTTCCGTCGCCTGCTCGACGTGCTGCGCGGACGCCGGAGCTCGTCGTGAGCGACGCCGCCGTCGCCACGACCGGCGACCGCGGCGTCCGGGTCCCCGGTTCCGGTCCTGGCGCTGCTCCCGTCGGTGTCCGGGTCCCCGGCTCCGACAGGATCGGAGCCCACGCGCTGGTGCGGACCGCGCAGGCGGTCGCCGCCGAAGCGCTGCGCGTTGCCGCCCGGGAGGTCCGTGCCCGCGTCGCCGACGACGGCCGCGGTGCGCTGGCGGTCGAGATCACGGCCCCGCTCGCCCTGCCGGTGCTGGGCGCGCACGCACTCCCCGACGAACCGGTCGTCGCCACGGCGCACCGGGCTCGCGGCACGATCGCCGAGCGCTTCCGGACCATCACCGGCCGACAGGTTGCCCGCGTGACGGTGACGTTCGCGTCGTCGGTGGTGGACACCCCGCGGAGGGTCCGGTGACCGTCCCACCCCTCGTCGGCGCGCCCGCCGGGGACCACGCTGCCACCTACCGGCGCCTGCTGCGTCGGGAGACCCACGTCTCCCGTTCGGGCGCCGTCGTCGTCGCGATGCTCATCGCCCTGGTGCTCGCCGCCGCTGCGGTCTTCGCCGGGGCGCTCGTCCTGCTCGACCAGAACGTGCTCGGTGTCGACCCCCGTGCCGTGGTCGACGCCGCCCTCGCCGCGCCGGACGGCCTCGACACGACGATCGTGATCGGTGTCGGCGCCGTCGTCGCCCTGATCGGCCTGGTGCTCCTGCTGCAGGGGATCCTGCCGCAGCGGCGCCCACGCCACACGATGTCGTCCGACCGGCTCGCCGTGGTCGTCGACGACGAGGTCCTGGCCTCCGCCGCGGCCCGCGCCGCCCGATCCGCGACCCGTCTGGGCGCCGACGCCGCCGTGGGCACAGTCGGCCGTCGCACGGTCGACGTCGTGCTCCGGCCCGCAGCCGGGGTGGACGTCCCCGCGGTGGCCGCGACCGAGGCCGTCGAGCGGGAGTTCGCCGCGATCGACGCGCAGCCGGCCCTCGCCGCGCGCGTCCGGGTGCAGCCGACGGGGCGGGTGGACGGATGAACGCCACGAACCGCGCACTCGGACGCACGGCACTGATCGTGCTCGGGCTCGTCCTGCTCGTCGCCGGGGTCGCCGCGATTCTGGTGCAGACCGCCCAGAGGTTGCCCCTTGTCGCATCGTGGTGGCGCGTGGTCGGCGATGCCCTCGCCGGACTCGGCACCGGAGCGTCGCGTGACGACTCGGTGTTCGCGTGGACCTGCGTGCTCGGCGGTGGTGTCGTGCTCGGCGTGCTCGCACTCGTGGTGCTGACGACGCTCGGCGGAGGTCGCGAGAGCACCGTGGTGGACAGCGACGGCTCAGCGGACGGCGTCGCCGGTTCGGTGCGCATCGAGTCCACCGCCGTGCAGCACGCGCTCTCCTCGGCCATCGGGGACCTGCCCCAGGTCGGCTCGCTCGCCGTCGACGTCTACCGGGTCCGTGGCGGTCGGGCGATCCGGGTGCGGGTCCGTCCGCGGCGGGGAGCCGCGCCGCGGGAGATCACCGAACGGGTCGAGGCCGTCGTCGCCGACCTGGACGCCCTGCTCGGCGAACGCCTGCCGGTGCTGCTCGAGATCGCCCGTGGCGGTTCGGGGTCGTCCCGCCCGGACCGCGTGCACTGAGCGTCGCCGTGGTGCGCTCGATCGGTGGACTGCCCCGGCCGGGCGAGACCGTCCCGGTGCCGCACGTCGTCGCCCAGGCGGCCCGAGGGCGTGAGGTCGCGCTCGTCTGGCACAACCAGATCGGCGGGACGACGTTCCGCATCGGACCGGACGCGCACGCCGAGGAGTTCGTGAAGGTCTTGCCGCACGCCTACGGTTCGTGGGTCGGCGGCGAGGCCGCGCGGCTGACGTGGGCGTCCCGGTACGCCCGGGTGCCGGAGGTGCTCGACCACGACACCGACGAGGACGGCGTCTGGCTGCACACCCGCGCGGTGCCCGGCTGGAGCGCCGTCGACCCGCGTTGGCACGACGAACCCCGGACGGCGGTGGTCGCGGTTGGGGAGGGCCTGCGCGCGCTGCACGACGCCCTGCCGGTCGACGACTGCCCGTTCACGTGGTCCACGGTGGACCGGCTCGATCGCGCGCGTGCGGCCGACACCGACGCCGACCGGGGGCCGGGCTCGCTCGGTCCGGAGCCGCCGACCGACCGGATCGTCGTCTGTCACGGCGACCCGTGCACGCCGAACACGCTCATCGGTGCGGACCGGCGGTGGAGCGGGCACGTCGACCTGGATGCGATGGGCGTCGCTGATCGCTGGGCCGACATCGCGGTGGCGACGATGGCGCTCGGCTGGAACTACGGACCCGGGTGGGAGCCGCTGTTCCACCGGGCGTACGGGCTGCCGGACGACCCGGAGCGCACCGCGTGGTACCGGGCGCTGTGGAACACCGACGTGGACGACGTGGGGCCTGCCGCGGGCTGAGCCGGAGGCGGGCTGGTCCGCTAGAAGGCGACGCCGCGCGCCGACATGAACGGCACCGGGTCGGTGGTGGCGCCGTTGATGTGCACCTCGACGTGGCTGTGGCAGCCGGTCGATGCCCCGGTGGAGCCGACGAGTGCGATGAGCTGCCCCGCGGAGACCTGTTGTCCGGTGGCGACCCGGAAGCCGCCGTCGACGATGTGGCCGTACGCGGTCTGCACGCCGCCGCCGTGGTTGATCCGGACGTAGTTGCCGTACCCGCCGTACCAGCCGACGTAGTCGACGGTGCCGGCCGAGGCCGCGACGATGGGCGTGTAGCAGCCGCTCGCCAGGTCGGTGCCCTCGTGCATGGTCACGACGCCGGTGATCGGGTGCACGCGGTACCCGTAGGGGCTGATGACGTAGCCGCTGGCGGGGCGGACCCAGCCGGTCCCCGAGCCCGCGCCGACGGAACCGCCGCCGCCGGAGCCGCTGCTGCCGGTCGAGCCGCCGCCTGACGGAGCGCCCCCGCCGGAGTTCGCGGCAGCCTGTGCGGCGGCCGCTCGCTGCGCGGCTGCTGCGCGCTCTGCGGCTTCGCGTGCCGCCTTCTCTTCCGCCGCCTTGCGGATGCGCTCACCCTTGGCGAACTCGGCTTCGGTCCGGACCCGGCCCGAGGTCAGCGTCGCGAGCTGGGCGTCGAGTCGTGCCTTGTTCGACTGCTGCTCGTCGTAGGCGGCCTGCACGGCGTCGGACGCCGTCTGGGCTTCCTGCATGCGGTCTTCTGCTTCGGCGGCGAGGTCGCCGAGTGCTTCGGCGGCGCGGTCTGCCTGCGCTTCGAGCGAGCTGGCGACGGCGGCGTCGGAGCTCGCGGCGGCCTGCACACGCTCGGCCTGCTCGGAGAGCTTGCTCAGCGCGCCGAGGTTGTAGAGGAGGTCGCTGGCGTCCTTGCCCTGGGTGATCACCGAGGTGGTGACGTCGGCACCACCGGAGCGGGACATCTGCGCGGCGAACTGGCCGGCCTGCGCGGCGCTCTGGTCGGCGACCTCCGCGTGCTCCTTCGCGTCGGCGCGGAGCTGCTGTTCCTTCTCTGCGGCGGTCTGGGCCTTGCGCTGCGCCTTGTAGAACACGTCACCGAGCTTCTGCGCCTTCGCCTCGGCAGCCTCGACCTTGGCGTCGAGTTCGCTGATGATGCCCCGGATCTCGGTGATCTGCCCCTGCTTCGCGGATTCCTTGCCACGGGCGGACTTCACTTCGTCCCACGTGGGGTAGGTCACCGCCTGGGCCGCCGGGGCATCGACCACGACCGTGCCGACGAGGCCCGCGAGCGCCAGGCCGGCGACGGCGAGGCGCAGGCGCACGGGGACACGGGGGACACGGAGGCGTGAGGGGCGAGACATCGAGCACGAGCCTATACATCCGTACAGCGAGCATCGGACGGCAACGCGCCGCTGTGGACAACTTCAGCAGCGGATCAGAAGCCGCGCTCGCGGCGGATGACGTCGGCGCTCCCGACGACGTCGCGCCGCAGGAGGGCCTGCCCCGCGGTGCCGGCGTAGTCGTAGACGTCGAAGCCGGTGCAGTGGGTGATCGTCGCCGGCGGGCCGAGGGAGTCCTCGACCGCGGTGGTCCAGAGGTCGTGCGACCCGACCACCACGAAGCTCGGGTCGGCACCGCGGTACGCCCCGAGGTCGACGAGCCACGGGTACGTCTCGAAGGTGTCGCGGACCTGCAGCAGCTCGAGGTTCGTCGACGCGTAGGTGGCGAGGGGACGGACGGTCCAGAACTGTCCGACGCCGGTGACCTGGCGTCCGTGCGCCCAACGGTCGAGGCACGCCGCCGCCGGGTACCGGGCGGTCGCCACGGCGTGGGCGGTCCCGGGGGTCACCGCGACGCCCACCGCGAGCACGGCGGCCATCGCGACCGCGACCCCTGCTCGGACGCCCCGGTGCGGACGGTGGACCCGTGTCCGGCGCACCGCGGTGCGGGTGAGTTCGGCCACGGCGACGAGTGCGAGCAGCGGTGCGGTCACGATCGGCTGCAGGTAGCGCGGGGTCTCGGACCCGGCGACGACGACCCCGACGGACACCGCGACGACGGTCACCAGGGGGAGCAGCGTCGCGACCAGCACGGTGCGGGCGGTGCGGACCCGCCAGGCCCAGACCGTGCCGCCGACGGTGACGAGCACGCCGGCGAACAGCAGCAGCAGGCCGACGTCGCCCGGTGCCGTGCCCGCCCGGTCGTCGGTCAGTGCCGCGAAGAACCGCAGCGTCTCACCGGCCCGCGACGGCTGCACGTACGTCGCGGGGTCGAGGGAGACGAACGGCCGCAGCGGGATCCGCACCAGGTACCCGACGACCGAGCCGATGGTGACGGCACCGGACAGCAGCGCCGCCGGACGCCACGGCACCCGGCGCGCCAGCACCAGGAGCCCGAGCGTGACGACGACCGGAGCGGCGGACCACGGCACGTACAGCGGGTTCGACGCCGTCGTGCACGCGGCGACGAGTCCGAGCACCACGAGCAGCAGCACCGACGCCCGGCCGAGCCGCACCGACCGCAGCACGAGGACCGCGGTGCCGAGCATCGCCAGCACGGCACCGTAGTAGTAGGTCGTCGTGAGCAGCAGCGACGCCAGCTCGAGCGAGGTCGCCGTCGCCGACGACTCGGTCAGCACCAGCAGGGTGACGAGGCCGAGCGCCCCGGCCGACACCGCGATCCGGGCGGGGCGCCCGGCGGACGGCATCAGTTCGTTCGCGGCCGCACGCACCAGCGCGTAGACGGCGAGGAGCACGAGCACCCCGTTCAACGCCAGGGCCTGCTGCGGCGTCGCGGTCACCAGCGCGCTGAACAGGTACGCGGGCAGCTCGGGGAAGAAGAACAGCGCGGGCGACATCGCCCACTCGAACGGCTGCCCGGCCTGCAGCGAACGCTCGACGAGCGGCAGCAGCACCGAGTCGCCGTCGTACCAGAGCAACGCCACCCGTTCCGTCGCGACGACGTGGCGCAGGGCGATGACGGCCAGGGCCAGCGCGACCAGGCCGCCAAGGGCCTCCCGTCCGATCGTGACGGCCACGGCACCGGGCCGGCGGCCGCCGGCCGGAGCCGGCTCCACGGCGGCGCGACGCGGTGCACGGGACATGCCCCGGAGCGTACCGACGCTGCCTCGGTGCCAGCACGCACAGACGCTCAGGCTGGGGGAGCGCGCTGCGGGCCCGACCGGCTACCCTTGTGCGCTGTGACCGACGCGCGCGAACAGTTGATCCAGTACATCTCCTCCGAAGCGGTGTTCCACGGCGACTTCACCCTGACCAGCGGGAAGAAGGCGACGTACTACATCGACCTGCGGAAGGTCAGCCTGGACCACCGCGTCGCGCCGCTGATCGGACAGGTCATGACCGAGCTCGTGCAGCAGGTGCCGGACGTCTCCGCCGTCGGCGGGCTCACCATGGGCGCCGATCCCATCGCCAGCGCCGTCCTGCACCAGGCCGCCGCCCAGGGACTGACCTACGACGCCTTCGTCGTCCGCAAGGAACCGAAGGACCACGGCCGCGGCAAGCAGGTCGAGGGCCCGGACCTGCAGGGCAAGCGCGTCGTCGTGCTCGAGGACACCTCCACCACCGGTGGCTCGCCGCTCAAGGCGGCCGAGGCGCTCGAGCGCGAGGGCGCGATCATCGCCGCCGTCGCGGTCGTCGTCGACCGGGACACCGGTGCCAAGGAGACGATCGAAGCGGCTGGCTACCCGTACTTCGCAGCCATCGGGTTGGCTGATCTGGGGCTGACCGCGTGACCGAGGAGCGTCCGGACGACGCACGCGAACCCGACGGCACCGCCGGCCCGGCAGACGGGGACGACGGCCAGGAGGCTCGGCGTGCGTCCGGATCGGACGCTCCGTTCCACGGTCTCCGCAGCGCTGCGGACATCTTCGGGGCCCCGCGGGGCGAGGAGGACTGGCCGTCGCGCCGGGAGCGTCGCGAGGCCGAGCGCACCGCGCGTGAGACGGGCGCACCGCTGCCCGAGCCGTTCGTGCCCGAGCCCGAAGATGCTGCGCCTGCGCCTGCGCCTGCGCCTGCGCCTGCTCCTCCTGCTGCGCCGGACGACTCGACCCAGGCCATCTCGATGCCCGCCGAGCTGCTCGCGCCGTCGGAGAACCCCGACGCCGCCGTCGAGCACGAGCGCTCCACGCTGCACGACCGGATCCCGGCCGCCGCGGACGTCCCCCCGGACTCCACCGCACCGCACCCGTCGTCGATCGTGCTGCCGACGGCCCAGGCCCACCGCGACGAACGTGCCGCCGCGTCCAAGGCGATCGAGGACGAGCGTCGCCGCGTCGACCCGTTCGGCGAGGGCCGTGCCGACGTCGACTGGCTCGGCCGTGCGACGGGATCGCACCCGGAGCCCGTGGCGCCCGCTGCGCCGCAGCCCCTCGGTGTCGAGAACGTGCTGCCCCCGACCGAGGAGCCGCCGACCTTCACCGACCTGTTGCGCATCACGAGCACCGGGCCGGTCCCCACGCAGACCGGCGCCCACGACCGGCCGTTCGACTGGGCGATCGGCGACGACGACGAGCCCGGCGAGGTCCCGGCGACGCTGACCACCGACTCGTTCGACACCACCGCACTGTCCGCAGGGTCCTGGTCGCTCGCCGACGAGTTCGACGACGAGGACGAGGTCGTGGCCGGCGAGGTCGACACCCCGGCCGCCGGGCTGCCCCAGGCGCCGCGCACCTACCCGGTGCCGCCGGCCGTGCCGGTCCCGCCCGTGGTGCCGCCGGCTGTGCCCGCTGCCGGTGCCACCGCTGCCGGCGCAGGTGCCGCCGCCGCTGCTGCTGCCGGCGCCGCTTCGCCGGACACGAGCGACCCCGCGGACCCGACCGAGGCAGTGGACGCGCCCCGTGCGTCCACCGGAGCCGACGAAGCGGAGGCGACCGAGGGCCTCCGATCTGACGCCCCGACCACCGCGATCCCGGCAGCCGGGACGCCCTGGTGGTCCGAGCCCGACGCGACCGTGCCGCCGACCGCTGCGCCGCCGCTCGTGGAGCCGACCGCGGGTGCCCAGGAGTACCCGGCACACCTGCCGCCGTCGGTCGGACAAGACCTCGACGCCGTGCTCGGACTGGGCCGGACCGAGACCGGTCCTCAGCCGGAGTCGCTGCCCGCCGCCGCGCCGGACGACCTGGACCAGTCCGAGTGGGACGGCCGCGAGACCAGCGACACGAGCGCCATCAAGGACCTGTTCGGCACCGAGGCCGTCGGGCAGCTCGGTGACACCGGCTACGACCCCGAGGACACCGGCACGCGGATGATGCCCGCGGCTGCCGTGCCCACGGCTGCTGCTGCGCCGGCTGCGGCCCGCCCTGCTGCTGGTGCTGGTGTCGGCCGGTCCGCGGCTGCTCCGGACCGACAGCCCGGCGAACGCGACAACTTCATCAACGAGGGCTTCGCGCGGCTGCGGAACGAGGGCAAGCGCGGCAAGCAGCTGCTGATCTACGGGTCGATCGCCCTGATCCTCGTGCTCATCGTGCTGGTCTTCCTGCTGTCGAAGTGGATCCTCGGCAACAACATCGCCGACCAGGCCGTCCCGACGAAGTCGCCCTCGGCTGCGTCGTCGGCATCGGCGGCCCCGACCGCCGCTCCCTCGACCGCGCAGTCGAGCGAGGCCACCGCACCCGCCGCCGCGCTGCAGTTCGCGACCACACCGGCCCAGCCCGGTGAGCACCCGTGGACCGACCTGGCCGGTGGGGAGTGCCTGTCCCCGTTCACGAACGCGTGGTCGCAGACCTTCACGGTGGTGGACTGCGCGACGCCGCACATCGGGCAGCTGACCGCACGCCTCGCCGTCGAGGGTGACACCTACCCCGGTGCCGAGGCCCTTGCGACCCAGGCGGCCGACCAGTGCCAGTCCGACACGGCCCTGAACGCCTCGGCCGCGGCTGCCGTGGGCGACGTGCAGGTGCAGGGTTCCTACGCGCCGGACCAGGCGACGTGGGACCAGGGTGACCGGTTCATCGCGTGCTTCGTGACGCGGTCGTCGGGGCAGCCGCTGACCGGGTCGCTGGCTCCGGGGGCGTAGGGGCGCGGGGCGGGGCGGACCCGTTCTGCGACGATCCACCCCGTGATCGACGGGTGATCTGTCGGAACATGCACACGCAACGGATGCGTGCGCAACGAACGACATCCCACCCGTCGAACGACGAGTGGGATGTCGGAACATGCACGCGCATCCGTTGGCGCGCGGGCGTCAGGCGCTCGCGGGCACCTTCGCCGACACGTCGGACAGCGTCTGCAGCTCGTCGGCGGTGAGCTCGAGCTCCGCCGAGGCCAGCAGCGCCGGCAGCTGCTCGGTGTTCCGGGCGCTCGCGATCGGCGCGACGACGTCGGGCTGCGCCTGCAGCCAGGCGAGTGCGATGGTGGCGATCTCGGAACCGTGCGCATCGGCGATCGAGGACAGCGCATCCACGACGGCGAGCCCTTCGTCGGTGAAGTAGCCGGACACCTGGCCCTCGCGGTCCTTGCCGGCGAAGTCGTCCTTCGTGCGGTACTTGCCGGTCAGGAACCCCGCGGCGAGCGAGAAGTACGGCACGACGCCGAGCCCGTGCTCGTGGGCGAGCGGTGCGATGTCGGACTCGTACGGCTGGCGGGTGACCAGGTTGTAGTGCGGCTGGATCGCGACGGGTTGGGCGAGGCCGTTCTCCGTCGCGATGCGGATCCACTCCGCGGCGCGGTCCTTCGAGTAGTTCGAGATCGCGGTGTACCGGACCAGACCGTCCTGCACGAGCTGGTCGAAGGCACGGACGGTCTCCTCGAGCGGGGTCGACTGGTCGTCGAAGTGCGCGTAGTACAGGTCGATCCGGTCGGTGCCGAGGCGCTCGAGGCTGGCGCGGGCAGCGGCGGCGACGGTGTCGGCGCCCAGGCCCTGGAACTCCGGGTGCTGCGAACCCTTGGTGGCGATGACGACGTCGTCCCGCTTGCCCGAGGCCCGGAGCCACGAACCGATCACACGCTCGGACTCGCCACCCGAGTTGCCCGGCGCCCACGCGGAGTAGACGTCGGCGGTGTCGATGAAGTCGCCGCCGGCCGCGGTGTAGGCGTCGAGGACCTGGTGCGAGGTCGACTCGTCCGCCGTCCACCCGAAGACGTTGCCGCCGAGGGCGAGTGGGAACACGTGCAGGTCAGTGGTACCGATGCGGGGCATGCGGAGGTCCTTTCGTGGTCGGAGGTGCGGTGGGAGCGAACCGCACGTCTCCCGACGCTATGCCCCGATGCTTGACACGGCCCCGGCGCGAGGGGCTTCGATGGAGGGATGACCACGCTCACCGCTGCCCTCACCGACCCGCGATCCTCTGCCCGGTTGCAGGCCGTGATGGCCGCGGGCACCACCCCGGACCCGTCGGACCTCGAGGTGCTCGTCGCGCAGTGCGCCGTGGAGCCGGACTTCTTCGTCCGCGACATGCTGACGTGGGCACTGACCCGACACCGGGCCGAGGACGTCGTGGCCCGGGTGCTGCCCGAACTCGAGCGCCCCGAGTCGCAGGCCCGCAGCCAGGCGCTGCACACCCTGTCGAAGATCGGTGACCCGGACGCCTGGCCGGCAGTGCGCCCGCTGCTCGGGGACCAGGACGACGAGGTGCTCCGAGCCGCCTGGCGTACTGCGGTCGCCCTGGTCCCCGACGACGAGCGGGCGTCGCTCGCGCGGACCCTCGCGGTGCAGCTCGGCGTCGGCGACCGGGATCGTCGGCTCAGCCTGTCGCGTGCGCTGGTGGGACTCGGCGAGGACACCGTCGCGCCGGTGCTGGCCGCGGCTGCCGACCGGGGCTCCGACGTCGTCCGCGAGCACGTGCGCGAGACCGAACGCCTGCTGCACGACCCCGGCGTCGCCTCCGAGTACGCGCTCGAACGGGCTCGGCGCGAGGTCGCCCTCGGCCGGACGCGTTCCGTCAAGGGGTAGGGCCGGCGGGCGCGCCCGGCCGGGCGCGCCGAGTGGTCGCGGACTGTCGGTTGTGGGGCTGTCGGGCGACGGATGGTGACCGGTCGGCGGACGTGAGCGGGGTGTCGTGACCGGCGGGAGTGTCGGACGGGAGGCGCGTGGCGGTCGCGCGCTGAGCCTCCCGTCCGTCGCCACGCGCGTTCGCGGGGCGCGGTGCGGTCGTGACACCCCGTGCGCTCGGCGCCGAGCGGTCGCGAATCGTCGGTTGCGGGGCTGTCGGACGACAGTTCGTGACCGCTCGGCGGACGTGAGCGGGGTGTCGCGACCAGCCGACCGGCCGACCGGCCGACCGGCCGACCAGCCGACCAGCCGGCCAGCGCCCGCAGCGCGGTCAGTCGCCGTCGGGCGCCAGCCAGATGGACGCGGCGGCGGCGGCCGGCAGGTCGACGAGGGACTCCGAACCGTCGGTCGAGCGTCGTGACACCGCGATGACGCCGGCGTAGTCGCGCACCCGCTCCACCCGCAGGTGCGTGCCCAGCCGGACCCCGAGCTCGTCGAAGTACCGCAGCAGCGACGGGTCGTCGTCCGAGACCCGGTCGACCGTGCCGCACGCACCGGGCTCGATCGCGCCGAGGAGCGTGCCGGGGGAGTCCGGCACGATGCCGTCCGCGCCGGGGATCGGGTCACCGTGGGGGTCGTGCGTCGGGTGCCCGAGGTCGGCGTCGACACGGTCCAGGAACCGCTCCGAGACCGCGTGTTCGAGGGCCTCGGCCTCGGTGTGGACCTCGTCCCACGAGTAGCCGAGCCGTCGCACCAGGAACGTCTCGATCAGCCGGTGCCGGCGGACCATCGCCACCGCGACCTGCTGGCCCAGGGGCGTGAGGACGACGCCGTAGTACGGGGTGTGCTCGATCAGGCCGTCACGGTCGAGCTTCTTGAGGTTGCCCGACACCGTCGACGCCGACACCTTCAGCGACGCGGCGATGTCCCGCGTCGCCAGCCCGGGCCCTCCGCGCTCGCTGGCCTTCCAGATGAGCTTGACGTAGTCCTCTGCCATCGTGGACAGGGAGGGCAGGCGCATACCGCCAATCGTACGTCCCGCCTGGTACAACCGGGAGGTGACCACGACCACCCCCACCCGAGCCCGCCGCCGTCGCTGGCCGGTGCCCCCGTCGCTGCTGCTCGGGCTCGCGCCGCTCGTGGTGTTCGCGGCCATCAGCGCCTGGCGCTCGCGGCCGAGTGACGACTACGCGACCCTCGCGCAGACCGTCGACAGCGTCGTGCACGCCCTGGTCATCCCCGAGGGCATCGCCGTCGCCGCGCTCGCCGTGTTCGTCACGGCGCTCGGCTGGTGGCGGATCGCCACGGTCGACCCGGTCCGGACGCGGGTGCGGTGGACGATGCTCGCGCCGATCCTCGTGCTGGTGGTGTGCGTCGTGCGGCTGCCCCTGATCGACTGGACGGCGCTGCCGGCGCACTACTTCCTGCTGCTCGCCGTCGGGGTGCTGTTCGTCGGGGTGTTCGAGGAGCTGATGGCCCGCGGGACCCTGCTCGTCGGGCTGCGCCGCCGCCTGCCCGAGATGGGTGTCTGGGCGCTGTCGTGTGTGCTCTTCGGGCTGCTGCACCTGCTCAACGCGCTCGCCGGGGCGGGCATCGGACCGACGCTGATCCAGGTCGTGTTCGCGGCATCGTTCGGGTCGACGCTGTACGTCGCGCGTCGGCTGACCGGGTCCCTGCTCGCACCGGTGCTGCTGCACGCCTTCTGGGACTTCGGGTCGATCGGGTTCTCGGCGACCGCGGACACGGGCGACTTCGGGAAGCTGACCCTGCTCGGCCTGATCGGGCTGTTCTCGTTCGGGGTGCTCGCGTTCGGCATCGTGGCGGGCGGGGTCGTCGCCTGGTACGACGACCGGCCGCGGCGGCTGGCGAAGCGGTGGCGGACGGTACCGCCCATGGGGGCGGTCGTGGTGCCGGGAGGCGAGCCGCGCCTCCAGGCCGACGTGGTCTGAGGGAACGGACGCGACGGGCGCGGGGCGACCCCGCGTGGACGCGACGGTGCCCCGGAGCGCAGCACGCTCCGGGGCACCGGTCTGTCGAGTCAGTCGGCCCGACACGTCGTGTCAGTCGGCCCGACGCGTCGTGTCAGTCGGCCCGACGCTCCGTGTCAGTCGGCCCGACGGCGGAGCTGGCGACGGCGGATGACGACCAGCGCGATGCCGGACATCAGGAACACGATCGCGGCGATCGTGACCCCGGTGAGCTGCGCACCGGTGAAGGCCAGGCGCGTCGCCGACGGGTCGGTCGCGGACGGGTCGGCGGCGACGGTCTGCCCCGTGGCCCCGGCTCCTGCTGAGGCACTCGAGACCGGCGCTGCCCCGCTCCCCGTGCCCGCACCCGTGCTCGAGCCGCTGCCGGTCCCACCAGCGGAACCGGTGCTCGCGCCCGTACCGCTGCCGGAGCCCGTGTGCGGCTTCGTCGTGGGCTTCGGGGTCGGCTTCGGCGTGACGGCCGTCGACACGATCCGCGAGACCGCACCCGTCTTGGTGTTCAGGAGCACCTCGCGGTGCTGCGGGTGCGTGAAGTCGAACATGCCCCGGAGGGACCCGGCACGAGCATCGAACGACTGGTCACCGATCCGGCCCGTCGACCAGTTGTCCTCGATGAACTTCGTGGTCGAGGTCTGCTCGATGGCGGTGTGGTCGACGTGGTTCTGCTTGGCGAACGGCGAGATGACCAGGTACGGCAGCCGCTGCGAGGGGCCGCAGCGGTCGAGGTACCCACCGGCGACACCGACCTTGGTCGCGGCCGTGGTGCAGACCGTGGTGTCGTTCGAGGAGTCCGTCGAGCCGTTCAGGATCGTCGGCGCGACGTGGTCGTACCAGCCGTCCGAGTCGTCGTAGTTGATGACGATGGCCGTGCTCGACCACTCCGGCGACCGCTCGATCTCGTTGATCTTCGACGTCAGGAACTTCTGCTCGTCGAGCGGGTCGGAGTACGCGGCGTGGCCGTCCTGGGCCTCGGGTGCCTTGAGGAAGGACACGGCGGGCATCCGGTGCTCGGCGAGGGCCGTGTCGAACGCGGACAGGTCGTACTGGTGGTTCGCCCGGTCGGTGGAGCCGATCATGCGGTCGCTCGTCGGTGCCAGGTGGTGCGGGTTCGACGTCGACGCGTAGTACGCGAACGGGTTGTGGTGCGGCGAGTAGTCGTTGCTGACCGAGCCGCCGACGTTCGTCGTGGTGGCGTCGCACTTGGCGAGCGTGCCGGTGCCCGCGTAGGCCGTCGTCGGGGTGAAGCCGCCCTGGAACCAGCCCCAGGTGACGCCCTTCGCGTTGAGCAGGTCGCCGATGTTCTTGCCCGACATCTTCACCAGGTTCGACGTCGACGTGTGGTCCTTGTCGGAGCAGTCGTCGTAGGCGGGGTCCGGGTCGGCGGTGACGGTGCCCTGGCCCGCGGCGTCCTTCGCGACGACGGCGGTCGAGGTCGGCACCGTGGCACCGGTGACCGAGTCCACGCCGGTGCCGCCGTGGGTGTTGCCGCTGATCAGGTTGAGCGCCCCGGGGGTGGAGGGGCCGAAGCCGGTGTCCCAGGCGTTGTCGCTCATCGCGTAGTTCTGGGCGTAGTTCCACAGCCCGGTGGTGGTGTTGCCGTCGTAGTAGTCCATCGTCAGGCCCGGCGACCCGTACAGCCCGGTGCAGGTGTCCACCGAGGTGCTCTCGACGAACTTGTCCATGGCACCGCCGTCGACGGCCTTCTGCTCGGGCAGGTAGTTGTGGTTCTGGTCGCAGGTGAGCGCCTGGGCGGGCGTCAGCCGTGACGGGGCGTAGGCGTTCGGGTTCTTCGTCAGGGTGCCGGAGGACGCGAGCGTGTTCACCTTCGGGGTGCTCCGTGCGGCGGTGAAGCGGGTGCCGTCGGTGTTCGCGGCCTTCGGGTAGGTGCCGAAGTAGTGGTCGAACGACACGTTCTCGTCGTACATGACGACGACGTGCTTGATCGGGGTGGTGGTCCTGAGGGAGTTGTCCGCGGCGGACGCCGACTGCGGGATGGCGAGGGCCGTCCCGGCGACGGCCGCCAGGGCCATGATGGCGAGCGCGCCCTGTTGGACGCGTCGTTCGGAAGGTCGGAACACGTGGAACCTCTCACTGGTCGGGACGGTGGGGTGGTGGGGGAGCGGTGGGGCCCGGCGGGCGGGCGGGTCCGGCCGGGTCCGTGCGGGCGGGGCCGTGCGGGCGACGGCCCGGGCTCGGATGTGCGAGCGTCGGCCCGGCTAGGTCCGTGCGAGCAGTCGACGGCCCAGCCAGTCGTCCGCGTGGCGGACCCCGGGCAGGGCGAAGAAGTAGCCGCCGCCGACCGGTGACACGTAGTCGACGAGGGGCTCGTCGACCAGGCGCTTCTGCACGGCGACGAACTGCCGTTCCAGGTCGGCCTGGAAGCACGCGAACAACAGGCCCATGTCGAGGTCGCCGTTCGTGTCGGTGCCGTTGTCGTAGTTGTAGGGACGACGGAGCATCTGCTGCGCACGGGCTTCGGCGGTGCGCGGGTTCGCCAACCGGATGTGTGCGTCCATCTGGATGACGTCGCCGGTCGGGTCGTCCTGGTACCGGGGGTCGTCGAACTCGCCGCTGCGGGTGAGCGGGGCACCGGAGTCGCGGTGCCGGCCGATCATGTTCTCCTGCTCGTGCAGCGAGACGCGGTCCCAGAACTCGACGAACATCCGGATGGTCCGCACGACGTGGTAGCTGCCTCCGGTGACCCAGTCGGGTTCGCCGTCCTGTCCACCGCGGGTCCAGACCAGGTCGTCCATCACGCTGCGGTCCGCGGTGGAGGGGTTGCCGGTGCCGTCCTTGAACCCGAGCAGGTTGCGCGGGGTGCCGGAGGGGCGCGGCGGGGACGCGAAACCGTCCTGGCGCCAGCGCACCTGCATGCCGCCGCGGGTGGCCCGGGCGATGTCGCGGACGGCGTGCAGGACGGTGTCGGTGTTGTGCGCGCACACCTGCAGCAGCAGGTCGCCGTCCGAGATCGACCGGTCGAGGTCGTCGTTCGGGAAGTCCTCCATCGTCCGCAACCGCGCCGGGCGCTGCCCCGACAGGCCGTACCGGTGGTCGAAGAGCGAGGCGCCGACGCTCGCCGTCACGGTGAGCCCGTCGGCCGCGACCTGCGGTCCGAGCACGCCGGAGTCGGCCGGCGGCGCGGTGATCCCGACGTCGGCAGGCGTGCCGCCGCGGGTCAGGAACCGGGCCCGCTCGGTGATCGTCCGGAGCAGGTCGGCGAGGTCCCCGCGGTCGGCCGCGGTCACGTCGAACGCCAGGAACGCCGACTGTCGCTGCGCGGGTGTGGTGATCCCGGCCTGGTGCGCGCCGTGGAACGCGTACGAGGAACCGGGCGAGGCGTCGGCACCGCCGGTGGTCGCGGCGGCTGCCTGGAGGCCCGTCCCACGCCCGGCGGTCAGGCTCGCTGCCGCCGCGGCGGCTCCGGCACCTGCCCCGACCGCGCTGGTCAGGAACGCGCGGCGTCCGACCCCGCGGGTGGGGCCGGGCTGCTGCTGGTCGTCCGGTGCGCCGGCGGGACAGGCACTGCCGTCGGCGGAGAGCCCGAGGCGGGCGTGTGCCTCGGCCATCCGGCGGTACGTCGCCGCGTCCATCCCGCGTGGGCGCTGCTGGCTCCGGGGGCCCGCCGGGCCCGGGCGCTGCGGTCGTTCGGTCACGAGGTCCTCCTCGGGTCGCAGATGGCGGCGACGGGCGCGAGCTGTTCGAGCGCAGCGTCGAGGTCGGCGTCCAGGTGCTCGCGGGCGGTGCGGTCGAGACCGTCGAGGGTGTCCCAGCTGCCGTCGGTCCGTCGGTGTGACTCGGCGTCGGCGCGCAGGGTCGCCAGCGCACGGTCGGTGGCCCGGAGGCCCGGGTAGCGGGTCCGCAGGATCGACCGGAGCGGCTCGAGCGCGTGCTCCGTCCCGCTGATGTTCGCGTCGATCGTCGCCAGTGCCGTGTGGCTGCCGGCGTCGGTGGCCCCGGTCGCCTCGAAGCGGAGCGCGTTCTCGAGGATCTCGTGCGAGCGCAGGCCGATGTCGAGCGGGTCGACCCGCTGGGTGGGGAACGTCCGGCGCAGGTGTTCGACGGCGGCGACCAGGGCGTCTGCGGGTGCGACGGCGCGGATGCCGGGCGCTGCCGACCACAGCAGCGCTTCGACGCGGTGGAAGCCGGTCAGGTGCGGGTCGTCGAGTGCGGTCCGTCCGGCGGCGGGGAGCCCGTCGATCGCGGTGTCGTCGTCCCCGAACGCGCCGTAGGCGGCTCCGAGCTGCTCGTACTCGCGGTGACCGACCAGCCAGTCCCGTCGTGCGGCCCGGACGTCACCCGTCCGGACGTCGGCGTCCAGTGCACGCACGTCGGCGAGCAGCGTCGGCAGGCGGCTCTCGATCCAGTCGCCGTACGACTTCGCGGCGGGGATCAGGTCGTCGCGGGTGACCGGGACGATCCCGGGGGTCTCGTCGCTGACGTGCGTGGCGCCGCGCAGGTGGACGACGGGCCCGGTGCCGGGGTTCGCGTCGGCGGGCAGGCAGCGGAACCGGTACTGGCCGCGCGGGAGTCGGACGCCGTAGTCGTGCGTGGCACCCGCTCCCAGTCCCTCCGCGTCGAGGTAGACCGCGCCGTTCGTGGGGTCGACCAGCTGCACCTCGATCCCGGCGACGGAGGTGTTGTGGATCCGGAACGTCTGGGGGCCGGCGAGAGCGCGGTCCGGACTCGCGGGCCACCCCGTTCCGCAGGCGTCGGTGCCGGCCTGCACGGTGACCGCGCTCGTGTGCGGCGACGTCGGAGGGACCAAGTGCGGGGTGACGATCGCGGTCCCCACGAGTGCTCCGAGTGCGCCGACGACCACCGCCGTCGTGGCACGAACCGACATCGGCACCGATGACCCCATCCTGTAGCAATTCACAGAAAACCCTGGTCAGAGCCGCTTTCAGCTCGACCAGGGCAACCCTAGGGTCGCTCCCGGGGCAGTTTTCCCGTCGTTCACCGCGGAACGGTTCTGTTCACCGGATCGTCATGCGGGCCGCGCCGCGCCGCGCCGTGCGGGGTGCGCGCCGCACGGTGCGGAGTGCGCGCCCCCGTGCGAGCTTGACGGCTGGGTGCGGCGCTGCAGGCTCGCACGGAACCACCAACCCGGCACCAGCTGCCCAACCCCGCACCGTGCGCCGCCGCCAACCTCGCGCCCGCTCGGTCTCCCCGGGCTCGGCACGGTGCGGGTTCGTACATGCGGTGCGAGCTTGACGGCTGGGTGCGGCGCTGCAGGCTCGCACGGAACCACCAACCCGGCGCCCGCTGCCCAACTCCGCACCGTGCGCCGCCGCCACCCACCCCGCGTGCGACCTCGCCACGCCCCCGCCCCCCCCCGCACGGCGCAGGCTGCACTCCGAAAGCCGCCCGGGGTGCGTGGGCCGCTAGGGTTCCACCATGAGCATGCAGCCGACCGGTGGGGCGCCGGCGCCGAGCCCAGTACTCGTCTCGATCGGATCCGTGGGGGTGACGCAGGACCGCATCGTCACGCCGAGCGGGACCTGGCCGGCCGCGCAGGTGAACATCACCGCGCAGGACCAGTCGTCGTCGACGTCGCACATCCCGACGTGGGCGATCGTGATGACCGTCATCACGGTGTGGTTCTTCCTGCTCGGACTCCTGTTCCTGCTCGCGAAGGAGCGACGGACGCAGGGCAACGTCTCCGTGTCGATCTGGGCCGCGAACGGTCAGTCGCACACCGAGTTCGTGCAGGTCTTCTCCGAGGAGCAGCGCGTCGACGTGTTCAACCGGGTCTCCTACGCGCAGAACATCATCGGTCAGGCGCGCTGGCGCGAGTCGGCTGCCGGCAACTGACCGGCCACCGGCGCACTGCCGACGGCCCGACGCCGGTGGGTCGTCAGGGCTAGAGCTCGACCTCGAACGGCTCGGTGCGCACGAGTTCGTGCACGCCGGAGATGACCTCGCTCGGACGGAACGGGTACCGGTCGATCTCGGCCTGGTCGCTGATCCCCGTCATCACGAGCACGGTGTGCAGCCCCGCCTCGATGCCGGCCTGCACGTCGGTGTCCATCCGGTCGCCGATCATGCCGGTGTTCTCGGAGTGCGCGCCGATCCGGTTCATCGCCGACCGGAACATCATCGGGTTCGGCTTGCCCACCACGTAGGGCTGCTTGCCGGTCGCCTTCTCGATCATGGCCGCGATGGCGCCGGTGGCCGGCAGGACGCCCTCGGCGCTCGGGCCGGTGGCGTCGGGGTTCGTCACGATGAACCGTGCGCCGTCGCGGATGAGCCGCACGGCCTTCGTGATCGCCTCGAACGAGTAGTTGCGGGTCTCGCCGACGACGACGTAGTCGGGAGCGGTCTCGGTCATGATGAACCCGGCCTCGTGCAGGGCGGTCGTCATGCCGGCCTCGCCGATCACGAACGCGGACCCGCCCGGCATCTGCGACTTGCAGAAGTCGGCCGTCGCGAGCGCACTCGTCCAGATCCGCTCTTCGGGCACGTGCAGGCCGGAGCCCCGCAGCCGGGCGCTCAGGTCGCGCGGCGTGAAGATCGAGTTGTTCGTCAGCACGAGGAACTCGGTGCCGTCGTCGAGCCACTGCTGGATGAGCTCCGGAGCGCCGGGGAGCGCCTGGTTCTCGTGGACGAGCACGCCGTCCATGTCGGTCAGCCAGCACTCGACGTCGTCTCGGGTCGCCATGCGCCTCACCCTACTGCGCGGGGGTTCAGGTCCGGCTCGCGTCGGATCGTGGTCGGCTCGGAAAGGGCCGGGAGGCCCGGGGCGGCTCTTGCGCGCTGCTGCCAGACCCGAGATGGTCGAGACACCGAACCGCGGTCGGGTTTGCCCTACGCTTTTCGGGACACGTACCGAATCAAGGAGGCCCCCTCGTGCTCGTCGAACCCGGAACCCCGTCCAGCGCGCCCCGACCCACCCCGGTGTCGGAGACGGAGCTCGAGGTGACGCCGCGACGACGCCGAGGCCGCCCGAACGTGCTCTCCCGCGAGCAGGTGATCGACGCCGCCACGACCATCGCGAACGAGGACGGCCTCGACCGGCTGTCCTTCCGTGCCCTGGGCGTCCGGCTCGGCGTCGCTCCGATGACCGTGCACCGGACCATCGGCGGCCTGGACGACCTGCACGCCGAACTCGTCCGCCGCACGGTCGACGAGTTCACCGCCACCTTCGTCTGGCCCGACGAGTGGCACGCCGTCGTCCGCACCTTCGCCACGACGTTCCGCGACCTGATGCGCACCCACCCGCTCGTGCTCGAGTCGCACAGCCAGCGGGCCCCGCTCGCCTCGACCGAGTCGGACGCCGTCGTGGCGAAGGTCGTCGGTGCCCTGCAGGACGCCGGGCTGCCGCCGGCCGAGGCGATGTACGCCTTCTTCGTCGTCTACGACTTCGTGGTCGGGCACGCCGGGGTGCAGGTCGGACGCGGGGACTCCGAGGCCGGCCGACCCGAGCGGCACCGCCTGGTGGGCGAGATCCTCGGCGAGCACTCCTACGACGACCGGTTCGCGCTCGGCCTCGACATCCTGATCGCCGGCATCGAGGCGCGCATCGCCCGCACCGCCTGAGCCGGCGGCGCCCGACCCCGCGCCCGGCCGTACGCTGGTCGGGTGACCACTGCGCCCGAACCGTCGCACGAGCTGACGACCAACGGGGTGGGGCCGCACCCGGAACCCTGGCCCGACGACCCGAGGCTCGACCCGGAGCTGCTCGCCGCGGGGGACTCCCGGAACGTGCTCGACCGCTACCGGTACTGGTCGATGGACGCGATCGTCGCCGAACTCGACACCCGCCGGCACGCGTTCGACGTGGCGATCGAGAACTGGCAGCACGACCTGAACATCGGGTCGATCGTGCGGAGCGCCAACGCGTTCCTCGCCGGCACCGTGCACATCATCGGACGGCGGCGGTGGAACAAGCGCGGGGCGATGGTGACCGACCGTTACCAGCACGTCCGGTACCACCCCGACGTCGAAGCGTTCCTCACCGCGATGGCCGATGAAGCGCGTCCCGTCGTCGCCATCGACAACACCCCGGGTGCCGAACGCATCGAGACCGCGACGATCCCGGAGCGCTGCGTGTTCCTGTTCGGGCAGGAGGGCCCCGGACTCACCGAGCAGGCGGTCGCCGGTGCCGACGCGCACCTCGAGATCGCGCAGTTCGGGTCGACGCGGAGCATCAACGCCTCGGCCGCCGCGGCGATCGTCATGCACAGCTGGGTCGTCCAGCACGCGGAGTTGCCCGGCGCGACGTCGTGAGCAGAAGTGGTCGGGTGCGGGCCCTGGACCCGACCATTCCTGCTCACGAAGCGGGCGTGACGGACGCGGGGCGGGCCTCCCGGCCGGGGCAGGGGTGCCGCGTCAGCGCGCGGCGGTGGTGCGGCGCGTGACGAGGCGGGGTTCGACGAGCAGTTCCGTCGCGGCGATCCGCGGATCGGCGATGCGGGCGAGCAGACGCTCGCCGGCGCCGCGGCCGATCTCGACACTGCGGTCGTCGATGCTCGTCAGGCCGACGTACCGCATCGCGGCCACGGGGGTGTCGTCGTAGCCGATGACGGAGACGTCCTCGGGGACGCGCAGCCCGCGTTCGGCGAGTTCGGACAGGGCCCCCAGGGCCATCACGTCGTTCGCGGCGAAGACCGCGGTGACGTCCGGGTGCTCGTCGAGGAGCATGCCGAGGGCACGCGAACCGGCCTCTTCGGTGGGTTCGCCGGGCAGCACCGTCGTGACGACGGACGCACGTGTCGCCGCCGCCTGCTCGAACCCGGCCTGGCGTTCCGCCGATGCTGCCGAACTCGCACCGACGAACCCGAGTCGGGTGTGCCCGAGGTCGAGCAGGTGCTGCGCCGCGATGCCGCCGCCGGCGTGGTCGTCGTTCGCCACCGTGTCGGCGCGGGGGATCGCGACGCGGCCGCCGGCGATCACGAGCGGCATCGAGGCGGGGATCGCCAGGTCGGTGGTCGGCTCGCCGGCGATCACGATGCCCTCGACGCGCATGGACAGGAAGCCCTCGACCGGTGAGGCGTCGAGCCCCGTGTTGAGGAAGCGGTCGGCGACCACGAGCCGGTGCCCCTGGTCCTGCAGGCTCTCGCGCAGGCCGGTGAGCAGGTCCACGAACCACTGGTTGCGGAAATCGTCCAGCACCACACCGATGGTGCGGCTGCGGGTGCCGGCGAGGGACACGGCCGCGGTGGAGGGCCGGTAGTCGAGCTCCTGGATCGCCTTCAGCACCGCGGCCCGGCGCTGGTCGCTGACCCGGGGGGAGCGCTGCAGCACGAGGGAGACGAGGGACTTGGAGACCCCGGCGCGTGCGGCGACGTCGTAGATGGTCGCGGGCTTGCCGTCTCCCATGATGCGCTTCGACCTCCGTTGGCTCGTGCGTCGATCGTAGCGGTTGACGTGACATGGCCCTGCGGGCGGGCGGGGTGTGGGGGTCGGTTTCGCTTCGTGAGCAGAAATGGTCGGGTGTGGCGCCGCGACTAGACCTTTTCTGCTCACGATCTGCGTGTGGCTGGTCCTCCACACGGGAGGCCCGGGGTGCGTTGTACACAGAAGTCGCGTTCGGCGCGCGAGCAGTGGGCGCTGGGCGCGAACGTGGTGGACATGCGAGCACGACCACTTCCGACACCGCTGCGCGGGCGCGCGTTCGACATCAGCGCGGCCGACCGCGCCGGCGTCTCCCGACAACGACTCCGACGGCGTGACCTGGTCCGGCCGACCCGGTCGATCCGCTGGGCACGTGATCGTCCGCCCGACCCGGTCCACCGGATCCGGGCACTCCGGCCGCTCCTGGTTCCCGGGCAGTTCATCAGCCACGTCTCGGCGGCGGTCCTCTGGCAGCTCCCCGTCCCTGTCGCCGACGACGCCCCGGTGCACGTCACGAGTCCCGTACCGATCGCGCAACCGCGACGCCGCGGGGTCGTCGGGCATCGCATCACGCCGGACCGTGCCCGGGTGACGGAGCGGTGGGGGATGCCGACGAGCACGCCCGCGGCGCTGTGGGTGGACTGCGGTGCGATGCTCTCGGTCGACCAGCTCGTCGTGCTCGGGGACGCCATCGTCACGGAACGACGGTGCGGGACGACGATCGACGACCTCGCCGCGGCCGTCGCCCTGGCCGGAGCACGATCGGGAGTCCGCAAGCTCCGGGTCGCACTCGAGCTCGTGCGGGTGGGCGCCGGGTCGCCGCAGGAGACCCGAGCGAGGCTGGCGATCGTCCGCGCGGGGCTGCCCGAGCCCGAACTGCAGTTCGAGGTGCTCGACGAAGCTGGACGGTTCGTCGGCCGCGTCGACCTGGCCTACCCGGAGCACCGCATCGTCATCGAGTACGAGGGCGACCACCACCGGACCGACGCCGAGCAGTGGGGCCGTGACCTCCGCCGCTACCGTGAGATGGAACGACTCGGCTGGGTGGTGGTCCGGTGGACCAAGTCCGACCTGACGCTGCACCGCTCAGCCGCAGTGGCGCACCTGAAGACGCTCCTTGCACGCGGAGGTCGCGTCGAGTGAGCAGAAGACGACGGGTCGCCATTGCACACCCGTCGTCTTCTGCTCACTCGATGTCGCGGCGCCGCCGCCCGCGCCCGCTACCCGATCAGGCTCGGGCGCAGGTCGCGCAGCGTGCGGGAGCGGGTCTGCCGCGCCGTGACCACGAAGGACACAAGGAGCGCCCCGAGCAGCCAGCAGAGCAGCACGCCCGCGTCCGACCACGCGGCGCCGAGGTTCCCGCCGTACATCGTCTGCCTGATCGCGTCGACCGAGTACGTCATCGGCAGCGCGAAGTGCAGCGCCGCCAACGGCCCCGGCAGCGTCTGCCACGGGAACGTCCCGCCGGCGGTGACGAGCTGCACGAGCATCAGTACCAGTCCGAGGAACTGCCCCACCGAGCCGAGCAGCACGTTGAGGGCCATGATGATCGCCGCGAAGGTCGCCGAGGCCAGCACCATGATCCCGATCGTGCCACCGACGTGCACCACGTTCAGGTCGAGGGCGAAGCGCACGATGAAGAACAGCGCCACCATCTGCACCAGGCCGAGGAGCGCCGGGGTCAGCCAGCCGCCGAACACCACCGCGAGGGGCTTCCGCACCGCCGTGATCGCACGCTTCGAGATCGGCTTGAGGATGAGGAACAGCGCGTACATGCCGATCCAGGCCGCGAGCGAGATGAAGAACGGCGCGAGGCCGGCACCGTAGTTCGACGCGGCGGCGACGTTGTCGTCCCCGACCTTGACCGGGTCGGAGATGACCGAGGCCTGCGACGCACGCTCCGAGGCGTTCGACGCCGGGATCTTCGTGCGGCCCTGGTCGAGCGACGACGCGAGCTTCGACGAGCCGGTCGTGAGCTTGTCCAACCCTGACGCGAGCGACGAGGCGCCCTGGTCGGCGGTCTTCGCACCGGTCGCGAGCTGCGATGCACCGGACGACAGGGTCGGAGCGGCCGAGGCCAGCTTCGACGTGCCGTCGGCCACCTGGGCGGCCCCCGATGCGAGCGTGGACGCCCCCGTCGCCGCCGAGGAGATGCCGGACGCGAGCGTCGGCGCCGCGGAGGCGAGCGACGACGTACCGGCTGCGACCTGTGCGGAGCCGTCTCGGAGCTTGTCCACCGAGGACTTCGTGCTCTCGTAGGTCTTCTTCGCCGAAGCGCCGGCGCTGTTGACCCGGGTGACGGCGTCGGTGACGGACGACTCCAGGGCGGTCTGCTGGTCCTTCGTGAGCTCGACGCCCTCGGGCAGGTTGTCGGTGATGCCTGCGATCACCGTCCTGGCGTCCAGCGGCTGGAGCGACTCGACGTCGGGGCTGTAGGAGTCGACCGTGTCGGCGAGCTTCTTGTTGCCGGCCGCGACCCGCTGCGCCCCACTGTCCAACTGCTGCGTCTGCGACGGCAGCGCCGCCGTCTGCTGCTGCGCGCTGGCCAGCCCGGACGCCAGGGTCGACGCCCCCGACGCCACCTGCTGCGCCCCGCTGTCCAACTGCTGGGTCTGGGACGGCAACGACGCCGTGCCGGAGGCGAGCTCCGCCGCACCGGACGACAGCTTGCCGGTGCCGTCCGCGAGCGTGTGGGCACCCCGGTCCGCCTTCTTGGCCCCGGAAGCGAGCTCATCGGCACCGTCGACGGCGTCGCCGAGGCTGTCGCGGACGTCGGCGAGCCCGACGAGCAGGGTCTTCGCGGCCTGCTTGCCGACGCGCTCGGCGACGGCGGTGCGCATGGTCTTGCCCGCCTGCTCGGCGATGGTCGAGGCCAGGTACGAGTTCGTGTCGGCCGTCGTCATGACGAGCTTCGCCTGGGTCGGGTCGTCGGACTGCGCGGACACCAGGTGCTCGGAGAAGTCGTGCGGGATGGTGACGACGAAGTCGTAGGTGCCGTTCCGGACACCGGAGCGGGCGTCGGCGGCGCTCGTCTTCGTCCACTTGAAGTCAGCGCCGTCGATGGCTTCCTTCGTGACGTCCTTGCCGTAGTCGACCTGGTCGCCGTCCAGCGTGGCGCCGGCGTCGAGGTCCACGATCGCGGCGGGGATCTGGTCGAGCTTCGCGTACGGGTCGCGGTTCGCCCACAGGTAGGCGCCGCCGTAGAGCAGCGGCACGATCATCAGCGCGATGAACGCCAGGCGTGCGAGCGGGGTCGCGGTGAGCCGCGCGAGTTCTGCGCGGACGAGCGAGGTGGTGGTCACTTCTGTGCCTCCGTCGGGACGGTTGCGGATGCTGTGGTGACGGAAGGAGCGGCCAGGAGGCCCGGCTCGGTTCCGTCGGTTCGGGCCACGTCCTCGGGGTCCTCGGTCTGGGGCTGTTCGAGCGTCTCGGCGACGCCGGGCGCCGCGACGTCGTCGTGCGTCTCGATCGTGTCGAGCAGGTGCTCGACGGTCGCGGCGGCGGCCTTCGAGGTCACCAGCACCACGGTCACGCCCCGTCGGGCGACGTCGCGGACCACCTGGAACCAGTCCTCGACGGCGCCGCCGTGCCGCTCGGGCGAGGTGATCACGATGCCGGTGACACCGTCGCGGAGCAGCGCGAGCTCGACGAGCAGCCGGATGCGCACGGCCGTCGGGACCCGCTGCACGGCGGTGTCGACGTAGTCCCGCAGTCCGAGCTCGTCGAGCACCGTGTCGACGTGCTCGCGGGTCGGGCGCTGCCCGGCGAACGCGAGTTCCTCGCGCACGATCTGCTTGAGGGTCAGGACGGGGAATGGCTCGGCGATCCCGGGGGTGTCGACCAGCGCGAACGCGCGGCGGACGGCTGCCGGGTCCTCGTGCCCGTCGAGCAGCAGGCGGCCGGTGTCGGGCTGCATGCGGCCACCGGCGACGAGGGACGCGAGCACGGGTGCCTGCTCGGTCTCGACGGCGAGGACCCCCGGGCGTCCGGGCGCGGCGACGGCGGAGACGACGGGCAGGGGTGCGCCGGGCTCCTCGCCGATGCCGACGTGGTCGAGTTCGAGGGTCATGCGTGGTCCTTCGGGGCGGGAGCGGGAGCGGGAGCTGCGGGTTCGGAGAGCAGTGCGGTGCGCCAGTCGATGCCGGCCGTGCCCAGCGCCGACACCACCACCATCCGCCGTCCGTCCTCGTCGCTCGTGCCGGAGCGGGTGGCTTCGTCGAGGACGGCGATGCACGCGCCCTCGACCAGGCGGCCGAGGGTCTCGGGGTCGACGTCGTCCCGCATCGCGCCGTCGGCGATGCCGAGCGCGCACGCCTGACGCACCTGTGAGCGCAACGGGGCGAAGACCTCGGCGACGGGTTCGGCGAAGGGGCTGCGCACGGCGATCCGGGCCATCGAGCGGACGTGCGAGACCTCGGTCCAGAGCGTCACCGCGATGGCGGCCAGGCGTGCGGCCGGCGGGAGCCCCTGCAGGTCCGAGGTGGTGGGCATGGCGGCGGCGATCCGGGCGGCGCCGGCGGTCACGACCTCGCGCACCAGGTCGTCGCGCGAGGGGAAGTGCCCGTACACCGCGCGACGCGAGAGGCCGGCCGCGGCGGCGATCGTCTCGATGGAGGCGTCCGGGTCCTGCTGCAGGCAGGTCCGCGCCGCGTCGAGGAGTGCTGCCCGGTTCTCCGTGGCGTCGCGGCGGGGCGCGCGGGAGGGGTGCTCGGTGGTGGTCACGCACCCCATCGTAATAACGTGCACACGTGTGTGCAACTTAACAGGTTCCGTCCCCTGGACGAGGGGTGTCCCCCAAAGTGCGGACTGTCTTCCCTGAGAACGAACGCATAGCTTCACAGGAATCTCATGCGAACCACGGACTGAGCCTGGAGTGCCCTCTTTGAACCGTGCAACACCGAACACCGACCCGAAACCCACCCCCCATCGCTTCACCCGCGTCCTGACCGCCGGCATCGCCGTCGCGGCCCTCGCATGCGGCGGTCTCGCAGTCGGGGGCGCGGCCTCCGCTGCTCCGGCCGGGATCCCGGTGGCCGACCTCAAGCTCTCCGCGCCGCTCCGCGACGCCAAGCCGACGAAGACCGTCGCGGCGTTCGTGCGCACGACCGGCCAGGGCGCCCTCGAGGTGGACGCCAAGGCCAAGGGCGGCGACCTGACCCAGTCGCGCAGGCAGTCCTCCGCCGCCGCGGACCGCGTCGAGGCGATCCAGTCCACCGTCGCCGCGGTGCGGTCGGCCGTCAAGCGCGCCGATGCCGACGCGACCGAGCTCTACTCGACCGAGTACACCGTGCCCGGCGTCGCGGTCGTCGCCGACGTCGACGCGTTCCGGAAGATCGCCGAGCGCTCCGACGTCGAGAGCATCATCCCGCTCACGCCGAAGAAGATCGTCGAGCCGACGGTCAACGAGAACGCCGACGCCGCTCCCTCGGGCGTCGACCCGAGCCTGGTGCGCCCCGGTGCCGACGGCGTCTCGCCGAAGAACGCCGCGAGCGACGTCTACACGCGCTCGCTCAACGCCTGGCAGGAGACCGGCCACACCGGCAAGGGCGTCAACGTCGCCGTCCTCGACACCGGTCTCGACTACACGCAGGCCGACTTCGGCGGCCCCGGCACCACCGAGGCGTACCAGCAGGCCCTGGCGAACGCGAGCAGCGGCGCCCCGGACCCGAGCCTGTACGACGCGTCGAAGTTCCTGGGCGGGTACGACTTCGCCGGTGCGACGTACAACGCCAACCCCGAGGACCCGAACACCTACGACCCGGTGCCGGCTCCCGACGACAACCCGATCGACGGCAAGGGCGGCGACCACGGCACGCACGTGTCCGGCTCGATCGCGGGCTACGGCCTGACCGCCGACAAGCAGCAGTTCGACGGCGACTACACCAAGCTCACCACGCAGCAGGTGCAGGACATGTGGATCGGTCCGGGCACCGCGCCCGAGGCCGGCCTGTACGCCCTGAAGGTCTTCGGTGACAACGGCGGTTCGACCGACGTCACCGGTGCCGCGCTCGACTGGGTGGGCAAGGCGCTCACCGAGGGCAAGGACATCAACGTCCTGAACCTGTCGCTCGGCTCCGACTACGGTGCACCGGACGACCCCGACAACGCCAAGATCGACGCACTGACCGCACGTGGCGTGCTCCCCGTGATCGCCTCGGGCAACGCCGACGACTTCACCGACATCGGTGGCTCGCCGGGCAACGCCGAGGGTGCGCTCACCGTCGCCGCGAGCGCCACCGGCCAGTCGCTCTACGACGGCGTGCAGGTCACCGCACCGGCCGACGTCGCGAAGACCTACCGGTCGCAGTACTCGTCGAACTTCAAGGGCACCCTGCCGGTCGAGGGCGACGTCGTCGCTCCGACCGCGAACATCGACGGATGTGCCGCGTTCAGCGCCGCCGACGCCGCGAAGATCAAGGGCAAGGTCGTCTGGCTGAAGTGGACGGACGCCGCGCTCGAGTGCGGTTCCGCCGTGCGCTTCGACAACGTCGAGGCCGCCGGTGGTGTCGGCGTCCTGCTGGCGGGCACGCTCGACACGTTCGAATCCGGCATCGGTGGCAACGCGACCATCCCGGGTGCCGAGCTGACCGCGAAGAGCGTGGCGAGCCTCCAGGCCACCGCGAAGGCGGGGACCCTGCACGTGCGCTTCGCGGACGAGCTGAAGGGCTTCGAGGTCGCCATCGAGGCGGACGCCGTGAACACGCTCGCGTCGTTCACCAGCCGTGGTGTGCACGGGTCGTTCGACGACATCGTCAAGCCGGACATCGCGGGCCCCGGGGTCAACGTGATCTCGGCGGCGAACGGCACCGGTGACGGCCGCATGTCGATGAGCGGCACCTCGATGGCAACGCCGGACGTCGCGGGCATCGCGGCGCTGACGTTCCAGTCGCACCCGACCTGGTCCGCCCCGCAGGTCAAGGCGGCGCTGATGAACACGGCGACGCACGACGTGAAGGACGGCAACCGTTCGGCCACCCTGCTCCGCCAGGGCACCGGTCGCGTGGACGCGCTGCAGGCGGTCACCGCCGGCACCACGGTCCGCAGCGCCGAGAACGACCAGCTCGTCACCGCGTCGTTCGGCGTCGTCGAGGTCGCGAGCGGGACGAGCGAGACCCGCACCCTGCAGGTCGACAACACCGACAGCACGGCGCACACGTACGCCGTGTCGTACCAGCCGCAGGTGTCGCAGCCGGGTGTGACCTTCGCGCTCAGCTCGAAGCAGGTGACGGTGCCCGCCAACGGCACCGCCTCGGTCACGCTGACGTTCTCGGTCGCCGACCCGACGAAGCTCCGTCGTGTCATCGACCCGACGCAGGACGCCGTCCAGAAGGGTTACCAGCGCGAGTTCGTGACCGCTGCCTCGGGCATCGTGGCCTTCGCGCCGACCGACAGCACGCTCAACCCGATGCGCCTCGGTGTCTACGTGGCACCGAAACCCGTCAGTGCGGTGCGTGCGCGGACCACGGTCCCCTTCACGGGGCCGGGCAAGTCGGCCGAGCTCACGCTCAAGGGCCGCACGCTCGACCAGGGCGGCCTGACGACCGGCTACCACGCGGCCGTCGCCCCGTTCGTGCTCGGTGGCACCGACCCGGCCGAGACGTTCCCCGAGGGTTCGGCGGAGCAGTCGCTGCTGGCGGCCGACGTCCGTTCCTACGGTGCGTCGTACGACAAGGCGTCGGGCACCATCGCGTTCGGTGTGCAGACCGCCGGTCCGGATGCCGACCCCGGTGCCGTGACCAACGTCGAGGTCCTCATCGACACGAACCGTGACGGTGAGCCCGACTACCTGGTGTACGACGCGAAGTCGGCCACCATCGACGCCACGCTCGCGACGACGATGAACCTGGCGACGGGCAAGACGGTCGACGCACAGCCGCTCAACGGCGGAGCGGCCGGCCAGGACGTCAACACCTTCGACAGCTCCGTCAAGGTGCTGACCGTCGGTGCCTCGGCGATCGGCGCGTCGACGAAGTTCGACTACACCGTGCTGACCGAGTCGGCCTACGCCCCGGGGGCCGCCACCAGTGGTTCGTCGGTGGTGGACGAGACCAAGCCGGTCACGTTCGACCCGACCAAGCCGAAGCTGTCGTTCTCGCAGGACGGCGCCACCGGCGTGCTGTTCGCCGACGCCGACTCGCTGACGGTCACCCGCGCCTCGGGTGTCACCAAGGCGACGGTGCTGCTGCTCCACCTCGACAACGCGGCGGGCAAGCAGGCCGACACGTCGACCATCAACGTGGTCCCGCCGAAGCTCGCGCTGGCGAAGGGGAGCAAGGTCACGGTGAGCGGGACGGCGAAGGTCGGCTCGACCCTCACCGCGAAGCACGGCACCTGGAGCACGACGAAGGCGACGTACAAGTACCAGTGGCTGCGTGACGGCACGGTCGTGAAGTCGGCCACGGGGTCGAAGGTCACGCTCGGCTCGTCCGACCTCGGGCACCGCATCAGCGTGCGGGTGACCGCCCATGCCTCCGGGTACGAGGACGGCACGGCGAAGTCCGGCGCGACCGCGAAGGTCACGCGCCGCTAGGACGGAGCCGGGGCGCGGTTCGCGCGCCACACGGTGAGCAGGAGATGTCGGGTCCCGGGTGGGACCCGGCATCTCCTGCTCGTTCGCCGCCCGGAACGCGTGTTCGGGACAGGTAGTTAGACAAACTAGTGAACCGGTGCCAGTGTGGCTCCCATGCAGAGCACGCTGAACCAGCTCCGGTCCAACCCGGTCGAGTGGCGCCGTCGTGGACTCACTCCGCCGGACGTCATCCAGGCCATGATCGAGCAGCGTCTGGCCGAGCCGGGGCACTCCCAGCTCGTCGGGGACCCGTCGTACCAGGACTTCTTCCGGAGCTGATCCGGACACCGTCGGACGGTCCGGGACGCACCGGACGACGGACGGGAGGCGCGGTGCCAGCTGGCACCGCGCCTCCCGTCCGTCCGTCTGGTCGCGTCCGGAGCCTCGCGCAGCGCGCCGTCCACAGGGGCGTCACGCCGGGTGGCGCGCAGGTGACCAGCCGATAGACTCGGGTGGACCACCGGCCCGGACGGCCGTGTGCGGTCCTCCGCCAACGTGAGGAGAACCAGATGCCCGCAGCAGTCATCATCGGCGCCCAGTGGGGCGACGAGGGCAAGGGGAAGGCCACCGACCTCCTCGGCTCCCGCATCGACTACGTCGTGAAGTTCAACGGCGGCAACAACGCCGGCCACACCGTCGTCGTCGGCGGCGAGAAGTACGCCCTGCACCTGCTGCCCTCCGGCATCCTGACGCCCGGCGTGACCCCGGTCATCGGCAACGGCGTCGTCGTCGACCTCGAGGTCCTGTTCCAGGAGCTCGACGCACTGCGCGCCCGCGGCGTCGACGTCTCGAAGCTGCTCGTGTCGGCCAACGCCCACGTCATCACGCACTACCACCGCACCGTCGACAAGGTGACCGAGCGGTTCCTGGGCAAGCGCCAGATCGGCACCACCGGTCGCGGCATCGGCCCGACCTACGCCGACAAGATCAACCGCGTCGGCATCCGCATCCAGGACATCTTCGACGAGAACATCCTGCGGCAGAAGGTCGAGGCCGCGCTCGACCAGAAGAACCACCTGCTGGTCAAGGTCTTCAACCGCCGCGCGATCGACCCGGAAGAAGTCGTCGAGTCGCTGCTCTCGTTCGCCGAGCGCCTGCGTCCGATGGTCGCCGACACCGCCCTCGAGATCCACCGTGCCCTGGAGCGTGGCGAGACCGTGCTGTTCGAAGCCGGCCAGGCCACCATGCTCGACGTCGACCACGGCACCTACCCGTTCGTGACCTCGTCGTCCGCGACCGCCGGTGGCGCCGCGACCGGTTCGGGCATCGGCCCGGGCAAGCTCGAGCGGATCATCGGCATCGTCAAGGCGTACACGACCCGCGTCGGTGCCGGTCCGTTCCCGACCGAGCTCTTCGACGAGTCGGGCGAGTTCCTGCGCGCCAACGGCTTCGAGTTCGGCACCACCACCGGCCGCCCGCGCCGCTGTGGCTGGTACGACGCCCCGATCGCCCGCTACACGGCACGCATCAACGGTGTGACCGACTTCGTGCTCACCAAGCTCGACGTCCTGACCGGGCTCGAGACGATCCCGGTGTGCGTCGCGTACGAGGTCGACGGCGTCCGCGTCGACGAGGTCCCGGTCAACCAGTCCGACTTCCACCACGCGAAGCCGGTGTACCAGGAGTTCCCCGGCTGGACCGAGGACATCACCGGAGCCCGCACCTTCGACGACCTGCCGAAGAACGCGCAGGACTACGTCCTGGCGATCGAGGTGATGTCCGGCGCACGGATCTCCGCGATCGGTGTCGGCCCCGGCCGTGACGCCATCGTCGTGCGGCACGACCTGCTCGGCGACGACGAGCGTGCCGACCAGCGCGCCGGCGAGCGCACCGACGCAGCGTGACGATGCGGATCCTGTTCGTCTGCAGCGGCAACATCTGCCGGTCGCCGCTCGGCGCGCAGGTCCTGACGGCACGACTCGGCCCGGACGCCCCCGCGTTCGTGGTCGAGTCGGCCGGCACCATCGCCGACGACGGCGCCGCGATGGACGCCGCCGCGGCCGAGCAGTCCGTCCGGCTCGGGGGCGCCCCCTCGGCGCACCGGTCGCGGTACCTGACGGCCGAGATCGTCGCGAGCGCTGACCTGGTGCTGACCGCGGAGCGATCGCACCGTGCAGCCGCCGTCTCCCTGGCGCCCCGGGCCTCCAAGCGGACCTTCACGATCAAGCAGTTCGCGCGGGTGCTCGCCGGCCTCGAGCCCGGTGACCTGGCCGACGTGACGACCCCGCAGGAACTCGTGGAGCGCGTCGCCCGGCTGCGGGGCACGGTCCCGCCGCCCGCCGACCCGGCCGACGACGACGTGGACGACCCCTACCGTCGCTCGACGGCGACGCATCAGCGCGTGGCCGACGAGGTCGACGTGGCCCTGACGGGCATCGCGGACGCATTGCGCGCCGTGGTCTGACCCCCTGACGGACGGGAGGCCCGGTGTCAGTTGACACCGGGCCTCCCGTTTGTCCGGACTGCTCGTGTCTTGCGAGTGATAACGATTATCAGTTGCATGTAAGGTCGCTGTGGCAGCGCGCAGCGCTGCGTCCCCGCCTCTCAGCAGACCAGGAACCCATGCGTCCACGCTTCCTCATCGGTGCGCTCGCGCTCGCCGTGATCATCCCCGGCACGCTCCTCGTGCGCCCCGCACCGCCCTCGCCCGACCGACCGCTCGCGGACTCCGTCCCCGCCTGGACCGCACACGCCGAGCGCGGCGACCCGGTGACCGCCGACGAGTTGTCCCTCACCGTCCTCCTCGACCCCGTGCACCTCGACCGCGCCCCGGCCGTGGCGACCTGGTTGCGCGGTGCCGGGCTCCACGTCGGCCCCGTCGAGCGCTCGATCGCATCCCTGCCCGTTCGCGGGACGGCCGCGCGCATCGCGGACGCCTTCCACACCTCCTTCGCGCGGTGGGACGTCGCCGGACAGAGCGCCGTGGCACCGGTCCGCGCCCTCGCCGTGCCACGCGGGCTGACCGCCGTCGTCGGCGTGTCCGGAGCCGTTGACTCTGACGCCGTCCGACCGACCGAGACGACCACTGCAGCAGCGGCGGCACCCACCCCGGCACCGGGTGAGACCGTCCCGCGACCGCCGGTCCTGGCCGACGACGGACAGTGCGCCGCATGGTGGGGCGAGCGCCTCACGACGGACTGGCCCGCATCGGTGCCGGTCACGCACCGATCGAACGCGCTGTGCGGGTACCAGCCGGCCCAGTTGCGCGAGGTCCACGACGTGCCGGCCGGGTACACCGGACGCGGCGCGACCATAGCGATCGTCGCCGCCTACGACGACCCCGACGTCGAAGCGAACACGGACACCTACTTCCGGGCGGCGGGCGCCCAGCCGTTCCGCTCGGGGCAGTACCAGCACCACGCTCCGGCGTCGCCGGACACCTCCCGCTGCGGCGGGCCGCAGAGCTGGACAGAGGAGCAGCACCTCGACGTGCAGGCGGTGCACGCGATGGCCCCCGACGCCGACATCGAGTACTGGGGTGCCGACGACTGCAGCACCACCTCGTTGTTCTCGCGGATCCTCGACGTCGTCGAACACGGCAGTGCGGACGTCATCAGCCTGTCGTTCGGGTCCACCGAGGACCTGGACACCGCGGACGACCGGACGCTGCTGAACCGGGTGCTCGTCGAGGCGGGGGCCCGGGGCATCTCGGTGTTCGCGTCCTCTGGCAACGACGGCGACAACAGCGCCGTCGGTGACCACGACTCCGGCCCCGACGTGTCGTCGCCGGCGTCCAGCCCGTACGTGACCGCGGTCGGAGCGACCAGCACCGGGCTCGCCCGTGACGGTTCCGTCGCGGTCGAGGCTGGTTGGGAGACCGAGACCCGCTTCGCGCGCAACGGTGCCCTCATCCCGCCGGGCTTCGCGTACGGCGCCGGCGGCGGCCAGTCCGACGTCTACGGCCGACCGACGTGGCAGCGCCAGCTGCTCGACGAACCGGGGACCGGGCGACTCGTCCCCGACGTCGCGTCGATCGGCGACCCCAACACCGGCTTCGTCGTGTACGGGCCACACAAGGGCGTGACCGGCTACGTCACGCACGGCGGCACGAGTCTGGCGACCCCGATGGTCGCCTCGATGGTCGCCATGGCCAAGGCCGCCACGGGGGTCCGGATCGGGCTCGTCACGCCGATGCTCTACGAGATGCTCGGGACCGACGCCGTCCGCGACGTCCGCCCCGCTTCCGCTGCCACCTGGTCGCCGCGCGGGCCCGATGCCGGAGCGCTGTGGCCCGAGACCCTGTTCCTCTGGGACACCGGTCGGCAGGGACTCCGGTCCGCACCCGGCTGGGACGACGTGACCGGGGTCGGCGTCCCCGCCGGCCGCGCCTTCTTCACCGCGTTCGCCGAGGAGGCCCGCCGATGACCGATCGTCCACGCACCAGTTCCGTCATCGCGCTCGCGGCCTCGGCACTGCTCGGCATCGGCCTCGTGGCGCCCATGCTCGCGCTGCCGGCCAGCGCGGACACCGCGGCCGACGGCGCCACCCTCGCCGCCGCGTCGGGCGTCGAACTGACCGACATCGACGGTGGCACGCTCACCGCACCGACCCCGGCCGTGCGCTGGGACTCGGGCGACCCGACGGTGGCCCGGGTCGACACGACGCAGGACGTCCTGAAGCTCAACACCACCCGCACGAGCGGTCTGCGCTCGGAGGCCGGCCCGGACGGGGCGACCTCGACGATCGCGAGCGGGGAGTTCACCCTGCGCGATCGTCCCCCCGTCGTGTTCACCGGACTCCGCGCCGCGTGCACTCCCGGCGGCACCCCCGCGGTGTCGTTCGACCGCCTGACCATCGACGGCGACGACGTCACCACCGAGGCCACCGCGACGCCCGGGTGGAGCCGCGACCTGCCGGAGTCCCGTTACGGCGCCACCAAGGTCGTCGTCGGTAGCACCACGACGGCCGCCGACGGCACCACGACGACGGTCGCGCTCCGCATCGACGCCGAAGCCGGTGCCTCCGAGATCTGGCGCGTCCGTGCCGGATCGGTCTCCTGCGCGGCGGGTGACCGCTGGCCGGCACCCACCCCGACGCCGACGCCCACCCCGACCCCGGCTCCGACGCCTGATCCCGCGCCGCAGCCGACCCCGGCCCACGGCGACGCCCTGGCCACCCGGAGCGTCAGCGGTGTGCAGGTGACTGCCCCGGACGGAACCGTGCTCATCGACGGGCAGCCCACGGTGACCGGCGTCGCGAAGCGCACCGCCGACCGGGTCGACGCTGCCGACGGTTCCCCGTCGACCGCACGTGGGGTCACCGTCTCGACTGCGGCGGACGGTACTTCGGACGTGCACCTCGACTCGTTCGAGCAGATCCCCGACCGGGCCTCGGACCCGGTCGCGGAGTACCGCTGGCCAGCGCTGCGCGTGTACGGCCTCGACGCCCACCTCACGCCGGAGGGGACGATGACCGTGGACTTCGCGAACGAGTCGAACGCGGTGTTCGTCAACGGGGTGTGGATCAACACCGCCACCGACCTGTACACCGGCGTCGACGCTGACGGCAAGGAGCGGGTCAGCGTGGCCTTCGGGGAGCGCACGGTGCACGCGGACGGCAGCACGACCCTGACCGCGCTGCACTACCGCGACCTGACGGGGGCGCACCCCGACGTGCGGCTCGGCGCCGTCACGATCCCGGCGAGGGCGAGCAGCCCGACGGACGCTCGGGTCACCGCCGCCTTCGGGGTGGGCGTCCGGGGGACGGACGGTACGGCGCTGGTCGCCCCGCAGCCGCGGATCACCAGTGCCGGGGAACACCGTTCCGCCGCCCGCATCGACGCGACCGCCGGCTACCCCGCCCGGGCAACCGACGTCACGGCGGCGATCGGGGACGACGGCGACACCGCGACCATTTCGGTCGGGCACTTCGAGCAGATCCCGGACGAGGCCACCGACCCCGTCGCCGCCTACCGCTGGCCGGCACTCCGCGTGAACGGGTTGCACGCCGAGGTGACGGCGGCCGGCACGATGACGGTCTCCTTCGACGACGAGTCGAACGCCGTGTTCGTCAACGGGGTGTGGATCAACACCGCCACCGACCTGTACACGGGGCTCGCCCCGGACGGGACCGAACGGGTCCGCGTCCACATCGGCGAACGGACCGAGAACCCGGACGGGACCGTCACGCTCACGGCGCTCCGCTACGAGGACCTGACCGGGACGCACCCCGACGTGCTGCTCGGCCAGGTGACGTTGGCGGCGGCGCAGCCCGCCCCGGACCCGACCCCGGGAGGGGGCGGCACCACGCCGACACCGGAGCCGCACGACCCGGCCATCGCACGCTGGCACGCCTTCGCGCTCCGGGCATCCGGACCGAGCGACGTCCCGGCGCAACCCGTCGCTGCGCCCGCCGCCGACGGCACCACCGTGACCGAGCGGGCGGACGAGGCCGGGGACGGCGCCACCGGACAGCTGCGTGTCGACGGGGTCACGGTGCGGTCGGCGAGTGACCGCGGCGAGGTCCGACTCGAACGGGTCGTCCTCTACCCGGGCACGAGCATCGCCGGCGAGCTCCGTGACGTCCGTGTCCGGGTGACCCACGGCGGTGCCACCGTGACGACCGCGGGTGGGCAGATCGCGGGCACCACCATCCCGGCGGGCACGATCCGGGCGAACACCCGGATCGCCCTGCCCGGCGGGCTGGGGAAGGTCGTGCTCAACGAGCAGCGGACCCGCGGGCGGGACCGGACCGTCACCGCGCTGCACCTGAGCGACCCCGCCGGGTTGGCAGCCGACGTGTCGGCAGCGGTGGTCACCACGGCAGAGGTCGATCCGCCCGCGAACGGCGGGAATGGCGGGCAGGGCGGCGGCAGCGCAGCCGGAGGCCCGGGCAACGAAGCGGCTCCCGGTGCCCTGACGCCGGACGGCACGAGCCCGGCCGGTACGAGCGGTACGAACGGCATCGGGACGGGCAGCGGAGACCTCGCGTTCACCGGTGCCTCGCTCCTGCCGGGCCTCATCGCGGCGGTGCTCCTGTTCGGTGCGGGTACCGCGATGGTGGCGCTGCGGCGTCGACGGCGCGTGCGCTGACCGCAGGCCCGCGGGATCGCGGGACGTCAGGCCCGGTGCCGGTCGGCACCGGGCCTGACGTCCGCCGCGTGGGGGAGGCCCGCGCGACCGCCACGTGCGAGGATGACTCATGCCCGTCGTCGAGTCCCGCTGCGTCGTCCCGGTCGAGCCCGACGTGGCCTTCGCCGTCTCGCAGACACAGGGGGCGATCCGGAAGCGTTGGGACCCCTTCATCCGCCGCCAGCACCTGATGGACGGGGCCACCGTGCCGGCGAAGGGCGTCCGGACGTACACGGTGCAGCGGTTCGGGCTGGCGATGGAGAGCGAGTACGTCTCGTACCACCCGCCGTCGAACGTGGGGATGAAGATGACGAAGGGCTCGTGGTTCTTCGAGCGCATGGGCGGGGGCTGGCGCTTCACGGCGGCCGAGGGGCAGCCCGGACACACGCTCGCGGTCTGGCGCTACAACTTCACGTGCCGGCCGAAGTGGCTCGCGCCGATCGCCGAGCGAATCGGCGTGCTGGTGCTGCAGCGGGACATCGACCGGCGCATCCTGGGGTTCGCCCGCGGCTGCGAGGACCCCGTCGTCCTGGCCCACGTGGCCGCACAGCGCGCTGCTTGAACGGACCCGCGAGACGCCGGCGTCGTGCGGGCGAGTCGGTTCGGAAGACGACGGCGTGTTGCGAAGACGCCGCCGAACGCTCGAGACGCCTCCGGATTCGGCGGCGTCTCGCGCATCAGGGGGCGTCGGACGAAGACGACGGCGTGTTCAGGAGCGCCGGACACGACCACGAGCACGAACACGAACACGAGCACGAGCCCGGACACGAGCACGAGCCCGGACACGACCACGAGCACCTGCATCCTTCGATGGAACTCCCGCAGGTGCGTCCCGAAGCCGGTCGTCCCCGGGCGTGATGATTCCTAGCGTCGTCTGCATGACGAACACCACCCAAGTCCGGCCTCCCGCCGGCACCGCATCCCGCGACCGAGGGGGTGTCCGCGGCCTCATCGCCCGGCACCCGCTCGTGTCCTTCTTCACCATGGCACTCGGCCTGAGCTGGCTCGCGTGGGTGCCGTACATCCTGTCCCCGCACGGCATGGGGGTGTGGGACGTCCACTTCCCCGAGGTCCTGGGCAGCGGTCAGTTCACGGGCGTCCTGCCCGGTGCGCTCCTCGGCCCGTTGGGCAGCGCGTTCATCGTCACGGCGGTCGCCGACGGTCGCGCGGGCCTGCGCCGCTGGGTGGGGCGACTGTTCCGCTGGCGGGTCGCCTGGTACTGGTACGCACTGGCGCTCGTCGTCGTGCCGGCCCTGATCGTCGTGTCCGCGCTGCCGTTCGCCGGCGGTGACGTGCGGGCTCCCTCGGCCCTGGCCTTCGCCATGCTCGTGCCCGGACTGATCATCCAGCTGTTCTCGACCGGTCTGAGCGAAGAGCCCGGCTGGCGCGACTTCGCCCTGCCCCGCCTGCAGCACCGCTTCGGGGGCCTCGGTGCGGCGGCGATCCTCGGTCCGATCTGGGCGCTCTGGCACATGCCGCTGTACCTCAGCGACTGGGGCGGGTGGCCGAACGCGCACTGGAGCGAGCCCGTCGTGTTCGCCCTGTTCACCATCACCTTCAACGTGGTGATGATCCAGGTGTTCAACAAGACCCGCGAGAGCCTGCCCCTGGCCCTGCTGCTGCACGTCGGCGTGAACAACACGATCTCGACCCTGTTCCCTGAGATGTACCCGAGCATGACCGCCGGCACGCTGATGATCGGCCTGACGATCATGTCGACGATCGCCGCCGTGGTGCTGCTCGTCGCGACCCGTGGCCGCCTGGGCTACGACCCCGCCCGACGCGCCCTGCCCCTCGACACACCGGTCCCCACCCGCGCCCGCCTCGTAGGATCCAACGATGGCACCCGCTGAGCACGACGCGCTGCGCGCACCGGATGAGCCGGCCGCGCAGCCGGCCCAGCCGGCCAAGCCCGCGCAGCCAGCCCAGCCAGCCCAGCCGGCCCAGCCCGCGCAGTCAGCGCAGCCCACGCAGTCGCCTCGACCCGCCCAGCTCGCCCGCCGCGTCGACGTCCTCGTCGCCCTCGGCACGGCCGTCGTCGCCCTCGGGCTGCTGCTCGGCCTGCCGCCCCTGGACAGCCTGGAACCGGACGGCCCCGCCCTGGCGCTGGGGGTCCCCGCAGTGTTCTCGGCCGCCTGGACCGTCCTGGCCCTCGGCCTGCTGGCCCAGTCCGCCGCCCTGCTCGCCGCCCGCCGGGCACCCCGCACCGCGCTGATCGTGGTCGCCGCACTCCCGGTGCTCGTCGCCGCGCTCGCCCCGCAGTCGTCCGACCTGTTCGGCCTGACCGCCCTGCCGGTGCTCGTCGGCGTCGTCGTCGCCGCACTCCGCGTGGCGCTGGCCCGCCTCTGGCCGACACTCGTGGTCGCCGCGGCCCTGGTGGCAGCCGGCAACGTGGTGCTCGCGCTCGCCGGTGACGCCACGACCGCCGTGTCCGGTTCGCTCGGGCAGGGCGTGCTGCAGGCGGTCGGCGCGGTCGGCCTGCCCCTGCTGGTCACCCTGCTCGTGCAGTCCCGCCGCGAGGTCCGCGTCGCCCGCACGGCCGAGGCCAGCGCCGTGGACCGTGAGCAGGACGCCCTGGTCGACGCCGCCGTGTCCCGTGAGCGTGCCGCGATGGCCCGCGAACTCCACGACATCGCCGCGCACCACCTGTCCGGGATCGCACTGATGGCAGCGGTCATCGACCGGCAGATCGACGCGGACCCGGAGCGTGCCCACGAGGGTGCCCGCCAGGTGCGGGAGCAGAGCACCGCGGTGCTCGAGGACCTCCGTCGCCTGGTCGGCCTGCTCCGCGACGACGCCCCCGCCGAGCGTGCGGTCGAGACGGTCGCCGGGATCGTCGACCTGGCCGAACGAGCCCGGTTCCGCAGCGACGTCCGGCTCGACGTGCTGCCGGGTGACCGGCCGCTCGCTGACGGCGTCGGCCCGCTCGCGCAGCTCGCCGCCTACCGCACCGTCCAGGAGGCACTGGCCAACGCCGCCCTGCACGCCCCGTCCGCCCCGTGCACCGTCACCATCGACGACCGCGACGCGACCCGGGTGGTGATCCGGGTGGAGAACGCACCGGCCACCGTGCCGGCAGCGGGGACCTCTCCCTCGGGCGGCAACGGCCTGCGGGGGATGCGCGAGCGGGCGGACCTGGTCGGGGCGCGCCTCCAGACCGGCCCGACCGCGACCGGCGGATGGCTGGTGGAGCTGGCGCTCGGCCGGGAGGCACCTGCCGCACCCGCGCAGGCCGCCGACGGCACCGGGGTGGTCGCGTGATCCGCGTGCTGGTCGCGGACGACCAGCCCCTGGTCCGCGCCGGGGTGTCCGCGCTCCTCGGCGCGGAGCCGGACATCGAGGTGGTCGGCGTGGCCGCCGACGGCGGCGAGGCGCTCGCGCTGGCGCGCGAGACGCGACCCGACGTCGCCTGCCTGGACATCCGGATGCCGGTGATGAACGGCATCGAACTCGCGCGGATCTTCTGCGCACCGGACGCCGATCCGGCGATCCCGGCGCTCATGCTGACGACGTTCGACCTGGACGACTACGTGTTCGGGGCGCTCGAGGCCGGCGCCTCGGGGTTCCTGCTCAAGGACGCCGAGCCGGACACGATCGTCGACGCCGTGCGGCAGGTCGCCGCCGGCAACGGCACCCTCGACCAGGCCCTGACCCGGCGGGTGCTGCGGGAGTTCGTGTCACGGCGGAGCCTGCAGCCGGTGTCCGGCGACCGGGCCGACGGCGTGCTGACCGCCCGCGAGCGCGAGGTCCTGCTGCTGCTGGCACAGGGGATGTCGAACGAGGAGATCGCGGTGTCGCTCGTGCTCGAGGTGTCGACCGTCAAGTCGCACTTGGCGCGGATGCTGCCGAAGCTCGGGGTGCGGTCGCGGTTGCAGGCCGTGGTGTGGGCGTACCAGAACCGGATCGTGACGGTGCCGGAGCAGCCGTAGCCGACCCGGTGTCAGCCGGCTGCTGCGTCAGGCTGCAGGATGCGGTGTCAGCCGGCGGGCTGCGGCTCGGCGGCGCCGGGGACGACGAGTCGCCAGACGGCGTCGTCCCCGGCGTCCCCGCCGTCGTCGGCGGGGGAGAGGTACAGGCGGAAGGTGCCCTCGTCGGCGAGGGGGTCGCCCTCGAGGTACTCGACCGGTTCGCCGCTCGTCTCGCACTGGTCCGAGGTGCTGATCACCCGGATCGTGTCGCCCGGCTTCGGACCCGAGGCGTCCTCGTCGCCTTTCGGGACGTCGGTGACCGTCGCCTCGTACACGTCGTAGATCCCCTGGAGCTCGACGGTCCGGTCGGTCTTGGTGACGTCGGCGTCGACGACCAGGTCGGCGGCGTCGCGGCGCTCGGCCGAGGTCTTCAGCGGGACGTAGTCGGCGCAGAACCCGGACTGCAGCGGCCCGGCCTGCGTGCTCGGACCCGTGGGGCCGGCGTCGTCGTCGCCGCTCGTCTCGGTGGCGCAGCCGGCCAGGGTGCCGCCGAGCACCACGACGAGTGCCACGACCGGTGCGATCCGTCCCCACTGCATGGGCCGAGTATGACCCACGCGACCCGTCGAGACCAGGGCGTTCGGCCCCTGTCCGGGGAACGCACGTTCCCGTTCGGGGGACTGGTCGCAGCGGCCACGGGCTGGTGCAGTGTCTGGATGCACATCGAGCCGCCGCCGGTGACCAGCCCCGACGACCCCTCCCTGCGGGGCGAGGCCATCATCGGGATGATCACGGCGCTGCGGTCCCGCCCCCTGCACGAGGTGACCCCCGAGGTCGTCGCAGCGGCAGCCGGGGTGGACCTCGATGTCGTGGCACGCACGTTCCCGAGCTGGGACGGTCTGCTGCTCGCGACGATCGACCGGTGGAACGAGGAGCGCACCGTGCCGCTCATGCCCCTGGCCGAGCAGCACGGCACCGTCCGGTTCCTGCGCGCGATCGTCACCGCCAACGTGGCCGACCCGTCCCTCATGCGGTTCCTGACGGCGACGCTGAACATCGCGGCGTCGCCCGAGCCGGGCACGATGGAGCCGGCTCGCGGCTCGGAGCAGCTGCTCGCGACCTCCGAGGAGCTGCAGTTGCAGTCCATGGTGCGGCCGGAGATGGACCTGCTCGAAGCCTTCGACCGCGCCGTGACGCGCCTGCGCGAGGGCTGGTCCCGCGCGTACGTGCCGCCCGTGTGGGAGCTCGACCTGGTCCACTGAGCCGCCCGGTGGCCCGACGGGTCACCCCACAGACCGAGGACGCTAGGGCGTCCGAGGGCAGACGCACCGTCTGCACGCGTCGCCGCACGATTCGGGTTCGAGCGGCGGCGCGTACCACCCCGTCCCGCGGCCGGCGGCCCGCGGCTCGCCTCCCGCGGCCCCGCCGTCAGTCGGCGTGCAGCGCGAGCGGTCGCGCCGCGTCCACCTGGACCGGCTGCCGACGGATCGCGATCACCGTCACGTCGTCGTCGTGCGGCACCTCGTCGGCGCGGGCCGACAGGGCGAGCACGACCGCGTGCGGGTCACGTCCGGCGCGCGCGATCTCGGCCACCGCCTCGATGGTCTCCTCGAGCCCCTCGTACAGGTCGAGCACGCCGTCGCTGAACGAGACGAGCAGATCGCCCGGCTCCAGGGTGCTCTCAGCCGTCACCCACTCCTCGCGGATGCCGAGCCCGAGCGGCATGTCGCCGGACCGGAGTCGGTCGACGTGCCCGTCGGCCCGCAGCACGAAGCTCAGCCCGTGCCCGGCGTCGGACCACCGGAGGGTGCCGTCGTCGGAGATCCGGGCGTGGAACAGCGTGGTGAAGGCCAGGTCGGGCCCGATGCCCTCGGCGCTCAGGCCGTCGGACGCCCGCTTCAGCGCCTCGGCCGGGTCGTCGACCGTCCGGGCGCTCCGGAGCGTCGACCGGACCGCGGCGGCGATCAGGCCGGCACCGACGCCCTTGCCCATGACGTCGCCGAGACTCACCGCCACGCCGCTGTTGGTCGGGTACCAGTCGAAGAAGTCCCCGCCGACGCTCCGGGCGGGCAGGCAGGCACCGGCGACGACGACGTCCTCGGTGATGCGGCCCGTCGTCGTCGGGAGCAGGGAACGCTGCACCGCGGCTGCCCGGTCGATCTCGGCACGGACCTTGCCCTCGCGTGCTTCGGCGGACCGCAGGCTGCGTCGGGCCCGGCGGGAGAGCTCGTGCACGACGACGGCGACGGTGCCGAACACGACGACGAGGATGCCCAGACGGACGAGTTCACTCGGGCCGGGCGCGTCGGACGGGGTCAGGACGTAGGGCGCGAGGATCACGAGCACGATGCCCGCGATCGCGAAGAGCACGGTGCGACGGCCCTCGAGCGACGCCCACCAGACCACGGGGAGCACCACGATCGCCGTGAACAGCGACGAGCCGGAGCCCGTCCCGGTGCGCAGCAGTGCGATCGTCACGAAGTCGACGGTGAGCAGGACCGGCACCAGCCAGGCGGCGCCGTGCACGAGCGCGGGGACGGCGCTCATCAGGGTCGCGACCACCGTGCACACCAGACTCGCCGCGAACAGGTGGTGGGCCGTGATCGGCAACGACGGCATCACGATGCTGAGCAGCGCAGACAGCGCCAACAGGCCGCTGATCGGAGCCTGACGGACGAGGGGGTTGTCGACGATGCTGGTTGGGCGAGTCATGCTCAGTGCAGGTTAGTGCTCCGCGACGGCCGACGACCGGTGCTGACCCCTTCTGGGGACGCCAGCGTGGCCGATCAGCGCGGCCAGGTCGCGACGACCGCGACCGCGTTGAAGAGCACGTGCGCCAGGATCGCACCGCCGATGCGGCCGGTCATCGCCACGAGCGTGCCGGTGAGGACGCCGAGCAGGAACGTCGTCACGAACACCTGGAACCCGCCGAGCGTCGTGCCGCCGGCTCCGAGCAGCAGGTGGAGCAGCGCGAACAGGAGCGCCGTGACCAGCACCGCGAGGAACCGGGTGCGGGGCGTGAGCTCGGCGGCCAGTCGGCGCTGGAACAGCCCGCGGAACACCACTTCCTCGAGCACCGGGCTGACGACGACGATGCCGATCGCCGACACGAGCAGCAGCCCGACGTCCGGCGTGCCGAGGGTCGGCGCGGGGACCAGGCCGGTCGTCCCCGTGAACGACAGGGACAGGAACACGTCCACCACGCGGCAGATGATCACGATGCCGATCGCGAAGACCACGATCCCCAGGTCGAGCCGCAGCCGTGACAGCATCGCCGGCAACGGGGTCCGACGGAGCACCACGGCGGCGGCGATGACGAGCGGCACCCACACGGCGGCGTCCGCGGCGAGCACCTGCAGGACCGGCGACGGGATGCCCCCAGTCCGGGTGACCTGTCCGACGATCCGGGTCAGGATCACGGCGACACCCAGCGCGACGAGGATGACGATGAGGTCCCGCTGCCGCCGCACGCTCGGCGTGGTCGCGGTCTGGGCCGGCTCGGAACGCATGGGGCCACCGTAGAGGACACCGCGCGCCGGATGGCGACTTCCCCCGGGCAGGACTCGTTCCTGTGGCACTATTTGTATGCCGTGTGCTGGGAGTACCCCGGTGCGCCTGTGTCGGGACCACGGGGACGGCCATGATCGGGGAAGGCAAAGGCGTGGAACTCCGCGACTACATCACGGTGCTCCGCAAGGGATGGGTACTGATCGTCGTACTCGCCCTGGTGGGAGTGGCCGCAGCCGCAGGGTTCTCCCTGCTGAAGAAGCCGGTCTACTCGGCATCGGCGCAGGTCTTCGTCTCCACCGAGACGTCGGGCAGCGCCAGTGACCTGGCGCAGGGCAACACGTTCACCCAGCAGCGGGTGCTGACGTACTCCAACCTGGTGTCGACGCCGATCGTGCTGCTGCCGGTGATCTCGTCGCTCAAGCTCGACATGAACGCCGACCAGCTCGCGACGATGGTGTCGGCGACGGCGCCGACGAGCACGACCCTCATCGCCATCTCGGTCGAGGGCACCGACCCGGTGCAGGCCGCGAACATCGCGAACGCGACCTCGCAGAGCCTGACCAACGTCGTGCAGGACATCGAGGCCACCGACGCGAGCGGCAAGAGCACCGTCAAGCTCACCCGCGTCAAGCAGGCCGACGTGCCGAGCACGCCGGTCAGCCCGAACGTGCCCGTCAACGTCGCGCTCGGGTTGCTCGTCGGGCTCGCACTGGGCATCGGCATCTCCGTCCTGCGCGAGACCCTGGACAACCGGATCCGCACCGAACTCGACGTCGAGAAGATCAGCGACAAGCCGGTCGTCGGCGGGATCGCCTTCGACGCCAAGGCGGCCGAACGCCCGCTCATCGTGCAGGTCGATCCGCGCAGCCCCCGCGCCGAGTCGTTCCGCACGCTCCGCACGAACCTGCAGTTCCTGGACATCGGCACCGGTGCCCGCACCTTCGTCATGACGTCGTCGATGCAGTCCGAGGGCAAGAGCACCACCGTCGCGAACCTGGCGATCGCCCTGGACAGCGCCGGGTTCCGCGTCATCCTGATCGACGCCGACCTGCGCCGCCCCCGCGTCGCCGAGTACATGGACGTCGAGAGCAACGCCGGGCTGACCGACGTGCTGATCGGTCGCGCCGACCTGGAGGACGTCGCCCACCCCTGGGGCCGCGGCAAGCTCGTCGTCCTGCCCGCGGGCCAGATCCCGCCGAACCCGTCCGAGCTGCTCGGCTCGCGGGCGATGCAGGACCTGATCGACCTGCTCGAGCAGCAGTTCGACTACGTCCTGTTCGACGCCCCGCCGCTGCTGCCGGTCACCGACGCCGCGATCCTGGCCAAGAAGGCGTCCGGTGCGATCATCGCCGTCGCCTCCGGACAGACCCTGAAGGGCCAGCTCGCCGCTGCCGTCGCTTCGCTCGCGAACGTCGGCGCACCGATCTCCGGGTTCGTCCTGACGAAGATGCCGCTGAAGGGCCCGGGCGCCTACGGCCACGGCCGGTACGGCTACGGGTACAGCTACGGCCACGACGAGGACGACAACACCGTGACCACGTCGACGCACCCGCCGAAGCGTGCCAGCAAGAAGCTCGGCGTGCTCCGCCGCGCCGGACGCTGAGCGGAGCGGCGGACGATGAAGAATCGCCGGGGGACCCGGGGCCTCGGTCGTGCGCTGCCGAAGACCACCCTGATCGTGGTGGCCGTCGTGGTGGTGGCGCTGATCATCATCGACGTCGTGCTCGTCTCGCTCGCCCTGGGCCGCACCGCGCCCGAACAGAACGGACCCGCCGGTCCGATCCCGACCTTCACACGGATGCCGCACGCGAGCGAGTCCCCGCGGGCCAGCGCGACCGCTGACGCGGACGCCGCAGGGACCAAGCAACAGGGCCGGCGCCTGTTGGCAGCCGTCGACGGCCAGGAGGCATGGCGCGCGTCCGGCGGATCGTGCGGCGGCCCGCGGCCGGTGCTGGAACACTCCGTGGACGGCGGGGCGACGTGGGTCAAGGTGGGACTCGGGACGGATGTCGGATCGCTCATGGCGATCCGGGCCTCCAGTGCGGAGCTCTCGATCCTGGCGGGCGTCGGCGACGACTGCACCGCGACCGCGCGGACCAGCACCGACGCCGGTGTGACGTGGGCAGCCGGTGCGCCCGGCGCCGCCGGCGCCGGCATCAGCACCGACGGCGTCGTGCTCGCGAGCGGGACCGTCCAGGCGCCCTGCGCAGACCCCATCGACGCGTTCCAGGGCGACAAGACCTCGGTCGTCATCTGCGACGGCCAGCTCGAGTGGCGGACCGGCGAGGCAGCGTGGGTCGACGTGCCGCTGGGCGGCGTGCGCTCGGTCGGCGTCGACGGCGGGGAGTACACGCTCGCCCGTGTCGGCGCAGCGTCGTGCGACGGCGTGCAGATCGAGACCATGTCCGCTTCCGACGTGACGCCCTCGTCGTCCACCACGCCGATCGGCTGCGCCGACGGAGCCGACACCGACAACACCGTCACCATCGACCGCGCCGGGCAGGACGTGTGGCTGTGGGACGGCACGACCGTCCGGGTCTCGTCGGACGGTGGCGCGACGTGGTGACCGGACGGCGACCGTGACAGCGGACGCACTGCGCGCACCGCGACCGATCGGCGCGACGGACGAGTGGAGCCGGAGCTACTCACGCCGTGTGCTCTTCACCGACCTGCTGGCCCTGATCTGGGTCGTGTTCGGTGTGCAGATCGCCTGGCTCGGGCTGAAGTCGAACCTGGCGACGAACACCGCCGACCTGCGGCTGAGCTACTTCTCGATCTCCATCGTCGTGATCGTCGTGTGGATGAGCGCGCTCGCCCTGTACGACACCCGCGGCGCACGCGTCATCGGCGTGGGGAGCACCGAGTACCGGCTCGTCGCGGACTCCAGCGTCCGGGTGTTCGGCCTGCTCGCGATCGCAGCGTTCCTGCTGCACGTCGACCTGGCTCGCGGGTACGTGCTCATCGCGTTCCCCATCGGAATCCTCGTCCTGCTGCTCTCCCGGTGGATCTGGCGGCAGTGGTTGGTCGCCCAGCGCCAACACGGTGCCTACTCGGCGACGGTGCTGCTCGTCGGCTCCCCTGCCAGCGTGCTGCACATCGGCCGCGAGCTCGCGCGTTCCCCCGAAGCCGGCTACCGCGTGGTCGGCGCCGTCGTGTCGACGAACCACCGCGGCCTGCTGGCGGGTTCGAGCATCCAGAGCCACGGCGGCTTCGACGACGTCGGCTCCGCGCTGCGTGAGACCGGCGCCGACACCGTCGTGATCACGAGCTCCGACGACCTGCCGCCGGAGCGCGTCCGCGAGCTCAGCTGGTCGCTCGAGCCGGGGCGGCAGCACCTGGTCGTCGCGCCGAGCCTGACCGACATCGGTGGCCCGCGCATCCACACCCGACCGGTGCAGGGGCTGCCGCTCATCCACGTCGAGACGCCGACGTACTCGGGGCGCAAGCTCTACACGAAGCGTGCCTTCGACCTGATCGGCGCAGGCCTGCTCGTCGTCGTCCTGTCGCCGCTGCTGCTCGTGCTCGCCGTGCTGGTGAAGACGACCTCGACCGGTCCGGTCTTCTTCCACCAGGAGCGCGTCGGTCTGAACGGCAGCGCCTTCCGGATGATCAAGTTCCGGTCGATGGTCGTCGACGCCGAGGAACGGCTGCAGGAGCTCAGCGCACTCGACCGGGCCGAGGGGAACGACGTCCTGTTCAAGATGCGGAACGATCCCCGGGTGACCCGTGTCGGCGGGTTCATGCGCCGCTACAGCCTGGACGAGGTGCCGCAGCTGTTCAACGTCCTGGCCGGCAGCATGTCGCTGGTCGGGCCCCGACCGCCGCTGGCGCGCGAGGTCGCTCGCTACGACACACACGTCCACCGTCGATTCCTCGTCAAGCCCGGGATGACCGGCCTGTGGCAGGTGAGCGGCCGGTCCGACCTGTCGTGGGAGGATTCGGTGCGGCTCGATCTGTACTACGTGGAGAACTGGTCGATCGTGGCAGACCTCCTCATCCTCTGGAAGACCTTTAAGGCAATCGCCAACAGCCGGGGTGCGTACTAGATGGTTGATCACAGCGACGCCCAGTCCGACGGTGAGAACAAGGCCAACCCCCGCGACAACCTGCTGGCCCTTCCCACGGTGCTCGTCGCGGGCGTGCCACTGGTCGCGGTGCTCGGATCGACGATCGTCGACGAACTGAGGCTCATCGCCGACCACCTGGACGACGTGGGGGTGCCGGTGCACTTCGTCAACGCCTACACCGTGTCGTTGACCGCTGATGAGCGCTACTTGCGTTTGTTCCAGTCGGACGGGCTGAACATCGCCGACGGGACGCCTCTCGCTTGGATCGCCCGTCGCGCGGGTGGCCAGGTGGCCCACCTGCGGGGTCCAGACGCATTCCGCGAGCTGCTCTCGTCGGACCCGTCCCACGGCATCCGTCATTTCCTCCTCGGCGGAAGCAACGCCTCACTTGCCCGTCTCGAACAGGCAATCGCGCGGGACTACCCCGATGCAGTGGTGGCGGGATCATTCAGTCCGCCCTTCACCGACTTCGAACCGAGCGATCGAGAACTGATCGACTCGTTGATTCGGGACTCGGGAGCGAACATGCTGTGGGTGGGTATCGGGACGCCCAAACAGGACTACGAGGTCCAGCGACTCGCTGAGCGGCACCCCGCAGTCGTGTTGGCGGTGGGAGCTGCCTTCAATTTCGTGTCTGGAGACGTGGTCGAAGCCCCGAAACTTTGGCGTCGGACGGGCCTGGAATGGTTGTACCGACTCTCCCGTGAGCCACGACGCCTCTGGCGACGGTACTTGCTCGGCAACGTGAAGTTCCTGCTCCTCGCGCTTCGGAGACAACATGGCTGAGGCAGGCGCGGACGTCGTCGTGATCAGCCAGCTTCCCCCGCCGGTGCACGGATCGACGATCATGACGAGGACGTTCCTGGACGCGATTTCTCGTTCCGGGCTGCGGGCGGTCCTCGTGGATCGACGATTCAGCAAGTCGGTCGATGAGATCGGCGGAACCAGCCTCAAGAAGGTCCTCAGCGCTTTCTCGCTCCTGCTCCGACTCGGGAACGCACTCCGACGCAACAGACGCGCGGTGGTGGTCTTCTTCACAACGAACCGGCCGCCGTCGTTCTGGGTCGACGTGATCATGAGCGCAGTACTCCAAGTGCTGCGGCGTCCCTACATCGCCTACGTGCACACATCGGGGTACCGCGAGCTTGCTGATCGAGGCGCAATGCAACGCCGCGGGGTCGCTCTTCTCCTCGGTGGCGCTACCTCCGTGGTCGTTCTCGGAGAGTCGATGGTCGCAGACGTCCGGCGATTCAACGACTCGCTCATCACGATCCCCAACGCTGTGTCGGCAAAGGAGCGGAAGCCCGCATCTGGCTCCGACGCATCGCCGATCGTCTTTTTGTCGAATCTCATCCCCGGCAAGGGTGCTGAGGACTTCATGCGCATCGCGAACCGGTGCCTCGCCAGCACGCCGGGATCGCGCGCCGTCGTGATCGGGCGCGCGTCGTCGGAGGAGTACCTCGATGGTCTCCGCGCGCTCCTTGCCCCGCACGTTCGCGATCGAGTGAACTTCACGGGTGCTCTGTTCGATGAGGAGCGCGACGATGTGCTCTCGACGGCAGCCGTGCTCGTCTTCCCCAGCACCTACCGCTACGAGGCACAACCCTTGACGGTGTTGGAAGCGATGCGGTTGGGCGTCCCTGTCGTGGCTTACGACGTCGGCGGCCTCGGTGACGTCATCGAAGACAACGAGAACGGATTCCTCGTCGCCTCGGGGGACTGGGAGGCAGCGTCCGATCGTTGTCGGGAGATCCTGTCGTCAGAGCGTGATCGCGAACGCCTTGCAGCCGGAGCGCTCGCAACCTCGCGTGAGGGCTTCGGACTCACTCGCTACAGCGCCGCTTGGGCCAAGGTCCTCAAGGCAGGTGTGTGAGGTGACAGGTCGACGGTTCGCAATCGTTCAGGAGTACGTTCCGGCGTACCGCGCGCCACTCTTCGACAAGTTGGCGGAAGCGCTGTCTGCGGAGGGTGATGAGCTCACCGTCTTCGGGGGAGAACCATCGGGCACGCTCGCACAACGACGAGATGCCGTTCGGGACCGCCCGTGGTTGCGCAAGATCCGGCAGCGAGAGGTACGTTTGCTCGGAAAGCGACTGACTTTCCGAGCCTTGCCTCGCGACGTCTGGCGAGCAGACCTCATCGTTGTGGAACAAGCTCGACGGAATCTCGACGTCCCGCTGCTGCTGCTCTGGCCCCGCATGGCGCGGAAGACAGCGCTGTGGGGTCACGGTCCCGACGTCGTGAAGGTACCGTCCCGCCTCGAACGCCTGTACAGCCGCCTGATAACGCGGAAGGCCGCCTGGTTCTTCGCGTACACGCCATCAGGTGCCGAGTGGGCAGCCGGGATCGGTCGAGATCCAAGGCGGACCACGACCCTGTACAACAGCATCGACGTGGGGCAGTTGCAGGAGGACCTCCGATCCGTCATGACGACGACGTCTGAGCACCAGGTGTGCTTCATCGGCGGCCTCGACGTCAGCAAGAAGATAAGCGAGCTGATAGCGATCGGTGAGGCTGCGCACCGTGCGGACCCCGCCTTCCGCCTGGCGGTCGGGGGCGACGGACGGCTTCGAAGTGTGGTCCAGTCCGCCGCTGACCGGCTTCCGTGGCTCGACTACCGCGGCGCTGTTTCCGGGCGGGCGAAAGCGGCCATGCTCCGCGAAAGCGAGTTGCTCCTGCTTCCGGGTCGAGTCGGCTTGGCAGCCATCGACAGCCTCGCAGCAGGCCGACCGATCGTCACACTCGCTTCTTCACTGCACGGACCGGAGTTCGGCTACCTCGAGCCCGGCCGGACCTGCGTCGTGTCTGATGGTATCGAGGCCGCCGCCCGGTCGGTCGTGATGCTCCTTCGCGATCCGCAGACGCTCGCGACGATGCAAGACAGCTGCCGCCGGGCGTCTCAGAACTACTCCATCGAGAACATGGCGCAGTATTTCCACAGCGGTCTTAAGGAAGCGGTCAAGGACGACGATGAGTAAGTTGCACGTGATCGTGGCCAGCCACAACCGCGCTGAGACCACCGGAACCGCGTTGCGTTCGCTCCACGAAGCAGCTTCCGGTGCGGGCATCGAGTACGACGTCACGTTGTTCGACGACGGCTCATCAGATGAAACCATCGCACAGGCCAACGCTGCCGTGGACCTGCTGATGGTGCTGCAAGGTGACGGTTCGGCCTTCTGGGCGTTGTCCATGGCCACTGCTGAGGCAGCGGTGCTGGCACGGAACGACGTCCAGGACGACGACTGGTTGCTGTGGTTCAACGACGATGTCCAGCTCGAGCGCTTCGGGTTCCGTGCCCTTTTCGAAGCGGGATCTCGTCTGCCGGGGGAATCCTGATCGGGAGTACCGTCGACCCAGTTTCGGGCGAGCTGACGTACGGAGGCCTCCGCCGGGCGGGAATCCACCCGCTCTCGTTCGCTCTCGTCGAGCCGCCAGAACGCGTCGAGGAGGCGGTGCGAGTCGACGCGTTCAACGGCAATGTCGTGCTCCTACAGGTCGATGTCGCTCGGGTGGTCGGACCGATCGACGGAGGGTTCAGCCACGCGTACGCGGATGTGGACTACGGGATGCGGGCGACTTCGAGGGGTGTGCCGATCTGGGTGGTCGGGGGGACGGTCGGTTCCTGCAGCCGGAACCCGACCGTCTCGCATCGATCCATCATCACCGCCTGGCGCTCGTTCACCAGTCAGAAAGGCGCGGGCAATCCACGCTCGCTGCGGCGTTACCTTCGCCGGCACGGTGGGCGCTCGTGGTGGTTCTTCTACACAGCGTCCTATGCGCTCTGGTGGCTTCGGACCCTCCGCCGTACGATTCGCGACAAGGGGGCAAGCCGATGACGACCTTGCTCTTCCTCGTGGTGGCGATCATCTTGATGGTCCTCGCGATCGGCCTGGTGCGGATGCAGCCGCGCATCGTCTACTGGGCCGCCTCCCTGTACGCCGTGACGGCCTGGGAGTACCCGAACTTCGGAACGATCGGGACGTTCGGTGGCACGACCATCACCCTCGGCGACGGGCTTGCAGTGAGCCTGATCGTCGCGGGACTCCTGGACGCTCGGGCCGTTGTCCGGCGCTTCCCACCTGTTGCGGTCATCGCCGGTGCGGTGCTCGTCGCACTGCTCGCGATCTCGCTCGTGCACGGGATCGCGACCTTCGGGCTCGGCGTCGCCGTGAACGAAGCACGTGGGTTCTTGTACGTCCTCGGGATATTGTTTTGGGCTGTGACGCGTCCCTGGCCGCAATCCGAGGTCGTCTACGCGGAGAAGTTCTTCGTCATCGTGCAGGGTGTCGGTCTGTGCGTCGTCGGCCTTTACCACGTCGCGCGGTACGGGTTGGGCGGGACCGCGGACTTCGTGCTCGTCAGTGGAGAACTCAGCCAGACTGGCCGGCCTCTGGTCTCGGGCCAAGCCCTGCTCCTCACGCTCTGCGCAGTCCTTGCCCTCCGGCTCTGGCAACGCAATGCTCAGGCACGCTGGTTTTGGTTGTTCGGCTTGTTCATGGTGTTCGTGATAGTCAGCCAGCAGCGGACTGTTTGGGTGACGGCCCTCGCAGTCGCGGTCGTTCTCCTGCTTCGCGGACCTCGCGCGCTTCGCCAGAAGCTCGTGCTGCTCTTCGGGGTGCTCATCGTCGGGGGCGTCCTGGTGTCCGCTGCTCAGTCGTCGTCGAGCAGCATCGCGGCGGAGTTCGCCGGGTCAGCATCGAACACCGGGACGTACTCCGCGCGACTCACGAGCTGGATCGGGCTCATCGTGCAGTCGGTGAGCGAGGGCGCGCTGACTGTCCTGTTCGGAGCACCCTTCGGTCACGGTTTCGGCAGATTCGAGGGCGTTGGTCGATGGGTGGTCTTCGCCCCGCACAATTGGTACGTCACCGTGTACCTGCGGGAGGGGCTGATCGGGCTCGGTGCGATGTTGGTCATCTTCCTGCCTCGGTTCTTCGCAGGGTTCAGGGCCAACCGCGACGTGTTCTTGACAGCTGTGCTCGTGTGCTTCCTCGTCTACGGTTGGACGTACTCATGGCAGTGGTGGACTTGTCTGCCCCTCGCCCTGGCGTTCCTCGACCGTGACTTCCCCGAGGCGATCTCCCCGGAAGTACCCGCGTCCCGCGGCTCGCGGCGGCTTGAGGTGCACGGGTGAAGCCCAGGATTCGGGTCCTGCACGTCCTCGGGGATCTCAAACCGAGTGGCATGGAGCGAATGCTCGTATCCGGAGCACAGGAGTTCGAAACGGCGGGTGTTGACGGTCATGTCCTCGGCGTGGGCCGGCAACACCCGTTCGAAAGCGCGATCCGGGACGCTGGCTACTCGGTGACCACCACCGACCGCGCGTTGCACACCACCGCTGGGCGCGAGGTGCTGCGGCACCTCCTCACTGACATCGAGCCGGATGTCGTGCACATCCACACCGAGGGCCGGTACTTGCAGACAGTTCTCGCCTTCCGGAGGGTGAATCGGAGACTCCCCATCGTGAGGACCATCCACAACGTGTTCGACGCGCGCGGTCGATGGTTTGTGCGTCGTGCCTTGCAGGCGGTCGTCGCTGACCGATTGATCAGTGCTCTGATCGCTCCGAGCCCTGACGTGGCGGGGAATGAGATGCGCTTCGGCCGTCGGCCCCAGGTGATCTTCAACTGGGTGGAGGACAGGTTCTTCGATCTGGCGCGTCAGCGCGCCGAGTCGGCGGTTGCGCCCTCAGCCCCGATCGTCATCGTGGGGAACTGCTCGAGGATCAAGAACCACGAAATCGCACTCGAGGCAGCGCTCCTCGGGAACCTCCGCGTTGCCCACGTCGGTTCCGAAGAAGATGCCGGGCCCGTTGAAGAAGAGCTCCTCGAACGTCTCGAGCGAGCAGGACTCCTCGTCGCTCGCGGGGTAGCTGATCCGGGAGAAGCGCTCGTCGCTGGGCGCGTGTTCGCGATGCCCAGCCGTCACGAGGGCATGCCCGTTGCGCTTGCCGAAGCGTTGGTCGTCGGCCTCCCCGCGATCGTTTCGGACGTTCCGGGGCTCCGGTGGGCCGTGGGGCAGAGTGGTGTCGTCGCACTCGCAGAACGGGAACCGGCGAAGTGGAGCGAACGTCTCCGAGCGGGAGCCGTGGCGAGTAGCGGTCCGACGATCGACTTCCATGCCGCCAGGGGAGTCGCCGAGTACACAGCGGTGTACCGAGCCACCACCACCACCAGCACCACCAGACGACGAAGAAGGGCTGCCCCGTGATCCGAGGAGTGCTGACAGGCATCCGGCGGCGGCGGTGGTTCCGTGCGCTGCCGACGACCGTGTCCTGCGAGCGCGGCCTGCGCTTCGGCGCACGCGTCCGTCTCTGGGCGCCGACGTCGCTGACCATCGGCTCGGATGTCCATCTCGGGTCTGACGTCCGTATCGAAGTCGACGGCAGCATCGGCGACGCGGTCCTCATCGCCAATCGGGCGGCCATCATCGGTCGACGTGATCACGACATGACGGTCGTAGGGGTCCCCATCACAGCGAGTCCTTGGGTTGGTGACACTCCGACCCTCAGCGCCGTCACGACGATCGGAAGTGACGTCTGGATCGGGTTCGGAGCGATCATCTTGTCCGGCGTCACGGTCGGGGACAGCTCCGTCATCGCGGCTGGCTCAGTCGTCACGCAGGACGTCGAGGCGAACACGGTCGTCGCCGGCAACCCGGCAAAGGTCCTCAGGCCTCGATTCCGCGAAGGAGAACTGAGCGCGCACTGGGACGTCTTGCGAAGACAGGGTGTCCGGCTCGCCGTTGACAAGGCGGCAGGTGCACCCGATGCCTGAATCATCGCCACGGATCTTCTACGTGCCGAACGAGTTTGGCGGTTTCCGGCAACTCGGCTTTCGTGATCCGCTGGAAGCGCTGGTCAGGGCTGGTCGCGTCGCTTCACTCGCAACCTTCAGCGTCCTGGACGCGATCCGGAACGGTGGAGACGCCGAGCGTCACCGTGCGGAGCTCGTGCGACGGGTGTCGGATTTCCGCCCGGACATCCTGCTCATGCAACACCTCGGACACACCGGACTGCGTCGGCAGCACTTCGCGGCCCTGCGCGCAGCCTGTCCCGGTGATTTCATCTACCACGAGGCCGACCCTTACTCGAGGTACCTTCATCCGATCCCTCCCGAAGCGAAGGCGGCAGGCAGGGCCGCGGACGTCGTCTTCACGGTGGGGAGCAGCGGGTTCAGCGAGAACTTCCGCAGGGCGGGGAGCGCAGACGTCCGCTGGATCCCTTCGGCCTACGAACCGACGAGGAGCGCCAACTTCGACCGACCGATCCGGAAGGACCGCCCGTACGACGTCGTCATCGTCGCCAACCGGAATCGTCCTCGGCTCCGGGGTCTGCCGGACTGGCGGGAACGCATTCGATTCGTCGAGTTGATGCAGCAGCATTTCGGAGACCGGCTCGCTGTCTTCGGGAGAGGCTGGGACGGAACGACAGCCAAGGGGCCCGTGCCCTTCGAAGCGCAGGACGAGGCCATCACCTCAGGCTGGGTCAGCGCCAACTGGGATCACTTCGCGGGCGAAGCGTCCTACTTCTCGAACAGGCTGCCCATCTCGTTGGCTGCAGGGTCGATCCATGCGACGACCGAACACCCCGGGTACGACGAGATATTCCCCGCGAGCAGCAGCCGATTCCTGTTGCGTGGACGGACGCCGGAGGCCCTCATCGGTTCCATCGAGCAGGTGCTGGCCGAGACGACCACGACCGACCGCCTCGACGCGATCGCCGCAGGCCGTCGCTTCGCTGACGAGTCCTTTCGACAGGACGATCTCATGGTTCAGATGCTGAACTGGCGCACCCGGTGGATTGACCAAGCGGACGCCCACGCGGTTTGGGGCCGGACGAAGGGAGGACGGCCGTGAGGATCGGACCGATCAGTACGCTCCCCCTGCGTGCTTCGCTTCGGATCGAGCGGGGCAGGAACGCCAACGAGCTTCGCAGGAGGAGCGTTGGCCGAACTGCGCCCGGGGACTGGACACCTCCGCGAAACTTGCTGGGACTCCGTGTGCGCATCGATCCGTACCCCGATCTCGGCCATCAGCTGTCGACGTGGATCGCGGGTTACCTCTGGTCCGCCGATCTCGGGGTGCCGTACCTCGGAGGGGAAGTGACGAAGGACACGAAAGGGCTCTTCGACCTGGCGCAGCTGACTGCTGCCGCACCGTCCGAGAACGTGCTCGAGCATCGCCTCGCCGCTACTGGGTTCGAGACCGACGATTGGTCGCTTCACGCTCTCCAAGGATCGACGAGTCGTGCAGCACCTCGTTCGAGCCGTCCGTGGATCGGGCGCCTGGCGTTGGATCAGCGGCGCTGGGACCAAACGCCGGCTGCAGAACCGCTCCGACGCGCAGTCCTCGGGGGTTACCTCGGCGACCATCTCCAGAGCCTCGAGTCGAGTGCGGACTACATCGCTGTCCACGCTCGGCGCGGCGACATCGGCCCTCAGTCACATCCCGACCGCTGGATCGGTCTCGACTACTACGACCGCCTGATCAACGAGATCAGGGGCGTGCCAGCTCTCAGCAGCATGCCGATCAGGCTCTTCACATCGGGCGACGCTGCAGACCTGCGCGACCTGGAGCAAGTCGGAGTGTCGATCAGCGACGGAGGTGAGCGCGATCAGGACTTCATTGAGATTGCGGCAGCTCGGGTGGTCGTAGCGGCACCGAGTTCCTTCGGTTTCCTCGCCGCGCTCGTGTCGCGGGCTCCCGTCATCGCTCGGACCCCCTGGTGGCACCATGTGCCCGACTCCGGCCGCTGGCTTGCCTACCAGGAGGACAAGGGCCTCGATACCGCTCGTCTCGGCCGTCTGGTCGCGGGTGCCTCTTCGTGACGTCGAACGGGCGACGCCTCATGGCGGGGGCATCATGGGTCTACGGGCTGCAACTCCTCACCGTCGTCGTGCAACTCGGCTACGCGGCCCTCACGTCGAGGCTCGCTGCTCCCGGCGTCTTCGGTGCGTACAGCGTTGCGCTTTCCATCGCGGCACTCGTCAACCTCCTGGGTTCCGGTGGACTGTCGCAGACGGCCGCTCGTGCACCTGATGCGGAACGTTCGTCGACACGGCCCCTCGCGACCTACGCGCTGCTCCTCGGAGTGGCGGCGGCACTCTTCACCTTGGTCACAGCCGATCTCTGGAGCGCATTCTGGGGCGCTCCAGAGGCCGCCGGCGCAGTTCGTCTCCTCGCCTTGAGCGCGCTGGTGATGCCGTTCCTCAGCTTGAGCACGGGCCTCCTGCGCCGCCAGGGCGCTTTTCGTGAGATGGCGATCGCCACCTTCTGTTCCAACGTCGTCGGAATGGCCGCGGGTGCCGGAGCGGTGCTCCTCTTCCGAAGCCCGGAATCACTCGCCGTGTCGGCAATCATCGGACAGTGGGGGACCTTGCTCTGGGCGGGCACCCGGCTCCGCGGTGATCTCGTACCAGGCCGACTCGCCCTCCGGTCCGACAACGTCAGCTTCAGCACCAAGCTGGTCGCGGTCTCGGTCTTCCAGTACATCTCCGGCAACGCCCCTCGGTGGAGTGTCAGTCAGTTCGTCGGAGCCAGTGTGCTCGGGGCGTGGAACCGCGCTGATGTCCTCTCGACGATCCCGTTCTCGCAACTCCAGAACGCGTTGATGCAGGTGATCTACCCGGAATTCCGTCGTTACCAAATCGGCTCGTCGGCCGCGAGAGCCGCATGGCTCGACATGCTGAGCCTCGTTGCCTGGTTCACGTTGCCGTTGGGTGCAGTCATCGCTGGAGTGGGACCAGAACTCGTTCACGTGGCGTTGGGGCCGGGGTGGGGACTCGCAGCTCAGATCCTTCCTCTGCTCGCCGTTCTCGGAGCTGTCCAGCCCTTGATGGTGCTCCTGGCCGGTGCGCTCGAATCAGCGGCGCTGTTCCGGGCCATCTGGATGTCCGAGGCCATCGCATTCGTTCTCAGTGCCGTCGGGGTGGCGATGGTCGCAGTCCACCAGCAGTACGTCTTCGCCCTTGTGGCGCTCATCGCAGCGACGGTCGGGAGGCACGTGGTCCACATCTTCGCGGCCCGTCGAGTCCGAGCGATCCGTCTCCGGCGACTCGTGCTCGGATATGCCCAGCCCGCCGCATTCGCGCTCGTGCTCTACTTCGCGCTCCTCGCGCTCTTCCGCGACTCATCAGTCTCACTCGCAAACGTCGCCGGTGGGAGTGTCGGGCTCGTCCTCCTTGCAGGGTGGGTCCTCGTTGCGCGTCGAGCTTTCCCACCACTTGAGATCCTTCGGCGCCGGGGGATCTTGGGGCGTCGCGGCAAGGCCGCCTAGTGGGCCACCGAAGCCCGGTTCGACGGGTGACCGAGCCTTACCCTCGTACGGTAGATTCGGCCACTCAGGAGACGGGTCGCGCCGCGGCGTGGACCGGGTTTCCCTCCACCATGAAGGGTCGACAGTGAAGCCCATATTCCTCGTCTACACCTTCCAAGACGCGGAACACCTCCGGGAGCTCGTCGACGCCTTGTCACCGCACGAAGTGATCGTGCATGTCGATGCAAAGGTCGAACTGTCGGCGTTCAGGCGAGCTGTTGCGGGCAGGTCCAACGTCCGGATGATCGAGGACAGGGTCCAGGTCAACTGGGGCGGCTACTCGCAAGTGCGGGCCATCCGGAAACTCGTGGAGCGAGGTCTCGAATTCGCAGACGACGATGACTACCTGATCCTGCTCTCCGGGTCCGACTATCCCCTTCGCGCAATGGGCGAGCTGATCGCGCAGCTAGTGGACCACCCGGGGCGGCAGTACCTCCGTGCTTTCGAGATATCGAAGAGCGAGCAGAAGTACCGTAGCCAGATCGACCGCCGTCATCACCGCGACCTACGTCTTCTGTCGACGCGGACGAACAACAGGGTCCTCCGGAAGATCCGGAACGGACTCATACGGATCATCGACGGCCCCTTGAGCATGCGGCGGGCTCCGCGCGTGCCTGACGGACTTCGAGTGGGCCACGGTGGGACACACTTCGCGTTGACCGCCACCTGCCTTCGCGAGATGGAGGCGCTGGTGACGCCGGAGGTCGAGCGTTACTTCGCGTCGATCTTCTGTCCGGAGGAGAAGTTCTACCAATCGTTGATCATGCAAACGCGGTTCGCGTCGTCGACCCCAGCGGGTGGCTTCGAGGACTACGTCGGGCCAGGGAACTGGCGGTACGCCAACCTGCATCTGATTGATCCGACTCTCATCCGGGTGTTCACTGCGGAGGATTGGCCACTGGTGGCCTCCAACGACGCGTTCTTCATCCGCAAGATCGTGTCGGGCCCCAGTACGGCTTTGCGAGACAAAATCAAGGCGGAGCGGCTCTGAGCCGCACGTTCGAATCAACGACGTGAAGTAGAGGACCAAGTTGCGTAAGAAGGCCTTGATCACAGGCATCACCGGACAGGACGGCTCCTACCTGGCCGAGCTGCTGCTCCGCAAGGGGTACGAGGTGCACGGACTCATCCGTCGTGCGTCCACGTTCAACACATCGCGGATCGACCACCTGTACGTGGACCCGCACAACCCCGATGCCAAGTTGTTCCTGCACTACGGGGACCTCGGTGACGGTGCGCGGCTCGTCAGCCTGCTCAGCGAACTGAAGCCCGACGAGGTCTACAACCTCGCCGCGCAGTCGCACGTGCGGGTGTCGTTCGACGAGCCGGAGCACACCGGCGACGTCACCGGTGTCGGCACGATGCGCATGCTCGAGGCGGTCCGCGTCTCCGGCATCCACACGCGCTTCTACCAGGCGTCCTCGTCCGAGATGTTCGGTGCCACCCCGCCGCCGCAGAACGAGGAGACGCCGTTCTGGCCGCGATCCCCGTACGGCGCAGCGAAGGTCTACAGCTACTGGGTGACCCGGAACTACCGCGAGGCCTACGGCATGTTCGCGGTGAACGGCATCCTGTTCAACCACGAGTCGCCGCGTCGCGGTGAGACGTTCGTCACCCGCAAGATCACCCGCGCCGTCGCTCGGATCAAGGCCGGCCTCGAGGACCACGTGTACCTCGGCAACCTCGACTCCGTCCGCGACTGGGGGTACGCCGCCGAGTACGTCGAGGGCATGTGGCGGATGCTGCAGGTCGACGAGCCGGACGACTTCGTCCTGGCGACCGGCGGTGACTTCACCGTCAAGGACTTCCTGACGACGGCGTTCTCCCACGCCGGGCTCAACTGGGAAGACCACGTCCGGTTCGACGAGCGCTACCTGCGGCCGAGCGAGGTGGACGCCCTCGTCGGTGACGCCTCGAAGGCCAAGGAGAAGCTCGGCTGGGAGGCCACGGTCGACACCGCCGAACTCGCACGGATCATGGTCGACGCCGACATCTCGGCGCTCGAGCACGAAGGCCGTCCGTGGATCGACAAAGTCCGACTCGAGAGCTGGGGTTCCTGATGTCCACGACCGACTTCACCCCCGGTCCAATCGACCGGTCCGATCGCGTGTACGTCGCCGGGCACCGCGGCCTGGTCGGCTCGGCGGTCCTCCGCAAGCTCGAGTCGGAGGGATTCACCGACCTGGTCGGGCGGACCTCGTCCGAGCTCGACCTGAAGGACCGCAGCGCCGTCTTCGCGTTCTTCGCGGAGCAGCAGCCGAAGCACGTCGTGCTCGCCGCCGCGAAGGTCGGCGGGATCATGGCGAACAACACCTACCCGCACGACTTCCTGAGCGAGAACCTGCAGATCCAGGTCAACGTGATGGACGCCGCGGTGGAGCACGGTGTCGAGCGCCTCGTGTTCCTCGGCTCCTCCTGCATCTACCCGAAGATGGCCGAGCAGCCGATCCACGAGGACGCGCTGCTCACCGGCCACCTGGAGCCCACCAACGACGCGTACGCCATCGCCAAGATCGCCGGCATCCTGCAGGTTCAGGCCGTCCGCCGACAGTTCGGTCGTCGGTGGATCTCGGCGATGCCGACCAACCTCTACGGCCCGGGCGACAACTTCTCGCCGACCGGCTCCCACGTGCTGCCGGCGCTCATCCGCCGGTACGACGAGGCAGCCCGCAGCGGTGCGTCGACGGTGGAGAACTGGGGGACCGGGTCGCCCCGCCGCGAGTTCCTGCACGTCGACGACATGGCGGCTGCCGTGTTCCACCTGATGGAGCACTACGACGGTCCTGACCAGGTCAACGTCGGGACCGGTTCGGACGTCACCATCAAGGAGATCGCCGAGACGATCGGCAAGATCGTCGGTTTCGAGGGTGAGACGGTCTGGGACACCAGCAAGCCGGACGGGACGCCGCAGAAGCTGCTCGACGTGTCGAAGCTGGCGGAAGCCGGGTGGACGGCGCAGATCGGGCTCGAAGACGGGCTCCGCAGCACCATCGACTGGTACCGCGAACACGCGGATTCCGTCCGTAAGTGATGGGTGCTGGACCCACGGAACCGTAGGATCGCTTCATGTCCGACCAGCCCGAGTCGCGACGCACTGCAGCACGCCGGGGGTCCAGGGCCCGGATCGTCCTGTGGGTCGTCCTCGCCCTTGTCCTGCTGCTGATCCTCGCCGTCGCGTGGGTCGGTGTGCGTGGCCTGCTCGCGAAGGGGCACCTGGAGCGTGCCGTCGGGGACGTCGACACGCTGCGGACCCAGCTGACGAGCGGCGACACCGGCGCTGCCCAGAAGACCGCACGCCACCTGGAGGACGAAGCCGCGTCGGCTCGGTCGCTGACCGGTGACCCGGTCTGGGGTGCGGCGCAGGCTGTGCCGTTCTTCGGAACCAACCTGCGGGCCGTGCGGGACGTGTCGGTCGTCGTCGATGATGTGGCCCGCGATGCTGTCAGCCCGGTGGCCGGAGTCGTCGGGAAGCTCGGGTCGGACTCGTTCGCGCCGAAGAACGGCCGGATCGACCTGCAGCCGATCGAGGATGCGCAGCCGGCGGTCGCGAAGGCCACCAAGACGCTCGAGCAGGCGCGCACCGACGCGGCACGGATCGACACCAGCGGAACCCTGTCGCCGGTCACCACCGCCGTGGGACAGCTCCGGAACGCGCTGTCGACTGCCTCCGAGCAGGCGGTCGCAGCGAACCGCATCGTGCAGCTCGCGCCAGCCATGCTCGGTCACGACGGGGACCGGAACTACCTGCTGCTGTTCCAGAACAACGCCGAACTCCGAGCCGGAGGCGGGATCCCCGGCGCAGTGGCGGAACTCGAGGCGAAGGACGGATCACTGCATCTGTCGGCGCAGGCCTCGAGCGGAGACTTCGGGCCGTACGACCAGCCAGTCCTGCCCTTGACCGCCGACACGCGTGGGCTCTACGGCAACATCACCGGCGAGTACATGCAGGACGTCACCCTCACGCCGCGGTTCGACGTCTCGGCGAAGCTCGCGCGGGAGATGTGGAAGCAGAAGTTCGGGCAGCAGGTCGACGGGGTCATCGCCATGGACCCGGTGACGCTGAGCTACATCCTCAAGGCGACCGGTCCGGTGCAGCTGCCGACCGGTGACACCCTGACGTCCGACAACGCGGTGAAGCTCCTGCTGAGCGACGTCTACGCGAAGTACCCCGATCCGGTGGTGCAGGACGCGTTCTTCGCGTCGGCCGCCGGCGCGGTGTTCGAGAAGATCTCGTCGGGCGGGTTCGACACGAAGGCGTTCGTGTCTGCGCTGACCCAGAGCTCGGACGAGGGCCGTCTGCGGCTCTGGAGCGCCGACAACGCCGAGCAGCGCAGGATCAGTGGGACCCCGGTCGCCGGTGAGCTCCCGACGGCGACCGCCGACTCGAGCCAGTTCGCCGTCTACCTGAACGACGGCACCGGCGCGAAGATGGACTACTACCTCGACAAGAGCGTCTCCGTCGGCAGCTCGGTGTGCCGCAAGGACGGTCGCCCCACGTCCGTCGTGCAGATCACGATCAAGAACACCGCGCCGGCCGATGCCGCGACGAGCCTGCCGCGGTACGTCACCGGTGGCGGCGACTTCGGCGTGGACCCCGGCAAGATCAAGACCCTGCTCGCCGCGTACGCGCCCGAGGACGCGATCTTCCTGGGCGCGACGAAGGACGGCAAGACGACCGCGGTGCAGACGGCCACCGACGGTGGGCACCCGGTCGCGCAACTGCAGACACTGCTCGCCCCCGGCGAGAGCCTGACCTTCCGGGTGGCCTTCCTCGGCGAGGCGAAGTACGCGAAGGCAGCCGTGCAGGCGAGTTCCACTCCAGGCGTCCAGCAGACGAAAACGAAGCCCCTGACGTTCGACTGTCAGCAGCCACTCGCCACTCGGTGACGGCAGAACCTCCGCAAAACGAACCGGCACGTTGCCCCCACTCCGAGGGGCGCCGGACGATCCTGTTCGAGCGCAAAGACTCTTGATCTCACGCACAGCGCACGTGTGTGGCGTCGCTCAGGCCGTCTCATCAGGGCTTTCGGCCGGTTGATGCCGGAATCGAGCGACCGCGCCGCTGCTCGTCCCGCCGATGTCGAGGGTGAACACACGTCGACCAATGACCAAAATCCACGTGATCTGGCACCAAGCTGGGAAACTCCGCTAGATTGAGTCAACATCGCCATCACAACCGCCATTTCTTTGGCTGGGGTCAACCACCGGCGAACAGCGGGCTCTGGGTGTCAGGGTCTGGATATTCAGATCTTTAGGGGAACCATTCATGAAGAAGCTCATCGCAGCGGTGGTGCTGGCTGGCGCCGCACTGCTCGCCACTCCGGCCGTCGCCAACGCCGCCGGGTACACGCCTGACTCCGACGTCTCCGTCTCCGGCAGCGCCGTCGCCGGTGGCACCGCGGCCGTGAACTTCACGCCGGGTGCCTTCCAGGACAACGAGACCGTCAACGTCCAGGTCACCGGTGCCGGTGCGGTCACGCTCGGCGCGCTGCCGACCACGACCGTCTCGAAGACCTACACGGCGGCCTCGGACGGTTCGCTCGACGTCAAGGTCACGTTCCCCCAGGGCGCCTCGGGCACCTACAACCTGACCGCCACCGGCGCCACCTCGGGCGTCGTCGGCTTCGCGGCCTTCACCGTCGCCCCGGCTGACGCTGCTGCGGTTCCCGCAGCCGGCGCCGGCGCTGGCAACGGCACCGACGGCACGCTGGCCTTCACGGGTTCGACCGTCTCCGCCCTGGCCCTCTGGGTCGCCGGCGGCGCAGTCGTCCTCGGTGGTGGCCTCCTGCTGGTCCGCGGCTCGGTCCGCCGCCAGCGCGAGTCCGTCTGAGTCTCGACACACTGAACGAAGCCCCCGGAGCACCTGCTCCGGGGGCTTCTTCGTGCGCGGGGATCGTCGTCAGCGACGCCGGGCCGCACGGCTGAGGAGCAGCACGCCCGCCACGGCCCCCAGGAGCGCCCCCACGCCGTTCGCGACGACGTCGTCGATGGTCGCGGTGCGGGCCGGCAGGAACAGCGCCTGGCCGGTCTCGATGCACGCGCTGACGACGAGCCCCGTGGCGATGGCGGCCCACCACCACCGTGCACCGGCGAGCAGCACCACCAGCAGGCCGAGCGGCACGAAGTACACGACGTTCGCGAACGACTCGACCGCGGCGTAGTCGATGCGGTCCGGCAGCCCGTGACGGTGTGCGGCCGCGAGTGCACGGGTGAGCCACGGGCCGCCCGAAGCGTCGACGGGGGAGCCCCAGAAGCCGACGAGTGCCAGGGCGACGCCGTAGGCGACGGCCAACCCCGTCGCGAACCGACGGCTGCGCCAGGTGGCGGGTGCGCGGTCGTCGACGCGGGGCTTGTCGGAGGTCACATGCCGACGCTAGCGAGTCGCGCCTCCAGGCCGGTGACCGCACCGTTTCGTCCCCCGATCGCGTCGATCCGGAAAACGAGTACCCCGATCCTGGCCCTGTACCCCGGAAATGCGACGCACCTGCCCGGAAATCCGGGGCTGGCCGATGGGTTGCATTGACGGAACCCGTGAATCCACGGGCCTCGCTGGCGATCCCCGCGGCTGTTCTCGTAGCGTTCTGGTGTCAGCAGATGTACCCCGGATCGTGAAGGAGAGCGACATGAGCATCACCGTGAACAACGCGACGCAGGTCGAGGTCACCCTCGACACCGAAACCGTGGACACCATCGCGATCCTCGAAGCCGACGCAGAGTTCTCCTCGCGCCCGAAGCGCGCCAAGGTCACCTGGGTGCAGGAAGACCAGGGCGAGTGGATCGCCGGTTACGGCGGGTACTTCGGCGGCAGCGTCGACAAGCGGGACGACCGCTACGTGGCTTCCGACACCTTCGGACTCGTCGTGGGCGAGTTCGCCTCCCTCGAAGAGGCACAGACCAAGCTCGAGGACCAGCTGCACGTCATGCTCCCGCCGGTCATCCGGCCGGTCGAGTGACGACGGCGGACACCAAGACCCCCGGCGTCGACCGCGACGCCCGCACCACCGGAACCACCGGCACCACCCAGCACGCAGCACAGCACGAAGGAGCAGCACCATGAGCACGACCGTCGCCCACCGCCAGCAGGCCGAGGTGACCCTGGACACCCAGACGATCGAGGTGATCGCCGAGATCGAGGCCCAGGTCGTGGCTCCGGTGCAGGCAGCCCCCGTCCACATCACGTGGGCGCAGGCCGACACCGGCCTGTGGGTCGCGAACTACGGCGGCTACTACGGCGGCACCGTCGACCGTCAGGGCACCCACTTCTTCGTCGCCGACACCTTCGGCCAGTACGTCGGGGACTTCCGCTCCCTCGACGAAGCGAAGGCGCGACTGACCGAGCGCCTGCACGTGGTGCTGCCGGACGTCATCCGTCCCGCCGCTTGATCTGCTGCTGACCGATCGCTGATCCTCGAACCCCCGCCGGCATGCCGACGGGGGTTCTTCGCGTCTGCTTGCCAGCCCTGCCCTGCGCGCGCGGGGCGCGACCGTCTACGCGACGGGCTCGATGAGCTGCGGCCCGTCGTTCCGCACGCTGTTCACCGTGCGGGAGACCTCGTACTGCGCAAGGCCCGCGGCCACCGTCAGCGACTCGTGGTCGAGCAGGGCCAGCAGGTCGTCGGTGTGCAGGTCGCCGCCGAGCCAGTCGTCGTAGCCGTCGGGCGTCAGGAACGCCGGCATGCGGTCGTGGACCTCGCCCGGAGCGACGTGGGCGTCACGGGTGATGATCGCGAGCGACAGCCGCCACTTGTCCGGGTCGCCCTCGGGCTTCGTGGGGTCGGGCCAGGCGCTCACGACGCCGGCCATCGCCAGGGCGCCGCCGGGTTCGTGCACGAAGTGGGGTTCCTTGCCGTCCTCGCGCACCACCCACTCGTAGTACCCCTGCGCCGGCACGATGCAGCGGTTCGTGGCGAAGGCCCGCTTGAACATGCCGCTCGTCGCGACCGTCTCGATGCGGGCGTTGATCGGCTTCGGGCGCTGCTTCTGGAAGTCCTTCGCCCAGCTCGGCACGAAGCCCCAGCTGATCTGGGGCAGTTCGCGTTCGCCGTGGCGCTGGCGGACGGCGTACACGGGGTCGGTCGGGGCGACGTTCCAGCTCGGGGCGAGGCCGGGATGTACCTCGCCGGTGTCCTGGTCGACGTGCTCGGTCCGGGCGGCGAGCTCGCCCATGAGCTCGGGCAACAGATCGGCCGTGGTGTCGGAGACGACGAACCTTCCACACATGCGCCCAGTGTGCCCGTCGCCGCCGACAGTGGTGCGCGTCGGGGTGCGCCGTTCCTGCTCACGAAGTGGGGCGTGCGGGCGTCTCGGGTGCGGGCTCGAGGGACTCGGCGGCCACGCGGGCTCGTTCGGAGCGGCCGATGCGGACGAAGTACTCCGACAGCCCGACTGTGTACGCCGCGATCGCGAGCACGTGGAAACCGCTGGCGGCCCCGAGGACGAACGCCCCGAGGACGGCGACGAGACCCGAACCGAGCAACGGTGCGACGCGGGCGAGCATACCGATCAGCCCCCGCCGCAGCAGGACCGTGTCGGTGCGGACGATGTCGCGGTGCTCCGGCAGGACCGGCACCGGCCGACGCTGCACGTACAGCTGCGTGGCACCCCGCGCGGCGAGCTGCCACGAGGGCCGCACCTGCCGACCGTTGATCGTCGTCGAGGGGTCCGGCGGCTGCCACGTCGGGATGCACGCGAACGTCAGGAGCCCGACGCCGAGCGCCAGCAACACCATCGCGACCACGCTGCGGACCGGAGTGGTCCCCGTCCAGTCGACCCGGGCCTCCAGGATGGCCATGCCGACCAGCGCGACGACCGCTGCGACGCCGGACCACACGGCGGCGCGTCGGACGCGTGCCGGATCGAGCACGTCCGTGACGTGCCGACGGAAGACCTGCCAGCCGAGCGTGAACACGGCTCACTCCTCCGGCAGGGCGAGCTTGCTGCCGCTCCGCGCCCCGGGACGGCCGCGCGGTGGCAGGGGTGGAGGGACCGGCGGGAGCGCTTCGGCCTCGACGCGGAGCTGCTCCTGACGACCGAGGGTGCGCAGACCGCCGATGCCCGTGGTCGCGCCGGTGATGCCGAGGAAGAACCAGAACAGCGGCAAGCGGGACAAGCCGGTGCCGGCCGAGATCGCGGCGACGTCGACGATCACCACGGCGAGCAGGGTGGCCGCGCACCCGGTCAGGAGCAGGAGGCCGCCGAGCGCCGAGCGGACGAGCAGGTCGCGGGTCTCCGGAAGCCGGTCGAGGACGGCGTCGCGGTGCTTCGGGTCGACCGGGGGTGGGTTCCTGCGGTGGTACCGGGCAACGGCCTCCTGCGTGCGCCACCCGATGCCCGGGATCGGCGCGATCGCCCACCCCTTCGGCCCGGACGGCACGCAGGCGGCTGCGAGGCACCCGAAGCCCACGGACAGGAGCAGGCCGACGACGACCCTTCCGGCGAGTGGGAGCGGAGTGGCGTCGAACGCGTCCGTCGTCAGCGCGAGCACCACCAACCCGACGAACGCCACGACCACCGCGATGCTGCCGACGAGCCGGATGCGGCGGCGGCGCCGGGGGCCGACGAGTGCGGGGAGGCGCTCGCGGAACACCTGCCACCCGATCTTGAACACTCATCATGTCTACCCGGTGCTGGTGCGGGGTGTCTGCGCGCGCTTTGCGTTCAGTGAGCAGAAGACGTCGGGTGCTGGCGGGGACTCGACGTCTTCTGCTCACTCGATGCGCGGCGTCCCGAGCCCTCGCCCCGGCCGCGCCCGCACCCTCCCCACCCGGACACGCCCGAGCGCGCGCCGCCCGGAGCGACCGCGCCCGCGATGTGGTGCTGCCCCTCAGCGATCGTCCAGGCGAGCACGGTGACCTCGGACCATGAGTCTCGACATCGTCTACACCGCCGCTGCCCACGCCACCGGGGGCGGCCGCGACGGGCACGTCCGCAGCGAGGACGACCGGCTCGACCTCGACACCCGCCCGCCCAAGGAGATGGGCGGCAGCGGCGACGGTACGAACCCCGAGCAGCTCTTCGCCGCCGGGTACGCCGCGTGCTTCCTCGGTGCGCTGCACGCCGCCGGCAAGGAGCTCGAGCTCGACACCACCGGCGCCGAGGTCTCCGCCGAGGTCGGCATCGGCGGCATCGGCAACGGGGGCTTCGGCCTCGCCGTGGAGCTCGACGTCTACGCCCCGAACGCCCCGCAGGAGCAGCGGCAGCGTCTGGCCGAGCGCGCGCACGAGATCTGCCCGTACTCGAACGCCACCCGCGGCAACATCACGGTCACGCTGTCCATCGTCGACTAGCGTTCCGCCGGTGGTCCCCGACGAGACGCGCTGCCCCTGCCTGAGCGGCAACCCCTACGGCGAGTGCTGCGGCCCCCTGCACGCCGGGGCGGTGGCGCCGACCGCGGAACGGCTCATGCGCTCCCGCTTCAGCGCCTTCGCGCTGGGCCTGCCGGAGTACCTGCTGCTCACCTGGCACCCGCGCACGCGTCCGGCGGGCCTCGAGTTGGATGCGTCCCAGCGCTGGACACGGTTGGACGTGCTGGCGACCACCTCGGGAGGCCCGTTCGACTCCCACGGCACCGTCACGTTCCGCGCGTGGTGGCGTTCCGACGACGAGCGCGGCACGCTCGAGGAGACGAGCGACTTCGTCCGCGAGCAGGGACGATGGTTCTACGTGGACGGGGTCGTCGCCTGACGGCTCCGCACCACGCCAGCTGACAGGAGCCCACATGCCCGCACGCGACCTCACCCGCTTCGGCGAACGGACCACGGCCGCCGAGGTCGTCGACGGCCTCGACCTGACGGGGCGCACGGCGATCGTCACCGGTGCTGCGTCCGGCATCGGCGTGGAGACCGCCCGAGCGCTCGCCGGAGCCGGGGCCCGCGTGACGCTCGCGGTGCGGGACGTCGAGGCCGGCCGACGGGTGGCGGACGACATCGCGCGGACGACGGGGACGGACGCACCGGCCGTCGTCGAGCTGCACCTGGACCGGCCGGCCTCCGTCGAGGCCTGCGCTGCAGCGTGGTCCGGGCCGCTCGACGTGCTCGTCGCCAACGCGGGCATCATGGACGCGCCCGAGTCGTCCACGCCCGCCGGGTGGGAGTCGCACTTCGCGACCAACCACCTGGGGCACTTCGCCCTCGCGCTCGGGCTGCACGACGCCCTTGCCGCCTCGGGTTCGGCACGGATCGTCTCCGTGTCGTCGAGCGGACACGGTGGTTCGCCCGTCGTGTTCGACGACCTGTTCTTCCGCCGACGTCGCTACGAGCCCGGACTCGCGTACGGGCAGTCGAAGACCGCCAACGTGCTGTTCGCCGTCGCTGCCGGCCGCCGGTGGGCCGCCGACGGCATCACCGCCAACGCCCTGATGCCCGGCGGGATCTGGACCGGGCTGCAGAAGCACTGGGACCCGGCGGTCCTGGCCGCCACGAAGCTCGCCGCGGCCGACGCCGTGAAGTCCCCGGAACAGGGAGCCGCGACCTCGGTCCTGCTCGCCACCGCACCCGAACTCGACGGGGTCACGGGTCGCTACTTCGAGGACTGCCACGAAGCAGCGGTGGTGGAGCGGATCGAGGACGGCCTGCACGGCGTGCTGCCCTGGGCGCTCGATCCCGACCAGGCCGATCGGCTGTGGGACGTCTCCGTCGCGCTGCTCGATGCCGAGGCGCGGTCCCGCGGCTGACCGAGGGCTGCCCGGTTCGGCTAACCGCTGATGACGGCGGGCAGGTCGACCGCGGTGCGCATCGCCCGGCGGACCCCGGCCTCGTCGGGGAGCAGCTCGTCCTCGTCGCCGGTCAGGAAGAACCGGATCTGCCCGATCGCCTGCTCGGTGAGCATGTCGAGGCCGTTCAGGACCAGCCCCCCGGCCTCGGTCCAGCGGCTGGCGACCGCGGTCGGCCACGGTTCGTAGGCGACGTCGAACAGGACGGCGTCTGGTCCCGACGGCCGGACGTCCAACGCGTCGGCGGCGGCGCCCGGCAGCGTCGACAGGACGAACCCGTGGTGGGTGCCGGTGAGTTCGGCGAGCGGGTGGACCTCGAGCGTCACCCCGAGCCGGACGGCCAGGTCGACCAGCGGGTGCGTCTTCGCGGTGTCGCGGACGAACACCCGGACGAGCGAGGCACCGAGCCGCACGGCAGCGGTCAGGGCACTCGCCGCGGTGGCACCGCCGCCCAGGATCGTGGCCTCGCCGGGCAGGTGTCCGAGCGTCTCGACCGGTCGGACGAGGCCCTGCACGTCTGTGTTCGCGCCGGCTCGCACGATCGTGTTGCCCTCGTGGCGGAACGCGACCGTGTTGGCGACCCCGAGCTCATCGACGAGCGGGGTCGTGCGGTCGAGCAGCGGAAGCACCTCGCGCTTGAGCGGCATCGTGAGGCTCAGCCCACGCCATTCCGGACCCAGCCCCGCGACGAACGCGGCGAGCCCGCCGGACGCGACCTCGTGCCTCCCGTACGTGAAGGGCAGGTCGAGCGCATCGTAGGCCGCTGCGTGGAGCGTGGGCGAGAGCGAGTGCGCGATGGGGGAGCCGAGCACCGCGAGGTGCGTGCGGCCTGGTTCGGTGAACGCCACGGTCACCCAGCCTAGCCAGCCGTTTTCTTGAGCACCCCGTTAGGTTAGGCTACCCTTCGTGAACCGTTCCCCCTTGCGTCTCCGACGCGTGCTCGCCGCGGCCGGCGCCGTCGTCGCCGCGTCCCTCGTCCTCGCCGGCTGCGCGTCCGGCTCCGGCTCCTCGACGGACTCCGCGTCCTCGGGGTCGTCCGACGCCGCGTTCCCGGTCTCGATCACGACCGGCCTCGGCACCACCACCATCGAGTCGGCACCGAAGCGCGTCGTCGCACTCGGGTGGGGCGACGCCGAGACCGCCCTCGAACTCGGCGTGCAGCCGGTGGGCGCGAGCGACTGGCTCGCCTTCGGTGGCGACGGTGTCGGCCCGTGGCTCAAGGGTGCGTACGACAAGTCCCCGAAGATCATCCAGACGCTCGAGCCGAGCTACGAGGACATCCTCAAGCTCAACCCCGACCTGATCCTCGACGTGAAGTCCTCGGGCGACAAGGAGCGGTACGACAAGCTGTCCGCGATCGCGCCCACCCTGGCGATCCCGAAGGGCGGCGCGAACTACCTCGCCTCGACCGAGCAGCAGACGACCATGATCGCGAAGGCGCTCGGCAAGGAGTCCGAGGGCAAGAAGCTGCTCTCCGGCCTCGACGACGCCTACGCCGCGGCCCGCAAGGCGCACCCGGACTTCGCGGGCAAGACGGCCGTCGTCGGTGCCTACAGCTCCGAGGGCTTCGGGGCGTACGCCTCCACCGACAGCCGCTCGACCTTCATGCGGAACCTGGGCTTCGAGATCCCGAAGGCCATCGACCAGCAGGCCGGCAAGGAGTTCTCCGTGCACCTGTCCGACGAGAACCTCGACCTGCTCGACGCCGACCTGACGCTGATCCTGCCGATCTACGTGGACGCGTCCGAGGCTTCATCGAACAAGCTGTTCCAGAAGGTGCCGTCGGTCGAGGCCGGGCACGCGATCGTGTTCGACGACAAGGACGTGTCGTCGGCGTTCTCGATGGGCACCACGGCCGCGATCGAGTGGGCGCTCGACAAGCTGCCGGCGGAGTTCGAGAAGAAGCTCGGCTGACCCAGAGCGCTTCTCCACCGCGAAAGCGACAGGGTGCCGCCGATGTTCGGCGGCACCCTGTCGCTTTCGCAGTTCGGGGGGACGGACTAGGCGCCGACGGTGGACCCCAGCAGCGCGAAGAGCAGGGCGATCAGGGGGAGCGTGCCCTGCTTGAACGCGGAGTTGACGTACTTCCGGCCGGAGCCGATCAGGACGACCGCTGCCCCGAGCATGCTCGCGGTGGAGAACACCACGAGCGTCCAGCCGCTCACCGTGTTGCCCGCGAGCACGAGCACGACGCCGAGGATGGCCCCGATCGCCAGGAACAGGTTGTAGAAGCCCTGGTTGAAGGCGAGCGAGCGGGTCGCCACGGCTTCGGTCTCGGAAGCGATGCCGAAGATCCGGCGCGCTTGCGGACTGGTCCAGATGACCGATTCGAGGAAGAAGATGTACACGTGGATGAGGCCCGCGAGGACCGCACAGACACCCGAGATCACCAGCAGGACCGACATGTGCACATTCTCGCAGGCGCGGGCGGGGTTCCGCTGCACGTCCGCCAGTAGGCTCGGACCATGAACGACGAGGTCACCCCGCCCGAGGCCGAACCGAGCGCGGAAACCAGCGCCGTCGCCGAACTCCGCAGCATCCGGCAGAGCATCGACAACATCGACGCCGCCGTGATCCACATGCTCGCGGAACGCTTCAAGTACACGCAGCGCGTGGGACACCTGAAGGCCGACTCGGGCATGCCGGCTGCCGACCCGGACCGCGAACGGACCCAGGTCGCCCGGCTCCGGTCGCTCGCCACCGACTCCCACCTCGACCCCGCCTTCGCCGAGAAGTTCCTCAACTTCATCGTCGCCGAGGTCATCCACCACCACGAGCGCATCGCGGGCCGCGACGAATGAACGTCGAGCTGCCGTCGCTGCTGATCGGGTCGTACACGGCGACCGGCGGTGGGAACGCCACGGGCATCTCGCTGGTCGACGCCGGGCCGGCCGGAACCACTCCGGTGCCCCGGACCGTCGCGGTGCTCGACGACCCCTCGTTCCTTGCCGTCTCGGGTGACCGGGTCTACGCGGTCTCCGAGACGAACGACGGCGCCGTGTCGGCCTTCCGGCTGCAGGGCGGCGCGCTCGAGCACCTGTGGGACGCCCCCGCCGGTGGAGACGCCCCGTGCCACATCCGGGTCGACCCCTCGGGCGCGCTCGTCGTCACGAACTACGTCTCCGGCACCGTCACGGCGATCTCCCTGCTGGCAGCCGAGTCGCACGCGGCCTCGCTGACGGCGAGCGACGGTGTGGTGCTGCACGGTGACGCCGACCAGCGCTCGGTGCCGGCCGACGCGGTCGAGGTCGCCGTGCTGCCCGACGTCACCGGCCCCGACGAGGACCGCCAGGACGGCCCGCACGCGCACCAGTCGATCGCCACCCCGGACGGCACGGTCCTGGTCGCCGACCTGGGCGGCGACGCCCTGCACGAGTTCCGCATCACGGTGTCCGCCGACGGGGTCCCCGACATCGAGGCGGTCCGCGTGCACCACGTGGCACCCGGTGCCGGCCCGCGGCACATGACCTGGATCGACAGCGACCTGCTCGTCGCCGGTGAGCTCGACGGCCGCGTGTACCGGCTGCGTCGCGACGCTTCGGGGTCGCTCGTGACGATCGCCGCAGTGCCCGTGTTCGACGGTGCCGTGGGGGAGTCGCTGCTCAGCCACATCGAGGTCGACGACGCCGGCCGTGTCTACGTGACCGTGCGTGGGCGTGACCTGCTCGTGGTGCTCGACGCGCGTGACGGCGGGCTCTCCGTCGTCGGGTCCGTTCCCTGCGGTGGGGTCTGGCCGCGGCACTTCGCGCGGGTGCCCGGGTTCGTGCTGGTCGCGAACCAGATGTCCGACGCGGTGGCCGTGCTGCCGCTCGACGCCGACGGCATGCCCGGCGAAGCCGTCGCGCAGATCCCGGTCGCCACCCCGACCTGCATCGTCCCCGTCTGACGCCGGCGTGTTCGTGCGTGCGAGCCTGCGTGACGCCGGCGTGTTCGTGCGTGCGTGCCTGCGTGACGCCGGCGTGTTCGTGTGACGCCCTGAAGTAGTCGAGACGCCCCCGAATTCGGCGGCGTCTCGACGACACTGCGGCGTCGGAGCGACACGACGGCGTCTGGACAACGCCCCAACGCCGCAACGCCCAGCGGGACGAGACGAGACGCCGGCGTGTTCGGAGCCCCGCGGGCTAGAAGTCGATCAGGTTCTCGAAGGGGCGACCCTCGGCCAGCGCGGCGACCTGCTTGCGCATGAGCTCGATCGACCTCGGCACGCTCAGGTCGGTGTTGCCGCCGACGTGCGGCGTGAGCACGGTGTTCGGCGTCGTCCACAGCGGGTGTCCGTCGGGCAGGGGTTCCGGGTCGGTGACGTCGAGCGCCGCGAACAGCCGCTCCGACCGCAGCTCGGCGACCAGGGCATCGGTGTCGACGACCTTGCCGCGCGCCACGTTCACCACGAGGGCACCGTCCGGCAGCGCCGCGAGCAGCTCCGCGTCGACCAGCCGTTCGGTCTCGGCGGTGAGCGGGGCGATGAGCACGAGCACGTCCGTCGTCAGGGCCAGGTCGGGCAGCTCGCCGAACGCGTGCACGTGCCGGCCGTCCTGGTCGCGGGCGGTCCGGGCGACCACGGTCACCTCGGTGCGGAAGGCCTCGAACCGGGTGGCGATCGCGGACCCGATCGCCCCGTAGCCGACGACGGTCACCCGGCGGTCGGCGAGCGATCGGGTCTCGCGGGCGTCCCAGACGCCGTTCGCCCGGTCGACCTGGAACGCCGAGATCTCGCGGAGCGAGGTCAGCGCCAGGCCGACGGCGAGCTCGGCGGTCTCGTCGTCGTGGATGCCGCGACCGTTCGCCAGCTGCGCGTGCCCGGGCACGTGCGGGATCGCGTGCTCGTACCCGGCGCTCGGCAGCTGCAGCAGCTGGAGCTCTGGCAGGTCGTGCACGAACTGCCAGCGGTGCCGCCCCGCGAAGTAGAACGGCAGGAACGTGATCGCGACGTCGTCCGGGCGACCGTACGGCGACTCGACGTCCCAGACGTCCAGCTCGATGCCGTCCGGCACGGGGCCGAACCGGTCGACGAGCTCGGCGAACGGCAGGGTGACGATCGGCATCCGCGGACCGGGCCTAGGCGTCGGTGCGCGGCGAGAAGGCACCGTCGGAGTCGAGCGGCCCGCGGCCGACGTACCCCTCGGTGACGTCCTCGACGATCACGTCGCCGAAGCGGGCCGGCAGCGTCGCGGCGTGCGTGCCGCGCAGCTCGTCGACCGTGGCCTCGAACGCGCCCTGGACCTCGAGCGTGCTCGACGTCGCGTCGGTCACGCCGATGCGCAGCACCGGGAAGCCCCGGCCGGCGCACATGCCCTGGAACCGCACGTCGTCCTCACGCCGGACGGTCACGATGACGCGACCGGTCGACTCGGAGAACAGCGCCGTCGCGGTGTCGATGCCGTCACGGGTCTCGAGCTCGTCGAGGACCACGCGGGCACCGATGCCGAAGCGGAGCACGGACTCGGCGAGCGACTGGCCGAGGCCGCCGTCCGCCAGGTCGTGCGCGCTGGTGAGCAGCTGCTCACCGGACGCCGCGTACAGCAGCTCGGCGAGGGCCTTCTCGCGCTCGAGGTCGACCGCCGGCGGACGCCCGCCCAGGTGGCCGTGCACGGTACCGGCCCACGCGGAGCCGTCGAGCTCCAGGCTCGTGGTGCCGAGCAGGTAGATGTTGTGGCCGTCGTCCTGCCATCCCGACGGCACGCGCTTGGCGACGTCGTCGATGATGCCGAGCACGCCGACGACGGGCGTCGGGTGGATCGGGGTGGAGCCGGTCTGGTTGTAGAACGACACGTTGCCGCCGGTGACCGGGATGCCGAGCTCCATGCAGCCGTCGGCCAGGCCCTCGACCGCCTCGGAGAACTGCCACATGACCTCGGGGTTCTCGGGGGAGCCGAAGTTCAGGCAGTCGGTGACGGCAGCGGGGACGGCACCGGTGACGGCGACGTTCCGGTACGCCTCGGCGAGGGCCAGACGGGCACCCTGCTTCGGGTCGAGCTGGCAGTAGCGGCCGTTGGCGTCGGTGGCGATCGCGACGCCGAGCCCGGTTTCCTCGTCGACGCGGATCATGCCGCCGTCGTCGGGGAAGGACAGCGCGGTGTTGCCGAGCACGTAGGTGTCGTACTGGTTCGTGACCCAGTTCTTCGACGCCAGGTTCGGCGAACCGAGCAGCTGCAGGAACTGTGCCCTGAGCGCGGGGCCGTCGGCCGGACGGTCGAGCGAGGCGGCCGTGTCGGCCTGCAGCGCGTCGATCCAGGTCGGGTAGGCGACCGGGCGGTCGTAGACCGGGCCGTCGACGGCGACGGTGCGCGGGTCGACGTTCACGATCTCCTGGCCCTGCCAGTCGATGACCAGGCGGCCGGTGCCGGTGACCTCGCCGAGCACGCTGGTCTCGACCTCCCACTTGCCGACGACGCTCAGGAAGTCGTCGAGCTTGTCGGGGCGGACGACGGCCATCATGCGTTCCTGGCTCTCCGACATCAGGATCTCTTCGGCGGTGAGCGTGGGGTCGCGGAGCAGGACGTCGTCGAGCGAGATGTGCATGCCGCCGTCACCGTTGCTCGCGAGCTCCGAGGTGGCGCAGGAGATGCCCGCCGCACCGAGGTCCTGGATGCCCTCGACCAGGTCCTTCTGGAACAGCTCGAGGCAGCACTCGATCAGGACCTTCTCGGCGAAGGGGTCGCCGACCTGCACGGCCGGGCGCTTGGTCGGGCCGCCCTCGGTGAAGGTGTCGGACGCCAGGATCGACGCGCCGCCGATGCCGTCGCCGCCGGTGCGGGCCCCGAACAGGACGACCTTGTTGCCGGCACCGGAGGCGTTCGCCAGATGCAGGTCCTCGTGGCGCAGGACGCCGACGGCCAGGGCGTTGACCAGCGGGTTGCCCTGGTACACCGGGTCGAAGTAGGTCTCGCCGCCGATGTTCGGCAGGCCGAGGCAGTTGCCGTAGAACGAGATGCCGCCGACGACCCCGTGCACGACGCGTGCGGTGTCCTCGTGGTCGATCGCGCCGAAGCGGAGCTGGTCCATCACGGCGACGGGGCGGGCACCCATCGAGATGATGTCGCGGACGATGCCGCCGACGCCGGTGGCCGCACCCTGGTAGGGCTCGACGTAGGACGGGTGGTTGTGCGACTCGACCTTGAAGGTCACCGCCCAGCCGTTGCCGACGTCGACGACACCGGCGTTCTCGCCCATGCCGACCATCAGGTTCTTGGTCATCTCCGGCGTGACCTTCTTGCCGAACTGCCGCAGGTAGTTCTTCGAGGACTTGTAGGAGCAGTGCTCGCTCCACATCACCGAGTACATCGCCAGCTCGCCCGAGGTGGGGCGGCGGCCGAGGATCTCCTTGATGCGGGCGTACTCGTCCGGCTTCAGGCCCAGCGCGTCGTACGGCTGCTCCTTGTCGGGGGTTGCTGCCGCGTCCTGCACGGTGTCGGGCTTCGGGCGAACGTGTGTCGTCACGGTGTCGTTGTTCCCTGTCACTTGACGAGCGCGTGCTCGATCACGGAGGTGAAGAAGGTCAGGCCGTCGGTGCCCGAGGCCATCGCGGCGGGGGTGTCCGGGCCGAACCCGGCCTCGGTCGCGTGCTCGGGGTGCGGCATCAGGCCGACGACGTTGCCGCGCTCGTTCGAGACGCCGGCGATGTCGTCGATGGAGCCGTTCGGGTTCACGCCGAGGTAGCGGAACACGACCTGGCCGTTGTCCTCGATGCGCTTGATGGTGTCGGCGTCCGCGACGAAGCGGCCGTCGGCGTTCTTCAGCGGGATGGTGATCTCCTGCTGGGCGCTGAAACCGGAGGTCCAGGCGGTCGCGGTGGTCTCGACGCGGAGCTTCTGGTCGCGACGGATGAACTGCTGGTGTGCGTTGCGGGTGTGTGCCCCGGGGACCAGACGGGCCTCGGCCAGCATCTGGAACCCGTTGCAGATGCCGAGCACGGGCATGCCCTTGCCGGCGGCGTCGATGACCTCGGCCATGATCGGGGCCTTCGCGGCGATCGCGCCGGCACGCAGGTAGTCGCCGTACGAGAACCCGCCGGGCAGCACGATCGCGTCGACACCCTGCAGGTCGTGGTCGCCGTGCCACAGGGCGACGGGGTCGGCGCCGGCGAGACGGACGGCGCGCTGGGCGTCGCGGTCGTCGAGCGAGCCCGGGAACGTGATGACGCCGATGCGCATCCGGGTCACTGGCCTTCCACGGTCACGGACACGACGTCCTCGATGACCGCGTTGGAGAAGACGTCGGCTGCGATGTCGCGGACCTCGGCGAGCTTGGCGTCGTCGACGGGGCCGTCGACGGTCACCTCGAAGCGCTTGCCGATGCGGACGTTGGTCAGGTCGGCCTTGCCGAGGCGGGCCAGGGCGTTGCCCACGGCCTTCCCCTGGGGGTCGAGGATCTCGGCCTTGGGCATGACCTCGACGACGATCGTTGGCACGTGTTCTCTCCAGCACTTCAGGGGTGGGGGGACGCGACCAGTCTACGGGGCGCACGCGACACGCCGGGACGGCCCCGGGCCTCCAGGCGGGCACTTCCTGTGCGGTTGCTCACGTCTGTTCCAACGCGTATATTCCAAGTCGAATAGTCAACAACGAACAAGCGGACTGGAGGCACGTGTGCCGTCGCTCACGCCACTCGCGTTCGCCGCGCTCGGGCTCCTGGCCGAGGGGCCGACGCATCCCTACGAGATGTTCCAGACGATGACGCACCGCCGGGACGGCCGGAACGTCAAGGTCCGGCCCGGAACCCTGTACCACCAGGTCGGCCGACTGGTGGAGCTCGGCCTCGCCGAGATCGTGGGGACCGACCGGGCGGGCAACCGTCCGGAACGCACCACCTACGCCATCACGGACGACGGGTGGACGGCCCTGCACGACGGGCTCGTCCGGCTGATCGCCGAACCGGCCGAGGAGTACCCCGTCTTCCACCTGGCCGTCGCCGAGATCGAGAACCTGTCGGTCGACGAGGCCGAGTCCGCGCTGCGGGCGCGGGTCACGGCACTCCGGGCCCAGCGCGACGAGGCGGACGAGATCCTCGGGATCGTCCGGGCGAAGGACCTGCCCGAGCGGTACTGGCTCGACGTGTCGTACGTGCGTGCGATGCTCACGACGCAGATCGAGTGGCTCGCCGCCACGGCCGACCGGATCGCCGCCGGCCACATCTCCTGGGACGCCCACGCCGCGTCCGCAGACACCACCACGAACAGCAAGGAAACCACTCGATGACCACCGTCACGCCTCCGCGGACGACCGAGAAGAAGCCGTGGCCTGCCCTGTGGGCACTCGTCGTCGGGTTCTTCATGATCCTCGTCGACTCGACCATCGTGTCGGTCGCCACCCCCACCATCGCCCAGGAGCTCGACGCGGACATCAACTCCGTGATCTGGGTGACGAGCGCCTACCTGCTCGCCTACGCCGTGCCGCTGCTCATCACCGGCCGGCTCGGTGACCGCTTCGGCCCGAAGGTCATGTACCAGATCGGCCTCGTGGTCTTCACGCTCGCCAGCCTGTGGTGCGGTCTGGCCGGCTCGATCGAGGTGCTGATCGTCGCCCGCGTCGTGCAGGGCCTCGGCGCCGCGATGATGAGCCCGCAGACCATGTCGGTCATCACCCGCATCTTCCCGCCGCAGAACCGCGGCGCGGCGATGGGCCTCTGGGGCGCCGTCGCCGGTGTCGCCTCGCTCGTCGGCCCGATCGTGGGCGGCCTGCTCGTCGACGGCTTCGGCTGGGAGTGGATCTTCTTCGTGAACGTCCCCGTCGGTGTCGTCGCGTTCGTGCTCGCGCAGCGCTTCGTGCCGTCGTTCGAGCGGCACGGGCACCGGTTCGACTACCTCGGCATCTTCCTGTCCGCAGCGGGCCTGTTCCTGCTCGTGTTCGGCATCCAGGAAGGCGAGACCTACGACTGGGGTGTCATCGCCGGTCCGATCTCGGTGTGGTCGCTCATCATCGTCGGTCTCGTGGTGCTCGCCGGCTTCGTGGTCTGGCAGGGCGTGCAGAAGGGCGAGCCGCTGCTGCCGCTCGGTCTGTTCAAGGACCGCAACTTCACGCTGGCCAACGTCGCCATCACGGCCGTCGGTGTCGCGATCGCCTCGTTCGCGCTGCCGATCATGCTGTGGGCGCAGGACGTCCTGCGCTTCTCGCCGACCCAGGCCGCACTGCTCCTCGTGCCGCAGGCCGTGCTGTCCGCCGCGCTCGCGCCGGTCGTCGGCAAGAACCTCAACCGCTGGAACCCGCGCTGGGTCGCCGCGTTCGGGCTCGCCTGCTTCTCGGTCGGCCTGTTCTGGTTCGGTGCCCTGCTGACGAGCGGCGCCGAGTGGGGCTGGGTGCTCCTGCCGAGCGCGCTCCTCGGGCTCGCCAACGCCTGCATGTGGGGGCCGCTGTCCGTCTCGGCGACGCGCAACCTGCCGCCGAAGCTGGCCGGTGCCGGCTCGGGCGTCTACAACACCACGCGGCAGATCGGTGCGGTGCTCGGTTCCGCCGGCATCGCCGCCCTGATGGAGGCCCGGATCACCGCGAACTTCCCGGCGTCGTCCGGTGGGGCCACGGCCGGTGGCGCGGAGCAGCAGGTCGGCGCTCTGCCGGGCTTCCTGCTCGAGCCGTTCTCCACGGCCATGGGTGAGTCGCTCTACCTGCCGGCGATCGTGCTCGTCGTGGCCATCGTCGCGGCGCTGTTCCTGGCGAAGCCGAAGCAGACCGTCGCCTGGCAGCAGACCGGTTCGGTCACCACGCAGCCCGACGCCGAGCCCGCGGGAGCCCCGGCGAAGTAGAGCACGAGCGCTTCGGCGCCCAACGAGTGAGCAGAAGAAGTCGAGTCACCTCCGGGTACTCGACTTCTTCTGCTCACTCGCGTCGGGGACGCACCCCCGCCCGTCAGCTGCGGCGCTGCAGGTGCGCCCGGGTGAGCTCGTCCATCTGTTCGTCGGTCAGAGCATCGACGTCCCGGGCCTCGCGGCGGTCGGTCCGCTGCCACCGGATGAACAGCGCGACGAGCACGGGGATGTCCGCCACCTCGGCGATGAACCACAGCAGGTCGCCCGCCAGGTGCTGGTCCTGCAGCGGCGACGGGTACCAGGCCCGCCCGACCACGGGCACGAGGGACCCGTCGAGCACGTGGTTCGTGATCCGCAGCACGATTCCCGGCACCGCGTCGACGACGAGCTCGACGAACGCCAGCAGGAACTCGGCCGTGGCGAACGTCGACGAGACGAGCACACCGACCTCGGACAGCGGGGCGAGCAGGCCGAACCCGAGCGCCGGCACGGTCACGGTGATGACGGCGGCCCAGACGGGGGACTCCCGGATCACGCTCGAGAACGGGGTGAGCAGGACGGCGAACAGCGCCAGCGCGACCAGCGGGGCGACGATCGCGTTGCCGAGCAGACGCACCGGACGTGACACCATGACGGCGTCGGCGGCCTGCGCCAGGCGAGCCGGGCCTCCGATCCGGAGCAGTGCGACGGGCGCACCGAGCGCGGCGAAGGTGGGGACCGCGAAGAACAGCAGGGCGGCGCGCAGGACGAACGCCCAGCGCAACCGCTCGTCGTCGACGCCGACGATGCCGAACTGCAGGACGCCGAACAGCACGAGCGCCGTGACGAAGGCGAGCGTGCGCCACCACGGCCACCGGGCACCTCGTCGGACCGCTCCGACGACCCAGCGGCCGTAGGCGAGCGCGGCGACGACGAGGAGCACCGCCGCCAGGGGGTCGAACCGCCAGGTGCTCCAGAACTCGGGTGTCGACGGCGTGGGGAGCCTCCTGGGGATCAGGCGGACTCGTCCGTCGTTCCGCCGGAGCCATCCTCCGTCCGCCCGGGGCGCGCCGGGGGTCCGGCGTGCCCCCGAGACGGTGAGAACCGGTTCAGATCCGGGCGACTCCGCGTGCCGGGACGGTCCGCGACAGCAGCCAGACGCCCACCGGAACGGCCACGGCTCCGACGAGCGCGACACCGAACGACAGGTGCAGCTGCATCACGAGGAACGCCGGGCCGATGGTGCAGAGGGCCGCGACGGCGACGACCGGCCAGGCCGGACGGTCCGCCGACGGCAGCAGGCGGGGGAGCGGCCGGTCGAACCAGCGCAGGGCACGTGCCACCCCGAGGGCGACGGCGAGCACCACGACCAGCGCGACGATCCGGGACGCCCACCACGGGCCGGAGCCCGGCGCCGGGAACGGCACCCCGACGAGCAGGGCGATGCCGTTCAGCGCGATGAACAGCGGCAGGTGCCACAGGTAGATCGTCATGCCGTCGCGGCCGAGCACGAACACGGCCCCGAGCGCGGCACGGGTGCGCATCAGCCGGGTGAGCGGCGCGTGCACGAGCTGGACCAGGCACGCCTGCGCGATCGCCAGGAACGCCAGCGGCAGCATCGGCGGGTTCAGGTCCTGCAGCATGTCCGGCGCCCACAGCCCGACCGAGGTCATCGGCACGAGCACGGCGTAGGCGGCGACCGCGATGGCCAGCAGGAGCACCTTCGACCGGCGCGCGAACCACCCGTCGGCCCAGAGGAACCCGAGCTGCTGCGCGAAGAGCCACACCGGTCCCAGGTTGAGCAGCCCGACCTCGGCGACCCCGGTGGCCAGGCGGACGGCGTCGACCACCGCGGCGAGCACGAGCAGCACGGCGAGGGTGGCCCAGGGTGCTCGCTCGTGCAGGCGCATCATCACGGGGACGCAGCACTGGGTGATGCCGTAGGCGGCCAGGAACCAGAGCGGCGACCCGATGCCGAACGCGACCTCGGCCAGCAGCTCCGGCGGCGTGCCCGCGGCCGTCGCGACCCCGAGCCCGAGCGCGAGGAACACGAAGAGCGGCACCGCGGGCCGGAACAGCCGCACCAGGCGGGTGGCCAGGTAGTCGCGGGCGGGGCTCGGCGCACCACGGGCGACGGTGCTGCGCCAGCCGACGGCGCTCGCGAACCCGCCGACCACGAAGAACAGCGGCATCACCTGCCCGACCCAGGTGGCGGCGACGTACCAGGGGAGTTCCTGCAGCGGGCTCGTCACCCGCACCCCCTGGGCATCGGCGGCGACGCCGACCATCGTGACGTGCACGATGACGACGAGGACGACGCAGGCCGTCCGGATGAGGTCGACGACCAGGTCCCGCTTCGCGATGATCCCCCGGACGTCCGCACTGCTGTTCGCCTGTTCAGGCAGACCTTGGCTCGTGGACATGTCCGGACGTTAGCGTGCGGAACGGTCGGTCCAGTGTCGTTCCAGCTGATCGCGACCGGATCGTGACACTTCGTATTCCGGTAGCGGCATGCGTCACCTCGCTGGCCAGCAGCAACAGCTCGTGTACAGTGGACGTGTTGTCTTGATTCCTGCAAAAGAAAGGCTCAGCATGGATGCCGACGCCGATCTGCTCCGCACGTCGGGGCTCCGGGTCACGACCCCGCGCCTCGCCGTGCTCCGCGCGACGGACTCGATGCCGCACGCCACCGCGGACGACATCGTCGTGGCACTCGCCGCCGAGCTGCCGACCACCAGTCACCAGGCGGTCTACGGGGTGCTGAACGCCCTGACCGGCGTCGGGCTCGTCCGCCGCATCGAACCGGCAGGCAGCCCCGCGCGCTACGAGCGCCGGACCGGTGACAACCACCACCACATCGTCTGCACGCTGTGCGGCGCGATCGAGGACGTCGACTGCGCGGTCGGCCACTCGCCCTGCCTGACACCGTCCGAGACCCACGGCTTCGCGGTCACCACCGCCGAGGTCACCTACTGGGGCATCTGCGACCGCTGCGCAGCGGCAGAGCGCGACGACGCAGACGCCCCCACGCCCGCCTGACGGCGACCGCCCCACCGCACCGGCGCCACGACGCGCCGGACCCCGAGCCACCCGAGCACCCCTGACCGAACCAAGTCCCACCCCAGGAGGAACCGTGTCCGACCAGAACACGCCGACCGGCACCCCGACCACCACGACCAACAGCGGCGCACCCGTCTCGAGCGACGAGCACTCGATGGGCGTCGGGGCCGACGGCCCCCTCGCGCTGCACGACCACTACCTGGTCGAGAAGCTCGCCCAGTTCAACCGTGAGCGCATCCCGGAGCGTGTCGTGCACGCCAAGGGCGGCGGCGCCTTCGGCACCTTCACCGTCACGCAGGACGTCTCGCGCTTCACCCGTGCCGCGTTCCTGCAGCCCGGGCAGACCACCGAGATGCTCGCCCGGTTCTCGAGCGTCGCCGGTGAGCAGGGCTCGCCCGACACCTGGCGCGACCCCCGCGGCTTCGCGCTGAAGTTCTACACGTCCGAGGGCAACTACGACCTCGTCGGCAACAACACCCCGGTGTTCTTCATCCGCGACGGCATCAAGTTCCCGGACTTCATCCGTTCGCAGAAGCGTCTGCCCGGCTCGCACCTGCGCGACCACGACATGCAGTGGGACTTCTGGACCCTGTCGCCCGAGTCGGCGCACCAGGTCACGTGGCTGATGGGCGACCGCGGTCTGCCGGCGAGCTGGCGTGAGATGGACGGCTTCGGCTCGCACACCTACCAGTGGATCAACGCCGACGGCGAGCGCTTCTGGGTGAAGTACCACTTCATCACCGAGCAGGGCCACAAGACCCTGACGCAGGAGGACGCCGACCGCATCGCCGGTGAGGACGCGGACTTCCACATCCGTGACCTGCACGCCGCGATCGAGCGTCAGGACTTCCCGCGCTGGACCCTCAAGGTGCAGGTCATGCCGTACGAGGACGCCGCGACCTACCGCTTCAACCCGTTCGACCTGACGAAGGTGTGGCCGCACGCGGACTACCCGCTCATCGAGGTCGGCACGATGGAGCTCAACCGCAACCCGGAGAACTACTTCGCGCAGATCGAGCAGGCGACCTTCGCCCCCTCGAACTTCGTGCCCGGCATCGCGGCGAGCCCCGACAAGATGCTCCTCGCGCGCATCTTCAGCTACGCGGACGCCCACCGCTACCGCGTCGGCACGAACCACGCCCAGCTGCCCGTCAACGCCCCGAAGAACGAGGTCCACTCGTACTCGAAGGACGGCGGCATGCGCTTCGACTTCCAGAAGTCCGAGGTGCCGGTGTACGCGCCGAACTCGCTCGGTGGTGCGCACGCCGACCCGACCGCGACCGACGACGCCCCGGGCTGGGAGTCCGACGGCGCGCTGCAGCGTTCCGCCGCGACCCTGCACCCGGAGGACGACGACTTCGGTCAGGCCGGCACGCTCGTCCGCGAGGTCCTGGACGACGCCGCCCGTGAGCGCCTGGTCGGCAACATCGCCGGTCACGTCTCGAAGGTGACGCGCGACGACCTGCGCGAGCGCGTGTTCGCCTACTGGACGAACGTCGACGCCGACCTGGGTGCGCGCGTGCGCGCCGCGGTCGCGCCGAGCGCGCCCGGCTCGAACGAGAACCCCGAGAAGGTCGCGGTCGAGGCGTAAGCCCAGGCCGCAACGAGCGGACGGGAGGCCCGGTACCAGCTGGTACCGGGCCTCCCGTCCGTCGGTCGTTGCGGCTAGACCTGCTGGCCGTTCAGCCAGATCGGGCCTGTCGGCCAGTCCTCGAGCTGCGCTGCCACCGGCAGCGCCATCCAGCCGCCCTGTTCGGTGTTGCTGACGCCGGCGCCCTCGGCGGTGAACGCCGAGAAGGTGCCGACGGCCTCGGGGAACTCGTGCCAGCCGAGCTTCGCGTAGAAGGGGATCCGGTCCTCGCCGGCCCCGAGGAACCCGTACGGCACCTGCAGCCCGTCGAGGACCGCGTGGGTCCGGGTCATGAGCTCACGGCCGACGCCGGTGCCCTGCAGTCGGGGTGACACGGCGACCAGGCCGGTGTCGCCGACCAGGACGTCCTGCCCGCCGACGGTGACGAACATGCGGCGGATGCCGACGTGGGCCAGGACGACCCCGTCGGCGTCATGGGCGAGCACGCGGCGTTCGGGCTGCATGCCGGACCAGCTCCGGCCGCCCACGTACCAGTGCGACCAGTCGGGGAAGGCCTGCCCGAGCAGCGCCGCGATCGCTTCGTGGTCGGGGAGCGACAGCGTGCTCTCCTCGACCACCTCCCACCGGATGTCGTCAGTCACGGGTCCATCCTGCCGGTCCGGCGGCCGGTGTGGGGAGGTTTCGCGCTGGGCGACACCTCGCGGGGCCGGGCGGGCGTGGGGTGTCGGTCACCGCGGAGTGTCGCGACACATCAGCCGCGACCGGGCGTCGTCACCTCGATGCGGTTCGCCCAGGGGTCGTCGAACGCCACGGTCCGGCCGTCGTCGGCGAGCTCCACGCCGCCGTGCCGCATGCGTTCGGTCAGCGCGCCGAGGTCGTCGACGGCGGGGACCTCGATGCGGACGAGGCCCAGCCCGAGGGCCTGCTGTCGTCGCCCGGCGCCGCGGGAGTTCCAGGTGTTCATCGCCATGTGGTGGTGGTAGCCGCCGGCGCTGACGAACAGCGCCTCGCCGAACCCCGCGGTGGTCTCGAAGCCGAGCGTGTCGACGTAGAACGAGCGCGCGGTGGCGACGTCGCCGACGGACAGGTGCACGTGGCCGACCTTGCCCGGGCGTGCCGCGGCGGTGTCCAGGGCGTCCTCGGTCAGGTGGGACTGCAGGAACGCGTTCGGGTCGACGTACTTCGTGTCCATGTCGATCTCGCCGTGCGTCCACGACCACTCGGTGCGGTCGCGGTCCCAGTACAGCTCGACGCCGTTGCCCTCGGGGTCGGTGAAGTAGAACGCGTTGCTCACCAGGTGGTCGGCGCTGCCGGTGAAGGATGCCGGGTACTGCGTGGCGACCGAGTACAGTGCGGCGGCCAGGTCGGCCCGGGTGTCGAACAGGATCGCCGTGTGGAACAGTCCGGCCTCGCGCGGGCCGGCGTGCTGCATCGCGGGGGCGTGCTCGAGGATCACGATCGGCGTGCTGCCGCGACCCAGCACGGCGACGCCGCCGTCGTGGGAGAGCAGCGACAGCCGGACGCCGTCGCGGTAGTACCGGATCATCGCGTCCAGGTCCGCGACGCGGAGTGTGACGGCGCCCATCCCGGTGTCGGCGGCGAGGAGTTCGTGCGTTTGCATGCACCAAGTGTGCGCCCATTTGGTTGACGCGTCAACCAATTCGATGACGCGTCAACCAATCCGGTGCGTCAAGCGCTGTTCGAGATCCCGCCGTCCGACTTCAGCAGCTGGCCGTTCACCCACGCACCCTGCTCCGAGCAGAGGAACCCGACGAGCGCCGCGGTGTCCGACGGGCGTCCGAGCCGGCCGAGCGGCGTGCCCTCGACGGCCCACCCCTTGACCTCGTCGGACATCCAGCCGGTGTCGTTCGGCCCGGGGTTCACCACGTTGGCGCTGACCCCGAGGCTGCCGAGCTCCTTCGCGGCACCGAACACGATCCGGTCGAGCGCCCCCTTCGACGCCCCGTACGGCAGGTTGTACGCGATGTGGTCGCTCGTCAGTGCGACGATCCGGCGTCGGTCGCGCGGGGCGGCGTCACCGGCGCGCTCGAGCCCGGCCGCGTAGGCCTGCACGAGCAGGAACGGTGCGCGCGCGTTCACGGCGAAGTGGCGGTCCCACGACTCGACGGTCGTGGTGCGGAAGTCGGAGTCGACGGACTCGCAGTGCGACATGACGAGGGCGGAGACGGGGGCGCCGGCTTCCGTCTCGGCGCGGCCGACGAGTGCGGCCGCCTGCTCCGGGTCCTCCAGGTCGACCGGGAGGCGCGTCACCCGTGCTCCCGCCGCCTCGCACTCCTGCACCACCGACTCGACCCCGTCCGGGTCCGCCCCGCCGCTCACGCGGTCGTCGTAGGGCCCCCACCACGAGATGGCGAGGTCCCATCCGTCTGTTGCCAGTCGGGTCGCGAGTGCCGCGCCGATGCCGGCTCTGCGGCCCACGCCGGTCACCAGGGCGAGTGGTCGTGCGGACGTCATCCGTTCCTCTCCCTCTCCCTCGGCCGACACGCTACTCCGCAAGCTCCGTAGCGTGTCGGAACCGGCTCGTGGGGCCCTGTCCGGCGCTCCGTCGCGCCGATCGGCACCCAGTCTGCCGGAACCGGCCACCCGTGTGGCCATCGCACCCGGTGTCCTGTCGGCGGACGGCCGACCGCGGGGGCCAAGATGGACGGATGCCACGAACACGACGGCCCTCGCGACCGGGGCGCGGACCCCGCGGCGGTCGCCCGGACCCCCGCGACCTGCCACTCGAGCACGTGCGCGACCGGATGTCGTCCTACATCTACGGCAACATCACGGTGCTGGCCGTCGCGATCGCGGTGGACCCGGAGCAGATCCACCACGGCGCCGCGGTGGCGACCGTGCTGGCGACCGCGGTGCTGACGTACCTGGCGCACGTGCTCGCGCACCTGGTCGCGCACGGCCTGGGCGACGACGGCGAAGGATCAGCCGCCGAGCGTGCTGCCCGCCGCGAGTCCGTCGCGACGATCGTCCGGAACGCCAACCCGATCGCGACCTCCGGGCTGATCCCGGCGGTCCTCTACGCGGCGGCCTGGATCGGCTGGCTGCCGGCCGAGTGGGCGCAGATCGCGGCGACCGTGATCCTGGTCGTGCGCATCGGTCTGGTGGGGGTGTTCATGCAGCGGTTCAGCGGGAAGCAGCCGACGTTCCTCGGACTGTGGGGCGGGATCGTGCTCGCCGCGGTGGCGTTCGTGATCGGCCTCGTCAAGGTGGTGCTGACGCATTGAGTGGCACGCACCCCGACGCCGGACCCGACTCCGGACCCACCGCCGAGACCGACCCGAAGCGCGGCGGTCTGCGGTTCCTGCGCGACCTCGTCATCATCGTCGTCGTGGCGCTCCTGGCGTCCTTCCTGGTCAAGGCCTACCTGGTCCGCGCGTTCTCCATCCCCTCCGGCTCGATGCAGAACACGCTGCTCATCGGGGACCGGGTGCTCGTCAACGAGCTCGTGCCCGGGGTCGTCCCGCTGCAGCGCGGTGACGTCGTGGTGTTCCACGACCCGGGCGGCTGGCTCGGCATGGGCCAGGGCGACGACCTGATCAAGCGGGTCATCGGCCTGCCGGGTGACACGGTGTCGTGCTGTGACACCCGGGGCCGGCTGTCGGTGAACGGGCACGCGGTCGACGAGCCCTACGTCGTGCTCGAACGCGGGTCGAACCGCGTCGTCGGCAAGGACTTCGAGGTCACCGTGCCGAAGGGGCGCATCTGGGTGATGGGCGACAACCGGTACGACTCCGCCGACTCGCGGGTGCACGGCACCGTGCCGGTCGACGACGTCGTGGGGCGCGCCTTCGTGACGACGTGGCCGATCTCGCGGTGGTCGGTGCTGTCCCGGTACGGCGACGAGTGGGACCGGGTCCCGTCGCCGTGACCACGGACGACCAGGGATTCGGGTACGAGACCGGCGGCGACGACGACCTGTCGATCCACCGGATCGCGACCCCGGGCAAGCGGTCCGGCACGATCGGTCCGCGCCCCGACCACGTCGTGTTCTGGCTCGCCGACGGCCGGGCCAGCCTGACCGCGGACGACGGCGAGCACTGGGAGGTCGGGGCGGAGCGGCCGATGATGCTCTCGGCATCGTCTGCGTACGGCTTCGAGACCGACGTGACCGCCACGACGCTGCTGCACCTGTCGCCGTCGCTGCTCGGTGACACGGGGGAGTCCTGGGTGTTCCGGCAGCCGGACGCGGCCGACCCCGCGCTCGAACCACTGCGGGCACTGCTGCGCGAGGTCTCCGGGCGCATCCTCGACCCCGCCCTGCCCGCCGACGACCGTGCGGCCCTGAACCGACGGATCGCGACCGTCGTCCTGTCGACCTTCACCCGGTCACGATCGGACGTCGCGGACCGGATGCGGCGGGCGATCGGCTTCGTCCACGACCACGCCGACCAGGTGCTGACCGTGGCGGACGTCGCGGCAGCCTGCGACCTGAGCGAGCGCGGGCTGCAGGACCTGTTCCGCCGTCGGCTCGGCGTCACCCCCATGGAGTACCTGCGCGAGGTCCGACTCGACCGGGTGCACCTGGAGCTGGGGCGCCCGGGTGCCCGCGCGCTTCTGGTCAGCGAGGTCGCGCGGCGGTGGCGGTTCCGTCACCTGGGTCGGTTCGCGGCGTACTACCGGGATCGCTTCGGGGAGCAGCCGCACCAGACCATCGAACGGGGCGCCCTGGGCACGGGTCGACCGACGCGGTGATCCCGGATCGGGGCCGGCTCGGCCCGGTTCGGTCCGGTTCGTCTGTTGACCGAACCCGCGGAGCCTGGCCCTCCCGTACTTTGCGGATTCCGGCTATCCTGCCCGCAGTTGCCGCGCCGGGCGTGACGGCGCCCGGACCGTGCGTCCTGGTCGCCACGGTGCGCGTGTGACGCGACCACGGCCTGGAGGCGCGGTGTGCGCCCGACGCGCACCGCGCCTCCAGACAGTCCCGGTTCCACCCCAGGAGGCGACGTGACCACGGACCGCACCACCGACGCACCCCGCGGCGGCGCCCTGGCGCCGCTCGCGATACCGGTCTTCCGCGCCCTGTGGATCGCGGTGCTGGTGAGCAACATCGGCAGCTGGATGCAGACCGTCGGGGCGCAGTGGCTGCTCGTCGACGAGCACGCCGCACCCGTCGTCGTCGCCCTCGTGCAGACCGCATCGAGCCTGCCGGTACTGCTGGTCGGGATCCCCGCCGGGGTGATCGGCGAGTTCGTCGACCGGCGACGCCTGCTCATCGGCGTGCAGGCGTTCCAGGTGGTCGTCGGCGTCGTGATGACCGTGCTGACCGCGACCGGCGACATGACCCCGGCGCTCCTGCTCACCGTGACGTTCCTGCTCGGCACGGCCTCGGCGCTCCAGCTGCCCGCGTACCAGGCACTCGTACCCGAGATCGTGCCACGTGCCGCCATCACCGACGCCGCCGCGCTGAGTTCCGTCGGGGTCAACGTCGCCCGTGCGATCGGACCGGCGCTCGCCGGCGTGGTGATCGCGCAGCTCGGCGTGCCGTTCGTGTTCGCGGCCAACGCGCTGTCGTTCGCGCTCTTCCTGGTGGTGCTCGTCGCCTGGCGCGGCTACCAGCGGCCCGAGACCCGGGCCGAACCGTTCATCGACGCGACCCGCGCCGGCCTGCGGTACGTCCTGCACGCGGCGGTCGTCCGCCGGTTGCTGGTGCAGCTCGCGGTCTTCATGGTGCCCGCGAACGCGCTGTGGGCACTCCTGCCGCTCGTCGCCGACGGGTCGCTCGGGCTGTCGTCCGGCGGGTACGGCCTGCTGCTCGCCGCCGTCGGAACCGGTTCGGTCGGCGGGGCGTTCGTGATGCCCGCGGTCCGCGCACGGCTCGGGATCGGCCGCACGGTCGGAACCGCCTCGGTCGTGTTCGGGGTCTGCACCACGGTCGTCGCGCTCGTCCCGGTGCTGGCGGTCGTGCTCGTCGCGCTCCTGGTCGGCGGGGTGGCGTGGATCGCCGTGGTGACGACGCTGAACGGCACGGTGCAGGCGTTCCTGCCCGCGTGGGTGCGGACCCGAGGGCTCGCCGCCTACCAGCTGGTGCTCTTCGGCTGCACGGCGATCGGGGCGGCGCTCGCCGGTGCCGTCGCCACACCCCTCGGGGTGACGGGCGTGCTCGCCGGGGCCGGAGTCCTCACCGCGCTCAGTGCCGCCCTGCTGCTCGTGTCCGGGTTCCCGGTGCTCACCGATCGACAGCGGGCCGTGACGCCGATGCCGTTCGGCGACCAGGTGTTCGTGCCGGACGACCACGGCGCTGCAACGGGGGAGACCCTCGTGCTGCTGCACTGGACGGTCCCGGCGGGCGCGGTCGACGAGTTCCGGGCGCGGGCCGAACGGCTCGGGCGGAGCCGACGCCGGACCGGCGCCCGTGACTGGAACCTGTACCGGGACCGGGCGACCGGGCCGGACGCCTGGGTCGAGGCGTTCCGAGTGGGGTCGTGGCAGGAGCACGTCGACCAGCACGAGGTCCGGCAGACCGGTGACGATGCCCGGACCCTGCGGGCCGTGCACGAGATCGCGGGTGAACCGCGAGTGGAGCACCTGGTGGCGGAGGGGGCCAGCGGGCCGTCGTCGAGGTGACGGGCGGGGTCAGCGGGCCGTCGTCGGGGTGACGGGGTCAGCAGCCCGTCGTCGTCAGGGTGACCGTCGCGACCGTGCCGTTGGAGACCTTGGTCGTCTGGGGGCAGAGGTCGCCGGCGCGGACGGTGACCTGGCCGAGCGGCACACCTGCGAAGTCGGCCGTCCCGCCCGGGAACACCCGCTGGTGCTCGGAGAGCTTGCCGGTCGAGGCGAACACCTTGACCTCGTAGGGGCGGTCGGCGGCGTTCGACGAGACCGTGACCGACACCTGGCCGGTGGAGTCGTGGGCGCCGCAGCCGGCGAGGGCCAGGAGCGCGGCCACGCCGAGGACGGTTGCGGGGACGACTCGGAGCACGACGACCAGCGTACGCCGATGCTCGCTCGCTCCAGTGCGCTCCGCCCGCGCTCCTGCGCCCTCCGGACTGGGGCCAGGCGCTGTCCGTTCGGCGCGTTACCGTGGACGCATGCAGCCGGAAACCGCGATGTCCGTGCCCGCGCCGACCGAGGCCGATGCGGTCCGGCGAGCGGCCCTCATCGCGGCGCTCGACGTGGTCGACGGCGGCGTCGAGGAACGGTTCGAACGGATCACCCGGATCGCACGCGAGGCCCTCGGGGTCTCCGGCTCGTTCCTCAACCTGGCCGGCGAGAACACCCTGACCATCAAGTCGCAGCAGAGCGACGCGGTCTTCGGCCCCGTCATCCCGCTGCAGGACACGTTCTGCGGCCGGACCCTGGGCGAGCAGGGCCCCGTGGTCGTCGCCGATGCCCGACTGGACGACCGGTACGCCGACCTGCCGATGGTGCTCGGCGACCCGAACGTCCGGTTCTACGCCGGCGTCGGACTCTGCGCCCCCGACGACGACCTGAAGATCGGCACCCTCTGCCTGATCGACCCCGAGCCGCGCACCCTGGACCCCGACGAGCTCGAACTGCTGCAGGAACTCGGCATCTGGGCGGAGCGTGAACTGCTCGCCGGTGCGGACGAGGACCGACTGCGCACCGTGCTCAACGGTCTGCAGCCGGCCGAGGTGCAGGTCCCCGGGTACCGGATCACGGGCGTGTCGATCCCGCACGGCCTCGTCTCCGGCGACTTCCACGACTGGCACCGCTCCGGCGAGGACTCGATCCACCTCACCGTGTCGGACGTCATGGGCAAGGGGATGTCCGCCGGGCTCCTCGCGGCGAACATCCGCGGTGGGCTGCTCGCCCGCGGCGACCAGGACCCGTGCGTCGCGCTCGCCGAACTCGAGGTGCAGGTCGCGCCCGAACTCAGCCGCGCAGAGTCCTTCGCGACGATGTTCCACGGGCGGCTGACCCCGTCCACCGGGCGACTCGACTTCGCCGATGCCGGGCACGGGCTCGTGCTGCAGCTCCGCGACGACGGTGCCGAGCGGATCCTGCGGTCGTCGGACCTGCCGATCGGGTTGCACCCCACCGGGATGCCCCGGGCTGCCGGGGCGCTCGTGCTCCGGCCGGGTGACGTGCTCATCGTCGTGACCGACGGCGCGCTCGAGCTCTGGGACTCGACGCTCGCGGCACTGTCCGAACTCGGGTCGCTGTACCGGGAGTCCGCGGACGTCGAGACGTTTCTGCAGCGGGTGCGAGCCCGTGTCGTCGAGCACGACCCGGGCGACGACCTGACCGTCGTCGTGGTGGCGCGCGACGCCGTGGAGGCCTGAGCGGTCACGAACCGTCGGCTGGCTCGTCGGCCGGTCGCGCGGCGCGTGGTCGCGACACGTCGTGTGCGTGCTGCCGAGTGGTCGCGAACTGTCGGTTGGCGGGGCGTCGGGCGACGGTTCGTGACCGTTCGCCGGACGTGAGCGGGGTGTCGTGACCGCCGGTCGGCCGGGCGCCAGGCATCAGGCGGCGCGGGGCGGGTGGTCGCGACACGTCGTGTGCGTGCTGCCGAGTGGTCGCGAACTGTCGGTTGGCGGGGCGTCGGGCGACGCTTCGTGACCGTTCGCCGGACGTGAGCGGGGTGTCGTGACCGGAGCCGGACGCCGGCCGGGTGCGGCGTCAGGCCCCGAGACGCTCGATCAGCTCGGCGTAGCGCGCAGCCGTGCGCTCGACGATCTCGTCGGGGAGCACCGGCGGCGTGCCCTGGCGGTCCCAGTTGGCGCTGAGCCAGTCCCGCACGATCTGCTTGTCGAACGAGTCGGTGCGGTCGGCGGACCTGGCGTCCCAGTAGCGGCTGGAGTCACTCGTCAGGACCTCGTCCGCGATGCGGATCCGACCGGTGGCGTCCTGCCCGAACTCGAACTTGGTGTCCGCGATGACGACGTCGCGGTCCAGCGCGATGGCCGCGGCCTCGGTGTAGACGTGCAGCGAGAGTTCGCGCAGGGTCGCCGCGGTCTCGGCACCGACCAGGTCGACGGTCTGCTCGTACGAGATGTTCTCGTCGTGCTCGCCCTGGGCCGCCTTGTACGCCGGCGTGTAGATCGGCTCCGGCAGGCGGTCGCCGTTCGACAGTCCGGCGGGGAGCGCGACGCCACAGACGCTGCCGCTCTCCTGGTACTCGGCCCAGCCGCTGCCGACCAGGTACCCGCGCACCACGCACTCGACGGGGAACATCGTGAGCGGCATGACGTGCATCGACCGTGCCTCGACGTCGGCGGGCACCGGCGTGCCACCGGAGGACGGGCCGATGATGTGGTTCGGGACGTCGCTGAGCTGGGTGAACCAGAAGCGCGACAGACGGGTCAGCAGCTCGCCCTTGCCGGGGATCGGCGGCTCGAGCGCGAAGTCGTACGCGCTGACCCGGTCCGAGGCGACGAGCAGCAACTCGGATGCGCTCGACAGGTCGGCGGTTCCCTCGGGCACGTAGAGCTCGCGGACCTTGCCGGACGAGACGTGCCGCCAGCCGGCGATCGGCGCGGGGGCGGTCACCGGGCGACCTTCGCGGCGATGTCGGTGCGGAACTGCGCGCCGTCGAGCGTGATGTCGCCGAGCCCGGCGTAGGCACGCTCGCGGGCCTGGGCGAAGTCGGACCCCGTCGCGACCACGCTGAGCACCCGGCCCCCTGTGGCGATGAGCGTGTCGTCGAGGACGCCGGTGGCAGCGTGCGCGACGGAGACGCCGTCACGGGCGTTCGCGTCGTCGATGCCGGTGATCGGTCGGCCGGTCTGCGGGTTCTCCGGGTAGCCCTCGCTCGCCAGGACGACGGTCACGGCGACGTCGTCCCGGAACACGGGAGCGGGGACGGCGCCGAGCTGCCCGGTGGCTGCGGCGAGCAGGAGTTCGCTGAGCGGGGTCGCCAGGCGGGGGAGCACGACCTGCGTCTCCGGGTCGCCGAACCGCGCGTTGAACTCGATCACGCGGACGCCCTGCTCGGTGACGATGAGGCCGCAGTACAGGAGCCCGACGAACGGCGTGCCCTCGTGCTCGAGCCGGCGGACCGTCGGCAGGGCCACGAGCTCGGTGACCTCGTCGACGAAGGCCTGCTCGGACGGCCAGCGGTCGGCGAGCCAGGGCAGCGGCGAGTACGCGCCCATGCCGCCCGTGTTCGGGCCGAGGTCGCCGTCGGCCAGGCGCTTGTAGTCCTGCGCGGGGCTGAGCGCACGCACGTCGTGGCCGTCGCTCAGGAAGAACAAGGAGACCTCTTCGCCGTCGAGGAACTCCTCGACCACGACGTGGCCGTGCTGGAGCCAGTAGGTGGCGTGGTCGATCGCGGCCTGGCGGTCGTCGGTGACGAGCACGCCCTTGCCGGCGGCGAGCCCGTCGGCCTTGACCACGTACGGTGCGCCGAGCTCGTCGATGGCGCCGACGGCTTCGTCCACCGTGCCGGCGTAGACCGGACGCCCGGTGGGCACACCGGCCTCGCCCATGATCCGCTTGGCGAACGCCTTGGAGCCCTCGAGCTGGGCCGCGGCCTTGCCCGGGCCGAACACCGGGATGCCGCGGGTGCGCACCGGGTCGGCCACGCCGGCGATGAGCGGGGCCTCGGGGCCCACGACGACGAGCTCGACGTCGTTCTCGATCGCGTACTCGGCGACGAGCGCACCGTTGGTGGGGTCGAGGGAGACGGTCTCGACGTCGGCCGCGATGCCGGCGTTGCCGGGCGCTGCCGTGATGACGTGACCGGCATGCTCAGCGAGCAGGGCCGTGATGATCGCGTGCTCGCGGGCACCGGAACCGAGGACGAGGATTCGCACCCGATCACCCTACCCAGCCCGACTCACCGCCCGCGATGCGGGGGCTAGCCTGTGGAGATGCCACCCAGGAGGATCGAGGACGCCGACGGCCGCGCGGCACTGGCTGCGGTGCGCGGTGGGGAGACGGCTCGACCCGCCGTGGCGACCGCGGTGCGGTGGACCTTGCAGTGCTTGGCGGACGAGGTCCCGGGGAACAGCGTCGAGGTGCGGGTACCTCCGTTCGCTGCGATCCAGGCAGTCCCCGGCCCCCGGCACACCCGTGGCACGCCGCCGAACGTGGTCGAGACCGACGCCACCACGTGGCTGGCACTCGCGTCCGGCGAGCTGACCTGGGCAGAAGCGGTCGCGCAGTCACGCGTCAGCGCATCGGGATCACGCGCCGACCTGACGGCGTTCCTGCCGGTCCGGCTGCCCGCTCCCGGCGCCTGACACCGCTCGGACCCGGCATCGGCGGCGACGCCCGATCCGGCATCGGCGACGGACACCCGACCCGGGCGTCCGTGACGCCGCGCGGAGTCCGGCGCGAATTAGGTAGTGCCTACCGATGCGCCCGCATCGATCGCGTTCCTAAGCTTGAAGTCGCCGGGATTCGGACCCGACCCGAACGGGTCCGAACCCGGCGACAGGGACAAAGGTACGCGATGTTCCGCACGTCGTGTCAATCGCGGCGGCGTGTTGTGCTGCAATCCGCAACGTTCTTGCGTGCGCGACACGTGATGTCGAACGCGAAGCAGCCCCTCGCGGGGCGCCGAGCGCCCCCTGCCAGGTGCCGAACAGCCCGCGCCGGGCGCCGAGCAGCACCGGCCGGCCGTCCGCTCAGAGCAGCTCGGTGAGTTCCGACCGCGCGTGCAGGTCCCACTTCGCGAAGACACGGGACAGGTGCGCGTCGATCGTCCGCGTCGAGAGCCCGAGGGACTCCGCGATCCGCCGGTTGCTCAGGCCCTGTGCGGCGAGCTCGGCGACCTCGTACTCGCGCTTCGTCAGCGGTGGCTTGGACCGTCCGGCAGCCACCGACATGCCGTGGACCGCCAGCACGCCCTGCGCCGCGATCACCCGGGTCCGGTCGTCCGCCTGCACCGCGTCCGCGTACTGCACGATGGCGGCGGCGAGCGGTCCGTCGACGCGCGAGGCGGCGTCGCGCATCCGGTCGAGCGTGCCGGGGCTCTCGCGCCCGGTGAGCATGCCGACCGAGTAGTGCAGGGCGTACCCGTACATCACGTGCGTCCAGGACCCGTTCGCGGTGCTGCGTTCGATGATCTCGTCGGCGTGCTGCAGACCGGCGGGGTTGCCGAGCACGGACTCGGTCCAGGCGATGGTCACGGCGACCTGTTCACCGGTGATCCGCATCGCCCGCTGCGGCGTGGTCTTCGCACGTTCGAGCGCCCGGGCTGCGTCCTCCGGGTGCCCGGCATACGCGTGTGACATCGCCAAGCGGGCCCACGGGTACGCGGCGAACCCACCGTGGTCGGCGATGTCGTACCGCTCGCACGCCGCGGTGAAGGCCGCGATCGCGTCGTCCCATCGGCGCTGTCCGATGGCCAGGTTGCCCTGGCCGATGAGCTCGAGGGTGAAGTCGTACTTCAGGTAGGGGCTGGAGCGTCCGGCTGGCACCTCGGTGATCAGGTCGTCGAGGTCGCCGCGCCACACCTGCACCTGGTGCAGGACGGAGGAGTTCTCGCCCACGCTCCACGGGGCCGCCTCGACGTGTGCCACCGCGGTGGCCAGTGCCCGGCGGCCCAGGGCTGCGGCGTCGTCGAGCCGGCCAGCGGTGGCCAACGCCATCACGGCGCACGGTGCGACGGCCAGGAACGACATCGGCATCGTCGGTGCCTGCACGATGCCGCTGCGCTCGATCTCGGCACGGACCTCGGCGAAGTCGCCGCCCCAGCCCTGGTGCGCCATCCGCAGCAACCGCAGACGCTCGACCGCTTCGTCGGACACCACCAGGTGCACGGCGGCGTCGGTGAGGGCGAGCGCGGCGGCGACGTCGTCGTCGTGGAACTGGCGGATGTTCGCCAGGATCTCGCACGCCTCGGTGACGGCCTCGTCGGTGACGTCGCCGACGTGCCGCTTCGCGATGCCCCACGCCGCTTCGGCATCGGCACGGCCGGCTTCGCGGCCGTCCGAGTACGAGTGCGCCAGCGAGCGGAGGCAGTGCGCCGTGACCTGCTCGGTCGGGGTGAGGGTCGTGCGGAGTGCTGCCGAGGCCAGGGCGATCCCGCTCTCGTGCTCCTGCAACCGCACGGCGACCTGTGCCGCGTCGAGCAGCTGGTCGACCGACGGCAGGACCCCGCACTCGAGCGACCACAGTGCGGCGCGCAGCCGTGCGGCGGGCGGAGCGCCCTCGGGCCGGTCGGTGCGGAAGGCGTTGGCACGGGCGAAGAGCGCCGTGCGTCGGGCCACCGGCACCAGGGTCCGGATGACCTCGCCGACGAGCGGGTGCGACGGCCGGACGACCGCGGCACCGTCGTCGAGCGAGTCGATCCGGACGAGGCCGAGCGCGACGACCCGGTCGACGTCTCCGCCGGTGACCAGTCCGAGCAGACGGGCGAGCGGGATCGGGTCGGCGAGGGCCACGATGTCGACGACGTCACGCAGGTCCTCCGGCAGCGTCCCGAGCTCCGTGCGGTACATGTCCGCCAGGCTGTCCGACGCGGTCACCCGCCCACGCCAGTACCAGCCGCTCGCGGTGTGGTCGAGCGCACCGGAGGCCCGTGCTGCGCGCACCACCTCGCGCAGGTACAGCGGGTTGCCGGCGGTGGCCCGGTGCACGCGCTCCGCCGAGGCGTTCTCGAGCGGTGAGCCCAGCGCCTCGGCGACGAGCGCGGCGGTCTCGTGCAACGCCAGCGGCTGCAGGTCGATGCGTTCGAGCAGGTCGTCCTGCCACAGCGCGCGGAGCGGTTCGGGGAGCGCCGTGAAGTCGCGGCAGGTCAGGACGAGTCGCGCGCCCTGCCGACGGACCAGCCAGGCGACGTACCGCGCCGAGATCGCGTCCAGGTGGTCGGCGTCGTCGACACGGAGCAGCACGTCACGGTCGACCAGGTCCTCGATCGCCCGGAAGCGCTGCTCGGCACTCGCGTCGTCGGACAGCTCGGAGATCGAGGCGGGGAGTTCGCCGAAGCGCTCGACGACGGCGCCGAAGGGCATCGACCGACTCGCGGCGACCGCGGTGATCGGCACGACCACGGTGCGGCCGGTGCCGTCACGACCGGCGACCCGGTCGGTCACGCGAGCCGCGGCGGTGCTCTTGCCGAGGCCGGGGGCCCCGACGATCGCGACGCTCCAGCGGTGCTCGGCCACGACGGCGACGGCGCGGTCCTCCTCGACGCGCTGCGCGACGGGCCAGGCGACGCGAGCGGGCGAGGTGGGTCGGCGACCGCGGGCGGGTGCCGTTGGTTCACGCACGCGACGCACCTCTTCCGCTTGGGATACCGACCAGTAGCGACCATCCTCTCCCGGATCGGTCGCAGCGCACAGGCCGCGGGACGTCCCACAGTGGGGGACAATGGACGGGTGAGCAACACCGATCAACCCGACGAGCAGCCGCTCCCCGCGCCGGCACCGGCTCCCAGCGCGGTCGCCAGCCCCGACGAGGTCACCATCCGCCGTGCCCCGAAGTTCGGCGTGTTCATCGTCGGCGGTGCCGTGCTCGGCTTCCTCGCGACCCTCGTCGTGGTCGCCCTCACCATGAACCTCGGTGGCCAGCGGGACCAGACCAGCTTCGGCAGCCTGGTCGGCTACTTCAGCCTGTGGGGCGTCACGATCGGCGCCTTCGTCGGCGCGGTCGTCGCCGTCGTGTTCGACCGGGTCTACGCCCGGCGGTCGGCCCGCCTGACTGCGGAGCGCGTCGAGGTCGAACTCCCGCCCGAGACGGTCGACGGCGAGCTCGACGACCACGGTGACCAGCGGCCGTAGCCGCCCCCGGTCAACGGACAGGAGGCCCGGTGCCAGCTGGCACCGGGCCTCCTGTCCGTCGTCTGGTCGCGTCTCGGACGCGACCTAGCTGAGCTGGTTGGCCTCGACCCAGGACAGGTACTCCGGGCTCACGGTGCCCGTGACGTACTCGCCCGTGAAGCAGCTCATCTCGAGGTCGGTCACGTCGGAGCCCTCGATGATGGCGTCGCGCATGTCCCCGACCTCCTGGTAGATCAGGTGGTCGCTGCCGAGCACGCGGTTGATGTCCGGGATCTTCCTGTCGTGCGCGATGAGCTCGGCGCGCGTCGGCATGTTGATGCCGTAGACGTGCGGGAACCGGACAGGGGGAGCCGCGCTCGTGAACGTGACCTCGTTCGCGCCGGCAGCTCGGGCCATCTCGACGATCTCGCGGCTCGTCGTGCCACGCACGATCGAGTCGTCGACGATCAGGATGTTCTTGCCCTTGAACTCGGACGACATCGCGTTGAGCTTCTGACGCACCGAACGCTTGCGCTCCGCCTGGCCCGGCATGATGAAGGTGCGGCCGACGTAGCGGTTCTTGTAGAAGCCCTCGCGGTACTCGATGCCGAGCTTCCGCGCGACCTGCATGGCAGCCGGACGGCTGGAGTCCGGGATCGGCATGACGACGTCGATGTCACCGGTCGGCGCGTACTGCTCGATGGTGTCGGCCAGGCGGTTGCCGAGGCGCAGACGGGCGTCGTAGACCGAGATGCCGTTCATCACCGAGTCGGGACGGGCCAGGTAGACGTACTCGAACGAGCACGGCACCAGGCGCGGGTTCTTCGCGCACTGGCGGGCGTGCATCTGACCGTTCATCTCGATGAAGACGGCTTCGCCCGGAGCGATGTCGCGGACGATCTCGTAGCCGCCGGACTCGAGCACGAGCGACTCGCTCGCGACGACCCACTCCGGCTGGCCGGTCTCGTCGAGCTTGTGGCCGAGGATCAGCGGGCGGATGCCGAACGGGTCGCGGAAGGCCAGCAGCCCGTGCCCGGCGATGGTCGCGATCGTGGCGTAGGAGCCCTCGACCCGCTCGTGCACGCGCTCGACGGCGTCGAAGACCTGTCCTGGGTCGAGGTTCGCGCCGCGGACCTGGCCCTGCAGCTCGTGGGCCAGCACGTTGACCAGGAGCTCGGTGTCGCTCGTGGTGTTCAGGTGTCGACGGTCGATGTCGAACAGCTCACGCGTGAGTTCCCGCGTGTTGGTGAGGTTGCCGTTGTGCACGAGGACGATGCCGTACGGCGCGTTCACGTAGAACGGCTGGGCTTCTTCTTCGTTCGTCGCGGCGCCCTTGGTGGCGTACCGGACGTGCCCGAGCCCCATGGTGCCGAGGAGGGCACGCATGTCGCGGGTCCGGAACGCCTCGCGCACGTGCCCGCGGGTCTTGTGCATGTGGTGCACGTGACCCTCGACCGTGGCGATGCCCGTCGAGTCCTGCCCGCGGTGCTGCAGGAGGAGCAGTGCGTCGTAGATGGATTGGTTGGCGGGGCCCTGCGCAACAAGGCCGACGATGCCGCACATTCGCGGGTGTGCTCCAGATCAGTAGAATCGGGGGGTACCGCACAAGTCTGCCATGTCACCGCGAAGGACTCCGCATGCCCAACCCGTACGCCGAAGCCGGAGTGGACACCGCTGCCGGTGACCTGGCCGTCGAACTGATGAAGTCCGCGGTCGCGGCCACCCACAACTCCTCGGTCCTCGGGGGCGTCGGTGGGTTCGCCGGGCTCTACGATGCCTCGTTCCTGAAGGACTTCTCACACCCGTTGCTCGCGACCTCGACCGACGGCGTCGGCACCAAGGTCGCCATCGCGCAGGCGATCGACAAGCACGACACCATCGGGCAGGACCTGGTCGGCATGGTCGTCGACGACATCGTCGTGGTCGGCGCGAAGCCGCTGTTCATGACCGACTACATCGCCTGCGGCCGCGTGGTGCCTGGCCGCATCGCCGACATCGTCGCCGGAATCGCCCGCGGGTGCTCGGAGACCGGCACCGCCCTGGTCGGTGGCGAGACCGCGGAGCACCCCGGTCTGCTCGGCCCGGACGACTACGACGTGGCCGGTGCGGCGACGGGCGTCGTCGAGGCCGATGCCCAGCTCGGCGCGCACCTGGTGCAGGACGGCGACGTGGTCCTGGCGATCGAGTCGTCGGGTCTGCACTCGAACGGCTACTCGCTCGTGCGGCACATCCTGTCGACGCGGGGCGTCGGGTTCACGGACCAGCTGCCCGAGCTGAGCGGCGCCGGGTTCGGGGGCGCCGTCTCCGTCGGTGAAGCCCTGCTCGAGCCCACCCGCCTGTACACCGCACCGCTCCTGGCGCTCCTCGAGCAGCACCCGGGCGCGGTGCACTCGCTCTCGCACGTGACCGGTGGTGGCATCGCCGCGAACCTGGCGCGCGTGCTGCCCGTCGGCTCCTGGGTCGAGGTCGACCGTTCCACCTGGCAGCCGCTCCCTGTCTTCCGGGTCCTTGCGGACATGGCCGGCAGCCCGATCGAGGACACCGAGGGCACCTGGAACCTGGGCATCGGCATGTTCGCCGTCGTCTCGGCCGGTGCCGCTGCCGAGGTCATCGCGTCGCTCGGTGCCGCCGGCATGCCGACGTGGCCCGTCGGCACGATCGCCACGTCCGCCCGTGACCTGACCGGCTTCGAGCAGGGTGCCAAGGGCGTCGACGGTGGAGCAGTCCGGCTCGTCGGGAGCTACGCGGGCTGACCTGCCGTGCGGTGCGGTGCGGTGCGGTGCCGTGCCGGTGGCCGGTTCCGCCGCGCCGTGGTGCGTGCGGCGAGTGGTCACGAACCGTCGCCTGGCGGGCCTGCAACCGACGGTTCTTGACCGCTCGGCATCGTGTGCGCGGGGAGTCGTGACCACTCGAAGCCGGGGCCCGGGCGCGCCGATGGATGCACGGGCGGACCCGGTCTGGGCGCGCCGTGTCCGGCCACGCCGTGTTCGGGCACGCAGAAACGCCGCGCTGCCCGAGGGCTGCGCGGCGCGACTACAAGAGATGTCAGGCGGACTTGTTCTGGTCTGCCTGGGTCTCGAACTCGTCTTCGTCTTCCGCCGGTTCCGGACCGTACTGGTCCGCCCAACGGTCGACGTAGTTCTCGTCGGAGTGTTGTCCGGCGGAGAGCTCCTGCTCGAGCGCACCGTAGTTCGTCTGCGGGCTGAAGTACTTCAGCTCACGGGCGACCTTGGTGTGCTTCGCCTTCTGACGGCCGCGCCCCATGCGTGACCCCCTCGTTCGGCTCTGGTCCGGTCCTGGCGAATGACGGAGGATCACTCGGGGAACCAGACGGTTCGTGGTTTGAAATCTGCCGATCACTCTACCATGTACCTCGATCTGGACGTCGCGCGACGGCTGGCCCGCACAGCAGAATCGAAGTGATGACGGAACCCCTCGAGACCCCGGTCGACCAGCACGCCCGCGTGGTGGTGATCGGTGCGGGGCAGGCGGGACTCTCGGTGGGATACCACCTGCGGCGCCTGGGGCTCGTCCCCGGCACCGACCTGGTGATCCTCGACCGCGCGCCGAGCACCGGAGGAGCGTGGCAGTTCCGGTGGGAGGCCCTGCGGCTCGGGGCGGCGCACCGGGTGCACGACCTGCCCGGGATGCGCGCGATGGGCCTGGAGTTCGACGACGCCGACCGGTCACGACCCGCGCGGGACGTCGTCGGCGAGTACTACCGCCGGTTCGAACAGCACTACGACCTGCGGGTGCGGCGGCCCGTGTCGGTGACGTCCGTCTCGCGCATCGGCGCAGTCGGCGAGGTGGACGGTGGGCTGTGCGTCACGACCCGGGGCGCCGACGGTACCGTCACGCGCATCGGCGCCGACGTGGTGGTGAACGCCTCGGGCACGTGGGGCACGCCCTTCGTGCCGTGGTACCCGGGGCGCGACGTGTTCCGCGGCCGCCAGGTGGACACGACCGAGTACCGCAGCGCCACCGACTTCGCCCGGCAGGACGTCGTGGTGGTGGGCGGTGGGACGAGCGCGATCGGGTTCCTGCTCGAGCTCGACGGCGTCGCCCGTTCGACGCGGTGGTTCACGCGGCGCCCGATGGTCTGGGCCGGGACCGCCTCGCTCGACGTCGAGTCCGCGGTGGCCGCCGTCGACGAACAGGACCGCGCCGCCCGCGCCGGCGAGGTCCTGCCGAGCATCGTCAGTGGTACCGGGGTCCCCGTGTCGCGACGGATCCGGGCCGGGATCGACCGTGGCGTGCTGCGCGACGAGCCGATGTTCGCGCGGATGGACGAGAGCGGCGTGGTGACCAGTGACGGTACCCACGTGCACGCCGACGCGGTGATCTGGGCGACGGGGTTCCGGGCTGACCTGCGGCACCTCGCGCCCTTGCACCTGCGGACCACGGCGGGCGGTGTGGTGGTCGAGGACGGTCGGTCGGCGGAGGAGCCGCGGCTGTTCCTGGCCGGGTACGGCCCACAGGCGTCGACCATCGGGGCGAACCGGGCCGGACGCCTGATCGCCCGCCAGGTCATGGACACGCTGGCGGCCTGAAGACGCAACCGGGACGCGCGGCTCAGGCGGGGAGGGGCTCCTCGACGCCACGACGACGTCGCGACGACTTGAGCACCAGGGCGTCGAGCGAGAACCGCCCGGGCCCGGTCAGCGCCACGGCGAGCGAGGCCACCGCGAGCACGAGCACGTACTCGAACCCGCCGTCCTGCGAGTAGAAGCCGGCCGAGCCGTGGGCCAGGACGCCGGCCACCACCATGTCGACGGCCAGCAGCACGCCGACGACGCGGGTCGCGACACCGAGCACGAGCAGGACGCCGCCGACGAGCTCGAGGCCGGCGACGAGGGGTGCCGCGACCTCGGCCAGGGGGACACCCATGCCCGAGAAGCCCTGCACCACGTTCGGGATGCCCTGGGCGAACTTCTGGGCACCGTGGGCGATGAACACCACCCCGAGGACGATGCGGAGCGCGGTCAGGCCGATGGAGGTCGATGTCGTTCGCATGGCCACGAAGGTAGCCGTTGACGCGTCATCGATCATCCTCGGACAGGGCACTGACCGCGCTTCGCCAGAACATGCCCAGAGCATGCACAGACAGCGGTCCGCCGAAGGGCGGACTGCTTCTCAGGAATCGGCGCCGCGGCCCGTCTGCTGCTGGAGGCGGTCGATGTGCTCCGACGCCTGGGCCTTGGTGAGGTCGGCGGGGAGTTCCTCGCCGGCTTCACGGGCCAGGGTGTCGAGGTAGCTGCGCTGCGGTCCGGTCATCGGCTCGTCGCCGGTGACCCACTGCTCGGGGTCCTTGCTCGCGTCGGTGGAGGGGTCGGGTCGGGGGCCACCGAGGGTCTCGCCCTGGATCGGTGCGTCCGGGGTCTGCTGCTGGTCGCGGTCTGCGTCACTCATGTCCGCGAACGTACGCCGCACCCCCGGCACGACACGCAGCAGCGGCGTCCCCCGATCGGCCTCAGACCGCGGTGGCCGCGTACCGCACCAGGTCGGGCCCGACGGCACTCGTGGCGATCGGCACGACGCGGTCGTCGCGCCGGATCCAGATCGTCGCGGCACGTTCGTCGATCCGGTCGACCTCGTGCAGCTCGCCGTCGAGCAGCACCGACGCCGTGACCCGGACCAGGCCGCTCGCCGGACGTGGCGGCAACCCGACCACGTCGTCGCCGTACGCCGGGTGCTCACCGGGCTGCAGGAACGGTGACACCGGCGCGGTGACGACCTCGAGCCCCTCGGCGACGTCGGTCACCGCCACCAGGCGGACGGCCTGGTCGGTCGGTAGCGGCACGTCGACGACGGGCTCGGCGGTGGGCCCGGCCAGCGCGCGGAAGGCGGGCCGACCGTCGGGGGCGAGGTGGGCCTCCAGGCCGTCGATCCGGACGCGACCGCGCCCACGGGAGTCGGCGTAGACGCCGGGCTCGATGCCGGACCGCCGCGCCTCGAGCCGGGTCAGGACCACGCGGTCGGGGCGGTACCAGTCGCGGAGCGCGGCGGGGTCGACCCACCCGACGCTCGGGACCCCGCGGGAGAGCGCGGCGGACTCGTCGGCGGCGCGCTCGTCGACCGCACCGAGCGGGTGCTCGCCGCGCACGGCGACGAGTCCTTCGAGCGGGCTGCCGGCCGGCGGTTCGTGGTCGAGCACCTCGACGCGCTTCGAGACCTTGCCGCCGTGTCCGTCGAACGTGGCGAACGTCCGCAGGTCACTGATGGTCATGGGGCCACATGCTACGACTCGTCGGCTCCCCGTCGCGGCGGCGAGGGGACGAGGGCGTGGATCTCGCCCGTGCAGAGCGCGGGGTCGACGCCCTCGGCGGGGCCGGCCGGACGGGTCGCGCGGCGCGGCTGGATGCTGTTGCGCTCGGCGGACCGGAGCAGGCGGTCCTCGGCTGCGCCCTCGGCCGACGACCCGGGCTGCGCTGGCCGGCGGAGCGGGGGCCGGACGGGTTCACCGCGGCGCTCCTGGCCGGGCAGCGGGCGGGAGCGGCGGCCGTACAGCAGCTCGGACGAGTCGAGCAGCCACGGCACCAGGGCCACGGTGACGCCGTGCACGAGCAGCAGCTTCTTGCGGATGCGGCGGCCGCGGTGGTTGTGGAGCAGCCCCTCCCACCAGTGGCCGACGATGAAGATCGGCGTGTAGACGGTGACGACCTCGGAGCCGTGCTCGGCCCGGTGCGCCTTGATGTACTTGATCAGGGGCATCGAGATGTCGCGGTACGGGCTCGGCACGATCGTCAGCGGCACCTGGATGCCGTACTCCGCCCACTGGTCGCGCAGACGCTGTGACTCGGCGTCGTCGATGGCGACGTGCACGGCTTCGATGCTCGCGTGCTCGGCGGCGACCGCGTAGTCGAGCGCCTTGAGCACGGGCTTCTGCAGCTTGTTCACCAGGACGATGGCGTGGTCGCCGGTGGCGCCGAACTTCGTCTCGACGTCGGCCTCGATCTCGTGCGAGACGTCGCGGTAGTAGCGGTTCACGCCGAGCATGAGCACGTACAGCACCGGCATGATCAGGAACACGAGCCAGGCACCGTGGGTGAACTTCGTGATCGTGACGATGACGAGCACCACGAAGGTGAAGGTGGCACCGATCGCGTTGATGGTGCGGGAGCGGACGACCTGCCCTCGGTTCACGGCAGGGTCGCCGTCGGGCACCGTACCGTCGCGGTCCGCCCGCAGCAGCCGCGTCCAGTGCACGACCATGCCCGTCTGCCCGAGCGTGAACGACACGAAGACACCGATGATGTAGAGCTGGATCAGGCTGGTGACGTTCGCCCGGTAGACCACGAGCAGGGCCGCGGCGACCAAGGCCAGGACGATGACGCCGTTCGAGTAGATGAGACGGTCGCCGCGGGTCGACAGCGCCTTCGGGGCGTACGAGTCGCGCGCCAGGATCGAGCCGAGCAGCGGGAACCCGTTGAAGGCCGTGTTCGCGGCGAGGAGCAGGACCGCCGCGGTCGTCGCCTGGATCACGAAGAACAGCACCGAGTTGTTGCCGAACGTCGCCGCCGCGATCTGCGCGATCAGGGAGCGCTGCGGCGTGGTCGCGCAGTTCGCGAAGCCCTGCAGGTCGCAGGCGCGCTCGGCGTAGTGCACGTGCGACACGAGCGCCAGGGTGATGAGGCCGATGAACAGGACGATCGCGATGCCGCCCATCGCGACCAGGGTGGCCTGCGCGTTCTTGATCTTCGGGCGACGGAACGCCTGCACGCCGTTCGCGATGGCCTCGACGCCGGTCAGGGCCGAGCAGCCCGAGGCGAAGGCACGCAGGAGCAGCAGGATGAACGCCGCCTGCGTCGTGTGCTCCACGTTCTGCACGGTGTACGCCGCGGACTCGGCGACCGGGGCGTTGCCGGCTGCGACCCGGACGAGCCCGGTGACGACCATCACGAACACGCTCGCCACGAACAGGTAGGTCGGGATCGCGAAGGCCTTGCTCGACTCGCGCACGCCGCGCAGGTTGGCGGCGGCGAGCAGCACGACGAACAGCAGGGCGAGCTCGACGCGGAAGCGGTCGAGCATCGGGAGCGCCGAGATGATGTTGTCGACACCGGAGGCGACCGACACCGCCACCGTCATCACGTAGTCGACGAGCAGTGCGCTGGCGACGACCAGCCCGGCCTTCTCGCCCAGGTTCCGGTGCGCCACCTCGTAGTCGCCACCACCGGACGGGTAGGCCTTGATGAGCTGCCGGTACGAGGCGACGACCACGACGAGCAGCAGCACGACGAGTGCGGCGACCCACGGCGCGAACGTCAGGAAGGCCATGCCACCGAGCAGCAGGATCATCAGGAGTTCCTGCGGCGCGTACGCGACAGAGGACAGCGGGTCACTCGCGAAGATCGGCAGGGCCAGGTGCTTCGGGAGGAGCTGTCCTTCGAGCTTCTCGGAGGGGAGGGGATCCCCGATCAGTCGCGCTTTCAACGACCGGATCTCGTTCGTCACGAGCGGCAAACCTACTCAGTTCCGGGCGCGAGTCAACACGGTTCCCCCGCCGCACATTCCCGGTCGGCCGCGGGCGCTCGGCGGCGGCTGCTCGGTACCCACTGCGGTTGACGCAGCGTCAAGCAGTACAGTCGCGAGCATGAGCGCATCGACAGGCACCGACGAGGCAGCTGCGAAAGCACCCCACGCCATCGCCGAGGTGGCGCGTTCCGCCGGTGTCTCGAGCCGGACCCTGCGGCACTACGAGGCGGTCGGACTGCTGCCGGCCACCGCCGTCGGAGCGGGTGGACTCCGGCGCTACGACGACCACGCACTGGTCCGGCTGCAGCGGATCCTGCTGCTGCGCGGGCTCGGCTTCGCCCTGCCCGACATCGCGCGACGACTCGACGACGAGGGCGACGACGTCGCGGCACTCACGGTGCACCTGCGATGGCTGGAGCACGAGCGGGACCGGCTGGCCCGGCAGCTCGCGGCGGTGCGCACCACCGTCGCGCGCGTCTCGCACGGGGAACCCCTGACGGCGTCCGACGCGTTCGCCGGCTTCGCGCCGACGCGGCCGTCGGCCGACGACCCAACGGTTGCGGGGCGGTGAGCTTCCGTGGATGCGTCGGTCGCGACCGCGGGCGGACGACGGCCGGGAGGCCCTGGTCGCCACCGCCTGTCGGCCGCGGGCCGTCAGAGCGACTTGCGCAGGGCCTCCAGGCCGTCACGCAGACGCGTCACGGTGTCCGAACCGAGCGTGCCGCGGGTCGCGCGACGACGCAGGTCCGCGCGCACCTGCTGCCGGAACGACGACAGTGCCATCTCGAGCTCGCGCAGGGCGCGGGCGCTGTCCGACGGGACGGACACGGGCTCCTCGGTGGAACCGGTCGCCGGGCTCTCGGCCGCGGCGGCCAGGTCGGCACGGAGCGAGCGCATGGCCTCGCCCACCGAGGCGCGCACGCCGTCGGCCAACGACTTCACCGAGTCGCTCAGGCCGGACTCGACCGCGGCGATCTCGTCGGCACGCGCCGCGAGTTCGGCGCGACCGGCTTCCGTGATCGCGTAGACGGTCTTGCGGCCGTCGGCGGTCTTGGAGACCAGGCCGTCGTCCTCGAGCTTCGCGAGCCGGGGGTAGACGGTGCCGGCGCTCGGCACGTAGGTGCCGCCGAAGCGGTCGCCGAGTGCCTGGATGAGCTCGTAGCCGTGCATGGGGTGGTCTGCGAGCAGGACGAGCAGGTAGAGACGCAGGTGGCCGTGGGCGAAGACGGGACTCATTCGGGCACCTCGCTGTCGTTCGTCGGGGTGGTCGGAGCCGTCGGCGTGCTCGGCGCAGTCGGTGGCGGCGTCGGCGCGGCCGGCGTGTCGGCGACCGGCGGGGCGTGCAGCACCGCGATGTCGCCGGACACGGAGTTCACCCGCAGGTCGAGCCACTGGCCGGACAGCTCGCCGCCCTGCTTGACGTACGAGCCGCGCACGCCGCGGATCTCGGCGTCGTCGAACTGCAGCTTGCCGGTCGCGGTGTTGACCGTGCAGTTGTAGGCGACGCCGTCCTCGAGCCGGACGCTCACCGCGCCGGACACCGTGTTGATGCGGGCGGACTCGGGGACCCCGTGCAGGTCCAGCACGACGTCGGCGGAGACGCCGTCGGCCTGGAACCGGGGGATCTCGCCGGTGGCCACGACGTCGCCGGAGACGGTGTGCACCGTGAGGGCGCCGTCGAGGTCGCGGATCGTGGTGGCGCCCGAGACGGCGTTGACCGTGACGTCACCCGCGACGCCGTCGACCACCAGGTCGCCGGACACCGTGTTGAGGGTCGCGCCGCGGTTCGTGCCGGAGAGCAGCGCACCGGCCGAGACGACACCGAGCGTGATGCCGGCGTCGCGGGGGACCAGGATGCTGACGTCGGCGTGGGCCTTGCCGCGGAAGGACTTCAGGAACCCGATGGGGTCGTCCCACCGGACCTGGGGGTGGTCGACGGTGAGCGTGTCGCCGTCGACCTCGACGAGCATCTGCTTGCCGGACACGCTGTGGATCTCGACCCGTGCGGTCGGCTCGTCGTGCGCGACGACGTCCACCTGTCCGCCGACGAGACCGACGCGCACGGTGCGCACGATGCCGGTGTCGATGACCTTGGGCTCGTCGACGAGCCACTTCTCCTGCGCCATGGTGCCTCCTGGAACTCGCGATGTATCGCGTCTGTGGAGGTCACGCTATATCGCGACTCGGCGCTCCGCAAGGGTGCCGGGCGGATGGTGAGCAGAAGTGGTCGGGTGGGGCCGCGCGACCCGACCGTTCCTGCTCACGAAGCGTGCGTGACGGGGGTGGGGCGCGCCTCCTGGACGATCCGGCGCTCCGGGCTCCACGGGAACCGGCGGAAGTGCGGCATGAGCGGCTGGACCATCGGCCCGATCGCGAACGCCGCGATGACGGTGCCGGCGCCGACGTCCCCGCCGAGCACCCACCCGACGATCACCACGGTGACCTCGACCAGGGTCCGGGCGAGCCAGATCGGCCAGCCGAGCCGCTGGTGCAGGCCGACCATCAGGCCGTCCCGCGCCCCGGTGCCGAACCCCGCACCGATGTAGAACGCCGTCGCGACCGCGAGCAGCACGAGCCCCGCCGCGAACAGCCCGATCCGGGCGACGATCCCCGACGGCTCCGGCACGAGCCAGAGCACCAGGTCGGCACTCGGTCCGATCGCCAGGGCGTTCAGCAGCGTCCCGATGCCCGGCTTCTGGCGGAGCGGGATCCAGAGCAGGAGGATGACCCCGCTCGACACGACCGTGATGACGCCGAACGACCACGGGACGACGTTCTCGAGCCCCTGGGTCAGCACGGTCCACGAGCTCACACCGACCACCGCGCGGACCTGCAGTGCGGTCGAGGCGCCGTAGAGGAACAGCCCGACGAAGAGCTGGACGAAGCGCAGGGTGAGGGCGGTGCGGCGGGGCATGGTCCCATCGTCGCGATGGATTGGCCTGCTGGTCGAGAGCCAATCGCGCTACCGTGGACCCGTGCCCCCGGTTCTCATCAGTGCTCGCGCCGCCGCCCACCTGCTGACCGACTGGCGCGCCGGCACCACCGCCCCCGCCTACGAGGCGCTCGCCGACGCCCTCCGGGTCCTGGTCATCGACGGTCGCGTCGCCCAGGGGGTCCGGCTGCCGGCCGAGCGCGGACTGGCCGCAGCCCTCGGCGTCTCGCGCACCACCGTGGCGAACGCCTACGCCCGACTGCGCTCGGACGGGTTCCTGGTGTCCGTCCGTGGCTCCGGCAGCGTGGTCCACCTGCCCCGGGACCTGGTCGGCCGGCCCGACCCCGAACGCCTCGGCGGGGTCGTCGAGGGGGACGTGCTCGACCTCCGCAAGGCTGCCCTGCACGCGGCCCCCGGCATCGACGAGGCCGTCGAGCGAGCGGTCCGACACGTGCCGGCGGCGCTCGCCGGCATCGGCTACGACACCGTCGGCGACCCCGGCCTGCGGGCCGCGATCGCCGCCCGCTACACCGAGCGCGGGCTGCCCACCGATCCCGCCCAGGTCATCGTGACGATCGGCGCGCAGCACGCCATCGCGCTGCTCGCACGCGTGCTCGTCCGCCGCGGCGACGCCGTGCTCGTCGAGTCGCCGACCTACCCGCACGCGCACGAGGCCTTCCGCGAGGCCGGCGGCCGCCTGGTCGGCGTCCCCGTCGACGCGCGGACCGGGTGGGACGCCGCCGCGCTCGAGACGACGCTCCGCCGGACCGCGCCCTCGGTCGCGTACGTCATGCCCGAGCTCCACAACCCGACCGGTGCGACCATGTCCGCATCGACCCGCCAGCTCCTGCTGTCGACCGCGGCCTCGGTCGGCACGACCGTCATCGCCGACGAGACGATGGGGGAGCTCCGGATCGACGGTTCGCCGTCGCCGCCGTTGGCAGCGGCGGACCCGACGGGGGCGTCGGTCGTGATGATCGGTTCCGCCGCCAAGGTCTTCTGGGGTGGGCTGCGGATCGGCTGGATCCGCGCCGACCCGGCGCTGCTGCAGCGGCTGCTGCTCGCCCGCCCGACCGGCGACCTCGGTACCCCCGTGCTCGACCAGCTGGTCGTGCGCGAGCTGGTCCCGCGCACGGCTGCCGTCCTGGAGGCGCGGCGTGCGTCCCTGCGCGAAGGTCGCGACGCCGTCGTGGGCGCGCTCCGGGCGCGGCTGCCGGAGTGGGACGTCCCGGCACCGGCGGGCGGGTTGACGACGTGGGTGGGGCTCGGCAGACCCGTGTCGAGCGCGCTCGTGCTCGCCGCGCGGACCGAGGGTGTGGTGCTCGCCTCCGGCGGGGTGTTCGGGCCGGACGGCGGGTTCGAGCGGTTCCTGCGGGTGCCGTTCACGATGGCCCCGGCGGATCGGGGGCGGTTGGTGGAAGTGCTGTCGCGGTCGTGGGAACGGGTGGGCGGCGAGTCGACCGGGGTGCGGGGGTCGTTGGCGGCGGTGGTCTGAGACGTGCGTCGTCCAGGGCTCGGTGTCTTGCGGGGCTCGGGGTCGTCCGCCGGGGATCGGGGTCGTCCGCCGGGGCTCGGCGTCATCCGCCGGGGCTCGGCGTCATCCTCTGGGGTGAGGTCGGGTCGGGGGTTCTCGCTCCCCGGGGTGATGCGGCTTCAGCGGGGTCCGGCGAGGCTGGTGCCATGAACGCGACCCTGTCCGCCGGAACCCGCTCCGCTGTGCCGACGTCGGTCGAGCCGCCCGCGGCGGTCCCCGCCGTGGTGCGGGTCACCATCGCGCTGAGCGGGGCGTTCCTGGCGGGGGTCCTGACCGCGTTCGGGCAGGCCGTGCCCGCACTCGCCTCCGTGTCGAACTCGGCCGGGCCGTGGTTCGTGGTTGCCGCGCTGCTGTGCCTGGTGGCCGGAGCCCGAGCGGGCCGGATCGCCCTGCCGCTGGCGACGGTGCTCGGCGTCGTGCTCCTCGAACTCATGCACGTCGGGTACTGGGCCACGACGGTCCTGCGCGGGTTCCCGGACGTGTTGTCGATCACGAACCCGTGGGTGCTGCTCGGGGTCCCGGCCGGGCTGCTGGCCGGAGCGGTCGCCGTGGCCGTGCGCTCCGATGACGCCCGGTGGCGGGCGGGCGCGTTCGGTGTGACCGCCGCGGTGCTCCTCGGCGAGGGCGTCCGCGGACTCCTGCAGGTCGCGGCGACGACCGGCCACGGCACGTGGATCGTCGAGATCGTGGTCGGGGTGGTGCTCCTCGGCATCGGGGTCGTCGGCGCGCGGTCGCCGGTCGGGCGCGTGGTGGCGCTGGGGGCCGGGGTGGTCGGCACCGTCGCGGTGCTCGGGGCATACCTGTTGCTCGGCGGGTCCTGATCGCCCGGCGGGTCCCGATCCGTCGGCGGGTCCTGGCCCGGAACTGAACGTTCGTCGGTCGCTCCTGCGAGGATCGATGACGTGCACCTCCTCTCGGTCTTCAGCCTGCGCAACCGGGCCCTCATCGCGCTCGTCACGATCGTCGTCGCGGTCTTCGGCGGCATCGCGCTCTCCAGCCTCAAGCAGGAGCTGATCCCGAGCGTCGAGTTCCCGCAGGTCGCGATCGTCAGCGCCTACCCCGGCGCCACGCCAGAGGTCGTGTCGAACGACGTCTCGACCAAGATCGAACAGGCGATCCAGGTCGTCCCGGACCTCGAGTCCACCAGCGCGACCTCGTCCACGGGGCAGAGCGTGGTGTCGGCGTCGTTCCAGTACGGCTCGAACCTGGCCAGCGCCGAGGACAAGATCCAGACCGCGGTGAACGCCCTGTCGCTGCCGGACTCGGTGCAGACGCAGATCGTCACGGGGTCCTTCGACGACCTGCCGGTGCTGCAGGTCGCGGTCTCGGCGTCCGGCAACCAGGAGCAGCTCGTCGACCGGCTGCAGGCCTCGGCGATCCCCGACCTCGAGAAGCTCGACGGTGTGCGACAGGCGGACGTCTTCGGCAACCCCGGCCGTCGTGTCGTCATCACGCCCGACCAGGACGAGCTCGCCGCGCGCGGCCTCAGCCAGACGGCCATCTCGGACGCGCTCGACGACAACGGCACCCTGATCCCCGGCGGAACCATCACCGAGGACGGCTCGACGCTGTCGGTGCAGACGGGTGAGCGGATCGCTTCGCTCAAGGACATCCGGGCCCTGCCACTGACCAGCTCGTCGAGCTCGTCGGGTTCTTCCGGTTCTTCCGGTTCGGACGCGGCCGGGGCAGGGGCCGCAGGTGCCGACGGCGCGGCGTCGTCCGGTGACGGCACGGCCGCGGGCGCGACGGGCACGGGGACGACGGGGACCGGCACGGATGCGACCGGTGCTGCGCCGACGGGATCCGCGGCGACGGACACGTCGACGACCGCGGCCACCCCGACCGACACCACGTTGGGCGACGTCGCGAAGGTCGCCATCACGCAGTCCCCGCGCACCTCGATCAGTCGTGTGGACGGCCAGCAGGCCCTGACGATCTCGATCACGAAGACGCAGGAAGCCAACACCGTCGACGTCTCGAACACCGTGCGTGCGGCCCTGCCCGGCATCGAGGACAAGATCGAGGGCGACCCCCGCTTCACCGTCGTCTTCGACCAGGCGCCCTACATCCAACAGTCCATCGACTCCCTGGCCGAGGAAGGCCTGCTCGGCCTGGCCTTCGCGGTGCTCGTCATCCTGGTGTTCCTGCTGTCCTGGCGCTCCACGCTCGTCACCGCGATCTCGATCCCGACGTCGGTGCTCCTCGCCGCGATCGGCATGCGCGCGGCCGGGTACACGCTCAACATCATCACGCTCGCCGCGCTCACGATCGCGATCGGCCGCGTGGTCGACGACTCCATCGTCGTCATCGAGAACATCAAGCGGCACATGCTCCCCGGCGTCGACCGCGGCCAGGCCGTGCGCGACGCCGTGCGCGAGGTCGCCGGTGCGGTCACCGCCTCGACCCTGACGACCGTCGCGGTGTTCCTGCCGGTGGCCTTCGTCGCCGAACTCGTCGGGGAGCTGTTCCGGCCGTTTGCCGTGACGGTCACCCTGGCACTCGTCGCCTCCCTGTTCGTCTCGCTCACGATCGTCCCGGTGCTCGCGTACTGGTGGCTCCGCCCGCCGAAGGCGAAGCCGGGCGACGCGACGACGGCCGCAGACGCAGACGCAGACGCAGACACAGCAGCGGCAGCAGCACCGTCGGCGGTTGATGCCGATCGTGACCGCGACCGCGACCGCGACCGTTCGGAAGGCGCGCTCGCCTCCGCCGCGGACCTGCACGACGCCGGCCGGGTCGACCGCCTGCGCCGCGTCTACCTGCCGGTGCTCCGGTGGGTCGTCCGGAAGCCGGTCGTCGTCATCCTGCTCGCCGTGATCATCCTCGGTGGCACGGCCGCCACGTTGCCGTTCGTCACCACGAACTACCTCGGCGACTCGGGGCAGAACACGTTCACGGTCACGCAGGACCTGAAGGCCGGTTCCAGCCTCGCCGTCCAGTCCGAGTCCGCGCGCAAGGTCGAGCGGGCACTGCAGGACGTCGACGGCGTCGAGACCGTGCAGACCACCATCGGCACGAGCGGCCAGTCGATCCAGGCCGCGTTCGGCGGTGGCGGCAGCGCCTCGGTGCAGTACGCCGTGACGACCGACGCCGAGGCCGACCAGCCGACGATCCAAGCCGACGCCCGCAAGGCGATCGGGTCGATCAAGGACGTCGGCGAGGTCACCATCGCGTCCTCCGGCGGCGGGTTCGGCGGCAGCAGCGACATCGAGGTCGACGTCACCGCGCCGACCCAGTCGCAGCTCGAGACGGCATCGCGCCAGGTGCTGAAGACCATGCAGTCGGTGCCGGACACCACGGCCGCCACCAGCAACCTTTCCGCCGCGGAACCGTTCCTCGCCGTCCGGGTCGACCGTGCCAAGGCCGCGTCGCTCGGCCTCACCGAGACCCAGGTGGGCGGCCTCGTCGCCGCCGCGGTCTCACCGCGGGACACCGGCAGCATCGAGATCGACGACGCGACGCTCGACGTCTACATCGCCGACCCGGAGCCGCCGACCACCATCGCCGCGCTCCGTGCCCTCGACGTCCCGACGAGCACCGGCACCGTCCCGCTGTCCGACGTCGCCACGGTCGAGGAGTCCGAGGGCCCCACCACCGTCACCACGACGAACGCCGCCCGCACCGCCACGATCACCGTGACGCCGGACGCCACCAACCTGGGTGCGGCCGTGCAGTCCGTCACGACCGCGGTCGACGAACTCGACCTGCCGAAGGGTGCGACCGCCTCCATCGGTGGCGTCGCCGCCAGCCAGTCATCGGCGTTCTCGCAGCTCGGGCTCGCGGTCCTGGTCGCCGTGCTGATCGTCTACGTGATCATGGTCGCGACGTTCCGGAGCCTGCTCCAGCCGCTGCTGCTGCTCGTGTCGGTGCCGTTCGCTGCGACGGGCGCGATCCTGCTGCAGATCGCATCCGGTGTCCCGATCGGCGTCGCGTCGCTCATCGGTCTGCTCATGCTCGTCGGCATCGTCGTGACGAACGCCATCGTGCTCATCGACCTCGTCAACCAGTACCGACGACGCGGGCTGCGGGTGCGTGAGGCCCTGATCGAGGGCGCGACACGACGCCTCCGTCCGATCCTCATGACGGCGATGGCGACGATCTTCGCGCTGCTGCCGATGGCGATCGGACTGACCGGCAAGTCCGGCTTCATCTCGCAGCCGCTGGCGCTGGTCGTGATCGGTGGTCTGGTGTCCTCGACACTGCTGACGCTCGTGGTGCTGCCGGCGCTGTACTTCGTGGTCGAGCGGGCCCGCGAACGCAACACGGACCGGATCGCCGCGGGAAAGACCCGGAAGCAGGCGCGTGCCGAGCGACGCCAGGAACGTGCGGAGCGTCGGGCGGAACGACAGCGGCGGCGAGCGGAGCGTTCCGGCAGCGCTGCCTAGCGGCGGTACTCGGCGTCGACCGCGGCGAGGGGCGAGACGACGACCGGCTCGGCTCGTTCCTCGCGCTCGACGCCCCGGAACCACGACACCAGCACCAGGGTCAGCGTCACGAGGAACACCACGGCGGCGCCCTGCGACACGACGGCCAGCTGCCCGGTGACCGAGGCGTAGCCGCCGAAGGCCACCGCGGTGACGAACGACAGCCCGAGCAGCAGCTCCGCGAACGTCTGCAGCGCAGGGCGGTCCCAGCGGGTCGCAGCGGCGCGGGCAGGGCGGGTCGAGGTGTCGGTCACCACCGAAGTCTGCGGCCACGGGCTCCGCAGCGGCAGTCCCGACTCCGGGTGCCACCCACCCGGGGCACGCGGTCGGTCGTCCGGTCAGCCGAGCTGGGTCCGCAGGAAGGTGACCACCCGGCGGCTCATCGCCTCGTCGAGCTGCGCGATCGAGTGCGCCGTGCCCTCGACCGCCACGAACGTCACCGGGACGTCGTGGGATCGGAGTGTCGCGGCGAACTCCTGCGACTCCCACAACGGGATGAACTCGTCGGTGGAGTGCCCGATGAAGAACGGCGCCGTGTCCGAGGTGACGTGGAACTCCGGCGACGCCCGGGTGGCCGCCGGGCACCTGGCGTAGGACCGGCACCCCAGGTAGAGCAGCTGCTTGCGCTGGAAGGCCGCGGACACCCCGTCGGGCTCGGTGGACCGGGTGGTCAGGTTCGTCGGCCCGCTCAGGTCGACCACGGCGCGGATCCGGTCGCCGTCGGCGTACGCGGCGGAGTCGTGGTCGGTGACGGCGAGCATCGCGGCGAGGTTGCCGCCGGCGCTCCCACCGAACACGCCCACGCGCTGGGAGTCGACGTCGTAGGTCTCGAGCGTCGCCGGGCGGAACACGTAGTCGAGCGCACGTCGGACGTCGTCGAGCCCGGCAGGGAACGGATCCGTCGGCGCCAGCCGGTAGTCGACGTTGAACGTCACGAAGCCCTCGGACGCCAGGTACTTGCACACGGACCGGTACGCGGCCGTCGCCTTGTCGCCGTGCGACCAGCTGCCGCCGTGGATCATCAGGACCGCGGGGCGTCCGGTCGTGGCCTCGACCGCCTCCGGGTCGGCGGTGGCCGAGGCGGACGGTGTCGCGGTGGGGGTCGCCGTCGTCGCGGGCTCGCTGTCGGCCGGCAGACACACGTCGAGGCGCTGCAGCGGGTCAGTGCCGTAGGGCACGTCGGCCACCACATCGATGCCGTGGTACCGGAGCGACAGCGGGTAGATGACGCTGTCCGCGGTGACGGTGGCGTTCTCGTCGCCGACCGGATCCGTGCTGCAGGACGCCATCGCGCCGAGCGCCACCACCGCGGCGACGAGCGCGAGCACTGAGCGGCGGCCGGACTTCATCACGTCCACGCTAGCCGCACCGGCGACCGCCCACGTCACCCCAACGGAGGAACCCGAGCGGACGACCCCCGAGCGGGCGACCCCCGGACGGCGCTCCCGGTGCAGACCGGCTGCACCGGCGTCACCCGGCAGTGCGAGGATGAGCACGGCAGTCGCCGACCGGAGCACCGCAGGAGGACCCGTGAGCAGTCGCAAGGCCTGGAACGCCGATCCCGAACCGCTGCTGCGTGTCGAACCCGGGTTCCGCCTCGACCAGGTCGACCCCGACGGCACGCCGGGCTTCCCCGGTCGCAAGATCGACGGCCTCGAAGCGCTCGCCGCGGGCGCCTCGCGGCTCGCCGCCCTGCAGGAGCGCCTGTACGCGGCGTCGACCGCGGGGGACGAGCGCCGGGTGCTGCTCGTGCTGCAGGCGATGGACACCGCGGGCAAGGGTGGCATCGTCTCGCACGTCGTCGGCGCGGTCGACCCGAACGGCGTGCACTACGCCGGCTTCAAGGCCCCGACGGCCGAGGAACGCGAGCACGACTTCCTGTGGCGCATCGAGAAGCAGCTGCCGGCAGCCGGACAGCTCGGCGTGTTCGACCGCTCCCACTACGAGGACGTGCTCGCCCAGCGCGTCCGCGGCATCGCCGCGCCGGACGAGATCGAGCGGCGGTACGGCGCGATCACCGCCTTCGAGGACGGCCTCGCCGCCGCTGGCACGACCATCGTCAAGGTGATGCTGCACATCTCGAAGGACGAGCAGCGCGAGCGTCTCGGTGACCGGCTCGACCGTCCGGACAAGCACTGGAAGTTCAACCCGAGCGACATCGACGACCGTCTGCTCTGGGACCGCTACCAGCAGGCGTACCAGATCGCCCTCGACCGCACGTCGACCCCGCAGGCGCCCTGGTACGTCGTGCCGGCGAACCGCAAGTGGTACGCACGCCTCGCCGTGCAGCAGCTCCTGCTCCGGGCGCTGGAGGACATGCACCTGTCGTGGCCGAAGGCCGACTTCGACGTCGCCGAGCAGCGTCGTCGGCTCGCCGAGTCCTGACCCACCGGCTCAGGGATTGTGGGTGAGGAACAGCACCCACACCGCCGCGGGCTGCGCGAGCACGCAGCCACCGAGCACGATGCCCCGTCGCAGCGCGGTGCGGTGCAGGAGCGGCGCACCGAGCAGCGGGGCCGCCGGCAGCAGCAGCCGCGGCAAGCTCTGTTGGGGCAAGAACGTCGCGAACAGGGAGAGCAGGTACGAGGCCGAGCCGAGCAGCGGCACCGAGCCGATCCGGCGCGTCGAGCGCGACGACAGCCACCATCCCGTCGCGCCGACCGCGACGAGCACAGCGACCACGCCGAGCGTGCCCGCGAACCGGTCGGCCTGCAGGAACCACGGTGTCAGTGGCGCGAAGTGGTGCACGTCGAGGTGGAGCCGCCACCACGCGAGTTCGGTCTGCAAGTAGGCGTCGGGAACCCCGGTGACGAGCGCCGCCACGACCGGCCACGCCAGGCCCGCCGCTGCCGTGACCAGGCCGGTGACGACGATCGCGACACGCTCCCGCACGGTCACCTCGTCGCGCTGCACGAGCCGGAGCACGGCGTGCAGCGCGAGCGCCAACGGGATCGCGAGCGCCCCGGGCCGGGTGAACGCGAGAACCGTGACGATCGGCAGGACCGTCCAGTAGTGCCGGCGCTGCATCGCGATGAGTGCGGCGAACGTGAGCAGCAGGCCGAGCGACTCGGCGTAGGCGATCTGCAAGACGAACGACACCGGCCCGAACGCGAAGAACACGCCCGACCACAGCGCGGTGGTCCGGCCGACGTGGGGACGGAGCAGGGCCACGAGTGCGACGGACGCCGCGCCGCCGAACGCCGTCGCCAGCAGCACCGCGACGGCCGCAGGGTCGACGCCGGTCGCGCTGACCGCCCGCACGAGCGCCGGGAACACCGGGAGGAACGCCCAGACGTTCTGCTGGACGGCGCCGGTGTCGTCGACGGGCAGTGTGCTCGGGTAGCCCTGCCGCGCGATCTCGAGGAAGCTACTGGCCGTCCCAGGCGGTCGAGCGTTCGAAGAACCCCTTCGGGTCGGCCGTGTCGCCGAACCCGACCGGATCGGTGAACGCGAAGCCGACGGTGAGCGTGGCGGTCGTCACCACCCGCGCGAGTGCGTAGAGCGCGAGGGTGATGAGGCAGTCGGGCAGTGTGCGGGTCACCGTGCGCGCTCGCATGCTGGCCTCCGTCGTGGTGTTGCGTATACGTTGTGCTGATATCCAAGCCAACTCAGACACCAACGGGGTAATCCTTGACATTTCGCAGTGCCCGTGGAGGGACGCTCGTCGTCATCCCCACGTACGACGAGCGCGAGAACATCGAGTCGGTCGTCGCCCGCGTCCTCGCGGCACGTCCCGAGGTCGCCGTCCTGGTCGTCGACGACGGCAGCCCCGACGGCACCGGCGCGATCGCGGACGCCCTCGCCCGGGACGACGAGCGTGTGCACGTCCTGCACCGCACCGAGAAGGCCGGCCTCGGCGCCGCCTACCTGGCGGGGTTCGCCTGGGGGCTCGAGCGCCACCACGACGTCCTGGTCGAGATGGACGCCGACGGCTCGCACCGGCCCGAAGAACTCGGCAGGCTGCTCGAACGCTGTGCGGCGGGTGCCGACCTGGTCATCGGCTCGCGCTGGGTGCGCGGTGGCTCGGTCGTGAACTGGCCGTGGCACCGGATCGCCCTGTCGCGCGGCGGCTCCTTCTACAGTCGGATCGCGCTCGGTGTCCGGGTCCGCGACCTCACCGGGGGCTACCGCGCGATCCGCGCGGACCTCCTCCGTTCGCTCGTCGCCGAGGACATCGCCTCGGCCGGCTACTGCTTCCAGGTCGACCTCGCCCGACGTGCGGTCCGGGCCGGTGCCGTCGTCGCCGAGGTCCCCATCACCTTCGTGGAGCGCGAGCGGGGCGAGTCGAAGATGAGCGGTGGGATCGTGGTCGAGGCGCTCGTCCGCGTCACCGGGTGGGGGCTGCAGCGGCTGTTCCGGCTGGGCTCGCCGTGACGCGTCGTGTCCGGTGCGGCCAGGAGGCACGGATCACCCCGCCCGACCGGCCTGCGTTCGCATCGGGGCTGGCGTCAGGGCAGCGGCTCGCGTAGACTCGATCGGTCGGCCTTCGACGTCGTGACATTGTGATCACGGAAATTCTGCTGGGTGTGTGTTGCTCGAGGGCTGGAATCACGTCGACTCGCGACGGGATGAACCCCCTCTCCGCAAGCAGCCCCCGCCGATGTCGCTGTCGGGCGCTGCGGTACGTTGCGCACCCGAGAAAGTAGCCATGGCCCCGTACAACAAGGGAGGCGCGGACAACCGCGCCTCCGACCGCGTCCGCCACCCGAACGGCACCCCCGCCGCCCGCAGCAGCAAGCACCGGGGGTTCCGCGCCGCCGACTCGTCGCAGCCGCGTCAGAAGCAGCGCTGGGACGCCGAGGAGCGTCGCGGTCGCGCGTCGCAGGGCGAGCGTCCGGCCCGTCCGAACTGGGAGCCGCGAGACAGCGGCGGCCAGCGGCGCCCCGATCGCGACGACCGTGGTGGTCGCGGCTACAACCGTGATGCTCCCTACTCGCACGGCCGTCCCGACGCTCCGCAAGCTCCGCGTCGCGCCGGAACCGGCTCGCAGGGGCCCAGTGCCCCGCGGCGCTTCGATCGTGACGACCGCGCGCCCCGTCGCGACAACGACGACCGTCCGCGTCGTTCGTTCGACCGTGATGACCGCGCCCCGCGTCGCGACAACGACGACCGTCCCCGTCGCTTCGACCGTGACGAGCGTGCCCCGCGCAGCTTCAAGCGTGACGATCGCGCGCCGCGTCGTGACAACGAGGACCGTCCGCGTCGTTCGTTCGATCGCGATGATCGCGCCCCGCGTCGCGACAACGACGACCGTCCCCGTCGCTTCGACCGTGACGAGCGTGCCCCGCGTCGTTTCGACCGTGACGACCGTGCACCGCGTCGTGACAACGACGACCGCCCGCGTCGTTCGTTCGACCGTGACGAGCGTGCCCCGCGCAGCTTCAACCGCGATGACCGAGCGCCCCGTCGTGACAACGACGACCGTCCGCGTCGTTCGTTCGACCGCGACGACCGCACCCCGCGCCGCTCGTTCGACGAGCCCGAGCGTGGCAAGTTCGTGCCCGCCGACGACGTCAAGCTCGAGAAGCTCCAGGCCGAGGCCACCATCGCGGCCGACGTCGAGGGCGTGACCTTCGGCGACCTCGGCATCGGCGGCAACATCTCCCGGGCCCTGCAGGAGCTCGGCGCCTCGAGCCCGTTCCCGATCCAGGCGGCGACGATCCCCGACGTGCTCGCCGGCAAGGACGTCCTCGGCCGAGGCCGGACCGGTTCCGGCAAGACCATCGCCTTCGGTGCGCCCCTGGTCGAGAAGCTCATGGAGCACGGCGGCGGCACGAAGCGCAAGATGGGCCGCGCCCCGCGTGCGCTCATCCTCGCGCCGACCCGTGAGCTCGCCCTGCAGATCGACCGCACGGTGCAGCCGATCGCCCGCTCGGTCGGCCTGTTCACGACGCAGATCTACGGCGGCGTCCCCTACGGCCGCCAGGAGGGCGCGCTCGAGCGCGGCGTCGACATCATCGTCGGCACCCCCGGCCGTGTGCAGGACCTCATGAACAAGGGGAAGCTCGACCTCAGCGAGGTCATCATCTCCGTGCTCGACGAGGCCGACCACATGTGCGACCTCGGGTTCCTCGAGCCGGTGCAGGAGATCCTCGCCGCCACGGCCGAGGTCACCCCGCAGGGCAACCGCGCACAGAAGCTGCTGTTCAGCGCGACGCTCGACACCCAGGTCGCAGCGCTCGTCGAGCAGTTCCTGCACGAGCCGAGCGTGCACGAGGTCGCGGGTGAGGACCAGGCTTCCTCGACCATCGACCACCGTGTCCTCGTGGTCGAGCAGCGCGAGAAGGACCGTCTGCTCGAGGAACTGGTCGCCGGCGACGGCAAGACCATCGTCTTCGCCCGGACGCGTGCCTACGCCGAGCGTCTGGCCGACCAGTTCGAGGACGCCGGCATCCGCGCGACCTCGCTCCACGGAGACCTGAACCAGTCGCGCCGCACGCGCAACCTGCAGCTGCTCACCAGCGGCCGCGTCAACGTGCTCGTCGCCACCGACGTCGCCGCCCGCGGCATCCACGTCGACGACGTCTCGCTCGTCGTGCAGGCGGACGCCCCGGACGACTACAAGGCGTACATGCACCGTTCCGGCCGCACGGGTCGTGCCGGCAAGGAGGGCACGGTCGTCACGATCGTCCCGCGTGGCCGCATCCGCAAGATCGAGGGCATCCTCGAGCGCGCCGAGATCGAGGCGGACCTGGTGCAGGCCGCACCCGGTGACGGCATCGTGTCGGAGCTCGCCGCGCGCTAGTCGCGACCACACGACGGACGGGAGGCCCGGTACCAGCTGGTACCGGGCCTCCCGTCCGTTACGCGGTGCGACCGACGACCCCGCCGGGTCCGGTCCGCGGCTCGGCCGCGACGTCAGCTGGCGCACGGGTCATCCTCTCGGAGGACAGGGAGCCGCCGCGCTCATGCCGCCGACTGATGACACGGGCGAGCAGGACCGATGCAATGATCACGTGACACCCGCAGCGCTCGTCGGACGACTCCGCCGGTTCCCCGTCTCCGTCTCCGTGGCCGCAGCGACGGCCGTGCTCCTGGTGAGCGCGCGGATCGCTCACGCCGAACCCGACTTCCCGCACCACCCGCCCGTGGCGTGCCTCGCCGTGGTCCTCGTGGTGTTGACGACGGTGCTCGCCGAACGGTCCCTCGGATCCATCCGCACGGTGGTGATCGGCGTGGTGGCGCCGGCGCTCGGCGTCCTCGGAACCCTGCTCACCGTCAGCATCGGGTCAGCGCTCGGCGAGGCACACGCTGAACTCGCGGTCGGACAGCCGCTCTTCGCCCCGTCGATCGTCGCCGCCGCGTTGCTCGGTGCCGCGTCGGCAGCGATGCCCGCGCAGCACCGGTGGCGCACGCGAGCCGCGCTCTGGACGGTCGTCCTCACGCTCGTGCTCTTCGCTGGCCACGGGTCGGACCTCGCCCGTGCCCTGGCGACCCTGCTCGGCACCGCAGCCGGTTCGTTCGTGGTACGCCGGGCCTCCGGTCCCAACGCGCCGACCGCGCGTGACACGGTCAGCGCACGCACCTGCGTGGTCGCGACGCTCATCGCGCTCGGCGCGGGCACCCTGGTGACCCCTGTCGTGCCGGACCCGGACGGTGTGCTCTCGGTGTTCGCCGACGCCATGAGCGACCGTGCGGTCGTCATCGTCGGGCTGCTCCTGCTGGTGTCCGCCTGGCTCGTGCAGCGTGGCCGGCGCACGGGCATCGTGCTCGCCGTCGGCGTGCTCGTGACGCTGACCGCCGTCCTCGCCGACGTGTTCCTCATCGGACCGATGACCGACGACGCCGTGCAGTGGCGCGGACTCGGGCTGGACGCGATCGAGTGGCAGGTCACGCTGCTCGGCGCGTGGCTCGTGCCGGCGATGGTGCTGCTGACGGTCCTGGCGCTCCGCGGCCGTCTCGTCCGCTCGCGGTTCCGTGCCGCCACCAACGGCCGCGGTGCCCTGGTCGACATGCTGCGCGTCGGCGATGCCGGATCCCTCGGCCACATGGGTACCTGGCGCGGCAACGCCACCTGGACGCACCCGGACGGGCGTGGGGCCGTGGCGTACCGGGTCCGCGGGGACGTGGCACTCACCGTGTCGGACCCGGCGTGCAGCGCGGCGGACCGCGCCGAGGTCGTGTCCGCGTTCACCGCCTTCTGCGACCGGAACGGCTGGGTGCCCGCGTTCACGAGCGTGCACGAACCGGTGCGGCAGATCCTCGCCGCCGAGGGGTGGACCGCGCTGCCCGTGGGGGTCGAGTCGGTGCTCGACGTCGCCACGTTCGACCTGCGCGGCAAGAAGCGGCAGGACCTCCGGACGGCCTCGAACCGGGCCGACCGTGAGGGGGTCCGCGACGAGTGGACGACCTTCGACGCGCTCGCCGACGAACAACGTGCCGAGGTCGAGGCGATCTGCACACGGTGGGCGACCGACCGGAGGCTGCCGGAGATGGGGTTCACCCTCGGCGGCTTCCACGAGCTCGACGACCCCGACGTCCGACTCATGCTGGCGGTGACGGCCGACGGACACGTCAGCGCGGTCACGAGCTGGCTGCCCGTGTACGAGCACGGCGGACTGGCCGGCTACACGCTCGACGTCATGCGCCGTGGCGAGGACGGCATGCCGGGGGTCATGGAGTTCCTCATCGCCCGGACCGCGATCCGGGCACGCGACGCGGGCCTGCGGATGATCAGCCTCTCCGGCACCCCGCTCGCACCCCACGACGGCGCACGGTCCCTCGTGTCCCTCGGATCGGTCCTCGTCGCCCGACTCCTCGAGCCGGTGTACGGGTTCCGGTCGCTCCAGCGCTTCAAGGAGAAGTTCGGCGCTCGGCACGAGGCGCTCTGGATCGTGGTCCCGACGCCGCTGCACGTGCCGCGGGTCGCACGTGCCCTGGCCGGCGCGTACGTCCCAGGCCTCCGGCCGAAGCACCTCTGGGCACTGCGCCAGGCACACCGCTCGACCGTCCGCGAGCCCGCTCCCGCGCGGGCGGTGTCGAAGCGGTGAGCCCAGCCGACCGGTTGCTCGCCACCCAGCTGCAGGCTCCGACGCTGCTCGTCCCGCTGGACGTGGCGTTCGCACTGCTCGGCGTCGTCGTCCTGCTCCCCGCGGTCGGCGGCTGGCGATCCCGTGTCGCGTGGCGTCGGGCCGGAGTCCGGGCGGGCGTCGCCGCGGCCGCGGCCGTCGTGGTGCTCATCGTCTGCTGGGTCCTCAGCGACCTGGTGAACCTGTTCGGGGTCGCGATGAGTCCCGTGACGCGGCTGTGGTTCGTCGTGGCCGCCGCTGCGCTGGCCTCGGTCGTCGTCGGCCTGGTGCAGGGCGGCCGCTGGCGTCGGGCCCTCGCCGTCCTGCTGCTCCCGACCGCACTGCTGTCGTCCGCCCTCGGCGTGAACGTCGAGTTCGCGATGTACCCGACGCTCCGCACCGTCGTGCAGACGGACCCCTTCCCGGAGCTCGACCTCGCCGCTGCCCCAGCCGCCACGATGCCCACGACCGGCGAGGTCCGCACCGTCGAGATCCCCGGGGAGCGATCGGGGTTCCCCGCTCGACCCGCCGTCGTCTACCTCCCGCCCGTCGCCCTGGTCAGGGATCCGGCGCCCCTGCCCGTCGTCCTCGCCTTCTCCGGCCAACCGGGCGCTCCGAGCGACCTGTTCACCGCAGGCCGGATGGGCAGCGCACTCGACGGCTACGCCGCAGCGCACCACGGCCGCGCGCCGATCGTCGTCTCCGTCGACCAGCTCTCCTCGCCCGGCCTGAACACGATGTGCGTCGACTCGGACCTCGGGAACGCAGCGACCTACGTCACCGAGGACGTGCCGCGCTGGCTGACGGCGCACCTCCCGGTGACCCCGGACCGCCGTGCGTGGGGCCTCACCGGCTTCTCGCAGGGGGCGACGTGCGCGATGCAGTTCGCCACCGCGCACCCCGACCGGTTCGGGGCCGTGCTCGCGGTCTCCAGCGAGTTGCAGCCCATCGACCGGAACCCGCAGCACAGCGCCGACCGGGCGTTCGGCGGGTCGGTCAGCGCGTGGAAGGCCGCCGGTCCGATCGCGCAGATGCGGGCGGACGACCTGCACGGGCGCGCGTTCTGGTTCACCGCGGGGTCGGCGGACGGGGCGTTCAGCCGCAACGCCCGCGTCCTCGCCGACGCTGCACGGGCAGCGGGCGCGGACACCAGCGTCGCGTTCGCCCCGGGGAGCGGACACGACTGGAACACCGTGCAGTGGTCGTTCCGGACGGACCTGCCCCACCTGGCAGACGTGCTCTCCACAGCGCTCCACTGACGTCGGCACGGGATCCGTGCCGGGTGACGGTCGTGCCCGGACCCGGTACCGGGCAGGTGCGACCGCTCTGCACGAGCGGTCCTACTCGCCGGGTGCCGCAGGGGTGGGCGGGACCGAGCGGTTGGTGATGAGGACGTCGATGACGACGAACGCGAGCAGGGTGACACCGAGCGCGGGCAGGAACGCGCCGATGACGATCGCGCCGACCGCGACGAGCCCGGACCCCCACCACGGCGCCCGGTTCAGGGCACCCGCGGCCGGGGCGTTCCCGACGCGCTTCCCGATGGGGCGGCGCTGCCACCACATCACGTAGCCGAAGACGACCATCGCGGCGATCCCGAGCGCCGTGACGAACAGCAGGATCTGGTTCGGCAACCCCCACATCGTGCCCATGTGCGTGTCGATGCCCCACCGGGTGAGTTTGGCGGGGAGGGAGAAGGTGTCGAAGTTCGTCTCGGACACCACGCGCATGTCCCGCGGGTCGATCGCGACGGAGTTCACCGCGGTGGGGTAGGACCGCTTGATCTCCGCGACCGTCCACGCCTGATCCGCCGTCGCCGGCGGGGTGATCTGCAGTTCGGACGCGTGGATGTTCGCAGCCTTCGCAGCGGCCAGGACTCGATCGAACAGCACCGGGGTGACGGCTGCCGGTCCCGCATCGGTCGATGCGGCGGAGCCGCCGTGGTGGGCGGCGTCCTCACCGCCACCAGCCGCCGTGCCGGTGTCGGAGAGGGAGGTGGTCAGTGCGGGTGTGCCCCAGCTGAGAGCGGAGCGGAGCTGGTCGACGTTGCCACCGCCGTACTGGGACCAGGTGATGCCCGTCGCCGACAGGAACAACGCGCCCAGGAGCAGCCACACCCCGGTGGAGGCATGCCAGGAGAAGACCCGCCGGTAGCCGCGGACACCACGTGCGGGGCGGACCAGGTCGCGCTTGGCGCGCGTCTTCCGGATCCGGATCACCCACAGGCCGAGACCGGCGAGGGCGACGACGCCGAGCCACGACGCCGCGGTCTCGCTGTAGAGGCGGCCGACGTCGCCGAGGAACAGCGACCGGTGGAACGTGTCCACCCAGGTGCGGAACGGCAACGCCCCGGAGGTGCCGTACACCAGGAGGTCACCGCGGACCTCGGCGGTGCCGGGATCGACGAACACCGCACGGTTCTGCGAGTCCATCAGCCCAGCCTCGGCGTACATCACCCGCGTCGTGGCACCCGGCGCAGGTGCCGGGCGGACGGCGGCGAGGGTGTCTTCGGGGTGGTGCCGTTGGATGTAGGCCTGCGCGGCGTCGATCTGGTCTGCCAGCGGCTTCGCGGCAGCGGTCGAGGGTGCGGTGAGCTCGTGTCGGTAGATGCCCTGCTCGATCGTCGGACCGAGCGCGTACACGGCGCCGGAGAGCGCGGCGATGAGGATGAACGGTCCGACGAACAGCCCGGCAGAGAAGTGCAGGCGCAGCAACAACGGTCCGAACCAGCCCCGCTGTGGGTTCCGGCGCGGCTGCGCCGTCGACGGCGCGGACGCGGGCGCAGTGGTGTCCCGATCGGCGGTTGCGGTCATGGTGCGGTGTTCCTCAGCTCGTGGGGATGGACGCGAGTGCCATCCCGGCACTCATCAGCAGCAAGAGCACGCCGTCGAGGCGTGCGAGGGGGTGTTGGCGGACACGCGCTGACGCGATCAGCCGCACCAGCATCCAGACGGTCGCGATCGCGAACACGACGACGAGGACCCACGAGACCGGTGTCCATCCCGACCAGGAGGTGTGCATGCTGTGGCCGCTGCCGGTCATGTCCATCTCCGGCATCGACATCGAAGCCCCGCCGGCCATGGGCAGCATCATCACGCCCATGAGGGTCATCGCCGCCATCATCACCACGTGGTAGCCCAGCACCAGTCGCCCGGAGCCGCCGGGTCCGTGGTGCTCGTGGCTGCCGTACCGGCTGCTGCCGAGCGTGAGGACGAGGTAGAACGACGTCGCGAGGCCGAACACGAGGATCTGCAGCGTCGGCGGCGCGAGGGTCATCCCCCAGGCCCACGGCATCGCCAGCATCGCGACGCTCATCAGCACGTGGAAGACGTCACTGACCCGTGCGACACCGCTGCTGCCGGGGCGGAAGGCGAAGCCGAGGTACCCGACTGCCGTCACGGCGAACAGCACCGTGAGGAGGACGGACAGCGGCAGGCTGTGTGACACGAGGGGTGGACCTTTCATCGCGGCGGGTGGCGGCGCCACTCTACAAGTTGTAGAAGCCAGTTTCTACTGTATGTAGAATCGCCGCATGGTCGATGAGTTCGGGGCGCGCGGATGAGTCCGCGTCGTGCGCACGGGTCCCTCGAGTCGGGTGTGCTGCAGCTGCTCTGGGCGCAGGATGCGGCGCACACCGGCCGGCAGGTGCGCGATGCGCTCGCAGTAGAGGTCGGCCCACTGGCCTCCACGACGGTGTTGACCGTCCTCGCCAGGCTGGAGCGGAAGGGGCTCGTCGAGCGGGACCCGGCATCGAAGGCCTACCGGGCGACGAAGGCGGACCCTGCCGAGACCGCTGATTCGATGACGGAGGTGCTCGGTCGGTCGAGTGATCGCACCGCGGTCCTGCAGCGCTTCACCGGTTCGCTCGGTGCGGATGACCTGGACGTGCTGCGTGCTGCCCTCGGCGGAGCCGGCATCGACCGCACGGGCGCGTGACGGGAGGATCGGTGCTGTGATCGCCGTCCTCGGCCTCGTGGCCCTCGCGGTTGTCGTCACCGTGCTGGCTCCGAGCATCCTCACTCGTGGCACCTGGTGGCTGCACCGTCCGCAGGTCGCGCTCCACCTCTGGCTCGGAGTGTTGACGGTCGCCGCGAGCTCGCTGCTGCTGAGCGTGGGGATCGCGTCGGTCGTCGTCGCAACGAATGCGCACGCGCACGGGATCGGCGCTCCCGCCGCCGGCCTCTTCGCCTGGTGCGGGCTCGGCGTCGCCGGTGGTGTCGCCGCGCTCCTCGCCGCGAACGCAGAACCGATCTCGGCCGCGAAGCGCCGCACCGACGTCGCGGTGACGCTGCTCGTCGCCCGTTCCACCGTGCGGACCGAGCACATCGGCGGGCACGAGATCGCGTACCTGCACATGTCGGATCCGATCGCCTGCTCCACCGCTGACGGGCGCGTGCTGATCTCGACCGGAGTCGAGAACGCGATGCCCCCTGCCTGTGTCCGCGCCGTCGTCGAGCACGAACGTGCGCACGTGCTCGGCCGGCATGACCTCATCGGCCGCGTCGCTGCGCTGAACGCTGCCGCGTTCCCACGACTCCGGACTGCCCGGGAGTTCCGTCGAACGGTCGCGCTGCTGATCGAACTCGTCGCAGACGACACCGCCGCCCGCATCTGCGGACCTGCGACCGTCTGCAATGCACTGACGCTGATGAACCGGATCGACCCGAGCCCGGGCCTCGAGCTCCGCGCCGCACGTCTCGCCGCTTCGCCGGTGAAGAGCTGGCCGCACCGCCGCCACCCGGCCCCGGTCCTGCAATCCCGCTGACCTCGACTCGCATCCCGTTCTACGTTTTGTAGAATGGGCGCATGGAGCGTTTCGAGTACCACGTCGTCGGGATGACCTGCGAGCACTGCGAACGCCGCGTCACCGGCGAACTCGAAGCGATCGCCGGCGTCGAGCTCGTCACTGCGGACGCCGCGACCGGTCTCGTCGTCGTCACCGCACCGGCCCGGCCGGATGCGGCAGCGATCGCCGAAGCCGTCGACGAGGCAGGCTACGAGCTCGCCGGTGCCTGACACCCAGGCCGCTGCCACCCCGGCCACGCGCAACCGGCCGACGACCGTGCCCGCCGTGGGGCGGTCGGGTGTGCTCAGGCGCGCATCGCCGTGGGTGGGCGCCGTCATCGCGGTCGCCATCGTCGTGGTCGCGGTCGCGATGCTCGGTCCTTCCTCGTACGACCGGCTGAGCCGCGGCTACCCGGGCATGCTCACCTCGATGCTCAGCGCCGTGCTCCGCCTCACCGCCGACGTCACCGGCGGCCTCACGACCGGCGGCCTTGCCGCTGCCGTGTTCCTCACGCCGCGCCGGTCACGCACGGTCATCGACAACCACCGAGACCTCGCGATCGTCCGCACCGCCGCCACCGTCTGGCTGGTCGCCGCGGTGCTGCTGGTCCCCGTCGACGCCGCAGACGCGAGCGGGCAGCCGGTGACGAAGCTCCTGACACCGGGCGCGATCGGCTACCTCGTGCAGGCCAGCTACCTCCCCGGCGCGTGGATCGTCGTCGCCTGCATCGTGGTCGCGATCCTCGTCGCTGCGTACCTCGTCCGCAGCTGGGTCAGCACCCTGCTCCTGACCGGCATCGGCGTCATCGGGCTCCTCGCCCCCGTGCTGGTGACGCAGGTGCTCGTCGGCCCGAACCACGACTTCGGTGGGGACGCCGCCATGTTCGCCGCCCCCGCGCTCGGCATCTGGACCGGCGCCACGGCTGCCGGCGCCCGCCGGTGGCGAGTGAGCCGTCCCGGCACCGCCACCATCCGCAGACACCGCATCCTCGCCCTCACCGGCTGGATCACCTGGACGGTCGGGTCGATCATCATCGCCGCCGTCGAACTCGCCGGCACGCCGCCGTGGGAAGCGCCCACCGGCGTGCTCTTCGCCGCTCAGCTGCTCCTCGTCGCCGCGGTGGCCGGACCGATCCTCCTCCGCAGGAGCTGGTTCGCCACCCCGACCGCCCCGGCCGTGCTCCTGGCGGTGCTCTTGGTCGCGGCCGCGATCGGCGTCGTCATGACGCGGATCCCACCGCCGGTGTACTTCGTCCCCACCGACGGACAGCAGCTCTTCCTCGGGTACCAGGTCGACACACCCCTCACCCCGATCACCCTGTGGACCGCCGGCCGGGTGAACATCCTCTTCCTCGTCATCGCGATCGCCGGGATCGCCACGTACGCGGCCGCCGTCATCCGACTCCGGAAGCGCGGAGACCTCTGGTCGAACGGCCGGACCAGCGCCTGGATGCTCGGCTGGGCATCCGTCATCATCACCACCTCGTCCGGGGTCGGCCCGTACTCGTCGGCGTCGTTCGCCGTGCACATGGGCCTGCACATGAGCTTGAACATGCTCGGCCCGCTGCTGCTCGTCCTCGGCGGACCCATCACCCTGTTCCTCCGCGCCACGACCGCGCACCGTCGCGATGCCTTCGCCGGCCCCCACGAGTGGCTCGTCGCGGTGACCCACTCGAAGCTGCTGCGGGTCACGTACAACCCCGTGTACGTCCTGGCGGTGTTCGTGGGCTCGTACTACTGCATCTACCTCACCCCGTTCTTCGACTGGGCGATGCGGTACCACTGGGCGCACCAGGCGATGACCCTGCACTACCTCGCCATCGGGTACGTCTTCTACGCCCTCATCATCGGCGTCGACGCACCGCCCCGTCCGTTGCCGCACATCGGCAAGCTCGGCCTCGTCCTCGCAGCGATGCCCTTCCACGCGTTCTTCGGCGTCGTCGTGATGACCGGCGACACCCTGCTCGCCGGCACGTACTTCCAGTACCTCGACATCCCGTGGATCGGCAGTCTCGCCCACGACCAGTACGTCGCCGGCGGCGTCGCCTGGGCCGCCGGTGAGCTGCCGCTGATCGTCGTGGTGATCGCCCTCGTCACCCAGTGGGCCAAGCAGGACGCTCGACAGGCCAAGCGCATCGACCGGCACGCCGACCGGGGCCTCGACGACGACCACGAGCAGTACAACGCCATGCTCAGCAAGCTCACCACCCGCGACACCACCGCACCTGCACAGCGGGCCGATCCGACACGGTCCACCGGGCCCGGCTCGACGAACGAGCACGAGCGCGCCGACGACCGTCCGGCGCTGACCGTCACCGACCACCGGGAGCAGCCGTGACCACAACCACCCCGTCCCGAACCGACCAGCGAGCCGAGCAGCGGCTCGAACTCGACATCGGCGGGATGACCTGCTCCGCCTGCGCCAACGCGGTCGAACGCAAGCTCGGCAAGCTCGACGGCGTCACTGCGTCCGTGAACTTCGCCACCGAACGCGCCACGGTCGCCGGTCTGGGGATCGCCGATGCCGCGACCGCGATCGCGCAGGTCGAGCGCGCCGGCTACACCGCCGCCGTCCACACCCCGGGCGATGACGCCTGGTCCGCCCGCGCCGCGGAGACCCGCACCACGACGCTCCGCCGCCGCCTCGCCGTCGCGGCACTGCTGGCGATCCCGCTGTGCGACATCACGATCATCCTGGCGCTCGTCCCTGCGTGGCGGTTCCCCGGCTGGCAGGCGCTCTGCGTCCTCCTCGCCGTCCCGATCGTCACCTGGGCTGCGTGGCCGTTCCACAGGGCCACCCTCCGGGGACTGCGGCACCGCAGCACCAGCATGGACACCCTCGTCTCGCTCGGAGTCGTCGTGTCCTTCGGATGGGCGCTCTGGACGCTCCTCGTCGACCCCGCCACCACTCCCGGGTACTGGCTCGGATTCGGGAGGACCCCCGCCGGCGCGGACTCGATCTACCTCGACGTCGCCGCCGGCATGGTCACGTTCCAGCTCGCCGGCCGCTACTTCGAGAGCCGCAGCCGCCGACGCGCCGCCGATGTCCTCGAAGCCATCGGTGACCTCGGCGTCACCGAGGCGCAGGTCGTCACCGACGGCACCGAGCGCACTGTTCCGCTGAGTGCCGTGCGGGTCGGGAACCTCGTCGTCGTCCGCCCCGGCGGCCGCATCCCCGTCGACGGCACCGTCACCGACGGCGCCGCGACGCTCGAAGTGTCCGCGATGACCGGCGAGTCCGTCCCGGTCGAGGCAACGGCCGGGAGCACGGTCATCGGCGGCACCCTCGTCCAGGGTGGTCGGCTCGTCATCCGCGCCGACGCCGTCGGCACCCGCACCCGCCTGGCCCAGATGGCCGCCGTCGCCGACGACGCCCAACGCCGCAAGGCCGCCGTGCAGCGCACCGTCGACCGGGTCACCAGCGTGTTCGTACCCGTCGTGATCGGCATCGCGATCCTCGTCGCCGCCGGCTGGCTCGTCAGCGGCGCGGCTCCTGGCACCGCGATCGCGAACGGTGTCGCCGTCCTCATCATCGCCTGCCCCTGCGCGCTCGGCCTGGCGACGCCGACCGCGCTCATGGTCGGCGTCGGACGCGGGGGCCAGCTCGGCATCCTCATCAAGGGCCCCAGCGCCCTCGAGGCGAGCGGTCGCATCGACACCGTCGTCTTCGACAAGACCGGCACCCTCACCACCGGCCGGATGACCCTCACCGCGGTCGACACCTTCACCACCGACGCCGACACGGCCCTCGCCCTCGCCGGCGCCCTCGAAGCAGCGTCAGAGCACCCCATCGGGGCGGCGATCACCGCCGCAGCCAGCAGCCGGTTCGGCACCCTGGAGCCGGTCGCGGACTTCACCGCGCACGCCGGACTGGGAGCAGCTGGGACCGTCGGTGACCGCGCCTGCGTCATCGGCCGGTCCGAGCTGCTCGGAGCCGCGGGGGTGCGGGTCGGCGACCGGGTCGCCGCGGTCGTCGCGGACCGCGAAGCGTCCGGCGCCACCGTGGTGCTCGTCGCCGTCGACGGCGACGTGGCCGCAGTGCTCACCGTCCGGGACGCGCTCCGTCCCGGCGCGATCGAGGCCGTCGCGCAGCTGCGCGCCCTCGGCCTCCGCACCGTCCTCCTGTCCGGGGACTCCGAGACGACGGCGTCCGCTGTCGGTGGTGAGGTCGGCATCGACGAGGTCATCGCCCGCGTCCTGCCCGACGAGAAAGCCGAACGCATCGCCCAGCTGCAGGCGGCCGGGCACCACGTCGCCATGGTGGGCGACGGCGTCAACGACTCCGCAGCCCTCGCCACCGCAACCCTCGGCGTCGCCGTTGTCGAGGGCACGGACATCGCCCTGAAGGCCGCCGACGTCATCATCGTCCGCGAGGATCTCCGCGCCGTCGTCGACGCAGTGCAGCTCTCCCGCGCGACCCTCCGGACCATCCGCATCAACCTCGTGTGGGCGTTCGGTTACAACATCGCCGCGATCCCGCTCGCCGCGGCCGGGCTGCTCAACCCGCTCATCGCCGCCGCCGCGATGGCGCTGTCCTCGACGCTCGTCGTCTCGAACAGTCTCCGGCTGCGGTCGTACGGGAGGTCGTAGTCCGCCCTCGGCGGGAGTGGTGGGGCCGGCGGGTTTCGCTCCGTGCGCCACCACCGCGTTGCGGACCACGATGCCCACGGCGTCGCTCGCGACACGACCGCCTGACGGACTGGAGGCCCGTCACCGGCTGGTGACGGGCCTCCAGTCCGTCGTCGAGTGAGCACAAGACGTCGGGTCGCCGCGGCAGACTCGTCGTCTCCTGCGCACTGGATGCGCGCGACCGCGCACTGGACGCGCGCGACCGCGCAGGGCGCGCGCCCCGCGCGCGCTCAGCGGTTGAAGAACAGCAGCCCGCGCACGAAGCCGGCCTGGCCGGCGTGCTGCGTGCAGTCGTCGAGGATGCTCACGAGCCGCGCGCCGGCCGTCACGGGCGGGTCCCACGCGTCGTCGACGACCGGGTCGAGGTCGTCCGGGCCGAGCGTGCCGAGGTACGCGACGGTGCGCTCGTGCACCGCGCGCAGGTACCCGGTGAGCAGGTCGGCAGAGGCTCGCACCCGGCCGACGTCGTCGCGGGACATGCCGTACCCGAGCGCCTCGGCCGGGAACGGCAGGCCGAACCGGTCGTACCAGCCGTCCGCCGTCCAGACCTGCTCGGAGCCGGCGAGGTCGGCGATCTGCGCGTCCTGGCCGCGGGCGATGTGCCACACGAGCCAGGCCAGGGTGTTCGCCCCGGCTGCCGGTCGTGCTGCGAGCTGGTCTTCGGAGAGCCCGTCGACGGCCCGCTCGACGGTCTCGGGGATGCGGGAGAACGCTTCGGTGAGGAGTTCGGAGGGGGTCATGGCGCTCACGCTACGCGCGGGCCGTGACACCCGCGCTCACTCGGTGGACGACCGGTGGTGGCGTTCCAGGGCCGCGGCGAACCCCTCGAAGGCAGCGGCGACGACGGCGCGGTCGGACGGTGCGACGACCTGCTGGAACGCCTGCGAGTAGACGGCGCCGACCTCGCGGGCGACCGCGGTGCCCGACGGCGTGAGGTGCAGGAGCACGCTCCGGCGGTCCTCCGGGTTCGGGCGGCGCTCGAGGTGCCCGTGCTTCTCGAGCCGGTCGATGAGCGACGTCATCGCCCCGGTGGTGAGCTCGAGGTACTCGCCGGCCTGCTTCGGGGTCACGCCGTGGCCGCCCGCTGCGTTGAGGAAGAACACGAAGCGGGTGTCCGTGGCGTTCAGTCCGCGGCTCGTGCTCTCGTGGTGCAGGACGCGCGCGTGCTGCATCTGGAGCACGCGGAACGCGGTGAGCAGCCGTGGGAGGTCGGCGTCGGTGCCTGCCGGGTCGGCCGCGGTGACGTCGGGCGACACCGGTGCCGGGGGCGTGCGCGGCGCGATCCTGGCCGCGGGGACGGCGGGTGCGCGCTGGGGGAGGACGACCTGGTCGGTGTCCGTCATGGGGGCTCTTCTCGGGTGCAGGGGTGGAACTTCAGTCAACAAGTAACTCACTCGTCAAGATACCCCCATCAATGGGGGCATCCCGGGTATTGAGGGCTGCTCGACGGCGAAGTAGCTTGATCGTCGTACCACCTCGGCACGTAGCGCGACCAACCACCGCGGGCCCGTCCGAACCACCGATCAGACCTCATCCTCACGGAGTCCAACCATGTCTCGTGTCACGCCTCGTGCTGCCCGCCTCGCCGCCTGGATCGCCATCCCCGCCGCGCTCGTCGCCTCGGGGGTCGTCGTCTCGACGGCCTCGTACGCGGCCTTCTCCTCGACCACCGTCAACCCGACGAACAACTGGACGGCGGGCAGTGTCGCCCTGTCCGACGACGACAACAACACCGCGCTGTTCACGGCGAGCAACCTGAAGCCCGGCTCGACCGGTGCGAACTGCATCACGGTGACCTCGACCGGTTCGCTGCCCTCGGCCGTGAAGCTGTACGGCACGAACGTCACGACCACGAAGGACCTGGCGGCGAACGTCAACCTGACCGTCGAGCAGGGCACCGGCGGTGGCTTCGGCTCCTGCTCCGGCTTCACCCCGGCCGCCACCGGCAGCTCGCTCTACAGCGGCACCGTCGCGGGCTTCGGCGCCGCCTCGACCAACTACGCGACCGGCGTCGGCAGCTGGACCCCGACCGGCACCGCGTCCGAGACGCGCGTCTACCGCGTCACCTACACGGTCTCGAGCACCGCGCCGAACACCGTGCAGGGCGGCACCGCAGCCCTCGGCTTCACCTGGGAGGCCCAGAACAGCTGAGTCGGGGCCGGGGCCGAACCCGCCCCGTCCGTTCCCTCCCCGCAACGCGCTCCCGGTCGAAGGCAGTCATGAGCAGCATCGCAGTGCACGGTGGTCCCGCACCGCACGCAGCGGTCCGTGACGCCGTCGAGTGGGGGCGCGTCGTCGTCGCCTCCCTTGCCCGCGGCGTCGTCGCGACGCTGCTCGGCCTCGCGCTCTGGGCGGCTGCGCCGGCGCTCATCGGCTGGCAGCCCACCACCGTGATGACCGGCTCGATGGAGCCGCGGATCGTCCCCGGTGACGTGGTCGTCTCACGGCCGGTCGGCTCGGGCGAGATCGCCATGGGCAAGGTCCTGCTCGCCGACGACCCGGACCAGGCGGACCACATGCGCATGCACCGGTACGTGCAGGACGGCTCCCGCGGCACCATGGTCACGAAGGGTGACGCCAACCCGCAGCAGGACTCGACGCCGATCGAGCGCTCCGCGGTGCACGGCATCGCCTTCCTGCGCATCCCGTTCATCGGCGCACCGATCCGGTGGATCAGCGCCGGCGAGTGGGGCCTGGTCGCGATGCTCGCACTCGGCCTGACCGCGGTGCTCGCGCTCTGCACCATCGACGGGTCGCTCCGGCGGCTCGTCGACGCAGACGACGCCGACGACGCGGCCGACGGCCCCGACGACGCGGCCGGTCCGGACGGCGCGACCGGGCCGGCAGACGGTACCGACGGCGGCGTGGAGGCGCCCGACGGCGCCGCCACGGGCCTCCCGTCCGCTGCGTCCACCGTCCTCACCCGTCGCGCCCTGCGTCGACGGGTCCGTCGCAGGCGGCGGCTGCGCCGCCTCGGCGGGGGCGCAGCGGTGCTCGTGCTCGCCGCGGCGGCCGGCGTGCTGCTGCCCGGGACGGCGGACGCGGCCCCGTGGTCGCGGACCACCGTCGCACCGACCGCGAACTTCACGGCGGGCACGGCGACCGGTGTGCCCACCCTGACCTGCGTGCCGGCCGGGTCGAACACGGTGACGATCGCCTGGACCTACGACAACGGTGCGACCGTGCCGGTGTCGTTCGACCTGATGAACGGCACGACGCAGGTGGCCAGCACGACGCTCGCCGGGGCCCGTTCGATGGTCTACGGGGGCGCCGGACTCCTGAACCTCGGCACGACGTACACGCTCAACCTCCGCACGAACCTCGGCAACAACTGGACGGCGACGAGCACGCCGACCGTCAAGGTGAAGGTCGTCGCGGTCCTGGGCATGGCATCCGCGAGCTGTGTGACCACCTGAGCCGTCCACAGGGCACCGCGGGGTGCCCCTGGATGTCCCCGGACGGCGTTACCGTGGCCGCATGCGCATCCTGCACACCGGCGACTGGCACCTCGGCCGCACACTGCTGGGTGCGGACCTGCTCGAGCACCAGGCCGCGTTCACCGACTGGCTCGTCGACCTCGCCCGCGAGCGCGCCGTCGACCTCGTCGTCATCGCCGGTGACGTCTACGACCGTGCGATCCCGCCCGTCGACGCCGTCCGCATGCTCTCGCGCGTGCTCGAGCGGCTCGCCGAGACCACCACGGTGGTGCTCACCCCGGGCAACCACGACTCCGCCGCTCGGCTCGGCTTCGGCGCCGGGGTGATGGGGCAGCGCGTGCGCATCCTCGCCGAGCCCGCACACGTGGCCGACCCCGTGCTCGTGGCCGACGACGACGGCCCGGTGGCCGTGTACGGCATCCCGTACCTGCACCCCGACCTCACCCGGTACGCCCTGGCCGCGGTCCCCGACGAACCCCTCGCCCGCTCGCACCACGCCGTCGTCCACGCCGCCACCGAACGGATCCGCACCGACCTCGCGACCCGTGCCGGTACCCGCAGCGTGGTCGTCGCCCACGCGTTCGTCGGGGGTGCCGACCCGAGCGACAGCGAGCAGGACATCCGCGTCGGCGGGGTCGACCGCGTGGCCGAGTCCGTGTTCGACGGCTTCGACTACGTCGCCCTCGGGCACCTGCACGGCCCGCAGCGCGTCGGCGACGACGGCCGGATCCGGTACGCCGGGTCGCCGCTGGCGTTCTCGTTCGGCGAGCGGCACCAGCGGAAGTCCGTGACCATCGCCGAGCTCGACGGGGCCGGTGCCGTCACCGTCGAACTCGTCCCGACACCGGTCCCGCGGCGACTGGTCGACGTCCGGGGCAGCATCGACGCCATCGAGTCCGGGGCCTTCCGGGCCGACGCCGACGCCTGGGTCCGCGTCGCGGTGACCGACACCGTGCACCCCGAGCGCATGTACGCCCGGGTGAAGGACCACTTCCCGCACGCCCTGGCGATCACCCACGAACCGGCGGACCGACCGGCCGCCACCGCCGCACGGGCCGTGACCGCGACATCCGACCCGGTCGAGGTCGCCGGCGACTTCGTGGCCTTCGCCACCGGCGGGGCACCCGACGACGACGAACGGGCCGTGCTGACCGAGGCGTACGAGGCCGCGGCGCTCGCCCTGCAGCGCGAGGGGGACCGCTGATGTACCTGCACCGACTCGAACTCCGCGCCATCGGCCCGTACCCCGACCTCGTGACCATCGACTTCGCGGCGCTCGCCGCGTCCGGGGTGTTCCTGCTCGAAGGGCCGACCGGCTCCGGCAAGTCGACGATCATCGACGCGGTCGTGTTCGCCCTGTACGGCGGCCTCGCCGGGTCCGACGCCAGCTCCGACCGGCTGCACAGCCAGCACGCCGACCCCGCGGTCGAGCCGTTCGTCGAGCTCGTGTTCGAGACCGGCGCCGGCACCTACCGGGTGCGACGCACGCCGCAGTACGACCGCCCGAAGCAGCGGGGGACCGGCACGGTGAAGCAGCAGGCGTCCGTGCAGCTGTTCCGGCTCGCAGCGCCGGACGACGTCGTCGGTGAACCGATGTCGTCCCGCATCCCCGAAGCCGCGGTCGAGATCGCCCGGATCGTCGGGCTCGACCGCGCGCAGTTCCTGCAGACCGTGGTGCTGCCGCAGGGCGAGTTCGCCCGGTTCCTCCGATCCCCGGGGGAAGACCGCCGGAAGCTCCTGCAGTCACTGTTCGGCACCCAGGTCTACGACCGCACCGCCGACGAACTCGCCGCCCGCCGCCGGGCCGTGCAGGCCGAGGTCGACGGGGCCGACGACCGTGTCCGCGACGCCCTGGCCCGGTTCGCCCAGGCGGCCGGTCTCGACGACGCCGACGAGACTGTCGTCCCCGGCACGGTTGTGTCCCTGCGTGCCACGGCCGACGCAGCCGGGGCAGCACGGACGGCTGCCGCTGCGGCCGCGACGGCGGCGACCGAGCACGAACGGTCGGTGACGGCGCGTGCGGCCGCCCTCGAGCGCCGATCGGCACTGCTGCGGCGACAGGCGCTCCTGGACGACGACGCTCCCGCGATCCAACGCGCACGGACCGCGGTGGCGACGGCGGAGCGCGCCGCCCGGGTCGCGGCGGTGGCCGACGGTCTCGACGCCGCGATCGCGCGTGCCGACGACACCGCAGCGGCAGCCTCCCGCCTGCGTGACGAGCACGAGCTCGACACCGTCGACGCTGAGCAGGTCGTCCGGCGCCGCGACACGCTGACCGACGCGCTGTCCGGCGTCCGGCACCTCGTCGCGGTCGAGGCCGAGGCGGACGCCCGGCGCACCGCGATCGCCGATGCCACCGCGACCGCAGCACGGCTCACCGACGACCTCGCCGCCCTCGACACCGCGCTCGAAGCCCGGCCGGCGGAACGCGCACGGATCGTCGAGGCCGCCCGGTCCGCCTCGACGACCGCTGCCGACGCGGACGCCGCGGCGCACGAGGTCGCTCGCGTGCAGTCGCTCCGCGCCGACCTGGCCGCCCGCGACCGCGCCGAGCACCGCGTGGCCCAGGCCGAGCGGGTCGTGGCCGGTGCCCGACGCCGCGCGACCGATGCGCTCGACGCTGAACGCACCCTGCGCGAGCGCCGGATCGCGGGGCTCGCCGGTGAGCTCGGCGCCGCACTCACCCCCGGTGACCCGTGTCCGGTCTGCGGATCGACCGCGCACCCGTCGGTGGCCGCGCCGCAGGACGACCACCCGACCATCGGCGCGGTGGAGTCCGCGGGCGACGCCACACGGCTGGCCGACCAGCAGCTCGCCGACGCCGCAGCCGAGCTGGCGGTCGAGCGTGCGGAGCACCTGCGGCTGACCGAGGTGGTCGGCGCCGTCGACACCGTCGCCCTCGACGCCATGTCGGTCGCCGCCGACGAGCGGGTCCGTGCGGCGCACGACGCAGCGGCACTCGTGCTCGAGCACGAGCGCGAGCGGACGGCGCACGACTCCGCGACCCGGGCGCTCGAGCGTGAGCGGAACGACCTCGACGCTCGGCGCACCGTGCTCGCATCGACCACGGCCTCGGACGCCGAGCGGCTCGAGGCCGACCTGCGATCGGTGCAGGAAGCGATCGAGCGGCTCGGTGCACTGCTCGACGGTGACGGTGACGGTGACAGCGCTGGCTCGTCGGGCTCGCTCCGCGTCGTCGTCGACGAGCTCGACGCTCGGCTGACGGTGCTCCGCGCCCTCGCCGATGCCGACGACCGCGCAGCGGCTGCCGCCCGTGCCCGTGACGAGCGGAACACCGAGGTCGCCCGGGTCCTGGACGAGCAGGAGTTCCCCGACGTCGCTGCAGCACGAGCGGGCCGGCTCGACCCCGACACCGTGGCACGCTTCCGCAGCAGCATCAGTGCCGCCGACGCCGAACGCGCCGTCGTCCGTGCGGGGCTCGAGGACCCCGCGGTGGTCGCGGCCGCCGACGACGACCCGGAGCACCTCGACCTGCAGGCGGCGCAGGCCGAGCGGATCCAGGTCACGGCCGACCTCGACGAGGCCACCCGGCTCGCGGTCACCGCGGCCCACCGTGCCGAGGCCGTCGAGCAGTGTGCGTCCGAGGTCGACCGGACCGTCCGGGCACGACAGGAGACCTCGGCCCGCAGCCGCGCGGTCGTCCGGCTCGCCGACGTCGCCAACGGTGTGGCATCGGTGAACCCGACCGGCATCACGCTCGGCACCTACGTGCTCATGCGTCGCTTCGAGGACGTCGTGGCCGCGGCGAACGACCGGTTGCGCGGCATGCTCGCCGGACGCTTCACGCTCGAGACCTCCGACGAGCGGGAGTCCGGGTCCCGCGCGCGACGGACGGGGCTCGCCCTCGCCGTGCACGACCACACGACCGACACCGTCCGTGACCCCCGCAGCCTGTCCGGCGGCGAGACGTTCACCGTGTCACTGTGCCTGGCGCTCGGGCTCGCCGACGTCGTGCAGGCCGAGGCCGGCGGGGTCTCGCTCGGCACCCTGTTCGTCGACGAGGGGTTCGGCACGCTCGACCCGGAGACCCTCGACGACGTCATCGGGCAGTTGTCCCGGTTGACCGCTGGCGGGCGACAGGTCGGGATCGTCAGCCACGTCGAGGAGCTCAAGCAGCGGATCCCCGAGCGGATCGCCGTGCGACGCACCCCGACCGGTGGGTCGAGGGTGACGACCACCGTCTGACAGATCGCGGCCCCGGCCCGGGTCCCGTCTGGTCCGACGCGGTCTACGGGGTCGGCGTCGGCGTCGACTCCACCGTGCCGTCCGGCGGCGGCAGGATGTCGGCCGCGATCCAGGGGAACACCCACTGGAACAGCACGAAGACGATGGCGACGAGGAGCACGAGCAGCTCGAGCACCTTCAGGGCGGTGGGGCCGGGCAGCAGCCGCCAGACCAGGGGGAAGATCACTTGACGGTCTCCGAGAGTTCCTTCGGGGTGCCCTCGGAAGCGGGCATCCAGTAGTCGAGCTTCGCGTGCGTCACGAACCGTTCGGCCGCGGACCACATCGGGTGGCAGGCGGTCAGCGTGAGCCAGCGGTCCTGGGCGGTCGGTTCCACACCCGGCTTGTTCGGCACCGGCGCGATCGTCTCGATCTTGTCGGGCGTGACGATCTGGCTGTCGGTGACCTTGTAGACGTACCAGACGTCGAACTTCTTCTTCGCGTCGGTGACCCGGACCACGACCGAGTCGCCCTTCTTGAGCTCCGCGATCTGGTTCAGGGGCTTGCCGTAGGTGACACGGTGTCCGGCGACGGCGAAGTTGCCGGGAGCGCCGGGCATCGCGGTGTCCTGGTAGTGCCCGAGTCCGATGGTGTTGAGGACCTTCTCACGATCGGTGCCCTCGCCGATCGGCCGGTTGTAGTCCTTGCCGAACCGGGGGATCTGCATCGTCCCGAACACGTCCGACAACGCCGGGGGTTCGGCGAGCACGGGAGCGGTGCCGCGGTGCTCGGTGCCCTCGACCTTGGGGGTCTTGACCTGGTCGAGGCCCTGCACGAGCTTCGTCTGCTCGTTCACGGCGACCACGTCGGTCCACCAGGCCGTCCACACGACGTACAGGCCGGTTCCGGCGCCCGCGATGATGAGCAACTCGGCGATGAGCGACACGATCGCGCCGCCCACCGTCTGCCGTCTGCGGGGGGATCGCCGGGACCGCGAACCGGCTGCGTCGTCCCGTGCGCTGCGGCGCGTCGGGAGGGTGTCGTTTGCGGTCACGGGGCTCCTGATCGGCTGGGTGGTCGGACAGGTCTATCAGATCACGGCGACAGGTCGGTGACGACCTTCTCCCCACCCCCGTTAACGTGGGGCCCATGGAGTACCGGATCCGCCCCTTCCGCACCGAGGACACCGACGCGGTCGTCGCCCTGTGGGAATCGTGCGGGCTCGTCCGACCCTGGAACGACCCACGCCGCGACATCGCCCGCAAGCTGACCGTCCAGCCCGAACTCTTCCTGGTCGCCGAGCCCGGCTCCGAGCCCGAGCCCGAGCCCCGCACCGACGCCAGCGTCGTCGCTGCGGGCATGGCGGGCTTCGACGGGCACCGCGGCTGGGTGAACTACCTCGCCGTGCGCCCGGACCTGCAGGGCTCCGGCCTCGGTCGCACCCTGATGGCCGAGTTCGAGCGGCTCCTGACCGACCTCGGCTGCCCGAAGCTGAACCTGCAGGTGCGTGCCGGCAACGAGCAGGTGCTCGGGTTCTACGCGTCCCTCGGCTACACGGACGACCGCACGGTCTCGCTCGGCAAGCGCCTGATCCCCGACGTCTGACGGCTCCCGCCCGTCGCACCGTGCGGGTTCGCGCATCCGGTGCGGTGCTGCAAGTCCGCACCGGGCGGTCAACCTCGCACGGTTCGAACGACTCGGCACCGTGCCCGGCCCGCCCGGCCCCGCCGCGACCCGCGCGCTACGCCAGCGCCAGCGCCACCGACGCGACGAACGCCAGCACGATGCCGATCCACTGCTGCGCGGTCAACCGCTCCCGCAGTACGACCCCGGCCAGCACCACCGTGCCGATCGGGTAGAGCGCGTTCAGCACGCTCACGACGGGCAGGGTCGCAGGGTCGTCGCTGCTGTGCAGCCCGGCTTGGATGAACACGTTCGCCATCGCGTCGAAGACGCCGCAGGCGGCCACGGTGACGAGCAGCCGTGGACCCCATGCGCGACCCGGCCGACGCCCGGGGGCCGCGGCAGCCCCGTCGGGGCGGGCCGACGTCGGAGCGGGCACAGGGCCTCCCGGCGGCGGCACGACGACCGTCCGGAGCACGACGACGAGCGCCGCCGCACCCAGCAGCACCGCCTGCAGCACCCGCGCGACCACGAGGGGTGCGACGCCCGAGTCGGACGGCGTCATGTCGTAGGCCAGCACGATCCCGCCGAAGCCGCACCCTGCGACGGCGGCGGCGACCACGCCCCGGGCGGTCAGCCGCGCGCCCGAGGCGTCCCGCACCACCGCGACCAGGACCACCGCGACGACCGCGACCACGAGCGCGCCGGTGGCCACGGGCGCCAGCACCGTGCCGCGCAGCACCGCGACGAGCACCGGCACGACGGCCGCGAAGACGGCGGTGACGGGGGAGAGCACGCTCATCGGCCCGATCGCGAGTGCCGCGTACAGCAGGAGCACGCCGACGCCGCCGGAGAGCCCCGCGACCGCACCCCAGGCCACGGCCGGCCACGAGAACACGCCTCCGACGACGACCAGCCCGACGAGCAGCGGGAGGATCCCGATCGCGGCGGCCACCGCCGTGACGACGACCGGGCGGACCCGGCGCGAGGCGAGTCCGCCCAGGAAGTCGGCGAAGCCGTAGACGACCGCGCCGGACAGACCGAACAGGACAGTGAGCACGGCTCCCATCCTGCCTGGCCCGGTAGCCTGCGGGACGTGAGTGTTCCCTACCAGCGCCTGCCCCGGATCGACGGACGGTGGAGGTGGTGGCGGCCACTCGTCGCCCTCGCGTTCCTGGTGGGGTGGTACGTCGTGTCGCAGATCGTCATCGCGGTCGCGTACTTCGTCCCGATCGGCGCGACGCAGGGGCCGCAGGCCCTGATCGACCTGCAGGACGACCTGGCCGGTGGTGCGCTCGACCCCACTGACCCGCTGATCCTGTCCCTGTCGCTCGTCTCGCTCGTGGTCCTGCTGCCGGGCATCCTGCTCGCGGTGAAGATCGCGCGGATCGGACCGGCCGGCATCCTGTCGTCGACCCGGTTCCGGGTCCGGTGGGCCTGGACGGCATGGTGCCTGCTGCCGACGCTCGTCATCGCCGCGGTCATGTTCGTCGTCCAGACCGGCCTGTTCTGGGACGGCGGGATGATCACGACCGACGGCGGCTTCGCCTGGAACCACGACGCGATCGGCCAGTCGACGGTCTCCCTCGGCACCCTCACCCTGACGATCGTCCTCGTCGTCCTGCTCGTCCCGTTCCAGGGCGCCGCCGAGGAGTACATCTTCCGCGGCTTCCTCATGCAGACGGTCGCGTCGTGGATCCCGCGTCGCGTCGGCACGATCATCGCCGTGGCGGTCTCGACGGTCGTCTTCGCGGTGCTGCACATCCCGAACGGCTACAACGTCTGGGGCATCCTCGACGTCGGCTCGTTCGGCCTGATCGCGGCGATCATCGTCCTCCGGACCGGCGGGCTCGAGGCCACGGTCCTGCAGCACGCGTTCAACAACATCATGATCTTCGTGCTGCAGGCGCCCGGCTGGTCCGGGATCGACCTCACCTCGTCGGACGCGAACGGCACCTGGCAGGGGACGCTCGTCACCCTCGTCACGTCGCTCGCCTTCTGGGGCATGGTCGAGTTCCTGGCGTGGTGGCGGGGGCTGGACCGCCGGTTCGCCGGGCACGAGGCGCCCCGGTTCCGCGGTGTGACCCCGGCCTGGGCGGGCGGCGTCCGCTGGACCCGGCCTGGAGGCACGGGCTGGGCGACCACGCCGGCCCGCGCCGACGACGTGGCCGGTACCGACCACCGTGGCGAGTCCGGCACGGACGGTGCTGTGGACAGTGCGGTGGCTGTCGCCGGTCGCCCGTAGGCTCGTGGCATGAGCACCACGCCCGCGCCCGCTGCCGTGCCTGCTCCCGCTGCCGGTTCCGCACCCCGTGCCGCCGCGCTCGACGTGCTGCACCGCGTGTGGGGCTACGACGACTTCCGCGGCGAGCAGGCCGCCATCATCGACCAGGTGGTGACCGGTGGTGACGCCCTCGTGCTCATGCCGACCGGTGGTGGCAAGTCCCTCTGCTACCAGGTGCCATCGCTCGTCCGCGACGGCGTCGGGGTCGTGGTGTCGCCGCTGATCGCCCTGATGCAGGACCAGGTCGACGCCCTGGCAGCCAACGGCGTCCGGGCCGCGTTCCTCAACTCCACGCAGGGCCCCGACGAACGGTCCCGGGTCGAGCGTGCCGTGGTGCAGGGCGAGGTCGACATGCTCTACCTGGCGCCCGAGCGGCTCCGGCTCGAGTCCACCCGTGCGCTCCTCGACCGGGCGCGCGTCTCGCTGTTCGCCATCGACGAAGCACACTGCGTCGCGCAGTGGGGGCACGACTTCCGCCCGGACTACCTCGAGCTGAGCGTCCTGCACGAGCGGTGGCCGACGGTGCCGCGCATCGCCCTGACCGCCACCGCGACGCCGCAGACCCACCGCGAGATCTCCGCACGGCTCGGCCTCGACGACGCCGCGCACTTCGTCGCCGACTTCGACCGGCCGAACATCCAGTACCGCATCGAACCGAAGACCGGCGCGCTGCAGCAGCTGCTCACCTTCATCCGCACGGAGCACAGCGGCGACGCCGGCATCGTGTACTGCCTGTCCCGCAACTCGGTGGAGCGCACCGCGACCGCCCTGGCCGAGCAGGGTATCAACGCCCTGCCCTACCACGCGGGCCTCGACGCCCGGGTGCGCGCCCGCAACCAGTCGACGTTCCTGCGCGAGGACGGCGTCGTCATGGTGGCGACGATCGCGTTCGGCATGGGCATCGACAAGCCCGACGTCCGGTTCGTGGCGCACCTCGACCTGCCGAAGTCGGTCGAGGGCTACTACCAGGAGACCGGCCGTGCGGGTCGTGACGGGCTGCCGGCCACCGCGTGGCTCGCGTACGGCCTGAACGACGTCGTGCAGCAGCGGCGGATGATCGACCAGTCCGAGGGCGACGCCGCACACCGCCGGCAGCTCAGCGCCCACCTCGACGCCATGCTCAGCCTGTGCGAGACGATCGAGTGCCGCCGGGTGCGGCTGCTCGCGTACTTCGGGCAGGAGAGCACGGCGTGCGGCAACTGCGACACGTGCATCGCGCCGCCGGAGTCGTGGGACGGCACCGTCCCCGCGCAGAAGCTGCTGTCCACCGTGGTGCGGCTCGAGCGTGAGCGCCGCCAGCGGTACGGCGTCTCGCACCTCGTCGACATCCTGATCGGCAAGCGGTCGCCCCGCGTGCAGGAACTCCAACACGACACGCTGGCGACCTTCGGCATCGGCGCCGACCTGTCCGAGGGCGAGTGGCGTGCCGTCGCACGGCAGGTGCTGGCCCAGGGCTACGCCGCGGTGTCGGGCGACGGCTTCGGCACGGTCGTCCTCAGCCCCACCAGCGCCGACGTCCTGACCGGCAAGGTGCAGGTGCGCATGCGTCGCGACCCGGTCAAGGCTCCGCGGGCCGGCCGCAGCAGCCGACGGACGGTCGTCACCGACATGCCGCAGGAAGCCGTCGGCCTGTTCGAGGCCCTGCGTGCCTGGCGTGCAGCCCAGGCACGCGAGCAGGGCGTCCCCGCGTACGTGGTGTTCAACGACGCGACGCTCCGGGGCATCTCCGCCGTTCGTCCGGCCGACATCGATCAGCTCGGCGAGATCTCCGGGGTCGGTGCGGCGAAGCTCGAACGGTACGGGCGCGCGGTCCTCGACGTCGTCGTCGCGGCCGACTGAGCCCCTTCCGCCACTGCATGCCGTTCCGGGCATGTGCCAGCCGTGCGCCTCATTACACTCGGTAGCTCGTCACCACGAGGAGGTCCGGTGTCCGGTTCGACGAAGTTCGCCACGGTGCTCAGCCGTGCGGTCGTGACCCCGCTCGCCCGGACGCTGTGGCGCCCGAAGATCATCGGTCGTCGGAACGTCCCGAAGCGCGGCGCGGTGATCCTGGCGAGCAACCACCGCTCCTTCATCGATTCGCCGGCGATCACGTTGATGGCGCCGCGCAAGGTGTCGTTCCTGGCGAAGCAGGAGTACTTCACGGGGACCGGCCTCAAGGGAGCGGTGTCCCGCGCGTTCTTCGGTGGCATCGGCGCGATCGGGGTGGAGCGCGGTGCGGGTGCGGCGGCCCAGCAGGCTCTCGACCTCGGCCTCGCCCGGCTGCAGGAGGGCGAGGCGTTCGCGATCTACCCCGAGGGCACGCGGTCGCTCGACGGCCGGATCTACAAGGGCCGCACGGGGGTCGCGTGGCTGGCGTTGACGAGCGGTGCCCCTGTGGTGCCGGTCGCGCTGCGTGGCACCGAGGACGTGCAGCCGGTCGGGTCACGGTTGCCGAAGCTCGCCCGGGTGACGATCGAGTTCGGCCGACCGATCGACCTGTCGTCCTTCGGCGAGGCATCGTCCGGTCGTGCCCGGCGTCATGCGACCGATGCGGTGATGGCGGCGATCCAGGAGCTCAGTGGCCAGGAACCGGCGAACGCCTACAACAACCCGCCCGCGACGATCGTCGAGCGGGTCCGACGAGCACTCCAGCCCGACGACCCGACCGCGGCCGCCGTCGATCCCGACTGAGCGCTTCGACTGTCCGGTCACTATTGCACATCTGAAATATCGATGGTTGAATGGGGACGTGCCGCTCGGCACGTCCCCATCGCCGGTCGCCCGAGAACGACCAGCCACGAGATCAGATCGGACCGTCCGCAGCATGTCCTCCACCCCGCTCTTCGACTCCATCGCCCAGCGTCGCGATCAGGCCGACGTCCCGTCCACCACTCCTGTACCGGCGCGCGCCGTCGTGACCCCGGTGCCGACCTCGCCGTTGTCCGCGCCCGTCCGTCCGGGTGACTCCACCATGGTCCCGGCGGCACTCGTCGCCGCGCTCGACGAGATCCCGGTGCGGGTGGCGTCGGCCCTGGTGACCGAGGTCACGATCCGCCCCGAGCACCTCGTCCTGGTCGAGACCGTCGCCGACGCGATCACCCGTGCGGTCGTCGACGCCGTCGTGTGCGAGCTGGACCGCATCGCCCGCGACGGCGTCGTCCGCGTCTGACCGGGTCGGCCCCCGCGCGATGACGACCCTCGACGACGGCCTGCCCGGTCGTCCCCGCGGTGCCGAGCGTCGCGCCGCAGCCCGACCGACGGTGTCCCCACGGCGCCGTGCACGACACGGTGCCCACCGGGGCACCCTCCGAGCCGCCGGGGTGGCGGTGTCCCCTCCCGTCACCCCGGCTTCCACCCGAAGAACCCAGAACACCCGAAGAACCCAGGACACCCAGCCCGCCCCGACCGCTGCTCCTGCCCGTCGTCTTCGCAGCCTCGTGTCCATCCGGGTCCGCGCCCGACGGACCCTGCCCGCCGGGGCGGTGACCGCCGTCACGTGCTTGTTCGTGGCGGTCGGCTCGCCGCAGATCGCCGTCGCCGTTCCGGCCCCGTCGGCAGCGACGTCGGCGGTGGTCGGCATGCAGCACTTCGTCGCGGACGGCACCGCTGGTCCGGCAGCCGACCGCGACGACTTCTCGGTCGGCCGTGCTGCCGCGGCGCTCCGGGTGCCGGGTGGACCGGACCCCACCGGCGGTGCCGTCCGTCCCACGATCGGTTCGGTCCCGGACGCGGGCGGCTTCGGCCCCCGCTGGGTCGCCGGTTGCGCGGCCTGCTCGTCGAACCACCAGGGTGTCGACTTCGCCGCGCCCATCGGTACCCCGGTCGTCGCCGCACTGCCCGGCCGGGTCGTCTCCGCGGGGGCCCTCGGCGGCTACGGCAACCAGGTCCTCCTGCAGCACGCCGACGGCACGGCGACCCGGTACGGGCACCTGTCGGCGATCGACGTCCGACCCGGCCAGGTCCTCGGCGCGGGGGACCGCCTCGGGGCCGTCGGCAACACGGGTGTCTCGACCGGCGCCCACCTGCACTTCGAGGTCATCGTGGCCGGCATCCCCATCGACCCCGCCGCCTGGCTGCAGGCTCGCGGGCTCCTCTGACGGCGTCGGGCGTAGCGTCGGGACGGTCGCGGCACGGTGTCGCGCCAGGACGGAGACGCGCGTGCGAGTGACGGTGTTGGGGACGGGTGCGATGGGTGCCGGCGTGGCGGGATCGCTGCTGCGCGAGGGCCACGAGGTCACGGTCTGGAACCGGAGCGCCGACAAGGCCGCACCCCTCGGTGCCCACGGCGCGACGGTGGCGACCGACCCGGGCAGTGCCGTCGAGCACGCCGAGGTCGTCCTGCTCACCCTGTTCGACACCGATGCCGTCGTCGACGTCCTCGAGCAGGCCGCCGGTGAGGCCCCGACCGACGCCGTGTGGGTGCAGGCCTCGACGATCGGGGTCGACGGCACCGCGACGGTCGTGCAGCTGGGGGAGAAGTACGGCATCACCCTGGTCGAGGCGATGATGCTCGGCACGAAGGCCCCCGCCGAGCAGGGCAAGCTGACGATGCTCGCGGCCGGCCCGGCGGACCTGCTCGACCGTGTCGACCCCGTGCTCGACGCGATCGGCGCGAAGACCGTCCGCGCTGGCGACCACGTCGGCGACGGCACCGCACTCAAGCTCGCCGCGAACGCCTGGATCGCCTCGATCACCGCGGCGACCGGGCAGTCCCTGGCCCTGGCGGCTGCCCTGGGCCTCGACCCTGCGCTCTTCCTGCAGGCCATCGAGGGCAGCGCGAGCGACTCCGCCTACGCCCACACCAAGGGCGCCGCGATGATCGCTCGGGAGTTCCCCGCGCAGTTCGCTCTCGACGGGCTGCGGAAGGACATCGGACTCATCACCGAAGCCGCCCGCACCGCAGGGGTGTCGACGACGCTGCTCGAGGCGCTCGGGCGCGTGTACGCCGACGCCAGTGCGGCCGGGCACGGGGGTGACGACATCGCCGCGGTCGGCACCGCGTTCTGAGGCACAGACGCGCGCAGGTGGAACGACCGATCGGTCAGCCGGCGAGGATCAACCCCGCCGGATCAACCCCGTCGGATCAACCCCGCCGGAACAACTGCCGCAGACGTTTCGTGAGCCGCCCCACGGCCTCGTCGTTCATGGTGTTGGCGAGGTCGAAGGCTTCGCGTGCCGGATCGGAGCCGGCCTGGATCCGCCGGAGTGCGGCGTCGGCACGGGCGCGCGAGTCGAGCTCGGCGAACGGCATGTCGTCCTCGGGGTGGTGCTCGCCACGAGGGTCCATGCGGGCCAGGCTACGCGCGACGGGAGTGGTCGGGCGTGACGTCGAGTTCGTCCACGACCCGGACCATCTCGTCCAGGAAGTCCACGACGACGGCCATCTCGTTGCTCGGCAGGTGCTCGGTGACCTCGAGCGCGCGGGCGTCGAGCTCCTCGATGACGCGCAGCGCGTGCCGCATCGAGGTGCCGGTGGCGGTGAGGATCACGCCACGGCGGTCGTTCGGGTCGGCGTGCCGTTCGACGTGACCGCTGCGGACGAGCCGGTCGACGAGCGCTGACGTCGACGCCGCGGTGATCTCGAGCCGCTCGGCGAGGTCCTTCGCGTTGACCGTGCGGCCGTCGTGCTCGGCGTCGATCAGGAACCGGATCGCCAGCAGTGCGTTCTCGCCGATCCCGAGTGCTTCACGCGCACGGCGCTGCGCTGCGCTCTCGGCCGTCCGGTACCGCCGCAGGGCGTTGAGGACGTCCACGGCGGAGACCGCGGAGTCCTCGTACCAGTACCCCGCGGTGCTGGTCATCACCTCGGACGTCATGCACCAATGCTAGACGCTCTAGTTAGATTGTCTAGCGAGCGCGGAGAGGGGACACCTGCAACACCCGTGACGCGGTTCCGTAACACCCCGGCAACGCCGGCTCGTTAGGTTCTCGACATGCAGGAGCAGCCGTGCTGAGCCGCCTCGCGGGGAACGTCTTCCACGTGGGGAGCGCGGTGGAGCGCACCGACGTCGTCGCACGGTTGCTCGACGTCTACGTCGCCCGCCGGGAACCAGGCACCCTCGACGACGACCGGCTCGTGTCCACCGAGCTCCGCAGCATCATCGGCACCACGGGCCCCGCGAACGACCCGGACCGCGCCGCCACCGTCGACGCCCTGGCACTCGACCGGCACGAACCCGCGTCCATCGCCGCCGCCGTCGCCGTCGCCCGCGACCACGCACGCCGTGCCCGCGAGGTCGTCTCGAGCGAGCTCTGGGACTGCCTCGACGTCACGCGGTCGCGGATGCCCCGGAAGATCGCCCCCGACCGCGCGCACGAGTTCCTGGGCTGGGTGCGGGAGCGCAGTGCCCTGGCCATCGGGGTCGTCGAGGGGGATGCCAGCCGGGATGAGGTGTGGGAGTTCTTCACCCTCGGTCGGTCACTGACCCGCTGCGCCTCCACGGCACGGCTCCTGGCGTCCCGGCTGCTCGAACCGGACTCGGTCACCTCGTGGACGGCGGCGCTCCGGGCGTGCGGTGCGGGCGAAGCGTTCCTGCGCGGCCGTGACCACGCGCCGGTGCCGTCCGACGCCGCAGCCTTCCTGCTCCTCGACGTGCACAGCCCGCGGTCGTTGCGCTTCACGGTGCACCGCGCGGCCGAGTGCCTGGCCGACGTCGCCCCGTCCTGCGTCGCGGACGAGGTCGCCGCGTTCGACGAGGTCCGCGCGCTGCTCGACGCGATCCCCGAGGAGTCCGCGCTCGCCGTGGCGGGGGACGTCGGGGAACGCCTGGCGGCGGCGGCCGACCGCGTCGCCGCGGCACTCGACGAGCGCGTGTTCGCGTCGTCCGCGCCCGTGCTCTGACCCGACCGGGCGCGCGCGACGGAACGGGGCCGGTCAGTGCGTCGCGACCGCGACCGCGGCCGTGGACGTGGGACGCGTCGGACGGGAGGCCCGTGGCGGCGCCGGCACGGGCCTCCCGTCCGACGGTCGGTGGCGTCGCGGACCGCTGGCCGACGCGCAGGTCGTCAGCCGGTCCGTCAGACGGCGCTGGAGCGGTCGGCGAGCGTCTCGTCGCGTTCCAGCTCGCGGCGGAGCGCGGCACGCGAGCCGACCACCGGCACGGCGTGCGTGATCGCCAGGTGCAGCCGCGAGTCGGCGTCGTAGCGCAACCGGACCCGCTGGTACCGGACGAGCCACACGAGTGCGATCGCGAGCGCCACGAAGCCCGATGCCGCGCCCACCACGATCGCCCAGCGGGGCCCGAAGGCGTCGGCGACGGCACCGACGAGCGGGGCGCCGACGGGGGTGCCGCCCGCGAAGATCGCCATGTACAGGGCCATCACGCGGCCGCGCATCGCGGGCTTCGTCGTGGTCTGCACCAGGGCGTTCGCGGTCGTCATGAAGGTCAGCGACGCGAGCCCGACGAACATCAGCACGATCGCGAAGGTCCAGTACGTCGGTGCGAGGGCGGCGGCGGTGCACGCGAGCCCGAACCCGCCGGCGGCGAGCACGAGGGTGCGCATCCGCGGCTTGTCCCGGCGGGCGGACAGCAGCGCGCCGAGCACCGAGCCGACCGCCATCACCGAGTTGAGCAGCCCGAACTCGCCGGCGCCCTGGTGGAACTCGACCCGCGCCATGGTCGAGGTGAAGATCGGGAAGTTCACGCCGAACGTGCCGACGACGAAGATCATGCAGAGCACCACGACGATGTCCGGCCGGGTGCGGACGTACCGGAAGCCGGCGACGATCTGTCCCTTCCCACGGCCGGCTCGGACCCGTTCGGCGAGCTGTGCGGGATCGACGAAGCGGAGTGCGACGAGGACGGCCAGGAACGACCCGGCGTTGATGACGAACACCCAGCCGGAGCCGATCGCCGCGATGAGCACACCGGCGACCGCGGGGCCGATCAGGCGTGCGGCGTTGAACGACGCCGAGTTCAGGGCGACGGCGTTCGAGACGTCCTCGCCCTGCACGACGTCGGAGACGAAGGCCTGCCGGATCGGGGCGTCGAACGCGGCGACGATGCCGAGCGCCAGTGCGAAGCCGTACAGCGCGAGCAGGGTGGCGGTGTGCGTGAGCACCATGACGCCGAGCCCCAGCCCGAGCAGCCCCATCAGGCCCTGGGTGAGCATGAGCATCTTCCGGCGGTCGAACCGGTCGGCGGCGAGGCCGGTGAGGGGCAGGAGCAGCAGCTGCGGGCCGAACTGCAGGGCCATCGTGATGCCCACCGCGACGGCGTTGTTGTCGGAGAGCTGGGTCAGCACGATCCAGTCCTGGGCGGTGCGTTGCATCCAGGTGCCGACGTTCGACACCAGGGCCCCGGCGAACCAGATGCGGTAGTTGCGTCCGGCGAGGGAGCGGAACATGGCGGTCACTGCTGGGCCAGCCTCCTCATGATCTCGGTGGCGTCGGCGAGGGTGGTCCGCTCGTCGGCGGTGAGTGCTGCGAGTCGCGGGGTGAGCCAGCCGTCGCGACGACGTCGGGTCTCCTCGACGAAGGCGGCTCCGGCGGGCGTCGCACCGAGCAGCACCTTGCGGCGGTCGTCGCCGTGCCCGTCCTTCGACACCAGCCCCCGGTCGACCAGCACCGCGATGGTCTTGGTCATCGACGGTGGGGTCACGCCGTCCTGCCGGCTGAGGTCGGCCAGGGTCATGGCGCCGTCGCGGTGCAGGCGGGCGAGGGCGGAGAACTGCGCGTCGGTGACGCTCGAGTCGGCCTTCTGGGCACGGAGGGTGCGGGACAGCCGGTTCACCGCGATGCGGAGGTCGGTGGCGTCGGTCATCGCTCGTTAGCCTAGCTCATTAGTTCAGCGAACGAACTGGTTCTCGGGTGTACCTGGTCGAAACGGGCGTCCATGGTCGGTTCTCCCGGCCAGGGACGCCCGTTCCCGCTTCCCAGCGCGGGTGCGATGGGAAGGAACGTCGGACGGGAGGCCCACCCAGCGTGCGCCGGTCGGCTCGCGCTGGGCGGGCCTCCCGGCCTTCAGCGCCGTGCGTCCGTCAGGATCGCGTCGTGCGGGAGCAGCGCGTGCACGCCCCAGGTGCGGTTCGCGACCTGCGTGATGCGCATGCTCACCGCGACGCTCGCCATCGCGAGCGCCTGGGCGCGGCCGATCCCGTGCAGCCCGGCGATCCAGTCGACCATGTGGTCGAGCGCCGTGGCGGTGGCGACGTTCAGGTCGGCGTCGAAGCCGAAGGTGATGCGTCCCGCGGGGGTGTCGGCGTGCACACCCTCGACCGGGGCAACATCGAGGAGCGTCAGGGTCATCGTCGTCGTCATGCCGCACTCGACCGCCGTTCCGGAGACCTCGCCGTCGCCCTGGGCCGCGTGCCCGTCGCCGACCTGGAGCAGAGCGTCCGGCACCGTGACGGGCAGGTACAGGGTCGAGCCGGCGATCAGCTCACGGCAGTCGACGTTGCCGCCGCCGACCGTGCGGGGCGGGATCGTCGAGTGCTCGCCGGTGGCCTCGGGCGGGACCCCGACGACGCCGAGGAACGGTGCCGTCCGGACCCCGAGGCCGAGCTGGTTCACGGCGACGCCAGCGGCGGCATCGATGTCCCAGAGCAGCGGGCCGCGCGACCCCGGGTCGGTCAGGCCGAGCGTGCGGTTGACGGGGGAGTCGACCCCGCCCGAGGCCGTGTACCCCCAGTCGTCGGGGACCAGCTCGTCGAAGCGCACCGCCAGGACCATCCCCGGACGCGCTCCTGCGACGGCGATCGGCCCGACCAGGCAGTGCCCCCGGCGCGGGTCGATCAGGGTCGGGGCGTCGAGGCCCGGGCCCGGCTGGCGTTCCGTGTAGCCCGCGGCGCTGAGGGTACGGACCGTCACCGTGTCGCCCGGTTCCACGGTCAGGACCGGCTGGCGTTCGGCGGTGAAGACGTCGACGGCGGAGTCGACCGTGGCGTCGAGGCGGTGGCTGGTCACCGCTCGATCATCCCAGGTGGTGCGGGCGCTGGGCGGGGCGGGGCGTTGCGGGGCGTTCCGGGCGTCCCTGGTCGGATCGGGCGTACCTGGTCGGGAGTTCTGACCAGGTACGCCCGGTTCCACCAGTCATCGCGGGTGTTCTGGGAAGGAACGTCCTCAGTGGAACTGGGGGATCGTGAGCCAGATGCCCGCCAGCACGGCGGCGATGCACAGCGCGAAGCACAGCACGGCACCGGCCAGTGCCGCCGGCGGGGTGTGCCCGGAGCGGGGGCTCTCGTCGGAGTACTGCGTGCGCTCGCCGCCGGCGTCGTCCGGCTGCCCGGTGCCGAGCAGCCGCAGGCCGAGCGTGTACACGAGCACCAGGCCCACGGCGGCCACGAAGCCGACGCCGGCGACCGTGCCGATCGCGGTGAAGTCGATGTCCATCGTCGTTCCCCTCAGTTCGCTGCGCCGGTCGGCTGCGGCTCGGGCTGCTCGGTCGGCCCGGCTGCGTCGGCGGTGATGTCCTCGTGCGAGACCGGCTTGCGCTTCGCCAACACGTAGAAGGTGAGCCCAGCAGCCAGGGCGAGGACCGCGACGAGCACCAGCCCGAACGCCGAGGTCGACGCGAGCCAGGTCGCGAGGGCTCCGACCACCGCGGCGGCGGGCAGCGTGATGACCCAGGCCGCGACGATGCGTCCGACGACCGACCAGTGCACGTCGGCGAGCTTCTTGCCGAGCCCCGACCCGACGACCGCGCCGCTCGTCACGTGGGTCGTCGAGAGCGCGAAGCCCAGGTGCGAGGAGATGAGGATCGTCGCGGCGGAACTCGTCTCGGCGGCGAAGCCCTGCGGCGACTGCACGTCGGAGATCTTCTTGCCGACGGTCTGCATGATGCGCCAGCCGCCCATGTAGGTTCCGAGGCCGATCGCGAGTCCGCAGGCCAGGATCACCCAGAGCGCCGGACCGGTGCCCGCGGCCTGGTAGTTCGCGGCGATGAGTGTCAGCGTGATGACGCCCATCGTCTTCTGCGCGTCGTTCGTGCCGTGCGCGAGCGACACCAGCGACGCCGAGATCGTCTGCCCGTGCCGGAAGCCGGTCGCCGCACCGTGGGTCGTCGCGTTCTTCGTGAGCACGTAGGCCAGGTAGGTCGCGACCAGCGCGATCACCGCGGCGATGAGCGGGGAGAGGAGCGCCGGCAGCACGACCTTCGACACCACCGTCGCCCAGCTGATCGAGTTGAGCCCGGCGCCGATGATCGAGGCACCGATGAGGCCGCCGAACAGCGCGTGCGTGGAGGACGACGGCAGCCCGACGTACCAGGTCGCCAGGTTCCAGAGCACCGCGCCGACCAGCCCCGCGAAGATCATCGTGGGGGAGATGTGGATGCCGTCCTGCCCCTCGCGGATGATCCCCTGCGAGACGGTCTTGGCGACCTCGGTGGACAGGAACGCGCCGACCACGTTGAGCACGGCGGAGATGATCACCGCCGTCCGGGGCTTGAGCGCGCCGGTAGCGACCGAGGTGGCCATGGCGTTCGCGGTGTCGTGGAAGCCGTTCGTGAAGTCGAACACGAGGGCCACGACGATCACGAGCGTGACGATGACGATGACGTCCATGCGCAGGACGCTAGGCCACACCTCGAACCCGCCGCGTGAACGCCGGGTGAACAGGTCCGGGACGCAGCGCGTCTGCGAGGATGGCAGTGTCTGAAAGGATGCGAGTGTGCCCACCTTCTCCGCCGCTCGCGGCGACGCCTCGTTCACCGACGCGCACGGCGTCGAGATCGTCTACTCGACCTGGCGTGCGGCGCGGCCGAAGGGGATCGTGCAGATCGCCCACGGCGTCGGCGAGCACGGGCTCCGCTACGAACCGCTCGCGCAGGACCTGGTGCGCGCCGGCTACACCGTGCACGCCAACGACCACCGCGGGCACGGTCGCACGGGCCTTGCCCAGTGGGACGGCGACCACGCCAAGCTCGGCAGGCTCGGCCCCGGCGGCCTGCGCGCGGCGATCGCCGCGGTCGAGCAGATGAGCGCGGTCGCGCGGGCCGACGAACCCAGGCTGCCGCTCGTGCTGCTCGGGCACTCGTGGGGGTCGCTGATGGCCCAGCGGATCGTGAACACCTCGTCGGACCGCTACGACGGCGTCGTCCTGTCCGCGAGCGCCTACCGGCTGCCCGGCTGGATGAACAGCGGCGACCTCAACGCCCGGCACGCGGGGTCCGGGCCCACCAAGTACGAGTGGCTGACCCGCGACCGGAAGATCATCGACGCGATGGCGGTCGACCCCCTGGCGGTCGAGGCCGACGTCATCGGGCTGTTCGGGCTCGCCGACACCCTCCGGCTGCTCGGCGTGCCGCGGCGGGGGATCCCGCACGACCTCCCGATGCTGCTGCAGGTCGGCTCCGACGACACCCTCGGGGGTCCGCGCTCGATCGAGCGTCTGGCGCAGGCGTACCGCCGACGCGGCCGGCTGTCCGACGTGACCGTGCAGGTGTACGAGGGCGCGCGCCACGAGGTCTACAACGAAACCAACCGCGCCGAGGTCATCGGCGACCTGGTCGCGTGGCTCGACCGGGTGACCGCGCGCTGACGCAGCCGAGGAATGCGCCTGACGTCGAGCAGGCAGGGGCATCGAGTCCAGAAGAGAAGGTCTCATGAGCGAAGTCGTTGTCAGACGCCTTGACGAGGCGTCGCTCGCTTCGATCGAAGCCCGCGAACCGCCGACCCGGAACTACGTCCGGAGCGCTTACACCGAACAGGTGCGGGGCGCGCTGTCGGTGCTCGTCGCCTGGGTCGACGGGGTTCCGGTCGGCTCTGGCGAGGTGACAGCGGGACCCCGACCCGAGCTCCGCAACCTGCGAGTCGATGCTCGGTACCGGGGTCAGGGTGTCGGGACAGCGATCATCGCGGCAAGCGAGGCCGCAGCGGAGGACCGAGGAGTACTCCGCATCGGAGTCGCCGTCGACAACCCCTCTGCCCGCCGGCTCTACGAGCGCTTGGGGTACGTCGCGACCGGAGAGGTCGAGGAGTACGAGTACACCTACGTTGATGATGACGATCGCGAGGTGTCCGAACGCGAATCGTCGGAGTACCTCGAGAAGCTGCTGCGCTGACGGCGCTCGCCGGGTCCTGCGACGCGGCCGGCGACGGACTGGAGGCCCGTGGCGGCGCCGCCACGCGCCTCCAGGCCGTCACCAGGCAGGCCCACTGCCGGGCCGTCGGCCGTCCGGAATAGGGTTGCGGCATGCACGGTGAGTACAAGGTCCCCGGAGGCAAGCTGGTCGTCGTCGACCTCGAGGTCGTCGACGGCACGATCCAGCAGTTCCGCCTGGCGGGTGACTTCTTCCTGGAACCCGACGACGCGCTGCCGCTCATCGACGCGGCCGTGAACGGGCTCCCCGTCACCACCGACGCCGCGGGCATCGCCGCAGCCGTGCGGGCCGCACTGCCGACCGACGCCGTGCTGCTCGGCTTCACGCCCGAGTCCGTCGGCGTCGCGGTGCGCCGTGCGCTGTCGCGGGCCTCGACCTGGCGCGACCACGACTGGCAGATCGTGCACGAGGGGCCGATCAGCCCGAACGAGCACCTCGCGCTCGACCAGGTGCTCACGGAAGAGGTCGGCGCCGGACGCCGTGGCCCGACCCTGCGCATCTGGGAGTGGGACCAGCCGGCCGTCGTGATCGGCTCGTTCCAGTCGCTGAAGAACGAGGTCGACCCGGCCGGCGCCGAGAAGTACGGCGTGCAGGTGGTCCGACGCATCTCCGGCGGCGGCGCGATGTTCATGGACGCCGGTGCGGTCATCTCGTACTCGCTCTACGTGCCGTCCGACCTGGTGCAGGGCATGACCTTCGCCGACTCGTACGCGTTCCTCGACGAATGGGTGATCGAGGCGCTCAAGTCGCTCGGCATCGAGGCGTACTACCAGCCCCTCAACGACATCACCTCGACCAAGGGCAAGATCGGCGGGGCCGCTCAGAAGCGTCTCGGCACCGGGTCGCTGCTGCACCACGCCACCATGAGCTACGACATGGACGGCGAGAAGATGGTGCAGGTGCTGCGGATCGGGCGCGAGAAGATGAGCGACAAGGGCACCACCAGTGCCGCCAAGCGCGTCGACCCGCTGCGGTCACAGACCGGGCTGTCCCGCGCCGAGATCATCGAACGGTTGATCGGCACCTTCACCCGGCTGTACGGGGCGACCGAGGGACACGTGACCGAGGCCGAGCGCGAGCGGGCGCAGGAACTGGTGCGGACGAAGTTCGCGACGAAGGAGTGGCTCGAGCGGGTGCCGTGAGCCTCAGCGCTCGTCGTCCTCGTCGTCGGACCGCAGTGTGAGGTCGACCCGGCCGTCGACCGGTCCCGGGCGGAAGCTGTGGCGGGCGAGCGGGGCGTAGGCCACCCACCGGCCGGTGTCGGCGGAGCCGTCGTCGTCGTCGTCCGGATCGCCAGCCTCGTCGTCATCCGCTTCGTCGTCCGCCTCGTCGTCGTCCGATTCGTGGTCCGCTTCGTGGTCGTCCGCTTCGCCTCGGACGCCGAGCAGCTTCCGGGTGAGTGCCGACCGTTCGGTCAGGAGCGAGTCGAGCGCGGCGACCAGGTCGCCGTCCTCCGGTTCGGCTCCGCGCAGGGCCGCGCCGAGGACGCTCCGACGCATGAGCTCCTTCGCGAACGAGCCGGTCGTCCCCTCGGCGCGCTCGGCGGCACCGGCCAGGGCTTCGTCCGAGAACGGCAGCGCGCCGGCGTACCGACGGAACAGCCGCCGGCGCTCCGGCAGACCCGGCAGGGGGATCTCCACGGCGAGGTCGACACGTCCGGGCCGGTCGGCCAGGGCACGTTCGAGGACGGACACGCGGTTCGTGGTCATGACGAAGGCGACGTCGGCATCCCCGTCCAGGCCGTCGAGCGCGTCGAGCACCTCGAACAAGAGCGGTTGCGGCGACGCGTGCCGTTCCATCGCGACCAGGTCGATGTCCTCGAGCACGACGATCGACGGTTGGAAGGTCCGCGCGATCTCCGCCGCCGCCCCGATCGCCGCGATGCTCGAACCGGTGAGCAGGACCGCCGTCACGCCCTCGGTCCGGGTGAGCAGGTGTCGGATCGTCAGGGTCTTGCCGGTACCGGGCGGGCCGTACAGCAGGACACCACGCTTGAGGTGCTGCCCGGCAGCGAGGAGCGCCTCGCGCTGGTCGCCGATCCCGACGACGTGGTCGACCACCTCGTCCAGGACGCCGTCGGCCAGCACGACGTCGGCGGCGGCGATGTCGGGGCGCCGCAGGAACGTCGCGCCGGCGTCGGCGCCGTACTCGGAGCGCACGAACGACAGGACCTGGCCGCGGAGGACGCTGCGCTCGATCATGAGTGCGCGGAGGCGCCGCAGGAACGCCGCGGCGGCGTCCTGGTCGGCCGCGATGACCTCGAGCGTCGCACGTGCCCGGCCGTACTCCGGGTTGGCCGCACGCTGGACGACCGCCACGGGTGATCCGTCGAAGACGAGCATGCGGAGGCCCAGGGACACCACTCGGCGCGTGGTGTCCGGGCCGGTGGCGCGGTCGGTGTAGCTGACCGGCCCCGGTGCCCACTGCATGTGCTGGTTCGCGAGGAACTCGCTGACGGAGCTGTGGAACCGGGAGTCGTCGCCCGCGATGCCGATCAGCGCATCCGGGCGCGCGCCGGTGAGGGCTTCGAGCGCGATGTCCGCGTCGACCAGGCGGTGGTCGGGGAGTTCCTCGGTGACCACCGGGATCGACTGCGGATCGACACCCAGGTGGTCGCGGACCCGTTCGCCGATCGGCGTCAGGACCGCACGTTGCTCAGTCCCCGCGAGTTCGTTCGCGTGGTCGATGTAACGGGCGAACGCCCGCATGAGGTCCCGGTCTGCGTCGTCGAGCACGGCGTCATCATGGCACGCCGATGTGTCCGGTGACGCGGCGGCCGGAGCTGAGGGGGGACGTCCCGGCCGCCGCTGCCTCGAGTGTGCGCCTCGATCTCATGAACCAGACGTGTGGATGATGGGAATCCCCCGCGCGGCTGATCCGCTCGTCGCCCGGCCCACGTAGCGTCGCTGCCGTGAACTGGTTGATCTTCATGGGGGCGGTGGCCGCTGTGGCCGTCGTGGTGTGGATCGCCGATCGCTTGGGGTGGATCGACCTGTCGAACAAATCTCAGCGGAGCGGCGGATCCGGAGGCATGGTCGGGATGCTGGACGAGGTGTTCGCACCGACCCGGCACGAGACGCAAGCCGAGTACGAACGGCAGGCGCGCCTGCCGAAACAGGCACCGTCACCGGCGGACGATGACCACGACCTGCTCAGCGGCAACGTGCTCATCCGGGTGCCGACGGTGCGGAGCGCCGGGCGACACGAGGCACGCGCGGGGACGCACGACCGGTCGTACTGAGCTTCTGCGCGTCGTGCTGCTCGCTCAGCGGGTCGTGAGCTCCTGGTAGTCCGGGTGCCGCTCGATCCACGCGTGCACGTAGCTGCACTGCGCGACGACACGTCGCGACGACCCGGAACGCACGTCGTCGAGCGCGTGCTGCACCAGGATCGACGCGTGCCCGCCGCCGCGGTGCTCGGGATCGACCTCGGTGTGCACGAAGCGGATCTCGTCCCCGTCGATCTCGTACGCGGCGAAGCCGATGACCTCGCCGTCCTCGACCAGGGAGTACTGCTGCTTGTCGGTGTCGTTGCGGACCTCGGGTGCTGCTGCCATGCAGTCGACCGTACGCCGCGGCCGGGGCGTGCGCTCTGTGCTGGAGGCCTGCGCCGCGCGCCGCGTGCCTGCTCGGTGCGCGACAATGGGTCCGTGCGCAGGGGAGACGACCGAGGCCCGGACCGCGTCGTCCTCGGCGACGCCCTCGATGTGGTCGCCGCGTACCCGGACGGCTCCTTCACGCTGGTGTACCTCGACCCGCCGTTCAACACCGGCCGGTACCAGCGCCGGCACGCGACGTCCGCCGTGCCGAAGGCCGACGGCCCCGTGATGGGGTTCCACGGCCGGACCTACGAACGGGTGCGCGGCGACCTGATGCGCTTCGACGACCGGTTCGAGGACTACTGGTCGTTCCTCGAACCCCGCCTCATCGAGGCCTGGCGCCTGCTCGCCGCCGACGGCACGCTGTACCTGCACCTCGACTACCGCGAGTCGCACTACGCCAAGGTGCTGCTCGACGCGCTCTTCGGCCGCGAATCGTTCCTGAACGAGATCGTCTGGGCCTACGACTTCGGCGCCAAGTCCAAGACCCGGTGGCCCACGAAGCACGACACGATCCTGGTCTACGTGAAGGACCCGGCACGGTACTGGTTCGACTCCGAGGCCGTCGACCGCGAGCCGTACATGGCACCGGGGCTCGTCACCCCTGAGAAGCGCGAGCGCGGCAAGCTGCCCACCGACGTGTGGTGGCACACGATCGTCTCGCCGACCGGCCGTGAGAAGACCGGCTACCCGACGCAGAAGCCCGAGGGGGTGCTGCGGCGGATCGTGCAGGCGTCCTCACGCGAGGGCGACTGGGTCCTCGACTTCTTCGCAGGCAGCGGGACCACGGGTGCGGTGGCACAGGCGCTCGGGCGGCGGTACGTGCTGGTGGACGACAACCCGTCGGCGATCGACGTGATGCGGAAGCGGTTGCCGGGGGCCTCGTTCGAGGTTGCCGGAGCACCGGCGGCAGCGGCGGGGGACGCGGCGCCGGCGGTCTGAGGCGACGGAGTCGCTCTCGCGGCCGCGACGGGTGCATCCGCGCAGATGCGACGAGGTCGCCGTCGTGCGACAGCGACCTCGTCGTTCGGCATCAGCGGGCGGGCGCCCGCGCCGACTACTCGGCCGAGTGCCGCCCGTGTGCGTGCACGTCGTCAGCGTCCGGCCGGGAGGCCCGGCTCGCCTCCGCCGCATCGGCTGCGGCCCCGGGGGCGCCCGGCTCCACGGCCGTCGCCGCGTGCGCAGCCCGGGTCCGGATGGCACCGGTCGTCGTCGGGGGCTCGTCGACCGGCGCAGCCGCCGAGTGGGCACCGTGCGTCGTGGCGTTCGGCAGCGGCGCGCGGGTGTCGTCCGCACCGTCGGGTGCTCCGGCTGCTCCGGGCGCCCGAGCGGACCGGGGCTGCGGTGTCACGTCCGGTGAGGTCGGCACGTCGCGCGAGGACGCACCCGGCACCGTCGGCTCCGGCCCGGCGCCCGGAGCAGCAGCCGCGGCGTCGGCGGTCCGTGCCGCGTCGGCCTGCTCCTGCAACGCCGAGGTCTTGCGGAGCGGCGGCACCCGGAAGAACCACGTCAGCACGAACGCGAGCAGGATCACCGCGAGTCCGACGTAGTACACGCGGACGGCCGAGTCGCTGAACCCGACCAGGAACGGACGGCTGAGACGGGGGTCGGCCCCGTTCAGGAACGACGTGTCGCTCGTCGCCGAGTCGGTGGAGGAGTTCGCGGCCGAGTCGCCGCTCTTGAGCTGCTTGACGAGCGTCGGCGCGACCTGGTCGACGACGTTCTCCCGCTGCGCCCGGTCGGAGTAGTCGATCTGCAGCTTCCCGTCGACGACCGAGGCGTTCGCCTTCGTGGCGGCGGTCTCGAGCGCCTGCTGCTCGGCGGCGGGCTTCGCGTCGTCGACCTGCTGGGCGATGATCGTGTCCGCGGCGGCTGCGGGGACGGTGCCCGCGGCGACCTGCCGCTGCACGGCTGCGGTCACCTGCTTCGTCACGGCGGCGTCGGCTGCCTGCTTCGCCTGCGCGGCGCCCTGGTCGAGGCCGTCCTGCACGTTCTGCTGCACCGGGTCGACGATCTTCGTCCAGATCTCGTCCATCACGCCCTGGTTCTTCGAGGCGTTCGCGACCGAGGGGGTCATCGCGGCGTTGAGCGCGCTCTTCAGGTCCGACTCGTTCTGCATGGCGGCGCTGATGTTGGTCGGCATCAGGGTGAACAGCACGGAGAGCAGGACGGCGGTGCCCATGGTGCCGCCGATCTGGCGGAAGAACGTCGCGGCGCTCGTGGCGACACCGATGTCCCGGGGGGAGACCGAGTTCTGCGCGGCGAGGGTCAGCGTCTGCATGAGCTGCCCGAGCCCGAGGCCGATCAGGAACATGCCGAGCATCAGGAACCAGAGCGGCCGGTCGGCGGTCAGGAACGTCAGGACGGTGAAGCCGACGGCCGTGAACGCGGTGCCGGTGACGGGGAACACCTGGTAGTTGCCGGTCTTCGAGATGATCTGGCCGGAGGCGATCGACGAGATCATCAGTCCGAGCACCATCGGCAGCATCGCGAACCCGGACTCCGTCGGGGTCACGCCCTTCACGATCTGCAGGTAGAGCGGGATCGTCAGCATCGCGCCGAACATGCCGAAGCCGACCAGCACGGACAGGATCGCGGACATCGAGAAGACCCGTGACCCGAACAGCTTCATCGGCAGGATCGCGTCGTCGCCCATGGCCCGCTCGACGATGATGAACGCGATCAGGCCGAGGGCTCCGATGGCGTAGCAGGCGAACGCGGCGGGGGAGTCCCAGCCCCACTCGCGGCCCTGCTCGGCGATGAGCAGCAGTGGCACGAGGGTGACGATGACGAGCGTCGCGCCCCACCAGTCGATGCGGGGCTTGCCGCGGTTGCCGAACTTCGGCAGGTGCAGGAACGTCAGCACCATGAACAGCGCGATGACGCCGATCGGCACGTTGATCAGGAAGACCCAGCGCCAGCCGGCGATGAACAGCAGCTGGTCGGCGCCGGCGAAGACACCACCGACGAGCGGCCCGATGACCGACGAGATGCCGAAGACCGCCAGGAAGTAGCCCTGGTACTTCGCCCGCTCGCGTGGGGCGAGCATGTCGCCCATGATCGCCAGCGGCAGGGACATCAGGCCACCGGCACCCAGGCCCTGCAGCGCGCGGAACCCGGCGAGCATGAGCATCGAGTCCGAGAACGACGCGGCGAACGAGCCGACGATGAAGATGCCGATCGCGGTGATGAAGAGCGGCCGGCGACCGAAGATGTCGGAGAGCTTGCCGTAGATCGGGGTCGTCACCGTCGAGGCGATGAGGTACCCGGTGGTGACCCAGGCCTGCTGGTCGAGGCCGTGCAGGTCGTCGCCGATGGTGCGGATCGCGGTGCCGACGATGGTCTGGTCGAGGGCGCCGAGGAACATGCCGGCCATCAGGCCGTAGATCACCAACAGGATCTGTCGGTGCGTCATCACGACGTTGGACGCCGTGGTGGGGGCCGCGGGTGCGGTCGCCGTCTGGGTCATGAGCAGGGTCTCCCGGGTACCGATGCGCTGGCAGAACGATTTTTGCGCTGCCTGCAAAGTTACAACTGCCGCAAGTGCTCGGTCACACCGAGACCGCTTCCTGAGTGGATCGGCAGTCACGGTACGCCCGGTTCACCCCTGCGGCGCACGGCCTGGAGGCCCGGTTCGGTTCCGGCGGTCGGGCTGCGGGAACCGAGTCCCGCAGCCCGACCGACGAGGGCGTCAGGCGCCCAGTGCCGCGTCGACGATCTCCTTGGCTTCGCGCTGCACCTGCTCGAGGTGCTCCTGCCCGACGAAGCTCTCGGCGTAGATCTTGTAGACGTCCTCGGTGCCCGACGGCCGCGCGGCGAACCAGGCCTTGTCGGTGACGACCTTCACGCCGCCGACGGCAGCGTCGTTGCCCGGGGCCTTCGACAGCTTCGCGGTGATCGGGTCCCCGGCCAGGGTGTCCGCGGTGATGGCGTCGCCGTCGAGCTTGCCGAGGCGGGCCTTCTGCTCCTTCGAGGCCGCGGCGTCGACGCGCTGGTAGACCGGGGCGCCGAAGCGTTCGGTCAGCTCGGCGTAGAGCTGCGACGGGGTCTTGCCGGTCACGGCGACGATCTCGGACGCCAGGAGCGCCAGGATGATGCCGTCCTTGTCCGTCGTCCACGCGGTGCCGTCGGTGCGCAGGAAGGACGCACCTGCGGACTCTTCGCCGCCGAAGGCCACGGAGCCGTCGATCAGGCCGGGGACGAACCACTTGAAGCCGACCGGGACCTCCCACAGGCGACGGCCCAGGGACTCGGCGACGCGGTCGATGATGCTCGACGACACCAGCGTCTTGCCGATCGCGGCGTCGTCGCGCCACTCGGGTCGGTGCGCGTAGAGGTACTCGATCGCGACCGCGAGGTAGTGGTTCGGGTTCATCAGCCCGCCGTCGGGCGTGACGATGCCGTGCCGGTCGGAGTCGGCATCGTTGCCGGTGAGCACGTCGAAGTCGTCCTTGCGGGCGAGCACCGAGGCCATCGCCGAGGGGCTCGACGGGTCCATCCGGATCTTGCCGTCCCAGTCGAGGGTCATGAACGCCCACGTGGGGTCGACCTCGGGGTTCACGACGGTCAGGTCGAGGCCGTAGTGGTCGCGGATGGCGTTCCAGTACGGCAGCGAGGCGCCACCGAGCGGGTCCGCGCCGATCTTCACGCCGGCCTGCTTGATCGCCGCGATGTCGATGATGTTCTCGAGGTCGGCCACGTACGTGTTGAGGAAGTCGTAGCGCTCGGGCTCGGCGTCCTCGGTGCGCTGCACCTCGGCGTTGCCGCCCTCGATGATCGCGTTCGCCCGGTTCGCGATCCAGCTCGTGGCGTCGCTGTCCGCGGGGCCACCGTGCGGCGGGTTGTACTTGAAGCCGCCGTCGCGGGGCGGGTTGTGGCTCGGCGTGATGACGATGCCGTCCGCCGTGTCCGGGTTGCCGGCGCGGTTGTAGCGGATGATCGCGTGGCTCAGCGCGGGCGTCGGCACGAAGCCGTCCGCGCTGTCGGCGAGCACGCGCACGCCGTTGGCGGCCAGGACCTGCAGAGCGGTCTGCTCGGCCGGGGCGGAGAGCGCGTGGGTGTCGCGGCCGATGAAGAGCGGGCCGTCGGTGCCCTGCTCGCGGCGGTACTCGACGATCGCCTGCGTGATGGCGGCGATGTGGGTGTCGTTGAAGGCGGTGTCGAGCGACGACCCGCGGTGTCCGGACGTGCCGAACACGACCTTCTGCTCGGGGATCGAGACGTCGGGCACTCGGTCGTGGTAGGCGGCGAGGAGCTCGTCCAGGTCGACGAGGTCGTCTGCGGTCGCTGGGGTGCCGGCGCGGTCGTTCATGCGTCCATCCTGGCATCGGCGACCCTGACGCGTTCGGGGGAAGTGCGCGAGACTCCGGCGAGGACGCGAGCGAGCGGCCGCCCCACCCGGGTTGAGGGGGGACCCCCGGGGTGGACGACCGCTCGCAGTCTGTGGAGGCAGGCGCCTCAGGCGGTGCGGAACGAACCCGTCGCCGTGCGGAACGAGCCGGTCACGGTGCGCGACGAGGACGTCGCGGTGCCGGGACGGCGGAACTGCGTGTCGACGAAGCGGCCGAGTGCGCGGCCGATGCCGGTGCCGGTGTAGCTGCCGACGGGGCTGCGGGTCGCGTCGCCCGTGAAGGCGCCGAGCTCGGCGCGGGGCTCGAGGCCGGTCACGTAGGCGCCGCCCAGGGGGTTCTGACGGTTCTGCATGGGTGCTCCTCGTCGTCGTGCCGAGGTCCGCGGGTCACCGAGCCGGCGACCGCGACGCCGTCGGCTGGATGACCACCACTCTACCCCGTTGTCTTGCATTATGCAAAAGAAGGGCGGATCGGTCAGATCCACCCTCGGTCCCAGGCCGCGGCTGCCGCTGCGACGCGGTTGTCGACGTGCAGCTTCGCGATCGCCGACGACAGGTGGTTGCGGACCGTGCCGTGCGCGAGCGAGAGCTCCCGGGCGATCTGCTTCGTCGCGAGTCCGTCGTGGGTGCAGCGCAGGACGTCGGCCTCGCGCGGGGTGAGCGGGCTCTCGTCCTCGCTGAGCGCAGCCGCCGCGAGACCGGCGTCGATGTACCGCTCGCCCGCCGCCACGTCGCGGATGATCTCGGCCAGCCGGGCGGCCGGCGTGGACTTCGGGACGAAGCCGCGGACCCCGGCGGACAGGGCACGTCGGAGGGTTCCCGGCCGCGCGTGGCGGGTGACGATCACCGTGGGCATCGTGTCCGACAGCGCACGAGCGGCCTCGATGCCGTCGAGGACGGGCATCTCGAGGTCGAGCAGGACGACGTCCGGCAGGTGTCTCCGGGCTGCGGCCACCGCTGCGGCACCGTCGGGGACGTCGGCGACGACCTCGAGGTCGGGTTCCAGGCCGAGCAGGGCGACGAGTGCGCCGCGGATGAGCTCCTCGTCATCGGCGATCACGATCCTGATCACGTGGACACCACCGCTCGTGCGGGGGCCGGGATGCGGACCACCAGGGTGAAGCGGTCCGCACGCCGGTCGACGTGGACCGTCCCACCGTGTGGCGTGACGCGCTGCCGGAGCCCGTCGATGCCCGTCCCGGTCCCGGTCCCGGTCCCAGTGCCCGGCCGTTCGGACGACCGCGGCGCGTCGTTCGCCACCGTGAGGGCCCAGGCGTCGCCGTCGCGCAGCAGCTCGATCGACGCGGTGCTGGCGTGGCTGTGCCGGATGGTGTTCGTCGCGGCCTCGCGGATCGCGACGGCGAACAGGGCGCCGACCGCGTCGGGCATGCCGGCGGTCTCGAGCCGCACGCGGCAGTCGACCCCCGCCGACCGCAGGACAGCTGCGGCGTTCCGGGCCTCGACCGCCACCGTCACGGTGCGGTAACCGCCGACGAGCGCCCGGGTGTCCTCGAGCGCTTCCCGCGCCACGGTCCGGATGTCGGACAGCTCACCCCGGGCACGCTCGGGGTCGGCGTCGAGCAGCCGTTCGGCGAGCTCGCTCTTCAGCGCGATGACCTGCAGGTGGTGGCCCTGGATGTCGTGCAGGTCGGTGGCGAAGCGGAGTCGTTCCTCGGCGACGGCGAGGTCGGAGGCGGTGCGACGTGCGGCTTCGAGCCGGAGCACGACACGGTGGATCCAGACGACGCTGAGCGGCATCAAGGCGAAGAGCGCGAGGGTCCCGACCAGGACGAGTTCGGCGGGCTCGGCGCGGGCGTCGGCTGCCCCGACCAGCAGGACGACGGTGCCGGCGAGCACGGTGACCCGGGCCCACCCCCGCAGCAGGCAGCCGACCGTGCCGCCCGCGATCGCCAGGGTGAACGACCACGCGGAGCCGGTCGCCGACGGGACGAGCGAGACCACCCACGTGGCGACCGCGAGCACCAGCAGGGCGAGCACGGCCGGGTGGCGCGCCGACGCCGCACCGGCGGGACGGAGCAGCAGCGGGATCGATGCGAGCGCCGCCACCGTCGCGGCGACGGTGAGCACGACGAGCACGGGGGTCCGCGCTGTCGGCGGACTGTCTGTGCCGATCAGGACCTGCGCGCCGCAGCCCACCAGCACCACGAGCCACAGCGACGCGACCGAGGACCAGTGGACGACCCGGACGTCGGCGTCGGCGCGGGGCGGCTCCTGCCCGGGTTGCGTCACGCGCCCAGGGTAGCGAGGGTCGCGTCGGTGTCCCTGGCGATCCGTTCCGACAACGTGTGGTGCAGGTAGTGGTCGCCGACCAGTCCGATGACCCGGCCGTGTTCCACGCTCGCGGCCTGACGTTCGTGCAGCCGGACCCAGTTCGGCACGTCGTCGTCGTTGGTCCGCACGAACAACAGCACCGGCAGGTCGGTGGGGAACCGCGAGTCCTCGACGGACCGGAAGTTCTCCGGCGCGTGCCGCATCTCGTCGATGATCGTCGGGGCGGCACCGTTCTTCGCCGAGAGCAGCTGCATCTGGCGCTTCGTCCCGTCGTCGTAGGCGTCGCCGTACGTGTCCGACGACGCTCCGCCGAGTGCGCGCAGCAGGCCGAGCCGATCGAGGGCGACGATCGTGCCGGTCGGGATCGGCTCGTCCCAGCTCGACTGCCGCGGCACACTGCTGTCGATGCCGACGAAGGCGGTCACCTCGTCGCGGTACCGCTCCGTGTAGGGCAGCGCGTAGATGCCCGCGACCGAGTGGCCCATCAGCACGTACCGGTCGACGTGCAGGTGCTGCAGGGCCTCGTGGACCTCGCGGGTGATGTTCGCCGCGGTCCGCGGGACGTCGGTCTGGTCGCTCAGCCCGGTACCGAAGGGTTCGACGGCGACGACCCGGTGCGAGCGGGCGAGCTGGTCGATGAGCGGCCCGAAGTCGAGCCCGGGGGCGGCGGTGCCGAGCCCCGGCAGGAGCACGATCGTCCCCGTGTCGGACGTGGTGCCGGCGCCGCGGACGACGACGTTCATCCGCTTGCCGTCGACGGGCACGCGCTCGCCGTAGTCGTCGATCTCGGATGCCTCGACGTGGGTCGCGACGACGTTGACGACCGTCGTCGTCGCCAGGGCGAGGACCGGGACCGCCACCAGTGCGCCGAGGGTGATCAGGGTGATGCGCAGGGACTTCCGCACGGAGCTCGTCTCGATCGGGCCGCGCGGGGTCAGCACGGCGGGTCCGATCAGTCAAACGGCGCGGGGCGCGGAGCGGATGTGCCCCGGTGTCACGATCGACCGTGACGGATGTCACGGTCGATCGTGCCACGGTCCGGTCAGGCGAGCAGCTCGCAGAAGTTCCGGCCCTCGGCCGTCCAGCTCTGCCGCGCGACCAGTCCGGCTTCGGCTGCGTGCCGGTGCAGGGCGTCGAGCCCGACCTCGGCCCACGGGAACCCGGCGCTCTCGTTGCCGTCGGCGTCGACCACCCGGGCGGTGTACACGCGGTCGGCCGCGACCTCGGGGTTCGTCTCGACGATGACCCGGCCGCCGGCGCGCACGATCGCACGGCAACGGGCGAGCAGGGCCGTGGGGTCGCCCCCGATGCCGATGTTGCCGTCGATCACGAGCGCGGTGTCCCAGTGGCCCTCGTCGGGTACGGCATCGAACACGGAGCCCTGCAGGGCGGTGCCGCCGGAGCGCTGCGCGATGGCGACGGCCTCGGCGGAGACGTCCACGCCGAGCGCTGGGATGCCCCGGGACCGTGCTGCGACGAGCATCCGGCCCGGCCCGCAGCCGATGTCGATGACCCCGCCGTCGACGTCGTCGAGCAGCGAGCGGTCGACGCGGTCGGCGGCGGCGCTCCAGCGGCCGACGTCCATCGTGGTGACGGCGTCGGGACGGTCGGCGTCGGTGAGGCGCAGGTGGCCGTCGGTGCGCAGGGCACGGGCGTACGGTTCGCCGCCGCCGGCACCGAACGAGACGGGTGCGTGCATGGTCATCGGGTGCTCCCCACGGTCTCGGCACGGAGTGCTCGGGTGAAGTCGGAGTCGGGTGCGAGGTCGGCGACCCGCTCGGCGTCCGGCATGGTGTCGACGTCGAGCAGCTCGCCGAGCACGCCCACGTCGAGGCCGGCGTCGGTCAGTCGTGCCAGCTGCACGGCTCCGGTGTCGTCGCGCGACATCGGCACGCCGCGCAGCAGGTCGCCGGTGGGCTGTCGCAGGTACAGCGACCAGAAGCCGCCGTCCTCGGCCGGGCCGAACCAGGCATCGCGGACAGCATCGTCGAACACGGGCGCGAGGTCCGCGGTGGACACCTGCGGGGTGTCCATGCCGACGAGCAGCAGCGGGCCGTCGACGGCGTCGAACAGGAACCCGAGGCGCTCGTCCAGACCGCCACCGGGCTGGTGCAGCACCTCGAAGCCGTCGGCCGACGCCGGCACGACGTCGCCGTCGAAGAACAGGACACGACGCGCCGCGGGCAGGGCCCGGACGGTCGCCAGCGTGTCGCCGAGGCTCGCGGACGCGACACGTGCGGCGCCCTCGGGGGAGAGCGCCGGGGTCAGCCGGGTCTTCACCTTGCCGGGCAGGCACTCCTTCGCCACGACGGCGATGGTCACGCCGGCGCGCGCAGCGTCGGTGCCGTGGGCGTCGGCGGCGGTCACGAGCGGGCCTCCTCGGCCACGGGGGCGGACTCGGCCGCCTGCCGGAGCGGTCCCGGTGCGACGACCCGGACACGGGCCTCCCGGCGGTACGCACGGAGCAGGCGGGACATGTCCCGCACCGCGTTGACGGTGCCGCGGAGCGTGCCGGTCACCTTGCTGTCGCCGATGCGCTGCGCGTACCCGATGTCGGACTCGTCGACGCGCCAACCGGCCGCGTGGGCGGCCAGGACCATCTCGAGCGGGTAGCCGCTGCGACGGTCGCGCAGGTCGAGGGAGACGAGGTCCTCGCGGCGCATCACGCGCATCGGGCCGAGGTCGCGCAGGCGGTAACCGGTCGCGCGGTGCATGAGGACGGCGAGGACGCGGTTCGCGAAGCGTGCGTGCGGAGCCCACGCACCGCGGCCCGTCGGGACGCGGCGGCCGAGTGCCAGGTCGACGCGGCCGCTGGCCACGCGGTCGACCAGGGGCGGGAGTTCGGCGGGGTCCATCGAGGCGTCGGCGTCGCAGAACGCGACGAAGTCGGCGGTCGCCGCGGCGACGCCGGCGGCGCAGGCCGAGCCGAAGCCCTTGACGGGTTCGGTCACGACGAGGGCGCCGTGGGCGCGGGCGACGTCGGCCGATCCGTCGGTCGATCCGTTGTCGACGACGATGGCCCGGTAGCCCGTGGGGAGCCGTGCGATGACCTTCGGCAGGGCGTCCGCCTCGTCGAGGCAGGGCAGGATCACGTCGACAGTCATGTCCGTCATTCGGTGCGGTCGGTCGGATCGACGGGTCTGTCCTGGCATGTCCTCGACACAACACGACGATGCGCCGCGGGGTACAGGAAACTGCCGGGTCCTGGTCGTTCCGCGCGTTCGGTGCCGGCCGGGTCCCCAGTACGGGGGACAGGGTGCGTTCGTGTCGCGTGTGCGGGTGCCAGAAGACGCCGTCGTGTCGTCGAGACGCCGCCGAATGCGGCGGCGTCTCGCGCGCCAGGGGGCGTGTTGCCGACACGACGGCGTCCTGCGTGGCCGTGGTGGTGGGGACTGCGGACGGGAGGCGCGGGGCGGGGCCGCCACGGGCCTCCCGTCCGACGGCTGGTCGCGCTCTCAGGCGCCGCTCGCGGCGCGCGACCCGCTCGCGTGTTCCGGCTAGCGGACGGCGCTGCGGAGCGGAGCCGTCGCGAAGTCGCGCATGCCTGCTTCGAAGTCGACCCCGGCGTGCCAGCCGAGCTCGGCGGCGATGCGTGCCGAACTCGCCGTGACGTGGCGGACGTCGCCCAGTCGGTACTCGCCGGTGACGACCGGCTGCGGGCCGTCGGGTCCGGCGATCGCCGCGGCCATGTCGCCGATGGTGTGCACGGTGCCCGAGCCGACGTTGTACGCGCGGAAGGTGTCCGACGGCAGGTCGGCGGTCGCCGCGATCGAGGCGGCGTTCGCGCCGGCGACGTCGTCGACGTGCACGAAGTCGCGTCGCTGGGCGCCGTCCTCGAAGACCCGGGGGGCCTCGCCGCGGGCCAGCGCCGAGCGGAACAGGGACGCGACACCGGCGTAGGGGGTGTTCGCTGGCATGCCCGGTCCGTAGACGTTGTGGTAGCGGAGCGCGATCGCGCGGCCGCCCGTGGCACGCGCCCAGCTCGAGGCCAGGTGCTCCTGCGCGACCTTCGTCTGCGCGTACACGTTGCGGGGGTCGAGCGCGGCGGACTCGTCGATCAGGCCGGGCAGCAGGGGCTGACCGTCGGGCCCGATCGGGTCGAAGCGGCCGGCGTCGAGGTCCTCGCGGCGGCGGGCCGGCGGACGGGTGGGTTCGCCGGACGCGGTGGTGTACGCACCCTCGCCGTAGACGACCATCGAGCTGGCGACGACGAGCCGGCCGATGTCGTGCCGGTCCATGCCGGCGAGGACGTGGGCGGTGCCGGCGTCGTTCGACGAGACGTAGTCGGGGGCGTCCTGGAAGTCCACGCCCAGGCCCACCTTGGCGGCCTGGTGGCACACGACGTCGATGCCGTCGAGGGAGGCGTCGAGGGCGACCCGGTCACGGACGTCGCCGTGCACGAACGCGATGCCCTGCTGCTGGTGGGCGCGGATGACCTCGGCGGGGTCGCCGTGCACGTCGTCGCGCAGGGAGTCGAGGACGCGGACCTCGTGGCCGTCGGCCAGGGCACGACGGACGATCGCGGAGCCGATGAAGCCCGCGCCGCCGGTGACGAGGAGGCGGCTCATGCGGTCGCGCCCGTGGTGGCGGTGGCAGCGGGCTGGGCCTGCGTGGGTGTCGCACCCGTGGGCTGGGTCTGCATGATGCTGGCGCTCGCGCTGGTGGGGACGAGTTCGCGCGGGGTGAAGTCGTCGGGGATCGCGGCGACGATCTGGCCGATGGCGCGGACGATGACCTCGTTGGCGCGAGCGAGGCGTTCCATGACGAGGGCGTGGGTGACGACGGCGCCGGCGTCGTCGACGCCGGGGCCGCTGGCTGCGGCTGCGGCGTCGGCTGCAGCTGCCGCGTCGGCTGCGGCTTCGTCCTCGGTCGGGGCCAGGCCGGCGTCGGCGTCGGTCACGAACGACAGGTTCACGGTCGCGATGCCCAGTTCCGCGGCGAGCGGCACCTCGGGCGTCATCGTCATGTTGATGGTGTGGCCGCCGGCCTGGCGGAGCCAGACGGACTCGGCGCGGGTGGAGAACCGGGGACCCTGGATGACGACGCACGTGCCGGTCGGGCGGAACGGCACGTCGAGTCCGGCGACGGCGTCGATCGCCGCACGGCGGAGCGTCGGGTCGAACGGGTCCGCGAAGGACAGGTGCTGCACGTCGTCCTCGAAGAACGTGTCGGCGCGGCCCCAGGTGCGGTCGATGAGCTGGTCGGTCACGACGAAGGTGCCCGGGGCGTAGTCGGGGTGCAGGCCGCCGACGGCGCTCGAGGACACGATCGCGCGGACGCCGAGCGAGCGGAGCGCCCAGACGTTCGCACGGTGGTTGATGCGGTGCGGGGCGACGGAGTGCTCACGGCCGTGGCGGGTCAGGAACGCGACCCGTCGTCCGGACATCGTGCCGATGCTGATCGGGCTCGAGGTCGGGCCGAACGGGGTCGGGACGTCGAGCTCGTCGGCGGTGCCCTCCTCGAACAGCTGGTAGAGGCCGGAGCCTCCGATGACACCGATCGTCACGGCTTCGTCGTTCTCCACAGGTCCTCCGGTTGGTCGTCGGCGCGGGCTGCGCGCTGGATACGCTACTGACGGCGCCACCGGGCGAACCGGGAGCGGCGCCACCTACCCCTGTTCGGAGGCACCTGTGCGAACGATCGGTCAGCACCGCGACGACCTGGCGGCGTTGCTCGCGCCGGTGGTGGCGGGCCTCGGAGCAGAAGAACTGCCGCTCGACGAACTCGCCGGCCCGGGCGAGGGCGCCGGTGCGGGTGCTGGGTTCGCACACCGCGTGCTCGCGGCGGCCGTCCAGTCGCCCGTTCCGCTGCCGCCGTTCGACAACAGTCAGATGGACGGGTTCGCCGTGCGGGTCGCCGACGCCGGGCAGCAGGTCCGGGTCGTCGCCCCGATCCCGGCCGGCGTGGTGCCCGAGCCGCTCGAACCCGGCACGGCCGCGCCGATCATGACCGGAGCGCGGATCCCGACCGGTGCCGACGCGGTGTTCCCGGTCGAGGCGATCGAGCCCGGCGCGTTCCCGGCGGCGCTCGAGCTGCCCCGGGTGACGGTGCCCGCCGACCTGACCGCCGGCACCTTCGTGCGGGGCACCGGCAGCGACCTGCTCGCCGGTGCCGAGCTCGCTCCGGCCGGTTCCGCGGTGACGCCGGCGCTGCTCGGGGCACTGGCCTCGGCCGGGGTGACGACCGTCTCGGTTCGCCGAGCGCTGCGGGTCCTCGTCGTGTCGACCGGGTCCGAGCTGCAGGGAGCCGATGCCGACGCGGCGACCATCGGCGACGCGAACGGCATCGCGCTGCGGGCCGCCCTGGCCCAGGTCGGAGCGTACTCCCGGGCCGTCCGGGTGCCCGACCACGTCGCTGCCTTCGACCAGGCACTCGATGCGGCCGTGGGGGACTGGGCCGACCTCGTGCTGACCACCGGGGGCATCAGCGCCGGGGCGTACGAGGTCGTGCGACAGGCGCTCGAACCCCGCGGGCTCGCGGTGACGCCGGTCGCGATGCAACCCGGTGGGCCGCAGGCGTTCGGCAGCGTCGTGTTCGGTGCGGGCGGGGGCGTCGACGCTCTTGCTGGTCGTGCCGTTCCGGTCGTGTCCTTCCCCGGCAACCCGGTGTCGGCGCTCGTCTCGTTCGAGGTGTTCCTGCGCCCCCTGCTCGCCGCGGCCGTCGGGCTCACGGCGGACCGGCCCACGCAGGTCCTGCCCGCAGCGTCCGCTGCCGGTTCACCCGCCGGCAAGCACCAGGTCCGTCGCGGCCGGGTGCAGGACGGTGCCGTGCACTTCGTCGGTGGGCCGAGTTCACACCTGCTCGTCCACTACGCCGCCGCCACCCACCTGGTGCACGTCCCCGTCGGCGTCGACACCGTCGAGGTCGGCGACCCCCTGACCGTCTGGAGCCTCCGATGACCGAGCAGTCCCCGTCCGACCCCGGCTCGTCCCGAGCCCAGGCCGACGCCGAGTCCGACGACCTGTCGCACGTCCGCGCTGACGGCAGTGCGCACATGGTCGACGTCTCCGCGAAGGACGTCACCGACCGGTCGGCCACCGCCACCGCCACCGTCGTCACCCGCCCCGACGTCGTCGCACGCATCCTCGACGGCTCGCTGCCCAAGGGCGAGGTCGTCGGCACCGCCCGCATCGCGGCGATCATGGCGGTGAAGAAGACCTCCGACCTCATCCCGCTGTGCCACCCGCTGCCCATCGCCGGCGTGCAGGTCGACATCACCGGCTCCGACGACCGCGTGCTGATCGAGGTGTCGGTCCGAACGACCTCCCGCACCGGCGTCGAGATGGAAGCCCTGACCGGGGCGAGCGTCGCCGCGCTGACGGTGTACGACATGGTGAAGGCCGTCGACCGAGCGGCCGTGATCACGGACGTGCGCGTGCTCGAGAAGCACGGCGGACGCTCCGGGGACTGGAGCAACCGATGACCGCCGAGCCGACCAGGGGCCGGGCCGCCGTCGTCGTGGTGTCCACGCAGGCCGCCGCCGACCCCGAACTCGACCGCACCGGACCCGTCATCGCCGACTGGCTGCGCGAGCACGGGTTCACCACGAGCGAACCGATCATCGTCCCCGACGGCGGCGCGATCACCGAGACCGTCACCGCCGAACTCCTGGCCGACGCCCGGGTCGTCATCACCACCGGCGGCACCGGGGTCACCCCCACCGACCGGACCCCCGAGGCCGTGGCGAGCCTGATCGACCTCGAACTGCCCGGCATCACCGAGGAGATCCGTCGGCGCGGCCTCGCGGGTGCCGGCCCGACCGCGCTGCTCACCCGCGGGGTCGCCGGGGTCACGAACGCCGGCTGCCTGCTCGTCACCCTGCCCGGATCGCGCGGTGGGGTGTCCGACGGGCTCGCCGTGCTCGACGGTGTGCTCGACCACGTCGTCGCCCAGGTGCACGGCGAGGGCCACGCCCCGCGGAGCGCCTCGTGAGCAGCACCGAGGCCGCCGCACGGGTCGTGCTCGCCGACGTCGTCGACCGCGACATCAGCGTCGACGAGGTCGCAGCCGTGGTGGCCACCGAGCAGGACGGCGCCGTGGTGACCTTCGCCGGCATCGTCCGAGACCACGACGGTGGCAAGGGCGTCACCGCACTCGACTACGAGCGGCACCCCAGTGCCGACGACGTCATCACCGCGGTCGCCCGGACCATCGCCGAGGACCACCCCGACGTCCGGATCGCCGTGCTGCACCGGGTCGGGGCACTCGGCATCGGGGACGTCGCGCTCGCCGCAGCGGTGTCGTCGTCGCACCGGGCGCAGGCGTTCGCGGCGTGCGGTGCCCTGGTCGACCTGGTGAAGGAGCGCGTGCCGATCTGGAAGCACCAGCGGTTCACCGACGGGACGGACGAGTGGGTCGCGGCGCTGTGACATCTGCCGAACGGCCGAACGCCGGACTGACAGCGGTGGAACGCCGGTGGGTCGAGTCCGAGGAACGCGCTCGCGCCGTCTCGGCGAAGTCCCCGGGAGCTGTCCTGCAGGTCCGTTGGTTCGTCCTGGCGACCGTGCTGGTGTTGGTGGTGCTCGGCGTCGGGGCGATCGTCCTGCCCACCGGCTCCGACGCGCGCTTCGCCCTCTCGGCGGCGGTCGCCGCACTGGGCTTCGTGGCCGGTATCAGTGAGGCCGTGCAGGTCGGCATCCGCCGGAGACGGAACGGGGTGGCAGCTCGTCCTGCGCCGGTGCTCGCGCCGTTGCAGCAACGCGAACAGCGCGCGGTGACCGCGGCTGCGACCGGGCGGCGCGCTGCCCCCGCCGATCGGTTGATGATCGTGCGGGCTCGAGCCGTCGAACTGGCCGACGGCACCGGCCTCCAGCTGACCGTGGGACTCGTCGCCGTGTGGGCGGCGTTCGCGTTCTCCGGCGTCACGTTCTGGCCCGTCTACCTGGCGGGTGGCATCCCCGCCGCGGGGCAGTTCGCATGGACGGCACGGTCCGCGGTGCTCGCACGCCGGTACCTCGACGCTGACCCTGTGCACCTTCGCAACCACGACGCTCGTTCGGGGAATGGTGAGACTCCAAGCGGATCCATAGAATCGCGAACATGAGCGTCTTGCTGCCCGGGATCACCGTCATCCTGCTGGTCTTCGCCCTGATCGACATCCTGACGAAGACGGATGACCAGATCCGCGGCCTTCCGAAGATCGCGTGGGTGATCCTCGTGATCCTGGTCCCCGTCATCGGCAGCATCGTCTGGTTCGCCATCGGCCACGACTGGGCTCCGGGCGAACGGAACCACGGTCGCTACATCGAGCCGACCCGCCACGAGGACCGCTACGCCACCCTCGGCGACGCCCGCAGTGCCCACGGCACGAAGCGCGTGACCGGCACCGAGCAGGAGCTCGCCGAGCTCGAGCGCGAGATCGAGTACTGGGAAGCGCAGGCCCGCTTGAAGCGCGCGAAGGAAGCCGCGGGCGAGGGCGACACCGCTCCCGCGAGCTGAGCCGGGCCTCCAGGCCGACGCACCGTGCGCCCTCTGTCGACTGGTGCGAGGTTGCGCGCTCCGTGTGCCGCTACAAGCTCGCACCAAGCGGGCAACCTCGCACCACTTGAACAAGCGCGCACCGTGCGACCAGAGCCGGTCGGCCAACCGCTCCAACCACCCGCCCCGCACCCACCACCCCGCCGCGCCACCTACCCTTGACGCGTGGCACATCTCCTCGGCGCCGAGAACCTGCATCTCGAGTTCCCCACCAAGGTCGTCTTCGACAACGTCACCCTCGGCATCGACGAGGGTGACCGGATCGGCGTCGTCGGCCGGAACGGCGACGGCAAGTCGACCCTCCTCGCACTGCTGTCCCAGCGACTCGAGCCGGACGGCGGCCGCGTCACGCACCGCCGCGGGCTGACCATCGGCTACCTGGACCAGCGCGACATCCTGCCCGAGGGCGCGACCGTCGGCAGCACCGTCGTCGGCGACCTCGAGGAGCACGAGTGGGCCGGTGACCCGAAGATCCGCGACATCATCGGCGGTCTGGTCTCCGACATCCCGTGGGACGTCAGCGTCGACGAGCTGTCCGGCGGGCAGCGTCGCCGGGTGGCACTCGCGCGGCTGCTGGTCGGCGACTGGGACGTGTTGTTCCTGGACGAGCCGACGAACCACCTGGACGTCGAGGGCATCGAGTGGCTCGCCGGGCACATCAACCGCCGCTGGTCGTCCAACCAGGGCGGCATGGTCGTCGTGACGCACGACCGGTGGTTCCTGGACGCCGTGTCAACCGACACGTGGGAGGTCCACGACGGCGTCGTCGACCCCTTCGAAGGTGGCTACGCCGCGTACATCCTGCAGCGCGTCGAGCGTGACCGGCAGGCGGCCACGATCGAGCAGCGCCGCCAGAACCTGGCCCGCAAGGAGCTCGCGTGGCTCCGCCGCGGCGCCCCGGCCCGTACAAGCAAGCCGAAGTTCCGCATCGATGCGGCGAACGCCCTGATCGACGACGTCCCGCCGATCCGCGACACCGTCGCCCTGTCCCGCACCGCGACCGCGCGCCTCGGCAAGGACGTCGTCGACCTGCTCGACGTGAGCGTCTCGTTCGACGGCACGCAGATCCTCGATCGCATCGAGTGGCGCATCGCTCCGGGGGAGCGGACCGGCATCCTCGGCCCGAACGGCGCCGGCAAGTCGACGCTGCTCAACCTGGTCTCCGGTCGGCTGCAGCCGACGAGCGGGCGGGTGAAGACCGGCAAGACGGTGCAGGTCGCGGTGCTCGACCAGCAGCTCGCCGACCTGCAGCAGTTCGCCGACGACCGCGTGCGCGAGGTCGTGGCCCGCAAGAAGACGAGCTACGTCGCCGACGGCAAGGAGATGACGCCGTCGCAGCTGCTCGAGCGGCTCGGCTTCACCTCGGAGCAGCTCTCCACGCCCGTCAAGGACCTGTCCGGTGGGCAGAAGCGTCGTCTGCAGCTCATGCTCATCCTGCTCGACGAGCCGAACGTGCTCATCCTCGACGAGCCCACCAACGACCTCGACACCGACATGCTCGCCGCCATGGAGGACCTGCTCGACACCTGGCCCGGCACCCTGCTGGTCGTCAGCCACGACCGGTACCTGCTCGAGCGCGTCACCGACCAGCAGTACGCCGTGCTCGGCGGGCACCTGCGCCACCTGCCCGGCGGCGTCGACGAGTACATGCGTCTGCGCGAGGCCGGCACCGGTGGCGGGACCGCCTCTGCGGCTGCCGCCGCGTCTGCCGGGAGGCCCGACACCGTCGGCGGGACCGGTTCGGCCGGTGCCGTGGCCGGGTCCACTGCCGCTGGTGCGTCCGCCCTGTCGGGCGCGGACCGGCGAACGGCCGAGAAGGAGATGTCGGCACTCGACCGGAAGATCGCGAAGGTCGGCGCGGACCGCAAGAAGCTGCTCGACCAGTTCGCGACGCACGACCAGTCCGACTACGCCGGGCTCGGCGAACTGCAGTCGAAGCTCGGTGCGCTCGAGGCCGAGGTCGAGCAGCTCGAGGAGCGCTGGCTCGAGGTCGCGGAGCTGCTCGGGGTCTGAGCCGGGCTACTCGACGGACGCGGGGTCGACCGCGTCCTGGCTTGCGTCCGTCGGTGTCGCGTCCTCGGGCGCCCCACCGCCGGGGTTCGCCACGACCTCCCACAGGTGCCCGTCCGGGTCCTGGAAGAAGCCAGACCACATGCCCCACGGGCGCGTGTACGGCGGCTCGAGCATCGTGGCGCCGGCTGCCTGCGCCCGCTCGAGGAACGCCTCGGCCTCGGCCTGACTGCTCGTGAAGTGGCCGATCGTGCTGCTCGGTGCCGTGGCCAGCTGGACACCGGAGTCCTTCGTCATGTCGTCTCGGCCGTAGACGCTGACGATCAGCCCGTCGTCGAGGGTGAACATCGCCGTGGTGCCGCCGGCCTGCGTCTCGGTGGCGGGGTACTCGGTACCGATGACGCCACTGCCCTCGATGCCGAGCAGCGCGCGGTAGAACTCGGCCGATCGTGCAACGTCGGCGACGGCGAGGGTGATGGCGTGCATGCGCCGCACGCTACGCCGGGGCAGCTCGGCCCGTGTGACGCTGTCGGTCAGTCCCCGAGACCCAGGATGAGTCGGCGGAGCAGCCCGGCCAACTGGCCCTGCTCGTCGGCGGAGACCCCGGACAGGATGTCCCGCTCGGCGGCCAGCAGGTCCGCGATCGCCGCGTCCACCGCCACCCGGCCCTGGCTCGTCAGCGAGACGAGGATGCCGCGGCCGTCCTTCGGGTCGGTCCGTCGCCCCACGAAGCCGCGTGCCGCCAGACGGTCCACCCGGTTCGTCATCGTGCCGCTCGACACCAGGGTCTGCTGCAGCAGGGTCTTCGGGCTCAGTTCGTACGGCTCACCCGCCCGCCGCAGGGCCGACAGGACGTCGAACTCCCACGGCTCCATGTCGCTCGCGTCGAACGCGGTCCGCCGGGCGCGGTCCAGGTGCCGGGCGAGCCGGTCCACGCGGGACAGCACCTCGAGCGGGCCGAAGTCGAGGTCGGCACGCTCACGACCCCACGCCGCGACGATGCGATCGACCTCGTCCTCATGCGGCATCCCACCATCTTGGCCGAACCCGGAGCGGACAGCCAGCCTCGTGGGTCGTGGGAAGATGGAGGAGCACCTTCGGGTGCGTTCCGCCTTGGTGTAATGGCAGCACGACGGCCTTTGGTGCCGTTAGGTCCGGGTTCGAATCCTGGAGGCGGAGCGGGGTCTGCAGGCGCGCAGGGTCTTGGAATGGGAATCCGAAACCAGCGGGACGCCTCTCTGCACGCTTTGCGTTCATCCGAGAGTTTCGTTGATGCCGTTACCCCGCACCGGCAGACTCGATGGATCGCCGCCTGTCACCGGTCGTCGTTAGCCTCGAGTCACTGCCCGCCAGCGAGCGCGGGCTCCTGAAGGAAGAGTCGGACCTTGACAGCGCAGAACGTCACTCTGAACATCGTCCTCAATGACGAGCTTGCAGCCGCCCTGGTTTCTCGACACGGGGACACCGAGTACGCAGAGCACCCTGAGCGGTTCAGTGCGACGGGGTCGACTTCGGGCCTGGAGCTCACTGACCCAGCGCTCGAGCAGGGTTCCTTGTTGTACGTCACTGGCATCGCCGATGCGATGCTGCTCGCCTCGTACGAGGAAGCGCGCGGGTACAAGACCGTTCATCTCATGCACGTCACGGACGGACGAGCCGTCCTGTCATCGCGTCCAGCTGCTGCGCCTCCACGCTGATCGGTGGCGTTCTCGCTGCTCACCGTGAGCTGACCGACCGCAGGGGGGCGCTGCAGCCGTCCAAGGATTGCGCGGGATTGCCTTTCTCGGTTGTGGTCGTCACTATAGTGATGCATGCGTCACGATAGTGACAGTGGTGCTTCGAGGTCAGGAGGGCGTCGTGCAGCTGCAGAGCCCATTCGCGGCGTTGTCGAGCGGACTCGATGGTGACGTTCTGATGGTGCTGAGTGGCCTGTCGGACCGACCCTTCACGGTGTCCGCTGTCCAGCGGCTCGTCCCCGGAGGCCGTTCTCGAAACGGCGTGAAGAAGGTGCTTGACCGTCTGACGGAGCAGGGCATCGTTGTGTTCGACGACATCGGCGGCGTGAGCACGTACGCGCTCAACCGAGACCATCTCCTCGCGTCGGCGGTCCTCGAGGTGGCCGGAGCTCGTACCCGCTTCCTCGACAGGGTCCGCGGGGAGATCGCATCGATTCCGGTCCGCTACGCAGCGTTGTTCGGCTCGGCCGCGCGAGGTGCGATGCGACCGGACAGCGACATCGATCTGTTCTTCGCCGTGGATGCCGTTTCGCGGACGGAAGCTGAGGACCGCATCTACGACCTCACCGTTGCCGTTCATCGGTGGACCGGCAACCAGGTGAACCCCATCGTGTACGACGTCTCGGGGGTCACCTTCGATGACCCGCTCATCGGTTCCATCGCGAGTGAGGGCATTCCCCTCGTGGAAGACCGCCGATGGCTCCAAGCCCACCTCAGGAAGGCCGCACGTTGACTCCACCGAAACTGCCGTCGACCACTGACGGCGACGGCGCTTTCATGCGCGGTCGGCTCGAGAAGGCCAAGGGCTTCCTCGAGTCAGCCGAGACACTGTTCGAGTTCGGTGCCGAGGACGGGATCCTGAGTCCGACGTCCCCTCATGCCAACTCCTTCGTCGACCTGTGCGTCGACGCAGGGATCGCCGCGGCAGATGCCATCTGCATCGGCAAGACCGGAAGGTACAGCAGTGGGGCGAGCCACAACGACGGCGTCTCGATCCTGCGGGATGCGACGGACCGGCCGATCGCGAAGCACCTCGAGACGCTCGTTCGGGTCAAGAACAAAGCGGCCTACAGTGCGAGGTCAGTAGACGCATCGGACATCCACAATGCCGGTGCGGCCGCCCGCGCACTCGTTGCCGTCGCGGAGGATCTGGTCTGACAGCTCACCGTTCGATGCGGAACCAAATGCATCTTCCCTGTGGAGTGATATCGCTGTGAAGGTATAGTACTCGTGGGACGGCACTCGTCGCCCCACGAGCAGAGGACCACCCATGGCGACCACGCCGCACCACCGCCCACGCGTCCTGATCACCGGCGCGAGCATCGCTGGCCCCGCGCTGGCGTGGGGACTCGACCGATCCGGCTTCGACGTCACGCTGCTCGAGCGGTCACCGGAGCAGCGGACCACCGGCCAGAACATCGACGTCCGGGGGCTCGGGCGCGAGGTCCTCGAGCGCATGGGTCTCCGCGACACCGTGATGCACCACCTCACCGGCGAAGCGGGCACCCGGTACGTGGACGAGCACGGCACCCCGTACGCCACGTTCCCGAAGACCGAGGGCCAGGACGGTCCGACTGCCGAGATCGAGATCCTGCGGGGCACGTTCGCCGGGATCCTCGTCGATGCGCTGCCGGACACGGTCGACCGCCGCTACGGGGACTTCATCGCGGGCGCCGAGCAGGACGGCACCGGGGTGAACGTCCGCTACGACAGCGGCGCTCAGGAGCGGTTCGACCTGGTCGTCGTCGCCGAGGGCCGCAGCTCGCGCACCCGTCGGATCCTGTTCGCCGACGAGACGGAGTACCGCGACCACGGCGTCAGCATCGCCTACGGCACGCTCGACCGGATCGGCAGCGACACCGACCACTGGGACTGGTACACGGCGCCGCGTGGACGTGTCGCGTCGATCCGACCCGACAACGAGGGGACGATCCGGGCGAGTGTGTCGTTCGAGTCGGAGTCGATGGGCTTCGAGCAGCTCCCCGTCGACGTGCAGCTGCGGATCCTGCGCGAGCGCTTCCGGGGCGCAGGGTGGCAGACGGGGCGGATCCTCGACGGGTTCAGCGAGCGGTCCGACGAGTTCTACACGCAGCGGATGGAGCAGGTCGTGGTGTCGCGATGGAGCAAAGGTCGGATCGCCCTGCTCGGTGACGCGGCCTGGGGCTCCGGGCCGACCGGCATGGGCACGACGCTGTCCCTGGTCGGCGCGCACATCCTGGCCGGGGAACTCGCTCGGACGGTCGAGCCGGCCGTCGGCGCTGATCACGGGTACTCGATCCCGGACGCCTTCGCGCGCTACGAGGAGATGCTCCGCGGGTACGCCGACAGCGCGCAGGGGCTTCCCCCGGGCGGTGCGCGCCTGCTGCACCCGTCGTCGAAGGCGGGCGTCCGCGCGGTGCGGGCGGCGCTCCGGGTGGCGTCTCTCGGTCCGGTCCGCGGCTTCGCCCAGAAGTACCTGCTGACGAGCGAGAAGCACGTCCCCGTCCTGCCGCACTACCCGACACTGCAAGGGGCCCGGAAGGCGGCAGAATCGATCGCATGACCGACTTGCGCTCCCAGACCCTCGAGGCGCTCCGCCGCTACGCCGTCCGGTACCAGGAGTCGGCGCTCCGCTTCGCAGCATGGATGGAGCTGCCGACCTCGGACGGCGTCGCGCTGGGGGAGATCCTCTGGGCGGAGACCGAGGGCGAGCCGATGACGGGCACGCGGCTCGCCCGGCGGATCGGGATGACCTCGGGTGCGGCGAACGCGTTGGTCAACCGACTGGAGGAGCGTGGGTTGATCATGCGGAGCCGCGAGAGCGCGGACCGTCGGGTCGTCACTCTCCGCGTCACCGAGCTCACCCGGGAACGCAGCAGTGGGTTCCTCGGGTCACGTGCCGCGGAGCTCGACGAGGCGATCGGTTCGTACGACGACGACACGTTGACGGTGGTGCGCGACTTCCTGCTCCGCTTCGCCGCGGTCCTGCCGCAGGAGAACGCCCCGTCGAAGCACTGACGGAACCGACCCGGTCAGCGGATCGTCACCACGAACTCGGCGCGTAGTCCTTCAGGAAGACACCGAACACGTCCTCGCCCGCTTCGCCCCGGACGATCGGGTCGTAGACGCGGGCAGCCCCGTCGACCAGGTCGAGCGGCGCGTGGAAGCCCTCTTCGGCGAGCCGGACCTTCGTGGGGTGCGGCCGTTCGTCGGTGATCCACCCGGTGTCGACGCTCGTCATCAGGATGTTGTCCGTCTCGAACATCTCCTGCGCGCTCGTGCGGGTGAGCATGTTCACGGCGGCCTTCGCCATGTTCGTGTGCGGGTGACCCGGCCCCTTGTAGGCGCGGCCGAACACCCCTTCCATGGCGCTGACGTTCACCACGTAGGTGCGGCGTCCCGTGCTCGCGGCCATCGCGGGGCGGAGCTTCGAGATCAGGATGAACGGCGCGGTGGTGTTGGCCAGCTGGACCTCGAGCATCTCGAGCGGGTCGACCTCGTCGACCTGCTGGGTCCACGAGTTCTCGTCGTGCAGGTCGGGGACCAGGCCACCGGCGTCGATGGCGGTGCCCAGGGCGAGCCGTTCGAGCGAGCTCGATCCGGGCGCCATCGCCTGTTCGGTCAGCTCGTCGGCTCGGGCTGCGGCGGCCGCGAGGATCGGGTGCGCGGCCACCGAGCGGGCGAGCGCCAGCGGGTGCTGGTCATTGGTGTGCCCGAAGGTCACGAGTTCGGGCAGCGGTCCGTCGGGCAGCGGCGCGAGTTCCGCGTCGACCAGCGGCTGGTAGGCCCCGGTCGACCGGCGCACGGTCTGCGTGGCGTTGTTGATCAGGATGTCGAGGGGGCCGGAGGCGGCGACGTCCTCGGCGAGCCCGATCACCTGGGCGGGGTCGCGCAGGTCGATGCCGACGACCTTCAGGCGGTCCATCCAGTCGGCGGAGTCGGGCAGGCTCGCGAACCGGCGCACCGCGTCGCGGGGGAACCGCGTGGTGATGGTGGTGTGGGCCCCGTCGCGCAGCAGCCGGAGGGCGATGTACATGCCGATCTTCGCGCGACCGCCGGTGAGCAGCGCCCGCTTGCCGGTCAGGTCCGTCCGAGCCTCGCGCTTCGCGTGGCTCATGCGAGCGCACGCCGGGCAGAGCTGGTGGTAGAACGCGTCGACGACCGTGTAGTGCTGCTTGCACATGTAGCAGGGCCGTGACTTCAGCAGCGTGCCCGCGGTGGTCGACGCGGTCGAGGCGCTGATCGGGACGCCGCGGGTCTCGTCGTCGATCCGGTCGGCGGCCCCGGTGGCGGTGGCGGCGATCACCCGGCGGTCGGCCTCGGCGATGACGCCGCGCTTCTCGAGCCGGTGCGCACGCTTGACGGCCTTGAACATCTTCGCGGTGGCCTGACGGACCCGGATGAAGTCCGGGTGCGTCTCGTCGATCGACGGCAGCTGCTCGAGCACCCGGAGCGCGACGGTCAGGTCGTCAGGGTCGATGCCGCTGGGTTCGGGGTGCTCGGAGCTCACACGCGATCCTACGTCGGGACCGAGCGCCGATCAGACGAGCTGCCGCTCCATGCACACGCTCGTCGGGTCGTCGACGTACGGGCCGAACCGGGGGATGTCCGCGTACCCGGCCTTCCGGTACAGCGCGATGGCCGCGGCCTGCGGCAGGCCGGTCTCGAGCCGGACGGTCCCGATGCCGACCGCGCGGGCCCGGTCGTGCAGGGCGTCGAGCAGCCGCATCCCCACGCCGAGCCCACGCGCGGCATCGCTCACGAACATGCGCTTGACCTCGCCGGTCCCGTCGCCGGCGTCGACGAGCGCCACCGTGCCGAGGGCGGTGCCGTCCTCACGCGCCACCAGGAACGTGACGTCGGGCTGGTCCAGGTCGTCGACGTCGAGGGCGTGGTAGTTCTCGGCCGGGTAGAGGCTCAGCCCGTAGTCGTCGCCCTGCTGCAGCAGGTGCAGGACGTCGTCCTGTCGGGGGCTCTCGATCCGCACGGTCAGCACCGTCACACAGTAGCGAGGACGACGCGGACAGCGAGCAGACGGGAGCCCCCGGCCGACGGCGATCAGGCCAGGAGCCCTTCGCTGACCTCCCACAGCCGCCGGGCGTCGTCGACGTCGAGCATCGCGGAGTTCGCGTCCGACGGGATCCGGTCCGCGGTGAGGGGCAGGACCCGGTCGTCGATCACGGCGACGTCGCTGTCCTTCAGGTAGACCCCGCCGACGCCGTCGAGCAGCGGGCTCGCGGCACCGAACACGAGCGTCGCTGCGCCCTGCTCGACGGTCTTCTTGCCGACCTCGGGATCGATGACGGTCACCCCGTGGTCGTCGACCAGTCCCTGCTCGCGGTACGACGCGAGCACCGTCGGGTCGTGCGGGCCGGGTCCGATGATGACGCCAGGGTGCGCCGCGAAGGCGCGGATGCCCTGGTCGGCGTACCGCCGGTCGAGTTCCACCGTGAACAGGACGTTGGCGCGCTTCGACTGCCCGTACGCGGTGACCGGGTCGTACCCGTGGGCGAACGTCAGGTCGTCCCACCGGATCTGCCCGAACCGCGCCGCGCCGGAGGTGACGGTCAAGACCCGCGCACCACGGGCCTCCAGGAGGGCGGGGAGGAGCGCCCGCGTGAGCTGGAAGTGCCCGAGGTGCGTCGTCGAGAACGCCAGTTCGTTGCCGCGGCCGTCGAGCCGGCGGTCCGGGGTGAAGAGCATCGCGGCACTGTTCACGAGCATGTGCAGCGGGCGGCCGGAGGTCGACCAGCGCGCGGCGAAGGCATCGACCGACGACGGGTCCGTGAGGTCGAGGGCCTCGACGTGGATGCCCGGGATGTCGGCGACGGCTGCGGATGCCCGGTCGACGTCACGGGAGGCGACGGTGACGTCGGCGCCGGCCGCCGCGAGGGCGCGGCTGGTCTCGCGGCCGAGGCGGCTGTGGCCGCCGGTCACGACGACGTTCCGGCCGGTCAGGTCGACGCCGTGCAGGACGTCGGCGGCGGTGGACGCGGCGGTGAAGCCGCTGGGCAGGGGGTGCTGGTCGGTGATCACGAGTGGTGCTCCTTCGATTCGATGTGGCCGACGGCGGTGGCAGGGCCGACGGCGTCGGCGATCGCCGACCACGCGTCGGGGTCGAGGCCGAGCGCGGTCCGGAGGAACGCCGTCGTGGTGTGGCGGACGAGGTCCACACGCTCGGGGCTCTCGTCCGTGGTGGCGGTCGACTCGTAGTCCTGGATCCCGCCGAGCAGGTGCTCGCCGCCGTGGAGTGTCACCAGGTGCCGCGCGCCGGGGCTCAGGTGGTAGACGTCGGTGAACCAGTCCGGGCCTCGCGTCGAGAGCTGGGACTGGTCGTGGTCGCCGGCGACGACGAGTGACGGGGTGCGCAGCTGGCTGAAGTCGGGGCTCATGAACGCGAAGTGCTCCTGCGCGAACGGCACGAGGTCGCCGCGCGCGATCCCGGTGGTGGACAGCAGGACCCCGGCGCGCACGCGGTGGTCGGTGCGGTCCTCGCCCGGCTGTCCGTCGGCGTCCAGGACGCGGGCCCCGAGCAGCATGCCCACGGACTGTCCGCCCCACGAGTGTCCGACCGCGGCGATGCGTGCGGTGTCGACGCGCCCGCTCAGGCCGGGGACCGCGTCGATGATCTGGTCGAGGTCGTCGAGCACGCGCTCGAGGTCGTCGACGCGCGTCCGCCAGATGGTCGGGTAGCGCGGGTCGTCGAGCGTCAGCCCGTAGGACTTCGCGTCGAGGAACGTCGGTTGGACGACGACGAAGCCGTTCGCGGTCCAGTGGTCGACCAGGGGGTCGCCGCCGGTCATGGACTGGCCGAAGCCGTGGGCGAAGACGATGACGGGCAGGTCCGTGCCGGGTGTCGGTGCGGTGATCCGGACCTCGAGGTCCTGACCGCGCGCGGGTGCGGGAAGCGCGACGGGGCGCACGCTGATGACCTGTGGTCGGGGTGCTGTGGGTGCCATGTGGGCCTTTCCGGGATGCCGTGTCGCCCGCGGACGGAGCGACTGTCGTCCGAAACGGAGCGACGTTCCGGAACGATACGGAACAACGATCCGGATTACAAGGCGAAGTGGAGCACTGTTCCGCATCGCGTCGGTGTCGTGCGATGATCGAGGCATGAGCACCCCGTCGACCGACCCCGCGCCGCGTCGCCGTCGCGACGTGGAGCGCAACGAGCGCACGATCCTCGACGCCGCTGCCGGGGTCTTCGCCGCCTCGGGCGTCGGTGCACCGGTGCGCGAGGTCGCCACCGCCGCGGGGGTCGGGGTGGGCACGCTCTACCGGCACTTCCCGACCCGTTCGGACCTGGTCGTCGCCGTCTACCGGCACCAGATCGAGGCCCTGGTCGACGCGGGGCCGGCGCTGCTCGGCTCGGAGCCGACACCGTTCGCCGCCCTGCTGCGCTGGGTGCACCAGTTCGTCGACTTCCTCGGCACCAAGCACGGTCTGGCGCGCGTCTGGGAGGGCGACGCCGACGGCTTCACGGCGCTGCACACCCTGTTCGTCGACGAGCTCGTGCCCGTGCTCGGCCGACTGCTCGACGCCGCGCGGGCGTCCGGCGAGGTGGCCGCGCCGACCCCGCCGTACCAGCTGCTCCGGGCCGTCGGTGACCTGGTGGCGTGGAGTCCCCAGGACCCCGACTACGACGTCCGGACGATCGTGACCCTCCTGGTCACCGGGCTGCGGCAGGCGCAGCCGACGGTGACCGACAGCGCGTAGCCGGCCACGTGCACCAGTCGCGACCGGCACCGGACTGGAGGCGCGGTGCGGGCCCGTCACGGGCCTCCCGTCCGGCATCGTGACCGTCTCGGGCCGCACCAGCGCCGTCGGAGCGCCCCGTTCAGACCGCGTCCGGCTCCGCCGGGCAGCCATCTGTGTCCTCGTGTTCCGGCAGCACGTCGACGTCGGTGACCGTGTACCCGAGTGGCACCTGGCCCAGCGCGAGCAGGAGTGCCGTCCGTCGGTCGTCGTGCTCGGTCTCGATCACCCGCTGCTCGGTCGGCACGACGACGAGCCGGACCCGGTGCGTCACGGGTGCCCCCAAGCTGCGGTGCCGCGCAGGCGTCGCCCGGTGTGCTGACCACGTCGCCGACGCAGCAGCAGGTGCCGCACCGCGAGCAGGTGCGGGAACTCGACGAGCATCCCGACCACGATCGCCGTGGTGACCAGGGGCTGGTGGGGGAGCGCGGCGCTCGTCAGCCCGATCATCAGGGGGCGTTGCGGGCCGCCGTCGTCATCGCGAGCAGTGCTGTCCTCGGGTACGACAGGGCGGCGAGGCGTGACGCGGACTCGGCGGCGACGTACATGACGGCGAAGAACACCACTGCGCACCCCAGCACGGCGACGAACACCGGCAGGTTCGCCAGCAGCAGCCGGATGTGCGAGGCGAAGAGGCCGGCGACCATCGCCCCGACGATCCACGGGATCGCCCGGCCGGGCAGCGCCGCGGCGCGGGCTCGAGTGCCGGTCGGCAGCAGTGCGATGCCGAGGCGGATCGCCACGGCGATCGCGACGGGCAGGACGAACCACTGCAGCAGGGTGCCGACGGTTCCCACGGCATCGATGCCGGCGTTGCCGCCGAGGACCGTGATCCACACCGGGAACAGGAGCAGCTGGGTGACCATGTTGATCGGCAGCAGGGTCGCGCCCACGGCGGTGTCGCCGTCGCTCAGGCGGGTGAACGCCAGGAACCAGTCGGTGCAGGGCGCCAGGAAGTACAGCATCACGCCGAGTTGGACGGCCGGGTGGCCGGGCAGGGCCACGCGGGTCAGCAGGAAGGCGACGAGCGGGGCGAGCAGGAAGTTCATGCTCCAGGCGATGCCGATGACCTTCCACGCGCCCGGCGTCTGGGGGAGGCGGTGGAGCGGGACGTCGACGAACAGGGCGACGACCAGGGTGATCACCAGCAGGTCCACCACGGAGCCCATGACGTCACCGCTCGAGGGCGAGACGCCGCCGATCACCGACCCGAGCAGGATGGCACCGCCGACGATCGCGGGGGTGGCCCAGAGTCGTGCACCGGCGGGGCGGGCGGGCCGTCGTGCCGGCATCAGCACGCGCATTCGACACCGCAGCAGCTCAGGTCGTCGGTGAGCATCCCGGCGTCGTCCCACTCCTGCAGCGCACCGCAGTCACGTCCGGCCCGTTCGCCGATGACGCGGGCGACGTGGGCGAACCGCTGCCGGAACTTGTACACGAAGCAGAACTGCAGCCCACCGTGCCGGAGCGCTGTGCCGGCCAGGAAGAGCCCGGGTGTGGTGGTCGACTCGTCGTCCTCGGTGAGCAGCGGCCACCCGTCCGCGCGGGTGTCGAACAGGCTCGCGGCCGGCCCGAGCCCCGGGCCGTACCCGGTGGCGAGGATCGGTGGTGCGTCCGCCACCAGGGCGCTTCGTCCGGCGACCCCGACGGAGAAACCGTCGCCGGACCGCTTGATGCCGGTGACCTGGCCGTCGTCGACCAGGGTGAGGCGTCCGCTGGCCCGCGCGACGGCGAGCCGCTGGCGGGTCCGCGGGGCGAGTCGGAACGAGGGGTCCGATCCGCTGCCGGCGTCCCAGGGGTGGGACGGGTCGACGACCGTCACCGTCGCCCCCTGCTCGACGTGGTGGCACGCCAGGTCGATGCCGGACTCGAACCCGCCCACGACCACCACGTGCCCGGGCCGTGCCACCCAGGCTGCCTCGGCGGAGGCGTGCACCCCGAGCGACGTACCGGCGCAGCGGGGCAGGGTCGGGTCCGAGAACTCGCCGCCGGCCCAGACCACGTTCCGGGCGACGACGGGGCCGCGGCTGGTGGCCACGCGGAAGCCGTCGTCGTCCGGCTCGATGTGCTCGACCTCGGTGTCCGGCAGGGTCGGCAGGTGGAAGGCGGCGACGACGCCACGCAGGTACCGGGCGTACTCCGGCCCCGACGGGTAGTCCGTCGCCAGGCTGTAGGCGGGTGAGGTGCGCGGGTGGACCGCGTTGAGGTCGGTGGCCCCGAACCCGTTGCCGGTGAAGGACGGTGTCAGGAACCGCTGGTGCTCCGGCCATCGCTGGAACGTGTCCCCGACGACGCCGCGTTCGACGACGCCGAACAGCAGGCCGTCGACGGCGTGGAGCGCCAGGCCGGTGCCGATGCCGGCCGGTCCGGCTCCGACCACGAGGGCATCGAGGGTCTCGGTGGGGTGTGGTGCTGGCATGGGGTCGGTCTTCCCAGCAGCTGTGGCTGCGTCGGTGGAACGGCCACCGTGCTGTGACCGATGCGCACCATCTTAGTGAGAACCGTTATCAACATGCCATCGTGGCATCAGCCGACCGGCGACGAGTACAGCACCGCCAGGGCCGCCACCAGCCCGACGACCACGATGCCGAGGTCGAGGACGGCCAGGGTGACGAGTCGGGCCCGTTTCGCCCGGACGGCGGCTCGCACCACGACCATCGTCACGAACAACAGGGCCACGAGCACCAGGGCGGGCCAGCCGATCGCCGGCGCCCGGATCGCCATGAGCACCATCACGGCGGCGACGATCACGGCCGTGACGGCGCCCCACACGAGCCAGTTCGAGCCCGAGGCCGTGCGGAGCGCGGGCTGGTCGCCGACGCGGGTGGGATCGGGGCGGCGGGGCTGTTCGTCGGACACGAGCCGGACGGTACGCGGCGGACCCTGCCCGTGCCCGCAGCCGCTCGGACACGACCGGCGGTGCATACCACTCGGCCACGAGAGGATGGGGTGTGCACACCGCCGCGACCATCCTCGACGCCGTCGTCGCCCACGTCGACGCGACGGGGTTCGCCGCACACGGCATCCACGTGCGCACGCGGACCGGGGCGACGGACACCGACGACGTCGCCGAGCACCGCTGGACCCCCGACGTCCGACGCGAGGTCCACTCCGTCGCCAAGGGCGTCTGCGTCCTGGCCGCCGGCATCGCCGCCGACGACGGCCTGGTCGACGTCGACGAACCGATCGCCGGGTACCTGACCGGCACCGGCCTCGCCCTCGGCGACGGCGTCGACCGGGTCACCCTCCGCCACCTGCTCACCATGACCAGCGGGATCGACATGCCCTGGTCGGCGACCGAGCTGACGGACTGGCCGGACCTGGCGGCCGAGTTCCTGCGGCGACCGTCCCGCGGCCGGGTGTTCCAGTACGCGAACGCCAGCACCTACACGGCGATGCGCGTGCTCGAGACCCGGGTCGGCGACGTCGGTGCGTTCGTCTCCGAGCGGCTGTTCGCGCCGCTCGGCATCCAGGACGTCGATTGGCAACGCTGCCCGAACGGGTTCGTCGCCGGCGGTGAGGGGCTGGCGCTCCGCACCGAGGAACTCGCCCGCATCGGACACCTGATCCGCGACGGCGGGATCATCGACGGACAGCGGATCGTCAGCGCGCGGTGGTGCGACGCGATGCACACCGACTGGGTCGAGCGCGAGGGCACCGGCCCCGGCTACGAGCGGTACGCCATGGCCGGGTGGGGTGGCCCCGGGCGGCTCTGGCGGCTGCACGGTGCGTACGGCCAGATGCTCCTGTTCGACCAGACCGAGGGCGACACCGGCACCGGCACCGTCGTCACCGTCACCGCCGACGACCACCCCGGCGCCGACGCGCTCGCCGCCTTCGTCGCCGACGAGCTGTCCCGGCAGGTCCCCCGCCCCTAGCGGTTCCGACGACCCGACCTGCACGTCCGAGCTCGCCCGGCGTGGGAGGATCGGTCAGTGCAGCAGCAACCCGTCGCGATCATCATCGCGGCCATGAGCGAAGAGGTCTCGGCCTTCGCCGACCTCTTCGGCGGTGTCCCCGTGCTCGACGGCCCCGTCGGTGGCCACGACCCGCACCAGCTGCTCGACATCGGCGGCGCCACGGTCGTCGTGCGCCGCAGCGGCATCGGCTTCACGAACGCCACGGCCGCGGTCGCCCACGGCTTCCACGACTTCGGTCCGGGCATCCCGGTGATCAGCGTCGGGACCGCCGGCGGGCTCATGCACGGTGTCGCCATCGGTGACGTCCTGGTCGGCGACCGGTACGTCAACCTCAACGCCGACGCCACGGCGTTCGGCTACGCCCTGGGCCAGGTCCCCGGCATGCCGACCGGCTACGCGCCGGACGCCCGGCTCGTCGAGCTCGCCATGGGGGCCGACATCGCGTGGCCACTGCGGTCGGCGACGATCGGGTCCAGCGAGGTCTTCGTCACCGAGGGCCGCGCCCGCACTCTCCGGGTCGCGTTCCCCGAGGTGGCCGCGGTCGACATGGAGTCGGCGGCGATCGCGCAGTTCGCCCACGTGCACGACATGCCGTTCGTGTCGGTCCGGTGCATCAGCGACCTCTGCGCGCCGGACGGTGCCGAGTTCCGTGAGCACCTGGACGACGCCGCGGCGCGCGCAGCGCGCGTGGTCCACGATCTGGTGCTCGGCCTGCGTTCCTGAGCCGACCCGGGCACCGGTCTGGAGGCGCGACTCGCCCCCGCCGGTCTGCCGGCGGTGATCCGGGCCTCCCGTCCGTCCCCGTGGGTCGCGTGAGCCGCGTTCCGCGGCCATCCCGCGGGCGGAACTGCGTTCGACGGACGTTCCGGGACGGATCGCGAACCCGGGTGGAAACCGCTCGTTAGCCTCCATCTCGGGGGGCCGGGGAACCACGGTTAATCACACAGGGAGATCAGCCATGAGCGCCTACACGAGCGACGAGAACGTCGAACCTGCACGCATCACCACCTTCAAGCGCGTCCGCAAGCAGTGGCGTCGGACGGGTGAGGTCGGCTACACGCACAGCGGCAGCGACTTCTTCCGCGACGACGCGCCGGAAGCGGTCCAGCGGTAACCAGCGGCAGCGACGAAGTGCCCGTCAGGAGCGATCCTGGCGGGCACTTCTGCGTCAGCGACCGAGCTGGTCCCGCAGGTACGGCGCGGTCCGGCTGGTGGTCGAAGCGGCGACCTCGGCCGGCGTGCCGGAGGCGACCACCTGGCCACCCTCGACACCGCCGGACGGGCCCATGTCGATGACGTGGTCGGCACTCGCGACGACGTCCATGGCGTGCTCCACCACGACGACGGTGTTGCCCGTGTCGGTCAGGCGGGCGAGCTGGGCGGTCAGCAGCTCGACGTCGGCCGGGTGCAGACCGGTGGTGGGCTCGTCGAGCAGGTACAGGGTGTGCCCGGTCCGCGCGCGCTGCAGTTCGGTCGCGAGCTTGATGCGCTGCGCCTCGCCGCCGGACAGCTCCGGGGCGGGCTGACCGAGGCGCAGGTAGCCGAGCCCGACCTCGCGCAGGGTCTCGAGTCCGCGCCCGGCCGCCGGCAGCGGCGCCAGGAACGGCGCCGCTTCGTCGACGGTCATGCCGAGGACGTCGGCGATGGACGCCCCGTTCCACCGGACCTCGAGCGTCTCGGCGGTGTACCGGGAGCCGTGGCACTCGGGGCACGGGGCCCAGCTGCCGGGCAGGAAGAGCAGTTCGACGGACACCGACCCTTCGCCCTGGCAGACCTCGCACCGGCCGCCGGCGACGTTGAACGAGAACCGTCCGGCGCCCCAGCCGCGGGCCTTGGCTTCGTCGGTCTGGGCGAAGGCGGCCCGGACCGCGTCGAACAGGCCCGTGTAGGTGGCCAGGTTCGAGCGGGGTGTGCGGCCGATCGGCTTCTGGTCGACCTGCACGACCCGGTCGACGATCGGGTGCGACGTGGCGACCCCGGGCAGGACACCACCCACGAGCGACGACTTGCCCGAGCCACTCACCCCGGTGACCGCGGTCATGACACCGAGCGGCAGGTCGACGTCGAGCCCCCGCAGGTTGTGCAGGGTGAGGTCACGGAGCTCGAGCGTGCCGATCGGGGCGCGGACGGCGCGGTCGACGGTCGGCTGCCGGGGTTCCAGGAAGCGCCGGGTGACCGAAGCCTCGACCTCGGCCAGGCCGGCGACCGGTCCGCTGTACAGGACCGTGCCACCGCCGCTGCCCGCCCGGGGGCCGACGTCGACGATCCAGTCGGCTCGGCGCACGATGCTCATGTCGTGCTCGACGACGAAGACACTGTTGCCGCCGGCGCGCAGGTCGTCGAGGACGTCGACGAGCGACTCGGCGTCGGCGGGGTGCAGTCCGGCACTCGGTTCGTCGAGCACGTAGACGACGCCGAACAGGCCGGAGCGGAGCTGCGTCGCGATCCGCAGTCGCTGGCTCTCACCGGGGGAGAGCGTCGGCGTGGCGCGGTCGAGCGCGAGGTAGCCGAGCCCCAGGCCGACCAGGACGTCGACGCGGGTCAGCAGGTCGCGGGAGATCGCCACGGCGACCTCGGTGTGCTCGCCGGACGACGCCCGTGACGTCGCCGCTGCCGCGTCGGTGATGCTGGCGATCGGGCGCAGGACGTCAGCCAGGCCGGTCAGCGGCAGGGCGTTCAGCTCGGCGATCGAGTGGCCGCCGATCGTGACCGCGAGGGCCGCACGGGTCAGACCCGTTCCGCCGCACAGCCCGCACGGGCCGGACTCGACGAACTGCAGCACCTTCTTGCGCTGGGTCTCGCTCTGCGAGTCGGCGAGGGTGTGCAGCACGAACTGGCGAGCGCTCCAGAACCGGCCCTTGTATGGCTTGGCCACGCGGTCGCGCTTCGGCTGCACCTGCACGACGGGCTGTTCCTCGGTGAAGAGCAGCCAGTCACGGTCCTCGCGCGACAGCTCACGCCACGGGCGCTCGATGTCGTAGCCGAGCACCGCGGTGACGTCCCGCAGGTTCTTGCCCTGCCACGCACCGGGCCAGGCGGTGATCGCGCCGTCGCGGATGCTCAGCGACGGATCGTGCACGGCCGAGGCCTCGGTGACCTCGTGCGCGGTCCCGATGCCGTGGCACCGCGGGCAGGCGCCGGCGACGGTGTTCGGCGAGAAGGAGTCCGACTCGAGCCGGTCGGCGCCGGACGGGTACGTGCCGGCACGCGAGTAGAGCATGCGCATCGAGTTCGACAGCGTGGTCATGGTGCCGACGGTGGAGCGGGAGCTCGGGGCGCCGCGACGCTGCTGCAGGGCGACGGCGGGCGGCAGTCCGGTGATCGAGTCGACGTGCGGGGTGGACCCCTGCGCGATCAGGCGCCGCGCGTACGGGGCGACGGACTCGAGGAACCGGCGCTGGGCCTCGGCGAAGACGGTGCCGAAGGCGAGCGAGGACTTGCCGGACCCGGAGACGCCGGTGAACGCGACGATCCGGTCGCGGGGGATGTCCACGTCGACGTCGCGCAGGTTGTTCTCGCGGGCACCACGGACGCGGATGAAGTCGTCCGGCCCGGGTCGGTCGTCGGTCTTGGTCGAGCGAGGAGCGGGCATTCGCTCGATCGTAGGCTCGGCCACTGGGAGAAGCAGTGCCGCCGGCGGAACCGGGAACGACGAAGAGCCGCTCCGCCCTGATCGGCGGAGCGACTCTCCGTGTCGTGCGTGGTGCTGGTGTTGCGGTGGTGCGGGGGTGTTACTTGATCTGTGCGGTGATGGTGGCGGTGCCGACGAGGAGGCCGCGCTTGACGGCGTCGGTGCCGAAGGTCTTGTTCAGCAGGCCGGCGGCGTCTTCGCTGATGTGGACGGTGGTGCCGGTCAGGATGGCGTTGTCGCCCTCGAGCTGGAGGGGCTTGAGGGAGCCGCCGTGCAGCTCGAACAGGAACGCGTTGTTCACGGCGACCTTGCCGTTGACCAGGACGTCGCCGTAGAGCTTGGACGAGCCGGGGTTGACGACGAAGTTCTCGAGGGTGACGGTGGTGTCGCCGCCCTTGAGGGTCAGGCCGGAGTCGTCGTGGTTGAGCAGGCCCTGGACGTAGGGGCGGTAGTTGCCGTCGGGGGACCAGTAGGTGACCGATCCGGCGGTGATCGGGAACGACACGGATCCGTCGGCGAGCTTGGCGGTGCCGGAGACGCCGGGGGTGAGCTTGAGGGAGGTGAGGGCGTCGGTGAAGCCGGAGTCGAGCTTCACGGCGGTGGAGCCACCGAGGACCTCGGGCACCGAGGCGACCGGTGCGGGGATCTTCGACGACGACGAGGACACCGTGTGGATGGCGGGGGTGGCGGCCTGGGCGGAGGAGATGCCGAACGCGGCACCGCCCAGCACGAGGGCGCCGGTGGTGGCGAGGGTGATGGAGGTCTTGAGGCTCTTGCGCATCGTGATCAGTCCTTTGCTGTTGTCGCGCTCGGCGCGGCTGCTGTGTGCGCGCCGAACACACCCTGGTGCAGGGTGGAGAACCAGCGGTGTGCGGCTGGTGAGCGCTCCGGGTGGTTCCCGGTCGTTGCAGGTGATTCGGCACCCTCTGGCGAAGGGTTTGGACGGATCTGACGTCGTTACCGCTCTGTGACCTTTCGGCTGCTGCAGGTCAGGACGCCTTACCGGACGGGAGGCGCGGTGCCAGGCCGCCACGGGCCTCCCGTCCGTCGCGCAGTCGCGTCAGTGCTGCCCGCCGCGCAGGCGGCCGATGCCGAGCACGATGCCGACGACGACCATGCCGAGCACGAGGCCGGCCACGGCCGACACGGCCGTGTCGGCGATCCAGACGACGACGGGGCCTGCGGCCTCGAGCGCGTGCTCGATCACGTGCAGCAGGTCGTACGGTCCGTGCCAGATCGTCTCGGCCAGGTTCGCGATGACCAGGTGTCCGCCGACCCAGAGCATCGCGACGGTGCCGATGACGCTGATGACGCGGAAGACCATCGGCATCGCGCGGACGATGCGGGCACCGATCCGGCGGGTGCGGCGCACCGGGTTCTTCATCATCTGCAGGCCGATGTCGTCGACCTTGACGAGCAGCGCCACGGCGCCGTAGACGACCGCCGTCATGACCAGGCCGATCACGATCAGGGCGCCGAGCGTCGGCCAGAGCCCCAGGTCGGGGTCGAGGCCCGCCAGCGCGATGAGCATGATCTCGGTGCTCAGGATGAGGTCGGTGCGGATGGCGCCGAAGACGAGCTTCGGTTCGGTGACGGCCTCGTCGGACCCGCCCTCGTGGTGGACACCGAACCACTCGGTCACCTTCTCGGCCCCCTCGAAGCACAGGTAGGTGCCGCCGAGCAGCAGCAGCCAGGGCAGCACCCCGGGGGCGAACGCCGTCAGCAGCAGGGCCAGCGGGATGATGATGACGAACTTGTTGAACAGGCTGCCGAGGGCGATGCGCCCGACGACCGGCAGTTCGCGGGCGGGCTCCAGGCCCTGCACGTACTGGGGTGTGACGGCGGCGTCGTCGATGACGACCCCCGCGGTCTTCGCGCTGGCCTTGAGGGCTGCGGAGAGGATGTCGTCCACCACGGCGAGCAATCCGACTGACAATGCGTTCTCCACTCGTCTGACCTGTGACCGTGCACAGCGTAGTGGCCGCGGAGCATCCTGAACGCCAGCCGCGGGGCGTCCGTAGGCTCGCGACATGGCTGACTTCACCGCATCCCAGGCCGCCGTCGTCCGGATCGAGCGTTCCGAGCAGGGCCGCTGGGACCTCTCCGTGATCAGCGACGCCGGTGTCGCGATGGGCCACGGCGTCTACTTGTTCGACGCAGCGCACGACGACGCCGAGGACGAGCGGGCCGCGGCACTCGACTTCGTGCGCGAGTACGGCTTCCGGTTCGAGCCGGACGCCGTGCAGGCCGATGGCCCCGACGCCTTCTGGGCGCCGCTGCTGCCGTCCGACCAGCAGTAGGCGCTGCTGCGCGCGGGACTCAGCGCGGGACTCAGCGCGCCGAGTCCTCGAACCCGATCAGCCAGGCGACCCCGAAGGCGTCACGGACGGTGCCGTCCCAGTCGCCCCACGGTCGCTGCTGCAGTGGGTCGACGACCGTGCCGCCCTCGGCGAGCTGGTCGAACCACCGGCGCAGGACGTCCGGTTCCGCGGCGCCGAGCAGTGAGAAGAGCAGCCCCGTCGCCGAGAACGGGGTGTCGCCCTCGCTCGCGTCCGCGGCGAACAGCTGCAGCTCGCCGGTGAGCTGGCCGTGCGCGACGGCGTCGGCCGGGCCGTCCGTGCGGGAGAAGTCCGCGTAGGTCGCGATCTGCACCTGGCCACCGAACACTCGCTGCCAGTGCTCGAGGGCCTGCCTGGCGGTGCCGTCGAACTGGAAGTACGGCGCGGGTCCGGTCGTGTGCATGCCCGGCAAGGTACTCCGGAGTGCGGACTGGGCGTTCGTCAGCCGAGCAGTGCCAGTGCGCGACGGCTCGGAGACGCCGTCGTCACGCCGAGACGCCTCCGGAAACGGTGGCGTCTCGACGACTTCCCGGCGTCGGGCGGACACGACGGCGTGTCAGCCACCCGGCCACGATGCGGACGGGAGGCCCGTCGGGATGCCGCCACGGGCCTCCCGTCCGGCACCGGGGCACGCGCACGGCGCGACGCTCCTTCCCACCGCGCCTGCGCTGGAAAGCGGAAACGGGTGTACCTGGCGGGAAGTTCCTGCCAGGTACGCCCGATTCGACCAGGTACGCCCCGCGCCCCGCGCCTCAGGACGCGAGCGCGGCCATCTCGCGCACGACCGCACGGAGCCGGTCGGCGAGCTCGTCGTTGCTCCGCACGGTCTCGCGGTGCGCGACCTCGCTGAGTGCCGACATCACCAGGGTCACGGCGGTGCGGGCGGTCTGGGCGTCCGTGCGGGTGCCGACGACGCTGAGCAGGGACTGGCGCGACTCGGCCATCCACTGCATCACCATCGACGACATCTCCGGCCGGAGCACGAGCAGCTCCTTCATGCGCCTGCGGTCCTGCGAGAGCGGCACGGTCGCCGCGACCAGGGTGCACAGGTCGGCGACCAGGGCCCCGTCGGCCTCGGCGAACCAGGCCGCTGCGCGCTCCGGCACCTCGACCGAGTCGAGCCCGAGTGCCGCGTGCGCCTTCGACGAGAAGTAGTTGAAGAAGGTGCGGGGCGAGACGTCGGCGTCGGCGCAGATCTGCTCGACCGTCACGCCGTCGAGCCCGTGCGCGGACACGAGCGTCAGCGCCGCGTCGTGCAGCGCCTGCCGGGTCTGCTGCTTCTTCCGTTCACGCAGCGTGCACGGCTCCGTTGCCGCAGCCGCTGCCGGGGTGGTGATCACGTGGACTCCTGGTGGATCGATGTGGGTGGGAGGGGCGCCCGCCCGGAAAGGGGGCACGGGCGGACGCCCCGGTCGGTCACCGACGGTGCGTCGGCGCGGATCCGGTCGAACCCGAACCGGTCGGAACGGACCCGGTCATCGGGCCCGTGAACGAGCCGGCCTCGGCCGCTGCGGCGCCCGCCTCGGCCTCGAGCTGCGCCTCGGCGGACATGTCGGCCTGCTCCTGCAGCGCGGAACGCTGGCGCAGCGGCGGCACCCGGAAGAACCAGGTCAGCACGAACGCGAGCAGGATGACGCCGAGACCGACCCAGTAGATCGTCACGGACGAGGCGTTGAAGCCCGCCATGAACGGCCGGGTCAGGCGGCTGTCGGCACCGGTCAGGAACGAGGTGTCGTTCGTGCTGGTGGCGCTGTCGCTCGTGGTGTTGCCGTCGTCGATCTTCTTCGCGAGCTCCGGGGTGAGCTCGTCGACCCAGTAGGAGCGCTGCGCGGCGTCCGACCAGTCGACGGACACGGTGCCGTCCTGCACGCTGGCGTGCGCCTGGTCGGCGACCTGCTCGAGTGCGGACTGCTCGGCGGCCGGCGTGGCCGCGGCGACCTGCTGGTCGATCACGGTCTGCGCTGCCGCTGCGGGCACGGCACCCGCGGCGACCTGCTGCTGCACGGCCGCGGTGACCTGCTCGGTGACCGCGGCGTCGGCGGCCTGCTTCGCCTTGGCCGAGGCGGCGTCGAGCTGTGACTGCACGGTCTTCGTCAGCGGGGTGACGACGGGCGTCCAGATCTTGTCCATGGCGCCCTGGTTCGCCTTCGCGCTGGCGACGGTCGGGTTGAGCGCGGCGTCGAGTGCCGGACCGAGGTCCTTCTGGTTCGCGGTCGCGGTCAGGATGTTCGCCGGCATCACCGAGAACAGGATGGACAGCAGCACGGCGGTGCCGAGCGTGCCGCCGATCTGGCGGAAGAACGTGGCGGACGACGTGGCGACGCCCATGTCACGGGCCTCCACCGAGCCCTGCGACGCCAGGGTCAGCGACTGCATGACCGATCCGAGGCCGAGACCGATGAGGAACATGCCGATCATCAGGAACCAGAGCGGCTTGTCGATCGACATGAAGGTCAGGACGACGTAGCCGGCGGACACGAGCGCGGTGCCGATGACCGGGAAGATCCGGTAACGGCCGACGCGGGCGACGATCTGACCCGAGGTGATCGAGGCGATCATGAGACCGCCGACCAGGGGCAGCGTGGCGAAGCCGGACTCGGTCGGGGTGAGCCCGACGACGATCTGCAGGTACAGCGGGATCGTGAGCATCGCGCCGAACATCGCGAAGCCGACCAGGAACCCGATGACGGTCGCCATCGAGAACGTGCCCGAGCGGAACAGCTTGAGCGGGATGATCGCCGCGTCGCCCATCTTCGACTCGATGAGCAGCAGACCGATCAGCCCGACGACACCGACGACGTAGCAGGCGACGGCGGCGGGGGAGCCCCAGCCCCAGATGCGGCCCTGTTCGGCGACGAGCAGGAGCGGCACGAGGGTGACGATGACGGCGGTCGCGCCCCACCAGTCGACCTTCGGCTTCGCGTCGCCGGCGCCGTGCACCTTCGGCAGGTGCAGGAACACGATGACCATGAGCAGCGCCGCGACACCGATCGGCACGTTGATCAGCAGGACCCAGCGCCAGCCGGTGATCCACAGGATCTCGGAGGAACCGGCGAGCAGACCACCGATGAGCGGGCCGATGACGGACGAGATGCCGAAGACGGCGAGGAAGTACCCCTGGTACTTGGCGCGCTCACGCGGGGCGAGGATGTCGCCCATGATCGCCAGCGGCAGCGACATCAGCGCACCGGCACCGATGCCCTGCACCGCGCGGAAGGCGGCGAGCATGAGCATCGAGGTGGACATCGACGACAGGACGGCGCCGAGGATGAAGACGACGATGCCGAAGATGTAGAGGGGACGGCGGCCGAAGATGTCGGAGAGCTTGCCGTAGATCGGCGTCGCGATCGTCGAGGTGATGAGGTACGCGGTGGTCACCCAGGCCTGCTGGTCGAGCCCGTGCAGGTCGTCGCCGATCGTGCGGATCGCCGTGCCGAACACCGTCTGGCCGAGCGAGGACAGGAACATGCCCGCCATCAGGCCGTAGATCACCAGGAGGATCTGACGGTGGGTCATCAGCGGCTGCTGGCCGGCGCCTCCGGAGGCCGCGGGGGCCTCGGCGGTGTGCCGACCGTGCTGCACCGAGACGGGTGCGGTGGCGGTCATCGAACTCCTTTTTCTGGCTGTGAAACTTTGCAGACCGCGCAACGATACATCTGTTGCTTCCGGCAAGCAACTAAATGTGCCCGCTACGCTTGGCGCGTGACCGACGACCGGCGTGCCGCAGAGCGACTCCTGCGATCCCAGCTCGACCGGCTGTGGGTCCGGCAGACCCTGCGCTCCTCGCTCATCGAGTCGCGCGGCGGGCTCGACCCGACCGCCCGCGTGATCCTGCGTGCCGTCGCCGGCCACGGCCCCGTCCGAGCGACCGCGATCGCCGACGCGACGGGGTTGTCCCGCCCGGTGATCAGCCGGCGGGTGGCCTCACTGATCGAGGCCGAGCACCTGATCGGGTCGCCCGATCCCGCGGACGGCCGCGCCACGCTCGTCACGCTCGCCCCCGCCGGCCGGCGGCTGCTCGACGAGCTGGACGCCGCCGGCGCCGAGGTCTTCGACGACCTGACGGGGGAGTTCGCCTCGGACGAGCTGCGCGCGCTCGCCGAGATGCTGACGCGGCTGAACGACCGTGCCGACACGGTCCTGGGGATCGGCACCACGCGCTCCTGACGTGACCGAGGGGACGGACAGGAGGCTCGTGGCGGCGCCGCCACGGGCCTCCCGTCCCTGCGGAGCGCGCATTCGAGATACCGTTGGTGGTATGAGCACGGACACCACCCCCACCACTGAGACCCTCGACGACGGGCCCGTGGTGACGTTCGCCGATCTCGGCCTGAGCGACGCTGTGCTCAAGGCCGTCAAGGACATCGGCTACGAGACCCCTTCCGCCATCCAGGAAGCCACCATCCCCACCCTCCTCGCCGGGCGCGACGTCGTCGGCCTGGCGCAGACCGGAACCGGCAAGACCGCCGCCTTCGCGCTGCCGATCCTGTCCCGCATGGAGTCCGGCAGCAAGAAGCCCCAGGCGCTCGTGCTGTCCCCGACGCGCGAGCTCGCCCTGCAGGTGTGCGAAGCGTTCGAGCAGTTCGCGTCCCACATGAAGAACGTCCACGTCCTGCCCGTCTACGGCGGCCAGGCGTACGGCGTGCAGCTCTCCGCCCTGCGCCGTGGCGTCGACGTCATCGTCGGTACCCCCGGCCGCATCATGGACCACCTGGCGAAGGGCACGCTCGACCTGTCCGAGCTGAAGTACCTGGTCCTCGACGAGGCCGACGAGATGCTCAAGATGGGCTTCGCCGAGGACGTCGAGACGATCCTCGCCGACACCCCGGACGACAAGCAGGTCGCCCTCTTCTCGGCGACGATGCCCGCGCAGATCCGCCGCATCTCGCAGCAGTACCTGACCGACCCGGCCGAGATCACCGTCAAGACCAAGACGAAGACCGCCGCGAACATCACGCAGCGCTACCTGATGGTCTCGTACCCGCAGAAGGTCGATGCGCTCACCCGCATCCTCGAGGTCGAGGACTTCGAGGGCATGATCATCTTCGTCCGCACCAAGAGCGAGACCGAGACCCTGGCCGAGAAGCTCCGCGCCCGCGGGTACGCCGCCGCCGCGATCAGCGGTGACGTCGCCCAGGCCCAGCGCGAGCGCACGGTCAACCAGCTGAAGTCGGGCAAGCTCGACATCCTTGTCGCCACCGACGTCGCCGCCCGTGGTCTCGACGTCGACCGCATCACGCACGTCGTGAACTTCGACATCCCCGTCGACATCGAGTCCTACGTGCACCGCATCGGTCGTACCGGTCGTGCCGGCCGCTCGGGTGACTCGATCAGCTTCGTCACCCCGCGTGAGCGTCGCCTGCTCGCCGCGATCGAGCGCCACACCAAGCAGCCGCTCACGCAGATGCAGCTGCCGACCATCGACGACGTCAACGAGACGCGCCTGACCCGCTTCGACGACGCCATCACCGCGGCGCTCGAGGACCAGGGCCGGATCGCGGCGTTCCGCGACGTCATCGCGCACTACGTCGAGCACCACGACGTCCCGTCGGACGACGTCGCTGCCGCCCTGGCGGTCGTGGCGCAGGGTGACTCGCCGCTGCTGCTCACCGCAGCCGACGACGCGCTCCGCTCGCAGATGGAGCGTGACGCCCGCCGCAGCGAGCGCGACGACCGTGGTGCCCGCGACGACCGCGGCGGCCGCAACGACCGTGGTGCCCGCGACGACCGTGGCGGCGACCGCGACCGTGGCGACCGCGCCCCGCGTCGTTCGCAGCCGATGTCCCCGTACCGCATCGAGGTCGGCCGTCGTCACCGCGTCGAGCCGCGCCAGATCGTCGGTGCGCTGGCCAACGAAGGTGGCCTGCGCCGCGACGACTTCGGTGCGATCCAGATCCGTCCGGACTTCTCGATCGTCGAGCTGCCGGCCGACATGGACCCCGGTGTGCTCGACCGCCTGACCGACACCCGGATCAGCGGCAAGCTCATCGAGATCCGTGCGGATCGCCGTGGTGGCGGACGCCGTGACGACCGCGACGAGCGTCCGGAGCGCAAGCCGCGCTACTGAGACGTGCCGCGTTCGAGACGCGACCCCCTTCGGACGGGAGGCACGGTGCCAGCTGGCACCGTGCCTCCCGTCCGTCGTCGGTGCGCGTTCCGGGCCCGCGAGACGCCGTCGTGTCGCTTCCACGCCGCCGAGTCGGCGAGACGCCGCCGGATACCGCGGCGTCTCGGGAACGCGACGGCGTGTGCGGGGGTACCAGGCGGCATCTTGCGGTGCGGGGAACCGCACATCCCGCCCGCAACCGTTCCCCTGCGGTCGGCACGGTGCTGTGATACCCGGAGCCGTGACGCAGGGAGCCGCGGAGAAGGCAGGGGAACATCGTGTACCGAGCACTCATCACCGCGGTCGCCGCCGCGGCGCTCGTCTTCGGAGGTGTGGCGCCTGCGACGGCGCACACCTCCTGGTCGTCGGTGCCGGGAGCGCCGACCGCCGTCCGCGTCACCGGCGACGCGGACAGCGCCACGCTGACGTGGCGTGGCCCGAAGCACGGCGCGAAGGTGACGGGCTGGAAGGTCGCGGTCGCCGCCGTCGCGAACCGGCACGACCGTCAGGCCGACCGACTCCACCCGCGTGCCCGCTCCGACCGCTTCGACGAGCTCTCGCCCGCGACCACGTACCGGTTCTCGCTCCGTGCCCTCGGACACCGGGGGACCGGCCGCACGATCACGCTGCGCTGGACGGCACCACCCGCACCCGAGCCGGAGACGACGCAGTCGCTGTTCGGGCTCGACGGCAACGGTGACGTCGTGCGGTTCGCGGACTCCGGCAGCGGTGCGAAGACCGTCGTCGCGAGGGAAGTCGAGGGCTTCGCCGCGAATGCCGACGGTGACGTGTTCACCCCGACGGCGGACGGCACTTCGATCCTGCTGCACCCGGCCGACGGCGGCGGGATCTCGATCATCGCGTCCGGCTTGCACCTGACCCCGGACCTGCGCTCCGATGCCGAGGGCAACCTGTACTGGGTGGACTCGGTGACCGGTGCGGTGCAGCAGTTGCCGGTCGGCACCTCGACCCAGAAGACCGTGCTCGACCTGGGTGGCAAAGCCGTCGGGAGTGATCAGCGTTTCTGGACGGTCACCCCGGACGGCAAGGTCGTCGTGCTCGGCGGAACGGTCAGCCAGCCGTACGTCAAGGGCACCGGCATCGCACCCCGCACGTTCACCGGGCCGAGCGGCATGATCGTCGGCTACCCCGCCGGTGTGCTCGCGGACTCGCAGGGCAATGTCTACGTCGACATCCGATCGACCGGTGCCGCCGGGTCGTGGATCTGGTACCAGCTCAAGCCCGGTGCGACCGAACTGACGAAGATCGAACCGCGGTACGCGTTCGACTACGCCGCCGCGAACGCGGATGGCTTCTCGCTCCTGCAGTCGGCGCAGTTCTGCCCCGCCCCGTCGGAGTACCGGCCGGGCGGGTGCACGATCGACCGCGGCATCCCGGACAAGCTCGTGGTCGGCAGCGGCGGGACGTCGACCGTGCCGGTGACCGGGCTGACCGCCGGGTCGCGTGGCGAGCACCTGGGTGCCGCCTCCGCCGACGGGGACGTGTTCGTCTCGATCGAGAGCGGCCCCTCGGTCGGGCTGTGGAAGGTCCCCGCCGCGGGTGGAGCTGCGCAGCAGCTCGACGTGGCGCAGTACTCGAGGCTGCTGGTGATCTGACCGGCGGTGCGAGGCGGAAGGGGGTGGGGCGCAATGGTGCGTCCTACCCCCTTCCGTGTGTGGCTCGCGGTCAGGCCACGCCGGCGGCCGTGCGGCGGCACACCTCGTCCCACGGGGTCGGCTCGATGCCGAAGCGGGTGCGGCTCTCGGCGTCGTCGACCACGTACGGCGCGGTCCACTGGTAGGTCAGGTCGGCCAGCTCGCGCATCATCGGCGACACGAGCCCGCCGACGCGGAACAGGGCCGCGGGCATCCGGCGTACCGGCACCGCGGGCTTCCCCGTCGCCGCGAGGACGTCGGTGAGGGCCTGGCGCTGCGTTCGCGCGGGGTTGCTCGGCACCATCCACGTGCGGCCGTGGGCGCTCTCGTCCTCGGCGGCGGCCACGAGGGTCCGGGCGACGTCGAGCACGTCGGTGAAGGTGTGCGGCAGGTCTGTGCGGCCGACCATCCACACCGCCCGGCCCCGCAGTGCCGCCGGCAGCACGCGCGTGACGTGCCCGTTCGCGCCGATCCCGGGCCCCAGGTAGTCCGAGGCGCGGACCTCGACGGCGCGGATCCGGCCCGCGTCGTGCGCGGCGAGGGCGTCGGCCCACATCCGCGCCCGGAGCACGCCCTTGCGGTCCGTGGCGGCGTCCGGCAGTCCCTCGTGCATCGGCCCGTCGACCGGGCCGTACGGGTACAGGTTCCCGGTGATGGCGTACGTCGCACCGGTCCGTTCGGCCGCGGTGAGCAGTGCTGCGGCGAGCGGGGGCCAGGTGCGTTCCCACTGCGTGTAGTCGCCGGGGTTCGCGCAGTTGTACAGGACGGCCGCTCCCTCGGCGGCGCGGGTGAGCGCGTCGGCGTCGGAGGCGTCGAGCGCGAGGTGCTCGACCCCGGCGACGCCGGTGCTGCGCCCGGAGCGGGAGACGACGGTGACGCGGTCGCCCCGGGCGTTCACGAGTCCGGCGACGTGGCGGCCGACCGGGCCGGCGCCGATCACGATGTGGTGGGACATGGTCTCCTGCTTCCTGGTCGATGCGAGAGCAGTGCTCTCGGAAGCGAGCATGACCGCTCCTGCGCGGAAAAGCAAGAGCACTGCTCTCCTTTGTGTGCGCTGCTCTCTCGTGCCAGGATCGACGGATGGCACCCACCGCCCGAGCGCTCGCACGGCAGACGGTCACCGCCGACATCCTGGCCGCGGCACGCACCCGTCTGACCGACGAAGGTCCGGCGGCCCTGAGCCTGCGTGCCGTCGCCCGTGACGTCGGGATGGTCTCGTCGGCCGTGTACCGGTACTTCCCGAGCCGCGACGACCTGCTGACCGCCCTGCTCATCACCGACTACGGCGAGCTCGGTGCCGCGGTCGAGGCCGCCGGTGCGGCAGCCGGACCCGATGCCGGGGCGCGCTGGGTCGCGATGTGCCGGGCGATCCGTGACTGGTCGATCGCGCACCCGGGGGACTTCGCGTTGCTCTTCGGCTCGCCGGTACCGGGCTACGCCGCGCCGCGCGAGACGGTCGCACCCGCGACACGGACGACGCTCGCCCTGGTGCGCGTGGTCGCGGACGCCGTCGGCTCCGGTGCGCCCGGTGCGTCGGGTGCGTCGGGCGGATCGGGTACGTCGGGCTCGCCCGTCACGTCGACGCCGGGGACGGCCGGGAGGCCCGGATCACCCACCGCGCCCACGGCGGCTCCCGGGGTGGCCGGTCCCGCCGTCGCGGACGGGGTCGCCACCCTGCGCTCGTTCGGCATCTCCCTGCCCGACGAGGTCCTGGTCCGGACGCTGATGGCCTGGACGACGGTGTTCGGGACGATCTCGTTCGAGCTCTTCGGGCACTTCGTGGGGTCCGTGTCCGACGGTGCGGCGTACTTCGACCAGGTCATCGCACGCCTGGCCGACGACCTGGGGTTCACCGCCGTCTTCTGAGACGCCGTGTCCCCAGATCGGGTGAGCAACCTGACAGACTCCCCACCCGTGCGGTAGACAGGTCGTCACGCCCAGGTCGTGCCCGACGACCGAAGCGGACGACCGGCACGGTGGCCCCCGGGTCAGCTGCCGGACGGAACCACTCTCGGGCGTGCGCTGCGGCCGGGGCCCGCGGATCAGGAGGCATGCTTGCGACGCAGCACGTGCGACGGCACCACGGTCGGGGCGACCCGGTGACCGCGCTCGACGTCAGCCGACAGGACCGCCGCCGACTCACCACCGGAACGGCCCGCCGGCGCCTGGTCACCGTGCGGACCGTGGCGCTCCTGGCGTCCCTCGCCGGGGTGAACTACATCGTGTGGCGCTGGGCGGCCTCGGTGAACTGGCACTCGTGGTGGATCGCGGTGCCGCTGATCCTCGCCGAGACCTACAGCGTCATCGACTCGCTGCTCTTCGCGCTCGGGGCCTGGCGGCTCCGGGAGCGCGGCGAACCGCCGGCGAAGCCGTCCACCGACGTCACCGTCGACGTCTTCATCACGACCTACAACGAGCCGGTCGACCTGGTGGAGCGCACCGCCCGCGCGGCGAAGGCGATCACGCACCCGCACACCACCTGGATCCTCGACGACGGCAACCGCCCCGAGATGCGCGCGGCGGCCGAAGCGCTCGGCATCGGCGTCATCACGCGCGGCGCCGACTGGGTGGACCGGCCACGGCACGCGAAGGCCGGCAACCTCAACAACGCCCTGCTCGCGACCCAGGGCGAGTTCCTGCTCATCCTCGACGCCGACCAGGTGCCGGACCCGGCGATTCTCGACCGCACCCTCGGCTACTTCAAGGACCCGCAGATGGCGCTCGTGCAGACGCCGCAGTGGTTCGAGAACGTCCCCGCTGCCGACCCCCTCGGTAGCCAGGCGCCGCTCTTCTACGGCCCGATCCAGCAGTCGAAGGACGGCTGGAACGCCGCGTTCTTCTGCGGGTCGAACGCGATCCTGCGGCGTGAGGCACTCATGCAGCTCGGCATCTCGCGCTACGTGGCCGAGGTCGAGGCGTCCGTGCAGCGCACCCTCGCCACCTCGCGCAAGCTCCTCGCCCGTTCCCGCGAGACCGAGACCGACCCGCGCGTGCTCGATGCCCTCGACGACGCCGAGGGCGTGGTCGACCGCGCACGCGAGCAGGTCCGGTCCGGCGAACCCCTGGGCGACGTGACCTACGCGTTCCAGCGGGGGATCGACGCCATCGCGTTCCGGTTCGCCGCCGCCGACCTCGAATCGGTGCGGAACGACCTGCAGGAGCTCGCGGCGATGTCCACCGACGCGAACACCTTCGCCGGACTCGACGACGCCGCCCTCGACGTGCTCGGGCGGCGTGAGGCCTCGCCGGTCGCCGCCATCGAGTCGATCGCCGTGCTCGCCCGTGCCCTCGACGTCAACCGTGACGACGAGGCCCAGCCGATCATGCCGCTGGCGACGATCTCGGTGACCGAGGACATGGCCACCGCGATGCGCCTGCACGGCCTCGGCTGGAAGTCGGCGTACCACGACGAGATCCTGGCGACGGGCCTGGCCCCCGAGGACCTGCCGACGATGCTCGTGCAGCGACTGCGCTGGGCGCAGGGCACCATGCAGGTGTTCTTCCGTGAGAACCCCCTGGTGCAGAAGGGGCTGTCGTGGGGGCAGCGGCTCATGTACTTCTCGACGATGTGGAGCTACCTGTCGGGGTTCGCCGCGATCGTCTACATCGCGGCGCCGGTGCTCTGCCTGTCGTTCGGGGTCGTGCCCGTGCAGGCCTACAGCGTCGACTTCTTCGCCCGGCTCATCCCGTTCCTGGTGTGCAACCAGCTGCTGTTCTGGGTGGTGGCCGCCGGCAGACCGACCTGGCGCGGGCAGCAGTACTCGCTCGCCCTGTTCCCGATCTGGATCGAGTCGGTGACCAGCGCGTTCCAGAACGTCTTCCGGGGCAAGCCGCTCGGGTTCCGCGTCACCCCGAAGGTGCGCGACGAGACCGAGCAGAAGCCGCGGTGGGACCTGGTCAAGCCGCAGCTCTGGGCGATGGGTGCCCTGGTCGCCGCCCTGGTGATGATCGTCATCCGGTACCTGACCGGTCAGGCCGAGGGGATCGCGCCGCTCGTCAACACCGCGTGGGTCGTCTTCGACCTGTTCATCTTCAGCATCGTCATCCGCGCGGTCCGGTACCGCGGCCCGGCCACCCCCGCACAGTCCGAACACGAGTCGAGCACCGCCGGAGGGCCCCTGTGAGCACCGAGACCACGTTCGAGGTCGCCGCGACGCCCGACTCCCTCAACGAGGTGCAGGACCGCTTCGCCGCGTGGTGGGACGGGCTCGGCATCGACGACGTGCGGCTCCGCTTCGCACTCGAGACCGCCCTGGCCGAGGTCGCCGCGAACATCGTCGAGCACACCGTCCGCGCCGACCGGGGGACCGGGCGCCGGTACTCCGTGCGCCTCCAGGCCACCGACCAGGCCCTGACCGCGGTGCTGACCGACAACGGGATGCCCGTCGACATCGACCTGAGCGCCGTCACCATGGCCGACGTCGAGCAGGAGAGCGGGCGTGGGCTGGCGCTCGCGATCGCCGCGCTCGACCGGCTCGAGCACCGGCACGAGTCCGGCCACAACGTCTGGATCCTCGCGTGCGACCGGTGAAGCAGCAGGTGGCCCGCGCTCTCGCCCTCCTCGTCACGATCGCCACGCTCCTGCTCGGTGGTGCGCTGCCCGCGTCCGCGGCGTCCGCGGCGTCCGCGGCGTCGGCGTCACCCGTGCAGCGGGCCGCCGCCGTCGAGCCGGCGGGGGGCTCGACGTGGTTCGGCCCCGACCTCGACTGGGCGAGTGACTCGCCCGAGGGCTACGAGGGACGGCTCGGCGCGACGCCGTCGATGTACGGCGTCTCCGTCGACTACCCGCTCGACGGCCCGGCCAAGCAGGAACTCCTCCGGTCGGCGCGCGCGGCGGCGACCCAGGGTGCGGTGCTCGTCGTGAGCCTCGAACCCGACCGCAGGCTGCGGTCGCTCGACGCCGGGGACGCACGCGCCGTCAACTCCGTGTTCGAGGACCTGCACGACCAGTACGACACCCAGGTGCTCGTCCGGTTCGCACCGCAGATGAACGGCACGTGGGTCCGGTGGGGGCAGCAGCCGACCGAGTTCGTCCGGGCGTTCCGGGCGCTCGCCACGACCGTGCACGCGGGCGCGTCGGACGCGCTCATGGTGTGGTCCCCGGGGTACGGTGCCGGCTACCCGTTCGGCGAGTCCGCCGGGCGGCTGCGGGACCTGTCGGTGATCGACGTCGCGAAGGCGGACACCAACGGCGACGGACAGCTCACCGGTGCCGACGACCCGTACGGCCCCTACTGGCCGGGGGCCGAGGCCGTCGACTGGGTCGGGCTGTCGATGTTCTCGTACGGCAAGGGCGACCCGACCGAGGCCGCCGGTCGTGCCGTGCCACTCACCCGCAGCGGTGAGGTCGAGTCGCGGTTCGACGAGGACTGGGGCTACGACCAACCCCAGTCGGAGACGTTCTACGACCGGTTCGCGGTGGCCGACGACCGCCCGATGCTGCTCGACACCGGAGCCCTGTACAACCGGGAGCTGCAGGGCGACGCCGAGCTCCAGGTCAAGCGGAGCTGGTGGCGGCAGGTGCTCGCCGCCGTGCAGGAGCGTCCGCTGATCCGGGGCATGACCGTGCTCGAGGCGGAGCGCCGCGAGCCCGAAGCCGGCAACCGCGTGGCCGACTGGCGACTCACCGCGGACCCGGACGTCGCGAAGGCCTTCCGCGCCGACCTCGAGCGGTCCGGGGACTTCGCCTTCGGACCGGTCACCGACCGCGTCACCGTGCAGCAGGGCAACGCCGCGATCTCGCAGGAGTACGAGACCGGCGGCGACCAGATGGCGTGGATCGTCTGGCTGGCCGCGGGCCTGGCGATCGTCTTCCTGCTGAGCGGGGTCTTCGGGCGGCTGCTGCCGAGCTGGCGCTACCCCGACGACGGCAAGCCAGGCCGTGACCTGCGCCTCGACCTGTTCCGCGGGTTCATCATCCTCGCCGTGGTGATCACCCACATCGAGATCGGCGGACCGTACTCGTACCTGACGCTGCACGCCGTCGGGGCGATCACCGGCGCCGAGATGTTCGTGTTCCTGTCCGGCATGGTGCTCGGCATGACGTACCCGTTCGCCGTGAAGAAGTTCGGCGAGTGGGCTGCGGCGATCGGGGCGTGGAAGCGCGCACGCAAGCAGTACGTCGTCACGCTCGTGGTGATCGCCGTCGTGTTCGTGCTGAGCTTCGTGCCGTTCCTGAACACCGACGCCATCACGACCTTCACCGACCGGGGCACCGGCCTCGGCGGGGTCGACGCCGAGGGACGCGTCTACGACCTGTACCCGAACGTCATGCAGCTGCTCGCGTACCCGCCGCCCTGGTACGCGATCCGGCAGTTCCTGCTGCTCGAGATGGGGCCGTGGCCGTTCAACATCATGGGGCTGTTCGTGGTGCTGAGCCTGTTCATCCCGGCATTCATCTGGGTGATCCGCCGCGGGTTCTGGTGGGCGCTCCTCGCCGCCAGCTGGGCGCTCTACGTGTTCCAGGCGCTCAACCCGGACTTCCGCCCGCTGAACTCGCAGTTCGAGGCGGTGTTCCCCCTGTTCACCTGGCAGGTCGTGTTCACCCACGGGCTCGTGCTCGGGTACTACCGGCGGCAGATCGTCGGCGCGCTCACCGGGCGTCTCGGCAAGGTCCTGGTCGGCATCGCGGTCGGCGGGTACGCGGCGTTCCTGGTCTACGTCTGGGCCGGTGACCACTTCGGGTTCACCCCGGTGCCGTTCCCGGCCGAGATGTACCAGTCGCTGTACAACACGGCGTACCAGCGGGTGGACCTGCAGTGGGGCCGCCTGGCGGACATCGCGTTCTTCGCGGTCGTGTCCTACGCGATCCTCACGGTGTTCTGGAAGCCCATCGCCGCCGCCATCGGCTGGCTCTGGATCCCGCTCGGGCAGGCGAGCCTGTACGTGTTCGTCTGGCAGGTGTTCTTCGCCCTGGCGATCGCGTCGATCCCCGGTGTGCCGTGGGGCGACTTCTGGATCGGGTTCGTGGTGCACACGGCGCTGATCCTGCTGGCCTGGTACATGGTCCGCAAGAAGTTCCTGTTCTCCGTCATCCCGCGCTGATCGCGCGCTCCGACGGACGGGAGGCCCGTGGCGGTGTCGCCACGGGCCTCCCGTCCGTCCTGCGGTCGCGTCTCAGGACGCGGGCAGGCGCGCACGGAGCGCGCCACGGACCGACTCCCACGCCGCCAGGCGGTCGCGGACCGCGTCGTCCTGCTCGGTGTCCAGGGCGTCCCGGTGTGCCTGCTCGAGCACCTCGTCGATGACGACCCGGCGCCCGCTGCGCGCCGACGTGATCGCGGCGTCGACCATCGTGAGGCTCATGACGTTGCCGTGCACCTCGCCGTCCGGCACCTCGCCGGAGCGGACGGCCCGGACGAAGGACGCCAGCGACCCGGCGATCTCGTGTCCCACCGACGGTGCCGTGACCGGGGACCCCGGTGTGCCGTCGAGGTCGCTCGACGGGTCGTGGTCGCCGTCCCAGAGTGCCGTGCCGGCGGCTCCGGAGGCGCGCCAGTCGCCGTTCCACGAGGTCTCCGCACCCGGCGCGCACCAGGAGCCGTCGTAGACGTAGCGGACGTCGTCCTCGAACGTGAAGACGGCGGCGGCGGCCGCGTCGCCCCGGTACCAGGACCACGACGGGTTCCACGACTCGCAGTACACCGACACCGGATCGCGCTCGAGCACGTACCGCGCCGAGTCGAAGGCGTGGATGGCCATGTCGAGCAGCAGGACGTCGTCCATCTCCTCGCGGAAGCCACCGAAGTGCGGTGCCTTCGCGAACCGGGTGCTCAGCCCGCCCACGACACCGAGGTCGCGGACGTGCTGCCGGAACGCGACGAGCTGGTCGTTGTAGCGGCGGGACTGCGACACCATGAACAGCTTGCCGGTGGCCTCGGCGGCTGCCGCGAGCGACAGCGCCTCGGCGACGGTCTGCGCGGCGGGCTTCTCGCCGAGCACGGGGAGCCCGGCACGGAGCGCCTGCATGGTGACCGGGTGGTGCGCGACCGGCACGGTGATGTCGAGCACGGCCTCGGCCCCGGTCTCGGCGGCCAGCGTGGTCAGGTCCGTGCCGACCGGGATCGACGGGTCGCCGGCGTGTGCGGCGCCGGCACGCGCGGCGTCGAGGTCGAGGTCGACGATGCCGACCAGCTCGACCTCTGGGTCGGCGGCGACGGTGGCGAGCCAGGCCCGCCCCATCCCGCCGGCGCCGATCTGCAGGACGCGCAAGGGGCTCACGCCTGCGCCCCGTCGCGCTCGGCAGCGGGCGCACTGGCTGCCGGCTCGGTGACCGCGGGCTCGGCGGCCGCCGGGGCGGCCGCCGGGGCGGCCGTCTCCGGCTCGGCGTCGTCGAACGGGCCGCGGTAGTGCTGCCCGTCGAAGTACTCGCCCAGGTCGTAGCGGCGGAGCGTCGGCATCTCGCGCTCGCGCTCCGGCCGTGCCCACTCGGCGCCGTTCGCGATCACCCGGCGGACGTCCGGGTGGTGGTAGACGGGGAAGTCCTGGTCACCGGGGGAGAAGTAGAAGATCTTCCCCAGGCCGCGGCGGTACGTCATGCCGCTCCGGAACACCTCGCCGCCCGTGAAGCCCGAGATGAACACGAGCTCGTCGGGCGTCGGGACGTCGAAATGCTCGCCGTACATCTCCTGCTCGGGGATGACGATCGGGTTCGGCACCCCGCGGGTGATCGGGTGCTGGGGGTTGACGGTCCAGACGAGCTCCTGGTCGTGCTCGCTGCGCCACCGCAGGGTGCAGGTGGTGCCCATGAGCTTGCCGAAGATCTTCGACCAGTGGCCGGAGTGCAGCACGAGCAGCCCCATGCCGGAGAGCACGTGCCGGTGCACCCGGTCGACCACGGCGTCGTCGACGTCCTGGTGTGCGGCGTGCCCCCACCAGGTGAGCACGTCGGTGTCCGCCAGGACCTCGTCGGTGAGGCCGTGCTCCGGTTCCTGCATGGTGGCGGTCCGGACGACGGCCTCGGGCAGGTGCTCGCGGATGCCGTCCGCGATCGCGCCGTGCATGCCGTCGGGGTACCGCTCGGCGACGTGCTGCTCGACCTGCTCGTGGACGTTCTCGCCCCAGACGGTGATGCGGAGCGGGGTGGTGGTCATGGTGTGTGCCTTTCTGGCTGGGATGCGTGGCGGCTTCGGTCCGGTGCCGTCACTTGACGGCACCGCCGAGGGCACCGGCGGAGATGTACTTCTGCGCGAAGATCAGCAGGACGGCGGCGGGCAGGGACGCCAGCACCGAGGTCGCCATGACGGGACCCCAGTCGGTGACGTTCGAGCCGATGTAGTTGTAGATGCCGAGCGTGATCGGTCGGACCGCGGTCGTCGACGTCAGGGTCAGTGCGATGAGGAAGTCGCCCCACGCGCCGAGGAACGTGAAGAGCGCCGCGGTGACGATGGCGTTCCGGCTGATCGGCACGACGATCGACACGAACGCCCGGAAGTCGCTGGCGCCGTCGACGAGTGCCGCCTCGACCAGGCTCGGTGGGATCGACTCCATGAACGCCCGCATGAGCAGGATGGCGAAGGGCACCTGGACCGCGCTGTCGGCCAGGATCAGCCCGACGTAGCTGTTGAGCAGCCCGATGTTGTTGAACAGCGTGTACAGCGCGTTCGCGATGACGATCGCCGGGATCATCTGCGTGATCAGCAGCACGAGCAGGAACACCCGGCCGCCGCGCATCCGGAACCGTGCGAGCCCGTACGCGGCCGGTGTCGCGATGGCGAGCGTCAGCAGGACGGTGCCGAGTCCGATGATCATGCTCGAGACGAAGTTCTGCCCCTGCTGGGCGAACGCGGCCTGGTAGCCGGCGAAGGTGGGGGAGAACGGGAACCACGTGGCCGTGGCGGCCCCGGACGTCGCCTGCAGGCTGGTGTTCACCATCCAGTAGACGGGGAACACCATGATCGCGAGGAACACGCAGCCGAGGATCGTGAACGGGATCCCCTTCGCCGAACCGCGTGGCCGGGGGGCACGGGCGCTCTTGGTGGTGATCGCGCGGGTGGCGGTGACGGTCTGGTTCGCGAGTCCGACGCTCATTCGTCGACCGCCTTCCGTGAGATCGCGATGTAGACCATCGCGAAGACGAACGAGACGACGATGAGCACGTTGCTGACCGCGGCTCCGATGCCGAACTGGAAGTTGATGAACGACTGGTGGTAGGCGTTCGTGGCCAGGGTCTGGGTCGAGTTGGCCGGGCCGCCGCCGGTCAGGCCGAGGATGATGTCCACGACCTTCAACGTGTAGACGACCCCGAGCACGATCACGACGCTGACCACCGACCGGATGCTCGGCCAGGTGATGTACCAGAACGCCTTGAACCCGGTGGCGCCGTCGAGCGAGCCGGCCTCGTAGAGTTCCGGCGGCACGGACTGCAGACCGCTGTACAGGATCGTCGTGTTGAACGGGATGCCGAGCCAGACGTTGACGCCGATCACGGCGATGAGCGCCAGGCTCGGGCTGACCAGCCACGGCACGGGGGCGATGCCGACCACACCGAGGAGCTGGTTGAGCGCGCCGCTGTCCTGGTCGAGCAGCCACTTCCACACCGCGCTGGACGCGATGAGCGGCAGCAGCCACGGCAGGAGCAGCAGTCCCCGCAGGAAGCCCGACAGCGGGAAGTGCCGGCGGAAGAACAGCGCCAGGCTCAGCCCGATGACGAACTGCAGGATGATCGAGCCCGCCGTGAACAGCGCGGTGTTCACGAGGCTCGTCGTGAACACCGAGCTCTGGAACACCGAGATGTAGTTGGCGAGTCCCACCCAGGGGGCCTCGCCGGTGAAGAATGTCGCCGTCGTGTAGTCCTGGAAGGACATGACGATGTTCTTCACCACCGGGTAGCCGAAGAAGACGGCCACGAAGACCGCCGCTGGCACCACGAAGAGCCATCGGGTCACGCCGGATCGGAACCGGGCTCGTCGTTGCCCGGGTCGGGGTGTCGTCACGGGCGGGATCGTCCGTGGTCGTGTCTGTGTCGAGGCGCTCACGCCGGGGTCCTTTCCTCGTCGCCGGAGGGAGCCGACCGGTCGGCCGGCTCCCCGTGGACTACTGCTCTTGGGACTGCGCCTGCTTGAGCGCTGCCTCGGGGCTGGCCTTGCCGGTGAGGGCGAGCTGGACGGCGGTGTAGATCTTCGTGGCGGCCTTGGGCCAGTCGGGTCCGAGCTCACCGGTGCGAGCGCGAGCGGTCTGCACCGTGGTCACGAAGGACGCGACCTGCGGGTGGTCCTTCGCCCACGCGGCGCCGGCCTCGAGGTTCGTCGGCACGTTGCCGCTCACCTCGGACAGGGCCTTCTGCATCTTCTGCTTGTGCAGGCAGCCGACGAACTTGCCGGCGAGCTGCATCTTGTCCTTGTCACCGGTCTGCGGGACGGTGAACGCCTCGCCGCCGAGCGGTGCGACCGTGGCCTCGCCGGTGCGTGTCGGGATCGGGACGCTGTCGAACTCGAGGCTCTTCTTCTCGTTGAGCGCCGGGAGCTGCCAGGGGCCGTTGATCATCATCGCGGCCTTGCCGGCCAGGAACTGGTTGTTGACGTCCGCCTGGGCCCAGTTGATCGAGCTCTTGGACATCGAGCCGTCGTCCTGCAGGTCCTCGACGAGCTGCAGGGCCTGGGCGGCGTCCGCGGTGGCGATGTCCTTCTCGTCACCACCGTTCGACCAGAAGAACGGCAGGAACTGCCAGGTGCCCTCGTACGTGTTGATGTTGCTCATCGCGAAGCCGTAGGTCGAACCCTTGGTGAGCTGCTTCGCGGCGGCCTTGAGCTCGTCCCACGTCTTGGGCGGCTGGACACCGGCGTCCGCCAGCAGCTTCTTGTTGTAGTAGAGCGCGATGGAGTTCGTGTTCGACTGCAGGCCGTAGAGCTTGCCCTTGTAGGTGCTCGCCGCCTTCACGCCGGGGACGTCGCCGTCGGCGTCGAGCCCGTAGGCCGACAGGTCGGACAGCGCACCGGACGACGCGATCTGCTGCACGTCGGGGTTGTCGAGCATGAGGACGTCGGGCAGCGTCTTCGACGACGCCTGCTGCAGCACCTTCGAGATCAGGCCGGCGCCGGCGACGTGGTTGATCGTGACCGTCGCGCCGACTTCCTTGGCGCACTGCTTGTAGACCGGGTTGTAGTTCGCGTCGTAGTAGTCCTCGATCGTCAGGGCCTTGCTGCCGCCCGACGAGGCCGATCCGGAGCCGGAGCACCCGGACAGGACCAGGGGGACCGTGGCGAGCACGGCGACGGCGCCGACGAGGGCGCGGGTCCGGCGCGACTGGGAGGGGAATCTTTGCTTCATTGCAGAGCTCTTCTCTTGACGGATGCTGGGACAGGCACGCATCGACGAGGCCGCTGACGTCATCGTCGCTGTGCTCCTGGGGCGAGAAGCTAACAGATAAGCGCTTCACCTGTAAAGCGCTTTTCTGACACGGCGAGCGCTAGGATCAGCGGCATGGCCACGATGCAGCAGGTCGCCGATCGGGCGGGGGTCTCGATCGCCACCGTGTCCTTCGTGGTGAACGGGACGAAGTACGTGACCCCCGGCACCACGGCGCGGGTGCGGACTGCGATGCGCGAGCTGAAGTTCCGTGGCAACGTCGTCGCCCGTGCGCTCGCGAGCCGACGCACCCGGATCATCGCGCTGCTGTTCCCGACCACCGGCAACCGCTTCAGCCCGACCACCTCGCAGTTCTTCATGAGCGCGGCGGAGCGTGCGTCCGAGCGGGGGTACCACCTCGTGCTCTGGCCCGTGGACCCCGCCGGCGACGACCTGGACGACCTCGTGTCGGGCGGACTCGTGGACGGCGTCATCCTGATGGAGGTGCGGATGGACGACCCCCGCGTCGCCGTCCTCACCGACCTCGACGTGCCGTTCACCCTGATCGGCCGGACCCGCGACAGCAGCGGGCTGCCCTTCGTCGACATCGACTTCGAGACGACGATCGAGGACAGCCTCGACCACCTCCAGGCCCTCGGGCACCGGCGGTTCGGGCTCGTCCTCGAGGACCTCGAGGGCACCCCGATGGCCGGCTACGCACCGCACCTGCGCGTCGAGTCGACGTTCCGGCAGGCGATGGTCGAGCGCGGACTGACCGGGACGATCGTCACGGCGGGGCCCGGCAGTGACGGCGGCCGGCAGGCCGCGAGTGACCTGCTCGCGGCGGACCCCGACGTCACCGCCGTGCTCGTGATGAAGGACGACTCGTCCGCCGGCGTCCTGGTCGGGCTGTACACCGCCGGGCGGCGGGTCCCCGAGGACGTCTCGGTGCTCAGCATCGCGTCGTCCGAGGCGAACGCGGACCAGCACTACCCGCGGCTGTCGACGATGGTCGCCCCCGGCCCGGAGCTCGGCGTGCGGGCCGCCGACGCCCTCATCGAGCAGCTCGACGGCACCTCGGAGGACCTGCCGCACTTCCTGCTGCCGTGCACGCTGCGGATCGCCGAGTCCACGGCCCCCGCCCCGGCCTGACCACCCGCCGGTCCGGAGGCGCGGGTCGTCCCTGCCACGCGCCTCCAGGCCGTCGGCCCCGGCCCCACGGAGCCACCAGCGAAAGCGACAGATCCCTGCGGACAGCCCAGGCTCCGCCTGGTTGTGTGGATGCACAGGTTCGCAGCACCACACGTCGAGGAGGACGGATGGCCATCGACCGGAGGACGTTCATGCTCGGGGGAGCGGGGGTGCTGCTGCTCGCCGGCTGCTCCACCCGACCCGAGCGCACGCGGGTCGAGGACTGGCCCACCGAACCGCCCGAGGGCGAGGCGACGATCAGCTGGTGGGCCGGCCAGGTCGCCTCGAAGGACGGGGGTGACCTGCGTCGTCGGCTCATCGCGGAGTTCCAGAAGGAGCACCCGAACATCCGGGTCCGGATCGTCAGTGCCCCGAGCGACACCGACACGAACCGGACCAGCCTGACGACCCAGATCGCGGCGGGCAGCAGCACGCCGGACGTCTACCTGGGTGACGTCGCGTGGCCCGGGCAGTTCGCGAAGAACAAGCTCGCGACCCCGGTGAACCAGCTCGTCGGTGAGGACTTCTTCGACCAGTTCCCCGAGGGGCTCCGGCTCGCGGCGAGCGTCGACGGCACGTACTACATGTTCCCGCTGTACATCGACGAGTCGTTCTTCCTGTACCGGAAGGACCTGCTCGCGAAGCACTCCCTGCAGGTGCCGGCGTCGTGGGAGGAAGTGCGCGAGACCGCCGCGAAGCTCGTCGACACCGGTGACGTCAGCTACGGGTTCGCGTTCCAGGGCGACGTGTACGAGGGGCTGACCTGCAACGTCACCGAGTTCGTCGCGGACGCGGGCGGGTCGTTGCTCAACGACGACCTGACCAAGCCCGAGACGACGAGCTCCGAGACCAAGCGCGCCTTCGAGTTCATGCGCTCGCTGATCACCGAGGGGGCGTCGCCGCGGGCCACCCTGACGTACCAGGAGCAGGACACCAACGACGCGTTCTCCGGCGGCCGTGCGGCGTTCCTCCGCAACTGGTCGTACGCGTGGGGGATCGCGAACGGTCCGGACAGCCGGGTCGCCGGCAAGGTGGGTCTGGCCGCCCGGCCGACGTTCGACGGCATGGACGAGCACCACTCGACGATCGGCGGGTGGGGGAACTACATCAACCCGCACACGCAGGAGCCCGCGGCGGCACTGACCTTCGCGCGCTGGATGTCGAGCGAGACCGCGCAGCAGTTCCTGACCCGCGAGGGCGGCGTCCTGCCGGCGCGGAGCGCCTCACTCGTCAGCGAGGACGCGAAGCGCCAGGAGCGTCCCACCTACGACACGGCGGCGGGCATCACGCTCGTGCCCCGCCCGACCTCGACCGCCTACTACCCGAAGGTGTCGCAGGGCATCTACCAGAACGGCAACAGCATCCTCGGTGGGCAGGCGTCCGTCGACGGCGGCACCAGCGCGATGGCCTCCGCCATCTCGCTGGCACTGCAGGGAGCAGCGCTGTGAGCGCCGGCACCGCGACACGGCCGGCACGGCCTGGAGGCGCGGGTCGCGTCGATCCGCCGCCCCGGCCGACGGGGCGGTCGCGTCTCGACCGCATCCGCTCGCGGGGTGCGTGGGGCTTCGCGGCCCCGGCGCTCCTGGTGGTCGCCGCGGTCACGATCTTCCCGGTCGTGTACTCGGTCGTCCTGAGCTTCGCGGACGTCGAGGTCGGCTACGAGGGCTTCACCATCCAGTCGTTCGGGTTCGACAACTACGCGGCCCTGCTGCAGAGTGCCGACTGGTACCGGGCGCTCGGGTTCACGGTGCTCTACACGGTGGTGACGGTCTCGGTCGAGCTCGTGCTCGGCATGCTCGTCGCGCTGGTGCTCGAGCGGCTCGGGGCCACCCGCGGCTGGATGCTCGCGCTCATGCTCATCCCGTGGTCGCTCGTCACCATCGTCAACGCGCAGCTGTGGAAGTACATCTACGACAGCACCTACGGCGTCGCGACGTGGTTCTTCGGTCTGTTCGGGGACGCTCCGGTGATCCTCGGTGAACCGGTGCCCGCGATCACCGGGCTGATGGTCGCGGACATCTGGAAGACGACGCCGTTCGTCGCGATCATCCTGCTCGCCGGGTTGGTGCAGATCTCCGAGGACCACTACGAGGCCGCCGAGCTCGACGGCGCGAGCACCTGGCAGACGTTCTGGCGCGTGGTGCTGCCGCAGCTCACCCCGACCCTGACGATCGCGGTGCTGTTCCGCATCCTGCAGGCGTTCGGCGTCTTCGACCTGCCGTTCGTGCTGACGAACGGCGGACCGGGCACCGCCACCCAGTCGCTCGCGATCATGGGCTACAAGGTGCTCTTCCAGGACATCAACATCGGTCCGGGCGCCGCGATCGCGACCTCGACCGCGATCATCGTCGCGGCCGGGTGTCTGCTGTTCCTCCGGGCGTTCCGGAACCAGGCGAAGGGAGGGGACGACTGATGCCCCGTCAACGTGTGCGCAAGGGCTGGCGGAAGTGGGTCAACACCGTGAACGTCAGCGGTGTCGTCATCGCGGTGCTCACGGCGCTGCCGCTGTACTGGCTCGTCACGACGTCGCTCAAGCCGGCGTCCGAGATCGGGCAGTCGCCGCCCACCGTGTGGCCGCAGTCGTTCACCTTCGACAACTTCGTGGTGGCCTTCCGTGACAACGCGCTCGGCCAGTACATGGTGAACAGCGTCATCGTGTCGGTGTCGACCACGGTGATCGTGCTCGCGCTGGCGTTCCTGGCCGGGTACGCGCTGGCCGGCCGGTTCATCCGGGGCCGAACGGCGATCATGACCTCGTTGCTCATGCTGTCGGTGTTCCCGGCGATCGCGGTGCTGACGCCGCTGTACCTGCTCGAGCGCAACCTCGGGCTGCTCAACTCGTACCCGGGCCTGATCGTGCCGTACGTCGCGTTCAACCTGCCGTTCGCCATCTGGATCATGCGGAACTACCTGCAGGGGATCCCGTCGACGATCGAGGAGGCGTCCGAGATCGACGGGGCCGGGGCGTGGCGCACCGTGCTGAGCGTGATCCTGCCGATGGCCAAGCCGGGCCTGTTCACGGTCGGCGTCTTCACCTTCACGGCATCGTGGAGCGAGTTCCTGATGGCGCTGACCTTCAACAGCGAGAACTCGTTCCGGACGATCCCGGTCGGCATCGCGCTCTTCGGGACGCAGTTCACGGTGCCGTTCGCGCAGATCTTCGCCGCGAGCGTGGCCGCCACGGTGCCGATCGTGATCCTGGTGCTCGTGTTCCGCCGCTCGATCGTGTCCGGTCTGACCTCCGGCGCCGTCAAGGGGTGACGGGTGTCCGGCATGCGGAGATAGGTAGAGAACTTACCTAGCTGCGCATGCTGGACATTCGTCCGAGCGTCGCGCTGACCGCCCGTACCCTGCCGTCAGGGGCTCGGTGCGCCGAGATCGACGGCTGCGACGATGCGGTCGATGATCCGCACGAACCTGGCCCGCTCCCGTTCCGAGAAGGAGGCCATCAGGTCGTGCAGGTGCTTGTTCGTGCCGTCCATCGCGCGCGTGTAGTCGCGGCGGGCGGCATCGGTCAGCTCGATGTACCGGCTCCGGCCGTCGTCGGGGTTCGGGACGCGACTGAGGTGTCCGCTGTGCTCGAGTCGGTCCACCATGCCGGTGACCGCCGGGCCGGTGAGTCCCAGGTGCTTCGACAGGTCCTTCACGCGCACGGTCCGGCCCGCTGCTTCGGCGCGGGACACGAACTGCAGCAGCGTCAGGTCGCCGCCGGAGACGCCGAGTTCGTCGCGCAGCCGCCCGCGGAGTTCGGAGACCGCGGCCTCGAGCCGGGTCAGCGCTGCGTCGAGGTCGACATCGCTCACGACAGCGCCCCCTCTGCACGGGTCTCGTCCGGGTCACGATACGCCGCAGTCACCACCCCAGCGTATCCACATAGCGCGGTTCGTGGAATGGTCCGGGTGGCGGCGTCGGGAGCAGGGCGCCGTGGCTGACCCCGTCCCGGACCCGCAGGGTGCCGACCGGGCCGGCGAACCGGTGCGGTTCGAGGTCGCCGGCGGGGACCCCTACGCCGCCGAGCGCGACCTCGCCGCCGTCCACGGTGCCGATCGGTGGTCCGTCCGGCGCATCGACGACGACTTCTCGTACCGGTACACGGCCGTCGGCGACTCCGAGGTGAGCATCCGGCGTTCGCGGCTCCGCGGTGCCGTGCGTGGCTCGGTGCCCGTCGGGGCGGACTACGTCGTGACGTGGATCACGAGCGGCACCGCGTCGCTCGACTCCGGGCGTGCGCGGATGCAGCTGCGCCGCGACGTCCCCGTGCTCCTGCCGCCCGAGGACGACTTCGTGTTCACGGCCGAGGACCACGACCAGCGGCTCGTGCACTTCGGGCGTGACTACGTGCACCGCGTCGCGTACGAGCACCTGGAGGTCGAGACGGCGCCGCTGCGGTTCGACCCGACCCGGGTACCGGAGCCCGACACCGCGGAGCGCTGGCAGGAGGCGCTCGTGGCGTTGTCGCGTGCCCTGCGAGCCGAGGGGCCCGACTCCGACGCGTGGCACGAGGCCAAGCGGTCGGCCGCCACCGCGTTCCTGGACACGTTCCCGCCGCAGGCCGACGACCTGCCCGCGGTGCTCGGTCTCCCCCGGAACGCCCGGCTGCGGGCCGCGGTGGAGTACATCCACGCCCATGCCGCCGAGCCGGTCACCGTCCAGGAGCTGTCCGAGGTCGCCGGCCTGAGCGTGCGGTCGGTGCAGGAGTCGTTCCGCCGGGTCTTCGACGTGTCGCCGCTGACCTACCTGCGCGAGGTCCGGCTCGACCGGGTCCGCGGCGAACTGCTCGAGCTCGACCCGCAGGCCGGGGTCGTCGGTGACGTCGCCCGGCGGTGGGGGTTCGCCCACCTCGGCCGCTTCTCGGCGGCCTACGCGGCCCGGTTCGGCGAGTACCCGAAGCAGACCCTGCGCCGCTGACGACGACGGGTGCTCAGCGGCCTGCCGTGGGTCGCGGCGCCGGGCCGGTGCTCGCCCGCACCCGCAGGGTCGTGGGGAGCCGGACGTGGTCCGTGGTCGGCTCGCCACGGAGCATGGTCAGGAGCATCTGCACGGCGTGCGACCCGAGCTCGTCGAGCGGCTGCGACACCGTGGTGAGCGGCGGGGTCGTGGTGGAGGCCTGCGGCACGTCGTCGAAGCCCACGACGGACAGGTCCTGGGGAACGCGGAGCCCGACCTCGGCCGCGGCGCGGAGCACACCGATCGCCGACGAGTCGTTCGCCGCGAACACCGCGGTGGGGCGGTCGTCGAGGGCCAGGAGTTCCCGGGTGACGGCCGCGGACTGGTCCTCCTGGTAGCCGCCGTCGCGCAGCAGGCACTCGTCGACGGTGATGCCGGCGGCGGTCAGGGCGGAACGGTAGCCGGCGGCACGGAGCTGGGCGGACGCCAGGTCGGCGCGACCCTGCAGGTGCGCGATGCGGGTGTGCCCGAGCGCGAGCAGGTGCTCGACGGCCTGGACGGCTCCGGCTTCGTTGTCGGCGTCGACGGTGGCGTGGCCCTCGGGCCCGGTGTGCGGGTCGATCGCCACGACGGGGATCGAGGAGCTCGACAGGGCCGTGGTCGGGGTGACCACGATCGCGCCGTCGATCAGGGTGCCGGACAGTCGGGACAACGACCGGCGTTCCCAGCCGGGTCGGTCGGCGCCGGTCATCAGGCCGGCATAGGCGAGCAGTTCGTAGCCGGTGCCGGTTGCCGCCCGCGAGATGCCTCGGAGCAGCTCGGTCGAGAACGGCTCGAACTCGGGCACCAGGATGCCGACGACCCCGGTCCGCGAACTGCGCAGGCTCCGGGCGACCAGTGAGGTCTCGTACCCCAGGTCCTCGACCACCTGCTGCACGCGGAGCATGGTGGCGGCGGCGACACCGTCGCGCTGGTTGATCACCTTGGAGACCGTCGGGATCGAGACCCCGGCCGCTCGTGCCACGTCGCCGATCGTCACCCGGCCGGCACCGGGACGCGCGCCGAGTGCCGAGTCCATGTGCACACCGTACCGCTGCGACACCCTGCGATCGGTTAAGAAAACGTTATCGATATCGATTGACACCGCCCCCGAGCAGCAGGCATGCTCTCCGCAGCGGCAGTCGATGTCGCGCCATGTCAACGACGACACTTCAGGAGTTCCACGATGACGAGGAAGATCCGTGCCGCGGCAGCCATCGCGCTGATCGGGGCGACCGCACTGGTGGCCAGCGGGTGCTCGGCGGGCAGCGATGCCTCCGAGGACGGCGGGAAGGTCACGATGACCTTCTGGCACAACTCGACGACCGGACCGGGCAAGGCCTACTGGGCCTCGACGGTCAAGGCGTTCGAGGAGAAGTACCCGAACGTCACCATCAAGACCCAGGCGATCCAGAACGAGGACCTGGACGGCAAGCTCCAGACCGCCCTCAACTCCGGTGACGCCCCCGACGTGTTCCTGCAGCGTGGCGGCGGCAAGATGGACGCGATGATCGCCGCCGGGCAGCTCATGGACATCTCCGACTCCATCAGCGCCGACGCCAAGAAGTCCATCAGCGCGGGCACGTTCGCCGGCTACGAGAAGGACGGCAAGACCTACGCCATGCCCGGCGCGGTGCTCCCCGAGGGCATCTGGTACTCGAAGGACCTGTTCAAGGAAGCCGGCATCGAGGGCACGCCCACGACCATGGACGAGCTGAACGACGCGATCACGAAGCTCAAGGCCAAGGACATCGACCCGGTCGCCGTCGGCGCGAAGGACGCCTGGCCGGCCGCCCACTGGTACTACAACTTCGCACTCCGCGAGTGCAGCCAGAAGACGCTCGAGGACGCGGCGAAGTCGCTGAAGTTCGACAACGCCTGCTGGACGAAGGCCGGCGAGCAGCTCGAGGACTTCAACGCCACCAAGCCCTTCAACAACGGCTTCCTGACCACGGCGGCACAGCAGGGTGCCGGCAGCTCCGCCGGTCTCCTCGCCAACCACAAGGCGGCCATGGAGCTCATGGGTGCGTGGGACCCGGGCGTGATCGCATCGCTGACGCCGGACGCCAAGCCGCTGCCCGACCTCGGCTGGTTCCCGTTCCCCGCGACCGACGGTGGCAAGGGTGACCCGAAGTCGATGATGGGTGGTGTCGACGGCAACTCCTGCTCCGCACAGGCCCCGAAGAAGGCGTGCACCGACTTCCTGAACTTCATCGTGCAGAAGGACAACCAGGAGGCGTACTACAAGGCCTTCAACGCCATCCCGGTGAACAAGGACGCCCAGTCGGTCGTCGACTCGGACTACCTGAAGTCGGCCCTGGCCGCCTACCAGGACGCCCCGTTCGTCTCGCAGTACCTGGACACCCTGTACGGCCAGAACGTCGGCAACGCGCTGAACACCAGCGTCGTCGACCTGCTGGCCGGCAAGGGTGACGCGAAGGACATCGTCGAGACCACCAACCAGGCTGCGGCCAAGGGCTGAGCATGGCCCTCGACACCTCGCTCGGTACGACTCCGGCCACCGGGTCGGACACGGCCGCGGGGACGTCCCCGGCGGGGAGCGGTTCGCCGCTCCCCGCCGGTCGGCGGACCACGCGCCGCATCGCGGACTGGCGGAAGCGCGTCGAGATCGCGGTCCTCGCCGGACCCGCGGTCATCGTCTTCGTCACGTTCGTGATCCTGCCCGTGGGCCTCGCCGCCTACTACGGGTTCTTCAAGTGGCAGGGCTACGGCCCGCCCACCGACTTCGTCGGGCTGCAGAACTACCTGATCATCTTCCAGGACAAGGCGTTCCACGCGGTCCTGATGCACAACGGCTTCATCGTCGTGCTCTCGCTGGTGCTGCAGGGGCCGATCGCGATCGTGCTCGCCCTGCTGCTCAACCAGAAGATGCACGGCCGCGGGCTCGTCCGCGTGCTCGTCTTCGTGCCGTACGTCATCTCCGAGGTGATCGTCGGCACCGGGTGGAGCCTCATGCTCCAGTCGAACGGCGCCGTGAACGACCTGTTCCAGAGCATCGGCCTGGGCGGACTCCGTGCGGACTGGCTGTCGAACCCCGACATCGCCATCTGGACGCTGCTCGTGATCATCTCGTGGAAGTACATCGGCTTCGCGGTGATCCTGTTCCTCGCCGGCCTGCAGAGCATCCCCGAGGAACTGTTCGAGGCCGCCGCCATCGACGGTGCCGGCTACTGGCAGATCCAGCGGCGCATCACCCTGCCGCTCCTCGGACCGACCATCCGCATCTGGGCGTTCCTGTCGATCATCGGCTCGCTGCAGCTGTTCGACCTCGTCTACATCATCTGGGGCCAGTACATCGCCTCGACCGCGGGTACCTCGACGATGGCGACGTACATGGTCGCCAACGGCCGGACCTCGGGCAACTTCGGCTTCGGCAGCGCCGTCGCGGTCGTGATGTTCGTGATCTCGCTCGTGGTCGCCCTGATCTACCAGCGCTTCGTGCTCCGCCGTGACACCGCGGGTGCACTCACCGAGAGGAAGAACTGATGGCCACCACGAGCATCGTCGCCCCCGGGCGCCGGGCCGTGCGGGAGCGCCGGTCCAGTGCCGCGATCGGACGCGCCAACCCGCTGACCTACGTCGTCGCGATCCTGTTCGTCGCCGCCAACCTGGCACCCGTGCTCTACATCGTGCTGGGCGGCTTCCGGACCAACTCGCAGATCACCACGAGCCCCGCCGGGCTGCCGGCACCGTTCGAGTTCGGCAACTACGGCTCCGTGCTGTCGAGCGGCATCTTCTGGCAGCAGCTCGGCAACTCGACGATCAGCGCCGTCACGACCACCCTCGGGGTCGTCGTGCTCGGGCTGATGGTGAGCTTCGTGCTCGCCCGCTACCGGTTCGCCGGCCGCGGGGCGCTGTACGCCCTGTTCGCCGCGGGGCTGATGTTCCCGATCACCGTCGCGATCACCCCGCTGTACCTGCTCGTCAAGGACCTCGGTCTGACGAACAGCCTGGCCGGCGTGATCCTGCCGCAGATCGCGTTCGCGCTGCCGACCACCGTGATCATCCTGGTGCCGTTCCTGCGCGCCATCCCCGATGAGCTCGAGGAGGCCGCGTCGATCGACGGGGCGAGCCGTCTCGGGTTCTTCTTCCGGATGGTCGTGCCGCTGTCGCTGCCCGGCGTCGTCACGGTCGGCATCCTGGCGTTCATCGCCAGCTGGAACAGCTACATCCTGCCGCTGTTCATCCTGAACAACGAGGCCGCCTACACGCTGCCGCTCGGGGTCCAGTCGTTCTCGTCGCAGTACTCCGTCGACACCGCCAAGGTGCTCGCGTTCACCTCGATGTCGATGATCCCGGCGCTGGTGTTCTTCACGATCTTCCAGCGCCGCATCGTCGGCGGCCTGACCGGGGCGGTGAAGGGGTGACCGCGACCGACGCGACGCGGACCGCCGGACGCGACCCGCGCCTCCAGGCCGACAGCGCGACGGACGCGACCGCGACGACCGCGACCGCGACCGCGACGGACGCGACCGCGACCCCCTCCGGCCCCCGCGCCGACGCCCTGCTCGCCGAGATGACCCTCGACGAGAAGGTCGCCCAGCTCGTCGGCTACTGGCTCGACCAGAACGGCGTCGTCGCCCCCATGCAGGGCGAGATGGCGGCCGTGCAGCAGGGCGGCACCCTGGCGGACATCACCCGCGACGGCATCGGGCAGTTCACCCGCGTCTACGGCACCCGCCCCGTCGAACCCGACGAGCGTGCCGCCTGGCTCTGGGCGGAACAGCGCCGCCTGCAGTGCGAGACCCGGCTCGGGATCCCGGCGCTCGTCCACGAGGAGTGCCTGACCGGCCTCGCCGCGTGGAAGGCCGCGACGTTCCCGACGCCGCTGGCGTGGGGCGCGTCGTTCGACCCGGAGCTCGTCGAGCAGGTCGGCGCCGCGATCGGTGCGTCGATGCGGCAGCTCGGCGTCCACCAGGGCCTCGCGCCGGTCCTCGACGTCATCCGCGACCCGCGTTGGGGGCGGGTCGACGAGTGCATCGCCGAGGACCCCTACCTGGTCGGCACGGTCGGTACCGCGTACGTGCGCGGGTTGCAGTCGGCGGGGGTCGACGCGACCCTGAAGCACTTCCTCGGGTACTCGGCGTCGCAGGCGGGGCGGAACCACGCCCCCGTGCACGCCGGGGCCCGTGAGGTCGCGGACGTGTACCTGCCGCCGTTCGAGATGGCGCTGCGCGACGGGGGCGCCCGGAGCGTCATGAACTCGTACGCCGAGATCGACGGCGTGCCCGTCGCGGCGAACGGCGAGCTGCTGACCGGCCTGCTCCGCGACCGGCTCGGTTTCGACGGCACGGTCGTCGCGGACTACTTCTCGGTGGCGTTCCTCGAGGTCATGCACGGCATCGCCGCCGACCGTGGCGAGGCCGCGGCGCTGGCGCTCGAGGCCGGCATCGACGTCGAGCTCCCGACCGGTGACGCGTACCTCGCACCGCTCGTCGAGCGGGTCCGCAGCGGGCAGGTGGACGAGGCTCTCGTCGACCGTGCCGTGCTCCGGGTGCTCCGGCAGAAGGAGCGGCTCGGCCTGCTCGAACCGGACGCCTTCGCCGAGGACGCCCCCACCGGGATCGACCTCGACACCCCGCTGCACCAGGCGCTCGCGAAGCGGCTGGCAGCCGAGTCGCTCGTGCTGCTGTCGAACGAGGGCGGCAGCGTCAGCGTCGACAGCGGCACCGCCGACGGCACCACCCCCGTCCTCCCGCTCGCACCGGGAGCCTCGGTCGCCGTCATCGGCCCGAACGCCGACCGCGCCGAGGCGCTGCAGGGCTGCTACTCGTTCGCCAACCACGTGCTCGCCTCGCACCCCGACCTGCCGCTCGGCTTCGCGATCCCGACCGTCCGCGAAGCCGTCGCCCAGGCGCTCGGTGCGGCAGCGGTCCGCTTCGCCACGGGCTGCGCCGTGACGGGGAACGACCGGGCCGGCTTCGCCGACGCCGTTGCGGTCGCATCCGCCTCGGACGTCGCGGTGGTCGTCGTCGGCGACCAGGCGGGCCTGTTCGGCCGGGGCACGGTCGGCGAGGGCAACGACACCGAGTCGCTCGACCTGCCCGGCGTGCAGCGCGAGCTGGTCGAGGCCGTCGTCGCGACCGGCACCCCAACCGTGATGGTGCTGCTCACCGGCCGGCCGTACGCGATCGGCTGGGCGCTCGACGGCGACCAGCCGCGTCCGGCCGCGGTCGTGCAGGCGTTCTTCCCGGGCGAGGGCGGCGGGCTGGCGATCGCCGATCTGCTGACCGGCGCGGCCTCGCCCTCGGGCCGGCTGCCGCTGTCCCTGCCCCGGTCCGCCGGCGCGCAGCCGTTCACGTACCTGCACCCGCGGCTCGGCGGTCCGTCCGACGTCACCGCCGCGGACTCGACGCCGGTGCGACCGTTCGGCTTCGGCCTGGGCTACACCGACTTCGCGTACGACGAGCTCGTCGTCGACCCGGACGTCCGGTCCGACGGCATCTTCACCGCGTCGGTGACGGTCCGGAACACCGGGGTGCGTGACGGCGAGGACGTCGTGCAGCTCTACGGGCACGACGTGCACGGCAGCGTCACCCGGCCCGAGGTGCAGCTCCTCGGGTACGCGCGCGTCGCGGTCGCCGCGGGGGAGTCCGCGCGGGTCCGCTTCCGCGTCCCGGTGCAGCGCTTCGCGTTCACCGACCGTCGGATGCGCAGGGTGGTCGAGCCCGGCGACGTGCAGGTCTGGGTCGCGTCGCACGCGGCGGCGTCGCTGCCGTCAGGCTCGGTGGCAGCGGGCGGGATCGTCGCCTCGGGCGACGGTCCGGTCCGACACCCCGTCCCCGGCACCGCCACCCAGCGCGTCACCGTCGCGGTGACGGGCGCGGTGCACGAGGTCACCCCGGGCGACTCCCGCCTGGTGGCGTGGTCGCTCGTCTGACCCGGTGACGGACCACGTGCCCTGGGCGTGACCGGGTGACGGACAGGAGGCGCGGTGCGGGCTCGCACCGCGCCTCCCGTCCGTCAGCGGGTCCTGATCACCCGACCGGGTCGAGCCGGTCGGACAGGTCCAGTGACCAGACGGCGACGCCCGTCAGGCCGAGCCGCTCCGCCAGCGCGACCCGCGCACGCAGTGAGCGTGCGTCGGACCACCAGAGCACCTCGCCGCTCGGCAGGGTCGCGGTCCACTCGCCGACCGTCGCGTCCCAGCGGGCGGTCGCGCCCGCCTTCCGGACCCGCAGTCGTGCCTGGGCGTCGGAGAGCTGACCGGCCGGACGCTTCCCCTTCCAGTGGTAGCCGTACCCGGCGACACCGAGCACGATCTGGTCGCGGGGAGCGAGGCTCACGAGTGCACGGGCGGCCTTCGACGACCACGCGAGCGAACCGACCGGACCGGGTGCGTCCGGCTCCCAGGGGCCGTGCTGGTCGTAGGCCATGAGCGTCAGGTGGTCGAGCGGGGCACGGAGGGCGCGCACGTCGTAGCCGAGGCGGGCGTACCCGGCCGCGGTGGTCGACGCGGACAGGGCGATGTCGAGCCGGACGTCGTCGCCGACGGCGGCCCGGAGCTCGCGGGCGAAGGCCGTGAGGCCGGGCTTCTCGGCCGGGGTCAGCGCCTCGAGGTCGATCATGACCGAGTCCCAGCCGCCCGTGGCCACGTCGGCGGCGAGTGATCGGACGACCCGGGCGCGGTTCGCGGGCGAGGTGAGCAGCCTGCGGGCGATCGGCTCGCTGAAGTCCCCGTCGGCCTCGGAGTAGTTGCTGACGAGCAGCTGCGCGGTGAGCCCGTTGGCGTGTGCCCGGTTGCGCTGGGCCTTGGCGGCGCGCGACGGTGCGGTGACCTTCGACCCCGTGCGGTTCAGCAGCAACCCGTCGACGCCGACCACGTCCATCGCGGCGGCGTTCGCGTCCACCAGGGCGGTGTCGGCGTTCTCGGGCTGGAAGCCGGTCACGTCGAACCCATCAGCGTGGGCGGCGGTCGGGGCCGTGTAGCCGGCGAGTGCGAGTCCTGCGGTGAGCGCGGCGGCGAGCAGTGCGGAGCGGCGTCGACGCGGGGTGCCGGTCATGCGGTGGGTCCGTCCGGTCGTCCGGGGTGGCCGGGTGCCGACCACGGCGGGAGCTCGGCCGACGGGTACCCGCCGTGCTGGTCGGGCGCCCGCAGCATCGGGTTGACGGCACGCAACCGGATGCCGGAGGTGTCACCGGCGACCCCGCGGACGGCGCTCGCCAGCAGGAACGCGACGACGTCAGCGGTGCTGCCGTCCGGGTCGTAGCCGTGCCAGGGGTGGTCGTCGCCCTGGGCGCGGCGCAGGGCGCTGGCGAACGTCGCGTCGGCGTCCTCGATCTCCACCTCGCAGTCGAGCACGACGCGGAAGCGCGAGCCCTCGCCCGGGGGGACACCGAGGTCCGTCGTGGCGCGGGGGTCCGGGTCCGCCGGGTCGAACGACCGGAGCGCCGCCGACGGTGCGGTGCCGAACGCGGCGCGGTACTCGGCCGCCATCCGCCCGGCGTTGCTGAAGTGCCAGTGCTTCGCGACGTCCGCGATGGTGCGACGGTCCGCCGGTGTCATGGAGAGCAGGTCGCGGCGGACGCCCTCGAGCCGGACCCCGCGCAGGTACGACGCTGGCGAGGTCTGCAGCTCCCGCCGGAACGCGCTCTGCAGGCCGCGGGTCGACAGGTTCGCGGCGGCGGCGATGTCCGGTACCGAGATCGCTTCGCGGGCGTGTGCGTGCACGAACCGCAGCGCCTCGTGCACGGTGCGGGACAGCCGTGCTCCGCCGTGCTCGGGACCACTCGCCGTGGTCGGTGCCTGGTCCATACGTGGGAGCGTACGAGGCGCTCGTGTGGATCGGCCTCCGACGCCACGACGCCGTCGGTATCCGAGGTGCGCGGATGTGACCCGCACCCGTTCGGGGGGCATTGTGGACGCCGCGCGAGGCGTTTACCGTCCAAGAGGTACTCAAACTGTCCTCCTCCGAACAGGGTCGGAGGCTCGGGGACAGATCGGAGGATCTGATGAGTGGTTACGAGCGTGCACCGAGGGTCGCCCCGGTCCACATCACCTCCTACCGGGCGCGGGCGCGGGCACGGGCTGCCAGACGCGGCTGGATCGTGCAGTCCGAGGACGACGTCGACCGCGAGCGCTTCACCTTCGGGGACCTCCGCGCGCAGCGTGGACCGAACCCGTGAGCAGCGACCGGTGACGCGCGACGTCCGTCAGCGCAGGCGGTCCGCCAGGAACGCCGCCTGACGCTCCCAGTGCCGGAAGCCGCCGCCCTCGTGCCCGTTGTACGGGTACACGGCGATCTCGCGGTCGGTGGAGCCCAGGGCGTTGAACGCGGCGAAGGTCGTGCGCGGCGGGACGACGTCGTCCATCAGCGCGACCGAGAACAGCGCCGGTGCGGTGATGCCGGCGGCGTGGTTCACCCCGTCGAAGTACGCGGCGGTCTCCCACACGCCCTCGGCCGCGTCGCGGTGCACGGCGAGGTACTGCGCGAGCTCCAGGTACGGACCGCCCACCGCGACGTCGGTGCCGTTCCGCCAGTCGGCCAGGAACGCCACGTCGGGCAGCACCGCGGTGATCGGTCCGACGTGTGCCTCGACCAGGGCCGCTGCGGCGATGGCGATCCCGCCGCCCTGGCTCCCGCCGGTCAGCGCGATGCGATCGGGGTCGACGCCGGGCAGCGTGCGGACGGCGTCGACCAGGCGGACCGCGTCGGTGTACACGCGGCGGTAGTAGTGGTCGGCAGGGGAGCCGATGCCGTTCGTCATCCACCCGCTGGCGTGCGGTGCGGAGCCGTGCGGGTCCGGGGTGTCGCCGCCGGCCCACCCGGAGCCCTGGCCGCGGGTGTCCATCACCACGTGCACGTACCCGGCGAGGGCCCAGTGCACGCGCTCACCCGGGCGACCGCGGCCACCGCCGTAGCCGAGGAACTCGACGACGACCGGCAGTGCGCCCGGGTCGTCGGTCACGGGACGGTTGACCCACGCCCGCACCGGGTCACCGGCGAACCCGGGGAACGTCAGGTCTTCGACGACGAGACCGGTGACCGGGGTCTCGGCGGGCACGAGGGCCGGCTCGACCCCCTCGCCCGCGGTCCGGGCGAGGGCGATCGTGTCCGCCCAGAAGGCGTCGAAGTCATCTGGGCGCCGGACGTCGGAGCGGTGGGCGCGGAGCGCGTCGAGGGGCAGGTCGGTCAGTGGCATGGTGTGTCCTCCGGGACGATCGTGCCCCCGGCACCGTCGAGGACGGCGCCGGGGGCACGGAGTGTCGGTTCAGCGCGCCGCCGCGCGGTACTGCTCGAGCACCTCCGGGTGCGGGTCGGACGGCACGGTGGTCGTCGCGGTGTCCCACGTCGGCAGGGCTCCGGTGAGCGCCCACGCGGCCTGCTTCGCAGCCCCCGCGGCGACGTACTCGCCGGGCTCCGGCACCAGGACGTCACGGCCGAACACCTGCGCGGCGACGGCGCGGACCGCCGGGTTCCGCGCAGCGCCCCCGATGAGCAGCAGCCGCTCGACGGTCACGCCGGTGTCCTGCACCGCGGCCAGTCCGTCGGCGAGGGCGCAGAGCATCCCCTCGAAGGCCGCCCGGGCCAGGTGCGCCCGGTCGGTGGTCGCCGGCGTCATGCCGAGCAGCGAGGCGGTCGCGTCCGGCCGGTTCGGCGTGCGCTCGCCGACGAAGTACGGCACCAGGACGAGGCCGTCGGCCCCGGCCGGCGCCTGCAGCGCCAGCTCGCCGAGCGCGTCGTGGTCGACGCCGAGCAGGCCGCCGATCACCTCGAGCACGCGGGCCGCGTTGAGCGTCGTGACGATCGGGAGGCGCGACCCGGTCCCGTCGGCGAAGCCCGCCACGGTCCCGCTCGGGTCACGCACCTCGGCGTCGCTGACCCCGAAGACCGTGCCGCTCGTGCCGAGGGACACCGCGACGTCGCCCGGGCCGAGACCCAGGCCGAGCGCTGCCCCGGCGTTGTCACCGAGTCCGGCGCCGACGACGAGGCCGGAGGGCGCGACCGCGCCGCCGGGCAGCTCGACGTCGGTGGACAGGGTGCCCATCGCCTCGTCGGGAGCAACCACGCGGGGCACGACCACGGCGTCGTCGTCACCCATCGACGCCGGCCGCATCGGCCGCCCGAGTGCGAGCTCGAACAGTTCCGGGTCGTACTCGCGGCGCACCGGGTCCCAGTACGCCGTGCCGCTGGCGTCGGACGCGTCCGTCGCCAGGGCCTCCAGGTCGGGGCCGAGCGGACTCTCGTCCGCCGGACCGTACCCGCGGAGCCGCCATGACAGCCAGTCGTGGGGGAGCGCCACGGCCGCGACGCGGGCCGCGTTCTCGGGCTCGGCGTCGCGGAGCCACCGCAGCTTGGTCCCGGTGAACGACGCGACCGGCACCAGCCCCGTCCGGGCGACCCACGCCTCCTGGCCGAGCTCGTCGACCATCTGCGCGGCCGCGTCCGCACTGCGGACGTCGTTCCAGAGCAGGGCGTCGCGGACGACGCGGCCCTCGGAGTCGAGCGCGACCATGCCGTGCTGCTGCCCGGCGACGGCGACGGCACCGACGTCGTCGAGGCCGCCGGCGTCCGCGACGGCGGCACCGAGGGCGTCCCACCAGTGGCAGGGGTCGACGGAGGTGCCGTCCGGGTGGGACGCGCGGCCCTCGCGGACGACCGCACCGGTCGCGGCGTCACGGATGGTGACCTTGCAGGACTGGGTCGAGGAGTCGACCCCCGCGACCAGGTCAGCCACGAGCGCCCATGAGGTGCTCCATCGCGAGCTGCTGCAGGCGGACGAAGCCGAAGCCCTTGCCGCCGAAGTAGGCGTCGGTGTCGAAGTCCTCGTAGGCGGAGCGGTCGGCGAGGAACGTGTCGTACGACTCGCCGTCGTTCAGCGTCGGCGTCGACAGCTCGCCGACCTTCGACGCCTCGAGTGCCGCCTGCACCTCGGGGTCGGCGCGGAACGCCTGCGCACGCTCCTTGAGGAGCAGGTACATGCGCATGTTGGCCGACGCGGAGTCCCAGACACCGCTGATGTCCTCGGTGCGGCTCGGCTTGTAGTCGAAGTGGCGCGGGCCGTCGTACGCCGGGCCGCCCTGCGGGGCACCGTGCTCGAGCAGGTCGACGAGCGAGAACGCGTTCTGCAGGTCGCCGTGGCCGAACACCAGGTCCTGGTCGTACTTGATGCCGCGCTGACCGTTGAGGTCGATGTGGAAGAGCTTGCCCTGGTAGAGCGCCTGGGCGATGCCGGCGGTGAAGTTCAGGCCCGCCATCTGCTCGTGGCCGACCTCGGGGTTGATGCCGAACAGCTCCGGGCGCTCGAGCGTCTCGGTGAAGGCGATCGCGTGGCCGAGGGTCGGCAGGAGGATGTCGCCGCGGGGCTCGTTCGGCTTCGGCTCGATGGCGAACCGGATGCCGTAGCCCTTGTCGGTGACGTACTGGGCGAGCAGGTTGACGGCCTCGCGGTACCGCTCGAGCGCGGCCTGCACGTCCTTGGCGCTGTCGTACTCGGAGCCTTCGCGGCCACCCCACATCACGAACGTCGACGCACCGAGCTCGGCGGCGAGGTCGATGTTGCGCAGGACCTTGCGGAGCGCGAAGCGGCGGACCTGCCGGTCGTTCGAGGTGAAGCCGCCGTCCTTGAAGACCGGGGCGGAGAACAGGTTCGTCGTGACCATCGGCACGACGATCCCCGTCGACTCGAGGGCGCCCTTGAGGCGGTCGATCTGGGTCTGGCGCTCGGCGTCGGTGGAACCGAACGCGAACAGGTCGTCGTCGTGGAAGGTCAGGCCGTAGGCCCCGAGCTCGTCGAGCTTCTCGACCGCCTCGACCACGTCGAGGGCGGGACGGGTCGGCCCGCCGAAGGGGTCCGAGCCGTTGTAGCCGATGGTCCAGAGACCGAAGGAGAACTTGTCTGCACGGGTGGGCGTCGTTGCCATGGTGGTCACCGTTCGTCGTCGAAACAAAATGTTGCCGCGCCCAACATAAGCGGTAGTGTTGGCTGTGGCAAGCACGTGATCGCAAAGGAGCGAGCGGATGGCACAGGAACGACTGCGGGTCGCGATGGTGGGGCACGGCTTCATGGGAGCCGCACACTCACAGGCGTGGCGGACCGCTCCCCGGTTCTTCGACCTCGGGGCCGACCCGGAGATGGCGGTGATCGTCGGGCGTGATCCCGAACGCACCGAGGCAGCCCGGCAGCGGTACGGCTGGCAGGCGGCGTCCACCGACTGGCGTGCCGTCGTCGCCGATCCGGACATCGACGTGGTCGACGTGGTGTCCCCGGGGTCCTCGCACGTCGAGATCGCGATCGCCGCGCTCCAGGCCGGCAAGCACGTCCTGTGCGAGAAGCCGCTCGCCAACACCGTTGCCGAGGCCGAGGCGATGACCGCCGCTGCCGCTGCAGCCCGGGCGCACGGGGTCCGCGCCATGGTCGGGTTCAGCTACCGCCGCGTGCCTGCGATCGCGTTCGCCCGGCAGCTGGTGCAGGACGGCCGGATCGGCACCGTGCGCCAGGTCCGCGCGCTCTACCTGCAGGACTGGTTGTCGGACGAGGACGGCCCGATGACCTGGCGGCTCGACAAGTCGCTCGCGGGCTCCGGTGCGCTCGGCGACATCGGCGCGCACGCCATCGACCTGGTCGAGCACGTCACCGGTTCGTCGCTCGCCACCGTGTCGGGCACGCTCGAGACCTTCGTGACCGAGCGTCCGTTGATGGCCGAGGGGGTCGGGCTCTCCGGCACCGCGTCGAGCGAACGCGGGCAGGTCACCGTCGACGACGCCGCGTTCTTCACGGCACGGCTCAGCGGCGGCGCGGCCGACCGTGCGATCGGCACCTTCGAGGCGACGCGCTACGCGACCGGGCGGAAGAACGGCCTGACGCTCGAGATCAGCGGTTCCGACGGCGCGATCCAGTTCGACCTCGAGGCGATGAACGAGCTGCGGTTGTACGAGTCGAACGCCCCTGCGGGGGAGCAGGGCTTCCGGCGCATCCTGGTCACCGAGCCCGAGCACCCCTACATGGCCGCGTGGTGGCCGACCGGACACCTCATCGGGTACGAGCACACCTTCAGCCACCAGGTGAAGGACTTCATCGACGCCGTCGCCACCGGCACCGACCCGTCACCGTCGTTCGCCGACGGCCTGCACGTGCAGCGGGTCCTCGACGCCGTCGAACGCAGCGCGGCCGCCGGCAGCACCTGGACGGCGACCTCGTGAGCGCCGCCGAGCAGACCCGCCGGGCGCTCGTCGTCCGCGGCGGGTGGGACGGCCACCAGCCCGTCGAGACCACCGACCTGTTCATCCCGTTCCTGCAGGAGAACGGGTTCGAGGTTCGGGTGTCGGACTCGACGGCCGTCTACGCCGACGCCGCCGTCATGGACGAGGTCGACCTGATCGTGCAGGTCGTCACGATGTCGACCATCGCCGACGACGAGTTCGCCGGGCTGCAGCGCGCGGTCCTGGGCGGCGCCGGACTGGCCGGCTGGCACGGCGGCATCGCGGACGCGTTCCGGAACACCGCCGACTACCTGCACATGGTCGGCGGCCAGTTCGCCCACCACGCGGGCAAGCACCCCGACGAGCGCGTCGGGGAACAGTCGGACAACTACATCCCGTACACGGTGCACATCACCGACCTCGGGCACGAGCACCCGATCACGCAGGGCATCGAGGACTTCGACCTCGTCACCGAGCAGTACTGGGTGCTGTCCGACGAGTACAACGACGTCCTCGCGACCACCACCCAGGACGCGCGCGACTTCGACGCCTGGAACCGACCGGTCACCGCACCGGCGATCTGGACACGGCAGTGGGGCGAGGGCCGCGTGTTCGTCTCCGCACCAGGGCACCGCCTCGAGGTCGTCGAGTCGCAGCCACTCCGCACCATCATCGAACGGGGACTCCTGTGGGCAGCACGCTGAACGAGGGGGTGCTCCGCGTCGGTGTCGTCGGCGTCGGGGTCATCAGCCAGCAGTACTTCGAGCACTTCCCGGCCCTGCCCGGACTCGAGCTCGCCGCGGTCGCCGACCTCGACGTCGCCCGTGCCCAGCAGGTCGGTGCGGCACAGGGCGTGCGCGGCACCACCGTGGACGACCTGCTCGCCGCCGACGACGTCGACGTGGTGCTCAACCTGACGATCCCGGCCGCACACGCCGAGATCGCCACCCGGGCACTCGCCGCCGGCAAGCACGTCTACGGCGAGAAGCCGCTCGCGATGTCCACCGCCGAGGCCGCACCGGTGCTCGAGGCCGCCCGCACCGCCGGCCTGCGCGTCGGCAGCGCACCGGACACCGTCCTCGGCACCGGCATCCAGACCGCGCGCGCCGCGCTCGACGACGGCGCGATCGGCACCCCGGTCGCCGCAGCCGTCGCCTGGAGCGCCCCCGGGCACGAACGTTGGCACCCCGCGCCGGCCTTCTACTACCAGCCCGGCGGCGGACCGCTGCTCGACATGGGGCCGTACTACCTGACCAGCCTCGTCACGTTCTTCGGGCCCGTCGTCCGGGTCAGCGGCAGCGCGACCCGCTCCACCCGCGAGCGCACCGTCGCCACGGGGCCGAACGCCGGCACCCCGATCCCGGTCGACATCGACACGCACGTCGTCGCGATCCTCGAGCACGAGGGCGGCGTGGTCTCCACCGTGACCGTCTCGTTCGAGGTCTGGGCCACCCGCGCCCCGCTGTTCGAGGTGTACGGCACCGCGGGCACCCTGGGCGTCCCCGACCCGAACCGGTTCTCGGACACCGTGTCGATCGCCACCGCCGACGACCGTTCGTGGCGCGACCTGCCGGTCGCCGCCGGGTACGCCGACGCCGGTCGCGGCTACGGCCTCGCCGACATGGCCCACGCGATCGCGACGGACCGGCCGCACCGGGCCTCCGGCGACCTCGCGTTCCACGTGCTCGAGGTCATGGAGGCGGTCTCCGCCGCCGCCCGAGACCACTCGGTCGTCGATGTGCACTCGCGCGTCGAGCGACCCGCCACCGTCCCGGCCGGGTCCGCGCCCGGATCCTGGTGACGGAACCCGACCACCGCGAAGAAGGACGACGACGATGACGACGACGGACGCGAGCGACACGACGGACACGACCCGGGCCTCCCGGCCGGTCACCCTGTTCACCGGACAGTGGGCCGACCTGCCCTTCGAAGAGGTGGCCCGACTCGCCGGCGAGTGGGGCTACGACGGGCTGGAGATCGCCTGCTGGGGTGACCACCTGGACGTCCGGCGCGCCGCGACGGACCCGGAGTACGTCGCCGGGCGCAAGGCGATCCTGGAACGCAACGGGCTGCAGGTCTGGACGATCGCCAACCACCTGGTCGGCCAGGCCGTGTGCGACGACCCGATCGACCAGCGGCACGAGGACATCGTGCCGCCGCACGTGTGGGGCGACGGCGATCCCGAGGGCGTGCGGCAGCGTGCGGCCGAGGAACTGCAGTGGACCGCCCGTGCCGCCGCCGCGCTCGGGGTGGACACCGTCACCGGGTTCTCCGGCTCGTCGATCTGGAAGACCGTCGCCGGGTTCCCGCCCGTGCCGCCGGCGATGATCGACGCCGGGTACCAGGACTTCCACGACCGCTGGTCACCGATCCTCGACGTCTTCGAGGAGGTCGGGGTCCGGTTCGCGCTCGAGGTGCACCCGTCCGAGATCGCCTACGACTACTGGACCGCGAAGCGCACGCTCCAGGTGTTCCAGGACCGCCCGGCGTTCGGGTTCAACTTCGACCCGTCCCACTTCGTCTGGCAGGACCTGGACCCCGCCGCGTTCCTGCTCGACTTCGCCGACCGGGTGTACCACGTGCACTGCAAGGAGTCGGTGAAGCAGCTCGACGGGCGCAACGGCCGGCTCGGGTCGCACCTGCCGTGGGGTGACCCCCGGCGCGGGTGGGACTTCGTCACCGCCGGCCACGGGGACGTGCCGTGGGAGCGGGTGTTCCGCGTGCTGAACCACATCGGGTACGCCGGCCCGACCAGCGTCGAGTGGGAGGACGCCGGCATGGACCGCCTCGTCGGCGGGCCCGAGGCGCTGGCGTTCGTGCGGCGGCTCGGCACCATCGCGCCGCCGGACGCGTCGTTCGACGCCGCGTTCTCGCAGTCGCGCTGACCGGGCCGCCTGCGTTCGAACGCCCCACCGCTTCCGGGCGTACCTGCTGAATCCGGGCGTACCTGGTCGTTCGTTTCGACCAGGTACGCCCGATCCCGCTCTCCATCGCAGGCGTTCTGGGAAGGACCGAGCACGCGAGGATGGGCAAGCAAGCAAGCAAGCAAGCAAGCAAGCAAGCAAGCAAGGACCGACCGAGAGGACCCGATGGCACGCACAGCTGCAGCACCCGGTGTCGCGCAGACCCCGGTGCTGCGCAACGCCGCACGTGTCCTCCGCCTGGCGCACGAGGACGGTCCGATCACCCGCGCCGAGCTCACCCGCCGCACCGGACTCAACCGCTCAACCACGCTCACGCTCGTCGGCGAACTGGTCGAACTCGGGCTGGTGCACGAGGACGTGCCCGGGACCGGCAGCACGAGTGCTGGCGTCGGCCGCCCGAGCCCGGTGGTCCGTGCCTCGGCCGAGGTGGTCGCGGTCGCCGTCACGGTCGAGGTTGACGCCGTGACCGTCGCACTCGTCGGACTCGACGGCAGCGTGCGCACCCGCGCGGTGGCGGCGAGCGAGAGCGCCCCGACCGCTGCCGAGGCGGTCGAGACCATCGCCGGACTCCTGGACGAGTTGATCGCCGGGGAAGGCCCGCCCACGCGGATCGCCGGAATCGGTGTCGCGGTCCCCGGGACCGTGCGGGTCGAGGACGGCGTGGTCCGCTACGCGCCGCACCTCGGCTGGCACGACGAACCGATCGCCCGTCCCCTCGCCGAGCGCACCGGTCTGCCGGTCCGGGCCGCGAACGACGCGAACTCCGGCGCCTGGGCGGAGCGGCTGTACGGCAGTGGCCGCGGAGTCGACGACCTGATCTACCTCAACGGTGGCGCGAGCGGTATCGGCGGCGGCGTCATCAGTGCCGCTCGGCCCCTCAGCGGTGCGGACGGGTACGCCGGCGAGCTCGGTCACACCTTCGTCGCAGCGAACGGTGTCCGTTGTCACTGCGGTGCTGTCGGGTGTCTCGAGACCGAGGCGTCGCGTGATGCCCTGGTCGCTGCCGCCGGCGTCGCCTCGGGCGACCCGTCAGCGCTCGCCGCGGCGCTCGCGCAGCGCCGTCCCGAGGTCGAGCGGGTGGTCGACCGCCAGGTCACGGCCCTCGCGACCGCACTCCGCAATGCCATCCACACCGTCAACCCCGAGGTGGTCGTCCTCGGTGGGTTCCTCGGAGTGCTCCTCGGCCACGTCGGGAACCGCATCGAGGCCGAGGTCCGGGCCCAGTCGATGGCTGCCGTGACCGAGCGGCTGCGCATCGCACCGGCGGCGCTCGGTGCCGATGTCCTGCTCCGAGGCGCTGCTGAACTCGGGTTCCGTGATCTGCTGCGCGACCCGACGGCAGCGCGGCTCAGACCGGCCACCGCGGCGCCCGCGGCGACCGCGGCGACCACGGCCACCACGCCCGCGGCATCCGCCGCCGCCCCCTCCACCACCCTCACGTCCGGCCGCGACGACGCGGCCGAGGAAGCGAGAACCGCATGACCTCCACCCAGCGCACCAGTGTCCTGCTCGGCACCCAGGACCTCACCGTCGAGGACCGCCCCGTCCCCGCCGTCGACGCCGGCGACGTGCTCGTCCGGGTCGCCGCCGTGGGCGTCTGCGGCTCCGACGTGCACTACTACCGCCACGGCCGCATCGGCGACTTCGTCGTCGAGGAACCCCTCGTCCTCGGCCACGAACTCTCCGGCACGATCGAGGCGGTCGGCGAGGGCGTCGACCCGTCCCGTGTGGGGGAGCGCGTGGCCATAGAGCCGCAGCGCCCCTGCCACCGCTGCGCGCAGTGCCTGGCCGGTCGCTACAACCTCTGCCCGCACATGCGCTTCTACGCGACGCCGCCGGTCGACGGCGCCTTCACCGAGTTGGTCACGATCGAGTCCGAGTTCGCGCACGTCCTGCCCGACTCCGTGTCGTTCGAGGCCGGTGCGCTCCTCGAGCCCCTGTCGGTCGGCATCGCCGCCGTCCGCAAGGCCGGCATCGTGCCCGGTTCGTCGGTGCTCATCGCCGGTGCCGGTCCGATCGGCATCATCTGCGCGCAGGTCGCGAAGGCATTCGGTGCATCGCGCATCGTCGTCAGCGACCTGGTCCCGGAGCGCCGTGCGCGGGCCCTGGAGTACGGCGCCACCGAAGTCGTCGACCCCACCGCCGTGTCCGTCGCGTCCGACATCGTCCCCGTCGACGCGTTCATCGACGCCAGCGGGGCGCCCCGTGCGGTCTCGGACGGCATCAAGGCGGTCGGTCCGGCGGGTGCCGCGGTGCTGGTCGGGCTCGGCAACTCCGAGATGACCCTGCCGGTCGAGCACATCCAGAACCTCGAGGTCATGGTCACCGGGATCTTCCGGTACACGAACACGTGGCCGGTGGCGATCCAGCTGGTCGCGTCCGGGCAGGTCGACCTCGACTCGCTCGTCACCGGCCGGTTCGGGCTCGACGACGTCCGCGAGGCTCTCGAGAGCGACACCGACCCGGAGTCGCTCAAGTCCGTCGTCTACCCCGGCGGCGTCCCGGCCTGAGCCGGCACGGTGCAGGCTTCGCCGGCCCGGGCCGCGTTGCGTGCCCGGTGCGGCGTTGCGGCGGGGCACGGCGCGTGGAAGCGCGCACCGGGTGACGACGTGGGCACGGTGCGGACGGGAGGCGCGGGGCCGGGCCGCGACGTGCCTCCCGTCCGGCACGGTGCAGGCTTCGCCGGCCCGGCCCGGCCCGGCCCGGCCCGGGCCGCGTTGCGTGCCCGGTGCGGTGTTGCGGCGGGGCACGGTGCGTGGAAGTGCGCACCGGGTGACGACGTGCGCACGGTGCGGACGGGAGGCGCGGCGCCGGGCTGCCCCGTGCCTCCCGTCCGGCACGGTGCGGGCTTCGCTGGCTCGGGCCGCGTTGCGTGCCTGGTGCGGTGTTGCGGCCGGGCACGGCGCAGGCTTCGCCAGCCCGGGCCGCGTTGCGTGCCCGGTGCGGCGTTGCAGCCGGGCACGGTGCGTGGAAGCCCGCACCGGGTGACGACGCGGGCACGGTGCGGGCGGGAGGCGCGGCGCCGGGCCGCCCCGTGCCTCCTGTCCGGCACGGTGCGGGCTTCGCTGGCTCGGGCCGCGTTGCGTGCCTGGTGCGGTGTTGCGGCGGGGCACGGTGCGTGGAAGCCCGCACCGGGTGACGACGCGGGCACGGTGCGGGCGGGAGGCGCGGCGCCGGGCCGCCCCGTGCCTCCTGTCCGGCACGGTGCGGGCTTCGCTGGCTCGGGCCGCGTTGCGTGCCTGGTGCGGTGTTGCGGCGGGGCACGGTGCGTGGAAGCTCGCACCGGGTGACGGCGCGCGCACGGCGCGGACGGGAGGTGCGGGGCCGGGCCGCCCCGCGCCTCCCGTCCGGCACGGTGCCGGCTTCGCCGGCCCGGCCGCGTTGCGTGCCTGGTGCGGCGTTGCGGCGGGGCACGGTGCGTGGAAGCGCGCACCGGGTGACGGCGCGCGCACGGTGCGGACGGGCGGCGCGGGGCCGGGCTGCCCCGTGCCTCCCGTCCCGCACGTGACCCGGAACGGGGCCACCGCCGCGTCACCGGGACGCGCTACGGTTCGCGCATGACCGCTTCACCGGCCGCCGTCGTGCCGCAGCGCACCGACCGGCGCGCGCTCGTCTCCTGGGCGCTCTGGGACTGGGGGTCGGCCGCGTTCAACGCGGTCGTCACCACCTTCGTGTTCAGCACGTACCTGGCGAGCCGGGCGTTCGTGGACCCGGCGCTCGTCGGCGACACGTCGGCGGCGGGCAAGGCGATCGTGGAGCGGGAGCTCGCGCACAACGCCGCCGTCGTGTCGACCGCACTGACCATCGCGGGGATCGTCGTCGCGCTCGTGGCGCCGGCCATGGGGCGGCTCGCGGACTCGTCCGGACACCGCCGTCGCTCCGTCCTCATCGCCACGATCGGTGTCGCGCTGTCGATCGGCGGCATGGTCTTCGTCGCGCCGAGCCAGCCGTACCTGTTCCTCGGCGCAGCCCTGCTCGGCATCGGCACCGTGGCCTACGAGATCGCGACCGTCGGGTACAACGCCATGCTCGGGCAGGTCGCCTCCGGGGAACGCACCGGCCGGGTGTCCGCCATCGGGTGGGCGGCCGGGTACTTCGGCGGGATCGTGCTGCTCGTGCTGCTGCTCGTGCTCTGCATCCAGGACTTCCGGGGCGACGGGGTCGTCGGCGGGCTCCTGCAGCTGCCGGCGACCGTCGCCACCGGGCAGTGGGACGTCCGCGTCGCGATCGGCATCGCCGCCGTCTGGCTGGCCGTCAGCTCGATCCCGCTGTTCCTCACCGTGCCCGAGGCAGTGCCGGACCGCACCCGCGGCGGTGGCGTGTTCGGCGCCTACGCGGACCTCGGTCGCGACATCGCCCGGCTCTGGCGCGAGCGGCGCAACGTCCTGGCGTTCCTGCTCGCCAGCGCGGTGTTCCGCGACGGCGTCGGTGCCGTCTTCACGTTCGGCGGGATCGTCGCCGCCCAGGTGTTCGGGTTCACGCCGTCCCAGGTCATCCTGTTCGCCATCGCCGCGAACGTCGTGGCCGGCATCGCGACGTTCGTCTCCGGACGCCTCGACGACCGGTTCGGGTCGCGTGCGCTCATCATGGTCTCGCTCGTCGGACTCGCCGTCTGCGGGGTCGGAGTCTTCGCCGCCGGCAACGAGACGCAGTGGTTCTGGGTGCTCGGGCTGACCCTCGCGGTGTTCGTCGGCCCGGTGCAGTCGTCGTCGCGTGCCCACCTGACGCGGTTGACGACCCCCGGCCGCGAAGGCGAGCTCTTCGGCCTCTACGCCACCACCGGCCGCGCCGCGTCGTTCCTCGCGCCGGCGCTGTTCGGCGTCGCGGTGACCGTCGGTGGGTCCACCCGGTTCGGGATCCTCGGCGTGGTCGTCGTGCTCATCGCCGGGCTGGTGCTTATGGCCTTCGTCAAGCGGGAGCCGCAGGTGGTGCAGGGCTGACAGCCGGCCTGGGCCTCGTCCGCGGCGTGCGGGGCTGAGGCACGGCGTGCCGTCGGCCCGGGCCTGGAGGCACGGTGCCGGTCCGTCCACAGGCTGCGGTTGTGCGCACGGTTGGGCACAGGACCGTGCTCGCGTCGGACGCCACGGGCTCGGGTGCGCCAGGATGGGTCCATGACCGACCAGCGCATCGCCGTCGTCGTCCTCGCCGCCGGGCAGGGCACGCGCATGAAGTCGTCCACGCCCAAGGTGCTGCACCGGCTCGCCGGGCTGCCGCTCATCGGGCACGTGCTGCGCACGGCGTCGTCGCTCAGCCCCGAGCACGTCGCCGTGGTCGTGCGGCACGAGCGTGATCGTGTCGCGGCCGAGGTCGTCGAGCGCGCCCCTGACGCGATCATCGTCGATCAGGACGCCGTCCCCGGCACCGGCCGTGCGGTCGAGGTGGCGGTCGACGCCCTGCCCGCCGACTTCGACGGTGCCGTCGTCGTGCTCTCCGGCGACGTGCCGCTGCTCGACGCGGCGTCGCTCCGCCTGCTCGTCGATGCCCACGTCGGTGCCGCCAACGGGGCGACCTTCGTCAGCGCGATCGCCCCCGACCCGACGGGCCTCGGACGGATCGTGCGTGATGACGCCGGCGCCTTCGTCAGCGTCGTCGAGCACAAGGACGCGACGGCCGAACAGCTGGCCATCACCGAGGCGAACGCGGGCATCTACGCGTTCGACGTCGCGCGGTTGCGGGCGGTCCTGCCGTCGCTCACCACGGCGAACGCGCAGGGCGAGAAGTACATCACCGACGCCCCCGCGCTGATCAGTGAGCGCGGCGGGCGCATCGACGTCGTCACCCTGACCGACCCGTGGCTCGTCGCCGGCATCAACGACCGTGCGCAGCTCTCCGACGCCGCGCGCGAGCTCAACGCCCGCATCGTCCGCGGCCACCAGCTCGCCGGTGTCACCGTGCAGGACCCGGCGACCACCTGGATCGACCTCGACGTCACCATCGAGCCCGACGCCGAAGTCCTGCCCGGCACCCAGCTCATCGGCGCCACCGCGATCGCCGCCGGTGCCGTCGTCGGTCCGGACACCACGCTGCGCGACACCGAGGTCGGTGCCCGCGCCACGGTCAACCGCGTCGACGCCACCCTCGCGGTGATCGGGGACGGCGCCTCGGTCGGCCCGTTCGCCTACCTGCGGCCCGGCACGATCCTCGGCGACGACGGCAAGATCGGCACCTTCGTCGAGACGAAGAACGCCCGGATCGGTCGCGGCAGCAAGGTCCCGCACCTGTCCTACATCGGCGACGCCGAGGTGGGCGAGGACTCGAACATCGGCGCGAACACCATCACCGCGAACTACGACGGCGTGCACAAGCACCGAACCGAGGTCGGCTCGAACGTCCGTACAGGCTCGCACAACGTGTTCGTCGCCCCCGTTAGGATTGGTGACGGTGCGTACACCGGCGCCGGGACCACCGTCCGCAAGGACGTTCCGGCAGGATCGCTCGCGATCAGCTACGCCCCACAGCGCAACACCGACGGATGGGTCGAGGAACACCGACCCGGCACACCGGCGGCCGAGGCTGCTCGGCTCGCGAACGGCGAATAGATCCTGGCGACCACCCGTCGCCGACATCGACCCCTCGTGGGTCAGGGAGTGAGCACCGCACTTGTCCGGAATCAAGACAACCGGCCAGAAACGACTCGTCCTCGTCTCGGGGCGAGCACACCCGGCGCTCTCTGCCGAGATCGCGGAGGAGCTCGGGGTCGACCTCGTGCCGACCGATGCACGGACGTTCGCGAACGGTGAGCTGTACGCCCGCTTCGACGAGTCGGTCCGTGGCTGCGACGCCTTCGTCATCCAGTCGCACACCGCGCCGATCAACGAGTGGCTCATGGAGCAGCTCATCATGGTCGATGCCCTGAAGCGTGCCTCGGCGAAGCGCATCACCGTCGTGGCGCCGTTCTACCCCTACGCCCGCCAGGACAAGAAGGGCCGCGGCCGCGAGCCGATCTCGGCCCGCCTCGTGGCCGACCTGTTCAAGGCTGCCGGCGCGCACCGCATCATGAGCGTCGACCTGCACGCTGCGCAGATCCAGGGCTTCTTCGACGGCCCCGTCGACCACCTGTTCGCGATGCCGGTGCTGCTCGAGCGCTTCCGCCAGATCCTCGACCCGAAGACGCTCACCGTCGTGTCGCCGGACATGGGCCGCGTCCGTGTCGCCGACATCTGGTCCGAGAAGCTCGGTGCGCCGCTCGCCATCATCCACAAGCGTCGCGACCCGCTCGTGCCGAACCAGGTCTCGGTGCACGAGATCGTCGGTGACGTCAGCGGTCGCGTCTGCCTGCTCGTCGACGACCTGATCGACACCGGCCGCACGATCGCGAAGGCTGCCGAGGCGCTCAAGGACGCCGGCGCCACGGGTGTCGTCGTCGCCGCGACCCACGCCGTGTTCTCCGACCCCGCCACCGAGTTGCTGCAGAGCGAGTTCATCGACCGCGTGGTCGTGACGGACACCCTGCCCCTGCCGATGGACAAGCGCTGGGACCGCCTCGAGGTGCTGCCGATCGCGCCGCTCATCGCCCGTGCCATCCACGAGGTCTTCGACGACGGTTCCGTGACGTCGATGTTCGACGGCGCAGCGTAGCGGAGCCGTCGACCCATGGGCACAGCCGACGGCGCAGGACCATCTCCGCGACGTGACGTGTCCCGTTGCCCGTGGTGACCCATCCCGCGCGTGACGCCCTCGCGGCCCGGCTCCGGGCCGCGGGGAGCGTCTTCGCCGAGGACGAAGCCGACCTGCTGCTCGAGGCCGGTGACGGTGAGCCGGTGCGACTCCGCGCCCTGGTGCAGCGTCGGCTGGCCGGTGAGCCGCTCGAGTACGTGCTCGGCTGGGCCGCCTTCGACGGGCACCGCATCCGGGTGACCCCCGGGGTCTTCGTGCCGCGATCCCGCACCACCGTCGTCGTCGAGCAGGCTGCGCTTCGGCTGCAGCGCTACGACCGCGTGGTCGACCTGTGCTGCGGCGCGGGTGCGATCTCGGTCGCCCTGTTCGGTCGAGTCGGTGCGCTCGACCTCCTCGCCACCGACATCGACCCGGACGCCGTCGACGTCGCGGCCGAGAACATCGGCGACCGCGGCATCGTCGTCGCAGGCGATCTGTTCGCGCCGTTGCCCGAGCGGTTCCGCGGGGCCGTGGCGGTCATCGCGGTGAACGCCCCGTACGTGCCGACGGCGTCGATCGCGTTGATGCCGACCGAGGCCCGGGAACACGAGCACCGCATCGCCCTCGACGGTGGTGCGGACGGTCTCGACCTGCACCGTCGGATCGCCGCGAGCGCGGGGGAGTGGCTCCGGCCCGGTGGCGCGGTCGTCATCGAGGTGTCCGAAGCCCAGGCCGAGGCGTCCGCCGCTGCGTTCGCGGCCGCCGGCTTCACCACCGCCGTCGAGCGGGACGCCGAGGTCGACGGCACCTGCATCGTCGCGACCCTGCCCGCCTGACCGCACCCTGCCCGCCGGTGCTCGGTGCTCGGTGCCCGGCGCCCGGCCCCTGCCGCCGAGTGGTCACGACATGCCGCTCAGGTTCGCCGAGGCGGCACGAAGTGTCGCCTGCGCGTCCGCGAACGGACGCTTCCTGCACCCTCGGCGCGACGCATGTGGCGTGTCACGCGACCGGGGTGAGGGGCGGAGCGGGCCGGCACCGGTCCTCCAGGCCGTCGCGTACCGCAGCGACCCCGCCGCCGAGTGGTCACGACATGCCGCTCAGGTTCGCCGGGGCGGCACGAAGTGTCGCCTGCGCGTCCGCGAACCGACCTTTCCTGCTCCCTCGGCGGACCTCAGCGGGCGTGTCCCGCGACCCTGCGACTCCGCGACTCCGAGACTCCGAGACTCCGAGACTCCGAGACTCCGAGACTCCGCTGCCGGAGCGTCAGCGCGCGTCGACCGTCACCGTGTGCCAGCCCGTCGCCCCGTTCGGCGCCGGCGGCCGGTCCACGCTCGTCTGCACCTCGCCGTCCGCACTGGTCGCGCGCACCTCGATGCGGTGCGAGCCGGAGGTCGGCGTCCACCGCACCACCCACTGCCGCCAGGTGTCCGCGGAGACCGAGTCGGCGAGTTCGGCGCGCTGCCAGTCGCCGCCTCCGACGCGGACCTCGACGGCCTTCACGCCCTTGTGCGGCTGCCATGCGACCCCGGCGATCGCCACCGGCTTGCCCGCGGTCACGGTCGACCCGTTCCGCGGGGTGTCGATGCGCGACTCGAGCTTGACCGGGCCACGCTCCGACCAGCCGCGCGGGGTCCAGTAGCCCTGCGCGTCGGCGAAGCGGGTGACCTCGAGCTCGGTGACCCACTTCGTCGCCGAGACGTACCCGAACAGCCCCGGCACGACCATCCGCACGGGGAACCCGTGCTCGGTCGGCAGGGGTTCGCCGTTCATCCCGACCGCGAGGAGCGCCGCGGTGCCGTCGTCCTGCAGCACGTCGAGCGGGGTGCCGGCGGAGAACCCGTCGATGCTCCGTGAGAGCACCATGTCGGCGTCGCCCGTCGGACGCGCCCGGGCGAGGAGTTCGCGGATCGGGTAGCCCAGCCAGCGGGCCGTCCCGATGAGGTCACCGCCGACCTCGTTCGACACGCAGCTCAGCGTGGCGACGTGCTCCTCGAGCGGCAGGGCGAGCAGCTCGTCCCACGTCAGCGTGATCTCGTTCTCCACCGCTCCGTGGATCCGGAGCGACCAGTCGGCGGGGTCGACCATGGGCACGCGCAGGGCCGTGTCGATCCGGTAGAAGTCAGCGTTCGGCGTGATGTACGGGGTGATGCCGTCGACGTCGAGCGACGCACCGGCGGGGACCGCCGGTGCCGCGGTCGCCGCCGCGGGCAGCCGGATGGCCCGCCGGGCAGCAGCGGCCGCCTGCATCGCGGACGACCCGAGCCGGGAGGCGGTGCCCACCACGACCGCGAGGCTCGCCGTCGCGACGCCCCAGATCAAGAACGTCCGGCGCTCCGCCGAGGCGGGTCGCGGGGACGCTGACGGCACGGCAGCCGCTGCTTCCCACCGTCGCAGCCGCTGGAGCAGCAGGCGCAGGACGACCACGGCCGCGGCGATCCCGAGGACCGTCGGGGCGCCGTCCAGGCTCCCGCTGCCCGAGCGGGTGCTGACGGCCAACAGCGCCAGCACACCACCGGCGGCGAACACGAGCGCACCGAAGGGCGGGCGTGCGCGCTCGAGGACTCCGGCACCGGCACTGATCGCGATGACGATCACCGTCATGAGCCCGAACAGGGCGACCTTGTCCCCGGTGCCGAACACGGCGACCATGAAGTCCTTCGCACCCGGGGGAGCGAGGTCGATGACCGCTGAACCGACGGCGACCAGGGGGCTGCCCGCCCCGCCGAGCAGCAGTGCGCCGAACTCGGCGACACCGAGGAACGCGGCGGCGGCCACGACGCCGACGATCGCGGCGATCAGCGTACAACGTCGGTTCGAAGGTGCATCGGGCCCGCGCGTCCCGGAGGACGGATCCGCCGTCGGTCGGCCGATCGGTTCGTCCGTCGTCTCGGTGGTCACCGCCCGAGCGTAGGTCGTCAGGCCGCTCGTGGGCTGTGTGCGGGCTTCCCCGCGCGTTCACCGGGTCCGGCCAGCAGGTGGCGCGCGCCTCGTGGGAGGATCAGACCGTGCTGCAGCGTCCGGATGGTGTCCCGCGGTCCGGTCGTGCCCGCGGCGCCGGGCGGACACCGATGTCGCCGGCACGTCGACTCGCCACCCTGCGCTGGGTCATCGTCGCCGTTTGGATGGCACTCCTGATCACCCGGATCGTCGTCGTCTCGACGGCACCCAGCGTGGACCTGTCCTGGTACGGCATCGTCGAGTTCGGTGCGATCGGACTCGGTGTCGTGGTCATCGTGATCGCGGTGGTGCGGACCGCGACGGCACGGCGGCGGCAGGCGGACGAGGCGCTCGCGCTCGCCATCCGTCGGATCGACCCGACGGTGTGGCTGGTGCCGGCGGCGCCGACGCCCGAACTCCGCGGCGTCATCGACGAAGTCCGTCCGGACACCCACCTCGGTTCGCGCGTGACGTGGGCCTTCGGCGCCACCGAGGCCTCCCTGTGGGAACTCGACGAACGGCGGGCGACCCGGCTGCTCGTGATCCGGTGGAGTCGGGTCGTGCACGTCGGGCTCGAGGACGTGCCGGAACGGACGGACGGCTCGGGTGCCTCGCGCCGCTCGGGTGGCTCGGGTCGCGCTGGCGGCTCGGACGGTGCTCGCCGAGCCTGTGCGGTGGCGATCCACCACGTGCGGCCGGACGACACCCCGGCCGTCGCGACCTTCTTCGTCCGGACTGCACCGGGTTCGCGGCGGCTGCTCGGGCGTGGTCCGCGGCTGGACCGGCTCGTCGCCGACCTGGCACGGGAGCGCATCGTCGCCTGATGCGACGAAGGGCCCCGCGTTCGGCGAGGCCCTCCGTGCTGCGCACGCACCGACGTCGGTCGTCGGCGGGCGCGGTTCGTCAGTGCGTCGACGGCTCCTGCTCGACCTCGCGGCGGTCGTCGTCGGACCACAGCGTGTGGAAGGTGCCGTCCTTGTCGATGCGCTGGTAGGTGTGCGCTCCGAAGAAGTCGCGCTGGCCCTGGATCAGCGCTGCGGGCAGCCGGTCGGACGCGAGCGAGTCGAAGTACGACAGCGCGGACGAGAAGCCCGGCGCGGGGACACCGGATGCGGCGGCGATCCCGACGATGCGCCGCCAGGCTGCTTCGCCCTCGGCGACGGCGTTCGCGAAGTACGGGTCGACCAGCAGCGACTCGAGCTTCGGGTTCTCGTCGTACGCCTCGACGATGCGGTTCAGGAACTGCGCCCGGATGATGCAACCGCCTCGCCAGATCTTCGCGACGTTGCCGAGGTCGATGTCCCAGCCGTACTCCTTCGCCCCGGCGATGATGAGGTCGAACCCCTGCGCGTACGCGACGACCTTCGAGGCGTAGAGCGCCGCACGGACGTCGTCGGCGAAGGTGTCCGGCACCTCGGCGATCTGCGGACGGTTCTTGACCGACTGCTGCACGGCGGCACGCTGCGTCGGCTTGGACGACACCGCACGGGCGAACACGGCTTCGCCGATGCCCGACACCGGGATGCCCAGACCCACCGCGTTCTGCACGGTCCAGACGCCGGTGCCCTTCGAGCCGGCCGCGTCACGGATGACGTCGACGAGCGGCTTGCCGGTGTCGGCGTCGCGCTGCTTGAGGACCTCGCCGGTGATCTCGATCAGGTAGGACTCGAGGTCGCCCTTGTTCCACTCGTCGAAGACCTGCACCAGGTCCTCCACCGAGAGCCCGCCGACGCGACGGAGCAGGTCGTACGACTCGGCGATGAGCTGCATGTCGGCGTACTCGATGCCGTTGTGCACCATCTTGACGAAGTGCCCGGCGCCGTCGGTGCCGATGTGGGTCACGCACGGTTCACCTTCGGCCACCGCGGCGATCGACTTGAGGATCGGCCCGAGCGTCTCCCAGGCCTCCTTCGAGCCACCGGGCATGATCGACGGGCCCTTCAGCGCGCCCTCTTCACCACCGGAGATGCCGGTGCCGACGAAGTTCAGCCCCTGCTCGCGCAGATCGTGCTCACGGCGGATGGTGTCGTGGAAGTTCGCGTTGCCCCCGTCGACGATGATGTCGCCCGGCTCGAATCGTTCGGCGAGCTGCCCGATCACGGCGTCGGTGCCCTTGCCGGCCTGCACCATGATGATCGCGGTGCGGGGCTTCGACAGCGACGCGACGAACCCGTCGATGTCCTCGGACGCGATGAACCCTGCGTCGCCGTGCTCCTGGAGCAGTTCCTCGGTGCGGGCGTACGTGCGGTTGTAGACCGCCACCGTGTTGCCTTCGCGCGATGCGAGGTTGCGGGCGAGGTTCGAGCCCATCACTGCGAGTCCGACGACTCCGATGTTCGCCTGACCGTTGTTGTCTGCCACGAGGGTCTCCTTTGTCCTGACGTTGGCGCCCAACCTACGACCGGTGGTCTGGGACCGCACAGGAGTTCCGGGAACTGGGGACCAGAGTTCACCGGATCAATACTGTGGAGGGATGAGCGAGTTCGCTGTCCACCCGCCCGTCCTCGTCATGGGAGTCTCGGGCTCCGGCAAGTCCACCATCGGCCAGACCCTCACCGACGCACTGGTCGCGCAGGGCGAACCCTGTGTCTTCGTCGATGCCGACGACCTGCACCCGGCCGCCAACAAGGAGAAGATGCGGCAGGGCACGCCGCTCACCGACGAGGACCGCTGGCCGTGGCTCGACGCCTGCGCCGAGCGGATCGCCGCGGTCGAGGCCGACGGGTCCCGGTGCGTGATGGCGAACTCAGCGCTCAAGCGCGTCTACCGGGACCGTCTGCGCGCATCCGCACCGGGGCTCGTCATCGCCTTCCTCGACGGGTCCCGCGACCTCATCGCCGAGCGGCAGTCCCACCGTCACCACGAGTACATGCCGACGACCCTGCTCGACTCGCAGTTCGCGACCCTCGAGCGGCCGCAGCCCGACGAGGCGGCGGTCGCGGTGTCGATCGACGGATCGGTCGACGACACCGTGCGGGAGATCCTCGCCGCGCTCGCGGTCACCACCGACTGACGAACGTCGACGACCTGCGACGGATCCTGGCAGTTCCTCCACAGGGCGCAGCGCGGCCGTCGTCATCCCCATCCGACCCCTGGTCTCGTCTGCGTCGACGGGGACGCTCGTACCGTCGTTCCATGACCACGATCACTGGGGCCCGTTCAGGTACCACCGTTGATACCATCGACTCCATGGCCATGACCCTCCGACTCGACGATGCCGAGGCAGCGGCGTTGCGCAAGCGTGCTGACCTCGAGGAGCGCTCGATGCAGGACGTCGCCCGCGCCGCCATCCGCGAGTACGTCGAGCAGCACAGCCGCAGCGACCTGATCGACGGCATCCTCGACCGAGAACTCCCGCGCTACGCCGAGGCGCTCGAACGACTCGGCAAGTGATCCACCTCACGACCGACGAGGCGTTGCACATCGCTCGTCGGACCCTGGGGGCTGACTCCGTGATCCGCGACGTCGGACTGCTCGAGGCGGCGGTCGCGCGACCCGCCGCGTCGGTGGGCGGGAACGACGCCTACCCGGCACTGGTCGAGAAAGCGGCGGCGCTCGTCCACTCCGCCATCCGGAACCACGCCTTGGTCGACGGCAACAAGCGCCTCGGGCTGATGCTGCTCGTGGTCTTCCTCGGCGTGAACGGTGTCCGGCTCCACGCCTCGAACGATCAGGCGTACGACTTCATCGTCGCGATCGCGGAAGGGGAACTCGATGCCGTGACGGAGATCGCCGCTGCTCTGAGCGCGATGGTCTCGGACGCCTGACCGGCCGCTCGGACGGACGGCGGTCAGCGGTCAGCGGTCAGCGATCAGCGATCAGCGGCGCACCGCACTGATCGCCCCGTGCGGCCGGTGCTCCGGAGCCGTGCGGGTGTGGACGTCCGCGACGTCGAACCCCGCTTCGTCCAGCAGCGCCGCCAGGGACGCGACCGGCCAGCGGTACGCGGTGACGACCGCGTGGTCGAAGGCCTCGACCGCGGCGCCCTCGAAGAACCCGAGCAACAGCCCACCGCCGGGGGCGAGCACCCGACAGAACTCGGCGAGTGCCCCACCGATCTGCGATGGGTCGTGGTGGATCACCGAGTACCACGCGAGGACCCCGTCGACGCTGCCGTCCGCCAGCGGCAGCGCGTCGAGCGACCCGACCCGGAAGTCGAGGTCCGCGTCCACAGCGCCGTGCGTCCGTCGTGCGTGCTCGACGAACTGCGGCACCGCGTCGATGCCGGTGACGCGGTGCCCCTGCCGTGCGAGGTGCGCCGTCCAGTGACCGGGACCGCACCCGGCGTCGACCAGGGGACCGCTGCGACCGGCTGCCCAGGCGTCGACGAGTCCGCGGTCGTCCGGGTGGACGGCGCTCATCGACCCGAGCAGTGCCGCGTACTCATCGGCCCGAGCGCCGTACGCCGCCGTCACCCGCTCCGTCATGTGCCCGACGGTACCGGCGCATCACTGAACCGTGCGAGGTTCCGTGTTCCGTGCGACCCGGCAACCTCGCACCAGGCACGGAACCTCGCACCACGCGGCCACCAGCGCGCCGCACCTCGCACCACGCGGCCACCAGCGCGCCGCTCAGAGCTTGAACGTCGCCTTCGGGATGTCGGACACGATGCGCCGGGCCGTGTGCACGGCGTCCTCCTCCGAGATCTGGTGCGTGACCACGAGTGACGCCAGGTACGCCGCGTCCGCCCGCCGAGCCATGTCGTGCCGCGCCGGGATCGAGCAGTACGCGCGGGTGTCGTCGATGAACCCGGAGGTCTTGGTGAACGACGCCGAGTCGGTGACGGCCGAGCGGTAGCGCCCGATGGCCGCCGGGGTGTCGATGAACCACCACGGCGCGCCCGCGTACACGGCGGGGTAGAAGCCCGCGAGCGGCCCGATCTCGCGCGAGAAGACGGTCTCGTCGACGGTGAAGAGCACGAGGTGGAACCCGGGAGCGGTGCCGAAGGACTCGAGCAGCGGCCGGAGCGGCTCGGTGAACGACCCGACGGCCGGCAGGTCGTGGCCGGTGTCCGGCCCGAAGCGCTCGAGCGTCGGGGTGTGGTGGTTCCGGATCACCCCGGGGTGCAGCTGCATGACGAGGCCGTCCTCGACGCTCATCTCGGCCCAGCGGTAGAGCATGTCGTGGCGGTACGCCGTCGCCTCGGCATCGGTGACCGAGGACGCATCCCGCAGCGCCGCCGCGTGGATGCGTTCCCGCTCGCTCGACGACAGTGGGGCGGAGCCCGCGTCGAGCACCCCGGTGTCCGTGGCGGTCGCGCCGTGCTCGATGAAGTGGTGGCGACGTGCGCGGAGCGCCGCCAACAACCCTGCGTGGGTACCCGTGTCGATGCCGGCGGCCTCGCCGATCGACGCGACCACTGGCCTCCAGTCCGACCGCGTCGGGTCGAACACGGCGTCCGCGCGGAACGTCGGGAGGACCCGGCCGGTGAAGCCGGGGTCCGCCGCGAGCTGCGCGTGCGCAGCGAGGTCGTCCGCCGGGCCGTCCGTGGTGGCGAGGACCTCGATCCCGAAGGTGTCGAAGAGCGCGCGTGGCCGGAAGGCGGGGGATGCCAGCAGGCCGGCGATGTGGTCGTACTGGTCGTCCGCGTTCGCCGCGGACGGTGCCTGGTCGAGCCCGAACACGTCGTGGAGCTCCGTCTCGAACCAGTAGCGCACGGGGGTCCCGAGGAAGTCGTCCCAGTGCTCCGCCAGCTGCCGCCAGACGGCACGGCCTGGCGGCGTCGGCTCAGCGGCATCGCGCCAGCGATGCGCCGACGCCGCCGGGCGAGCCTGCGAGCCCGGGCGGGGCCCCGACAGGTCCGCGCGTCCCAGCGCGGCCAGGTCCACCCCGTTCGCGTGCAGCAGGCGGAGCACGTAGTGGTCGGGCGTGATGAGCAGCGACGCGGGGTCGCTGAACGGCTGGTCCGCGGCGATCAGTGCTGCATCGACGTGCCCGTGCGGCGAGATGATCGGGGCGTCCTTGACCGCCTCGTACACGGTGCGTGCCACGGCTCGGGCCCCGGGGTCGGCGGGGAACAGCCGGTCGGGGTGCGGCGCGAGCCGGGTGGGGGTGCTGGTGCGGGTCATCATCGACTCCTTCGGGGCGGCGAGTTCGGGGCGGTGAGTTCTGGGGGCGTGCGGGATCAGGCGGTGCCGGCCCGGGGCGCCGGCCCGGTCGACTCGCGCACGGTCAGGTGGGTGGGCAGGGCGACGGCGCCGGACATGTGCTCCCCCGGCAGCTCGTCGGCGGGCAGGGCGCCGAGGCGGCCGAGCAGCATCCGGATCGCGACCCGGCCGGCCCGTTCGATCGGCGAGGTCATCGTGGTGAGCGGCGGGTTGCAGAAGTCGGCGCCGAAGATGTCGTCGCAGCCGACGATGCTCATGTCCCGGGGGACGCGGACCCCGCGCTCCCGTAGTCGGGCGAGCATCCCGATGGCGATCAGGTCGTTGAAGGCGATGCACGCGGTCGCCCCGGCGTGCACGGCGGCGTCGGCAGCGGCGGCACCGGAGTCCACGAAGGGCGCGTGCGGGCCGACCCGGGCGACGCGGACGCCCAGGCGCTTGGCGACCTGCACGAGTGCTCGCCACCGTCGCTCGTTCGACCACGAGCTGTCTGGCCCGGCGACGTACAGGATCTCCCGGTGTCCCAGCGACACCAGGTGCTGGACCGCCTGCTCGACGCCGCCGGGGGTGTCGATGAGCACCGAGGGCACGCCTGCGGGCCTGCGGTTCACGACGACCAGGGGGATCCGCTCGGCGAACCGGGCGATCTGCGCGTCGGACAGGCGTGACGCGGTGAGCACGACCCCGTCGGCCTTCGCCCCGACGGCGGTGAGCGCGGCCATCTCGGCGTCTGCGGACTCCTCGGTGTCGACGAGCAACTGGGTCCAGCCGGCCCCGGCGAGCTGGTGCTGCGTGCCGCGGATGACGTCGAAGTAGAACGGGTTCGTGATGTCGGACACGAGCACGGCGACGGCGCGGGTGCGGCCCGAGGTCAGTGCCCGGGCCTGCGAGTTGGCGACGTACCCGAGTTCGCGGGCCGCCTGCTGGATGCGCTCCTGGGTGACGGCGTTGACCCGGTCGGGCAGGGACAGGGCGCGGGAGACGGTGGAGGCGGCGACCCCGGTCGCGTCGGCGATGTCGCGGATGGTGACGCGACGCGCGGCACCAGCGGCGGCACCGGCACCGGCACCGGCAGCGCGAGCACCAGCGGCGCGAGTACCGGCAACGCGAGCACCAGCGTCGCCCGCGCCAGCGGCGCTACCAGCAGCGCCAGCGGCACCGCCCGTGCGCCCGCCGCCGTCCGTCGAGAGGTCCTTCACGAGGCCGAACGTATTCGCGTCTGGCAACAAGTGGCAACCGGTTGCCGCATGTTGCCAACGGCGGAACAGTGGTGCCACCGAGCAGCGCCGCTCGGAGGAGGTCTCGAGGAGGAAACCCCCGTGAAGACGCGAAGACTGCAAGTCCGCACCCTCGTCGGTGCCGTCGCCGTGGTCGCCCTCGCCGCACTGTCCCTGCAGGGATGCGCCGTGGTGAACGGCAGCGGCGACGACCCGAACACCCTCCGCGTGATGATGGGCGCGGACACCACCTACCCCAAGGAACGCAAGCAGTGGCAGCGGGACACCGCCGCCGAGTTCAAGCGCACCACCGGTGCGGACATCCAGTGGGAGACCTACTCGTCCGCGCAGGAGGAACTGACCGCGATCCAGACGAGCGTCATCTCCGGCCAGGGCCCTGACGTCTACGCGATCGGCACCACGTTCACCCCGACCGCCTACGCCACCGGCGCCTTCGTCGAGATGGGCACGAAGGAGTGGGACGCGATCGGCGGCAAGGACCAGTTCGACCCCGCGTCGTTCGGCATCTCCGGTCCGAGTGCGTCGAAGCAGATCGGGATCCCGTTCGCCAGCCGGCCGTTCGTGATGGCCGTGAACAAGGACCTGCTCGCGAAGGCCGGGATCACCGACATGCCCACCACCTGGGACGAGCTGACCGCCGACGCGAAGGCCACCACGGGTGACGGACGGTACGGCATGGCGATCGCCTACGCCGACGGCTTCGACCCGTGGAAGTTCGTGTGGGGGATGGCCCAGAACGCCGGCAACACGATCGTCGACGGCTCGAAGGCCGAGATCGACAGCAAGGCCGTCGAGAACGCCTACCGCACCTACTTCGACTGGGTCACCAAGGACGGTGTCGTCGACCCGGCCGCGATCGGCTGGAACAACGCCCAGGCCCTGGCACAGTTCACCGAGGGCAAGGCCGCGTTCTTCCCGATGACCACCACCACCGCGATCAACTCGTTCAAGGGCACCAAGGTCGACGGCGACTACGAGTTCGCCCTGCTGCCCACCGTCCCCCCGGGTGCGACCGAGCGGCCGTCCGACGGCATCGAGGCCGCCAGCATCCTGTCCGGCGACAACTGGGTCGTCGCCGACTACGGCACCAAGCAGAAGCTGTCGTTCGCATTCATCAAGCAGCTCAGCGCCCCGAAGGCGCAGCTCGAGTACTACGACCTGTTCGGCAACCTGCCGACCAACGCATCGGCCGCCGCCGACCTGGCCGCCGACAACCCGCAGCTCAAGCCGATCATCGACGCCGGCCGCCTTTCCAAGCCGACCGCGTTCACCGGCGCCTGGTCCGACATCCAGCTCGCCCTGGTCGACGTGGTCGTGCAGTCGATCCCGTCGCTGAAGTCCGGCGAGGTCACCGACGACCAGCTCCGCAAGCGCCTGCAGGACGCCCAGAAGGACGCCCAGGCCACCCTCGACCGTCAGAAGAACGGAGGTCTGTGATGACCAGCACGCAGACCAGGCCCCGCACCGATTCGGCGCCGCCCCGCCCGGTCCGTCCGGCCGGCAAGACGCCCCTGTACAAACGCGAGCGCCCGCTGTGGATGCTCCTGCCCGGCGGGCTCCTCATGCTCGCCGTCATCGTGGTGCCGCTGGTGGTGGGCTTCTGGATCGCGATGCTCGACCTCGACCAGTACACGCTCCGCCAGTGGTTCAGCGCCCCGTTCGTCGGGTTCGCCAACTTCACCGAGGCGTTCACGAACTCGCCGCTGCTGCACTCGATCTGGATCTCGGTGTCGCTGTCGGTGCTCGTCACCGCGGTGACCGTGCCGATCGGCGTCGCCGCCGCGATCTCGACGCAGAACCGGTTCCCCGGTCGCGGGCTCGTCCGCTCGATCTACCTGATCCCGTACGTGCTCCCGGCATTCGTCGTCGGCACGTTCTTCCGCACGATGCTCCAGCCGCAGGGGGTCGTGAACTCGATCCTGCACACCGACGTGCTGTGGCTGAACGGCTCGGCGTCGTACTGGGCGCTCGCCGGCGTGATGATCTGGACGAGCTGGCCCTTCGTCTACCTGCTGTCCCTGGCCGGGCTGCAGGCCGTGGACAACGAGGTGCACGAGGCCGCCGCACTCGACGGGGTGACCTGGTGGGCGAAGCTGCGGTACATCATCTTCCCGTACCTGCGCGGCCCGCTGAGCCTCGCGGTGATCATCTCGATCCTGCACAACATCAACAACTTCACGCTGCCGTTCGTGCTGTTCGGCATCCCGCTGCCGTCCAGCGTCGAGGTGATGCCCGTCCTGACGTACATCGCGAGCTTCCAGTCGTTCCGCTTCGGCCTGTCCGCGGCGATGGCGATCTGCTCACTCGTGATCGTCGCGATCCCGCTGTTCGTCTACCTGCGGGCGGTCAAGCTCGACACCGGCGACGACGCCGGCCCCAACCGGAAGCAGCGTCGCGCCGACCGCGCCACGCTCGCCGCCGCCCCGACCGCCGCCGACATCGACGGAGCACGCGCATGACCACCCCGAGCACGTCCTTCAGCACCCGCACCCGCCCCACCGCGACGCTCACCGAGAGCATCACGACCGGCAGCGGCGGACGACGGACCAAACGTCCCTACGACACCGACGTCACCCGGCTGCTGCCGCGCTGGCTGCTCGTCACCGTCATCGCGGTGATCATCGCGTTCATCGCCGTCCCGGTGCTGTACATCCTGTTCGGCTCGGTCAACTCCGACGTCGCGGTCGCCCGCGGCGAGTACTTCCCGTCCGAGTTCACCCTGTCGAACTACGTCGAGATCTGGTCCACCGTCGCCCTCGGCGAGGGACTGGTGAACTCGATGCTCACCGCCGGAGCCGTCGCCGTCGCGAGTGCCGCGCTCGCCGTGTCCACGGCCTACGTGCTGGTGCGGTTCCGGTTCCTCGGCCGCCTGACGATCCTCCGCGGGCTCCTCGCCCTGCAGTCGATCCCCGGCACGCTCCTGCTCCTGCCGGTCTTCGTGGTGTTCTCGAACATCGCCAGTGCCACCGGCGTGCAGATCATCGGCACCCGCTGGGGCCTGTTCGTCACCTACCTGACCTTCGCCCTGCCGTTCTCGACGTGGGTGATGGTCACGTACCTGCGCGGCCTGCCGAAGGAACTCGAGGAAGCGGCGCGCATCGACGGCGCCAGCTCGACGAAGATCCTGACGAAGATCGTGCTCCCGCTGTCGTGGCCCGGCATCGTCGTGTCCGCGATCTTCGCCTTCCTGCTCGGCTGGAACGACGTCCTGTTCTCCACGATCATGACGACCCCGAACACCCGGACGGTCGCCGTGGTCCTGCAGGTGCTCGGCACCACGCAAGAGGGCGGTGCCGTCCCGATCTACGGCCAGATGATGGCCGCCTCGATCGTGTGCGCCGTCCCCGTCGTCGCCCTGTACCTGATCTTCCAGCGCTACCTGGTCGGCGGTCTGACCGCCGGCTCCGTCAAGTAGGCCGCAACCCAGAACCGGACTGGAGGCCCGTGGCGGCCCCGCCACGCGCCTCCCGTCCGAACGAAAGGACACCATGACCGACCAGCCCACGTGGGAACTCTCCGGTTTCGGCGACGAGATCGACGCCGACCCGGTCGTCCAGGTCGCGGTCCTGCAGGCGCTCGGCGCGAGCGCCATCGAGGTCCGCAGCGCCTGGGGCGTCAACGTCGTCGACCTCGACGACGACCAGCTCGCCGGACTCCACCGGCTGCTCGACGAGCGTGGGCAGACCGTGTCCGCGATCGCCTCGCCGATCGGCAAGGTGCCCGTCGACGAACCCGTCGAGCACGAGGTCGCACGCCTCGCCCGCGCGATCCGTGCCGCGCACGCCCTCGGCACCACGAACATCCGGATCTTCTCGTTCTACTTCGAAGGTCGGCAGCCGGACGACGTCCGTGACGACGTCCTCGTCCGGATGCGGGCGCTCGCCGACCTCGCCGAGCGCGAAGGGGTGACCCTGCTGCACGAGAACGAGAAGGACATCTACGGCGACGTCCCCGCGCGCGTGCTCGACATCGTCGAGAGCGTCGGTTCGTCCGCGCTCCGACTGGCCTGGGACAACGCGAACTACGTGCAGTGCGGCGTCCGGCCCTTCGCCGACGGCTGGGAGCAGCTCGCCCCGTACGTCGACTACCTGCAGGTCAAGGACGCCCTCGCCGCCGACTCGTCGGTGGTGCCGGCGGGCGAGGGCGACGGCGAACTGCTCCAGACCCTCACCGCGCTCCGCGACGCCGGCTACTCCGGGTACGCCTCGCTCGAGCCGCACCTCAGCGACTTCACCTCCCTCGGCGGGTTCTCCGGCCCCGCGGCCTTCGGTCGTGCCGGCCGGGCCTTCCGCACCCTCACCGACCAGATCGGAGTCACCCTGCGATGACCACCCCACTGAAGTTGGCAGTCGTCGGCGCCGGCGTCATCGGCCGCCACCACGCCACCGTCGCCGTGCACCACCCCGACCTGCAGGTCGTCGCCCTCGTCGACGCCGTACCCGAAGCCGCCACGAGCGCGGCCGACGCGATCGAGGCGATGGGCGTCGCCCGTCCGATCACGACGTCCACCATCGAAGAGGCGATCGACCAGACCGACATCGACGTCGTCGCGATCTGCTCGCCCTCGGGCATGCACGTGCAGCTGGCCGAGGCCGCCCTGGCCGCCGGCAAGCACGTCGTCATCGAGAAGCCGCTCGACACCACGATGCCCCGGGCGCGGCAGATCGCCGCGCTCGCCGGAGCCGCTCGCGACCGCGGGCTCGTCACGAGCGTCATCAGCCAGCACCGTTTCGACCCGGCCTCGGCGGCCGTCGCCCGGGCGGCGCACGACGGCGGGTTCGGCACCGTGACCTCGGGCCTGGCGAGCGTGGCCTGGTACCGGTCGCAGGGGTACTACGACTCCGGTGACTGGCGCGGCACCTGGGCGCTCGACGGCGGCGGCGCGGTGATGAACCAGGGCGTGCACACCGTCGACCTGCTCGTCTGGGCGCTCGGCCGTCCGGTCGAGATCTCGGCCCACACCGGGCTCCTCGCCCACGACCGCATCGAGGTCGAGGACACCGCGGTCGCCACCGTCCGGTTCGCCGGCGGGGCGCTCGGCGTCGTCCACTGCACGACCGCCGCGTACCCGGGTCTCTCCGCCCGGTACGCCGTGTACGGCACGCACGGGTCCGCGATCGTCGACGACGACCGGCTCGCCTACTTCCACATCGCCCCGGACACCGCGACGCTCGAGTCCGCCGCGACCACGCCGAACGCCAGCGCGGTCGCCGGAGCCGTCGACCAGAAGGACGACGTCGTCCCGCCCGAGCACGTCGTCGGCGGCCCGGCCGAACCCGACCACTTCGCCGCCGGGCACGCTCGGCAGTACACCGACATCGTCGACGCGATCCGGCAGGGCCGCGAACCGGGCGTCACCGTCGACGCAGCCCTGGTCTCGCTCGCCACCGTCCGCGGGCTCTACGTCAGTGCGACGCTCGGACACCCCGTGCGCATCGACGACGTGATCGAGGGGACGTACGACGACGTGGTGCCGGTCGTCGGCGGGGCTGATCGAGGGCAAGGCAGCGCCAGCCCAGCCGACGTGGTGCCGGTCGTCGGCACCCCCGCAACCGCCGCCGCGACCGAAGGAGCCACCCGATGAAGTTCTCCGTGTTCACCGCCTCGACCCCCGACTGGACCCCCGCCGAAGCCGCCGAGACCCTGGCGGCGCAGGGCTGGGACGGCATCGAGTGGCGCGTGGTCGACGACCGCCCGGCCGCCGGCGAAGCCATCCCCGCCGAGCGGTCGTTCTGGGCGGGCAACAACTCGACGTGGCAGTACACCGGCATCCGCGACCGGGTGGGCGACATCGCCCGGATCACCGACGGTGCCGGACTCGAGTACTCGGGCATCGGCGGCTACCAGCCGGCCGCGGACCACGACGGTGTCGAGACGATGCTCCGCGTGACGAGCGAACTCGGGGCCCGCCAGGTGCGGGTCACGATGCCGCACTACCGTGCCGAGAAGGAGCGCACGGGGGAGACGTACGGTCAGCTGTTCGACCGCACCCGCGCCGACCTCGAGTGGGTCGCGGCGCGTGCGTCGGAGCTCGGCGTGAAGGCACTCGTCGAGCTGCACCACATGACGATCACGCCGTCGGCATCCGCGGCACTGCGGCTGATCGACGGTCTCGACCCCGCGCACGTCGGCGTCATCCACGACCTCGGCAACCTCGTGATCGAGGGGTACGAGGACCACCTCGCCGCCTTCGAACTGCTCGGGCCGTACCTGGCCCACGCCCACGTGAAGAACGCCCGCTGGGTCGACACCGGCGACACCCGTGCCGACGGCAGCTCGATCTGGCAGCACGAGTGGGCACCCCTGCGCACCGGCCAGGCGTCGGTGTCCGAGTACCTCGACGCGCTCCGCCAGGTGGGCTACGACGGCTGGGTCACCATCGAGGACTTCTCCACCGACCTGCCGCTCGAGGCCCGCACCGCCGACAACCTCGCCTACCTCCGCTCGCTCGTCCCGGTGACCGCATGACCGATCGCCGACCGGGCATCGTCCACGTGGGGGTGGGCGCGTTCGCGCGCGCCCACCTCGCCTGGTACACCACCCACACCGACGGCGAACCGTGGGGGGTCACCGCCTTCACCGGGCGCTCGCCCGACGTCGCCGACGCCCTGACTGCCCAGGGCTGCCGGTACACGCTGGTCACCCGCGCCGCGTCCGGCGACAGCGCCGAGGTGGTCGACACGATCACGGCCGCCCACCCGGGCAGCGACGACACCGCCTGGAGGCACGTGGTCGCGTCCCCGGAGACGACCATCGTCACGCTGACGGTCACCGAGCAGGGCTACCGGCCCGGTTCCGACGTGCCGGCCCGGTTGGTCGCAGGGCTCGATGCCCGCCGCACCGCCGGCTCCGGGCGCATCGCGCTGGTCAGCCTCGACAACCTGACGCACAACGGGGCGGTCCTGCGCGACGCCGTGCTCGACGCCGTCACCGACGACGCCCTGCGCGACTGGATCGAGGCGAACGTCACGTTCCCGAGCTCGATGGTGGACCGGATCACCCCGGCCACCACCGACGACGACGTCGCGCACCTGCCGGAACTGCCGGGTGCGCTCGCCGGCGACCGGGTCCCCGTCGTCACCGAGCCGTTCGCGGAGTGGGTGCTCGAGGACGCCTTCGACGGGATCGACCGCCCGGCGTGGCAGACGGCGGGCGTCCGGATCGTCGACGACGTCACCCCGTACGAACAGCGGAAGCTCTGGCTGCTGAACGGCTCGCACTCGCTCCTGGCCTACCTGGGGCTGCAACTCGGCCACGACACCGTGGCCGAGGCGATGGACGACCCCGTCTGCCGCACCGCCGTCGAGCAGCTCTGGGACGAAGCCGCGCTCGAGCTGCCCCTGCCCGAGGCCGAGGTCACCGACGCCCGCGAGGCCCTGGTCGAGCGGTTCGCCAACCCGCGCATCCGGCACACCCTGCGGCAGATCGCGTCCGGCGGCTCGCAGAAGCTGCCCGTGCGCATCGTCGACGTCGTGCGGCACCGGCTCAGCCGCGACCCCTCGGCCGGCATCGGTGCCGGGGCGGCCACCGCCCTCGCCGCGTGGTGGCTGCACGTCACGGGGCGGCCCGACCTGGTGGACGACCCCGGCGCCCCCGGGCCAGACTCGGACGTGCACGACGTCCTGGCCGTCGTCGCCCCCGAACTCGACACCACCCCCGTGGTCGCTGCCGTGACGGCGGCGGCCGAGGGCATCCGCACCGCCGCGGCAGCAGCCCGCCAGAGCTCCAACGGAGGAGTCCACGCATGACCGACACGAACACCACGAACCCCGCGGCCCCGGTCCCCGGCGCCACCGACAGCGGGCCGGCCGAGACCACCGCCGGACGTCCGGACACCTGGGCCTCGGCGGACCGCGGGCAGCTGATCGAGCGGGCCGAGGTCATCGTGACGAGCCCGAACCGGAACTTCGTGACGCTCAAGCTCACGACCGCCGACGGCGTCACCGGACTCGGCGACGCCACCCTGAACGGCCGGGAACTCGCCGTCTCCGCGTACCTGTCCGAGCACGTCGTCCCGCTGCTCGTCGGCCGTGATGCCAGCCGCATCGAGGACGCCTGGCAGTTCCTGTACCGGTCGTCGTACTGGCGCCGCGGACCGGTCACGATGGCCGCGATCGCCGCCGTCGACATGGCCCTCTGGGACATCAAGGCGAAGGTCGCCGGGATGCCGCTGTACCAGCTGCTCGGCGGGGCGTCGCGCACCGGGCTGATGGCGTACGGCCACGCCTCGGGCAAGGAACTGCCCGAGCTGTTCGACTCCATCCGAGAGCACCAGGAGGAGGGCTACCGCTCGATCCGCGTGCAGACCGGCGTCCCCGGCCTCGAGAGCATCTACGGCATCGCGTCGAACACGACCACCGAGGGCAACGCCGGCGTCCGGTACGACTTCGAACCCGCCCAGCGCGGTGCGTACCCGGCGATGGAGGACTGGGACACCCGTGCCTACCTGCGCCACGTGCCCACCGTGTTCGAGGCCGTCCGCAACGAGTTCGGCCCGGAGCTGCCCCTGCTGCACGACGGTCACCACCGGATGACCCCGCTGCAGGCCGCGAAGCTCGGCAAGTCGCTCGAGCCGTACGACCTGTTCTGGCTCGAGGACTGCACCCCCGCCGAGAACCAGGAGGCCCTGCAGCTCGTCCGGCAGCACACCACGACGCCGCTGGCGATCGGCGAGGTGTTCAACACCATCTGGGACTTCAAGGACATCATCCGCGACCAGCTCATCGACTACGTGCGCGGTGCCGTCACGCACATGGGCGGCGTCACCCCGCTCAAGAAGACGATGGAGTACGCCGCGCTCTACCAGGTCAAGTCCGGGTTCCACGGGCCGACCGACATCTCCCCGGTGGGCCTCGCCGCACAGATGCACCTCGGGCTCGCGATCCACAACTTCGGCATCCAGGAGTACATGCAGCACGGGCCGCAGACCAACCAGGTGTTCCACCAGACGTTCACGTTCACCGACGGTTACCTGCACCCGGGTGACGAGCCGGGTCTCGGGGTCAGCCTCGACGTCGACGAGGCCGGCAAGTACCCGTACGAGCAGGCGTACCTGCCGTTCAACCGCCTGGCCGACGGCACCGTCCACGACTGGTAGTACCCGGCATCCTGCTGGCACAGTGGTCGCATGGAGTTCGCCGACGTCGCCAGGGAGCTGCTGCTCGTCGCGCCGCAGGACTTCGTCGCCGAGCGCACCGCACGGCAGCGCGCGGTGCGCAAGGACGACCGTGCCCTCGCGACGGCGATCGGGAAGCTCCGGAAGCCCGCCCCGGCGGCCTGGGTGATCGACCTGCTCGCCCACGACGGTGCCCTCGACGACGCCGTCGACCTCGGACCGGCGCTCCGCAAGGCCCAAGCCGACGCCGACCCCGACGCGATCCGGACCCTCCGTCGGCAGCGCGCCGAGGTCGTCGACGCCCTCGCGCAGGCCGGTGCGGACCTGGCGTCCGACGCCGGACATCCCGTCACCCCGGCGGTGCTCGAGCAGGTCCGGTCGACGATCGAGGCGGCGATGGCGGATCCGCACGCCGGCGCGACCGTCCGGTCGGGGCTGCTCGTGACGGCGCTCGAGAGCGTGGGGTTCGACGCGGTCGACCTCGACGGGGCGCTCGCGGATCCGGACGCGGTGCCCGATGCCTGGTCCGGCAGCGATGCCCCACCCATCCCCATCTCCCAGGCGAGGGGTGCGCGGAAGGCGAGCCGTGCCTCCAGGCCCGCGCAGCGCGACGCCGCGGAACCGGACGCCGAACCCGAACCGAAGCGCGACCCGGCCGCCGACCGGAAGGCCGCGCGCCAGGCCGAGACCGCAGCGCGCACGGAGTCCCGCGACGCCGACGCAGCACTCGACACCGCCGAGGCCGATCTCGAACAGGCGGAGGAGCGGCGCGCGGAGCTCCAGCGTGCCCTCGAGCAGGCCGAGGCCGAGATCACCCGGCGCGAGGCAGCCCGCGACGAGGCCGAGGCGGCGAGCGACCGCGCGCGGGACGTCCTCCACGCCGCGCAGGAGCACCGTCGGCAGGTCCGTCGCTGAGCGAACCGACGCGTCCTCATCACCTCGGATGAAAAGCGGTCGCGCGGCTCGGTCCCCGTGCAGCGCGGCCCATACGCTCGCGTCATGACCTCCTTCCTCCGCCGGTACCGGCACCTGCTGGCCCCGCCGCCGGCGCCGTGTACCTCGTGCTCTGGATCGTCGCCGAAGCCGGACGTGCGGGACTCGCCGACCACGTCGTCGTGGTGTCGGCCTTCGCCGTCGCCATCGGCCTCGCCGCGTGGATGCCCGCGACCGCGCTCGGACTGGTCGTCGGCATCCCGCTCCTGCAGGCTGCCCGGCTGCTCACCCGGCCGACCGACACGACCTGGCCGGAGTACCTGGCGATCGCGATCGTCGTCGGCGTCGTCGGCGCCGGTCGGTCCGACCTGCTCCGCTACCTCGCGGTCCCCGTGCTCCTGCTCGCGAGCGCGGCGGCCGCCTGGGCGATGGCGGTCCCGACCGCTGCCGACCAGGACGTCTGGGGCAGCTGGGTGGGGAACGCGGGCGGGACCCGGTCGGACCTCGTCACGATCACGTTCGCGTTCGTCGGGGTCAGCGGTGTCGCCTGGGCCGTCGGCGTGGCCATCGGTGCCGCGTGGCGGATCGGCCTCGCCCGGGTCCGTGTGGTCGAGGCGCAGCGCCGCACCGAGGTGACCACGACCGAGCTCCGCGCCGAGCAGGACCGTGCCCGCATCGCCCGCGACGTGCACGACTCGCTGGCCCACTCACTGGCGGTCGTCGTGTCCCAGGCCCAGGGGGCCGCAGCCATCGCCGTGCGGGACGAACACGCTGCCCGGGCGCTGGAGGACATCGCTGACGTGAGCCGCTCGGCACTGGGCGACGTCCGGGCCCTGGTCGAACGCATCCAGGCGAGCGACGACGCCGACCGTCACGGCTTGCTCGATGTCCCCGACCTGGTCGAGGACATGCGGGAGCTCGGGATGACCGCGACGTTCGAGGAGCACGGCGCAGCCGGTCAGGTCCCCGCGGGCAGCGCCAGCGCGGTGCACCGGATCGTCCAGGAGAGCCTGACGAACGTGCTGAAGCACCAGGGGCGGACAGCGACGGCCCGGGTGGCGCTCGACTGGCGCGGGCCGGGGCTCGGCGTCGTCGTGACGTCACGGGGCAGCGAACCGCTCGTGGCGCTCGACGGTGCCGGTTCCGGTGTCGCCGGGATGCAGGAGCGTGCACGACTGGCCGGCGGCTGGCTGCGTGCCGGTGTGGGCGACACCACGGACGAGTGGGTGGTCACCGCGTGGCTGCCGACGACCGCCGCCGTGCCGACCACGGCGACGCACGACACCGACACCGACACCGCGGCCGTCCGGCCGGAGCGCGTCCGATGAGCGCCGTCCGCGTCGCCGTCGTCGACGACCAACGACTGTTCGCCACCGGGATGCAGATGCTCGTGGACGCCCAGGACGACATGACCTGTGTCGGGACCGCCGGCGACGGTGCCGCCGCCCTCGAGCTCTGCGCCGCCGAACACCCCGACGTGCTGCTGCTCGACCTGCGGATGCCGGTCATGAACGGCATCGAGACCCTGACCCGGCTCGCCGCGTCGACCCAGGACCGCCCGCGGGTCGTCGCGCTCACGACCATCCGCCGCGACGACGCCGTGCTCGCCGCACTCCGCGCCGGCGCCGCAGCGTTCCTGACGAAGGACGCCCTGCCCGACGTCGTCACCGCGACCATCCGCGACGTGCACGCGGGCCGACCGGCACCGACGGAAGCGGAGGCGCTCGACCTGCTGCGCGCGCAGGGCACCCCGGCCGTCACCGATCGGCGCGACGAGGTGCTCGACTCGCTGACGGCTCGCGAGCGCGAGGTCTTCATGCTCGTCGCGAAGGGGCTCAGCAACGCCGAGATCGCCGAGTCGGTCTTCCTGAGCGACGCCACCGTGAAGACCCACGTCCGCGCCGTCCTGACGAAGCTCGGCCTCCGGAACCGGATCCAGGTCGTCATCACCGCACACGAACGCGGCCTCGTCCGCGCCTAGGGGGAACCATGCAGATCACGAACCGCGTCGCGAAGACCGGCACCCTCGTCGTCGTCCTCGCCGGACTGGCCACCGCGGTCGTCCACGGGCTGCCCGAACGCGCCGACGTCGCGGTCGCACCCACCGTCGAACAGGACAGCACCGCGTGGGCGATGCCGCTCGACGCCTTCGTCGCACCGGCCTCGTCGAAGACCACGTACGCAGAGGACCTCGTGGCCGAGCCCTGCCTGCGGAAGGCCGGCATCGACGATCCGGCGCCCTGGGCGACCGCGGCCGGGCTGCAGGCCGACGACGACGCGGCAGACACCGCCGCCCGGGCGAACCCGTCACCCGCACTCGCGACCACCCGGCCCCTCACCGCGGCGCTCGCCGAGACCCGCGGCTACCACGGGTCGTCCGTGGCCGGTGCGAACCAGGCGGGCATGCGGAAGTGGGGGGACGACCCCGACCGCCAGGCGGCGTTCGCGGCACTCCCGGACGACGTGGCCGCCCGCTGCTGGAAGGCCGCCCGGAAGACCCTCGGTACCACGCTGCGCGGCACCGAGCAGGCGGCGTCCGAGCTCGCCCAGCGCCTGACGTACCTGGCTGCGCTGGACGCACGTCAGGACGACACGGTCCGGACGGCGGCGGCCGAGTGGCGCACCTGCATGGCGCCGTCCGGTGTGCCGGACCTGCCGGAGGGGCCGGAGGGCATGCCGACCCCCTCGATGCACGTCAGCGTCCGTGACGGCGACCAGGTCGTCCTGTTCTCGGACGACCCGGGGAAGGCCGAGGTCGCCGTCGCCGAACGGGACGTCGCGTGCCAGGAGTCCTCCGGCTACCGCAGCGCGCTGTACGCGGCGGAGTGGGAACGGCTCCTGCACGTCACCGCGACCGACGCCGCCGTGCTCCGGAAGGGGTCGACCCGGCAACCGCAGGTGGATGCCCGCCTCGACCGGGTGATCGCGCGGCTCGCGCCGGCGGCGCCGGCCGGGATCGACTGACGCGGCGGTCGCGGGGAGCGGTCCTGGGGGGAGCGCCCCGCGCCCGTCGCATGGGGACGACGGACAGGAGGCCCGTGGCGGGACAGCCACGGGCCTCCTGTCCGTCGCGGTTGGCGTCCGGACCGTGCCGCGCGACACGCCCGGACGGTACTGCTAGACTCGGTCCCTGACTTCGGCGAGGGCTGCGTACGCGCGGCCGTGATCGACGCGGTGGGATACCCGGCAAGACCCTGGGATCGTTCCTCACGCGTGCACGCGTTCGAGTTGCAACACCACAGACCCCCACGATGCCGGCACCCCGGCGTCGTCCCCGACACCAGGAGGCACCATGGCCGACTACACCAAGCTCGCAGCGGAAGTCCGCACCAAGTTCGGCAAGGGCGCTGCTCGCAAGCTCCGCGCGGCCGACAAGATCCCCGCCGTCGTCTACGGCCACGGGACCGAGCCGAAGCACATCTCGCTGCCCGGTCACGAGACCATGCTGCTCGTCCGTACCGCCAACGCGGTCGTCGACCTCGACATCGAGGGTGCTGCCCAGCTCGCCCTCGTCAAGGACGTCCAGCGTGACCCGGTGCGTCAGATCATCGAGCACATCGACCTCGTGGTCCTCCGCCGCGGCGAGAAGGTCACGGTCGACGTGCCCGTCGTCATCGAGGGCGAGTCCTTCTCCGGCACCATCCACGTGCAGGACCTCAACACGATCTCGCTGCTCGTGCTCGCCACCGACATCCCGGAGCACGTCTCCGTGAACGTCGAGGGCCTCGAGGACGGCGTGCAGATCCACGCCTCGCAGCTCGAGCTCCCCGAGGGCGCCGAGCTCGAGACCGACCCCGAGGCGCTCGTCGTCGCGATCGTCACCCCGCGTGGCACCGCTGACGACGACGCTGCGGACGAAGCCTCGGCCGAGGCCGGCGCCGAGTCGGGTGCCGAGGGCGCCGCGGACTCCGAGTAACACCCCCTTCGAAGACATCTGGTCGACGCTGTGACGGACAACATCCTCGTGGTGGTCGGGCTCGGGAACCCCGGGCCCGACTACGCGGGCAACCGCCACAACGTCGGCCAGATGGTCCTCGACGAACTCGCGTCCCGCATGGGTGCGACGTTCAAGAAGCACAAGACGCCGAACCAGGTCGCCGAGGGGCGCCTGGTGCCCGGCGGCACACGACTCGTGCTGGCGAAGCCCGGGTCGTTCATGAACACCTCGGGCGGACCGGTCTCCTCGGTGCTCGGGTTCTACAGCGCCACCCCGGCCGACCTCGTCGTCGTGCACGATGAGCTCGACCTGCCGTTCGACACCGTCCGCCTGAAGGGCAGTGGCGGGCACGGCGGGCACAACGGGCTGCGCGACATCATCAAGGCCACCGGGACGAACGAGTTCATGCGCGTCCGGGTCGGCATCGGGCGTCCGCCCGGTCGGCAGGACCCGGCTGACTACGTGCTGCGTGACTTCTCCGCAGCCGAGAAGAAGACGCTCCCGATCCTGCTGGCCGACGCCGCCGACGCGGTCGAGGCGATCGCCGAGGTCGGCCTGCTCGCCGCACAGCAGCGCGTGCACGCTCCGTCCTGAGTGTTCCGCGCTGTTCGCCCGTCGCGCACGGCGCGGTCGGCGTCGGTGGTGGCCGGTACCATCTCCTGAGTGACGATCTCGGGCATCATCCCTGCGCTCTCGCGCGCCTCCGCCTTCGATCGCGTGCTGCGCGCCGCACCGCGCGACGCCGACTTCTCCGTCGTGGACGGCCTGCGCGTGCCGCTGCTCGGTGCGCTGCTCGCCGAGCGCAACGGTCCGCAGTGCGTCCTCGTCATCACGGCGACCGGGCGTGAAGCCGAAGCGGTCCGCGAAGCGTTCGGCAGCTACGTCCCCGACGCCGAGGTGCTCGAGTTCCCCGCGTGGGAGACCCTGCCGCACGAGCGTCTCAGCCCGAGCCCCCAGACCGTCGGCACACGCATCGCGACGCTCCGCAAGCTCGCTGCCTGGCAGGCGACGGACCCGACCGAGCGGCGCCAGACCGTCGTCGTCGCGAGCGTTCGAGCCGCGCTGCAGCCGATCGCGAGCAACCTGACGTCCCTGGCGCCGGTGGTGCTGCGGACCGACTCGCGTGGCAACGACCTGGCGGCGATCTCGGCGCAGCTGGTGGACCTCGCCTACTCGCGCGTCGACCTCGTCACCCGCCGTGGTGAGTTCGCGGTGCGCGGTGGCATCCTCGACGTCTTCCCGCCGGCGGCCGACCACCCGGCACGTGTCGACTTCTTCGGCGACGAGATCGAGGCGATCAAGGCGTTCTCCGTCGCCGACCAGCGCACCACCGAGGACGACCTCGGTTCGGTCGAGCTGACCGCCTCGCGCGAGCTCCTGCTCAGCGACGAAGTCCGGCAGCGGGCCCGCGAGATGCTGCACGAGTTCCCGAACCTGTCGCAGATGCTCGCGAAGATCGCCGAGGGCATCCCGGTCGAGGGCATGGAGTCGCTCGCTCCGGCGCTCGTGCAGGACCTCGTTCCGATGACCTCCTACCTGCCGGACGACGCCACCATCGCGGTGTTCTCGCCCGAGCGGGTGAACGGCCGCGCGAACAGCCTGGCCGAGACGAACACCGAGTTCCTGCAGGCGGCCTGGAGCGCAGCGGTCGCCGGGGCACAGGCCCCGATCGACCTCGACGCGGGCAACTTCCTGACCGTGCAGCAGCTCAAGAACACCCGCGGGCAGCGCACCTGGTGGACGGTGTCGCCGTTCGACTCCGGCCTCGACGAAGGGGACACCGAGCGCGTCCTCACCGACGCCGAGGCCGCTGCCGAAGCCGGCGAGTACATCCGCGTCCGGGCGGAGGCGGTGCCGAGCTTCGCGGGCAGCGCCGACGGGGCGATCGCGCACGTCAAGTCGCTGACCGACGACGGGTGGGCGGTCGTGGTGACCGCGCAGGGGCAGGGCCTGGTCGAACGTGCGGTGCAGGTGCTGGCCGACGCCGGGGTCGCCGCCCGTGCCGCAGCGGTCGACGCGCCGCCCGAGCCGGGGTTCGCCGTCGTGACGACCGCGACCGTCGAGCACGGTTTCGCCATCCCCGACCCCCGCATCGCGGTCCTGAGCGAGGCCGAGTTCTACGGCCGCAGCGTCCAGCAGGGGGCCCGCACCGTCAAGAAGCTCGCGAGCCGGCGCAAGAACGTCGTCGACCCGCTGCAGCTCAAGCCGGGCGACGTCGTCGTGCACGCGACCCACGGCATCGGCAAGTTCGTCGAGCTCGTCAGCCGCGAAGTGAGCTCGGGTGGACGCAACGCGGTGAAGACGCAGCGCGAGTACCTCGTGCTCGAGTACGCGCCGTCGAAGCGCAACTACCCGGGCGACAAGCTCTTCGTGCCGACCGACCAGCTCGACCAGCTGTCCCGCTACGTCGGTGGTGAGTCCCCGACCCTGTCGAAGATGGGCGGCTCGGACTGGTCCGCCGCCAAGTCGAAGGCGCGCAAGGCCGTCCGCGACATCGCCGTCGACCTGGTCAAGCTGTACTCGGCGCGGATGGCGTCGAAGGGGCACGCGTTCGGTCCCGACACCCCGTGGCAGCGCGAGCTGGAAGAGGCGTTCCCGTTCGCCGAGACCGCCGACCAGCTCACCACGATCGACGAGATCAAGCGCGACATGGAACGGCCGATCCCGATGGACCGCCTGCTCTCCGGCGACGTCGGCTACGGCAAGACCGAGGTCGCGATCCGCGCCGCGTTCAAGGCCGTGCAGGACGGCAAGCAGGTCGTCATGCTCGTCCCGACGACCCTGCTCGTCCGCCAGCACATGGAGACCTTCCAGGAGCGCTTCGCCGGGTTCCCGGTGCACCTGCGCGCCCTGAGCCGGTTCCAGACCGAGAAGGAGTCGAAGGAGACCATCGCCGGGCTCGCCGACGGCACGGTCGACATCGTCATCGCGACCCACCGGATCCTGTCGCAGGGCATCACGTTCAAGGACGTCGGTCTCGTCATCATCGACGAGGAACAGCGGTTCGGCGTCGAGCACAAGGACCAGCTCAAGAAGTTCAAGACGAACGTCGACGTGCTGGCGATGTCGGCGACCCCGATCCCGCGCTCGCTCGAGATGGCGGTCACGGGCATCCGCGAGATGTCGACCCTGGCCACCCCGCCAGAGGACCGGCACCCCATCCTGACCTTCGTCGGGCCGCAGTCCGACCTGCAGGTCGCCGCCGCAATCCGCCGCGAGCTCCTGCGTGAGGGCCAGGTGTTCTACGTGCACAACCGGGTGAAGGACATCCAGTCGGTCGCCGCACACCTGGCCGAGATCGTGCCGGACGCCCGCATCGCCGTGGCGCACGGGCAGATGTCGGAGACCACCCTCGAGCAGGTCATGGTCGACTTCTGGGAGCGTCGCTTCGACGTCCTCGTCTCGACGACGATCATCGAGACCGGTCTCGACATCGCGAACGCCAACACGCTCATCATCGACAAGGCCGACAAGTACGGGCTGTCGCAGCTGCACCAGCTGCGCGGTCGGGTCGGCCGTGGCCGCGAGCGCGGGTACGCGTACTTCCTCTACGACTCCGACAAGCCGCTGTCCGAGACCGCGCAGGACCGCCTCGAGACCATCGCCGCGAACAACGAGCTCGGTGCGGGCATGCAGGTCGCCATGAAGGACCTCGAGATCCGCGGGGCGGGCAACCTGCTCGGTGGTGAGCAGTCCGGCCACATCGCGGGTGTCGGGTTCGACCTGTACCTCCGGATGATCGGCGAGGCGGTGTCGCAGTTCCGTGGCGACGTCGCCGAGGGGCAGACCGAGCTCCGCCTCGAGATCCCCGTCGACGCGCACATCCCCGAGGACTACGTCGAGTCCGAGCGGCTCCGGCTCGAGGCGTACCAGAAGCTGTCGGCGGCCTCGGCTCCGACGGCGCAGCCGAACGCGATCGACATGGTGCTCGACGAGCTCACCGACCGCTACGGGCAGCCGCCGCAGGCCGTGCAGACCCTGGTCGAGGTCTCCCGCCTGCGTCGGATGGCGCAGCAGGTCGGCTTGTCCGACGTCGTCGTGATGGGTTCCAACCTGCGGGTTGCCGGCAAGGAACTCGCCGACTCGTCACAGGTGCGCCTGAAGCGCATGTTCCCGGGGGCCCGCTGGTTCCCGCAGCAGAACGCGTCGAGCATCCCCGTGCCGCGCCCGCACGACCAGGCGCTGCCGGACGACGCCCTCATCCAGTGGGTGGAGAGCATCCTCACCGCCGTGTACGGGGCGACGACCCCGGCGGAGGCGCCGGCCGCGTAGACGCGGCCCGTGACGGACTGGTCCACGGCGCGCACGCCGCTCGCGACGATCCACGCGTCGAACGACGCGTGCCGTGTCGCGGAACGGGTGCGAAGCCGCTACTCGGTGTCCTCGGCCTCGGACAGTTCGCGGCGCGCGCGGTACGCCCGCGCACGCAGGGTGACGACGACCGCCGACGCGACGATGGCGATGCCCGATCCGACGAGCACGGCGAGGACGCCCTCGTCGAGGATCTCCTCGTTGCGGGCGAACGCCAGCTCGTTCATGAGCAGCGACACCGTGAACCCGATGCCGCCGAGCACGCCGACGGTGATGATGGAGAAGAACGACAGCGACGAGCGGCCGGGGGAGCGGAAGATCCGCGTGGCGATCGTGCCGAACAGGGTGATGCCGATGACCTTGCCGACCGGTAGCGCGAGGACGACCGCCCAGAACGTGGGCGAGAGCTCGCTGATGCCGACCGCGGGGATGATGACGGCGGCCGACGCGAACGCGAACACCGGCAGCACGATCGCGTTCGACCACGGCTCGACGTTCTCGTGCAGGGTGTGGCCCGGACGGCGGGGCAGCACGAGCCCGAGCGCTACGCCGGCGATGGTGGCGTGCACACCGGAGTGGTAGACGAGCCACCAGGTCAGGAGCCCGACGACGACCATCGCCACGATGATCAGCGTCTGTCCGGAGCGCCCCGGACGGAGCATCCGGCCGAGCAGCCAGAACGCCACGAGCGTGACGACGGCACCGGCGAGGGCCAGGAAGTCGGTGTCGTGGGCGAACACCACGGCGATGATGATGATCGCGATGAGGTCGTCGAGGACGGCCAGCGCGAGCAGGAACACCCGGATGCCGCTCGGCAGCCCGCGACCGAACATGGCGAGCACCCCGAGCGCGAACGCGATGTCCGTCGCCGTCGGGATCGGCCACCCGTGCGTGTACTGCGTGCCCGCGGTGACGAGCAGGAAGATGCCGGCCGGGACGAGCACACCGCCGACCGCGGCGATGGCGGGGATGATCGCGGTCTTGGGGTTCGACAGCTCACCGTCGACGAGTTCCTGCTTCAGCTCGATCGCGACGAGCAGGAAGAAGACCGCGAGCAGGCCGTCGCTGATCCAGTGCGCGATCGACAGGTCGAGGCCCAGCGCACCGAGCGGCAGGTGCGCGTCGAGGAGCCGTTCGAGGCCGGGGCCGATCGGGGAGTTCGCCACGACCAGGCCGAGCACGGCGGCGGTGAGGAGCGCGATGGCGCTGAAGCGGGGGGAGCGGACGAGGGACGACATGGATCTCCGTCTCGAGGGGTCGGGTGAGTGTCCGTCGACCAGACTTCCCGACACACCACCGCCAGTCTACGGGAGTGGGACCATGGCCGGATGACCGCCGTACCGGACCTCGTGACCGTCGTCGACCGCCTGCTCGCCGAGGACGGCGGGTGCGTCTGGAACCGGGCGCAGACCCACGCCTCACTCGCCCGGTACGCCGTCGAGGAGTCGTACGAACTCGTCGACGCCATCGACGACGGCGACCCGGCCGATGTCCGCGAGGAGCTCGGCGACCTGCTCTACCAGGTGGTCCTGCACGCGGGGATCGCCGCCCGGGCGGGGGACTTCACGCTCGAGGACGTCGCCGCCGGGGTGCGGGACAAGATGACCAGGCGGCACCCGCACGTGTTCGGTGACGAGACGGCGGACACCGTCGAGGACGTCGTGCGGGTCTGGCGTGCGGCCAAGGCGTCCGAGAAGGCGAGCCGGCGGAGTGCGTTCGACGGGGTGCCGCGGGCGATGCCGCCGCTGGAGCGTGCGGTGAAGCTGTTGGAACGGCTGCAGGAGCGTGGGGACGCCGACGCGGTCGTCGCCTCCGTCGTCGGGGCCGGTTCCGGCGTCGGCCTGGAGGCCCGTGGTGCGTCCGCCGCGCTGGCGGCGGACGACGGGGTGGGCACGGCCGACCCCGTGTGGGGGCGAGCGGTGCTCGGGGAGATCGCGGCTGCAGCGGGGCGCGGGGTGGACCCGGTAGCGAGTCTGCGGGCCGCGGTGACGGAGCTCGAGGAGGCCGGTCGCGCTGCAGAGTGATCCCCGGTGCGCGAGGTCGCTCCGGGCTCGGAGGATTCGGGCGGGAGAGAACGGGCGCCCTCCCAACCCGAAAAAGAGAGGGCGCCCGTGAGCGGGCGTCGGCTCCACCAGGGAGAGGGGCCGACAGGGAATCCCGCTCGAACCGCGGGACGCACTGCAGCACGTCGCCCCGCGAACGATCCGGAACGTGGATCAGGCACGATCCGGACCGAGGTTCTGCATGCAGTATGCCAGTGGATCGGAAGGCGCGCAAGCCGGGGACGGCCGTCTGCCAGAATTGGCCGCATGGCAACGACCGTGACGGCACCCCGTGGCATGCGTGACTTCCTCCCGGCGGACAAGGCCCGGCGCGAGCACGTGCTCGGTGTCGTGCGGGACGTCTACTCGCGGCACGGTTTCGACGAGATCGAGACCCCGGTGGTGGAGGACGCCGCGCGGCTGCACTCCGGGCTGGGTGGCGACAACGAGAAGCTGGCGTTCGCGGTGATGAAGCGCGGGCTGACCACCGAGGACCTGCAGGGCGCCGTGGCCCCGCTGGACCTCGCCGACCTCGGTCTGCGGTTCGACCTGACCGTTCCCCTCGCACGCTTCTACGCCTCGCACCGTGCGGAGCTGCCGTCGGTCTTCCGTTCCGTGCAGATCGCCCCGGTCTGGCGCGCTGAGCGCCCGCAGAAGGGCCGCTACCGCCAGTTCGTGCAGTGCGACATCGACATCCTGGGGGACCCCGGGCAGCTCGCCGAGATCGAGCTCATCCGCGCGACGACGGCGGCCCTCGACGCCCTCGGTGTCAGTGGCACGACGATCCGGATCAACGACCGCCGGATCCTCCTGGCACTCCTCGCGTCGTGGGGGATCACCGAGCCCGCTGCTGCCGACCGCGCGCTCATCACGATCGACAAGCTCGACAAGATCGGCGCGGACGGCGTCGCGGCAGAGCTCCGCAGCACCGTGGGCGCCGACCTGCCCGGGCTCGAGGACACCATCCGCGCGCTCGAGGCCGCGGACTGGACGTCGGTCGAGGGCGCGCCGTGGCTGGACGCCGAGGCCTTCGCCGACCTGCTCCGCCTGCGCGAGGCGCTGCCCGGGGTGGACCTGCGGTTCGACCCGACGCTCGTGCGCGGCATGGGCTACTACACGGGCACGATCTTCGAGGTCGCGCACCCCGACTTCGGCTACAGCCTCGGTGGCGGTGGCCGGTACGACGGCATGATCGGCCGGTTCCTCGGGCAGGACGTCCCCGCCGTCGGGTTCTCGCTCGGCTTCGAACGGCTCGTCGACCTGGTGACCCTGCCGGAGTCCGCCGAGGCCGACGCCGTCGTGCTCGTGTACGACAAGGACGTCGACCCGGTCCGGCTCGCCGCGCTGAAGACCGAGGCGCTGGCGTCCCACCGGCGCGTCCGGCTCGAGCGCCGCACGAAGAACACGAAGAACCTGCTCGCCGGCCTCGCCGCGCAGGGCTTCACGGCGTTCGCGACCGTCTCGGCCGACACCGCGTCGCTCGAGGGCGTCGCGTTCCGCCCGCTCGACTGAGCACCCTGTCCCCGTTCCAGCACGGACTCGTCCACAGGTCGGCGTCACGGCCGACGTCGTGTTCACCTCCGCTCGCTAGGATCGACACCGCAATCACCACAACCAATGTGTAGGGAGTACCCCGTGGCCCTGATCGATGCCGTAGGCGCACGCGAAGTCCTCGATTCCCGAGGCAACCCGACGGTCGAGGTCGAGGTCCTCCTCGACGACGGCGTCGTGTCCCGCGCGCTCGTCCCGTCCGGTGCATCCACCGGCGCGTTCGAGGCGTACGAGCTGCGCGACGGCGACGCCTCGCGCTACGGCGGCAAGGGCGTGCTCAAGGCCGTCGACGCCGTCCTCGACGAGATCGGCCCGGCGCTCGAGGGCTTCGACGCCACCGACCAGCGCCTCGTCGACGCCGCGCTCATCGAGCTCGACGGCACCGAGAACAAGTCCCGCCTCGGCGCGAACGCGATCCTCGGTGCCTCGCTCGCCGTCGCCCGTGCCGCAGCCGACTCGGTCGACCTGCCGCTGTTCCGCTACCTCGGCGGCCCGAACGCGCACACGCTGCCCGTCCCGCTGATGAACGTCGTCAACGGCGGTGCCCACGCGGACACCAACGTCGACATCCAGGAGTTCTTCCTGGTGCCGTACGGCGCCGAGTCCTTCTCCGAGGCACTCCGCTGGGGCGTCGAGACCTACCACGCCCTCAAGGGCGAGCTGAAGAAGCAGGGCCTGGCCACCGGCCTCGGCGACGAGGGTGGCTTCGCGCCGGAGCTCGCGTCGAACCGCGCCGCGCTCGACTTCCTGCTCACCGCGATCGAGAAGGCCGGCTACACGCCCGGCAAGGACATCGCCGTCGGCCTCGACGTCGCGTCCACCGAGTTCTTCTCGGACGGCAAGTACCAGTTCGAGGGCAAGCAGCTCTCGAGCCAGGAGTTCACCTCCTACTTCGCCGAGCTCGTCGCGAACTACCCCCTCGTCACCATCGAGGACCCGCTGGCCGAGGACGACTGGGAAGGCTGGTCGCACCTGACCGCCGAGCTCGGCGACAAGGTCCAGATCGTCGGCGACGACCTGTTCGTCACGAACCCGAAGCGTCTGCAGCGGGGCATCGACGAGAAGGCCGCGAACTCGATCCTCGTCAAGGTCAACCAGATCGGCACGCTCACCGAGACCCTCGACGCGGTCTCGCTCGCGCACCGTCACGGCCTGACCTCGATCCTGTCGCACCGCTCCGGCGAGACCGAGGACACCACGATCGCGGACATCGCGGTCGCGGTCGACGGTGGTCAGATCAAGACCGGCGCCCCGGCCCGCTCGGACCGCGTCGCGAAGTACAACCAGCTGCTCCGCATCGAGGAAGAGCTCGGCGACGCCGCGGTGTACGCCGGCCGCTCGGCCTTCCCGCGCGCCGCGTCGCTGTAACCAGCCGGGCCAGCAGCACCCGCACCACCGAGACGCCGTCCTCCTCCACGAGGACGGCGTCTCGTCGTGTGTGCGGCCCCGGAGTGCCGAGCGGTCAGCACGCGCCGTGCGGTCAGGACGTGCCGAGCGCGCTGCGTCGAGTGGTCACGAGTCGTCGGCTGGCCCGGGCCCGGACGACAGGACGTGACCACCGGACGTGCGTCGGGAGGTGTGTGGTGACCACTCCGAGTGCGGGGCGGACGGACGGGCCGGAGCCGTGCCTCCCGGCTGCCTCGATCGGACCGGACCCCCCGCGGCGTCACGCCGTCGTGTCAGCCTGACGCCGCGAAGTCCGTGAGACGCCGCCGGATCCGGAGGCGTCTCGACGAGACGACGGCGTCTTCTGGTGGGCAGCACCGTGGGACGCGAGACGCTGAGAGGGCGCCGAACGGCCGCGTGCCGGGCTGCCCGACCGACCAGCGCGGGTTATCGTCGGACCGTGCCCAGCCAGAAGCCCCGCGTCCGCCGCGTCCCCGTGGCGATGCCCGACGGCAGCACGCCCGCGCACCCCTGGTACCGCTCGATCCACTTCTCCGGGTTCAGCCTGCTCATGCTCGCGATCATCGTGCTGTTCGTGGTGGTGCTCGCGCCGTCGCTCCGGACGCTCATCCAGCAGCAGGAGCAGATCGCCCAGCAGCAGCAGGAGGTCGCCAGCCAGAAGGCCGACGTCACGCAGAAGAAGCAGGACGTCGCGCGCTGGGACGACCCGGCCTACATCGAGGCGCAGGCCCGCGACCGGCTGCTCTACGTGTACCCGGGCGAGGAGAGCTACCTCGTGATGGGCACCGAGGACAAGCGGGCCGCGAAGACCCCGACCACCGAATCCGGCACCCCCGTGAGCGCCAAGGTGCAGACCCCCAAGGTCGACTGGGTGCAGGCGATGCTCTCGTCGGTGCTGCAGTCCGGACTGACGGACGAGCGTGCTGCCGACCTCGTCGCCCCCGACGTCTCCGGTACCGGCGACAGCAAGTAGTCCGAGGCGCGGAGCCGTCCGGGCCGACGGTGCGCGGGGTTCCGCTTCTCCGGTAGGCTCACGTTCCCGTGACGACCCCTCCCTTCGACCCGCCCTCCGAACGCGACGTCCAGGTCGTGTCGGCGCAGCTCGGCCGACCGGCACGTGACGTCATCGGGATCGCGGCACGCTGCGTCTGTGGCAACCCCACCGTCGTCTCCACGAAGCCCCGGCTGTCGAACGGCACCCCGTTCCCGACGTTCTACTACCTGTGCCACCCCGCGGCCACCGCTGCGGTCAGCACCCTCGAGGCCAACCAGGTCATGCCCGAGCTGGCAGCCCTGCTCGAGGACCCGGCAGTCGCCGCGCAGTACCGCGCGGCCCACCAGGCCTACCTGGCCGACCGCGAGTCGATCGAACACGTCGACGAGATCGACGGCATCAGCGCCGGTGGCATGCCCACCCGCGTGAAGTGCCTGCACGCCCTCGTCGGACACGCCCTCGCCGCCGGACCCGGCGTCAACCCCATCGGCGACCTCGCGCTGGAGCGCGCGGACTGGTCGCCCTCCCGGTGTGTGTGCCGGGCGTATGATGACGGTGCAGACGCTGGAGTCGGGGCGGGTGGCGGCGAAGTCTGACCCGACTCCCGCACACCCCCATCCAAGGAGATCATCCCCCGTGCCCAAGATCCTCGTCGTCGGCGGCGGTTACGCCGGTTTCTACACCGCATGGAAGCTCGAGAAGCACCTTCGCCAGGGCGAAGCCGAGGTCGTCATGGTGGACCCGCTGCCGTACATGACGTACCAGCCGTTCCTGCCCGAGGTCGCCGCCGGTTCGATCGAGCCGCGTCACGCGGTCGTCGCGCACCGCCGTCACCTCAAGAAGACGCGCGTCGTCACGGCGAAGGTCACCAAGGTCGACCACGCCACCAAGACGGCGACGATCACCCCCACCGAGGGCGAGGCGTGGGAGGAGTCCTACGACCAGATCGTCATGACCGCCGGCGCGGTGTCCCGCACGTTCCCGATCCCGGGCGTCGCGGACGAGGCCATCGGCCTGAAGACCATCGAGGAAGCCGCGTCCATCCGTGACCGCATCCTCAGCAACTTCCACAAGGCGGCGAACCTGCCGGCCGGTCCCGAGCGCGACCGCCTGCTCACCGTCGTCGTCGTCGGTGGTGGCTTCGCCGGCATCGAGGTGTTCGCCGAGCTCCGCTCCTTCGTCACCGACCTGCTGAAGAGCCACCCGCAGCTGTCCTTCGACGACACGCACTTCCACCTGGTCGAGGCGATGGGCCGCATCATGCCCGAGGTCTCGCTCGAGACCTCGCACTGGGTGCTCAAGAACCTCGCCGAGCGCGGCGCGACCGTGCACCTCGAGACGCAGCTGGCCTCGGCCGTCGGCGGCGTCTGCGAGCTCAAGACGAGCGACGGCGCGATCGAGACGATCCCGTCCGACCTCATCATCTGGACCGCCGGCGTCATGGCGAACCCGATGGTCAAGGGCACCGACTTCCCGCTCGAGCAGCGCGGTCGCATCCGCGTGCAGCCCGACCTGCGCGTGGTCGACGACAACGGCGTGATCGCCGACGCATGGGCCTGCGGCGACGTCGCAGCCGTGCCGGACCTGACCGGGGGCGGTGTCGGCGGGTTCTGCGTGCCGAACGCCCAGCACGCCGTGCGCCAGGCCAAGCAGCTCGCGAAGAACGTCGTCGCGACCATCCGTGGCGAGGCGACGACCGACTACAAGCACGAGAACCTCGGTGCCGTCGCGGGCCTCGGCCTGGGCACCGGTGTGTTCCAGTCCGGCAAGTTCGCCATGAAGGGCTTCCTGGCCTGGGGTGCACACCGCGGCTACCACGGCCTGGCCATGCCGTCGTGGGAGCGCAAGTGGCGCGTCATCGGCGACTGGGTCGGTGGCTTCTTCCTGGGCCGCGACATCGTGTCGCTCGACGACCGCGAGACCCCGCGTGCCGCGTTCGAGGCGTTCGCGTCCCGTCCGAAGCCCGCTGCCGAGGCCCCGGCTGCGCCCGCCGCAGCCCCCGCTCCGGAAGAGGGCAAGGTCGCCGGTGCCGCCGGCCCCGTCTACGGCGAGCCCGCGAAGGACGTCTCCAACGCCCCCCGAGCCGGTGACGGCCCCGGCCGACGCCAAGTAGCACCGCTCGCCACGAAGGCGGTCACCCCGTGCGGGGTGACCGCCTTCGTGCATCGGTAGGCTGTTGCGGCCCGCCCCCGTGGCCCAATCGGTAGAGGCACGCGACTTAAAATCGCTGAGTTGTGGGTTCGAGTCCCACCGGGGGTACCGACTTCGAGAACCGACACACGACGTACAATCGCTGAGTTGTGGGTTCGAGTCCCACCGGGGGTACCCAAGACCGCGCACCCCGCGGAACCCGCACGACCAGTAGCATCGACGATCGTGGTCGGACTCGGAAGCGCACTCGCCAACCTGCAGAACGCCCTCCGCCGACCGGAGGCCCACGTCGAGGTCGTCGACGGCGAGAGCGTCCCGGTCGGCATGCTCCTCGGCACCCTCGGTGCGCTGCTCCTGGACGCCGGCAGCTCCGTCACCGACGTCCGGTCGGCGCTCGAGAAGGCCCGGGACGCCGCCGGGGTCGGACCGACGCTCGCGATCGGCGTCCTGCCCGCCCTGGTGATGGTGAGCGAGGTCTCCACCGGCGCCGCCACCATCGTCAACGCCGAGGGCATCGAACTGTCCTCCCGCCAGGCGGCTCGTGCGAACCGCGTGGTGCTCGGGCTCGAGAGCGGCTCCATCGCCCTCGCCGAGATCCCCGCCCGCGTCCGGGCCATCCGCGCCGGCACCGTCCCGCCGCCCGCCCTGCCGTGGATCCTCGGCAACGCCCTGACCTCGGCCGGCCTGGCCGTCGTGTTCCGCTGCCCGTGGTGGGCGATCGTCCTGGCGCTCGTCGTCGGTGGGCTGGTCGGGGTGATCGGCCTGGTCCTCCGGCGCTTCCGCGAGGCCGTTGCGATCATCCCGTTCCTGGCCGCGTTCGTGTCGACGGCCATCGTCGGCCTCGTCGCCGCGGGTGCCGGGTTCGAGCAGGTCCCGCTCTTCGCCGTGTGCGCTCCGGTGGCGGTGTTCGTCCCCGGCGCCCTCATCACCAATGCCCTGCTCGAACTCACCGCCGCGGACATCGTCACCGGGTCGTCGCGACTGGTGCAGGGCCTCATCATGCTCGGCTTCATGGCCGCCGGCATCGCGTCGGGCAGTGCCCTGACCGGGCTGCACGTGGACCCGTCGTCGGCAGCGCTCGTGGGCGAGGTCGCGGGCGTCGGCACGGACCTGGCCGGCTGGGAGGCCGTGCCGGTCTACTGGGTCTCGTGGGTGGCGGTCGTGGTGCTCGCGGTCGGACTCGGCCTGGTGTTCCGGTCCGGGTGGCGCCTGACGCTCGTGTCGGTGGCGGTCATGGTCACCGCCTACGCCGTGGTGAGCGGGACGACGCCGCTCTGGGGCAGTGTCGTCGCGACCGGCGCCGCAGCGGCGCTGCTCTTCGTCGCGACACGGTTGCTCGAGCGGCTGGTGCCGGCGATCCCGGCGACGGTGTCGTTCTTCCCGGCGTTCCTGCTGCTCGTGCCGGGGACGGTCGGTCTGGTGGCGGTGGCCACCTTCGACCCCGAGGCGCTCGCCACTCCGCTCGCGACCTTCGTCAGCCTGTGCATCGGGACGAAGATCGGCGGGCTCCTGCCCGGCCTCTTCGCCCGCAACGCGCCCCGGCGCGCGGTGGACGCGACCGGCTGACGGACGGCAGGCGCGGGGCGGCGTCACCACGGGCCTCCAGGCCGTCGCCGTCCGAGCGCCGTCCGAGCACCGTCGTGACGCGACCAGTGGACCCGGTCGGGAGGCCCGGCTCGTTTCAGACGCGCGCCGCGCGCCGCTCGGTGCGCAGCCAGACCAGGGCCGCGATCGCGGCCGCCACGCACGCTGCGGCGATCCCGACGAGCAGTACCGGGGCAGCGTGCGTCCCGGTGGTCCCCGAGTAGACGGCCGTGGTCAGCGCCACGGCGACCACCGCGAGCGCGACGTACCGACCGCGCGAAGCGGCGAGCAGCGCGCTGCCGGCGGACCCGGTGACGGGCAGCAGGGTCGCGACCACGGCACCCAGGCCGCCGACGCACAGCGTGATGGCGAACTCCGACCCGAGCGACACCCAGAAGCCCCCGCCGGCGAGCAGGCTGTGCAGCACCCAGCCGACCGCCGCGAGACCGAGCAGGGCCAGCACCCGCCAGGTCGCTCCCCGGGCGCTCGCGGCGATCCCGGTGCCGAGGCGGAGCGGGCCGGTGCCCAGACCGGGCCTGCCCGACGGGACGAGGACGACGCCGACGATGAGGGCGGGGGAGAGGTCGGCCACACGCGTGATGCCGCAGGCCACGAGCGCCGCGAGCACCAGCCACGGCGACACCCGGAAGCCGATGGTCCGGTGGTCGGTGCCCGCTGCCCACCGTGTGGCGAACACGACCGCGGCGGTCAGGACCGCGGTACCGGCGAGGACCGCGATCGCCAGACGGGCGTACCGGGCCTCGAGCTCGACACCGACGCCGAGCAGGGTGCAGAGGGCCGCGATGGACACCGCGATGGTGATGGATGCCCAGGTCGGCAGGACGTCGTCGCCCCGGGCACGGTCGGACCGGGAGCGGTTGCGGCCGAGGAGCCCGGCGAACGGCGACCGGAGACGGCCGCGGGCGACGGCGGCCACCAGCGCCAGCGGCGCGGCGATCAACAGGAGGAACCCGGCTGCGACGGCGGTGGCGACCAGGACGGTCCGCCACGAGAACGCGGCCTGGATGGTCGGGACGGTGCCGTCGTAGGAGGTCGCCGCGGTCCAGTCGCCGGCGGGGCCGGACCAGTCGGGGTGTCCTCCGGCGCTGCCGACGCCGGCCGGACTGCCGGTGCCGGAGCCACTGCCGCTGCCTGAGCCACCGCCGGCCGTGGGGCCGTTGCCACCGTTGCCGTGGTTGCCGCTGTTCGTTCCGGTTCCGGTGCCGCTGCCGGTGCCGGGCGTGCCAGCGCCGGGCGTGCCGTCGACGCCGGTGCCCGCCGTGCCGGGGGTGCCCGCCGTCGCGTCGGAGCCCGGCGTCGGCCCTCCGGGGCCCCCGGGGTGTCCGTCGCGCCCGGGGTCGGTGTGCCGGTCGGCGCCGTCGTCGCGGATCCCGCCGTGACCCGCACGGCGGCCGAGGACCGGGAGTAGTTGCCCGCAGCGTCGTGCTGCGTCGCGGTGAGCCGGTGCTCGCCGGCGCGCAGGGTCGATCCCGCGGTGGAGCACGACCACGAGGCGTCCGTCCCCACCACCACGCCGCACACCGGAGCACGATCGACGTACACCGTCACGCGAGCGCCGGGCTCGCCGGTGCCGGTCACCGTCGTCGACCGGGTGCCGATCCGCTGGCCGTCGTCCGGCGTCGTGATGCGCGGGGCAGCCGGTGCGGTGCGGTCGACCGTGACCGTCACGGGCGCCGATGCCGCGCTCCGCAGGTCGGACCGGTAGCCGCGCGCGGTACTGGCCGTCTGCGAGGCGGTCACGGTGAACCGGCCGTCCGCTCGGGTGCCGAGTGCTGCGACCCACCGACCGTCCGGGCCGACCGGGGCGGTCTGCTCGGTCGTGGACCCGGACACCGACAGCGTCACCGTCGATCCGGGGAACCCGGTGCCGGACACGGTGCCGCCGGTGGGGCCGGCAGCCTGCAGGGTCGGCGGGACGATGACGTCCGAGGCCGGAGCGTTCGCGACGGGGAGTCCGGTGGCGACGAGGTCACGCACCGTGAAGACCTGCTGCGGGCCGGACCGGACGGTGCCGAGGCATGCCCAGGATCCGTCGGACCCCACCCGGGCCGTGCACCCGGACGAACCGGTCGCGGTCGGACCGGACACCCGGACGCTGTGCCCCGGCGTGCCGGTGCCGTGGAAGCGGGTGGTGCCCGTCGTGACGTCACCGGGATCCGCGATCGTGGGCCGCACGGCCGGACGCGTGGGGGTCTGCAACGGAGCGCCCGGTCGGCCCGTGCTCGGCGGCGCGATCTCGCTCGGATCGGGACTCGCCGTCGGCTCGGCCGTGGGCGGGGACGCGTCGGTGGGAGCCACGGCGGCTCGGGGTTCCGCAGCCGCGGCGGCCTGGGGCTCCGCAGTCACGGCGACCGCGACGGCCGGTGCTGCCGCGGCACCGAGGAGGGCCGCGACGAGGACCGTCGTCGCCGCTGCGAGCAGGGCGAAGCGGGGTCGACGACGAGGGCCGTCGCCCCCGACGGCCCCTTCGTCCACGTTGTCCCCGCGCGTGTTCACCGGACCCATCCCACGGGATCGAGCGCCTCTGGTCAATACACCTCGCGGATGAGGTTGCGGATCGGGCAGCAGTCCGAATGCGCGGTGTGCGTGACTCGGGAATCGGCCGTGAACACTGCTCAGCGAACGGAGCATGCAGACTGCATCGATAGACTTCACGACGGCCGTTCAGGCCATCGCAGCACCGCGGATCCCGACGCGCAAAGGAGTACGCCCGCATGGACACCGGACTCGTCACGACGCTCATCGTCGTCGGAGTGGTGGTGGTCATCCTGGTGATCATCGGGATCTACCTCTGGGTGACGTACAACGCCCTCGTCACGCTCAAGGTCCGGGTCGACGAAGCCTGGAGCGACATCTCGGTGCAGCTGAAGCGCCGCGCCGACCTCATCCCCACGATCGTCGACACCGTCAAGGGGTACGCCACGCACGAGAAGGCGGTCTTCGACGACGTGACGAAGGCCCGCGCCGAGACCCTGTCGGCCGGTGACGCCGACACGGCCTCCGCTGCCGAGGGACACATGCAGAAGGCACTGAAGAGCGTCTTCGCGGTGGCCGAGGGGTACCCGCAGTTGCAGTCGAGCCAGAACTTCCTGCAGCTGCAGTCCGAGCTCGTCGACACCGAGGACAAGATCCAGGCCGCTCGACGGTTCTACAACGGTGGCGTGCGCGAGCTGAACACGAAGATCCGGGTGTTCCCGAACTCCACGTTCGCGAAGAACCGCGGCTTCACCGAGGCCACGTTCTTCGAGACGAACGAGCCGGCGGCCATCGCCGAGCCGCCGCGCGTCCAGTTCTGACCCCAGCGTCGGAGCCGACGTGTACAGCGCCATCGCGCGGAACAAGCGGAACACCGTCGTCATCGTCCTGGTGTTCCTGCTGATCATCGGTGCGCTCGGGTTCCTCGGCGGGTACCTCGCCGGGAACGTCTCGATCGGGTTCATCGTCCTGGTGGTCGCACTGGGCTACGCCGTGCTGCAGTACTTCCTGGCGGCACGACAGGCCACCGCCATCGCGGGTGGGATCGAGATCGACCGGGCCGCCGAGCCGCGACTCTGGCGCACCGTCGAGAGCCTGGCCATCTCGACCGGCATGCCGATGCCCCGGGTGTTCGTCATCCCCGACCCCGCCCCGAACGCCTTCGCCACCGGGCGGGACCCCGAGCACGCGGTCGTCGCGGCGACGACCGGGCTGCTCGAGCTCATGGACGACCAGGAGCTGCAGGGCGTGATGGCGCACGAGCTCGGGCACGTCCGCAACTACGACATCCGGGTGTCCACGATGGTCTTCGGTCTCGTCGTGGCCGTCGGATTCATCGCCGACATCCTGCTCCGCATCTCGGTCTTCAGCGGTCTGTCCGGCGGGCGGAACCGCAACTCGGACAACGGCGGCAGCGCCAACCCGGTCCTGTTGATCGCCGGCATCGCCGCCGTCGTCGTGGCCCCGATCGCCGCGGCGGGCGTGCAAGCCGCGGTGTCCCGGCAGCGCGAGTACCTGGCGGACGCGACGGGCGTGATGACCACGCGGTACCCCGAGGGCCTGGCGCGGGCGCTCGAGAAGCTCGGGGCGTACGGCCGTCCGGTGCAGACGCAGAACTCCTCGATGGCGCACCTGTGGATCGCCGACCCGATGCGCCCCGGGGTGATGGACCGGCTGTTCTCGACGCACCCGCCGCTGCCCGACCGCATCGCTCGTCTGCGCGCGAACGCCGAGCGGTTCTGACGGGTCAGCGAGCGTCACCAGCGTCGTCGACTGCCGCGTCCTGCTCGGCACGCGCGACCGGCTGAGCCGCATCCGTGTCGTCCGCGGACACGTGCGGCACCAGGGGGAGACCGAGCGCTCCGGCAACGGCAGGTGCTGCGGTGCCACGATCGGTCACCTCGATCGCCCCCAGGCCCTGCCAGCTCGCGGTCCGCCGCAGGGTCTCGGCGAGTCGCTCGGGGTCCAGGTGCTCGCCGGGTTCCTGCCACGCGGTCCGGACCCGGAGCACGCCCCGCTGCCGGTCGCTCTTCAGGTCGATCCGACCGACGAGCCGGTCGTCCTGCAGCACCGGGAGCACGTAGTAGCCGAACACCCGCTTCGGCGCCGGCGTGTAGATCTCGATCCGGTAGTGGAAGCCGTACATCCGCTCGGCCCGCCGTCGGAACCAGACGACCGGGTCGAAGGGGCTCAGCACCGCGTCCGCCGTCAGCTGCCGGGGTACCCGCGCATCGGCGTGGAGCCAGGCCCGCTCGCCCCAGCCCTCGACCCGCACCGGGACGAGTTCCCCGGCGGCGGCGAGTGCGGCGATCGCGGCGGCGGTGTCGTCGGAGCGCAGTCGGTAGTAGTCCGCGATGTCCGCTCGGGTGCCGACACCGAGCGCGCGCGATGCCCGACGCACGAGTTCGAGCACGGCGTCGGCGCGTGCCGGAGCGGTCTCGAGGAAGCCGTCGGGCAGCACCTGCTCGGGCAGGGCGTAGACGCGCTCGAACCCGGCGCGTCCGGCGCTGACCGTCTCGCCCCACCGGAACATCTGCTCGAGCCCGAGCTTCACGTCGCTCCACCCCCACCAGGGCCCACGTCGCACGTTCGACTCGTGCTCCACCGCGCTGGCGGGTATCGGCCCCTCGGCCCGCAGCAGGGCGTGCAGCTCGCGGCGGACGGCAGCGGTCCGGGTGACCCCGTCGATCCGGGTCGGTCCGGCGTCGCGCTCCCGCAGGGCGTCCATCCGCCACCGGAACAGCCGCAGGTCGTCGCGGGGGATGAACGCGGCCTCGTGCGCCCAGTACTCGGTGTACGGGCCGGACCGCCCGAGCGTCAGCCGGTCGAGCGTCGAGCGGTCGTAGGTACCGAGCCGGGCGAAGAGCGGCAGGTAGTGGCTGCGTTCGAACACGTTGACGGAGTCGATCTGCAGCAGGCCGAGCCGCCCGAACGCGGCGTTCACCGCACGTGTCGACACCGCGTCGGCGGGTGGTCGTCCGAACCCCTGTGCGGCGAGTGCGACCCGACGGGCCTCGGCGGCGGAGAGCGTCGACCTGGGCATGCGGCGACGCTACCGAAGGCCGCCGACACGAGGATCCATGCACGTATGCCGCATCTGGCACCTGACCGGAAGCGCGTCGGTACAATCAGGCCATGGCATGGGGAAGCAAGCAGACTCATCCCGACCCCGTGGTCGAGGAATCGGTCCCGATCGGCGTCCGCATCGCCGGTGCGTGGTCGTGGCGAGCGCTCGTCGTCGTCGGTGTGATCGCCGTCTTCATCTGGCTGGTCACGGTCTTCAGCGAGATCCTCATCCCCTTCCTGGTCGGGATCGTCGTCTCGGCGCTCCTGGTGCCGATCTCGAACTGGCTGCAGCGGCACCACGTGCCGAAGTGGCTCGCGGTCGTCATGAGCCTGCTCGGCGGCGTCGCGGCCCTGGGTGCCCTGGTCTGGCTCGTCGTCGACCAGGTGATCGCGTCGTACCCGTCCCTGCGTGACCGGACGATCGACCAGTACGCCAACATCAAGGACTTCGTCCTGAACTCCGGGTTCGGCATCAGCCAGACCGACGTCAACGGCTGGCTCGACGACGGCACGAAGTGGCTGCAGGACAACTCCGCGTCGATCCTGTCCGGTGTCGCCAGTGCCGGGTCGGGTGCAACCCATGCATTCGCAGCGCTCTTCATCACCCTGTTCACCACGATCTTCCTGCTGATCGACGGCAAGAACGTCTGGCGCTGGTCCGTCCGGCTGTTCCCGAAGAAGGCGCGCGCAGCGGTCGACGGCGCCGGTGTCGCCGGCTGGATCACCCTGACGAGCTTCATCCGGGTGCAGATCTTCGTCGCCTTCGTCGACGCGGTCGGCATCGGCCTTGGGTCCTTCATCGTCGGGCTCTTCTTCGGTGGCATGCCGCTCGTGATCCCGATCGCGGCCTTCGTCTTCCTCGGCGCCTTCATCCCGGTCGTCGGCGCCATCGTCACGGGCTTCTTGGCGGTGTTCGTCGCACTGATCTTCAACGGCCCCCTCGCCGCCGTCCTGGTGCTCGGCGTCGTGCTCCTCGTGCAGCAGATCGAGGGGCACATCCTGCAGCCCCTCGTCATGGGCAACGCGGTCAAGGTCCACCCGCTCGCGGTCGTCCTCGGCGTCACCGCAGCGTCGGGGCTCGCCGGCATCGCCGGAGCCTTCTTCGCCGTGCCGCTGATCGCGACGCTGAACGCCATGGTCACCACCATCGCGAGCGGCCGCTGGCGCCGGCTCGACTCCGACCACGTGCTCGAAGCGACGCCGAAGCGCGGGCAGCACGGCCAGATCCAGTTGCTCCGGCGGCGCCGGCACAAGGTCGGCGACGACGTCCCGGCCCCGGGCGTCGACGCTGGTCCCTCGGCCGAAGAAGGCACCGCCAGCACCAACTGAGCGTCACACGAGTTCGCCGCCGCGGCTCGGAACGACGATGATGGGGGAGTGACCGACACCAGCGCATCCCCGCACACGCTCACCGCGATCCCGACCCTCGCGGACATCGAGGCGGCGCGCGAGACCATCAAGGGCGTCGCGCGAGTCACCCCGATGGAGACGTCGCAGTTCCTCGCCGAACTGCTCGGGTCCCCGGTGCACCTGAAGTGCGAGAACCTGCAGCGCACCGGTGCGTACAAGGTGCGCGGTGCCTACAACCGGCTCTCCACCCTGTCCGCCGAACAGCGCGCCAAGGGCGTCGTCGCCGCCAGTGCCGGCAACCACGCGCAGGGCGTCGCGCTCGCTGCGCGCGAGCTCGGGATCCCCGCGACGATCTTCACGCCGGTCGGGGTCGCCCTGCCGAAGCTGCAGGCCACCCGCCACTACGGCGCCGACGTCGTGCTGCGGGGCCACTCCGTGGAAGAAGCGTTGAGCGCCGCGAAGGACTTCGCCGCCCACACCGGTGCCGTGTTCATCCCGCCGTTCGACCATCCGGCCGTCATCGCGGGGCAGGGCACGCTCGGCCTCGAGATCATCGATCAGGTGCCGGACGTCGACACCGTGGTGGTGCCGATCGGTGGCGGCGGTGTCATCTCCGGCATCGCACTCGCGGTCAAGGGCATGGCCGAACGGCTCGGTCGGCCGATCCGGGTGATCGGCGTGCAGGCCGAGAACGCCGCTGCCTACCCGTCGTCGATCCGCGCCGGTGAACCCGTCACGATCACCACGAAGCCGACCATCTCCGACGGCATCGCGGTGGCGCGGCCCGGCGACCTGAACTTCCCGATCATCCGCGACCTGGTCGACGACATCGTCACCGTCTCGGACGACGACACCGCCCGCGCCCTGCTCGTCCTGCTCGAGCGCGCCAAGCTCGTGGTCGAGGCCGCGGGGGCCGTCGGCGTCGCCGCGATCATGTCCGGCGCCGTCCGCGACACCGGCCGCACCGTGGTGCTGCTGAGCGGCGGCAACATCGACCCGCTGATGATGGAGCGCGTGATCACCCGCGGTCTCGTGGCAGCGTCCCGGTACATCGGGATCCGCATCATGCTGCCGGACCGCCCGGGCCAGCTGTCCCGCGTCGCCCAGGTCATCTCGGACGCCGGCGCGAACGTGGTCGAGGTGCTGCACACCCGCCACGGGCAGGGCCTGGTCATCAACGAGGTCGCGCTCGACCTGTCGATCGAGGCCCGCGGCCCCGAGCACGCGCAAGAGGTCATCCAGCGTCTGCACGAGGTCGGGTTCCGCCCCGAGCTCCTGGAGCACTAGTCCGCGACGGGCTGACGCGACGATGTCGCTGTCGTGCGACAGCGTTCATGTCGTTCCGCGTCCGCCCCGCGCCCTGGGCGCGACCAGCGGACAGACAGGAGGCCCGTGGCGGTGTCGCCACGGGCCTCCTGTCTGCAGTGGGCCGGGTCTACGGCTCGTAGCGCTCGATCTTGACGACCTCGACGGCGATCTCCTTGCCGTTCGGCGCCGTGTAGGTGGCCTTGTCGCCGGCCTTGAGGCCGACGATGGCCGCGCCGACGGGGCTGACCGGGCTGTAGACCGTCAGGTCCGAGCCCTCGGCCACGATCTCGCGGCTGCCGACCAGGAAGGTGGACTCGTCGCCGGCGATGACCGCCGTGACGACGGTGCCCGGCTCGACGGTGCCGTCGAACTCGGCTTCGCTGACGGTGGCGTGCTTGAGGAGCTCGGTGAGGACGCGGATGCGGGCCTCGATCTTGCCCTGCTCGTCCTTGGCGGCGTGGTAGCCGCCGTTCTCCTTGAGGTCGCCCTCTTCGCGAGCGGCCTCGATGCGGCGCGCGATCTCGGCACGGCCCTCGCCGCTCAGCTCGTCGAGCTCCGCCTTGAGACGGTCGTGCGCCTCCTGGGTCAGCCAGGTGACCTGCGTGTCGTTGCTCATGTTCTGTCCCTTCGACCATGAAAAAACGAGACCGGCCGAGTGGTCGGTCTCGAGAGGCGAATCAGGACAGTCTAGGGAATCCAGCAGTCGTGGATCAACCCGGTCACGCCCCGCGTCGTCGTGGTGACCTGCGTGGAGATGCTCCGACTGCGCTGTTCGGACGCCGGCACGGTGATCTCCTTCCAGCCCACGATCGAGTAGCTCTTGTCGAGCACCTGGACGGCGCACTTCGCCTCGACGCCCGGATCGACGGACACCTGCGAGTGGACGACGGTGCTGTGCTCGGACAGGACCTCGTACCCGATGACGTCCTGGTCGAGGCCACGATCGGACTGGTCGAGCCCCGCCCAGATCACCCACGCCCCGAAGACCACGACGACCGCGATGGCCGCGACGATCGCGAAGAGGCGGCTGCGGCGCTTGCGGGCCGGGGTGCGGCCGTAGCGCTCGTCGAGCGTGGCGGTCTGGTGCTGTTCGGACAGTTCGGGGCTCCCGGGGTGGATATCCTGATCCCAGGGTAGTTCACGCGATGCTGTGCGCTGCCCGCGTCCGACGCCGCTCACCCGCAGTGAGGAACCCCACGTGCCCTACCGCCTGCTGGCAGTCCACGCCCACCCCGACGACGAGTCGAGCAAGGGTGCCGCGACCGCCGCGAAGTACGTGGCCGACGGGCACCAGGTGCTCGTCGTGTCCTGCACCGGCGGCGAGGCCGGCGACATCCTGAACGACCAGCTCGGCGAGCCGGCGACGAGCCGTGCGCACCGCGACATGGCCGGGTACCGCCGCACCGAGATGGCCGCGGCGCAGCAGGCACTCGGCATCGACCACCTGTGGCTCGGGTACCACGACTCGGGGTTGCCCGACGCCGAGAAGGGCGAGACGGTGCGGCCGGGCACGTTCTCGACGGTCCCGCTCGAGTACAGCACCGAGGCGCTGGTCCGCGTGATCCGCCGGTTCCGCCCCCACGTGCTCGTCACCTACGACGAGAACGGCGGCTACCCGCACCCCGACCACATCCGCACGCACGAGGTGTCGATGGCCGCGTGGTCCGCCGCCGCAGACCCGTCGGCGTACCCGACCGCCGGTGCACCCTGGTCGATCGCGAAGCTCTACTACGAGCGCACGATGAACCCCCGCCGCTTCAGCACGATCTTCGAAGCCCTGCAGGAGCGCGACCCGGACAGCCCCGCGGTCGAGCAGCTGCGCGAGTGGGTCGAGCGGTTCGCCGACCGGCCCGACCTCGCCACCACCCACGTGGACGTGCACGAGTACTTCGACCAGCGCGACGCCGCACTCCGCGCGCACGCCAGCCAGGTCGCCCCGGACAGCGCCTTCTTCTACTGGCCGAACGACCTCCTCGCGACGGTGTGGCCGACCGAGGACTACCAGCTCGTGGAGGCACGCGTGCCGACCGAGCTCCCGGAGACCGACCTGTTCGCCGGGATCCCAGCCGACAAGGAACCGACCTCGTGAGCACCATCGCGGCGGCACTCGCCGCCACCCCCAGTCCCAGCCCCTCGGTCGTCCCCGACGTCGACGTCACCCCGGGTGTCGTCGGGTTCATCGCGATCGCGCTCGTCGCCATCGTGACGATCCTGCTCGTCGTCGACATGACCCGGCGCATCCGCCGGACCCGCTACCGCGCCGAGGTGCGGGAGCGGCTCGAGGCCGAGGCGAACGGCACCGCGGGTGACGGCACCGCGACGGACGAGCCGGAGCGGCGTGCGGCCGAGGACGGCCGGGCCGACGTCGGCGACGACACCGAGCGCGGCTGACGCGGCCGGGTAGGGACTGGAGGCCCGTGGCGGCATCGCCACGGGCCTCCCGTCCGCCTTGTGCGCGCGCCGACCGGAACCGGGCGCGGGCGCACCAGGAACGTGCGACGGTCAGCGCACCGGGTCCAGCGCCACGATGAGCACGCCGACCCACTGCGCACCGAAGGCCACGACGGTCAGGGCGTGGAACACCTCGTGGAACCCGAACTGCGTCGGCACCGGGTTCGGCCGCTTGAAGCCGTAGACCAGCGCCCCGATGATGTACGCGACGCCGCCGGACAGGATGAGCACGGTCATCGGGACGCTCGCGGCGAAGAACTGCGGCAGCAGCGCCAGGGCAGCGCACCCGAGCACCAGGTAGATCGGCACGTACAGCCAGCGGGGCGCGTTGATCCAGAGCACGCGGAACGCGATGCCGAGCGCTGCGCCCGACCACATCACCCACAGCACGACGACCATCAGCGTGTGCGGCAGGGCGCAGATCGCGATGGGCGTGTAGGTGCCGGCGATGAGCAGCAGGATGTTCGTGTGGTCGATGCGCTTCAGCACGGCCTTCACCTTCGGCCCCCACGGGAACCGGTGGTAGGTCGCCGAGACGCCGAACATCGCCAGCGACGTCGCCATGAACACGGCACTGCCGACCTTCGCCGCGGTGCTGTCGGCGAGGGTGATCAGGACGACCCCCATCGCGATCGCGAACGGGAACGCGCCGAGGTGGATCCAGCCGCGCCAGGCGGGACGGGGCTCCGACGTGGGGGCCGTCGCCTCTTCCGTGAACGGGACGTGGGGGAGGGTGCCGGTCTCGTGCTCGTCCTGCATGGACCCGACCATAGGGCCTGATCCCGAACGACCGCCACGTGTCCGCAGAGCGGGCACCCCCAGGGCTCTCGTCCAGGTGGTGCACTACGCTCGGTGCGTGACCGGGACGGCGGGATGGACAGGGCGGGGGATCCTCTACCGCGCCTACCAGCGCCGGATCCGCCGCCAGCTCGAAGGGGCCGCGAAGCCCAAGCACGTCGCCATGATCGTGGACGGCAACCGCCGCTGGGCGAAGCAGCTCGGGCTCGAGTCCGCCGCACACGGCCACCGCGCCGGCGCCGCGAAGATCCCGGAGTTCCTGACCTGGTGCGACGACCTCGGCATCGAGGTCGTGACGCTCTACCTGCTGTCCGCCGACAACCTGACGGGTCGTGGCGGCGAAGAGCTCGAGGAACTCGTCGGGATCATCGCCGACCTCGCCGGGGTGCTGGCCGACAACCGTGACTGGCGCGTGCAGCACGTCGGCTCGAACGAGGGGCTGCCGGACAACCTGGTGACCGCGCTCGAACGGGCCGAGCAGCGCACCGCCGGACGCACGGGGCTGCACGTCAACCTGGCCGTCGGGTACGGGGGCCGTCGCGAGATCGCGGACGCCATGCGCAGCATCGTGCAGTCGCACGGCGCGGGTGGCGGCACCATCGACACCCTGGCCGAGGTGCTGACGCCGGAGCTCATCGGCGACCACCTGTACACGCAGGGCCAGCCGGACCCCGACCTGGTGATCCGGACCTCGGGCGAGCAGCGGCTGTCCGACTTCATGCTGTGGCAGAGCGCGCACAGCGAGTTCTACTTCGTCGAGGCGTTCTACCCGGACCTGCGCGAGGTCGACTTCCTCCGTGCGGTCCGCGACTTCGGGCTCCGCTCGCGTCGCTTCGGCGGCTGAGCGTCGCTTCGGCGGCTGAGTGCGGTCGGGTGCGGCTGGTCGCCCAGCCACCAGCCACCAGCCACCTGCCGCACCGGGTTCGTCGGCGGAGTCACGTCCCAGTAGGCTCTCAGGGTTCAACCCTGTGAAAGGTGCACCACCTGTGAACATCGACGAGTACGCCGCCGGCTTCTCCGAAGACCCCGGTTACCTCGACCACGCTGCGTTCGGCCCCGTGCAGACCGCCGTGCTCGAGGAGCAGCGTGTGCTCGGCACGATCCAGGCTCACATGCGGTTCGGCGCGATGGAGACCCTCGACGAGCAGGACGCCCGCGTCCGCGCCGTCGCCGCGCGGCTGGTCGGCCGCCGCGAGGACCAGGTCGTCTCGCAGGCCGCCACGACCCCCGGCCTGCTGCACACCGCCTTCGGCCTGACCGGGGGTGTGCTCGTGTCCGCCGACGAGTACCCGTCGCTGCCGCTCGCACTGGCCAGCGCCGCGTCGGCCACCGGCGGCCGCGTGCAGCCCGTCGTCATCGAGTCGGGTGCCGGCTGGGTGACGCCGGAGCTGATCCGTGAGCGCCTGACCGACGAGGTGACCGCCGTCGCGGTGTCGCTGGTCGACTGGCGCACCGGCTACCTGACCGACCTCGCCGCCATCCGCGAGGTCATCGGCGAGCGCCTGCTCATCGTCGACGCCATCCAGGGTTTCGGTGTCGTCGACGCCCCGTACGAGGTCGCCGACGTGGTCGCCACCGGCGGGCAGAAGTGGCTGCACGCCGGGTGGGGCACCGGGTTCGTGGCCTTCAGTGACCGCGCCCTGAACCGGATCCGTCCGGCGCTGTCCGGTCCGCACGGCACGTCCGGCTGGCCGACCGAGGTCCCCGCCGTCCGTCCAGCAGCCGCAGGCTTCCAGATGTCCCGCATCGACCCGGTCGCGCAGGCCCGGCTCGCGGTGTCGCTCGAGCGCCTCACCGCCGTCGGTGTCGCCGCCGTGCAGGAGCGAGTCGCCGACCGCGTCGAGCGCGTCTTCGCGATCGCCGACGAGTTCGGGCTCGAGGTCGAGTCCAGCCGCGACCCGGCAGAGCGCGCCGGCATCGTGGTGCTCCGGCCGACGCAGGGGCGCGTGACCGCCCTGTCCGCGGCGATGCACAACCACGGCGTCACCGCGACCACGCGGCTCGGGGTCGCGCGCGTGTCGGTGTTCCCGTCGACCACCGACGAGACCCTCGACATGTTCCGCGACGCCTGCGTCTCGTACGCCACCATGCAGTAGCAGCGCGGCGCCGCGCTGCGGGTTCGCGGCCCACGGGCGGTCACGACACCCCGCTCACGTCCGCCGGGTGGTCACCACCTGTCGGCTGGCGCCGCAGCGCCCGACAGTTCGCGACCAGTCGACGCGGCGCGCGTGACGAGTCGCGACCAACGGACGGCCTGGAGGCGCGGTGCCAGGCCGCCACGGGCCTCCCGTCCGTTGCCTGCGCGCGGTCACGACACCCCGCTCACGTCCGCCGGGTGGTCACCACCTGTCGGCTGGAGCGGTCGCAACAGACAATTTGTGACCAGCCGCGTCACGAGCTGCGCTCGCGTTGTTCACGCGACCGTAACTCCAGAAACCGCGTGTCGCTGGCGGGGTGTCGGGGGCCGGACGTACGTTGTCCCCATCGGGCACCGCGCCCGATCGAAGCGGCCACAGTCGGTGCTTCGGGACCCGCTCCGTGGCCGCGTTCGAGGACAGGACCGGGCCCGTCGCGGCCCGGGGATGGAGTGGTCGTGACCTCTCAGAACGTCTCTCGCGGAACACAGGAACAGCACACCGCGGACTCGTCCACATCGGTCGCCCAGCGCACGTACGTGCTCGACACATCGGTGCTCCTCAGTGATCCGCGGGCCTTGTTCCGCTTCGCCGAGCACGCCGTGGTCCTGCCCGTGGTGGTCGTCAGCGAACTCGAAGCGAAGCGCAACGACCCGGAGATCGGGTACTTCGCCCGGCAGGCCCTCCGGCTGCTCGACGAACTGCGCATCGAACACGAGCGGCTCGACTTCCCGATCGCGATCGGCGACGGCGGCTCGTTCCGCGTCGAACTGAACCACTCCAACCAGTCCGTCCTGCCGTCGGGCCTGCAGCTCGGCGACAACGACTCCCGCATCCTCGCCGTCGCGTCGAACCTGAAGAACGACGGGCTCGACGTCGTCGTCGTGTCGAAGGACCTGCCGCTCCGGGTCAAGGCGTCGTCGATCGGCATGGCGGCCGAGGAGTACCGCGCCGAACTCGCGGTCGACTCTGGCTACACCGGCATCGCCGACCTGCAGGTGTCCGGCGAGCAGATGTCCGACCTGTACGAGAAAGAGGAGATCCGCTCCGCGAAGCTCGACGGCGTCCCCGTGAACACCGGGGTCGTGATCCACTCCGAGCGTGGATCGGCGCTCGGCCGTGTGCACGTCGCCGGAGCAGTCGCCCTGGTGCGCGGCGACCGTGAGGTCTTCGGCCTCCGCGGGCGCTCGGCCGAGCAGCGGCTCGCGATCGACGCGCTGCTCGACTCCGAGATCGGCATCGTCTCGCTCGGCGGCAGTGCCGGCACCGGCAAGTCGGCGCTCGCCCTGTGCGCCGGACTCGAAGCGGTGCTCGAACGGCAGCAGCACAAGAAGATCATGGTGTTCCGGCCGCTGTACGCCGTGGGCGGGCAGGACCTCGGCTTCCTGCCGGGTGACGCCGGCGAGAAGATGAACCCGTGGGCGCAGGCCGTCTACGACACCCTCGGTTCGGTGGTCTCGGACAACGTGCTCGACGAGGTGATCGAGCGCGGCCTGATCGAGGTGCTGCCCCTGACGCACATCCGTGGCCGCTCCCTGCACGACGCCTTCGTGATCGTCGACGAGGCGCAGTCGCTCGAACGGAACGTGCTCCTCACCATGCTCTCGCGCATCGGCCAGAACTCGCGGGTGGTGCTCACCCACGACGTCGCGCAACGCGACAACCTGCGGGTCGGCCGGCACGACGGGATCGCGTCGGTCATCGAGCGGCTCAAGGGGCACCCGCTCTTCGCGCACGTGACGCTGACGCGTTCCGAGCGCTCCGCGATCGCCGCTCTGGTCACGGACCTGCTGGACTCGCCCGATCTGGTGTAGCGCGCGTCGGGCCGCCACGTGACGGACGGGAGGCCCGGTGCCAGCTGGCACCGGGCCTCCCGTCCATCCTGGGGATGTGTCAGGAGCGTCGCGTCAGTTCGGGTGGGTCATGCTGAGGACGTCGAGCGCCTCGTCGAGCTGCGCCTCGGTGACCTCGCCGCGCTCCACGTGGCCGAGGGCCACGACGGCCTCGCGCACGGTGATGCCCTCGGCGACGGCGTACTTCGCGACCTTCGCCGCCGCCTCGTAGCCGATGACCCGGTTGAGCGGGGTGACGATCGACGGCGAGGACTCCGCGAAGGCGCGGGCACGCTCGAGGTTCGCCTGCAGCCCGTCGATGGTCTTGTCCGCGAGCACGCGCGAGCTGTTCGCCAGCAGGCGGATCGACTCGAGCAGCGCCGTGCCCATCACCGGGATGGCGACGTTCAGCTCGAACGCACCCGATGCGCCCGCCCAGGCGATGGTGGCGTCGTTGCCGATGACCCGGGCGCCGACCATCAGGGTGGCCTCGGGGATCACCGGGTTCACCTTGCCGGGCATGATCGAGGAACCGGGCTGCAGGTCGGGGATGTGCAGCTCGCCCAGCCCGGTGTTCGGACCGGAGCCCATCCAGCGCAGGTCGTTGTTGATCTTCGTCAGGCTGACGGCGAGCACCTTGAGGGCACCGGACGCCTCGACCAGGGCATCACGTGCGCCCTGTGCCTCGAAGTGGTCGACGGCCTCGGTGATCGGCAGGTCGGTGTCGCTCGCGAGCTGGGCGATGACCCGCTGCGGGAAGCCCTTGGGAGTGTTGATGCCGGTGCCGACCGCGGTGCCGCCGAGCGGGACCTCGGCGACGCGGGGGAGCGTCGCCTGCACCCGCTCGATGCCCAGGCGGATCTGGCGGGCGTAGCCGCCGAACTCCTGCCCGAGGGTGACGGGCGTGGCGTCCATCAGGTGCGTCCGGCCGGACTTGACGGCGTCGGCCCACAGGGTGGCCTTCGCCTCGAGCGATTCGGCGAGGTGCTCGAGCGCGGGCACGAGGGTGCGGATGAGCGCTTCCGTCACGGCGACGTGCACGGAGGTGGGGAAGACGTCGTTCGACGACTGCGAGGCGTTGACGTGATCGTTCGGGTGCACGGCGGAACCCGCGATGTCGGACGCCAGTGTCGCGAGCACCTCGTTCATGTTCATGTTCGACGACGTGCCGCTGCCGGTCTGGTAGACGTCGACCGGGAACTGGTCGTGGTGCTGCCCACCGATGATCAGGTCGGCCGCACCCGCGATGGCGTCGGCGACGGCGGGCTCGACGATGCCGAGCTCACCGTTCACGATGGCCGCGGCGCGCTTGATCCGCGCGAGCGCCACGATCTGCGCCGACTCGAGCCCGGTGCCCGAGATGGGGAAGTTCTCGACGGCGCGCTGGGTCTGGGCACGGTAGAGCGCCGACTTCGGCACCCGTACCTCGCCCATGGTGTCGTGCTCGATGCGGAACTCGGTCGGGGTGGTGTCGGTCACGTCGTCGTGGTCCTTCCTGGGGTGCTCGCCGGTCGCGGTCGCGCCGGCCCGTGCCTGCGCCCCGGGGTCGCCGGGGCGGTCGTCGTCGGGGTCGGTGTCGGGGTCGGCGTCGGTCAGACCTGGCCGACGACGGTGTCGATGGTGACCTCTCCGGTGGCGAGGTCGTAGGTCGCCCCGACGACGGCCAATCTACCCTCGGCCACTGCGTCGGAGACCGCGCCGGAGCGCTCGATCACCTGGCGGAGGGTCGCTTCGAGGTGTGCGGCGCCGACGGCTTCCTGCGGCAGCTCGGCGTCGGTGCGCCGGACCTTCTCGACGCTCGGGGCGATCGCGTCGACGAGGGCCTGCAGGTGCGGGGCGGGGACGGGCTCACCGGAGCGCGCGGCCGCGACGGCACCGCACCGGGTGTGCCGGAGCACGACGACCAGGGGGGTGCCCAGCGCGACCACCGCGAACTCGATCGAGCCGAGGACGACGTCGTCGACGATCTGGCCCGCGTTGCGGATGGCGAACAGGTCACCGATGCCGGCGTCGAAGACGTGCTCGAACGGCACCCGCGAGTCCGAGCAGCCGAGGACGGTCGCGAACGGCGACTGCGATCCTTCGAGTTCGGTGCGGCGGTCCGGGTCCACGCGGCCCATCCGGCGCTTGTCGGCGGCGAAGCGGGCGTTGCCGTCGACGAGCAGGCGCAGGGCGTCGGACGGGGTGGAGGCGGCGCGGTCGGGCATGGGACTCCTCGGTTCGGATGGGACGCAGCGGGGCGGGTGCGGTGGTGACGGGCGGCGGTCGTGCCGGTCGTTGGCTACTCGGTCAGTTGTCGGGAGACGGCGGTGGCCACGGTCCGGAAGGCCTTGTCGTCGGCGGTACCGGAGAGCACGATCGTGTCCTTGCCGAACGTCGAGACGAGCGAGTACGCGTGGTTGCCGGCGTCGGTGCCCTCGGCGCGGCGGTCGTAGACGGTCCACTCCGTGTCGCCGATGGTGCGGTCACCGGTGGACGGACGCTGGTCGAGCTGGTTCGACACCCACGAGGCGTTGGCGTCGATGCCCTGCTGCAGACCGAGGTACTGCTTGTCCGGGGTCACGAAGCCGACGGTCCAGACGTCCACACCGTCGGTGGTCTTGTTCGCGAAGTCCGCTCGGTTGGCGCTGTAGCCGTCGGGCAGCGGGGGCGCCACCAGGGTGACGTCGTCGACCTGGGCCTTGGCCGCGATCTGCTGGTAGTCGACGGTGCGGTCCACGGTGGTGTCGGGCCGGACGACGACGGCGACCAGGAACAGCACGATGCCGAGCGAGGCGATGAGCGCGATGACCAGGTTGAACGCGGTCTGGTGCTGCCGGCGGGCGGTCCGGGCGGCGTCCTTCCGCGCCCAGGTCTCCTCTGCCGTCTCGGGGCGACCGAGCTCGGCGACGATCGGACGGCCGTTCGGGTCGGTCATCGGCCGGAGCCGTCCTGGGCATCGCTGGCGGCACGGGCCGCGTCGAGTCGCGCGCGGGCACCGACGAGCCACTCTTCGCACCGGGCGGCGAGGGCTTCGCCCCGCTCCCACAGCGCCAGTGAACGTTCGAGGGTCGCGGAGCCCTGTTCGAGCTCGCTCACGACGCGCACGAGTTCGTCGCGGGCCGCTTCGTAGCTCAGCGACTGGACGTCGGTCTGCTCGGGTTCCTGCTGGGATGGCACGGGACGATCCTACCGAGCGTCCACCGACGATCCGCCGCCCGGACCCAGGCTGTGGAGAACACCCGTCGTGCTCAGGAGCCGTCCGGGCCGGGGCCGTCCGGTTCGAGCGTGCCCGTGGCCGTGCCGGCACCGAGCGTGACGTGCACCGGCGTCGCTCCGGACAGGTCGTCGGTGCCCCGGACGACAGCCCCGTCGGCGCGCTGCACGATGGCGTACCCGCGGCGCAGGGTGTCGCGCGGCGAGAGCGCCCGGAGGCGAGCGGTCAGGTGCCCGACCTCGGAGTGTCCGCGCTCGAGTCGGCGGTCGAGCAGCTCGCGGGCGCGGGACAGGTCGCGCGCGACCTCTTCCGCACGGGTGTCGACGAGCCACGCGGTCGACGCCAGGGCCGGCCGCGACCGCAGCGCGGCGAGCCGGTCGGCTTCGACCGACAGCGTGTGCGAGAGCCGCAGCCCGAGCCGGGCGCGGGCGGCCCGCACGTTGGCGAGCTCCTCGGCGACGTCGGGCACGACCCGCTTGGCGGCGTCCGTGGGGGTGGAGGCGCGCAGGTCGGCGACCTCGTCGAGGATCGGGCGGTCGGCCTCGTGCCCGATCGCCGAGACGATCGGGGTCGACGCCGCCGCCGCCGCACGGACGAGTCCTTCGTCGCTGAAGCCGAGCAGGTTCTGGAAGTCGCCGCCGCCACGGGCGATGATGATGACGTCGACCTCGGGGTCGGCGTCGAGCTCGAGGATCGCCGCGGTGACCTCGGCGACGGTCCGTTCGCCCTGCACCGCGGTGTGCACGGTGCGGAACTCCACCTGGGGCCACCGCAGCTGCGCGTTCCGCTTGACGTCCTTCTCGGCGTCGGAGTCCTTGCCGGTGACCAGGCCGATGCGGTGCGGCAGGAACGGCAGACGTTGCTTGCGAGCCGGGTCGAACAGGCCTTCCTCGGCGAGGGTGCGGCGGAGGCGCTCGAGGCGTTCGAGCAGGTCACCGAGCCCGACGTGCTTCATCTCGACGACCTGCATGGTCAGCGAGCCGCCCTTGACCCAGTAGTTCGGCTTGAGTGCCGCGACGACCCGGTCGCCCTGCTTGATGTCCGCCGGCACCCGGGAGCGCACGCTCGACCAGATGGAGAACGACACGGTGGCGTCGACCTCGACGTCCTTGAGCTTGCCGTACACGTTGCCGCCGGCGACGTTCCACTGCGTGATCTCGCCCTCGACCCAGGCGGTGCCGAGCCGGTCGATCCAGTCCCGGAGCTTCGCGCCGAGGAGCGCCACCGGCCACGGGTTGTCGGCCGTCGGCGGGCCCTGTTCGATCGCCATGTCGCTCCTCGTCCTGCTGGGACGTCCATCGTGCCCGAGACCGGTGACAGGGGACGGACGTCGTGTTGTCCACAGGCGCCCCGCGCGCCCAGGTCGCGTGCGTGCCGCTCACCTATCATCGGGGACGTGACGATCACCAACGGCCACACGGTCCCGCTCGCCCCGCCGCGTGTGCACGCGGCACGGGGCCGACTGCGTGACGAGCCGGTCGCCGGCCCCAAGAAGGTGCTGCTCGCCGCGCCCCGTGGCTACTGCGCCGGGGTCGACCGCGCGGTCGTCGCCGTCGAGAAGGCGTTGCAGCAGTACGGCGAGCCCGTCTACGTCCGCAAGCAGATCGTCCACAACGTGCACGTGGTCTCGACGCTCGAGCAGCGCGGCGCCGTCTTCGTCGACGACGTCGCCGAGGTCCCCCGCGGCTCGCACGTGGTCTTCAGCGCGCACGGTGTGTCGCCGGCCGTCGTCGCGGGTGCCGCAGACCGCGACCTGCACGCCATCGACGCCACCTGCCCCCTGGTCACCAAGGTCCACCGCGAGGCCACCCGGTTCGCCAAGGCCGAGCGCACCATCATCCTGATCGGGCACGCCGGCCACGAAGAGGTCGAGGGCACCATGGGACACGCCCCGGACCGCACGATCCTGGTGAGCGGCCCCGCCGACGTCGCGGCGCTCTCGGTGCCGGACCCGGACAACCTCGTCTGGCTGTCGCAGACCACGCTCAGCGTCGACGAGACGATGGAGACCGTGCGGCTGCTGCGCGAGAAGTTCCCGGCCATCCAGGACCCCCCGTCGGACGACATCTGCTACGCCACGCAGAACCGCCAGGTCGCGATCAAGAAGGTCGCGCCCGGTGCCGATCTGGTGATCGTGGTCGGCTCGGCGAACTCGTCGAACAGCGTCCGCCTGGTCGAGGTCGCGCTCGAGCACGGTGCCCGCGCCGCCCACCGCGTCGACTACGCGGAAGAGATCCAGCAGGCGTGGCTCGACGGCGTCGAGACGGTCGGCGTGACGAGCGGTGCGTCCGTGCCGGAAGAACTCGTGGCCGAGGTGCTCGAACAGCTCGCCGACGCTGGCTACGCCGCCGTCGAAGAAGTCGTCACCGCACACGAAGACCTGATGTTCTCGCTCCCCAAGGAACTCCGCACCGACGCCTCGGGCAACCCGACGCGCGCGCTCGGCGGGCGTCGGGCATGAGCGGCGCGGACGGCTGGTCCTCGGTGCCGCGCCGCCACCCGGCGGACCACGGCGACGCCGGCGTCGGTTCCGGCCAGGAGGCCCGGGGAACGTCCCCGACGTCGCCTGCCGGTCCCGCGAACGGTCGGCCCCAGGGCCGTCCCGCCCCGGGCTACGGCGAGTACGCGCCCGAAGGCTGGGTGAACCCGGTCCTCGTCGAGCAGGAGCGGCAGGAGCGGCAGGACCGCGAGCGACAGGACCAGGCCAAGGCCGTCGGCGGGCGCGACGCTGCTCCGCGCGACAGCGTCCGCACCGACCACGCTCGTCCGGACGCTCGCTCCGGTGCGGCCCCTGCCGGGGTGCAGCGGACGATGCCACGGAGCCGGTTCGGTCGCACGCCGGCCGATTTCGTGCTCACCGTCGGGCTCCTGGCATTCGGACTCGTCTCCGTGGTGCAGTCCCTGTCGGTCGGTGACGTCGCCTCCACCGTGCGGCGCACCCTCGAGACCCAGTACACGGCGCTGAACGACCCGAGTGCCCTGAGCACGGCCGCCGTCATCGCCGCGATCACCAACGTCGTCGTCTTCGCTCTGGTCGCCTGGTGGTCCATCCGCCGGCTCCGGGCACGGAAGCGGACGTTCTGGGTGCCGCTGGTCGGCGCGGTCGTCGCCACGGCGATCAGCACGATCGCGTTCGTCGTCGTGGTCCTGCAGGACCAGGCCTTCGTCGACTTCATGCTGCGACAGTCCGGCGCCTGACCGCCTGACCGCCTGACCGCCTGACCGCCTGACCGCCTGACCGCTCGCCGCGCCCGCCCTCGGCCGTCGAGTGGTCGCAACGTGCCGCGTTCCCGCCGTCGAGTGGTCGCAAAGTGTCGTCCGGCGCCGTCGCGCCCGACACTTCGTGACCACTCGGCCTTGCGCGCGCGGGGAGTCGTGACCACTCGGCAGCTGGTCCGTCGGCCAGTCGGCCAGCCGCGGTGCCGGTGCCCTTACGGCGATCGTCGTCAGCCTCGCGGACACGCGCAGCACCCGCCGTCAACCGGTCGCAACACGCCGCGGGCCCGCCGTCGAGTGGCCAGGAAGTGTCGTCCGGCATCAGCGCAACCGACACTTCGTGACCCCTCGGCCTTGCGCGCGCGGGGAGTCGTGACCACTCGACCGCGGGCGCGGTCCCGCCGTCGAATGGCCAGGAAGTGTCGTCCGGCATCAGCGCAACCGACACTTCGTGACCGCTCGGCCCTGCGCGCACAGGGAGTCTTGACCACCCCGGCCCGCCGACGCCGCCGCCCGGAGGTCAGCCGGCCAGGAAGGCCTCGACCGCGCCGTGCAGGGCGGCCAGGTCGTCGACGTGCACGAGCTCCCGGATCGAGTGCATCGACAGCAGTCCGACGCCGATGTCGATCGTCGGGATCCCGAGTCGGGTCGCCGCGATCGGGCCGATCGTCGAGCCGCCGGGGATCGTGTTCACGTTGACGAACGGCTGCCACGGCACACCGGCGGTCTCGCAGGCGGCGGCCCAGACGGCCTCGCCCTTCGCCTCGGTCATGTAGCGCTGGTTCGCGCTGATCTTCAGCAGCGGACCGGCTCCGGGACGCGGACGGTTCGTCGGGTCGTGCTTCTCCGGCTGGTTCGGGTGCACCAGGTGCCCGGCGTCGCTCGACAGCAGCCAGGACGCACGGAACGCCCGGGCTGCTTCGGATCGGGTGGCGCCGAGGCCCTCCTGCACACGGCCGAGGACGTCCTCGAGGAACGGACCCCCGGCACCGGACGGCGTCGACGAGCCGATCTCCTCGTGGTCGAACGCCGCGAACACCGGGATGTGGTCACCGTCGGTGGGAGCGTCGACGATGCCCCGGAGTCCGGCGTGCACGCTCGTCAGGTTGTCCATCCGGCCGGACGCCAGGAACTCCCGCTCGATGCCGATCCGGGCCGGCGCCTGGGTGTCGGCGAGGAACAGGTCCCACGACACGGCACCCTCGCCGAGCCGGGCGAGCAGCCACTCCACGACAGAGGTCCCACCGGCGTCGCCGTCGACCCCGACGATCGGCAGGGTGTGGCGCTGGCGGTCGATCTCCTTGCCGTCGTTCACCCCGCGGTCCAGGTGGATCGCCAGGTTGGGGATCCGGGCGACGGCATCGGTGCTGACGAGCCGCACGCTGCCGTCGGCGTCGACGACCCGGCCGGCGATCCGGAGGTCGCGGTCGAACCAGGTGGACAGGAGTGCGCCGCCGTAGACCTCCACGCCCAGCTGCTCCCAGCCCCCGGTGCGGACGCCGGGGTTCGGCTTGATGCGGAAGCCGGGGGAGTCGGTGTGGGCGCCGAGGATCCGGAACGGCGTCGTCGGTCCGGCACCGTCGGGCAGACGCCACGCGATGACGGCGCCGTCGCGGACCACCACGTACGCACCGGGTTCGGTCGGCCAGGCGTCGAGCTCGGACAGCTCGGTGAACCCGGCAGCGACGAGACGGTCACGGGTCGCCGCAGCCGCGTGGAACGCGGTCGGCGACTCGGTGACGAACTGGGCGAACTCGGAGGCGATGGCGTCGACGGTCACCCGACCATCGTGGCACGTGACGAGCGTGGCGGAGGCGAGCCGTGCCTCCAGGCCGTCCGTCGAGACGCCGGCGTCATCGCAAGACGCCCCCGGAAACGCGAGACGCCGCCGGAATCCGCGGTGTTTCGCGGACACGACGGCGTCTCGCGACGGGTCGGACGGGACGGACCTGCTCAGCCCTTGGCGTGACCGGCCGAGCCGAGGACCTTCGCGGCCTCGACGACGCGAGCCGCCATGGCGGTCTCGGCGACCTTGCCCCAGGCGCGGGGGTCGTACTGCTTCTTGTTCCCGACCTCGCCGTCGATCTTCAGCACGCCCTCGTAGTTGCGGAACATCGAGTCCGCGATCGAGCGGGTGAACGCGTACTGCGTGTCCGTGTCGATGTTCATCTTGATGACACCGTTGCGGACGGCCTCGTGGATCTCGTCGTCGGTCGAGCCGGAGCCGCCGTGGAAGACGAGATCGAGGGGGTTCTCGCCGGTGCCGTGCTTCGCCGCGACGGACGCCTGGATCTCGCCGAGGAGCTCGGGACGGAGCTTGACGTTGCCCGGCTTGTAGACGCCGTGCACGTTGCCGAAGGTGAGCGCCGCGATCCAGCGGCCCTTGTCGCCCAGGCCGAGCGCGTCGACGACCTTCTCGACGTCGTTCGGCGTGGTGTAGAGCGCGTCGTTGGTGCCCTCGTGCTGGACGCCGTCCTCTTCGCCGCCGACGACGCCGATCTCGACCTCGAGGATCGCGTTGATGTTCCGCGTCTTCTCGATCATCGTCTTCGCGATCTCGATGTTCTCGTCGAGCGGCACGGCCGAACCGTCCCACATGTGCGACTGGAAGATCGGGTTGCGTCCGTGCCGGACCTCTTCCTCGCTCGCGGCGATGAGCGGCAGGACGAAGCCGTCGAGGGCGTCCTTCGGGCAGTGGTCGGTGTGCAGCGCGACCGTGATGTCGTAGTTCTTCGCGACCTCGTGGGCGAACTTCGCCATCGCGAGGGCACCCGCTGCGCGGTTCTTGATGGTGTGGCCGGCGAAGTAGTCGGCACCGCCCGTCGTGACCTGGAGGATGCCGTCGGAACCGGCTTCCTGCAGGCCCTGGAGGACCGCGTTGATGGTCTGCGAGGAGGAGACGTTGACCGCGGGGTACGCGAACTTGCCCGCCTTCGCGCGTTCGATCATCTCGGCGTACTGTTCCGGCGTTGCGATGGGCACGTGGATCTCCTTCGACTTCGGTGATGTCCCCGCCGATCGTAGTCAGCCGGACTGGAGGCGCGGTCCGGGTTACGCGGTCGGCTCACGTCCGGCGTGCACATGCGTGCACGGGCCCGGTGTCCGGACCGTGGGTCGGCCGGCGGTCGGTAGGCTCGGGTCGTGACTCCCACGACTGAGACCGGCTCCCTGTTCCTCCAGCCCGACCGCAACCTCGCGCTCGAGCTCGTGCGTGCGACGGAGGCCGCCGCGATCCGTGCGCAGCCGTGGGTGGGGCGTGGTGAGAAGAACCTCGCCGACGGCGCCGCGGTCGACGCGATGCGCAAGTTCCTCGGCACGGTGAACTTCGACGGCGTCGTCGTCATCGGTGAGGGCGAGAAGGACAACGCCCCGATGCTCTACAACGGCGAGCACGTCGGCAACGGTCACGGCCCGGCCTGCGACATCGCGGTCGACCCGATCGACGGCACCTCGCTCACCGCCGCCGGCCGCCAGAACGCCATCTCCGTCATGGCCGTCTCGGACCGTGGCTCGATGTACGACCCCTCCGCCGTCTTCTACATGGACAAGATCGCCGCCGGCCCCGAGGGTCGCGGCGTCCTGGACCTCGAGAAGCCGATCGGTGACAACATCCGCGCACTTGCGAAGGCCAAGGGCAAGGACCTCGAGGACATGGTCGTCGCCGTGCTCGACCGCCCGCGCCACGACGAGCTGATCCGCGCCATCCGCGCGACCGGTGCCGGCACGCGACTGCTGCTCGACGGTGACGTCGCCGGCGGCATCGCCGCCGCACTGCCCGGCTCGACGATCGACATGTGCGTCGGTGTCGGCGGCACCCCCGAGGGCATCATCACGGCGTGCGCGATCAAGGCGCTCGGCGGCGTGATCCTCGGCAAGCTCCAGCCGAAGGACGACGAGGAGCGCGAGCGCGCCATCGCCGCCGGCCACGACCTGGACAAGGTCCTCGACCAGGACGACCTGGTCACGGGGGACAACACGTTCTTCGTCGCCACCGGCGTCACCGACGGCGTCCTGGTCGACGGCGTGCGTCGTTCGCGCGGCGTCATCCACACCGACTCGCTCGTGCTCCGCTCGCGCTCGAACACGATCCGCCGCATCCAGGCGGACCACCGTGCGGAGAAGTGGTTCTAGGCCGGACGATCGTCCGCCGCTTCGGGGCGTCGCCGGTCTTCCGGCGGCGCCCCGTTGTACGGGCCCTTGCGTAGGCTCGACGCATGACTGCGACAACGGCACGGATCGTCGGACTGGACACCGCGGGCATCCGCACGCTGCACGCGGAGGCGGACGGCACGGCCGACCGGCTGCCGCACGTCGTGCCGGTGGCGCCCGACCTCGGCGTGATCCTGGCGGACGAGGACGGTGCGATCCTCACCGCGCCGGCGCTCGCCGAGATGGGCTGGGCGGACGACGACGTCCTGCGTGCAGCCGTCGCCGCCGCGCAGGAGCAGGCCGGAGGCGACGTGGCGGTGATCCAGCCGGGCACGATCGTCATCCAGGACCCCGACCTCGCCGTGGTGCTCGTACTCGCACCGCAGGCGTTCCAGGGCATCGAGTTCCGCGGCAGCGCAGTGGTCTTCCCGGTCGCGCCGACGACGTTCATCGTCACCGGCGACCAGGACGAGGACGGGCGCCAGGTCGCGGCCGGTGTCGCCCAGCAGATCCTGGCCGACGACGAGGGCGAGGTCCTGAGCGGACCGCCCATGGTGCTGCGCGGTGACGGGTGGGTCCGGTTCGAGCACCCGTCGCTCGACGGCGAGCTCCGGACGATCCGCGCGCTCTGGACGGCGACCGCCGCCAACCTGCAGCAGGACGCCCTGCAGGAGTCGTTCGACCGTCGGGGCGAGGACGTCCAGGTCGGGACGGTCTCGGTCGCCCGACTCGCCGAGGACGACCCGGCCTTCTCGTACTCGTCGTGGACCGAGGACGTCGAGACCGTCGTCGCCGAAGTCGACACGATCGTGCTCGTGACCCTCGACGGGCAGACGCAGCCCGTGCCGTTCGGTCGGCTGCGGGAGCTGGCGTCCGGATTGATCGAGGAACTCGAGGTCCGGCCGACGCGCTACCGGCTCCGTGGGTTCCCGGATCTCGAGACGGTCCGCGCGGCCCTCTGACCACTCGACCCCGGTCGGTGGCACTCGTCCCCGTCGCTGCCCCCTGATATGGTCACACTCGCGCGCTTGTGGACAACGGCGCGAGAGACCGGACCTGGGGAGGAATGATGGGACGACCGTCGGGGTGGGACGTTGTCGATCAGGGTGATGATCCGGTCAAGGGTGATCCGTCGACGTTGCGGATGATGGCGCGGGAGTACCAGCGCATCTCCGACGCAGCCGATGACGCCTCGACCCGACTGAAGTCGGTGAAGGGCTCGGGGTGGCTGACCGACTGGGAGGGTGAAGCCGCGGACGTGTTCGTCGACGCGATCGAGGACACCCCGTCGGACCTGACCAAGCTCGTCGATTCCTACGAACTCGCCGCGACGGCGTTGTCGGGGTGGGCTGACACGGTCGATGACGCCCAGTACCGGGCTGACGGTGCGTTGGCGGACGCGAAGGACGCCTCCGGGGACCTCGCCGCGGCGCAGGACCGGTTGGCAGATGCGCAGTCGAACCTGTCGCACTACCAGTCGGCGTCGAAGGACCTGTCGAAGGTCGCGGACAAGTACCCGGCCGGTTCCGAGGTGCCGGACGGGGTGGATGTTCCGTCGCCGGCGCAGTTGCGGGCAGCGTCCGACAACGCTTCCGTCGCGCAGGGGTCGGTGTCGTCGGCGCAGGGGGACATCTCGGCGGCGCAGTCGCGGATCGATGCGGCGAAGCGGCTCGTGGCGGATGCGAAGGGTGACTGGCAGGACGCGGAGCAGCGGACCGCGACGAAGATCGGTGAAGCTGCTGACGCGGGCCTCGGGAAGCAGTCCACGTGGGACAAGATCTTCGGGTCCGAGGCGTGGGAGACCATCGTGTCGGTGGCGAAGGTCGTCGTGGCGGTGGGTGGGATCATCGCGATGATCATCCCGGGGCCGTGGACGTTGGTCATCGCGGCGATCGCGCTCGTGGTGTTGGCGGACACGTTGTACAAGATGAGCAAGGGCGAAGCCGACGGGTGGGACCTCGCGTTCGCACTCGTTGATTGCGTGCCGGCCGCTGGTGCCTTGTCGGCAGGAGCCCGCACGGCAAAGTTCACGGGGATGCTGACCGCGGCCGGGGATGTCACGTCCGGCACCAGGGCAGTCCGTTCTCTGAATGCCGGTGTGCCGATGGTCCGCGACCTCGCAACCAGCGTTCCTCGCGGTCTCCGTCGGGCGATTCATGCTGACTCCGCAGACCCGCAAGTTCTCCGCTCAGTCTTCGAGCGGGAGTACGGACCACTGAAGATGGTCAACGCGGAGCGGCTCGCCCGGGGTGTGGACGGGTTCAGCATGAACTGCACGAGGTGTGTCATCGCGACGGAGCATGTGCTCGATGGGAAAGCCGTCTCGGCAATGCCCGTCTTCACGCGAGGCGCGAGCGTCGCCGACGTCGCTGAGCACTTCGGCAAGTCCATCCGAGACTTCCAACCGGTGCGGTCGTACGATTCGATCGTCGCTAGGCTCGAGTCCGCTGGTGAGGGGGCTCGTGGCGTTGTATTCGGGACCAGGGCGGGTACCAATCCAGTCGGCCACGTGTTCAACGTTGTTCACGATCGGAATGGTGTTGTGTTCCTCGACGGACAGTCAGGAACGTTTGCCAAGTTGGAGAACTTCGATCAACTCTTCCTACTCAAGACACGGTGATGGTGCATGCGAACTCTCAAAGATGCTCAGGATGAATTTGCGAAGGAAGTGCGCGCTGACGAAGACCTTATTTGGGATAGGGGATGGATCGAGACCGACGATTGGTGGATCGTTCTTTACAACAGCCGAGAGTATTACGAGACACAAAACCCGTTGTTTAGCCTAGCTGGAAATGGCCCCTTTGTTGCACCAAAAGACGGCAGTGCCTGTTTCACTCTTCAAACAAACACATCGGTTGAATCGCAAATAGAGGAACGGGGCCAGCGGGTCATCAGTCGGTCTCGGTGAAGCCAGTTCCGGCTCGAGCGGATGAGACGCTCGAGCGCGCAGTCATCAAGATCAGTCCGGACGGCTCGTGCCTGCCGCAACTGCTCGATGCGGCGGCACGTCTACGCTAAAAGACATGACTCCACGCGACAGCCGAGTGAGTGCGGCCTACTGGACCGATGCGATAGAAGTCTTGACGCGCGGCGTCGAGGGGTTCCGCCCGTTCAGTCATGTGTTCCGGGCCGACGACGTGCGAGCTGGGATTATTCGAACGACCGCGAACTTCGACAACGCGCTCTTTCTGCTGGGCGCGCGGTACTCGGCGGGCTTTCCGACGTCACTCCTCGCGGATGATCTCGAGTCGGTCGTCACTATCTGGGAGAACTGGAACCGCTACGCTGCCGTGTCCGACGGTGGCTTCCCGCTAGAAGCGCTGACGTTCAACGACAAGCAGCCGTACTACTACGCACTGTGGTTGGCGTCGGTAGCGCGGTGCATCGGCGTCAATTCGGCGTTGACGGATCGGTTGATCGAGATCGTTGCTGCTGCTGGAGGCGCTGACCCAGTGCTCGGGACGCTGTTGGGGGTCGAACCGGTGCGGGACACCGTGTGGCACAAGCGGCCGTTCCAGAACCTCGATACGGCCGCGACCGGGACGCCGGATCGCGCCATTTCTGCGCTGAACAGGTACGTGCAAGCCTGGCAGAAGAACATCTCGTTCATTTGGTGGGCCCCAGCGCTGAAGGCAGTGCAGGGGGATAACTTTGAAACGTACTTCGGGTACTGGGCTTGGGAGGCGGCTGGGCTCGTCGTGGCGCGCGGGCTCGACGACTCCGTGTTGCGGTCGTCGCCGTACTATCCAGTCGACCTCGTCGACGGCCAGCAGGACGGATGAGCCGCCCGGCTGCCCGAACGAGGACCTCTGGGAGGGGCCATGAGTGATTCGAAGGTGTACTGGGCGGCCATCGTGGAACCCGGGGCCGTTCGGTTCTCGCAGAAGTCCGTCTCCTGCAAACAACACCGACCGACTTACCGGCGAACCCTACAACTACGACGACACATTCCGTCTCGCAAGGGGGTGCAGGATGAGAGCTCTTCGTCACCTCACCGTCGACGAACGCCTGGTCGTTATCCGGCTGATCCAGCCAGAGTTCTTCCTCTTCCCGAATCGCTTCCTGCACCTGGTCGCCGCTGATGATCTGCCGGCGGTCGAACCATGGTCGTGGCTTGTTAAGTATGAAGACGACTTGTACTTTTGGGCTGAAATCGTCGCGAAGCAGTATCCGACCCGTTCCCTCGTACCCTTCGCAAAGCACCAGGACACAGACGATGTGTTCTGTTTTGACGGTGGCGACCATTCGGGCGACCCTCCCATGCTGATCATCCATACGTTTGCTTCACCTGGGACGGATGACCGGGGGCAGTGGACGTCCTTCGACGTCTGGTGGGAGGAGATGGAGGAGCATCGAGCAGCGTGGCTCGCGGAGCAGGAAGAGGACTGAGACATGCCTCGTAGGGACACGTCGATCAGCAAGGCGATGTCGCACGCGTTGCGGCACGAACCGGGTGCGTACGGGCTGGAACTCGGCGCTGACGGGAGCGCCCCGCTCGCAGATCTTGCCGACGCTTTGGATCGGTCGGGCATTCAGGCATCGTTGGAAGATCTGCGCCGCGTGGTCGCCGAGTCCGACAAGCAGCGCTTCGTCGTCGAAAGCGACCGGATCCGTGCTCAGTACGGGCACTCGACGGACGAGCGCATCGTGAAGCCGGCGATCGTTCCGCAGCCGGTGCTCTGGCATGCAACTTCCCCCGCTGCGGCTGAGTCGATCCTGCGCGACGGGCTCTTGCCGATGGGGCGCCAGTACGCGCATCTGACGACCGATCGCGAGCTGGCTATGCAGGCTGGGCGGCGCAAGTCCACCGCTCCCGTCCTGTTGCGAATCGATGCAGCTCACGCCCACCTGGAGGGCGTGGAGTTCTCGGAGGGGCACGACCGGGTGACCCTGGCCTTGTTCGTTCCCGCGCAGTACATCTCGGCGGAAACCTCCCGATCCTGATGCCGCTGTTCCGACAGAATGCTGGGCTGCGCCAACGGGCGAGTGAGTTCAACGGTCGCTACTGGCGGAGTGCCATCCAAGTCACCTCAACCAACTGGGAGGGGCGCAGGGCAGCGGTGCACCGAGCAACGGATGCGGAGAAGCGACTGAGGGCGTTGCGCGGCGAATGGCACATGGGCCTCAAGCATCTGGTCGTGCAGCATCCGCAGGTGTCAGCGTCGATGAGATCGGCGATGTAGCCGAGTCCGTCGCGGCCTCGTACCGTGCTTGGGTCACTTCCGCGCTCTCCCATGCCGGTCCTTCGCCCCGCCTCAGCGACGGGAACGAGTACTACATCAGCATCTTGCAACTTCTCGGGATCACGACGGGCTGTGGTCGGGACGACAGCGCGCGGACGATAGTCGAGTCCGTGATCAGGCAGGGCGCGGATCCGTTGTTCTCGGCTCTTGCTTCTGCACACCGGCTGGCCCTTCCCAGCGGATCCCCTGCGGCTTCGACGCCCAGGGTTGCGCGGCCTCTGCTGGCGGTTCTTCAACGGCCCGAAGAAGCGGACCGCACGATCCAGACCTATCTAACGGACTGGCCAACGCGTATGAAGTCGATGAGCTGGATGGGGTCCCTGGAACGGGTCAGACCCGGTGACTCGTACGGTCAAGGCTTCATCGGGTACTGGGCGATGGAACTGCCTGCGGTGGCCAGTGCCATCGATGCGCACCTCGATGACGTTGTGTCGCCCTTCCTCCCGGCGGATCTCTTGTGAAGTTCGACAGATCTTTGGTCGGGCAGCCCAGGCGAGGCAACGAGACGAACGAGTGTCGACGGGGCAATCGCGTGCACTCCTCCCAGCGAGACTCTCGGTGAAGGCGGTCAACTGGCGGTCGAGCAGCGCCCTGTCGCTGCGAAGGCTCCTGGTCGCTACACGTACGAAGGTGGTTCAAGGTGATCGACGTCGAAGTGCTCCGCAGGCGGATCGCAACGGAGTGGGACCGCAACGCCGAGGCCGTCCGCGCGCTCCCCGGGTACTCCGACGCATGAGCCGTCGCCCCGAGGGTGATCCTGTCGTGGTCAGGAGACCGACGCGTCGTCTTCGTCCGCCCACAGCGGGTCGCTGACGGTCCGGGGCAGCAGCACCCCCGGCGACGCCGGCCACGGCAGCCGCGTGATCGGCCAGTTCGAGGCGAAGAGCTCACGCCGCCCAGCATCGAACTCCTGCACCGTCTTGAGCTCGTCGTAGACCAGGGCGTACGCGGCCCGCAGGTTGTCGAAGTAGTCGTCCCACGAGTCGAACAGGGTGAAGGCGACATCGGAGACCAGGTCGATCGACGACCAGGCATCGTCCTCGTTCAGGAGCCCGGCGGCGTACGCACCTCTGACGGCGGTGACCGCGTTCTTGACGTCCATCGACCAGAGCAGCTTCGGCGGGCGGTCCGCTCGGCGTTCGAGCAGGCTCGACCCTGCCCACGGGTCGGTGCCGAGCAGTGAGGACAGCCGGGTGAGCCGGGTCTCACCCTCGGCGGATCGGCTCAGCGCGAGGAACTGCCACGACACGCTCTTCGGACCGAGCAGGTCGACGGCGAAGGCCTGTGCGTCCCGCCCGCTGGCGATCTTGTAGGTCCCGTCGAGTTCGCGGCGCAGGAACGTCAGCGGGGGCAGGGGGATGGTCACGAAGGGCGACGACGTGGTGTCCTGCAGGTACTCGCCGCCGAGCTCCACCCGCGAACCGTACGGGGCGAGCGACGCCGGCCACCATCCGTCGTGGAAGTCGCCGAACGAGGCGAGGGCCAGCTGCTGCAGTCGGCGGACGGGCAGCTCGCGGGCGCCGGTGCGCTCCCGGTACCGCCGCTGTTCTCGCACCGGCAGCCCGACGTCACGGAGCGAGGTGATGAAGGTCAGCACGAACCACACGACGACGGCGATCAGGAAGCAGCGCCACACCGCCTGGATGCCGTACCCGAAGTGCTGCCGGACGTCGTACGGGGCGAGGATCGAGATCAGGAGCACGACGAAGAACGCCACGATCGCGGTCGCCATGATGATCCACGCTGCGGCGCGGTCCCGTCGTCGCCCCGTCTGCTTCCGCGCCTTGGCGACCATCGCCCGGTGCCGCCAGCGTGGACGGACCGGGAACTCACGGTCGCCGGGAGGGTTCTGCAGTGCTTCCCCCATGACGATCGATCGTAGCGAGCAGCTCAGTCCTCGTCGACGGCGCCGACGAGCTCCGGCGCCGTGAGCAGCCGAGGCTCGTCCTCGATCGGGGACGGGTCGGCGATGACCTTCGACTCGTCGAGCAACGACAGCCGACGAGCGCTCGGCAGCACCTGGCGCTCGAGGGACCCGACGAACCGGTTGTAGTCGACGACGGAGCCCCGGATCGAGCGGCCGAGCTTGTCGACGTGCCCGGCCATCGTGGACAGCCGGCCGTAGAGCTCGCGGGAGACCTTGAAGAGCTCGTGCGCCTCTTGCGAGACGACGTCCTGCTGCCACGAGAACGCCACGGTCTTGAGCACGGACCACAGGGTCACGGGTGAAGCGAGCGCGATGCGCTTGCGGAAGGCGTGGTCGAGCAGGCCGGGGTCGGCGGCGAGGGCGCTCGAGATGAGCGACTCGGACGGGATGAAGGCGACGGTGAGCTCGGGGGAGGCGTCGTAGCCGGTCCAGTACTCCCGTGCGGCAAGGGCGTCGACGTGGGCTCGGAGCGCCTTGACGTGCTGGGCGATGAGCTGGTCGCGTCGGGCTGCCTCGGCACCGGTGGCGGTCGCCGGGATCTCGGCGGCCTGCAGGTAGGCGCTGAACGGCACCTTGGCGTCGACGGCGATGGTCTTGCCGCCGGGCAGGTGCACGACCATGTCCGGGCGGGCGGAGCCGACGGCGGTGGTGACGGAGGACTGCACGTCGAAGTCGACGCGTTCGAGCAGCCCGGCGGCCTCGACCACGTTGCGCAGCTGCGTCTCGCCCCAGACGCCGCGCGTGCTGTTCGACGACAGGGCGCTGGCCAGGGTGTCGGCGGTGGCGCGCAGGCGCTCTTCCGACTCGGCGGCCGACCGGAGCTGCGCCGACAGTGCGCCGTACTGCTCGCTCCGCGACTGCTCGAGCTCGGCGATCTTCGTGCGCATCACGTCGAGCGTCTGTGCCACGGGGCTGAGCGCGGAGAGCACCTTGGACTCGTTCTGGTTCCGTGCCGCGTCGACGCCGTGCATGCGCTGCACCAGGTGCTCGAGTTCGGCGGAGCGCCGTTCGAGCGAGTCGACCTGGCGGCGGTACTGCGTGTCCTGGGCATCGAGGCGTTCCTCGGCGTCGCGTCGGGCCGCCTCGAGCTGGCCGCGGAGCGCCTCGGCCGTCGCGCGGGCCGACGCGGCGTCGATGCCCGCGCGCGAGCGGGCGAGCGACCAGGCGACGACCGCACCGACGGCGATGCCGATCACGAGACCGATGACCAGGGCGAGGATCTGCATGTCGCGACCCTGGCAGAACCCACCGACACCGCGCCTCCCGGCACACCGACGCGCCTCGCAGACCCGGCCTGACTGCCGCCACGGGACCAGCGTGGCGGACAGTGGAATCCATGTCATGACATTAGGGCAAACAAGGTGTACAGTCGTGATCGTCCGCCGATGAAGCCGCACGGAAGGTCCACCGCGTCGCATGACGAACCAAGCTCCCCACGCCTACGACGTGATCACGATGGGACGCGTCAGCGTCGACATCTACCCGCAGCAGACCGGCCCGCTCGAGGACGTCTCGACCTTCTCGAAGTCCGTCGGCGGCAGCGCCACGAACGTCGCCATCGCCGCTGCTCGCCACGGCGCGGACGCCGCGGTCATCACCCGGACGGGCAACGACCCCTTCGGCCGGTACATCGCCCGCACGTTGCCCGAGTTCGGCGTCGCGAACGCCTTCGTCGAGACGGTGGAGGGGCTGAACACCCCCGTCGCCTTCTGCGAGATCTTCCCGCCCGACGACTTCCCGCTCTACTTCTACCGGGCCCCGAAGGCGCCGGACCTGATGATCACGGCGAAGTCCCTGCCGCTGCACGAGATCGAGCGCGCGAAGATCTTCTGGACCACGGTGACCGGCCTCAGCGAGGAGCCGAGCCGACAGGCGCACCACGTGGCGTACGAAGCCCGGTCCGCCGCGCAGAACAGCACGAAGACCCACACCGTCTTGGACCTGGACTACCGGTCGATGTTCTGGTCGAGCCCCGAGGCCGCGACGCGCGAGGTCGCGATCGCCCTCGAGCACGCCACCGTCGCCGTCGGCAACCGCGAGGAGTGCGAGGTCGCGGTCGGCGAGACCGACCCGGTCCGTGCCGCCGACGCCCTGCTCGACCGCGGTGTCGAGATCGCGATCGTCAAGCAGGGACCGAAGGGCGTGCTGGCGAAGACCCGCGACGAGTTCGTCGAGTTCCGTCCGCACCACATCGACGTCGTGAACGGGCTCGGCTCGGGCGACGGTTTCGGCGGCGCGCTGACCCACGGCCTGCTGCAGGGCTGGAGCCTCGAACGGATCCTGGCGTTCTGCAACGCAGCCGGCGCGATCGTCGCGACGCGGTTCGAGTGCTCGACGGCGATGCCGACGAGCGACGAGATCGAGCAGTTCCTGACCGACAACCCGGCCGAGGGCACGAACCACACGGGTGAGACGCACATCGAGGAGAAGACCCATGCCTGAGCTCAGCCCCGCTGACTTCCAGCGCCTCCGCGACATCCGTGCCGGCCAGCCGGACCTGGTGCGTGCCACGCTCGATGCCCGCCGCAAGCGCTCCCTGCTCGCCGACGACGGCAAGCTCTTCATCGTCGCCGCCGACCACCCCGCCCGCGGTGCGCTGGCGGTGCGCGACGACGAGTCCGCGATGGCGGACCGCTACGACCTGCTCGAGCGGCTCGTCACGGCCCTCGGTCGTCCTGGGGTCGACGGCGTGCTCGGCACCCCCGACATCCTCGAGGACCTCGCACTGCTCGGCGCCCTCGACGGCAAGGTCGTCGTCGGGTCGATGAACCGCGGCGGACTCCGCGGCGCGACGTTCGAGATGGACGACCGGTACACCGCGTACTCGGCGCAGGCGATCAAGGACTCCGGGCTCGACTTCGCCAAGCTCCTGGTGCGCATCGCGCTGGAGGACTCGGGCACCGCGCCGACGCTCGAGGCCACGGCCCGCGCCGTCAGCGAGGCCGCGGCACTCCAGCTGCCGATCATGCTCGAGCCGTTCATGTCCGAGTGGCGGGACGGCCGGGTCGTCAACGACCTGTCGGCCGATGCCGTGATCACCTCGATGGCGATCGCTGCCGGCCTCGGCGAGTCCAGCGCCTACAGCTGGCTCAAGATCCCCGTCGTCGACGACATGGAGCGCGTGATGGCCGCGACGACGCTGCCGACGCTGCTGCTCGGCGGTGACCCGGCTTCGCGCCCGCTGGAGACGTACGCCAAGTGGGCTGACGCCCTGGCCCTGCCCGGCGTCCGCGGCCTGGTCGTCGGGCGCACCCTGCTCTACCCCTCGGACGGCGACGTCGCCGCCGCCGTGGACGTGGCCGCCGGTCTCGTCCACAGCCAGGAGGCCCGGGCCGGGTTCTCCACAGATGCCCACGACCCAGCCGCTCGGCTCGCGGGCGCCACCACCATGGACTCGTCCATCTCGGAAGGAACCAACGCATGACGCTCACCGACACGACCACCACCACCGTCGGGCACTGGATCGACGGGGCTCGCGTCCCGTCCTCGTCGGGGCGGACGGCTCCGGTGTACGACCCGGCGCTGGGCGTCGCGACCAAGCAGGTCGCGCTGGCCGACGAGTCCGAGATCCAGGCGGCCATCGGCAGCGCCAAGGCGGCGTTCCCCGGCTGGAGCAACCTGTCGCTGGCCAAGCGCCAGGCGATCCTGTTCTCGTTCCGCGAGATCCTGAACCGCGACAAGGCCGAGCTGGCCGAGATCATCACGAGCGAGCACGGCAAGGTCATCGACGACGCCATGGGGGAGATCGCCCGTGGGCAAGAGGTCGTGGAGCTCGCCACCAACATCCCGAGCCTGATGAAGGGCGAGTTCTCCGACCAGGTCTCGACCGGCATCGACGTCTACTCGATCCGCCAGCCGCTCGGCGTCGTGGGCATCATCAGCCCCTTCAACTTCCCCGCGATGGTGCCGCTCTGGTTCCTGCCGATCGCGATCGCCGCTGGCAACACCGTCGTGCTGAAGCCGAGCGAGAAGGACCCGTCGGCCGCCATCTGGCTCGCCGAGAAGTTCAAGGAGGCCGGGCTGCCCGACGGCGTCTTCAACGTGCTCAACGGCGACAAGCTGTCCGTCGACGGTCTGCTCACCAGCGACGACGTCGAGTCGATCTCGTTCGTCGGCTCCACGCCCATCGCGCAGTACGTCTACGAGACCGGCACGAAGCACGGCAAGCGCGTGCAGGCCCTCGGCGGCGCGAAGAACCACATGCTCGTCCTGCCCGACGCCGACCTCGACCTGGTCGCCGACAACGCGATCAACGCGGGCTTCGGTTCGGCCGGTGAACGCTGCATGGCGATCTCGGTCGTCGTTGCCGTCGAGCCGGTGGCCGACGAGCTCATCCAGAAGATCAAGGACCGCGCGGCCACCCTGCGCATCGGCGACGGTCGTCGCGGGTGCGACATGGGGCCGCTCGTCACGAAGCAGCACCGTGACAAGGTCGCCTCGTACATCGAGGTCGCAGAGCAGGACGGTGCGGTGGTTGTGGTGGACGGCCGCACCGTCCGACCCGACGGCGACGAGAACGGCTTCTGGCTGGGCCCGACGCTGATCGACCAGGTGCCCACCACCAGCCGCGTCTACACCGAGGAGATCTTCGGGCCGGTGCTGAGCGTCGTGCGCGTCGCCACCTACGAAGAGGGCCTCGAGCTCATCAACTCCGGCGCGTACGGGAACGGCACCGCCATCTTCACGAACGACGGCGGCGCGGCCCGACGGTTCCAGCGCGACGTGCAGGTCGGCATGATCGGCATCAACGTCCCGATCCCGGTGCCCGTCGCCTACTACTCGTTCGGTGGCTGGAAGAACTCGCTGTTCGGTGACCACAAGGCGTACGGGGCCGACGGCGTGAGCTTCTTCACCCGCCAGAAGGCGATCACGAGCCGGTGGCTCGACCCGTCGCACGGCGGCATCAACCTCGGCTTCCCGTCGAACGACTGAGCCGCAGCATGGCGAACGAACAGCACCAGCACGACCAGTGGTTCATCCCGGCCGGCTCCCGGCCCGAAGCGGGCTGGACCGACGTCGTCGACGGACGCATCGAGGGATGGGCGCACACCGGGCTCCGGACCGGCGCGGTGGCCGACGGGGGCGAGCTGCGCCTCCCCGCCGACGCCGTGGAGCGCATCATCGTGCCGCTCGCCGGGTCGTTCCACGTGACCCACTCGGGCGCCGCCGGTGACGGCGAGCAGGACCTGCAGGGGCGGGGGAGCGTCTTCGACGGTCCCAGCGACGTCCTGTACCTGGGCTCCGGTTCCGCGGCCACCATCACCGGCGACGGTCGGTTCGCCGTCGCGGAAGCCCCCACGGACATCGTCAAGCCGACCACGTACGTGGCCCGGCCGGACGTGCCGGTGGAGCTCCGCGGCGCCGGGCAGTCGAGCCGCCAGGTGCACAACTTCGGCACCCCGGCCGCGCTCGACGCCGTCAAGTTCATCGTGTGCGAAGTGATCACGCCGGCCGGCAACTGGTCGTCGTACCCGCCGCACAAGCACGACACGAACGTGCCCGGGTCGGAGTCCAACCTGGAAGAGATCTACTACTACGAGGCAGCGGTGTCCCGCGGGCTCGAGTCGATCACTCCCGAGGCCGCAGACCCGTTCGCCCTGCACCGCACCTACGCCTCGGACGACCGCGCCATCGACGAGTTCCGGCAGGTCCGCACCGGTGACGTCGCTCTGGTGCCCTACGGCTGGCACGGTCCCGCTGTCGCCGCTCCCGGCTACGACATGTACTACCTGAACGTGATGGCCGGGCCCGACCCGGAGCGCGTCTGGAACATCACCGACGACCCGGCCCACGGCTGGGTCCGCCGGGCGTGGGAGAGCGAGCAGCTCGACCCGCGCCTGCCCTACCAGAAGGAGGACGCGTGACCACCACCACGCGCCAGGCCGGCGCGACGCGTCGGATGACCGTCGGACAGGCACTCGTCGAGTTCCTGGCCAACCAGTGGACCGTCGACGGTGACGTCCGCGAACGCACCATCCCGGGGATCTTCGGCATCTTCGGGCACGGCAACGTCGCCGGGGTCGGTCAGGCGATCAAGCAGCTCCACGTCGAGCAGCCCGGGTTGCTGCCGTACCACCAGGCCCGCAACGAGCAGGCGATGGTGCACGAGGCCGTCGGCTTCGCCCGCATGCACCGCCGCCGTGCGACGTTCGCGTCGACCGCGTCTGTGGGCCCGGGTGCCGCCAACATGCTGACCGCCGCAGCACTCGCCACGACGAACCGGTTGCCGGCACTGCTCCTGCCGTCGGACACCTTCGCCACGCGCACCACCGACCCGGTGCTCCAGCAGATCGAGCTGCCGCACGACACGTCGTTGCAGGTCACCGACGCCTTCCGTCCGCTGTCGCGCTACTTCGACCGCGTGGAGCGTCCGGAGCAGCTGTTCTCGATCGCGCTCGCCGCGATGCGGGTCCTGACCGACCCGGCCGAGACCGGTGCGGTGACGATCGCCCTGCCCGAGGACGTCCAGGCCGAGGAGTTCGACGTGCCCGTCGCGTTCCTGCAGCCGCGTGAGTGGCACATCCGCCGTCCGCTGCCCGAGCGTGGCCCGCTCGAGCGTGCCGTGGCCGCGATCCGTGCCGGCCGGCGTCCGGTCATCGTGGCCGGCGGCGGGGTCCTGTACTCCGACGCCGCCGACGAGCTCCGTGCCTTCGTCGAGGCCACGGGGATCCCGGTCGGCACGTCGCAGGCCGGCGGCGGGTCCCTGGTCTGGGACCACCCGCAGTACCTCGGCGGGATCGGCGCGACCGGCACCGCCGCCGCCAACGCGATCGCCGCCCAGGCCGACGTCGTCATCGGGATCGGCACCCGCTACAGCGACTTCACCACGGCGTCGCGCACGGCGTTCCAGAACCCCGACGTCACGTTCGTCAACGTCAACGTGGCCGCGTTCGACGCCTACAAGCACGGATCGCAGCTGCCGCTGATCGCGGACGCCCGGGAGGCCCTGGTCGCCCTGACCGAGTCGCTCACCTCGGACACGGCGTACGTCGTCGAGCCCGGCTACGCGTCCGAGATCGCCTCGCTGAAGGCGGCGTGGGACGCTGCCGTCGACGGCGCGTTCGCGCCGTCCGGCGCGGACCTGCCCGGCCAGCCGGAGATCATCGGAGCCGTGCAGTCGGTCTCCGACCCGCGCGACGTCGTGATCCAGGCCGCGGGCTCGCTGCCCGGCGACCTGCACAAGCTCTGGCGGGTGCGCGACGAGCTCGGATACCACGTCGAGTACGCGTTCTCGTGCATGGGCTACGAGATCGCCGGCGGCATCGGGGTCCGGCGCGGGGCGCCGGACCGCGACGCGATCGTGATGGTCGGTGACGGCAGCTACCTCATGCTGCACACCGAGCTCGTCACCGCCGTGGCCGAGGGCATCAAGATCATCGTCGTGCTCATCCAGAACCACGGGTACGCGTCGATCGGGCACCTGTCCGAGACCGTCGGCTCCGAGCGCTTCGGCACGAAGTACCGCTACCTCGACGAGACCGAGTCGTTCGAGAACGGCGAGCCCCTGCCCGTCGACCTCGCCGCCAACGCCCGCTCGTACGGCGTCGACGTCATCGAGGTGCAGCCCGGTCCGGACAGCATCGAGGACCTGAAGGCCGCGCTGCGTCAGGCGAAGGCGAACGACCACACCACCCTGGTGCACATCAACTCCGACCCGCTGGTCTACGCCCCCGAGGGCGACGGCTGGTGGGACGTGCCGGTCGCGCAGACCTCCACCCTCCCCAGCACCCAGGCCGCCCGCGCCGAGTACGAGCAGCAGGTCGCCACGCAGCGTCCGCTGCTCGGCTGAACCGTTCACGAGACAGAAAGCGACAGCGACGTCATGACCGACACCGTCACCCCCATCGGCAGCCCCGCGACCGACGCGGCGCCCGCCTCGATCCGCATCGGCACCGCACCTGACTCGTGGGGCGTCTGGTTCCCGGACGACCCGAAGCAGGTGCCGTGGCAGCGCTTCCTCGACGAGGCCTCCGCTGCCGGGTACGAGTGGATCGAGCTCGGCCCGTACGGGTACCTGCCGACCGACCCGTCCCAGCTGTCCGACGAGCTCGAGTCCCGCGGGCTCAAGCTGTCGGCGGGCACGGTCTTCACCGGGTTCCACAAGGGCGAGGACCAGTTCCAGCGGGCGTGGGACCAGGCCGTCGCCGTCGCCGGCCTGGCCGCGAAGCTCGGTGCCGAGCACCTGGTGACGATCCCCGACCTGTGGCGCTCGGACGCCACCGAAGAGGTGCTCGAGGCGCGCACGCTCACCGACGAGCAGTGGGAGCGACTCGGCAAGGGACACGACCAGCTCGGCAAGGCGCTGCTCGAGGAGTACGGCGTCCACCAGCAGTTCCACACCCACGCGGACAGCCACGTCGGCACCTACAAGGAGACCGTGCGGTTCCTCGAGGTCACGAACCCCGAGTACACGAACCTCTGCCTCGACACCGGCCACTTCGCCTACTACGGCGGCGACAACCTCAAGCTCATCGCCGCCCACCCGGAGCGCATCGGCTACCTGCACCTGAAGCAGGTCGACACCGACCTGCTGTTCGACGTGCTCAAGAACGACGTGCCGTTCGCCACCGCCGTGTCGCAGGGCATCATGACCGAGCCGCCGCACGGCACCCCCGAGCTCGCCCCGATCATCGAGGCCGTCGCCGCGATCAACCCGGACGTCTTCGGCATCGTCGAGCAGGACATGTACGGCTGCTCCGTCGACGCCCCCGGCCCGATCGCCGAACGCACCTTCCAGCACATCTTCGGCTCGACCTCGGCCGCCCGCGCCTCCTGACGCGCCGTCCACGCAGCGTCAACAACCACCAGGAGAACACCACCATGACCACCACACAGAACCTCCGCGTCGCCGTCGTCGGTGCCGGCATGATGGGCGCCGACCACGTCCGCCGCATCACCGCCAAGATCTCGAACGCCGACGTCGTCGCCGTCGTCGAGCCCGACCAGGCCCGTGCCGCTGCGGCAGCCACCCTGGCGCCCGGTGCGATCACCGCCGCGTCCTTCGACGAGGCGCTCGAGCAGACCGAGATCGACGCCGTCATCATCGCGACGCCGGGTTTCCTGCACGAGCCGATCCTGGTGACCGCGCTCGAGCGCGGCCTCACCGTCCTGTGCGAGAAGCCGCTGACGACCAGCGCCGAGGACTCGCTGCGCATCGTCGAGCTCGAGCAGCAGCACGCCGCCCGGCCCGTCATCCAGGTCGGCTTCATGCGCCGGTTCGACGCCGGGTACCAGGAGCTCAAGGCCCTGCGCGAGTCGGGGGCGAACGGTGCCCTGCTCGCCCTGCACCACGCGCACCGCAACCCGACGACGCCGCCGAACTTCAGCGAGTCGATGCTCATCCACGACTCGGTGATCCACGAGATCGACATCATCCCGTTCCTGACCGGCGAAGCCATCACGAGCGTCGAGGTGAAGAAGCCGCGCAAGAACTCCCTCGCGCCGGCCGACCTGCCCGAGCCGCAGTTCGTCCTGTTCACCACCGAGTCCGGCACGATGGCGATCGTCGAGATCAACGTCAACGCCCAGTTCGGCTACCAGGTCACCACCGACGCCGTGTTCGAGTCCGGTGTCGCGTACATCGGCCGCGACACGTCGCTCTCGCTCGTCGCAGCCGGAGCGACCTCGCAGGGCGTCACGCCGTCCTTCAAGGAGCGCTTCGGTGCCGCCTACGACGAAGAGGTCCAGCGCTGGGTCGACGCGGCCCGGACCGGCGGCATCGACGGGCCGAGCGCCTGGGACGGCTACACCGCCTCCGTCGTCGCCGAGGTCGCGGTCCGGGCCCAGCAGTCCGGCGCGCACGAAGTGGTGGAGTACGCGGTCACGAAGCCGGCGTTCTACGACGAGACCAGCGACGCGACGAGCGACACCGCCGCGCTCGCCGGGGCCTGATCGATGCCGAAGATCGCGCTCGACCCCACCCCGTTCCACCACGACCTGTCGCTGCTCGAGTTCCCGCGCAAGGTCGCGGAGCTCGGGTACGAGTACCTGCAGCTCACCCCGCACAAGGACTTCATCCCCTTCTACCGACACCCCAAGGCCGACGACGACCTGGTCGACGCGTTCGCCGCGGCCTGCCGTGACGCCGGGGTCCAGGTGGCGAGCGTGCTGCCGGTGCTGCGCTGGTCGGGCCCGGACGAGGACGCCCGACAGGCTGCGGTGCAGAAGTGGAAGCGGGTCATCGAGATCACGAAGCGCCTCGGCGTGGACACCATCAACACGGAGTTCTCCGGCCGCCCCGAGCGCGCCGAGGAGTCCGAGGACCAGTTCTACCGGTCGATGGAGGAACTGCTGCCGATCATCGAGGACGCCGGCATCCGGGTGCTCATCGACCCGCACCCCGACGACTTCGTCGAGGACGGGCTCGAGGCGCTCCGGGTGATCCGCGGCCTGAACTCGAAGCACGTCGGCTTCGTGTACGTCGCCTGCCACACGTTCCACTACGGCGGCAACATGGACGAGATCATCGACGCCGCCGGTGACTCGCTGCAGCTGGTCCACGTCGCCGACGCGTACGACCACCGTCGCTCGCACGGCCTGCGCTACATCACGAACCCGCCCGGCAACCCGGTCCGCGTGCACCAGCACCTGCCGGTCGGCCAGGCGGACGTCGACTTCGACGCTTTCTGGGCGGCACTCGACCGGGTCGGTTTCTCGGCGCGCGCGGACACCGTCGCGGTCTCGAGCGTCTTCGCCGAGGACGAGGACGCCGACGCGGTGTCGCGGTTCCAGCTCGACACGATCACGAAGGGACTCCACCGATGACCACCACCCTCGAGACGCAGGCGTCCACCGACGCCGACTCCCGTCCCGTCACCCTGCAGGCCGCGGAACAGACCCCGACCGCCCTGTGGAACGACTCCGCCGACCCGCGGGAGCTGTCGACCGCCATCCACGAGTACGGTGCCGTCGGGGCGACATGCAACCCGGTGATCGCGTACACCTGCATCCAGCAGGACCCGGAGACCTGGGTCCCCCGCATCCGTGCGATCGCTGCCGAGCACCCGACGGCGGGGGAGTCCTGGATCGGCTGGAAGGCCGTCGAGGAGCTCTCCATCGCCGCCGCGGCGCAGCTGCTGCCCGCGTTCGAGGCGTCCGGCGGCCGCAACGGTCGACTGTCGATGCAGACCGATCCCCGGTTCCACCGCGACCAGGACGCGCTCGTCGAGCAGGCCGTGCGGTTCTCGCAGCTCGCGCCGAACATCATCGTGAAGATCCCCGCCACGAAGGTCGGCATCGCCGCGATCGAGGAAGCCGCCTACCGCGGGGTCTCGATCAACGCCACGGTGTCCTTCACCGTGCCGCAGGTCGTCGCCGTGGGCGAAGCCATCGAGCGTGCCCTCGACCGCCGTGCTGCCGAGGGCAAGCCGGAGCAGGAGTTCGGCCACGTCGTCACTCTGATGGCCGGCCGCTTCGACGACTGGCTGAAGACCGTCGTGAAGCGTGACCACGTGATGGTGGACCCGGGCATCCTCGAGTGGGCCGGTGTCGCGGCGGTGAAGAACGCCTACCGCGTCTTCCAGGAGCGGGGGTTCCGCTCGCGCGTGCTGGTCGCCGCGTTCCGCAACGCGCTGCAGTGGTCCGAGTTCCAGGGCGGTGACCTCGTCGTCTCGCCGCCGTTCCAGTGGACGAAGGACATCAACGACAACGCGTTCCCGTTCCGCCCGCACGCCATCGACGACGAGGTCCCCGTGCACGTCATCGAGGCGCTCCGGGCGGCGACGCCGGAGTTCGCCCGCGGCTACGACGTGGACGGCATGACCATCGACGAGTTCGACCGCTTCGGTGCGACCGTGACGACGCTCCGGCAGTTCCTGGACGCCGACGCGAAGCTCGATGCCCTGGTCCGCGACATCATCGTCCCCGCGAACTGAGACGTGACCAGCTGCGCAGCGCGATCCCCGGTCGGAACCGCGGGGTCGCGCCCCGGGCGCTGCCGTACCAGCCTGGAGGCCCGGTGCCGGTCCCTGAGACCGGCACCGGGCCTCCAGGCGGTTGCGGCATGTGCTGACAAAGTCCGCAGCATCGGCTAGGGTCATTGTCGCGCTCCAACGCGCGTCACCTGAACGAAGGAGTTCTCCATGGACAGCATCGGCGTCGGGCTGATCTCGGTCGGCTGGATGGGGCGGTTGCACTCGCGCGCCTACCGGGCGTTGCCGGACCACTTCCCGGAGCTCGGCGTCCAGCCGCGGCTCGTCGTCGCGGCCGACCCGGTCGAGGCGGCGCGCGACCAGGCGGTGACGCGGCTCGGGTACGAACGTGCCGTCGCCGACTACCAGGAGGTCCTCGCCGACCCGGCCGTCGACGTCGTGTCGATCTGTTCGCCGAACTTCCTGCACCGCGAGATGGCCGTCGCCGCGGCCGAGGCGGGCAAGCCGTTCTGGATCGAGAAGCCGATGGGGCGGTACGCCAGCGACTCCCGCGCCATCCACCAGGCGGTGCAACAGGCGGGCGTCATCACGAGCGTCGGGTTCAACTACCGGCACGCCCCGGCGATCGAGCGTGCCCGTGAACTCGTCCGCAGCGGGCGGCTCGGCCGGATCACGAACGTGCGCGGATCGTTGCTCGCCGACTACTCGTCCGACCCGGCGGCCCCGCTGACCTGGCGCTTCGAGCGTGAGCGCGCAGGATCGGGCGTGCTCGGCGACCTGCTGTCGCACGGGCTCGACCTGGCGCAGTACGTGGTCGGTCGGATCGCTTCGGTCAGTGCGCTCGCGGAGACGTTCATCGAGTCGCGGCCCCGGCCTGCTGCCGGCATCGTCGACCGCAGTGCGGCGGCGACCGGTGAACTGGGCGCCGTCGAGAACGAGGACTACGCCGCGCTGCTGTTCCGGTTCGAGGACGGTGCGGTCGGCACGATGGACTCGAGTCGGGTCATGCGTGGGCCGCACGCCGAGTACACGCTCGAGATCTACGGCACCCGCGGTTCGGTCCGGTGGGACTTCCAGCGCCTCAACGAGCTCGAGGTGTACCTCGACGGACAAGAGGTCGACGGGTACGCCACCCACTACGTCGCCTCGGGTGACGGCGAGTTCGCGCGCTTCCAGCCGGGCGCCGGCACCGCGATGGGCTACGACGACCTGAAGACGATCGAGGCGGCGCAGTTCATCGCGAGTGTCCGGCGTGGAGAGCAGCTGGCGCCGTCGGTCGCGGACGGGCTCGCTGCCGCGTCGATCGTCGAGGCGGCGGAGGCCTCGCTGGTCGATGGTGCGTGGCACGATGTCGCCCTGGTCGACGGGCCGCTGACGTACGGGGCGCCGACACCCAGGATCTAGACACGCGGTGCCGCTCCCTTGTTAGTATGTAAGGACAAAGTCCGAGCAACCAGGAGGCACCATGCCGCTCGTCCGAATCGACCTCACCACCGGCCGCACGCCCGAGGCCGTCCGTGGCATCGCCGACGCCATCCACCAGGCCATCGTCGACGTGTACGGGATCCCGGTGCGAGACCGGTTCCAGGTGATCACCGAGCACCCGGCGCAGCAGATCATCGCCGAGGACGCCGGTCTGGGGTTCGAGCGCACCGAGGGTGTCGTGATGATCCAGGTGTTCACGCAGCGCGGACGGACCGACGAGGCAAAGGCGTCACTGTACCGGGCGATCCACGACGCCCTCGCGGCGATCGGCGTCGCGTCCGAGGACGTCTTCATCGGCTACGTCGAGAACGGGCCGCAGGACTGGTCGTTCGGCTTCGGACGGGCCCAGTACGTGACGGGCGAGCTCGGGGTGCCCGCGCTCGGTTGAGGCCGTGCGGGGGCGGGGCGGGGGCGGCGCGGTCACGACACCCCGCTCAGTTCCGTCGGGTGGTCAAGAAGTGTCGGTTGCCGGGCGTCCGGGCGACAGTTCGTGACCACTCGGCGCACTGCCGACAGCGAGTCGTGACCGCTCGACGAGCGACCTACTTGTCGACGAGCGTGACCTCGAACGAGTACCGGTCGGGGCGGTAGCAGTGCACGCCGTACTCGACCGCCCGGCCCGAGGCGTCGTACGCGGTACGGCTCATCGTGAGCACCGGATCGCCGTCCTCGATCTCGAGCAGACCGGCCTCTTCGTCGGTGACCGCCCGGGCGCCGATCCGCTGCTTGGCCACCCGCATCGTGACGCCCCGGCCGCGGAGCAGCTGGTACAGCCCGTGCGCCTGCAGGTCATCGTCCGTCAGGTCGAGGAACTCCGGCGGCAGGTAGTTCTCGAGGATCGCCATCGGGACGTCCTCGGCGAACCGCACCCGTCGGATGTGCGCGACGATCGTGCCCGGCTCGACGCTCAGCGCTGCGGCCACGTCGTCGGGAGCGGGGACGTCGTCGCGCTGCAGCAGCTTCGTCGCCGGAGCCTGCGCACCCTGGGCCAGGTCGTCGTACAGGCTGGTCAGCTCGACCTTGCGCGTGACCGGGCCGTGCACGACCTGGGTCCCGATGCCGCGGCGGCGCACCAGCAGACCCTTGTCGACGAGGTCCTGGATCGCACGACGGATCGTCGGCCGCGACAGGCCAAGACGCTCACCGAGGGCGATCTCGTTCTCGAGTCGGGCCCCTGGCGGCATCGCGCCGGAGCGGATCGACTCCTCGATGCGCGAGGCGACCTGGAAGTAGAGGGGCATGGGACCCGACCGGTCCAGGTCCATGAACAGGTCGGACGGCAGCTGGCCTTCGTTGGTCATCGCGGTCCTTCACACGTGCGGAGATGCCGGCGACGGTGCCGACGGCATTGTCGTGACAATACCACCGGGGATGTGGCACCCCGGCCGAGCGCAGCGGGCGTTGCGCCAGTCGGCGAACCCCGTCAGTCGGCGAAGACCATCGGTCGGTTCGACAGCCGCGGCTGGTTCGCGGCCTTCGGCTTCTCGGCACGAGCACGGACCGGGGCGATCGTCACCCGGGTGACCGCGCCGAGTGCCTCGACCGTCTCGACACCGTGGTGCCCGGCGGCGTGCACCACGATCGCAGCGCAGGCCTCGGCGTCGGCAGCGGCGTCGTGGTGCTGGAACCCCTCGAACCCGGCGGCCATCGCGGCGACCGGCAGGCGGTAGGAGTCGAGCGTGTAGGTCTTGCGGGCGACCGCCAGGGAGCACAGCGAGTGGTGCTCGGCCAGGTCGATCCCCGTCGCGGAGCACCCACCGGCGATGACGCCCATGTCGAAGCGGGCGTTGTGCGCCACCAGGACGTCGCCCTCGGCGAAGGCCACCAGGTCGGGGTACTGCTGCTCCCACGTCTTGGCGCGCGCGACGTCCTCGGCGACGATGCCGTGGATGCGGGTGTTCCACTCGAGGAACGCGTCGTGCCCGAACGGCGGGCGGATGAACCACGACGCCCGATCGACGACCCGGCCGGCGCGGACCTTCACCAGCCCGACGGAGCAGGCGCTGGCGGGCGAGCTGTTGGCGGTCTCGAAGTCGATCGCGGTGAAGTTCAACGGCACGGTCCCGATCGTCGCACGGGGTTCCGACATCGCCGTCCGTTCCCCTCGGCGTTGCGTGTGGCTACTCTCAGCGCATGGGGAACGACGCCGACCGACGTCCGCTCGTCCTGGTGCTCGCCGGGACCGGCTACGGGCAGCAGGCGCCGCTGCTCTGGTGGACGAGCGAGATCGCGCTCGCTGCGGGGTGCGAGGTCATCGCGCCACGATGGCAGGTCGACGACGCCGCCGGAGCCGATCCGGTCGGCTTCGTCGAGGCCGCTGTCGCCGCGGCGCTGGGGGACCGGCTGCCCGACCTCGTCGTCGCGAAGTCGTTCGGCTGCTTCGCCCTGCCCTGGGCGATCCGCAACGACGTGCCCGGGGTCTGGCTCACCCCGGTGCTCACGCACGACGATGTGGCCACGGCGCTCGCCGCCGCGACTGACGCGCACGACGCGATCGGGGGTGGAGCCGACACCATGTGGCGGCCCGACCGTGTCTCGGGGACGGCTGCGCGCCTCCAGACCGTCGACCGTGCCGGCCACTCGCTGCAGGTGCCTGGCGACTGGCGGCTCTCGCAGCGGCTGCAGGCCGACGTCTTCGACGTCGTCGAGCGCCGCATCACGGCCCTGCGGCCCCGTATGGCTGGGTCACGTCTGCTGGCCTGACGAACGGACTGGAGGCCCGGGTCGGCTCCGACAGGCCGCCGCCGGTAGGCTGTTCTCCCGTGGCTCTCACCATCGGAATCGTCGGTCTCCCGAACGTCGGCAAGTCGACCCTGTTCAACGCCCTGACCAAGAACCAGGTCCTCGCCGCGAACTACCCGTTCGCGACGATCGAGCCGAACGTCGGGGTGGTGAACCTGCCCGACTCGCGGCTCGACCAGCTCGCTGAGCTCTTCCACTCGGAGAAGACCGTGCCGGCGCCGGTGTCGTTCGTCGACATCGCGGGCATCGTCAAGGGCGCGAGCGAGGGCGAAGGCCTGGGCAACAAGTTCCTCGCCAACATCCGCGAGGCCGACGCCATCGCGCAGGTCGTCCGTGGCTTCACCGACGACGACGTCGTGCACGTCGCGAACAAGGTCTCCCCGAAGGACGACCTCGAGGTCATCAACACCGAGCTGATCCTCGCCGACATGGAGACCATCGACAAGGCGCTCCCGCGGTACGAGAAGATGCTCAAGCTCAAGCAGGCCGAGCCGGTCGTGCTCGAGACCGCTCGCGAGGCCCGTGCCGCGCTCGAGCAGGGCACCCTGCTCTCCGCCACGAAGATCGACCTGTCCCCGATCTCCGAGCTCGGGCTGCTCAGCGCCAAGCCCTTCATCTTCGTCTTCAACGTCGACGAGGCGATCCTGACGGACGAGTCCCGCAAAGCCGAACTGGCCGCGCTGGTCGCCCCCGCCCAGGCTGTCTTCCTCGACGCCCAGGTCGAGTCGGAGCTCATCGACCTCGACCCTGCCGACGCCGCCGAACTGCTCGAGTCGACCGGGCAGGCCGAGTCGGGCCTCGACCAGCTCGCCCGCATCGGGTTCGACACCCTCGGGCTGCAGACCTACCTGACGGCCGGTCCGAAGGAAGCCCGTGCGTGGACGATCGGCAAGGGGTGGAAGGCTCCCCAGGCTGCCGGCGTCATCCACACCGACTTCGAGAAGGGCTTCATCAAGGCCGAGGTCATCTCGTTCGACGACCTGGTCGCGACCGGCTCGATCGCCGAGGCCCGCGCTGCCGGCAAGGCCCGCATCGAGGGCAAGGACTACGTCATGCAGGACGGCGACGTGGTGGAGTTCCGCTTCAACAACTAGACCGAGGGGCACATGAGCCAACAGTTCGCCTTCTGGCGCACGAGCGAGCGACTCGATTCCGCGCAGGTGTACGAGCGCCTGGTGGACGGTGAGCACGTCTCCGGACTGGAGGCCCTCGACCACGAGGCTGTCGAGGCCGCCCTCATCGCCGCCTTTCCGCACTGGGCCGTCGAGAAGACCCGCGCGGACGGTGCCGACCAGACGATGCTCGCCGGGCCGGGGAACCGCGGTGCGATCGATGTGAGCTACAGCCCGCAGATGGTGACCACGACCTGTTACGGCATGGACTCGGAGCAGTGGAACGTCGTCATCTCTGCGGTGGTCGACCTGGGCTTGCCGCTGTACGACCCGCAGATCAGCTACCGCTTCGACGGGTACGAGTGAAGCCGACGGACGGCCCCGGCATCCGACCGGGTAGGTCGTCGGTGAGGACGTCGACCTCGAAACCGGTGATGCGCTCGACCTCGTGCGCGAACCCACCGAGATCGAACAGCGATGCTGTGGGGGTCAGGTGGACCAGCAGGTCGATGTCACTGTGTTCCGTGTCCTGCCCGCGCACCGCGGAGCCGAAGACGCGGACGTCGTCGAGGTGGAAGCGCTTCGCCTCGTCGAGGATCGCGTCGGCGTAGACGGCGAGCGGGATGCTCGGGCGGGTGTGCGCCGCTTCGAGGATCCGCCGGAGCGACCCCTCGCGCGGCCGCTTCCGTCCGCTCTCGTACGCCGAGATGGTGGGCTGCTGCATGCAGGCGGCGGCAGCGAGACCGGTCCGCGAGAGGCCGAGGTCTTCGCGGGCAGCGCGGATCAACTCCGCAGCACGTTCGATCCGCATGGCGACCTCCCATACAGCTCTCGACTCTAGACGAGCACCGGGAACGACGAAGCGCCGCCGAGCAGACTCGGCGGCGCTTCGTGGTGGTGCTGGTCGGACCTAGGCTGCGAGGGCCATCTCGCCTGCCTGCACGGACTGTGCCTGCAGCAGGGTGCGGCTGGCCTCGCCCGCCCAGGAGCGGCCCGGGACGGTCCAGCCGGCCTCGCCGACGGCGTCGAGCCGGGTACCCCGGGTGACGAAGGTCCCCAGGTCATCGGCTGCGATGCGGACGAGGTACTCGCGCTGCGAGCGGTCGTCGCGCACCGGGAACTCGGCGATGCGGTCGGGGGTGATCGTCGGGGCCGCGAGTGCGGTCCCGAACACGGTGATTCGTTCGTTGCTGGTCATGGTGCTGTACTTCCTGGTCATTCGGCGCCAGGGCGACTCGGTGTCGGCGGACGTCTCAGTCCAGCGCGACGCATCGAGTGCGGGGCGCGCACGTCGAGTTTCAACGTGCAGCTCGTCCGTTCGGATCGAGCGGTGTCTCGAGTGGAATGCGACTCGGGTGAGTCGGTGTCGAGAGGGTGGTGTGCGCGAGTCAGATGGGTTCGCTGCAGTGCACCAACAAGATACTATACGCCCACCCTGCCGAGAAGTCCAGCGAGTGACCGGACCGAGCGTCAGGACGCCAGGAACGTGGCCCAGCGGTCTCCGCCGGCGGCCACGTTGCCCGAGCCGTCCAGTCGGGCCGCGGCCGAGGACGGCTTGCGCGAGGCCTGCTCGTGGATCAGCCCGTCGAACGTCGCCGAGAAGTCCAGACGGGGCAGCGCGGCCGTGACGTCCCGCAGGTCGTCCGACGACCACCTGTCGAAGCCCACGCCGGAGACGTCGAGCGAGGTCGCGACCTCGAGCAGGTGTCCCTCGGCGTCGAGCTCCGGGTCGACGGACCGCCACATGTGCCGCTCGATGATCTCCCCGACCCGACGGGCTCGCACGGCGTCCCACCCGGCGCCGAGCGCGAAGACCGATCCGACCGCGCCGCCGGCGTCCTCGAAGGGCACCCGGTGGGCGTCGAACAACGGATCCACGCCGAGGTCGTGGAGCATCGTCGCGACGAAGAGCAGCTCGGGGTCCGGTTCGAGGTCGACCGTCGGGGCGAGCAGGACAGCCCATGCCCACGACCGCAGGCAGTGGTTGACGAGAGCCGGTTCGGACCATGCCCGCACGACGTCCAGTGCGCGCGCAGCGACGGGGGATGGCGGGGTGAGCAGGGCTTCGACGTCGACCGGCATGGCACGACAGTAGCGGCAGGAGCATGCCCCGCCAGCCCGGGTTCGCATGCCCTGGATCGGCACACGTGCCCCGGATCGCAACGACGTGCGCATGGGTGCGGGGGGCGTGACGCGACCACGGGACGGACGGGAGGCCCGTGGCGACACCGCCACGGGCCTCCCGTCCGTCTGCTCCGTCAGTTCAGGGTCGGGGTGTCCTCCGGCACGACGCCGTCGGCGTACAGGTCGGTCGCCAGGTCGCGGAGCGCGCGCAGCGCGACCCGCTGCGTGAGCGGGCCGTAGGAGATGCGGGCGACGCCGAGCGCCTCGTACTCGGCGGCGGGCAGGGCGCCGGGCAAGCCGATCACCGAGAGCTTGCCGCGACCGAGACCGGCGACGAGCCGCTCGACCACGGAACGATCGATCGCGCCGGGCACGAAGACCAGCGCGGCGCCGTTGTCCAGGAACGCCCTGCCTCGGGCGATCGCGTCCTCGATGCTCTCGTCGATCGGGCGCTCGCCGCCGCGGGCGATCGCGTCGGTGCGGGCGTTCAGCTGGAAGTCGACGCCCTCGGCCTGCGCCGCTGCGGTGATCGCGGCGACGCGGGCGACCGCCTCGTCGAAGGGACGCAGCCGGTCCTCGACGTTGGCGCCCACGATGCCCGAGCCGATGGCCCGGCGGATGGTCTCGGCGGGGTCCTGGTACCCGTCGTCCAGGTCGGCGGTGACCGGCAGGTCTGTCGCGGCGGACACGATCGCGGCACCCGACAGGGCGAGGTCGAGGGGCATGCCGCCGTCCTCGTACCCGTACGACGCGGCGATCGAGTGACCGGCGGTCGCGATGGCCTTCGTGCCGGGCAGGTCGCTGACGACCTTCGCGGTGATCGCGTCCCACACGTTCACGACGCGCAGGATCTCGGGGGCTTCGTGCAGCTGCTTGAGGGTGACGGCCTTGTCGGCGGTGCTCGTGCTCATGTCGCCGAGCGTAGGCCGACGGGGCGGCCCCCGGCCGTGACCCCACCCGAAGACGACGTGGGATGACGTCGGGAGTCGCGCCGGGCCTCCCGGCAGGGGCATGCTGGGACGCATGGCGAGCGACGAGCAGGACCCGGTCGGCACGCTCCGCGGGGTCCGGACGAGCATCAAGTGGACGCGGTACGCGCCCGACGTGCTGCCCCTGTTCGTCGCCGAGATGGACCACGACGTCGCGCCGGCGATCCGCCAGGCCCTGATCGAACGGGTCTCGCAGTCCGACCTCGGGTACCTCGACGGCCCCGGCCCGCTCGCACCGGCCTTCGCGCAGTTCGCGCTGGACCGCTGGGGCTGGCAGATCGACCCGTCGCGGATCCACCTGGCCACCGACGTCAGTGTCGGGATCGTCGAGTCGCTCCGGCTCGCGCTGCCCGACGGCGGCCGCGTCGCGATCACCCCGCCGGTGTACCCGCCGTTCTTCGAGCTCGTCGAAGAAGCTCGATGTCAGGTCGAGGAGGTCCCGCTGCTCGAGCAGTGGGGGCAGTACCGGCTCGACCTCGAGGGCCTCGAGCGGACGTTCGCCGACGGGGTCGGCGTGTTCCTGCTCTGCAACCCGCACAACCCCGTCGGGCTCGTGCACGACCGGGCCGACCTCGTCGCGATCGCCGAACTGGCCGCGAAGTACGACGTCCTCGTCATCAGCGACGAGATCCACGCACCCCTGACCCACCCCGGCGTGCAGTTCACCCCGTTCGCCGCCGTCGCCGAGCCCGTCGGAGCCCGGAGCGTGTGCGTGACCTCGGCGAGCAAGGGCTGGAACCTCGCCGGCGTGAAGTGTTCGGTCATCGTCGCCGGCGATCCCCGGACCGCCGCGCTCCTCGACACCCTGTGGGAGGAGGTCGCCTGCCGCACGAGCATCCTCGGGCTGCACGCGAACCTGGCGGCGTTCACCCTGGCGACGGACTGGCTCGACGACGTCGTGGCGCGCATCGTGGCGAACGACCGACTGCTCGCCAAGCTCCTCGCCGAACACCTGCCCGGTGTGGTCTACACGCGGCCGCGCGCCGGGTACCTGGCGTGGCTCGACTTCCGGGGCATCGGCCTCGGCGACGACCCCGCGGTGCCGCTGCGCGAGAACGCGTACGTCGCGCTGAACTCCGGGCTGGGGTTCGGGTCCGAAGGGCGGGGGTTCGTCCGGCTCAACCTGGCCTGTTCTCCGGAGACCCTGCGCGAGGCCGTGTTCCGGATCGCGTCGGCGTACCCGTCGAGCGCACAGGAGGGGCTGGTCTGGCACGTCGCGTGACCGGTGGAACGGCGTCGTTGCCGGCTACACAGCACCGAGTGAACGCAAGACGTCGGGTCGGCGCCACGCACTCGATGTCTTCTGCTCACTCGAGCCCGCCGGGGTCAGGCCACGTACTGGTTGCGGCCGACGACGCGGATGCGCAGGTCGTCGTCGCGGTCCATCGCGAGGAGTTCGCGGGCGACGAACCCGACGGACGGCCACCGGGAGACCTCGGTCACCATGAAGCCGTCGATGAACACCTGCCACGCGCCGGCCTCGCGGACCGCCTGCACCTCGTACATCGCCATGCCGTGAGCGTACCGGGACGGGGCCGCCGTCGGCGCAGGTCGAACGTCAGCGCAGGTCGAGCGTCATGTGCACGTCGGCCCGCACGTACGGGCTCGGGGCGATCTCATCCTCGTGCAGGTGCCGGAAGCCGAACGCCTCGTACAGGTGCACGGCGCTGGTGAGCTGCGCGTTGCTCTCCAGGTCGATGCGGTGTGCTCCGAGCTCGCGGGCCCGGTCGAGTGCCGCGGTGATGAGCTTCCGCCCGGTGCCGTGCCCCTGGTGGTCGGGGGAGACGGCCATCTTCACGAGTTCGAACACGCCGGGGGTGGTGGGCACGACCCCGATGCACCCGACGACCTGGTCGTCGAGCCGGGCGACCAGGACGGCACCGCCCTGCTCGACGACGCGGCCGACGGGGTCGGAGAGGAACACACGGTCCTCGTCCTCGAGGGTGAAGTACCGGGTGATCCAGGCCTCGTTGAGCGTGCGGAACGCCTCGGCGTCGGCGGGGGTGGCGAGGTCGGCGATGGTGACGGTGGAGGTTGCTTCGGGCATGCCTCCATCCTCGAGCGGCGATGCAGTCGCGTCCAATACTCGTTCGCGCTGATCGATACGCTGTGTGCATGGATCGAGAACCCGACGTCGACCTCCGTCACCTGCGGGCCTTCCTGGCCGTCGCCGACGAACTGCACTTCGGCCGAGCAGCCGGACAGCTGCGGATGGCCCAGCCCGCACTGTCCCAGCAGATCCGGCGGACCGAGCGCGCGCTCGGGGTCGACCTGTTCGTCCGGACCAGCCGCAGCGTCGCCCTGACCGCCGCCGGCCGGGCGCTGCAGGGCCGTGTGCGGTCGTTGCTCGGGCAGGTGCGGCGCGACCTCGACGAGACGGTCCGGGTCGGTCGGGGCGAGGTCGGTCGGCTCGACGTCGGGTTCGTGGTCTCCGCGCTGCCCCTCGGGCCGATCGAACGGGTGCAGTCGTTCCGGGAGCGCTACCCCCTGGTCCGGGTGGAACTGACCGAGGGGTACTCGTCGACGCTGCTGGCGCGGATCGTCCGCGGCGAGCTCGACCTCGCCGTCGTCCGCGATGCCGACCCGGACCCCGCCGTGCGCCTGCTGCCGTTCCGGTCCGAGGCGTTCGTCGCCGCCGTCCCGCGCGGGCACCGACTGGCAGGCCGCGAGCGCATCCGCGGCACCGAGCTGGTCGACGAACCGTTCGTGTTCTTCCCGGCGGTCGCCGGAGCACTGGCGACCGAGCGCAACCTGGCACCGGTCACCGCCGGTGGGCGCCGACCCGTCGTCGTGCAGGAGGCCACCACCTGGGCGACCGTGCTGCACCTGGTCGGGGTGGGCCTCGGCGTGACGGTGGTGCCGGAGAGCGCCGCGCTCGCCGCACCCGACACGGTGACGCTCCTGCCGCTCGAGGGCAGCGACCACCGCAGCGAGCTCGCGTGGGCGATGCGCGCTGACGACGACCGCGAGATCCTGCGCAACTTCGTCGCCGCGGACTGACCGAGCGGCCTCGGTGCACGGACGTGAGCCGGTCGGGCGTCCTCGTTCAGCCGAGCGACAGGACGGGCGCCCGGTGGTCACCGAGCTCGTCGATGCGCCACGGCCGAGCCCCGCGCAGCGTCAGGCCGAGCTGCACGAGCACGAACCCGACGTGCGGTTCGACATCGGGGTCCCACGGGCCCTCGACCCCCAGGCCGAACGCGCCGAGTTCATCGTCGGCTTCGTCCCGCAGGGTGAGTCGCCACCGTCCGTCGCCGAGTTCCTCGACCACGGCCCAGCGGGCGGTGCCGAACCGGCTCACGCCGTCTTCATGATGTCCGCGGTGAAGTTCTGCACGCGCTGGAGCAGGGACGCACCCCGCATCGCGATGGTCGCCGGCGGGTTCAGGTGCGGCGGTGCGGTACGGATGAGCATCGGGCAGCCGAGGTCTTCGCAGATGTACGTGCCGATGGTGTTGCCGTTGCGGCCGGACTCGCCAGCACGTGCGGCGGAGAACAGCCGGACCTGGGTCGCGGGCTGCGGGGAGTGGCAGAACGAGCACATCGCGGCGATGCCGGAGCGCAGCGACCCACCGGCGGACCGGACGACGATGCCCACGGGGCGCTCGTCGATCCAGGACACGATGTACCCGCGGCGGGCGGCCTGTGGGTCGCGCCACCCCAGGAACTCGCGCTCGTCCCAGAGGGTCTCGTGCAGGCCGGGGATGGGCAGCTGTGCGAGTTCGTCGGCTGTGGCGTTCACGAACGACGATCGGATGTCGGCTTCGGTCAGTGGCTTCACGGTGCTGACACCCTATTCCTCGCCTCCGACAGGGGCGCTACGACAGCCTGGAGGCGCGGATCGCGCCGAGCGCGCTGCTCCCGTCCGCCACCAGCACCGCCCGGCGCAGGGCGTCGCGTCCGACGCGACGGGCCGCCGCGTCGTCCGCGGCGAACTCCACGAGCACGCGCGTCGACCGCGCCATGGCGCGCGCACCGGGCACCCACGGGACCGCACGCTCGATCGATTCCGCGACCGCGACCGCAGCCGCGTGGTGCTGGGTCAGGTGGGCGCGTTCGTGGGCGACCACGGCCTCCAGTTCGTCGGTGCGCAACCGGTCTGCCAGGCCGGTGCTGACCAGGACCCCACCGCTCCGGCCCGGCACGGCGCACGCCAGTGCGTGGTCGGCCTCGACGACGGCGACGGGGGTGCCGTCGATCTCGCGGTGCGGGGCGACCCCGGAACGCATCGCCTGCCGGACGGCCTCGTGTTCGGGGCCGGGGCGGACCCGGACCGCGACGACGAACGCCACGACCGCGAGCACCGCGACGCCCACGTTGAAGCCGTGCGTGGGGGAGCCGTCCCCGCCGAAGAGCTCGGTGACCGGACGGTCGGCGAGCACGACCAGGGCGATGCCGGCCACGAAGCCGACGACGCCGAGCAGGACCGCGATCGACCAGCAGACCAGCGCGGTGCGCGGCAGGTCGATCGTCCAGGCGGAACGGGTCAGGACCCGGGGCGCGAACACCACCACCGCGAGTGCGAGGACGATGAGCGCGATGCCGGCGACGACCACGGTGTGCGGCCGGTCAGGAGCGGGCGCGGGCGTCGAGGGCGCGGCGCAGGGCCTCGAGGTCGTCCGAGGCGAGCGACCCGGTGAACTGCAGCAGTGCGGCCTCGCGGTCGGTCGAGGCGGCCAGCGCACTCGACATCAGTGAGGCGGTCTGCTCGTCGCGACTGTGCACGGCGCGGAAGGTCAGGGGAGCGTCGTCGTGCTGCTCCCGTTCCACCTGGCCCTTGCGGCCGAGTCGGTCGAGCACGGTGAGCACGGTCGTCAGCGCGGGGCGGGGCTCGGGGAACGCGTCGAGGACCTGGCGTGCGGTGAGCCCGGCGTCGGCGGAGCGGAGCGCGTCGAGCACCGCCTGCTCCAGCTGCCCGCGGGGGCGCGATCGTTGTCCGGCCATCCCCGCATTCTACGAGATGTCGAAGGTTCGCTCGCGACACACGCCCGAAACGCGGCCTCGGTATGCTCGACGCGGACAACTGAACACACCGGCCGTTCATCCGTCGCGGGAGACGCCGTGCAGTACCTCTGGGTACATCGTGCCCTCGGGCGCGCGCACGGCACCGAAGGAGCAATCCCCCCGTCAATCTCTCAGGTCCCACACCGCAGCGGACAGGCCACTCTGAAAAGCAGACGCTCGGTCGTCTCGCCCACGGTGAAAGCCGCCGGACCTCACGGGCCGCGGTGAAACTCTCAGGCCCATGACAGAGGGGGAGTTCCACCCGGCGATCGTCGCCGGGCCCTGCCGATGCCAGGAGAACTCCGCCATGAGTCCGTCCCCACAGCCCACTCCGGGGCAGCGTTCGTCGCCGCTCGAAGCCGTGCACGAGGCCGCCGGTGCGACCTTCACCGACTTCGCCGGGTACCGCATGCCCGTGCGCTACTCGTCGGACCTCGCCGAGCACCACGCCGTGCGCCAGGCCGCCGGGGTCTTCGACCTGTCCCACATGGCCGAGATCGGGGTGACCGGCACCGACGCCGTCGCCTTCCTCGACCACGCGCTCGCCGGGTCCTTCGGGAAGATGCCGGTCGGTCGCGCCAAGTACTCGCTGCTGCTCGCCGAGAACGGCGGGATCCTCGACGACCTGGTCGTGTACCGGACCGACGACGACGTCTTCCTCGTCGTCGCGAACGCCTCCAACCGTGACGTCGCCGTCGCCGCGCTGACCGCCCGGGCCGACGGCTTCGACGTCGAGGTCTCCGACGACTCCGACACCACGGCCCTCGTCGCCATCCAGGGCCCCGCGGCGGCCGGCACGCTCGACGCCCTCGTCGTCGCCGACCGCCTGCAGCCCGAGACCCCGCTCGACGAGCTCGGCTACTACCGGGTGCTGCACGCGCTGTTCGACGGCGCCGACGTGCTCGTCGCGCGCACCGGCTACACCGGCGAGGACGGCTTCGAGGTCTACACCGACCCGGACACCGCCCCGGTGCTCTGGGACACGCTGCTCGAGGCCGGTGCCGACCGCGGGGTCGTCCCCGCCGGGCTCGCCGCACGCGACACCCTGCGGCTCGAGGCGGGCATGCCCCTGTACGGGCACGAGCTCGGCACCGACGTCCGTCCGGCCCAGGCAGGCCTGGGCCGCGTCGTCGCGAAGGACGGCGAGTTCGTCGGTGCTGCCGGCGTCACCCCGTCCGCGGACGCCCGCGTGCTCGTCGGCCTGGTGACCGAGGGCCGTCGTGCTCCCCGGGCCGGCTACGACGTCGTGCTCGACGGAGCGGTCGTCGGCACCGTGACCTCGGGCGCGCTCTCGCCGACGCTCGGTCACCCCGTCGCGATGGCCTTCGTCGACCCGGCTGCGCTCGCCGCCGCGTCGGACGGGGCACAGGTCCTCCACATCGACGTCCGCGGGACTGCCGTCCCCAGCACGGTCTCCGCGTTCCCCTTCTACCGCCGCGCCTCGAAAGGCTGACCCCATGACCGACCAGACCGCACTCCAGTACACGGCCGACCACGAGTGGCTGCTCGTCGAGGGCGACACCGTCACCGTCGGCATCACCGACCACGCCGCCGAGCAGCTCGGTGACGTCGTCTACGTCGAACTCCCCGCTGTCGGCACCGCCACCACCGCCGGCGACCAGATCGGCGAGATCGAGTCGACCAAGAGCGTCGGCGAGCTCTTCGCCCCGATCGAGGGCGAGGTCGTCGAGGTCAACGACGCCGTCGTCGACACCCCAGACACCGTCAACCAGGACCCCTTCGGTGCCGGCTGGCTCGTGAAGATCAAGGTCGACGGCACTTCGTTCCCCGAAGACCTGATGGACCACGACGCCTACCGGGCCTCCATCGCATGACCGCGTTCGAGAACCTCCAGACGTCCTTCGCCGACCGCCACATCGGCACCACCCCGGCCGACCAGCAGGCCATGCTCGACGTCGTCGGGCAGCCGTCGCTCGACGCCCTGGTCCGTGCCGCGATCCCGGAGTCCATCCACGTCGGCCCCGTCGCCGACTCGGTGATCCCGGCCGCCGTCGGCGAGACCGAGGCGCTCGCCGAACTCCGCGCGAAGGCCGGTCGCAACACCGTCCGACGCGCCATGATCGGTCTCGGCTACCACGGCACCCACACGCCCGCGGTGATCCAGCGGAACGTGCTCGAGAACCCGAGCTGGTACACGGCGTACACGCCCTACCAGCCCGAGATCTCGCAGGGCCGCCTCGAAGCGCTCATCAACTTCCAGACCATGGTGTCCGACCTGACCGGCATGGCCACCGCCGGCGCCTCGATGCTCGACGAGGGCACCGCCGTGGTCGAGGGCATGCTCCTCGCCCGCCGCGCCTCGAAGGTCAAGGGCGACGCGTTCCTCGTCGACGCCGACCTGCTGCCGCAGACCCGTGCGTTGCTCGACCACCGTGCCGATGCCGTGGGCATCACGCTGCGCGCGTTCGACGCCGTCGACGGCCCCAGCGACGAGCAGCTCGACGGTGCGTTCGGCGTCATCCTGCAGTACCCGGGCGCCTCGGGCCGCATCGTCGACCCGTCGTCCGTCATCGAGCGCGTCCACGCCGGTGGTGGCATCGCCGTCGTCGCCGCCGACCTGCTCGCGATGACCCTGCTCGCCAGCCCCGGCGACCTGGGGGCCGACGTCGCCGTCGGCACCAGCCAGCGTTTCGGCGTCCCGCTCGGCTTCGGCGGCCCGCACGCCGGCTACCTCGCCGTGCGCGCCGGCCTGGAGCGCCAGCTGCCCGGTCGCCTGGTCGGGGTGTCCTTCGACGCCGACGGCCAGATGGCCTACCGCCTCAGCCTGCAGACCCGCGAGCAGCACATCCGCCGCGAGAAGGCGACGAGCAACATCTGCACCGCGCAGGTCCTGCTCGCCGTGATGGCGTCGATGTACGCGGTCTACCACGGGCCCGAAGGCCTGCGGTTCATCGCCGGTCGGGTCGCACGGACCACCGGTGCGCTCGCCGCCGTGGCACGCGACGCCGGGGTGGAGGTCGTGCACGACGCGTACTTCGACACGCTCACCCTGCGGGCCGTCGGTCGCGCCGAGACGATCGTCGCGGCAGCGCAGGACGCCGGCTACCTGCTGCACACGGTGGACGCCGACACCTTCCAGCTCTCCGTCGACGAGACGACCACGCCCGACGACGTCGTGGCGCTGGCGGGCGTGCTCGGCGCGGTGGACGTGACGGTCCCCGCGACCGAAGCAGCCGTGCGCGACGCGGCCACGGGCCTCCCGTCCGCCCTGCAGCGCGAGAGCGACTACCTGACGCACCCCGTCTTCAGCGCACACCGCAGCGAGACCCGCATGATGCGGTACCTCAAGCACCTGTCCGACAAGGACTACGCGCTCGACCGCGGCATGATCCCGCTCGGCAGCTGCACGATGAAGCTCAACGCGGCGACCGAGATGGCCGCGGTGACCTGGCCGGAGTTCGCGAACATCCACCCGTTCGCACCGCGTGAGGACGTCGAGGGGTACCTCGACATGATCGGCGACCTCGAGTCGTGGCTCGCCGAGGTCACCGGGTACGACACCGTGTCCCTGCAGCCGAACGCCGGCAGCCAGGGCGAACTCGCCGGGCTGCTGGCCATCCGCGGGTACCACCAGGCTCGTGGCGACGAGGACCGGACGGTCTGCCTGATCCCGTCGAGCGCGCACGGCACGAACGCCGCATCCGCGGTGCTCGCCGGGATGAAGGTCGTCGTGGTGGCCTGCGACGAGAACGGCAACGTCGACCTCGAGGACCTCCGGGCCCGCGTCGCCGCCAACGCCGACACCCTCGCAGCGCTGATGATCACGTACCCGTCCACCCACGGCGTCTACGAGCACGACATCCGCGAGATCTGCGACGCCGTGCACGACGCCGGCGGCCAGGTCTACGTCGACGGCGCGAACCTCAACGCGCTGCTCGGGCACGCCCGCTTCGGCGACTTCGGCGGCGACGTGTCGCACCTCAACCTGCACAAGACCTTCTGCATCCCGCACGGTGGTGGCGGCCCCGGCGTGGGTCCCGTCGCCGCGAAGGCACACCTGGCGCCGTTCCTGCCCGGGCACCCGTTCGCGCAGCAGGCCGACCGGCGCTCCGGTGCGACGACGGCCGACGCCGACGACCGCCTGGCGCACGCCGGCGGGCCGGTCAGCGCGGCGCCGTACGGCAGCCCGAGCATCCTGCCCATCACGTGGACCTACGTCCGGATGATGGGGCTCGAGGGCCTCACCCGTGCGACCGAGGCCGCCGTGCTCGGGGCGAACTACATCGCGTCCCGCCTGCGCGAGGCGTTCCCGGTGCTGTACACGGGCGACGACGGGCTCGTCGCACACGAGTGCATCCTCGACCTCCGACCGCTGCGGGACACCACGGGGATCACGGTCGACGACGTCGCGAAGCGCCTGGTCGACTACGGGTTCCACGCGCCGACGATGTCGTTCCCGGTCGCGGGCACGCTCATGGTCGAACCGACCGAGAGCGAGGACCTCGCCGAGCTCGACCGCTTCGTCGACGCCATGCTCGCGATCCGGGCCGAGGCCGCAGCGGTCGAGCGCGGAGAGTGGCCGGCGGACGACAACCCGCTCGTGCACGCGCCGCACACCGCCTCGTCGGTGATCTCGGGGGAGTGGGCGCACGCCTACACCCGCGAGCAGGCCGTCTACCCGCTGCCGGGCATCAGCGGCCGGAAGCTACTGGCCGCCGGTGCGCCGCATCGACCAGGCGTACGGCGACCGCAACCTGGTGTGCGCCTGCCCGCCGATCGAGGCGTTCGCCTGATCCGGTCGGGCGCCGACACCCTGTGGTGATCGTCGCCGAGTGATTCGTGCCCCGTGCCTCGTGCCCTGCCTCGTGCCCCGTCCGGTTCTTCCGGGCGGGGCACGGTCACATCCGGACGGAAGGTGCCGGTCTGTGTCCCGGTCCCGGTCCCGGTCTCGATCTGGGGGCCGGCCTTGCCCGGTCTGGCCCGGCCTTGCCCGGTCCGGGTGCGACTCGCCCCGGCCCGCTGCGTCGGGTGGCCACGACACCCCGCTCAGTTCCGCCGAGTGGTCACGAATCGTCGTCCGGGCCTCCGCCGAGCGACGATTCGTGACCACTCGGCGGTGCACTCGCGGCATGTCGTGACCGCGGACCAGTGCCCCGGAGCCGTACCCCTGAGCGATGCTTGGCCGTCCCCCGACTTGCACAGAACTGTGCCGGAGTGCAACAGATTTCATGCGGATGCAACAAAAACGCACCCTTCACCTGAGTGCGCGCGAATCTTGCATCGTCTCGCAAGGATCGTGCAAGTTGGTTACCGGCGTGTAACCGTTCGCTCCAGGGTTTGGACGCCACTGTTCACCTTGCCTACGCTGCAAAGGTCAAACGCGCCCGGGTGACACAGCTGTGCCCGAACGCGTCCCATGCACCAGGAGGAACCTTGATCAAGAAGCGCGCCGGGCTCACCGCCCTCGCCGTGCTCGGGGCCACAGCACTCGCCCTGACCGCCTGCTCCAGCAACAGCTCCAACGGGGGTGGCTCGGCGAACGCGTCCGGGATCGTCACCACGAACGGCACCGAGCCGCAGAACCCGCTGATCCCGTCGAACACCACCGAGACCGGTGGCGGCAAGATCATCGACTCGCTGTTCGAGGGCCTCGTCTCGTACGACGCCGACGGCAAGCCCGTCAACGAGGTCGCGAAGAGCATCGACACCGATGACTCGAAGACCTTCGACATCAAGCTGAACACGAACTACACGTTCACGAACGGCGAGAAGGTCACGGCCGAGTCGTTCACGAAGGCGTGGAACTGGGCTGCCCAGAAGTCCAACATCCAGGGCGCCAGCTACTTCTTCGAGAACATCGAGGGGTACAACGCCGACAAGGACTCCGAGCTCACCGGCCTCAAGGTCGTGAGCGACGACGAGTTCACCGTGACGCTGAAGTCGGCCCAGTCGGACTTCCCGCTCTCGCTCGGCTACTCGGCCTTCGTGCCGCTGCCGTCCGCGTTCTACAAGGACACCAAGGCGTTCGGTGAGAACCCGATCGGCAACGGTCCCTACAAGCTCGACGGCAAGAAGGCCTGGACGCACAACTCCTCCATCAAGCTCGTCACCAACAAGGACTACGAGGGCAAGCGCAAGCCGAAGAACGGTGGTCTGACGATCACGTTCTACTCCTCGCCGGCCACCGCGTACTCCGATGCCCAGGGCGGCAACCTCGACGTCCTGGACCAGGTTCCGGACAGCTCGTTCGAGACGTACAAGTCCGACTTCCCGGACTCGAACGTCAACAAGCCGGCTGCCATCTTCCAGGCGATCTACCTTCCGTACTACCTCGACCACTGGAAGGGTGAAGAGGGCGCCCTGCGTCGCGAGGCCGTCTCGATGGCCATCAACCGCAAGCAGATCACCGACAAGATCTTCGACGGCACGCGCACCCCGGCCAAGGACTTCACCTCGCCGGTGATCGCCGGCTGGAACGACGACCTCGAGGGCTCCGACGTCCTGGACTACAACGAGTCCGAGGCCAAGAAGCTCTGGGCCGAGGCCGACAAGATCTCGAAGTACAACGACACGCTCACCATCACGTACAACGCCGATGGTGGCCACGAGGCCTGGGTGACCGCGGTCACGAACTCGATCTCGAACACGCTCGGCATCAAGGCCGAGGGCAACGCGATCCCGACGTTCCAGGAAGCCCTGGACCTGCAGACGAACGACAAGCTCACGGGCGGCAGCCGCACCGGTTGGCAGGCCGACTACCCGTCGCTGTACAACTTCCTCGGCCCGACCATGGGCAAGGGTTCGTCGAACAACTACTCGCGGTACGACTCCAAGGAGTACAACGCGCTGCTCGCCAAGGGCCGCTCGGCTGCCACCGTCGAAGAGGGCAACAAGTCCTTCGATGAGGCACAGGAACTGCTGTTCAAGGACCTGCCCGAGATCCCGCTCTGGTACCAGAACGTCACCGGCGTCTGGAACGCCGACAACGTGTCGAACGTCAAGTTCGGCTGGAACTCGGTGCCGCTGTTCTACGACATCGAGGTCAAGAACTGACCCTGGTCTCGTAGAGACCACCACGCGAGCAGGTATCCTGCCTCGCGGCCACCGGACGGGGGTTCGGGGACCACACGGTTCCCGAACCCCCGTACCGCGGCGGCAAGACCTTCCCCCACACCGCGGGCGCCCTCCCGCACCGGACTTCCGTGCCGACCCTCGGACCGTCCACCCCTCACCACAATGAACCTGATCGACATCGCTCCGGACCGGGCAGTGATCTGATGCTCTGGTACCTCGGCAAGCGCCTCCTGCAACTCATCCCCGTGTTCTTCGGGGCCACGTTCCTCATCTACTTCATGGTCTTCTCGCTGCCCGGTGACCCGATCGCCGCGCTGTTCGGCGACCGGCAGCCGTCGCCGCAGGTGATCGAGCAGCTCCGGCAGCAGTACAACCTCGACAAGCCGTTCATCGTCCAGTACCTGCTCTGGATCGGCGGCGTGTTCCGTGGTGACCTCGGCCTGACGTACTCGGGGCTGCCAGTCAGTCAGCAGCTCGCCTCCGCCTTCCCGATCACCGCTCGCCTGGCGATCCTGGCGCTGCTGTTCGAGTCGGTCGCCGGCATCGTCGTCGGTGTCATCGCTGGCCTGCGCAAGGGCAAGCTGTTCGACGCCACCGCGCTCGTCGTGTCGCTGCTGCTCATCTCGGTCCCGACCTTCGTCGTCGGGTTCCTGCTGCAGTACGTCTTCGGCATCAACCTCGGCCTGTTCCGCGTGACGGTGTCGAGCGACGCACCCTGGGACGAGCTGGTCCTGCCGGCCATCGTCCTCGCGACCGTCTCGTTCGCCTACATCGTGCGTCTGACCCGCGCGAGCGTCGCCGAGAACATGAGCGCGGACTTCGTCCGCACCGCGACGGCCAAGGGTCTCCCGCGTCGTCGTGTGATCGGTGTGCACATCTTCCGCAACTCGCTCATCCCCGTGGTGACCTACCTGGGTGTGGACATCGGCAACCTGATGGTCGGTGCCATCGTCACCGAGGGCATCTTCAACATCCACGGTGTGGGCGGCACGGTCTTCCAGGCCGTCAAGCTCGGCGAAGGACCGACCGTCGTGTCGTTCGTCGCCGTGATGGTCATCATCTTCATGCTCGCCAACCTCCTGGTCGACCTGCTCTACGCCGTCCTGGACCCGAGGATCCGCTATGCCAAGTAACGCCGCACCCCGTTCGGCGACGCACTACGTCGCCCCGATCGAGGAAACCCCGCTCCAGGCGGTCGACCAGGTCAACGAGGACGAGAAGACCCGTTCACTCTGGACCGACGCGTGGGACTCCATGCGCACGCGTCCGACCTTCTGGATCTCCTCGGTCCTGATCCTGCTGATCATCGTCGTGGCGATCTTCCCGGGGCTCTTCGCCCACGTGGACCCGTCGAAGGCGAACCTGAACAACAGCAACGAAGGACCCCGAGCCGGGCACATCCTCGGGTTCAACCGTCAGGGCTACGACGTCTACGCGCGCGTGATCTGGGGCGCCCAGAACTCGCTCATCGTCGGTCTCGTCGCGACGATCCTGGTCTCGATCGTCGGCATCGTCATCGGGTCGCTGGCCGGATTCTACGGCGGCTGGCTCGACACGATCGTGTCCCGCATCGGCGACATCTTCTTCTCGATCCCCACCGTGCTCGGTGCGATCGTGATCATGTCGGTGATCCCTGCTCGGAACGCCGTCACGGTGTCCCTGGTCCTCGCCGCGTTCGCGTGGCCACAGATCGCTCGCATCATGCGCGGGGCTGTGCTCAGCGCGAAGCAGTCGGACTACGTCATGGCCTCGGCCGCGCTCGGCGTCAGCCGCTTCAAGACGTTGGTCCGGCACGTCATCCCCAACTCGCTGGCTCCGGTCATCGTCGTCGCAACCGTGTCGCTCGGCACGTTCATCGTGGCGGAGGCGACCCTGTCCTTCCTCGGTATCGGGTTGCCGCCTTCGGCGCTCAGCTGGGGCCTCGACATCGGGACGGCGCAGACGTCGATCCGCACGAACCCGTCGACGATCTTCTGGCCGTCGGCAGCCCTGTCCATCACCGTGCTCGCGTTCCTGCTCCTCGGCGACGTGGTGCGCGATGCGCTCGACCCGAAGGCGAGGGCCCGCCGATGAGCGAGACACTGACCCAGCCGAACAGCCGCCGTACCGGCGGTTCCGGCGCCCCGCTGCTCGAGATCACCGACCTGCAGGTCGGCTTCAAGACCCAGAGCGGCCTCGTGCAGGCCGTCCGCGGCGTGAGCCTCACCCTCGAACAGGGCGAGCGTCTGGCCATCGTCGGCGAGTCCGGTTCCGGCAAGTCGACCAGCGCCCAGGCGATCATCAAGCTGCTGGCTGGCACCGGTGAGGTCACCGGCGGCTCGATCAAGTTCAACGGGCGCGAGCTCGTCGGGCTGAGCGACAAGGAGATGTCGGAGATCCGCGGGAAGGAGATCGGCTACGTCCCCCAGGATCCGATGTCGAACCTCAACCCGCTGTGGTCGATCGGCTTCCAGGTCGAAGAGGCCATCCGTGCGAACGGCATGGCGACCGGCAAGGCCGCCGTCCGCGCCCGCGCGGTCGAGGTCCTGCAGGAAGCCGGCCTCGGCGACGCGTCGACCCGCCTGAAGCAGTACCCGCACGAGTTCTCCGGCGGGATGCGGCAGCGCGTGCTCATCGGCATCGGTCTGTCGAGCCGCCCGCAGCTGCTCATCGCCGACGAGCCGACGAGTGCGCTCGACGTCACGGTCCAGCGCGTCATCCTCGACCACCTCGAGACCCTGACCCGCGACTTCGGCACCTCGGTGCTGTTCATCACGCACGACCTCGGCCTCGCTGCCGAGCGGGCCGAGAAGCTCGTCGTGATGTACAAGGGACAGGTCGTCGAGGCCGGCCCCTCCAAGGAGATCCTGGCCAACCCGCAGCACCCGTACACGCAGCGCCTCGTCGCGGCGGCCCCCTCGCTGGCCAGCCGTCGCATCCAGTCGAAGGTGCAGCACCAGCGGATCGACATCGCCGACACCGGCAGTGACGACGCCGAGCTCATCGCCCGCGCCCAGGAGCGCGAGCACCGTCCAGCCGAGGACCTCATCGTGGTGAAGAACCTCGAGAAGGTCTACAAGCTGCGCGGCAAGAGCCTCGCCACGCGGGAGCTCAAGGCCGTCGACGACGTGTCGTTCTCGATCCAGAAGGGCACCACCACGGCGCTCGTCGGCGAGTCCGGTTCGGGCAAGTCGACCGTCGCGAAGCTCGTCCTGCAGCTCGAGAGCATCACGAGCGGCACCGTGCAGTTCAACGGCATCGACATCGGCGCGCTGAAGGGCAAGGACCTCTTCGACTTCCGCCGCCGTGTGCAGCCGGTGTTCCAGGACCCGTACGGCTCCCTGGACCCGATGTACAACGTCGGGAACACGATCGCCGAGCCGCTCGCCACGCACAAGGTGGGCGACAAGGCCTCGCGCCGTGCCCGGGTGCTCGAGCTCCTCGACCAGGTCGCGCTCCCGAAGTCGATGGTGAACCGCTACCCGAACGAGCTGTCCGGTGGTCAGCGACAGCGCATCGCCGTCGCTCGCGCGCTGGCGCTCAAGCCGGAGGTCATCGTCCTCGACGAGGCCGTCTCCGCGCTCGACGTGCTCGTGCAGGGCCAGATCCTCGACCTGCTCACCGAGCTGCAGACCGAGCTCGGCCTGACGTACCTGTTCATCACGCACGACCTCGCGGTCGTCCGCCTCGTCGCGGACAACGTGTGCGTCATGCGTCGTGGGCAGATCGTCGAGAAGGCGACGACCGACGAGGTCTTCGCCGCCCCGAAGGAGCAGTACACGAAGGACCTCCTGGCCGCCATCCCCGGCGCCGGGTTCGAGTTCGGACGCTGATCCCCCTGGACACGAACGAGGCCGGACGCCCCCTCGTCCTCCGCGCTGGTCGCGGGGGCGCGGTGGCGGCCGGCCTCGTCGCCGTCCTGGGCGTCTTCCTGCTGGGCGACGCCGCGTTCCGGGGGAGCTGGGACGTCGTGCTCCGCGCCGCCGGCCCGATCGCCGTGCTCGTCTGGGCGCTCTGGGTCCTGACCTTCCGCCCGTGCATCGTCATCGACGACCGTGCGGTCACGGTGCTCAACCCGCTCCGCCGCACCGTGGTGCCGTGGCACGCGGTCGCCGACGTCCGGCTCCGCTGGCAGATCGTGATCGAGACGGTCGCCGGACGCAAGGTCCAGTGCTGGGGCGGCCCGTCGCTGCCGCGGCCGAAACCCGCCCGACGCGGCGAGCGTGCCGTGCTGCGCCAGCCCGACGAGATGACGGTCCTGCTCGACCGATGGTCTGAGCGCCGCGCGGCGACCGGCACCGGTGATGCCGTGCGCGGCTGGGACGCGCCGGCACTGGCGGTCGGCGCTGCTGCGCTGACGCTGCTCGCCGCCTCGCTGCTCAGCCTGTGGCTGGGAGCCTGACGCGGCTCGCGATCGCGACCACACGACGGACGGGAGGCCCGGTACCAGCTGGTACCGGGCCTCCCGTCCGTCTGCTGGTCACGTCCACGACGTGACCAGCGTCGTCAGACGACCGCGCCGACCCGCTCGGTGAGCAGGTGCTCCTGGTCGGTCTGGATGCAGGCGACGCCACGGCCGTGCACGGGCTCGAGGCCCGGGTCGATGGTGCGGCACTGCTCCTGCCGGCCCTCGTCGAGGAGCTGGTAGAGCGGGCAGCGCGTGCGGAACCGGCAGCCGTCGATGCGCTCCGTGGGGGAGGGCAGGTCGCCCTCGAGCAGGATGCGCCCGCGGGCGGCCTCGGCCATCGGGTCCGGCACCGGGACAGCCGACAGCAGGGCCCGCGTGTACGGGTGCTGCGGGTCCGAGAAGACCGCGTCCCCGTCGCCGTACTCGACGATGCGGCCGAGGTACATGACGGCGACGTCGTCGGCGATGTGCCGGACGACGGACAGGTCGTGCGCCACGAACAGGTAGGACAGGCCGAGACGGTGCTTGAGGTCCTCGAGCAGGTTGATCACACCTGCCTGCACCGAGACGTCGAGTGCGGACACCGGCTCGTCGAGCACCAGGATCTTCGGCTCCACGATCAGCGCGCGGGCGATGCCGATGCGCTGCCGCTGGCCACCCGAGAACTCGTGCGGGTACCGGTCGATGTAGGTCGGCTCGAGGCCGACCAGCTCGAGCACCTCGCGCACGCGCCGACGGATCTCGTCCTTCGCGACGCCGTGCACCGTGAGGGGTTCGCCGATCACCGAACCGATGTCGAGGCGCGGGTCGATCGACGCCATCGGGTCCTGGAAGACCACCTGGATGTCGCGGCGCAGGGCCAGACGGTCCTTCTTGGAGAGCGAGGCGGTGTCGACGCCGTTCACCCGGATGGTGCCGTGCTGGGCGCCGGCGAGTTCGAGGATCTCCATGATCGTCGTCGTCTTGCCGCAGCCGGACTCGCCGACCAGGCCGAGCACCTGCCCGCGCTTGAGCGTCAGGGAGATGCCGTCCACCGCGTGCACCTCGCCGATCTGCCGGCGGAACAGTGCGCCCTTGGTGAGCGGGAACGTCTTGACCACGTCGTCCAGTTCGAGCACGACGTCGTCGCCGTGGTCGACGCTGGCCTCGGGGACGTCCTCGGGGCGGGGGAAGATCTCCGAGCGCTCGAGGGTGCCCGCGGCGATCTCGTCGCGGCGGATGCACGCGGCGGTGTGCTCGTCGAGCAGGGTGCCGTTGCCGATCGTCTGCACGGCGCCGGTCATGACCGGGTTGTCGGCGCTCTGCGGCACCGTCGTCGCGACGAGGGCGGGTTCGCCGTCGCGGCAGGCGTCGAGGACGGCGGGGCAGCGGTCGGCGAACGGGCAGCCCGTCGGCTTCTGCGTCAGCAGGGGCGGGCGGCCGTCGAGCGGGACGAGCCGCTCGGTGCGGGCGGAGGTCATGTTCGGCATCGAGCGGAGCAGCCCGATCGTGTACGGCATCACCGGCTCGCGGAACAGCGGCAGGACCGGTGCCGTCTCGACGATCCGGCCGGCGTACATCACGGCGACGCGGTCGGCGTTGCCGGCGACGACGCCCAGGTCGTGCGTGATGAGCACGACGGCCGCACCGGTCATGTCCTTCGCGGTCTGCAGCACGTCGAGGATCTGCGCCTGGATCGTCACGTCGAGGGCGGTGGTCGGCTCGTCGGCGATGATCAGCTTCGGGTCGTTCGCGATGGCGATCGCGATCATCGCGCGCTGCCGCATGCCGCCGGAGAACTCGTGCGGGAACGCGTCGAGCCGTCGCGCCGGGTTCGGGATGCCGACGATGCGCAGCAGTTCCTCGGCGCGGGTGCGCGCGGCGTGCGCGGTCAGCGACCGGTCGTGCAGGCGCAGGCCCTCGACGATCTGCTGCCCGATCGTGTACACCGGCGTCAGGGCGGACAGCGGGTCCTGGAACACCATCGCGATGTCACGACCGCGCAGCGCCGACATCTCACGGTCGTTCTTGCCGACGAGCTCCTGCCCGTCGAAGCGGATGCTGCCCTGCACCTGGGCGGACGACGGCAGCAGGCCCATCACGGCCATCGAGGACACCGACTTGCCGGACCCCGATTCACCGACGATGCCGAGGAACTCGCCGGGGGCCACCGAGTAGTCGACACCCCGGACCGCGTAGACGGGCTTGGTCTTCGGGTTGAACGTGACCGACAGGTCGGACACGGTGAGCAGCGGCTCAGTCACGGTTGGCTCCGGAGGTGGGGTCGATGGCGTCGCGCAGGGCGTCGCCGAGCAGGCTGGTCGAGAGCACGGTCGCGACGAGGGTCGCTGCGGGCAGGACGAAGAGCCACGGGCGGGTGACGGCCGACTGGCTGCCGGCGGCGAGCAGGGTGCCGAGCGAGACGTCGGGGATCTGGATGCCGAAGCCGAAGTAGCTGAGGGCGCTCTCGGAGAGGATCATCGCCCCGACACCCAGCGTCGCGTCGATGATGAGCAGCGATGCCACGTTGGGCAGGATGTGCCGTCGGATGATGGTGAACGAGGGCACACCCATGAACCGGGCGGCCTTGACGTAGTCGCGCTCGCGCAGGGACATCGTCTGCCCCCGGATCACCCGGGCCATGATCATCCAGCCGAAGATCGCCAGCCCCACGATGAGTGCGAGCCAGCTGAGGTTCTTGAACAGCGGGCTGAGGAGCACGAGCGCGTAGAACGACGGGATCACCAGGAGCAGGTCGATGCCCCAGACGAGCGCCCGGTCGACGAACCCACCGAAGTACCCGGCGACGGCGCCGACGATGCCGGCGATGAGGGTCGCGGCCGGTCCGGCGATGAGTCCGATGAGCAGCGACTTCTGTAGGCCGACCAGAGTCTGCGCGTAGATGTCCTGGCCGATGTCGTTCGTGCCGAACCAGTGCGCGGCGCTCGGCGGCATGCCGAAGGCCAGCCCGTCGGAGTCGGAGGCGTTCCAGTGGTACAGGTGCGGGCCGACGAACGCCCAGAGGATGATGAGCAGCAGCGCACCGCCGCCGATGCGCGCGCGCCAGGTGCCGAACACCTTGCGCCAGAGCGGGGTGCGGCCGCCCTTCACCTCGATGACGTGCGCCGGCGTCCCGGCGTTGCCGTCACCGGGGTCACCGGCGGTGGTCGTGGTCGTGGGGTCGAGAACAGACACGGGTCACACCCTCACTCGCGGGTCGAGCGCGGCGTACAGCAGGTCCGCGAGGGTCCCTGCGATGAGCACGAGGATCGCCGTGAAGAGGATCGTGCCCGCTGCCGCGTTGATGTCGTTGTTCGTGATGCTCTGGATGAAGTACTCACCCATGCCGTGCCAGCTGAAGACCAGCTCGGTGATGCTCGCACCCGTCAGGATCAACCCGAACGAGTAGGCGAAGAAGGTCGACATCGGGATGAGGGCGACCCGCACGCCGTGGCGCATGATCGCCGATCCGCGCGTGCGGCCCTTCGACCGGGCGGTCCGGATGAAGTCGTTCGACAGCACGTCGAGCATCGCGGAGCGCTGGTAGCGCGAGTACGACGCGACGGCGCCGACCGTCAGCGAGATCGTGGGTAACAACAGGTGCACGAGTCGGTCGCCGAGCACCGGGAAGAACCCGCTCACCCCCGGCGTGTACTCACCGGTGAAGCTGATCACCTGTGCGCCGACGCCCTGGTTGAGGGAGGTCGCCAGGATCATCAGCACGACCGCGATCACGAACGGCGGGGTCGCGAGCACCGTGAACGACGCGTAGGTCGAGACCTGGTCGGACACCTTGTACTGCCGGACTGCGTTCCAGACGCCGAGCAGCACGCCGAAGAGCGCACCGAGCAGGGTGCCGATCACGAGCAGCCGCAGGCTCGTCCCGGACCGGGCGATGATGTCGGCCGTCACCTCGGTGCCGCGCGAACTCATGCCGAGCGACCCGTGCGTGACCAGGCCGACCCACCAGTCCCAGGTGCGGACGAGGATGGGGGTGTTCGGATCGGCGCCGAGCTTGCGGAGCGACGCGTCGATGGTGCCCTGCGGCACGGCCGGGTTGCGCCCGAGGAACCGGGCGGCCGGGTTGAGCGTCGTGCTGGCGAGGATGTACCCGAGCGTGGTCGCCACGATCGTCAGGACGATGTAGTTGACGATCCGCTTTGCGATGAAGGCGAGCATGTGGTTGGTGACCTCTGGGTGCGGCCGTCCGTCCGGACGGCGTTGTCGGTGGCGACAGGCTAGCCGGTCCGGACGGCGGGGTGGGACAACGGAAGTGACGTTATGCAACATTCGTTACGAGCGTGTTTCGATTCCTCGCAGAGACCCTTGTGCAGCCTTCGGATGTGGCTAGGGTTCTCAACCAACAGACGCGACGGCGGGGCCGCCGCGGTCCAGCGCGAACTGCGCGAACCACAACGAAAGGGAATCCTCGCCATGCGAAAGAGGATCAAGGGCATCGCGGTCCTGGCCACCGCTGCGGCAGCTGCCGTCGTGCTGGCGGGCTGCTCCGGCGGCGGAGAAGCGGGCGGCGACAACTCCGCGGTCGCCGAGTCGTCACTGAAGTCGACCGGCTGGACCGTCGCGGACCGCGCCGACGTCAAGGACGGCGGGTCGATCACCCTGCCGATCGACACAGCTCCGGCGAACTGGCAGCTGGCCAACCTTGACTCGGGGACGGTCGACGACACGACGATCTCGCAGACCTACCTGCCGGGGTTCATCCAGTTCAAGGAGAACGGCGAGTGGGAGGCGAACAAGGACTACGCGACCTCCGTCGAGCTGACCAAGGACTCGCCCCAGACCGTCGAGATCAAGATCAACCCGAAGGCCGTCTGGTCGGACGGCACCCCGATCAGCGCGAAGGACGTCATCGCGAACTGGAAGGCGCTGAACGGCACGAACAAGGCCTTCGCGCCCCTCGCCACCAACGTGTGGGAGGACGTCGACTCGGTCAAGCAGGGCTCCGACGAGCGTGACGTCATCATGACGTTCTCGAAGACCAACGCCGACTGGGCGAGCGTCCTCGGCGCGATCTACCCGTACTGGGCCGTCGACACCCCGGACCACTTCAACAAGGCCTGGGCCAAGGGTCCGTACGCCGCCGACGGCAAGACCTACGTCTCCGGTGGTCCCTACATCCTGAAGTCCTTCGACGCCAACGGTGGCGTCGTGACCTTCGAGAAGAACTCCAAGTGGTGGGGCGACCCGGGCAAGCTCGACACGATCGTCTTCAAGACGGTCTCGCGTGACGGCGTCGCCCAGGCGTACGGCAACAAGGAGCTCGACGCGTTCAACCTGAACGGCAGCGCCGACAACCTCAAGACGGCGAACTCGCGGTCCGACTCGAAGATCGAGCGCTCGCTCGGCACCACGCAGCGTCAGATCACGCTGAACGGCACCTCGGACGTCTTCAAGGACCAGGACGTGCGCCAGGCGTTCGCACAGGCCATCAACCGCAAGGTCGTGGCCCAGGCGATCCTGTCGCCGGTGAAGAGCCCGGGCGACGTGCTCAACAACCTCGTCTACCTGCCCGGTCAGCAGGGCTACGAGGACGACGCGTCGAGCGTCTACGGCTACAGCACCGACAAGGCGAAGTCGAAGCTCGAGGACGCCGGCTGGAAGATCGGTTCGGACGGCTACGCGACCAAGGGCGGCAAGGAACTCGACGTCCGCTTCGTGATCCCCTCGGACAACCCGAACTCGGCGAACGTCGCGCAGCTCGTGCAGCAGCAGACGAAGCTCGCCGGCTTCAAGGTCACCATCGACACCGTCCCGACCGACGACTTCTTCACGAAGTACGTCACCACGTCGACGCGTGACTTCGACGCCACGTACTTCGCGTGGCAGGGCACCCCGTTCCCGATCTCGTCGCTGAAGTCGATCTACTACCCCGCCGACGCCGGCCAGAACTACAGCGGCGTGACGGACGACTCGCTCGGCGCCGCCTGGGACAAGGCGAACGGCGAACTCGACGCGGATGCCCGCATCAAGGACGCGCAGGCCATCGGCAAGAAGATCGTCGCGGTCGCCGGCACCATCCCGCTGTTCGCCGAGCCGTACGCCTGGGGCGTTCGCAAGGACCTGGTGAACTACGGTCCTGCGCAGTTCCAGCAGTCGTCGGTCAAGTGGCAGGACGTCGGCTACAAGAAGTAGCCACACCGCACGAGAACGACACCGCACACGAACGACACCCCCGACGTCGCACGACGTCGGGGGTGTCGTTCTGCGTCGGGGCGAGTCAGAACTGTGCCGCCGCGAGCGACGCGGCGAACCCGAGGACCACGAGCGCCAGGATCGTCCAGCCGTGGGTGCGGTGCGTGATCGGCGCAGCCGTCACGGACGACGGGGGCGGGCCGTCCTGCGTCACCGGAGCGGGCACGTGGGTCAGCATCAGCGCGGCCGCAGCGTCGACGTCCAGGCGATCCGGGCCTCCTGGCCGGTCACCGGTGTGCGCGGCGAGACGCGCCGTCGGGCGGGTCGCGATCCAGACGCGGCGAACGCCCTCGCTGGTGACCACCTCGATGCCGTACTTCGTGCGCACCTCGCTGACGCGCGACCAGGTGTAGGTGCTGGTGCGCCGGACGTCGACGATGCGCAGGTGCTCGGGCGTCAGCTCGAACCGCGGCCGCCACAGCACCGCCCACGCGACGAAGGCGACGGCGATGCTCGGGATCGGCACGAGCCACGGGGTTCCGCCGCCGATCAGGGCCAGCGGGACGAGCACGACGGCCACGACCCAGAGGACGAGGGCGAGGGCGCGCAGGCCTGGGGCGACGATGGTGGTGTGCACCGGACGAGGGTACGAGATGCCTCCCCGGAGACGCCCGGGGAGCGGGTGTGACACACCGGCGCGTATCTCCGGACGACCCGATTCCCCGGGGAGGCAGATCCTTGACGGACCCTCGTGCCGTCCATGGTCGTCGCCCCCGGTTGGGGTGTCAACACCCCGTTTCGACGAGTTCAGCGGACTCCCACGCCGGGGCTACGAAACGAGCAGTTCGATCTGTTCGCGGATCGTCTCGGCCTTCGGGAACCGCAGGCCGACCAGGCCGATGTGGCGCCATCGGAGCACGCCGTCGGGGCCGATCACGAACACGGATCGTCGCAGGCCGATCCCCGGTGCCTGGACGCCGTAGGCGCGGATGACCGAGCCCGCGGTGTCGCTGAGCAGGGGGAACGCGAGCGAGGAGCCGCGGGCGAACTCCTCGTGCGAGTCGAGTGCCTGCGGGCTGATGCCCCACACCGTGGCACCGAGGTCGGTGAACTCGTCGAGTTCGGCCTGGTAGCTGCAGAGCTGGGCCGTGCAGACCGCCGTCGCGTCGCCCGGGTAGAAGGCCAGCACGACCGTGCGGCCGATCTCGGCGGACAGGTCGTACTCGTCGTCGGAGCGGACGCCACGGCGCACGACCATCCCCGGCAGGGTGAACGACGGTGCGGACTCGCCGATCGCGGGGATGCTCATGCGCTCACCGTAGGGCTGCGGTTCGGCCCTCGGACCTCGGCGCGCTGTGCTGGGGTTGTGGATGCGCCCGGTGGCGCGCTGAACGGCCGACGGGACAGCGAGCCGGCGGCCCCGCGACGCGGCGTTCCGCCAGCGGCCCCGCGGCCTACGCGAACAACTGCGGGAACGCGTGCGCCACCCAGGGGTACCCGACGAAGACCACCGCGTCGAGCAGGGCGTGCGTGATCACGAGCGGCAGCAGCCGACCCCACTTCGTGTAGATCCAGCCGAACACGACGCCCATCACCGCGTTGCCGATGAACGCCCCGAAGCCCTGGTACAGGTGGTAGCTGCCACGCAGCAGTGCGGTCGACAGGATCATCTGCCAGCGGCCCCACCCGAGGTCCCCGAGCCGGGCGTAGAGGTACCCGATAACGATCACCTCCTCCTGCAGCCCCGAGCGGATCGCGGACAGCAGCAGGACCGGGATCGTCCACCAGTACGAGTTCAGTGCGGCGGGGTCGACGGCGACCGTGATGCCGAGCGCACGTCCGGCGAAGTACAGCGCGAGCCCCGGGATCCCGATGCAGAGCGCGATCAGGGCCGGGCCGCCCAGGTCCGGCTTCGCCCGGAACCGGTCGATGCCGAGCCGGCCGAGGTGCGGTCGCGAGGTGCTCCACAGCAGGTAGCAGACGAGTGCCACGGGGGCCAGGTCCACCGCGATGCCCAGGAGCTGCCGGGCGAGGTCGACGTACTGCACCGTCGTCGACGAGGTGTTCAGGGCCGTCGACTGCTCGCCGAGCGGCGTCGTCTGCGACAGGTCGTCGATGATCTGCAGGATCGAGTACAGGGCGCTGGCGCCGAGCGAGAGCAGCAGGACGATGGTGATCTCGACCCACGTTCGCCGACGGCTCATCGTCAGTACTCCTGTCTGTTGCGAACTACCGGTAGACTGGCGTGTCGGGCGTTCTGCCCGCGGGTGCGGTGCTGTGAAGACACTGGCCCGACACTCTCCCAGAAATTGAAGGATGTCCTGTATGGCGCTCGCCACTCGGTCCGACCTGCGCAACGTCGCCATCGTGGCACACGTCGACCACGGCAAGACCACCCTCGTCGACGCGATGCTCACGCAGACCAACTCGTTCGACGCCCACTTCGAGGGCGAAGACCGCATGATGGACTCGAACGACCTCGAGCGCGAGAAGGGCATCACGATCCTCGCGAAGAACACGTCGGTGCTCTACAACGGCAAGCACGCGACCGAGTTCGGCTCGGACGGCCCCATCACCATCAACGTGATCGACACCCCGGGTCACGCCGACTTCGGCGGCGAGGTCGAGCGCGGTCTGTCCATGGTCGACGGTGTCGTCCTGCTGGTCGACGCGTCCGAGGGCCCGCTGCCCCAGACCCGCTTCGTGCTCCGCAAGGCGCTCGCCGCGAAGCTCCCGGTGATCCTGCTCGTCAACAAGACGGACCGCCCCGACTCCCGCATCGACGAGGTCGTCTCCGAGTCGCAGGACCTGCTGCTCGGCCTGGCCTCCGACCTGTCGGACGAGGTCGACGACCTCGACCTCGACGCGATCCTCGACGTCCCGGTGGTCTACGCCTCGGGCCGCAACGGTGCCGCGTCGCGCAACAAGCCGAACGACGGCGAGCTGCCCGACAACGACGACCTCGAGCCCCTGTTCGAGGCCATCCTGCAGCACGTCCCGGCGCCGAAGTACGACGACCAGCACCCGCTGCAGGCCCACGTCACCAACCTCGACGCGTCGCCGTTCCTCGGTCGTCTCGCGCTGCTGCGCATCTTCCACGGCACGATGAAGAAGGGCCAGACGGTCGCGTGGGTCAAGCACGACGGCACCGTCGTCAACGCCCGCATCACCGAGCTCCTCATCACCAAGGCGCTCGAGCGCTACCCGGCCGAGTCGGCCGGCCCCGGTGACATCGTCGCCGTCGCCGGGTTCGACACGATCACCATCGGTGAGACCCTGTCCGACCCCGAGGACGTCCGCCCGCTGCCGACCATCACGGTCGACGACCCGGCGATCTCGATGACGATCGGCACGAACACCAGCCCGCTCGTCGGCAAGGTCAAGGGCCACAAGCTGACCGCCCGCATGGTCAAGGAGCGCCTCGACCGCGAGCTCATCGGCAACGTCTCGCTCAAGGTCCTCGACATCGGTCGTCCGGACGCGTGGGAGGTCCAGGGTCGCGGCGAGCTCGCACTGGCCATCCTCGTCGAGCAGATGCGTCGTGAGGGCTTCGAGCTCACCGTCGGCAAGCCGCAGGTCGTCACCAAGCGTGACGAGAACGGCAAGCTGCAGGAGCCGTACGAGCACATGACGATCGACACGCCGGAGGAGTACCTCGGCGCGATCACGCAGCTCATGGCCGCTCGCAAGGGCCGCATGGAGAACATGACGAACCACGGCACCGGCTGGGTGCGCATGGAGTTCATCGTCCCGTCGCGTGGTCTGATCGGCTTCCGCACGTCGTTCCTGACCGAGACCCGCGGCACCGGCATCGCCAACGCGATCTCGCACGGCTACGACGAGTGGGCCGGCCCGATCCAGACCCGCATCAACGGCTCGATCGTCTCCGACCGCTCGGGTGTCGTCACGCCGTTCGCCATCACGAACCTCCAGGAGCGGATGACGTTCTTCGTCAACCCGACCGAAGAGGTCTACGAGGGCATGGTCATCGGCGAGAACTCGCGCGCCGACGACATGGACGTCAACATCACGAAGGAGAAGAAGCTCACGAACATGCGTTCGGCGAACGCCGACTCCTTCGAGTCGATGACGCCGTCGCGCCAGCTCTCGCTCGAGGAGTGCCTGGAGTTCGCGCGCGAGGACGAGTGCGTCGAGGTCACCCCGGCCGTCGTCCGCATCCGCAAGGTGGAGCTCGACGCGCAGGCCCGCCAGCGCTCGTACGCCCGCCTGAAGCGCCAGGACGCGTAAGCACCAGCACGAGCAACACCCCCGGAGGCCCGTCCTCCGTCCGACGGCCCGGTCACCTGCAACAGGTGGTCGGGCCGTTCGCGGTTGTACCGTGGTCAGCGTGACTCTCGACCTGCTCTCGATCTACCAGGACCTGCACGCCCACCCGGAGCTCGGCTTCCAGGAGCACCGCACCGCCGGTGTCATCGCCGCGAAGCTCGCCGAGATCGGGGGGATCGACGTGACGACGGGCGTCGGCGGCACCGGCGTCGTCGGTGTCGTCGCGAACGGCGAGGGCCCCGTGGTGTGGCTCCGCGCCGACATGGACGGCCTGCCGGTGCAGGAGCGCACCGGCCTGTCGTACGCCAGCGAGCACGTCGGCACCGACGACGAGGGCCGGGACGTCCCGACCATGCACGCCTGCGGCCACGACATCCACGTCACGTGGCTGCTCGGCACCCTCGAGCGCCTCGTCGCGACCACGGGGGACTGGCGCGGCACGGTCGTCGCCGTCTTCCAGCCTGCTGAAGAGGTCATCTCCGGCGCACGCGCGATGGTCGAGGACGGCCTGGTCGAGCGGTTCCCGAAGCCGGACGTCGTGCTCGGGCAGCACTCCGCGCCCGCACCGGTCGGCATCGTCGCCGTCGGCACCGGCCCGGTGATGGCGTCGAGCGACCGGCTGACGGTGACGTTCAACGGCCGCGGGGCGCACGGCTCGGCGCCGCAGGCCTCGCTCGACCCGGTCGTCACCGCGGCGTCGGCCGTCGTGCGGCTGCAGACCGTCGTCGCGCGCGAGGTCTCGCCGAGCGACGCGGGTGTCGTCACCGTCGGCAGCTTCCACGCCGGCACACGGGCGAACATCATCCCCGACGAGGCCGTGATCGAGATCTCGACCCGTGCCCGCAACGAGGAGACCCGCCAGCGCATCATCGCCTCGATCGAACGCATCGTCCGTGCCGAGAGCGCGGCCGGTGGGCTGTCCGAGCCGACGATCGTCCGTGCTCCGGGCGCCGAGGTCACCGTGAACGACGCCGAGGCCGCCGCCACCGTGCTCGACGCCATCCGTGCCGAGGTGCCGGGTGCTCGCGACCTGGAGATCGGGCTCGCCATGGCGTCGGAGGACGTCGGACAGCTGGCCACCGCCGCCGGCGCGCCGCTCGTGTACTGGTTCACGGGCATCACCGACCCGGAGCGCTTCCGCCGTGGCGAGGAGATCCCGAGCAACCACTCGCCGTTCTACGCGCCGCAGGCCGAGACGGCGATCCCGGTGGGCGTCGACGCCCTGGTGGCTGCGACGCGCGCCTACGTCGCCTGAACCGTCCGTCGGCACGGAGGCCCGGGGCGGCCCCGCCGCGCAGGTGACCGCCCCGGGGACGGCACGTTCACAGCCAACTCGCGCCGCGCCTCCCGGCTCGTCCGTTACGGTCACGCCATGCGTTCCCTCCGTACCCCGCTGATCGCCGCCGTCGCTGCCGGCATCGCCCTGGCCGGACTCACCGGCTGCTCGACCGAGGCCGTGCAGCAGGCCACCGACCTCGGCTCCTCCGTCGCGTCGAACGTGGCCGACGGGGTCGCCGGCATCGACGGCAAGGCGATCCAGGACGGCATGTCCTCGGTCGCCGGTGGCATCGACGGCGCGCTCGACACGGCGCTCAAGGGCGCCGACGTGACCTCCGACGGCAAGGTGCCGGACGGGTTCCCGTCGGCAGAAGTCCCGCTCGTCGACGGCACGGTGCTGGGCGGGGGAGCCGGACCGAACGGCTCCGGGTGGGTCGCCCAGGTCCGGGCGGCCTCCGTCGACGACTTCCGGACGGCCGCGCAGCAGCTCACGGATGCCGGGTACACCGAGTCGGCGAAGCGCGCGGACTCGTCCAGCGCGTTCGGCATGTTCCGGAGCGACGGCTACCGCGTCGTGCTGACGTTCTCGGACAGCAAGGACAGCGGTGGCGTCACGGCGACCTACATCGTCACGCCCCGCTAGTCCCGTACCCTTGGGGACGATGTCCAAGGCCCCCACCACGCGCCCGGAGCGCGTCCTGATCGTGCACGCCCACCCCGACGACGAGACGCTCTCGTCGGGTGGGACCATCGCCACCCTGCTCGAGCGCGGTGCCGAGGTGACCGTGCTCACCGCGACCCGGGGCGAGCGCGGCGAGATGCTCACGGAGCAGCTGGCTCCGCTCGCGGGCGACCCCGCGCGGGTGGCACGGCACCGGGAGACCGAGATCGCCGCGGCCCTCGCCGCCCTCGGCGGGCCGCAGCACCTGTGGCTCGGTGGGCGCGGCGCGCGGCCGACCGACCTGCCCGAGCGTCGGTACGTCGACTCCGGCATGCAGTGGGGCCCGGACGGCCGGGCCACCGCTGCGGCCGACGCCCCGGCCGACTCGCTGACCGCGGCCGACCTGGGCGAGGTGGTCGACGACGTGCGCGCCGCCATCCGTTCCACCGGAGCCGACGCGGTGATCAGCTACGCCGACGACGGCGGCTACGGACACCCCGACCACGTGCGGATGCACCACGCGGCGCAGTACGCGGCCCGTGCCGAAGAGGTCCCGTTCTCGATGATCGTCGACCCCGACAGCGGGCAGGCCGACGTCACCGTCGACGTCCTGCCGGTCCGGGCCAAGGTGCGGGCGGCCGTCGAGCAGTACCGCTCCCAGGTCGCCGTCGACCCCGTCGATCCCGCCGACCCGGCCGCGCTGTCGTGGGTGATGCCGCACGGCGTCCGACAGCACGCCCCTGCGGTGGAGGCGTTCCGGCACGACGCGGCCCCGCAGCCGGCGGCGCCGCAGACCTACGGCGAGATGTCCGGTCAGGGCAAGGCCGCGGCGGTCGTGGTGTCGCTGCTGCTCGGGCTGCTCGCCGGCGGCCTCGGCACGGTGACGCACCAGCAGACGCTCGGCGCGTTCCCGGTCGGACTCGTCGTCACCACCCTCATCGTGCTCGGCCTGACCGTGGGCGTGCGGCTCGTCTACCGCTCGCGGACGATGGTCGCCGCGATCGGCATCGGCATCCTCGTCGCGACGCAGGTGCTCGTGTCGGTCGGTGGCGAGAGCTCGCCGCTCGTCCTCGCCAACGCGGCCGGGTACGTGTGGACCTTCGCCCCCGCGGCCATCACCGCCCTCGTCCTCGCGTGGCCGGACCTGTCGGGGCTGCGGTCCCGGACGGCCCCGGGCCACGAGTAGACTCGAACCCGCTCGTCGAAGGGAGCACCCGAACCGTGACCTACGTGATCGCCCAGCCGTGTGTCGACGTCAAGGACCGCGCCTGCATCGACGAATGCCCGGTCGACTGCATCTACGAGGGTGACCGCTCGCTGTACATCCACCCCGACGAGTGCGTCGACTGCGGTGCGTGTGAGCCGGTCTGCCCCGTCGAGGCCATCTACTACGAGGACGACCTGCCCGACCAGTGGGCCGACTACTACAAGGCCAACGTCGAGTTCTTCGACGAGGTCGGGTCGCCCGGTGGCGCCGCGAAGGTCGGCGTGATCCACAAGGACCACCCCGTCGTCGCTGCCGAGCCCGTCCGCGGCTGACCGGACCCCTCGTGGCGCTCGACCTCCCCGACTTCCCCTGGGACCAGCTCGTCCCGTTCAAGCAGCGCGCCGCGGCGTACGAGGGCGGGATCGTCGACCTCAGCGTCGGCTCGCCCGTCGACCCCACGCCCGAGGTCGTCCGCACCGCCCTGGCCACTGCAACCGACGCGCACGCCTACCCGCAGGTCGCCGGCACCCCGGCGCTCCGGCAGGCCATCGCCGACTGGTACGGCCGCCGGCACGGTGTCGCCCTGACCGAGGCAAACGCGCTGCCGACGATCGGCTCCAAGGAGTTCATCGCGGGCCTGGCGCTCTGGCTCGGCATCGGCCCCGGCGACACCGTGGTGTTCCCGGCAGCGGCGTACCCGACGTACGAGCTCGGTGCCGCGCTGGTCCGGGCCGACGCCCTCGCCTCGGACGACCCGGCCGAGTGGCCGTCCACCACGAAGCTCGTCTGGCTGAACTCCCCGGGCAACCCGGACGGCCGCGTGCTCACCATCGGCGAGCTCCGTGCCGCCGTGGTGCGCGCCCGCGAGCTCGGGGCCGTCATCGTCGGCGACGAGTGCTACGCCGAGCTCGGCTGGGACCCGGAGTACGCCACCACCCCGACCCCCACGATCCTCGACCCCCGGGTCGTCGGCGACTCGCTCGACGGCGTGCTCAGCGTGTACTCGCTGTCGAAGCAGTCGAACCTCGCCGGCTACCGTGCGGCCTTCGTCGCCGGTGACGCCGCGGTCTTGGCCGACGTGCTGGCCGTCCGCAAGCACGCCGGGCTGATGCCACCGCTGCCCGTGCAGCAGGCGATGGTCGTCGCGCTGCAGGACGAGACCCACGTGCAGCAGCAGAAGGCCCGCTACCGTGCCCGTCGGAACATGCTCCGGCAGGCACTCGAGGGCGCGGGCTTCCGCATCGACCACAGCGAAGCCGGGCTCTACCTCTGGGCGACCCGCGGCGAGCCGGCGCTCGACACCGTCGCCTGGCTCGCCGACCGCGGGATCCTCGTCGCACCGGGCACGTTCTACGGTGCAGCCGGGGGCGAACACGTCCGCGTGGCCCTGACGTCGACCGACGAACGGATCGCCGCAGCCTCCCAGCGACTGGCGAGCAGCCGGCGCCTCGGCACCGCGTAGCACGGACACGAGCACTCCCGCCGGCGCCCGCAATCCCTGGGAACCACCAAATCGTCACCTGGGATGTGTGCACGACCGACAGGTGCCGCGATTAGGCTGTCCTCGTGACTGACACTGCCAATGACGCTCAGAAGACGGCCACACCGCCCACCACGCCCGTCCCCGTGAGTCCCGCCGCCGAACAGCAGGGCGCGACCGCGACGCTGACGTTCCCGGGTGGCACGGCGGAGTTCCCGATCCTGCAGAGCGTCGACGGCGCGTCCGCGATCGACATCTCGACCTTCAAGAAGCAGACCGGGATGAACACGCTCGACTACGGGTTCGTGAACACCGGTGCGACGAAGAGCGCGATCACCTACATCGACGGCGACCAGGGGATCCTGCGCTACCGCGGGTACCCGATCGACCAGATCGCCGCGAACTGCACCTTCCTCGAGGTCGCGTGGCTCCTGATCTACGGCGAGCTGCCGACCCCCACCGAGCTCGAGCAGTTCGACGCCCGCATCCGTCGGCACACCCTGCTGCACGAGGACCTCCGTCGCCTGTTCGACGCCCTGCCGCACTCGGCGCACCCGATGTCGGTGCTGTCGAGCGCCGTGAGCGCCCTGTCCACGTACTACGAGGACGACATGGACGTCGACGACCCCGAGAAGGTCGAGCTGCAGACCGTCCGGCTCCTCGCCAAGCTCCCGGTCATCGCGGCCTACGCCCACAAGAAGGCCATCGGGCAGGCGTTCCTGTACCCGGACAACTCGCTGTCGTTCGTCGACAACTTCCTGCGGCTGAACTTCGGCACCATGGCCGAGACCTACAAGCCGAACCCGGTGCTCTCCAAGGCGCTCGAGCGGCTCCTCATCCTGCACGAGGACCACGAGCAGAACGCCTCGACCTCGACGGTGCGCATGGTCGGCTCGACGAAGGCGAACATGTTCGCCTCGATCTCGGCCGGCATCAACGCCCTGTACGGCCCGCTGCACGGCGGCGCGAACGAAGCCGTGCTCGAGATGCTCCAGCAGATCAAGGACTCGGGCGAGCCCGTCACGCGGTTCGTCGAGCGGGTGAAGAACAAGGAGCAGGGTGTCAAGCTCATGGGCTTCGGGCACCGCGTCTACAAGAACTACGACCCGCGCGCCAAGCTCGTCAAGGAGTCCGCGCACGAGGTCCTCGAGTCCCTCGGCGTGCAGGACGACCTGCTCGACATCGCGATGGAGCTCGAGCAGATCGCACTCGAGGACGAGTACTTCGTCAGCCGCAAGCTCTACCCGAACGTCGACTTCTACACCGGCATCATCTACAAGGCGATGGGCTTCCCACCGCGGATGTTCACCGTCCTGTTCGCGATCGGTCGTCTGCCGGGCTGGATCGCCCAGTGGCGCGAGCTGAACAACGACCCGCTCAACAAGATCGGTCGCCCGCAGCAGCTCTACGTGGGTGCGCCCGAGCGCGACGTCCCCGAGCGCTGACCGACTCCGAACGCCCCGCCCCACGGTTCCGTGGCGCGGGGCGTTCGTGTGTCTGCGCCCGCCGTCACATCGAGCGGGCGGAACACCCGGGTCGCGCGGCGGGCGCACGCCGGCATTCCGCCCGCTCGTCGCGTCGCGTCGTGTCGTGTCGAGCCGGGGGAGGGGCCGGAGGGTCGGCGGGGTGCGCTGCTGCTGATCGAACGGGCGGAATGCCACGGTGGGGCCGACCGCGCACCGCGGCATTTCGCCCGCTCGCGGGGCGGGGCGGGGGAGCGCTGGACGGGAGGGCATGGAGGCCCGGTGCCGGTCTCGTGGACCGGCTCCGGGCCTCCTGTGCGTGCGTCGGTGGGTGGGCGACCGTGGGACGCGCCGCTCACCTGCGCCGGGTGGTCGCGAACGGTCGTCCGGCGGGCGTCGAAACGACGGTTCGTGCGCCCTCGGCGCACGCGGACGGCGTGTCGTGACCACTCGCGGGGCACTGGAGGCGACGACCTGGAGGCCCGGTGCCGGTCTCGTGGGCCGGCTCCGGGCCTCCTGTGCGTGCGTCGGTGGGTGCGCGATCGTGGGACGCGCCGCTCACGTTCGCCGGGTGGTCGCGAACGGTCGTCCGGCGGGTGCCGGAGCGACGGTTCGTGCGCCCTCGGCACCCGCCGGCGACGTGTCGTGACCGCTCGCCGGGCGGAGCGCTACGCGTGCAGCGCGGTGTTCAGCTGGATGCCCTCGCCCTTGCGCTGCAGGGCTTCGACGGCGCCGCTGACGCTGTTGCGGCGGAACAGGATGTTCGGGGTGCCGGAGAGCTCGGCGGCCTTGACGGTCTTCGGGGTGCCGTCGGGGTTCGGGGCCGCACCGACGAGGACCACCTTCGTGCCGGCCGTCACGTAGAGGCCGGCCTCGACGACGGAGTCGTCACCGAGCGAGATGCCGAGGCCCGCGTTCGCGCCGAGGAGCGCACGTTCGCCGAGGGAGACACGGTGCGTGCCGCCGCCGGACAGGGTGCCCATGATCGAGGAGCCACCGCCGACGTCGGTGCCGTGCCCGACGACGACGCCCTGCGAGACGCGGCCCTCGATCATGGCGTCACCGAGGGTGCCGGCGTTGAAGTTGACGAAACCCTCGTGCATGACCGTCGTACCTGGTGCCAGGTGTGCGCCGAGGCGGACGCGGCTCGCGTCGGCGATCCGGACGCGGTCCGGCACGACGTAGTCGAGCAGGCGCGGGAACTTGTCGATGCCGTGCACGGCGATGCCGGCGCGCTGCAGCGCGGGGCGCAGGCGCGTCAGCGACTCGGGGTGCACGGGGCCGGCGTTCGTCCACGCGACGATCGGCAGGTGGCCGAAGACGCCGTCCAGGGAGACCTCGTTCGGGCGGACGTGCAGGTGGCTCAGCAGGTGCAGGCGGAGGTACGCGTCCGGGGTGCTCGTCGGGCTCGCGTCGATCGTGATCTCGGTGGTGACGGCCTCGATCCGGACCTCGCGGCGGGGGTCGTCCCCGACGTGCGCCTGCAGCTCGGCGGGGAACACGGCGTCGGCGGGCAGGGCGCCGAGGTGGGTCTCCGGGTACCAGGTGTCGAGCGTCGTGCCGTCGGCGGCGATCGTCGCGAGGCCGTGGCCCCAGGCGTGGGTCGGGCGGTCGGAGGCAGTCGTGTCGGTCACGGCTCCAGGGTACCGAGCGGCCGTCGGAGGGCACCGTCCGGCCGGACTGCCGGGGCGGCGGGGATCCCGTCCGGCCGGACGGCCGGGGCGGTGCGAGGGTCGGCCGGTAGGCTGCCCGCATGCCGGAGCACCTCGACCTCACCGCCTCGTCCATCGACATCACCCGTGCCATCTGCGACATCGAGTCGGTGTCCGGCAACGAGCAGGCCCTCGCCGACGCGATCGAGGCCGTGCTCGCCCCGCTGCCGCACCTCGAGGTCATCCGCGACGGCGACGCGATCGTCGCGCGGACGAACCTGGGCCGCGACCGCCGGGTGGTCATCGCGGGGCACATCGACACCGTCCCGCTCAACGACAACCTGCCGACCGAGTTCCGCACCACCGAGGACGGCACCGAGATCCTCTGGGGCCGCGGCACCGTCGACATGAAGGCCGGCTGCGCGGTGCAGCTCAAGCTCGCGTACGACCTGGCCGACCCCTCGGTCGACGTCACGTGGGTCTGGTACGACCACGAGGAGGTCAGCGACGCCCTGAACGGCCTCGGTCGTCTGGCCCGCACGCGGCCCGAGCTGCTCGCCGCCGACTTCGCGATCCTCGGTGAGCCGTCCGGGGCGCAGATCGAGGGTGGCTGCAACGGCAACCTCCGCGCCGAGATCCGCACGTTCGGCAAGCGCTCGCACAGCGCCCGGAGCTGGATCGGCGACAACGCGATCCACAAGACCGCCCCGATCCTGGCCACCCTGGCCGCGTACGAGCCCCGCACCGTCACGGTCGACGGGCTCGAGTACCGCGAGGGTCTGAACGCCGTCGGCATCAGCGGCGGCATCGCGGGCAACATCATCCCGGACGAGGCGATGGTGCACGTGAACTACCGGTTCGCCCCGTCCCGTTCGGCCGACGAGGCCGTCGCCCACATCCGCGAGCTGTTCGACGGCTACGAGGTCACGATCGTGGACCTCGCTGCCGGTGCCCGCCCCGGGCTCGACGCTCCGCTCGCGCAGGACTTCGTGGCTGCCGTCGGTGGACCGGCACCCCGCCCGAAGTACGGTTGGACCGACGTCGCACGGTTCTCGGGCCTCGGCGTCCCCGCGGTCAACTACGGCCCCGGCGAACCGGTCTTCGCCCACCACGACGACGAGCAGGTCCCGGTCGCGCAGATCACCGCGGTCGAGGCCGGGCTGCGTCGGTGGCTGACGGCCTGACGACGGCGGGGGCCACCCGGAGGACCCCTGCTCGGAACCGCTGGCGGGCCCGGTACCGGGTCGTGCCCTGGTGGGTGCGCATCACGGTCGTCTACGTGCTGGCGCGGCTCGTCACCGGCGCGATGATGCTCGTCTTCGCCGGCGTGCAGGCGGCGAACTCGTTCACCGTCCAGAGCCCCGGCTACCTGTCGTTCGCGTCCATCTGGGACGGCGCCTGGTACCGCGTGATCGCCACGGGTGGGTACCCGTCGACGCTGCCGGTCGACGCCGCGGGACACGTGACCGAGAACGCGTGGGCGTTCATGCCCGCGTACCCGTTCCTGGTGCGCGGGTTCATGCTGCTCACCGGAGCGCCGTTCGAGTTCGTCGCGGTCTCGGTGTCGTTGCTCGCCGGCCTCGGCGCCGCGCTGGTGTTCCGCCGGCTGATGGGCCGGTTCCTCGACCCCGCGCGGGCGACGTTCGCCACGGTGCTGTTCTGCGTCGCACCGGTGTCGGCGGTGTTCCAGGTGGCCTACGCGGAGTCGATGGGCCTGTTCCTGCTGCTCGTCGCGCTGCTGCTCATGGTGGACCGACGCTGGTGGGCGATGCTCCCCGTCGTGCTGCTGCTCGGCATGACCCGGCCGACCGGGCTCGCCTTCGCGTTCCTCGTCGTGCTCTTCGTGGTCGCGTGGGCGATCCGCCCCGCCTGGGTGCGGTCGTCGGAGCCGCTGACCGTCCGCCGCCTCGTGCCGCCCGCGGTCGTCGCCACGGTGTCCGGCCTGGTCGGTCTGGCGTGGCCGGCGATCGCGTGGGCCGTCACCGGGGTGCCGAAGGCGTACACGGACACCGAGCTCGCCTGGCGCTCGTCGTACATCGGGTGGAAGGAGCTCGTGCCCTTCGCGCCGTGGGTGCAGGGGTTCGGGTGGTGGTTCGGGCAGCCGGCCGGGGCGCTGTTGCTCGTCGTCGTGCTCGTCGGCTTCGCCGCGTTCGTGTGCATGCCCGCCGCGCGCCGGATCGGGATCGAGCTGCGACTGTGGGGTGTGGCGTACCTGGTGTACTTGCTCGCGGTGTTCTTCCCGCAGTCGAGCACCTGGCGGATCCTCGTGCCCATCGCGCCGCTGCTCGGCATCGTCGCGCTGCCGCGGTCGCGGGTGTACCGCGTGGCCGTCGTCGTCGCGTTCGTCGGGCTGCAGTGGGTCTGGCTGTACTACACGTGGTGGATCGACGGCTACGACTGGACCCCGCCGTGATCGACACGGAGCACCGGAAGGCCCGTGGATCCGCGTTCTACGGAGCACCGGAACGCCACATCCGACACCCCCAACCTGGGCGGTTTCGCAGTTGCCCCCTCCATACGGGATAATGGGACAGCATTTACTGCACGAAAGGGGACATCTGATGGCAGCCATGAAGCCGAGGACCGGTGACGGGCCGATGGAGGCTGTTAAGGAGGGTCGACTCATCATCGTGCGGGTTCCGCTCGAAGGTGGAGGCCGCCTGGTCGTCTCGGTCAACGATGCCGAGGCCAAGGAACTCCACGACGCACTCGCCGAGGTCGTCTCGGCCTAGTACGTCGAAGCACCAGAACGGGAAGCCCGGAGCGTGTACGCTCCGGGCTTCCCGTCTGTCTGCCGGCAGCGGGCAGCCCCCGTGGTGTCGGTCGGCTCCGGCAGGATGAGGACGTGCCGAGGACCCACCTGCCCATCCGCCGCGTCGACGAGTACCGCGACCCGGACCCGATGCCGCGCGACGCCTGGCCGGCCACGCTCCCGCCGATCCGGCAGCTGCTCGACGAAGGGCTCGACCTGGACCCGGTGACGGTGTTCGTCGGGGACAACGGTGTCGGCAAGTCGACCCTGATCGAGGCGATCGCGCTCGCGTTCGGCATGTCCCCGGAGGGCGGCTCGACCGGGGCGCACCACTCGACCCGGCCGTCCGAGTCGGACCTGTGGCAGCACATCGTCCTGCGACGGGACTTCGGTGCGCCCCGTGGCGGCTTCTTCCTGCGTGCTGAGACCATGCACGGCTTCTTCACCTACCTCGAGGAGCACCCGAACCGCAGTCGCCCCGAACCGGTCTTCCACGAGCGCAGCCACGGTGAGGCGTTCCTGGACTTCGTCATCGACCGGGCGCGCTGGCCCGGGCTCTGGATCCTCGACGAGCCGGAGTCAGCCCTGTCGTTCTCGGGCTGCCTCACCCTGATCGCCCTGCTGCGGTCGATCGTCGAGAGCGGTGTCGGACAGGTCGTGCTCTCGACGCACTCACCCGTGCTGGCCGCGTTCCCGGGCGCGACGATCCACGAGGTCGGCGAATGGGGCCTGCGGCGCGCCGAGTGGAGTGAGCTCGACCTGGTGCGGAACCAGCGGGCGTTCCTCGAGTCCCCGGAGCGGTACCTGCGGCACCTCGACTGACCCGCGCGAGCGCCGGCGGGCCGAGGACTAGTTGGTGACCTTCGTCAGCTGCAGCAGCCCGTCACCGGCCGGCGACAGCGCGCTGCGCACCGCACCCGACGTCGACACCTCGGTCAGCAGCAGCCGGAAGTCCGTGGTGGCACGGTCGCGCTTGACCGGGTCGGCCACGCGTCCGCGCCACAGGGCGTGCGGTACCAGGACGGTGCCGCCCAGGCGTGCGAGGCGCAGCCCGTGCTCGACGTACTCGATGACGTGCTCCGGGTCGGCGTCGACGAGGACGACGTCGTACGAGGCCTCGTTCATGCGGGGGAGCACCTGGTTGGCCCGACCGGGGATGAGCCGGATCCGTGCGGGGGCGGTGCCGGCGCTGATGTAGGCGTCACGGGCGAACTGCTGGTGGTCGACCTCGACGTCGATCGTGGTCAGGGTCGCGTTCGGGGCACCGGCGAGCAGGTACAGGCCGGAGACGCCGAGACCGGTGCCGATCTCGATGATGCTCGTGGCTCGCGAGGCTGCGGCGATGACCCCGATCTGTGCACCGATCGCGGGCGAGATCGCTTCGACCCCGAGTTCCAGGGAGTGCTCACGAGCACGGGCGATCGCCTCGGTCTCCGAGACGATGTCCTCGGCGAACTTCCAGTTCGACTCTTTCTCTGACACGCACACTCCGTTCGGGAGACAACTCTAGAGGTGCAACGCAGCAGCACGCGTTAGGCTCGCTCGCGTGGACATCCCGCTCGACAAGATCCTGATCATCGGGGTCATCGGCGTCCTCTTGCTCGGGCCGCAGCGCCTGCCGATGTACGCCCAGAAGCTGGCCGAGTTCGTCAAGGCCGTCCGCCGGTTCGCCGACACCGCCAAGGAGCGGATGCGCGACGAGATGGGCCCCGAGTTCGACGACATCGAGTGGCAGAAGCTCGACCCGCGCCAGTACGACCCGCGACGCATCATCCGTGACGCCCTGCTCGACTCCGGTTCCAGTGCCGCAGCCGTGCAGACCGCACAGGTCTCCGCGTCCAAGGTGCGTGCGACGGCTCCCGTCGTGCCCCTGGCCGCCGGTGAAGCCGCGCCCTTCGACGCCGAGGCGACCTGACGCTCGTCACAGCACCACCTGACGCTCGTCACAGCACCACCTGACGCTCATCGCGTCACCACCTGACGGACTGGAGGTCCGTGGCGGATCCGCCACGGGCCTCCGGTCCGCCATGGGGTCGCGTCGTCAGTCGCGGGTGGCGACGATCGTGTAGGTCGTGGGGATGCGGTCGCGGTCGTGCTCCGGCCAGGCCCACGAACCGGTGCCGGTCTCGACCATGCGCGTGCTGAAGCGCCACGGCAGCGTGCGGCCCTCGTCGAGCCGGCGGAGCCGCAGCCCGGCGCCGAGCAGGGCGTTCACGATCTCGGACAGCGGGTGCGGCCACTCGAAGGTGCGGGTGTTCGCCACCGTGCCGTCGCCGGCGTAGGTGCCCGCGTCGTCCCACTGCTGGGCCGTGCCGTCGGGGAAGTACCGGTACCGGGTGACGAGTTCGTCCGCGTCCTCGTCGAGGGCGTACAGGGCCGGGTGGCCGTCGCGGATGAAGAACACCCCGCCGGGGCGCAGCAGGCCGGCGACCTGGGCGGCCCAGCGGTCGAGGTCGGGGAGCCAGCAGATCGTGCCGATGCTCGTGTACACGACGTCGAAGTCCCCGGAGACGGCGGCCCGGGCGTCGAGGACGTCGGACTCGACCCAGGTGACGTCGATGCCGAGTCGCGATGCGAGCCCACTGGCCGAGGTGAGTGCTGCGGGCGAGAAGTCGACGCCGGTCAGCCGGGCACCCTCGCGGGCGAGCGACACCGTGTCGGTGCCGATGTGGCACTGCAGGTGGCAGACGTCGAGGCCGTCGAGCGAGCCGTTCGGCAGCCAGAGCGTCAGCGCCGGCAGGTCCTCGCGCACGACGTCCGAGCGGTGGTCGGGGTCGACGAGGGCGTCGATCTCGTAGGCACCCTCGTGGATCGGCACCCGGTCGTCCCAGTTCGCCTGGTTCGTGGCGCGTGCGTGCTTCCAGTCGACGTCGACGTGATCCGTGCTCATGCCCCCGAGCCTAGGACAGCGAGAGCCCGAGCTTCCGGCCGGCGAGCCCGCGTCCCATCGTGGTGATCCGGTCGGCGATCGCGGTCAGGGCCACCGCGGCCGGGTCCTCCGGGCTGCCGAGCACCACCGGTACCCCTGTGTCGCCGCCCTCGCGCAGCGGCACCGACAGCGGCACGCTGCCGAGCACCGGGACGGGGGCGTCCTGCCCGCGGGAGAGCCGCGATGCGGTCTCCGCACCACCGCCCTCGCCGAACAGGTGCAGGACCGACCCGTCCGGCTGCACGAGCCCGGACATGTTCTCGACCACGCCGATGACCCGCTGCCCGGTCTGCCGGGCGACGATCCCGCTGCGCTCGGCGACGTCGGCGGCGGCGGCCTGCGGGGTCGTGACGACCAGCACCTCGGCGTGCGGCAGGAGCTGCCCCACCGAGATCGCGACGTCGCCGGTCCCTGGGGGCAGGTCGAGCAGCAGGACGTCGAGGTCGCCGAAGAACACGTCGGTCAGGAACTGGTTCACGGTGCGGTGCAGCATCGGTCCGCGCCACGACACCGCGGTCGAGACGTCGTCGACGAACATGCCGATCGACACGACCTTCACGTCGTGGGCCACCGGCGGCAGGATCATGCTGTCCACACGCGTCGGACGCGGCGCGACCCCGTGCTCGTCGGTCAGGCCCATCAGCCCGGGCACGCTGAAGCCGTGCACGTCGACGTCGACGACCCCGACCCGCAGGCCCCGGCGGGCGAGCGCGACGGCGAGGTTCACGGTGACGGTGGACTTGCCGACGCCGCCCTTGCCACTCGTGACGGCGATGACGCGGGTGAGGGAGTCCGCCGTGAACTGCACGCCCTTCGGCCGGCCGGCGCGGAGCCGCTCGGTCAGCGCGGCGCGTGTCGCCGGGTCCATCACGGACACGTCGACGTCGACGGCGGCGACCCCCGGGACGGACGCGGCGGCGACGCGGACGTCGCGCTCGATGGTGTCGGCGGCGGGGCACCCCACGATCGTGAGCTGCAGGTCGACGCGCACCGAGCCTCCAGGCTGCACGTCGACACCACGGATCATGCCGAGCTCCGTGACGGGGCGACGGATCTCGGGGTCGATGACGCGGCCGAGCGCAGCGAGGACCGCCGTGCCGAGCTGATCGCCGGTGGGGACGGGTTCAGCCACGGGTGGAGCTGTCGTGTTCGTCCGCGTAGCCGGCCTCGTCGGCGTCGCGGCGGTCGAGTTCCTCGAGCAGGGAGCGGAGCTCGGCACGGATGAAGTCCTTGGACGCCATGTCCCGCATCGCCAGGCGCAGGGCCACGACCTCGCGGGCCAGGTACTCCGTGTCGGCCAGGTTGCGCTCGGCACGCTGGCGGTCCTGTTCGAACTGCACGCGGTCGCGGTCGTCCTGCCGGTTCTGCGCGAGCAGGATCAGCGGGGCCGCGTACGAGGCCTGCAGCGAGAGCACGAGGGTCAGCGCCGTGAAGCCGATCGCGGCCGAGTCGAACTGCCACGGCTTCGGCGCCAGGGTGTTGTAGCCCATCCAGACCACGCAGAACAGCGTGAGGCCGATGAGGAACCACGGCGTACCCATGCCCCGGGCGATGCCCTCGGTCGCGCGACCGAAGGTGTCCCCGCGACCACGGCGACGGCTGGGGAGCACGCGCGTACGCATGCCCTTGGGGGAGTCGAGCCGGACCTCTTGGCGGTCACGGTCGCGACGGGTGTCATCCGTTCGGGCCACGGGTGGTCCTCCTTCCCGTCGTCACGGGTGTCCTGCGCGGGCGTTGGCGTGGAAGCGGTGAGGGTTCCCCCTCGCCCTGACTTCGCCAGTCGTCCGGCAGGACGTGGTCGAGGACATCGTCGATCGTCACCACCCCGACGAGACGGTGGGCGTCGTCGACCACGGGGACGGAGAGCAGGTTGTAGGTCGCCATGATGCGGGTGACCTCGGCGGCGCTCGCGTCGACCCGGACCGGTTCGGTCTGCTGGTCGATGAGCGTGCCGAGCCGCTCGTTCGGCGGGTAGCGGAGCATCCGCTGGAAGTGCACGAGCCCGAGGAACCGACCGGTCGGCGGCTCGTACGGCGGCAGGGTGACGCACACGGCGGCGCCGAGCACCGGCGCGAGCTCGTGGCGGCGGACCAGGGCCAGGCCCTCGGCCACGGTGGCGTCGGCCGAGACGATCACCGGTTCGGTGGTCATGAGACCACCGGCGGTGTCCGGCTCGTACTCCAGGAGCATGCGGACGTCCTGCGCCTCTTCCGGCTCCATGAGCTGCAGGAGGGCCTCGCTCCGCTCATCGGAGAACTGGGCCAGGACATCGGCCGCGTCGTCGGGCTGCATCTGGTCGAGGACGTCGGCGGCACGGGCGTCCGTCAGCCGGGTGAGGATCTCGATGCGTTCCTGGTCCGGCATCTCCTCGAGCACGTCGGCGAGGCGGTCGTCCGGCAGTTCCTCGGAGACCTCGAACCGACGCTCGGCGGGCAGGTCGAGGAGCGTCGACGCCAGGTCGGCGGGCAGCAGGTCGGAGTACGCGGCGATGACGTGCTCGGCGGACTGGGCCTCGCCGGGGAGCTCGTCCTCGGTGACCTCGTTCCACGTCGCGAAGGTCGTCGGGCCCTTGCCGAACGGCGACGGCGTGGTCTTCGGCTTGCGGAGGAAGAGCTGCGCGACCTCCCAGTCGCCCTGCCCGCGGTCCTCGATCGCGACGTCCTCGATGGTGGCGCGGATGCGCTGGTTCTTGATGAGCACCTTGCGGCCGAGCATCTCGGCGATGACGCGGACCTCGCCGCCGCGCTGCTCGAAGCGGCGCATGTTCACCAGGCCGGTCGTGATGACCTGCCCGGCACCGATCGAGGTGATGCGGCCGATGCTCACGAAGATGCGGCGTTTGCCGGGCACCTCGACGATGAGCCCGACGACGTGCGGGGGATCGGCCCGGCGGTAGACGACCAGGACGTCCCGGACCCGTCCGACGCGGTCGCCCGCGGGGTCGAAGACGGAGCACCCGGCGAGGCGGGCGACGAAGACCTTCGTGGCGCTCACCCGACCCAGCGTAGTCGCTCGGGTGTGCGCGTTCGCCCGCGCCGGTCGGCGGCTTCCCTGAGAGTGCACGTGCGATTGCAAGGTGTGCGGTGAATGATGGCTGGGTGAGCAATCAGAGCCCCTTCGCCGGCAGGACCGCCCAGGCGTTCCCGACGCTGCCCAAGGGCGACGTCCTGGGAACGTACGACAGCTACCCCGACGCGCAGCGTGTGGTGGCGAAGCTGGCCGAGGCCGACTTCCCCGTCAACCAGCTCTCCATCGTCGGCAACGACCTGAAGACGGTCGAACGGGTCACCGGCAAGATGACCTACGGCCGCGCCGCCATCGCCGGTGCGCTGTCCGGTCTGTGGCTCGGCATCTTCTTCGGCATCGTGCTCACGCTCTTCTCGCCGAGCGCCGGCGGCCTGATCCTCGCCGCGGCGATCATCGGTGCCGCGTTCGGCATGCTCTACGGCATCGCCTCGTTCGCCATCACCAAGCGGCAGCGTGACTTCACCAGCGTCCACCAGGTGCTCGCCACGAACTACCAGATCGTCGTCAACCCGCAGCTGACCGGGCAGGCGCAGCGGATCCTCGGCGAGCACGGGGCGACCCCGTCCACGCACTGGAACGACGCTCCCCAGCAGCAGCAGCAGCAGCAGCAGCAGCAGCAGCAGCAGCAGTGGCGCCCGGGTCCCGGCGGGGTCCCGCCGCAGCAGCAGTCGCCGTACGGCGGGCACGCCACCCCGCACCAGCAGCCAGGAGGCCCGCAGCACCCCGGCACGTCGGCCCCCGGCGCGCAGACGGCCGCGCCCTCGGGCCCGCCGCGCTACGGCACGAACGACGGGCCCCGGTACGGGGAGACCCCGGAGACCGCTGCCGCCCCCGCGGCCCCGCCGGTGCCGGAGCGTCGGCCCGAGGAGCCGCCGCGCTACGGCGAGCGGGTGGCCGGTGCGACGCCGCCGGAGCCCTCGTCCTCGCCGGACGCCCAGCGTGACGGCGATGGCGACGGGAACAGCGACCGCCGCTAGCCGGGCTCCGGCTGGCGCGACCGGCGTCGTCCTCGGGTCGCGCGAGGTCGGGTCGTGCGAGATCGCTCGACACGCCGTTCACGTCCGCCGAGGTCGCACGAACTGTCGCCGCCGAGCTGCACGGGCGGCACTTCGTGCGACCTCGCTGCCTGAGTCCGGACGGTCGGGCGGTCCGGGCGGTCGCAACACCCCGCACGCGAGGCCTCGAGCGGTCGGAGATCGTCGTTCGGCGCCGGCCCAGACGACGGTTCGTGACCGCTCGGCCTCGGGCCGACGGCACGTCGTGACCGAGAGCCGAGCGGGCTCGGGCGCGCGCGAGCCGGGCTTTCGCGCGGCACGGTGCGGCTCCGCACGGACCTGGTCGGCGTCTCCGCGCTAGAAGACCTTCGAATAGCAGACCGACAGGGGCGCACCGACGTAGGGCCCGAAGTTCGCGATCCGCCGGAACCCCTCGCGCTGGTAGAACCCGACGGCGCGCTGCTGCTCCGTGCCCGTCTCGAGGACGAGCGCCGGGGACCCGAGGTCGAGCGCGGCTTCTTCCAGCCGACGCAGCAACGCAGCCGCGGCGCCGGACCCGCGGGATTCCGGCCGGACGTACATCCGCTTGATCTCGGCGATGCCGTCGTCGACGACGCGCAGGCCCCCACACGCCAGGGGCGTGCCGGACTCGTCCCGCGCGACGAAGAACACAGAGATCGAGTCGGCGGTCGGCTTCTCGCCCGGTTCGGTGTCGCCGCCGTGCGCCCGGTCGATCTCCAGTCGCTGTGCGGCGCGGAGCCGTTGGGCGTCAGGTGAGTCGAAGTGCTCGACCTCGATCGAGAAGGTGGTCGGGGAGACCTCGGGCGTCGTCACCCGCTCACGCTAGCGGCCGGAACGGGCGATCCACCCCTCCACTTCCGAGGGGGTCCGGGGGATGCCGACGGACAGGTTCTCGGCGCCGTCCTCGGTGACCAGGATGTCGTCCTCGATGCGGACGCCGATGCCGCGGAACTCCTCGGGCACGGTCAGGTCGTCCTGCTGGAAGTACAGCCCGGGCTCGATCGTGAAGACCATGCCGGCCTGCACGGTGCCGTCGAGGTACATCTCGCGGCGGGCCTTCGCGCAGTCGTGCACGTCGAGGCCGAGGTGGTGGCTCGTGCCGTGCACCATGTAGCGGCGGTGGAACTGGTTGTCCGGCTCGAGCGACTCGGCGGCAGAGACCGGCAGGAAGCCCCACTCGGCGGTCTTCCGCGCGATGACCTGCATCGCGGTGGCGTGCACCTGGCGGAACGTGATGCCCGGCTTGACGATCGCGAAGGCGGCGTCGGCTGCTTCGAGCACGGCTTCGTAGACCATGCGCTGCACGGGCGAGAACGTGCCGCTCACCGGAAGCGTGCGGGTGATGTCGGCGGTGTAGAACGAGTCGACCTCGACCCCCGCGTCGATGAGGATGAGGTCGCCGGGCTGCACGGCGCCGTCGTTGCGGGTCCAGTGCAGGATGCAGGCGTGGTGGCCCGAAGCGGCGATGGTGTCGTAGCCCACGGTGTTGCCGTCGGCGCGGGCCCGCCGGTTGAACGTCCCCTCGACGATGCGCTCCCCGCGCGGATGGGCGAGCACGGCGTCGAAGTCGGCGATGACGTCGTCGAACCCGTGCTTCGTGGCGTCGACGGCCTTGCGGAGCTCACGGACTTCGTACGCGTCCTTGACCAGTCGGAGCTCGGACAGGTCGCGGGCGAGCAGGTCGTCGGTCGCCGGGGAGTCGTCGGTCTCGTCGACGCCACCGATCGCCGCACCGATGCGGGTGTCGAGCGACCGGGTCAGGTCGTCGTCTGCTTCGCGCACCAGCAGCGCCGAGGCGTCGAGCGCGTCGGCGACGGCGGTGAACGCACCGAGGTCGGCCGTGGCCAGCCCCAGGTCGGCGGCGACGGCGTCGAGCGAGGGGCGTGGCCCGACCCAGAACTCGCCGATCTCGGGATTGGCGTAGAACTCTTCCGAGTCGCGGCCCGCGGTGGCGCGGAAGTACAGCGTGGCGTCGTGCCCGGAGCCGTTCGGCGTCATCACGAGCACGGAGCCGACGACGGTGTCGGTGCCCCAGCCGGTCAGGTGCGCGAAGGTGGAGTGCGGGCGGAACGGGTAGTCGCAGTCGTTCGAGCGGACCTTGGCCTGCCCGGCGGGCACCACGATCGTGCGGCCCGGGTGCAGCTCGGAGATGCGGGCGCGACGTTCGGCGGCGAACGCGGCCTGCTCGCGGGGTTCGGGCTGCGCTTCGTCGCGCTCGGCCCACTGCGACCCGATGAAGTCCTTGAAGGTCGAGGACCCGGGGGTCGTGGATCGGTTGCTCGTCGCGCGGGGAGTCGTGTCGGCCATGCGTCCATCATCGCACCGCCGGACGACACCCGGCCTGTGCGGCCGCTCACCTGTGGATAGCATTGGCCACGTGCCAGACCCGTTCATCGACCTGCACGCGCACTCCAGTGTCTCCGACGGCACCGAGCGTCCCGCGGAGCTCGTGCGAGCAGCCGCGGCCGCCGGACTCGACGCCGTCGCGCTGACCGACCACGACACGACGGCCGGGTGGGTGGACGCCACGACCGCGGCACTCGAGCTGCCCCTGACCCTGCTGCCGGGGCTCGAGCTGAGCACGCGGATCGGGTACCGGAGCGTGCACGTGCTCGGCTACCTGGTCGACCCCGAGCACCCCGGTCTGGTCGAGGAGACGACCCGCATCCGCGACGGTCGGCTCTCGCGCGCGCACCGCATGGTCGACCGCATCGCCGAGGACCACCCGATCACCTGGGCCGACGTCCTGGCCCAGTCCAGCCCCGGCGCCACGATCGGCCGCCCGCACATCGCGGACGCCCTGGTCGCCCGTGGGCTCGAGTCCGACCGGTCGGCGGCGTTCCGCGGCATCCTGCACCCGGCGTCCGGCTACTACGAACCCCACGAGGCACCGTCGCCCCTGCGGGGCGTCGAGCTCATCCGGCAGGCAGGCGGCGTGCCCGTCATCGCGCACCCGGCGGCGTCGTCGCGCGGGATCGTCATCGACGAACCGATGCTCCGCTCCCTGGTCGACGCCGGGCTCGGCGGTCTCGAGGTCGACCACCGCGAGAACCTGGCGCACGGCAAGCGCACCCTGCTCGACTGGGCGACCCGCTACGACCTGTTCGTCACCGGTTCGAGCGACTACCACGGCACCGGCAAGCCGAACCGGCTGGGGGAACACCGGACCGCGCGCGTGTCCTTCGACGCCATCGTCGCCCAGGCCACGGGCAGCGCCCCCGTGGTCGGCTCCGGCTCGCGCCTGTCCTGACCCGAGGCTCGTCTCACCGAAGCGACACACCTCGCTCGGGGGGGGGGGGCAGGTGGGGACGACGAAGGGCCCGTCGCGTCAGCGACGGGCCCTTCGGTCTGGAGGCGCTACTCGCCGTCCGACGTGCCCTGCGGTGCCGAGGCGGTCGCCGAGGCATCGCCGGTGCCGGCGCCGCGACGGCGGCGACGGCGGCGACGCTTCGCGGCGCCGTCGGTGGAACCACCCTCGGCGGCGGAGCCGTCCTCGGTGCCAGCCACGGCCGTGGGGGCGACCGACTCGGTTGCCGGAGCCTGCGGGGCGGACTGCTCCGAGCCTCCTGACCGGGTGCGGCTGCGCGACCGCGAACGCGACGCGTCACGTGAACCCGTCGCCGGGCGGTCGCTGCTGCGCTTCTCGGCGGGGGCACCGGCAGAAGCCGCGTGCGACGACGAGCCGGGCAGACGGCCCTTGGTGCCCTTGGGGATGTCGAGTTCCTCGAACAGGTGGGGCGACGACGAGTAGGTCTCGACGGGCTCGGGGATACCGAACTCGAGGGCCTTGTCGATCAGCGTCCACTTGTGCAGGTCGTCCCAGTCGACGAACGTGACCGCGATGCCGGTCTTGCCGGCGCGGCCGGTGCGGCCAGCGCGGTGCAGGTACGTGTCCGGGTCGTCCGGGATCGTGTGGTTGATCACGTGCGTGACGTCGTCGACGTCGATGCCGCGGGCGGCGACGTCGGTGGCGATGAGCACGTCGCGCTTGCCGGCCTTGAACGCCGCCATGGCGCGCTCGCGCTGCTCCTGGTTGAGGTCACCGTGCACCGCTGCCGCGTTGAACCCGCGGTCCTTGAGTTCCTCGACCAGCTTCGCCGCGGCACGCTTCGTGCGCGTGAAGATCACGGTCTTGCCGCGACCCTCGGCCTGCAGGATGCGGGCGATGACCTCGTCCTTGTCCAGCGAGTGCGCGCGGTAGATGAGGTGCTTGATGTTGGCCTGCATGAGGCCCTCGTCCGGGTCGGTCGCCCGGATGTGCACCGGACGGCTCATGAACCGTCGTGCGAGCGCGACGATCGGCGCGGGCATCGTCGCCGAGAACAGCATCGTGTGCCGCACCTCGGGGACCGCCTGGAAGATCCGCTCGATGTCCGACAGGAACCCGAGGTCGAGCATGCGGTCGGCCTCGTCGAGCACGACCTCTTGCACGTGGGAGAGGTCGAGCAGACGCTGCCGCTGCAGGTCGATGAGTCGCCCGGGCGTGCCGACGACGATCTGGGCGCCGGCCTTGAGCTGTTCGACCTGGCCTTCGTAGGCCTTGCCGCCGTAGATCGAGACGACCGTGGTCGGGCGGTTGGACGCCGCGAGCTCGAGGTCCTCGGTGACCTGGACCGCGAGTTCACGGGTCGGGACGACGACGAGCGCCTTCACACCGTGGGCCGGGTCGGCACCGAGTCGCTGGATCAGCGGCAGGCCGAACCCGAGGGTCTTGCCGGTACCCGTCTTGGCCTGGCCGATGATGTCCTGGCCGGTCAGGCCGAGCGGGATGGTCTGTTCCTGGATCGGGAAGGGCTCGATGATGCCCTTGCCGGCCAGTGCATCGACGATGTCCTGGTCGATGTTGAGGTCTGAGAAAGTCAAAGAATCACCTTAGTTCTGGTGGAAGTCCGGGCCAGTCTACCGACGGGCGCGTGGTCCGGGGCACTCCGGGGTGCCGCTGGGCGTCGGGCCGGGCGCCCGGCGGGTGCCGCTGGACGTCGGGGCGGGCGCCCTCCGGGCGCCGCTGGGCGTCGGGCGGGTGACCGGCGGGTGCCCTCTATGCTGGTCGGGTGGTGTCGTGGTGGAACCGGAAGCGCGCGGCGCAGCTCGCTGCCGCATGGCTCGCGTCGCGGAACCCGCGCGGAGCAGCACAGGTCAAGCGGCTCGCGCTCGACGACGTCACCCCGGAGCTCGATGTCTACCTGGGGCAGGCCGCCTACCTGCAGCTCTCCGTCTACGAGACGATGGGACGAGCCGGTGCTTCGGCACCGACGCTCTCCGGCCGTCTGGTCACCGGGGTGCTCGCGACCACGGCGCTCGAGCGGCACCGCACGATCGTGGCCGAGATCGAGCGCACCGGCGGGGACCCGGCGGCGCTGATGGCACCGCACCGCGAGGCGATCGACCTGTTCCTCGAACGGACGAGCGGTGCCGACTGGTACGAGTCGATGCTCACCGGCTACGTGACGGCAGGCATCCTGAACGACCTGTTCGGCAACCTGCTCCGCTCGCTGCCGATCGACGTGCGGCAGCGGCTGCGTTCGGTGTTCGACGCGCGCGAGGAAGCGGCGGTCGTCGAGGAGCTCACTGCCCACATCGAGGACGACCCGCAGATCGGATCGCGCCTGGCGATGTGGGGACGGCGTCTGGTGGGCGACACCCTGCTCGTCGCCCGGTCCGCCCTGGCGTCGCACGCCCGTGAGGACCAGGAGCGACTGGAGCCGGTCTGGACCGAGCTCATCGCCGCGCACACCCGACGGATGGACGCGCTCGGCCTGACGGCTTGAGCGGCAGGCCCGCTCGAGCTTCACGCTTGATCGAGCGTCACGCTTGCTCGATCGTTGGCTTGCTCGGGTGTCGGGCTTGCTCGGGTGTCAGGCGCCGCGCGTCTTGAGCTGCTCGTAGTACGCGGCGTCGCCCTTGTCGCGCCGGGTTCCGAGGAGCCACTCGACCACGACTGCGACCACGCCGGCCCCCACGAGGGCCACGACCCAGATCCAGGTGCCGTCGTACCGCCACCCGGCCCAGGTCAGCGCTTCCCACAGGACGGCTGCGGCGATGCCGCCGGCAGCAGGGCCGACGAGCACGCCGCGGTTCGACCGCCACGGCAGGATCACGTGCGCGACCGCGCCGATGATGATGCCGCCGAGGACGGCGAAGAGCAGTTCCACGTCGTCAGGCGACGAAGCCGATGCGCCGTGCCTCTTCCGCGCCGACCTCGACGTACGCCAGGGCCGAGACGGGGACGATGAAGCGACGGCCCTTGTCGTCCTGCAGCGACAGGTGCGTCGACTTCGCGGTGAGCGCCTCGGACACGGCCTTCTCGACCTCGTCCGCGGTCTGGGCGGTCTCGAACGCGATCTCGCGCGGGCTGTTGATGATGCCGATCTTGATGTCCACGAGCACAGCGTATCCGAGCGGTCCCGTGCGGCATCGGCCGTTCGCCGCGGGCGCACTCGGGCGGTCGGACGACCGGTGCCCCGCGCGTCCGGGGCGGTGCTGTCGGCGGTCCTCGGTACCGTACGAGCGTGCCGCAGACCACGCTGATGCCCGCTCCCGAAGACACCGGGTTCGCGCGCGCACTGGTCGACGACCCCTCGCAGGCTGCGGTGCTCGCCTTGCCGGACGGCCGCCACGGTGCGGTGATCGGCGCCCCGGGCAGCGGCAAGACGACCTCGCTCGCTCGCCTGGTCGCCGACCGCCTGCACCGCCCCGATGCGATCACCCCGGACGGGCACGCGACGGTCCTGGCCCTGACCTCGGCACGCACAGCGGCGACGGCGCTGCGCGACCGACTGGCGCGGACGGTCGACCGGGTCGTTCCCGGGGCCCTCGCACGCACCGTGAACTCCCTGGCGTTCCAGATCGTCACGCACGCGGCGGCGGTGCAGGGGCAGGAACCCCCGACGCTGCTGACCGGTGGCGAGCAGGACCGGATCATCGCCGACCTGCTCGCCGGGCACGAACTCGACGCAGCCGGTCCGGCCTGGCCCGACCCGATCACCGCGGTCGTCCGTGAACGCGCCGGGTTCCGCACCGCACTCCGCGACGTGATGATGCGCGCGGTCGCCGCTGGTGTCGAGCCCGACGACATGCGCGAACTCGGCGACGAGCTCGGTCGACCCGAGTGGCACGCCGTGGGTGACTTCGTCGACGACTACCGCGCCTCGGTCACCGCGTTCCGGCCGACCGGACTCGACTCCGGCGAGCTCGTGGCGTACGCCACCGCCGCGGTGCTGCGGCACGAGCTCCCCGCGAGCATCGCCGCCCTGCGGCTGGTCGTCGTCGACGACACGCAAGAACTGGTGGAGGGCGAGATCGCCCTGCTCGGAGCCCTCGCGCGTTCCGGGGTGCAGATCGTCGCGTTCGGCGATCCGGACATCGCTGCCTCGGCGTTCCGCGGCGCCGAACCGGACGTGCTCGGACGGCTCGCCGTACGACTCGGGGTGGACCGCGTCGACGAGCTGTTCCTCGGCGCCGTGCACCGGCACCCCGCGCCGATCCGCGCCCTGGTCTCCGGCATCACGGGCCGCATCGGCACCGCGGCGGCCGGACGACAGAGAAGCGCCGCGGCGAGCCACCAGGACGCGCGGTCCGACGCCGTCGTCCACCTCGAGGCTGCCAGCCGGTCCGCCCTCGTGGTCGCGATCGCTCGTCGACTCCGCGAACACCGCCTGCTGGACGGCGTGCCGTGGCACCGGATGGCCGTGGTCACCCGGAGCGGCGCTGCCATCCCGGAACTCGTGCGGGCGCTCTCCGTGGCCGAGGTCCCTGCGACCGCCGGCGCGGCGCCCGTCCGTCCGCGCGACGACTCCGCGGCGCGGGCGCTGCTCGACGCGGCTGCGGTGGCGCTCGACGTCCTGCCGCTCGACGCCGCCCTGGCCACCGCGTTCGCCACGGGGCCCCTCGGCGGCCTCGACACCCTGGCGATGCGCAGACTCCGGCTCGCACTGCGGCGCGAGGAGCTCGCGGGCGACGGCAGCCGCACCGCCGACGAACTGCTGGTCGAGGCGCTGGGCGCACCGGAGCGACTGGCGACGGTCGACGCCGGGTTCGCGCGGCGTGCGACCCGACTTGCCCGGAGCCTGGTACAGGCGCGTGCCGACGCCGATGCGGGGTCGAGCATCGAGGAGATCCTCTGGGGGCTCTGGGAACGCAGTGGCCTCGCGAAGTCGTGGGGTGCCCAGTCCGCCGCCGGTGGTGTGGGTGCGGGGGAGGCCGACCGCCACCTGGACGCCGTCGTCGGCCTGTTCACCGCCGCCAAGCGCTTCGTCGAGCGCACGCCGGACGCCCCCGCGCGGGTCTTCGTCGACGACCTGCTCGGTGCCGACCTGCCCGAGGACTCGATCGGCCCCGACCGGACCGCCGGCCGTGTGCGGGTGCTGACCCCCTCGGCGACGATCGGACTCGAGTGCGACGTGGTCGTGGTGCTCGGCCTGCAGGACGGTGTCTGGCCGAACACCCGGGTGCGCGGCAGCCTGCTCGACCCGGACGGCCTGGTGCGCGCGGCCGCCGGTGTCGAGCGTTCGCCCATCGACGACCGCGCCGCCGTCGTCGCCGACGAACTCCGACTCTTCGCCCGGGCGGTGTCCCGCGCGACCACGCAGGTCGTCATCGGCACCGTCGCGAACGACGACGAGTCACCGTCGCCCTTCGTCCGTCTCGTCCCGGTCCCGCCGGACCGCCAGCCGACCGTTCATCCACTGTCGCTGCGCGGGCTCGCCGGGTCGCTGCGCCGACGGGTGGTGGGCTCCGGCGACCACGAAGCCGCGTCCGCGTTGGCCCGCCTGGCCGAGGCAGAGGTACCCGGGGCGGCTCCGGACGAGTGGTACGGACTCGCCGAGCCGACCACCGACGAACCCCTGGTCGACCTCGACGCCGAGCCCGTGCCCGAGGTCGAGGGCGGGGAGCCCGTCGCGCCGGCCGTGTCGGTGTCGCCGTCACGGATCGGCACCTTCGAGGAGTGCCCGGTGCACTGGTTCGCGCAGACCTTCGGTGGCGGTGCCCCGAGCCCGGCGATGGGCATCGGCACCATCGTGCACGAAGCGATGGAGCACGCCACCGAGATCGACGTCGAGTCGCTGTGGGAGCGGGTCGAGTCACGGTGGGACGAGCTCACGTTCGAGTCGCCCTGGGTCGCCGACCGCGAGCGCGCGCGGACGCGGCGGATGATCGAGGGACTGAGCGACTACCTCCGCACCTTCGCCAGCGCCGGGCGCCAGTTGCTCGGCGCCGAGACCTCGTTCGCGCTCGTGACCGGTCCAGCACGCATCCGGGGGAGCATCGACCGCATCGAGGTCGACCCCGACGGCCGTGTCAGCGTCGTCGACCTGAAGACCGGCCGCTCGATGCCCAGCGAGAAGAACGACATGCCGGAACACCCGCAGCTCGGTGCCTACCAACTCGCGGTCGAGGACGGCGCGGTCGACGGTGTACCCGCCGGCTCCCCGATGACCGATGCACGGCTGGTCTTCGTCCAGAACCCCCGCGGTGGCCACGCCTTCTCGGAGCGGACGCAGCACGCGTTCGACGCCGAGGCGCGTGAGGCGTACCGCGAGCGCCTGCACGGTGTGGCGCGGGGCATGGCCGGCCGGAAGTTCGTGGCGAACGTGGACGACCACTGCGAGAAGGCCCGGACCGGGGTCGAGTGCCGGATCCACGTGGTGGCGGAGGTGACCTGGTGAGCGACCCGACCGAGACGACCGACACGGCTGCTGCTGCTGCGCCGCCCGTCATCCGGCACGGTGCCGACGCCATCGCCGACGCGCTGGGCCGCCCCCGTCCCACCGCCCAGCAGCGCGCCGTCATCGAGTCGCCGCTCGTGCCTGCGCTGGTCGTCGCCGGAGCGGGCAGCGGGAAGACCGAGACGATGGCCTCGCGCGTGGTCTGGCTGCTGGCCAACGGGTTCGTCCGCCCCGACGAGGTCCTCGGCCTGACCTTCACCCGCAAGGCCGCCGGCGAACTGTCGGTCCGCATCAACGACCGCATCCGCGCGCTCGAGGACGTCGGGCTGATCACCCCGGGGGACGCCTTCGAAGCGCCCACCGTCTCGACGTACAACGCCTTCGCGAACGCGGTCTTCCGCGAGAACGCCCTGCTCGTCGGCCGCGACGGCGAGTCCCAGGTGCTGACCGAACCCTCGGCCTGGCAGCTCGCCCGTCGGGTCGTGGTGGCCGCCCGCGACGACCGGCTCGCCGGACTCGACCGCGACGTCGACACCCTGACCGCCGCCGTGGTCGCGCTCGCCGGCGCCACCTCCGAACACCTCGTCGAACCAGAAGACCTGCGCCGGTTCGCCATCGAGTTCTCCGAGCTGCTCGAACTCCCCGGCAACCGGGGCAAGCCGTACAAGGCGATCACCGACGCGGTCGCCGCCATCGGCGCCCTCGAACCCCTGGCCGACCTGGTCGCCGAGTTCCGTCGACAGAAGGTCGACCGCGGGTTCGTGGAGTTCTCCGACCAGATCGCCCTGGCGCTCGCCGCGGCCGAGTCGGCACCGCGCGTCGTCGACGACCTGCGGAGTCGGTACGGCGTGGTGCTCCTCGACGAGTACCAGGACACCTCGGTGGTGCAGACCCGGTTCCTCGCCCGGCTGTTCCGCGGGCACTCGGTGATGGCGGTCGGCGACCCACACCAGTCGATCTACGGGTTCCGTGGGGCGAGTGCGGCGAACCTCGCCCGGTTCCCGCACGACTTCGGGGGCGACGAACCCGGCGTGGCCGAGCCGGTGACCTTCGCGCTGTCGACGAGCTGGCGGAACCCGGTCGACGTGCTCGCGGGGGCGAACGCGATCGTGGCGCCGCTGTCCGAGGCGTCCGAGGTCGACGTCGAACGGCTCTCGCCACGACCGGGCGCCGACGCCGGCACGGTGCGTTTGGTGTTCCCCGAGACCCTGCCGGAAGAGGCCGACGAGGTCGCGGCGTGGTTCCAGGACCACCGTCGGCGGGCCCCGGCGGGCTCGATGGCGCTGCTGCTGCGGGCCCGGAAGGACCTCGCGGCGTTCACAGCGGCGCTCGGAGCACGTGGGGTGCCCTACCACGTGCTCGGGACCGGAGGGCTGCTCCAGCGCCCGGAGATCGTCGACCTGGTGGCATGCCTGCGCGTGCTGCACGACCCGGCGGCCGGCAACGACCTGATCCGGCTGCTCGCGGGCTCGCGGTGGCGGGTCGGCGCGGCGGACATCGTCGCCCTGCACCAGCTCGCCCGGTGGCTGTTCCAGCGCGACCACACCCAGCAGCGTCTCGACGACGACCTGACCGCGGCGTTCCGGGCCTCGGTCGCCGCAGGGGAGCACGGGTCGATCGTCGACGCGCTCGACTTCGTCGCGACCGCGCCCGACGAGCACGGTGCGCTCGAGGGCATCACCGCCGCCGGTCGCAGCCGGATGCGCGCGCTCGGCGGGCAGCTCGCGATGCTCCGCTCACGCGCGGGGAGTGACCTGGTCGACTTCGTGACGCTCGTCGTGCAGGAGATGCGACTCGACATCGAGGTCGCCGCGCACGAACAGGGCAGCGGCGCGTACCTCGACGCCTTCATCGACGAGCTCGCCGGCTTCGTGTCGACCGACGACCGCGCCGACCTCGGCTCGTTCCTCGGCTGGATCGACGCCGCAGCCCGGCGTGACGACATGGGCCCGCGTTCCGAGGAGCCCGAGGCCGGCACCGTGCAGATCCTGACGATCCACGGGTCCAAGGGGCTCGAGTGGGACGCCGTCGCGGTGCCCCGGATGGTGGAGGGCGGTCTGCCCGCGCGTCCGCAGGAGGGCTCGTCCGGCTGGCTCGGGTTCGGCCGTTTGCCGTACGAGTTCCGCGGGGACGCCGCGGAGCTGCCCCGGCTCGCCTGGCGCGGACAGGAGACCCAGAAGGACGTCACCACGGCGATCGACGCCTTCAAGGAACAGGTGAAGGCCCGCAACGAGGACGAGGAACGCCGGCTCACCTACGTCGCCCTGACCCGCGCCAAGCACGACCTGCTGGTGTCCGGCTCGTTCTGGGCCGGCGGGGTCCGACCCACCGAACCGAGCCGCTACCTGCGCGACCTGGTGGACGCCGACGTCATCGACGGCGCGGCGATCCCGGAGACGACGGTGCACGACGAGAACCCGATGGGGGAGAGCGGCGCGACCCAGACCTGGCCGCACGTGCCGTTCGGGCAGCGGGCGCCGCGGGTCCTGGCCGCGGCCGAGCGGGTGCGGAACGCGAACCCCGGAGCCGCCGGGCGCTTCGCCGCCGACATCGACCTGCTGCTCGCCGAGCGGCACGCCACCCGGAACGCGAAGCACGCGGTCGCCGTCCCGCACCGCGTCCCGGCGTCGGGCTTCAAGGACTACCTGACCGAACCCGACTCCGTGGCCGAGCGGCTCCGCCGGCCGATGCCCGAGCGACCGTACCGTGCCACCCGTCTCGGCACGCTCTTCCACCAGTGGGTGGAGCAGCGGGCGCGGAGCGGTGGCGGGCTCGAGACCCTCGACGTCTGGGACGGCGAGCTCGACCTCGACGCCGACGACCTCGTCGACGCATCGCCGGACGCCGTGGTCACCGACGACGACGCCCGCCGACTCGCGGACTTCCAGGCGACGTTCGCCCGCTCACGGTGGGCCGGGCTGACACCGATCGAGGTCGAACGCGAGATCCACATCCCGTTCCTCGGGCACAGCGTCGTGTGCAAGCTCGACGCCGTCTACGAGATCGACGGGCGTGCCGAGGTCGTCGACTGGAAGACGGGCAAGGCTCCCTCGGGGGCAGACGACCTGGCTCGTCGCACCCTGCAGCTCGCGTTGTACCGCGTCGCGTACGCCGAGTTCACCGGACGGCCACTCGACCAGGTCGACGCGGTGTTCTACTTCGTCGCCGACGACCTCGAGGTCCGTCCGTCCGAGCTGCTGGACCGCGCCGGCCTGGAGCGCGCGTGGTCGGAGGCCATCGGCAGCTGACGTCCCGCGGCAGGCGGAAGGCGCGCGCGACCGCCCGCGGTGCGTCCGGCGCGGGCCGCGCCGGACCTGCCGCGCCTGCCGTGTCGCGCGCGGCGCCCGCCGCTGGACGCGCCTGACGGGACGTGCCGGAAGAACCGCACCTGCCGTGTCGCCGCCCTGCGCCTGCAGCGCGCTGTGCCGGTCGTGCTCCGCCCGGTTGTGCTCCGCCCGGTCGTGCTCCGCCGGTCGTGCTCCGCCCTGGAGGCCCGGTGCCGGTCCGCCGGACCGGCACCGGGCCTCCAGACGGTCGCGTCCCGGACGCGAGCCGACGACCGGAACCGGTCACGACACCCCGCCTTCGGCGCAGCGAGCGGTCACAGACCGTCGGATGGACGCGACGCAGCCGACGATCTGTGACCGCCCGGCGGAACCGAGCGGGGAGTCGTGACCGACGTGCGGCGGCGCGATCCGGGGTCAGCCGTGGCGACGCTCGGTGGAGGACAACAGCTGCTCCACCTCGCCGATCTCCATCGTCTCCGGCGACACGGACTGCAGCGGCTCCGCACTCGGGGCGTGCACAGCGTCGACCAGGCGGTGCATCATCGCGACGGCGTCGTCGACGACCTCGGTGCTCTTCGCCTGGACGCCGTGCAGCAGCCAGTGCGCTGTCTCGAGCTCGTGGTGCACACGTGCACGCTGTGCGAGCTGGCGGTCGCGACCGCCGCCGTTCGCTTCGTAGGCACTGAGGACGGTGTCGAACGCGTCGCGACGGCCGGCGAGCACCCAGGCGAGGTCCTTGGCCGGGTCGCCGAGCCGCAGCTCGCCCCAGTCGAGGATCCCCGTGACCGCGTCACCGTCGACGAGCAGGGCGCCGGTGCCGAGCGAGCCGTGCACGACGGTCGGCGTGAACTGCCAGAGCTGTTGGTCGCGTGCGGCGCCCTCCCAACGCTCGACGAGCGCGGCGGGGACGAGCTTGGTCGCGACGGCACGGTCCATCACCGAGACGGCGGACCGGAGCACCTCGAACGGCGTGAGCGAGGGCAGGCCCGCGTCGGAGACGAAGCTCGTCGGCAGCTGGTGGATCGCGGCGACGGCACGGCCGACGCTGGTGGCGAGGTCGGGGTGCTCGACGAGTGACGCGAGCGTCGGGTGGGTCCCGGTCAACCGTGTCGTGACGATGGCGCGCGTCGATCCGATCGGTGCCTGGCCGCGGTACTCGACGACCCCGAACGGCAGGCGGGTGCGGATCCCGGCGCTCAGCGCCCGGATTGCGACGAGGTCGGCCGACTGGCGGGCCTCGGCGCGCTGGTTCCGGGGGCGGCGGATGACGATCTCGGTGCCGTCGGCGTCGCGGAGGAGCGCCGACTCGTAGTCGCCGGCCGCGGCCGAGCCGAGCGTGCGCGTGCCCGTGACGAGGAGACCTGGAACGGCCGTCGTCGCCAACGCGGCTAGAGTGAACTGGGATCCCGCCATGCCCCTCAGGGTAGGCGCGTGACGCGTGCACGGCTGCACGCCACGCTGTTCGGCGGCCCGCACGCCCACCGCACGTCTCCTGCACGTCCGCACCCGATCCGAGGAGCTCTCCCGCCGTGACCGTCGAGTTCGCCGCCCGGCTCCCGCTCTCCCGCAACGAACTCGACCGCGACGCCGAGTTCCGCACGACCGACGACATCGAGCGCGTCCTGCGCCAGGACGAGCGCACCCGGTACCTGCCGGTCCGCGGCGCCGAGATGCTCCGGAACGCCGACGGGACCCTGCGCTTCGTGACCGCGGCCCAGATCCCGGTCGAGACCGTCACCCTGTACCTCGGCCGAGCTGTCTCGGACGCCCCGGACGCCGCGGCGGGGACCCGTTTCGTCGCTGCGCTGATCGACAGCGCGACGGCAACCGCCATCGAACCCGACGACGACGCCTGGCAGAGCCTCCGGATGTTCGGCACCGAGCTCTCGCCGCGCGACCAGGGACTGGCGGTCGAAGCCGTCGCGATGGCCAACTGGCACGCAGTGCACGGCTTCTCCCCGCGCACCGGATCGCCCACCGCCGTCGTGAGCGGTGGATGGGTCCGTCGCGACCCGGAGGGGCACGACCTGTTCCCCCGGACCGACGCGGCGATCATCGTCGGGGTGGTCGACGCCGACGACCGGATCCTGCTCGGTTCGAACGCCGCGTGGGACGCCGACCGGTACTCGCTCCTCGCCGGGTTCGTCGAGCCGGGGGAGTCGCTCGAGGACGCCGTCCGCCGCGAGGTCTGGGAGGAATCCGGCGTCCGCGTCGAGGAGCCCGAGTACCTCGGCTCGCAGCCGTGGCCGTTCCCCGCGTCGCTGATGGTGGGCTTCCGTGCGCGTGCAGCAGGCGGTGACCCGACGACCGCCCGCCCCGACGGTGTGGAGATCCTGGACGTGCGGTGGTTCTCGCGCGACGAGATCCGCGAGCGTGCCGGGGACACCCTGCTGCTGCCCGGACGCACCTCGATCGCCCGCGCCATCATCGAGGAGTGGTACGGCGGGCCGCTGGACCTGCCGTGAGCGTCGCCGGTCCGCGCGGCACAGCCGGCGCAGGGGCTGTCGAACCCCGTCCGCCGTCGCCCGACGAACTGCTCGCCGCGCTCGACACCGAGCAGCGGACGGTCGCCCGGACACTGCTCGGACCGGTCGCGGTGCTGGCCGGTGCCGGGACGGGCAAGACGCGTGCGATCACGCACCGCATCGCCTACGGGGTCGCCACGGGGACCTACGCCCCGAACCACGTCCTCGCGCTGACGTTCACGAGCCGTGCCGCTGGTGAGCTGCGGTCGCGACTGCGCGCGCTCGGTGCCGGGACGGTGCAGGCACGCACCTTCCACGCCGCAGCGATGGCGCAGCTCAGCTACTTCTGGCCGGACACCGTCGGCGGGCACGCCCCCAAGATCGTCGAGTCCAAGGGGCGGATGATCGCGCACGCCGCCGACACGGTCGGCATGCACGTCGACACCCCGGTGCTCCGCGACCTGGCCGCCGAGGTCGAGTGGCGCAAGGTGCAGATGCTCTCGCTCGACGAGTACGAGGCCGCCGCCGCTGACCGGGTGATGCCGCGCGACACCACGCCGCGCCGGGTCATCGACCTGATGAAGGCGTACGAGCGGCTGAAGGACGACCGGCGGCAGCTCGACTTCGAGGACGTCCTGCTGGCGACCCTCGGCATGGTCGAGTCCGAGCCCCGTGTGGCGTCGTACGTGCGGCAGCAGTACCGGTTCTTCGTCGTCGACGAGTACCAGGACGTCTCGCCGGTGCAGCACGACCTGCTGCGCGCCTGGCTCGGCGGGCGCGACGACCTGTGCGTCGTCGGCGACGCCAGTCAGACCATCTACTCGTTCGCCGGGGCGTCGAGCGACTACCTGCTCGGGTTCGGGTCGGAGTTCCCGCGCGGATCGGTCCTGCGCCTCGAACGCAACTACCGCTCCACGCGCGAGGTGGTGTCCGCTGCGAACACGCTGATGCGCGGTCAGCCCGGGGCACTCGACCTGGTGGCCCAGAGCCAGGAACCGGGCCCGGACCCGGTCGTGCTGGCCTGCGTCCACGACGGTGACGAGGCGCAGACCATCGCCCGCCGGATCGCGGAGCTCGTCGGGGCCGGCGCGTCCTTCGGGGACTGCGCCGTGCTCTTCCGCGTCGGGGCGCAGTCGGCCGCGCTCGAGTCCGCCCTCGGCCGGAACGGGATCCCGTACCGGGTGCAGGGCGGCACGCGGTTCTTCAACCGCCCGGAGGTCAAGCTCGCCGTCCACCACATGCGCGGCGAGGCGATCCGGCAGACCGACGACGAGCTGACCCGACGGGTCCGGCTCGTGCTGCAGGTCAGCGGCTGGACGGAGACGCCGCCCGAGGGCACGGGCGCAGTGCGCGAGCAGTGGGAGGCGCTGCAGGCCATCATGGGCCTGGCCGAGGACGCCCCCGCGGGGACGACGATGCAGCAGTTCACCCAGGACCTGGTCGATCGCGCGGCGACGCACCACGAACCCGAGGTCGACGCCGTCACGCTCGCGACGCTGCACTCGTCGAAGGGTCTGGAGTGGCCGCACGTGGTCATCGCCGGCGCCGCCGAGGGGCTGCTGCCCATCTCGCACGCGTCGACCGACACCGAGGTGGACGAGGAACGACGGCTGTTCTACGTCGGGCTGACCCGCGCCCGCCGATCCGTCACGATCACGTGGTCGCAACAGGGGTCCACGCGTGGGGGAGCCCGGGCTCCGAGTCGGTTCCTGGCAGCGCTCGGCACGCACATCGCGGATGGGGCCGGACCGGGGAACGGCTGACGGACAGGTCGTCCCGCTCGAAGACGACCTGGTCGGGCTCGGCACGTTGCGTCCGGAGCGGGAGCCGTTCCAGCAGCATCCGTGCCGTGGCTGCGGCCACTGCCGCCGACCGCCACGGAGACAGCGGCGCCGGGTGCCGACCCCAGACCTGGGCCGCGATGGCCGGCCAGGCCGGGTCGTCGTCGACGCGTGCGTACTCCGCGCACTGCAGGCAGGGTCCGGCTCCCGGCACGACGAACGGCCCGAGGCGGACCCGGCCGTCCCCCACCACGACCGCCAGGTGCGGCACGCCACGACGGGTCCACGCGGCACGGAGCGCCGGGTCGACCACGTGGTCGGCCACCACCACCGCGAGCCGGGGTTCCGGGTCGGGCAGTGTGATGGGACCCCCTGCCGGGGCGGTGGTTCGGCTGACAGTCACGCCCTCGCCGGTGAGGAACGTCGCCACGGTGTCGGCGAGCGTGCCGGGGCCGTGCACCTCGATGCGTTCGAGCGGCTCGGGCAGGACCTCGACCACAGCGGGCGACGCTGCGCCGAGCACCCCGGCCGCACGTTCCGGGGAGCAGCCCGACGCCACCGCGAGGCCGGACAGCACGTCGTGCCCGGTCTCGCGCCGGAGGCCGTTGAGGAACCGCTCTTCCCCGGTGGTGGGCACGGCGACGACGGCACGCGGGGGATCGACCCCGAGCTGGACCGTGGCGGGGTCACGCCAGACGAACTCGAGTGTCGGATCGATGCGGATGCCCATGACCCCACGGTGCCGGAGTGGGCGGCACGCGTGGGGTCACGGAGCGGATCTGTGGAGAACTCAGCGGGGCGGGTCGCCCGTGTGGTCCCCTGGACCGTCGCCCGATCCGCCCTCGGGGTCGTCGGCCACGTGGCCGGATTCGTCCTCGTGCGGGCGTGCCCCGGTCGAGTCGTTCAGCAGGTCTTCGAGTGCCTTGTCGAACGCGTCGTCCTCGTCGGTCTGCGACGGGTTCCGCAGCCGTGCGACGAGGGCGTCGGGCGCGTCGACGTCGTCCGAGGTCGGCACGAGGTCGAAGTGTGCCCACAGGGCATCGCGCTGTTCGGCACCGAGCTCGTCGGTCACCCGCTGCCACATCGCCGCGGCCTCGCGCAGACGGCGCGGACGCAGCTCCAGGCCGACCAGCGTGGCGAACGCCGACTCGGCGGGGCCACCGGCGGCCCGACGACGCCGCACCATCTCCGCGATCGCTCCGGCCTTGGGGAGACGGACGGTCGCCGCGGCGGTCACCGTGTCCACCCAGCCCTCGACCAGCGCGAGCATCGTCTCGAGCCGCGCGAGTGCGGCGTCCTGCTCGGCAGTGCGCGGCGGGATGAGGGCACCCGAGGCGAGTGCGTCGCGCAGCTGCTCCTGGTTGGTCGGGTCGATGTCGGCCGCGAGCTCCTCGACGCGGTCGAACGGGATGTGGATGCCCCGCGCGTAGTCCGTGATCGACGAGATGATGTGCAGCCGGAGCCACCGTGCCGACCGGAAGAGCCGGGCATGCGCGAGTTCGCGGACGGCCAGGTAGATGCGGACTTCGTCCTCGGAGACGTCGAGGCCCTCGGCGAACTCGGCGACGTTCTGCGGCAGGAGCGCGGCGACCTGCTCGTCGAGGAGCGGCACGCCGACGTCGCCGCCGGACACGACCTCCTTCGAGAGCTGCCCGACGACCTGGCCGAGCTGGATCGCGAAGAGTGCTCCGCCGATGCCGCGCATCGCCTTCGAGACGTCCCCGAGCATCGCCTTGAGCTGCTCGGGCGCACGCTGGTCGATCGCCTCGGTCAGGGCGTCGGCGATGCTGAAGGCGACGGGCTCGGCGATCTGCGTCCACACCGGGGTGGTGGCCTTCGCCCACTGCTCACGCGTGTAGAGGCTCGGGGCTGCGGTCAGTTCGGCGACCGTCGTCACCTCGTCGAGCCACAGTGCAGCGACCTGGAACGCCTGGTCGGCCGCCTGCGAGGTGGCCGGGTCGACTGCGTGACCGCCGTCGCGGGCGATGGCGGTTGCACGTTCGGCGGTGGCCGAGAAGTCGATGCCGTCGCCGCCGGACTGCGCGGCGCGCTGGAGCTGGCTCATCAGGTTCGCCACGGAGGCCGGGTCGTTCGGCAGACCGGCGGCACCGGCGAGCTGCGACGGGTCGATCTGCCCCTCGCCCGAGAGCAGCTTGCGCAGCATCTCCTGGAAGTCGTCGTCCGGCCCCGGCTGTGGTTCATCAGGCATGCCGACTACGCTAATCGCTGCTCACGGGGCCGCACCTGGGATGCCCCCGTGGGAACGCCCGAAGTGCTGCGCCCAGGGCGAACAGCCCCGCTGCCAGGCGTGGGCGACCACCCTGCCGCCAGGCGCGGGTGCCCATCTGGAAGGACCCCGCGTGACCCTCTTCGCCCCCGCGCCCCGTCGTCGCTCGCGTGCCCGGAGGGTCGGGTGGGCGTTCCTGATCGGCGCCGTCGTGCTGGGCCTGCTGGCGAGCCTGCTGCCCAGTCCGTACCTCATCGAGGTGCCCGGACCGGTCTACAACACCATCGGCACGCAGCAGCAGGGCACCGGCAAGGACGCGAAGGACGTCAAGCTCATCCAGGTCTCCGGGCACGAGACGTACCCGACGGCGGGTGCCCTCGACATGCTCACCGTCGGCATCCAGGGCGACGCGACGAACCGCCCGTCGTGGACCAGCGTCATCCGCGCGATCTTCACCCGATCGCAGGCGGTGATCCCGGTCGAGGCGATCTACCCGAGCGGCACCACCACCGAGCAGGTCAACGAGCGTGACTCCGCGGACATGCAGGCGTCGCAGCAGTCGGCCGTCGCAGCCGCGCTCATCCAGCAGGGGAACGACCTGCCGACCGAGCTCGAGGTCAGCGCCGTGCAGGAGGGCTCGGCAGCGGACGGCGCGATCGAGAAGGGTGACGTGATCACGGCCTTCGACGGCAAGTCGCTCACGACCAACGCCGACGCCACGAGCCTGCGCGAAGCCGTCGCGCAGCACGGCACCTCGCGACCCGCGACCGTCACCGTCGAGCGGGGCGGCGCGACGAAGGAGCTCCGGGTCACGCCCCGCAGCGAGCAGGGCACGGCGTTGCTCGGCGTCGGCGTCACCGAGCGCTACGACTTCCCGTTCAAGGTGTCTATCCGGCTGCAGGACGTGGGCGGGCCGTCCGCCGGCATGATGTTCGCGCTCGGGATCATCGACGAGATCACGCCGGGCAAGCTCAACGGCGGCAAGCACGTCGCGGGTACCGGAACGATCACCGCCGACGGCGAGGTCGGTCCCATCGGCGGCATCCGCCAGAAGCTCTACGGGGCGGCCGACGCGGGTGCGACGGTCTTCCTGGCCCCCGCGGACAACTGCGACGAGGTCGTCGGGCACGTGCCGGACGGGCTCGACGTCTACAGCGTCGCAACCCTCGACCAGGCGGTCACCGACCTGCAGACGATCGCCGACGGCAAGAGCACCGCCAAGCTCGCCCGCTGCGGTTCCTGACCCGTCCCTGAGCCCCCGTACAGCTTCACGCCCGGTCCGGTCCCATAGGATCAGTGTCACTGACGGCCCGCCGCGAGCCGGGCCCGCCGGTCCGACACGTCTGGAGCACATCAAGTGACGACAACCTCGTCCACCTCGGGGCGGCGCTCGCCGCGGGTCCCGATCGTGGTCACGATCATCGTGCTGGCCGCACTGGTGATCGCCTTCTTCATCTTCGCCAGCCTGTACACCGACTACGCGTGGTTCGCGCAGCTCGGATTCCAGCAGGTCCTCACGACCCGGTGGATCGCCGGCACGCTGATGTTCGTGGCCGGCTTCCTCGGCATGGCGGTCCCGGTCTTCGTGAGCATCGCGCTCGCGTTCCGGTTCCGTCCGGTCTACGCGAAGCTCAACTCGCAGCTCGACCGCTACCAGCAGGTCATCGAGCCGCTGCGACGCGCCGTCATGATCGGCATCCCCGTGGTGCTCGGCGTCTTCGCCGGGCTCTCGACGGCCGGCCGCTGGAGCATGGTCCTCGAGTACTTCAACCGGACGCCGTTCGGCAAGACCGATCCGCAGTTCGGCCTGGACATCGGGTTCTACGTGTTCGAGCTGCCCTTCTGGCGCTCGATCGTGGCCTACTCGTCGGCCGTCGTCCTGATCGCCGGACTCGCCGCGCTCGCCGCGAGCTACCTCTACGGCGCACTCCGCTTCGGTGGTCGTGAGGTCCGGATCTCCCGCGCTGCGCGCATCCAGCTCGCGGTCACTGCGGCGCTCTACATCGCGCTGCAGGCGGTCAGCCTCTGGCTCGACCAGTACGCGGCGCTGACGAAGTCGAACTCGCTCATCACCGGTGCCCAGTACACCGATGTCAACGCGGTGATCCCGGGTCGCGAGATCATGGCGGGCATCGCAGCGATCGTCGCGCTGCTCTTCATCCTGACGGCGGTCATCGGCCGCTGGCGCATCTCGATCGTCGGCACCGGCCTGCTGCTCGTCGCCGCGATCGTGATCGGCGGCATCTACCCGTGGGTCGTCCAGCGGCTGCAGGTGAAGCCCTCGGAGCGGACCTTCGAGTCCGCCTACATCGAGCGGAACATCAAGGCCACCCGTGACGCGTACGGGGTCGCCGGTGTCGAGGAGCAGAACTACGACGCCACGACCGAGGCGAGCTCGGGCGCACTGGCGCAGGACGCCCAGACGACGGCCAACATCCGCCTGATCGACCCGAAGATCGTCTCCGACACGTTCAGCCAGCTGCAGCAGTACCGGCAGTACTACCAGTTCCCGAAGGAGCTCGACGTCGACCGCTACGACGTCAAGGGCGAGACCGAGGACACCGTGATCGCGGTCCGCGACATCGACCTCGACGGCCTCAGCTCGGCCGCGAACACCCAGTACAACCGGGCGTTCGTCTACACCCACGGGTACGGCGTCACCGCGGCCTACGGCAACCAGCGCGCGAGTGACGGCAAGCCGGTGTTCCTCGAGTCCGGCATCCCGTCGAACGGTGCGCTGGGCGACTTCCAGCAGCGCGTGTACTTCGGTGAGACCTCGCCGCCGTACTCGATCGTCGGTGCGCCGAAGGGCACGAAGAACGTCGAGCTCGACTACCCGTCCGGCTCCGACGACGACAACGGCGGCAACGCCACCACCACGTACGCCGGGAACGGCGGGCCGAGCCTCGGCAACTTCTTCAACCGGCTCGTCTACGCCGCGAAGTTCCAGTCGGAGCAGATCCTGCTCTCGAACGCGGTGAACAAGGACTCGCAGATCCTCTACGACCGCGACCCGATCACCCGTGTGCAGAAGGCGGCGCCGTACCTGACCGTCGACAGCGACGCCTACCCGGCGATCGTCGACCACCGCATCCAGTGGGTCGTGGACGGCTACACCACGAGCGACGCCTACCCGTACTCGCAGAGCCAGAGCCTGTCGGACAGCATCGCGGGTGCCGAGTCCTCGACGTACCGCACCGACCAGGTGAACTACATCCGGAACTCGGTGAAGGCCACGGTCGATGCCTACACGGGCAAGGTGACCCTGTACACGTGGGACACGAAGGACCCGGTCCTGAAGACGTGGCAGAAGATCTTCCCGACGTCGATGAAGCCGGTGTCGAGCATGAGCGCCGAACTCCTCGACCACGTGCGGTACCCGACCGACCTGTTCAAGGTGCAGCGCTCGATCCTCGGCACGTACCACGTGACCAACGCCAACTCGTTCTACTCGGGTGACGACGCGTGGAACACCCCGCAGGAACCGACGAGCACGGCGACGTCCGACAGCGACGCCGACACCGCGGCGACGTCGACGAACGCGCTCGGGGCGCAGACCACGACGACGGCCAACCGCGCGAACCTGCAGGACCCGTACTACCTGACCATGAAGGTGCCGGGGCAGGGGACCGCCTACTCGCTGTACACGACGTACATCCCACAGCAGACCGCGGGCGCGAACAACCGCAACGTGTTGACCGGCTACCTGGCGGTGAACTCCGATGCAGGTGGTGCCGGCAAGGGCGAGAAGGGGTCGGGCTACGGCAAGCTCACGCTGTTGACGATGCCGAAGACCGACAACATCCCAGGGCCCGGACAGGTGCAGAGCCTGTTCAACGGTGACTCGAACGTGTCGCAGGAGCTGAACATCCTGAAGCGCGGCAACTCGACCGTGAAGCAGGGCAACCTGCTCACGCTCCCGGTCGGCGGTGGGTTCCTCTACGTCCAGCCCGTCTACGTCCAGTCGACGTCGAGTGGTTCCTATCCGCTGTTGCAGAAGGTCCTGGTGGCCTTCGGCGACAAGATCGCGTTCGAGGACACCCTCGACGAGGCCCTGAACTCGCTGTTCGGTGGTGACTCGGGCGCCGCAGCCGGTGACTCCGGTGCGAGCGGCAGCGGCAGCGGGTCCGGTTCTGGTTCCGGTTCCGGCAGCGGATCCGGCTCGGACGCGGGCTCCGGCTCGGGTTCGTCCGGGTCGGGCGAGGGCTCGGGCGAGGGTTCGACCGGTGGATCGACGGGCTCCGGCTCGACCGACAACGACGCGCTGCAGAAGGCACTGTCCGAGGCCAAGGCGGCCCTGCAGGACCGCCAGGAGGCCTACGCCGACAACGACCTGGTCGCTGCGGCGGAAGCCGACCAGCGCCTCCAGGACGCGATCGAGGCAGCGACAGCAGCCGAGAACGACAACTGACACACCGTGGCGGGGCACTCGATTTGTGTCCCGCCACGGCCCCGTGTAGGCTTCTAAACGTGCCGCGGGGTGGAGCAGTTCGGTAGCTCGCTGGGCTCATAACCCAGAGGTCGTAGGTTCAAATCCTGCCCCCGCAACCAAGCGTCACATGAAGGCCCCGGTCCAACAGGACCGGGGCCTTCTTCGTGTGCCGGCCCCCGGGTACGCTCGCCGCATGGCCACCCTCACGATCGCGGCGGCGCAGTTCGCCCCCGTGGACGATCCCGTCGCCAACCTCGCCACCGTGCGCACCGCCGCCGTCGACGCGGCAGCCCGGGGCGCGGACCTCCTCGTCACCCCGGAGTACACCTCGTACTTCTCCGCAGACATCGACGATCGGTTCGTGGCCGCCGCGCAGCCGTTGGACGGCCCGTTCGTCACGGGCCTCCGCGACATCGCCCGGGCGACGGGCATCGCCCTGGTCGTCGGGGTCGCCGAGTCGGCGGACACGCCACAGCGTTTCCGGAACACCCTGGTCGCGGTGCTCCCCTCGGGGGACCTGGCGGCGACGTACCGGAAGGTCCACCTCTACGACGCGTTCGGGTCGCGGGAGTCCGACCGCATCGAGTCCGGCGACCCGGAGCAGCTCCCGGTCTTCACACTCGGCGGGCTCCGCATCGGTCTCGAGACCTGCTACGACCTGCGGTTCCCGGAGGTCACCCGTCGACTCGCCGCCCCGGAGACCGGTGCGGCCGACGTCGTCGTGCTCCCTGCCGAGTGGGTGCGTGGCCCTGGCAAGGAACACCACTGGCGAACGCTCCTCACCGCACGTGCGATCGAGAACACCGTCTGGGTTGTCGGGGTCGGCCAGACGCCGCCGATCGGGATCGGCGGTTCGGTCGTCCTCGACCCGTCGGGCGTCGCGGTCGCCTCGGCCGGCGCCGCGCCGGGCCTGCTCACCGCCACGATCGACACCACCGTCACGGACACCGTCCGTCGGGTGAACCCGTCGCTGTCGCTGCGGCGCTACGACGTGTCCGTGCGCACCCCGCCTGGAGGCCCGGGGCAGCGCTGACACGTCCGTCGCGTCCCGACGCGGTCGCGTCCCGACGCGGTCGCGTCTCAGGCGCGTGGGCGCGATCCGAGGGTCGCCAGACGTGCGGCGGCGTCCTCGAGCACGCTCCGACGCTTGCAGAACGCGAAGCGCACCAGGGACCGGTACCCGGCGACGTGGTCCAGGCGGACGAACGCCGAGACCGGCACCCCGGCGACCCCGGCCAGGGCGGGCAGCTCGAGGCAGAACGCGCGGGCGTCGTCGTACCCGAGGGGGGCGGCGTCGGCGAGGACGAAGTACCCGCCGTCCGGTCGCATCACGTCGAAGCCCGCTGCCGTCAGCCCGTCGGCGAGCAGTTCGTGCTTCGCGCGCAGGTCGGCGGCGATGCCGGTGAACACGGTGTCGGGCAGACGGAGGCCCACGGCGACGGCCGGCTGGAAGGGTGCGCCGTTCACGAACGTCAGGTACTGCTTGACCGTCGTGATCGCGTCGACGAGTGCCGGGGGAGCGGTGAGCCAGCCGATCTTCCAGCCGGTCGTGTTGAAGGTCTTGCCAGCGCTCGACACCGAGACGGTCCGCTCGGCGGCGCCCGGCAGGGTGGCGATGGGCGTGTGCGGGACGTCGAACGTCAGGTGCTCGTAGACCTCGTCGGTGATGATCACGGCGTCGCGCTCGGTGGCCAGGTCGACGATCGTCTGCAGGACCTCGGTGGGCAGGACCCGTCCGGTCGGGTTGTGCGGGGTGTTCACGAGCACGGCGCGGGTGCGGTCGGTGAAGGCCGCCCGGAGCGTCCGCTCGTCGGGCAGGAAGTCGGGTGCGGTGAGGGGGACCGTGACGTGCACGCCGCCGGCGAGCCGGACGAGTGCCCCGTAGGCGTCGTAGAACGGCTCGAAGGTGATCACCTCGTCGCCGGGCTCGACCAGGGCGAGGAGCGTCGCGGCCAGCGCCTCGGTCGCGCCGGCGGTGACCAGGACCTCGCGGTCGGGGTCGACCTGGAGGCCGTACCACCGCTGCTGGTGCTCGGCGATCGCCGCTCGCAGGTCGGGGGTACCGCGGCCCGGCGGGTACTGGTTCGCGCCGTCGCGGATCGCCTGCACCGCGGCCTCGAGCACCGCGGCCGGACCGTCCTCGTCCGGGAAGCCCTGCCCCAGGTTGACCGCGCCGGTGGTGGCGGCGAGGGCGCTCATCTCGGCGAACACCGTCGGTGCGGGGACCCCGTCGGGGCCCAGCAGCATCGCTCCGTCGGCGGCTCGCAGCCACGGTCCTGCCTGGCGCATGTGGTTCCCTCCGGTGCGGGCGACGACGTGTCGCGCTGAACGGTCCCCAACCTAGCTGTCCGTCCCGCGGTGGACTGGGTCCCGCCGTTCAGCGCACGCATAAGATCGCCAGGGGTGGCTCGCAGCCTCGACAGAAGGACCGCTCAGGTGCTTGCGACAGACTGCACGAGCTTGAAAGGAGCACGTCCAGCATGACCGACACCACGCCCAACGGGCAGGGCGACGACCGCCGTCCGGACGATGCGGCTCCGCCTGCCGCCAGTGAGGACGCCGCAGCAGCGGCCACGAGAGGGAACACGTCGATGCCGAACGACTCCGACCAGCCGGACGAGACCCCTCGCCCGAACCAGGACGAGAACCACAACCAGAACCAGAACCAGAACCGGAGCGACGAGACGTCCCCGGACAACACGGACGTGATCCCGTCGTCGACGGAGCACCCGACCGACCGCTACACCGCGCCGTACCCAGCCGTCTCCGGTGACTCCTCGGGTGCGCAGCAGGGCGGCTACGGGCAGCAGACGTCGCCGTACGGCCAGTCGCAGTCGCAGCCGAGCCAGAACCCGTCCGGTCAGCAGGCTCCGCAGAGCCAGAACCCCTCCGCTCAGCAGTCGCAGTACGGCCAGCAGCCGCAGCAGAGCCAGAACCCGTCCGGACAGCAGTCGCAGTACGGCCAGCAGGCCCAGCAGAGCCAGAACCCGTACGGCCAGCAGAGCCAGTACGGCCAGCCGTCGCAGTACGGCCAGCCGTCGCAGTACGGCCAGCAGAGCCAGTACGGCCAGCAGCCCCAGAACCCCGCCGGCCAGCAGTCGCCGTACGGCCAGCAGTCGCCGTACGGCCAGCAGTCGCCGTACGGCCAGCCGGTCGGCGACCGTCCCCGCTACGGCGAGTACGCCCAGCCGACGTCCTCGGCCGCGCCGAGCTCGTCCTCCGAGTACGCGACCGCGTCCGCACCGGCCCCGCAGTCGGCCACGAGCGGCTTCGGTGACGTCGACGGTTCGAACCAGCGCAACGGCCACTACTTCAGCGACGACGCCTCCGGCGCAGCCGCGACCACGACGACGAAGGACCGCTCGGGCCGCAACAAGCTGCTCCTGCCGGTCATCGCCGGTGTCGTCGTTGCCGGGCTCGTGGGTGGCGGCGCCGGGTGGCTCGCCTCGTCCGCGACCAACGACGGGGGCAGCGTGGTGTCCTCCGGCTCGTCGCAGGGCGGCAACCTGACCGTCAACGACTACGACTCCGCCACCGTGGTCACCGCCGTCGCGGCACAGGCCACCCCATCGGTCGTCACCATCAACGTGTCCGCGAGCAACGAGGCCGGCACCGGTTCCGGTGTGGTGATGAGCAAGGACGGCTACATCGTCACCAACACCCACGTGGTCACCCTCGACGGCGACAGCTCGAACGGCCGTATCACCGTGACGACCTCGAACGGCAAGATCTACGCGGGCAAGCTCATCGGCACCGACCCGACGGTCGACCTCGCGGTCATCAAGATCGACGCGACCGACCTCAAGCCGATGGAGTTCGCGGACTCGTCCAAGCTCAACGTCGGCGACACTGCCGTGGCGATCGGCGCTCCGCTCGGTCTGTCGAACACCGTCACCGACGGCATCGTCTCGACGCTGAACCGCAGCATCCAGGTCACCTCGAGCGCTCCCAGCGAGGGCGGCGACTCGAACGAGGGCGGCAACGGCGGCTCGGGTCCCTTCGACTTCTGGGGCAACGGGGACAACGGCAGCAGCTCGTCGGCGAACACCACGGTCTCGCTCCCGGTCATCCAGACCGACGCGTCGATCAACCCGGGCAACTCCGGCGGCGCACTGCTCGACTCGAAGGGCCGCCTGATCGGCATCAACGTGGCCATCGCCTCGGCCGGCAGCTCGTCGTCGTCGGAGTCGGCCGCCGGCAGCATCGGCGTCGGCTTCTCGATCCCGGCGAACCTGGTCAAGCGGGTCGCGAACGAGATCAAGGACAACGGTTCGGCGACCCACGGTCTCCTCGGCGCAACCGTCGGCGACGCCACCGACGAGGCCAGCGCCACGCAGGTGGGCGCTCTCATCAAGTCGGTCTCCAACGGCGGTGCCGCGGCGAAGGCCGGTCTGCAGAAGGGCGACGTCGTCACCAAGATCGGCTCGGCGTCCGTCTCGAACGCCACCGACCTGACCGCGCAGGTGCGCTTCTTCGCGGGTGGCGCCTCGACGACGATCAGCTTCATCCGCGACGGCCAGACCCGCCAGGCCGACGTGAAGCTGGGGACGTTCGACAGCAAGGGCTGACGCCACCACACGGCGGACAGGAGGCCCGGGGCACGTCGTGCGCCGGGCCTCCTGTCCGTCACGGGGTGCGTCCCGCGCCGACGCAGGTGAGCGGTTCGGCCTCTTGATAGGCTCATGGTCGCTCTGCGGGGCGGCACCGCTCCGGTGCGTCCCGTGCCGCCAGCCAGCACCCCGAGGTACGCATGCAGTCAGACGGACAGCCCCTGCCGGGCGTCTCGTACGTGATGCCCGTGCTCAACGAGGTCACCGAGGTCCGGTCCGCCGTGGGCAGTCTGCTCGACCAGGACTACACGGGCCCGTTCGAGGTCATCCTCGCGCTCGGACCGTCGATCGACGGCACGAACGAGCTCGTCGCCGAGATGAGCGCAGCCGACCCGCGGATCCGCGCGATCGACAACCCGATCGGCTCGACGCCCGCCGGGCTGAACGTCGCGATCCGGGCGTCCGTGCACCCCGTCGTCATCCGTGTCGACGCGCACTCGGTCCTGCCCACCGACTACACGCGCATCGCGGTGCGCACGCTCCTGGACTCCGGTGCGGACAACGTCGGCGGGATCATGCGCGCCGAGGGCCGGACCCCCTTCGAACGGGCCGTCGCGCTGGCCTACGGCAGTCGCGTCGGCTTGGGTGGCACGCCGCACCACGTCGGCGGCACCGCCGGCCCGGCCGAGACCGCCTACCTCGGGGTGTTCCGACGGGAGCGGCTGTTCGACGTCGGACTCTTCGACGAGGGCATCAAGCGCGGACAGGACTGGGAGCTCAACCGGCGGCTGCGGCAGACCGGCGGGACCGTCTGGTTCACGCCGGAGCTCGTCGTCACGTACCGCCCGCGGCCGAGCCTGAAGCGCCTGGTGCGGCAGTTCGTCGCCACCGGTCTCTGGCGCGGCGAGCTCGCCCGTCGGTTCCCGGCGAACAACGGGCTGCGGTACTTCGTGCCGCCGGCCATGGTCGCGGCGATGGCCCTGGGCATCGTCGCCGGGCTCGTCGGCATCGTCGGCGCCGCGCTGGCCACCCCGCTCGCCTGGGCGCTGCTCGGGTTCGTGGTGCCCGTCGTCTACCTGCTCTTCGTCGTGCTCGGGTCGGTCGCGGTGGCGCGCCGTTCCGGGTTGCCGACGCTCCTCTGGCTGCTCGTCGTGCTGCCCTGCATCCACGTGGGATGGGGGCTCGGGTTCATCATCGGGTTCCTGACCCGCACGTCCGAGCTGACCACCCACACGGGACGGTGACCGAATGACCGACCAGCCCACGACCGGCCGCGGATCCGCACGGCCGACCTCGATCGCCGAACTCCGCGCCGTCGCCCAGCCGGACGAGGTCCGTGCGCGCGCCAACGCCGAGCACTGGACCGCATCGCTGTACCTGCGCGACGTCTCGCCGTACCTGACCTGGGTGCTCCTGAAGACCCGTGTCAGTGCGAACCAGGTCACCGGCCTGATGATCCTGGTCGGGTGGAGCGTCGCTGCCGCCCTGCTGATCCCGGGCATCTGGGGCGCGGCACTGGCGCTGGTGCTCGGCCAGCTGCAGATGCTCGTCGACTGCTCCGACGGTGAGGTCGCGCGGTGGCGTGGCACCAAGTCGCCCGCCGGTGTGTTCCTGGACAAGGTCGGGCACTACACGACCGAGGGGTTGATCCCGGTCGCGCTCGGCATCCGGGCCGCCACGTGGCCGATCCACGACGCGGACTGGATGTGGACCACGATCGGCTGCGCACTCGGCCTGGTCATCGTGCTGAACAAGGCCCTCAACGACATGGTGCACGTGGCCCGCGCGAACGCCGGGCTCGACAAGCTGGCCGACCGGCGGGACGCCTCCACCGCGCCGTCCGGCCGCAAGCTCGCCTCGCTCCGCCGACTGGCGAAGTTCCTGCCGTTCCACCGTCTGTACCACTCGGTCGAGCTGAGCATGCTCGCCTTCGTCTTCGCCCTGGTCGCCCTGGTGATCGGCGACCCGCTGGCCAGCCGGATCCTGGTCGGTGCACTGCTGCCGCTGGCCGTGCTCGCGACGGCCGGGCACTTCCTGGCGATCATCGCGTCGAAGCGGGTCAAGGCGTGACCGAGGGCACGACCGTCCCCGGCACCGGCCGTCGCCACGCGGTGGTGCACCGCGAACGACCGCGCGTCGCCGTCGTGAGCCTGTCGCAGGGCACCCGGCCGGACGACCTGCGCCGCGGTCTGGACAGTGTGCTCGCGCAGCAGGGTGTCGAGCTCGACGTCGTCTGCGTCGGCAACGGCTGGGCGCCGACCGGGCTGCCGGACGGCGTGCGCGCGCTGGCCCTGCCCGAGAACGTCGGGATCCCGGCGGGGCGGAACGCCGGGGCCGAGGCGGTCGACGGCGACTACGTGTTCTTCCTCGACGACGACGCATCCGTGCCGTCGCCGACGTTCCTGCGTGACGCGATCGCGCTGTTCGAGCACGACCCGTCGCTGGGCCTCGTGCAACCACGGGTCGTCGACCCCACGGGCGCCGCGAACCCGCGCCGGTGGGTGCCGCGCATCCGCAAGGGCGAACCGGACCACTCGTCGCCGGTCTTCTCGGTCTGGGAAGGCGCCGTCGTGCTGCCGATGGACGTGTACCGGGTCGTCGGTGGCTGGGGCGCCGAGTAGCTTCTACGCCCACGAGGGCATCGAGCTCGCCTGGCGCGTCTGGGACGCCGGGCGACGGACCTGGTACGCCGGGGACCTCGTCGCGCACCACCCCGCTATCAACCCGGCACGGCACGCCGAGTACTACCGGTTGAACGCCCGCAACCGGGTGTGGCTCGCTCGCCGGAACCTGCCGGCGGTGCTGCGGCCGCTGTACGTGGGGTCGTGGGCCGTGATCCAGGTCGCGCGTTGGTGGCGTCATCCCCGCCGGCTGGCCACCTGGTTCGGAGCGATCCGTGAAGGCTGGACGACCGACTGCGGACCGGCCCGCCCGATGGGCTGGCTCACAGTCGCACGGATGACCATCGCAGGGCGGCCACCGGTCGTCTGACCCGTCAGCCCCGTCCCGCCAGAGCAGACCCGGAAGAAGCACCATGTCGATCATCAGCGACCTACGGACCGCACTGCGGCTCGCCGAGCGACTCCTGACGTCACGCCGGAGCCGTCGTCAGCTCGCACAGCGACTGCCGTCCGCGCGGCAGCCGAAGCCCGGTTCGATCGAGATCGCCGTGTACTTCGCCGACGGCCCGGTCAACATGTACCAGGTGCGTCAGTGGTACGCACCGCTGGCCGAGCTCGCGAAGACGCACCCGGTGGCGATCATCTCGCGGAGCCCGGGGACCATGCTGACGCTGCTCGACGAGTCGCCCGTGCCCGCGGTCTACGCCCGGCAGGTGGTCGACCTCGAGCACTTCGTCGACACCCAGGCGCCGAAGGTGGTGCTGTACGTCAACCAGAACGCCCGCAACTTCCAGATGATGCGGTACGGGCGGATGTGGCACGTCTTCGTCAACCACGGCGAGAGCGACAAGATGTACATGACCACGAACCAGTTCAAGGCGTACGACTACGCCCTGGTCGCGGGCGATGCCGCGCGTGACCGACTGGCCGAGGCGCTGTGGGACTACGACCTGGACGCCCGGACGATCGCGATCGGACGCCCACAGGCCGACCACTTCGCCGGAGCGGCTCCGTACCCGGACGACGACCGGACCGTCGTGCTCTACGCCCCGACGTGGGAGGGCGACCGCGGCGCCGCGGCGTACGGGTCGATCGCGTCGCACGGCACGGTCATCGCGGACCAGGTGCTCGCGTCGCCCCGACACCGTCTGGTGTACCGCCCGCACCCGCGCAGCGGCGTGCTCGACCCGGCGTACCGCGCGGCGCACGAACGGATCGTCGCGGCGATCAGCGCCGCGAACACCGCCGACCCTGCGGCGCACCACCTGTACGACGACGGTGGTGACCTGGGCTGGCAGCTGGCGGACGCCGACGTGGCGATCACCGACATCAGCGCGATGATCTACGACCGGCTCGCGGTGGGCAAGCCGCTCATCGTCACGCGTCCGGTCTCGCCCGAGGCCGACGTCGACGAGCGTGGGTACCTGAGCGACGCGAACTGGTTGACCGCGGCCGACGCCACATCGGTGATCGCCCGCGTCGACGCCGCTGCGAGCGACGCCGAGGAGCTCGCACGTCTGCAGCACTGGGTCGCCCGGTACTTCGGCGACACGACGCCGGGCGCCGCCACGGAGCGGTTCCACGCCGCCGTGGAGTGGCTGCTGGAACGGTGGCGGACCGTCGCCGCCGAACGCGACGGGCGCTGACGCTCCGTCGTCACCCCGGATCTCCGGTGCCGGGTGCTCGGGCCGCGTCACGGCTGGAGGCCCGGCCCGACGAGCGACATCCGCCAGAGGTACTCGGAGCGGTCGGGTCGGCGCCACCGCACGATGACGACCCCGGTGTCCTCGGGGTCGGCACCGAAGACCGCCAGGGACAGCGAACGGCCCGGGTCGAGACGACGCACCGCGAGCGGTGGGCAGTAGCCGTTGCCCAGATGGGTGAGGGAGAGCCCGTCGACCGGCTCGGAGCCGGTGTTGACGAGGTCGTACCGGCGCGGTGCGTGCGATCGGTCGACGGCGAACGGGACGGCGTACGCGGTTGGTGGGTGGTGCATGGGGGGAACGCTAGGGGGAGGGTCCGACGGCGGGACCCCGGTTGCGGCCACGAGGACCGGGGGCTGTGGAGGGGGCCACCGGTGCGCGCGTTCGTGCGGGGGAGTACCCCGGCCGGTCAGGAGCCGTAGTCCGCCGCGTACCGGGCGAGCGCGGCCTCGATGGTGCCGTCGAGCTGCAGACGACCCTTGTCGAGGTAGAGCCCGCGATCGCAGAAACGACGGAGGTCCTTGTCGCTGTGGGAGACGAAGAACAGCGTCCGACCGCCGGCCAGGAGCTCCTCGATGCGCTTGTAGCACTTCTCGCGGAAGGCCTTGTCGCCCACGGCCAGGACCTCGTCGACCAGGATGACCGGTTCGTCGAGCCGGGAGATCACGGCGAACGCGATGCGGACCTTCATGCCGCTCGACAGGTGCTTGTACGGGGTGTCGACGAAGTCCGCGATCTCGGCGAACTCGATGATCTCGTCGAAGGCATCGCGGATCTCGGCCCGTGACATGCCGTGCAGACCGGCCGTCAGGTACACGTTGTCCCGGACCGTGAGGTCGCCGACGAACCCACCGGTGATCTCGATGAGCGGCGCGACGCCGGCGCCCACGTCGACGCGGCCCTCGTCGGGCAACATGACCTGGGCCACCAGCTTCAGCAGGGTCGACTTGCCCTGGCCGTTCCGTCCCACGACCCCGATCGCCTCGCCCGGGCGGACGTCGAACGACACGTTGCGCAGGGCCCAGAACTCGTCGGCGCGCTTGCGGCGTCCACGCCCGGCGAACAGGTCCTTGAAGTTCCGGCTCGCCCGACGGTTGCGTTTGAAGCAGATGCCGGCGCCGCGGACGGAGATGACCGGTGCGACGGTCTCGGTGCGCCGGGTCTGGTCGGTCGCGGTCATCACAGCTCCTTCAGCACGCGGTGCTCGCTGCGGCGGAACACCGCGAACCCGATCACGAGCACGATGCCGGTCACGACCACCGACGCGCAGACCTCGAGCCAGTCGAGCTGGCCCGGGAAGAACGCCGCACGGTACATGCCGAAGATGCCGGTGAGCGGGTTGACCGCGGCGATGTCGCGCAGTGCAGAGGGCAGCGCGTGGGTGCCGTAGATGATCGGGGACGCGTAGAACAGGAACCGCAGGACGAGCTTGGTGGCCCGCTCGAGGTCGCGGAAGAAGACCACGAGCGGCGCGACGATGAGCCCCAGGCCGTAGACCAGCGCGCACTGCAGCACGATCGCCAACGGGAAGAACACGACCTGCCAGTGCAGGTGCGCACCCGTCGCGATCGCGAAGGCCGCCAGGACCGGCAGGCTCAGCAGGAACTCGATGCCCTTCGACGCGTCGATCCGTGCCACCCAGATCGTGCGGGGGATGGTGGTGGAGCGGATGAGCTTCGATTCCTTGATGAACGCCCGGGTGGAGTCCGAGACCCCGCCGGTGAACCACATCCACGGCAGCAGCGCGGACAGCAGGAACACGATGTACGGATCTTCACCGACGGAACCGCGGTGGAAGACCTGCGTGAAGACGAACCAGTAGATCCCCGACATCACGAGCGGGTCGAGGATCGACCACACGTAGCCGAGCGCTGACGTCGAGTAGCGGACGCGGAGGTCGCGGACGGTCAGCAGCCAGAGGGCCTGACGATAGCGCCGACCGGCGCTCCGGGCGCTCGCAGGTGCGGCAGCCGCGGGCGCGGTCGGCGCACTCGCTGTGGTCACGGTTTCCCTTCGGGCGGAACCGCCGAGGGGTCCTGACGGGTGGTTCAGGCGAACAGGTTGTTCGCGCGCTCGAGGTCCTCGGCGAAGTCGATCTCGACCGCGTACAGGTCGGAGATGTCGATCGGCGTCCAGCGTAGCCCGTCCTCGGCGATGGCAGCTTCGATGCCGCCCTCGAAGCTACTCCTGGTCGTCGACGCGACCGAGCTGACGGATGAGGGCCTGCTTGTCGGCCGCGGAGACGTAGTTGATCCCGACGGCTTCGCCGAGACCCCCGACGACCTGCTTGGACAGCTTGTGGATGAAGCCCTCGGCGTCGACCGTGTACTTGACCTCTTCGTCGGAGACCTTGTCGGTGTTGACGCTGACGAAGGAACGGCCTTCGTCGATCATGTCGGCCGCGCGGACGAGCGCCATCGGGTCGAAGACCACGTCGCCGTTCATCCAGAGGACACCGCTCTTGCCGGTGGCCTTGAGCGCGCGCAGCAGGCTCTTCGAGGTGTTCGTGGAGTCGTACGACTCGTTGTAGACGAAGTTCGCTTCGGGGAAGGCCTCGACGATGTGCTCCGACTTGTAGCCGACGACGATCGTCACGCGGGCGCTCGAACCGAACGCGGCGCGGATGTTGTCGAACTGCTGCTGCATGATGGTGCGGCCGTCACTGAGCTCCGTGAGCGGCTTCGGCAGGCTGCGGCCGAGCCGGCTGCCCATCCCCGCTGCGAGGATCACGATCTGCGTGGTCATGCTGGTCCCTTCTGGTGTCCGCCCGCGCACCCTGGGGTACGGGCGGGCCTCGTCGAGTCTGCGCTTCCAACGTCCGAGTTGCCCGAGAACCGGTCGCGTCGACGTGGAAGTCGCTGCGAGGAGGCCGCCGGGATCGCCTGCTGGAGCAGGTTTCCAAGTGGTGAACACTCCTTCGTGCCCTGGTGAATGATACGGAAACACCCCCTCGCTGGGTACGGGTCGGCGCGCTTCGTACTCAATTCGTGACCCTGGCCGACTCGGTCCCCGCCGGTCGGAGAGCGTTGGTACGGTGGGTCGATGCCAGCGCGAGCAGAGAACGAGGACGTGTACGCCACGGCCGACGCTGCCTGGATGACCGAGGCGGGGGACGCCGACGACGCGGACACCGCCGCGGCTGCGGAGGACGCAGCAGACGACGACACGGGGGACACGGATGCGGACGACACCGCCACTGATGACGCGATGACCGGCGAGACGACGGTCACCCGCACCGGGGAGACGACGGGCGCCAGCACCGTCGAGACGACGGGCACCCGCGCCGACGGCGTGACGGACGCCCGCTCCGACGAGGCTCCGGGCCCGGCAGACGCCCCGACCCCGGCAGCCGCGCCGCGCCCCGCGAAGGCGCGCGGCGGCAAGGGACGCACCAAGCGCCCGACGAAGGCCGCCCCGCGGACCGAGGCCGAGCCTCCCGCGCCGACGGCCGCCGACGACGCGACGGGCGACGCCGACCAGGCGACCACCGCCGCTTCGCCCGCGGTGAAGAAGCGTGCACCCCGCGCCGCCGCGCCGAAGCAACCCCAGACGCTCCAGCCCGTGGTGCTCGCGGCGAGCGGCCTGGTGAAGCGGTACGGACAGACCCTGGCCGTCGACGAGGTGGACCTCGAGATCCGGCAGGGCTCGATCTTCGGCGTGGTCGGCCCGAACGGCGCCGGCAAGACGACGACCCTCTCGATGATCACCGGACTGCTGCGCCCCGACGCCGGCTCGGTGACCGTGCTCGACCACGACGTGTGGGCCGACCCCACGGCCGCGAAGCGGAGCCTCGGGGTCCTGCCGGACCGGCTCCGCCTGTTCGACCGGCTGACCGGTGCGCAGCTGCTGTACTACTCGGCCACGCTCCGCGGGCTCGATGGCACCACCGCCCGGAAGCGCAGCGCCGACCTCGCCGAGGCCTTCGGGCTGGGCGAGGCGCTCGGACGCCAGGTCGCCGACTACTCCGTCGGCATGGCGAAGAAGATCGCCCTGGCCGCGACCCTCATCCACTCACCGCGGGTGCTCGTGCTCGACGAGCCGTTCGAGTCGGTCGACCCGGTGAGCGCCGCGACGATCACGGACATCCTGCGCCGCTACACCCGGGGCGGCGGCACCGTGGTGCTGTCGAGCCACTCGATGGAGCTCGTGCAGCGCACCTGCGACTCGGTCGCCATCATCGTCGGCGGCAAGGTCCTGGCGTCCGGCACCATGGCCCAGGTCCGCGGCCGCAAGAGCCTCGAGGACAAGTTCGTCGAACTCGCCGGCGGTCGTGTCGTCGCAGAGAGCATGGAATGGTTGCACAGCTTCTCCGGCTGAGGGCGGACCTGCTCGCGGGCGAGGTCCGCGGCACCGCCCGCCGTTCCGTCGCCGTCGTGCTCGCCAGCCTCGTCGGTCTCCTCGCCGCCGTGTTCGTCGCGTCGCGGACGATCGCGCTCGGCGATGCCGACCCGGACGTCGCACGCGCCGTGGTCGTGCCCGTCGGCACCCTGATCGCCTTCGGGTTCACGGTCGTGCCACTCGTCGTCGGGCGGAGCGACCAGCTCGACCCGCGGCGCTTCGCCGTGTTCGGGATCGAGCGACGTCGCCTGGCGATCGGGCTCGTGGTCGCCGGACTCGTCGGCATCCCCGTCATCGGTGTGCTCGTCGTCGCGGCCGGTCAGGTCGTCGCCTGGGCCCGTGACCCCGGGCTCGGACTGCTCGCGGTCGTCGGTGGTCTGCTCGGCGTCGCGACCTGCGCGTTGCTGATCCGGGTGTGCTGCACCGTCGGTTCGCGGCTGATCGGCCCGGACCGCTCCCGGGACGCCGGGTGGCTGGTGGCCCTCGTCATCGTCGTCCTCTCGATCCCGACGGTGGCGCTGTTGCTGCGCGTCGAGTGGCTCGACCCGCAGGGCGCCGAGATGCAGCGCGTCGCGGACGTCGCCGGGTGGACCCCCTGGGGCGCCGCCTGGGCCGTGCCGGCCGAGGTCGCGAGCGGCCACGTCGGTGCCGGCCTCCTGAAGCTCCTGATCGCGGTCGTCGTCGTCGCACTCCTCGCGTGGGCGTGGTGGTCGCTCGTCGGCCGTGCCCTCGAGACCGTCGACGACCGACCCCGCACTCGCCGGTACCAGGGCCTCGGCTGGTTCGACCGCTTCGGGTCGGCCCCGGTGTCCGCCGTCGCCGCCCGGGCGCTCACCTACTGGGTGCGCGACCCGCGGTACCGCACGTCGTACCTGATCATCCTGCTCGTGCCGATCGTCGTGATCCCGCTCGGTGTCGCCGGGGTGCCGTGGCAGTGGACCGCGCTCGTGCCGCTGCCGCTGATGGCCCTCATCGCCGGGTTCCTGCCGCACAACGACGTCTCCTACGACAACACGGCCGTGTGGCTGCACGTCGCCTCCGGTGCGCCCGGGTGGAGCGATCGGCTCGGTCGCGTCGTGCCCGTGCTGGTCGTGGGAGCGCCCGCGATCGTCGCCGGCGCCGCGCTCTCCGCACGGCTGTTCGGCGACTGGGCGGCGTTCCCGCTGCTCATCGGTGTGAGTGCGAGTGCACTGCTGTCCGGCCTCGGGCTGTCGAGCGTCCTGTCGGTGCTGATGCCGTACCCGACGGTGCGCCCGGGCGATCACCCGTTCCAGCAGCCGCAGGCCGCCGGCGTCACGGCGACGGTGGCGCAGGCCTCCATGGTGATCGGCATCGTGCTCTGCACGGTCCCCGCCGCCTGTCTCGCGGTGCTCGCCGTCGTGCAGGGTCCGGAGCCGTGGTCGGTGCTGACGCTCCTGGTGGGCATCGGGGTCGGTGCCGTCGTGCTCGTCATCGGTGTCTCCGTCGGCGGACGCCTGTTCGACCGACGCGGCCCCGACCTGCTCGCCGCGGCACAGCGCAACTAGCGGCACGACGCAACCAGTGGCACAGCGCGACTAACGGCCCAGCGGCACAGCGCGACGAGCGGGACGGGCGGCGCGCCCGAGGGCGGACCGTCGTACCCTGGAGCCATGAGCATGACGGAACCAGGCGGCGGCCTCGACGTGATGGACCGGGAGCTCGAGAAGCTCCTCGAAGAAGAAGCGATCGAACCCGGTGACCACGAGCGGTTCTCGCACTACGTCAAGAAGGACAAGATCCTGCAGTCGGCCCTGTCCGGCAAGCCGGTCAAGGCCCTGTGCGGCAAGAAGTGGATCCCGGGCCGCGACCCGGAGAAGTTCCCGGTCTGCCCGGACTGCAAGGCGATCTACGAGAAGATGAAGTCCGAGTAGACGCGACCGACAGGCGGACAGGAGGCCCGTGGCGACGCCGCCACGGGCCTCCTGTCCGTCTGCCGCGTCCGCCGGCTGCGCATCGTGAGCAGAAGCGGTCGGGTCGCCGTCGGGCAGGCGACCATTCCTGCTCACCAAGCGGGGGACGCGACGCGACGCGACACGATGTGCGCGGCGCGCGCCGCGACGTCAGATCACGAGGGTCGGGATGGCGGGGTCGCCACGTCCGATGCGCGACGCGTCGGCGGGCAGTTCCGCCTTCGCGCGCTTGTGGTGCGCGCGTGCGGCCTCGACGCCCTGCGTGCCGAGGAACGCCGGGTCGACCTCGCCGCCGGTGACGACGGGGACGAGGAGCGGTCGCTCATCCGGACCGACCTGCGCTCCGGTGAGCACGACCTCGGCGGTGGCGACGCCGTTGCGGAGGCGTCGCCCCGCCTCCTTCCGGCCGCCGATCGACGCCTTGTCGGCCGACTTCTTGGCGACGGGGACCCAGTCACCGCCGTCGGCGTCCCGGTGTGCGACGAGCTTGAACACCATGCCGGCGGCGGGGTGCCCCGAGCCGGAGACCACCGAGGTCCCGACGCCGTACGAGTCCACCGGGGCGGCTCGGAGTGCGGCGATCGTGTACTCGTCGAGGTCGTTCGTCACCGTGATCTTCGTGCTCGTCGCGCCGAGCCGGTCGAGCTGTGCGCGCACCGCGGCGACGACCGACGGCAGGTCACCGCTGTCGATCCGGACGCCGCCGAGCTTGCCGTCGGTGAGCCGGACGGCGGTCTCCACGGCTGCCTCGATGTCGTAGGTGTCGACGAGCAGGGTCGTGGCGTTGCCGAGCGCGTCGAGCTGCGAGCGGAAGGCCTGCTCCTCGGAGTCGTGCAGCAGCGTGAAGGCGTGCGCGGCGGTGCCCATCGTCGGGATGCCCCAGGTGCGCCCGGCCTCGAGGTTGCTCGTCGCGCCGAACCCGGCGATGTACGCGGCACGGGCGGCGGCGACGGCGTTCCACTCGCCAGTGCGGCGGGAACCCATCTCGGCGAGCGGGCGGCCGTCTGCGGCGGAGACCATGCGGGCGGCGGCCGAGGCGATCGCGGAGTCCGCGTTGTAGATGCTCAGCGCGAGGGTCTCGAGCACGACTGCCTCGGCGAAGGTGCCCTCGATCTGCAGGATGGGGGAGTTCGGGAAGTACACCTCGCCCTCGCGGTACGCCCGGACGTCGCCGGTGAACCGGTAGTCGGCGAGCCACGCCGCGGTACCGGCGTCGATGACGCCGCGGTCGCGCAGGAACCCGATCTCCTCGTCGCCGAAGCGGAAGTCGCCGAGGGCGGTGAGGAAGCGTCCGAGGCCGGCCGCGACACCGTAGCGGCGGCCGTCCGGCAGCCGCCGGGCGAACACCTCGAAGACGCATCGCCGGTCGGCGGTCCCGTCCTTCAGGGCCGCGTCGACCATGGTGAGTTCGTACTGGTCCGTCAGGAGCGCGCTGGTCACGTCTCCGACACTAGTGACGTGCCGGTGGGGAGGCCCGGATCACCCCGTGCGCCCGGCCAGCGTGGCGCGCGTGGTCGCGTCGGTGGTCGTCGGCGGGCGTCGGTACGCTGGTGCCGTGACGGATGCACCGATCGGAGTCTTCGACAGCGGGGTCGGTGGGCTCACGGTGGCCCGCGCCATCATCGACCAGCTCCCGCGCGAGAGCATCCGGTACGTCGGGGACACCGTGCACTCGCCCTACGGTCCGAAGCCCATCGCGGACGTCCGCCGCTACGCGCTCGAGGTCATGGACGACCTGGTCGAGCAGGGTGTCAAGGCGCTGGTGATCGCGTGCAACACCGCCTCGTCCGCCGTGCTCCGGGACGCCCGCGAACGCTACGAGCAGGCGTACGGCATCCCGGTGGTCGAGGTCATCCAGCCGGCTGCCCGCGCCGCCGTCAAGCAGACCCGGACGGGCCGCATCGGGGTCATCGGCACCGTCGGCACCATCGCGTCGCGCGCCTACGAGGACGCCTTCGCGGTCGCCGCCGACGTCAGGCTGACCACGGCCGCGTGCCCGCGGTTCGTCGAGTTCGTCGAGGCGGGTGACACCTCGTCGCCGTCGCTCCGTGCGGTCGCGGCCGGGTACCTCGACCCGATCCGCGCCGCCGACGTCGACACCCTGGTGCTCGGCTGCACCCACTACCCGCTGATGTCCGCCGCGATCCAGTTCGTCATGGGTCCGGAGGTCACGCTCGTCTCCAGCGCCGAGGAGACCGCGAACGACGTCTACCGCCGACTCGTGGAGCACGGGCTCGAGCGCACCGCGACCACCGCCCCGACCTACTCGTTCGAGGCGACGGGCGACGACAAGAACGGCTTCATCCGGCTCGCCCGGCGCTTCCTCGGACCCGAGGTCTCGAGCGTCGGCCACCTCCAGACGGGGGCCATCACGCTGCCCCGCACCGAAAGGACCCCATGACCGACACACTCCGCGTCGACGGCCGCACCGCCAACGACCACCGTCCCGTCACGATCGAGCGGGGGTGGAGCTCGCAGGCCGAGGGCAGCGCGCTCATCTCGTTCGGTGACACCAGGGTGCTCTGCACCGCGTCGTTCACCAACGGCGTGCCCCGCTGGCTCGCCGGCAAGGGCACCGGCTGGGTCACCGCCGAGTACTCGATGCTGCCGCGGTCGACGAACGAGCGCATGCAGCGCGAGTCCATCAAGGGCAAGGTCGGCGGCCGCACGCACGAGATCTCCCGCCTGATCGGCCGGTCGCTCCGGGCCGTCGTCGACACGAAGGCCCTGGGCGAGAACACCCTGGTCATCGACTGCGACGTGCTGCAGGCCGACGGCGGCACCCGCACGGCGTCGATCACGGGCGCGTACGTCGCGATGGTCGACGCGATCGAGTGGGGCCGCGCCAAGGGCTTCATCGCGAAGAAGGCCACGCCGCTCACCGACAGCGTGCAGGCGATCTCGGTCGGGATCGTCAAGGGCGAGCCGATGCTCGACCTGGCCTACACCGAGGACTCCGCCGCCGACACCGACATGAACATCGTCACGACGGGGTCGGGCAAGTTCATCGAGGTGCAGGGCACCGCCGAGCACGCGCCGTTCGACCGCGACGAGCTGAACGTCCTGCTCGACCTGGGCCTGGCCGGCAACCAGTCGCTCGCGGCGATCCAGCGTTCGGTCCTGGGCCTGGCGTGACGTCCCGCGAGGTGGTGCTGGCCACCCACAACCAGGGCAAGGTCGTCGAACTGCGCGAGATCCTCGGGTCGGCGTTGGGCGAGGGCGTCGAACTCGTCGGGTACGACGGTCCGGAGCCGGTCGAGGACGGCGACAGCTACGCGGCGAACGCCCTGATCAAGGCCCGTGCCGCGGTCGCCCACACGGGGCTGCCGGCGCTCGCCGACGACTCCGGCATCGCCGTCGACGCACTCGACGGCGCACCGGGCATCCACTCGGCTCGGTACGCCGGCACCCGGTCGGACGCCGACAACATCGCGCTGCTGCTGCAGAACCTGGACGGCGTCGTCGAGCGCACCGCTGCCTTCGTGTGCGCGGCCGCGTTCGTGACGCCCGACGGTCAGGAGCACGTGGTCGAGGCCGTCTGGAACGGCGAGGTCCTGACCGAACCCGTCGGCGACGGCGGCCACGGCTACGACCCGGTGTTCCGGCCGGACGACGCGGATCGTTCGTCGGCGGAGCTCACCCGCGACGAGAAGAACGCGCTGTCGCACCGCAGCAAGGCGTTCCGCGGGATCGCGCCGGTCGTCCGGGAGCACTTCGGCGTCTGAGCGCCGGCGCCCGTTCCGATCCGAACGACCGAAGTCGCCCCGGACCACGTGATCACGTGGTCCGGGGCGACTTCGTTGTCCGTCGACGCGCGGACGCGCCGGACAGTCGGTGCTGCGACTAGAGCGTCGGGTCGACCGTCGGGGTCGCGGCGGCCTCGGCCTCGTTCGCGTGCTTCGCCTTGCGGGCGTTGCGCAGGTACGTCAGCGCCATCGGCACGACGGTCACGACGACGGCGGCCAGCAGGATGATGTCGATGTACTCGCGGACGATGTGCGCCACGAAGGGGATGTGCCCGATGAAGTACCCGAGGAACGTCACCCCCACGCCCCAGACCACGGCGCCGATGGCGTTGTAGAGCGAGTACTTCTTGTAGTCCATCCGGCCGACGCCCGCGGCGATCGGCGCGAAGGTGCGGACGACCGGCACGAAGCGCGCCAGGATCACGGCCAGGGGGCCGAAGCGGTGGAAGAACGCGTTGGTGCGCTCGACGTTCGCCTTCGAGAAGAGCCCGCTGTCCTTGCGTTCGAAGATCGGTGGCCCGGCCTTCTTGCCGATGTAGTACCCGAGCTCGCCGCCGAGGAACGCGGCAGCGCCGATCATCAGCGCTGCGACCCAGATCGGGATGCCGCCGATCTCGCCGCCGCGGTCGAAGGCGAACAGACCGGTGATGACCAGCAGGCTGTCGCCCGGGAAGATGAAGCCGATGAGCAGACCGGTCTCGGCGAACACGATCGCGCAGACCACGAGCACGGCGATGGCCCCGAAGTGGTCGAGGATGTACTGCGGATCGAGCCACGGGATCAGGGCGAGTGCGACGGAGTGCATGGTTCTTCCGGTCGTGGAGGCGGGGGTCACGGGGAGGACACCCGCGGGACGAGGGTACCGCCCGGGAGTGGCCGGGCCATCCCTCGCAGGAATGACCTGCTCGAGGCGTGCGGATGACCGCAACCGTGTGGCAGGAGGGACTCGGTGCGGAAGGAGGGACTCGAACCCTCACGCCTGGGGCACAGGAACCTAAATCCTGCGTGTCTACCGATTCCACCACTCCCGCGAGCAGCGGCAGTCTACCGACCGCGGGGTGCGCGGCGGACGTGCACCGGGCCTCCAGGCCGTGGGACGCACTGTGCGCGATCCGCCACCCGGTGCGACCTTGGCGGCTGGGTGCGGCGCTGTGGATGCGCACGGTGCGGTCAACGGCGCACGGAGCGGAGGAGCACGCACGGTGCGCCACGAAGCGACAGCGCGCACGGTGCGCGCCGTGCGTCAGCGCAACGGGCGCGGCAGGTACCGGGGCACGTAGCGGAGCAGGATGCCCGCGCCGACCAGGCCGAGCACGCCCATGACACCGCTCGCGACCGCGATGGAGGCGACGGCGGTCACGCCGGAGATGAGGAGCGGTGCCGCCGCCGACCCGAAGTCGCCGGTGAACCGCCACGCCCCCAGGAACGGTGCCGGGGCGTCGCGCGGGGCGAGGTCCGCGCCGAGCGTCATGAGGATGCCGGAACCGACGCCGTTCGCCAGCGACATGCCCATCGCGATCGCGACGAACCAGCCGACCCGGGCGTCCAGGTGGCCACTCCAGGCGAGCAGGAAGTAGCTGATGCTCAGGCCGAGCATGCAGGGCAGGGCGCTCGCGAGCCGCCCCCAGCGGTCCATGATCTGCCCGCTCGTGTAGAACAGCGCGAAGTCGACCGCTCCGGCGATGCCGATCACCAGCGCCGCGGTCGAGTCGTCGAGGCCGACGCTCACCGCCCACAGCGGCAGGATCACCTGCCGCCCGGCGCGCATCGCGCCGATCAGGCCGGCGCCGCTGCCGAGCCGCAGCAGGACCGCCCCGTTCGCGCGGATGGTGCGGAAGAGCCCCTGCGCCTCCTGCTGGACGAACTGCGCGCCCGTGTCGGCGGGCGGTTCGGTCGCGTGGCCGCTCGCGTCCGCCCCGTGGCCGGTCGACCGCCTGGAGGCCCGTGGCGGCAACCGCAGACCGCGTGTGCCCGTCGCCGGGTCGCGCAGCACCAGGAGCACGACCGCTGCCGCCAGGCAGCAGACGACGTGGATCCAGAAGGCGCTGCTGGTGGTGCCGGTCAGGTGGATGACACCGGCGGCGATGAACGGCCCGACGAAGTAGCCGAAGCGGAAGACGCCGCCGAGGCTCGACAACGCCCGGGCGCGGATCCGCAGCGGGATCGCGGTGGTCATGTAGGCGTGCCGAGCGAGGGCGAAGACCGCGGTGGAGACACCGACCAGGAACACCCCGAGTGCCAGGACCCAGGCGTTCGTGGCCGTCGTGGCGACCACGAGCCCGACCACCGAGACGAGTGCGGCGCCGATCATCGCGTTCCGCTCACCGATGCGGGCGACGACGATACCGGACGGCACGTCGCCGATGAGCTCGCCGACCAGGATGAGCGAGGCGACGAAGCCCGCGAACGCCAGGCTGGCACCGAGCGAGTCGGCGGCGATCGGGATGATCGGGATGATCGCGCCCTCGCCGATCGCGAAGAGCGCTGCGGGCAGGAACCCGGACAGCAGGACGGACCGGAAGTCGAATGAGTCGTTCCCCGTCGTGGCCATCGCTCGACCAACCGTACGCCAGCGGTACCGCTTCGTCGGCGGGTTACCCTGGGGGCATGCGTGTTCTTGCGGCGATGAGCGGTGGTGTCGACTCGGCGGTGGCCGCAGCCCGGGCGGTCGACGCCGGCCACGACGTGGTGGGCGTGCACCTGGCCCTGAGCCGGATGCCCGGCACCCTGCGCACCGGCAGCCGCGGGTGCTGCACCATCGAGGACTCGATGGACGCCCAGCGCGCCGCGTCGGCCCTCGGGATCCCGTACTACGTGTGGGACTTCTCGGCCCGGTTCAAGGAAGACGTCGTCGACGACTTCGTGGCCGAGTACCAGGCCGGCCGCACCCCGAACCCCTGCATGCGCTGCAACGAGCGGATCAAGTTCGCGGCGCTGCTCGAGAAGGCCCTGGCCCTGGGCTTCGACGCCGTCGCGACCGGGCACTACGCCTCGATCGTCACCGGCCCGGACGGCTCCCGCGAGCTGCACCGGTCGGCCGCCTGGGCGAAGGACCAGTCGTACGTGCTCGGGGTCCTGACCGCCGAGCAGCTGCAGCACGCCATGTTCCCGCTCGGCGCGACCCCGTCGAAGGACGAGGTCCGGGCCGAGGCCGCCGAGCGCGGGCTGACGGTCGCCCAGAAGCCGGACTCGTACGACATCTGCTTCATCCCGGACGGCGACACCCGCGGCTGGCTGGCGGACCGCGTCGGCACGGCTCCCGGCGAGGTCGTCGAGCGGGACGGCACGGTCGTCGGCTCGCACGAGGGCGCGACCGGCTACACCGTCGGACAGCGTCGCGGCCTGGCCCTCGGTCGTCCGGCGCCGGACGGCAAGCCGCGGTTCGTGCTCGAGATCCGCCCGAAGGACAACACCGTCGTCGTCGGCCCGAAGGAAGCCCTCGCCGTCACCTCGATGTCGGGCTCGCGCTTCACCTGGGCGGGCACGGCGCCGGCTGACCCGGCCACGCCGTTCGCCTGCGACGTGCAGATCCGCGCGCACGCCGACCCGGTGCCGGCGACCGCCCGGGTGCAGGACGACGTGCTCGTGATCGACGTCGACGAGCCGCTGCACGGGGTCGCTCCCGGACAGACGGCCGTGGTCTACGTCGGCACGCGGGTGCTCGGCCAGTGCACGATCGACACCACGGTCAGCGCCGTCCCCGTCGACGCCTGACCCCGCCGCTCCCGGGGCACACGCCCGCTGCACGCCGCGTCGGTGGTGCACGGTAGAACTGATGCCATGAGCGAGACCGACGCGACGTTCGAGACCATCGACCCCGACGGGCTCGACGCCGCCCAGGCCGCGCGAGAAGTCGACCGGTTGCGCGCCCGCGTCAACGAGCTGCGGCACGACTACTACGAGGGCAACGCCTCGCCCCTGTCCGACGCCGACTACGACGCGCTGGTGCACCGCCTCGACGCGATCGAGCGGCGGTTCCCGGAACTCGTGACGCCCGACAGCCCGACGCAGACCGTGGGCGGGCAGGCACAGACGACGCAGTTCGCCCCCGTCGAGCACGCCGAACGCATGCTCTCGCTCGACAACGTGTTCAGCCCCGACGAACTGACCGAGTGGGGCGTCAAGGTGCAGCGGGACGCCGGCGCCGAGCGGGTGCGGTTCCTGACCGAGCTGAAGATCGACGGTCTGGCGATCAACCTGCGGTACGAGCACGGTCGGCTCGTCTCGGCGGCCACCCGCGGCGACGGCGTGGTCGGCGAGGACGTCACCGGCAACGTCCGCACGATGGGCACGATCCCGGACCGCCTGTCCGGCACCGGTCACCCGCCCCTGGTCGAGGTCCGGGGCGAGATCTTCTTCCCGGTCGCCGAGTTCGACGAGCTGAACGCCAACCAGCGCGAAGCGGGGAGCGGGTGTTCGCCAACCCGCGCAACGCCGCCGCCGGGTCGCTCCGCCAGAAGGAAGAAGGCAAGTCCGAGGCGAAGCGGGCACTGATGGTCGACCGGTTGCGGCGTCTGCGGATGCTCGTGCACGGCATCGGCGCGTGGCCCGTCCGTGAACTCGAGCAGGGCACCGACGTCCGCAGCCAGTCCGAGGTGTACGAGCTCCTGCAGACCTGGGGACTGCCGACGAGCAGCCACTACCGGGTGTTCGACACCATCGACGAGGTCAACGGCTTCGTCCGCACCACGGGGGAACGCCGATCGTCGGTCGAGCACCAGATCGACGGCGTCGTCGTCAAGGTCGACGACCTCGCCCTGCACGAAGAACTCGGGTCGACCTCGCGTGCGCCGCGGTGGGCGATCGCGTACAAGTACCCGCCGGAAGAAGTCCACACGACGCTCACCGACATCGTGGTCAGCGTCGGTCGGACCGGCCGTGCCACCCCGTTCGCCGTGATGGCCCCGGCCGAGGTCGCGGGGTCCGTCGTCCGCCAGGCCACACTGCACAACCAGCAGGTCGTCAAGGCGAAGGGCGTGCTGATCGGGGACACCGTCGTGCTGCGGAAGGCCGGCGACGTCATCCCTGAGGTCCTGGGCCCGGTGGTCGAGCTCCGCGACGGCTCCGAGCGCGAGTTCGTGATGCCGACCCACTGCCCCGAGTGCGGCACGGAGCTCGCCCCGGCGAAGGAAGGCGACATCGACCTGCGCTGCCCGAACGCGAAGAGCTGCCCGGCGCAGGTGCGCGGCCGGGTCGAGCACATCGCCTCGCGCGGGTCGCTCGACATCGAGGGGCTCGGCGAGGTCGCGGCCGCGGCTCTGACGCAGCCGCTCCGCCCGGAGACCCCGCCGCTCGTGACCGAGGCCGGACTGTTCGACCTGACGATGCAGGACATCGTCCCGATCGAGGTCATCGTCCGCGACGCCGAGACCGGCATGGAGAAGGTCGACGACGACGGCACACCCAAGCGCGTCACGCCGTTCAGCCGGGCGCGCAAGAAGACCGACCCGCCGTTCGACCCCGGAGCACGCGGTGCCGACTACACCGGTGAGCCGAGCCGCTACCCGTCGAAGAACGCGTTCGAGATGCTCGCGAACATCGACGCCGCGAAGACGAAGCCGCTGTGGCGGATCCTGGTCGGCCTGAGCATCCGCCACGTCGGACCCGTCGCCGCCCGTGCCCTGGCGAACCACTTCGGCTCCCTCGACGCCATCCGGTCGGCCTCGCGCGAGGACCTCGCCGCCGTCGACGGGGTGGGCGGCATCATCGCCGACGCCCTGCTCGCCTGGTTCGAGGTCGACTGGCACCGCGAGATCATCGACCGGTGGACCGCGGCCGGCGTGCAGTTCGCCACGCCGGGCCACCCCGGCCCCGGCAGCGCCGAGGTCGAGGGCGGCGTGCTGAGCGGCGTCACCGTCGTCGCGACCGGTTCACTCGAGGGCTACACGCGCGAAGGTGCGCTCGAGGCCATCATGACCGCCGGCGGCAAGGCGGCCTCGAGCGTGAGCAAGAAGACCGACTTCGTGGCCGCCGGACCGGGAGCCGGTTCGAAGCTCACGAAGGCCGAACAGCTCGGGGTCCGGATCATCGACGCCGAGCAGTTCCACCTGCTCGTCACCGAAGGGCCTGCGGCGCTCGCCGAGCCGGAGGCGCCCGCGACCGAGGACTGAGCGGGGCGCGAGCACACGGGATCCGATCCGCTGCGCGCGGCGCGGAGCCGACGGCGCCCAGTCCGGGGGACAAGTTGCATCACGCATGGATGATCCGCGGACATCTCCGTAGACTCGGCGGAGCATCACCCGTCGTCTGCAGGGGGACGTCGGGACGGCCTTCCCGGGGGAGATCCGATTGTTGCTCATCGCCGCGGCTCTGCTCACCGCCTCGATGCACTCGCTCGGAGTGATCGAGGCCCCGGGCGTGCCCCCGGTCCCGGTCGCCAGGGCCACCGCCGTCGCAACGGCCCCGACACGCATCGTGCCGCTCGACGACCTCACCGTCGTCGCCACGTCGGCGTCGCTGCGACGGGTCGGGGTCGACGACCTCGCCGTCGCCCACGGGCGGGCGTTCGTCGAGGACCTCGCTGCACTCGGGCCCGCAGCCCTGCGCCGTGCGGCCACTGACCGCCGCGTCGTGGCAGCCGTGCAGGACGACCCCCCGCCCGCCCAGACCGTCGCGCAGTGGTGGTCGCACCTGCCCGCCGACGAGCAGGACCGCCTCCTCGTGCACGCACCTGCTCTGGTCGGCAACCTCGAGGGCGTGCCCTACGTCGTCCGCGACCAGGCGAACCGCGCGACGCTGCACTCCGGTCTCGCCGACGCCGACGCCCACGTCGGTGCCGCCCGGGCCGCGATGCTCGGGCAGGTGCGGGACTCGCTGGTGCACGAACCGGGTGACCCGCGGCGCTTCCTCGTGACGCTGGACACCCGGGGCTCCGGGCGTGCGGCGATCAGCATCGGTGACCTCGACACGGCGGCCGACGTCACCGTCGTGGTGCCGGGCATGTTCTTCACGGTCACCGGACAGATGACCGACTTCACGAACACGGCGAACGACCTGTCCAGCGAGCAGGCCACCCTCGCCCCGCTCGCCGCGACCGGCAACGGGTCGGGTGTCGCCGTGGTCGCCTGGATGGGGTACCGCACGCCGGACCTGTCCAACATCATGTCGCTCGAACTCGCGCGGACCGGGGCCCAGCGGCTCGAACGGACCGTCGCCGGACTGCGTGCGCTCCGCGCGGACGACCGACCGCGGGTCAACATCGTCGCGCACTCGTACGGGTCGACGGCGGCGATGATGGCCCTGGCGTCGGGCCGGATGACCGCGGACACCCTGACGGTCCTCGGGTCACCGGGCAGCGACGTCCGCTCCGCGTCCGACCTCGCCGTCGCCACCGGGCAGGTCTTCGTCGGCGGCGCGCACAGCGACCCCATCGCGGGCTCCGGGTACTTCGGCACCGACCCCGGCGGAGCCTCGTTCGGGTCCACCGTGCTCGACCTGGCCGGCGGCGCCGACGCTCTGTCCGCCGGGGACGTGTTCCGCCGACCGGTCGGGCACAACGACTACCTGAAGCCCGGAACGGCGTCGCTGCACGACGTCGCCCTGATCGGGATCGGGCGCGGGGACCTGGTGCGCGAGCAGATCCGGCGCGGCAGGTCGGGTGGTGACGGCATCGTCGGTGCCTCGCCGGACATGTACCTCGTGCGCCCGCAGGACCTGCAGCCCCGTGACTGACGGACCGTGTCCGACGGGCGGTGCCCTGCGGATCCTGACGACGCGGTGAGCGTGACCCGATCGTGACCGCCGGCCGACGTGCCGGGGCCGCCGCGGGCCTCCCGGCCGGATCGGTGCGCACGTGCGGATCGCGACGCCGCCTCGAAGGCCGCCTGGGTGGCAACCTGAACGCGACCGCAGCCTGCACTCGTTCCAGGGCAGAACCAGTACAGCCCTGCTGCCTACGGTTCCGTCATGCGTGTGGTGCGATGGCCTGGTGCTCTCCTGATGTTCGTGGTGATGTCCGTGCTCGCCGGCATGCTCGTCGCCGTCGCGGTGACCCCGGCGGTCGCCGTCGCGGGAGAGGGGACGTCGGGGGCGGTGTCGTTCTTCGAGGACCTGCCGACCTACCTCGACGTGCAGACCCCGCAGCAGGTGTCGTCCGTGTACGCGGAGCAGGGCGGGAAACAGGTCAAGATCGCCTCGTTCTACGCCGAGAACCGCACGAACGTGACGGCCGACCAGATGGCGGACACGCTCAAGGAAGCCGCGATCGACACCGAGGACCCGCGCTACTACGACGAGGGCGGCATCGACGTGCTCGGCACCCTGCGCGGTGTCGCCGCGACCGTCGTCGGCGGGGACGTGCAGGGCGGCTCGAGCATCACGCAGCAGTACGTCAAGAACGTCCTGGTGCAGCAGTGCGAACAGCTCACCGGCAAGGACCAGGCCGCGACCAAGAAGAAGATCGACGCGTGCTACCTGGACGTCGCCGGTGTCACCCCGCAGCGCAAGCTGCAGGAGATGCGGTACGCCATCGCCGTCAACAAGAAGTACTCGAAGGACGAGATCCTGACCGGGTACCTGAACCTCGTCGGGCTCGGCGGCCGGGTCTACGGTGCCGAGGCGGGGGCCGAGTACTACTTCGGCGTGCACGCCAAGGACCTGTCGCTCGTGCAGTCCGCCACGCTCGTCGCGATCCTGAACAACCCGTCGAACCTGCGCATCGACGTACCGGGCGACAAGGAGAACGGCAAGGCGAACGGGTACGCGCTGACGAAGGAGCGCCGCGACTACGTGCTCCGCCGGATGCAGGTGCACGGCTCCATCACGAAGGCCGAGATGACGAAGGCGATCGCGACGCCCGTGACGCCCAAGATCACCGAGACCGCCAACGGGTGCTCGGCGGCCGCGACGAGCTACGACGCCGGGTACTTCTGCGACTACGTCCGCGATCAGGTGCTGCAGGACCCGGCGTTCGGCAAGACCGCCGCGGCACGCATCGCCACGCTCGACACCAAGGGCCTGCAGATCCACACCTCGCTCGACCTCGACCTGCAGGGCCAGGCGCAGAACGCCCTGTCGACCTACGTGCCGGCGACCATGGCCGGCGTCGACGTCGGTGGCTCGAACGTCACCGTCGAGCCGGGGACCGGGCGGATCATGTCGATGGTGCAGAACACCACGTACACGCAGGGCGACAACGCCGGCGCCGGTGCCACCGCGGTCAACTACAGCGCCGACTCCGGGTACGGCAACTCCGGCGGGTTCCAGACCGGCTCGACCTACAAGGTGTTCACCCTGGCCGAGTGGCTCGCCAGCGGCCACACCCTGTCCGAATCCGTCTCCACGACCGAGCACACGTTCCAGAACTCCGAGTTCACGAACTCGTGCCAGAACGTCAGCGGCGGGGTCTGGCCCGTCGCGAACGCCGAGACGGTGCCGGCGTCGATGACCGTGCAGGCCGCGACCGTCGAGTCGATCAACACGGCCTTCGGCGCGATGGGCAAGCAGCTCGACCTGTGCAAGATCGCCCAGCTCGCGCAGGCGATGGGGATCCACCGGGCCGACGGGGCCGCCCTCGGCCAGACGCCATCCTCGATCCTCGGCGTGAACGAGCTGTCGCCGATCGACCTGGCCGAGGCCTACGCGGGCTTCGCCAACGGCGGCGTCGTCTGCACGCCCACAGCGATCGACTCGGTCACCGAGGCCGACGGCACGAAGATCACCCCGACGCCGTCGTCCTGCACGCAGGGCGTCTCCGCCGACGTCGCGGGCACCGTCGACTACGCGCTGCAGGGTGTGCTGTCCGGATCGGGGACCGCCGCGACCGCGAACCCCGGGGACAGCGTGCCGAAGTTCGCGAAGACCGGCACCACCGACGGTGACGTGCAGAACTGGCTGGTGGCGTCGTCGACGAAGTACACGAACGCCACCTGGATCGGCAACGTCCAGGGCGGCGTGAGCCTGGCGCACTGGCCGTTCCTGCAGGGCACGACCGGGTACAGCGCGAAGTTCGGGGTCGGGAAGTCGATGATGGCGTACCTGGACCAGACCGTCGGCGGGGGAGCGCTGCCGGCACCGAGCCAGGCGATGATCGGGCAGGCGAGCAAGTCGTCCTCGTCGTCGTCTTCCTCGTCGTCGGGCTCCTCGTCCGGGCAGGGGAACGCGCAGGACGACCAGGCGACACCGGCGCCGACGTCCGCGCCCGACGGGGGTGCTGCCGCGTCTCCCGCTCCGGCTGCTCCCGCTGCACCGGCGGCTCCGGCGGCTCCGGCGGCTCCGGCCGCGCCGGCTGGCGGCGGCAAGGACGGGAAGTGACCGCTCGGGTCCACGCCGCCGGTTCCTGAACGACGCGCCAGCGTCGGGAAGGCCGTGCCCGTGGGGCGCGGCCCGCTGCCGGTCCGGACGCCCGGCACCGGGCCGGGCGTGCGTTGTCCACAGCCGCGCCTGCGCGCTCGACGCAGCCAATAGACTGTTGGGCATTCCACGAACCGATCGACGGAGCACCATGCCTGACATCACGAGCGAGCAGGTCGCGCACCTGGCGAACCTCGCACGTATCGCACTCACGCCCGACGAGATCGAGAAGCTGACCGGGGAGCTGTCGCACATCGTCGAGAGCGTCGCCAAGGTCGCCGAGGTCGCGACCGACGACGTCCCGGCGACGAGCCACCCCGTGCCGCTCGGCAACGTCACCCGACCCGACGTGGTCGGCACGACGCTGACGCAGGAGCAGGCGCTCTCCGGGGCGCCCGACTCCGACGGCGAACGGTTCCGCGTGACCGCCATCCTCGGCGAAGAACAGTAGGGCGAAGAACAGTGACCGACGACATCACCAAGCTGAGCGCCGCGGCGCTCGCCGACGCCCTGGTGGCCCGCGACGTCTCGAGCGTCGAGGCCACCCAGGCCCACCTCGACCGGATCGCCGCCGTCGACGGCGACGTGCACGCGTTCCTGCACGTCAACCAGAACGCCCTGGCAGCCGCGAAGTCGATCGACTCGCGCCGTGCCGCCGGCGACGACCTCGGGCCGCTCGCGGGTGTGCCGATCGCCGTCAAGGACGTCCTGTGCACGCAGGACATGCCGACGACATCGGGGTCCAAGATCCTCGAAGGCTGGGTGCCGCCGTACGACGCGACCCCCGTCGCGAAGCTCCGCGCCGCCGGCCTCGTGCCGCTCGGCAAGACCAACATGGACGAGTTCGCGATGGGCTCGACCACCGAGTTCTCGGCCTACGGGCCCACCCGCAACCCGTGGGACCTCGACCGGATCCCCGGCGGATCCGGTGGTGGCTCGGCCGCTGCGGTCGCGGCGCACGAGGCACCGCTGGCCCTCGGGTCCGACACGGGTGGCTCCATCCGCCAGCCGGGTGCGGTGACGGGCACGGTCGGTGTGAAGCCGACCTACGGCGGGGTGAGCCGCTACGGCGCCATCGCCCTGGCGTCCAGCCTCGATCAGATCGGTCCGGTGTCCCGCACGGTCCTCGACGCCGCGCTCCTGCACGACGTCATCGGCGGGCACGACCCGAAGGACTCCACGTCCATCCCGGACGCCTGGCCCTCGATGGCCGCCGCCGCACGCGAAGGGCTGCAGGCGGACACGCTCCGCGGCCTGCGGGTCGGCGTGGTCAAGGAACTCGCCGGTGGTGACGGCTTCCAGGCCGGTGTCACGCAGCGTTTCCAGGAGACCGTCGCGCTGCTCGAGTCGGCCGGCGCGGTCGTCGTCGAGATCGATGCGCCGTCGTTCGCGTACGCCATCAGCGCGTACTACCTGATCCTCCCGGCCGAGGCGTCGTCGAACCTCGCCAAGTTCGACTCGGTGCGCTTCGGCCTCCGCGTCACGCCCGAGAACGGTGCCACCGTCGAGGACGTCATGGCCGCCACGCGTGAAGCCGGCTTCGGGCCCGAGGTCAAGCGGCGCATCATCCTCGGCACCTACGCCCTGAGCGCCGGGTACTACGACGCCTACTACGGCTCGGCGCAGAAGGTCCGCACGCTCGTGCAGCGCGACTTCCAGGCCGCGTTCGAGCAGGTCGACCTGCTCGTCAGCCCGTCCGCGCCGACGACCGCGTTCCCGATCGGTGAGCGCATCGACGACCCGCTGGCGATGTACCTCAACGACCTCACGACGATCCCGGCGAACCTGGCCGGCGTGCCCGGCATGAGCATCCCGAACGGCCTCGCGCCCGAGGACGGCCTGCCCGTCGGCGTGCAGCTCATGGCGCCCCAGCGCGAGGACGCCCGGCTGTACCGCTACGGTGCCGCGCTCGAGCGTCTGCTCGAACAGCAGTGGGGCGCACCGCTCATCGCGTCCGTCCCGGACCTCGACCAGAGTCAGCAGTCCGCTGCGCAGGAAGGTGTGATCTGATGGCGCAGAAGGACGCGCTGATGGACTTCGACGAGGCGCTCGAGCGCTACGAGCCGGTGCTCGGCTTCGAGGTCCACGTCGAACTCGCGACGAAGACCAAGATGTTCTCGGACGCCCCGAACTTCTTCGGCGGCGAACCCAACACGAACGTCACCCCGGTCGACCTGGGGCTGCCCGGGTCGCTGCCGGTCGTGAACGCGCAGGCCGTTCGGTACTCGATCCAGCTCGGGCTCGCGCTCGGCTGCTCGATCGCCGAGTCCTCGCGGTTCGCCCGGAAGAACTACTTCTACCCGGACAACCCGAAGAACTACCAGGTCTCGCAGTACGACGAGCCCATCGCCTACGAGGGCGAGGTCGAGGTCGAGCTCGCCGACGGCACGATCTACAACATCCCGATCGAGCGCGCCCACATGGAAGAGGACGCCGGCAAGCTGACCCACGTCGGTGGTGCCACCGGCCGCATCCAGGGTGCCGAGTACTCGCTCGTCGACTACAACCGTGCCGGTGTGCCGCTGGTCGAGATCGTCACGAAGCCGATCTTCGGTGCCGAGCACCGCGCCCCCGAGCTCGGTGCGGCGTACGTGCAGGTCATCCGCGACCTCGTCCGGGCGCTCGGTGTCTCCGAGGCGCGCATGGAGCGCGGCAACCTGCGGTGCGACGCGAACATCTCGCTGCGTCCCCGCGGGCAGGAGAAGCTCGGCACCCGCACCGAGACGAAGAACGTCAACTCGTTCCGTGCCGTCGAACGTGCGATCCGCTACGAGATCCAGCGTCAGGCCGCGATCCTCGCCGCCGGTGGCTCGATCACGCAGGAGACCCGCCACTGGCACGAGGACACCGGTCGCACCTCGGCCGGTCGCCCGAAGTCGGACGCCGACGACTACCGGTACTTCCCGGAGCCCGACCTGCTGCCCGTCGTGCCCGACCCGGCCGTCGTGGCAGAGCTCCGGGCCTCGCTGCCCGAGGCCCCGGTCGCACGTCGCCGTCGTCTGAAGGCGGACTGGGGCTTCGCCGACCTGGAGTTCCAGGACGTCGTCAACGGCGGGCTGCTCGACGAGGTCGAGGGCACCGTCGCCGCCGGCGCCGCACCGCAGGCCGCCCGCAAGTGGTGGACCGGTGAGATCAGCCGCGTCGCCAACGCGCAGGACGCCGCCCCCGGTGACCTGGTGTCGCCGAAGCACGTCGCCGAGGTCATCGCGCTCGTCGAGTCCGGTGACCTGACCGACCGCCTGGCGCGCCAGGTGCTCGAGGGCGTCATCGCGGGCGAGGGTTCGCCGGCCCAGGTCGTCGAGGCCCGGGGGCTCAAGGTCGTCTCGGACGACTCCGCCCTGACCGCCGCGGTCGACGAAGCGCTCGCGGCGCAGCCCGACGTGCTGGCCAAGATCCAGGACGGCAAGGTCCAGGCGGCCGGAGCCATCATCGGTGCCGTCATGAAGGCCATGAAGGGCCAGGCCGACGCCGCACGCGTGCGTGAACTCGTGCTCGAGCGCGCGCAGCAGTCGTAGGCGGTCCCACCTCGCAAGGGCACGGTACCGGTCGGTGCCGTGCCCTCCGTGCGTCCCGGTTGCCGTGTGCATCCTGGGGACACGTCAGCGATCGGGTGACAGGATGAACCGTGTCCGCAACGATCCGCGCCATCGGAACCGCCGTCCCCGAGACGACCCTCGACCAGCCCCGGGTGCGTGACCTCTTCTCTGCCCAACCCGACCTCGGGCGGCTCGGCCAGCGCCTGGTCCCCGCCGCGTTCGACGGGTCGGCGGTCGACCAGCGGCACACCGTCCTCGAGGAACTCGACTCCGCACGTGCCGGTGGTGCCTTCCGTGACGACGACGGCACCCTTCGCTCGCCGTCCACCGGTTCACGCAACGACCGGTACCGCGAACTCGCCCCGCCGTTGTTCGTCGGCGCCGCCCGTGACGCCGTCGAACGTGCCGGCATCGCGCCCGAGTCCGTCACGCACCTGGTGACCGTGTCCTGCACCGGGTTCACGCAGCCCGGGCCCGACATCGACGTCGTCGAGCAGCTCGGACTCCCCGCCGGGGTCTTCCGGCACCACATCGGCTTCATGGGATGCTGCGCCGCGTTCCCCGCGCTCCGGATCGCCGCCGCGTTCGTCGACCAGGACCCGGACGCCGTCGTGCTCGTGGTGTGCGGTGAACTCTGCACCCTGCACGTCCGCGCCTCGAACGACCCCGACCAGATCGTCGCGAACAGCGTCTTCGGCGATGGTGCGGCAGCCGCGGTCGTCGCCCGGGACGGAGCCGGTCTGCGACTCGACGACTTCACGACGGCCGTGGTGCCCGAAGGGGCGTCCGAGATGGCGTGGAACATCGGGGACGAGGGGTTCGAGATGGTCCTGTCCACCGCCGTGCCGAAGCTCGTCGGCCTGCACGTCCCGAGCGCCGTGCAACCGCTGCTCGACGGCGGGCCGGCGTCGGACGTGCCGGTGTGGGCGGTGCACCCGGGCGGCCGCGCCATCCTCGACCGCACCCAGGAGTCCCTCGGCCTGCCCGACAGCGCGATGGAGTCGAGCCGGCGGGTGCTGCGGGAACACGGCAACATGTCGAGCGCCACCGTGCTCTTCGTGCTCCGTGACGCCGTCGACGCCGGCATGGCTGACGGCAGCGCGGTCGTCGCGCTGGCCTTCGGTCCCGGCCTGACGGTGGAGAGCGCCCGGCTCACCGCGGTGCGGACCGAGGCGTCGCTCGCCGGAGAGCCGCTGCGCGTGCCCGTCGCGACCACGGGCGCGGCGTGAGCCGTCCGGACGGCGGCACCACGGGCCTCCCGGCCGTCGACCTGCGCACCCGCGCGCTCGACCTGACCGAGCTGATGGACGACCCGGACTGCGATCCGCGCGCGCTCGCCCGCACCTTCCGGCGCTTCGCCGTCGTGAACGCGCTCGTCAGCGGCTGGCGCGCGGCCTGGCGCTCGCACGTCGTGCCCGCGCTGCCCGCACAGGGGCGTGGCCGCGTGCTCGACCTGGGGTGCGGCGGCGGCGACCTGGCCCGGTCGCTGGTGCGGTGGGCGGCGAGTGACGGCTTCGACCTCGAGGTCGTCGGTGTCGACCCCGACGAACGCGCCATCGCCGCCGCACGGCGGTCCTCACCGGCCGGCGTCACGTTCCGGCAGCAGTCGAGCGGCGACCTGGTCGCGGCGGGCGAGCGGTTCGACGTCGTCGTCTCGAACCACGTGCTGCACCACCTGGGCGACGAGGAACGGCGGGGGTTCCTGGCCGATTCCGAGCTGCTCGCGAGCGGACGCAGCCTGCACTCCGACATCCGACGGTCGTCGGCCGCCTACCGCGCGTACGCGCTGGCGTCACCGCTCGTCGCGGCGGGGACCTTCGTCCGGGTCGACGGCCTGCGGTCCATCCGACGGAGCTTCACGGTGCCCGAACTCCGCGATGTGCTCCCCGGTGGGTGGCGGGCCGAGGCGGCTGCGCCGCACCGGGTGCTGGCGATCCGCGACGCGTGACCGGGCGGCGTCCGGTGGTCGGGACGCGACCATACGGCGGACGGGAGGCCCGTGGCGACGCCGCCACGGGCCTCCCGTCCGTCCGCCGGTGCGTCCACGACGCACGCCGCTACGGGCGCAGCAGCACCTTGATGGCCCGGCGCTCGTCCATCGCGCGGTAGGCCTCGGCGGCCTCGTCGAGCGGCAGCTCCAGGTCGAAGACGCGACCGGGGTCGATCGCGCCGGAGAGCACGTCCGGCAGCAGCTCCGGGATGTACTTCCGGGCCGGGGCCATGCCGCCCGCGATCGCGATGTTCGTGTCGAAGAGGTAGCGCGTGCCGATCGTCGGCACCCCGTGCGGGACCCCGACGAAGCCGACGTTGCCGCCGGGCCTGACCGAGTGCAGCGCCTGGTCCATGCTCTCCTCGGTGCCGACGGCCTCGACCCCGCAGTCCGCCAGGTCGCCGCCGAGCAGCGCGCGGACCGCCGCGACGCCCTCGTCGCCGCGCTCCGCCACGATGTCGGTGGCACCGAACTCGCGGGCGAGCGCCTGACGGTCGGCGTGCCGGCTCATCGCGATGATGCGCTCCGCACCGAGCCGCTTCGACGCGAGGACGGCGGACAGGCCGACCGCGCCGTCGCCGACCACGACGACGGTCTTGCCGGGGCCGACCGCTGCCGACACGGCGGCGTGGTGGCCGGTCGAGAAGACGTCGGACAGGGTGAGCAGCGACGGCACCAGCGCCGGGTCGACCGGGCCGGGCACCACGACGAGCGTGGCGTCGGCGTCCGGGATCCGCACGTACTCGGCCTGCGCGCCGCCGACCGGGTCGCCGTGGGCGTCCGTGCTGCCGAACCCGGACAGGTGGTCGCAGCCGGTGGTCATGCCGTTGCGGCAGGCCTGGCACGTGCCGTCGTTCATGGTGAAGGGGGAGATGACGAAGTCGCCCTCGTGCAGGCCCGTGACGTCGTCACCGACGGCGACGACCTCGCCGACGAGCTCGTGCCCGATCGGCCGGGGCTGCTTCGTCTCGGTGACGCCGCGGTAGGGCCAGAGGTCCGACCCGCAGACACAGGCCGCGAGGACCTTGACGACGACGTCCTTGCCGGACAGGAGTCCGGGACGGTCGCGCTCCTCGACGCGGATGTCGTTCGGGGCGTGGATGATCGCTGCGCGCACGGGCGGGCCTTCCGTCGAGATGATGGGGAACCGGCGCGGTCGACGTCGTCCGGGCCGTCGTCGACAGTACCCTCGTGCGGGTGGACGACGACCGGTACGGCGGCGATGTGCTCTCGGGGGACTGGCGCTCGCGCGGGGTGAAGAAGGTGCGGCAGGTGCCGCTCGAACGGGACATGGTGCTCGAGGACCCGGACTCCGGGTGGGCCGGTGCCGTGGTGGGGCTCGAGGCGGGCAACATCGCGCTCGAGGACTGGAAGGGCCGCACGCGCTCCTTCCCCTTCACCGGGCAGTTCCTGCTCGAGGGTGAGTTGGTGACGCTGGGGCGGCCGTCGGCGCCGGTCGGTCGTTCTGCCGGGGGTGCCGCTGGCCGGGCTGGTGCTGCTGGTTCCGTCGGTGCCGTGCACGCGGACTGGAGGCCCGGGGCCGCGCCCGCCGTGCGGCAGGCGTCCGACGGTGGTCGCCTCCGCACCGCGTCCGGATCGTTCGCCGTGGAGTCGCAGCGTGCTCGGGTGGCGCTCCCCAGCCGCATCATGGTCGAGGGCAAGCACGACGCCGAACTCGTCGAGAAGGTCTGGGGCGCCGACCTGCGCGTCGAGGGCGTCGTGGTCGAGGAACTCTCCGGCGTCGACAACCTGGCCGCGGTGCTCGACGAGTTCCAGCCGACGCGGGAGCGGCGGGTCGGGGTGCTCGTCGACCACCTGGTGCCCGGGTCGAAGGAGTCCCGCTTCGCCGACGCCGTGATGCGCGGCAAGTGGGGCGCGCACGTGCTCGTCGTCGGGCACCCGTTCGTCGACGTCTGGCAGTCGGTCAAGCCGGCGCGGGTCGGGCTGCGGGCGTGGCCGACGATCCCGCGCTCGATCGAGTGGAAGGCGGGCATCTGCCAGGCGCTCGGGTGGCCGCACGCCGAGCAGGCCGACATCGCTCGGGCATGGCAGCGGATCCTCGGGCAGGTGCGTACCTTCGCCGACCTCGAGCCGGAGCTCCTCGGCCGTGTCGAGGAGCTGATCGACTTCGTGACGGAACCACAGGCCTGAGGACCGGCGGATTGCCCGACCGGCGCGGTGCGCCGGGGGTGATCCGCGCCTCCAGGCCTACTGTTGGGGGATGGACGGCATCGACGGGCGCGTGCGGGGCGCGGTCGACCTGTGGCTGCGCTGGCTGCCGCGCTGGCAGATCGGGACCGCCCGCCCGCGCACGCGCATCTGCCGGAAGTGCACCGGATCCCCGATCGCCGCGGCCGCGGGGTTCGGACCCGACGTGCCGCACGCCGTCCAGCACGCGCTGATCGGGCGGATCTCGACCATCGTCGAGGACGCCGTCGACGACTACACGGCGAAGAACCTGCCGTTGCTGCAGCGTGAGCTCGAGCGCGCGGCGGCCCGGAAGCGGCACGCGGGGTACCAGCCGGCCGAGGGGTTGTCGCCGGAGTTCCAGGGCCTCGACGTGGACCCCGAGCCGTCGCCGGGGTCGCCGTTCCTGTTCACGCTCGGCGAGCTGGCCGGCACCGGCGCGGGGGCGCAGACGCCGCGCGAGCCGTTGTCCGACGAGGCGAAGGCTGCGCTCCGGCACGAGATCGCGCTGTCCGACGAGTGCGCTCGGTCGACCGGTACCGCGGTGTGCCTGGCGCTCATCGACCACCGCCCGCGGATCGCCGAGGCCGTCGAACGCCTGGTCGAGCCGCAGATCGAGGCGCTGGTGTCCGACATGTTCCGCGGGTTCGACGGTCCGGAGGACGGGCCGCGCTCGGGCTTGTTCTAGGCGGGGGCGGGCGGGGCGGGGGCGGGCGTGGCCGTGGGCGGAAGCCGCACGGTGCTGTCTGTGTCGGCCCGTGCGAGGTTGACCGCTCGGTGCGCGCTTGTAGCGCCGCACCGAGCCACCACGGTGGCACCGCTTGACGAACCTCGCACCGTGCGTGCTGCTCGAACCTCGCACCGCATCACGAATCGTGCGCGGTTTGCGCGACCTCGCACCGTGCGCGGTGCCCGGAGCCTGCACGGGGTGAGTCGACGCGCACCGTGCGAGGTCAGCGGGGCGGCGTCAGCGGGGGAGCAGGGTGCGGCCGGGGATCACGGTGCCGCGCAGTGACCGGTGCTCGACCGGGCGCGTGGGGTCGTCGATGCGGCCGATGACCAGGTCGATGGCCTCGCGGCCGATGCGCTCGATCGGTTGCTCGAGTGTCGTGAAGCCGATCCAGTCGCTCGCCAGCGGGTAGACGCCGTCGAACCCGGTGACGGAGAGGTCGCGCGGGACCTCGACACCGCGGCGGGCGAGCGCCTCGCACACGTCGAGCACGAGCCGGTCGGTCGGACACATCACCGCGGTCACGCCAGATTCCTGCACGGCGTCCACCAGGTCGGCGGCGAGGTCGTCGGGTGGCCGCACGAAGCTCGCGTCGATGTCGAGCACCCGGACGCCACGTGCTCGGAGCCGCTCGACCATCGCCGATGATCGCGCGTGCTGCGTGATGGCGTCGTCGAGCGGGACCGTGAACACCACGGCCGTGGTGTGGCCGGCATCGGCGACGGCGTCCGCGATGGAAGCCCCACCGTCGACCTCGTCGCAGTAGACGCTCGAGAGCGCCGGGTGCAGCTCGGGCCGACCGGCGACGACGGTGGCGATGCGGGGTGCGAACTCGGCGATGTCGGCGGACGGCATCAGGCCGCTGCACACGACCAGGCCGTCGACGCGCATCGACACGAGGGCGGCGAGGGCGGACTTCTCGTCCTCGACCCGGCCGACGCCCGTCGTGGTGACGACGCGGTAGCCGAGCTCCGATGCGCGGCGCTCCATCACGGCGTGCAGTGCCGTGTAGACCATCGACGAGGCATCACGGACGAGCATCCCGATCGTGTTCGTGCGCCCGCTGACCAGCCCGCGGGCCATCGCGTTCGCGACGTACCCGAGCTCGGTCGCGGCGCGCTCGACTCGCTCACGCGTCTCGTCGGAGAACCGACCTGTTCCGGAGAGGACCCGGCTCACCGCCGACTTCGAGACACCCGCACGTGCGGCGACGTCGAGGATGGTCGGCTGGGAACCGCGGCTGCCGTTCACGCGTCGGTCGCTGCAGCATCCTGCCGCGACCGCGACGCGGCGAACCGGAGCACACCGCGGACGATCGCCCGCCAACCGAGCAGGAACATCCCGAGCACGATCGTGGCGACGATGACGAACGAGATCGGCAGCGGGTTGCCGTCGACGTCGCCCTGGCCGGTGACGACACGGATCGCCAGACCGACGAAGACCGTCAGCACCCAGACCAGGACGCCGGTCGGCCACAAACGCAGTGGTCGTGCCCAGGCTCCGCTCGCCACGTACCCGATCGCCCAACCGGCCAGGAACGGGTAGGCGGTCGTCCACAGCGCCAGCGCCGTGTTCGCCTCACCGTGGGACGAGCGCCCGATGAGCGCGAAGACAACGATGAGGACGACGTCGATGACGGCTGCGAGCCAACCCCAGATGCGTGCGTTCACCCGCTCATTCTCGCAGGCCTCGGGCTGCTCGCTCATTCCTCCACAAGGTGCTCGGCGCGGCTGCTCCTCCACAGCACGCCCACGCGGTGCCGCTCCGAAGGCGGAGGATCCGGAGCATCACGAGTATGTCGATGAACCTCAAGCTCGCACCGGTCCCCGAAGTCCTCACGTACCGAACCTCAGCCCAGCGCCCCGATGAGTCCGATGTCATCAGGCGTCGGGCCGCTGCGGGGGAGCTCACACGGGTAGCACGCGGACTCTACGCGGAGTCTGCGGGATGGGCCGCACTCCGCCCCACTGAACAGCACCACCTCCGGCTGCGCTCGTTCGCCGACCGGATCCGGCCAGGAGACCTGATCTCACACGTCTCCGCCGCCGTCGTGTTCGGTGTGCCCCTGCTCACCCCGCCACCGACCCGGATCCACGTGACCTCACGCGGTGCCGACCGGCGCACCACGAACGCGACCTTCGTGGTGCACGCCGACCTCGACGCCGAACGGAACGAGCGTCCGGTCGCCACGCCCGACGGGCTGCTGTTGTGCGGACTCGATCGGCTGGCGACCGACCTCGCACTCACACTGCCGTTCACCGACGCAGTCGTGTCCCTCGATGCGCTCCTGCGTCGCGAGGTCGAACGCGAGGACGTCCTATCGGCGATCGAGCGGCGCGGGCAGAAGGGACGACGTCGGGCACTCCGGGCGATCGGGTTCGCCGATGCCGCATCGGACTCACCGGGGGAGTCGTACGCACGAGCGCGGTTCGACCAGTTCGGGACACCACCGCCGGTCCTCCAGCACCGCTTCCGGGCACTCGGCGAGTCGGACATCGTGGTGGACTTCTGGTTCCCGGATGCCGGGGTCGTGGTCGAGTTCGACGGAGCCGTGAAGTACCGGAGCAGTGCGTACCTGCGGGGACGGACACCGGAGGAAGCGCTGTTCGACGAGAAGATCCGGGAAGACCGGCTCCGCGCGTTCCCCGAGGTGCGAACCGTGGTGCGGCTCACCTGGTCGGACCTGCGCAACGAGTGGGTCCTCCGCGCGAAGCTCCGCAAGGCCGGAGTCCGCATGTCGCGCTGAGGGCTATCAGTCACGCACCGTGCGAGATTGTTCGGCATCTTGCCGGTGCGCACGGTGCGCGGTTCGTCGCCCACCGCGGACCTGGCCGCTCGGTGCGGGGTCGTCGGCAGCGAACGGGGCCGCGCACCGTGCATCGTTCGCCGGTCGGGGGCGAGCAGCCCGCTCCGTGACGGGTTGTAGCCGGGCACGGAGCCGTCAACCCCGCACGGGGCGTCGGAACTCGTACCGTGCGCCCTCACCCCGCCCACCGCCCACGCCCGCCGCCCGCCCGCCGCCCGCGCCCCGCACCCGGAGTTCACCCGGCGGCGACGCCGGAGGCACCCGGAGTTCACCCGGCAGCGCCACACTCGACCCCGGCGCGGGAACGTTCCCACACGGCCCGCCCGACCAGCACCCCGCACCACCGCACGCACCCCCGCACCACCCCCACCCCGCACGACCCCCACCGCATCACCCACGGAACAGGGAGTACCCACGTGAAGACCCGAGCCCTCGCCGGCCTCGCCATCGCGGCAGCCGCGACCGTCGCACTCTCCGGCTGCGTCCAGAGCGCCAACGCCTCGAACGCTGCCGACGGCAACGGCACCACCAGCCTCACCGTGTTCATCAGCGGCGACACCAACGTCCAGGACCTCTGGGACAAGTCGCTCATCCCCGCCTTCGAGAAGGCGAACCCGAAGATCAAGGTCAGCACGAGCATCGACCTGCACGGCGAGCACGACGCCCAGACGCAGGCGAACCTCGCGACCGCGGTCAAGGCCGGCAAGTCCGTCGCGTACGACCTCGTCGACGCCGGCTTCGTCACCACCGCCGGCAAGGCCGGGCTGCTCAGCACGGTCAGCGACAGCACCATCCCGAACCTCAAGGACGTCCCCGACGCCACGAAGCAGCAGGGCGGCGACAGCGCCATCCCGTACCGCGCCTCGAGCGTGCTGCTGGCGTACGACGCGAAGAAGGTCACGGACCCGCCGAAGACCCTCGACGACCTGCTCGCCTGGATCAAGGCGAACCCGGGCGAGTTCGCCTACAACTCCCCGTCGTCCGGCGGTTCGGGCGGCTCGTTCGTGGCCACGGTGCTCGCGAAGTACCTGACGCCCGCCGAGCAGGAGACGATGCAGACGAAGTACGACAAGTCGCTCGAGTCGAAGTGGGACAAGGGCTTCGCGGCCCTGAAGGACCTCGGCCCGTCGACGTACCAGAAGGGCGTCTACCCGAACGGCAACGACCAGGTCGTGCAGCTGCTCGGCAGCGGTCAGATCGCGATGGCCCCGGTCTGGAGCGACCAGTTCATCACCTCGCAGAAGACCGGCATCATCCCGAAGACCACCAAGGCCGTGCAGATCGACGACCCGTCGTTCACCGGCAGCGCGAGCTTCCTCGGCATCCCGAAGACCGAGCCCAAGGCGAAGAAGGCGGCAGCCGAGAAGCTCGCCGACTTCGTGCTCAGCGCGAAGGGGCAGCAGCTCGTCGCGAGCGCCGTCTCCGGCTACCCGGTGATCCCGCTCGACAGCCTGCCGAAGTCGGTCGCCGAGCAGTTCACCGACGCGAACCCCTCGCAGCTCCGCCTCGGGTTCCAGAGCGACTTCGCCGCCGACATGAACGCGGCGTGGGACGCGAAGGTCCCGCAGTGACCCAGACCGTCCAGGACGGCCCAGCAACCGGCCGGGAGGCCCGTGGCGACTCCGCCACTGGCCTCCCGCCCGTCCCGCCCCACGCCCAGGGCCCGGCGCACCCCGCTGGCGGGCGCACGACGCAGGAACGGCTGGCCCGCCGCCGGCGGTGGCAGGGCCTCGCCCTCGTCGCCGCCCCGGTGCTCGTCGTCATCCTGTTCGTCGGCGTCCCGGTGGTGAACGCCGCCCTGTTCAGCCTCGGGTTCACCGGCGGCCTGAACCAGGCGCTCGCCGACATCGGCGGCGACACCGTGCGCGGCTTCTCGTTCGCGGTCTACACCACCCTGCTCGGCAACCCCACGTTCCTGCGTGACCTGGTCGCGACGCTCGGGGTCACGGCGCTGTCGACCGGCCTGACCGTGGGGCTGGCGGTCGTCGTCGCGGTGATCCTGCGGCTCCGCGGAGGCTTCCTCGGCAAGACCCTCAGCGTCCTGGCCGTGGTGCCGATCTTCGTGCCGGTGGTCATCGCGAGCTGGTCGATCCTGACCTTCACCGACGCGCAGGGCTTCCTCCGCAGCCTCGGGGCGCAGTTCGGCCTCGACGTCCCGGTGTGGGGCTACACCCTCGTCGCCGTGGTGTTCGGCAGCGTCTGGACCAGCCTGCCGTTCGCGGTGCTGATGATCGCCGGGGCGCTCCAGGGCACCCCGGATGCCCTGGTCGAGGCCGCGAAGGACGCCGGGGCGAGCACCTGGCGCGTCGTCTGGCAGGTGCTCCTGCCGATGGCCGCGACCCCGCTCGTCATCGCGACGACGTTCACCGTCATCGGCGTCCTCGGGTCGTTCACCGTGCCGTACTTCACCGGCCCGAACGCCCCGACGATGCTCGGCGTCGACATCTCGAAGCTACTTCCAGGCCTACAACCGTCCGCAGCAGTCGACGGCGATGGCGTTCATCGTGTTCGCGTTCGCCGCGGCTGCGAGCGTCTTCTACCTCCGCTCGACGGTCCGCTCGAACGCGGGCGAGCTCGACAAGAAGCGTCAGGAGCAGCAGTGATCAAGCGTCTGACCGGCAACGCCCTCGTCTGGGCGACCGCGATCGTGCTGGCGGTGTTCATCCTCGGTCCGCTCGTCTGGCTGGCCGCCCGTGCCTTCGCCACGACGTGGACCTACCCGAACCTGCTGCCCGACGGCTGGACCCTGCAGTGGTGGGGCACCGTGTTCGAGGACCGCAGCCTGGCCGTCGCGGTGCAGAACTCGCTCGTCCTCGCGCCGCTCACGGTCCTCATCGCCGCGGTCGTGTGTCTGCCCGCTGCCTGGGCGATCAGCCGCATCGAGTTCCCCGGGCGGCGGCTCGTGCTCGTCGGACTGTTCGCCACGAACGCGTTCCCGAAGATGGGCCTCTTCGTCACGATGTCGGCGATGTTCACCGCGCTGAACCTCATGAACACGGTGACCGGGATCCTGATCGTGCACGTCCTGGGCTGCGTCGTCTTCATGACGTGGCTGCCCGCCGCGGCGTTCTCGGCCGTGCCACGGTCCCTCGAGGAAGCCGCCCGCGACGCCGGGGCCAGCCGCTGGCGCACCTTCTGGAAGGTGACGTTCCCGATCGCCTGGCCGGGGATCCTCGTCGCGATGGTGATGTCGTTCCTGGCGTCCTTCGACGAGGCACAGGGCACGTACCTGGTCGGCGCCCCGACGTACATGACGATGCCGACGGCGATGTACTCGCTCGTCCTCAACTCCCCGCGTCAGGTCTCGGCGGTGTTCGCGATCGCGCTGAGCATCCCGTCCGTGGTCCTGCTGCTGCTCGCCCGGAAGCACATCATGGGCGGCCGTCTGGCGGACGGCTTCCAGATCCGATGACCACCACCAGCACGAAAGGCGACCAGATGACGGACAAGGCGCTCGTCGCGGAACGCACACCGGGCCTCCAGGCCGACGGCAGCACGACGGACCGGACCGGCGGACTCACCATCCGCGGACTGCGCAAGACGCTCGGCGGACGCGACGTCGTCGCGGGCATCGACCTCGACGTCGCGAAGGGCGAGCTCGTCTCGCTCCTCGGGCCGTCGGGCTGCGGCAAGACCACGACGCTCCGCATGGTGGCGGGGTTCCTGCCCGCCGACGGCGGCGTCGTGACGATGGGGGACCGCGACGTCACGTCGCTCGGTCCGGAGCGCCGACCGAGCGCGATGGTGTTCCAGAACTACGCGCTGTGGCCGCACATGACGGTGACGCAGAACGTCGCGTTCCCGCTGCGGACCCGACGGGTGCCGAAGCAGCGGGTTGCCGAGCGGGTGCGCGACGCGCTCGAACTCGTCGGGCTGAGCCACCACGCCGGCTCGAAGCCGACCGCGATCTCTGGCGGTGAGCAGCAGCGCGTGGCCCTGGCCCGCGCGATCGTGCAGGAGCCGGACGTGCTGCTCCTCGACGAGCCGCTGTCGAACCTCGACGCGAAGCTCCGCGTGAGTGTCCGCGACGAGATCCGGCGCATCCAGCAGCGCCTCGGCATCACGACCGTGATCGTGACGCACGACCAGGACGAAGCGCTCAGCATCTCCGACCGGATCGCCGTCATGCACGACGGCCGGATCGAGCAGATCGCCACACCGACCGAGCTCTACGCCCGCCCCGCCACCGGGTTCGTCGCGTCGTTCATCGGCTCGACGAGCGTCGTCACCGGCCGGTTCCTCGCCGGCACGTCCGTCGGCCCGACCGCGGCCGACACGGTGCTGGTCCGCCCGGAGCAGGTCGTGCTCACGGACGACTCGCCGATCCGTGCGACCGTCGCACGGGTGCTCATGCGCGGCCACTTCGCCGAGGTCGTGCTCAGCACCGACGGCGCGGAGCTCCGCGCCTACGTCACCGGGCCACCGCCGGCGGTCGGCACCGAGACCGGGGTGCGCCTGGGCGAAGTGCTCGTGCACCGCGACGGCGTGCTGCTCGAGGTCGCACGATGAGCGCGGGGGTCCCGACGCCGGTTGCGGCCGTGTCGTCTGCGTCGGCTGTGTCAGCCTCGGTTGCGTCTGCGTCTGCGTCTGTCGCTGCGGTCGACCGTGTGGTCTCGACCAGCCTGGACGCCAGGCCCGGCGTGCGTCCGCCACGCCTCGTCGCTCACCGTGGTGCGCCGCGCGTCCGGCGCGAGAACACGCTGCCCGCCCTCGCGGTCGCCGAGGCGCTCGGCGCCGAGGTGATCGAGGTCGACGTCCGTCGCACCGCCGACGGCGTCGCCGTCCTGCTGCACGACGAGACCCTCGGCCGGATGTGGGGCGACGCCCGCCGCGTGGCCGACGTCGACTGGTGCGACGTCGCGCGGCTCGGCAACGGCCTCGACCGGATCCCGCGGCTCGACGGTGCGCTCGAACGCCTCGACGGCTGCCGGTCGACCCTGCTCGTCGACCTGACCGACGCCGAGGACGCCCTGGTCGCCGCCCGCACCGTCGCGGGCTTCACCGGTTCCACCGCGGTGGCCTGGTGCGGGGCGCCCGCGGCGATGGCAGCCGTCCGCTCGGTGCTGCCCGACGCCGACGTCTGGCTGGCGTGGGAGTCGCTCGACCCGCCCGTCCCCACGGACCTCGACGCGCTCCACCCGTCGACGCTCAACCTCGACGTCGCCTTCCTCACCCCGCACACCGTCGAGGTCGCGCACGCCCTGGGCCTGCGCGTCGCGGTCTGGACCATCGACGACGTCGAACCCGCGATCTGGGCGGCCCGGCTCGGCGTCGACTCGATCACCACGAACGACGTCGGGGCCATCGGCGCCGCGTTGTCGGCGGCGGAACGCGACGGCTGGCCCGAGCGTGACCGCGAGGCCACCGAGACCGAGGTCGCCTCGCGCGCCCAGGCCCTGGCCCACCGCATCGCCCACGAGGTCATCGCCTACACGCGGGAACACCCCGTCAGCGAGGTCCACACGAAGGCCAACCCCGCCGACCTGGTCACCGACGTCGACCGCCTGGTGGAGCAGCACGTCCGCTCCCGCGTGCGGATGGTGTTCCCGACGCACGGGTTCACCGGCGAGGAGTACGGCGAGGCCCCCGGCGACCGGCACCGCTGGTTCCTCGACCCCGTCGACGGCACCACGAACCTGGCGAACGGTGTGCCCTGGACCTCGATGTCACTCTGCCTGACCCGTGGCGGACGCCCACTCGTCGGCGTCGTCGCGGACCCCTGGCGCGGTGAGGTGCTCGAGGCGCGACGCGGGCGCGGTGCCACCCTGCGCGACCGGCAGCTCCGGCTCGACGACGCACCCCGGCCGCTCGCCGGCGCCGTCGTCGGCACCGAGCTCGACGGGCACCGACCGTGGGCGGGTTTCGGAGCGTTCCTCGACGCGCTGGCCGACCGGTCGTGCACGCTCCGGGTGCAGGGATCGGGGACGCTGACCATCGCGCAGGTCGCGGCCGGGCGGGGGATCGGCGGCTGCGTGTCGGCGTTCAACCCCATCGACCACGGCGCCGCGGTACTGCTCGTGCACGAGGCCGGGGGCGTCGTGCTGACGCGATCCGGTCCCGTCGAGGGCTTCCCGCCCGTGGGGGAGCCCTTCCTGGTGGCGCACCCCGGGGCCGCGGACGAACTGCACGCGGTGTGGACGGCGGCGCTCGCCGCGGGGTGAGCCGCGCGGCGCACGGTGCGGGGTCTGCGATCCGGTGCGGGGTTGGCTGCCGGGTGCGGTGTTGCAACCGCGCACGGGGCTGGGAAGCGCGCACGGGGTGCGCAGGTGCGCACGGTGCGGGGTCTGCGATCTGGTGCGGGGTTGGCTGCCGGGTGCGGTGCTGCATCCGCGCACGGGGCGGTGAACCGCGCACGGGGTGCGCAGGTGCGCACGGTGCGGACTGGAGGCGCGGTGCCAGCCCGGTACGCGCCTCCCGGCCGGTGGGTGGTGCGCACGGTGCGGGGTCTGCGCTCCGGTGCGGGGTTGGCTGCCGGGTGCGGTGCTGCAAGCGCGCACGGGGCGGTGAACCGCGCACGGGGTGCGCTGGTGCGCACGGTGCGGGCTGGAGGCACGGTGCCAGCCTGGCACGCGCCTCCCGGCCGGTGGGTGGTGCACGGTGCGGGGTCTGCGATGCGGTGCGGGGTTGGCTGCCGGGTGCGGTGCTGCATCCGCGCACGGGGCGGTGAACCGCGCACGGGGTGCGCTGGTGCGCACGGTGCGGGCTGGAGGCGCGGTGCCGGCCCGGCACGCGCCTCCCGGCCGACTCTGAGCGGGCGCTCAGTCATCGGACGCCGCGGGTTCGTAGGGTTGCAGTCCACGACCGGTCCGTCCGGACCGACCGTGCACCCGAAGGAGCATCGACCATGGGATTCCTCGACCGCCTGCTCGGACGTCCGGAGCGAGACCGATCCGCCGACGCACAGCAGAACCAGTGGGGGCAGCCGCCGCAGCAGCAGGGCTACCGGTACGGCCAGCAGTCGTACCAGCAGCCCGCACCGTCCCCGCCGCAGGGCGGCGGCGACCAGTACGGCGTCCCGCAGTGGGGTGGCGCACCGACGCAGCAGCAGGGTGCGACGACCGACGACGAGCGTGCGGTCGAGCGCTACCGCTACCTGCTCCGCACCGCGCCGCCGGAGCGCATCGAAGAGGTCCACGCCGAGGCCTTCGCCAAGCTGACCGACGAGCAGCGCCGGATGGTCTACGACGAGTTCACCCGCACGGCCCCTCCTGGTGAGGCGCCCCGTGGGGACGACCCACGCTCGCTGGCCCAGTCGGCGACCCGGTCCGAGATCCGCCAGCCGGGCTTCATGGAGCGCTCGCTCGGCGGTGTCGGCGGGGGCGGAGGCCGCTTCGGCGGGCAGCGCGGTGGACCCTCGTTCGGCAGCATGATCGGTGCCTCGATCCTCGGGACGGTGGCCGGCTACGTCATCGGTTCCGCGATCATGAGCGCCTTCCTGCCCGACCCCGGTTCGTTCGATGGCGGTACCGACGCTGCGGGTGACGGCGGTTCGGAGGACACTGGTTCTGAATCCGGTGATGCCGGGGCGTCCGACGGTGGCGCATCCGACGGCGGCGGCTTCGACAATGCGGGCTGGGGCGACAGCGGATCCGACTTCGGCGGTGGCTTCAGCGACTTCGGTGGTGGCGACTTCGACGTCTGAGTGACGTCCGTCGCTCCACCGGACCCCGGGTACCCACCGTGTCCGACGAAGGAGCGACATGGCCATCATCGAAGCCTCCGGGCTGACCAAGACGTACAAGTCGAAGTCCGGGCCGGTGCACGCACTGGCCGGACTCGACCTGTCGGTGCCGCAAGGCACCGTGAAGGCACTGCTCGGGCCGAACGGTGCGGGCAAGACGACCACCGTGAAGGTGCTGACCACCCTCATCACGCCCGACTCCGGCACCGCGACGATCGACGGCATCGACGTGATCGCCGATCCGCAGGCCACCCGGCGCTCGATCGGGGTGTCCGGGCAGTACGCGGCGGTCGACGAGAACCTGACCGGGTTCGAGAACCTCGAGATGATCGGGCGGCTGTACCACCTGGGTCGTCGGACCTCGCGCGACCGTGCTCGTGAGCTCATCGACGTCTTCGACCTGTCCGAGGCGGGGGACCGCCCGGTCAAGGGCTTCTCGGGCGGCATGCGACGACGGATCGACCTGGCCGGGGCCCTCGTGATGAACCCGCGGGTGCTGTTCCTCGACGAGCCGACGACGGGCCTCGACCCCCGCAGTCGGCTGGCGCTCTGGGGCGTCATCGAGGACCTCGTGGCCGAGGGCGCGACGGTGCTCCTCACCACCCAGTACCTGGAAGAGGCCGACCGGCTCGCCGACGACATCGCGGTCATCGACGACGGCACGGTCATCGCCGAGGGGACCTCCGACCACCTGAAGGCGCAGGTCGGTGGGCACCGGGTCGTCGTGACCCTGGTGGACGAGGCCGACGGCGACGCGGCGACCACCGTCCTCCGCCGCTACGGGGTCGGCGAGGTCGAGACCTCGGGCGACGGCCGCACCCGTGCCATCGCGGTCGAGGCCGGACCGGCCGCCCTGCAGCGCGTGCTCGCCGACCTCGGTGCGGCCGGCATCGACCTGCACGACGCCGGCATGCGGCGCCCGACCCTCGACGACGTCTTCCTCCGCCTGACCGGCCACGCCGCGACGGACGACGACGCCGATGACCCCGCGGCGACCACGCAGAAGACCAAGCAGAAGACCAAGCAGAAGGAGGCGGCACGATGACCGCCACCTCCCTGGCTCCGGGCCGTCAGCTGCCCGTCGTCGTCACCTCGCCGCTCGCCGTCTGGGTCGAGGACGGCTGGACCGTCACCAAGCGCAACCTCATCAAGCTCAAGCGGTCGCCGGACATGCTCGTCTTCGCCGTGCTGCAGCCCATCATGTTCGTCCTGCTGTTCAGCCAGGTCTACGGCGGCGCCATCCAGGTGCAGGGCACCGACTACACGCAGTTCCTGATGGCGGGGATCTTCGCGCAGACCGTGGTGTTCGGCGCGACGTTCTCCGGCTCGGCGATGGCGCAGGACCTGAAGGAAGGACTGATCGACCGGTTCCGCACGCTGCCGATGTCGGCGTCCGCCGTGCTCGTCGGACGGACCAACTCCGACCTCGTGCTCAACTCGATCTCGATGGCGATCATGATGCTCACCGGCCTGGCGGTCGGGTGGCGCGTCAACTCGTCCCCGCTCGAGTTCCTGGCCGGCATCGCCCTGCTGCTGCTCTTCAGCTACGCGTTCAGCTGGGTGATGGCGTTGCTCGGCATGAGCGTCAAGACACCCGAGGTCATCAACAACGCGTCGTTCATGATCCTGTTCCCGCTGACGTTCATCTCGAACGCGTTCGTGCCGAGCGACACCCTGCCGCTGGTGCTGCGCGTGTTCGCGGAGTGGAACCCGGTGTCGTCGCTCGTGCAGGCCGCGCGCGAACTGTTCGGCAACGTCGGGTCCGCGCCGGTGCCGGACATCTGGACGATGCAGCACCCCGTGCTGACCGTCCTGATCGGGATCGCCGTGATGCTCGTGGTGTTCGTGCCGTGGTCGGTGAACAAGTACACCAGGATCAGCGCGAAGTGACGCCGTGGGCGGTCAACAAGGCTGTGCCATTCACCCCCAGGATCAGCGCGAAGTGACGCCATGGGCGGTCAACAAGGCTGTGCCATTCACCCTCAGGATCAGCGCGAAGTGACGCCGGTGTGGGCGCTCAGAGCAGCTTGCGCTGCAGCGCCCACGCGGTCAGTTCGTGCCGGTTCGACAGCTGCAGCTTCCGCAGGACCTTCGACACGTGGGTCTCGACGGTCTTCACCGAGATGAACAGCTCCGTCGCGACCTCCTTGTAGGCGTACCCGCGGGCGATGAGCCGCATGACCTCCTGCTCGCGGGCGGACAGGCGGTCCAGCTCGGTGTCGTGCTGCGCCGTCTCGCCGCTGACCGCCCCGAACGCGTCGAGCACGAAGCCGGCCAGGCGCGGCGAGAACACCGCGTCGCCGTCCGCCACACGGGTCACGGCCTCGGCGACCTCAGCACTCGACGAGCTCTTCGTGATGTACCCGCGGGCACCGGCGCGGATGACCCGGACGACGTCGTCGGCGGCGTCCGACACGCTCAGCGCGAGGAACCGGGTGTCCGGGTTCCCCGGTGCGGACCGCGTGATCACCTCGGCACCACCACCCCCGCCGCCACCCGGCAGGTGCACGTCGAGCAGGACGACGCGCGGGCGCGTGGCCGCGACGAGTGTCACGGCCTCGTCGACGGTCGCCGCCTCGCCCACGACCTGGAGGCCCGGTGGCAGCCCGGCGCGCACGCCGGCTCGGAAGATGGAGTGGTCGTCGACGATCGCGACCGTCAACGGGGCGGGTTCGGTCATGCGTGCTCCTCGTCGTGGCTCGCGGGTGCGAGCGGCAGGGTCAGTCGGACCTCGGTGCCCGTGTGCCCCGGGCCGGGCGCGATCGTCGCGAGGCCGCCGAGGCGCTGCATGCGGCCGATGATCGACTCGCGGACGCCGTACCGGCCCGCCGGCACCTGCTCGACGTCGAAGCCCGGTCCGCGGTCGCGGATGCTGATCTCGACCCGGTCGCGGGCGGTCTCGGCGTACACGCTCACGGTCCCACCGGCGTGCCGGGCAGCGTTGAGCACCGCTTCGCGAGCGGCGGCGACGAGCCCGTCGGGCAGGTCGGTGCGGGCAGGGCCCACCGCGATGACGTCGATGCGGGCGGGGTACTCGGACTCGATCTCGGCGGCGGCGTCGCGCAGCTGCGTGCCGAGGTCGCGCGCCGGTTCCGCCTGCTCCGCGAAGAGCCAGGACCGCAGCTCGCGTTCCTGCGCCCGCGCCAGCCGGGCCGCGTCGGAGCCGGGCTCGGCCTTCTGCTGGATGAGGGCGAGGGTCTGCAGCACCGAGTCGTGCAGGTGTGCCGCGAACTCGGCCCGCTCGAGGTCGCGGACGCGGGCGGCGCGTTCCTCGGCGAGGTCGCGGACGAGCCGGACCACCCACGGGGCGACCACGACGGCGACCCCGACCAGGACGGCGACCGCGGCGGTGAGCACGGTCCAGACGTTCGGGCGGCTGCTCGTCGTGAAGAACAGCAGGATGCCGAGCACGACGAGCACCAGGGCCCCGAGCGCCCGCACGACCAGGGCGGAGGACCGGGCCGTGCGGACGTTGCGGAGCGCGTCGAACTGTCGCCAGGCGAGTGCGGCGCCGGTGACGACCACGACGCCGGGCACGACGAACTCGAGGGGGACCGCCATGCCCATCCGCGCTGCCACCACCGCGCCGGCGGCGGCGAGCAGGGCCACGCCGAGCAGGATCTCGACGACCGGGGCGCGACGGGCGGACACGGGGTCGTCGTCTCCGTCCACGCCGACCGCAGGCGTCAGGAAGGACTTGAGCGGTGCGCGGCCCGAGGCGGAACCGGCTGGCGCACTCGGGACGGTCGCCCAGAGCCAGGCGTAGAGCAGCAGGCCGGCGCCACCGCAGACCACCAGGACCGCGGTGACGAGCCGGACGGCCCCGACCGGCAGCCCGGTGTGCGCCGCGAACCCGCTGCAGACGCCGCCGACGACCCTCGGGGTCGGGCGCGTCATCGTCGCGGTGGCCATGGGCCAATCCTGGCACCCGGACGGCGCCCGCAGCAGGGTCCGGGGCCGGGATCAGGGACCGGTCAGGGGGAACCCCGATGGTGCCGACGCACGCCTGCCGGGATGCTGGTGGTCATGACCGATCACCAGCACGACTCCGCTCCCGGCACCGCTGCCGGCAGCGCCGACTCGACGACCCGGTTCTTCGACTGGGTCCGCGGCCTCGGCATCACGCGCACCGACGACCGCTGGCTCGCCGGCGTGTGCGGCGCCGTCGCCCGCCGCACCGGGCTCGACCCGCTCGTGGTCCGCGGCGTGGCGATCGTCGTCGCACTGCTGGGCGGGCCGGTCTTCCTGGCGTACGCCGTCGGCTGGGCGCTGCTGCCCGACTCCGCCGGACGCATCCACGTCGACCGGATGATCCGCGGGGTGCTCGACCCCGCACTCATCGCGATCGGCGCCTTCGTGGCACTGACCTTCGTGCCCGCCGCCCGGGGGCTGTGGTGGCAGGGTGTGCCCGATGCCTGGGGGATGCCCAGCTGGCTCGAGGCGACCCTGGCCACCGCGTGGAGCATCGTGCTGGTCGGCGGGATCGTCTGGCTCATCGTGGTCCTGGCCCGACGCGGAGTGGAGGGCGACCGGACCGCGCACACCGAAGCCGACCCGTCGGCCGCGCCGCGGGGCGACTTCTGGACCAGCCCCGAGGAGCCGCGCCCGGCCCGGACCGCGTGGACCACCGAGGCGACCGGCGCGCCGGAGCCGGGTCGGGCCTCCTGGCAGTGGGACGTGCCGGTGAGCCCCGAGGACCGGCGACGGCAGCACGAGGAGCGGTTGCGCGCGGAACGCGAGCGGGCCGGCGAACGGCGGGCCGAGCGGGAGCAGCGGCGCCCCGGAGCGGCGTACGTCGCCGTGTCCCTCGGACTCGCACTCGTCGCCGGAGCCGGGGTCGCGTTCTGGGCGCAGCAGGCCGGGTGGTCCGTCCCGGTCCTCGGGATCGCCGCCGCGCTCGCGGTGCTGGCGATCGCCACGATCGTCGCCGGGGTCCGCGGCCGCGACGACGACGTGCTCGGACTGTTCTCGACGGTCGCCGCGGTGGCCCTCGTGGTCACCGGGGTCCTGCCCGCCGGCACACAGGTCTCGCTGATCGGCGGCACCACGTGGCAGGTGGAACGGGCCGCGTCGGGGACCGACCGGAACTTCGCGATGCTGGCCGGTGGGCCCACCCTGGACCTCCGCGGCCTCGAACCGTCGGCCAGCGGGGGCGACGTGACCCTCTGGCTGGGCGCCGGCGGAGCCGACGTGCTGCTGCCGACCGACCTGCCGGTCCGGGTCGAGGTCAGCGGCGTCGGGTACGGCGTGGACACCGGCGGAGGCGACGACGGAGCGGACACCGGCGGGGTGCTCCGGACCACGACGCTGGAGAACCGCGCGGCGCGCACGGCCGATGCGGACGAGACCACGACCGTGCACCTGTGGATCCTCGGCGGCGGCGTCGACGTGCCGCGGGCGATCACGGTCGGCGAGTGAGGAACGGGACCATGACGAACGACGACACCACGAACGACGAGACGACAGCGCCGACGGTTCCGCCGGAGGTTCCCGACGGGCGCGGCCACCGGCCTGCACGCCGCGGTGCACGGTTCGGCACGATCCTGTGGGGCGTGCTGATGCTCGTGTTCGCCGGGGCGATGGCCGTGAGAGCGCTGCCGATGTTCTCAGTGGACACCACGACCCTGCTGCTGGCCGCCTGCATCGCCGCCGGCGTCCTGCTGGTCGTCGCCGGGATCGTGGCGACCCTGTCCCGCACACGGCGGTAGTGGGAGCGCCCCGTGCACAGGGTCGTCCCAGTGTGCGCGGGGGTCACCCGGACGGCTTAGCATCATCCTCGTGACCGCGACAGACGCCGAGCGGGCCGCCCAGCGCGACGCCACCGAGCAGCCCCTCGACCGCAGCACCCGCCTGCGCCGGTGGATGCTGCACGGGGCCGACCAGGGCGCCTCCCACCAGGGCCCGCACCAGGTCGAGGTCGAGAAGACCCACCCGTGGTGGCGGGTCATGTGCCTGACCGGCGTGGACTACTTCTCCACCCTCGGGTACCAGCCCGCCATCGCCGCGCTCGCCGCGGGGCTGCTGTCGCCGATCGCGACGATCGTCCTCGTGCTCGTCACGTTGTTCGGCGCGCTGCCGGTGTACCGCCGGATCGCCCACGACAGCTTCCGGGGCGCCGGGTCGATCATGATGCTCGAGAAGCTCCTGCCATGGTGGGCCGGCAAGCTGCTCGTGCTGGTGCTGCTCGGGTTCGCCGTGACGGACTTCATGATCACGATGACCCTGTCGGCGGCCGACGCCACGGCGCACATCGCCGAGAACCCGTACACGCCGCACTGGTTCACCGAGATCCCGGTGCCGCTCACCCTGGCGCTGCTGCTCCTGCTCGGCATCGTGTTCCTGCGCGGATTCAAGGAAGCCATCGGCATCGCGGTCGGGCTCGTCGCCGTGTTCCTCGCCCTGAACGCCGTCGTCATCATCGTCGCGCTCTGGCACGTGTTCGAGAACCCGATGGTCGCCAGCGACTGGTGGTCCGGGCTGACGGCGCAGCACGGCAACCCGCTCGTCATGGTCGGCATCGCCCTGATCGTGTTCCCGAAGCTCGCGCTCGGGCTCTCCGGCTTCGAGACCGGCGTCGCGGTGATGCCGCAGGTCCGTGGCGACGCCACCGACGGCACCAGCGACCGACCCGAAGGCCGGATCCGTGGCACGAAGCGGCTGCTGACGGTCGCGGCGCTGATCATGAGCTCGTTCCTCATCACCTCGTCGATCGTGACGACGTTCCTCATCCCGCAGCGCGAGTTCCAGCCGGGCGGTGGTGCGAACGGTCGTGCGCTGGCGTACCTGGCGCACGAGTACATGGGCGGCGTGTTCGGGTCGATCTACGACTTCTCCACCGTCGCCATCCTGTGGTTCGCCGGCGCGAGCGCGATGGCCGGGCTCCTGAACCTCGTGCCGCGGTTCCTGCCCCGCTACGGCATGGCACCCCAGTGGGCTCGCGCCGTGCGTCCCCTCGTGATCATCTTCACGCTCATCGCGTTCGTGATCACGATCATCTTCCAGGCCGACGTCGACGCCCAGGGCGGCGCCTACGCCACCGGCGTCCTCGTGCTCATCACGAGTGCCGCGGTCGCCGTGACGCTGTCCGCGCGCCGCAAGCAGCAGCGCAAGCGCACCATCGCGTTCGGCGTGATCTCGGTCGTGTTCGTCTACACCACGGTCGCCAACGTGATCGAGCGGCCCGACGGCGTGCGGATCGCGGCGATCTTCATCATCGCGATCGTCGTGGTCTCGCTCATCTCGCGCGTGCGCCGCTCGTTCGAACTCCGGGCGTCGTCGATCGAGCTGGACGCGACGGCCCGCCAGTTCGTCGAGGCCGACGCCGACCAGTTCAGCTCGATCTGCATCATCGCCAACGAGCCCGGTGCCGGCACGGCCGAGGCGTACCGGGCGAAGGGGCGCGAGGAACGTCGTGATTCCGGCATCCCGGCGCGCGTGCCGACGATGTTCCTCGAGGTCCTGCCCGCCGACTCGTCCGACTTCGAAGAGGACCTGGTGGTCGAAGGGCACGTCATCCACGGGTTCCGCGTGCTCAAGGTCCGCTCCGGCAACGTCCCGAACACCATCGCGTCGACCCTCCTCGCCATCCGCGACCTCGCCGGTGTGGTGCCGAGCATCTACTTCGAGTGGAACGAGGGCAGCCCGATCCGGAACGCCCTGCGCTTCGTGTTCACCGGTGCCGGCGACGTCGCCCCCGTGACGCGCGAGGTCCTGCGCGAAGCGGAACCCGAGGTCAACCGACGGCCCAACGTCCACGTCGCGTGAGCCGCGGACCGGGCGCAGGACGTGCCTCCAGGCCCGTCGGCGGCCTGGCGGCGATCGTGGTCGCCGCGGCGGTGTGGGGCACCACCGGGACCGCGACGCACTTCGCGCCCGGTGTGCCGGCGTTCGTGTTCGGCGCGGTGACCTTCGGCCTGGGCGGGCTCGTGCTCGCGGCGACCGCGGGCCGGGGCACCCTGCGAGCCGTGGGCCAGCGCCGGACCCGGGGCTGGGCCCTGCTCGGTGCCGTGTCGCTCGTGGTCTACGCGATCGCGTTCTACGCGGCCCTCGCCGACGCCGGCGTCGCGCTCGGCACGACCCTGGCCATCGGCTCGTCGCCCGTCTTCGCCGGCCTGGTCGAGTGGGTCGTCGACCGCAGGCCCGTCACGCGCCGCTGGCTCGTGGCCACCCTGGTGAGCGTGGTCGGCATGGTCGTCGTCACCCTCGCCCGCTCCGGGCACGGCGACGGCGGGCGATCGCTCGCGGTCGGCGTCGGCAGCGCCCTGGTCGCGGGTCTGACGTACGCGCTGTACTCGTGGGCGGTGGCGCGGGGGATGCACGCGGCGACGAGCCGGATGCCGATCGCCGTCGGTCGCGCCGAGGCCGACACCATGCGGGTCGGCGGCGACGTCGGGGTCGCTGCGGCACGGGCAGCCCGCGGGCCGAACGAGCGCGGACTCGTCGGAGCGGTGTTCGGCATGGCCGCGGTGCCGCTCGTCGTGCTCGCCGTGGTGGCGGGCGGGCCGTTCCTGGCCGAGGCCGACGACTGGCCGGTGTTCCTGTACCTGGCGCTGGTGCCGACGGTCATCGGCCACTCGCTGTACGCGGTCGGACTCCGGTCGGTGACGGCATCGGTCGCGACGCTGCTTTCACTGCTCGAGCCCGTCGTGGCCGCGGTGCTGGCGGTGCTCGTGGTGGGGGAACACCTGGGACTCGGCGGCTGGACCGGCATCGTGCTCGTGGTGGTCGGGCTGTCCGTGCTGGCGCTGCCCGCGCGACGCCTCAGCTGACGAGCAGCGGCGTCTGCGCCCTGCCGCGCCGCCCGGGCGCCGGCGCGTCAGCCGTCCAGGATCTGGTCGCGCACCTTCCGCCGCAGCACCTTGCCGATCATCGAGCGCGGCAGGTCCTCGACCACGACGACCCGGCGCGGCACCTTGTACGCCGCCAGGTGTTCGCGTGACCAGGCCCGCAGCGCCGCGGGGTCGAACGTCGACGGGTCCTTCGGCACGACCGCGGCGACGACCTGCTCGTTGCCACCCTGCGTGATGCCGACGACCGCGACCTCCTTGACGCTGGGGTGCTTGAGCAGGGTGTCCTCGACCTCGGACGGCGACACGTTGAAGCCGCCGGTGATGATGAGTTCCTTCAGGCGGTCGACGATCCGGACGTACCCGTCGGCACCGATGGCCACGATGTCGCCGGTGCGGAACCAGCCGTCGGGCGTGAAGACCTCGTCGGTGGCCTCCGCCTTGCCCCAGTAGCCGCGGAACACCTGCGGGCCACGGACCTGCAGCTCGCCGGGCTCGTCGACACCGAGCACCTTGGTGTCGTCGTCCGGGTCGACCACGCGTGCCTCGGTGGAGGACAACGGCAGGCCGATCGACCCGAGGCGGCGCTCCGGGGAGACCGGGTTGGCCATCAGGACGGGGGAGCACTCGGACAGGCCGTAGCCCTCGACCAGGTAGCCGTCGGTCCGGGCCTCCCACGGTTCGACGATGTCCTGGGAGAGCGGCATGGCGCCGGAGATGCCGATCTCGATGCCCTTGAGCGACACCTTCGCCGAGTCGGCGGCGTGCTGCAGCCGGGCGTAGATCGGCGGCACGGCCGGCAGGAACGTCGGCGGGTGACGCTTGATGGCGCTCAGGACCAGAGCGGGGTCGAACGCGGGGAAGAGCACGAGCCGCGAGGCCATGCTCATCGCGAAGGTCAGGCAGAGCGTCAGACCGTAGGCGTGGAACATCGGCAGCACCGCGTACACGACGTTGTCGCCGCGGCGGATCTGCGGCACCCACGCCCGGGCCTGGGCGGCGTTCGCCAGCAGGTTCCGGTGACTCAGGACCGCACCCTTCGGCGTCCCGGTGGTGCCGGAGGTGTACTGGATCAGTGCGACGTCGTCGGTGGCCGGGCGCGGGTGCCGCTTCGACAGCTTGCGGGTGTCGGCGACGTCGTCCCACTTCACCGTGCCACGGACCTTCGTCGTCAGCTTCGCGCGGGACTCGCGGGCCTTCGCGACCGGCAGCGCCAGGGCGAGCCGGGTGCTCCGGGGCATCGCACGGGTGATGTCGACCGAGACGATCGCGTCGAGGTGCACGTCGGCCGGGAAGTCCTGCAGCGTCGCGACGGACTTGTCCCAGGCGATGGCGACCTTGGCGCCGTGGTCCTCGAACTGGTGGCGGAGCTCCCGCGGCGTGTACAGCGGGTTGTGCTCGACCACGATCGCGCCGAGCCGCAGCACCGCGTAGAACGCCACGATGTGCTGGGGGCAGTTCGGCAGCACGATGGCGACGCGGTCACCCGCCCCCACGCCGAGCTTCCGCAGGCCGTTCGCCGCGCGGAGGATCTGCTCCTCGAGGTCGGCGTAGCTCGTGGTGCGCTTGAAGAACTCGAGGGCGACCTGCCTGGGGAACTTCCGGGCCGACTGCTCGACCAGGTCGTACAGGGAACCGCTCTGTTCCTCGATGTCGTGCGGGACCCCCGGGGCGTACGAGGCAAGCCAGGGACGAGGCGTGTCGATGCTCACTCGACCAACGTAGCGGGCGACCCCCGTGCACCCTGGGAACGGTCGGCCCGCGCGAAGCCGAGTGCGTTCCCAGGGGGCGGACGGACGATGACGCCATGCCCTCCGTCTCCGACGCCCTCCGGTCCCGCCTCAACGACACGTTCACCGGGGGCGCGACGAGCAAGCCGGAGTGGATCGACGAGCTCGAGCAGGGCACCGACGCCGGGTTCTTCGGCCCGGGCTCCGCGACGTGGTCCGTGCACGGCGGCAAGCAGACGATCGTCGCCGGGGTCCGGGCGCTGCTCGTCCAGGCCCTCCACCCCGGGGTCCTCGCCGGCGTGGCCGACCACTCCCGCTACCGCGAGGACCCGTTCGGCCGCCTCGCCGGCACCATCCGCTGGATCTTCACCGTCTCGCACGGTGACACCGCCACCGCCCGCGGGGCCAGCGAGTGGGTGCTGCGCCTGCACGAGCGGGTCCGCGGCGAGTACGTCGACGGACACGGCACCACGCGGGACTACTCCGCCAACGACCCGCTCATGGCGCGCTGGGTCCACCTGGCCTTCACGGACGCGTTCCTCCGCGCCGCGCAGCGGTGGGGCGATCCGATCCCGGGAGGAGCCGACGCCTACGTGCGCGAGTGGGCGACCGCCGGCCGGCTCATGCGCGTCGAGGACCCGCCGGAATCCGAGGCGGAGCTCCGCGCCCAGATGAACGGGTACCTCGACCGTGGCGAACTGGCGGTGACGGCCCGCACCCGTGACGTCGTCAAGTTCATCCGGAACCCACCGCTCGCGCTGATGCTTCGGCCCGGCTACCAGGCCCTGTTCCAGGGCGCCGTGTCGACGCTGGACCCCCGCCACCGCTCGATGCTCGGCCTGCGGGCCCCGATGATCGGTCCTGTCGAGCTGCCCGTCAGCCGCACGGCCGGCCTGGTGCTCGACGGCATCGGGGGCGTGCTCGGCAACCAGACCGGCACGGAGCGCGCAGCGCTCGTGCGCATCGCACGACTCGAGCGCGGCGCGTAGCCGCTTCCAGGGATCGCCCGCGCAGGACGCCGTCGTCTTGTCGAGACGCCGCCCTGTCCGGCGGCGTTGCGCGAGGACGCAGGCGTGGTACCGACACGACGGCGTGTCGCGGGCCGTGGGGGTGACGACGGACGGACGGGAGGAACGGGGCCAGGCCGATCCGCGCCTCCCGTCCGTCTGGTGGTGCGTCAGAAACCCGACGGCACCCGGGGCGTGTACGCGGACTCGAGTCGCGTGACCTCGTCGTCGGTGAGCGTCAGCGACGCTGCGGCCACCGCGTCGTCGATGTGGTGCTCCTTCGTCGCGCCGACGATCGGCGCGGAGACCGCGGGCTTGCCGGCGACCCAGGCCAGGGCGACCTGCGCCATCGGGACGCCGCGCTCGGCGGCGACGGCCTCGACCGTGTCGACGATCGCGCGGTTGGCGTCCTCGTCCTGCTTGTAGAGGGTCTTGCCGAACTCGTCGGTCTGCGCGCGCGAACCCGACCCGGAGGCGTCCCATGGGCGCGTGACGCGGCCGCGGGCCAGGGGGCTCCACGGGATCACGCCGACGCCGGTGTGCTCGCAGAAGGGGAGCATCTCGCGCTCCTCCTCGCGCTCGAGCAGGTTGTACTGGTCCTGCATGCTGACGAACTTCGTCCATCCGTGGCGTTCGGCGGTGTGCTGCATCTCGGCGAACTGCCACGCCCACATGCTGCTCGCGCCGATGTAGCGCGCCTTGCCGGCCTTGACGACGTCGTGCAGGGCCTCCATCGTCTCCTCGACCGGCGTCACCGGGTCGAAGCGGTGGATCTGGTACAGGTCGACGTAGTCCGTACCCAGGCGGGTCAGGGACGCGTCGATCTCGTGCATGATCGCCGCGCGGGACAGTCCGGCGCCGTTCCGACCAGGGCGCATCCGGTTGAAGACCTTCGTGAAGACCTGGACGTCCTCGCGCGGAGCCAGCTCGGCCAGGAGCGTGCCGGTGATCTCCTCGCTGCTGCCGTCGGAGTACACGTTCGCGGTGTCGAAGGTCGTGATGCCGGCCTCGAACGCGCGACGGACGAACGGGCGGGCCTCGTCGATGCCGACGCTCCAGGCGTGCGAGCCCCGGTCCGGGTCGCCGTACGACATCATGCCGAGGACGACGCTGCTGATCTCGAGCCCCGAGTTGCCGAGGCGCTTCGTGTCGGTGGTCATGCTGCTCGTCTCCGTGGTGGTGCCGCTCGTGTCGGTGGTCATGCCGACACTCTGGCATCGCGGCCTGTGACCGCCAGCAGGCGCACCTGCAGCGGGGTGTCCTCGGTGACGTCGACCGGAGGCGCGTAGAGGCCGGTCGCCGCCAGGTCCTCGATCTGCGGCTCGAAGTACTCCCACACGGCACGGACGAGCTCGTCGGGCAGGGACTCCTCGGTGCCGGTCGCCCGGGCGAGGTCCCACGTGTGGATCGTGATGTCGCTCGTCTGCTCGGTCAGGTACTGCGCGGCGGGCACGACGTCGGTGCTGAGGTGCACGGGGGTGTCCTGCGGGGCGTTCCGCCAGGCGTCGGTGGCTGCGGTGGCGAACCGGTGCCACTCGGCGACCAGGTCATCGCCGATGGGTTCGAGGTCGGCCTGCGCCTGGGCGTAGTCGCACCCGGTCAGGAGCTTCGGGATCCACCGTTGCTCGTCGACGACGTGGGCGACGAGGTCGCGGGTGGACCACTCGGAGTCGGGGGTGGGGGCGTCCCAGTCGGTGACGGCGGCGACGCGGCGGCCGAACTCGGCTGCCGCGAGGGCCTGCATCGCGATCCAGTCGGTGGCCATGGTGGTGCTCCTGTTCGTCGTGCGGGCGGTGCGGGTGGTGGTGGTGCTCGTGGTGCTCGTGGTGCCTTTCGTGCAACTCGGGGTTCGGCGTGCGGATTCCCCGGCGGCCCCTGCGCGCCCCACGGTACGCGGGCTCGCGGCCGCGGCGCGTGCCCCCGCCGGTCCCGCTCCCGCTCGTCCCGCTCCCGCTCGCGGTCCCGCGAGCGGGCGAAATACCAGGAGCGCCACGGGGATCGGCAGGGTGTTTCGCCCGCTCGTTGGTGGCGCGGCGTGGCATGGGTGCACAGGCCGACGAGCGGGCGAGATGCCAAGCTCATGAGGGTGATGGTCCGGGCATTTCGCCCGCTCGTGGTCGGCAAAGAAGCGCGGGAACGACGAACGCCCCGACTCCGTCGGGAGTCGGGGCGTTCGTCTCGGGTTCGGGTGGTGCCGTTCGGTGCCCTCAGTGGGGCGACGAGTACGAGGAGGCTCAGGCCGCCTGGAGGACGAACTGGACGTCGAGGTTGATCGTGACGTCGTTGCCGAGCGTGAATCCACCGGCCTCGAGCGCCGCGTTCCAGTTCACACCGAACTCGGTGCGGTCGATCTTGGTGGTCGCCTCGGCGCCGAACTTGACCTGTCCGTAACCGTCGGTGGTGAATCCGCCGAGCTCAGCCTTGAGGACGACGGGCTTGGTGACGCCGCGCAGGGTCAGGTCGCCCGAGATGTGCAGGTCGTCGCCCTTCGCCTCGATGCTCGTGGAACGGAAGGTGAGCTGCGGGTGCTCCTCGGTGAGGAAGAAGTCGCTCGTCTTGAGGTGCTGGTCGCGCTGCTCCTGACCGGTGTTGATCGACGCGACGTCGATGCTGGCCTCGACGGTCGACTCGAGCGGGTTCTCGGCGGTGACGACGGTGGCGTCGAACGTCTCGAACTTGCCCTTGACCTTGCTGATGGCGAGGTGGCGGACCGAGAAGGTGACCTCCGAGTGGGTCGGGTCGATCTTCCAGGTGCCGGTCTGGTAGCCGGGAACGGTGTCAGCGGTGAGCGTCATGGTGGTCCTTCTTCCGAACGAGAGTCTGCGGTGCGACGCGTTCCATGCGCCTGCATCGAGTTGATACTACGACAGTGTGCACCGTTTTGGTTGAAGCGTCAACCATTGTTCACCCAAGTGTCGCAAACCGCGTGTCGTGGGCTCCTCGGGCACCGACGTCGAGCAGCCGACGGATGCGGTTGACGAAGCGCTCGACTCCGTGCGCAAGGTCGTCCGCCGTCACCCTGACGAGCCACCAATCGACGTCCTTGAGGTGCTCACCGCGCGTGAGGTCCTTGCGGAAGCTGGCTGGATCGGTGCGGTGCAGATCGCTCTCGTACTCGATCGCCACCCTGGCCTCGGGGTACGCGAGATCCACGCACGCGATCCACTCCCCGTCGACGACGACATCGTGGTTGAGCGCGGGTTCCGGGAGTCCGCGGCGGAGCAGCGCCAGTCGTGTCCTGGTCTCTCCCGGCGACCGAGAACCCTGCCGGATCTCTTCGAGCGCGAGGCGGAGCTTCACGATCCCGCGGATGCCACGTCGCCGACGGACAGCCAGAGCGAGTTCGTCGAGCGTTGCCCAGCCGAGCCACCCGACGAGCGCGTCCCCGGCGACGATGAGTTCGTCGAGCGTCAACATCGAGCCGAGCGCGACGAAGGTGTCGGCAGGTGTGGTGAGCGGCACACCTCGGGCGATCGTCGCCCGGACCGACCCGTACCGCGCTCGATGGCCGACCGTGCCACGAACCCGGAGCGCTTGGTCGGTGCCGATCGTCGTGACGTGCAACCGCTGATCACGTTCGAGGCGACGGGGGAGGGGGACGCCGATGACCGCTGCGGCGGTGACGTGACTGAACACCTGATCGGGGCGGAGTCGAGGAGCGAGTGCCCGAGCACGTTCGTCCACGGATTCCGGGGGGAACGCGGACCGGATGCCGTGGAACGGTCGGACGAGGTCGCGTGCGTCGAGGCGACCACGCGAGACCCCGCGGTGCAGCGCGTCCCGCACCCGGAAGGAAGCGTCACGGAGTGCCATCGGGAGCCGGCGTCTGGCGGTCATCTCCACATCGTGGCCGCGAGCTGACGGTGCGGACGGGAGTAGCGCCTCCATTGTGGATCGTGACCGCGCTCGTGCGGTTGTGGAGGGATGGCGACACCGTCGAACGGGCGAAACACCGGGCGCATCCCGCCGTCGCACGCCGGTGTTTCGCCCGTTCGCGGGGTTCGCGGGGCTCGCGGGGTTCGCGGGGCTCGTCGGCGGGGCCGTTGGACGGTTCGGGAACTGGCTCCCGAGGGATCGCCCGAAGCGCTCTCACGGCGAGCGGGCGAGATGTCCCGGTGCGTCGTCGAGGACACCTGGGCATTTCGCCCGCTCGCCGATCCTGCTCGCCGATCCCACCGCCCGGCCGCGCCACCAGGCCCCTCCGCTCGGCCGCACCCGCACCCGCACCCCCGCCCCGGCCGCGCCGCCCGGCCGCGCCGCCGCGCCGCACCCGCACCCGCACCCCCGCCCCACCCGCGCCCGACAGGCACTCGCGGGACCCCTCACGTGCGCGCTCACTCCAGTAGCGTCGGGACCATGGAATTCAGGTACCTGGGCAACTCCGGACTCAAGATCTCCGAGATCACCTACGGCAACTGGCTGACGCACGGCTCGCAGGTCGAGAACGACGTCGCCACCCAGTGCGTTCGGGCAGCGCTCGACGCCGGCATCACCACGTTCGACACTGCGGACACGTACGCCAACACCGCCGCCGAGACCGTCCTCGGCGAGGCGCTCAAGGGCGAGCGGCGCCAGTCCCTCGAGGTCTTCACGAAGGTCTACTGGCCGACGGGCCCGAAGGGGCACAACGACGTCGGCCTCAGCCGCAAGCACATCATGGAGTCGATCGACGGCTCGCTCGAGCGGCTGCAGACCGACTACGTCGACCTCTACCAGGCGCACCGCTACGACTACGAGACCCCCCTCGAGGAGACGATGCAGGCCTTCGCCGACGTCGTCCGTCAGGGCAAGGCGCTCTACATCGGCGTCAGCGAGTGGACCGCCGAGCAGATCCGCGCCGGCGCCGCACTCGCCAAGGAGCTCGGCTTCCAGCTCATCTCGAACCAGCCGCAGTACTCGATGCTGTGGCGGGTCATCGAGGGCGAGGTCGTCCCGGCCTCGAAGCAGCTCGGCCTGTCGCAGATCGTCTGGTCGCCCATCGCGCAGGGCGTCCTGACCGGCAAGTACAAGCCCGGTCAGCCCCTGCCCGAGGGCTCGCGTGCCACGGACGAGAAGGGCGGCGCCGACATGATCAAGCGGTTCATGCGCGACGAGGTCCTCGAAGCCGTGCAGCGCCTGCAGCCCGTCGCGGACCAGGCCGGCCTCACGCTCGCGCAGCTCGCGATCGCGTGGACCCTGCAGAACGAGAACGTCGCCTCGGCGATCGTCGGCGCCTCGCGTCCGCAGCAGGTCACCGACAACGTCAAGGCCGCCGGCGTCAAGCTCGACGCGGACGCCCTCGCGGCGATCGACGAGGCACTCGGCGACATCCCGGAGCGCGACGCGTCCAAGAACGTGTCCCCGTCGTCGCGCCCCGCGTAGACGCGACCGACCGACGGACGGGAGGCCCGGTGCCAGCTGGCACCGGGCCTCCCGTCCGTCCCGGTGCGGGTGCACCCCGCCGTCACCCAGACGAGGACCGGTCTCGCTGATCAGGTTCGCAGCGCGCTCTTCGGAGGACCGCAGCCGCCGTTCGGTACATTCGGGTGGAGCACGAGGAGCACCATGAGCGAGACCCTGGTCATCATCCCGACCTACGACGAAGCCGAGAACGTCCGGCCCATCGTCGAACGCACGCTGGCCGCGACGGACGACACGGTGCACGTGCTCGTCGTCGACGACAACTCACCCGACGGCACCGGCGACATCGCGGACGCCATCGCGACCGAGACCGACCGTGTGCACGTGCTGCACCGCACCGTCAAGGACGGCCTGGGCGGGGCGTACCTGTCCGGCTTCGCGTGGGGCCTGGAACACGGCTACGCCAAGCTCGTCGAGATGGACGCCGACGGCTCCCACCACCCCGAGTACCTGCCGTGGATGCTCGAGCTCGCGGACTCCAACGACCTGGTGCTCGGCTCCCGCTGGGTCAAGGGCGGCAAGGTCGAGAACTGGCCCTGGTACCGGCTCCTGCTGTCCCGCGGCGGCAACCTGTACACCCGCCTCGCACTCGGCATCGCGGTGCGCGACGCCACCGGCGGCTTCCGGGTGTTCACCTCGAAGGCGTTCGAGCGGATCGACCTCGCCGGCGTCGCGTCGAAGGGGTACTGCTTCCAGGTGGACCTCTGTTGGCGCGCCCTCGAGGCAGGCCTGCGGGTCGTGGAGACCCCGATCACGTTCACCGAGCGGGAGTTCGGTGTCTCGAAGATGAGCGGCAACATCGTCCGCGAGAGCCTCGCGCTCGTGACGAAGTGGGGCATCGACCGTCGCATCCGTGAGACCCGCTCCCTGGTCAAGGACCACCGCAAGCTGCCCTCCGTGCGGAAGAACGCGCACGCGGTGGCTGACCACGCGGCCTGAGGCCACGAACACACGAACACACCAACGCACGAACGGCGACGAAACCAAGGGGTTCGTCGCCGTTCGCGTGTGCGGGACTGCGGCTCGCGCAGCACGCGGATGCGCGTCAAGCGCAGCACGCGGATGCGCGTCAAGCGCAGCACGCGGACGCGCGTCTACCGCAGCACGACCACGCCTCGGCCGCGGAACCGGACGACGCCGGCATCGACCTCGGTCGCCCCGAAGCCGTAGAGCTCCTCGCCCACGGCATCGGGCACGGGGACCTCGGCAGCGTCATCGGCGAAGTTCACGACGACGTGCACCGGCGTGACGTCGGGGCCGAGCAGTCCGCGTGTGAGCACGAGCCAGCGATGGTCCTCGCTGAAGCGGACGGCGTTCGCCTCGTACCGGTGGTCGACGAACGCCTGGTCGGTGCGACGCAGGGCGATCAGCACCCGGTACGCGCGCAGGATCGCCGCACCGCGCTCCGAGCTGACGTCGGCCCAGTCGAGCTTCGAGTTCGTGAACGTCGTCGGGTCCTGCGGGTCCGGCACGGCGGACTCGTCCCAGCCGTGCTCGGCGAACTCGGCGATGCGCCCCTCGGCGGTGGCCTTGCCGAGCTCGGGCTCCGGGTGTGAGGTGAAGAACTGCCACGGTGTCGAGGCCGCGAACTCCTCGCCCATGAACAGCATCGGTGTGAACGGCCCGAGGAGCGTCAGGGCTGCGGCGATCACGAGCCCCTCGTCGTCGAGGGTCGCAGCCAGCCGGTCGCCGGCCGCCCGGTTGCCGATCTGGTCGTGGTTCTGGTTCGCGACGACCAGGGCCGTCGCGGGGGAGGTCCCGCGGTCGATCGGTCGGCCGTGCCGCTTGCCGCGGAACGACGACCAGATGCCGTCGTGGAAGAAGCCGTCCTGGAGTACCTTCGCCAGCGCCGAGAGCGGAGCGAAGTCGGCGTAGTAGCCGTTCGTCTCACGGGTGAGCGCCACGTGCACGGCGTGGTGGAAGTCGTCGGACCACTGTCCGGCGAGGCCGTACCCGGCGGCCTCGCGCGGCCGGAACATCACCGGGTCGTTGAGGTCGGACTCCGCGATGAGCGACAGCGGACGACCGATGAACGACGAGTAGGCGTCGGTCTCGTCGGCCATCGACGCCAGCACGTGCGGGCGGGTGGTGTCGCGGATCGCGTGCACGGCGTCGAGCCGGAGCCCGTCGACGTGGTGGTCGCGGAACCACATGCGCACGTTGTCGAGGACGTACCGACGGACCTCGGGGTGCTCGACGTTCACCGAGTCGCCCCAGGTGTTGCCGAGCCCGGCGAGCAGGTAGGGGCCGTACAGCGGCAGGTAGTTCCCGCTCGGGCCGAGGTGGTTGTAGACGACGTCCTGGATGACGCCGAGCCCCAGCGCGTGCGCCGTGTCGACGAACCGGTCGTAGGCGTCCGGGCCGCCGTACGGCGCGTGCACGGAGAACCAGCCGACCCCGTCGTAGCCCCAGTTCCACTCGCCGTTCACCGCGTTGACGGGGAGCAGCTCGACGAACTCGACCCCGAGCTCGACCAGGTGGTCCAGCTTCTGGGCAGCGGCGTCGAGCGTGCCCTCGGGCGTGTAGGTGCCGATGTGCATCTCGTAGATCACGGCGCCGCGGGCCGGGCGTCCGGTCCACGACTCGTCGGTCCACGCGAACCGAGCGGGGTCGACGACCTCGGACGGGCCGTGCACGCCCTCGGGCTGGTACCGGCTCCGGGGGTCCGGTCGGACCGCGTCGTCGTCGCCGATGCGGAACCCGTACCGGGCGCCGACCACCGGCATCACGGCGTCGGTGGACCACCAGTCGTCGGTGCCCTTGGTGAGCGGGTACTCGACGTCGTCGACGACGAGCCGGACCCGCTCCGGCTCGGGCGCCCAGACGGCGTAACGGTCGGGTGCGGTCATGCGTGACCCTCCAGGATGTCGATCTCGGCCTGCGCGTCGGACTCGGTGGCGTCCGTCGTGCCGGCGGCGGGCCGGGAGGCACCGCTCGCGTCGGACACGGCGGTCACCGCGTCGGCGTGGCCGGCTGCACCGACCGCGTCGGCGGGCACGAGCAGCGCGACCGGGTAGGTGGTGAGCAGGTCGGCCAGCGCGATCCCGCGGTCAGCGGGGACGTGTCGGCCGGTGAGCAGGTCGATGCGCTCGACCGGGACGGCGTGCACCAGGGTGTCGCCCCAGCCGCCGACGCGGTCGAGGCCGATCGGCAGGCGCGTTGCGATCGTCACGGCGCCGCCGCGGTCGAACGCGATGACGTGGTCGGCCGCGCTGCCGGTGGCCTCGAGCTCCAGGTACCGGGTGAACAGCTCCGGGTGGTCCCGTCGGATGCGCAGTGCGCGGGTCGTGACCAGGAGCTTCGCGGCTCCGTCGATGCCGATGGCCGGCAGGTCCTCGGGGCCGTCGTCGTCGGGGCCGTCGAGCTCCGCGAGCACGTGACGCCGCTCGGCGTAGTCGACCGGGCGTCGGTTGTCGGGGTCGACCAGCGAGCGGTCCCAGAACTCGGTGCCCTGGTAGACGTCGGGGACGCCGGGGGCGGTGAGCTGGACGAGCTTCTGGGCGAGACCGTTCGACCACCCGGCAGCGTCGATCTGCTCGTCGAGGGCATCGAGCACGGCGACCACGTCCGGGTTGTCGAACGCGGCGTCGACGATCGCGTGCATCTGCTGCTCGAACGCCTCGTCGGGCTCGGTCCACGTGGTGCTGTCCCCGGCTTCGCGGGAGGCCTTCTCGGCGTAGGCGTGCAGACGTTCGCGGCTGGCGGGCCGCGCGCCGACGATCGCCTGCCAGAGCAGGTCGGCGAACACGCGGTCCCGCAGCGGCACGAGCGACTGCAGCCGTTCGAGCGTGGCGGCCCACTCGTCGCCGAGCTCGGCCAGCACGGCGATGCGGGCGCGGGTGTCCTCGCTGCGCTTCGTGTCGTGCGTGGTGAGCGTCGTCATGGTGTGCGGCCAGCTGCCCAGCCGTTCGCGCTGTGCCTGGTGGAAGTCCGCCACGGAGACCGCGAAGACGCTCGGGTCGCCGCCGACCTCGCTCAGGGACGACAGGCGCGAGGTGCGGTAGAACGCGGTGTCCTCGACGCCCTTCGCCATCACCATGCCGCTGGTCTGCTGCAGTCGGAGGGCCGCGGCGTTCGTCGGGTCGACGAGGGCCGGTGCGATCCGGTCGATGACGTCGTCGAGGTCCGGGCGGGCCGCGGCGGCGCGCTCGAGCGCGGTGATCAGGTGGTGGGCGCCCTCGGGCAGGTACGTGCGGTACACGTCGAACGAGGCAACGACCTCGGCGACCGCGTCGACGATCCGCTCGTGCGTGATCGTCTCCGTGACGGCACTCGGTGCGAGCAGACGAGCGAGCCGCTCGACCTCGCTGCCGAGGATGCCGTCCGCGATGCCCCGTCGGGTGTCGTGCGTGAGTCGCTGCCAGTCGGTCGGTTCGGCGCCCGACGCCGCGGTCAGGGACTGTTCGCCCGCCGGGTCGACGAACACGCGGTCGAGCACCCCGAGGGCGTCGTACCCGGTGGTGCCGTCGACCGGCCACGAGCTCGGCAGCTGCTCGCCGGGCTCGAGGATCTTCTCGACGAGGGTGTAGGCCCCGCCGGTCAGCTCCGCCAGGTCCTGCAGGTAGCCCGCCGGGTCGTACAGCCCGTCCGGGTGGTCGATGCGCAGGCCGTCGACGAGCCCGTCGCGGAACCAGCCGCCGATGACCGCGTGCGACGCCGCGAAGACCTCGGGCTCCTCCACGCGGATCGCCGCGAGGGTGTTCACCGCGAAGAACCGGCGGTAGTTCAAGTCGTGGTCGGCACGCTTCCAGTGCACGAACGCGTAGTGCTGGCGTTCGTGGACGGTCTCGACGGTGTCGCCGTCGTGCACCGTGCCCGGCGCCGTGGGGTAGGCGGTCTCGCCGACGCGGAGCACCGGACGCTCGGCGTCGGACGTGTCCAGCGTGATCGCGTCGAGCAGCCGGTCGTCCAGCACGGGGACCCGGAGCTTGCCGTCGCCGGCTTCCCAGTCCACGTCGAACGCCCAGGCCACGGGCGAGCCCTGGCCGAGTTCGAGCAGGGACCACCACCACGGGTTCGACTCGGGGGTCGCGACACCGACGTGGTTCGGCACCACGTCGACGATGACCCCGAGGCCGACGGCGTGCGCGGCCTCGGCCAGCGCCCGCATTGCCTGGTCGCCACCGCGGTCGGTGTCGACGCGGGTGTGGTCGACCACGTCGTAGCCGTGGTTCGACCCGGACTCGGCCTGCAGCACGGGCGACAGGTACAGCCAGTCGGCGCCGAGGTCGTGCACGTAGCCGACCAGGTCCCGCGCGGCGTCGAGGTCGAAGTCGGCGGAGACCTGCAGGCGGTACGTCGACGCGGGCACGCGGTTCGCGGCGCCGGGCGTTCCGGCGGTCATCGGGCGGTTCCGCTCGGTGCGGTGGACCCGGCCGGGTTGACCGGGGTGACGGCGTCCTGCGGTGCTGCCGGTTCGGTGGCACCGTCCTGTTCGGCGTCGACCGGGGTGCTCGTGACCTCGTGGTCGGGCTCGGCGCGGAGCACGATCATCGACCGTGCGGGGACGTCGAGCGGGGTGCCCGCGTCGAGCACCTCGTCACGGGCGCCGGGGTCCGCGGTGTCGATCCGGACGGTCCAGCCGGGGGAGTACTCCTCGGGCGGCAGCGTGAAGGTCACGACGTCGTCGTGGGCGTTGAAGTACGTGATGAAGCCGACGTCGGTGACGCGCTCACCGCGGGCATCGCGGCCGCGGATGCCCTCGCCGTTCAGGTACATGCCGACGCTCTTGCCGAAGCCGGAGTCCCAGTCCTCGGGGTCCATCGCGTCGCCCGAGGGGGTCAGCCACACCACGTCGGGCAGCGGCTCGCCCTCGCCACGACGGACCGGACGGCCGTTGAAGTACCGGGTCCGGCGGAACGTCGGGTGGTCGTGCCGCAGCTTCACCACGTCGGCGGTGAACTGGATGAGGTCTTCGTCCGCGCTGTCCCAGTCGATCCAGCTGAGCTCGGAGTCCTGCGCGTAGACGTTGTTGTTGCCCGACTGCGACCGACCGAGTTCGTCGCCGTGCGCGAGCATCGGCACACCCTGGCTCAGGAGCAGGGTCGCCAGGAAGTTCCGGCGGCGCTGCAGCCGCAGGGCGTTCACGGCCTCGTCGTCGGTCGGGCCCTCGGCGCCGGAGTTCCACGACCGGTTGTGGCTCTCGCCGTCGTTGTTGTCCTCGCCGTTGGCCTCGTTGTGCTTCTCGTTGTAGGCCACCAGGTCGTACAGCGTGAAGCCGTCGTGTGCGGTGATGAAGTTGATGCTCGCCTTGGGCGTGCGACCGTCGTGCTCGTACAGGTCGGCCGAGCCCGAGATCCGGGACGCGAACTCGCCGAGCGTCGACGACTCACCGCGCCAGAAGTCACGGACGGTGTCGCGGTACTTGCCGTTCCACTCGGACCACTGGGGCGGGAAGTTGCCGACCTGGTAGCCACCGGGGCCGACGTCCCACGGCTCGGCGATGAGCTTGACCTGCGACACGATCGGGTCCTGCTGGACCAGTTCGAAGAAGGCCGACAGGCGGTCGACCTCGTAGAACTCACGCGCCAGCGCCGACGCCAGGTCGAAGCGGAACCCGTCGACGTGCATCTCGGTCACCCAGTAGCGGAGCGAGTCGAGGATGAGCTGCAGCGAGTGCGGGTGCCCGACGTTGAGCGAGTTCCCCGTGCCCGTGTAGTCCATGTAGAACTTCTTGTCGTCGTCGACCAGGCGGTAGTAGGCCGCGTTGTCGATGCCGCGGAACGACAGCGTCGGGCCGAGGTGGTTGCCCTCGGCGGTGTGGTTGTAGACGACGTCGAGGACGACCTCGATGCCGGCGCGGTGCAGCTCGCGCACCATCGTCTTGAACTCCTGGACCTGCTGGCCCTGGTCGCCCGACGACGAGTACGCCGAGTGCGGCGCGAAGAAACCGATCGTGTTGTAGCCCCAGTAGTTCGACAGCCCCTTGTCCTGCAGGGTGGAGTCGTTCACGAACTGGTGCACCGGCATGAGCTCGAGCGTGGTGATGCCGAGGCGCTGCAGGTGCTCGATCACCGCAGGGTGGGCGACGCCGGCGTAGGTGCCGCGCTGCTCTTCCGGCACGTCCGGGTGGGTCTCGGTGAGGCCCCTGACGTGTGCTTCGTAGATGACGGTCTCGCCGTACGGCGTGCGTGGCGGACGGTCCCCCTGCCAGTCGAAGAAGGGGTTGATCACGACGCCCTTCATCATGTGCGACGCGGAGTCCTCGTCGTTGGTCGAGTCCGGGTCGCCGAACGTGTACGAGAAGAGCGACTGGTCCCAGTCGATCTCGCCGCTGGTCGCCTTGGCGTACGGGTCGAGCAGGAGCTTCGACGGGTTGCAGCGCGCGCCGGAGTCCGGGTCGTACGGGCCGTGCACGCGGAAGCCGTACTCCTGCCCGGGGCCGATGTTGGGGAGGTACGCGTGCCAGACGTAGGCGTCCACCTCGAGCAGGCGGACGCATTCTTCGTTGCCGTCGGAATCGAACAGACAGAGTTCGACGCGCTCGGCGACCTCGGAGAACAGCGCGAAGTTCGTGCCGCTCCCGTCGTAGGTCGCCCCGAGCGGGTACGGGTTTCCGGGCCAGGTGTGCAAACGGTCCTCCAGGTGTGGGTGCGGCCAACATATCGGCGGCACTCGTCCGCGTCCGCAGACAAGCCCCAGCTGTGGATGCGTGAGGCGCCCCGCGGCCTGTTGAGGAACGGACGAGTAGCGTCGCGCGCATGGCCAACATCGTCTCGAAGATCGCAGACCAGGTCCGCCCGCTCGGGGTCTCCACGAACTACGGAGAACCCGTCGAGGTCGGCGACCAGACCCTCATCCCCGTGTCCGTCAGCTGGTTCGGCTTCGGTGGCGGCGGGGACGACGAGAACGGTGGCGGCGGTGGCGGCGGCCTGTCGGCCCCCGTCGGCGCCTACGTCCGTCGCCCGGGCAAGGACCTGGTGTTCGAGCCGAACCCGATCTCACTGATCGTCGTGGGCATCCCCTTCGTGTGGGTGGCCGGGCGTGTCCTGCGCAAGCTGGTGCGCGCGCTCAAGAAGTGACCACCTGACGCAACGGGAGGCCCGTGGCGACGCCGCCACGGGCCTCCAGTCCTTCACGCGGTCGCGACCGCGTCTAGACTGCTGGCACACACACGGGAGTCCGGGACCGCCGGGCTGAGAGGGAGCGATCGGCGCTCCGACCGTCGAACCTGATCCGGATCATGCCGGCGCAGGGAGGAGTCAGCAGCATGCCTTCAGGCACGTCAACAACCGTCACCACCGCTCCGCGGCGATCGCTGCGCTGGCGGGTCGTCGACATCGTCGTCGCGAGTGTGCTCGCGGTGGCACTCGGAGTCGTCTTCCGGGTCTGGGAGTTCGGCTACGAACCCATCAGCGCCGTCATGGACCTCGTGCTCCCCGGCACGAAGGCCCTGTTCGGCGGGGTCTGGCTGCTCGCCGGCCCGATCGTCGCGATCGTCGTCCGGAAGCCCGGCGCCGCGCTCTACGGCGAGATGGTGGCCGCGTCGGTCGAGGCGTTGTTCGGCACGCAATGGGGATGGCTCACCCTCGAGGCCGGGCTGGTCCAGGGCCTCGGCGCCGAGATCGTCCTCGCGCTGTTCCTGTACCGCGTCTACCGCCTGCCGGTCGTCGTCCTCGCCGGTGCCGCTGCCGGGCTCGCGCTCGGCATCAACGACACCGTCCTCTGGTACCCGGGACTCGACGTCGCCTTCAAGGTCGTCTACGTGATCTGTGCCGTCGTCTCCGGTGCCGTGATCGCGGGAGCGGGCTCCTGGCTGATCGTGCGGGCACTCGCCCGCACGGGGGTGCTGTCGTCCTTCGCCGCCGGCCGTGAGCACAGCCGTCGCGAACCCCGCGCCCTGGTGTGACCGTGCCCGCTCCGTCCGTGACGCCCACCTCTGCCGGTGGCGATGCCGGTGTCGGCGTCCGCGGGGCGCGCATCGTGTTCCGTGGCTGGGGCTGGCGGTACGCGGAACGGGACGCCTGGGCCGTCCGCGGAGTCGACCTGGTCGTCGAGCCGGGGGAGCGCGTGGCCGTCGTCGGACCGTCCGGGGCCGGCAAGTCGACGCTCCTGCGAGCCGTCGCCGGCGTGCTGCCCGACGAACCCGACGCCACCGACGCCACCGCGGCGTCGGTGCAGGGGACACTCCTGGTCGACGAGTCCGACCCCCGCGCGGTCCGCGGGCGTGTCGGCCTCGTCATGCAGGACCCCGAGGCGCACACCGTGATGTCCCGCGTCGGCGACGACGTGGCCTTCGGCTGCGAGAACGCCGGTGTCCCCCGCGAAGAGACCTGGGACCGGGTGCGGTCCGCGCTCGACGTCGTCGGCCTCGACCTGCCGCTCGACCGCTCCACCGCGCAGTTGTCCGGCGGGCAGCGGCAGCGGTTGGCGCTCGCCGGCGTGCTCGCGATGCGGCCCGGTGCGCTCGTGCTCGACGAGCCCTGCGCCAACCTCGACCCCGAGGGTGTGGCGCAGGTGCACGACGCCGTCCGGGCACTGCTCGACGACACCGGGGCAACCCTGCTCGTGGTGGAGCACCGGATCGGCACCTGGCTCGACCTGGTCGACCGGCTCGTGCTGCTCGAACCGGCGGGCGGCGTCGTCGCGGACGGTCCGCCGGCGCAGGTGCTGGCGACCCACGGCGAGGCGCTCACCGCGGCCGGGGTCTGGGTGCCCGGTGCCGAGCCGGAGCGCGGTTCTGCGCGAGGGCAGCGTGCGGCGGGACGAGCGGGCGAAATACCCGGGTCGCCCGGCGGGGTGACTGCGGCATTCCGCCCGCTCGGCGAAGGGGCGCTCGGCGCGGGGGGCGGCGCGGGGGAGCACGGCGCGGGGACCACGGTGCTGCTTGAGACGCGGGGACTCGGCACGGCACGGGGGAAGCAGCCGGTCGGGAACGGCATCGACCTCGGGCTCCGAGCCGGGCAGGTCCTCGCCGTCACCGGACCGAACGGCGTCGGCAAGTCGACGCTCGGTCTGACCCTCGCGGGCTTGCTCCCGCCGTCAGCCGGTGAGCTCCACGCCACGGACCTCCTGGCCGACGGCATCGGCACGACGCCCCACACCTGGACGAGCCGCGAACTCGCGGCCCGGATCGGCACGGTGTTCCAGGACCCGGAGCACCAGTTCGTCGCCCGTTCCGTGCGCGAGGAGGTCGAAGCCGGCCCCCGCGTGCTCGGTGCGCCCGATGCCGCCGAACGAGCCTCCGCGCTGCTCGACGAGTTCGGGCTCGCACACCTGGCCGACGCCAACCCGTTCACCCTGTCCGGCGGCGAGCAGCGACGACTCGCGATCGCCTCGGCCATCGCGGCCCGTCCGCCGGTCGTCGTGCTCGACGAACCGACCTCCGGGCAGGACCGTGCCACGTGGCAGGCCGTCGTGGGGCGCCTCGGAGCACTCGCGGACGCCGGTACCGCGGTGGTGGCGGTCACCCACGACCGCGACCTCGTCCGGGCACTCGACGCCGACGAGGTCGTCCTCGGGCCGGACGGCGCGCGATCTGTCGGGCGCGACCAGGGGCCGTCGGACGCGGCCATCCCGGAGACGGGACCGACAGCCGGGAACCGCCCCGGGCCTCCAGACCGGACCGCCGGGACGCACCGGACCGCCGACACGGACCGGACCGGCGCGACCGACGCGTCGGACCCCACGCGACGACCGCTGGCCGCGCGCGCGACCGGCATCCCCGGCGTCCAGCCCGTCGCCTCCCTGATCGGCGTGCTCGCACTCGGTGTCTGCCTGGTGCTGAGCCTCGACGTCGTCTCGGCCGCCGTCGCCCTGGCGCTCGAACTCGCGCTCCTGCCGCTCCTGCGCCTGCCGGTCCGGACCCTGCTCCTCCGACTCGCACCGGTGCTGGTCGCGGTGCCGCTGACGGCGGTGAGCATCGCGCTGTACGGCAGACCCTCGGGTCGGGAGTGGTTCGACCTCGGGTTCGCGCACATCACCGACGGATCGCTGACGCTCGCGCTGGCGACCGCGCTCCGGGTCCTCGCGGTGGGGGTGCCAGCCATCGCGCTCTTCGTGCGGGTCGACCCGACCGACCTGGCGGACGGGCTCGCGCAGGTGCTGCGGCTGCCCGCGCGTTTCGTGCTCGGGGCCCTCGCCGCCGTCCGGATGATGACGCTGCTCGTCGACGACTGGCGACAGCTCGCGATGGCCCGGCGTGCCCGGGGACTGGCGGACTCCGGGAGGCTGCGCCGCGGAGCGACCATGGCGTTCGCGCTGCTCGTGCTCGCGCTGCGCCGGGCGACGACCCTGGCGGTGGCGATGGAGTCACGCGGGTTCGGCGCTCCCGGACGGCGGACCTGGGCGCGGGTCGCGCGGTTCGCCGGGCCGGAGTGGGCGACGGTGGCGGTGCTGGTCGGCATCGGCGCGGTGTCGATCGCCGTCGCGGTGAGCACGGGGACCTGGCGTGCCTGACGCGGAACGTGCCACGGGCACGACCGGCGGGACCGGCACGACGGGCGGGGCCGGCACGACCGGCACGACCGGCACGACGGGCGGGGCCGGCACGACCGGCGCGACCGCGGGGGACCTCGCCCCGGGCCTCGCTGCTGCTGCCGCCGGTGTCGCCGCCGCCACGGGCCACCGTGCCGTCGTGCTCATCGACGGCCGGTCCGGCACGGGCAAGACGACCCTCGGCGCGCAGGTCGCGGAACAGCTCGGAGCGCAGCTCGTGCACCTGGACGACCTCTACCCGGGCTGGGACGGCCTGCGAGCGGCTTCGGACGCCCTGGTGACCGACGTGCTCGGAGCGCCGAGCGGCTACCGACGGTGGGACTGGGACGCTGACGGACCCGCGGAGTGGACGTCGGTGGACCCCGACCTGCCGATCGTGGTGGAGGGCTGCGGGGCGTTGTCGCGGGCGTCGGCACCGCTGGCGTCGCTGCGTGTGTGGCTCGAGGCCGACGACGCCGTGCGCTGGGACCGGGCGATCGGACGCGACGGCGAGGTCTTCGCACGCGAGTGGGACCGCTGGGCCGCGCAGGAGCAGGCCTTCATCGCCGCCGAGGACCCGGCCGCCCTGGCCGACGTGGTCCTGCGGACGTAGCGCCCTGCGGCGGCCGCGAGTCACGCGTCCTCGGACAGTTCTCGGGCTACGGAAGGCGAGAACTGTCCGTCAAGCCGAGACTCGGCCCGCGCCCGCGCCCGCCCGCGCCCCCGCCCCCGCGCCCGCGCCGCCCTCCCGCCGCGCCACCGCGCGCGGATCCACCGCGAACACCGCCGCCACGATCGTCAGCACCGCGTACACCCCGAGGTACCCGCACAGGATCCACGGCGAGCCACCGCCCAACTGCACGAACACCGCGGCCAGCAGCGGCGTCAGCCCCACCGAGAAGATCGACCCGATCTGGTAGCCGAGCGACATCCCCGAGTACCGCCGCCCGGTCGGGAACTGCTCCGCGAACCACGCCGCCTGCGGGCCGTAGATGCTGTCGTGGAACACGCACATCCCGATCAGCGCCACGAGCGGCAGCAGCACGAGGGGCCCGGCGTCGAGGAACGCGAAGAACGGCCAGATGAGCACCGCGATGCCCACAGCCGACCAGATCGTGAGCACCCGCCGCCCGACCCGGTCGGACAGCCACCCCCAGAACGGCGTCGACACGAGCGACACCGCCGAGATCACGAGCACGGCCTGCAGCCCCGCGTCCGAGCCCGACGGCCCCCGCACGTTGCCGAGGTAGGTCAGTGAGTACGTCGTCAGGATCGAGTACAGCGCCGGTTGTACGAGTCGCAGGCCCGCCGTCACCAGGATCGACCGCGGGTGCTGCCGGATCGCCTGCCACACCGGGAACCGTTCGACCCCACCCGAGGCACGCAGCTCCTGGAACACCGGGGCGTCCTGCACGCCGAGCCGGATGATGAGCCCGACCGCGACGATCACGGCGGAGAACAGGAACGGCAGCCGCCAGCCCCAGGCCAGGAACGCCTCGGTGCCGAGCAGCGACCGCACGAGCGTGAAGACCCCGGTCGCCAGGAGCATCCCACCGGCCGAGCCCATCTGCGTGAACGCCCCGAACAGCCCGCGGTGCCGTTCGGGCGCGTGCTCGACGGACAGCAGCGCCGAGCCGCCCCACTCCGCTCCGGCCGCGACACCCTGCAGCAGCCGCAGGAACACGAGCGCCACGACGGCGCCGACCCCGATGGTCGCGGCGGACGGGATCACCCCGATCAGCGTGGACGCGATGCCCATCAGCACCAGCGATGCGACGAGCAGCTTCTTCCGCCCGATCCGGTCGCCCAGGTGCCCGGCGACCACCCCGCCGAGCGGCCGCGCCACGAACCCGACGCCGTAGGTCGCGAACGACGCGATCACCCCGACCGCGGGCGTGACGGACGGGAAGAACGTCGGTGCGAACACCAGCGCCGAGGCCGTCGCGTAGAGGTAGAAGTCGTAGTACTCGACGGTCGTCCCGATGAACGACGCGAGCGCGACCCGACGACGGGTCGCGCTGGTCGACGGTGCGGCGGGACGGCCGGGAGGCGCGGTGACGGTGGTCTGGCTCGGCATGCCTCAGGAGCATGGTCGCGTCCACTGCGCCGGGGAACACCACGCGTAACGTGAGGTCACGTCGCTGTCGGCGGGCGGTGCCCGCCGACCACGATGGGTCGCATGAGCGATGCACCGAACCGCCCGCTGCGCTTCGCGGCCTTCGTCATGAACACGACGTCGCACATCCAGCACGGCCTGTGGCGGCACCCCGATGCTCGGCAGGCCGACTTCGACGACGTGACGCTGTGGACCGACCTGGCGAGGACCCTCGAGCGCGGCAAGTTCGACGCGGTGTTCTTCGCCGACGTCGTCGGCACCTACGGCCCGGGTCGCGGTGACTACTCGACCAACCTGCGCGAGGGGCTGCAGATCCCCTCGAACGATCCCTCGGTGCTGCTCTCCGCGCTCGCCGTGTCGACCGAGCACCTCGGGTTGGCGTTCACCTCGAGCGTCATCCAGGCGCATCCGTTCGACTTCGCCCGCAAGGTCTCCACGCTCGACCACATCACCCGGGGTCGCATCGGCTGGAACGTCGTCACGAGCGCCCTCGACAGCGCCGCCCGGAACTTCGGCGCCGACCGGCTCGAGGAGCACGACGAGCGCTACGTCTGGGCCGAGGAGTACCTCGAGGTCTGCGCGAAGCTCTGGGAGGGATCCTGGGACGACGGCGCCGTCCTGAAGGACCCCGTCCGCGGCTACGCCGACCCCGACAGGGTGCACCGCATCGACCACCACGGCGCCCGCTACGACGTGCAGGGTCCGCACCTGTCGGCACCGTCACCGCAGCGGACGCCGGTGCTGTTCCAGGCGGGGTCCTCGCCCGCCGGCCGAGCCTTCGCGGCCCGGAACGCCGAGGCCCAGTTCATCCTGACCTCGAACCGTGACGCCACCGAACAGCTCATCCGGGAGACCCGCGACCTGGCCGCGGCCGCCGGCCGGCGGCGCGACGACATCGCGTTCTTCCTCGGCCTGACCTTCGTCACCGGCTCGACCGAGGCCGAGGCGAAGGCCAAGGAAGCGGAGATCGACGAGTACCTGGCCGCCGACGGGTTCCTGGTGCACTCGAACCTCGGCTTCGACGCGGACACCGGCGAGCCCCTCGACCCCGACACCCCGCTGTCCGAGGTCCGCACCCACGCCGGGCAGTCGCACCTGCAGTGGCTCCGCGAGGCCGCCGGGGACCGCGAGCCGACCATCGCCGACCTGGCCCGCCTGTCCGCCAAGCTCCGCGCCCGGGTCGTCGGGACGCCGGAGCAGATCGCCGACGAGCTCGCCGACTGGCAGCGGGTGGGCGTCGACGGCGTGAACGTCATCAACTGGACGCTGCCCGGCTCCTACGAGGAGTTCGTCGACCACATCACACCGACCCTGCAGGAGCGCGGGTTGATGCAGTCCGAGTACCGCGAGGGCACCCTGCGCGAGAAGCTCTTCGGCCACGCGCAGCTACCGGACTCGCACCCGGCCCGGCAGTGGCGCGGGGCGTTCTCCGGTGGCGCGAGCGGCGTCGCGGACGCAGCCCGTGCGGTGGAGGTGCCCGCATGACGGACGCGACGACGACCGACGGGCGCACGCCGGGCCTCCCGGCCGACCGTCTGGCGACCCTGCGCGAACGCTTCGCGCCCGTGTTCGCGACGATCCGCGACGGCGCGGTCGAGCGTGAGCTGGCGTCCGGGACGCCGGGCGACCGGCCGCTGCCGCACGCCGAGGTCCGGGCGCTCGCCGACGCGGGGTTCGGGCGGTTGCGCGTGCCGGAGGACCGCGGTGGGTTCGGCGTGACGCTGGTGGAACTCGCGCACCTGGTGGCGGACCTGGCGGCGGCGGACTCGAACATCGCGCACCTGTGGCGGGGACACTTCGGGTACACCGAACTGGTGCTGTTGCGGCCGCACTCCGCGTCGCGCGACGAGTGGCTCCAGCGCATCGTCGGCGGCGCGATCATCGGGAACGCGACCTCGGAGCGGACCGGGACGACGCTGGCCGACATCTCGACGACCGTGACGCCGTCCGGGCCCGGGGCGGTGCGACTCGACGGCACGAAGTACTACTCGACCGGCACGCTCTACGCGGACTGGATCTACCTGGCGGCGGACCGCGACGGGGAGCGCGTGACGTTCGCCGTCGACGCCTCCGCGCCGGGCGTGACGAGCATCGACGACTGGGACGGGTTCGGGCAGCGGCTGACAGCGTCCGGCACGACCGTGTTTGACGGGGTGTCGGTCGACCCGTCGGTGGTGTCCGCGTACCGGGACGCTCCGCTGTCGCACATCCAGGCCTTCTACCAGCTGTACCTGCTGGCGGTCCTCGCCGGGATCGGGCAGGCGGTGTCCGACGACGCCGTGGCCTTCGTGCGACCACGGACCCGCACGTACATCCACGCCAACGCAGCCGTGCCGGGCCAGGACCCGCAGGTGCTCGCGGTGCTCGGGCGACTGTCGGCCGGCGCGTTCACCGCCCGGTCGCTCGTCGCCGCCGCCGCCGGGCTGCTCGACGGGGTCGTCGCGACGAACGAACCCGGGGCCGGTGTCGACCGCGTGCTGCTCGACGCGGCCGAGAACGCCGTGTACCAGGCGCAGGTCGAGATCGGGCCGCGGGTGCTGCGGTCGGCGTCCGAGCTGTTCGAGGTCGGCGGGGCGTCGGCGGCCGACCGGACGCGTGCGCTCGACCGGCACTGGCGGAACGCGCGGGTGGTGGCGTCGCACAACCCAGCTGTCTACAAGGAGCGGCTCGTGGGGGAGTACGCGCTGCACGGGCGGGGGCCGGTGGGGGCGTGGGAGAAGTACCACGAGGTGGGGCCGACGCGGTTCTGAGGCGCGGGTGCGGGTGCGGTGCGGGTGCGGTGCGCGGGCGCGTCGCTGGCCGCTACGCCCAGCCGAGCTCGTGCAGCCGCTCGTCGTCGATGCCGTAGAAGTGCCCGATCTCGTGCACGAGGGTGGTGTGCACCTCGTCCTTGAGCTCCTCGACGGTGTCGCACTCGGCCAGGTGCTGCTTCCGGAACACCACGATGCGGTCGGGCAGCTCGCCGAAGCCGTACTGCCCGCGCTCGGTGGCTGCGATGCCGTCGTAGACACCGAAGAGCTCTTCGCCGTTCTCCGGTTCGTCCTCGACGACGAACACCACGTTGTCGAGCCCGTCGACCATCTCGTCGGGGAGCAGGTCGAGTTCGTCGGTCACGAGTTGCTCGAAGGCCTCGGCGGACATCTCCATCACGGGGTCGATGGTCGCACACCCGGCAGGATGTCCTCCTTCCGGAGCAGGTCGAGCAGCGCCGGCGCCGATGCCTGTGAAGCCTCCGGTGTGACGTGGACCGGATCGAAGCGGGTGAGGACGTTCCCGATGAGCAGCGGGCAGGTACCGAACGAGCACCAGAGGGGGGTCGTGTCGAGCACCGTGGTCTCGTCGACGTCGTCGAGCAGGGTGGTCAGGGAACGCATCTGGGCGCGGGCTGTCGCATCGCCTTCTCGGCAGTCCTGTGGCCCCCGGGTGCCGGCGACACAGCCGGTCGGCGCGTACCCCGGCGGGGTGGCGGGTACGACGACGACGCGGCCGACGTGCGGTCGGGCAGCCTCGATGATCCCCTTGACGCCGGATTCGTAGGACTCTCGCGTGATCCCTTCGAGGCTCGGGTCTTCCTTGTCCCAGAACCGGTTCGTCACGACCAGGACGTCCGGGGTCGTCCGTTCGAGCTCGGCGAGCACCTCCGCGTTGTGGGCGGCGCAGGTGTCGACGTCCGAGGTGAGCGCCGTCGTGGAGAAGGGGCAGCCGATCTGTGCGCCGTTCCGGACCTGCACATCGGCGTCGGGGTCTTCTGCGAGCGCTCTCCACCCCGGCGCCGAGAACGCACCGGTGGAGTCGCCAGTGAGCATCACGGACGTCCCCGAAGCGGCGCCCCATGTGCACGAGTCCGCGCGCCAATCGGCACCGATCACCGAGCACCCGAGGGTGGGCGCCCAACTCGAGGTCTTCGTCAGGGAGTCTGCGTAGTCAGGGGCGCTGATCGCCTCGGCACTCGGAGTCAGGTCGTCCGGCCACGATCGCGCGCCCAGCCCTGCTGCGATGGCGTCGGCGCGGGCTTGCAGCGCCGCGAACGAGTCGTCGGCGGCGAGGTCGGTGTCGTCCCCGGCGGCGGGCGCGGCAGCGGGAACCGGTGGGAGCGGGCGGAGCCGCTCGGCGGTTCCCGAGACGGTGACGAGGGTGAGCACGGTCAGCGCGGCCAGCGCGCCGACCTGCAGCCGCAGACGGTGTTCCTGCAGCGTGGCGCGGAGGCCGCGGTGCCGGAAGGCGGTCTCCACCGTTGCGTAGCTCGCGATCGACGTCAGCAGTGCGAGGACGACCGCGATGCCGACGGGGAGCGATGTGAAGAGGGGCAGCAGGACGATGAACGGCCAGTGCCAGAGGTAGAGCGAGTAGCTCACCGTCCCGAGTCCGACGAGGGGACGCCAGCGCAGCGGTGCCGCTGCCCAGGCCGTGCGGGTGGGTGCTGGTCCAGAGCTGGAGCGGGAGCTGGCGCCGGTTCCGGCTTCGGTTCCGGTTCCGGTTCCGGCTCCGGCTCCGGCGACCAGGATGAGCGCGGTGCCGAGCGTCGGGACGAGTGCGAGCGGTGCCGGCATGCCGAAGGTCTCCCGCCCGAGCAGGACGGACGCGGCGATCGCGCCGAGTCCGATGACGACCATGCACTCCGCGACCCACGGGCGGACCGACCGGGCACGGTGCACAGCGATCGCGGCGAGGACACCCACGCCGAGCTCCCATGCACGCGTCGCCGTCGAGAAGTACGCGGAGGCAGGGTCGACCGCAGCAGCGACGAAGGCCCACGCGAGAGAGCACACCGTGAGGCCGCCGATCACGACGGTTGCACGTGCCGAGCGCCCGACGGTTCGATCGTCTCGGCGTGCGCGACGCCCGAGCAGGAGCAGCAGGAGGACCGGGAGCACCAGGTAGAACTGTTCCTCGACCGCGAGGGACCAGAAGTGCTGGAACGGTGAGGCGGCTGCCGTCGCCGCGAAGTAGTCGGTGCCCGCTGCTGCCAACCGCCAGTTCTGCCCGGCGAGCACGGAGGCGACGGCATCGGCGGCGACCGAAGCGAACCTGCTCGTCGGCAGGAGGACCCAGGCCGCAGCCGTGGTCACGAGGATCACGAGGAGGGATGCCGGCGCGAGCCTGCGCACGCGGCGGGCGGCGAAGGCCCGGAGGCGGATCCGTCCGGTCCGCCCGTGTTCACGCAGCAGCCCTGCGGTGATGACGAACCCGGAGATCACGAAGAAGACGTCGACGCCGAGGAACCCACCGCTCGGCCAACGGAACGCATGGTCGAGGACGACCATGGCGACGGCGATCCCACGGAGGCCCTGGATGTCTGGTCGGAAGGCTCGGGTCTGCACTGATCTACAATATACAGAAGTACATATTTTACACAAGACCCGAAGGTGTTCGCGGAACGACGAAGGCCCCGGTCCAACGGACCGGGGCCTTCGTCTGTTCTTCAGCATTGGGGTGAATAACGGGTCTCGAACCCGCGACCTCCTAGACCACAACCAGGCGCTCTACCAACTGAGCTATATCCACCATGTTCGAACCGGCGGACCGGCGCGACCACTCAATAGTAGTACATGCCGGACGGGGTGCGGACCACCCGTGTCGCTACTCGGCCGTGGGCTGCGCCAGCCGCGACTCCCACTTCGCCACGACGTCGGCCTGCACGGCGCGCACGTCGTCGGTGCTCGGGCCGGGCTCGGCGACGAAGCCGGCGCGGCGGTAGTACTCGAGCTCGCGGATCGACTCGAGGATGTCCGCGAGGGCACGGTGCCCACCGTGCTTCTCCGGCGCGTTGAAGTACACGCGCGGGAACCAGCGGCGGCAGAGTTCCTTGATGCTGGACACGTCGACGCTGCGGTAGTGCAGGTGTCCGTCGACGCGCGGCATGTACTTCGACAGGAACGCCCGGTCGGTGCCGATCGTGTTGCCGGCCAGGGGCGCGGAGCCCTCGGCGGGGACGTGCTCGAGGATGTACTCGAGCACCTGGTACTCGGCGTCCGCCAGGCTCACGCCGTTCGGGATCTCCTCGATGAGGCCCGAGGTGACGTGCATGTTCGTCACGAACTCGTTCATGTTGTCGAGCGCCGACTGGTCCGGCTTGATGACGATGTCGAACCCGGGGTGCACGGGCTCGAGGTCGAAGTCGGTGATGACCACGGCCACCTCGACGAGTTCGTCGACCTCGAGGTCGAGGCCGGTCATCTCGCAGTCGATCCAGACGAGGCGGTCATTCGCGGTTGCCATGTCCTCGATCCTATTCCCGCCCTGCGTGCCTCCCGTACGGGCCGCGGGCGGGGGGGGGGGCGTGCGTGCCCGTGCCCGTGCCCGTCATCCCGTCGGCCCGTTCCGTGGGTCGGATCCGCGAACGGGCGAAATGCCCGGGTCGCCCTCCGGACGCACCCGGGTGTTTCGCCCGCTCGTCCGGGACACGAAGCGCAGGCGGTGCACGCGACCGGCTGGAGGACCGTCACGACCCCGGCAGGCCGCCCCGCGCCTCCAGTCAGCTCGTTCCACCCGTCTGCCGCGGCGTTCCCGCTCGGACTTGCGTCCCCACCGCGAGCGGGCGAAATGCCGGGCCCACTGGGCGGACGCACCCGGATGTTCCGCCCGCTCGGCCGCGACGCGAGCCGACAGCACTGCCGGCGACCGCCTGGAGGCCCGTGGTGACCCCGGCGGGCTGCGTCGCGCCTCCAGGCGGTTCGTTCCACCCCGCCTGCCGCGGCGTTCCCGCCGGCCGCTCGAGTCCTCCGCGAGTGGGCGAAATGCCCGGGTCGCCCTGCGGGCGAACCCGGGCATTTCGCCCGCTCAGGTGGAGAGGGGAGTGAGTGCACGGGTGTACGGGGGAGCGGGCACGCAGATGCACGAACGGGCGAAATGCCGGAGTGCCCACGGGGGACACCCGGGCATTTCGCCCGCTCGCGGAGAAGCGGGCGAAGCGGGGCAGGCGGGAGAATCGGGGCGAGCGGGGAGCGTCCGCGTGGCGGTGGACCCGCCCCGCCCCTAGACCATCTCGCCGGCGGTGATCGCCTCGGCCTCGACGCGCTCGGGCTCGGCACCGTCGTCGACGCGGCGCAGGACCTTGGTGGTGCAGAGGATCACGACGAAGGCGACCGCGACGGACGCACCCGCGAAGACGTACGCCGCCGAGGGGGAGTACTCGTCGGCGAGCAGGGTCGCGACGGGCGGGGCGATGGCGCCGCCGATGAAGCGGACGGCGGAGTAGGCGCTCGAGGCGACCGAGCGGGGGAGGTCGGTGGCCTCCATGACGCACTCGGTCAACACGGTGTTCAGGACACCGAGCACGAGGCCGCCGATGACGACGCAGATGATCAGGCCCACCTGCGACCGGACGACGAGCGCGGCGGCGAACAGGTCGAGTGCGAGCAAGGGCAGCGCGATCTTCAGCACGGTCGTCCTGCGGAGCCGGGCGGTGAGCATCGGGGCGACCCACACCGACGTGATGGCGAGGCCGACACCCCAGCCGAAGAACGTGAACCCGATGCCGAGCGCGCCGAAGCCGAGCGGGAACGGCGTGTACGCCAGCAGGACGAAGAAGCCGATGTTGTAGAACAGCGCGGTCGCGGCGAGTGCGGCGAGCGCGGGACGACCGAGAGCGCGGAACGGTGCGGAGAGCTTGGTGGGTGTGGGCTTCTCGAGACTGCCGGTCTTGAGCAGGGCGACGATGGCGATGAACGCGACGGCCATCAAGGTGGTCACGCCGAAGAACGGGCCGCGCCAGCTCACCGAGCCGAGCAGGCCTCCGACGAGAGGGCCGACGGCGATGCCGAGGCCGAGCGCTGCCTCGTACAGGATGATCGCCGAGGCGGTGCCGCCCGACGCTGCCCCGACGATGGTCGCGAGCGCGGTGGAGATGAAGAGCGCGTTGCCGAGACCCCACCCGGCGCGGAAGTCGATGATGCTCCACACGCTGTTCGACGTCGCGGCGAGGACCGAGAAGACCACGATCAGGGCGAGTCCGATGAGCAGGGTGCGCTTCGCGCCGATGCGGCTCGAGACCCAGCTCGTGAAGAACATCGCGACGCCGGTGACGGCGAGGTAGCTCGTGAAGAGCAGCTCGGTCTGCGCCGGGGTCGCCTTCAGGGACGCGGCGATCGCGGGGAGGATCGGGTCGACGAGGCCGATGCCCATGAACGCGACGACGCAGGCGAAGGCGATCGCCCAGACCGCGGACGACTGCTTGAGGATGGAGCCGGACCGGCCGGCGGGTGCGTGGGCGTTCACGCGGGGATCTCCGTTCCGTTGGGGGTTGTCCGGGTGCGCTGGGCGATCAGGTCCGCCGCGTGGTGCAGGACGTCCCAGTCGTCGTCGGTCAGGTCGGCGAACAACGGGCCGACCGTGCTGGTGAGGGTGGAACGCCAGGCCGCGAGCCGGTCGCGCCCGGCGTCGGTGAGTTCGACGAGCTGCCCGCGGGAGTCGCCGGGGTCGACGCTGCGGCTGACCAGACCGTCGGCGAGCATGCCAGCGACGAGCCGGGTCATCGTGGGCTGCGCCACGCGCGACGCGGTGGCCAGCTCGCCGAGCCGCAGGGGCTCGTCGGTCTCGAGGATGCCGAGTGTGCGCCAGACGGCGGTGGAGGACGTGTTGCCCGTCGACTGGACGGCGCGGCGGATCAGGCGGTTGACGGAGACGAAGAGGGTCTCGATCGTCTGCTCGCGCGGTGTTTCCATAGCGGAACCATATAGTGATGCTATGCATTCCGCAACGGCGGCGACCGGAGCACAACGGCGGCGACCGGAGCGCAACCGGCGAGGCCCGCCGCGCAAGCACGGGCTGAACAGACTGCGCCAGCCGCCGCCTGGTAGAAGGGATGCATGAGCGACATCACCATCCACGAAGGCGACGAGTACACCGCGATCTTCCACGGCGGCCCCTTCGACGGCACGACCGACACCCGCACCGCCACGAGCGACGCGCTGGACGACGAGGTCACGGTGTTCGCCGACGTCGAGGGCCTGCAGACGGCCTTCACCTACCGCGCCACCAAGTCCCGCCAGGTGCTCGACCAGATCTCGGTCGAGTTCACCTACGAGCCGAGCGAGTCCGACCCCGTGGACGACCTGCAGGACCGCGGCGACCGCAGCGGTGAGTTCGACCGGGAGTAGAACCCCCACCCGCCGCGTTGCAGGACCACATGCAGCTCGATCTCTGGACGTCCGCCTTCTGTGCGCCGTGCGCCGCCGCCCGCCGGGTGTCGGCCGAGGCCTCGGCGCTCGTCCCCGGGCTCACCGTGACCGAACACGACGTGGCGGCGCACCCCGACGACGCGGAAGACCTCGGTGTCCGGTCCACGCCCACGATCATCGTGCGGCAGGACGACGGCACCGAGGTCTTCCGTTCACCCGGCGTCCCGACCCGGGACCAGCTCCTGCTCGCGGTGGCCAAGGCGCTCTGACCGAGCCGCTGCCGCGGCCGTCCCAGCGGCGGCCCCCGACGCGGGCGCAGCGACGCGCCCTCCTGCGCGCTGCGACGTCGGCGCCGACACCACGACGGGCTCCGGCGGATCGATCAGTGCCCGCATGCGCCGCGCCAGGCGCTTCGCACTCCGGATCGGCGCCCCGATGCCCAGCGCGACCAGCCCGAGCGGGCTTCGATCGGCCCCACCGAGGGCGTTCTTCCGCTCCCACGCACGTCGCAGCGCCCCACCACGGCTCCGCCGAGCCGGTGCCCGGTCCACCAGCCTCCCGGCGTCCCGTCGGGCCATGAGGTCCACCAGTCGGCGCTGCCAGTCGTCCTCGGCGGCCGGGTGGAAGTAGTTGTCCCGCATCCACTCCGGCCGGACGGCCCCGAACCGGCCGTCGACCAGGTCGACGGCGTCCCCCTCGAGGCCACTCCCCACGAACACCTCGTTGATCAGGTGCCGACCGATCCCGAAGTCGGTGAGCGTGAGCGCGGGGACACCCCGGGCCGCAGCCTCGAGGACGGCCGTCGAACTGATCGTCACGAGTGCCACCGCGCGGTCGAGGTGGTCGGCCATCGGGCCGCTCTCCACCACCAGGTTGGCCGGGGCGTCCGCCGGCACCAGGTCCGGGTACGGGTGCTCCTCGCGGTGCGTCTGGTGCTCGCCGGCCGCGGCGCGGGTCTTGATGACGACGCGCCACTCCGGGTGCGCGCGGGCCGTGTCGACGAGCCAGCGCACGACGAGGGCTCGGTCGGCCCGCTCGAGCGGCACACTCGGCTGCGCCGCGAAGACGACGGAGTCGCGGACGGGCGCGCCCGTCGCGCCGGTACCGCCGGTCGCGCCGGCACCCCGGGCGAACGGCAGTGTGGCGAGTGCGAAGTGCGGCTCGACCCCGCCCTCGCGCGCCAGTTCCTCGTACGCGCGCACCTCGCGGTGGCTGTGCAGCACGAACAGGTCGGCCCGGGCGCGGAAGAAGATGCCCTTCCACTTCGCGGGGAACGAGATCCCCGGCAGCCCGGACACCAGCACCGGCCGGTCCGGGATCCGCCGGTGCACCTCGTCGATCACGAGTTCGGCCACGGGCCCGATCAAGGACACCAGGACGGCGTCCGGCGGGTCCTGTCGGAGCTCCTCGACGGCGGCGTCGACGTCCTTCGGTGCGGGCGGTTCGCGGTGCAGGTGGGCGAGTCGTCGGTCCAACCCGCGGAACGCCGAGCGCAGCTGCTTCGGACTGGCCGACCGCGGGGTCGCCACGGTGCGCAGCTCCAGGTCCCAGTCGGCTGGCGCGGTCGCCAGCAGGTGGGCGCCCCACTTCGCGAACGAGTCGGTGTCGACCAGGCCGACCACGCGTCGGACGCGTGGTGACGCGGCGGACGGGAGGCGCGCCTCCCGTCCGCCGGTCGACCCACCGCCGTCAGCCGGCACGTCCAGGGCGCGGGTCCCGTCGACCGGGCCGGTCACGTGCGCGGTGCTCACGTGCGCTCCGCTCACGCGCCGACGCGACGCAGCTTCGCGAGCGGTGCCTGCTCGCCGGCGCCCGGATGGGGACTGCATGCGCTCACGCGCCGACGCGACGCAGCTTCGCGAGCGGTGCCTGCTCGCCGGCGCCCGGATGGCGACTGCATGCGCTCACGCGCCGACACGACGCAGCTTCGCGAGCGGTGCCTGCTCGCCGGGGAAGATGCGCTTGACGCCGTCGCCGAGGGCGGTCTCGATGATGCGGATGTCACGGGCGAGCGTCTTCAGACCGTGCGGCTCGAGGGACGCGGCGTGGTCGGAGCCCCACATCGTGCGGTCCAGCGTGATGTGCCGTTCGACGGCCGTGGCGCCGAGGGCGACCGCGGCGATCGAGATCTGCAGGCCGGGCTCGTGGCCGGAGTAGCCGACGGGGACGCCCGCGTACCGGTGGGCGAGCGTGTCGATCATGCGGAGGTTCGCCTCCTCGGCGGGCAGCGGGTAGGTCGACGTCGCGTGCATGAGGACGAGGCGGTCGGTGCCGAGGGTCTCGACGGCGGCATCGATCTGCTCGAGCGTGGACATGCCGGTCGACAGGATGACGGGCTTACCGGTCGCGGCGACCGCGGCGAGCATCCCGAGGTCCGTCACCGACGCCGAGGCGATCTTGTAGGCGACGACGTTGAGGTCCTCGAGGAAGTCCACCGACGGCTCGTCCCACGGCGACGCGAACCAGTCGAGACCGCGGAGGGTCGCGTGGTCACCGATCTCGATGTACTGGTCGCGGTCGAACTCGACGCGGTAGCGGTACTCCAGGTAGGTCATGTCGCCCCACGGGGTGCTGCGCGGGGTGTTCTTCATGTGCTCCGGCGTGGAGATCGCGGGGGTGCGCTTCTGGAACTTGACGGCCTGCAGGCCGGCGTCGGCAGCGACGTCGATGAGCTGCTTCGCGATGTCGACGTCGCCGTTGTGGTTCAGGCCGATCTCGCCGATGAGGTAGGCGGGGTGGCCCGCGCCGATCGTGGACGTACCGATGGTGACGGTCATGGTGCTCCGTTCGGTGCGGGGGTGGCCCGCGTCGGGGATGGGTCTCGGGTCGTGGTGGGTGTGGGGGCAGGGGCGCCGACGCGTGCGTGGCCGTGGCCGGGGGCTTCGTTCCGCGCGCCGGCGAGGGCTTCGGCGAGGGCCAGGTCGGCCTCGTCGTCGATGTCGATCGCGCCGGCACCGTCGACGACGGCCAGCTCGACGCGGCCGTGGAACCGGTGCCGGTGCTCGAGGAACCCCGACGTCCGCATCACGTAGAACGCGCCGGTCTCGCGGAACTCCGGCTCACGGTCCTGGCGGCGCGGTCTGGTCGCAGCGTCGTGGTTGACCGCGACCGCGGTGCCGTCCGGCGCGGTCCGCCACAGGAACACGTGCGACGCTGCGGCCGCGAACACCGCGTCGGCGTGCCCGTCGACCACGCGCGCGACGGCGGCGTCGAGGTCGGCCGGGTCGATGAACGGCGAGGTCGCCTGCAGGAAGACGAGGACCTCGGGCAGTGGCGTGCTGATCGCGTCGAGGACGTGCAGCAGCGCGGACTCGGACGATGCCTCGTCACCGGCGAGCTCGGCCGGACGGCGGACCACGGCGGCACCGGAGGCGACCGCCTCAGCGGCGATCGCGTCGCCGTCGGTCGTGACGACCACCTCGTCGATGCTCGCGGCCAGCCGAGCCGACTCGACCGCACGACGGACCAGCGAACGACCCGCGACGGTGCGGAGGTTCTTGCCGGGGATCCCCTTCGACCCGGCACGCGCGGGCACGACGGCGAGGACGGAACCGGTGGTGCGCATGCTCCGGACGCTACGAAGCGCGGGTGTCCCGGAGGGGAACGGAGAGCAGACGGCGGCCGACCGTTGGGCAACCGCCGGATCTGGTCACGGCGCTACAATCGACGCTGCTTGCCTCCGTAGCTCAGTGGATAGAGCAGGTGGTTTCTACCCACCGTGCCGCGGGTTCGATTCCTGCCGGGGGCACCGAAGACGAACAGGGCCGCCATCCTGTGCGGATGGCGGCCCTGTTCTCGTCGCTGTGGCGTCGTGGCGGCTGTTACTCGTCGTCGTCCGCGGCGCGGCGCCGGAGTTCGGCGGCGCTGATCGGCTGCGTGTACGGCGCTTCCGATGTCTCGTTCGCGTCGGCCGGTTCGGCGGGGGCCTGGCCCAGACGCGTCGGGACGGACGTGGTGTTCGTCGTTCCGGGGGTCTCGACCCGGGGAGCCGACGCCGGCGGGACGTCGTTCGCCGGTGTGCGGTTGACGTGCGCCTCGGCTGCCGTGGGCGTCGCGACGGCGCGGTCGGCAGAGGACGGGCGGTCGTTCCGCGGTGCGCGGTCGGTGTCGCCGAACGCACGGGTGGCGCTCGCGCCGCCGAAGGCACGGGTGGCGCTGGCGTCGTCCACGGCCTCGGTGTCGTCCGTGCTGCGACCCGGGGTGGAGCGTGCGGGTGAGGTCGGGGTGCCGAGCGCCGGGCGCACCGGCGGCGCAGCCTCGTCGTCGCCGTAGACGCGGGTGGTGTTCTCGCCGAAGGAGCGTGTGGCGTTCGGGTCGGTACTCCCGCGGTTCTGGTTCGTGCCGGCACCGCGGTTCACCGAGAACGACGGGGTCGTCCCACCGGTGGATCCGGCGGCTGTGGTTCCGGGCGCAGCCGCACCGGCAGCGGGCGAACCAGCAGCGGGTGCGGTGGCTGCCGGGACCGAAGGCGCTGATGCGGGGCGCTGCGCCGGACGCAGCGAGGTCGTCGTCGGGGTGGCGCGCTCGACCGGAGCAACCGGGGCCGGGGCCTGCGCCTGGGTGCGCGGGGCCTCGCCCTGGTCGGCGTTCCAGTCCTGCTGGCGCTTGATCAGGTCGGCGTCGGGGTCCGGAGACTCGAACTTCCAGCGCTCGAGGTCGGCCTTGAAGAGCTTGCGCGCACGGCTCGGACGTGCCTGCCAGTCGAGCAGGCGGTCACGGAACTCGGCGAGGGACTGGTCCGCCTGGAAGCTGAACGTCGACGAGTTCTTCTTGATGTCGGCGATCTCGTGCTGGGCCCAGTTGGCGGCCAGCGGCGCACCCTGCACGGCGAGCAGGCGCAGCCGGATGTCGGCGTCCTCGGCCAGGTGGTCGGCGTAGGCGCGCTCGTCGTGTCCGAGCGATCCCCACGCGGCAGCCTTGCGCGCAGCCGTCAGGATCGCGGCCACGGCGGCGTTCTTCGATTCCCGCTCCTGCAGCGCCACGACCCGCTTGGTCGCGCTGCGCCCGATGAGCGCCGCGATGACACCAGCCACGACGATCGCGACGAAGGGGATCACAGCGCCCGAGAGCACCCGCCACCCCGTGTCGGACGAAGTCCAGTCGGTCAGGTCGTTCCACCAGTCCATGTGCGCACCATACCCACGGGACGATCAGGCGTCGGGGAGGTCGGACGGCGTTCCGCGCATCCCAGCGCAGATGATTCCAATGTGGAACATCATGACCAGCGCAGGGTGTCCACGGCGTCGTCGGCGGACCAGACGCTCGGCAGCTCGACGAACCGGCGCTCGGTCGCGACGTACCGGCGCGCACGGTAGGCGGTGTCGCCGGCGACGTCGATGCGGTCGACGTAGCCGACGATCTCACCGTTGGCCCGGGTCACGCGGCTCAGGTCGTCGCGGACGTCGAGGATGCGGTAGTCGCCCCGGGCGCGGGCCAGCGGGACGGTGCGGATCCGCAGTGCGGGTTCGGTGATGGTCTGCATCGCTGGCCTCCTGGTCGGTGTGGTGCCGACGCTACGGGGGACCACCGACACGCCGAGGGGTGCCGTCCGATCTGGGGAACAGGGTCTCCGCGCACACTGTTGTGGAGGAACGAGTGGGCCGCACGCGTGGCCCGGAGAGAGGGTGTCGTCATGACCACGTTCGTGCTCGCAGGTGGATGTTTCTGGTGTCTCGACGCCGTGTACCGCACGCTCCAGGGTGTGCAGGACGTGGTGTCGGGCTACATCGGCGGACAGGTCGACGACCCGTCCTACGAACTGGTGTGCACCGGGACGACGGGGCACGCCGAGGCGGTCGCGGTGACGTTCGACGAGTCGGTGATCCCAGCCGAGGTGATCCTCGACGTCTTCTTCACGCTGCACGACCCCCGTCAGCTGAACCGGCAGGGCGCCGACGTCGGCACGCAGTACCGCTCGGCGATGTTCCCGGCCGACGACGCGCAGCGCGAGCTGTTCGAGCGCGCGATCGAGCGGGCGTCGGACATCTGGGACGGCGGGGTCGTCACCACCATCGAGCCGCTCTCGACGTTCTTCACGGCAGAGGAGTACCACCAGGACTTCTTCGCGAAGAACCCCGGGCAGGGTTACTGCCTCGCGGTCGCGCTGCCCAAGGTGAACAAGGTCCGGAAGGCCTACAGTCAGTACATCCTGGCGTCCTGACCCCGGGGCGGCAGGGCCACGAGGAGGTGGTTCGAACATGACGGACAACACGGGAACCTGGGTCGCCATCGGTCCGGCCGGAGCAGTGGGAAGCATCCACCGCGCGGCGGACGGCTTCGAGGTCGAGCTCTACGGACGCCGACGGGCGGGCGGGCCCTACCCGTCCCTCGAGTCCGCGAAGGGCGCGGTCCACGCCGCGCTCGGACCGTTGGCCGCCCGGCCCGAGTTCCGAGCGCACTGAGCGGGTCCGGACAGGAGGCCCGGGGGACTCGTCCTCCACAGGTCGCCTGATCGGGTCCACACGCCACAGATCCAGCCCGGGGCTGCTGAGGCAGCCCCGGGCTCCGTGACGATCGACCCATGAACGACATCATCACCGTCTGCGGAATCGTCGCCACCGAGCCCCGGCACCTCGTCACCGAGACCGGCATCGCCATCACGAGTCTCCGGCTCGCGTCACCCTCGCGTCGTTGGGACCGGGCCACCTCGGCCTGGGTCAACGGTGCGACCAACTGGTACACCGTCACCGCGTTCCGGTCGCTCGCGTCGAACGTGTTCAAGTCCCTGAAGAAGGGCGACCGGATCGTCGTCGCCGGCCGGGTTCGCATCCGCACGTGGGAACGCGACGGTCGTGGCGGGACCTCGGTCGAGATCGACGCCGACGGCATCGGCCACGACCTGGCGTGGGGGATCAGCAACTGGCTGCGGGTTCCGCGGCAGGTCGGCGACGCCGCATCGGGTCACGGTGGACTGCGTGGGGTGGACCCCCGCACCGGCGAGGTCCGTGACCCCGCTGTGGGTCACGGCGCCGCGGACGGACCCGACCGCGGGGAGCACACCGCAGAGCCCCACGAACACGCACCGTCGACCGACCCGGGGTCGGACGACGACGCCGATGCGCTGCACGGCGCACCGACCCTCGGGGACGGCACGGAGCCAGCGGGGCCGTCCGAACACGTCCTCGAGCAGGACGCCGCGCCCTGGGACCCTGCGCCACCCCTCGACGACCACGCCGACCACGCCGACCGCACCGACCACGACGAAGCGGCCTGACCCGGCAGCCGATCGGAGTCGGTGCGCCGGGTCAGGCCGCGTGTTCCGCGTGCGGTTCACCGCCTCGCGTCGGTCACCACTTCTGGGCGATCATCCCGATGCCGGAGACCTGGTCGGTGTCCCAGTTGCCACCGCGGGGCAGCCCGGTCACACGGCCGTCGATCTTGAAGCTCGCACCCTGCACCCGCGGGCTGTTGGTCTGCGTGGCCTTCAGGCCGTGGAACGAGAAGCCCGTGTTCCACTTGCCGTTCAGCCCGGTGTTCGACTTGCGGTCGCCGACCGTGATGCGGGTGTTCTGCACCGTCGAGTGCACGACGTCACCGTTCAGACGGGCGTTGGCCTCGGCGTTGAAGAACAGCCGTCCGTCCAGGTTGAGCTTCAGGTTGGCGACGGTCTTGTGGTTCACGATCATCGTCGCGACGTCGTTCTTGTACCAGCGCATGCCGATCGGGGTGAGCTTGTTCGTCGCCGGGCCGAGGTAGCCGTACGTGAACTTGCCGTTCTGCACGCGCTCCCAGATGTACCGCGGCTTGCCCTTGCTCACGGTGGAGCCCTTGTCCGACTGGATCCCGAAGGCGTAGGCGTTGTTGTGGGCGTCGTGCACGTTGATGTACGACGAGTAGCCGGTCCCCGAGCCGTTCGCGCTGATGCTCGCGGTGTACAGCAGGTACGGGGCGCCCTTCGGCAGGGCCACGGCGGATGCCGGCGACACCGGTGCGATGAGTCCGACGGTGAGTGCGATCGCTCCGACGAAGGGGAGCGCGAGGCGGCGGAGCCGCGACGGGGTCGTTGTCGTGTGCGTGGTCATGGTCCTCGTCCTGTCCGTGGTCCTGATCCTGGTCCTCGTCGTGGTGGGCGACGGGCCCCAAGTTGCTGGGTGAGGCAAAGCTACGTCGTCCGTGACGCGAACAACAGGCCGGTTCGTACAGGTGCGGGAAGCGGCGATCCGGCGTCGGGCGAGCGCTGCTCCGACGGTGTCACTACACTTGGGGCCGATATGGCTGAGTACATCTACCAGATGGTCCGCGCCCGCAAGGCGGTCGGCGACAAGCTGATCCTCGACGACGTCACGATGTCGTTCCTCCCCGGTGCCAAGATCGGCGTCGTCGGACCGAACGGTGCTGGCAAGTCGACGATCCTGAAGATCATGGCGGGTCTCGACCAGCCGTCCAACGGTGAAGCGAAGCTCACGCCCGGCTTCACGGTCGGCATCCTCATGCAGGAGCCGGAGCTCGACGAGACGAAGACCGTGCTCGAGAACGTGCAGGAGGGCGTGGGCGAGATCCACGGCAAGCTCGCGCGCTTCAACGAGATCTCGGCGCTCATGGCCGAGCCGGACGCCGACTTCGACGCGCTCCTGGCCGAGATGGGCACGCTGCAGGAAGACATCGACGCCGCCGACGCGTGGGACCTCGACTCCCAGCTCGACCAGGCGATGGCCGCGCTGCAGTGCCCCCCGGGGGACGAGCTCGTCACGCACCTGTCCGGTGGTGAGAAGCGCCGCGTCGCGCTCTGCAAGCTCCTGCTCCAGAAGCCTGACCTGCTCCTGCTCGACGAGCCCACCAACCACCTCGACGCCGAGAGCGTGCTCTGGCTCGAGCAGCACCTGCAGCAGTACCACGGTGCCGTCCTCGCCGTGACCCACGACCGGTACTTCCTCGACCACGTCGCCGAGTGGATCGCCGAGGTCGACCGCGGTCGCCTGTACCCGTACGAGGGCAACTACTCGACCTACCTCGAGAAGAAGCGCGCCCGCCTCGAGGTCCAGGGCAAGAAGGACGCCAAGCTCGCGAAGCGCCTGTCCTCGGAACTCGACTGGGTCCGGAGCAACACCAAGGGCCGCCAGGCGAAGTCCAAGGCCCGTCTCGCTCGCTACGAAGAGATGGTCACCGAGGCCGAGCGCACCCGCAAGCTCGACTTCGAGGAGATCGTGATCCCGGTCGGCCCGCGTCTGGGCTCGCAGGTCATCGACGCCGAGCACCTGCGCAAGCAGTTCGGTCAACGCGTCATCATCGGCGACCTTTCGTTCACGCTGCCCCGCAACGGCATCGTCGGCGTCATCGGCCCGAACGGTGTCGGCAAGACCACGCTCTTCAAGACGATCGTCGGCCTCGAACCGCTCGACGGCGGCACGCTGAAGATCGGCGACACGGTCGACATCTCGTACGTCGACCAGAGCCGTGGCGGCATCGACCCGAACAAGAACCTGTGGGAGGTCGTGTCCGACGGACTCGACTACATCCAGGTCGGCAAGACCGAGATCCCGTCCCGCGCCTACGTGTCGCAGTTCGGCTTCAAGGGGCCGGACCAGCAGAAGCGCGCCGGCATCCTGTCCGGTGGTGAGCGCAACCGTCTGAACCTCGCGCTGACGCTCAAGCAGGGCGGCAACCTGCTTCTGCTCGACGAACCGACCAACGACCTGGACGTCGAGACGCTCGGCAGCCTCGAGAACGCCCTGCTCGAGTACCCCGGTTGCGCCGTGGTCATCACGCACGACCGGTGGTTCCTCGACCGCATCGCCACGCACATCCTGGCGTGGGAAGGCCTGAACGAGGACGGCACGCCGAACTGGTACTGGTTCGAAGGCAACTTCGAGGCGTACGAGGAGAACAAGATCGAGCGCCTCGGCGCCGATGCCGCGAAGCCCGGGCGCGCGACGTACCGCAAGCTCACCCGCGACTGACCCGCGTGGCGAGACTGCACGCTCCCATCCGCATGCGGTGGAGCGACATCGATGCCTACGGCCACGTCAACAACTCCGCGATGCTGCGCCTCCTCGAAGAGGCGCGCATCGTGGGGTTCTGGGGTGCCGACCCCGGTGAGGACCCCGACGGCGCCCTGCCCGAGCCGATCATCGACGGTCGGCCCGGTTCGGGCACCATGACGATCATCGCCGGGCAACGCCTCGAGTACCTGGCATCGATCCCGTACCTCCGTCAGCCGCTCGACATCCAGATGTGGATCGGGCGGGTGGGCGGTGCGAGCATCGACGTCTCGTACGAGGTCTGGTCGCCCGTGGGACAGTCCCCCGCGGTCCTGTACACCCGGGCCACGACCGCACTCGTGATGGTCGACGCGGCGACGAACCGTCCGCGTCGGCTGACCGACCCCGAGCGTGCCGCGTGTGAGCGCTACCTCGAGGACCCGGTGCAGTTCAGCCGCCCGTAGGCACCCGCATCATGCCCTCCTGGGCGACGGTGGCCAGCAGCTGACCGTCGCGGGAGAACATCCGCCCCAACGCGAGTCCCCGTCCGCCCTGCGCGCTCGGGGACTCCTGCGTGTACAGGATCCACTCGTCCGCGCGACCGTCGCGGTGCCACCACATCGCGTGGTCGAGGCTGGCGCTCTTCACACCGGGGGTGCCCCAGGCGACGCCGTGCCGCCGCATGATCGGCTCGAGGATGGACATGTCGCTGGCGTAGCCGAGCACCGCACGGTGCAGCGCCGGGTCCTCGGGCAGGTCGCCCTGCACCCGGAACCAGACCGCCTGGTGCGGCACGTGCTCGCCCTGCACGTCGATGAACACCGGACCCTCGACGTGCCGCAGGTCGATGGACCGTGCGGCCCACGCCCGTGCGACGGGGTGGTCGATGGCGGACAGGATCGACGCGGCCGACGGCAGGGACTCCGGGTCCGGGGTGTCCACCGGGTACGGGTCCTGGTGTTCGAGACCGGTGTCCGGCACCTGGAACGACGCGATCATCGAGAAGATCGGGACGCCGCGCTGGTACGCCTGCACGCGGCGGGTCGCGAACGAACGACCGTCGTGGATGCGCTCGACGGCGAAGGTGATCGGCACGTCGACGTCGCCCGGCCGCAGGAAGTACCCGTGCATCGAGTGGACGTCGCGACCGTCGATCGTGGTCTGCGCGGCGACGATGCACTGGGCCAGGACCTGCCCGCCGAACACCCGTCCGCCGGGGGACCAGTGGCTGGCACCGGTCAGGATCGTCTCGCCCGTGCTCGCGCCGGTGTCCTCGAGTCGCAGGGTCCGCAGGAAGTCGGGTTCGCCGTTCACGCTGTGCAGTCTACGAACGGCTGCCCGGCCTCGATGCAGGGTCACCACGCCCAGGCGGTGCGACGTCGACGGCCGGTAGGATCGTGGACGACATGGGCAACTCGTTCACGCTTCCCGACGCCGCCTCACTCGGTGACCTCCGCACGTACCTCGGCCGTGCCGCTCGGATCGAGGACGGCTCGGTCCGGCTCATCGCCGACTCCGGCGTCCTGGCCGTCTACACGGCGATCCTCTACCCGCTCGGGTTGCTCGACGAACTGCCGACGGTGCTCGGCCTCCGCACGTTCTCGCTCACCGAGCCCGCCTCGATCGACACCGTGGTGCCGCTGCAGTCGCTGCTCGAGCGTCTCCGCCTGCTGGCAGAGACGCAGGACGCCGAGCACGCCGAGGGCGCGGACCCGACGCGGGCCACCCCGATCGAGGTCGAGCTGCCGCACGAGGTCCACACGGTCACGTGGGCGGCCATCTCGCCGCCCCGCGGTGGCTGGGTCCCGCTGCCGGACGTCTCGCCCGAACTCCTCCGCCGGGCCACCCGTGACGGCATCGCCGAGGTCGCGGACGCCGTGCCGTCCAACTCGGGCGAGGCCATCGTCCGGCGGATCCGTGCCGAGGTCTGGGGCAGACCGGTCCCCGGCGTCGAGCACCTGCCGGCTGGTGCGGGGTTCGCCGGCGAGAGCCTCGGCTTCCTCGGGCACGACCCGGTGCGCCTGTTCGAGACCGGTCCGTGGAGCCGTCTCACGACCTCGCGCGGCCACGTGCTCGTGAAGCGGCGCGCCTGGACCCTGAGCTCGTAACGACGACGACGACGACGAAGACGGCGAGGACGGCGAGGACGGTGACCGCCGCGGACCACGCCGCGTGGCCGCCGTGGTTGGCTGGCCGCATGCACGTCTTCCTCACCGGTGCGTCCGGCTACATCGGCTCCTCCGTCCTCCGCTCCCTGGTCGCCCACGGCGACGAGGTCACCGCACTCGTCCGGTCCGACGAGAAGGCCCAGCACGTCCGTGACGCCGGTGGCCGAGCCCTGGTCGGTGACGTCACCGACACCGAGGTCGTCGAACGGCTGCTGCACGAGAGCGACGGCGTGGTCCACACGGCATCGGCCCCGGACGTCGACCCGGACTTCATCCGCACCGCGATCGCTGCACTGGCCGGCACCCCCAAGCCGTTCGTGCACACCGGCGGGATCTTCACCTTCGGCGACTCGACGGACATCTCGGAGCAGTCGCCGATCGACCCGCCGGCGCTGACCGCGTGGCGCGGTCCGAACGAGGCCCTGCTGCGCGCGAGCGACGTCCGGAGCACCATCGTCGCGCCCGGCATCGTGTACGGACGCGGCGCGGGCATCCCGGCGATGTTCGTCGGCGACGGCGAGCAGCCGGTGCGGCTGGTCGGGGACGGCTCCCAGCGGTGGACGACGGTGCACGTGGACGACCTCGGCGAGCTCTACGTCCTCGCGCTGCACCGCGGCGAGCTCGACGGGTACATCGTCGCGGCGACCGGGGACAACCCGACCGTGCGCGAGCTCGCCGAGGCCGGGGCCCACGGTGCACCGGTCGTCGCCGAGAGCGTCGATGCGAGCCGCGAACGGCTCGGGCAGGACTTCGCCGACGCGCTGCTGCTGCACCAAGAGGCGTCCGGCGCGCACGCCCGGTCGGCCCACGGCTGGCGGCCGTCACGGCCGTCGCTGGTCGACGACCTCGCCTCCGGCTCGTACGTCCGCTGACCGCGCTGAGACGCACTGCCCGAAGACGCCGGCGTCCCGCGGGCACGCCGCCGATTCCGCGAGACGCCGTCGAATTCGGAGGCGCGGAACGCACGTGGCGGCGTCGGACGGAGACGCCGGCGTCTCGCCAGCACGAGAACGCAGGAACCGCCGGACGGGAGGCCCGTGGCGACGCCGCCACGGGCCTCCCGTCCGGCGCTCGTGACGATCACTGCACGCCGGCGTCCGCGGAAGACACCGCGGGAGCGTCGAGACGCCGCCGGATCCGGAGGCGTCTCGACGACACGACGGCGTCCGCGCCGGACGCGCGTCAGTCGAAGGTGTTCGTCATCGCGTGGGCAGCGCGGTCGAGGTAGCCCCAGAGCTCGGCTTCGTCCAGGGGAGCGAGCTCGAGCGACTCGACCGCCTCGTGCATGTGGTGGAGCCAGCGCTCCCGCGCCTCGGACGTGATGCGGAACGGGTTGTGGCGCATCCGCAGACGGGGGTGCCCGCGCTGCTCGCTGTACGTGCCCGGCCCGCCCCAGTACTGCTGCAGGAAGGCGGAGAGGCGCCAGATCGCACCCTCGAGGTCGTCGGCCGGGTACATCGGCCAGATGACCTCGTCCTGCTGCACGCCCTCGTAGAAGCGCCGGACGAGCCGGTCGAAGGTGGGGGCACCGCCGATCCGCTCGTACAGCGACCCGGTGGCCGAGGTGCCGTGCTCACCGACGCGCAGGGTGATCGGCTGCGCGGGGACGCCGGGCATGCCGAGCGAGCCACGTGCTCCTGGCCCACCCGGGCCGGTCGGGGGTGTGAGGTCGGTCATCGGGGGTCCTTCCCGCTGTCGGGCTCGTCGTCCGTGCGGATCGGCTGCCCGAGGATGTTGCGCTTGGTGCGCCGCGGCTTCGTGGGCGCAGCCATCGGCTGGGTGCGGACGGTGCGCAGCCCGTTGATCGAGGTGGCGTTCTCCCAGCCCTCGGGCATGATCATCGCCATCGCGGGCAGGGTGATGCCGAGTTCGTCGACGGCGTGCTTCAGTCGGGTGCGGAGCTCCCGGCCGACGACGTCGAGCTCAGAGGCGCGGGTCTTCACGACCAGGCGGAAGACCATCCCGGCGTCGGTGATCGACTGCAGGCCCCAGATCTCCGGCTTCTCGACGATCCGCTGGCGCCAGCGCGGCTCCTGCGACATCGTCACGGCGGCCTTGAGCAGGGCGTCCTGCACGGCGTCGATGTCGGTGTCGTACGGCACGGTGATGTCGACGAGCACCCGTGACCAGCCCTGGGAAAGGTTGCCGACGCGCAGGATCTGCCCGTTCGGGACGAACCAGAGGATGCCGTTCACGTCGCGGATCTGCATGACGCGCAGCCCGACGTTCTCGACGACGCCGGTGGCCTGCCCGGTGTCGACGACGTCACCGACGCCGGCCTGGTCCTCGAGGATCATGAAGATGCCGGACAACAGGTCCTTCACGATGGACTGGGCGCCGACGGCGAGGCCGGCCGCGACGAGGGACGCACCGCCGACGATGCCGACCGCGGCACCCTTCCACAACGCCGTGGCGATGACCACGAGCGCGATCACGACGACGACCACGGTGGCCAGGTTCTCGAGGACACTGCCGAGCGTCCGGGTCCGTTGCACGACACGCGCGGTCTGCACGGGGGAGGCGATGAGGGCCTGGGTGTCGGCCGCCCCCTGACGCTTCTTGACGCCGTTCACGATCCGGTCGACGACCTGCTTGATCATGCGACGGAGGATCAGCCGGAGGACGATCGCCGCGAGGATCGTGATGACGATCGTGATCGGTGCTTGCCAGGCGTCGACGAACTGGAGGAACGCGTTGGACGCCCACTTCGGGACGTCGGTGGTGTCTGCTGCAGCCAGGTTCATATCCGGTCGATGCTAAGCGGCGGGGCCTCGGCGTCCCTGGAGGAACACCAAGACCCCGCCGGATCAGCGCAGGGTTCAGGCGTCCGCGGCCTGGACCCGGAGCGCCCGCTCGGTGCCCGCGAGGCTCTCGGACACGATGCGGCGCAGCGCCGGCGTCTCCGGGTGCTCCGCGAGCCACGCGGCGGCGGCGTCACGGAGCTCGGCCGACGCGAGCGGCGCCGGGTAGAGGCCCGAGACGATGGTGTCCGCCATGTGGTAGCTGCGTTCGGCCCAGATGCGCGTGAGCACCTCGAAGTACTTCGGCACGAGGCCCTCGAGCAGGACCGGGCTGTTCACGTGCTGGAACCCGACCGTGGTCTGCCGCACGATCGCGTTCGGCAGCTCGGACGAGTCGACCAGCGACGAGAACGCCGCCAGCTTGCCCTCGGCCGTCGGGATCGTCGCCCGGGCGCGGGCCGCGGCCTGCTCGCCGGACGCGGTCTTGTCCGCAGCGAGCTCGGCGTCGATCTCGGTGCTGCCCGCGGCGCCCGCGAGCACGAGGCCCTCGAGCAGCTCCCAGCGCAGGTCGGTGTCGATCTCGAGGCCCTGCAGCGTGACCGAACCGTCGCGCAGTCCCTGCAGGGTCGCGACGTGCTCGGGCGTGGACGGGATCTGCGCGAAGAACTTCACGAACTGGAACTGCGCGTCCGAACCGGCTTCGGCCGAGGACGCGAGCTGCCAGAGCGTGTCGCCGACGGTGCGGACCGTGGCCTCGACCGAGCCCGGCGCCACGTAGTTGCGTGCGGTGAGCAGCAGCTGCGAGAGCGTCGTGCGGATGGTGGTCGACTCGGTCTCGGTCGCGATGTTGCCGAGCACCAGGCGGACGTAGTCGCTGGCGGGGGACTCGGCGTCGCGCGTGGCGTCCCACACGGAACCCCAGACGATCGAGCGGGCGAGCGGGTTCGCGATGGACGCGAGGTGCTCGATCGCGGTGCGCCGGGAGTGCTCGTCGAGACGGATCTTGGCGTAGGCCAGGTCGTCGTCATTCAGGAGCACGAGGTCGCCGCGGTGCACGCCGACGAGCTCGGGCACGTCGGTGCGGGCGCCGTCGACGTCGATCTCGACGCGCTGGACCCGCTCGAGCTTGCCGCCGGCGGATGCCGTGTCCGCGCCGAACGGTGCGGACTCGTCGTTCCGGAACGCGTAGACGCCGATGGCCAGACGGTGCGGGCGCAGCGTCGGGTAGTCGGCGGGGGCTTCCTGCAGGACCGTGAACGACGTGATGACGCCGGACTCGTCGGTCTCGATCTCGGGGCGCAGGGTGTTGACGCCCGCGGTCTCGAGCCAGAGCTTCGACCACTCGGTGAGTTCACGGCCGCTCGTCGCCTCGAGCTCGACGAGCAGGTCGCGCAGCTCGGTGTTCGAGTGGTGGTGCTTCTTGAAGTAGGCGGAGACACCGGCGAAGAACGCGTCGATGCCGACCCACGCGACGAGCTGCTTGAGGACCGAGCCGCCCTTCGCGTAGGTGATGCCGTCGAAGTTGACCTGGACGTCTTCGAGGTCGTTGATCGTCGCGACGATCGGGTGCGTCGAGGGGAGCTGGTCCTGGCGGTAGGCCCAGGACTTCTCCATCGCCTGGAACGTGGTCCAGGCCTCGGTCCACTCGGTGGCCTCGGCCGTGGCGATCGTCGACGCCCACTCGGCGAAGGACTCGTTGAGCCACAGGTCGTTCCACCACTTCATGGTGACCAGGTCGCCGAACCACATGTGAGCGAGCTCGTGCAGGATCGTGACGACCCGGCGCTCCTTGATGGCGTCGGTGACCTTCGACCGGAACACGTAGGTCTCGGTGAAGGTGACGGCCCCGGCGTTCTCCATCGCGCCGGCGTTGAACTCCGGCACGAACAGCTGGTCGTACTTGTCGAAGGGGTAGGCGACGTCGAACTTCTCCTCGAAGTACGCGAAGCCCTTCTTCGTGGTCTCGAACACGTACTCGGGGTCGAGGTACGAGGCGAGCGACTTGCGGGCGAACACGCCGAGCGGGATCGTCCGGCCGTCGCGGCTGGTCAGCTCGTCGCGCACGACCTCGTACGGGCCGGCGACGAGCGCGGTGATGTAGCTCGAGATGCGCGCGGTGGGCGGGAACGCCCACGTCGCGACGTCGCCGTCGACGTGCGGCTCCGGCGTGGGGGAGTTCGAGACGACCTGCCACCGCGACGGCGCCGTCACGGTGAAAGAGAACTCGGCCTTCAGGTCGGGCTGCTCGAACACCGCGAACATGCGGCGCGAGTCGGGGACCTCGAACTGGGAGTACAGGTACACCTCGTCGTCCACCGGGTCGACGAAGCGGTGCAGGCCTTCACCGGTGTTCGTGTACAGCGCGTCGCTGACGACCACGAGCTCGTTCTGCTCCTGCAGGTCGTCGAGCTGGATGCGCACGCCGTCGTTCACCGCGGCGACGTCGAGCGCCGTGCCGTTCAGCGTGATCGAGTGCACGGTCTTCGTGATGGCGTCGATGAAGGTCGATGCGCCGGCGGTGGCGGTGAAGCGCACCCGCGTGGTGCTGCCGAAGCTGTCGGCGCCGCGGGTCAGGTCGAGCTCGACGTCGTACGTCTGCACGGCGACGACGGCCGCGCGCTCCTGGGCTTCGATTCGGGTGAGGTTCTCTCCGGGCACGCAACGCTCCATCTTCGCTGGGGACGCGGACGATCGGTGTCCGCGTACGGGGCCCCGGACGGCGTCGTGCGCCGGCGGGACGATGAGTTCCAGCCTAGCGACGCCGCGTACGCTCGGATCGTGACCGAGACGACTGTGGACAACCCGACCGACCCCACCACCGAGCGCACCGCCGTGGAGTTCTGGTTCGACCCGAACTGCCCCTGGGCCTGGATGACGAGCCGCTGGGTGGGTGAGGTCGCCGAGCACCGCGACCTCGACGTGACGTGGAAGGTGATGAGCCTGTTCGTCCTCAACGAGGACCAGGACGTGCCGGACAGCTACAAGGAGCGCCTGCACGCCGGCCAGGTCTACCCGCGCATCGTCACGGCGGCGAAGCTCCGGCTCGGCCAGGACGTCGTGAAGCCGCTGTACGACGCCCTCGGCGAGCACATCCACCTCCGCCAGGAGTCCGACCCCGAGCAGGTCGTCCCCGCCGTGCTCGCGGAGCTCGGCCTGGTCGCCGACCTGCTCGAGTACGCCTGGACCGACGAGGTCGACGCCGCCGTGCGCGCCAGCCACCAGGACGGCATCGACCGTGTCGGGCAGGACGTCGGCACGCCGGTCATCGCCGTCGAGGGCACCGCATTCTTCGGACCGGTCATCTCCCCGGCCCCCAAGGGCCGGGAGGCGCTCGACCTGTGGGACGGCGTCGTCGCCGTCGCGAAGGTCCCCGCGTTCTTCGAGCTCAAGCGCTCGCGCACCGTCGGCCCGATCTTCGACACCACCGACTGATCCGGCGCCGACCGGCGAGGGACGGGTGGCCGGGAGGCCCGTGGTGCGCCCGCCCCGCCCGTCGCGTCAGACGAGCGGCAGCCGCATGAGCTTCAGGTCGAGCCAGCGGTCGAACTTGCGTCCGACCTCGGGCACGACAGCGACCGTGGCGAAGCCCAGGCGTTCGTGCAGGGCGATCGACCCCGTGTTGGTGCTGCAGATCCCGGCCATCATCACGTGTCGGCCCTCGGCGGTGGCCCGCGCGACCAACTCGGCCATCAACGTCGTCGCGATGCCCCGGCCGCGGGACGCCTCGACCACGTAGACGCTGTGCTCGACGGTCTGCCGGTACCCGTCCGGCTGCCGCCACTGCGAGTACGTCGCGTAGCCAGCCACGACCCCGTCGACCTCGGCCACGACCACCGGGTACCCGCCGCCCTGCCGCTCGGCGAGCCACCCGTCGAAGTACGGACGCGGGTGCGGGATGTCCTGCCAGATGGCGGTGGAGTGCAGCACGGCATCGACGTGCAGGGCGTGCACGACGTCGAGGTCGGCCGGGGTGCAGTCGCGGATCACGACCCCGTTCGTCGCATATGCTGTCGTCATGTCTCACATCGTAGACGACGCGCATGCCGATCCCGCAACCGGCGCCGACGACACCTCGGTCGCCGAGCAGCGGGCGCTCGGCGAACGGCTCCAGCGCCTCCGCACCGAGCGCAGGTGGAGCCTCACCGAGCTCGCCGAGGAGTCGGGCGTCTCCCGGGCGATGATCAACCGCGTCGAGCGCGGGGTCTCCAGCCCCACCGCGACGATCCTCGGCCGGCTGTCCGGCGCCTTCGGCCTGACGATCTCGCAGCTCCTCGACGATGCCCTGGAGCACGAGGTGCCCAGGGTGACCGACCCCGACGAGGCGCGTGGGGTGCAACGCGGCGCGACCGCCGATTCCTGGACCGATCCCGACACCGGGTACCGCCGCCGTCCGGTCTCGAGCGCGGCGTTCCCCGCCGACGTCACCGAGGTGCGCCTCCCGGCCGGCCGCGAAGTGGCCTACCCGGCGTCCGCCTACGCGTTCCTGCGGCACTGCATCTGGGTCGTCGACGGCGTGCTCGAGGTCGTCGTCGGCGGTGAGCCGACGCGGCTGGCGGCGGGGGACCGGATCGAGCTCGGCGACCCCGCCGACGTCGTGTACCGCAACCCGGGCGAGGACCCCACCCGGTACCTCGTCGTGGTGGTCCGCGCACCGTAGTCCGTGGTGGTCCGGGCCCCGGAGCCGCAGGAATAGGATCGGTTCCATGCGCATCCACCTCGGAACGGACCACGCCGGCCTCGAGTTCAACAAGACCCTCGCAACCCACCTGACTGAAGCCGGGCACGAGGTGGTGGACCACGGTCCGACCGAGTACGACGCGCTCGACGACTACCCCTCGTTCTGCATCAACGCCGCGCACGCCGTGGTGCAGGACCAGCGCGACGGTGTCCAGGCCCTCGGTGTCGTCTTCGGCGGTTCCGGCAACGGCGAGCAGATCGCCGCGAACAAGGTCGAGGGCATCCGGGCCGCGCTCGTCTGGAACGAGTCGACCGCGCTGCTCGCCCGTCAGCACAACGACGCCAACGTCATCTCCATCGGCGCGCGCCAGCACACCGAGGACGAGGCGATCCGGTTCGTCGACCTGTTCATCGCCGAGCCGTTCTCGGGCGAGGAGCGCCACGCCCGCCGCATCGCCCAGCTCGCCGAGTACGAGACCACCGGGCTGATCGCCGGTCGCCAGATCGACGCGTAGGGCTCGGACCCACGGTCCAGCAACACCGAGCAGCACCGAGTAGACAAGACCAATGCCCGAGGGTCACTCCGTCCACCGCATCGCCAACCAGTTCACCCGGCACTTCGTCGGCAAGCGCTGCGAGGTGTCGAGTCCCCAGGGCCGCTTCGCCGCCGGGGCCGCGCAGCTCGACGGCAAGCGCCTGATCGCCGCCCGGGCGGTCGCGAAGCAGATGTTCCTGGAGTTCGAGGACGACCTGTTCCTCCGCGTCCACCTCGGCCTGTACGGCGCGTGGGACTTCGCGGGCGTGATCTCCACCGCCGAGGCGCTGTCCGACGACGACGACCGCGAAGAGTCGCTCAGCTCGATCGGCGCACCGCGGCTCGCCCGCTACCGGATGGCCGAGCAGGAGAAGGCGGAGGACCCGATCGAGTCGTTCCCGCCGGACCCGGTCGGCCAGGTGCGCGTGCGGATCCTCACCGAGGACACCGTCGCCGACCTGCGCGGCCCGACCGCGTGCGTCGTGGAGACCCCGGCCGAGGTGCAGCGCGCGCTCGACAAGCTCGGCCCCGACCCGATGAACGACGACGGGCCCGAGGCCGAGAAGACCTTCGTCGACAACGTCCGGAAGCGCAACGTCGCGATCGGGCAGCTGCTCATGGACCAGTCCGTGGTGGCCGGCATCGGCAACATCTACCGCGCCGAACTGCTGTTCCGGCAGCGCATCGACCCGTACAAGCCGGGCAAGAAGATCACCGTCAAGCAGGCCAAGGCGCTCTGGGCGGACTGGTCGAAGCTGCTGCACGACGGCGTCCGCGACGGTCTGATGATGACGATGGACGACCTGTCCGAGGCCGACCACAAGAAGGCCCTGCGCTCCCGCAAGGACCGCCACTGGGTCTACCACCGTCAGGGCGAGCCCTGCCGGGTGTGCGGCACCGAGATCCGGATGGCCGACATGGCCGGCCGGAAGCTCTACTGGTGCCCGAAGGACCAGAAGTAGCCCACGGAACACGGACGCACCCGCCCGTCCTCCTGCTCACAGCTCCCGGTACGTGAACCGCCCGGCGACGGCCGTCCCGAGCACCCGCATGCCGCGCAGAGCGGCGGACGATGCCGCCAGCGGGTCGGACTCGACGAACACCAGGTCCGCCACGTCGCCGACGGACACCCCGACCCGCCCGTCGGTCGACCCCTGCCACGCGACGAGCGACGAGAGCCGTTCGGCCGGGTGCCACGGATCGCGGCCGTCGCGGTCCCGCCCGACGGCCGCCGCCATCGAGACCCACGGGTCGAGCGGCGCCACCGGGGCGTCCGACCCGAGCAGCAGGCGCGCTCCGGCCCGTGCGAGCGAGGCGAAGGCGAACGCCCGGTCGGTGTACCGGGCCCAGTGCCGGTCGGCGATGTCCCGGTCGTCCATGGCGTGTTCGGGCTGCACCGACGCGGCGACCCCGAGCCGGGCGAACCGGTCGACGTCGGTGTCGACGAGCAACTGCGCGTGCTCGATCGTGCCGCGGGTCCCGACGGTCTCGAAGACGTCGAGGGCCAGGGCGTTCGCACGGTCGCCGATCGCGTGGATCGCGGGGACGAGTCCGGCGTCGACGGCACGCCGGGTGATCGCGACGAGGTCCTCGAACGGCCAGGCGAGCACGCCGGAGCCGTCGGTCATCGCGGCGGTCCGCGTGCCGAGCGACCCGTCCGTGACCACCTTGAACGGTCCCATCGTGAGCAGCCCACGGGTGCCCTCGACCACGTCGCCGGTGCGCAGCCCCCGGGCGATGGCCTCGTCGAGCTCGGCCGGGTACACCCCGGACGCGACCCGGATCGCGTCGGTGCCGGCGTGGATCCGGCGGCGCCAGCGGTCGAGCCCGAAGCGCATCTCGAGGTCGACCACGCCCGTCACCCCGCGGGCCGCCGCTGCTTCGGCAGCGTCCGCCACGGACGCGTCGAGCGCATCGTCCGGCACCTGCGACAACGCACCGGTCACGTCGAACGCGTCCTGCTCGCGCAGGACCCCGTCCTCGCCCGCCTCGAGCGGGCGGCCGACAGCGGCGGAGAAGTGCGCGAGCGCGAGGGCGTTGCACCACACCGCGTGCAGGTCCGCGCTGATGACGACGGTCGGGAGGCTCGGTGCGGCACGGTCGAGCAGCTCGCGTCGCGCAGGGCGCGGCCACGTCCCGTCGCGGTAGCCGTGTCCGACCAGGACGCGGTCCGTCACGCCCGCCCGCGCGACGGCGGCGAGCAGGTCGGCGGTCGCTTCGGCGGAGTCGCAGCCGGTGACGTCGACACGGCGGCGGACGAGCGCCCACTGGTCGAAGTGCGTGTGGTGGTCGCGCAGGCCCGGACCGAGCCAGGCGCCGCCGGCCTCGACCACGTCGGTGTCGACGCTCGAGGGGTCGAGCGTGCCGGTCGGGGCGATCTCGGTGACGCGACCGTCGACGATGCGGATGTCGGCAGGGGCCCCGGAGGTGCCCACACGCCGGACGGCGCGCAGCAGGATCTCGCTCATCGAGCCTCCTGGTCGTCAGCGCGCGCAGCGTGCGCTCGTGCCATCTCGTCGGCGAGCGCCGGCGACGCGTAGGGGCCGTCGCCCCGCAGGCCGGCGACGATGCGGTCGATCACCTCGGGGGCCTTGTTCTGCGACAGCTTGGCGCGGGCGTCGAACCGGGTGACGCGGATCCGGATGCCCACGGTGCCCTTCGCGATCCGGCGGGCGGTCTCCTCGTCGACCTGCAACGACACGGGCGAGGGCATGACGTGCTCGAAGTGGTCGACGAGTTCGCCGAGCACCCGGAAGTTCTCGTCGTCGGACAGGATCTCGGGGGTGCCCCAGACGTGGGCGGTGACGTGGTTCCAGGTGGGCACGAACTGTTCCGGCGGGTACCAGGCGGGGGAGACGTAGCCGTGCGGGCCCTGGAACACGACGAGGACCTCGTGCTGTCCGAGTTCGTGCGCGACCTCGTCGGGTCGGCCGACGTGGGACACCAGGACGAGGGCGTCCGGGTCGTCGTCGGGGCCGGGGGTCTCGAGCAGCACCGGGTAGTGCGAGGCGACCAGTCCGTCCGCGGTGTGCGACACGATCGTCGCCCACGGGTTCCCGGTGATGAGGCGTCGGACCTCGTCGACGTCGGTCAGCAGGAAGTGCGGTGTGTGGCGCATCCTCCGAGCGTGGCACAACGAGCCGGGTCCTGCGACGGGCGTGGTTTCGCTGGTGTTTCTGCGCGGTAAAACTCTCAGAGCGCATTGAAAGAAGTCTTGTGGTCGGGATTCGAACCGTCCTAGCTTTCCCACCACGACGACCGGGCAGGGATCCGGCCGCACCCGATCGAGGAGAGATCATGCGACGCAGGACGATCGCCGCGCTGGCCGCGGCGGCAACCTTGGCCCTGGTGGCGACCGGCTGCTCGGCGGGCGGCACGGCCGACGACGACGCTCCCTCGAGCCTGGTGTACGCGACCGGCGAGCCCGACCACCTGACCCCGGGCCGGCAGACCGTGGCCTTCGACCAGGTGATGAGCGTCTTCGCACCGCTGACCCAGACCGACGCCGACGGCGACCTGCACGACGTCGCGGCGAAGAGCGTCGAGAGCGACGACGCCACCACGTGGACGATCACGCTGCGGGACGGCTGGACGTTCCAGAACGGCGAGCCCGTCACGCCGGAGAGCTACGTGAAGGCCTGGAACCACGTCGCCTACGGCCCGAACGCATGGGAGAACAGCGGCCAGCTCGCCGGGATCGTCGGGTACTCCGACCTCAACCCGGCGAAGGGCACCCCGAAGACCAAGGAGATGTCGGGGCTCAAGGTCACCGGCAAGGACACCTTCACGGTCACGCTCACCCACGCGGACAGCCAGTTCCCGCTGCAGCTCAGCCAGGCCCAGACCGCGTTCTACCCGATGCCCGAGGCCGCCTACGACGACCTGAAGGCGTACGACGAGAAGCCGATCGGCAACGGCCCGTACGAGATGACGAAGGCATGGAAGGCGGACCAGGAGTTCACCGTCACGGCCTGGAAGGACTACGAGGGCACGAAGCCCGCCACCGACGAGGTGACCTTCCGCAGCTACTCCGACATGAACACCGCGTACACCGACGTCCTTGCCGGCAACGCCGACGTGCTGTTCCTGCCGACCGACAAGATGACGAGCGCGAAGGCCGACTTCGGCGACCGCCTGCACTCCTTCGACGCCCCCGGCATCGACTACCTCGGCTTCCCGCTGTGGGACGACCGGTACTCCGACCCCGACGTGCGCCGCGCGATCTCGATGTCGATCGACCGTGACCAGGTGAACGACGCCATCTACGGCGGTCTGTACGAACCGGCCACCGCACTGACCCCGCCGTCGATGTCCGGCACCGAGGAGGGCATCTGCGGCGACGCCTGCGAGTTCGACCCGGCGGCGGCGAAGAAGCTCCTCGCCGGTGCCGGCGGGTTCGACGGCACCATGACGCTCGTCTACCCGGGCGGTTCCGGCCTCGACTCCCTGTACGAGGCGTACGCCAACCAGATCCGGCAGAACCTGGGCGTCGACGCCGAGGCGAAGGCCACCACCGACTGGGCGTCGTACTACTCGGAGCTCACGGACAAGAAGGTCGCCGGCCCGCACTTCGGGCACTGGGGCGCGCTCTACATCAGCCAGCAGAACACGCTCCGCGCGCTGTTCACCACGGCCGGCGGGTGCTCCCCGTGCACCGGGTACTACCAGTCCGACGACGTCGACTCGCTGCTCGCGAAGGCCGACTCCGCCGGGTCCCAGGACGAGGCGAACGGGTACTACACGAAGACGCAGCAGGCCGTCCTCGAGGACTTCCCGATCGTCCCGACCTTCTTCGACAAGTACTCGTACGTCACGAGCGACAAGATCGCGAAGCTGCCGGCGGTGGCGGGCAGCCCCGTGATCGCGCAGATCGCCGTGAAGTAGGGCGGAGCATGGAGCAGCACACCGTCCTCGACCTGGTCCGCGACGTCCCCGACCACGACGGCTTCCCGCTCGTCGACGACCTGCACGCCCGGTTCGCCGCGCTCGCCGCGGCGCACCCCGACCGGGTCACGGTCACCCGGATCGGCACGAGCCGCCTCGGCGAACCCCTGCACAGCTACCGCATCGGCACCGGGTCGCACGCGGCCGTCGTGGTCGGCGGGGTGCACCCGAACGAGCCGATCGGTTCGTGGACGGCGCTGCACCTCGCCGAGACGGCCCTCGGTGACGAGCGGGTGCAGGCGCTCGACGTCACCTGGCACATCGTCCCGACGATCGACCCGGACGGCATGCGGCTCAACGAGGCGTGGTTCCACGACCCGCACGACCGGGTGTTCTACTCGCGCCACTTCTACCGGCCGGCCCCGGACAGCCAGGTCGAGTGGACGTTCCCGAACAGCTACAGGTCGGTGTACTTCGACCAGGTGCTGCCCGAGACGCTCGCGTTCATGCGGCTCATCGACGACACCGAGCCGGAGCTGCTCGTGAGCCTGCACAACGGCGAGATGGGCGGCGTCTACTACTACCTGTCCGAGGACCTGCCCGACGTCGTCGACACCCTGCACGCGGTGCCCGCCGCCCTCGGGCTGCCGCTCGACACCGGGGAGCCGGAGTCCCCGTACCTGCGGGAGCTCGCACCGGCGGTGTTCGCGATGGACGGCATCGAGACGGCGTACGCCTACCTCGAGGAGCTCGGTGTCGACCCGGGTGAGCACATCCACGGCGGGTCGAGCGCGGCGTGGGCGATGCGGCACGGGGCCCTCTGCATGGTGGCCGAGCTGCCGTACTGGAGCCACCCCGACGCCGACGACCAGACCGCGACCGACGAGTCGTACGCCGACCTGCTGCGCCGGTGCGCGGACGAGCTCGGCGCCTCGGGTGCGGAACTGCAGGCGTTCCTCGACGAGGCGTCGCCGATGCTCTCGATCCCGTCGCCGTTCGTCGAGGCCTCCCGGGCGTTCGTGCCGTTGCTCGCCGGGATGGCGGACACCGACCGCCGCCGCGCCGAACGGGAACCGGCGGACCGGACGGCCACCGTCGCGGAGCGCTTCGGCTGCGAGGACCTGGTCCGCTGCTTCCGCCTGCGCTACGGCGGCATGCTCCTGCGCGCCGTCGAGGCGGAGACGACCGCCGGCACGGCGTCCGCGCCGCTCCGGCGGCTCCGCGACCGCCTGGCCGAGCGGTACGCGCACTGGCAGGCGGACGCGTCGACGGGTGCCGAGCCGATCCCGGTGGGGAAGCTCGTGGGCGTGCAGTACGGGGCGATCCTCGCCTGCGCGAGCCACGTGGCGGACCCGACCCGTGCCTCCCGTCCGGTGTCGGCGGCCGTGTCGGGAGGCGCGTGATGCGTCCGACGCTCGCCGTCGGTCGCCGGCTCGGCGGCCTGGTCATCGTGTTCCTCGGGGTGACCTTCCTCATCTACGCGATGACGTTCGTGCTGCCCGGCGACCCGATCAAGGCCCTCGGCGGCGAGCGCCCCCTGACCGACTCGGTCGTGCGGGCGCTGCGGGCGGAGTACCACCTGGACCAGCCGCTGTGGCTGCAGTACGTGCAGTACCTGGGCGGCCTGTTCCGGGGTGACTTCGGCACCGACTTCAACGGGCAGTCCGTCGGCGAGCAGATGGCCTCGCGCTGGCCGGTGACGATCACGCTGGCGCTCAGCGCGTGGGCGCTCGAGATCGTCCTGGGCATCGGACTCGGCGTGGTCTCGGCGCTCAAGCGCGGCACGGTGCTCGACAAGACGGTGCTCGTCGGCACCATCGTCGTCGGGGCGGTCCCCGTGTTCGTGCTCGGCGTGGCCCTGCAGCTGGTGTTCTCGGTGCGGCTGGACTGGTTCCCGGTCGCGGGCGTCACCGCCGGGTGGCCGACCGCGTACGTCCTGCCGGCGTTCGTGATCGCCCTGTTCGGCCTGGCCGCGGTGTCCCGGCTCACCCGGACGTCGATGATCGAGACGCTCGACGCCGACTACGTGCGGACGGCCCGAGCCAAGGGGCTCGCCCCGGGTCGGATCGTCGGTGTGCACGTGCTGCGGAACTCGCTCATCCCCACCGCCACCTACCTGGCGACCGACCTCGGGTACCTGATGGGCGGCACGGTCATCATCGAGGGCATCTTCAACCTGCCGGGCGTCGGGAACCTGCTGTTCCAGGGCATCCGCTCGCACGAGGGTGCCGTCGTCGTCGGCATCTCGACCGCCCTCATCCTGGTGTTCCTCGTCACGAGCGTGCTCGTCGACCTGCTGCACGCCGCCCTCGACCCGCGCGTCCGGACAGGAGCCTCCCGATGACCACCGAAGCCCTCGGCGCCACCGTCGAACCCGTCGTCGGGGTCCGGCGTCGGCCACTGCTCGCCGCCGCACGGACGCCGGGGTTCTGGGTGCCCGCGTCGGTGCTCGTGGTGGTCCTGCTCATCGCGGCGTTCCCGCAGCTCTTCGCCGGACTGTTCGGCCACGGCGACCCGCGGGTGTGCGACCTCGGCCGGAGCGGGGCGTCAGCGAGCGCCGGGCACCCGTTCGGCTTCGACCTGCAGGGCTGCGACGTGTACGCGAACGTCATCTGGGGCACCCGGTCGTCGATCGCCGTCGCGGTGCTCACGACCCTGCTCGCCGGCATGGTCGCGGTCGTCGTCGGGACCGTCGCGGGCATGGTCGGCGGGTGGGTCGACGCCGTCCTCGCCCGGCTCACCGACGTGTTCCTCGGGTTCCCGTTCCTGCTCGGCGCCGTCGTCGTGCTGAACAGCGTGGGGGAGCGGTCGGTGCTCACCGTGTCGCTCGTGCTCGCCCTGTTCGGGTGGCCGACGATGGCGCGGCTCGTGCGGTCGAGCGTCCGCAGCGTCCGGGGCGCCGAGTTCGTGCTCGCCGCCCGGACGATGGGGCTGTCGACGTGGCGGATCACCACCCGGTACGTGCTGCCGTCGTCGATCTCGCCGCTGCTCGTGCTCGCCACCATCACCGTCGGCGGGGTCATCGTGTCCGAGTCGTCGCTGACCTACCTCGGCATCGGGCTGGAGCGTCCGGCGATCTCGTGGGGGCTGCAGCTGTCCGCGGCGACGTCGCAGTTCCTCCGTGCCCCACACATGCTCATCGCGCCGGCGGCGTTCCTCGCCGTGACCGTGCTCGCCGTCATCGCGCTCGGCGACACGCTGCGCGCCGCGCTCGACCCACGTCGGCGCTGACGTGCGTCGCGGCGGACGCCGCAGCGATCGACGCGCCAGACTCGAACCACCGCCCCTCGAAAGGACCACCGTGACCGACACCCTCTCCGCCTACCGGAAGACCCTGCCCTACATCCGTGAGTGGGTGTCGTACAAGGTGTGGCAGCTGCGGGTGCCCGGCGTGCAGGTCGCCGTCGGCTTCGGCGGCGAGGTCCTGTTCGACGAGGCCTGGGGCTACGCCGACGTCGAGGCCGGGCGCCGCCTGACCACCACCGACCTGTTCCGCATCGCCTCGCACTCGAAGACGTTCACCGCGACGGCCGTGCTGCAGCTCGCCGAGCGCGGGTCGCTCCGCCTCGACGACGCCGTCGGCACGTACGTCCCGGCGCTGGTCGACGGTGGCTCCCCGCTCGCCGACGCCACCCTGCGCGAGCTGATGGAGATGGGGGCCGGCGTCATCCGCGACGGACACGACGGCGACTACTGGTCCCTGCTCCGCCCGTTCCCCGACGGGCAGGAACTCCTGGCGCTCGTGCTCGACCGGGGCCAGAAGGTACCGACCGGCTCGTCGTTCAACTACTCGAACCTCGGCTACTCCCTGCTCGGCCTCGTCATCGCCGCGGTGTCCGGGCAGTCGTACAACGACTTCGTGCGCGAGTCGATCACCGAACCCCTGGGCCTGCGGAACACCGGCCCCGACTGGGACCCCGCACGCGCCGACGACTTCGTGGTCGGGTACACCGGGTTCCACACCGCGCGGCACCGGCAGCGCATCGACCACGTCGACACCCGCGCGATGGCCGCCGCCACCGGGTTCCACGGCACCGCGTCCGACCTGGTCCGCTACTTCTCGCAGCACGTGATCGGGCAGGGCACCCTGCTCGACGACCACTCCAAGCGCCTCGCACAGCGGAAGGCCTGGAGCGCCACCGACGACCCCGCGGCCCGCGGCTACGGCGCCGGGTTCATCGTCGACCGGATCGGCGGACGCGAGATCCGCGGCCACTCCGGCGGGTTCCCCGGCCACATCACCCAGTCGATGTTCGACCCGGCGTCCGGGCTCGTCGTGTCCGTGCTGACCAGCGCCGCCGCCGGACCCGCGACGGTCATCGCCACCGCGGTCATCGCCATGCTCGACGCCGCGGCCGACACCGACGCCCCGGGGACCCCGGTGCCCGACGACGTCGACACCACCACGTTCACCGGACGCTTCGCGAACCCGTGGGGTGTCACCGACGTCGCCCGGATCGGTGACCGGCTCGTCGAGGTCGACCCGTCCGGCCCCGAGCCGATGGACACCCCCACCCGGCTCGAGGTCGTCGACGCCGACACCCTGCGGATGACCCACGGCAACCGCTTCGGCTCCGTCGACGAGGACATCACCTACACCCGCGACGACGACGGCACCGTGCGGGCGATCCGTGGCGGTGGCGGCATGTCCCAGGAGCCGTGGTCGATCCCGGACGAACGACCCGAGGTGGCCGCCGGACTGGCCTCGTGACCGACGACCGGGGCACCGACGGCACCGACGGTGTCGGCACCGACGCCGACGACGACCGGCTGCTCGGACCGGAGCGCCAGGCCTTCGTCGAGGAGTTCGCCCTGATGCTCAACGACGGCGCGGGCATGCCCCTCACCGACGCCCGGGTGCTCGGCTACCTGATGATGACCCGCGCACCGCACTCGTCGTCGTCCGACCTGCAGGCAGCGCTCGGCGCCAGCTCGGGGTCGGTGTCGATGGCCACCCGACGGCTCGTCGACTCCGGCTTCGTGAAGCGCCACATCGTCCCCGGCGAGCGCAGCCACTACTTCCGTGCCGAGGCCGACGTCTGGGGCTCCTGGCTCGCCAGCGAACGGAAGTACCTCGACCGGCAGCGCGACATCATCGGCCGCGGGCTCGCCGTCGTCGAGGGGGCCGGCCGCACCGGCACGGGCGACGTGGACGCCGAGGTCCGCGAACGTCTGCTCAACGGCCGCGACTACATGCAGTGGCTGCAGGGCTACCACCGCAAGATGCTCGAGGAGTGGGAGGCCTTCAAGGCCGCCCGCGACGACACCGACCCCCCGGAGACCCCATGAGCGGCACCACCGACGTCCTGACCGTCGAGCACCTCACCGTCACCTTCGACGTCGACGGCGAGGTCGTCCGTGCCGTCGACGACGCCTCGTTCACCGTCGCCCGGGGCGAGGTCGTCGCCGTCGTGGGGGAGTCCGGCTCCGGCAAGAGCATGACGGCGATGACCGCGATGGGCATCGCCCCCGACGGCGCCCGTGCCTCGGGGAGCATCCGGCTCGGCGACCTCGAGGTCGTCGGCGCCGACGAGCGCACCCTCCGGTCGGTCCGGGGCCGCAGCGTGTCGATGGTCTTCCAGGACCCGTCCGCGGCCCTGAACCCGGTGTTCACCATCGGGTTCCAGCTCGCCGAGGCGGTCCGACGCACCGACGGCCCGCACGACCGCGCCGCCGTCCGGGAACGCTCGCTCGAGCTGCTCCGCGCCGTGGAGGTCCCCGAACCCGAACGCCGCCTGGGCCAGTACCCGCACGAACTCTCCGGCGGGCAGGCCCAGCGCGTGATGATCGCGATGGCGCTCGCCGCGGGCCCGGACCTGCTCATCGCGGACGAGCCGACGACCGCCCTCGACGTCACCGTGCAGGCCGAGGTGCTCGACGTCCTCCGCGCGCTGCGTGAACGCACCGGCACCGCGATCCTGCTCATCACCCACGACATGGGTGTCGTCGCGGACCTCGCCGACCGCGTGGTCGTGATGCGCCGCGGCCGCGTCGTCGAGACCGGCACCGCCGAGGCGGTCTTCGCCGCACCGTCCGCCGAGTACACGCGGGAACTCCTCGCTGCGGTCCCGCGCATGGGCACCGGGTCCGGTCTGGAGGCCCGGCTCGGCTCCGCCACGGAGCCCCCGGCCGCCGTCCTGGACGTCCGGCACCTCGTGGTCGAGTACGGCGGCGCCCTGCGGGGCCGGTTCCGTGCCGTCGACGACGTGTCGTTCACCGTCGGCCGTGGCGAGATCGTCGGCCTGGTGGGGGAGTCCGGCAGCGGCAAGACCACCATCGGCCGGGCCGCGGTCGGCCTCGCGCCGATCACCTCGGGCTCGGTGGTCGTCGAGGGCACCGACGTCGCCGGCGCACGACGAGCCGCCCGACGGCAGATGCGCCAGCACGTCGGCGTGGTGTTCCAGAACCCACTCCGGTCGCTCAACCCCCGGTACACCGTCGGGCAGACCGTCGCCGAGCCGCTCCGCCAGATCCTCCGGCTGCCGGCGGTGCAGGTCGAGGAACGGGTCGAGCGGCTCCTCGCCGACGTCGGTCTCGACGGCGGGTACGCCGAGCGCTACCCGCACGAACTCTCCGGCGGCCAACGGCAACGCGTCGCGATCGCCCGCGCGGTGGCGCTCGACCCCGCGCTCCTGATCGCCGACGAGCCGACGAGCGCACTCGACGTGTCGGTGCAGGCCCGCGTGCTCGACGTGTTCCGCGAGCTGCAGGAGCGCCTCGGGTTCGCGTGCCTGTTCGTCACCCACGACCTGGCCGTGGTCGACACGCTGTGCGACCGGGTCGTCGTGCTGCACGGGGGCCGGGTCGCCGAACAGGGAACGCGCGACGCCATCCTGCGCTCGCCGCAGGACCCGTACACACGACGGCTCATCCAGGCTGCCCCGGTGCCGGACCCCGGGGAGCAGGCACGACGGCGTTCCGAGCGTCTGGCTGCCCGCGCGGGCTGAGGCGGGCGGGAGTCCGGGTCAGCGCACCTCGGCCGAGGCCCACAGCACGCCGACGCCGCGGCCCACCGGGCGCAGCAGCGGCACGGCGACGAGCACCGCGGCGGCCAGGTACGCGACGGTCTGCAGCAGGCCCGGGACCGCGAAGGCGACGCCGAGGGACTCCTGCGGGAGTGCCGTGAGGAGCACGGTGTTCGACAGCAGCGCGGTGACGAACCACGCCGCAGCCGCCACCGTGACGATCCAGCCGAAGGCCCGCTGCGCACCCGGTTCGCTCCGGACCGTGACGACGCCGAAGGCCACGAGCGCCGCCTGCGCGACGACGAGGAACACGTCGATCAACAGTCCGGGAACCAGCGACACGAGCGCGAACGCGAGCACGGACACCGCGAACGTGAGCGCCCGGCGGTCCCGAGCACGCACCGCGGCGACGAGCACGACGGCGGCGGCGATGCCCCCGACGACCGTGGCGCCGAGGAGCAGCCCGCGGGGCAGGTCCCAGGGCGCCAACCAGACCGTCCCGACCAGTCCGGCCGCTCCGAACACCAGCGCCGCCACCACCGCGGCCGCCGACACCACCCGTACCCCCGTGCTGCTCTGCATGCCCGCACCCTATGCCCCGGGGCGGCGCCAGCGGAACACGTTCCCCGCGGTTCGGCGCCCCTGGCGACACGCCCGTCGGGCACCGGGTCGTCGTCCAGACGGCGCGGTCGACTTGACGGCTGTTCGAACACACGTTCGAATACCGTCGTGGGACGGCGTCGCGAGAACCGGTGGCAGCCCCCGGAACACCCGGAGGTCGAGCGTCCGCGCGCCTACTCCCTGTCCGAGGACGCCCGCGGCGACGACGTCTGCCACGCCGTCACCCCGAAGCCGGTCTGGGCGTGGATCCAGTTCCCGACCTTCCACGTTCGGGTGAAGGCCTTCGCGAAGAGCTGGACCCGCGACGCCGTGCTCGTGGAGTGGGCGCAGTTCGGGCAGCAGGCCGAGGCGTGGGTGTGGCGTTCCGCGGTGAAGCACCGCACGCTCCGTGCCGACCGGGACAGCGCGAACCGGAGTCCGCAGAACGCACTGCGTTGACTTCCGCCCACACCCCGAGGATGGTTTAGCGAACACGGGTTCAGCAAGTAACTCACTGATCGAGGCATTCGGTCCGGACCCGTGCTCACGAAGGAGGCACCATGAAGAACGCAGCGGTGCCGTCCTGGGTCGCCCACGTGCTCACCCCGCCCGAGGTCATCAGCGCCTACGTCGAGCGTCGGATCAACGATCCGGCCCTGCTGTCGGGTGAGCAGTCGGAACCCACGTACGCAGACTTCCTGCGCGACGAGTAGACGGACTTCTCAGGAGGCCCGGATCACGCACCGCCGTCGGCGGACGTGATCCGGGCCTCCTCTTCGTTCACCCCACCGGTCCGCCACGTCGGCGACGCGCCGACAGCGTCACGCCGACGCTCGCGGCGGTGACGCACGCCAGGGCGACCGTCTCGAGCACCGACAGCCCCTCGGCCAGCACCACCAGGCCGGCCAGGGCGGCGATCGCCGGGCCGAGGCTCTGCAGCACCCCGAACACCCGTGTCGGCATCCGGCGGAGCGCGAGCATCTCGAGGGCGTACGGCAGCACGCTGGACAGCACGGCGACGGCACCGAAGACGAGCAGGAGCGCCGGTTCGCGCACGACACCGTCGACCGCGGACCGGAGCCCGAACGGCAACGACACGAGCATCGCGACCACCATCGACACGACGAGCCCGTCGACACCGGGGATCGCGGCGCCGACGTGCCGGTTCATCACGATGTAGCCCGCCCAGCAGCCGGCCGCGAGGACCGCCCAGACGACCCCGCCCACCTCGGTCACGGCGGTCGGGCCGACGCCGAGCAGCACGACCCCCGCGAGCGCCAGCACGGCCCACAGGGCATCACGCCAGCGCCGGGTGTGCACGAGCGACAGGGCGAGCGGCCCGAGGAACTCGATCGTCACGGCGACACCGATCGGGATGCTCGCGAACGACAGGTAGATGAAGACGTTCATGCCGCCGAGCGCCAAGCCGAGCCCGATCGCACCGAGCCACTGCGCCCGCGTCCAGTGCCGGACGCGGGGACGGACCACCAGGGCGAGGACGACGGCACCGATGACGAGCCGGAGCGTGGCGGCCCCAACCGCACCGACGTCGTCGAAGTGGGTCTTCGCGATCGCGGCGCCGAGCTGGACGGACACCATCGCGGTGAGGGCCAGCAGGGGCGCGGGGACCCGGTTCATCACAGGGCTCGGCTCATCCGAGGTAGGCGAGGACGGCGAGGACACGGCGGTGGTCCTCTCCGGTGTCCTCGAGCGCGAGCTTGCCGAAGATGCTCGACACGTGCTTCTCGACGGCGCCGGTGCCGATCACCAGGGCGCGGGCGATCGCGGCGTTCGTGCGGCCCTCGGCCATCAGCCCGAGCACGTCACGCTCGCGCGGGGTGAGCGCGGCGAGCGGGTCGCGGCGGCGGCTCATCAGCTGCGTGACGACCTCGGGGTCGAGCACGGTGCCTCCGGCGGCGATGCGGCGGACGGCGTCGTCGATCTCCTCGAGCCGGGTGACACGGTCCTTGAGCAGGTAGCCGATGCCGGTCGCACCGGCGGCCAGGACGTCCTCGGCGTAGGTGGCCTCGACGTACTGGGAGAGCAGGAGCACACCCGTCCGTGGCGCGATCCGGCGGGTCTCGACGGCGGCGCGGACCCCTTCGTCGGTGAAGGTCGGCGGCATCCGCACGTCCATCACCACGACGTCCGGCGCACCCTCGGGCAGGGTCGCCAGGAAGGCCCGGGCGTCGGAGTACTGCCCGATGACGTCGATGCCGGCCTCGTCGAGCACGCGGGCCAGGCCCTCGCGCAGCAGGACGGCGTCGTCGACGACGACGGCCCGGATGCGTGCTGCATCCGGGCCGTCTGTCATGCCGACCAGCCTAGTGGGAGCGCGGGCGCCCCCGTGGGGTCACGACCGCTGGTTCGCCGCCGTCGGCACGCCGTTCAGGGCTCCGAGGGGGATCCGGGCGGTGGCCTCGGTCGGGCCGCCCTCGGGGCTCGAGACGACCAGGTCGCCGTCGAGGGCCCGCATGCGGCCGATCAGGCCCTCGATCCCGTGGCCCTGCTGCGGTCGTGCGCCACCCCGGCCGTCGTCGGTGACGCTGACCGTCAGGTACCAGAGACCCGAGGCGTCGACGACCAGGCCGAGGTACACCCCGGCGGTGGTGGCGCCGGCGTGCTTCATCGTGTTCGTCAGGAGTTCGCTCACCGTGAAGTACACGTTGCGCTGGATCTCCGTGGCGAGCTCCAGGCCCTCGGGCAGCCGGACGTCCAGGCCCACCGGGATCGGGGTGCGGGCGACCAGTGCCTCGAGCGCCGCGACGAGTCCGCGGTCGAGCAGGATCGGCGGGGCGAAGCCGCGGGACAGTGCGCGCAGTTCGTCGAGGGCGTCCTGGGCGTGCTCGGATGCCTCACCGATGAGCTGCTTGGCCTTCTCGGGGTCCTTCTCGAAGGCGCGCTCGGCGGCGGACAGGTCCATGCGGAGTCGCACCAGCCGCTGCTGTGGGCCGTCGTGCAGGTCGCGCTCGATCTGGCGGAGCGCCTGCCCCTCGGCGGTGACGGCACCGGCACGGGAGGCCTGCAGGCCGGCGACGCGCTGCTCGAGCTGCTCGGCCCGGAAGCCACCCAGCAGGCCGAAGTCGACCCAGTAGTGCGCGAGGACGGACCCGCGGGCCCAGAGCGGGAAGAGCACGACCGAAGCGGTCATCGACAGCAGGCCGAGGGCACCGACGCCGGTCACGAACCCGACGCTGTCCGTGAAGTAGCCGACCCGGACGTTGTTCGCGAAGTACAGTCCGCCCACGACGATCGGCCAGGCGAAGCCGACGAGCAGCAGTGCACCGGTCCCGACGGTCGCGACCGCGACGAGCGGGTAGACGACCGCGGCGTGCAGCAGGTAGAGCCAGTAGTGCGGGTTGGCGACTGCCGAGCCGGTGCGGGTCCACCAGTTCTGCTGCCAGCGGGGCGTCCAGTCCACCGGGCGGATCGGGCGTCGGTCGGCCCAGCTCATGCGGAGCTTCTCGAACTGGCCGAGCCACCGCGCCACGAACAGCGCGATGAAGAACATGAGCAGGACGAACGGGTTGAACAGGTCGCGGAAGCCGCCGCCGAAGACCGCCGCCGGGAACGCGAAGTACAGCGTGCAGAGCAGCACGGCGGTGAGTGCCATGTAGCCGAAGTCCCGCGGCAGGCGCCTCCACGCGTCACGGTAGAACTGTCCAGCGGTCATGCCGGACCCACGACCCGAACCGGGGCCGCCGACCGGGCCGGACCCGACCCGTGGGGTGGCGCTCCACGACGCCGGCGGGGACTGCCGGGCACCCTGAGTGTCCCCGGTGTCCTGCTGGTGCTGGCGCGGGTACTGGGGCATCGGCTTGGTGGCTCCAGGGGGCACGGACTCGCCCAGTGGGACGGTCTGGGCCTGGTCGGGCGAAGGCGTGACGTCGTCCAGCGGGACGGTTCGCGCCTGGTCGAGGCGGTCGGTGTCGGTCATGCATCCAGCCTCGCGATCGCGGAGCCGTTCCCCCATCCTGCCCTCTCCCCACCCCGGGTGGGGTTATCCCCCCTCTTCCACAGGTTGCCCGCTCCACGTCCGCGCGTCCTGCCCGTGGATCACGCTCGTCGGATGGGTGATGCGCTCCGAGCACTGATCGACGCCGTCGGGCTCCAGGTCGGGCCGGGCGCCGAGGTCCGCTCCGACGACGAGGCATGGACGCTCGACGTCGAACCGACGGGCACGCACGTCTGGGTGGCGACGCGGTCCCGCTCCGTCTGGATCCGGCGCGGAGACGACATCGCGATCGTCGACGCCGGCACCGCAACGCTCGGCCCGCTCGCCGACGAGGTCCTCGCGCTCCCACCCGTCGCGACGACCGGCCCGCCCGGCGCTCCCTCGCCCGACGTCGGCCTCGCGCTGCGCCACGTCGGGCACCTCGACGGCGGCAGGTGGCACGGCGCGCAGCAGCAGGCCCTCGCCCGGCTCGTCGTCACGACGGTGCTCCGCGACAACCCGCCCCCGATGCTCGGCGACAACGGTCTCGCGCGGATCCTCGACCGCCTGTTCGATCCGGCTGGTCAACCATCCGTGCGGACGCTCCTCGCCGACATCGACATGTCGGAGCGCACCCTCGAGCGCCGGTGCGCCGCAGCGACGGGATGCTCGCCCGCGCAGCTCGGCCGCTGGTACCGCAGTCTCGCCGTCCGGAGCGCGCTCACGCGGGGCGACCGCCCGGACGACGTCGCGACCCGCTTCGGCTTCAGCACGACGTCGTCCATGCGGCGGGCCCTCGACCGGGTCCGGCCCCCGACGAACCACCGGTGACCGTTGCCCGTGGGAGAAGGAGGTTCCGCTCCGCGTCGATGACGGTTCTGGTTCGCGATCCTCGGGTTTCGTGAACCAGAACCGTCACGGCGCGGAGAAGACCACGTCGTCCCGCGTCGGCGCAGTGCGGTGCGTGCGCGCCAGGTGCAGGCAGCCGCGCCGCGCTTCGGGAGCTGCGGCGGGCGCGGCGGCAGCGGGAGCGGGTCAGGTGGGGGCGCGGCGGCGGCGGGAGCGAGTCGTCGGCGCCGACGTCCGGTGCGGGTCAGGTGGGGGCGCGGCCGGTCGACTCGCGGACGCTCAGGGTGAGCGAGGGACCCGGGCGTGAGGGGAGCGGGGCGCTGGCGTCGATCTGCGCGCGCAGCAGGGTCGCCGCACGCTGTCCGAGCTCGACGGTGTCGCGGGTGAGCGAGGTGATCGCGGGGCGGACGAGCCGGATCATCGCCGAGTCGTCGAAGGACACGATCGAGACGTCCCCGGGCACCGCGACGCCCATCTCGCTCGCCACGCCCAGCCCGGCGACGGCGAGCACGTCGTTGTCGTAGACGATCGCGGTCGGCCGGATGCTCCGGGACAGCAGGGTCCGGGTGGCGCTCGCGCCGGCCTCGGCGGAGTAGTCGGTCGGTACGGACACCGTGTCGTCGAGCCCTTCGTCTGCGGCGAAGGCGCGCAGCCGGTCCATGCGCATCGCGGTGTGCTCGAACTCGGGCCGCCCGGCGACGTGGGCGATGCGCCGGTGCCCGAGCGCGTGCAGGTACCGCAGGACGGTGTCGGTGGCGTCCGAGTCGTCGATCCAGACCGTGGGGGCGGCGCCGTCGGGGGAAGGGTGCGAGCCGACGACGACGGTGGGCATGCCGAGGTCGGCGAGCAGGGCGAGCCGGGCATCGTCGCGACGGGGGTCGATCACGATCACGCCGTCGACACGGTGGCCTCGCCACCAGTCCCGGTAGGTCTCGAGTTCCTCCTCGGCGTCGCGCGCGACGAGCAGGTTCATGCCGACGTGGGTGCCGGCGAGCCCGAGTTGGATGCCGGAGATCAGGTCGCCGAAGAACGACTCCGTGCCCAGGGTCCGGGCCGGACGGTTCAGCACGAACCCGATGGAACCGGCCTTCGCGCCGCCGAGCGCCCGGGCAGCGGTGTGCGGTTGCCAGTCGAGCTCGCGGGCGATCTCGCGCACGCGGCGACGGGTCTCGTCGGAGACGCCGGGGCGGTCGTTCAACGCGAACGACACCGCGCTGATGGACACACCGGCCCGCGCGGCGATGTCGGCGATCGTCGTTCGACGCTTGGTGGCCACGGGGTTGACTATAGCGCTTTAGTCATCCACAGTGGCTGCCACACACGGGTTCGGTGACTGCTGCTGAACCGGTTCAGTTATGACGAGGGAGTCAGACGCCATGAGGACCACCACACGCATGACGAGGGGCCGCGCCACCGCGCTGCTCGCGACGGCCGCCGCCACGGCGCTCGTCCTGACCGGCTGCTCGAGCGGCGGGAACGCGGCCGACAACGGCGGCGGCGAGATCAGCGGCACCATCACCCTGCAGACCTGGGCACTCACGCCCACCTACACGGGGTACCTCAACGGGGTCATCAAGGACTTCGAGGAGGCTCACCCGGACGCCAAGGTCAAGCTGCAGGACCAGCCGGGCGACGGGTACGCCGACAAGGTGCTCAGCCAGGCCTCGTCGAACAGCCTGCCCGACGTGATCAACCTGCCGCCGGACATCGCCCTGCCGCTCGCGAAGCGCGGGTTCCTGCAGGACGTCGCGAAGGACGACTCGAAGCTCGCCAGCACGTACGTCGCCGGCGCGGTGGACTCGTACGAGTACAAGGGAGTGGACGGCACGTTCGGGTACCCCTGGTACCTCAACACCGACGTGAACTACTGGAACTCGACGATGTTCGCCAAGTGCGGCCTCGACGCGGAGAACCCGCCGAAGACCACCGACGAGCTGTTCACGCAGGCGAAGACCATGCACGACAACTGCCCGACCGACTACCTGATGAGCCGGAAGCCCGGCCTCGGCGACTTCACGCTCGCCGGCGTCAAGGTGCTCAACGCCGACGGCACGAAGTTCACCTTCGCCGACTCGTCGAAGGCCGCCGACCTGATCGACCGCTACAAGGACGCGTACCAGGACGGCTACATGCCCTCCAACGTGCTGAACAGCGACTACCTCGGCAACTCCACCCTGTTCACGCAGGCCAAGGTCGCCTGGACGACCGGTGGCGCCACCTCGCTCGCCGACTTCGAGAAGAACAACCCGTCGCTCAAGGGGAAGGTCACCGTCAGCCCCGCACTCGACACCCCGCCGCTCTACGTGCAGGGCCTGTCGGTGTCGAGCAAGTCGAAGCACCTCGCCACCGCCGAGGCCTTCGCGAAGTTCATGACGAACGCGGAGAACCAGGAGGCGTTCGCCCACAAGGTGAACATCTTCCCGTCCACCACGTCGTCGCAGTCCGACCCGTACTTCTCGAAGGACGACGGCACCGTGAACGGCGAGGCCCGGGTCCTGGCGAACGAGGCCCTGAAGTCGGCGAAGGTCATCAACCCGGTCGAGGCGAACTCCGCGATGACGGACTTCCTCGACCAGCAGATCGCGCTCGCGATGAAGGGGCAGGTGGCGCCGAAGCAGGCGCTCGAGACCGCCCAGACCAAGATGAACAGCCTGCTGGCCAACGGCTGATCCGGCCCCGACGAAGGAAGAGGGAGGATCGCCATGCGCGCCAACCGCTGGTACACACCCTGGTTACTCGTCCTGCCGGCACTGATCTGGCTCGTCGCGTTCAGCCTGTGGCCATCGATCAACACGGTCCGGTTGTCGTTCACGAACGCCAGCCCGCTCGGCGGCGTCAGCCAGTGGGTGGGGGTCAAGAACTTCGAGACCCTGCTCGCCGACCCGCAGGTGTGGGAGGCGCTGCTCAACAGCGTCATCTACATGGCGGTGTGCCTGCCGCTGCTGACGGTCCTCCCGCTCCTCATCGCGGTGCTCGTGCAGCAGAAGCTGCCCGGGATCGCGTTCTTCCGCACCGCGTTCTACACGCCGGTCATCGCGTCCGCGGTGGTCGTCGGGCTCATCTGGACGTGGATCCTCGACGACCGCGGTGTCATCAACGAGATGGCGCAGGCCCTCGGCGTCGTGCAGGGCAGCGTCCCGTTCCTGACCGACCGGTGGCTGCTGCTCCTCAGCGCCATCAGCCTGACGGTGTGGAAGGGGCTCGGCTACTACATGATCATCTTCCTGGCCGCCCTCGGGAACGTCGGCAAGGACCTGCACGAAGCCGCCGCCCTCGACGGCGCCGGCGCGGTCCGACGTTTCTGGTCGGTCACGATGCCCGGGGTCCGCGGCACCATGACGCTCGTCGGGATCCTGGTGTGCGTCTCTGCGCTCCGGGTGTTCAGCGAGCTCTACATCCTCACCAACGGCACCGGCGGGCCCGGCGGGCAGGACAACTCGCTCGTCATGCTCATCCAGCAGTACGCCCGCGGCTTCACCGGCAACCTCGGCTACGCGTCCGCACTGAGCCTCCTGCTCTTCGTCGTGACGCTCGTGCCGATGCTCGCCCTCGCCCGGATGAACAGCAAGGCGGACAAGTGACGAACACCACCAGCACGACCGAACCCGTCATCGGCGGCGCGCAGGGCGCCGCCAGCCCGACGCCGGACGTGACCGGCGCGACGGGCGCGGGACGGGCCTCCAGGCAGAACGGACGAGGCGGACACGACGGACGCAAGCGGCGCCGCGCGGTCTGGGGCGTCATGTCCACCCGCGAGAAGGTCGTCCGCTACGTCCTGCTCATCGTGGTGCTCTTCATCACGATCGGCCCGTTCCTGTGGCAGCTGTCCACGTCGCTCAAGGGCGCCGGTGAGGACATCTACACGGCGAACCCGTCGTTCATCCCGTCCGAACCGACCATCGAGAACTACCTGAAGGTCGCCGCCGCGATCCCGGTGTGGCGGTACATCGGCAACTCCCTGCTCGTCGCCGCGATCGACGTGCTCGGCAACATCGTGTTCGCGACCCTGGCCGGCTTCGCCCTCGCCCGTCTGCAATGGCGGCACCGGAAGCTCGTGCTCGGCCTGTTCCTCGGCACCCTGGTGCTGCCCGGCGAAGCGACGATCATCTCGCAGTTCGTCACCGTGAAGGACCTCGGCCTCGCCGACAACCTGGTCGGCGTCGCCCTGCCCGGCATGATCGCGGCGCTCAACGTCCTGCTGATGTTCAACGCGTTCCGGCAGATCCCCGAGGAGATCGACCAGGCCGCGGTGATGGACGGTGCGAACGCCCTGCAGCGGCTGCGCTACATCTCGCTGCCCGCCGTGCAGGGGACGATCGCCGTCATCGCGATCTTCTCGTTCATCGGGGCGTGGGACGACTTCCTGTGGCCGCTCATCGTGCTGCAGTCGCCCGAGAACCTCACCCTGACCGTCGGGTTGCAGTACCTGCAGGGCACGTTCGCCACCGACCAGCGGATGATCGCGGCCGGCACCATGATCGCGTTCATCCCGATCGCCGTGATCTTCGCCGTCCTGCAGCGCTTCTTCTTCAAGGGCGTCGAAGAGGGCGGTGTGAAGGGCTGATGCGGTTCGGGGTCAACTACACGCCCGCGGTCGGCTGGTTCCACTCGTGGCTGGACTTCTCGCCGTCGGACACCGCCAGGGACCTCGAGGCCATCGCGTCGCTCGGCGCCGACCACGTGCGGATCTTCCCCCTCTGGCCGGTCGTCCAGCCCAACCGGACCCTCATCCGGCAGCAGGCCCTCGACGACGTCGCGACGGTCGTCGACCTCGCCGGCTCGTTCGGGCTCGACGTCAACGTGGACGCCCTGCAGGGGCACCTGTCGAGCTTCGACTTCGTGCCGTCGTGGCTGGACAGCTGGCACCGCCGCAACATGTTCACCGACCCGGACGTGGTCGCCTCGACCGCCGCGTACGTCCGGGCGCTCGCCGGAGCGGTCGCCGACAAGCCGAACCTGCTCGGCATCACCATCGGCAACGAGGTCAACCAGTTCGCGCACGCGCCGCACCCCGCGCCGCACGCCGTCTCGGCGGAGCAGGGGCACGCGTGGGCGGCGGCGATGGTCGCGGCGGCGCGAGCGGGGCTGGGATCTGGTCTGGAGGCGCGGCTCGGCGCCGCCTCGTCGGTCCCGTCCGCCACCGGGTCGCGTCCCGGGCCCCTGGTCACCGTCGCGCAGTACGACGCGGCCTGGTACGACGACGCCCAGCCCTTCGGCCCCGAGCACGCGGCGGACCACGGCGACGCAACGGTCACGCACTCGTGGGTGTTCAACGGCTCGGCGGCCCTGCACGGCGCCCTCGGGCCCGGGTCGGTGCGGCACGGGGAGTACCTGCTCCAGCTCGCCGCGGCCTGGAACCGCGACGCCGCCCGGCCGAACTGGCTGCAGGAGGTCGGCGCCCCCACCAACGTCGTCGACCCCGCCGACGCCGCCGCGTTCACCGAGCAGACCATCCGGCACCTCCTCGACGCGCAGCACGTGCTCGGGGTGACGTGGTGGTGCTCCCACGACGTCGCGCGGTCCCTCGCCGACTTCCCCGAGCTCGAGTACGACCTCGGGCTGTTCACGAACGACGGACGCCTGAAGCCCGTCGGCGAGGCGTTCGCCGCCCTCGCCCGTGCCGAGCACACCCGCGACGCCCCCGCAGCACCGCCGGCCACCGCACTCGTCCTCGACGACGTGCTGACCGACGGCACCGACCACCACGGCACCCGCGCCGACTGCGCCCCCGGCGGGCGGTTCGCCGCCGCCTGGCTCGCGCTGGCCGAGGCCGCGCCGGACGGCCGCGGCCCCCAGGTCGTCCTGCGCTCCCGACTGTCCGACACGGCACTGCTGGCCGACCGTGGCATCGACCGCTGCGTCGACGTGCCGTCTGACCTCGACACCACCACCGTCCGCGTCGCCCACCCCGCGACCACGCCCTGACCCCGGAAGGCCCCATGCACGACGACATCCCCCTCACCACCGGACGCGCCCGACGGGTGCTCGACGAGCGGATCACCCCCGCGGTGCACGCCACGGCGACGCCGCTCGACGTTGCCTGGCACGAGCTCCCCGGTGAGCCGATCGCCCCCGCCGAGGGACTCGCGCTCACGTTCGAGCCCTACGAGGTCGGCACCCCGTGGGGCGCGGCCTGGGGCACGACGTGGTTCCGGCTGACCGGGACCGTGCCGACCGAGTGGGCCGGGCGCCGGGTGGAGGCCGTGATCGACCTCGGCTTCGACAAGAACATGCCCGGGTTCCAGTGCGAGGGGCTCGTGTACCTGGCCGACGGCACCCCCGTGAAGTCGATCAACCCACGCAACCAGTGGGTCCTGGTCACCGAGCGGGCCGAGGGCGGCGAGACCGTCGACCTGTTCGTCGAGGCCGCGTCGAACCCCGTCCTGCTCGACTACCACCCCTTCCTGCCGACGCAGGAGGGCGACGTGCAGACCTCGTCCTCGAAGCGCCTCTACGCCACCCGCCGGATGGAGCTCGCCGTCTTCGAGTCCGAGGTGCACGAACTCGCCCTCGACATCGACGTCCTGCTCGAACTGCAGGCCGAGCTGCCCGCGGGACCCCGACGCATGCGGATCCTGCAGGCCCTCGACGACGCCCTCGACGCGCTCGACCTGCAGGACATCCCGGAGACCGCGTCCGACGCCCGCGCGGCGCTCGCTGACGTGCTCGCCGCTCCCGCCGAGGCCTCGGCGCACACGATCTCGGCCGTCGGGCACGCCCACATCGACTCCGCGTGGCTCTGGCCCGTGCGCGAGACCATCCGCAAGGTCGCGCGCACCACGTCGACCATGACCGAGCTCATCGACCAGACCGACGACTTCCTGTACGGCATGTCGAGTGCGCAGCAGTACGCGTGGATCAAGGAGCACCGCCCCGAGGTCTACGCCCGCGTCAAGGCCGCGGTCGAAGCCGGCCGGTTCCTGCCGATCGGCGGCATGTGGGTCGAGTCCGACACCGTGATGCCGACCGGCGAGAGCATCGTGCGGCAGTTCTCGCAGGGCCAGCGGTTCTTCGAGCGCGAGTTCGGCATCCGGCCCAAGGGCGTCTGGCTGCCGGACAGCTTCGGGTACTCGCCGGCGCTGCCGCAGCTCATGCGCCGCGCGGGCTTCGAGTGGTTCTTCACGCAGAAGATCTCGTGGAACCAGGTGAACAAGTTCCCGCACCACACGTTCCTGTGGGAGGGCATCGACGGGTCACGGGTGTTCTCGCACTTCCCGTCGATGGACACCTACAACTCGCGGTTGTCCGGCAGCGAGGTCGCCAAGGCCTCCCGCCAGTTCCGTGAGAACCGGCTCGCCACCGGCTCGATCGCCCCCGTCGGCTGGGGCGACGGCGGCGGTGGTACCACCCGCGAGATGACCGGCACCGCCGCACGGCTGGCCGACCTCGAGGGCAGCGCGAAGGTCCGTTGGGAGCACCCCGACACGTTCTTCGACCGGGCGAAGTCCGAGCTGCCCGACCCGCCCGTGTGGGTGGGGGAGCTGTACCTCGAGCTGCACCGCGCCACACTGACCAGCCAGCACGGCACGAAGCAGGGCAACCGCCGGTGCGAGCAGCTGCTCATCGAGGCCGAGCTCTGGGCCGCGACCGCCGCCGCCCGCACCGACTTCACCCACCCGTACGACGAACTCGACGCCCTGTGGCAGCAGGTCCTGCTCCAGCAGTTCCACGACATCCTGCCGGGCACCTCGATCGCATGGGTGCACCGCGAAGCGGTCGAGCGCTACGCCGAGACGGCCGCGGCGCTGACCGCGATCATCGACCGGGCGCTCTCGGCGCTCGCCGGCACCGGGGACGCGGCCGTCGTCGTGAACCCGGCCCCGTTCCTCCAGGCCGGTGCACCCGCGCAGGGTGCCGTCGTGGCGACCGACGTGGCGGCGGCGACCGCCGTGTCCCTGACCGAGCAGGACGGCGGGTACGTGCTGGCGAACGAGCTGGTGCGGGTCGTCGTCGACGCGCAGGGGCTCGTGACGAGCGCCGTCGACCTGGCGAGCGGACGCGAGGCGATCGCGGCCGGCCAGGCGGCGAACCTGCTGCAGCTGCACCAGGACTTCCCGAACATGTGGGACGCATGGGACGTCGACCGGTACTACCGCAACCGCGTCGAGGACCTCGTGGCGACCACCGGGCTGACCGCGTCGGTCGACGAGTCCGGGGTCGCACGGGTCGTCGTGTCCCGGGCGTTCGGCGACTCGACGGTGACGCAGGAGATCGTCCTGGCGCCCGGGTCCCGCACCCTGGAGTTCGACCAGGTGACCGACTGGCACGAGACCGAGAAGTTCCTCAAGGTGGCGTTCCCGCTCGACGTCCGCGCCGAGCACACCGTCGCCGAGACGCAGTTCGGCGCGCAGAAGCGGGTGACGCACACGAACACCTCGTGGGAGGCCGCCAAGTTCGAGACCTCCATGCACCGCTACGTGCTGGTGTCCGAACCGGGCTTCGGGGTCGCGCTCGTGAACGACTCGATCCACGGCTTCGACACCACGCGCGACGCCGTCGACGGGCACGTCACCACCACCGTGCGGCTGTCGCTGCTGCGGGCACCCCGGTTCCCGGACCCCGAGACCGACCAGGGCGTGCAGACGCACCGCTACGGCATCGTCATCGGCACCGACCAGCTCGGCGCCACGTCGGCCGGCATGCGGATGAACGCGGGCGCGCGGACGATCACCGGGGCGCACGGCTTCGACCCGCTGGTGCAGGTCTCCGGCGACGTCGTGCTGTCGAGCGTCAAGCTCGCCGACGACCGGTCCGGTGACCTGGTCGTGCGCGTCTACGAGCCGTCCGGGCAGCGGGGGACCGGGGGGTCGCGGTGGACGGGCCGTTCGGTCCGGCTGCCGAGGTCACCCTGCTCGAAGAGCCGCTGGCCGAAATCGACGTCTCCTCGTTCGCTGTCGACGCGTACGAGGTCCGCACCTTCCGCTTCCCGCGCAACTGAACGACCGACCCATTCAAGGAGGAATGACATGAAGAAGTCCATGAAGTTCGGGATCGTGGCGGCCATCGCCGCGATGGTGACGGCACCGCTCGTGCCGTCCGCAGCGACGGCCGCGCCCGGTGCGGCCGCCGCGACTGCCATCGGCGCTGCCGCCGGAACCAAGTCCGGGCCGACGAGCATCGCGTACGTCGAGGTCAACAACGACCAGCTCGCCAACGTCGGCCGGTACACGCTGTCCGGTGGGGCGAACGCCTTCGACGTCGCGATCATCTTCGCGGCGAACATCAACTGGAACGGCTCCAAGGCCGTCCTGGTCAACAACGACAAGGTGCAGGCGACCCTCGACAACGCCGCGACGCAGATCAAGCCGCTGCAGGCGAAGGGCATCAAGGTGTCGCTGTCGGTCCTCGGCAACCACCAGGGCGCGGGCATCGCCAACTTCCCGACCCAGGCGGCCGCCTCGGACTTCGCGTCCCAGATCGCCGCCACCGTGTCGAAGTACGGCCTCGACGGGGTCGACCTCGACGACGAGTACTCCGATTACGGCGCGAACGGCACCCCGCAGCCGAACCAGCAGTCCATCGGTTGGCTCATCACCGCGCTGCGTGCCCAGATGCCCGGCAAGCTCATCTCGTTCTACGACATCGGCCCGGCGTCGTCCTCGCTGTCGCAGTCGAGCAGCACCATCGGCTCGAAGCTCGACTACGCCTGGAACCCCTACTACGGCACGTACTCGGCGCCGTCGATCCCGGGGCTCGACAAGTCCCGGTTGTCGGCTGCCGCGGTGGACATCCAGAACACCTCGCAGTCGACGGCGGTGTCACTCGCCTCGCGCACCAAGGCCGACGGGTACGGCGTCTTCATGACGTACAACCTGCCGGGAGGCGACAAGTCCGCCTACGTCTCCGCCCTGACGCAGAAGCTGTACGGGCAGGCCGCGTCGTACCGCTGACGCTCGCGTCCTGACGGCGGCGGCTGGGGGCTCGGCCTGGTGCGAGGTTCCGCACTCGGTGCGAGCCACCGGCCGTCGCACCGAGTGTGGAACCTCGCACGGAGTTCCGTCGACCTCGCACCGTGCGAGGGGCGCGGCCGTACGATCGCCGCATGGCGCTCGAGTTCCGCGGTGAGGTCGTCGAGTGGCGCGGGCCGTCGCCGTTCTTCTTCGCCGTCGTGCCGCCGGACGCCGCCGAGGTCATCGCCGACCTCGCGCCGATGCTCACCTACGGGTGGGGTGTGATCCCCGCCCGGGTGACGATCGGCGCCGTCACCTGGACCACCTCCTTGTTCCCGAAGGACGGCGGGTACCTCGTGCCCCTCCGTGCTGCCGAGCGTCGCCGTGCTCGCGTGGAGGTCGGCGAGGCCCCGCAGATCACGCTCGAACTCGGCGGCCCCTGACGGAGAGCCACCGACCGTCAGTCCTCCACAGGTCCGTCGATCGCGAGACCTTCCCACAGCTATCGCCAGCTGCCCTCGCCGTCGCTGTCGGGCTCTTTGCCCCTGGTACCTTGTGCATCTGAAGTATCAGCTCGCACGAACGGGCTGCTCGGAGTCGTCGCGGCGGCGACCTGTGCCGGTGTGTCCGGCAACGGGTGGGTCGCACCGTAGGCGGAGGTGGAGCCGATCAGTGCGGCGAGAGCGATGCCGGCACCGATCGCGGCGGTAGCGCGCTTCCTCGGGATCCGGAGCCACGTCGAGCGGCGGAAGGCGACGGCGTAGAGCGTCGTGGGCAGGACCACGAGCGCGATCATCATCAGCATCCCCCAGACTCCGCTCGATGCGAAGCCGGCGAGTGCGAGGACGGCGGTTCCCACGATGCCGATCCACGTGATGATCGGTACGCGTCGACGGGGACGTGGCGTACGCGGGCTTGTGGTCTGGCGGGGGTTCGGCACTGAGCTCCTTGGTATGACGAGGACCGCTCAAGTGTCGCGGAAACAGCTCCGCCGCCTCATCCCCAGTTCAGGGTGGTGCCGAGATGCACGGTGCGCGCGTGTTCGCTGCGTGCGGGGTTGATCGCTCCGAGCGCCAGAACGACCTCGCACCGAGCAACCCACCGTGTGCGGGCTGAAGAACACCGCACCGTGCGGCGACGGCAGACAGGGGAAGAAGAGAGGGGATGACGGGGATCGAACCCGCGTGGCCAGTTTGGAAGAACGTCCGCCCGGCACCCACGTGCTGAGCCGGGGCGAACCGCCCTCGACCGCCACAGTCCGTTAGAGCCCGAGTCGGCGGGGATCGAGAGGGGCTGAATCGGGTCGAGTTGGTACCCCTCGGCAGTCCGCGGCGGGGCGCGGTCGGAGGGGTTTCCGAGTGCCTGCGTCGCTGTGTCGGCGGTCTCGCAGATACTGACGTCGCTCAGGTGCACCGACACCTGAAGCAGTCCTGACTCGCAGTAGGCTTCATTCGAAAGCCCGTTCGACACTCTGGAGCTCCATGTCCCTCGACGTAGTTCGCACACACCTCGGTGCCCCCGCCTACGAACGCGACGGAGTCCTCATCTATCAAGGTGACTCGCTCGAACTGCTCCGCAAGCTGCCGTCCGGCTGGCTCGATTCGACCGTTACGAGTCCGCCCTACAACATCGGCAAAGAGTATGAGACGAAGCTGGACCTCCAGGAGTACCTCCAATGGGTCGAATCTTGGGCGATCGAGATCGGCCGTATTTCGGCAGATTCAGCTCATTTTTGGCTTAATCTCGGGTACGTCGAAGTGAAGGGCCAGGGTCGAGCGGTGCCGCTGCCCTACCTCCTGTGGGACAAAGTCCCGTTCTACCTGCGCCAGGAAGTGGTATGGGCGTACGGGGCGGGTACGACCACGAGTCGCGCGTTTGCGCCGCGGAACGAGAAATTTCTTTGGTACGTCAAGGATCCTGATTCGTATTACTTTGACCTTGACTCGGTTCGTGACCCTGATGTGAAATACCCAAATCAGCGGAAAAATGGCAAGCTCAAGTGCAACCCGCTGGGAAAGAATCCCGGCGATGTTTGGAACATTCCCAAGGTGACGTCTGGTAGGCAGCGCGCTTCGAAGGAACGCATGCCTCATCCCGCACAGTTCCCCGAAGCAGTGATCGAGCGCATCATTCTGTCAACCACGCGACCTGGCGACGTGGTCCTAGACCCGTTCCTTGGTTCTGGAACGACGGCGGCGGTCGCCGGACGTCTTGGTCGGCGTTCCGTCGGGTTCGAATTGCGCTCGGACTATCTCGGGACCGCTATCCAGCGTGTGGACCGAATGTTCGACGATCGCGCTTCGCTGCTAGCGGGAGTAGACGACAGCGAGCTGATTCGCGTAGACCGCGCGGGGTAGCGTCGAGGCCTGCCCGGTCTCGGCGCGCTGTGCGACCCAGTCGGTGCTGTCGATCCATCCGAAGCGGATTCGGCGGATCTCGGGACGCCTACCCGGCGCATCGACCCACCGCTCGAAGTTGATGGCGCAGTAGTAGCCCGCCTTTGCCTTCTTCAGCTGCCTTCCCCGCCCATCTTCCGTCCGCTCGACGCCATAACTCCGGTTACCGAAGATCTGCATGGCGTTCGTTGAAGATTTGATCTCGATTGAGTAGCTGGGGTTGGGGCCGTACACCAGGTCCTTCTCGTCGGAAGCGGAGTCCTTCCGCCAGTGACGGGACTCGGCGCTAATTCGTACGGGAATCAGTTCGTGCAGAAGATATCCCATGATCTGAGGATCTGGGTCGATCCCCGCGCCGATCCGAGCGAGGCCGATGGATGACTCAAAGATGTCATCCCAACTTTGCAGCACCGCCTCCCGCAGAATCATCGGGTCAAGCGGGTGCTCTGAGATGAGCTCAGCTGTTACTTCACGCCACTCCTCCGGATCAACTCCAAAGTACGGGCTGCTTGGATCCTTCGGGCGCGGTACCGCCCGCGAGTTTGGCGCGATGAAGTCGAGCGGGAGGCTGTCGTGAGGCACCCTCGGATACTCTCGACTGATTTGGCAATTGTCAAGTTGCGCCTCACGGCGTGCCGGACATCGGCCGCGCGCTTCGCCCACTGGCGAGCGCCGGCTCGTGGGACGAGCCCACGACTCGCGTCATCCCGATAATCGGATCGTTGGCAGCGACGTCACTGGATGCCCTTCGCTCCATGGTGCCCCCCCCCGCGGTTCAAGACGATCGCGAAGGCTTTCGCGCCGCATGGAACGAGCCTGCTCCTGCACGGTGAGCGGGCGCTTGGCGCGCTCCTTGTCGTTGCCGGTGTACTCAGTGCTGCGGTCGTTGCTGTTGGTCGTGAGAGTTGCCTTTCGTAATGATCAATAGTTAGAGAAACAAAACTGGGTGTTTTACCCCACGGCGGTTCCGTAGCAATGTGCCGTGAATGCTACAGTCAACGGAAGGGCCGCCAAATGGGAACACGTCAATCAGAAGCCGAACTTCGCACAACTGCGCCGCGAGAAGTAAGCGACGCGCTCGACCTGACGGTCCGGCTCGGTGGCATTTCCAAGGCGACCATCGTGCGTGTTGCGCTGATCGATCAGTTGACGGTCGCCGGTGTTCTCTATCCGGAGATTTCCAAGACCCTGCGCCCGACGAAGCCCCGCGGCCGACTTCGCGACCGCTCAACCCAGAAGGTAGACCGATGACCGTCACCACCACCCCATACCCCGCCTACGGCGGACCGCGCGCAGCGAAGAACCTCCGCCAGAAGGCCGGCGACTACCGCGGTGCCGCCGAGGAACTGCGTGCTGAGCTGGACGCAGCCGAGCGTGCGTTCGGTGCTGTGTTCGAGCGAACCGACCAGACCACCAGCACCCGGGACCGCATCCGCGACCTGGCAAAGCGCCCGCGCGCCGGATCGGAGCCTGTCATGCCCGTCTTCGACTCAGCCCAGCCGTGGCAGCCGACCCGGAGGTCTACCGCATCCACGCTCGCGAGGAGAGCTACCCCAAATCGGTCGCAGAGCAGACCGAGATCAAGCGCGTGGACGACGCCGTGTTCGACCGCGTGCGCGTCTACGAGAACTCCCTGGTCGGTAGCTCCCAAGCTCTCGTGGAACGGGGAACGGCCCTGACGGATCGCTCGGTTTGAAGCCTTCGTTAGCAGCTAGTCGGCACCCTGGTCTGCGGCATCGATGAATCCAAGGAGGGCCGACTCACGCATCGTAAGCTGCTGCCGCCGCTCCGCCGGAGCATCTGACGGCAGCGCCTTGATCTCGGTCCGCACTGCTTTCAGGTCCTCGCGAAGGTCTCCGGCCGCGTGCGCCTGAGCCGGAGCGAAGCGGGGCACAACGCCGAGCGGTGGTTTCGGGTACCGCGGCTGTGCAGTGAGGTTACGAAGAACTGCCTCGTAGTCATCGGTGTTGGTCGGGTCGACGTAAACGCGGGAGACACGCTCCAGATCCGGTGGAACTACGCTCCCGCCCACTTCCGGAAACATGACAATCAGCAGCTTCCGCTGCCAGGTCTCCTGGTTCTTCGCGAATAGCCCGCGCAGGTAGTCAGCCTCTCCTGCCGCGCCAGCACCTTCGGTAGGGGCGTTGCTGCCCGCCCATCGCTCAGCCCATGCGGTGGACATGATGATGAGCGTGAACTGCGCACGTTGGATCGCTCGCTGCCCGAACCGGGTCCAATCCTCGGGCTCGTCGAGGTGGAACAAGTCGACGTCAGCGTCGACTCCGAGGTGCCGCAGGGTCGCAGCGAAGGTCGCAACTTCTTCCTGCCAGTTTTGTGCCTGCTGGTCGTCCCATGAGGAATGACGGTGCGCCCAGGTGAGGAAAGCCGTTGGTGCTTTGGTCGGCGGATCGACCGGGGTGTCATCTGTTGGGGGAGCAGCCGGAGCAGATGACGCCGTCGTCGCGGCTACGCCGTCAGCCTGCATCCCCCGGACGATTCGCATCGCGACCGGCAGCGCCTCATCGGCCATAGAGATGCTTCGCCATGCTCTGGAAGATGGAGTCGATCTGCGAGTCGCTTGTATCGGCAGAGATGTGGATCTGTAGGTCGACGTGGATGGTTGGCGTCCCGCTCGGCTGCTGCTGCTTGGGCGTCCAGCCTTCACCGTGCTGCCTATCGACGACGTCCTTTGCGGCTGCTCCCGCGCTTGCAGCGGCGGGAGCAGGAGCTGTCTTGGGCTTCGTTGTCGTTGTCTTCCTAGTTCGCGGGGAGGGCTTCGCGTCGTCCGGGGAGGGAAGCGTTCCTCCCAACAGCGTCAGGTACAGAGTGGCTTGTTGTTTCGCCGCGGCGTCGCCGACGCGGGCGTTCCTCGAGAACCAGCTCGCGACCCGGGTCGGGTCCGCGGATGGATCGTCGTGCGCGCTTCGCAAGCTTTCGGGGTAGACACTGTCGATGATTGAGGCGCACGCTGAGGCGTACGACTCGTCGTCGCGCAAGTCATGAACGAGTTCCGTGGTGCGGCCGTCGCTGTCGATGAGGCCAAGCGTCTTCAGCTGAGGGAGAACGTTCTGAGCCGTTCGGTGGGTGGCATCCAGTGCGGCAATCACCCAGTCAATGTCGATGGCGCGCGGCGGGGACTGCTTAAGTCGATTTCGCACGCCAAACCATTGGTTTTTCGACATGTATGGGTAGGAGGAGCGTGCCGCCGGGGGAGTGGGATCTGCCATGGCTAACTCATCCTCAGTACGTGATTCATCTTCGCATTATGAAGTACCCGGCTGACACTGACGAGTACGACACGGCCGGTCGGGATCGAACCCTGGAGATGTCGGACAACGTGGGGCACGTGTGCGTAGGTCACGAGGGGTTTCGGAGGGGTTCGGCCTGAACGCCCGTTGCCAGGACGGGCCTACTTCCCAGTAGGCACAACAGAGGGGATGACGGGAATCGAACCCGCGTAGCCAGTTTGGAAGACTGGGGCTCTACCATTGAGCTACATCCCCGCGCCTGCGCACCAGGCGCAGCCCGACCATCGTAGCGGACGAACGAGCACCGACATGCCGACGCGCGTCATCCCGAAACCGGACGCCGGCGCCGAACGCACGATCCGCCGGTCGCGGGTGGTCTCGTACGTGCTGGTGCTCCTCGCCGCCGCGGTCCTGTCCCTGCGCCCCGACCTGTTCGGCGACCCGCAGTCGCAGCCCGCGCACGCACTGCTGCACGTCTGGCGGATCGTCGTCGGGCTGCTGCTCGCGGTGGCCGCCCTGGGGGTCCAGGTGGTCGTCGGGATCCGGTGGCGGCGGGGTCTCCGACGCGCCGCGGAGGACGACTGGGCAACCCCCGGGAACAGTGCGCCGTCGGACCGCTAGACTCACCGGGGTCGCATGCGCCCCTCGGTGTGTGCGGCTGATCCCTGGCACGAACCAACGGGGCGTAGCTCAGCTTGGTAGAGCGCCCGCTTTGGGAGCGGGAGGTCGCAGGTTCAAATCCTGTCGCCCCGACCAGGTCCTCCGAGCACCACCGACCACACGAACGTCAACCAACAGGAGAACATCCCTTGGCCACCAGCACCGTCGACAAGGTGAGCGACACCCGCGTCAAGCTCACCGTGAACGTGACGCCGGACGATCTCAAGCCGAGCATCGACCACGCCTACAAGCACATCGCCGAGCAGATCAACATCCCCGGCTTCCGCAAGGGCAAGGTCCCGCCCGCGATCGTCGACCAGCGTGTCGGCCGCGGCGAGGTCCTGAACCACGCCGTCGGTGACGCCATCGACAACTTCTACCGCCAGGCGGTCGAAGAGCAGGAGCTGCGCATCCTCGGCCGTGCCGAGGCCGACGTCGCCGAGCTGCCGAACGTCGCGGACTTCACCGGCGACCTCGTCCTCACCTTCGAGGTCGACGTCCGCCCCGAGTTCGACCTGCCGGACTACTCCTCGTACGAGCTCACCGTCGACGCCGTCGAGGTGTCGGACGACGAGATCGAAGAGGAGCTGCAGAACCTGCGCACCCGCTTCGGCACGCTCGTGACGGTGGACCGTCCGGCGAAGACCGGCGACTTCGCGCAGATCGACCTCACCGCCAGCATCGGCGACGACGAGGTCGACTCGGCCACCGGCGTCTCCTACGAGATCGGCTCCGGCGACCTGCTCGAGGGCATCGACGAGGCGCTCGAGTCCCTGACCGCCGGCGAGTCGACGAACTTCGAGTCGAAGCTCGTCGGTGGCGACCGCGAGGGCGAGACCGCCCAGATCGCCGTCACCGTCACCGCCGTCAAGGAGCGCGAGCTCCCCGAGGCCGACGACGAGTTCGCCCAGATCGCCAGCCAGTTCGACACCATCGACGAGCTCAAGGCGGACCTGAAGGAGCAGATCGCGAAGTCCAAGACCTTCGGTCAGGGCGCCGCGGCTCGCGACAAGCTCGTCGAGAAGCTCACCGAGGACGTCAACATCCCGATCTCGGAGCAGCTCATCGCCGACGAGGTGCACCGTCACCTCGAGCAGGAGAACCGCCTCGAGGACGAGGAGCACCGCAAGGAGGTCTCCGAGTCCAGCGAGACCGCCTTCCGCTCGCAGATCCTCCTCGACGCGATCGCCGAGAAGGAAGAGATCCAGGTCTCGCAGGAGGAACTGACCCAGTACCTCATCCAGGCCGCCGCGCAGTACGGCATGGAGCCGGCCGAGTTCATCAAGGTCATCGACCAGAACGGCCAGATCCCCGGCATGGTCGGCGAGGTCGCCCGCTCGAAGGCGGTCGCGACCGTCCTGTCCAAGGTGACCGTCAAGGACACCAACGGCGACGCCGTCGACCTGTCCGCCTTCACGGCGGGCGTCGCGCAGGAGCCGGCAGGGGACGCCGAGTAACGATCTCGACGCCACCAGTACGACAGACGGGAGGCGCGGTGCCAGCTGGCACCGCGCCTCCCGTCCGTATTTCCGCACCACCGCATTGCTGTCGGCGAACAGACGAGAACTGGTGCGTTGCACCCGATAAGTTCGACAACAAGCGACAACTGAACGGGAGCTTTTCCATGGCCGAAGCAACACTGAACCCCAGTGTTTTTGACCGCCTTCTGAGAGACCGGATCGTGTGGCTCGGCTCCGAGGTCCGCGACGACAACTCGAACGAGATCGCAGCCAAGCTGCTGCTGCTCGCCGCCGAGGACCCTGAGAAGGACATCTACCTCTACATCAACTCGCCCGGTGGTTCGATCACCGCCGGCATGGCGATCTACGACACGATGCAGTTCGTCCCGAACGACATCGTCACCGTGGGCATCGGCCTCGCCGCGTCGATGGGACAGTTCCTGCTGTCCTCCGGCACGCCCGGCAAGCGCTACATCACGCCGAACGCGCGCGTGCTGCTCCACCAGCCGTCCGGCGGCTTCGGCGGCACCGCTGCCGACATCCAGACGCAGGCCAAGGTCATCCTCGACATGAAGCAGCGCATGGCGGAGCTCACGGCCGAGCAGACCGGCAAGTCGGTCGAGCAGATCCTCAAGGACAACGACCGCGACAACTGGTTCACGGCCCAGGAAGCGCTCGAGTACGGCTTCGTCGACCACCTCCGCGCCTCGAGCGCCGAGGTCATCGGCGGTGGTGGCACCGTCGGCGACGGCGAGACGCCCACCAGCGCAGCTGAGCCCGACGCCCAGTCCTGATCACCACCGAAGAAAAGGAAACGAGAATGCATCTCCCCATGCTCGGTGGCGCGCAGAACGTCCCGGCTCCGTCCAATCGGTACATCCTGCCGAGCTTCGAAGAGCGCACGGCCTACGGCTACAAGCGCCAGGACCCGTACGCCAAGCTCTTCGAGGACCGCATCGTGTTCCTCGGCGTGCAGGTCGACGACGCGTCGGCTGACGACGTCATGGCCCAGCTGCTCGTGCTCGAGTCGATGGACCCCGACCGCGACATCGTGATGTACATCAACTCGCCCGGTGGCTCGTTCACCGCGATGACGGCGATCTACGACACGATGCAGTACATCCGTCCGCAGATCCAGACGGTCTGCCTCGGCCAGGCTGCCTCGGCTGCGTCGGTGCTGCTCGCCGGTGGCACCCCCGGCAAGCGCCTCGCGCTGCCGAACGCCCGTGTGCTGATCCACCAGCCCGCGACCCAGCAGGGTGGCGGTCAGGCGTCCGACATCGAGATCCAGGCGGCGGAGATCCTCCGCATGCGCACCTGGCTCGAGGAGACGCTGTCGAAGCACTCCAACAAGACGCCGGCGGAGATCAACCACGACATCGAGCGCGACAAGATCATGTCCGCGCAGGAAGCCGTGGAGTACGGCCTGATCGACCAGGTCCTCACCAGCCGCAAGAACCTGCCGGCGCTCGTCAAGTAGCTCCAGCAGGAACGACGAAGGCCCCGCACCGATCGGTGCGGGGCCTTCGTCGTGCGACGGGGCTGGTCGTTGCGTCGTGTCTAGTCGTCGGTGTCGTCGGACTCCGGGGCCGGCTTGCGGCGCAGGAGCAGCAACACCGCGACCACCACGCCGACGAGCACGATGCCACCGGCGCCGATCCAGATCGCGTCGGACGCGGCCGAGTCGCTCGACCCCGAGGCCGTACCGGTCGTGGTGTCCGATCCGCCGTCGTCGTCACCCGCGGTGGCGCAGGTCGGGGGTTTCGCCGCGCCCGACGCCGGGGTGAAGCCCGACGGTGCCTTCCACGTGAAGGGGTACTCGTCGGACACGGTGTGGCCGTCGGCGGAGACGATCTGCCACTCGACGGTGTACTTGCCGGAGTCGCCGAGCGCGGCGGCCGTGGTCATCGACGGCCCCTCGACGTCGACGCAGCCGTCCTCGTAGTACCGGCCGTCGGGCCCGACGATGCGGAACGCGAAGCCCGACCCCGATCCGCCGATGTCGAGCAGCTTGTCGTTCGTGGTGATGTCGAAGTCCTCGGGCAGCTCGGTGAGCGTGCCGCGGACCTCCGGGTCGGACGAGATCAGGTAGTTGTGCGCGCTGGCGGGACCGGCGAGCCCGAGGACCGCACCACCGGCGATCGCGACGGCCGCGGCGGTCCCGGCCACGAGCCTCCGGGCAGAGGACCACTGGCGGGACCGACGCGGGCCGCGCTGCGTCACTTGGTGGAGCTCCGACGACGCGTGCCGGCGACGGCGACGACCAGGGCGACGGCGCCGAGCACCAGGCCGCCGAGGCCGAGGAAGCGACCGACCAGGTCGGGGTCGCTCGAGGCGGTCGTGCTGGCAGCCTCGGTCGTCGGGGTCGCGGCGATCGGGTCGCCGTCGTCGTCCGTCGGCTCGGCGGCGGTCAGGGTGATCGAGGGCGCCGGGTGCTCGGGCTCGGCTTCGCCGGCCTGCTGCTCCTGGTTCCACTCGACGCTGCCCTTCTCGCAGGTCTGGATCGCGGGGAACTCGACCAGGTCGCCGGCCTTGCCGTCCGGCAGCGAGAACGAGAGCGCGAAGGTGTCGCGCTCGTCGGCGGGCAGCGGGGTCTTCGCGGTGTACGTGACGCTCGTGACGCGCTCGGCGGCCGTCTCGGCGTGGTCCTCGTCGGAGGCCGAAGCCGAGGCCGACGGGTCGGTGTAGGGCTCGGTCGCCTTCGTGATCTTCCAGTTCGGGTTCACGGTGGGCGTCACCTCGATGACGGACTCCGGCACCTGGAACTCGATCTTCGTGGTGGGGGAGCCGTCGCAGCCGTGCGGGACCGAGAAGGTCGCCGTGGTGTACGAGTTCGCGGCGGTCGACGTGGCCGTCGCGGACACGTGCGCGCTGGCCGCCGTGGCACTGCCGAGGACGATGACGGCTGCGACGCCGAGGGTGACGGCGCCGCCGGCGGCGAGACGCTTCTGCATGGGGTTCCTTCCGGGTGGTTCTGCACGTGCTGTTCTACAAGTTGTAGAGAAGTCCGGATCACCGTAGCAGGCTCGCACGCCCTGGGCGAACGCGCTGCGCGATTGCGGAGGGGCATCGCGGTCGGTGTCACCGGTTGCGGTTAGGCTCGTGTCCACGACGAGGTGCCCACCAGCAGCGGTGCACCAGCGGTGGTGCGACAGCGCGGCCGGCATGTCCAATCAGGGAGGCACGGGAATGGCACGCATCGGAGAGAGCGGCGATCTCCTCAAGTGCTCGTTCTGCGGCAAGAGCCAGAAGCAGGTCCAGCAGCTCATCGCCGGACCGGGCGTCTACATCTGCGACGAGTGCGTCGAGCTCTGCAACGAGATCATCGAGGAACGTCTGGCCGAAGCCGGCGAGGACACCTCGAGCGGGGACTTCGAACTGCCCAAGCCGCGGGAGATCTTCGACTTCCTGCAGGAGTACGTCATCGGGCAGGACCCGGCGAAGCGCGCCCTCGCCGTGGCCGTCTACAACCACTACAAGCGCATCCGCGCGCAGGGACAGATCACCGCCGCCGAAGACCGCGACGACATCGAGATCGCCAAGTCGAACATCCTGCTCATCGGCCCGACCGGCTGTGGCAAGACGTACCTGGCGCAGACCCTGGCCAAGCGCCTCAACGTGCCGTTCGCCGTCGCCGACGCCACCGCCCTGACCGAGGCCGGCTACGTCGGTGAAGACGTCGAGAACATCCTCCTCAAGCTGATCCAGGCCGCCGACTACGACGTGAAGCGTGCCGAGACCGGCATCATCTACATCGACGAGGTCGACAAGATCGCCCGCAAGGCCGAGAACCCGTCGATCACCCGCGACGTCTCCGGCGAAGGCGTGCAGCAGGCGCTGCTCAAGATCCTCGAGGGCACGGTCGCCTCGGTCCCGCCGCAGGGCGGTCGCAAGCACCCGCACCAGGAGTTCATCCAGATCGACACGACGAACGTGCTGTTCATCGTGGCGGGTGCCTTCGCCGGGCTCGAGGACATCGTGTCCTCGCGCGTCGGCAAGCGCGGGATCGGCTTCGGGGCGCCCCTGCACAGTGCGACCGACCACCAGGACCTGTACTCCGAGGTCCTGCCGGAAGACCTGCACAAGTTCGGCCTGATCCCCGAGTTCATCGGTCGTCTTCCCGTCGTCACCACGGTGTCGCAGCTCGACCAGGCGGCGCTCATGCAGATCCTGACCGAGCCGAAGAACGCGCTGGTCAAGCAGTACCAGCGGATGTTCCAGATCGACGGCGTCGAGCTCGAGTTCGACCAGGGCGCGCTCGAGGCCATCGCGGACCTCGCGGTGCTGCGCCAGACGGGTGCCCGCGGGCTCCGCGCGATCCTCGAAGAGGTCCTCGGCCCGGTGATGTTCGACGTCCCGTCCGACGACGACGTCGCCCGCGTGGTCATCACCCGCGAGTCCGTGCTCGAGAACGCCGCCCCGACGATCGTGCCGCGGCCCCGGGCCAAGCGCGTCGAGAAGTCGGCGTAGCGCTCCGCTCGCGACGAAGCCCCGCACCGGATCGGTGCGGGGCTTCGTCGTGCTCTGGCGGTCGGCGCGGCCCGCGGATCGACGTCTGGTGCTTCCCACGACGGGTGCGATGGAAAGCGAGATCGGGCGTACCTGGTCGGGAGTTCCTACCGGGTACGCCCGAGTCGTGGCGGTACGCCCGGAAGCGCCCGGTCCCGCAGCGCCCTACTCGAGCCCGCGGCGCCGCAGCAGCGGGCCGACCTCGGCGTCGCGGCCGCGGAAGTCCCGGTACGCCTCGAGCGGGTCCTTCGCGCCGCCGACCCCGAGCAGCCGTTCCGCGAAGCGTCGACCGGCCGCACGGTCCAGCCCGCCGTTGTCGCGGAACCACTCCACCGTGTCGGCGTCGAGCACCTCGGACCAGATGTACCCGTAGTAGCCGGCGTCGTACCCACCCGAGAACGTGTGGGCGAAGTACGTCGAGGAGTACCGCGGTGGCACGGCCTCGACGGCGATGCCGGCGGCTGCCAAGGCGTCCCGCTCGAACGCCTCGACGTCCGTCACCGCGGCCGCCTCGGCAGCCGACAGTCGGTGCCACGCCTGGTCGAGCAGTGCGGCGGCCAGGTACTCGGTCGTGCCGAATCCCTCGTTGAACCCCTCGGACTCGCTGAGCCCCAGGACCAGCTCGGGCGGCAGGGGAGCCCCGGTCTCGTGGTGCTTCGCGTAGTTCGCCAGCACCGACGGCCACGACACCCACATCTCGTTCACCTGGCTCGGGAACTCGACGAAGTCCCGCTCGACGTTGGTGCCGGAGAACCGCGGGTAGGTGGTGCGGGCGATGAGGCCGTGCAGGGCGTGCCCGAACTCGTGGAAGAGCGTCTGCACCTCGTCCTGGATGAGCAGCGTGGGGGAGCCGGCAGCGGGCTTCGCGACGTTGAGGTTGTTCACCACGACGGGCAGGGTGCCGAGGAGCTCGGACTGCTCGACGACCGGGTTCATCCACGCGCCGCCGCGCTTGCCGTCGCGTGTGTACAGGTCGAGCAGGTACAGGCCGACGGGCTCGTCGTCGTCGCCGGTGACCTCGAAGACCCGGACCTCGTCGTTGTAGCCGTGCAGGTCCGGGCGCTCCGTGAAGGTCAGGCCGTACAGGGCGCCGGCGGCGTGGAAGACCCCGTCGTGCAGGACCCGGTCCGCCTCGAAGTACGGGCGGAGTGCGGTGCTGTCCGCGGCGAACTGCTCCCCGCGCAGGATCTCGGTCGCGTACGCCCAGTCCCACGACTCGACGTCGAAGCCGACCGTGCGGGAACGGACGGCCCGTTCGTCGTCGGCGTTCCGGGCGGCGGCACCGACGAGCGAGGACAGCAGGCCGTCGACGGCTTCGGGGGTCTTGGCGGTCTCGTCGGCGGTGACGACGGCGGCGTGGTTCGGGAACCCGAGCAGTTCGGCGCGTTCGGCACGGAGCCGGACGATCCGGAGCAGCACGTCGCGGTTGTCGTACTGGTTGCCCCGACGACCGCGGGCGAGTGAGGCCCGCATGATCCGCTCGCGCAGGGCACGGTTCGCCAGCGACGACAGCCACGGGTGTCCGGTGTACAGCGGCAGCGTGATGAGCCAGCCGTCCAGGCCACGGTCGGCGGCGGCTCCGGCAGCGGCGGACTTCGCGCCGTCGTCGAGCCCCTCGAGCTCGTCCTCGCTCGTCACGTGCACGGCGGAGTCGTTGGTGTCCTCGAGCAGGTTCCGCTCGAAGGTCGTCGTGAGGGTCGAGAGTTCCTGGTTGATCGCGGTCAGACGCTCCTTGCCCGCGTCGTCGAGCCCGGCGCCCGCCAGGGTCATCTCGGCGTGGGTCCGCTCGACCAGGCGGAGCGCTTCGCCCTCCAGACCCGCGGCGGAAGCGCCGTCGAGCACCTCCTGCACCCGGGCGTACAGGCGTGCGTCGAGCGTGATCGCGTCGCGGTGGGCGGCGAGGAGCGGTGAGATCTCGGCCTCGAGGTCGTGCAGCTCCGGGGTCGAGTCGGCCGACGACAGCGTGAAGAACACGTGGCTGACGCGGGCCAGCAGTTGCCCGGACCGCTCGAGTGCGATCAGGGTGTTCTCGACCGTCGGGGCGTGGGGGTCGGTGGCGATGGCCTCGACCTCGGCGCGCTGCTCGGCCATGCCGGCTTCGAACGCCGGTCGGTAGTGCTCGAGTCGCACGTCGCCGAAGGGCGGCAGGGCGTAGGGGAGGGTGCTCGGGACGTCGAACGGGGTTGCCATGGCAACCACCCTACGGACGTCGCGCCGCAACGGGGCGGACGGGAGGCCCGTGGCGGCACCGCCACGGGCCTCCCGACCGCCCTGGATCGCGTCTCAGCGCATCGCGGCGTCGATCAGGGTCACCGCGGCGCGGCGCGCGTGCGCGGCGGGCACCGTGGTGCCCGCGATGGCGGCGGTGGTCTGCGCGCCCTCGGCGAGCAGCGCGAGCTGTGCGGCGAGTTCCTCGGCGTGCTCGGGGTCGGCGACGACCTCGGTGGTGAGCTGCTGCACGAACCGCTGGAACGAGTCCTTGTGCTCACGCGCGATCTCGGCGACCGCGGGCGAGGTCGCGCCGAGTTCACCGAAGGCGTTGATGAACCCGCAGCCGCGGAAGGTGTCGTCGCCGAACCACGACTCCAGGAAGTCGTAGACCGCGAGCAGCTTGTCGCGCGGGCTGGCGGCGGCCTCGACCGCACCGTGCACGCCCTGCTCCCACATGTCGTGCCGACCGGCGAGCACCGCGGCGATGAGCTGCTCCTTGCCGGGGAACGCCGCGTAGAGCTTCTTCAGCGAGACGCCTGCGCCCGTGCGGATCTCGTCCATCCCCACCGACTGGATCCCGCGCGTGTAGAACAGCTCGTCCGCGACCTCGACGATGTGCGCTCGGACGTCCGGTTCGACGGTGCTGGCGGCCATGTGTACCCCGTTCCCTGAGTGTTCACCGTTCTCGAGTTGCGGCGGGAACGGGCGTTCTCTACTGTAGTCCACATCGGCAGAGAACGATCGTTCTCTGCGAAGTTCAGGGAAGGAACGACCATGGGTGCCATCACCGTCGGAACCGAGAACAGCGTCGACATCGAACTCCACTACGAGGACAAGGGCCAGGGGCAGCCGATCGTGCTGATCCACGGCTTCCCCCTCGACGGCAACTCGTGGGAGGGGCAGGTCCCGATGCTCCTCGAGGCCGGCTACCGCGTCATCACGTACGACCGCCGTGGCTTCGGCCAGTCCTCGCAGCCGTCCACCGGCTACGACTACGACACCTTCGCCGACGACCTGCACACCGTCCTCGAGACCCTCGACCTGCGCGACGTGATCCTGGTCGGCTTCTCGATGGGCACCGGCGAGATCGCCCGCTACATCGGCCGACACGGTGAGGACCGGATCGCCAAGGTCGCATTCCTCGCCTCGCTCGAGCCGTTCCTCGCCATCACCGACGACAACCCCGACGGCGCCGGCCCGATGTCGTTCTTCGAGGGCATCGCCGCCGACGTGGCGAAGGACCGCTACGCCTACTTCACGAACTTCTACCAGGACTTCTTCAACCTGTCGGAGAACCTCGGCACCCGCATCTCCGAGGAGCAGGTGCGCAACGCCTGGAACGTCGCGGCCGGTTCCGGTTCGATCGCGTCCGCGGCAGCACCCCTGACCTGGCCGACCGACTTCCGCCAGGACATCCCGAAGGTCACCGTCCCCGCCCTGATCGTGCACGGCACGTCGGACAACATCCTGCCCATCGACGCCACCGGCCGACGCTTCACGAAGGCCCTGCCCGCTGCGGAGTACGTCGAGATCGAGGGCGCCCCGCACGGCCTGCTCACCACGCACACCGCCGAGGTGAACGAGGTCCTCGCCACCTGGCTCGCCGAGTCCTGATCCCTCGGCGATCACGCGGGCGCGCCCCGGTGGGGGCGCCCGCATCGTGAGCAGAAATGGTCGGGTCCCCGGTGGGGACCCGACCATTCCTGCTCACCAAGCGAACCGCGGGCCGCGCAGCACGCGGCCGCGCTAGTCCTCTTCGCCCGCGTCGTCGGGGTTCGTGACCTGGGCGTGCCCGGCGTCGTCGAGGTGGATCGAGGTGCCGTCGTCGAGCTCGACGATCGGCTTGCCCTCCAGGAACGTCAGGGTCCACCCCCACGTTGCCGTGTCGACGGACTCCGCCGCGAGCTCGTCCTCGACGCCCCGCACGGCGACGACCATCGCCTCGGGCAGTCGCGCAGGCGGCTCCCCACCCACGTTCCAGCGTGTGCCCAACTGCATCCGTGCCTCCTGTCCGGTGGTGGACGGGCCGGGTCGCCGAGGCGACCCGACCCGGATGACCGACGTTACGCCTGCTGCTCCGCGAGCTCGATCTCGGTGACGGCGAGCTCGTCGCCGTCGACGAACGACAGGTTCTCGATGCGGCCGACGGCCGCCAGGTCGACCGCCGCGCGCTCGATGAGCATCCGCGTCTCGGCCGGTGCCGCGACGACGGCACGCGTCACGGGCGTCTTCTGGGACGCCTTCGCCGCCGTCTTCGCACCGCGGATCCCGATGAGCGCCTGTCCGACGGCCGCGAGCAGCCCGGTGGGGGCCGCGTCGGTGGGCAGGTCGGCAGCGGTCGGCCAGGAGGCCCGGTGCACGCTGGTGTCGTGGGTCCAGGCCCACACCTCTTCCGTCGCGTACGGCAGGAACGGTGCCAGCAGTCGGAGCAGCACGTCGATGGCGCCGCGCAGCGCCAGCACCGCGCTCGCCTGCGTCTCGTGCGTCGCGTCGGACGCGGTGCCGTAGGCGCGCTCCTTCACGAGCTCGAGGTAGTCGTCGCAGAACGTCCAGAAGAAGCGCTCGGTGATCTCGAGGGCACGGGCGTGGTCGAACCCGTCGAACGCGGCGGTGGCCTGCTCGACGACCGCGCCGAGCTCGGCGAGCATGTCGACGTCGAGGGCCTCGGTGACGCTCGTGGCGCCCTCGGGCAGCGGGAAGCCGTAGACGAACTTCGCCGCGTTGAGCACCTTGATCGCCAGACGACGACCGACCTTGATCTGCTTCGGGTTCTGCGGGTCGAACGCCGCGTCGGTGCCGAGCTTGGACGAGGCCGCCCAGTAGCGGACCGCGTCGGCACCGTGCTGCTCGAGGATGGACAGCGGCGTGACGACGTTGCCCTTCGACTTCGACATCTTCTTGCGGTCGGGGTCGACGATGAAGCCGGAGATGCTGGCGTGCTTCCACGGCACCACGTCGGCCTCGAGCTGGCTGCGGAGCACGGTCGTGAACAGCCACGTCCGGATGATGTCCTGCGCCTGCGGGCGGACGTCGTACGGGTACACCAGGTCGTAGAGCGCCGGGTCGGTCTCCCACTTGCCCGCGAGCTGCGGGGTCAGCGACGAGGTCGCCCAGGTGTCCATGACGTCGAGCTCACCCTGGAACCCGCCGGCGACGCCGCGCTGGTCCTCGGTGAAGCCGGGGGCGGGCTCGGAGGCCGGGTCGACGGGCAGCTGCGCCTCGGTCGGCACGATCGGCTGGTCGAACACCGGGTTGCCGTCGGCGTCGAGCGGGTACCAGACCGGCAGCGGCACACCGAAGAAACGCTGGCGCGAGATGAGCCAGTCACCGGACAGGCCGCCGACCCAGTTGTCGTAGCGGACGCGCATGAAGTCCGGGTGGAACGCGATCTCCTCGCCGCGCTGGCGGAGCGTGCTCTTCAGCTGCTCGTCGCGCGCACCGTTGACGATGTACCACTGGCGGGTCGACACGATCTCGAGGGGCTTGTCGCCCTTCTCGAAGAACTTCACCGGGTGCTGGATGGTCTTGACGTCGCCGATCAGCTCGCCCGACTCGGTGAGGGCGTCGACGACGACCTTCTTGGCCGAGAACACGGTCTTGCCGGCCATCTCGGCGTAGAGCTCCTGGCCCTTCGCGGACTCGATCCATGCGGGCTCGTCGGAGCGCACGCGGCCGTCGAAGCCGATGATCGCGCGGTTCGGCAGCTGCAGCTCGCGCCACCACACGACGTCGGTGGTGTCACCGAAGGTGCAGACCATCGCGATGCCGGCGCCCTTGTCCTTCTGCGCCAGGTGGTGTGCGAGCACCGGGACCTCGACGTCGAACAGGGGGAGCGGACCGTGGTGCCGAAGAGGTCCTGGAACCGCTCGTCGTCCGGGTGTGCCACCAGGGCGACGCAGGCCGGCAGGAGCTCCGGGCGGGTGGTCTGGATGACGACGTCGTCCCCACCGTCGGTGCGGTGGAAGGCGATGCCGTGGTACGCGCCGGGCATCTCCTTGTCCTCGAGCTCGGCCTGCGCGACCGCGGTGCGGAACGTGACGTCCCACAGGGTCGGGGCGTCGGCCTGGTAGGCCTCGCCGCGCTCGAGGTTGCGCAGGAAGGCGCGCTGGGCGCTCGCTCGTGAGGTGTCGTCGATGGTGCGGTACGACTGGGTCCAGTCGACCGACAGGCCGAGCGTGCGGAAGAGCTCCTCGAACTGCTGCTCGTCCTGCACGGTCAGGCGCTCGCACAGCTCGATGAAGTTGCGGCGCGACACGGGCAGCTGGTCGGCGGCCTTCGAGGACTTGCCGTCACCGCCCTCGAACGGCGGCGTGAAGTCGGGGTCGTACGGCAGGGTCGGGTCGCAGCGGACGCCGTAGTAGTTCTGCACGCGACGCTCGGTCGGCAGGCCGTTGTCGTCCCAGCCCATCGGGTAGAAGACGTGCTTGCCGCGCATCCGCTCGAACCGGGCCTTGAGGTCGGTGTGCGTGTACGAGAACACGTGCCCGATGTGCAGCGAACCGGAGGCGGTCGGCGGCGGGGTGTCGATCGACCAGACGGCGTCGCGGTGACCGGCGGCGTCGCGGTCGAAGCGGTACGTGCCGTCCTGCTCCCAGACGGGCCCCCAGACCTGCTCCAGTCCGTCGACGCTGGGCTTCTCGGGCATGGGTTTGGTCATGGTGCGCCTTCCGTCCGTGTGTGCGGCACCGAGTCCGTGATGAGGTGCCTGAGTGTTGCGCGCCTGACGCGCGGTGCCCCAATCGTAGCGGCCGCGCACGCGTCCTGAGCCGGGCAGTGGGGCGTCCGCGGCCCGCTGCCGACCGGGACTTACCACACCGACCTGTCGGACACGCCAAGAGCCTGCTAGTCTGTCGGAGTTTGTCCGGCGAACGCAGGGTTCGCAGGAGCTGCAACGTCGCCGTCCGCCGGACGCCCGAAGGAAGCACCGCACCCCGGAGGAACGACTTGGCACCGAACAACGCACCCCAACCGCACGGCGATCGGCCGTTGCGCACGAAGGGCGCCGTGAAGCGCGCTCGTCGCGATCTCACGAAGGACGACGTCACCGTCGTCGAGGAGTCGCTGCTCAAGCGTGCCGTCGCGGCTGCCGCGCTCGGCAACGCCATGGAGTGGTTCGACTTCGGCATCTTCGCGTACCTGACGGTCACCATCTCGCAGGTGTTCCTGCCGCAGGGCGACCCGGCCGCGAACATCGTCGCCACGTTCGGCTTCTTCGCCGCCGCGTTCATCGTGCGCCCGATCGGCGGTGCCGTGTTCGGCCCGATCGGCGACAAGATCGGCCGACAGAAGGTCCTCGCGCTGACGATGATCCTGATGGCCGCCGGCACGCTCATGATCGGCCTGATCCCGTCGTACGACACGATCGGCTTCTGGGCTCCCGTCCTGCTGCTCGTCGCCCGCTTCGTGCAGGGCTTCTCGACCGGTGGTGAGTACGGCGGCGCCGCGACCTTCATCGCCGAGTACTCGCCCGACAAGCGCCGCGGGTTCATGGGCTCGTGGCTCGAGTTCGGCACGCTCGCCGGCTACGTGCTCGGCGCCTCGATCGTCACCGGCCTGCAGTTCGGCCTGTCCGAGGACGCCCTGCTCAGCTGGGGCTGGCGCATCCCGTTCATCGTCGCGGGCCCGCTCGGCCTGATCGGTCTCTACCTGCGCCTCAAGCTGGAAGAGACCCCGGCGTTCCAGAAGCAGCAGGAGCAGGCCGCTGAGCGCGAGGGGCAGAAGACCCCGTTCCTCAAGCTCTTCGCCGAGAACTGGCGCTCGCTCATCATCTGCATCGGCCTGGTCCTGGTCTTCAACGTGACCGACTACATGCTGCTCTCGTACATGCCGACCTACCTCGAGCAGAACCTCGGCCAGAACGCCACGTTCGGCCTGATCCTCATCGTCATCGTCATGCTGCTCATGATGGTCGTCATCACCTTCGGCGGTCGCCTGTCCGACAAGTTCGGGCGCCGTCCGGTGCTCGCCGCCGGCTGCATCGGCTTCATCCTGCTGTCCTGGCCGGCCCTGAAACTCGTCCAGACCGGCACCGGCGTCGGCGTGTTCGCCGGCCTGCTGATCCTCGGCGTCGTGCTCGTCACGTTCACCTCGACCATGCCGTCGACGCTGCCCGCGCTGTTCCCGACGATCATCCGCTACGGCGCCCTGGCGATCGCGTTCAACGTGTCGGTGTCGCTCTTCGGTGGGACCACCCCGCTCGCGACCGCCGCGCTCATCAACGCCGCGAAGGACGCCGGGTACGGCTGGGCCGAGGACATCCCCGCGTTCTACCTGATGCTCGCCGCCGTCATCGGCCTGGTCGCGGTGTACTTCACCAAGGAGACCGCCGCGAGCCCGCTGATGGGCTCGGGCCCGACGGTCGGGTCCGAGGACGAGGTCGCCGGCGTGATCGAGGACTACAACGACCCGACGTCGGAGCTCGCGCAGTCCGACTGGGCGAAGGAGTTCTCGACGAGCGAGATCCCGATCATCTCGGCCGAGGCCGCATCGAAGGAGCCCTCCGGCTCCTGAGGACCCAGCCGCCCCGCGGCAACCCGGCCAGGAGGCCCGGCGCACGTTCCGTCTCGGAACGCGCGCCGGGCCTCCTGGCCGTTCCGAGCCGTTGGCGACGTCACGCGCGCAGTGACAGTCCGCGGGCGCGGCACCGTGTGGACCGTCGCTCAGCCCGTGGAGTCGGCCGCGGTCCCCGTGGCTGGATCCGCGGCGGGACCCGCTGCCAGCCGCTCCGCGGCGTGCAGCAGCCGCGCGGTCACCGGGTGGGCGGGGCGCGCGAAGACCTCGGCGGCGGGGCCGTGCTCGACGACCGCGCCGGCGTGCACCACGAGCACGTCGTCCGCCATCCGCCGGACCGCCCGCAGGTCGTGCGACACGAACACCATCGCCACCCCGGTCTCGTCGCGGAGCCGTTCGAGCAACCGGAGCACGGCGTGCTGCACCGTGGCGTCGAGGGCGGTCACCGGCTCGTCGAGCACGATCGCCTCGGGGTCGGTCGCCAGCGCGCGGGCGATCGCGAGCCGCTGCCGTTGGCCGCCGGACAGGGTGCGGGGGGAGCGGGACCGCAGCACGGGGTCGAGGTCGACCCGTCGCAGCGCCGCGTCGACCCGTTCGCCGAGCGCTCCGCGCGCCCGCCGTTCGTCACCGCGTGAGAACGCGTCCGCGAGGACCCGTTCGACGTTCCACCGTTCGTCGAACGTCACGCCGGGGTCCTGCACGACGGCTGCGAGCCGGTGCCGTCGGGGGCGTCGCTCGCGCTCGGGCAGCGGGACCCAGGGTTCGCCGTCGAGCGTGACCGTGCCGGCGTCGGGCGTCTCGAGTCCCAGGAGCATCCGCGCCAGCGTCGTCTTGCCCGAGCCCGAGGCGCCGATCACCCCGAGCACCCGGCCCCGCTCGAGCCCGAACGACACGTCATCCACCGCGAGCAGCCCGCCGTACTCCCGCGAGAGCCCCTGCGCCGCGAGCACGTCCCTCGCACCGTGCGAGGATGCGCGCTCGGTGTCGCGGTTGCCGATCGGCGCACGGTACGGAGTCGTGTGGCCGGTGCGAGGTTGGCCGCTCGGTGCATCGTCAGAGGACTGCACGGAGCCATCGACCTCGCACCGCCCGGCAAGATCGGCACCGTGCGGTGGCGCCGGCTCCGCCGCGGCAGCACCGGCAGCACCGGCAGCGCGCACCAGCGCCCGTGTCGAGGGGTGCTGCGGCGCCGTGAAGACCCCGGTGACCGCACCCTGCTCGACGATCCGGCCCTCGTGCACGACGGCGACCCGGTCGGCCCACCCCGCGACGAGCCCCAGGTCGTGCGTGATGACGAGCAGTCCGGCGCCCCGCCTCTGCGCTGCCCGCAACTGCTCCATCACGGTGACGGCGACCCCGGCGTCGAGCGCCGTCGTCGGTTCGTCGGCGACCAGCAGCGCGGGGGACCCGACGGTGGCCGCGGCGATGAGGGCACGCTGTCGCATCCCACCGGACAGTGTCCCGGCGAGCCGGCCGTCGGTCGCGGTGTCCGGGTCGAGGCCCACCGCGGCCAGGGCAGCACGCACGGCGTCCACGCGCTCGGCCGCACGCATCTCGGTGTGCAGGCGGAGGCTGTCGGCGACCTCGCGCCCGACGGGACGCAGCGGGTCCAACGCGCCCAGCGCCTCCTGGCCGACGTAGCCGATGCGCGATCCCCGCAGCCGGCGCCACCGCCGGTCCGTGTACCCGCCGACGTCGACACCGTCGACCGTGAACGTTTCGGCGTGCACGGCGGCGCCGGGCGCGGACAGGCCGAGCACGGCGCGTGCGGTGACGGTCTTGCCCGAGCCAGAGGCGCCGACCAGGGCGACGCACTCGCCGGCGTCGACGCGCAGGTCGACACCGTGCACGATCGGGGTCCCGCCGATGGCGACGGTGAGTCCGCGGACGTCGAGGACGGCGCTCACCGCGCGGCCCCGCTCCGTCGGATCGCCCGGCCGAGCACGGTGACGGCCGTCGCGAGCACGACGATCGCGAGTCCGGGGAAGGTGCTCATCCACGGCGCGGTCTGCAGGTAGGTCCGGCCGTCGGCGAGCATCGCGCCCCACTCCGGCGCGGGTGGGGGCGTGCCGACCCCGAGGTAGCTCAGCGCCGATGCCCACACGACCGCCTGCCCGACCCCGAGCGTGGCGACGGCGACGACGGGCCAGAGCGCCGTCGGCAGCACGTGCCGGACGACGGTGCGGGCTGGGGAGCGGCCGAGCAGCACGGCGGTCTCCACCACCTGCGAACCGCGGGCCGTCCGGACCAGGCCCCGCACGATCCGGGCGTAACCGGGAGCGGTCGCGAACCCGACGGCGAGCACCGCCGGCACCGGACCCGGACCGGTCACGGCGATGACGACCAGGGCGACGAGCAGCAGCGGCAGGGCGAACGCGACCTCGGTGACACGGCCGATGACGGCGTCGAGCAGACGGCCGAGCCGTCCGGCCCCGGCGCCGAGCCCGGCGACGACACCGAGCAGGACGCCCGCTCCGCCGCCGATCAGGGTGGCGACGACGCCGACGACGAGCGAGGCGCGGGTCCCCGCGACCACCCGTGCCAGGACGTCGCGGCCGGACTCGTCGGTGCCGAACGGGTGTGCGCCGCTCGGGGCGGTCAGTGCCTGGGTCGGGTGCACCGCGAGCGGATCGCCGCCGCCCAGCAGCGCTGGCCAGGCCGCCGCGACGACGGCGACCAGGACGACCACCGCCGCGGCGGTGCCGCCGACGCCGAGCGTCCCCCCACGGACGCGCTCGGTGCCGACGGCGGTCTGGTGGGCGGACGCACCGGTCTGGAGGCCCGGGTCGGCGATCCCGCTCACCGCGCGCCCGCCGGACGGCCGGGCCCACGGCGTCGCGCGGTGCCGGGGCGCGCGGTCGCGTTTCGTGCGGTGCTGCGCGGGTCGACCACACGCTCGACCAGATCGGCGACGGCCAGCACGACCACGTACGCGGCCGCCGAGACCATCGCGATGCCGGCGACGAGGGGCATGTCCCGCTGGGTGACGGCGGTGACCAGCGCGCGGCCGATGCCGGGCAGGGCGAACACGGACTCGACGACCACGGCCCCGGAGACGAGCGATCCGAAGGCCCACGCGGACAGTGCGATCCCGGGCAGGGCGGCGTGCCGGAGCAGATGCCGTCCGAACAGTCCGAGGCGGGTCTCGCCCCGGCCCCGGGCGGCGAGCGCGAAGGCCGAGCGCTGCGCGTCCACCACGCCGTCGCGCACGGTCTCGGCCAGGTACCCGGCGACCGGCACGGCCACGGTCAGCACCGGCAGCACCCAGCCGCGTGCGGTGCCGTCACTGACCGCCGGCACCCACCCCAGGGACGAGGCGAACACCACGATGAGCACGCTGCCGAGCCAGAAGTGCGGCATCACGCTCGCGGTGACGCTGAGGGCGCTGGTGAGCCCGGCGGCGATGCGGCCGCGCTGCGTCGAGGCCCACGCGGCGACGATCGCCAGCACCCAGGCGACGACGAGCCCGGCGACCGCGAGCGTCAGCGTGACGGGCAGCTGCTGGCCGAGGAGCGTCGCGACCGGGGTGCGGAACGCGTAGGAGTCACCGAGCTGCCCGGTCGCGAGGCGGCCGAGGAACACCGCGTACTGCACCAGGACCGGCTGGTCGAGGCCGTACTCGTGGCGGACCTGGGCGACGGCCTCGGCCGAGGCCTGCGATCCCGGGCCACCGAGGATCGCGAGCGCCGGGTCACCGGGGATGAGCCGGATCGCGACGAAGACGATCGTCGCGACGGCCCAGAGCACGCCGATGCCCCCGGCGAGCCGCCGGACGGCCCACCAGACCCACCGCATCCGTGTCAGCGGTCGATCCAGGCGGTGCCGAACCAGGGCGTCGAGACCGGGGTGGTCCGGATGCCGTGCACGGCCGAGCGCACCAGGAAGTGGTTCTGCTGGTCGTACAGGGGGAGCACGGTGTCGCTCGCCAGGATCGCCTTCTGCGCCTGCTCGTACAGGTCGGCGCGCTCGTCGGCGTCCGAGGTGCGGGCGGCCTGCTCGAGCAGCCGGTCGAGCGCGGGGTCGTCGAGCTGGGCCAGGTTCGCGAAGTAGCCGGACGGTGCTGGTTCGATGCTCGCGCTGTCGTACAGGATGCGCAGGACGTCGGGGCCGACCTTCGTGTACGGGGCACTCACGACGTCGTACTCGTTCGCGGCCAGGGCGGCGTACCAGCTGGACAGGTCGAGCTCGTCGAGCACGACCTTGAACCCGACGGCCTTCTCGGACGCCTGGATCTGCTGGAACAGGCTGCGCTCGGCCGGCACCGACTGGTTCGTCGAGACGGGGAACGTCACGGTGAGCTGCTGGCCGTCCTTCTCGCGGACGCCGTCCGAGCCGACCTTCCACCCGGCGTCGTCGAGCAGCTGCTTCGCCTTCGACGGCGAGTAGTCGAACCGGCTCTTGTCGGAGTACGCGAGCGGCTCAGCGCTCGAGAGCACCGAGTACGAGCGCTTCGCGGTGCCGAGGAACAGCGACTGCAGGCCCGGGTCGATCTCGGCGCCGGCGATGAAGGCCTGGCGGACTGCCTGGTCGCGGAACACGCCGTGCCCGGAGTTCAGTTCGAGCCGGTTCGAGGCGCCGGGGCGGGGGGCGTCGAGGTCGCGGATCGCGCCCTTCGCCGACGCGGCCTTGAGCTGGTCGGGCTGGGCGTTGTCGATCACGTCGACCTGGCCGGACTGCAGCGCGGCGTAGCGCGAGGTCGAGTCCGGCAGGAACCGCCACGTGATGCCCGACAGGCGCGGCTTCGTCTTGCCCCAGTAGTCGGTGTTCTTCGTCAGGGTGACGCGGTCGCCGTGCTTCCAGCCGGTGACCCGGAACGGGCCGGTGCCGACGGGGGACTCACAGTTCGTCGCCTGCTTCCGTTCGAGCGCCTTCGGGGACTCCATGCCGACCCAGGGCTGCGAGAGGGACTCGAGCAGCGCACTGTCCGGCCGGCTCAGCGAGAGCGTCACGGTGTGGTCGTCGGTGGCGGTCGCCTTCGTGATGGACTGCAGCGCAAGGTACCCGGTGCTCGAGGCGGTGGCCGGGTCCTGCACGTGCTCGATGTTCGCCACGACGGCGGCGGCGTCGAACGGGGTGCCGTCGCTGAAGGTGACGTCGTCGCGCAGGGTGAACGTCAGGGTCTTCCCGTCGTCACCCGTGGTCCACTTCGTCGCGAGTTCCGGCGTGGGCTTGCCGTCCTCGAGCCCGACGAGCTCCTCGATGTACTGCGTCGCCAGGAGCGCCTGCGGGTAGTTGCCGCCGACGTGCGGGTCGAGGCAGGTCGGTTCGGCGTCACCGGAGGCGTAGGTGAGCGTGCCGCCCGCGACCGGGGTGCTGCTCGTGGTGCCCGCCCCTCCGCCCGAGCAGGCGGACAGCAGCAGCAGGAGGGTCGCGGCACCGGCTATGCCGGTCGGACGCGCCAGGCGTCGGCGATGTTTCTGCACTGCGTCCAGTTTCTCCACAGCACGAGCGTACCCCGCCTTGGTGCCCGGTGTGAATCGTCGATGGTGTCGTTGACAACATCTCGACTCTGCGATTGCATGTTGGGGATCGCTCGACAACAACGATCGCAGGCCGGCTACACGGTCGGTCATCGAACGAAACGAACGAACACAAGGGGGAGACGATGTCTTCGACATTGGATCAACGGGTGAACGACCAGCTCCGACTGGTCGCGTCCGAGCATGAGCCGCTGGCCGCAGGGACGGCACAGCCGGTCTTGACCACGCCGGCAACGGTGGCCTTGGGGTACGCCGCAGTCATCGGCTACGCAGCCGAAGGCGCGGCCTTCACCGCAGGGGCAACAGCGGTCGTCGGTGCGTACACGGTGGGTCGAGCCGCGGGATGACCGGCCTCGACACTGCCGTCAACAGGCAGATCGCGGCGGTACTCGCCAAGTCCCGTGCATCCGCCGTGGTGCCCGGGGAGTGGAACGCCCAGCCCACGCTGACGACCCCTGCCTTCCTGGCCGGTGTCGCCATCAGCTCGGCCGTCATCAACGCGTACAACGCCGGTATCAACGCCGGTTAGCACGCGCACCGCGCCGGGGCGGTGACACCGGGACACCGGTGTCACCGCCCCGGTTCGGGCGCGGAACGCGAGGGGGAAGAACATTGTCACCACGATCATCTCCGGGGCAGACGATGGGGATGCTGCTCCGGCGCTCCTTGCGCGCGCGACCCATCGGCGCGCGCGAGACTCTCGACACTGCCCAGCGGTTGTCGGCGGCGTCGGGACTCATGGCATCGCTCGAAGGACTGGCGTTGCTCGGGTCGCGACACGAGCGGCACCGGCTTCGCGACGAGTGGCGACACGCCAGACACTCGTTCGACCGAGCCCCGGCCCCGGTCCGTGCCGTCGTCGCCGCCACTGGCCCGATCCCGACCCGGGTCGTGCTGCAGTCGGTCCGCGCTGCGGCGTCGATCTACCTCATCGCCGCGCCGAGGAACGCGCCAGCGCGCAACCTGGTGACGCTGGCATCGAGCGCGATCACCACCGCGCTGTACCCGGCGCAACGGCTGGGCAGCGACGGTGCAGATCAGGTGACCGCACTCAGCCAGGCCTTGGTGGGTTTCGCCGGATTCGCACGACCGGGGCCCGTCCGGGACGCGTTGCTCTGGAGCCAGGCGATCCAGGGCACGATGTCCTACGCCGTCGCCGGTGTCGCCAAGCTCGTCGGCCCGGACTGGCGCTCCGAACGTGCCCTGCTCGGCATCATGCGCACACACACGTACGGCAGCCCCGTGCTGTGGCGTCGGGCGAAGGAGCTGCCGCGCACTGCCCGAGCGGTATCCGCAGGCATGCTCGTCTTCGAGTGCGCGTTCCCGCTCGCGTACCTGCCCGTGCCGTGGGCGCCGCGCATCTTCCTCGCCGGCGCCGTCGGGTTCCACGCCTTCAACGCCGCCGCGATGGGACTCGGTCGCTTCCTGCCGAGCTTCATGTCCCTCCACCCGGCGATCGTGTACACCTCTGCGGCGAACAGCAGGCGTCCCTCCGCCGCGTTCCCGCTCATCGCCGCTGCTGCGCTGGCCGTGACCGTCGGGTCGTTCGCCGCGCAGAGCGTCATCGCGTCGGAACGGATCCGGCGCCGTGACGCTGGCAGGAGCACCGTGCCGCTGCAGGGTGGACGCCAGCTCGTCGTCGATCGTCAGGGCGAACCGAGGACCGGAACGGTCGTACTCGAGGGTGGTCTCGGAACACAGATCGACGAGTTCGAGACGCTCCGCCGTGCCCTCGTCGATGCTGGGCTCCTCGTGGTCTCGTACCGGCGTTCTGACGACGGCTGCCCGGCAGGAGCACTGCTGGACGCGCGAGCGGCCGAGCTGGCCGAGCTGCTGCGTGCGGTCGACGCCGACGTGCCCAGCCCGCCGGTGGTGCTCGGGTACTCACTGGGCTCCGAGATCGTCCGGCGTGCCGTGCGCGACCACGACCTCCCGGTGGCGGGTGTCGTCGCCCTCGACCCGTCGCACCCCGGCGAACTCGCCCGGTCAGCGAAGAAGGCCGACACGGTCGCGCCGATCACGGAATCGATGCGTGTGTTCCGCCTCGCCACCGCCGCGCGACTGGGCATCCTTCTCGACGCACCGTCGTGGATCGGTGTGCTCGATCCGTCACGTCGGCGCGACGCAGTCGCGGAGCACCGATCGGCACGGACGTGGCGCCGAACCTGGCGCGAGTGGAACGCCGTTCGAGTGAGCCTCGTGCAGCAGGGACCGCCGGAGCCGTCACGGGTGCCGGTCCGGGTCGTCTCGGCTGGACGGACGCTGCGGAACGACGCGCTGCAGGCGACCCTGCACACCGAGCTCACCAGGACCGTCACTGGCGACGACCACGACGTGACGATCGTGCCGGGTGTCGGTCACGACGACGTGATCCGCGAACCGGTTGCGGTCAACGCGGTCATCGAGGCTGTCGAGGCACTGCTGCCGAACCAGGACGGGACGCCAGAAGAGGAGATGCCATGGCCGCGCGCATCCGCGGGGTAGGCGAGGCGCTCGCAGTCGTGGCTGCTGCGGCTGGACTGGTGGTCACCGTCCTCGGTCAGGTCCCGAGCCCGGCATTTGGTCGGGCTCGCGCAGGCGACTGGTTCGGGCTCGTCCCGAACTGGCGTTTCTTCGCGCCGAACCCGGCCCAGCACGACTTCTCGGTGTACGTCCGACCGGTCCGCCCCGTCGGCGAGCCCGAGGCGCCGTGGACGCGTCCTCGGGTCGTGGCGGAGCGCAGACTCCACCACTCCGTCTGGTTCCCGGGCCGCCGCGCCGACAAGGGGCTGTTCGACCTGTGCAGCGACTTCCTGCCGCTCCTCGACGGGGACCGACCGGAACGCATCGAGACCCGACCGGTCTTCCGCGTCCTGCGCGCCTGGGTCGTCGCTGACCTGCTGGCAGCCGGCGCGGACCGGACACCCCACCAGCTCGCGCTCGTGCGGTTCGCGGGTGCCGACGACACGATCGAACCCGAGGTGCTGTTCGTCTCGAGTCCGTTCGCGGTGGAGCCTGACACTGCCATCACCCCTGACCGAGAGGAACGACCATGACCGAGATCTCCAGCGCGATGGGCTTCATCGCCGCGGTTGAGGTGGCTGCCGCCGTGCTCATCGTGATGCACACCACCGTCGGCCTGCCGGCCAGGCTCCGCCCGTGGGTGACCAAGTGCACCATCGTCACCCGCACGGGCGCCGTGGGACTCGCTGCGAGCGCGATCGTGGTCGCGGCTGCCGTCCTCGGCGCGGTCTCGTGGTGGTGCTCGACGACGGACCCGACGTGGGCGTGGGGCGTCCTCGGCTCCCTCCTGCTGCTGCTCGTCGGTGCCGCCGCTGAGTCGTCGATCCACCAAGCCGTCGCCGGGCGGCGCCGGCTGGCACGCCGGTAGGCGCCGGAGCCCACCGTCGGCGCGGGACAATGGGCCCATGGACGAACCGATCCGCCGCGGTGGCCGCCCCCGACGCTCGAGCGCCGAGGTCCTCGCGGACGCCGCTGCCGAGCTGTTCCTCGAGCAGGGGTACGGGCGTACCACGGTCGACCAGATCGCCGCCCGCGCCGGGGTCAGCCGCGCGACGTTCTTCAACTACTTCCCTGCGAAGGCCGACGTGATGTGGCTCGAACTCGACGCCGCCGTCGCCGGGCTGCCCGGGTACCTCGCAGCGTCCACCGAGTCGAGTGCCGTACGGGCCGTCGAACAGGCGCTCCTCGACGCCGCTCGCGCCCACGACCCCGAGCGGGTGCCGTGGGCGGTCGCGCAGGCCGAGGTCATGGGCATCGGGCCCGAGCTGGTGGCCGGCGTCGCGGTCCGGGTGACGGCGCAGCACGAGGCCGTCGCCGCCTTCGTCGCGGGCCGCACGGGGGAGCAGCCGCGAGCGCTCTGGCCGCAGACGGTGTCCGGTGCGATGCTCGGGGCCGCCGCTGCCGCGTTCGGGGTGTGGGTCACCGACGGGGTCGGGCGCCGAGCGCTCGTCGAGTACGTCGCGGCGGCGCTCACCCCGGTGGTCGCGGGCCTCGACGCTCGCTGACACGCCGGCGTCTTCCGCCCCCGGACACGCCGTCGTCTTCGTGCGACGCCGCCTCGTCGCCGAGACGCCGCCGATTCCGGCGGCGTCTCGAGCACATGGCGGCGTCTTGCTGACACACCGGCGTCTTCCCCCCGCGTGTGGGGCGGTGCACGTGGCGGGAAGACGGACGGGAAGCCCGTGGCGGCCCGGCACCGCGCCTCCCGTCCGCCGCGCGGTCGCTCACGGAACACGCCGTCGTGTTCGCGCGACGCCGCCTCGCCAGCGAGACGCCGCCGAATCCGGCGGCGTCTCGAGCACATGGCGGCGCCTTGCCGACACACCGGCGTCTCGCGACCCGAGCCCTGCCGCCACGCCGCCCCCGCGACCCGGCCCGCGCTCACTCCGTGCGCAGGGTCCCCGCGCCACCGGCCGCCACGTCCGACGCGGTGCCGTCCCGCACGACCTCGGGGACAGCGCCGTCGGTCGGCACCAGGGACTCGTCGCCCGGGTAGCTCAGGGTGAGGACGGCCTCCTCGATGTACTGGCTGTCCTCGAGTGACTGCTCGACGTCGCGCAACCGCACCGCGACGTGCTCCTCGGTCTCGTTGCCCGTCAGGTCGACGGCCGCGACGAGGTACACCCGCGACGGCCCCACGAACTCCAGGTGCAGGTAGGTGACGCGCTCGACCTGCGACCGGCCCAGCAGCTCGACGAGCACCGCGTTCTCGAGCTCCGGCGACGTGCTCTCGCCGAGCAGGAACCGGCGGTTGCGGTCGATCAGGACGATCGCCACGACACCGAGCAGCACACCGATCGCGATGGAGCCGAGTGCGTCGAAGACCGCCAGCCCGGTGACCTGGTGCAGGAACACCCCGAGGAACGCCACGACCAGGCCGATCAGCGCCGCCGCGTCCTCGGCGAACACCGCACGGAGTGTCGGGTTCGACGACTGCAGCACGTGCCGCAGCACCGGGACCTTCCGCTTCGTCGCGGCACCGTGCGCCTGTCGGTACGCCTGCAGGAAGCTCGTGCCCTCGAGCACGAACGCGAGCCCGAGCACGACGTAGTTGAGCACGACGTCCTCGGCCGGCCCGGTCTCCCCGAACTCCGAGATGCCGTGGTAGATCGAGACGATCGCACCGGCCGTGAACAGGCCGAACGCGGCGAACATCGACCAGATGTACGTCTCGCGTCCGTACCCGAGCGGGTGCGCGGCGTCCCGCTTCTTGCCGCCCCGGCGTTCGGCGACGAGCAGGAACACCTCGTTGCCGGTGTCCGCCCACGAGTGCGCCGCCTCGGCCACCATCGACGCCGAACCCGACACGAGCGAGGCGATCGTCTTCGCGATCGCGACGAGCAGGTTCGCCCCGAACGCTATCAGGACGGTGACGAGTGACTCGGGGCGATCTTCTGCGGGCATCGCTCAAGCATGCTCCCGTCCGGTAAAGTCGTGTTCCACGAGCATCGATCCGGCCATCACCGGGGAGCTTCCGGAAGAACACGGGGCGCACCAGCGCCTCCGTCAGTAGAACCGGGCGGGTTCGGGACCGTCACCATCCCCGACACAGAGTGGTCGCACAGCGGACGTTGGGCGGCAAACGAGGTGGTACCGCGGAGCCTGGCTCCGTCCTCGTGGAGATCGAGCGAACCCACAAGGAGTCCCGGTGCCGTACCCGTTGAACGCCGATGCCGATGGCGTCGTCCCCTCGCCGAGCTTCCCCGCCGTCGAGCGGGGCATCCTCGCCTTCTGGAAGCGCGACGACACGTTCCAGGCGTCCATCGACGCGCGCCAGGGCTGCCCGGAGTGGACCTTCTACGACGGCCCGCCCTTCGCCAACGGCCTGCCGCACTACGGGCACCTGCTGACCGGGTACGCCAAGGACGTCTTCCCGCGCTACCAGACCATGCGCGGCAAGCAGGTGCACCGCCGCTTCGGCTGGGACACCCACGGCCTGCCCGCCGAGCTCGAGGCGATGCGCCAGCTCGGCATCACCGAGAAGCACGAGATCGACGCCATGGGCATCGACGTCTTCAACGCCGCCGCCAAGAAGTCGGTGCTGCAGTACACCGACGAGTGGCAGGAGTACGTCACCCGCCAGGCGCGCTGGGTCGACTTCGAGGACGACTACAAGACCCTCGACGTCACCTTCATGGAGAGCGTGCTCTGGGCGTGGAAGCAGCTCTGGGACAAGGGGCTGGCGTACGAGGGCTTCCGGGTCCTGCCGTACTGCTGGAACGACCAGACGCCGCTGTCCAACCACGAGCTGCGCATGGACGACGACGTCTACAAGATGCGCCAGGACCAGTCCGTCACCGTCTCGTTCCCGCTGCACGGCGACCGCGCTGCCGCGCTCGACCTGACCGGTGTGCGGGCGCTCGCCTGGACGACGACCCCCTGGACCCTGCCGACGAACGCCGCCCTGGCGGTCGGTCCGGAGATCGCGTACGCGGTCGTCCCGGCAGGGCCTGGAGGCGCGGCTGACGGTGCCGAAGCGGGTTCCGCCTCGTACCTCCTCGCGTCCGACACGGTGGCCGCGCACGCGAAGGAACTCGGCTACGGCTCGGGTGACGAGGCGCTCGCCGCCGTCGCGCGCACCCTGACGGGCGCCGAGCTCGACGGCGTCGAGTACGAGCGTCTGTTCGACTTCCTGGCCGACCAGGAAGGCTACGAGAACGCGTGGCGCGTGCTCGTCGCCGAGTACGTCGAGACCGGTGAGGGCACCGGCATCGTGCACCAGGCCCCGGCCTACGGTGCCGACGACCAGGAGGTCTGCGCCGCCGCCGGTATCCCCGTGGTGCTGTCCCTCGACGAGGGCGGCGTCTTCACGTCGCAGTTCGGCGAGGTCGCCGGCATGCTCTGGTCGGACGCGAACAAGCCGCTGACCAAGGCCGTCCGCGACGCCGGGCGGCTGCTCCGCCAGGCGTCCTACGAGCACAGCTACCCGCACTGCTGGCGCTGCCGGAAGCCGCTCATCTACAAGGCCGTCTCGTCGTGGTTCGTCCGGGTCACCGAGCTCCGTGACCGCATGGGCCAGCTCAACCAGGACATCAACTGGGTGCCGGACAACGTCAAGGACGGCCAGTTCGGCAAGTGGGTCGGCAACGCCATCGACTGGTCGGTCTCGCGCAACCGCTACTTCGGCACGCCGATCCCGGTGTGGCAGTCCGACGACCCCGAGTACCCGCGCACCGACGTGTACGGCTCACTCGCCGACATCGAGCGCGACTTCGGTCGCCTGCCGGTGAACGCCGAAGGCGAAGTCGACCTGCACCGCCCGTTCATCGACGACCTGACACGGCCGAACCCCGACGACCCCACGGGCACCTCGACGATGCGCCGGATCACCGACGTGTTCGACGTGTGGTTCGACTCCGGGTCGATGCCGTACGCCCAGGTGCACTACCCGTTCGAGAACCGTGAGTGGTTCGAGTCGCACAACCCGGCCGACTTCATCGTCGAGTACATCGGGCAGACGCGCGGCTGGTTCTACGTCATGCACGTGCTCTCCACTGCGCTGTTCGACCGACCCGCCTTCCAGAACGTCATCAGCCACGGCATCGTCCTCGGCTCGGACGGCCAGAAGATGTCGAAGTCGCTCCGGAACTACCCGGACGTCTCCGAGGTCTTCGACCGCGACGGCGCCGACGCCATGCGCTGGTTCCTGATGTCCTCGTCGGTGATCCGCGGCGGCAACCTCGTCGTCACCGAAGAGGGGATCCGGCAGGGCGTCCGCGAGTTCATGCTGCCGCTGTGGTCGACGTACTACTTCTTCACCCTGTACGCGAACGCCTCCGGGGAGTCGGGCTACCAGGCCACCCGGAGCACCGCGAGCACCGACGTGCTCGACCGGTACCTGCTCGCGAAGACCCGGGTGCTCGTCACCGACGTCACCGCGCACCTCGACGCGCTCGACACCCCGCTGGCGGCCCAGGCCGTCCGTGACTTCGCCGACGTGCTCACGAACTGGTACGTCCGTCGCTCGCGCGACAAGTTCTGGACCGGGGCCGACGCGGCCGCCGGCGCCGAGACCCGCGCGGCGTTCGACACGCTGTACACCGTGCTCGAGACCCTGACCCGGGTCGCCGCCCCGCTCGCGCCGCTCGTCACCGAGGAGATCTGGAAGGGCCTGACCGGCGGGCGCAGCGTCCACCTGACGGACTTCCCGGACCCCGACGAGTTCCCCGCCGACGACGCCCTGGTCGATGCGATGGACCGCGTGCGCGACGTCGCCTCGAAGGGCCTGGCGCTCCGCAAGGCCACGGGCAAGCGCGTCCGCCTGCCCCTCGCCACGCTGACCCTGGTGGTGCCGGACCCGGCTGCGGTCGAACCGTTCGCCGACATCCTGCGTGACGAGCTCAACGTCAAGCGCGTGGTGCTCGAGGCGCAGGCCGAGGAGTCCCTGGCGCAGTACGGCATCGAGCGGAAGCTCACCGTGAACGCCCGCGTCGCCGGCCCCCGCATCGGCAAGCAGGTGCAGCAGGTCATCCCGGCCGCCAAGAAGGGCGACTGGACCGCCACCGACTCCGGCGTGACCGTCGGCGGCATCGACCTGATCGAGGGCGAGTACTCGCTCGACCTCACCGTCGCCGACACCTCGGTGGCCGTGGCGTTCCTCGACGAGGGTGGCTTCGTGGTGCTCGACACCGTGACCACGCCCGAGCTCGAGGCCGAGGGGCTCGCCCGCGACGTCGTCCGCGCCGTCCAGCAGGCCCGCCGCGACGCCGACCTCGACGTCAGCGACCGCATCGCCCTGACCCTGCGGGTGGACGACACCGCCGACGGCGCGGTCCGTGCACACCAGGACCTCATCGCCGGTGAGACCCTGGCGACGAGCGTCGAGATCGTGCCCCTCGGGGCGAGTGACACCACCACCGACGTCGGTGACGGTGCGAAGGTTTCCGTGGAGGTGGCACGCGCATGAGCGACGACGACCAGTACGACGACCACGAGGCGAACGAGGAGTTCGTCGGACACGACGAGTTCGACGGCCGCGACGAAGACGGCATCCGGATCCCGGTCGGCCCGGCCGGTGACGGCCCTGCCGACGCCGTGCCCTACGGGGATGACGACGACGAGGTCCGCCGTGTCGAGGCCGCCCTGTACGCCCGGATCGGTGAACAGGCCCCCGAGCGACGGCTGACCGCAACGCGCCGTGCCGTCGAGCTGCTCGGCGACCCGCACCTGGCGTACCCGGTGATCCACGTGACCGGGACGAACGGCAAGACGTCCACCAGCCGCACCATCGAGAGCATCGTCCGTGCCCACGGTCTGCGCACCGGCCTGATGACGAGCCCGCACCTGGTGTCCATCCGGGAGCGCATCGTGATCGACGGCCAGCCGATCGCAGCGGACCGGTTCACCTCGAACTGGGACGACATCGCCCCGGTGCTCGAGATCACCGACCGGGAGCTCGCCGACAAGGGCGAACTCCCGCTGACCTTCTTCGAGGCGCTCACCGTGCTCGCCCTGGCGTGCTTCGCCGAGGCGCCGGTGGACGTCGCCGTGATCGAGGTCGGCATGGGCGGCGAGTGGGACTCCACCAACGTCGTGCAGAGCCAGGTGTCGGTGTTCACGCCGATCGCCATCGACCACGCGAAGCAGCTCGGCGCCACCGTCGCCGAGATCGCCCGCACGAAGTCGGGCATCGTCAAGCCGTCGTCCGCCGTGGTGTCGAGCCGGCAGGTCCCCGAGGCCCTCGCCGAACTCGAGCGCGCCGCCGAGCTCACCGAGTCCACCCTGGCCGTCGAGGGCACGGGCCCCTTCGAGCCGGTCACTGACCGTCGCGGAGCGGCGGGCAGTCCGAGCTTGCAGGGAGGGTTCAGCGTCGTCGACGTCACCCCGGCCGTGGGCGGACAGCTCATCACCGTGCAGGGCATCGCCGGTCGCTACGACGACCTGTTCCTGCCGCTGTTCGGCCGGCACCAGGCCGAGAACGCCGCCGTGGCGATCGCGGCGGTCGAGTCGTTCCTCGGCCGTGGGGCCCAGGCCCTCGACGAGGACGTCCTGTCCGAGGGCATCGCCGGCACGACCAGCCCCGGTCGACTGCAGCCGATCGCCACGGACCCGACCGTCGTCGTCGACGCCGCGCACAACCCGCACGGTGCGAAGGCCCTGGCCGAGGCACTGCCGGTCGCGTTCCCGTCGGAGCACGTCGTCGGCGTCGTCGGGATCCTCGGCGACAAGGACGCCCGCGGGTTCGTCCGCGCGCTCAAGGACACCGTCGCCACCTTCGTGGTCACGCAGCCGCCGGGGGAGCGTGCGCTCGACGCCGATGCCTTCGCCAAGGTGGTCGTGGACGAGATCGGCGCGGACCGCGTCGTCGTCGAGCCGTCCCTGGCGTCCGCCCTGCAGCAGGCACGCGACCTGGCCGACGAGGCGGACGCCGAGGACGCCCTCGTGCTCGTCGCGGGCTCCATCGTGATGGTGGGCGCGGTCATGGACCTCGTGCACCGCGAAGGCGAGACGAAGTGACGGACGCACCAGGGGCCTCCCGGCCGGGCCGCGCACCGCGCACCCGGAAGCCGCGCCGCGAACGCGGAGCGCAGGAGAGCCTGCTCTCGATCACGCTCGTGCTCGAGGCGATCATGTTCTTCTTCCCCATGCTCGTCGTGTTCGGCAAGGGCACGCTGCCGCCCGCAGCGGCCTTCGGCGGCGGCGTCGGCGCGATCATCGTCCTCGCAGCTGCCTCACGTCTGACGGGCAAGCGGGCCGGTGTATGGTTCGGGTGGCTGCTGCAGGCGGCCATCCTCGCCACCGGGTTCATCGAACCGTTCATGTTCGCGGTCGCCGTGGTGTTCCTGGCGCTGTGGGTCTTCTGCTTCGTCAAGGGCGGTCAGCTGGACCGTCAGAACGCCGCGCGCCGAGCGGCCATGGGCGAGGACTGACCACCACATTCGACCCCGAACACAGGGAGTACTGCGTGTCCGACTTCGAAGAGACCCTCGTCCTCGTCAAGCCCGACGGTGTGGCCCGCCAGCTCACCGGTGAGATCCTCCGCCGGATCGAGGCGAAGGGCTACGAGCTCGTCGACCTGAAGATGCTCACGGCGCCGCGCGACCTGCTCGACGCACACTACGAGGAGCACCAGGGCAAGCCGTTCTTCGAGCCGCTCGTCGAGTTCATGCAGTCTGGTCCGGTCGTCGCCGTGCGCGTCGCCGGCAACGGTGCGATCGCGGGCTTCCGCTCGCTCGCCGGCACCACCGACCCCACGTCGGCTGCGCCCGGCACCATCCGTGGTGACCTGGGCCGTGACTGGGGCCTCAAGGTGCAGCAGAACCTGGTCCACGGTTCGGACAGCCCCGAGTCGGCCGCGCGCGAGCTCGCGCTCTGGTTCGCCTGAGCGGCGGGGACGACATGACGAACAACGACCGACCCACCAAGAACGAGCGGCGTCAGCACGCGCGCGAGGTCGCACGCCAGCGTGCCGACGCCGAGAAGCGCCGCAAGCGCCGCAACAAGTGGTTCCTGCAGGGCGGCATCGGCCTGGGAATCGTGGCGATCGCCGCGATCATCACCATCGTCGTGGTGAACGTGAACAACGCACCGGTGCTGTCCGCCGCCGGGCCGAAGAACATGGCCACCGGCGCGATCCAGTTCACCGGCAAGGACGGCAAGGTCACCCCCGTGACCACGCCGGCCGTGGCCGCGACGGGTTCGGCGTCGCCGGCCCCCACGGCGAACAGTGACGGTGCCGTCGCGGTCACCGAGTACGTCGACTGGGCCTGCCCCGTCTGCAAGCAGTTCGAGGGCGCCTACGCCGACCAGATCCTCGACAAGGTGAAATCGGGCGACGCGACGCTGGCGATCCAGCCGGTGTCGATCCTCGACCGCAGCTACCCGGGCTCCCGGTACGCCAGCCGTGCTGCGAACGCCGCCATGTGCGTGGCGAACTACGACCCGGACAAGTTCCTCGACGTGCAGACGCAGTTCTTCGACAACCAGCCGGCCGAGGGCACGAAGGGCCTGACCAACTCCGAGATCGCGAAGCTCGTCAAGGCGGGCGGCGCGACGGGTTCGGACCTGTCCCAGTGCCTGTCGACCGAGCGGTTCAAGGGCTGGGTGACGAAGTCGACGCAGGCCGTCACCTCGAACGAGGCACTCGCGGGTCCGCAGGGGTTCGGCACGCCGACGGTCGTGGTCGACGGCAAGCGCCTCGACGACCTGAGCACGGTCATCACCGCGATCGACGCCGCGGCGAAGTAACACCTCGGCACGACGAACGGCCCCCGCTCCCGATGGGAAGCGGGGGCCGTTCCACGTTGCTCCTCGGGCTAGGACGCGCGGTCGTGCCGCCGGACGAACGACGCGAACGCCTCGGGGTCAGCGAGGGACGTCGAGCCGTCCGGGTCGTACTGCTCGCCGTCGACGAGGATCGTGGGCGTGCTCGTGATCCCGTCGAGCGTCGAGTTCGGCACCGGGTCCTGCACCGCCCGGTTCGTGGCGTCGGCGACCCACCCGGCGAAGCGCTGCCCGGTGATGCACGAGGCGACCTCGGGGGCCCTCGCCCCGGCTCCGCGGGCGAGGGACGCCAACTCGTCGTTGGTCAGCCCGCGGGTGTTCTCGGACGGCTGGTGCCCGGAGAGCGACGCGTTGTAGGCCAGGAACGCGTCCGGGTCGTGGTCGGCGACGCAGGCAGCAGCCGCCGCAGAGCGGGTGGAGTACCGCGAGCCGAGCGACAGCCGGTCGAGCAGCCCGAGCGGGTGCAGCTCGAGGGTGGCGGTCCCGTCCTCGACCCACTGCCGGATCTGGGGCATCTGGGCCGTCTCGAACTGGTTGCAGTACGGGCACATGTAGTCCGCGTAGACCACGATGGCGGTCTTCGAGCCGTCCTGGTCGGTCGGTGTCGGCGTCCCGCCGGCGGGGACCGCGCGCGTCTCGACGGGCACGATCCTGCCGTGCACACCGGTCAGCAGGACACCGTCGCTCGCCGCGTTGCGTGGGCCGGGACCCGCGGGCTGCACCGATCCCGCCACCAGGACGACGACCACCGCGACGACCGCGAGCCCACCGATGACGGCTCCGCTGATGCCCAGCGTGCGGAGGCGACGGCGGCGCGACTGCTCCTTCGCCCGTGTCGCCCGCGCGCGTTCCCGTACGGCGTCCCGACGCGCCCTGCTGGTCTCCTGCTCGCTCATCGATCCCGAGCGTAGGGGCAGTCCGGACGGCTCAGAAGACGGTCAGGACCGCCGGGAACATGATGATGATCGTGACGATGATGACCAGGTAGTTGGCCAGCGGGAACGTCCAGCAGAAGGGCAGGAGCGTGCGCCCGACGCGCTGTGCTCCGGCGCCGAAGCGTCCCTGCGCCATGTTCCAGATCGTGAAGACCCAGAACATCGGGATCGTCATCGACCAGACGAGCATGCACCACGGGCACAGGGCGCCGATGACGAAGACGGTCTGCGTGAACAGCCAGGTCACGAACACCCACGCCAGGAACACGCCGGCGTTGAACGCGATCCAGAACCAGCGCGAGCCGTTCCGGAACCCGGCCAGCATCAGCACCGCGACGGCGATCGGGGCGACGAACCCCATGACGCCGAGCAGCGGGTTCGGGAACCCGAACAGGTGGCCCTGCCAGCTGGCCATCACGTCGGAGCAGTTGATGAACGGATTGACGTCACAGCTCAGGACGGCCTTGGGGTTCTCGTACTTCGCGAACTCGTCGAGGACGAGCCGGAACGCTGCGTACAGGCCGACGAGCCCGGTGACGAGCAGGAAGACCGCCATCGCGATCGGACGACGGGGGGCAGGTGCAGACGCGGTCACGCGGTCATCATCGCACGCGGGTTCCGGTGCTTTCCGGGTGTGGCATGCGATAATGCCTGGAGGTCGTGCGGCCAACCGCACACCGAAGAGAGCTTTCCGAGCGACGCCCCACCGGGCAGACCTCGGACGATCAGGTGCGGTGAGAGCGCACTGTGGTCGGGCAGCGTCACTCCGACGACGAGCCGACCCGGGCCGGGTGCCCGGACCGGAACGGGCGCGGACGCAACGAGAAGTTGACGCGGACCGGTCACGAGACAGCGAGCGCGGGGGCGTCGACGCCGCCCGCCACGACACAGAATTCCCGCCACCCGAAAGGGTGCGAGTGGGGCCGAGGAGTGCACCAGTCCATGGTGGAGCAGAACAACGACAACACGACCAACGACGAGAACGCGCCGAAGCGCCGGAGCCGCCTGTTCGGCGGTCGCCGCGCCCGGTCGTCCGGCCAGGAGGCCCGTGGGAGCGCCGAGCAGGCACCCCACGCCGACGAGACCCTCGCGCTGACGGGCGGCGCTGACGCCCGTCCCGCGGCCAGCGTCGCGTCGCCCGGTTCGCCGGACTCTCCCGATTCGCCGTCGGAGCCGACCGACACCGGGGCGGTCTCCGTCGCGGTCGAGGCCGTCGCCGACAGCGGTGCCGAGCCGCACGACGTGAGCACGCTGACCGGTGACCTGCCGGTCGTGACGGGCGACCAGTCGGGCACCGTGACCGACGGGGCGGACGCGGACCGCGCCTCCCGTCCGACCGAGGCCGCGCCCACGGCCGAGGCGAGCGACGACGCGGCACCAGCCGACGAGCCGGTCGTGCCGAAGGCCACGAGCACGCTCAGCCTGATCTTCCACGCCCCGGTGCTGCCGGACCTGCCGCAGCGCGCGCCCCGGTTCGAGCGCGACCGCGATCGTGACCGCGACCGCGACGAGGACGACCGCTACGACCGCGAAGACCGCTTCGACCGCGATCGCGACCGTGACGACCGCGACGACCAGGGCGGTTCCCGCCGTCGCTCGCGTCGCCGTAGCTCGAGCGCCGACCGCGAGGCCCGCGAGCCGCGCGACCACCAGGAGCCGCGCCGTCGTGAGCCGGAGCTCATCACCGAGCCGCAGCGCATCAAGGGTTCGACCCGTCTCGAGGCGAAGAAGCAGCGTCGTCGCGACGGTCGCGACGCCGGACGCCGCCGCCAGGTGGTCAGCGAGGACGAGTTCCTCGCCCGCCGCGAGAGCGTCGACCGCCAGATGATCGTCCGCTCCAGCTCGTCGACGATCGAGATCGGTGTGCTCGAGGACGGCATCCTCGCCGAGCACTACATCACCAAGTCCGAGAACGTGTCGCTCATCGGCAACGTCTACCTCGGCAAGGTGCAGAACGTCCTGCCCTCGATGGAGGCCGCGTTCGTCGACATCGGCCGTGGCCGGAACGCCGTGCTCTACGCCGGCGAGGTCGACTGGAACTCGGTCGACACCAGCCACGGTCGCCGCATCGAGGCAGCCCTGAAGCCGGGCGACAAGGTCCTGGTGCAGGTCACGAAGGACCCGGTCGGCCACAAGGGCGCCCGTCTGACCAGCCAGGTCTCGCTGCCCGGTCGCTACCTGGTCTACGTGCCGAACGGCTCGATGAACGGGATCTCGCGCAAGCTGCCGGACACCGAGCGTGCCCGCCTGAAGAAGATCCTGAAGGAGGTCCTGCCGGAGCACGCGGGCGTCATCGTGCGCACCGCTGCCGAGGGAGCGACCGAGGAGCAGCTCACCCGCGACGTGCAGCGCCTGACCAGCCAGTGGGAGGCCATCCAGAAGAAGGTCGCCGGTGGCCAGGCCCCGGTGATGCTGCACTCGGAGCCCGACCTGCTCATCAAGATCGTCCGCGACGTCTTCAACGAGGACTTCACGAAGCTGATCATCGACGGCGAGGCCGCCGGCGGCACCATCGACGAGTACCTGACGGCCGTCGCCCCGGACCTGAAGGACCGCGTCGTCCGCTACGACGGCCCCGACTCCTTCGAGGAGTTCCGCCTCAACGAGCAGATCGACAAGGCGCTCGACCGCAAGGTCTGGCTGCCCTCCGGTGGTTCGCTCGTCATCGACCGCACCGAGGCCATGACGGTCGTCGACGTCAACACCGGCAAATTCGTCGGTTCCGGCGGCAACCTCGAAGAGACGGTCACGAAGAACAACCTCGAGGCCGCTGAGGAGATCGTCCGGCAGCTGCGCCTGCGTGACATCGGCGGCATCATCGTCGTCGACTTCATCGACATGGTGCTCGAGGAGAACCGCGACCTCGTGCTCCGCCGTCTGGTCGAGTGCCTGAGCCGCGACCGCACGAAGCACCAGGTCGCTGAGATCACCTCGCTCGGCCTGGTGCAGATGACCCGCAAGAAGATCGGTGTCGGTCTGCGCGAGTCGCTCGACGAGGTCAACGCCAAGATCAACGACAACAACGCCGACCCGGGTCCGAGCAAGGGCCGTCGCAAGGGTCGTGGCGGGAACGGCAACGAGAACGGCCGCTCCGGCAACGGCGGCAACGGCACCGGGAACTCCGGTTCGTCGGGGTCCTCGTCGAACGGTGGGTCGAGCCAGGCGCACCAGATCACCGACGACGTGAAGAACGCGTTGTCCCGGATCGCCGCCTCGACCCTGTCGCACGACGAGCAGGAGGCCGCGGCCGCCGCGACCGAAGCCGAGGCGCCGTCCTCGGCGGACGCATCGACCAGCACGGACAGTGCGGGCGGCGAGCAGCCCACCGGTTCGAAGCGCCGTCGTCGGGGCCGTGGTGGGCGCGGGGGAGACCAGCAGACCGCTGCCGCCCCGGAGACCCCGGAGACCCCGGAGACCACCGAGGCCACCGAGGCACCGGAGGCACCCGCCTCCGAGCCCGTCGTCGAACCCGAGGCGCGCGCGCCGAAGGCCAGTGCGACGAAGGGCAGCGCCCCGAACGTCACCGAGCCCGAGGTCGCGAGCGCACCGAAGGCGAAGGCCCCGGCCCGTCGTCGCGTGAGCTCGAGTGCCACGGTGACCCCGACCGACAACTCGGTGGCGATCCTGGACATCCCGATCGCCGCAGCGCCCAAGCGCGAGCCCCGCGCGGTCGCCCCGGACGCCGAGTCCCTGCTCGACTCGGTGCTCCAGGCGCTCCCTGAGCCGAAGCAGCCCGGACAGGGGCGCTCGCGTTCCCGCCGGGTCTCGTCGCCGAGCATCAGCGCTCCGGCCACGCCGACGGAGGAGCCGGCCGACGACGCCGACGGCTCCGACGGCGCTGTGATCCTGGGGAGCTGACGTGACGAACCCGGGCGACCCGCAGCAGCAGCGTGGGTACTACGGTGCGGGCTGGTCTCAGCCCGCACCGCCCGGCCCGGGTGGTCAGCAGCCGGGTGGTCCGGTGCCGCCGCCGCAGCAGGGTGGTGTGCCGCAGTACGGTCGCCAGCCCGGTGCCGGTGCGCCGTACGCCCCGCCGCGACCGCCCCGTGCCCCTGCCGACCCGCGGCGGGCCTTCGCGCCCGGTGCCTCGGTGACGAACACGGCCGGGGCGCTCATCGCGGTCGTCGCCCTGGTGCTCGTCGAGTTCGTGTCCGGGCTCTTCGGTCTGCTCGGCACCTCGCTCGTGGTCAGCCCGTTCCAGCACTACGGCGCGGGGACGAGCCTGCTCGGCAGCTTCACGACCAGTGTGTTCGTGGCGCCGTTCCCGTACTACGCCGGGGCGTTCCTGGCCCTGGCCTTCCTGACGCCGATCGACCGCCGCAGCCCGCTGCCGAGGCTCCTGCTCCGCGTCGTGCTCGCCGGCGCCGCGGGCACGGTGGCCCTGATGCTGGTCGGCGTCTTCACCGGGTCCTTCGGCGCGGCCACCGCCGGCGGCTCCAAGCTCGTCATCGACGTGCTCACGCGTCCGCTGCAGAACGGGCTGCCGTTCACCGTGATGCTCCTGGCGACCGCCACGGCCGCCTGGCTCTGGCTCGGTCGCCCGCGCCGCGGCCCTGGCTCGTCGACGACCCCGGGCAGGCCGGGCACCGTCCGACCCGCCGACGCGGTCCCACCGTCGACGATCCAGCAGCAGCCACAGCAGCAGCCGCCCGCACCCTACGGGCAGGGACGCGTCCAGCCCGACCCGCACGGCCAGTACGGCGGGCAGTACGGCGCCGGACCGCGCTCCGACCAGCAGCAGCCCCCGGCGAACCCCTGGGGCGGCCCAGCGCCCCGCTGAGCCCGCTCGCGGGCCTTGTGAGCCGGCTGCGCACCGTGCGAGGTGCGGGCCGGGGCGGACCTGCACCGCGCCTCCTGGCGGGCGCTCAGAGGCCGCGCTTGTCCCGCTGCGCCACGCGCAGCCCACTGCGGATCAACCGCAGCACGAGCTCGCGACCGGTGACGGCCGAGGCGCCGGCGGCCACCAGTTCGTCGTACCGCGAGAGCGGGACGTCGTAGTGGTCGTGGTCGAACGCGCGGGGCGGCACGCCGGCCCGCGCAGCGAACGCGTGGAGTTCCGCGTAGGATTCATCACTGACGAGGTGCGACCACAGTGTGTCGTGGGCGGGCCACGTCGGTGGGTCGATCAACACGGTCACCGTGCAATCGTACGGGTGTCGCCGTTTGACCGGACCCAGGGTGATCGAGTATTCTCGGTCCCTGGTGTCAGCGGGCCGTTCTGCCTGCGTCGCCGATCGGGCCCGGCCTTCCGGGAGCCGCTCGTGCAGAAGTGGGCACCCGAGACTTCCCTCAAGCAGAGTTACGTAAGGATTTCCACGTGGTTTACGCAGTAGTGCGCGCCGGCGGCCGTCAGGAGAAGGTCGAGGTCGGCACCATCCTGACCATCGACCGTGCCAAGGCGGACGACAAGGGCAACATCGACCTCGCCCCCGTGCTCCTCGTGGACGGTGACAAGATCACGTCGGCGGCTTCCGAGCTCGCGAACGTGACCGTCACCGCCGAGGTGCTCGACGACCTCCGTGGTCCCAAGGTCATCATCCAGAAGTTCAAGAACAAGACCGGGTACAAGAAGCGCCAGGGTTTCCGCGCTGAGCTGACCCGCGTCAAGATCACCAAGATCGCGTAAGGGAGTCAACTCATGGCACACAAGAAGGGTGCGAGTTCCACTCGCAACGGTCGTGACTCGAACGCACAGCGCCTCGGCGTGAAGCGCTTCGGTGGCGAGGTCGTCAACGCCGGCGAGATCATCGTCCGCCAGCGCGGCACCCACTTCCACCCCGGCGCCAACGTCGGCCGTGGTGGCGACGACACGCTGTTCGCCCTCTCGTCCGGTTCGGTCGAGTTCGGCACCAAGGGTGGCCGCAAGGTCATCAACATCGTCAACGCGTAGTCGTTCGAACGACTGCAGCTGGAGGGGCGGGCCGAGTGCCCGCCCCTCCTTCGCTTTTCCCGCCGACGATCCCGTCGGCACAACGAAACACCTGGAGTGGACCCATGGCGACCTTCGTCGACCGCGTGACCCTGCACCTCAGCGCGGGGCACGGCGGCAACGGCTGCGTGTCGGTCCGCCGTGAGAAGTTCAAGCCCCTGGCCGGGCCCGACGGCGGCAACGGCGGTGACGGCGGCGACATCGTGCTCGTGGCTGACCCGCAGGTGACGACGCTGCTCGGCTACCACCGTTCCCCGCACCGCTCGTCGAAGAACGGCCAGCCCGGCATGGGCGACCACCGCAGCGGTGTCAGCGGCGAGGTCCTCGAGCTCCCGATGCCCGTCGGCACCGTGGTGTACGACGAATCCGGCGAAGTGATCGCCGACCTCACCGAGCCCGGCATGCGCGTCGTCGTGGCCCCCGGTGGGCAGGGTGGCCTCGGCAACGCGGCGCTCTCCACCACCAAGCGCAAGGCCCCCGGCTTCGCGCTGCTCGGCACCGAGGGCTGGGCGGGGGACATCAGCCTCGAGCTGAAGACCATCGCCGACGTCGCCCTCGTCGGGTTCCCGAGCGCCGGCAAGTCCTCGCTGATCGCGGCGGTCTCGGCCGCCAAGCCGAAGATCGCGGACTACCCGTTCACCACCCTCACCCCGAACCTGGGCGTCGTCGAGTCCGGCGACACCCGCTTCACCGTCGCCGACGTCCCCGGTCTGATCGAGGGCGCGTCCGAGGGCAAGGGCCTCGGCCTGGAGTTCCTGCGGCACGTCGAGCGGTGCGAGGCACTGCTCCACGTGATCGACTGCGCCACGCTCGACCCGGGCCGCGACCCGATCAGCGACCTCGACGTCATCCTCGGCGAACTCGAGCGCTACCCGGTCCCCGAGGGCCAGGTGCCGCTGCTCGAGCGCCCGCAGCTCATCGCCCTGAACAAGATCGACGTGCCCGAGGCGCAGGAGCTCGCCGAGTTCGTCACCGCCGAGCTCGAGGGCCGCGGCTACCGCGTCTTCCCGATCTCCACGGCGTCCCGCAAGGGCCTCCGCGAGCTGACGTTCGCCCTGGCGGACGTGGTCGAGCAGGCCCGCGCCACCCGTGCGGCCGAGCCGGTGCCGGAGCGCATCGTCCTGCGCCCCCGCTCGGTCAACGAGAAGCCCTTCACCGTGCGCGCCGAGGGCGGCGAGGAGCACCGCTTCTACCGCGTCCGCGGCGCCAAGCCGGAGCGCTGGGTCCAGCAGACCGACTTCACCAACGAAGAGGCGATCGGCTACCTGGCCGACCGGCTCGCGAAGCTCGGCGTCGAGGACGGTCTGTTCAAGGCCGGAGCCGTCGCCGGGTCGACCGTCGTCATCGGTGGCGACGGCGGCATGGTGTTCGACTGGGAGCCCACGCTCACGTCGACCGCGGAGCTCATCACGAGTGCCCGTGGCACCGACGCCCGCATCGGTGCGACCTCGCGTCCGACCCGCAACGAGCGGCGCGAGGAGTACTTCGAGCGGATGGACGCCAAGGCCGCCGCCCGTGCCGAGCTCGAGCAGGAGCGCGTCTCCGGGCTCTGGGTGGACGACGACGTCGTGACCAGTGACCAGCTCGGCACCGGCGACCAGTTCGACGGCGACCAGGTCGAGACCAGCGACCAGAAGGACTGACCGCGGCATGACCGACACGACCGCCCGCACCGACCTCGGACCCGTCACCCGGCGCGAGGACATCTCGCGTGCGCGGCGGATCGTGGTCAAGGTCGGCTCGTCGTCGGTCAGCGGTGACGCCGCCGGGCAGATCGGCCCGCTGGTGGACGCCCTGGCGGCGGCCTACGGGCGGGGCACCGAGGTGGTGCTCGTGTCGTCCGGTGCGATCGCGACCGGGTTCCCGTTCCTCGGGCTCCAGGGGCGGCCGGACGACCTGGCCACGCAGCAGGCGGCGGCGGCCACCGGGCAGAACGTCCTGATGTTCCGGTACCAGAAGGAACTCGACCGGCACGGTGTCGTCGCGGCGCAGATCCTGCTCACGGCGGGCGACCTGCAGAACCCCACGCACCGGGTGAACGCCCAGCGCGCCATCGACCGGTTGCTCGCGCTGCGAGTGCTGCCGATCGTGAACGAGAACGACACCGTCGCCACCCACGAGATCCGCTTCGGCGACAACGACCGGCTCGCGGCCCTGGTGGCTCGGCTGCTCGGTGCCGATGCCCTGGTGCTGCTCTCCGATGTCGAGGCGCTCTACACGGCACCCCCGGAGCAGCCCGGTGCGACCCGCATCGACGAGGTGCCGTTCGGCGACGAGCTGGCCGGGGTCACCTTCGGGTCGATCGGCACGGCCGGCGTCGGTACCGGGGGAGCGGGGACCAAGGTCGCCGCTGCGCGGCTCGCGGCCGAGGCGGGCACCGCGGTGCTCGTGACCGACACGGCGCTGGTGGACCGCGCCCTGGCGGGCGAACACGTCGGCACCTGGTTCCACGCCGCGCCGCGCCCCTGAGGCCGGGCCGGGCCGCGCGACTGGCAGGGACTGGTCACGACTCCCCGTTGTGATGTCGTCGAGTGGTCGGGTACCTTCGGCGCGGGCGTCGCGGAGCGACGGTCTGCGACCGCTCGGCGGGCGTGACGCGACGTGTTGTGACCGGCGGGTCCAGGCAGTCGACGGCGTGGACGCGACCGCCTGGAGGGCCGGTGCGGGTGTCGGGACCGGTGGCGGGCCTCCAGGTGGTCACGACTCTCTGTCGGGTCACCGGTGCGTGGTCGGGAATCGTCGCTTCGGTCGCCGCTGGGCGACGTTCTGTGACCACTCGGAGGGCGGGGGACGACGTGTCGTGACCGGTCGGCGGGGTGGACGCGACCGCCTGGAGGGCCGGTGCGGGTCCCGGGACCGGTGGCGGGCCTCCAGGCGGTCACGGCTCCCCGTCGGGACGGCGCTGACTGGTCGGGGACCGTCGGCGCGGGCGTCGCGGAGCGACGGTCTGCGACCGCTCGGCGGGCGTGACGCGACGTGTCGTGACCTGCGGGTCCAGGCAGTCGACGGGGTGGACGCGACCGCCTGGAGGGCCGGTGCGGGTGTCGGGACCGGTGGCGGGCCTCCGGGCGGTCACGACTCCCCGTCGGGTCACCGGCGTGTGGTCGGGAACCGTCGTTGCGGTCACCGCTGGGCGACGGTCTGCGACCGCTCGGCGAGCGGGGACGACGTGTCGTGACCGACAGGAACGGCGGACCGGGCCTGGAGGCGCGGCGAGCATCCGGCACGCCCGTCACGACCCGGGTGGCGGACCTACAATCGGTCCATGTCGTCGATCGCGCCCGCCCCGACCCTGACCGACAAGCTCGTGGCGGCACGCGCCGCCTCGTCGGCGCTCGCGACCGCCACGACCGCGGTCAAGGACGCGGCCCTCGCGGCGATCGCCTCGGCGGTGCGTGCAGCGACGGACGAGATCGTCCGCGCCAACCACGACGACCTCGTCGCGGGTGAGGACGGCGGCCTGTCGTCGGGGCTGCTCGACCGGCTGCGGCTCGACCGGGTCCGGATCGAGGCCCTGGCTGCCGCGGTCGAGCACGTCGTCGGGCTCACCGACCCCGTGGGGGAGCACGTGCGCGGGTCGCAGCTGCCGAACGGGCTCCAGCTCACCCAGGTGCGTGTGCCGTTCGGTGTCGTCGGGGCCATCTACGAGGCACGCCCGAACGTCACCGTCGACATCGCTTCGCTCGCACTCAAGTCGGGCAACGCCGTCGTGCTCCGCGGTGGATCGGCGGCCCAGCACACGAACGCCGTGCTCGTCGCCCGGATCCAGGACGCGGTCGAGTCGGTCGGACTGCCCCGCGACCTGGTGCAGACCATCGACGAGTTCGGCCGCGCCGGCGCCACCGAGCTCATGCGCGCCCGCGGGCTGGTCGACGTGCTGATCCCACGGGGGAGCGCCGCGCTCATCCAGACCGTCGTCACCGAGTCGCAGGTGCCCGTCATCGAGACCGGGGCAGGCGTCGTGCACGTGTTCCTCGACGCGTCCGCGCCGGAGCAGCGTGCGGTCGACATCGTGCTGAACAGCAAGGTGCAGCGACCGAGCGTGTGCAACGCCCTCGAGACCCTGCTGGTGCACGAGGCGGCGGCCGAGCGACTCCTGCCGGTGCTGGCGGACCGGCTGCGGGCATCCGGCGTCACGCTGCGCGGCGACGACGCCACCCGGGCGATCGTGCCCGGGGTGCTCCGAGCCACCGACGCCGACTGGGCGACCGAGTCGATGGACCTCGACCTGTCGATCCGCGTCGTGCCCGACGTCGACGCGGCGATGGCGCACATCGCCCGGTGGTCCACGCACCACACGGAGTCGATCGTCACGAACGACGTCGACACCGCCGAGCGGTTCCTGGCGAGCGTCGACTCGGCGGTGGTGATGGTGAACGCCTCCACTCGGTTCACCGACGGCGGTGCGTTCGGCTTCGGGGCCGAGGTCGGCATCTCGACGCAGAAGCTGCACGCGCGCGGTCCGATGGGGCTGCCGGAGCTCACGAGCACGAAGTGGATCGTGCGCGGCTCCGGGCAGATCCGCGGCTAGACTGAACGGCGTCTTTCCCCGACCGAACGGAGCACGAACGATGACCCTCCTCGCAGAAGCTGCTGAGCACGCCTCCGGGGCGCCCGCGTTCGTGTTCCCCATGGTCGGCGCCCTCTTCTTCATCTTCCTCGGCTTCGTGACCTGGAGCTTCCGCGACGTGGCGTACCGTCACTCCCAGAAGTTCGAGGCCACCCGCCACAACGAGTCGGGTGTCGACGAGTTCGGTCACACCAAGATCTGACCGACCACTCGATGCTCGAGACCACCGGACGGCCACGCATCGGCGTGATGGGTGGCACGTTCGACCCCATCCACCATGGGCACCTGGTCGCGGCGTCCGAGGTGGCGCGGGCGTTCGACCTCGACGAGGTCGTCTTCGTCCCCACCGGGCAGCCGTACATGAAGTCCGACGTCACCGACGCCGAGCACCGGTACCTGATGACCGTCATCGCCACCGCGTCGAACCCGATGTTCACCGTCAGCCGCGTGGACATCGACCGTCCGGGGCCGACGTACACCGTCGACACGCTGCAGGACCTGCACGAACAACGACCGGATGCCCAGCTCGTCTTCATCTCGGGCGCAGACGCCGTTCAGCAGATCGTCGACTGGAAAGACCATGATGGACTCTGGGACCTGGCACACTTCGTCGCCGTGACGCGTCCGGGACACGCCTTGAGCATCACCGGATTGCCCGAGCGGGACGTAAGCTTGCTCGAGGTCCCTGCACTGGCCATATCGTCGACGGATTGCCGTGACCGGGTTCGACGGGGTTCCCCCGTCTGGTACTTGGTTCCCGACGGTGTCGTCCAGTACATCTCCAAGCACCATCTGTATCGGAGCGTTGCATGAGTTCGTCCGACGCGCAGCCGCCCCTGTCGCGGCGCCAGGCGCGCGAGCGGGAGCGTGCCGCCGCGGCCGGTTCGCAGCCCGCGACGCCGCCCCCGACCGTCGCCACGCCCGCGGCCGAGACCCCCGAGTCCCGTCGTCGCCCCGGATCGCACGTCGCCCCCGCACCAGGCGGCCCTGCCCAGTCGTCCACGCCGGGTTCGGCGCAGGATGCTCCGGGCTCCGCGCCGTCCGTCCCGGTGTCGGCGCCCGCGGCCGGTGTGCCGCCGTTCCCGCCGGCGTCCGCGACCGAGATCGTCCCCGGCAGCGGTGGACTCACCCGTCGACAGATCCGGCAGCTCCGCGCCGCCGAGCGCCAGGCGGTCCTGCCGGTCCCGCTGCAGAACCCCACGCCGCAGTCCTCCGACCGCACCGTCGAGGACGTCATCGGCTCGGTCGACACGATCGACCCCGCCGCGGCGCAGCAGAGCACTCCGGATGCCGAGGCAGAGCGCGACGAGCAGTCCGCTGCGCCGACGGTCCTCGACCAGGCCGCGGTCGCGCAAGCCACCGAGGCCGACGGGTCCCCGGACGCGATCGAGGCCCTCGACGAGGCCGCTGCGCATGCCGAGGAGCCCCGCCGCCACCGCTCGACGTGGTCGCCGCCCGCCGACGCCGACTCGGACGGCACCCACTCGGACGGCACCGAATCGGACGCCACCGACTCGGACGCCACCGCACCCGAGGCGTCGGTCCTCGACGCCCCGGCGGACGACGCGACCGACGATGCCCAGGCCGACGAGACGCCCGCCGACGCTCCGGCCGGGTCGGCCGACACCGCGCCCGGGTCGCGGCCCGCCGTCACGCCCGTCCCGATCCCGACGAACGCCGCAGCAGGGACCCCCGCGGTGTTCCCGCTCTCGCTCGACGCCGAGGACGACGACACGAACGAGGTCCCGCTGCCCGGCGCCGTGACCGAGGCCCCGAAGGCCCCCGCCGCGTTCCAGCGGCCCACCGAGCCGAAGCCGGTGACCACGGCCTTCGCGCCGCCCGCCGGCCACTGGTCGCAGCAGGCGCACGACTCGAACGACTCCGAGGTGCACGACGCCGAGACCGGCACCCGCCGCGTCGCCGTGACGAACACCAACGCGATCATCCTGCCGAACTCGGCCCTGGCCGACCCGACGGGTGCCCTCAACGCGACGGGCGAGGTGATCCTCACCGGATCGATCGACCTGCCGGCGTCGCTGTCGTCGACCGGGTCGCACCGTCCGATCGACGGGGCCGAGGTCGACCGCCTGCTCGAGCAGCAGGACGAGCAGCCCGAGACCGACGCCAGTCCGGTGCGGGCGAGCCGTGCGGTGTCCAGTCACACCTCGACCCGTCAGGTCGTGCTCGCCGCCGCCAAGCCGAAGGAGTCGCGCACGCCGCTCATCCTCGGTGTCGCGCTCGGCTCGGTCGGCATCGCCGCAGCGGCGGTCATCGTCGTCGCCCTCGTCACCACCCACGCGTTCGGCGGCTGACCCCTGCCGTCCCCGACGACCGTTCTCCACCACCCCGCCGACCCCGGCCTGGCCGCTGTCGGCGGGGTGGCTTATGATCGTGACCCATCAAGCGAACCGGCTGTCCGTCGGTTCGACGACCGGAAGGAATCCGTGACCGCCTCCACTCGCGCACTGGAACTCGCGCAGGCCGCAGCACTCGCGGCTGACGCCAAGCAGGCCGAGGACCTCGTCGCTCTCGACGTGACCGGGCCGTTGCAGCTCACGGACGTGTTCCTGCTCGCAACCGGTCGGAACGAGCGCAACGTGCAGTCCATCGCCGATGCCGTCGAGGAGCGCCTCCTCGAGCTCGGTGCCAAGACGCTCCGCCGCGAAGGCCGTGCCGAGGGCCGCTGGGTCCTCATCGACTTCGGTGACGTCATCGTGCACGTCTTCCACGACGAAGACCGCCAGTACTACTCGCTCGAGCGTCTCTGGGCCGACTGCCCGACCATCCCGCTCGAGCTCCCGGTGGACCACACCGCCTGATCAGCGACGCGCCCGGGTGGCGGCTTCGATTTCGTTGCCCGGCGTTCGCATGGTGTACGCTTCTATGGTGCCTCCGGGGAACCGGTTGGTGCAGAAGCAACACGATCTGGGTCTGTGGCGCAGCTGGTAGCGCACCTGCATGGCATGCAGGGGGTCAGGGGTTCGAGTCCCCTCAGATCCACCCGAAACCCCCGTCGTTCCTCGGAACGGCGGGGGTTTTCTCGTGCGCCGATCGCCACCCGGTGGCCCGATACGCTGAGCGCATGAGCAACGACGCGCCGCTGTCCGGGTCCCCACTGACGATCGCCTCCGCCGGCTACACGGCCGACATCGCCACGGTCGGAGCGACGCTGCGGACCCTGCGGCACGAGGGTCGTGACCTGGTCGTGCCGTTCGACGCCGACCAGGTCCGTCCGGTCTTCCGCGGCGCCGTCCTGGCTCCGTGGCCGAACCGGATCGTCGACGGCGAGTACTCCTTCGGCGGCGTCGACCACGAGCTGGCCCTCACCGAGCCGGCACGGCACCACGCCCTGCACGGACTCGTCGCGTGGACTGACTTCCGGGTGCAGGAGCAGGCGGACGACCGGGTCGTGCTCGCCACGACCGTGCAGGCGCAGGAAGGCTACCCGTACCGCGTCGAGGTCACCGTGGAGTACCGGCTCGACGCCGAGGGGCTGCACACGACGATCACCGGGACGAACACCGGGGCCCAGGCCGCGCCGTGGGGCACCGGCCCGCACCCGTACCTCGTGGCGGGTGCCGGCACCGTCGACGACTGGACCCTGACGCTCCCCGCCGCCCAGGTGCTCGAGGTGACGCCGGACCGGCTCATCCCGACCGACCTGGTCCCCGTCCACGACGAGTTCGACCTGCGCACGCCCACGCTGATCGGCGACCGGTTCATCGACCACGCCTTCACCGGGTTCGACCGCGACGCCGGCGGACTCGCCACGATCGCCGTCACGGCGGCGGACGGTCACGGGGTCCGTGCGACCTTCGGGCCGGAGTGCGGATGGGCCCAGGTGCACACCGCTGACCACGTCGTGCCCGAGTACCACCGCGCGGGTCTCGCCGTCGAGCCGATGACGTGCGCGCCCGACGCCTTCAACGACGGCGAGGACCGCGGCCTCGTGGTGCTCGCCCCCGGTGCCTCGCACGCCGCCGCATGGACGATCGCCGCGGTCTGACCGACCCCGACCCCGGCGTCCGCGTCGAGGTCCGCCGACTCGACCCCGTCCCCGACCTGGCGGCCCTGGCGGCGCGGGTCTCGGGGGACCTGGTGTGGCTCGACTCCGGGCTGCCGGACGGTGCCCCCGCCACGGCCCGGCCCCGGGCGCGCTGGTCCGTGCTGGCCTGGACGGACGGGCCGTTCGCCGCTCGGTTCCGACACCAGGAGCGCCGTGCGCACCTGACGGTCGCCGCGCCGGCCGAGGGGTGGTTCGGGCGGGTTCGTTCCGAGGGCCGTCCGGCCTTCGCGGTGCTCGCGGACCTGCTCGGCCGCACGCCCCGTCTGCCCGAGCCGGTCGACGGGTGCGGGTTCGCGCTCGGGTGGGTCGGGTTCCTCGGGTACGAGCTCGGCCGCGAGTCCGACGGCCCGGACCGCACCGCCGACGGGCACGCCGACGCTGACCTGCGGTTCGTCGACCGTGCCCTCGTCGTCGACCACACCGGTGACGCGTGGGCGCTGGCGCTCGTCGCCGACGCCGAACCGGAGGCCAGTGCGCACAACCGTGCGTGGCTCGAAGACGTGACCGCCCGCATGCCGTCGGCCGACGTCGGCGACGCGGCCACGGGCCTCCCGGCCGGGGTGTCCGCGGCGACCGGACGCGTGTCGCGCGCCGCCTACGAGCAAGCGGTCGACGTGTGCCGTGCGGAGATCCGCGAGGGGAACGCGTTCCAGGTCTGCCTCACCACCGCCTTCGCGGTCGGCCATGAGGCCCGTGGCGGCCCCGGTACGGACCCGCACCTGGACGAGTACCTGCGGATGCGGGCGTCGGACCCCGTGCCGTTCGGCGCGTACCTGCGGCTCGGCCCGCTGCGCGTGGCGAGCCGGTCGCCGGAACGGTTCCTGCGGATCGACGCGGCCGGAGCGGTGCTCGCGGAGCCGATCAAGGGCACCCGACGGCGACTCGCCGACGCGGCGGCGGACGCGGCTGCGCGGGACGACCTGGCGACGAGCCCGAAGGACCGCGCCGAGAACGTGATGATCGTCGACCTGCTGCGGAACGACCTGCTGCGGACGGCGGTGCCCGGGTCGGTGCACGTCGAGCGGTTGTGCGAGGTCGAGACGTACGCCAGCGTGCACCAGCTGGTGTCGACGATCGGGGCGGTGCTGCCGCCGGGGGCGTCACGGGCCGACGTGGTGCACGCGGCGTTCCCACCGGGGTCGATGACGGGTGCGCCGAAGCGCAGCGCCACGGCGATCGCGGACCGGCTCGAGGGGGCTCCGCGCGGGGTGTACTCCGGCGCGATCGGGTACTTCTCGGCGAGCGGGGCGGTCGACCTGTCGGTGGCGATCCGTAGCCTCGTGACCGTGCTCGACGCGTCGGGGGCGGTGTGTTCCCGGACGCTGGGAGCCGGGGGAGCGGTGACGTGGTCCTCGGTGGCAGCGGACGAGGCGGACGAGGTCGAGACGAAGACGCGGTCGGTGCTCGGTGCAGTGGGGGCGGCCGTCGGCTGGTGACCTGACGCGTTTCGAACACGTGTTCGACACGGACTGTCCACAGATGTCGGACGCGATTGACATCATCGAACACATGTTCGAATATGAGGGCATGCAGACGGCGGCGGCACTCCGGTCGCCCACCCCGGACCGGGGCGGGCGGAGCGGTGCTGCACGTGGCGGCAGCGGTGCGGCCGGTGGCGGTGTGCGTCGCGGGTCCGATCACCTGGGCGACGCGCGGGCCGCGCTCGACCGCATCACGTCCCTGCGGTCCCGGGTGGCCGACATGGAGTCCACCCGGGTCGACACCGCCGGGCTCCCCACCGCCCCGGCGCTCGAACCCCTGCTGCCCGGCGGCGCGATCCGGGTCGGTGGCACCTACGCCGTCCCCGAGTCGGTGCTGCTCGCGATCACGATGCTGCAGGCGGCCTCGGCGGCCGGCGCGTGGTGCGCGGTCGTCGGGGTGCCGTCCTTCGGGATCGAAGCCGCCGCAGCCGCGGGGATCGACCTGGAGCGGCTCGTGCTCGTCCCCGATCCGGGCGACCAGTGGCTCGCCGTGACGGCGGCGATGGCCGACGTCGCGCAGATCGTCCTCACCCGACCGCTCGGCCGGGTCGTGCCGGGCGACGTGGCACGGCTCTCGGCCCGACTGCGACAGCGTGGTGGGGCGCTCGTCGCGCTCGGGTCCTGGCCCGGAGCGGACGTCACGCTGCGGGTCACGTCGTCGACGTGGAGCGGCATCGGACAGGGCCACGGCCACCTGACGGAGCGCCGGGCCACCGTGACCGCGACCGGGCGTGCCGGTGCGGTGCGTCCGGCGACCGCAGAGCTCCTCCTGCCCGCGGCCGACGGCGCGGTCCGGGCCGCGACGCCCGTGCCGACGGTGGGCTCCGGGGACACCCGTGTGCTGCGGCCCGTGGCGGTGGCGTCGTGATCGCCCCGGAGCGCGTCCGGACCGACGCGATCACCCGTGGGGCAGCACTGCCCGAACCACCCCCGACCCGGACCATCGTGCTCTGGTGCCCGGACTGGCCGGTCATCGCGGCTGCTCGGGCCGGTGGGACCCCGCCGGAGCAGCCCCTCGCCCTGACCGCGAAGGGGCTCGTGTTCGCGAGTTCGGCGTCCGCGCGAGAACAGGGCGTCGTGCGGGGACTCCGCGTGCGGGAGGCGCAGGCGCGGTGCCCCGAGCTCCTCGTGCAGCCCTACGACGACGCCCTCGACCACCGCGCGTTCGAGCCCGTCATCCGTGCGGTCGAGGCAGCGGTCCCCGGGGTAGAGGTGCTGCGGCCGGGCACCCTCGCGCTCCGCGCCCGCGGGCCGGCCCGGTACTACGGCGGTGAGCGAGCGGCGGCGGCGACCCTGGCCGGCATCGCGGCCGACCACGGCGCCCCCGCGGTGCGGGCCGGGGTGGCCGACACCCCGTTCGCGGCGGACCAGGCAGCCCGGGCGCGCCCGGTGCGTCCCGGTGAACGCGTGCGGCTCGTGCCCGTCGGGGGATCGGCGGACTTCCTCGCGCACCTGCCGCTCGGCGTGCTCGGCGACCCCGACCTCGCGACGGTGCTCGACCGGCTCGGCATCACCACGCTCGGCGACTTCGCGGCACTCGGCGACGAGCAGGTCCGCGACCGCTTCGGTGTGGCCGGAGCGTTCCTGCACCGGTTGGCCGCGGGCCGAGACCCGCGCGAGATCGCGGCGCGGGAGATCCCACCGGAACTCCGGGTCGAGGCGTCGTTCGAACCCCCGCTGGACCGTGCCGACCAGATCGCGTTCGCGTTCCGACGCTCCGCCGACGACTTCGCCGAGCGACTCCGGGCCGCGGGGCTCGTGGCGACGACCATCCGGGTGGGGATCGTCGACGAGCGTGACATCCTGCTCGAACGGACCTGGGCACACCCGCGCTGGTTCGACGCCGCCGACGTGGTCGACCGGGTGCGGTGGCAGCTCGCCGGCGGGGTGGACCCCAGCGGGCTCGAGGCACCGGTCACCTCGGTCGTGCTCGAGCCGGTCGCCGTCGACGACATGGCGAACCACGAGCGCGGGCTGTGGGGCTCCGGCCCGGACGAGCGCGTGCACCACGGCCTCGCCCGGATCCAGGGCATGGTCGGCCACGACGGTGTGGTGAGTCCGCGCGTCGGCGGTGGCCGCACCCTGTCCGAGCGCGTGGTGCTCGTGCCGTGGGGCGACGCACCCGCGGGTGGTGAGCGCGCCCTGGCGACCGTCCGCGACCGTCCGTGGCCCGGCAAGCTCCCCGGTCCGCCGCCCGCCACCGTGCTCGAGCGCCCCCGACCGGTCGACGTGGTCGCTGCCGGTGGTGCGAGCGTCGACGTCGACGAGCGCGGCGTGCTGTCCGGCGCTCCCGAACGGTTCCGTGCCGAGGGCGACCGGGGCGGCGGCTTCTCTGCCGTGACGGCCTGGGCGGGTCCGTGGCCACTCGTCGTCCGGTGGTGGGAGTCCGGCGGCCGACGCCTGCACCGGCTGCAGCTCGTCGATGCCGAGGGGCGTGCCTGGTACCTGGTGCTGGCGGACCACCGCTGGTGGGCGGAGGCGATCGCGACGTGACCCCGACCCCCGCCACCACCAACAGGAGCGTGTCCTGATGGGCTACAGCAACCCACCCGTCCCGTGGTCGCAGTTCGAGCGCGCGCTGTCCGACAAACGGAGCCCGGGCACCGCGCACGACGGCGACGGCGGCGACAGCCCGGCGTGGTCGCGGAAGCGCGAGCCGTACGTGCCGTCGCCGATCGACACCGACGGCGGCCCGGTCGTGCCGTACGCCGAACTGCACGCGCACTCGGCCTTCAGCTTCCTCGACGGCGCCAGTCAGCCCGAGCACCTGTTCGAAGAAGCCGCCCGGCTCCGGCTGCACGCCCTCGCGCTCACCGACCACGACGGCTTCTACGGGGCAGCCCGGATGGCCGAGGTCGCCGAGTCCTACCCGCAGGTGGGCACCGTCTTCGGCACCGAGCTGTCCCTGGGGCTGACCGAACCGCAGAACGGTGTGCCCGACCCCGAGGGCTCGCACCTGCTCCTGCTCGCCGACGGGCAGGACGGCTACCACCGCTTGGCCGGCGCGGTCACGAGCGCGCACCTGGCCGCCGGATCCGAGAAGGGCAGCCCGCAGTACGACCTCGACGACCTCGCCGCACGCGCGGACGGCCACTGGCGCGTGCTGACCGGGTGTCGGAAGGGCACGGTGCGGCAGGCCCTCGAGCAGGGTGGGGAATCCGCCGCCGACACCGCGCTCCGGGTGCTGCTCGACCGGTTCGGCAGCCGCAACGTCGTGGTGGAGCTGCTCGACCACGGCGACCCCCTCGACAGCGCCCGCAACGACGCCCTGGCCGCCCTGGCCACGAAGCACGCACTGCCCCTGGTCGCCACCGGCAACGTGCACTACGCCACCCCGGACCGGTTCCCGGTGGCCACCGCGCTCGCGGCGGTCCGTGCCCGCCGCAGCCTCGACGAGATCGACGGCTGGCTGCCCGCAGCCGACACCGCCCACCTGCGTTCCGGCGCCGAGATGGCCAGACGGTTCGGGCGCTACCCCGGCGCGGTCGAACGGACCGTGGAGCTCGCCGACGAACTCGGGTTCCGGCTGAAGACGGTCAAGCCCGGGCTGCCCGACCTCGACGTCCCGGACGGACACACCGCGATGTCGTGGCTGCGCGAACTCACCTGGACCGGTGCCCGGCGGTTCTACCCGGGCAGCGCCGACGGCGTCGAGCCCCGCAAGCGGGAGCGCATCGAACGCGAGCTGTCCGTGATCGAGGAGAAGAACTTCCCCGGGTACTTCCTGATCGTGCGGGACATGGTGCAGTACGCCCGCGGCCGGGGCATCCTCTGTCAGGGGCGGGGTTCGGCGGCGAACTCGGCGGTCTGCTACCTGCTCGAGATCACCGCGGTGGACTCGATCCGCTACGGGCTGCCGTTCGAGCGGTTCCTGTCGGCGATGCGCGACGAGGAGCCCGACATCGACGTCGACTTCGACTCGGACCGCCGCGAAGAGGTGATCCAGTACGTCTACGCCAAGTACGGCCGGCACAACGCCGCCCAGGTCGCGAACGTGATCACCTACCGGCCCAAGGGCGCGGTGCGCGACATGGCGAAGGCGCTCGGCCACAGCCCCGGACAGCAGGACGCATGGTCGAAGCAGGTCGAACGGTGGGGTTCGGTGACCGAGAGCCAGGACCACGACATCCCACCGGCGGTCGTCGGACTCGCGAGCGACGTCCTCGGGTTCCCGCGGCACCTCGGCATCCACTCCGGCGGCATGGTGCTGACCGACCGCCCGGTGGGCGAGGTCGTGCCGATCGAACACGCCCGGATGGACGGCCGCACCGTGCTGCAGTGGGACAAGGACGACTGCGCCTACATGGGGCTCGTGAAGTTCGACATGCTCGGACTCGGCATGCTCGCCGCGTTGCAGTACTCGTTCGACCTGGCGGCAGAGCACTGCGGTGAGCGCTGGGAGATGCACTCCATCCCGAAGGAGGAACAGGGCGTCTACGACCAGCTCTGCCGCGCGGACACGATCGGGGTGTTCCAGGTGGAGTCCCGCGCGCAGATGGGCACCCTGCCCCGACTGCTCCCACGGCGGTTCTACGACCTGGTGATCGAGGTCGCACTCGTCCGCCCCGGGCCGATCCAGGGCGGCGCAGTGCACCCGTACATCCGACGGCGCACCGGCGAGGAACCGATCACCTACATGCACCCGGCGCTCGAACCCGTGCTCGAACGCACCCTCGGGGTCCCGCTGTTCCAGGAACAACTCATGCAGATGGCGATCGCGGTCGGCAACTGCTCCGGGGACGACGCCGACCTGCTGCGGCGGGCGATGGGGTCGAAGCGCGGACACGAGAAGATCGACCGGCTGCGGGACAAGCTCTACGCGGGGATGGCGGACAACGGCATCCACGGCGCCGACGCCGACGCGATCTACGCGAAGATCCAGGCCTTCGCGAACTTCGGCTTCGCGGAGAGCCACTCGATCAGCTTCGCCCTCATCGTCTACGCGAGCGCGTGGATGCGGCTGCACTACCCGGGGGCGTTCCTGGCAGCGCTGCTCCGGGCGCAGCCGATGGGGTTCTACTCACCGCAGACCCTGGTCGCCGACGCCCGGCGGCACGGTGTCCGCGTGCTGCGACCGGACATCCTGCGGTCCGGGGTGGACGCCACGCTCGAACCGCTGCCGGACGGGGACGCCCCGGTCGGTGCCGACGCCTGCCTGGCTGCCGAGCAGCCCCCGGTACTGCCGTTCGACAAGGCGCTCCCCGACGACACCGCGAGCCACCGTCGCGACGGTGCCTTCGCCGTGCGGCTCGGGCTCGCCGAGGTCGCGTCGCTCAGCCGGAAGAGCGCCGAGAAGATCGTCGCCGAGCGGGACACCAACGGCCCCTTCCGCGACATGTCGGACCTGGCCCGCCGGGTCGGACTCACGACGCCGCAGCTCGAGGCCCTCGCTGCCGCCGACGCCTTCGCCCCGTTCGACATCGACCGCCGCGGTGCGATGTGGTCGGCTGCGCAGGCCGCGGCCGAGCGTCCCGACCAGCTGCCGGACACGCAGGTGTTCGTGCAGCCGCCGCTGTTCGGTCAGATGACGAGCGGGGACGTGCTCATCGCGGACATGTGGTCGACGGGCATGACGACCGACGACCACCCCGTCCGGCACGTGCGCGACCGGCTCGCAGCCCGCCGGGTGCTCAGCGTGCAGGACACCGCGACCGCCGAGACCGGACGACGGGTCGAGGTCGGCGGGATCGTGACGCACCGGCAGCGTCCGGCGACCGCGTCCGGCATCACGTTCCTGAACGTCGAGGACGAGACCGGGCTGGTCAACGTCATCTGCAGCGTCGGGGTGTGGGGGCGCTACCGCCGGGTGGCGCGGGAGTCCCCGGCGGTGATCGTCCGGGGCATCCTCGAGCGGTCACCCGACGGCGTGGTCAACCTGGTGGCGGACCGCATCGAGCACCTGTCGCTGTCCGTCCGCACCCGGTCGCGCGACTTCCAGTGAGCGGTCCTGCGCCGGTGATCGGTCGTGCTCGGGTGAGCGGTCCTGCTCGGGTGAGCGGTACTGCTCGGGTGAGCGGTCGAGCTCAGCGCACCTCGGGCAGGGTGATCGTGACCTCGAGCCCACCGGCGGGCACGTTGCGGAGCGACGCCGTGCCCCCGGCGCGTTCCGCCACCGCGCGGACGATCGCGAGTCCCAGACCGGAGCCGCCCGGCAGGGCGCCGGCGCCCGTGGAGGGGTCGGGGTTCGGGCGGGACGTCCGTGCCTCGTCCGGACGCGTGAACCGGTCGAAGGCCACGGGGATGAACGACTCGGGTACACCGGGGCCGTCGTCGGTGATCTGCAGCACGCCCTGGCCGCCGGTGCTCCGCCAGGACACGAAGATGCCGCCACCGCGGGGGAGTGCGGCCACGGCGTTGCCCGCGATGTTCGTGACGAGCTGGGCCATCCCACCCGTGTCGATCCGGTAGCGCGGTTCCACGGTGCCGCCGCCGATGCCCGGGCCGGACCCGCCGACGGCGACCGGCGGCTCCAGGTCGAAGTCGACGGTGACGTCCTTCGCCGACGCGATGAGCCGGACACGGTCGACCGCTGCCATCACCTCGTCGCCGAGGTCCGACCAGGCGGTCTCCGGCCGTCGGTCGCCGTCCTGTTCACGTTGCTCAGACTCCTCGATCCGCGACAGTGCGAGCAGGTCGTTGGCGAGCCGGGACAACCGCGCGACGCTGTGCTTGGCGCGTTCGATGTGGGCGGCGAGGGCGGCGGCGTCGTTGCCGTCGAGCGAGGCGAGGTCGAGCTGGGTCGTCAGGATGGCCAGGGGCGTCCGGAGCTCGTGGCTGGCGTCCGACACCATCTGGCGTTCACGCTCGGTCGCCTGCCGGGTCCGGGCCAGGAAGGCGTTGAGCGTCGTCGCCAGGGATGCCAGCTCGTCCCGGGCGGGGCCCACCGGCAGTTCGGCGCGCTCCGGGGCGACGGAGAGCCGTTCGGCCTCGCGGCGCATCCGGTTCACCGGACGCAACGCGGTGGTCGCGAGCACCCAGGACGCCACGCCGAAGGCGAGCAGGATCGCCAGGCCGGTCAACGACAGGGTCGTCGTGAGGTCGTCGACGACGATGGCCTCGGCCTGCGAGTTACGGGCGGCGACGACCGTCCACCGGCCGGCCTCGTTGACGGGGTGCTCCACGACGACGCGGTACTCCGAGCCGGATGCCGTGATGATCGAGGTGCCGGCAGGGGTGGACCGCAGACTGCCGAGCGCCTGCTCGACGCGGTCCGGCATCGTCGAGAGCACGATCTCGCCGGACGGGGACACGACGGCGACGAGCTGCGCGTTGCCCGGTGACGACAGGTCGGGGTCGCTGTCGACCTCGAGCGTGGCGACGTAGGGGTCGGCATCGGCGTCGAGCAGCGTGCGGGTCGCACTCGCGACGACGCTCACCACCTGGAACCGCATCACCAGGACGAGCAGCAGGATCACGATCGCCGCGATCGCCGTCGAACCGATCGTGATCCGGGCACGCAGCGACAGCAGACGCAGCGGCCGGATCGGACCACCGCGTCGGTGGTCCGATCGTGGGGCGTCGTCGGCCCCGCTCACGCCCCGAGCAGATCCAGGCGGTACCCGCGACCGCGGACCGTGGCGATGGCGACGGTGGCCTCGTGCGCGGTGAGCTTCTTGCGGAGGTACGAGATGTACTGCTCGACCACGTTCGGGTCGACGTGCTGCGAACCGTCCCAGACCTCTTCGAGGATCTTCGGGCGGTCGACGACACTGCCGGCGGACCGGGCGAGCAGGCGGAGCAGGGCGAACTCCGTGGGGCTCACGGCGACGCGCTGGCCCTTGATCGAGATGCGGCGTGCCTCGGAGTCGATGGAGACGTCGCCGACCTCGATCGTGCGGGGAGCCCCGGCGGACTCACGACGGCCGAGCGCACGCAGCCGAGCGGTGAGCTCGGCGAAGGCGAAGGGCTTGGTGAGGTAGTCGTCCGCACCGGCGTCGAGCCCGAACACACGGTCGTCCACGGCGTCGCGCGCCGTCACGAGCAGGATCCGCACGGGGTCCTCGCGCTCACGGATCCGCCGGGCGAGCTCGAAGCCGGACATGCCGGGCATCATCACGTCCACGACCGCAAGGTCGAACGCCTGCTCGCCGAGCGCGATGAGCGCCTCGACACCGTTCTCGACCGCCGTCACGCGGTACCCCTCGGCCGCGAGTCCGCGCTCCATCAGGGCCCGCATCTCGTCGTCGTCCTCGACCACCAACAGCCGCATAGTGGACCTCCTCGGACCCATCGTGGCATCGAACCGTCGCCGAGGGCCGTTCTCAGGCCGAACTCGCTGAATCTCGTCACAGGACAGGGCGGAACGGTCTGTCCCACGTTCTAGGGACGTGAGCGTCGCTTGCTTCGTTGCTAGGCTCCGGCAGCGGACAGCGCGACCCGATGCGCCGCCCGCACTGGGGGATCATGAACGACTCGATCGACCACCCGGCAATCGTGCGCCTGCGCGCCGAACTGGACGCCGCGTGGAAGGGGATCGGCGCGCTCGCACAGCTGGAGGACGTACCGCGCGACCGCGTGGTCGCAGAGCTGCGGACGGCGGTGCCGGACGTGGCGAGCCGTGCCGCACGCGAGGTCGGCATCGAAGCCGTCGTCGCCGAGATCAACCGGTACGCCGACACCGGGGTCCCCGGTGCGACCGACGTCGTGCCGACCGAGGTGATCTGGTCCGACGTGGTGCGGACGGCGTCGGAGGCGGCCTGCGCGGCACGCTGAGGTGGACCCGGCACAACGCCTGCGCGGCACGCTGAGGTGGACCCGGCACAACGCCTGCGCGGCACGCTGAGCAGACCCGGCACCGCGCGAACGCGACGCGCCTAGTCGTCCTCGCCGAGCAGTTCCCCGCGCACCCGTCGGATGTCCTCGAGCAGCGCCCCGATGAGCACCCAGTGCCGGGAGTTCGGACGCACCACCTCGAGTGGCGCGGTGAGTGCCGGCTCCGAGGCCTCCGCCCACGGCTCGGCGTCCGGTCCGAGCGCAGCAGCGTCCGCCCCACCGGCCCCGGGTGCCGGGTCGAGCCGCGTCGACTCGACCCGCGCACTGAGCGCCCGCACGTCCGCCCCGATCCGCGCCACCTCGGTCGCGATGCCGTGCACCACCGGATCGTCCCGCAGGTCCGGGGCGGTGTTGTCGCGGATCGCCCGGGTCATGCCGGTGACCCGGGTCACCAGGATGCGCAGGTGGTCGGTGACCACCACGTCGCGGTCGAGGATCGTCCGGTGCCGGCCGCTGCGCGGGTTCATCGTCAGGGACTCGCGGGCCGACCCCAGGGACACCTCGGCCTTGGCGTGCTGCTGCCGGAGGGCCCGGGCCGCGACGAGGGCCTCGTCCCACCGAGCGCGGTCCCACCCCTCGGTCAGGCCGATCGCGATCCGCTCGAACGCCACCGCGGTGTCGCGGGCGAGCCGGGCGACGGCGAGGTGCGCCGGCTCGAGCAGGACGGGCGGCACGATGAGCGCGTTCACGACCAGGGCGACGATCGCACCGATCACCGTCTCGAGGATCCGGTCGGCGGAGTAGTTCGGCGTCACGACCCCGGCGGTGAGCACGAGCATCCCGCTGATCCCCACCTGGGTGGCCGACGTCGGGGTGAGCCGGAGCGCCCACGCGATCAGGATCGCGAGCACGATGACGAGCAGCACCACGAACACGCCGTCGCCGAGCAGCAGGTGGAACCCGGTGGCCAGCACGACGCCGATGACGACGCCCGCGCTCCGCTCGAGCCCCTTCACGAACGACTGGTTGATGCTCGGCTGCACCACGAGCAGGGCCGCGATGGCCGCGAAGGTGGGGAACGGCCCCTGGATCACCAGACGGCAGAGGAGCACGGCGGCCACCACCGCGACGGCGGTCTTCACGACCTGCAGGAACGGCGTGCGACTGGAGCTGCGGAGACGCGCGACCGGGTTCACACCGACCACGGTAGCCACCGGCCGCGCGCCGAGCCGTGCACGAACGCGACGAAACCCGTGCGACGCGGTTGACTGATGTCGTGTGGCCCAACCATGAGCGCGTCATCCCGCAGGCCTTCGCCGGCTCCGGGACCTCCGTGGTGGCCGCGCGGGCGCACTCCGTCGAACCGTCGGGCAACGGCTACCTGTACGGCTACGAGGTCGACACACTGGACCGCAACGGCCAACGCGCCACGGTCCTGACCTACGTCGACACCGGCGGCACCCACGACCAGAACAGCGCCATCGTCACGGACCCGGCGACGGGCGAACCGGTGTCGGTCTGGGCGTACCCGAACGATCCAGGCCTGCCGGTGCTGCCGCAGGTCACCTACCGCGACGCCGTCGCCGAGCTGCTGACCACCCTCGGCATGCCCGTCACCGACCCGGTGCTCACCGTCGCCGCGTACCGGCCCGGCAAACGTGCGGTGGTGCGCGTCGACGCCCCCGAGCGCACCCTGTTCCTGAAGATCGTCCGTCCGCACCGGGTCGCGCCGATCGTGCAGTCGCACGAGCAGTTCGTCGCTGCCGGTCTGCCGGTGCCGCGCGTGCTGTCCAGCCGTGGCGACGGCCTGCTCGTGCTCGAGCGCATCCGCGGCGTGCCGGCCGGCAGCCGCATCCTCGACATCGCCGACGACCCGCGCTTCGTGGCGTCGCTCGCGGCGTTGAGCGGCCGCGTCGCCACCGTGCCGATGACCCAGCAGGCCCGTGCCGACGCGATGGACCACGCCGACTGGCACCGTCGGACGCTCATCGCCGCCCTGCCGCGCGACGCCGAGGAGATCGACCGCCTGTACGACGCCATCGGCCGCCGTTCCATCGGTTGGTCGAGCTCGACCAAGCAGGTCGTGCACGGCGACCTGCACCTGGAGCAGGTGTTCGTCGACGAGGACGAGCCGTGGCGCATCTCGGGCCTGCTCGACATCGACACCGCGGGCTGGGGGTTTCCGGTCCGTGACGTCGGAGCCGTCGTCGCCCACCTGGTGGTGACCGGGCTGTGGCACCGGTCCCGAGGCGACGCGGAGCGCGGCGCCGCCGCCGAGCGCCTCGCCGACGCGATCGCCCGCGACTGGGTCGCGCGCAACCCGCGCGAGACCGACCGCATCGGGCCCGCCATCGGCGCGCAGCTGCTCGCCCACGCCGGCGGCCAGGCGACCACCGGTTCCGCCAACGGGATCCAGACCGCCCAGCAGCTCCTCGCCGCGACGCAGGCCGCCCTGGCGGACGCGGCCCCGAGCCTCCCGACCGGCGCATCGACCCGCCCGCGGTCCGCACCGCAGGCCTGACGGCTCGCAGCCCCGTCGCTTCGGCGGTTTGGAGGCGACTGCAGGACGGACGGGAGGCGCGGGTCGGGCCCGCAACGGGCCTCCCGTCCGCCGTCGCGACGCGCGCGGGCAACGCGGCGGTCGCCTCCGTCGGTGGTCCGGGAGTAAACTGAGCGCGCACGCACCGTGTTCCCGCGTGCCGCGTCGATTCCGGACGCAGCCGTCGATCACTTGATCGACGCGGGGACCGGGCCGTGAGCGCCCCGAGGGGGCACCACGTGCGTGTGACGACGCCGGATCCCGGCGCGGACCGTCCGAACCTGCTCCCGGCAGGTGCTCGTGTGGAACGGCTCGCGGGAGTCCACCGGACGTCCCGATGCGGGGACCGGCGATGCGGTGGGCCACGGTGGCCCGCGGCCGAACCGGAGCCGCGCCAGGCCCCGGTGCAGGACTTCCCGCCCCACGGGCGGATCGCCCCGACGTGTGGGCGGAACAGGAGGAGCGTTGGCTCGATCAGGCACCCGGCGTGCTGCCGGCGGGACGCGGACCGCGTCACGTCGCACCAGGCCGCTGGACAACGACGGCGTCATCCCCGTCCTCGCCCGCGCTGTGCGCGAGGTCGAGGCCGCGGCGCAGCGCGGACCACTCAAGGCGTCGAACCGGACGAAGTTCCAGGCGGTCGCCCTGCTGATGCGCGAAGAGCGCGCGCGGGTGAAGGCCGACACGGAGCTCACCGACGCGCAGCGCGCCGAACAGCTCAAGCGGCTCGACGGCGTGGCCACGATCCTGGCGAAGACGGCGGCGCGGGACACCAGCGTCATCCAGCTCCTCGCCGAAGAGGTGCAGGTGCCCGAGGCGACGCGCGCGGTCAAGCGCGACATGATGATCGCCGGTGGCGTCGAGCTCCAGCCGGAGGACCTCGTCATCGCGTCCGAGCCCGCCGCGGTGGTCGAGACCCCGGTGCGTGCCGTCGTGCCGCAGTCCGTCGTCCAGCGCCAGCTCGCGAACCCGTTCATGCCGCCGGACTTCGCCCTCGCCGACCAGCCCGTCGCGCACCCGCGCCGCCTGGCGAACTGGGAACTGTTCGGACCGCTGTTCAAGTCGTTCGAGTACGGCGCGGGCGGGGGAGCGGCGACGATGCCGCTGCCGGAGCCCCCGACGCTGCACTCGCGCTCGGGCACCACGCTCATGAAGCACCAGGCGGAGCTCATCACCGCCGCAGCGCAGGGGCACCGTACCTTCCTGCTCGCCGACGAGCCCGGCCTCGGCAAGACCGCGCAGTCGCTGCTCGCCGCCGACGCCGCGAACGCGTTCCCGCTGCTCGTCGTCGTGCCGAACGTCGTCAAGACGAACTGGGCACGTGAGGCAGAGCGCTGGGTGCCGAACCGCCGCGCCACGGTGATCCACGGGGACGGCAACGACCTCGACGGGTTCGCCGACATCGTCATCGTGAACTACGAGATCCTCGACCGGCACGCCGGGTGGCTCGGCAACTTCGGGTTCAAGGGGATGGTCGTCGACGAGGCGCACTTCATCAAGAACAAGGACTCGCAGCGCGCCCGGTTCGTGCTGCAGATCGCCGAGCGCATCCGGCAGCGCACCGCCACCCCGCTGCTCATGGCGCTGACCGGTACCCCGCTCATCAACTCGGTCGAGGACTTCCGCACCATCTGGGAGTACCTCGGATGGATCGACGACAAGAAGCCGCGCGCCAAGCTCATGAACGAGCTCGAGGAGATCGGCCTGACGCCGGCCGACCCCGGGTTCTTCGTCGAGGCCCGCCGTGCCGTCATCGACCAGGGCATCGTCCGACGCCGCAAGGTCGACGTCGCCGCGGACATCCCCGCACGCCGGATCGCCGACATCCCCGTCGAGCTCGACGGCGACGAGGGCCGCTCCATCCGCGACGCCGAGCGCGAGCTCACCGCGAAGCTGGTCCGCCGGTACCACCAGGCGCTCGACGCCCGCACCGGGCAGGACCCGGTCGTCGGCATCGACCACAAGCTGGTCCGCCAGGTCGCGCGCTGGGAGCTCGAGGACCAGGACGCCTCGTCGACCGGCGAGAACGTGTTCTCGATGGTCCGCCGCATCGGCCGGGCCAAGGCCCAGCTCGCGGCCGACTACGCCGCGCAGCTCGCCTCGAACGTCGGCAAGGTCGTGTTCTTCGCGAAGCACCTCGACGTGATGGACCAGGCGGAAGAGGTGTTCGCCCGTCGTGGGCTGCGCACCGCCACGATCCGCGGCGACCAGACCCCGACGCAGCGCACGGCCGAGATCGACTCGTTCGTGAACGACCCCGACGTCGCCGTCATCGTCTGCTCGCTGACCGCGGCCGGCGTCGGCCTGAACCTGCAGGTGTCGTCGAACGTCGTGCTCGCCGAGCTGTCGTGGACGAGCGCCGAGCAGACCCAGGCGATCGACCGTGTGCACCGCATCGGGCAGGAAGAGCCCGTCACCGCGTGGCGCATCATCGCCGCGCAGACGATCGACACCAAGATCGCCGAGCTCATCGACTCGAAGGCGTCCCTGGCCGCCCGTGCGCTCGACGGCTCGGACGAAGCGGTCGTCGACTCCGGCGACATCCAGCTCGACGCGATGGCCGCGCTGCTGACCGAGGCGCTCGGCGGCTAGCGCAGGCGCGCTCGGCGCTGTCCCGGACGGCAAAACACCGGTGTTCGCACTCTGAACCGCGTCATGCGCGTGTTCGGAGCGTGAACACCGGTGTCTTGCGAGGCGCCGCCGCTCAGATGCGGGACTGCACCTCGGCCAGGGACGGGTTCGTCGCCGTCGTCCCGTCGGGGAACACCAGCGTCGGCACCGTCTGGTTGCCGCCGTTGACCTCGGCGACGAGTTCCGCGGTACCGGGGGTCTGCTCGATGTCGACCTCGGTGAAGGGGACCCCGGCCTTGGACATCTGGTTCTTCAGCCGGGCGCAGTAGCCGCACCACGTGGTGGTGAACATCGTGACGCCGCCGGCTTCGGGCGTGAACTGCTCGCGGGTGATCGTGTCGCTCATCCCTGCAGGCTAACCCCGGGTGCGGGGAATCCGCGCAGTGCCTGGTAGACAAGACCGTGTGAGCCACACGCACCTCGAGATCGAGCGCACCTACGACCTGCCCGAGGGCGGTGCCCTGCCCGACCTCGTCGGCGCGGGCGGCATCCTCCGCACCGAGCACCAGGAGCCGTTCGAACTGGACGCGACCTACTGGGACACCGAGCGGTACGACCTGGTGGCCGCGCGGGTGACGGTCCGCCGTCGCACCGGTGGCCCCGACGCCGGTTGGCACATCAAGCGCTCCGAGTCGGACACGGTCCGCCACGAGCAGCAGTTCCCCCTGACCGACGACGCCGACACGGTGCCCGACGAGGTCCTCGCCGCACTCTTCACCGAGCGTCGCGGCCGCGGGCTGCGTCCGGTCGTCCGGATCACCACCACCCGGACCGTCACCCGACTGCTCGACGAGGACGGCGACCAGATCGCCGAGCTCGCCGACGACCAGGTCACCGCCCAGCGCCTCGACGACGACGCCCCGGAGACCCCGCGCACCTGGCGTGAGGTCGAGGTCGAGACCGTCGACGGCGTCGACCCGCAGATCGCCCACGAGCTGTTCGCGGCCCTCGACGGACGCTTCGCGGCCGTCGGCGCCGGCCCCGCCGCAGTCGCGTCCAAGCTGGCACGCGGGCTGGCAGGAGCACCGGCACCGCGCCTCCAGACCGAGGAGAAGCCGGCCAAGGGCACGACCGCACGCATCCTGGCGAAGCGGGTGCGCAAGCTGCGCATCGCGCTGCTCGGCCAGGAGGCCCGGCTCCGCTCCGGCGACACGGCCGACCTCCGGCAAGCGGCCGACACCACCCTCGAGATCGCCGCGATCCTGGGCGCCTACCGCCCGGCGTTCCGCGACGGCGAGGCCGTCGACCGCGCCGCCGAGGCGGCGGACGGCCTGGCGGGCGTCACCGCCCGTGCGGCGCTGGCCGAGTACCTGATCGACCGGCTGCCGCGGGCGTCGTCGCCGGCGCAGGACGACCTGGTCGACGCGTTGACCCGTGAGCGGATCCTGGCCTCGACCCGTGAGCGTCGCGACCAGGCGGTGCGCGACGTCGTCGCGTTCCTGCACGGCGAGCCGTTCCTCGAGCTGCTCGACGCCCTCGACGACGCAGCCGAGCGTCCGGTGCCGACCGCGTGGTCGCTCCGCTCGCCGAAGCAGGTCGCCCAGGACGTCGGCGCCGACGTGAAGCCGCGCGTGCGCGAGCTCGTCCGGGCCGCCGTGGCCGACGACACCTCGGACACCGCCGCCGAGCGGGAGGCCGCCGACCGGAGCACCACCGAGGCCGCGTGGCAGGAGACGATGCGGGCCCGGATGGCGATGGACGTGCTCGGCGACGACGCGTTCCCGCACGCGCTGTGGAAGCGGATCGGCACCGCCGCCGACGTGCTGACGGAGCGGGTGCGGTCGCTGCACGCCCTCGACATCCTGCGGGCGAACGCGGCGATCGCCGAGCGTGGCGGTGAGGGCACGTTCGGGTACGGGGTGCTCGCGGGGGACCGGGTGCGCCTGGCCGAGGAGTCCTACGACGAGGCGGTGCACGCGCTCAACCGCGTGTGAGCGGAGTGCGCGCGTTGCGTGCGCCGCTGTTCGCTTGGTGAGCAGAAGAGGTCGGGTCCCGCGTTCGGACCCGACCTCTTCTGCTCGCGAAGTGCGCGGCGCTGCTCAGCCCGCGGCGATCGGGGTGGCGGTCGCCGCGGCGGGCGTCTCGTCGGCGAGCCCGAGCACGTCGAGCAGCCAGGCGAGTTCGAACGCCCGCTCCTTCCACGACGCGTACCGACCGCTGACACCACCGTGGCCGGCGGACATCTCGGTCTTCAGCAGCACGGGCGCGCCGACCTCGCGGAGCTTCGCGGTCCACTTCGCGGGCTCGACGTAGAGCACGCGGGTGTCGTTGATCGAGGTCACGGCGAGGATCTGCGGGTACTGGACGTCGTCGCGGACGTTCTCGTACGGGGTGTACTCGCTCATGTAGCGGTAGACCTCGGCGTCGTGCAGCGGGTCGCCCCACTCGTCCCACTCGATGACGGTGAGGGGCAGGTCCGGGTCGAGGATGCTCGTCAGCGCGTCGACGAACGGCACGGCCGCCAGGATGCCGGCGAACCGTTCGGGTGCGAGGTTCGCGACGGCGCCCATCAGGAGCCCACCCGCACTGCCGCCCTCGGCCACGAGCCGGTCGGCGCTCGTCCGGCCGGACTCGATCAGGTGCTCGGCGACCGCGACGAAGTCGGTGAAGGTGTTCTTCTTCGTCAGGGTCTTGCCGTTCTCGTACCAGTGCCGGCCGAGTTCACCGCCACCACGGACGTGCGCGACCGCGAAGACGACACCGCGGTCGAGCATCGACAGGCGCATGACGCTGAAGCCGGGGTCGATCGAGTGTTCGTACGAGCCGTAGCCGTACAGGTGCAGCGGCGACGGCGAGTCCTGGTCGACGGCGTCACGGCGCCAGACGAGCGAGATCGGCACGCGGGTGCCGTCGGCCGCGGTGGCCCAGTCGCGTTCCTGCACGTAGTCGGCCGGGTCGTAGCCACCGAGCACGGGCTGGCGCTTCAGGACGGTGACCTCGCCGGTGGCCAGGTCGAGGTCGCTGACCTCGGAGGGGGTGACGAACGACGTGTACCCGATGCGGAGCGTCGGCTGCTCCCACTCCGGGTTGCCACCGAGCCCCGCCGAGAACAGGGCTTCGTCGAAGGGGACCTCGTGCGCGTCGCCGTAGCCGTCGCCCTCGATCGGGATGATCGCGACGCGGGGGAGCGCCTCGGACCGGTACTCCAGCGCGAGGTGCCCGGCGAAGGCGTCGACCGACTCGATGCGGCGCTCGGTGTGGTGCGCCACGACGACACGGCGGTCACGCTCGGACGTCGGGTCGTCGGCGGGGACGTCGACGAGCTCGAAGTTCTCGGCGCCGTCGTTGTGCAGCACCAGGAACCGGTCGCTGCCACCGACGATGGCGTGCTCGATCTCGTACTCGACGCCCTCGCGGCGGGGCCAGACGACCTGGAACTCACCGGTCGGGTCCGCAGCATCGAGGACGTGCGCCTCGGACGTGATCTTCGAGCCGAGCTCGATGACGATGTACTGCGACGAGCGGGTGACGCCGACGCCGACCCAGTAGCGGTCGTCGGGTTCCTCGAACACCAGGACGTCCTCGGACGCCGCGGTGCCGACGGTGTGCCGCCAGATCTTGTCCGGACGCCAGGACTCGTCGACCGTGGGGTAGAAGACGTAGCGGCCCGCCGGGTCGAACGTGGCGCCGGCCCCGGTGTTCGGGATGGCGTCGCCGAGGTCCGTCCCCGAAGCCAGGTCGCGCACGTGCAGGGTGTACCGCTCGTCGCCCTCGACGTCGATGCCGTACACCAGGCGGGTGCCGTCGTCGCTGATGTCGTAGGTGCCGAGGGAGAAGAACTCGTGGCCGTCGGCCAGGGCGTTGCCGTCCAGCACCACCTGCTCACCGGGCAGGGTCGACTCGCCCTCGACCACGGCGGGCGGCGTCCAGTCGTCAGGGCCGGCGACGGGCACGCGGCAGTGCACGCCGTACTGGCTGCCCTCGGCGGTGCGGGTGAAGTACCACCAGTCGCCCATGCGCACCGGCACCGAGAGGTCGGTCTCCTGCACGCGGCTCTTCACCTCGGCGAAGATGCGGTCCCGCAGCGGCGCGAGGTGCGCGGTCGCGGCGTCGGTGTGGGCGTTCTCGGCTTCGAGGTACGCCAGGGTGTCGGGGGATTCCTTGTCCCGCAGCCACTCGTAGTCGTCGACGAAGTCGATGCCGTGGTGGGTCCGTGTCACGGGCCGCTTGGCGGCGCTGGGCGGGGTGGATGCGGTGTGCTCGTTGCTCACCGTCCCACCCTATTCGCCCGCACCCCCGGTCAGGCCGCGGTCCGCTCGTGGCCGCCCACAGCGGCGTGCACCCGCTGCTCGAACGCCTCGAGCTCGGCGACCACGGCGGGTGCCACCCAGGCGCGGTCACGGCGGCGACGGGTGACCGGACGGAGCACGCCCGCCAGCACCAGGTCGTGCGTGACGCGCTCGACCTGGTCGGCGGTGAGCAGGGTTCCCAGGTGCGCTTCGGTCAGGACGGGGTCGTCGGCGAGCGCACGGCCGACTACGGCGTGCGGGCCCGTGGCGCAGGGACCGGTGGACCGGTCGGCGTCGTGCTCGGCGAGCAGCAGGGCGCCGAGCGTCGCCTCGTCGCAGACCGTCCCGATCGCCAGTGCCAGATCGGCCACGAACCCGGTGACCTGGCCGTCGCGGTACCGCTCCAGGTGCCGGAAGTACCGCGGTCGGTCCGCCGCGAGTGCGGCCGCCACGGGCGCGGTCACCGTCGTCGTGACCCCGCGGCGCCGCAGCACGGCCCCGATCAGCGCCCGCCCGGTCCGACCGTTGCCGTCGGTGAAGGGGTGGATCGACTCGAACTGCGCGTGCGCGATGGCCGCCTGGGCGATCGGGTGCAGGTCCACACGGTGCACGAACGCGAGCAGGTCGGCCATCAGCGGTGCCACGAGCTCCGGCGGCGGTGGGACGTACCGGGCGTCGCGGGGTGTGGCGCCGCCACCGATCCAGTTCTGCACGTCGCGGTACCGGCCTGCGGACCGTCCGTCGACCGGGTCGTCGCGCATCAGCAGACGGTGCGCCTCGAGCAGGGACGACTCCGTGACGATGCCCGAGTCCGCCGCGGAGACCAGGTGCTCGACGGGGCCGCCGGCCCGGACCACCGCGGTGGCACCCGGGTTCGCCCGGATGCCGACGAGCGCGCGCGCCAGGTCGTCGATCGAGGCGGGCTCGTCCTCGATCCGCGACGACGCCACGGCTTCGGTCCGGCCGAGCACGGACCCGAGCGGTGCGAGCCGGGAGCCGTGGTGGACGTCGAGGGTGCGCAGGGCCGTGGCGCTCCGGTCGAGCAGTGCGACGGTGTCGTCGTCGGGTGTCCACCGAGCCCTGGCGATGGACGGGGGCACCGACACCCGCACGGTGGTCACCAGCCGGTCGTCACGGCACCCGCGGACTGCGCTGCGCCAGGGTCGTTCGGCGCTGTGGTGCGTGGGCCAGGTCTCGCTCCGGTGTGCCATCCCGCGACGGTAGGGCCGCCGGGACGTCCGGCGCCAGGAATAGGTATTTCGCCCGCGCGCCCCGCCCGCACGCCCCCGCGTACCGTTGGTGCCATGAGCAACTCCTTCGCGATCACCGGTGCCCACGTCGTCCCCGTCTCCGCCCCCGCCTTCGACGGCGGCGCGGTCATCGTCGAGGACGGCCGGATCACCGCGGTCGGGCCCGACGTCACCCCGCCCGACGGCATGACGGTCATCGACGCCGCGGGTTCGTGGCTCGTCCCCGGGTTCGTCGAGGCGCACGGCCACGTCGGCATCCACGAAGAAGCCAACGGCGAGGCCGGCAACGACACGAACGAGATGACCGCCCCGAACATGGCGGGCGTCCGCGCGATCGACGCGATCGACATCGACGACGAGGGCTTCCGGGACGCGCTCGCCGGCGGGATCACGAGCATCGTCGTCAAGCCCGGCTCGGGCAACCCGATCGGCGGCCAGAGCGTCGCCATCAAGACCTGGGGCGGCCGGACGATCGACGAGCAGCTCATCTCCGACTCGGTGAGCGTGAAGAGCGCCCTCGGCGAGAACCCGAAGCGGGTCTACGGCGGCAAGGGCCAGACCCCCTCCACCCGGCTCGGTGTCGCCAAGATCATCCGTGACGCCTTCGTCGACGCGCAGAACTACAAGGCCGCCCGCGATGCCGCCGCCGCGAAGGACGAGCCGTTCGCCCGCGACCTGACGAAGGAGACGCTCGTCCGGGTGCTCGACGGCGAACTCGTCTGGGACCAGCACACCCACCGCCACGACGACATCGCCACCGCCATCCGCCTGTCCGAGGAGTTCGGCTACCGGCTCGTCGTGAACCACGGCACCGAGGCGCACAAGATCGCCGACGTGCTGGCCGCGAAGGACATCCCGGTCATCTACGGCCCGCTCTTCACCAGCCGCTCGAAGGTCGAACTCCGCGACCGCGGCATCCCGAACCTCGCCACCATCGCGGCGGCCGGGGTCCGGGTCGCCATCACGACGGACGCGCCGGTCGTGCCGATCAACATGCTCGTCGACCAGGCGACCGCCGCCGTGAAGGAGGGCCTGCCCGCCCAGACCGCACTCGAGGCGCTCACGGTCAACCCGGCCGAGTTCCTGGGCTTCGGCGACCGTGTCGGTCGCCTGGCCGAGGGCTACGACGCCGACCTCGTGCTCTGGGACGGCGACCCGCTCGACGCGACCAGCCGCGCGACGCGCGTCTGGATCGACGGCGAGACCGTCTTCGCGTGGGCCGACGGGGCCGGCGTCACCACGCCGCGCTGGTAGCGGCCACGAGACGCCGGCGTCTCGCGTGACGCGGTGGGCTCAGCCACAGGCGGACGGGAGGCCCGTGGCGAGCCCGCCACGGGCCTCCCGTCCGTCAGGTGTCCGGTCGCGAGACGCCGTCGTTTCGGCACGACGCCGTCACACCCGCGAGACGCCGCCCAATTCCGCGGCGTCTCGCGGACACGACGGCGTCTTCCGGGTCGAGCGGTCAGACCGTGCTCAGACCTCGCGCGCCAGCAGGAACTCGTTGATGCGGTCCGTCAGGTCCGCGTCGATCGCGCGGGCGTCGCCGTTCACCGAACGGATCGGCGCCGCCTGCCGCACGCTCGACACGAGCCAGAGCGCGTCCGCGGCTGCCAGATCGGCGAGGGTGACGAGTTCGTAGGCGGTCTCGACGCCCTCCTGCTCAGCGAAGCGGAACACGTCGGCCTGCGTCGTGCCCGCCAGGATCCCGATGTCGGTGCGGGGCGTGACCAGCCGGTCGCCGACCTTCATGATCAGGTTCGCGCGCGTGCCCTCGAGCACGTAGCCGTCGCTCGAGACGAACAGGGCGTCGTCGGCGCCGCGGCGGACCGCCTCGCGCAGGGCGGCCATGTTGACGCCGTACGACAGCGTCTTCGCGCCCTGCAGCAGCCACGGCGAGGTGCGCTCGACGTCGTGCCGGTACCCGCGGTCCAGGACGACGACGGAGATGCCCTCGGTGCGGGCGGTCGTGGAGTCACCCGACGGTGCGGCGTAGACCCAGCCGGTCGGACGGTCGGTGCCCTCGACGCCGCGGGTCAGGACGGTCTTGGCGAAGGCCTCCCGTACCGGGTCGAGGCGCGCGCAGACGGCCTCGATGGCCTGGCGCCACGCCTCGGGGTCGGGGGCGGGCAGGTCGAGCATCGCGGCGGAGCGACCGAAGCGGGCGAGGTGCGCCTCGAGGGCCTGGGGTCGGCCGTCGATCACCGTGATCGTCTCGAACACGCCGTCACCGCGCGTGACGCCGAGGTCCTGCACCTGGACGTGCTCCTCGAGCGGCTTCGCCCACGTGAAGGCGTCGGCCGCGGGGTCGTGCGGCGCGGCGTCGCGGGAGGGCTGGTTGAGGACGGCGAGCACGGTTTCGGTCATGCGTCCATCCAACCGCAGCTCAGCCCGCTTCGGGCAGGGCGCCGAGCAGCTTCCACACGGCGGGCGTCAGCTCGGGGTGCTGCAGCGCGATCCGGCGCAGCCGGTGGTACTCCTCACCCAGCCGGGTGCCCTGCCCGGACGCCGGGTGGCTCGACCACTGCGCGTGCCGCTTGCCGATCGCCTCGTCCAGGTCGACGGCGTCCGCGCGCAGGATCAGCACGACCTGCTCGTCGACGGTCGGGAGCGTCGGCATGAACTCCCACGGGTCCTCGCCCTGACGGCTCCGGTGCTCGACGAGCATCGAGATCTCCTCGGCAGCCTCGGCGCGCAGCACTTCGAGGCTGCGCCCGGTCCTGCGGGGCTCAGCCATGGTGCCCCCGCAGCACGCCTGCCATGGGAAGAGCGTACGACACTCCATCGGTCACACTGGACGCGTGAGCCTTCGCGACGAGAGCAAGTCCCAGCATCCCCGGGTGGTGGTCGTGTACCTGCTGCGCGACGGCCAGGCAGGGCCCGAGGTGCTGCTGGGGGAGAAGCGCCGCGGCCTCGGCACCGGCCGTCTGGTCGGCCCCGGCGGCAAGCGCGAGTCCGGCGAGACGGCGGTCGAGACCGCCGTGCGCGAGGTGCGTGAAGAGGTCGGCCTGCGGCTCGACGCGGTCGACCTGGAGGCCCGTGGCACGTTGGACTACCGGTTCCCGTACCGACCGTCCTGGTCCCAGGTCTCGGACGTCTTCGTCTGCCGCCGCTGGCAGGGAGACCCGTCGGGCTCGGACGAACTGGAGCCGCGGTGGATCCCGGTCGACGCCGTGCCCTACGACGCGATGTGGGACGACGCCCGGTACTGGTTGCCGGGGGTGCTCGCTGGCGGCAACGTCCGGGCGCGGTTCACGTTCGCCGAGGACGACGCGACGGTGTCCGGGTTCACCGGCACGGGTGTGGCCTAGTTCTTCCGCTGGGGCGGGTCTCGCTCAGGGCGTCTGCTGGGTGCGCGTGCTGCCGGTCCGGGCCTCTTCGGCCGCGGCCATGACGTCGGCGTCGCCGCTCCGGCCGCCCAGGGGGCGCACGAAGAAGTCGATGACACCGACGACGATCGCACCGATCATCGAGAACATCGCCCACCCGACGAACAGCCCGGCGGTGCCGCGCCCGTCGGCTGGGGCGAGCAGGACGCTCGCGGCGTAGAAGCCCAGCGTCAGCACGAGGAACACGACGACGACGCTGACGAGGACGCGGTGCCAGGTGATTCGGGGGTTCATGCCCCTCAGGATACGCGTCAGCGGTCGGCGTGCTTGCCGTGCGGAGCCGCCGCCGGTCGCGGCTCCTTCCGGTTCGCGGGGCGCTGCACGGCGATGCGACCGGTCGGGGTCGCGCCCGGTTCGAGGCCGTCGCGCGCGCCGGTGAAGACGTCGCCACCGGTGCGTTCGTCCTCCCAGTCGTCGTCCCGCAGCACGCTCAGGGTGCCGGTCTCGGTGGAGGTCAGCCCGTGGCGCTCCAGCTCGGCGTCGCGCTGCCCGCCGAGGAACTCGCGGTTGGCCGTGTTCGCGTCCTGGAACATCGTCGTGCGGCCGGTGACGATCGCGCGGATCCGTTTGCGCTCCCACCACTGCTTGCCGAAGTACATGAGCACGAGGCCGGCCGCCGCGTAGCACGCCATCGTGATCAGGCCTCGGGCCGGACCGGGGCCGACGCCGTAGACCTGGTGCTTGATCATGTCGACCATGCTCGAGCCGACCACGACGTTGTTGAGCCACGCGAACGGCTCGGGCATGAACCACTTCGGGTAGGCGCCGCCGGACGACGGCATGGACAGGAAGACGAAGCAGATCATCGCCGGGGCGGCGATGAAGCGGCCGACGAAGTAGCTCAGACCGTTCACCGCCAGGCCGATCGCCACGATCCAGCCCCAGGCGATGAGCACCAGCTGGATCCAGTGGCCGTGGATGGCACCGAGCACCGGGCCGGCGAGCGTGTTCGTGATGAGCGAGATGACCAGGCCGCCGACCGCGATGACCGTCATGCGGGTGCGGTGCCGGAGCGGGCCGCCCATGATGCCGATGAACATCGCGACCATGTAGCCGCCGATGCACCACGCGAGCATCACGTACATCGCCACGGTGCCGTACTCGTCCCACGCCGGCAGGGGCGCGAGCTCGGTCACCTTCGGGGTCGCGACGCCCAGGCCGGTGAGCACCGCGCTGAGGGTGGCCGGCACGAGGCTCGCGACCTGGAACTGGTGCGCGCTCGCCTTGAAGAACTCGTTCGCGGCCGGGTCGTACGCGACCGCCATCGAGCCGTCGACCACGTCGCGCTTCGCCTGGGCGAGCGAGTCGTAGGAGTGGAACACGAACTCGCCCGGCAACGCCCGCTGCACGGCCTGCACGAAGGACGGGTCGCTGCCGATCAGGGCGATCGGCACGTCGTGCGGGTGCGGGGCGTGGAACGCGAACACGTAGCACAGGCAGAACCCGACGATGAAGAACAGCGGCATCCACAGCTGCAGGCCGATGAGCTGGAGCGACGGGTGCAAAGTCGAGTACCAGCGGCGGTACGCGCTGTACTGCTGCGGGGCGGGGACGGGGGCCTGCCGCCGGGGTGCTGACCGGCTGGCGTGTCCCGCGACCTTGGCACCGCGACGCGGCTTCGTCCCCTGGGCGGACGGCCGGCTCCCGCGCGACTTCGGGGGCGTCGGACGCGAACCGCCGGGGCGCTCCGGTCCGTCGTCGTTCCTGGGGACGTCGTTCCGCGGCGTGCTCACTCGGCGCTCTGCTCCTGCTCTCGATCGGAGCGCCAGGATACGCCCGAGGTGCTCAGGAGCGACTGCGCGATGCCTGCGCCGAGTCCATCGCGAGCTCCTCGGCGTCGAGGGTCACGAGCACGCGGCGCATGACCTCCTCGTCGAGGTTCCCCTTCTCCCGCTCCTCGAGCACGATCTCGCGGCGGCGGTCGAGCAGCTCGCGCCGGATGTCCTGGATCTGCGAGCCGCGCAGGCGCAGTGCGACGTTCCGCTCCTCGTCCTCTTCTTCCTCGGCGTCCTGGCGGAAGGTCTCGGCCTGACGCTCGAGTCGTGCCTTCAGCCGGTTCACCACCGAGTCGACGGCGTCCGAGCCGTACTGCTTCGCCCACGCCGGACGTCGCTTCTCGAGCAGCTCGATCGCGGCCTCGGTGGTGCGCTGGTTGAGCCGCATCTCGCTGCGCACGTCCTCTTCGCCCTCGGCCGGGTCCTGCACCTTGAGCGCGCGGATGACGAAGGGCAGCGTGAGCCCCTGCAACAGCAGGGTGCCGACGGTGACGAAGAAGGCGATGATGAAGATCGTGTCCTGCGCCGGGATCTGCGTCGGGCTCGCGACGACGGACACCGCAGCCGCCAGGGTCACCACGCCACGCATGCCCGTCCACGAGATGACGGTGAGCTCCCGCCAGTTGAGCTTCGGCTCCGCGGAACCACGCATCCACCGCAGTGAGGGGTGCCCGCGGGACAGCTTGATCCGCAGCGGCCGGAGCCACTTCCCGTTGAACCGGTTGCGCACGTACGACTCGAACACGAACAGCGGCCGCACCAGGATCACCACCGCGAGCACGACGGCCGCCGCGGTGAGCGTCTGCCCGAGGCTGCGCTCGCTCTCCACCAGGTCCTGCACGACGGTGTTGAGCTGCAGGCCGATGAGCGCGAACACGAAGCCCTCGAGGATGACGTCGATGCTCGTCCAGAGCGGTCGCTCCTGCAGCCGGGTGGCGTAGCCCTCCTTCGGCGAGTTGTAGCCGATGTACAGGCCGGCCGTGACGACCGCGATGACGCCGGAGCCGGACAGGTCCTCGGCGAGGATGTACGCGACGAACGGCAGCAGGATGCTCATGATCGTCTCGACCACGGGGTCGTTGATGCGCATCCGGATCCAGTGCACGACGACGCCGAGCACGATGCCGACGACCAGGCCGACGCCGATCGCGAGCCCGAAGATGCCGAGGTCCTGCCAGACCGTCAGCGACGTGCCGGCGATGATGAGCGTGAACACGCGCACCAGGGTCAGCGAGGCCGCGTCGTTGATGAGGCTCTCGCCGGACAGCACGGTCATGACACGCCGGGGGAGTCCGAGCTTCCGGCCGATCGCGGCGGCGGACACCGCGTCCGGCGGGGCGACGATCGCGCCGAGCAGGATCGCCGCAGGCAGCGTCATGTCCGGGATGAGCAGGTACGCCACTCCGCCGACGACCAGGGCCGTCACGATCACCAGGAAGATGCCGAGTCGTCGGATCTGCTTGATCGAGCCGCGGAAGCTCTGCCACGACACGTCGAGCGCGGCGGAGTAGAGCAGCGGCGGCAGGATCACCGTGAGGATGACCTCGGAGTCGATCTCCATCGGGGGCAGCCCGGGCAGGAACGACGCCGCCAGGGCGACCGCTGTGACGAGCAGGGGAGCGGGGAGCCCCTTGGCGCGGGCGAACCCGGTCACCGCGAGCGATCCGATCAACAGGATGAGGAGCTCAGCGGTGTCCATGGACCCATTCTTCCATCGGCATGGTTCCGAACCTGAACGAGTGTGAAGCGACGGTGAACAACAGGTTGCCGATCAGGTTTGCTCGAAGGGCCGACGCCTGGGACACTTGCCCGCGGTGGACATCACACTCATAGTCGTCCTGGTCATCGCGTTGGCCCTCTTCTTCGACTTCACAAACGGTTTTCACGACACCGCCAACGCGATGGCGACCCCGATCGCGACCGGCGCCATGAAGCCCAAGGTGGCGGTCACCGTCGCTGCGGTGCTCAACCTGGTCGGTGCGTTCCTCAGCACCGCCGTGGCGACGTCGATCTCGCACGGGCTGATCAACGAGGGCCCCGGTGGCGTCGCGATCAGCCCCGAGATGATCTTCGCGGGCTTGATCGGGGCAGTCGTCTGGAACATGATCACGTGGCTCCGCGGGCTGCCGTCGTCGTCCTCGCACGCGTTGTTCGGCGGGCTCATCGGTGCCGCGATCGTCGGTGCCGGGTTCCAGTCGGTCAACTACGTCGCGCTGCTGACGGTCGTGATCATCCCGGCGTTCGCCTCGCCCGTGATCGCGGCGCTCGTGTCGTTCCTGTCGACGCGCATCGCGTACCGGATCACCAAGCGGCCGGTGTTCCCGAACGAGCGCGGCGGGTTCCGGATCGGGCAGGTCTTCACCAGCTCGATGGTGTCCCTGGCGCACGGCACCAACGACGCGCAGAAGACGATGGGCGTCATCACGCTGACCCTCATCGCCTCGGGCGCGCAGTCGTCCAACCAGGGCGTGCAGTTCTGGGTCGTCGTGGCCTGTGCCCTCGCGATCGCGCTCGGTACCTACACGGGTGGCTGGCGGATCATCCGCACGCTCGGCTCGGGCATCACCGAGATCCGGGCGACCCAGGGCTTCGCGGCCGAGGCCTCGACCGCGGCGACGATCCTCGCCTCCAGCCACCTCGGCTTCGCGCTGTCCACCACGCAGGTGTCCTCGGGTTCCATCATCGGTGCCGGTCTCGGCCGCCGGGGCTCGAAGATCCAGTGGTCGACCGCCGGCAAGATCGTCATCGCCTGGTTCATCACCCTGCCTGCCGCTGCTGCGGTCGGTGCCGTCGCCTCCGGGATCGCCCGTCTCGGCGTCATCGGGCTCGTGATCGACGCCGTGGTCGGTGCCGCCGTCATCCTCGGCCTGTACCTCTGGTCGCTCCGCAAGCCGCACGAGCAGGCCTCGGCCATCGAGGTCGACGTCGCCGCGAACGCGGTCCTGACCCGCAAGGAGCTGCGCGACATGCAGCGCAAGAAGCGCGCCGACGCGGTCGCCGAGCGTCGCGCCGAACTGAGCCGCGAGCGGACGCTCCGTCGCATGGCGGCCCGCAAGGGAGGCCGTCGCTGATGGGCATCGACTGGTTTGCATTCCTCACCGTGGCGCTCGTCGCCGTGGTCTCGTCGTGCTTCGTCGTCGCCGTGTACTCGGTCGGCCTCCGTCTCTGGAGCGCCGCCGACACCCGCGCCGGCAAGTTCACCGTGAAGGACGACGGCACGATCGGTCCGGCCACCGCGGGCTTCCCGAACCCGGCCGGCGCCTCGACGGCTACACGTGCACTCCGTGCCGCTGCCGTCGCGTGCTTCGTCGTGTGCGGCGCCGTCGTGTTCTACGGCATCTACCTCATCGTTCCGCAGTTCCACTGACGGGCGCGCTCACCGAGTGAGCAGAAGACGCCGGGTCGCCCTTCGCGACCCGGCGTCTTCTGCTCACTCGTCGTGTGTTCGCCGCGCTCGCCGCGCGAGCGGGAGGCCCGTGGCGGCCTGGCGCCGCGCCTCCCGTCCGCCCCGGGCGAGCGGGCGAAATGCCGGCGTGCGTTACCGAGGCGACCGCGGCATTCCGCCCGCTCGCGCAGGAACGCGCCGCTCTGCACCGTCCCGGCGCGTTCCCGGACCGGCTGGACGGACCGGACTAGCCTCGACGTGTGACCGGCAACGAGGAGGCACCTGTGACGACGACGCGGACCGAGAGCGACTCGCTGGGATCACGGGAGGTCCCGAACGACGCCTACTGGGGCATCAACACGTTGCGGGCGCTGGAGAACTTCCCGATCACCTCCGTGCCGATCGCCGTGTACCCGGACCTCATCGAGGCGCTCGTCACCGTGAAGCAGGCGGCGGCGCGGGCGAACCGGGCGATCGGTGTCCTCGACGAGGAGCGCGCCGACGCGATCGACCGCGCGGCGCAGGAAGTGCGCGACGGGGCGCTCCGCGAGCAGTTCGTCGTCGACGTCGTGCAGGGCGGCGCGGGCACGAGCACGAACATGAACACGAACGAGGTGCTCGCCAACCGGGCACTCGAACTCCTGGGCCGTGCGCGGGGCGACTACGCGTACCTGCACCCGATCGACCACGTGAACCGCAGCCAGTCGACGAACGACACCTACCCGACGAGCATCAAGATCGCGATGATCTTCGGCGTCCGGCGGCTGATCGTGCAGCTCGAGGAACTCTCCGCCGCGTTCGCCGAGCGGGGCCGCGCCTTCGCCGACGTGCTCAAGGTCGGCCGGACGCAGCTGCAGGACGCGGTGCCGATGACCCTCGGGCAGGAGTTCACCGGCTTCTCGCACACCATCCAGGAGGACGCGGAGATGCTCCGCAAGGTGATGCCGTTGCTCGCCGAGATGAACCTCGGCGCGACGGCCATCGGCACGGGGATCACCGCGGACCCGCTCTACCGCGACGAGGTCCGCCGGCAGCTGCAGGAGGCGAGCGGGATCGACGTCGTCACCGCCCCCGACCTCATCGAGGCGACGAGCGACGCCGGCGCTTTCATGACCCTGTCCGGCACGGTCAAGCGCAGCGCCGCGAAGCTCTCGAAGATCTGCAACGACCTGCGGCTGCTGTCGTCCGGCCCGCAGGCGGGCCTCGGCGAGATCACCCTGCCCGCTCGCCAGGCCGGTTCGTCGATCATGCCGGGCAAGGTGAACCCGGTGATCCCCGAGGTCGTGAACCAGATCGCCTACGCGGTCGCCGGAGCCGACACCACGGTGACCATGGCGGCGGAGAGCGGCCAGCTCCAGCTCAACGCCTTCGAGCCGATCATCGCCCACTCGATCCTGCAGTCCCTGCAGTGGATGTCCCGCGGCTGTGCGACCCTCCGTGAGCACTGCGTCGTCGGCATCGAGGCGAACGAGGCGAAGCTCGCCGCCCAGGTCGACACGAACGTCGGCGTCGTCACGGCGCTGACGCCGTACATCGGGTACGCGGCCGCGGCGTCGATCGCGCACACGGCGTTGACCACCTCGACGCCGATCTCGACGCTCGTCGTGGCCGCGGGCCTGATGGACGAGGACCAGGTCATGCGGGTGCTCAGCCCGGCACGGCTGTCGGGGATCGAGCTGGCGACCGGCGCCATCCCGATCGTCACCGAGGAGATGCTGGACGCCGAGGCGCGCAAGCGCTGACGCGGGGCGTCCGCGGCAACGAGCGCGCGCACGCCACCCGTCAGGGCAGCGGCCGCTCGCCCACCCGCACCTGCTGCGCCATCGCCCGCAGCTGCTCCTCGCCCGGGGTCATCTCGACGTCCTCGTCCTCGGCCACCCGAGCGGCCTCGGCCCGGACGTGCTGCGCCGCAGCGATGTCCTGGTCCCGCCAGCGCGCGAGCGTGAAGTTCCGGGTGACGTCCCGCAGCGGCAGCCGGATCGACTCGTCCGCTTCGATGCCGGCCATCAGCTGCCGCATCCGGATCACCTCGGAGTCGAGCTCCCCGCCGACCACGAGCACGAAGTTCGAGATGTACAGGTACACGAGCAGCAGGATCGCGCCGCCGAGCCACCCGTAGGCACGGTTCCCGCCGCCGAGGGTCTCCACGTAGAGCGCGAACCCGAGGGTGGCGATGGCCCAGGTGACGATCGCGAACGCGGCACCGGCCGACACCCACCGCAGCTGCGGGGTCTTCACGTTCGGCGTCGCGTAGTACAGCACTGCCACCATCACGACCAGGTCGACCGCGAGCACCGGCCACTTCGCCACGTTCCACACGTCGTCGATCCAGGGCGCCCACCCGAGCTGCCGGATGACGGCCTCGGAGATGGTCGGGGTGCCGAGCAGGATGACGATCGCGACGGCACCGCCGACCATGACGAGCAGCGTGACGAGGAGCATCATGCTGCGGAACTTCCAGATCCGCCGACCCTCCTCGACCTCGTACGCGGTGTTCATCGCCCGCCCGAACGCCGTCGCGTAGCCGGACAGCGACCAGAGCGTCAGCACGACGCCGATCGTGAACCCGAGCCACGGGTTGTCCAGGGTCAGCAGCTGCCGGAGCGGGCCCTCGAGGTGCGACGCGGTCTCGGGCCGGACGATGAACCCGAGGACCTCGACGATGTCGGTCAGGCTGTCGCCCTTGCGGTCCACGATGGACAGGGCCGACACCACCGCCAGCGCGGTCGGGAAGACGGTCAGCAGGGCGAAGAACGTCAGCGACGCGGCCGCGTCGACGACGCGGTGCCGGATGACGGAGTGGTAGGTGCGCCGGACGACGGCGCGGACTCCCGTCCGCTGGAGATCGCGCGATGCGCTGTCCGGCATGTGTCGTACGGTACCCGACACGTGCGGCCCTGGAGGCCCGTGGCGGGCCCGCCCCGCGCCTCCCGACCGCCTGTTGGTCGCGCTGGTGCGCCTGCAAGACACCGGTGTTCACGCTCCGCACCGCGGAACGCGGGTGTTCGAAGTGCGAACACCGGTGTTATGCGCACCAGGACCGACCGGTCAGTTGGCGTGGGGGTGCAGGGCGTCGTAGCGGCGGAACGACGGGACCATCCGGACGAGGAGCGCGACGAGGCCGATGATCAGCACGCCGCCGATGACCGGCGGGTACGCGATGCCGGCCGCGACGACGAGGCCGGCGTACAGGTCGCCGAGCCTCGGACCGCCCGTGACCACCACGATGAAGATGCCCTGCAGCCGACCACGCATGCCGTCCGGCGACGCTGCCTGCAGGATCGTGTTCCGGAACACCGAGCTGACGTTGTCCGCGCCGCCGGCCATCGCCAGGAACAGCGCCGCGAGCCCGAGCGCGGGCAGGATCTCGACCCCGAACGCCTCACCCGAGCGGCCGCCCAGGACGTGTGCCAGCGCGATGACCACACCGAACGCCGCGATCGCCCCGCCGTACGCCGTGATGGCCCAGCCGACGGCCTCACCCTGGCGTCGGACGTGTCCGAGCGGCCCGGAGAACACGCTCGACAGCAGCGCTCCGATCGCGTACGCGGCGGTCAGGGTGCCGACCGTGATCGACCCGCCGCCGATGACGAGCGCCCCGATCGCGGGGAACAGCACGCGCGGCTGCCCGAACGTCATCGCGACGATGTCGAGCACGAAGGTCATCGTGATGTTGCGCGACCGCCGCAGGAACCTCGCACCCTCGATGAGCGAGCCGAGCCCCGGCCGCAGCGCGTCGTGGTCGGCAGCCATCCGCGGCAGCGTGAACACCCCGAGGAACGCGAACGTGAACAGCACGACGTCGATCGTGTACGTCGGCGCGAAGCCCACGGTCGCGATGAGCACACCGGCGATCGCCGGTCCTACGGTGACCTGGAACCCCGACGCGATCCCGCCCAGGGCGCTCGCCGCGGGCAGCAGCTCGGTGCCGACGAGCCGCGGGACGATGGCCGAGCGGGACGCGTTGCTGACGGTGGCGGCGACGGCGTTCACCGTGGCGAGCACGTAGAGCAAGAGGACGCTGTGCAGGTCGAGCCAGGCGTGGGTGGCGATCAGGGCGACCGCGACCCACGCGATGATCGAGGACACGAGCGCGACGAGGCGCCGGTCGAAGGCGTCCGCGAGCATCCCGCCGTACAGACCCGCGACGATCATCGGCACGAGCGCGATGACACCCACCAGGGCCACGGCGAAGGTCGAGCGGGTGATCTCGTAGACCTCGAGCCCGACGGCCACGGTCGTCATCTGGGTGCCGATGCCGGCGATCGCGGTGCCCGCCCAGAGCCGGGCGAAGGCGGGGGAGCGGCGGAGCGGGGTCAGGTCGGCGAGCAGACGGCGGCGCGGCGGTGCGGGAGTCGATGGTGTCACGGTGGAACCATTCTGCGGGCTGGACGCTCGTTGCGCGTGCCCGGTGCGCCCTCTGGTTGACTGATCGGCATGACTGACCTGAACAGCAAGCCCGAGTTCGACGCCCCCGAGGGCCCCGCCCCCACCGAGCTCGTCGTCACCGACATCGTCGAGGGCTCCGGCGAGGAAGCGTCCGCCGGCTCGACCGTCAAGGTCCACTACGCCGGCGTCGAGTACGAGACCGGCGAGGAGTTCGACAGCTCCTGGAACCGCGGCGAGCCCATCGACTTCCCGCTCGCGGCGCTGGTGCGCGGCTGGCAGGAGGGCATCCCCGGCATGAAGGTCGGCGGCCGCCGCAAGCTCGTCGTCCCGCCGGAGCTCGCCTACGGCCCCGCCGGTGGCGGCCACTTCCTGTCCGGCAAGACCCTCATCTTCGTGATCGACCTGCTCGGGGTCCGCTGATGCAGGTCGGTGCCCCGACGATCGAGCTGAACGACGGCCACCGGTTCCCGGAACTCGGCCTCGGCACCTACGGGCTGAACGGCGACGAGGGTGCGGCCGCGGTCGGCACCGCGATCGCGGGCGGTTACCGGCTGCTCGACACGGCGCTGAACTACGGCAACGAGGACGCCGTCGGCAAGGCCGTCCGCGAGTCCGAGGTGGCGCGCGAGGACCTCGTCGTCACCTCGAAGCTCCCCGGCCGCCACCACGGCTACGACGAGGCGCACCGCTCGATCGACGAGACCCTCGGCAACCTGGGGCTCGACCACGTCGACCTGTACCTGATCCACTGGCCGAACCCGTCGGTGGACAAGTTCGTCGACACCTGGAAAGCGTTCGTCGACCTGCGCGACAGCGGCAAGGTGCGCTCGATCGGCGTCTCGAACTTCACGCCGGAGCACCTCCGCCGCATCGTCGACGCCACCGGGGTCGCCCCGGCCGTCAACCAGGTCGAGCTGCACCCGTACTTCCCCCAGGCGGAACTGCGGAAGGTGCACCAGGAGCTCGGCATCGTGACCGAGAGCTGGAGCCCGCTCGCGAAGCGGTCGGAACTGCTCACCGAGCAGCCGATCGTCGACGCCGCCGCCGCACACGGGGTGGCCCCCGGCCAGGTCGTCCTGCGCTGGCACGTCCAGCTCGGTGCCGTGCCGGTGCCGAAGTCGGGCGACGCCACCCGCCAGAAGGAGAACCTCGACGTCTTCGGCTTCGAGCTGACCGACGACGAGGTGCAGGCGATCTCCGCGCTCGAGCGCGGCCGCCTGTGGGACGGTGACCCGGACACGCACGAAGAGATGTAGACGGGTCGCGGACGCGCGGACGCGCGGACGCGCGGACGTCCGGACCGGAGGCGCGGTGTCAGCTGGCACCGCGCCTCCAGTCATCCGTGTCGGTGCGCCGGGACTACACTGGACACCCCTCTTTCCCGAAGGGTTGTGTGTGTCCGAACCGACCGAGATCGACCGTGAGCGCGGCTACGTCGACGGCCTCTTCCGTCGTCTCGACGAGCTGACCGCCGAGGCCGAACAGCGCCTCGCCGAGACCCGCCGACAGGCGGTCGGCGGGAACCACCAGAGCCGCAGCGAGCGCGACGCGTACGCCCGGCTCTACGAGGACACCGTCGCGACGCTCGAGCGGGTGGGGGACCGTCTGGTCTTCGGCCGGCTCGAGGTCGCCGAGCCCGACAACCCCGACGACACCTTCCGGTACATCGGCCGCGTGGGGCTGCGCGACGCCGAGCACCGGCCGCTCCTGCTCGACTGGCGCGTCCCCGGTGCCAGTGCCTTCTACCAGGCCACCGCGGCGCACCCGATGGGCATGCGCTCCCGCCGGCACCTGTCCCTGCAGGGTCGTCGGGTGGTCGGCGTCGAGGACGAGGTGTTCGACGCCTCGCTCTACGACGACGAGCGCACCCACCTGCAGGGCGAGGGCGCGCTGCTCGCCGCGGTCACCGCCGAGCGCACGGGCCGGATGACCGACATCGTCGCGACGATCCAGGGCGAGCAGGACCGCATCATCCGCTCGCCGCTCGAGGGCGTGCTCATCGTGCAGGGCGGTCCCGGCACCGGCAAGACCGCCGTGGCGCTGCACCGCGCCGCCTACCTGCTCTACTCGTACCGCGAGCGGCTACGGGGCTCCGGCGTGCTCATGGTCGGACCGTCCCCGGCCTTCCTGACGTACATCGAGCAGGTGCTCCCGTCGCTCGGCGAGACCGGCGTCGTGATGGCCTCACTCGGCTCGCTCTACCCGGGCGTGCACGCGACGACGCACGACACCCGCGACGTCGCCGCCGTGAAGGGCGCCGCCCAGATGGCGTCGCTGCTGCGCCGGGCGGTGCGCTCGCGCCAGGTCGTACCGACCGAGTCGGTCACGCTCGACATCGAGGGCGAGCGGCTCGTCGTGTCGCCGCAGCTCGTCGCCGACGCCATGAAGCGCGCGCAGGACCGCGGCAAGCCGCACAACGCCGCCCGTGTCACGTTCAACAAGATCGCCCTCGACGCGATGACGCGCCTGCTCGCCGAGCAGCTGCGGGAGCGCGGCACCACGGTGGACGAAGCCGACGAGAAGGTCCTGCGCGAGGACATCCGGAGCTCGTACGACGCCCGTGTCCTGCTCAACACCGCGTGGCTACCGCTGCCGCCGGAGAAGTTCCTCGAGGACCTCTACGCCCGGCCGAACTGGCTCGCCTCGCTCACCCCCGACTGGACACCGGAGCGCCGCGCCCTGCTGCAGCGTGCCCGCGGCACGGCCTGGACCGTCGAGGACGTCCCCCTGCTCGACGAGGCCGCCGAACTGCTCGGCCCGTTCGACCCGACCGGCGGCGCCGCCAAGCGCGCCGCGAAGGCCAGCCGGAACCGCGACATCGAGAACGCCCGCCAGGCGATCGAGAACATGGGCGTCGAGGGCATCGTCAGCGCCGAGCAGGTCGCCGGCTCGTTCGCCGAGGGCGGCGACCCCCGCTCCACCGCAGAGCGCGCCGCGGACGACCGCGAGTGGACCTACGGCCACATCGTCGTCGACGAGGCGCAGGAGCTCTCTCCGATGCAGTGGCGCGTGCTCGCCCGCCGCAACCCGCTGCGCTCGTTCACGATCGTCGGCGACATGGCGCAGGGTTCCTCGCCGGGTGCCGCGCGCACGTGGGACGACGTCATCGGGGCGCTCGCGCGTCGCCGACGCGGCCGTGCGCCGCAGGTGCCGCTCGACCACCGCATCGAGCAGCTGACGGTCAACTACCGCACCCCGCGCTCCATCGTCGAGGCCGCCGGGGCCTTCGCGGACAGTGCCGGGCTGACGGTCACGCGCAACGAGGCCGTGCGCGACGGCGACCCCGTCGAGCGTGTCCGCGTCGCGCGGGCCGACCTGCTCGACACCGTCGTCGCCGTCGCCGACGCCGAGCGTGTCCGGATCGGGTCCGGCACCATCGGTGTCATCGTCCCCGAGTCCCAGGTCGACACCGTCCGGCAGCGGCTCGCCCGCACCGAGGCGGACGTCCGGGGGCTCGCCTCGCCGACCGCCGGGTCGCTCACGGTGCTGACCGGCGCGGACGCCAAGGGCCTGGAGTTCGACGGCGTGCTGCTCGTCGACCCGGACGGCGTGGGTGCCGACGCGGCCCGTGCCGCCGCAGCGGTCTACGTCGCGATGACGCGCCCGACGCGTCGCCTGACGGTCATCGACGTCGACTGACGCGGCCGGGCGGTGGCGTCCCCGCGGGGCGGACAGGAGGCGCGGTGCGGGTCCGCCACGCGCCTCCCGGCTCAGGTCGGGTCGCCCTCGGACCGCACCCGCTCGACCAGGTCGGCCCACGGTCCGTCCAGGCTGCGGCCTGGGATGGTCACGGTGGTGCGCTCGACGGTGATCGTCCAGCTGAAGTCGTCGGGGACGGGCGCAGCGGTCGGCGCCGGGGTGCGCTGCAGCGCGTCGACCACGTCGGACCACATCGCGGGGTCGCTGCTCGCGTCGGTGTCGACCCGCCAGCGCCGCACGGTACCGGCGAAGCCCCCGGAGCGGCGGACCTCGATGCGCATGTCCCCGACGCTACGCCCGGGACGGGTGCTCAGTCGAGCACGCCCACCCGCTGCCAGGCCTGACGGACCGCGATGTGCTCGGTGGAGCCGTCCCCGAACCGTCGTACAGCAGCGTCGACGGTGACGGTGGCGAAGCCCGCGAAGTCGATCGAGGCGGTCACCTCGGGCGAGGTCAGGGCGTCCCACCAGACGGCGCCGGCTCCCTGCCACGCGGGCCCACCGATGGCGGTGGCCGCCAGGAAGAACGCGTGGTTCGGGATGCCCGAGTTGGTGTGCACCCCGCCGGCGTCGTCGGTGGTGACGACGAACCCGGCCATGGTCGCCGGTTGCGGGTCCTTGCCGAGCACCGGGTCGTCGTAGGCGGTTCCTGGCGCCCGCATCGAGCGGAGCGCGTCGCCCTGCACGGCGTCGGTGAACAGCCCCTCGCCGATGAGCCAGCTGGCCTGCTCGGCCGTCTGACCCGCCGCGTACTGGGCGACGAGGGAACCGAACACGTCGCTGATCGACTCGTTCAGGGCCCCCGACTGCCCCTGGTAGGTCAGGTCGGCGGTGTACTGCGTGACACCGTGCGCGAGTTCGTGGCCGATGACGTCGAGGGCGATGGTGAAGCGGCGGAACACCTCGTCGTCGCCGTCGCCGAACACCATCCTGCTGCCGTCCCAGTAGGCGTTGTCGTAGTCCTGGCCGTAGTGCACGGTGGCGTCGAGGGGGAGCCCGGCGCCGTCGATGGACACCCGGTCGAACACCTCGAGCCAGAAGGCGTGCGTGGCGCCGAGGCCCGCGTACGCCTCGTCGACCGCGGTGTCGCCGGTGTCGGCGTCGCCCTCGTGCCGGACGAGGGTGCCGGGCAGCGTCGTGGTGCCGTGCGCGTCGGTGATGGTGCGCTGCGGGGAGCGGTCGACGGTGCCGCTGAGGCTGCGCGGCGCGACCAGGTGCTCGTGCTTCGGCGCCTGCACGGTGTCGAGCGAGGCCAGCGCGGTGCGTGCCGCCGAGGCCGCACGGGGGAACGCGTCGGCATCGGCGACGGCGCGGAGCAGGTAGGGCGGGACGACGGAGCGGATGCGGTCGGTCGCGGTCATGCGCTCATGCAACCACCGGGCACCGACACGGCCCTGCGCTGCCGGTTGCCGGGTGGTGGCCGTCAGTCGCGCTTGCGGTGCTCGACGAGGGCGAGCGCGTACGACTCCCACCACTGGCCGGCGGCGGGGCCACCGTTGCAGGTGCCGTCGCTGAGCCCCGGCGTCTTGACCCAGAGCAGCGCGTCGAGCCGGGTGCTCCCGCCGGTGACGTGCGGCTCCTGGCCGAGGCCCGCGCCCTCGGGGTTGCACCAGGTGCCCCGCCACCCCTGCCCGTTGCGGGAGACGTCGATGACGAAGTGCGGGTCGCCACCGACCGCGTCGGCGAGCTCGTCGGCGTACGCGCGCTCCTGGTCGACCCGGTAGAAGTTCGACACGTTCGTGAAGAAGCCCTGCACCTCGTCGATGCCGGCCTGCCGCAGCCAGTCCGCCATGGTCGCGGTCGGCACGCGGTTCTCGTTGCCGCCGTCCAGGTACACGGTGAGCCCGTGACCGGTCAGTGCGTCGACGGCCTTCCGCAGCAGGGGCAGACGTTCGTCGCGCAGCCGTTCGCAGTTCTGGATCTGCGCGATCGAGTCGGGTTCGACGAGCACGACGGCGTGCGAGCCGGCCATCGCACGGACGGCGGACCGGACCCACGGCAGGTAGGCGTCGTCCTCGGTGCCGCCCTTCGAGTAGCTGCCGCAGTCGCGGTCGGGGATGCTGTACAGGACGAACACCGGGGTGCCGCCACGTTCCTTCGCGGTGGCGACCACGGACCGGATGGTCGACCGGGTCTCGGAGCGCGAGGTGTTCGTCAGCCAGGTCGCGATCGGCTGGTCGGCGATGACCGCGATCTGCTCGGCGGTCTGGGCGTCGCCCTCGGCCCGGGCCTGGCGCTCGCGGATGCCGGCCTGGTTCACCGCGGTCGGCTGGCGCGCGAGTCCGCCGGGGAACGCCTCGGCCGCGGACTTCCGCTCGGACACGGCTCGTCCGCTCGGGGTACGGTCGCCGTCCGGCGGGCCACCGTTCCAGGGGCCGACGACCACGAGCGTCGTCACGACCGCGGCGACGACGACGGCCGCCGCGGCGATCCACCCCCACTGCCGCAGTCCGCCGGTGCGGTTGCGGCGGGGGGTGCTGGGTGCCTCGTGCTCCGGCATGCTGCGGTGCTCCCTGATCTGCCCGTGCGGTGTCGGTGGTGCGGGCAGCGGTCGTGCCCGGACCCATGCTGACAGGTGCGGGGGAGTCCTGACCAGGGCCGAGCCGCGATCGCCCAGGAGTCGCACCGCCCGCTGACAGGAGCGCTCCAGCGACCGCGCAGGACCGTGCTCCACACTGTGCGGATGTTCCGTCGACTCCTCCTCCTCGCCCTGACCGCGGGCTACGCCTGGGTGATCTGGCGGATGACGCTGACCCCGCAGGTCTTCACCTCGGCCCAGAACTCGCTCGTGCTGCACGCGATCGCGTGGGTGCAGCAGCTGCCGCACGGTGCCTGGTTCACGTACGAGCGCACCGAGTTCCTCGCCAACATCGCGATGTTCGTGCCGGTCGGCATGCTCGCCGCGCTGTGGCTGCCCCGTCGCTGGTGGATCCTCGGCGCGCTCGTCGCGGTGGCACTGTCCACGGGCATCGAGTTCGCCCAGGCCACGTACCTGCCGTACCGCGTCGCGGACCCGCGTGACGTGCTGTCGAACGGCCTCGGCGGGCTGCTCGGCGCGACCCTGGTCGGACTCGTCCGCAGCCTGTTGCCGGACCGTCGGCGCCGACGTCGCCTGCAGCCGAGGACCGCGTAGGACTCTGGTAGTCTTGGGCGGTTGCCGTCGAACGGCCGCGGACAAAGAGCGCTCGTGCATCAGGCACGGGCACCGCGCAACGGACAGGAAGGGGATCACCATGGCACTTGACGCACAGGTCAAGCAGGAGATCATCGAAGAGTACGCGACCCACCCGGGCGACACCGGATCCCCCGAGGTCCAGGTCGCCGTTCTGACGCGTCGTATCAACGACCTGAACGAGCACCTCAAGGAGCACAAGCACGACCACCACTCGCGTCGTGGCCTGCTGCTCATGGTCGGTCAGCGTCGCCGTCTCCTCGGCTACCTCTCCGACGTCGACATCGCCCGCTACCGCACGCTCATCGAGCGCCTCGGCCTGCGTCGCTAGTCGACCGGACACACGCTTGACCGAACACCCCGGTCCTCTCCACGAGGACCGGGGTGTTCTTCGTTCCCGGGGCGGGCGTCGTGCGCCGGGGTCCGCTCCGTCGGCGCTCCCGCTCGGACCGGTCACGACACGTCGCCCGCGCTCGTCCCGCGGTCACGACTCGTCGTATCCCGCGGTCTGACTCGACACTTCGTGACCGATCGGCGGTCAGCGCGCGGGCAGTCGTGACCGATCGGCCGCCGGTCGGACGACGGGAATGGTTGCGAGGGGAGCTCGGTTGGATGCTATGTTCATGCAAACGCATCGAAAGTCGGGAAGCATCATGACCACCATCGCCGTCGTCTCCGCCGGACTCTCCGAGCCCAGCTCCACCCGCCTGCTCGCCGACCGTCTGGGCGAGGCGGCCGTGTCCTCGCTCGTCGCCGAGGGCACCCCCGCACACGTCGTGCACGTGGAGCTCCGGCCGCTCGCGCACGAGATCACCGACGCGATGCTGACCGGGTTCGCCGCACCCGCACTCTCCGCCGCGATGGCCGCCGTGGTCGAGGCCGATGCCGTCGTGTTCGTCACGCCGATCTTCACCGCAGGCGTCAGCGGACTCGCCAAGTCCTTCCTCGACGTGCTCGACAAGGACTCGATGGCCGACATGCCCGTCCTGCTCGGTGCCACCGGCGGGACCTCGCGGCACTCCCTGGCGATCGACCACGCGCTGCGACCCGTCTTCGCGTACCTGCGTGCGGCGATCGTCCCCACCGGGGTGTTCGCCGCGACCGACGACTGGGGGACCGACGGCGACTCGGCCGCCCTGGACGGTCGCATCCGCCGGGCCGGAGCCGACCTGGCCTGGGCGATCCGGGCCTCCAGGCGGGCGCCGCAGGAAGCCGACGCGCTCCCCGCGACCCCGGACTTCGCGAGCCTGCTCGGCGGCCTCGGCCACTGAACAGGTGCAGAGACGCCGTCGTGTCCGCGAGACGCCGCCGAATCCGGCGGCGTCTCGTGCGTTCGCCGGCGTCTCAGCAAGACGACGGCGTCTCAGTGAGACTGCGGCGTCTCAGCAAGACGACGGCGTCAAGCAGCGCTGCAACCGACCTGCCCGGCGATCAGTACCAGTGCGGGTTGACACTCATCTCGTGCCCCCACGCCCCGCACGGCGACCCGTAGGCGCTCTTGATGTAGGCGAGGCCCCAGTTGATCTGCGTCGCGGCGTTCGTCCGCCAATCGGCACCGGCCACCGCCATCTTCTCGGCAGGGAGTGACTGGGGGATGCCGTAGGCGCCGCTCGAGGCGTTCAGGGCGTTCGCCCGCCACCCGGACTCCTGCGTCCACAGGGACACCAGGCACGAGAACTGGTCGTCGCCCCATCCGTAGGACGCCAGGGCCCCGCGCGCGTAGGCCTGGGCGCCGGCCGGGTCGACGACGACGCCGCCGGTGCTCGGGTACGACGTGCCGGAACCGCCGCCGGGGGCGCTGCCGCCACTGCTGCCGGGGGTCGGCGTGTTCGCTGCCTCGGCCGCCGCCGCTGCTGCCCGCTTGCGCTGCTGCTCCGCCTTCTGTGCGGCGACCCGCTGGCCGAGCTCGTACCCGGCTTCCTGCTTCGCGGTGCTGTCCTTGAGCGACGCGAGCTGCGCGTACAGCTCGTCGCTGTGGTGCTCCGTCGACTCGACGGCGGCGTCCGCCACCTGTTCCGCCGACTTCGCCGCGGCCGATCGTTCCTCGGCTGCCTGCGCACGCGTCTCACGTTCCGTCTCGGCCCGCTCGGCCTGCTCGTGCAGCGACGAGGCGGTGCCGGCAGCGACGGACGCGTCGTCCATCACGCCGGACCAGGTCTCAGAGAGCTGGTCGAGCGCACCGAGCTGGTAGAGCAGCTGGTCCGGGTTCTTCGCGGTCGCGATCCGGGTGGTCATCTGGTTCGTGCTGCCGTCGCGGTACAGGTTCGCGGCCAGCTGGCCGGCCCGCTGCTGGGCCCGCTCCGCCGTCTGGCTCGCGTGCTGCGCCTGGGCCTGGAGGCTCGTGGCGGCCTGGGTGGCCGACGCCAGCTCCGTCTCGGCCGCGTCCGCCTTCGACGAGGCCACCAGGGCGGCCTGCGACTTCGCGGCCGCTTCGTCCTGCGCCGACTGCAGCGCGGCCTGCACCTTCTGCACCTCGGCCCGCTTCGCGGTCTCGTTGCCCTTGGCGCGCTGGACGTCCTGCCAGGTGGGGTACTCGGTGGCGTTGGCGGGCACAGCGGTCAGGGTCGGGGCGACGAGCGCGCCGACGACCACGGCGGCCGCGACGAGCACGCCCCGTGAGGGGGTGAGACGCATGTCGGCAGGCTACCGATGTTCACCAGGAGTCCAGCGAGCCGCGCCGCCGACAGCCTGAGGACTGGTAAAGTCCATCGTGTCCGAGGACTCATTCCCCGGACGTCACACACAACACTGCGCAGGCCGGGCACGGAGCTGGTCATCGGTGGTGGCTCGCGGGCCGGAACGGTTTCCCGAGTGCTTCTACTGCTGGCCAGACATGCGTCCGGAACGATCGGCGCGCACGCACCATCGAGTGCCGTCGCCACGGCCTGCCGGAAACACATCAAGGAGGCGCCCTTTTGGAGGGTCCCGAGATCAAGTTCGCCGAAGCCGTCATCGACAACGGCAAGTACGGCAAGCGCACCGTCCGGTTCGAGACCGGTCGGCTCGCTCAGCAGGCCCAGGGCGCGGTCGCCGCGTACCTGGACGAGGAAACGATGCTCCTCTCGGCCACCAGCGCCGGCAAGCACCCGCGTGAAGGATTCGACTTCTTCCCGCTGACCGTCGACGTCGAGGAGCGTTCCTACGCCGCCGGCAAGATCCCCGGTTCGTTCTTCCGTCGCGAAGGCCGTCCGTCGACCGAGGCCATCCTCGTCTGCCGTCTGATCGACCGGCCGCTGCGTCCGTCGTTCGTCGACGGCCTGCGCAACGAGGTCCAGATCGTCATCACCGTCCTGAGCATCGCTCCGGACGAGTTCTACGACGCGCTGGCCATCAACGCCGCGTCCGCGTCGACGCAGATCTCCGGTCTGCCGTTCTCCGGCCCGATCGCCGGTGTGCGCCTCGCGCTCATCGGTGACCAGTGGGTCGCGTTCCCGAAGGCCTCGCAGCTCGCCGACGCCGTGTTCGACCTGACCGTCGCCGGCCGTGTCGTCACGGACGAGGCGGGCAACGAGGACGTCGCGATCATGATGGTCGAGGCGGAAGCCACCGAGCACGCCTGGGACCTCATCCAGGGCGGCGCCACCAAGCCCGACGAGGCCATCGTCGCCCAGGGTCTCGAGGCGGCCAAGCCGTTCCTCAAGTCCCTCGTCGACGCCCAGGCCAAGCTCGCCGCGCAGTCGGCCAAGGAGATCCAGGACTTCCCGGTCTTCCCGCCGTACGCTCCCGAGGTCTACTCGGCCGTTGAAGCCCTCGCGCTCTCCGAGCTCGGTGACGTCTACAAGATCGCCGCCAAGACCGAGCGCCAGGACGCCGACGACGCGCTCAAGTCGCGCGTCAAGGCTGCCATCGCCGAGCAGGTCGCCGCAGGCTCGCTGCCCGAGGTCGCCAACTCGCAGGTCGGTGCCGCGTACAAGTCGGTCACGAAGAAGGTCGTCCGCGGCCGCATCCTGACCGAGCAGATCCGCATGGACGGCCGCGGCCTCGCCGACATCCGTCCGCTCGACGCCGAGGTCGCCGTGATCCCGCGCGTTCACGGTTCGGCGATCTTCCAGCGCGGTGAGACGCAGATCCTCGGTGTCACCACGCTGAACATGCTCAAGATGGAGCAGCAGATCGACTCGCTGTCGCCCGTCACGAAGAAGCGCTACCTGCACCACTACAACTTCCCGCCCTACTCGACCGGTGAGACCGGCCGTGTGGGTTCGCCGAAGCGTCGCGAGATCGGGCACGGCTTCCTCGCCGAGCGCGCACTCGTGCCGGTGCTGCCGTCGCGTGACGAGTTCCCCTACGCCATCCGCCAGGTCTCCGAGGCGCTCAGCTCCAACGGCTCGACCTCGATGGGTTCCGTCTGCGCCTCGACCCTGTCGCTGCTCAACGCCGGTGTGCCCCTCAAGGCCCCGGTCGCCGGCATCGCGATGGGCCTGGTCTCCGACACCGTCGACGGCCAGACCCGCTACGCGGCCCTGACCGACATCCTCGGTGCCGAAGACGCGCTCGGCGACATGGACTTCAAGGTCGCCGGTACCTCGGAGTTCGTCACCGCGATCCAGCTCGACACCAAGCTCGACGGCATCCCGTCGACGGTGCTCGACGCGGCGCTCAAGCAGGCCAAGGAGGCCCGCTCGGCCATCCTCGGTGTGCTGAACGAGGCGATCGACGCCCCCGACGAGATGGCGGACACCGCTCCTCGCGTGATCTCGGTGCAGATCCCCGTCGACAAGATCGGCGAGCTGATCGGCCCGAAGGGCAAGACGATCAACGGGATCCAGGACACCACCGGTGCCGACATCTCGATCGAGGACAACGGCACCGTCTACATCGGCGCCGTCGACGGTCCGTCGGCCGAGGCCGCTCGTGCCCAGGTCAACGCGATCGCGAACCCGACCAACCCGGAGATCGGGGACCAGTTCCTCGGCACCGTCGTGAAGATCGCCACCTTCGGCGCCTTCGTGTCGCTGCTCCCGGGCCGTGACGGTCTGCTCCACGTCTCCGAGGTGCGCAAGCTCGCCGGTGGCAAGCGTGTGGAGAACGTCGAAGACGTGCTCGGCGTCGGCCAGAAGGTCCTGGTCGAGGTCACCAAGGTGGACGACCGCGGCAAGCTGTCGCTCGCGCCGGTCGTCGCCGACGAGACCGAGGGTGACTCCACCTCGGCCGAGACGGTCCGCGCCCACGCCGAGGACCCGGCCGAGGGCTGATCCTCTCTCGCGTCCTGACGCACGAACGGCCGCCGTCCCTTCCGGGGCGGCGGCCGTTCGCCGTTGCGGGGCGTGCGTGCGGTGGGCGCGAAAGCTCGCGGCGCGGTGCGCGGTGCGCGTACCCGTCAGGCGGCGGGGGTCTCCTGCGTGCCCATGAGCTGCGCGCGACCGAGCAGGTGCCCACGGAGCATGAAGCCGACGACCGCGGGGGTCGCGTCGGCCGGCGCCTCGAGCACGGGGACGTCGAGGGCACTCAGCGTGAAGAAGTACCGGTGCGCGCCGTGACCCGCGGGCGGTGCAGCGCCGAGGAACGTGTCCGTGCCGAACTCGTTGCGGCGGCGGAGGGCCTCGGCGGGCAGCAGGGCGTCGTCGGTGCCGGCACCGGCGGGGAGCGAGGTCGCCGAGCCCGGGATGTCGGTCAGGCTCCAGTGCCAGAAGCCGGAGCCGGTCGGGGCGTCGGGGTCGTACACGGTCAGGACGAAGCTCTTCGTGCCCTCGGGTGCGTCCGACCACTCGAGCGCGGGGGAGCGGTCCTCGCCACCGGCGTCGGAGCCGCGCGCCGAGGTGGGCAGCGCACCGCCGTCGGCGAAGTCGGGGCTCGTCAGGGTGAAGGACGGGACATCGGGCAGGTTCCAGTTGGGGTCGTTGGCCATGCCCCCAGCCAACACCCGCCGGCCGGGCCTGCGCTCGGGACGCGCGTGGGGCTGTGGGAGTTCGCACAGACGGCCTGGAGGCGCGGTGCGGGGCCGCCACGGGCCTCCCGTCCGCCCCGCGGTCGCCTCGACCGCGCTGCGGAAGCGACAGATCTGCGCCGCGCGGGTGCGTCCGTGCCGCGAAGCCGACAGATCGCCGCGAACTGTTCGCGGTGATCTGTCGCTTTCGCGACAGCGACAGTGACAGCCGACAGCGACAGCGCTGGCGACGAGTCGGGTGTCAGACCGCGAGCACCCGGTCGACCACGCGGTTCAGCGCCGCGGTGGCAGCGATCGCGTCGCCGGCGTAGGCCCCGGCCATCGCACCGTCACGCGCGAGCATGAGCTCGTCGGCGCCGTCACCGGGCAGGGGGTGCCCGGCGTCGTGCAGCAGGGTCGCGAGGCGCTCGGTGTACCAGTCGCGGTGCACGGCGACGACCTGGCGGACCGGGTCGCGCGGGTCGTGGTACTCGGCGGCGGCGTGCAGGAACGCACAGCCGCGGAAGGCCGGGTCGTTGACGTCGTCGGCCAGCGCGGCGACCCACGCTCGGACAGCCCGCTCGGGGGAGCCGGCGTCGGTGATGAGCTGCTCCATCCGCTCCTGCACGCGCTCGTGCTGGGTCCGGATGTAGGCGAGGATCAGGTTGTCCTTCGACCCGTAGTGCTTGTAGAACGTCGCCTTCGTGACGCTCGCCTCGGAGATGAGGCGGTCGACGCCGACGCTGTGGATGCCCTCTTCGTAGAAGAGCCGCGTGGCGGTCTCGAGGACACGGACCTTCGCGCCGCCGGAGCGGGGAGTCGGGGGGACGCTCGACCCGTCCGGCGACGCGAGGTTCGTGCTCGGGCCGGGGAGACGCTGGACGGCCGGTTGGGGGGAATCGACCGTCACAGCGTGTACTCCTCGGACTCATCGGCTCCGCGACCGGAGTGGGGGGACTCGGTGGTCGCGCAGGACTGATGTCCCGAGCCGCCGGATCGGAACTTAGGGGGGCTTTCGATCCGGCGTGGCCAACTGTAGCACAAGGAGGACAGACAGACGAGTCGGTCTGTCCTCACTTCCTGTACCCCACTTCGAGTGGCACGTGGCCCGGACCGGGAAACTGGGCGGCACGCGTCGGCGGATCAGTAGGCTCGTCTGCGATGAACCAGCCAGTGCCACTGCCGCTCGGGGCCCCGGACACGTCGTTCCTGACGTCCGGTGGGGCCTTCGTCCGTCGCACCGTGTTGCCGTCGGGCGTCCGTGTGCTCACCGAGGCGGTGCCGGGCGCCGCGTCGACGAGCATCGGGTTCTGGGTCGGCGTCGGTTCACGTGACGAGCGCGACGGTCAGTTCGGCTCGACGCACTTCCTCGAACACCTGCTCTTCAAGGGCACCGAGACGCGGTCGGCGCTCGACATCGCCATCGCGTTCGACTCGGTCGGCGGTGAGCACAACGCCGCGACGGCCAAGGAGTACACCTGCTACTACGCACGGGTCCGGGACACCGACGTCCCGATGGCCGTGAACGTCATCGGTGACATGGTCACCGGGTCGGTGCTCGAGCACGAGGCCTTCGCCGTGGAGCGCGGTGTCATCCTCGAAGAACTCGCGATGGCCGCCGACGACCCGGCCGACGTCGCGGGCGAAGCGTTCTTCGCCGCGGCGTTCGGCGGGCACCCCCTCGGCCGTCCGATCGGCGGCACCCCGGACAGCATCCGTGCGGTCCAGCGCGACGAGGTGCTGGCGCACTACCGCGAGCACTACGCGCCCAACGGCATCGTCGTCACCGCCGCCGGTGCCGTCGACCACGACCGGTTCTGCGAGCTCGTCGCCGGCGTCTTCCACGACGCTCCCGACGCCGCGCCGCTGCCGCGCCGCACGCCCCAGACGGTTGCCGACCCGGTCGAGCCGAAGCTGTCCGTGGTGCACCGCCCGACCGAGCAGGTCAGCATGCTCCGCGGCTCGCAGGGTCTCGACCTGCGCGACGACCGCCGGCCCTCGCTCAGCGTCCTGAACGCCGTGCTCGGCGGCGGCATGAGCTCGCGCCTGTTCCAAGAGGTCCGCGAGCGCCGCGGTCTGGCCTACGCGGTGTCGTCGTTCGCTCCCGCCTACCTGGACAACGGTGCCTTCGGCGTCTACGCCGGCTGCGCGCCGGACAACGTCGCCGGTGTCGTCGACATCGTCGACGCGGAGTTCCGCCGGATGGTCGACCTCGGGATCACCGACGACGAACTGCGACGGGCGAAGGGGCAGATCGAGGGTGCGCTGACGCTCTCGCTCGAGGACTCCGACGCACGCATGACGCGTCTCGGCCGTTCCGAGCTCGGCACGGGGGAGTACACCGACCTGTCGACCGCGCTCGAACGCGTGGACGGCGTCACCACCGGCGGCGTGCTCGAACTCGCGCGCGACCTGCTCACCCGGCCGACGATCACCTCGGTGGTCGGCGCCGTGCAGCAGGACGAACTCGCCGCGGCCATCGGGATCGGCAGCTGAGCACGGACATGTCGCACTACCTGTACCTCGTCCGCCACGGCGAACACCAGGACGCCGAACACGGCCTGCGGGACGGCAAGCTCTCCGAACGCGGCAAGCGTCAGGCGACCCTGGTCGCCGACCGTCTCGGCGGCGTGCCATTCGACGGCGTGTACCACTCGCCGCTCGAGGCCCCGAGCGAGACCGCCGCGTTCCTGTCGCAGCGTCTGCCGTCGATCCAGCCGGAACCCTCGACGCTGCTGTTCGACTGCATCCCCTCGGGCCCGACGCCGGACATGCCGCACGCCTACCAGGGCTGGTACGGCGGCATCACCGAAGAGGAGATCGTCGCCGGACAAGCCCAGATGGGCGACGCCGTGTCGGAGTGGTTCACCCCGGCGCGCGAAGACCGGCACGACCTGCTCATCACGCACAACGCCGTGATCGGCTGGTTCGTCCGTGAAGCGTTCCAGGCGCCCGAGTGGCGCTGGATGGGCACCAACGTCGCGCACACCGCGCTCACGATCATCCGGATCCGCTCGGCGAAGCCGGCCGAGGTCGTCACGCTGAACGACCTGGCCCACCTGCCGGTGGAGCTGCGCACCGGGCTGCCGGTCGACCAGCCCGTCTAGCGGCCGCCGGTCCGGTTCGCGGTGGCGCGGCCGGGAGGCCCGTGGCGGCTCAGGCGTCCGGCCCGCGGCCCGTCCGGGTCGGGGCCACCGCCTTGCGGTACCAGGCGGTCGCGTTCGGGTTGTCGTTGAACGGCTCGACGCGAACGTAGCCGCGGCTGCGGTACAGGGCGGCCGCGGCGACGAGTGAGTCGTTCGTGTCGAGGACGATGCTCGTCGCGCCGAGGTCGGCACCGGCCCGCTCGAGCAGGTCCATCACGGCCGTCGCGACCCCCTTGCCGCGCCCGGCCGGTGTCACGAAGACGTGCTTGACCTCGAACCGGACGTCGACGGCGCCGGCTGCGTCCACCCCGTCCGCGATCCGCCGGAGCCCCCCGCACCCGATCGCGACGCCGTCGTCGTCCGCCAGTGCGAAGACACCGTTCGGCGGCGTGAACTCGGCCGCGGGGGTGCGCTTCCGTGCGTAGGTGCCCTGCGCGCTCGGGAACGTCGCCTCGCGCTCGTCCAGGTACGCGTCGAGCAGGACGTCGACCTCGGGCAGATCGGCCGGCACGGTCCTGACCTCGACTGACATGCGTCGATCCTAGGATGGACCGCATGGTCACTCCCGTCGCCGTCGTCGGCGCCACCGGTCGTCTCGGGGGCCTCGTGGCCGCCGTCGTCGAGGAACTCCCGGAGTTCGAGCTCGTCGCCCGTCTGTCCTCGAAGGACGGCGCCCACCAGGCACCCCCGTCCGTCTTCGGCGGCGCGGCCCTGGTGGTCGACGTGACGGTGCCGTCGCTCAGCCCCGCGATCGTGGAGAACGCGCTGTCGAGCGGCGCGAACGTGCTCGTCGGTACCTCCGGCTGGTCGCTCGACCGCCTCGCGAAGCTCCGCACCGGGCTGCAGGAACGCCCGGAGCAGGGGGTGCTCGTCGTCCCGAACTTCTCGATCGGCTCGGTGCTCGGCACCCACCTGGCGACGATCGCGGCGCCGTGGTTCCCGGCTGCCGAGATCGTCGAGACCCACCACGCCGGCAAGATCGACTCACCCTCGGGCACCGCGGTGCGCACGGCGGAGCTGATGGCCGACGCCCGGCGCGATGTCGGGCCGGTGGACGCTCCACACGTCGACCAGCGCGCCCGTGGTCAGCAGGTCGCCAGTGTGCCCATCCACTCGCTCCGGCTGCCCGGGGTGAAGGCCGTGCAGGACGTCCTGCTGAGCGGCCCCGGCGAGACACTGACGATCCGGCACGACACCAACGACGACGTCGCCTACGTGGCGGGCATCCGTGCGGCGCTCGCGAACGTGGTGTCGGCGCGGGGGCTCACCGTGGGCCTCGGCAGCGTCCTCGGCATCGGCTGAGGGCCGTGGGTCGCATGGAGCGGGCCGGACGCACGATCCGCTCGCCGTTCTGGGGTGCAGCACTGATGGCGGTGCTGCTCGCCCTGTACATCGTTCTCGTCGGACAGCGTGCTGTGGCCTTCATCGCCACCGGCATCCCGATCGGCATCGGCATCGGTGTCGCACTGTTCGTCGTCGCCGCGATCGGCGCGCTCCTGCTCGTCCTGGAGTTCCGCTTCGGCATCCGCATCACGCGGCTCGGCGCACGGCTCGAGGCCGAGGGCGGTACACCGGACGACGTCGTCCCCGTGCGGCCGTCGGGTCGTCCGATCCGCGACGCCGCCGACGAGCTGTTCCCGCGGTACCGCGACGCGGTCGAGCAGGACCCGGCCGACTGGCGTGCCTGGTACCGGCTCGGTGTGGTCTACGACGCCGCGGGCGACCGCAAACGTGCACGGTCGGCGATGCGCACCGCCCTGGCGCGCGCCGCCGACCGCTGACCCCCGGTCTGCCGTCCGATCAGAAGACGGCGTCGATCGCGTCCGCAGCCTGCGTGTACCGGAACGTGTAGCCGGACTCGAGCAACTTCGTGGGGACCATCCGCTGGCTCGACAGGAGCATGTCGTCCGCGGCGTCCCGCAGCGCCAGGCGCAGGGCGAACTCGGGGATCCGGAACAGGTAGGGGCGGTGCAGCACCTCGGCGACGTGCTTCGTGATGCGGTCGGCGACGACCGGCTCCGGGCCCGCCAGGTTGACCGGGCCGGAGACGTCCGGCGCCGCGGTCGCCAGGTGCACGATCGCGCCGACCTCGTCCTCGAGGGCGATCCAGGGCCAGTGCTGGCCGCCGGTGCCGAGTCGGCTGCCGACGCCGAGCTTGGTCAGCGGGACGAGGGGTGCGAGCGCGCCGCCGCCCTTGCCGATCACGATGCCGGTCCGGAGCGTGATGACCCGGACCCCCGCGGGGGCGGCGTCCGCGGCCGACTCCCACGCGGTGCAGACGTCGGCGAGGAACCCCGTGCCCGGGGCGGCGTCGTCGGGCAGCACGTCGGCCGGACGGTCGCCGTACACGCCCGAGGCCGAGCCCGACAGGAACAGCGCCGGGGGAGTGGTCGCGTGCCGCATCGCCTCGACCAGGGTGTCGGTGGCGTCGATGCGTGAGCTGCGGATCTCCTTGCGGTACGCGTCGGTCCACGGCAGCTTGCCGATGTTCGCGCCGGCCAGGTTGATCACGACGTCGGCGCCGTCGAGGATCGCCGGGTCGAGCGGACGTCGCCCCGGTGCCCAGCGGAACTCGGTCGCGGTGCGGGCTTCCCGGCGCACGAGCGTGGTGACGTGGTGCCCCGCCTCGCGCAGGGCGCGGACGAGTGGGGTCCCGATGAAGCCGGACGAGCCGGCCACCAGGATCGAGAGCGGTTGTTCCGTCGTGTCGGGCATACCGGCAACGCTACTCACACCGACGTAGGCTTCTGTGTGTGACCGACAGCGAGACCGTACAGCCCGACGCTTCCGTCCCGACCCCCTACGAGGACCTGCTCCGCCGGGTCCTGACCGAGGGCTCGCCGAAGGGCGACCGCACCGGCACGGGGACCCGCAGCCTGTTCGGTGCACAGCTCCGCTACGACCTGTCGAAGGGCTTCCCGCTCGTCACCACGAAGCGCGTGCACTTCAAGTCGGTCGCGTACGAGCTCCTCTGGTTCCTGCGCGGCGAGGGCAACGCGACCTGGCTGCAGGAGCACGGTGTCCGGATCTGGAACGAGTGGGCGGACGCCGACGGCGACCTCGGCCCGGTGTACGGCGTGCAGTGGCGATCCTGGCCCACCCCCTCGGGTGAGCACGTCGACCAGATCGCCCAGGTCATCGAGCAGATCAGGACGAACCCGGACAGCCGTCGGCTCATCGTCTCGGCGTGGAACGTCGCCGACGTGCCGGACATGGCGCTCGCCCCGTGCCACGCGTTCTTCCAGTTCTACGTGAACGACGGCAAGCTCTCGTGCCAGCTCTACCAGCGGAGCGCCGACATGTTCCTCGGCGTCCCGTTCAACATCGCCTCGTACGCGCTGCTGACCCACATGATCGCGGCGCAGACCGGGCTCGAGGTCGGTGACTTCGTCTGGACCGGCGGCGACTGCCACGTCTACGACAACCACGTCGAACAGGTCGAGGAGCAGCTGTCCCGCACGGCGTACCCGATGCCGACGCTCGAGCTCGCCCCGCGCGACTCGATCGACGACTACGAGTACGAGGACTTCACCGTCGTCGGCTACGAGCACCACCCGGCGATCAAGGCCGCGGTCGCCGTCTGATGATCGGCATGGTCTGGGCCCGCTCGACCACCGGCGTCATCGGTGCCGACGGGGGCATGCCCTGGCACGTGCCCGAGGACCTGGCGCACTTCAAGCGGGTCACCGGGGACGCGACCGTGCTCATGGGGCGGCGCACGTGGGAGTCCCTGCCCGAGCGGTTCCGGCCCCTGCCCGGTCGGCGCAACGTGGTGCTCACCCGTGACACGACGTGGACCGCCGACGGTGCCGAGGTGGTGCACGACCTGCAGGCCGCGCTCGAAGGCGACGACGGCACCGACGAGACCGTCTGGGTCGTCGGCGGCGGCCAGGTCTACGCCGCGGCGCTCGACCGTGCCGATGTCGTCTCCGAGACCGTGATCGACGTCGACGTCCCCGGCGACACCGTCGCACCGACGCTCGACGAGACTGCCGGTTGGACGCTCACCGACGAGGGCCCGTGGCAGGAGTCCCGCAACGGCGGCACCCGCTACCGGTTCCTGGAGTGGCAGCGCCGCGCCTGAGCGCCCCCACGCGCCGGGCGTGACCGGCGGGACGGACGTGATCCGGGCCTCCCGGCCGCGCCGCAGGCAGGCGACCGTCCACACGGACGGCGGCCTCCGCGCGCATCCCCGGTACGCTGGTGCCCGTGTCCCCGCGTGAGAATCCCTTCGGTCAGGTCCTCGTCGCCCTCGTGACCCCGTTCACGGCCGACGGTGAGGTCGACTGGCCCGGCGTCGAGCAGCACATCGACGACTGCATCACCGCCGGCGCCGACGGCATCGTCGTCACCGGCACGACCGGCGAGACGTCGACGCTCACCGACCCGGAGAAGCTCCGGCTGGTCGAGGTCGGCAAGTCCGTGGCCGCCGGCCGCGCGAAGATCATCACGGGTGGTGGCTCGAACGAGACCGCGCACGCCATCCACCTGTACAAGCAGAGCGAGAAGGCCGGCGCGGACGGCGTGATGATCGTCACGCCGTACTACAACAAGCCGACACAGTCGGGTGTCCTCACCCACTTCCGGATGATCGCGGACGCCACCGACCTGCCGGTGATCCTGTACGACATCCCGGGCCGCACCGGCATCCCGATCACCTACGACACGATCCTTCGCGCGTCGAAGCACCCGAACATCCTCGCCGTGAAGGACGCCAAGGGCGACTTCGCCGAGGTCTCGCGCGTGCTGAACAACACCGACCTCATGTACTTCTCCGGTGACGACACGAACGTGCTCCCGCACCTGTCGATCGGTGCCACCGGCCTGATCGGCGTGACGGCGAACATCACGAGCGCGCCGTACCGCACCATCGTCGACGCCGTGAACCGGGGCGACCTGGCCACCGCGACGGCCGAGCACAAGCGACTCGAGCCGCTCGTCCGCGCCGTGATGACGCACGTTCCCGGTACCGTGGCCGCCAAGTACATCCTGCACGGGCTCGGCCGCATCGGCAGCCCGCGCGTCCGACTGCCGCTCGTCGGCCCCGAGGACTCCGAGGCGTACGCCATCGAGACCTCACTCGAAGCCGTGCGCGACGTGCCCGGCGCCGACTTCTCGAACTTCCGCCCCGACCGCAACGCGGCGGCCGGCGGTGCACTACCGAAGGTGCCAGGCACCACCCGCTAGCGAACACCGCGGCGCGCAGCACGCACGTCGCCCGAATCCGTAGGACCGAATGCCCACACAAGTCTCCACACCGCAGCCGCTCGAGAACGGCACCCTCCGCGTGATCCCCATCGGGGGCCTCGGCGAGATCGGTCGCAACATGACCGTCTACGAGTACGAGGGCAAGCTGCTCATCGTCGACGCCGGCGTGCTGTTCCCCGAGGAGCACCAGCCCGGTGTCGACCTGATCCTGCCGGACTTCACGCCGATCCGTGACCGCCTCGACGACGTCCTCGGTGTCGTGCTCACGCACGGCCACGAAGACCACATCGGCGCGGTCCCGTACCTGCTGAAGCTCCGCGACGACATCCCGCTGATCGGCTCCACGCTGACCCTCGCGCTCGTCGAGGCGAAGCTCAAGGAACACCGGATCAAGCCGTACACGCTCGTCGTGGCCGAGGACCAGACCGAGCAGATCGGCCCGTTCCACCTCGAGTTCGTCGCCGTGAACCACTCCATCCCGGACGCCCTCGCCGTCGCGATCACGACCCCCGCCGGTCGTGTCCTGCACACGGGTGACTTCAAGATGGACCAGCTCCCGCTGGACGACCGGATCACCGACCTCCGCGCGTTCGCCCGTCTGGGCGAGGCCGGCGTCGACCTGTTCCTGCCGGACTCCACGAACGCCGACGTGCCGGGCTTCACCGCTCCGGAGCGCGACATCGGCCCGGTGCTCGAGAACATCATCATGCGCGCCCGCAAGAAGGTCGTCGTGGCGAGCTTCTCGTCACACGTGCACCGCGTGCAGCAGGTCCTCGACGCCGCCGCGGCCGCGAACCGCAAGGTCGCGTTCATGGGCCGCTCGATGATCCGCAACATGACGATCGCCGCCGACCTCGGGTACCTGCGGGTGCCGGAGAACGTGCTCATCGACACGAAGAAGGCGAAGAACGTCCCCGACGACCAGATCGTCTACATGTCGACCGGGTCGCAGGGTGAGCCGATGGCCGTCCTGGCCCGCATGGCGAACCTCGAGCACCAGATCGAGATCGGCGAGGGCGACACCGTCATCCTCGCGTCGTCGCTCATCCCGGGCAACGAGAACGCCGTGTACCGCGTGATCGACGGGCTGACCAAGCTCGGCGCGAAGGTCGTGCACAAGGGCAACGCCAAGGTGCACGTCTCCGGACACGCCTCAGCCGGCGAACTGCTCTACTGCTACAACATCCTGCGACCGCGCAACGTGCTCCCCGTCCACGGCGAGCACCGTCACCTGTACGCGAACGCCGACCTGGCGATCCAGACGGGCGTCCCGCCGCGCAACGTGATCCTCGGGCAGGACGGCATCGTCGTCGACCTGAAGGACGGCGTCGCAACGGTCGCCGGCCAGCTCGACATCGGCTACGTCTACGTCGACGGCTCCACCGTCGGCGAGATCACCGACGCCGACCTGAAGGACCGCCGTGTCCTGGCCGAAGAGGGCTTCATCTCGGTCTTCTGCGCGGTGGACTTCACCACCGGGCAGTGCGTGATCGGCCCCGAGATCCAGTCGCGCGGCTTCGCCGAGGACGACTCCGTCTTCGACGACGTGCGTCCGCAGATCGCCAAGGCGATCTCCGAGGCCGCAGCCAACGGCACGCGCGACTCGCACGCCTTCGCGCAGGTCGTCCGTCGGACGGTCGGTCGTTGGGTGAACACGAAGCACCGTCGTCGTCCGATGATCGTCCCGGTGGTCATCGAGGCGTAGCCGCCGTCCCCGCCCTGGAGGCCCGTCCAGCGTCCGTCACGGACGCTGCGGCGGGCCTTCCTGCGTTTGTCCTGAGCGGGCGTTAGGGTTCTGCCCATGGCCGGAGGCACCAAGTCGACCACGCGCTCGCGCGCGTCCACGTCGTCCCGTGGCAACGGGACGCGCGGTTCGTCGCGCACCCAGGCCACGACGAAGAAGCTGCCGCAGGCCGCACCCACGCCGGTGTTCCGCGAGCAGAACCCGCTCGTGACCTTCTGGCTCGCGATGGCGCACGGCGTCGGCGCGATGTTCCGGCTGCTCGGCAAGGAGACCCTCGAGAAGGACCAGCGGCGCGACGGGTTCCCGTTCCTGCTGTTCCTGCTGGCCATCGCCGGCGGGGTCGTCGAGTGGCTCAACCCGACCAACAGCGTCTCCGTCGCACTCGACGCGTACACGTTCGGCGGGCTGTTCGGCCGCCTGGCATTCGCCCTGCCGGTCATCATGATCGTGTTCGCCGGGTGGCTGTTCCGGCACCCGGCCTCGGTGCACGACAACACCCGGATCGGCATCGGTCTGGGCATCCTGATCGTCTCCATCGCCTCGCTCTGCCACGTCTTCGGCGGCCGACCGAGCGCGGCCGACGGCATGCCCGCGCTCGCTGCCGCCGGTGGGGTGCTCGGCTGGGTGGTCATCGGCTGGCTCGTCACGATCGCGACCGCGTGGGTGGCCGTGCCCGTGGCGATCGTGCTGCTCGTGCTCTCGCTCTTCATCATCACCAAGACGCCGCCGAACAAGCTCGGTCGCCGGCTGCACGAGCTCTACGCCTACCTGTTCGGTGCCCCGGCGCCCGCTGCCGAGCCGGACGCGGACACTGCCGCTGCCGTGGCAGAGCCCGCCGCCCGCACTCGCACCTCGAAGCGCGGCAAGAAGGGCGACGCCGACTTCCAGCTGTTCGACGACCTCGGGTTCGGTGACGAGCAGGCCGCTGCCGACGCCGAAGCCGGCGGCGACAACGTGCCGTGGTGGCGCCGCAACAAGTCCGGACGCGAAGAGGACCCGGCGTACGACAGCCCGGTGCTCCCGCCGGCCACCGGTGTCGCGCCCGCTGCCGCTGCCGTCGCGCCCGCTGCTCCCGTCGTGAGCCCGAACGCCGGGGCCGCCGCAGGGCTCGTCGACCTCACGCCGGCCGAGCCCGCGTCGGTCAACCTCAACGACTCCGTCGAGCAGGACCTGCAGGACGCCGAGCAGGCCCTGCGCGCGTTCGGCACCGACGTTCCCGCGCGCCCGCAGCCGACCGCCGACATCCGTCCCGCGGTGCCCGAGGTGCTGTCCGAGCCCGAGGTCGTCGACGAACCTGAGGACATCGACGCCGCCGCCGAGCTGAGCGCGGCCGCCGCCGGGTCCGACGACGACCCGTCGAAGCCGTACCGACTGCCGGCCGCCACCACCCTGAGCTCCGGCACGCCCTCGGTCGCGCGCAGCCAGGCGAACGACGACATCGTCGCCGCCATCACCGGGGTGCTCACCGAGTTCAAGGTCGACGCGAAGGTCACCGGGTTCTCCCGCGGGCCGACGGTCACCCGGTACGAGATCGAGCTCGGCCCGGGCGTCAAGGTCGAGCGCGTCACGGCCCTGTCGAAGAACCTGTCGTACGCGGTCGCCTCGAACGAGGTCCGCATCCTGTCGCCGATCCCGGGCAAGAGCGCGATCGGCGTCGAGATCCCGAACACCGACCGCGAGATCGTCTCGCTCGGCGACGTGCTGCGCTCGAACGCCGCGCGCAAGTCGAAGCACCCGATGACGATCGGCGTCGGCAAGGACGTCGAGGGCGGCTTCGTCGTCGCGAACCTGGCGAAGATGCCGCACCTGCTCGTCGCCGGCTCCACCGGTTCCGGCAAGTCGGTGTTCATCAACTCGATGATCACGTCGCTGCTGATGCGCGCGAAGCCGTCCGAGGTCCGCATGGTCCTGGTCGACCCGAAGCGCGTCGAGCTCTCGATCTACGCCGGCGTCCCGCACCTCATCACCCCCATCATCACGAACCCCAAGAAGGCGGCCGAAGCGCTGCAGTGGGTCGTGAAGGAGATGGACATGCGGTACGACGACCTGGCGTCGTTCGGGTTCCGCCACGTCGACGACTTCAACAAGGCGATCGAGAACAACGAGATCGTCCTGCCGGCGGGCAGCGAGCGGAAGCTCAAGCCGTACCCGTACCTGCTGGTGGTCGTCGACGAGCTCGCCGACCTGATGCTCGTGGCACCGCGTGACGTCGAGGAATCGATCGTCCGCATCACCCAGCTCGCCCGCGCCGCCGGCATCCACCTGGTGCTCGCGACGCAGCGGCCCTCGGTCGACGTCATCACCGGCCTGATCAAGGCGAACGTGCCGTCGCGCATCGCCTTCGCGGTGACGAGCGTCACGGACTCCCGCGTCATCCTCGACCAGCCCGGCGCCGACAAGCTGATCGGTCAGGGCGACGCGCTCTTCCTGCCGATGGGTTCGTCGAAGTCGCTCCGCGTGCAGGGCGCCTGGGTGCAGGAGGGCGAGGTCGCCGAGGTCGTCCAGCACGTCACGCGGCAGGCCCAGCCCGAGTACCGCCAGGACGTCCAGGCCGTGGTCGAGCGCAAGGAGATCGACGCCGACATCGGCGACGACCTCGAACTGCTGCTCGCGGCCGTCGAACAGGTCGTGTCGACCCAGTTCGGTTCGACGTCGATGCTGCAGCGCAAGCTCCGCGTCGGCTTCGCCAAGGCCGGTCGCCTGATGGACCTGATGGAGTCGCGCGACATCGTCGGACCGTCCGAGGGCTCGAAGGCCCGTGACGTCCTGGTGACCGCCGACCAGTTGCCCGCGGTGCTCGCGAAGCTCCGCGGCGAGGAGCCGCCCGCCGCGGCCGCTCCGGCAGCGCCGGCACCGACGCCGTCCGGCGACGGTGACCGGTACGGTGCCGACCCCGTCGGGGACATGACCCGCGGGTACGATGAAGTCCACGACGAGCCCGATGAGGACGCGTGGGGACTGACGGGCAGGGAGTGACGGCGATGACCGCCTCGGACAGCACGAACACCACGCACGGCGCACGGTTCCCGTGGCGCGGGCGGCTCTTGCGCAAGGGCCCCGGCCCGGCGTCGACCGCGAACGTCGCGAACATCATCACGGTGGTGCGCATCCTGATGGCGCCGCTGTTCTTCGTCCTGCTGCTCACCGACGCCGGGAACGACGGGCCCCTGCGCATCTGGGCCGCGGTCGTCTTCGTCGTGGCGATCGTCACGGACAGCGCGGACGGCATCATCGCCCGTCGGCAGAACCTGGTCACGGACTTCGGCAAGCTCGTCGACCCGATCGCCGACAAGGTGCTCATCGGGGGTGCGCTCGTCGCGCTGTCCATCCTGCATGAACTGCCCTGGTACGTGACCGTGCTGATCATGGTGCGGGAGATCGGCATCACGGTCTTCCGGTTCGCGGTGCTCTCCGACCGGGTGATCCCGGCCAGCCGCGGCGGGAAGATCAAGACCGTGCTGCAGGCCGTCGCGCTGACGGCCGCGCTGTTCCCGTGGTGGAACCTGGTCGGTGACTGGGCGCACTGGGTCAACGGCATCCTCATGACCGCCGCGTTCCTGGCAACGGTCCTGAGCGGGATCGACTACCTCTGGCAGGCATGGAAGCACAACCGCACCACCGCATGACCGGGCCCGACCGTTCGACCGAGGCCGCGCCCGTCGAGCCGGTCGCACCGGGTCTCATCGCCGAACTGACGGCGCGGGGCGAGACCCTCGCCGTGGCGGAGTCGCTGACCGGCGGACTCGTCGTCGCGACCCTCGTCGACGTGCCCGGGGCGAGCGCCGTCGTCCACGGTGGCGTCGTGGCGTACGCGACGCCCGTGAAGCACTCCGTGCTCGGGGTCTCGGAGGACCTGCTCGAGGCCGAGGGCGCCGTGCACCCGGAGGTCGCCCGGCAGATGGCCGCCGGTGTCCGGATCGCGCTGTCCGTCGACGGGGAGCCCGCAACGTGGGGGATCAGCACGACGGGTGTCGCCGGCCCGGACCCGCAGGACGGCAAGCCCGTCGGCACCGTGTACGTGGGGATCGCCTCCACCGCGGGCGCCGAGGCCTTCGAGCTGCACCTCGACGGTGACCGGGGAGCAATCCGTCACGCCACCGTCTCCGAACTCCTTGCACGGATGTCGTCCGAGATCCGGGGCCGGGAATAGGTCCCGTTTCCACTGGGTTACATCTCACGAAATCTCCAGCAGTACGGCAGCCAGCCTGGCTAACATGCTGCAACCGGCAACGCTATTGTTGCTGAACCCGAACTCGTTCCACCGGACCGAGCGGGCGCGGAGACGACAGAGAGGAGGAGTTCTCATGGTTCTCGTTCGTCAGGAAATCGGCGATGTGCTCCGGGACTTCCGCTTGCAGAAGGGCCGGACCCTCCGTCAGGTCGCGTCCAAGGCCAGTGTCGCGCTCGGGTACCTCAGTGAGGTCGAGCGTGGGCAGAAGGAAGCCAGCTCGGAGATCCTCGCGTCCGTCGCGGATGCTCTGGACACGCCCATCTCGACCATCATGCGCGAAGTGGGCGACCGCCTCGCGATCGTCGAGGGGCTGACCCCCGTCCCCGACACGCTCCCGGACGACCTCGTCGCCGAGTTCGACAACGACCTCGCGGTGCGCTGACCGCACTGCACCGAACGCCCTCGCCGGTCCTTCCCGGCGGGGGCGTTCTGCGTTCCGGCCCGCGACGACGCGCTTAGGCTGGTCGGATGCGCGTGAGTGAGTTCTGGCGAGCCGTCGACCAGGTGTTCGGCGAGGCCTACGGGTCCGTGGTCACCCGTGACGTCGTGCTCGAGGGGCTGGGCGGTCGATCGGCCGTGGACGCCCTCGCCGCCGGCATCGACGCCCGCCGGGTGTGGGATGCCCTGTGCGACTCGCAGGACGTCCCGATGGACCGTCGGCACGGCAAGGGCCTGGCCGAACCCCAGGACTGAGCGCGGTCCTGCAGGGTCCGGCACCCGAAACTGTGTTCGGCGTGTTGCTCGAACGCGTGTTCGATCGGTGGTAACTTCCTCCACAGCGGCGTCGCCCGGATGCTCCATCCACAGATCGCGTGACCGTCGGCAGTGATGTCGGTGGCTCGCCATAGGTTGATGGACATCGGGAACAGCCCGAAGCCTTGTCGCAGAACCATCGGCCTTGCACCATCGGCCGGCGTGGACGCGACAGCCTACAGGCGGCCGAACACGAGCACGAAGGAGCACCCCATGCCATCACCGGCAGACCGCGAAAAGGCCCTCGAGACCGCACTCGCACAGATCGACAGGCAGTTCGGCAAGGGTGCGATCATGCGCCTCGGTTCGGACGAACGCGCCCCCGTCAACGTCATCCAGACCGGGTCGGTGGCGCTGGACGTCGCGCTCGGCATCGGTGGCCTGCCCCGCGGCCGTATCGTCGAGATCTACGGCCCGGAGTCGTCGGGTAAGACGACCCTCACCATCCACGCCATCGCCAACGCCCAGCGCGCCGGTGGCATCGCGGCCTTCATCGACGCCGAGCACGCGCTCGACCCCGAGTACGCCAAGAAGCTCGGTGTCGACATCGACGCCCTGCTCGTGTCGCAGCCCGACACCGCCGAGCAGGCGCTCGAGATCGCGGACATGCTGGTCCGCTCCGGCTCCATCGACCTCATCGTCATCGACTCCGTCGCGGCCCTCGTGCCCCGTGCCGAGATCGAGGGCGAGATGGGTGACTCGCACGTCGGTCTGCAGGCCCGCCTCATGTCGCAGGCACTGCGGAAGCTCGCCGGTGGCCTGAACCAGACGCAGACCACGATGATCTTCATCAACCAGCTGCGCGAGAAGATCGGCGTGTTCTTCGGTTCGCCGGAGACCACCTCGGGCGGTAAGGCGCTGAAGTTCTACGCGTCCGTCCGCCTCGACATCCGTCGCATCGAGACGCTCAAGAGCGGTACCGACGCGGTGGGCAACCGAACGCGCGTCAAGGTCGTCAAGAACAAGATGGCGCCGCCCTTCAAGCAGGCCGAGTTCGACATCCTGTACGGCGTCGGCATCTCGCGCGAAGGCTCGCTGCTCGACTTCGGTGTCGACCACGGCATCGTCAAGAAGTCGGGCGCCTGGTACACGTACGACGGTGACCAGCTCGGGCAGGGCAAGGAGAACTCGCGTTCCTTCCTGATCCAGAACCCCGAGATCGCTGCCGACATCGAAGGCAAGATCCTCGCCAAGCTCGGCGTCGGCGGCGCCAAGGCCGAGGACGCTCCGGTCGAGTCGATCGCGCCGAAGCTCGCGGAGCGCAAGGGCGCGTGAGCACCGACCACGACGACGACGGCCTCGCACCGGTCACCGACCTGTTCGGTGCGAGGTCGCGTCGTCGCGCTCCCGTCACCCCGGTGACGCCCGCGATCCCCGCACCGCCGGTGTCACCGGACGAACCACGAGACGTCGACGGGTGGGCATTGCCCGAATCCGGCGACGCTCGGCCGGACGAGTTCCCGGCACCCTTCGACGCCGATTCGCCGGTGCCCCTGCACGGTGCCCGGGGCCCAGCAGCATGGGTGTCGCCCGTGATCGGTGACGGCAGCGGGCGCTCGACCCATGCCGAGCAGGACGGCTACGACTCCGAGACCGCAGACGCCACCACCGCGTCGGTGTTCTCCATCGCCGGCGGCGAGGAGATCGACCCGGCCGACGCACCTCGTCCGCTCGACGAACAGCGCGCGGACGCCGAACGGCTCAGCCTGCGTGCCCTCGGTCGCAAGGGCGTGAGCGAGTCCGAGATGCGGACCCTACTGCTGCAGCAGGACCTCGACCCCGACGTGGTCGAGCACGAGATCGAACGGTTGACCCGTGTCGGGCTCCTGGACGACGTCGCCCTCGCCACCGACCTGGTCGACCGGCTGCACGCGCGCAAGGGCCTCGGCCGCCAGGGGGTCGTCACCGAACTCCGACGCCGGGGGATCGACCAGGTGGCGATCGACACCGCACTCGACGAAGCCGCCGACGACGAGGACGACGAGTTCCTCCGCGCGCAGGAACTCGCCGACAAGCGAGCGCCGCAGATGCGCGGCCTCGACCGGGCCACCGCGGAACGCCGGCTGTCCGGCTTCCTGATGCGCAAGGGCTACAGCTCCGGCGTCGTCCGGATCGCTGTCGCACGCGCACTCGACGGCGGCGGCAGACGGCCGCCTTCCGGCCGCGGGACCGTGCGGTTCGAGTAGCCGCTCCGACCTACACTGGGACGACCATGGCCACCGTCGCAGCGCGCCCCCGCACCTACGAAGTCCGCACCTACGGGTGCCAGATGAACGTGCACGACTCCGAGCGGTTGAGCGGGTCGTTGCAGGCCGCGGGCTACACCGCGGCGGACGGCGAACAGGCCGACGTCGTCGTCATCAACACCTGTGCGGTGCGCGAGAACGCGGACAACCGGCTGTACGGCAACCTCGGACAACTCGCGGGCATCAAGCGCGAACACCCCGGCATGCAGATCGCCGTCGGCGGGTGCCTGGCGCAGAAGGACAAGAACGTCATCCTCGAGAAGGCGCCGTGGGTCGACGTGGTCTTCGGCACGCACAACATGGGATCGCTGCCGACCCTGCTCGAGCGGGCGCGGCACAACGACGAGGCGCAGATCGAGATCCTCGAGGCACTCGACGTCTTCCCGTCGACGCTGCCCACCAAGCGCGACTCGACGCACAGCGGCTGGGTCTCGATCTCGGTCGGTTGCAACAACACCTGCACGTTCTGCATCGTCCCCTCGCTGCGTGGCAAGGAGAAGGACCGCCGCCCCGGTGACGTCCTGGCCGAGATCCAGGCGCTCGTCGACGACGGTGCGATCGAGGTCACCCTGCTCGGGCAGAACGTGAACTCCTACGGCGTCGAGTTCGGCGACCGACAGGCGTTCGGCAAGCTGCTGCGGGCCACCGGTGGCATCCAGGGGCTGGAGCGCGTGCGTTTCACCAGCCCGCACCCGGCAGCGTTCACCGACGACGTCATCGACGCGATGGCCGAGACCCCGAACGTGATGCCCCAGCTGCACATGCCGCTGCAGTCGGGCTCCGACCGGGTGCTCAAGGCCATGCGCCGGAGCTACCGCAGCGAGCGGTTCCTCGGCATCCTCGACCGCGTCCGCGCGAAGATCCCGCACGCGGCGATCTCCACCGACATCATCGTCGGGTTCCCCGGCGAGACCGACGCCGACTTCGAGGACACCCTGCGTGTCGTCGAGCAGGCGCGGTTCGCCTCGGCGTTCACGTTCCAGTACTCGATCCGCCCCGGCACGCCCGCGGCGACGATGGACGACCAGCTGCCGAAGCACATCGTGCAGGAGCGGTACGAGCGACTCGTCGCCCTGCAGGAACGCATCACGGCGGAAGAGAACGCACAGCAGGTCGGCCGGAGCGTCGAGGTGCTCGTCGCCTCGGGTGAAGGCCGCAAGGACGACGCCACCCGCCGGCTCTCCGGTCGCGCGGAGGACTCCCGGCTCGTGCACTTCACGGTGCCCGCCGGGTCCGATGTCCCGCGCCCCGGCGACGTCGTCACCGTCGACATCACCCGGGCGGCCCCGCACTTCCTGCTCGCCGACGACGACGCCCCGCTGCGCATCCGACGAACCCGGGCCGGAGATGCCTGGGACCGCGCGCAGGCCGAGAGCTGCGGCGTGCCCACCCCGGCCGGCGCCGCAGCCGACGGCCCACGTCCGGTCTCGCTCGGGCTGCCCACGCTCCGTGTCGGACGCTGAGCCCACCGCTGGCGTGCCGTCGAGCGGCTCGACGCTCGGGTCCGGTACCGGCGTCGAGGCCGACCTGATCGCGGTCGTCGGAGCCACGGGCACGGGGAAGTCCGACCTCGGCATCGCGATCGCCGAGCGCCTGCGTGCCACCGGTCGCAACGCGGAGATCATCAACGCGGACGCCATGCAGCTGTACCGCGGCATGGACATCGGCACGGCGAAGCTCCCGCCGGCCGAGCGGCACGGCATCCCGCACCACCAGCTCGACGTGCTCGACGTCACCGATGAGGCGAGCGTCGCCGCGTACCAGGTGGCTGCACGCACCGACGTCGACCGGATCCAGGCCGACGGTGGGGTGGCCGTCCTGGTCGGGGGCAGCGGGCTCTACGTCTCCGCGGTGCTGTTCGACCTGGCGTTCCCGGGCACCGACCCCGAGCTCCGTGCGCAGCTGGAGCGCGAGCACGACGCGCTCGGCCCGGGCATCCTGCTCGAACGGCTCCGCGCCCTCGACGCGGCGGCCGCCGCGACGATCGACGCACGCAACCCACGGCGGTTGATCCGTGCACTCGAGATCGCGAGCCGATCCGAGGTCGTGACCCCGAGCCTCCCGGCCGCGCCCCGCGCCTGGCGACCGTCCCGCATCCTGCACCTGCGACGCGACCGGGAGCAGCTCGTGTCGGCGCTGCACGAGCGCGCGGCGCGGATGTTCGACGCCGGACTCGTCGACGAGGTCGCGGCGCTCCGCGGGCTGGGACTCGAGCAGGGCCGGACCGCGCGTGGCGCCATCGGGTACTCGCAGGCGCTCGAGGTGCTCGCCGGCACGTCGACCCGCGAGCAGGCCGTCGAGGCGACGGGCATCGCGACCCGCAAGTACGCCCGCCGGCAGGTGTCGTGGTTCCGCCGGTACGCCGACGCCGAGACGCTCGACGTCACCGGGGCCGACCGCGGTGACCTGACGGAACTGGCCCGTAGGATCGTGCCGTGACCGAGTTGCACTTCACCAAGGGCCAGGGGACCGGCAACGACTTCGTCCTGTTCGCCGACCCCGACGCCACCGTCGACCTGACCCCCGAGCGGATCCGTGCCATCGCGGACCGACGCTTCGGCGTGGGCGGGGACGGCGTGATCCGCGCGGTGCGGTCCGAAGCGATCCCCGAGGGCCGCGCGCTCGTCGCCGTCGAACCCGAGGCGACGTGGTTCATGGACTACCACAACGCCGACGGCACGGTCGCCGAGATGTGCGGCAACGGCATCCGCGTGTTCGCCCGGTACCTGACCGAGTCCGGCCTGGTCGAACTGGCGCCCGGCGAGACGCTGACGGTCGGCAGCCGCAAGGGGCTGGTCGACATCCAGCGCACCACGAACGGGTTCGCGGCCGACCTCGGCCGCTGGGGCCTGGGCATCGAGGGCGGCGGATCCGACGACGTGCTCGTCCGGGCGAAGAACCTCGATGGGGCGCGCCCCGGCATCGGCATCGACGTGGGCAACCCGCACGTGGTCGTCGCCGTCGAGACCGAGGACGAACTGGCCGACCTCGACCTGACGTTCCTGCCGGTGCTCGAACCGGCGCCCGAGCACGGTGCGAACGTCGAGTTCGTGCTGCCCGGCGACCCGCTCATCAAGGACGGCGTCGGCGAGATCACGATGCGGGTGCACGAGCGGGGGAGCGGTGAGACCCTGTCGTGCGGCACCGGTGCCGTGGCGGCTGCCCTCGCCACGCGCTACTGGGTCGGTGCGGGGGCGCCGGACACCTGGCGCGTGCGGGTACCGGGCGGGCTGCTCACGGTGCGGATGACGGCGACCGAGGACGGCGAGCACGTGTCGCTGTCCGGGCCCGCCGAGCTCGTGTTCTCCGGCGACCTGACGGTCTGACGGTCTGACGCGCTGCGCGGCGCGGGCGCGTCGCGCGCGCCCTACGCGCTGTGCTGCACCCGGAGGACGCGGAAGCCCTTGGCCGTCGACTCGCGCGTGACTGCGAAGCCCGGACCGAGGGCGCCGACGAGCCACTTCTGCAGGGAGTCACCCCCGAGGTCCTTCGACACGACGAGCCAGGCATCGCCCCCGACCTCGAGCCGGGGCAGCCACGTCAGCAGGATCTGGTGCAGCTCGTCCTTGCCGACCCGGATCGGCGGGTTCGACCAGATCGTCCGGAACCGCAGGTCTGCCGGCACGTCGTCGGGCAGCGCGATCGTGACGTTCGTCGCTCCGGCCGTCGCTGCGTTGGCCCGGGCGAGTCCCAGCACCCGCTCGTTGACGTCGACGCCCCAGACGTGGGCGTCGGGGGACTGCAGCGCCATGGTGATCGCGATCGGCCCCCAGCCGCAGCCGATGTCGAGCAGCGCTCCGTCAGCAGCGGGTGCCGGCACCGAACCGAGCAGGACCTTCGTGCCGCGGTCGACGCCGTCGGGACTGAAGACCCCCGCCGCGGTCGACAGGGTGAGGGGCTGACCGGCGAGCGTGACGTCCACCTGGCGGGGCCGGACGTCGCTCTCGGGGTTGGCCGAGAAGTAGTGGTCGTTCGCCATGGATGAACCGTACCGGCAACCGAGTGTGTCGACGGGCCTGCGGAGGTAGCCTGTGCACAGGATGACGGATACCCATCAGCAGAACCACCAGACCAACGACGACAGCGCAGACGGTGTCGTCGAGAGGGTGTTGCGCAACGCAGACCACCGTGCAGCATCGTCCATCTTCGCGCCCGCCCAGGCGATCCAGACGCGGTCGACCGACGATCGCAGCTGGACGGGCGACGGCGACCAGTACGACCGTGAGGACCGTGCGGCGCTGCGCCGTGTCGCCGGCCTCTCCACCGAACTCGAGGACGTCACCGAGGTCGAGTACCGCCAGCTGCGGCTCGAGCAGGTCGTCCTGATCGGCGTGTACCCCCAGGGCGACGCGCAGGACGCCGAGAACTCCCTCCGCGAGCTCGCGGCACTCGCCGAGACCGCGGGTGCCGTGGTGCTCGACGGGCTCCTCCAGCGCCGGCCGAACCCGGACCCGGCCACCTACCTGGGCAAGGGCAAAGCCCAGGAGCTCGCGATGGTCGTCAAGGCCACCGGCGCCGACACCGTCATCGCCGACACCGAACTGGCACCCTCGCAGCGTCGTGCGCTCGAGGACGTCGTGAAGGTGAAGGTCATCGACCGCACGGCCGTGATCCTCGACATCTTCAGCCAGCACGCGAAGACCCGCGAGGGGAAGGCGCAGGTCGAACTCGCCCAGCTGCAGTACCTGCTGCCTCGACTGCGCGGTTGGGGTGACTCGATGTCCCGGCAGGCCGGTGGCCAGGTCTCCGGAGGCGCTGGCATGGGCTCTCGTGGCCCCGGTGAGACGAAGATGGAGCTCGACCGCCGCAAGATCCACACGCGGATGGCGAAGCTCCGCCGGCAGATCGCCGGGTTCACCCCGGCCCGTGAGGCCAAGCGTGCTGAGCGCAACCGCAACGAGGTGCCGAGCGTCGCGATCGCGGGCTACACCAACGCCGGCAAGTCGTCACTGCTCAACCGACTGACGAGCGCGGGTGTGCTCGTGCAGAACCAGCTGTTCGCGACGCTGGACGCGACGGTCCGCCGGACCGAGAGCACCAAGGGCCGCGAGTACACGTTCGCCGACACCGTCGGCTTCGTGCGCAACCTGCCGCACCAGCTGGTCGAGGCCTTCCGCTCCACCCTCGAAGAGGTCGGCGACGCCGACGTCATCGTGCACGTGGTCGACGGCTCGCACCCCGACCCCGGGGCGCAGCTGTCCACCGTGCGCGAGGTCATCGGTGACGTCGGTGCGGGTGACATCCCGGAGGTCGTCGTGTTCAACAAGGCCGACCTGATCGACGACGCGCAGCGCCTCGTGCTCATCGGGCTCGTGCCGGACGCGGTGTTCGTTTCGGCGCGCACCGGTGAGGGCATCCCGGAGCTCCTCAGCGTCATCGAGGACCGCCTGCCCGAGCCCGACGTGGACCTGACGATCGTGGTGCCGTACGACCGCGGTGACCTGGTGTCGTCGCTGCACGACACCGGCTCGGTCGAGTCCGTCGACTACGTCGAGGACGGCACGCGCCTGCGGGTGCGCGTCTTCCAACGGCAGGTCACCGAGCTCGAGCCCTACGTGGTCACGCCCGTCCCGACCGTCTGACCCCCGGCTCCGACTGGCGCTGGCAGCCGGCTGGCGCTGGTGAGCGCCGCCGCGCGGCCTGGAGGCCCGTCACGAGTCCGTCAGACGCCGTCGTGTCACCGAGACACCCCGGAACACACGAAACGCCGCCGAATCCGGCGGCGTTTCGTCGTGCAGGGGGCGTCGTACGGTGACGACGGCGTCCCGCGCCGGTGCGGCGCGAGCAGTGGTCAGAGGGAGCGGAGGACCGCGACGACCTTGCCGAGCACCGAGGCCGCGTCGCCGAGGATCGGCTCGAAGGCGGAGTTCCGAGGCAGCAGCCACGTGTGGCCGTCGCGCTGGCGGAAGACCTTGACGGTCGCCTCTTCGTCGAGCATGGCCGCGACGATGTCCCCGTTCTCGGCGGTCTGCTGCGACCGGACGACGACCCAGTCGCCGTCGCAGATCGCGGCGTCGATCATCGACTCGCCGACGACCTTGAGCATGAAGAGCTCGCCGGTGCCGACGAGCTGGCGGGGGAGCGGGATGATCTCGTCGACGTGCTGCTCGGCGGTGATCGGGACACCGGCGGCGATCCGGCCGACGAGCGGCACGAGCGTCGTGGCGTCGATGTCCGGGCCGCCGACGTCGGAGGTCGGCTCGTCAACCAGGACCTCGAGCGCACGCGGGCGGTTCGGGTCGCGGCGGATCCAGCCACCGAGCTCGAGCTGGCCGAGCTGGTGGGAGACGCTGGAGAGCGAGGAGAGCCCGGCGGCGTCGCCGATCTCGCGCATGCTCGGCGGGTAGCCCCGCGAGGCGATCGACGCACGGATCGCGTCGAAGATCGCCTGCTGCTTCGGCGTCAGCGGCTTCTGGCCCCGCAGTTCGTCCACCACGTCGTCTCGCTTTCGTCGGTGCCGGTCCGGCCGCGGCGGGAATGTCGGTGGTCCCCGTCAGGCTTGTCCCAGTCGATCGAAACAGTATCCGACCCGCCAGGGCCGGACAAACACCTGTTCGAGCGTGTCGCAAGAAAACCCCGCAGAAATCCTCTCCCAGGACTTGTGCGTCGTCTGATTCGAAACTATGTTCGGTACAGGACTTCGGTTCCACCGAACGGGAAGGCAAGAACGACATGAGCACCATCGCCATCGCTGACATCCAGCGCACCGCGGCGCCCGCCGTGCGTACCCGCCTGCGTCTGACGCGTCGCGGCCGCATCGTGTTCACGACGCTCGCCGCGATCCCGCTCCTCGTCGTCGTCGCCCTCGGCGTGCTGAACGGTGGACAGGCCTCGGCCGGTGACGCCACCGCCGGCGGCGCCCGCACCCACTTCGAGACCGTGACGATCCAGCCGGGCGAGACGCTCTGGCAGCTCGCCGAGCAGACCGCCCCCGACTCCGACCCGCGCGACTTCGTGCAGGACGTCGTCAGCCTCAACGCGCTCGACGGTTCGGCGCTGCAGGCCGGCGAAGAGCTCTCCATCCCCACCAAGTACACCGACGGCGAGTAGTCACTCGGGCAGCCCCGTCCAGACGGCTGGTCGTCGCACGGTGACAGCGGCCTACGATGGATCGGTGGCATTCACGCTCGAAGACCTCCCGATCCGAGACGACCTGCGCGGGCAGAGCCCCTACGGCGCCCCGCAGAAGCACGTCCGCGTGCAGCTGAACGTCAACGAGAACACGCATCCCGTTCCGGACGACGTCGCCGCTGACATCATCGAGTCGATCAGGCAGGCCCTGCTGACGGTCAACCGGTACCCGGATCGCGAGTTCACCGAGCTCCGCCAGTCCCTGGCGGACTACCTCGGGCACGACCTGAGCGCCGAGCAGCTCTGGGCGGCGAACGGGTCGAACGAGGTGTTGCAGCAGCTCCTGCAGGCGTTCGGCGGGCCCGGTCGCTCGGTCCTCGGGTTCCCACCCACCTACTCGATGCACTCGATCCTCGCGTCGGGTACCGGCACCACGTGGATCCCGGCCCAGCGGGACGACGAGTTCCGCATCTCGCCCGAGACCGTCGTCGCAGCCATCCGCGACCACAAGCCCGACATCGTGTTCCTGTGCGGGCCGAACAACCCGACGGGCACCCCGCTCGACATCGAGGCGATCGCGGCCGCCTACGACGCGACCGACGGCATCGTGATGGTGGACGAGGCCTACGCCGAGTTCATGCCGTCCGACGCTCCGAGCGCGCTCACGCTGCTGCCCGGACGTGAGCGCCTGGTGGTGTCCCGCACGATGAGCAAGGCGTTCGCGTTCGCCGGTGCCCGGGTCGGGTACATGGCCGCGCACCCCGCCGTCGTCGACGCCGTCCGGTTGGTCCGGCTGCCGTACCACCTGTCCGCGCTGACGCAGGCGGCAGCGATCGCGGCACTCCGGCACGCCCCCGAGATGCTGGCGATGGTCGACGACATCAAGGCGCAGCGCGACCGCATGGTCACCGAGCTGCGGGCCATGGGGTACCGGACCTACGAGACCTGGTCGAACTTCGTCCTCTTCGGAGGTGTCGCCGACCCGAACGCTGCGTTCGAGGCGCTGCTCGAGCGCGACGTCATCGTGCGCGACCTCGGCATCCCGAACCACCTGCGGGTGAGTGCGGGGACCGAAGCCGAGACGACCGCGTTCCTCGACGCCATGCGGCAGGTCGCCGCCGAGCAGCCGCCGGTTAGGGTTGACGCATGACCGCCCGCACCGCCTCGATCAGCCGTTCGACGAGCGAATCGAGTGTCGAACTCGAGCTCGACCTGGACGGCACCGGGACCTCGTCGATCTCGACCTCCGTCCCGTTCTTCGACCACATGCTGACCGCGTTCAGCAAGCACTCCCTGATCGACCTGCGCGTGCGCTCCACGGGTGACACCGACATCGACGTGCACCACACGGTCGAGGACACCGGCATCGTGCTCGGACAGGCGATCAAGCAGGCCCTCGGCGACCGGTCCGGCATCGGCCGGTACGGCGATGCCCTGGTCCCGTTGGACGAAGCGCTGGCCCAGGCCGTCGTCGACGTCTCCGGGCGTCCGTTCCTGGTGCACTCCGGCGAGCCCGCGGGCTTCGAGTTCCACCGCATCGGCGGCCACTTCACCGGCTCGATGGTCCGTCACGTGTTCGAGGCGATCACGTTCAACGCCGGCATCACCGTCCACGTCCGCGTGCTCGAGGGCCGCGACCCCCACCACATCGCCGAAGCCGAGTTCAAGGCGTTCGCCCGGGCCATGCGCAAGGCGGTCGAGCTGGACCCGCGCGTCGACGGCATCCCGTCCACGAAGGGCGCCCTGTGACCGCCGCCAAGCCGAACGTCGTCGTCCTCGACTACGGGTCGGGCAACGTCCACTCCGCCGCCAAGGCGCTCGAGCGCGCCGGGGCTGACGTCACCCTGACCTCGGACAAGCAGGCGGCGCTCAAGGCTGACGGCCTGCTCGTCCCCGGTGTCGGGGCGTTCGCGGCTGTCATCGACCAGCTCGAGGGCGTGCAGGGCGGCGAGATCGTCGACCACCGCCTGGCAGGCGGGCGCCCGGTGCTCGGCATCTGCGTCGGCATGCAGGTCCTGTTCTCGCGGGGCATCGAGCGTGGTGCCGACGTCGAAGGGCTCGGCCAGTGGCCCGGCACCGTGCAGGAGATCCAGGCCGAGGTGCTCCCGCACATGGGCTGGAACACCGTGCAGGCGCCCGAGGACTCCGTGCTGTTCGACGGCCTGCACGACGAGCGCTTCTACTTCGTGCACTCCTACGGCGTGACCGACTTCCCGCTCGAGGCGTACGGGCCGTTCCGTGCGCCCCGCCTGACCTGGGCCGAGCACGGGCAGCCGTTCATCGCCGCGGTCGAGAACGGACCGCTCACCGCCACGCAGTTCCACCCCGAGAAGTCCGGCGAGCCGGGCATCCGCCTGCTCTCCAACTGGGTCCGCTCGCTCTGAACCCGGCCTGCACCGGGCGCGACGGCCGTGCCGGACGCGCCCCGGGCCTCCCGGCTGTCCGCAGCCCCTTCTCCACCGCAACGAAACCGACAGGACCATGACCGACCTCACCGACACCCCGCCCCTCGTCCTGCTGCCGGCCGTCGACGTCGTCGACGGACAGGCCGTGCGACTCACCCAGGGCGAGGCGGGCAGCGAGACCGGCTACGGCGACCCCGTCGCCGCTGCCCGCACCTGGCGTGACCAGGGCGCGGAGTGGATCCACCTCGTCGACCTCGACGCCGCCTTCGGCCGTGGCGACAACCGCCGGGTGATCGCGCACGCGATCCGCGAGGTCGAGGGGGTCTCCGTCGAACTCTCCGGCGGCATCCGCGACGACGCCTCGCTCGAAGCGGCCCTGGCGACCGGTGCGGCGCGCGTGAACCTCGGCACCGCAGCGCTCGAGAACCCCGACTGGGCCGCGCGGGTGATCGGCGAGTACGGCGAGCAGATCGCCGTCGGGCTGGACGTCCGCGGCACCACGCTGTCGAGCCGCGGCTGGACCGAGGATGCCGGTGACCTGTGGGAGGTGCTCGACCGCCTCGAAGCCGCCGGGTGCGCCCGCTACGTGGTGACCGACGTCACGAAGGACGGCACGCTGCAGGGCCCGAACGTCGAACTGCTCCGCCAGGTGTGCGACCGGACCGACCAGCCCGTGGTGGCCTCGGGCGGGATCTCCACCCTCGACGACCTCCGGGCGCTCCGCGAACTCGTGCCGTACGGGCTCGAAGGCGCGATCATCGGCAAGGCGCTGTACTCCGGGGCGTTCACGCTGCCGGCCGCTCTCGACATCGCCTCGGAGTAACGCCGTGGCGGGCATCTCGAACGGTCGTGGCACCGGGCCGGAGACCGACGACGCGCACACCCCGGGTGGGGCGGCGGACTCGGCGGGGTTCTCGTGGGAAGGCCGCACGTTCGACCACCACGACACCGCCTTCGCGGACGACGACGGACTCGCCGACCCCGCGGTGGTCGCGGCCATCGGCTCACTCGCCGACGGTGCGTCCCAGGCCGCGATCGTCGATGCGCTCCGTTCCGCCCGCCTGCTCATCCCGCTCATCGCCGAGGCCGGCGACGTGGGGGAGACCGACGCGGGCAAGCTCGTCGACAAGACCCAGGAACTCTCGATCGTGACGGTCGCCGGCCCCGACGGTCGCAGCGTGATGCCCGCGTTCACCTCGGTCGACGCCGTGCACGCGTGGGACCCGGACGCGCGCCCCGTGCCGGTGGAGTCCCGCCGCGTGGCGATGGCCGCGGCGAGCGAGGACACCCAGCTCGTCGTGCTCGACCCGAAGTCGCCGACCGAGTTCGTGCTGCGTCGTCCGGCGGTGTGGGCACTCGGGCAGGACCTGCCCTGGACCCCGTGCTTCGAGGACCCCGAGGTGGCCCGTGCCTTCGCGGCCTCGGTCGAAGGGGAGCCCAGCGTGGCCCGTGTCGAACTCGCGCCGGGCGACCCGGTCGGCCGGTTCGCCGGACCGGAGCTGACGGTGGGCCTGGCGCTGCACCCGGGGCTCGACCGCGAGCAGGTCGGCGAGCTCGTCGGCCGGCTGCAGCAGCGGTGGTCGGCCGACCCCGTGATCGCGGAGCGGGTCGACAGCATGCGCGTCGCCCTGCGCGCTGCCTGACGAGCAGCAGTGCGGCGGTGCGACCCGGCCCACCCCGACGTCGCCGGTACGATGACGGGGTGAGCCCGAACCCGACGACCAACCCCACCGGCGCGACCACCCACGGTCCGACGGGGCGTCCCGTCCGGGACTTCCCCGTGCCCGAGGAGCTCGACAGCACCGGACCCGCCCGCATCATCGCGCTCTGCAACCAGAAGGGCGGCGTCGGCAAGACCACGACCGCCATCAACCTGGGTGCCGCGCTCGCGGAGTACGGCCGCAAGGTGCTCGCCGTGGACTTCGACCCGCAGGGTGCGCTGTCTGCCGGCCTCGGTGTCCGCACCCACGACATCCACACCGTCTACGACCTGCTCATGGGTGCCGTGAAGGACCCGAACCAGGTCATCCAGCCGACGAACACCCCCGGCCTCGACGTCATCCCGGCGAACATCGACCTGTCCGCGGCCGAGGTGCACCTGGTCAACGAGGTCGCCCGCGAGCAGATCCTGGCGAGCGTGCTGCGCAAGGTCGCGAACGACTACGACGTGATCCTGGTCGACTGCCAGCCGTCGCTCGGCCTGCTCACCGTGAACGCCCTGACCGCTGCACACGGCGTGCTCATCCCGCTCGAGTGCGAGTTCTTCGCGCTCCGCGGTGTCGCGCTGCTCATCGAGACGATCGACAAGGTGCGCGACCGCCTCAACCCGGCGCTCAAGCTCGACGGCATCCTGGCGACCATGTACGACTCGCGCACGCTGCACTCGCGCGAGGTCATGGAGCGGGTCGTCGACACCTTCGACGACCGCGTGCTCGACACCGTCATCGGCCGCACCGTGAAGTTCCCGGACGCCACGGTGTCCGCACGACCGATCACGCAGACCGCGCCGGACCACCCTGCCGCCCACGCCTACCGGCAGCTCGCACGAGAGCTCGTCCAGCGTGGCGCCGTCGCCTGAGCCGGGGTTCCGGGTCCGGCTCACCAACTTCGACGGACCGTTCGACCTCCTGCTGTCGCTCATCACGAAGCACGAGCTCGACATCACCGAGGTCTCGCTCGGTGCCGTGACGGGGGAGTTCATCCAGTACGTCCGGCAGGCCGAGTCCGCCGACGAGCTCGACGAGGCCAGCGAGTTCCTGGTCGTCGCGGCGACCCTGCTCGACCTGAAGATCGTCGGGCTGCTGCCGCAGGGTGAGCTCGTGGACGCCGAGGACGTCGCCCTGCTCGAAGCCCGCGACCTGCTGTTCGCCCGACTGCTGCAGTACCGGGCGTTCAAGCAGGCCGCCGACTGGTTCGGGGAGCGGTGGGGCATCGAGTCGCGCCGGCACGTCCGCAGCGTCCGGCTCGAGGAGCGGTTCCGCGCGCGGACGCCGGAGCTCGTCTGGACCCTGTCCGTGCAGGACTTCGCCGCCCTCGCCACGCTCGCCTTCGCCCCGCGGGAGATCCCGACCGTCGGCCTCGACCACCTGCACGCGCCGCTCATCAGCATCCGTGAGCAGGCCGCGATCGTCGTCTCGATCCTCCGCACCCGTGATGGTGAGGGTGTCTCGTTCCGCGAACTGGTCGCGGGCGTCGACCAGACCGGTATCGTGGTGGCTCGCTTCCTCGCGATCCTCGAGCTGTACCGGAACGCGTCGATCTCGTTCGAGCAGCTCGAGCCGCTCGGGGAGCTGACACTGCGGTGGACCGCCGAGGACTGGTCCGACGAGAGCCTCGCGAACCTGGGAGCCGACTATGACGGATGACGTGCACGACACGTCCAGCGCCGAACCCGGCGGCGCCGACGAGATGGCCGACGCCCGCGCGATCGAGCACGAGATCCACGACCACGCCGAACACGCTGCATCGCCGGCCCACCCCGCCATCCCGCTCGACCGCCAGCTCGAGGCCATCCTGATGATCGCGGACGAGCCCCAGTCGCTCGTCGCGCTCGGTGCCGCCGTCGGTTCGCCCGTCCCCGCCGTGCGCCAGGCGATCGAACGCCTGGTCGCGGACTTCGACGGTGTCGACGGCACGATCCGCCGTGGCTTCGAACTGCGCGAGGTCGGGGGCGGCTGGCGCTTCTACGTCCGCGCCGACCTGGACCCCGTGGTCGAGCAGTTCGTCGAGGCCGAGCGCCCCTCGCGGCTGTCGCAGGCCGCACTCGAGACCCTGGCGGTCGTCGCCTACAAGCAGCCGATCACCCGATCGCAGATCGCTGCGATCCGCGCCGTCAACGTCGACGGCGTCGTCCGGACCCTGGTGGCACGCGGCCTCATCGAGGAGTCGTTCACCGACGCCGAGACCGGCGCCATCAACTACGTCACGTCCGACCTGCTCCTGCAGCAGCTCGGCATCAACTCGCTCGACGAGCTGCCGCTCATCTCGCCCCTCCTGGACGACGGTGCGGACGGCTTCGAGCAGAACGAAAGGATCCCCGATGGCAGGGTTTGACGACCGGGGGCGCGGCGCGCCCCGAGACCGAGACGACCGCAACGGACGCTCAGGAGGCCCGGATCGCTCCGGCCCCCCGTCCGGCGGACGCGGCGGGGCCGGCTCCGGTGCCGGTGGCCGCTCCGGCGGGTACGGTCGCGACGACCGTGGGGGCGCACGCCCGCCGCGGGACGACGACCGTCGTGGCGGGTACCCGTCGCGTGACGACCGTGGTGGGTACCGCGGGGCTTCGGCTCCGCGTGACGACCGTGGTGGTGACCGTGGTGGGTACCGCGGGGCTTCGGCTCCGCGTGACGACCGTGGTGGCGACCGTGGTGGGTACCGCGGGGCTTCGGCACCGCGCGATGACCGTGGTGGCTACCGGGGCCGCGATGACCGTTCCGGTGGCGGCGACCGTGGTGGGTACCGCGGGGCTTCGGCTCCTCGCGACGATCGTGGTGGCTACCGCGGCCGTGACGACCGTGGTGCGTCCGCTCCGCGTGACGACCGCGGCGGCTACCGGGGTCGTGACGACCGTTCCGGTGGCGGCGACCGCGGTGGGTACCGCGGCAACTCCGCTCCGCGTGACGACCGTGGTGGCTACCGGGGCCGTGACGACCGTGGCGCTTCGGCTCCGCGCGATGACCGTGGTGGGTACCGGGGCAACTCCGCTCCGCGTGACGACCGCGGCGGCTACCGGGGTCGCGACGACCGCGGGAGCGCGGCTCCGCGTGACGACCGTGGTGGCTACCGCGGCCGTGACGACCGCGGGGCTCCGGCTCCACGTGACGACCGCGGCGGGTACCGGGGTCGCGACGACCGATCCGGTGGCGGCGACCGCGGTGGGTACCGCGGCAACTCCGCTCCGCGTGACGACCGTGGTGGGTACCGGGGTCGTGACGACCGTGGGCCTTCGGCACCGCGTGACGACCGTGGTGGCTACCGCGGCCGTGACGACCGCACCAGGTCGGCACCCCGTGACGACCGTCGGGACGACCGCGGCCGCGACGACCGCCGCACCCCCGACGGCCAGCAGAGCCGCGTCTGGCACAACGGCCGCCGCTACGTCGGCGGCACCACGAGCGTCCGCAACAGCGACCGCACCACGCCGAAGCCGAGCGGGCAGCGCGACGACCGGGGCAACCCGGCCGAGGGCACGCCCGAACGGCCGATCATCGAGGACTGGGACGCGGCGGACGGAACGGCGCCTGCCGGGGCCGAGCCGGGCCTCCAGGCAGAGGGCGAGCGCCTGCAGAAGGTGATCGCCGCTGCCGGCGTGGCATCCCGCCGGGTCGCGGAGAACCTGATCGTCGAGGGCCGCGTGACGGTCAACGGCGAGGTCGTGGACGCCCTCGGGCGTCGCGTCGACCCCGAGAAGGACGCGATCAGCGTCGACGGTGTGCCGGTGCAGATCGACTCGTCTCGGCGCTACATCGTGCTGAACAAGCCGACCGGCGTCGTCTCGAGCCTGCAGGACGAGCGCGGGCGCCGCGACCTGACCGAGTTCGTGGACCGCTACGAGGAGCGCCTGTTCAACGTCGGCCGTCTCGACGCCGAGACCTCCGGGCTGCTCGTCCTGACGAACGACGGCGACCTGGCGCACGTGCTGGCGCACCCGTCGTTCGGCGTGCAGAAGACGTACATCGCGAAGGTCCACGGCAACGTGAACCCCGCCGTGGTGCAGCGCCTGACCGAGGGCGTCGAGCTCGAGGACGGTCCGATCAAGGCCGACAAGGTGCGGCTGCTCGAGTCCTCGCGGGGTGAGTCGCTCGTCGAGATCACCCTGCACTCCGGCCGCAACCGCATCGTCCGACGCATGCTCGAGGCCGTCGACCACCCGGTCCTCGAACTCGTCCGCCGGTCGTTCGGGCCGCTGCACCTGGGCAGCCTGCCGCCGGGCAAGATGCGCGAGCTCGGCACGGTCGAGGTCGGCAAGCTGCTCAGCACCGTCCGCGACGCGAAGCCGTCCGCTCGTGACGACCGCGACGTCGCACTCGACCAGGACGACGACGAGTACGAGGACGAGTCGGCGGACTGACCGACCCCGACGCTCGGGCATCGACCGATGCCCGAGCCTCGATCGGTAGGCTTGCCCGGTGACCGACGTGACCCCGACCGACATCGACCGCCGTCTACGCGGCCCGGTCCGGGTCGTCGGTGCCGGGTTGCTCGGCGCCTCGATCGGTCTGGCCCTGCGTGAGAAGGGTGTGGACGTCGTCCTCGACGACGTCTCGCCCGCCGCGCTGGCGCTCGCCGTGGACTACGGCGCCGGGCGTCGGCCGGCAGCCGGCGACCAGCCGGAGCTCGTCGTCGTCGCGGTGCCGCCGGACGTCGTCGCGACGGTGGTCGAGCGTGAGCTCGCCGCCCACCCCGACGCCGTGGTGACGGACGTCGCCAGCGTGAAGTCCGGGCCGCTCGCCGCCCTGGTGGCGGCCGGCGCGGACGTCTCCCGCTACATCGGGTCGCACCCGATGGCCGGACGCGAGCGCAGCGGTCCGACCGCCGCCCGCGCCGACCTGTTCGTCGGACGCCCGTGGGTGATCGCGGGACACGACGGCATCACGTACCAGCGAGCTGCGGTGGTCGAGGACCTCGCGCTGGACGTCGGCGCGACCGTGGTGCCGATGGACCCCGAGTCGCACGACCTCGCCGTGGCGTACGTCTCGCACGCGCCGCAGCTCGTGTCGACGCTGATGGCCTCGCGCCTGCGCGATGCCCCCGACGGGTCGCTCGGCCTGGCCGGCGGCGGCGTGCGCGACGTCACCCGGATCGCCGCGAGCGACCCCGGGCTCTGGGTGCAGATCATCGGCGCGAACGCCGGGCACATCCGGCCGGTGCTCACCGACCTGCGCGACGACCTGACCCGCGTGATCGACGCGCTCGGCGACCCGGACGGTGCCGGATCGCCGCGCACCATCGCCGAGACCATCGCCGACGGCAACCGCGGGGTCGAACGGCTGCCGGGCAAGCACGGCACCACCAAGCGCTTCGCCCAGGTGGTCGTCCTGGTCGACGACACCCCCGGGCAGATCGCCGCACTCCTGACGTTCATCGGGGAGATCGGCATCAACCTCGAGGACATGCGCCTCGAGCACTCACCGGGCGCACAGATCGGCATCGTCGAGGTGTCGGTGCTGCCCGAGCAGGAACAGCGACTCGTCGAGGAACTCGAGGGGCGCGGATGGAGGATCGCAGCAGCATGGGCCTGAACGACGACACGAACGCAGCGACGAACGACTCCGGTGTGACGGGCGGACCGGACGGGCCCGACTCCGGCCTCCCGACCCCGGGCCAGGGTGGCGCCGGCGGCCCGCTGAGCGGCAGCGGCGACGGCGGCGCACTCGGTGGTCCAGCCGGCGGCCTCGGCGAACCCGGCGGGGAGCCCGGTTCGACCAGCGCCCCGATGCCGTCCGGTCTGGCCGACGGCGCCTACGTGGCGAAGATCGTCATCGCGGTCGACGGTCCGGCCGGCAGCGGCAAGTCGAGCGTCTCCCGCGCGGCGGCCCGAGCCCTGGGCTACGGCTACCAGGACACCGGCGCCGCCTACCGTGCACTCGCGTGGCACGCCCTGCAGCAGCGGGTCGACCTCGACGACGCCGCGGCGGTCCTGGCGAGCTGGGACACCTTCGACTACGCCATCGGCACCGACCCCGACGACTACTACGTCAAGGTGGGGGAGACCGACGTGACCGAGGCCATCCGTACCCCCGACGTCACCGGTGCAGTGGCCCACATCGCGAAGCTCCCGGACGCCCGGAAGCGCCTGGTCCATCTGTTCCGCACCGTCATGCGGAAGACCGACGCCCCGGGCATCATCACCGAGGGCCGGGACATCACCACGGTCGTCGCACCCGACGCCGAAGTCCGGATCCTGCTGACGGCCGACGAGTCCGTTAGAATGGCCCGACGCTCGGCAGAGGTCACGACCCAGTCGGCCGCCGAGACCTCCGCAGCACTCGCTCGTCGCGACGCGGCGGACGCGAAGGTCGTCGACTTCATGAACGCCGCCGACGGCGTCACGACGCTCGACTCCACCGACCTCGACTTCGACCAGACCGTGCAGGCGGTCGTCGACCTGGCCCGCGCGGCCACGCACTGACGCAGACCGGACCGCCTCGGCGGGCCGCTCACGCACTGACGCAGACCAGAACGCTCCGGCGGGACGGTCAACCACGGCCGGACCCCCGGCCCCGGCCGGCAACGGCCACCGACACCGCGGCCCCGGCCGCTCGCGAGGAACACAAGATGGCTCAGCTGGACAACCCTGACAACGACGACTTCCCGGAGTACGACGACGCCCTCGGCGAGCGTCTCGCCGGACTCGACGAGGCAGAGGCCGAGCAGCGTGCCACCGCGCTCCGCGCCGGCCTCGAAGAGTACGACCTCGAGGACGAGGACCTCGCCCTGCTCGAAGCGGGCCAGATCGGCGAAGACGGCGTCCACTACCTGCCGGCCTACCCGGTGCTCGCGATCGTCGGTCGCCCGAACGTCGGCAAGTCGGCGCTCGTCAACCGCATCCTCGGTCGCCGTGAAGCCGTCGTGCAGGACGTCCCCGGCGTCACCCGCGACCGCGTCAGCTACAAGGCCGACTGGAACGACAAGCGCTTCACGCTCGTCGACACCGGCGGCTGGGAGCCCGGCGCCGAGGGCATCAACGCCTCCGTCGCCGCCCAGGCCGAGGTCGCGATCGACCTCGCCGACGCCGTGCTGTTCGTGGTGGACGTCACGGTCGGCATCACCGCCACCGACGAGCACGTCGTGAAGATGCTCCGCGGCACCGACCGCCCCGTCATCGTCGTCGCGAACAAGGCCGACGACGAGCGCCGTGAACTCGAAGCCTCCGAGCTCTGGAACCTGGGCCTCGGCGAGCCGCACCCGGTGTCCGCCCTGCACGGCCGCGGCGTCGCGGACCTGCTCGACCTGATCATCAAGACGCTCCCCGACACCTCGGCCGTCGCCAAGCAGGAGGTCGGTGGCCCCCGCCGCGTGGCCATCCTCGGCCGCCCGAACGTCGGCAAGAGCTCGCTGCTCAACAAGGCCGCCGGTGAAGAGCGGGTCGTCGTGAACGACATCGCCGGCACCACCCGCGACCCGGTGGACGAGCAGATCGAGCTCGGCGGCAAGGTCTGGCGCTTCGTCGACACCGCCGGCATCCGGAAGCGCGTCCACATGCAGCAGGGCGCGGACTTCTACGCGTCGCTCCGCACCACCGCCGCGCTCGAGAAGGCCGAGGTCGCCGTCGTCGTCCTCGACGTCACCGAGCCGGTGTCCGTGCAGGACCTGCGCATCATCGACCTCGTCCTCGAGTCCGGCCGTGCCCTCGTGCTGGCCTACAACAAGTGGGACCTGCTCGACGACGAACGCCGCCGCTACCTGGAGCGCGAGATCGAGCAGGACCTGGCGCACGTCGCCTGGGCCCCGCGCGTGAACATCTCGGCCCGCACCGGCCGTCACCTCGAGAAGCTCGTGCCGGCGCTCGAGACCGCCCTCGAGTCGTGGGACACCCGAATCCCGACCGGCAAGGTCAACGCCTTCATCGCCGAGCTCGTGCAGGAGCACCCGCACCCCGTGCGCGGCGGCAAGCAGCCCCGCATCCTGTTCGGGACCCAGGCGTCGAGCCAGCCGCCGACCTTCGTGCTCTTCACGTCGGCGTTCCTCGACCCGCAGTACCGACGCTTCATCACGCGTCGACTCCGCGAGGTCTGGGGCTTCTCCGGCACGCCGATCAACGTCAACATGCGGGTGCGCGAGCGCCGGAAGCGCTGAGCCTCCCCACCCGTCACGCAGAACGCGCCCCGATCCGTCGGGGCGCGTTCTGCGTTCTGCGTTCGCGTTCGCGTCCGCGGTCGGCCTGGAGGCCCGGGGCCGGTCCGGCGCGCCGGTGCGGCATCATGGGGGCGGGGGTACCGGGCGGTGGGCAGCCGACCGACGTCGGCTCGCCCTGGTGGGTGTCCTCGTCGGGGTGGTCGTCGTGGGTTCGGTGTCCCTGTGGACGAGCTCGCACGCACCGGACGACGGCGAACCGGTCACCCGTGCCGACGCAGTGGGCCCCGAGCCGGCGCAGTCGCCCGACGTCCGGCTGCCGCCGTCCGACGCCCTCGGGGAGCCGATCGAGCCCGAACCCGTCCGTCCGGTCGACGGCTCACCCATCGACCCGTGGTGGCGGCGCGTCCCGCCGGTCTCCGGTGACATCGTCGGCATCGGGGCGGCTGCCTCCGGGCACGTCCGGATCACCGCGAACACGGGCGACGAGACCCTCGCGGTGGAGATCGACCACCTGGAGACCGGCGGGGACGGCCCGGTCGACGTCGTGCTGTCCGCGGGGACGGTGCGCGGTGGCTCGAAGCCGATGTGGACGCCGGTCGGGGAGTCCTACGACCTGTTCCAGGCCGACGGGGTCGAACAGGGGCTGACCGTCGTGCTCGGCGAGCCGTGGACGCTGCCCGACGAGGTCCGCTCCCTGGTCCTGCTCGACGCCGGGACCGGCACCGTGCTGGGCGGCGCGGCACTCGTCCCGTCCGACTGAGCCGTCCCCGCTCGGGGCTGCGTCTCCTGTCGGCCTCGGGATGGGGCACGATGTACTGGTGACGCAGCAGAACGACGGACTCGGTGTGCTCGCCGACCGTGTGTGGTGCCGTCTTCGGCTCGACCGGTTGGCCGGAGGCCGGCAGTCCGGGTACGTGATCCGCGAGGACATGCTCGAACACCCGGACACGGTGCGTTCGTTCCGGTGGATCCGGTGGCTGCTCGTCGCGGAGACGGTCGTCGGCCTCACCGCCATCGTGGTCGCGGTGCTGCTGACCCGCGCCGGGGAGTCCCTGTCGTGGGCGGTGTGGTTCCGGTCCACCGTGGTGCTGCTGATCACCTTGACGCTCTACGTGTTCGCCTGGCGGGCGCAGCTCGGGTACTACTGGGCGTACCAGCGGCTGCGGTTGTTCAGCCGGATCTTCCCGATCGTGACGCTGATCGTCGCGGCGATCCCCGGGCTCTACCCGTTCTGGATGGTCATCGAGCAGATCCTGTTCTCGGTGCTCATGGTCGGCATCGGCGACGTGCTGACGAGCGACCACATGCGGGCCACGTTCCCGAAGCCCGCGCGGCGCTGAGGCTGCCGTCGGCCGCCGTGGCGCACCGTCGTGGCACGATGGGCTGGTGCGCGAGAACTCGGCTGGTCAGTGGTTGCTCGTGGTGCCCTCGGTCGTGGCGCTCGGAGCCGGGCTGTGGAACGTCGGAGCACTGGTCAGCATGTTCACCAGCAGCGGTTCCTTCGCGTGGTGGTTGGTCTCGGGGCTCGTGGCGTTGGTCGCCCTCGTGATGACCCTCGTGGCGCTCATCGTCGGCCGTGCGCAGCGGGCGTTCGTCGTCGGACTGGCCGCCGCCGGACTGTTCGTCGCGGGTGGGGCGCTGCTGCTCGACCTCTTCGTCGGCGTGTTCTCGTCGTGGCTCGCCACAGGACTGGGGTCGAGCGGGTCCTGACCGCTGCGCGCCGGAGCGGTTTCCGGTGGATGCCGGACCAGGTGTGCGACAACCCACGGGTCGATCGACACGTGGACTGTCGCAAAACAGGTGCGGGGGCTACGCCACCGTGGCCAGGGCGAACGGGAGCACGGCGGAGGCCCCGGCGCGCCGGAGCTCCCGGCCTGCGACGGTCATCGTCCACCGGCTGTCGACCAGGTCGTCCACGAGCAGCACCGGGCCCTCGTGCGACTGCAGGGCGGCGGCGAGCGACGGATCGACCACGAAGGTGTCCCACACGCCGGACAACCGGTAGGCGCTGTTCGTCGCACCGTCGCCGCGAGGGGTCCCGCCGGCACGGCCGAGCGTGCCGAGGAACTGCAGCCGCCCGATCGTGGACAGCGCCTGGGCGAGGGACCCCACGAGCTCGGGCCGTGACCGCGAGGACATCGCCACGACGCCGGTCGGCCGGGTCTCCCACGGCCAGTCCTTGAGCGCCCGGACGCAGCCGTCGACGAGTTCGCGCGAGATCGGTGCATCAGGGGTGGACGGCGCGAACAGTGCACGCAGGGGACCACCCCAGCCGAGGTCGGTCAGACGCGCCACCGCACGGCCGGGCTGCACGAGCTCGTCTGGACCGATCTTGCCCCGCACCGAGACACCGAGCGACGACATCCCCGAGGGCCACTGGGCACGCGGGGCGATCTCGACGCCGACCTTGTCGAGCGCGGCCGCCGCCCCGGACGAGTCGGTGTCGGACACGGCGGTCGGGAACCACGCCCCGGCGCAGTTGTCGCATCGGCCGCAGGGCTCGGCCGAGGGGTCGTCGAGGTCCTGCTGCAGCAGCTGCATGCGGCAGGCCGAGGTGGACTCGTAGTCGAGCATCGACGCGGCCTCGGCAGCACGGGCCGCGGCGACGCGTTCGTACCGGGGTGCGTCGTACTCCCACGGCTGCCCGGTCGACACCCAGCCGCCGGTGACGCGTCGGACGGCGCCGTCGACGTCGAGCACCTTGAGCAGGAGTTCGAGGGTGGAGCGCTTGATGTCGACCAGACCCTCGAGCGCGACGGTCGACATCGCGGTGTCGGTCGACAGGGCGCCCAGCACGGCGGCGGCACGGGCTTCGGTCGGCATCGAGGCACTGGCGAAGCTACTGCCAGATCTCGCGGTCCTCGCGCCCGGGCAGGAGCAGGACGTCGGCGTTGTCGGTCGCACGACCCGCGCGACCGATCTGCTGGTAGTAGGCGACGGGCGACGACGGAGCGCCCACGTGCACGACGAACCCCAGGTCGGGCTTGTCGAACCCCATGCCGAGCGCACTCGTGGCGACCAGGGCCTTCAGCTCGTTGCCCTTGAGCTGCTGTTCGAGCTGCTCGCGCTCGTCGGTGTCGGTGCGCCCGGTGTACGCGCGGACGGCGTACCCGTTGTCGCGCAGCAGCCGGGCGATGTCCTCGGCCGCCGAGACCGTGAGCGTGTAGATGATGCCGCTGCCGGGCAGGTCGCCGAGGTGGGCGAGGAGCCACCCCAGCCGCTGCCGGGCGTCGGGCAGGGTCAGCACGCCGAGGCGCAGGGACTTGCGGGCCAGGGACCCGCGGATCGTGAACACCGGGTCGGCCGGGCCGGCGGTCAGCTGCTCGGCGACGTCCTCGACCACGCGCTCGTTCGCCGTCGCGGTGGTGGCCAGGACGGGGACGCCGTGGGGGAGCGACCGGATGAGCTCGGCCAGACGCCGGTAGTCCGGCCGGAAGTCGTGGCCCCAGTCCGAGATGCAGTGCGCTTCGTCGACCACGAGCATGCCCATCCGGGCGATCAGGGTCGGCATCTGCTCGTCGCGGAACTTCGGGTTGTTCAAGCGCTCGGGGGAGACGAGGAGCACGTCGACCTCGTCACGGGCGAGGGCAGCCTGGGTCTCACCCCACTCGTGCGCGTTCGCGGAGTTGATCGACACCGCACGGACCCCGGCCCGCGCGGCAGCGGCGACCTGGTCGCGCATCAGGGCGAGCAGCGGCGACACCAGGACCGTCGGGCCACCCCCGCGCCGGCGCAGCAGCAGCGTCGCCAGGAAGTACACCGCCGACTTGCCCCACCCGGTGCGCTGGACGACGAGGGCGCGCTGCCGGTGCTCGACCAGCGCGGAGATCGCCTCGAGCTGGCCGGGGTGGAACACCGCGTCGGGGCGCCCCGTGAGCGCAGCGAGCGCCTGCTGCGCCTCGGCGGCGATGTCCGCAGAGGGGGAGACGGAAGACGACGCAGTGGACCCGACACCAAGACCAGACATGCCCCCATGCTGTCAGCACCGACCGACGAAACCCGGGTCGCGACTCCCGGCTGTGGACAACCGGACCAACCGGGCCCTACTGGTACGTGACCAACGACGGCGTCGGCCGCACGTCCCGCATGGTCTGCGCGGGCGTCAGCATGGGCGTGTCCTCGTCGGTGAAGTTCTTCCAGCCCCAGTGCAGCCCCTCCGGCGCGCCCTGGTGCAGCGCCTTCCACGTCGCCTGCTTGTCCGGCTGCGACCCCTGCCCGTCGACGTGCACGAGCATGTCGAGCTCCGGGTGGGTCCGCAGTGCTGAGCGGTCCTGGATCATCGACAGCCGGAACTGGTGCAGCACCAGGGCCTTCGGCGGCAGCCCTTCCTGCTTGACCAGCGCAGCCAGCCACGACGAGACCTTGTTCACCTCGGACGCCGACACGCTGCCGATCTGCTGCAGGGGTACCTGGTCCTTCGTGAGCCGCCACTCCGGGTCGAGCGCCAGCCACACACCGGGCTGCTTCAGCAACGACTCGTACTTCTTCGCCTGTGACAGGAAGTCCGACCGCCCCGGCTGCAGGTCGATGATGACCGGCATGTCCGCATCGTGGGCGGCCTCGACGTAGGGCTCGAGCGTCGAGACCGGCAGTTCGGTCGAGTAGTCGCCGTCGGCGCCGGCGTCGCCCGCGGCGACGGTCGCGATGACCTCCATCGCGGGCGTCACGAGCTCGTCGGACTCGGCCCGGTACGGCTTCGCGACCTGCTCGGCCCGCTGCACGGTCTGCTTCGGCCCCTGCTCGCCGAGCACTCCCAGCGCCGGCGCCCCGGGAGCCCCGTACAGCGCGACGTACCGGTGCCCGTCGAACGGCCGCTGGCCGCCGTTCCGCAGCTGGAACCCGCCCTCGGCCGCCCGCACCGTCCACTCCGGGTCCGGCAGGGCGTCGAACGCCGCACCGACCAGGACCGTCGGGTGCTTCGCCCGCTCGTGCAGCGCCGTCACCACGTCGGGTGCGGCAGCCGGGTCGGACACGCCCTTCGGCATGGTCACGACCCGCGCACCGGCAGCCTTCGCGGTTGCTACGGCAGCAGCGTCCGCACGCGCGTCCGCCACCACCACGGTCGCCTGCCGGGAGGCCCGGGTCGACTCCGGCGCGTCACCGCCGTCCGGCGCCTGCCGCTGTTCGACGTCCGTGTCGAGCGACACGTCGCCCTCGGCCTGGTACCAGCCGGCACCGAGCCGGTCGAGCTCGCGGGCGACGGCAGCGTCCTTGTTCTTGGTCGTCAGCAGCACCGGGACGTGGGCGCTCGCCGCGGTCTTCGCTGCACCACGGATGCCGTCGGTGTCGCCGGCCCGGGCGACGACCGCGCCCGGAGCGCTGGCGAACAGCGCCTTGCTGACCCGGACCGACCGCGCTGCGGCGTCCGCAGCGTCGGCCACCGTGACGGTGTCGGCGGAGGCCTTCGCCAGGGTCGGGCGGCTCGTGTCCGGTTCGCTCGACGTGCACCCGGCGGCTCCGAGCAGCAGGCCGGAGACGGCGATCGCGACGAGGACACGAGGGGTGGAACGAGAACGCATCGGGCCACCCTACGAGCCAGGCGGAGAGGTCCCTGAGAATCCGACGGGTGTCGTCTCGTAGAAGGGATGCATGCCCCACCACCACCCCGACGACCGCCCGCTCATCGGACCGGTCCGGTCGCCCGAGGTGCACTGCATGACGCTCAACGTGCGTCGCCGCGTGCCGCGACGGTCGACCCACCCGGACGCCTGGGAGCGCCGCCGCGACGCCGTCCTCGCGCTCGTCACGTCCGAAGCGCCCACCGTCCTCGCCGTCCAGGAGGCCCTGCCCGCGCAGGCAGACGAGCTGACGTCCGGCCTGGGGTCGGGTTGGGAGCCCGTCCTGGCCGGGCGAGGAGCACGCGGCGGTGGCGAACAGGTCGGCCTGTTCCTCGACCGCTCCCGCCTCGACGTCGTCGAGCGCCGCACCTGGGCGCTCTCCCGCACACCCCACCGCCCCGGCTCGCGGTCGTGGGCCACGTCCTTCCCCCGGCACGCCGTCGGCGCCGTGGTCGACGACCGCGCGACCGGCGTCCGGTTCCTGGCGATCGCCACCCACCTCGACGTCGCCTCACCGTGGGCCAGACTGCGGTCCGCCGAACTGCTCGGCCGGATCGTCCGGCAGCGCGGCCTGCCCGCCGTGGTCATGGCCGACTGGAACACCCCCGCCGGTTCCGCACCGTGGCGAGCCCTGGCGGAGGCGGGGGTCGAGGACAGCTGGGGGCGGGCCTCCAGGCAGGTGGGTGAGCCCTACGGGACGTACCCGCACTACGGGAGTCCGCGCGTTGGTGGTCGGCGGATCGACGGGGTGCTCGTGACCGCTGGGGCGGCCGTGGACCGCGTCGCGGTCGACGTGCGGCGGCCGGGCGGCGTGTGGCCGTCCGACCACGCCGCCGTGCACGCGGTCGTCCGGTGGGCGTCGTGATCCGGGCGCTCGGGTCGACCTTCCTGCGGCCGCGGTTCCTGGTGGCCGACGTGGTGCGCGCCCTGACGCTCGTGAGCGTCGTCGTGGCGAGTGTCGGGTGGGGTGGGACGGCGTTCCCGGTCATGGCGCTGGCGCTGCTCGGGGTCGTGGTGCCGCGCATGCTCGGGCTGCGACCCGTCTTCGACCTGGCCGTGTGTGTGCTCGTGCTCGTCGCCGGCTGGTCGAGCGTGCTCGAGTGGTACACGACCGTCTTCCTGTGGGACAAGTTCATGCACGTCGTGCTGACCGGGCTGCTCGCGGCCGTGCTGTACGTCATCGGTGCCGACCTACGTGCTGTGCCGGCCCCGCACGGGGAACGCCGGGTGGTCGTCGCGGTGCTCGCGCTGTGTGCGGGACTCGCGGTCGGCGCGGTCTGGGAGATGGGGGAGTGGCTCGGGCACAACTTCGTCGACGCGAAGATCTTCGTCGGGTACGACGACACGATCGGGGACCTGGCGGCAGACGGGGCCGGGGGTTTGCTCGTCGGGCTCGGGTTGCCGTGGTTGGCAGCGCGGCGCGAGGTGGTGCGGCCGGGCTGAGCGTGTCGTTCGGGTCGCGTTGCTGCGACTCGCCGTGGCACGGAGGGGGTCTGACGTCCGCTATGCTGGACCGGTCGCTCGCGCTCCGGTCGGACGTGGGCGAGGATCCTCCGGGGTCCTGAGTTCTCCGGAACTCGCGGGCTGTGGCGCAGCTTGGTAGCGCACTTGACTGGGGGTCAAGGGGTCGCAGGTTCAAATCCTGTCAGCCCGACCGAAAAGCCCCGATTGGACCACGGTTCCGTCGGGGCTTTCATGTTCCAGAGGAGCGAAACCCCTCCAACACTGCTCCGACGTCGGCTCTGCTCGCTAGATTGACCATGTGCAGAGCGAGTGGGTTCCGATGGGTACGGCGGCTGCGGATCGAGAGAGCCTCCATGAGGGGGTTCCGCCTTGGATGGCCACTCGCTTCTGGATCTGGATCGACGCTGCAGTCAAGCACTTCGCGCGGGACTCTACGAACCGTCTGCACTTCGTAGCTGAGTACGACGAGTTACGTCGCCTTGTGAAGCCTCTTGCTCCCGAAATGCGAGGCTCGTTCCTCAGCACCGCACTCCAAATGCGGAAGGACAGCGACCTCACGCTCAGCGTCGCCGACTTTCTTGTCGCGAAGCTGAGCTTCACAAGTCACGAAGTGTGGAATGAGGACCTCGAGGAGCTTCTGGCGAATGCTGGTTCGGCGTGGCGTGTAGGACGTCGACTTGGGGCTGCGGGTCTTGAACGACGTGTCCCGATAGCTGTTCAGGTCGCATCGGACGCGGTTATGTCTTCCACGGGCGGTGCAGGCGAACTGCTGTCTGACGCCTGGCACGCGGCGTTCGGGATGAACCCTGATCCGGACAAGGCTTACTCCAAGGCGATCAAGGCGGTCGAGGAGGCTGCGAAGCCCCGTGTCTCGCCCAAGGACTCAGTCGCAACGCTCGGCAAGATGGTGTCGGCGATGCGGGACCAGAAGGACTGGGCGCTTCCACTGCAAGACGACGAGGCAAACCCCTCCAGCGACACCATCGTGAAGATGATGCGTTCCTTGCACTCGGGCCAGCAGCAGCGACACGGCGGCAACGGTGATCGGGCGGCGACGCAAGAAGAAGCCGAAGCGGCACTGTTCCTTGCAGTGCCGCTAGTCCAGTTCTTCCACGGTGGAATGGTCGCTCGACGGAGCTGACGGAGCTGACGGAGCTGACGGAGCTGACGGAGCGGGCGTCGTCCTGTCCGCTTCGTGTTCCGCGCGGCCGGTCATCACGCCAGCCCGCCGTCCCACGTGGTGCTCGTGAACGTGTTCCAGATTATTGTCGCGTTAGCCCATGGTGCCCCCCTCCCTTGGCGACTCCGCTCGACCTACTCCGCTCCGAAAAGCGGAGCGGAGTAGGCGGGGTCGACGCCACTGCCACCCTCTCAGCGCTGCACGCCGTGGTGTTCGCCCCAACTCTGCTTGTACCGGCGCGGAGTCGTGGCTCACGCCCTTACGGGGAGGTAGGGCCGGGTTCTGCTCGCGTCCGCTTTAGGTTCCGAGCGTCCGAGCGGAGCCTGAGGGGGCACGGGCGCATTTCCACTCCGAGGTCGACCCTGCGATCAGGACGAGCTGCGTCGCGCATGAGCCAGGTCGGACCTCAGCCAAACGTAGTTCGCGCACCGTGCTGGCCTCGACGGACCTACGTCGCCGGTATGGAACGTGGGGAGCGGAACTCTGGCCTCGACAACATCTACCGACCGGCAGAGGCGTTCTACGTCGCACTGTACGAAATGCTGCCATAGCGTCACGCAACAGCGTGATGTCTAGAGCTCCAACGGAGGAGTTTGCTCTACCTGTGGAGGCGCATCCACGGCCTTAACCTCGGTCGGCTTGTTGATCCAGTAGTTGTTGCCGTCCTTCTCGAGTTTCCCCCGTACTGAGAGCCAACGCTCGTCGCCGTGTGCGTCGTAAGCCACCTTGTACTCCGTCGCGTTCAGGCGAACTCGCACCTTGCGTCCATCCATGTCAATTCGCACTACGTGAGCAGCGGTTGTCGAAGAGTGGCTTAGGAGGGTGACCTCTCCAGCAAACGTGACCTGTTTCGGCGCTTGGCTCCCCTCCGCGAATCGTGTCGCAGCACGGGCGAGAATGGGACTGTCGGTTGGACTGAAATCAAACTCGACCTTGCGACCCAAATTGTTGGGGTCGCGCTGAGACACTTTCACAGCGGAATCAGCCCCGTGGGTTATCTCAACGAGCGCCTTGAGTAACTCATATGAGACACCGTTGTCCACAAGCTCGAGAAAATCTTCTGGGCTTGATTTATGCCGTGAAGACCGAAGAGTTGAATGTATGGAAGACATTGCCTCGGTCATTGTGTTCAGAATCGTTCGCCCCGAGACAGTCTCCGCTTTGCGGGGGGCGGAGGAAGCGACGTCCTCGGATGCTTTCGTTAAATGGAATCGAGCGTTGGATGGTGTGTAGGCATTGATGATGAAGCTCCCCACCTCCGTTTGCCCCATCAAGCTGCTCTCTAAAAACCGGCGCCCGATATGCGCACTTGCATTACCGTGGTATGGTCGTCTTTCCCTGGTAGACTTCGCAGATGCGACTAGTGCAGCCCTCGCGGCGAGGAATAGTCCCTCGCCCTCCTCCCAACTGATCAAACCCGCCTCAAGCCGGGTCTCTTTCAGCCACTGAGTGCTATCGAGCAATTGGTTGATCTGAGTTCGCAGCGCGCCTAGAACCTCTGTTGCGGCGCTACCGTACTTCGACGTCAGCGCGCGTTGCGCAGCGGACAATAACCGGTCGTAATCGGCGTTCTCAGGATTGATAGGAAGTAACACTTCATCTCCGGTGGCACTGCCCCAAACCTCGTACCTGCCGGGGCTTCCGTCCAGAGGTGCCCAAGAGAAGTGGCGTAGAAGTGCAGTGACCGTCGCAAAGTCGGCGGGCTCGGCGGGTAGGTCGTTCACGGTTTTCCTCCCTGTCCGATACGAGCCATGATGTTGCACAGTGTTACGTCATCGAAAATATTGTGGACACTGGCGCTCACAGTAGGGCGAGCCGCTGACGAAGCTGGCCCGCCGGCCAGGTTCACCCAGTACGCGCAGTGCCGAACAAGTAGGTTCGCGTGCGAAGCCGTGATCCAGTCTGCCGGATCTGCGGGCATCGACATCAGCACGACGATCCGATCCATGTTCGGGGTGGCGTCTAAATGCTCCGCGTAGCGATCCGAACGCATGGTCGCAGAGACTCGACGCGTTCCTGCCAGGACCGGGGAGGAGGTCGCCTTGAGCTGCAGCTCGAGGTAGACGGCTCCTGAGTGCTTATGGGCGGTGGAACGGTGACTGAGTACGACGTCTACGCCGTCGTCGACGTTGGGCTCTCCGACGATGGCGCACCCGGCAGCAGCTGCTATCGCTCGTACGTACGCAACTTGAAACTGCTCCATCCAGTCCGTATGGCGACTCGGCGAGCCCCGGAGCGCCAGCGCGGGTGTCGGGGCTCCGATAGGAGCAGATGACGGCATGCCGTGATCGTACTAGTAACCGAGGACACCTCGAACATTCGCGCAGCTCGCGGAGCTGCAGAACAAACGCGGCCAACATGTCCCTCCGCACCCTGCTGGGGTGCTCCGCGGCGATCCGCTGCGGAGGGCTGACTCATCAACTTCCCGGAACCACGGGCGAGCCCGGCTCGGCGCGGTCGATGCGGGTTCAAGTCTGTCCGCTCAACCGAAACACTGGGTCGGACATCGTCCGGAATTGGTCGCGACAAAGAAGCCCACCGAGGATCTCCTTGGGCTTCTTTGCTTCGTGGCGCGGCCTTGAGGCTGGTCGCATGGGGGCGCTCACCGCAACGATTACCGCACCATGTCTTTGGGACACGACCCCTGGCCGAAGCTGCATCGGGCGTCGTGCGGACGCCGAGGTCCGCGGAGGGACCGGTGGGACCGGTGGGACGGCTCGTGTCCGGCGAGGATGTGCCCTGGCGGTAACAGCGACGCGCAACGCTGAGGCGGTCGCGGCGTCCCTTGGCAAGATGAATGAGTGCAAATCGAAGACGTGGACGAGCGGCACTACGGCAGCGAAGGCGAGCGCGACACGTTCGTCGTGCACTTCTTCCATGCTCCGAGGGGCGAGACGGTTGCGCCCGACTGGGACGCCACGAGTTGGTCGGTCAGTGTGATTCGCGTCACCGACGCGACGTACCGTGCGGCGTTCGCAGAAGCTCGGCGGATTGCTGCTGGCGAGACGTCGCCGACACTGTTCTCGGTGTCGCTCGAGACCGCGGAGCCGAGTGGTCCTGGGATCCTGCGACTGTTCGGCACCGACCTCAACATGGAGGGACTCGAGCTCGAGCCCGATTCGCACGCGGCGAAACGGGAGATGTTCGCCGAGTTCTTCAGCCGCGACCGTTCTGCGCACGCGTGATCGGGGATCTGGAGCGCAACCGCTGACGGACTGGAGGCCCGGTGCCAGCTGGCACCGTGCCTCCAGTCCGTCACGCGCCGCGCGCGACGAGCTGCTCGTGTTGCAGCTGGAGTTGCCGTCCGCATTGCTGTGCAACGCGCTCGCTGTGGGTGACGATCACGAACTTGGTTCCCGCTTGCTGCAGCCGGTCGAAGAGGGCGAGCACGTCGTCTTCGGTCGTCTCGTCCAGTGCGCCGGTGGGCTCATCGGCGAGGACGACGGCAGGGCGCTTCGCGATGGCTCGAGCGATCGCGACGCGCTGCGCTTCTCCTCCTGACAGTCGTCGTGGGCGCTTGCCAGCGAGGCGGCTGATGCCGACCGCGTCGAGCGCCTCATGTGCTCGGGCGGTGGAGTCAGCGCGAGCAGGAACGCCGAGCCGGACGTTGTCGAGCACGCTGCGGTCGCCGAGGAGGCTGTGGTCCTGGGTGACGATGCCGATGTGTCGGAGTCGGTGCTCCGCCATCCTCCGTGCGGTGCGCTCGAGCACGTGGCCGTCGTGCTCGTAGGTCCCGCCGAAGTCGGTGTCGAGTCCGGCGAGGATCCGGAGCAGCGTGCTCTTGCCGGATCCGCTGCGCCCCGTGATGGCCACGGATCGATCGTCGTCGCGAAGGTCGAAGTCGAGCCGGTCGAACAGTGCTCGGATCGATCCGTCGGGCTCGGTGATGGTCTTCGAGACGTCACGCAGCACGATCATCGTGAGGTACCTCTTCGCTGTTGGGCGGTCAGTTCGATGCGGATGGCTCGCCGGCCGAGTGCGCCGTCCGCCACGCACCAGAGGAGCAGGGCGGTGCCGGCACCGAGTCGAGCCATCTCGCTGTCGTTGGGGAGCAGTGCGCTGGTCGCGAGGAACAGCCCGAGCGCCGCGGTGAACTCGGTGAGGCGGCTTGCGCGGAACAGCCGGTTCGTGGCACTCGGGCTCCTCCCGAGGAGATGGTGCACCCGCGCCACTGGCGTTCGACGGTGATGCAGGAGTCGGTTGAGGAACGCCGTGATGATGCCCACGCCAGCGGTGAGGGCGACCAGCAGCGCGGTGACGAGCACCAGGTTGTCCTGGATGAGCTGGCGAACGAGGGAGAGCTGCACGAGGTAGGCCGGTACTCCGAGCAACGTGTACGACCGGAAGCCGGTGTCGTCTCCGATCGCGTCGAGACGCGCGACGACGTCCCCGAAATCGAGGCTGTGATCGACGGCGAGATCGGCGTTGAGCACCTGGAACGCCAGGCGTCCGAACAGCTCGGGATCCAGCCGGTCGAGTGCTGCTCGGTCGAGTCCGGCGAGTGTTGGCGGGTAGGGCACGATGACGGTGTCGTCGAGGTAGTGGTTTGCCTCACCGCGGAAGTACATGGCACTGTCCGGTTCGAGGAAACCGACGACTTCGAGCTCCTGCTCCTGCAGGATGACCGCTCCGGTGAATCGCTCCCCGAGCTCGTACACGCCGCGGTACTCGTTGCCGAGCAGCACCGGGATCCGACCGGATCCCCAGTCGACAACGTTCCACTCGATGGGCTTGCCGTCCTGCACGGAGAGCCCCGCGAACTCGTACGCGTTCTCGTTGAGCTGGATGGACTTGATGTCCTGAACGCTCCGGCCGGACTCGTCCTGGTACTTCCCGTTGAGCGTGTACTCGGTGCCGTAGCCGACGTCGAAGCGGTCGTCGCCGCGGAAGTCCTGAACGGTGACGGGCTGGTCGTACGAGGAGATGAAGTCGAACCCGGGCTCGTCGTCGATGCGGTCGACGAACGAGGCGACGTCGTCGAGTGCGTGCTCGTCTCGCCGGATCGCCTCGAAAGCATCCGGGCCGAGATCGTCGACCACCGTGTAGAGGTCGACGTCGGCATCGGCGGACAAGCCCTGGGCCACGGCCTGCGAGGTGGACTGGGTGAAGGACGCCACGTTGTACCAGCAGAGTGCGAGCAGCACGAGCAGGACGATCTTGGCGACGATGATCGTCCAGTTGGACCGGAGGTCGTTCAGCAGTTCCATCGACGGGTTCCCTGCCAGAACGAAGCAACGGACACGGCAAGCACGACGGTTCCGACCGAGACGACCACAGTGGTGACGTCGAGGTCGAGGAGGGTGGCCTGCCTGACCACTGCCGCGCCCGCGAGAGCGGTCGTACAGGCGGCGATGGTGATCACGCTGACTCTGGTGGCCGCGCTGCGGAGGGTGCTCAGCGGTCGGATCCCCGTGGTGAAGCGGACGGCGGCAGTGCGGAGTTCCCATCGCCCAGCTTGCAGGCCTGCGACCACGCCGATGAGCATGACGACGAGCACGCCGAGCGTGACCAGAACCGGAGACACGGCGTCGACGTTCGTCCTGCGGTTCGTGCCGTCGTCGACGATCTCGACACTTCGGCCAGGGAACTCTGCGCTGTAGTGGCGGACACTGCTCGGGCCGTCCAGGAGGAGCCGCTGTGGTGACGCCGAGAACCGCGACGGATCGGCGACGATGACGTCATCGGACAGCAGACTGTCGGCCCGGACGCCGAGACGGCCCACCACGTCGTAGGGCTTGCCATCGACGACGATGTCGTCACCGCGGACGGCAACGTCAGCCCCGGCGAGGGCCTCGCCGGGGCGCCCGGTCAGTGCGTGCCCGTCGTGCAGCGGGACATCTGTCCACCGTCCCGACAACATTGCGACGGCGCGGACATCGCCCTCGAGGCGCACGAACACCTTCGTTCCCGGTTCGAATGCGTTCCGGGCACGCATGAGTTCGTCGAGTGTCGCGTTCACCCACACGCTTTGACCGCTGCGGAGATCGTTGCCTTCAGAAGCGATGACACCTCGGCGAGCGTCGAACACCCCGATCAACACCGTCAGCAGCATGGCCAGCAGGAGCAGGCCCGCGATCGCCGTGGTCTGTTGCTTCGTCACGTCTTCTCCTCACGCAGCAGCGGGTGCGAGCCGTCGGCTCGCACCCGCTGCGATGCGTCACCTGCCGTAGTAGGTCTTCGCTGTACCGACACCGTTGCCGGGCCGGTTCGGCCGGTACGGCTTCCACACGGTCACTGCTTCCGTGCCGGACTTGCCCCACTTCCGGCCAGAGTCAGCGATGATGCTGCTGCCGTGCTCGAGCCGCGCACGCGTGTAGTGCTGCACGCCTGCCCAGGTCGTCCAACCATGCGAACGCTTGTGCGTCGTCCCACTGATGGTCTTCTTCTCCGCTGCACCGCGGTGGTTCACCGCCAACACCGACATTCCGGTTCCTGCGCCGTCGACGGTCCCGGTGCTCTCTGACCATCCACCGATGACCCCCTCGCTCCCGACGCCGTCCTGCGCCTGTGCGGGGATCGCGCCGAGGAACACCGCTCCGCCGACAGCCACAGCGGCGAAGCCAGCGGCAACCCGCCGAGATCGGTGATCGTTCTTGCTCATTTCCCACTCCTTCCCGAGAACCGATATCCAGCACTTCAGTCGTTAACATGCCAGGAAGGGAGCAGCTTGTCGAACGGACCTCCGCCCGGACACGGCGGGCTCCGTTGGTACAGGGGGGTGGCTGGCAGGACGACAACGGCGTCCCGGTGCTCGAAGCCAGCCACCACATGCGGCGACATTCCGAGGACAGGGCTTCGCAACAGACGCACGGCTGCCTGTCGAGACGATCCCGAGCCCCATCCACACGGTGAGGGCTGCGGTGCTTCTCAGGGCGGCAGGTCACCTTGACTCGTACGATCGTCTCCCCACTGCCTTCGCCACCCGTCCCCACCCGTTCCGACCCGGAGATCCCGATGCGCACTGAACACGGCCCACTCGCCCCAGGCTGGCGCCTGCTGATCGATGGACGTGCATCAGGTCCGTCGCCCGCGGAAGACGCACGGGCATGAACGGAGAGCGCCAGCGCCTTCGCGTCCTCTACGTGAGTGACCTCGGGTACGAGGCGAAGGGCCGACGCTACTGCGACGAGGACATCTACCTCTCCGGCGAGCTCAGCGCGGAGTTCGACGTCGCGATCTGCCCACCGCTGGCTGCCGAGCACCTGATGGACGCGTTCGACGTCGTCGTGGTGCGCAACAGTGGACCCGTGCTGCACTACCTGGCTGCGTACGATGCGTTCCGCGAAGCCGCGCGGACTCGTGGGATCCCTGTGTTCACTGACCTGACAGGACGAGCCGACCAGAGGGGGAAGCAGTACCTCCTCGACCTGTTCCGAGCCGGGTACCCGGTCATCCCCACGATCGATGCCGCCGCGGACATCGCGCAACTCCCGGACACCGCGGACTACATCGCGAAGCCGAAGCTGGGCGCGGACTCGATCGGGCTGAGAGTCGTGGGCCGTGACGAGCTCGCCGGGCTGCGCTACGACAACCTGCTCGTGCAACCCCGCATCGACTTCCAGTACGAAGTCTCCTTCTACTACGTGGACCACGTCCCGCAGTACGCGCTCAACGCTCCCGACCCGACGAAACGGTGGGAGTTGCAGCAGTACCGCGCGAGCGATGACGACTGGGCCTTCGCGCAACAGTTCATCGGGTGGAACACGATCGAGCACGGTGTCCAACGCGTCGATGCCTGCCGCACCCGAGACGGAGCACTGCTCCTCGTGGAGCTGGAAGACCTCAACCCGTACCTGTCGCTCGACCTGCTCGACGAGCGCACCCGGACATCCTTCGTCGCCGCGGTGAAGGAGTCCGTGCGGGCATCGGCAGGGTAGCGACAGGCGGAGCCGCTCCGTCGATCGGCTGACTGACGCCTGCGACCGCCGCCGAACCGCGAAGGACCGGACCGAGCGCCGATCGTTCCGCGACCGGATCAGGGCCGTCCCGTGCCGAGCAGCCAGCCGTTGTCCGCCGCGATCCGCAGGGCCTCGGTCGCGTTGCGCGCCGCGGTCTTCCCGATCGCGGACGACAGGTGGTTCCGCACGGTGCCCTCGGACAGGTGCAGCGTGCCGGCGACCCCGGCCACGGTCGGCGCCGTGCGGAAGGCGATGAGCACGTCGGTCTCCCGCGGGCTGAGCGGGGAGGGCCCGGCAGCGAGGGACTCGGCGGCGAGCACGGGGTCGACGACACGGAAACCCCCCTCGACACGGCGCACGGCATCGGCGAGGTGTTCGGCGGGGGTGTCCTTCACGACGAACCCGGCTGCCCCGGCTTCGAGCGCTCGCCGGAGGTACCCGGGTCGGCCGAACGTCGTGACGATGAGCGAGCGGCAGGTCGGCAGCTCGCGAGCCAGGATCGACGCCGCCGTGAGGCCGTCCGCCCCCGGCATCTCGACGTCGAGCAGGGCCACCGTGGCGCCGGACGCCCGTGCTGCGTCGAGCACTTCGTCGCCACGGGCCACCTGGGCGACGACTGCGATGTCCCGTTCGAGCGAGAGCAGCGAGGCGAGTGCGCCACGGACGAGCGCCTGGTCGTCGGCGATGAGCACTCGGATCACGTCGGTCATCGTTGACTCCTCTCGACCCGGAGCAGGAATCCGCCCAGGTCGCTCGTGCCGGTGGTCAGGACCGCTCCGACGGCTTCCGCGCGTTCCCTGAGGCCGCGGAGCCCGTTCCCGCCGAGCACGGCCGCGGTCGACGGGGGAGCGAGCACCCCGGTGCCGTCGTCCTCGACCGTCAGCGCAGTCCGGGTCAGCGTCACGCGGACCCGGCTCGCGGCGGCGTGCCGGACGATGTTCGTGACGCCTTCTCGGAGGACCCACGCGAAGAGGCTCCGAACGTCATCGGCTGCTGCGTCGGCGTCCCGGGGGAGTGCTGCGTCGATGGCTGCGGCCTCGAGTGCTGCTCGCGCCGACACGAGTTCGGCGTCGAGGTCGGCCTCGCGGTAGCCGCTGACCGCGCGTCGGAGCCCCTGCAGCGCTTCGCGGGAGAGTCGTTCGACGTCCTGCATCTCGGTCTTCGCCCGGGCCGGGTCGACGTCCACCAACCGCGTGGCGAGCTCGGACTTCATCGCGACGACGGTCAGGGAGTGGCCGAGCACGTCGTGCAGGTCGCGGGAGAACCGGGCGCGTTCCTCGACGACGGCGAGGCGGGTGATCTCGTCCTGCGCGACCCCGAGCCGTTGCTCCGCCTCGCGTTGCCGTCCGAAGAACAGCATCGACGCCCCGACGGACACGGTGATGACGGGGGCGAAGAGGATGCCGTTGTCCACGGCGTTGCCCCAGCCCGTGCTCACGGCGACGAGGAGCTGCGCGCCGACGATCCCGAGCACCACGACAGCGGCCACCCAGAACCGCTCGGCGACGAACCCGGAGAGTGCAGCGATGAGCAGCCAGGTCCAGACCGCGAGCGGCCCGACCACGAGGAGCAGGAGCCCGGCGAGCAGCGCGACCCCGGCCAGCACGAGCACCCGCTCGCGCAGGTTCCGTCGCCACATCAGCTCCGGTGCGAACAGGTACGCCGCGTACACGACGGCGAGGGCGATGGAGGAGACGACGTGCGCGCGGAGGCTCCGTCCGTCGGTCCAGACGGCGATGATCTCGAGCACCTGCCACAGGAGCGCGAACACCGCGCCGGTGTACCACCGACGGCGTCCGATGCGGATGTCGTCGTCGCTGGCCCCCGGCGGGACGGCCCACGGGAACGAGCGTGGGGATGGCCGGGAGGCGCGTGACGCGTCGTCCGTGCCACTTGCGTCGGTCGTGCTGGTCGCCTCGGACATCGGTGCCAGCGTAGGGCCGTCGGTCACTGCCGTGCAGCGTCGCGGCGGTAGCGCCACACGATCACCGCGGCCAGCACGATCGCCCAGCACGCCAGGACCATCGCGGGTTCGACCATGCCCGAGGACCCGGTGGCCCCGGTGGCCCCGGCCCCCATCTGTCCGATCCGGTTCAACCAGTACGAGGGCAGCAGGTGCGCGACGGTCCCCATCCACTCCGGCATCACCGACAGCGGGACCCACAGACCGCCGAGGATCGCCATGCCCATGAACACCACCATGAAGAGCGGCTGCGCGAAGGACGGCTTCGCGAACTGTCCGATCAGGATCGCGATGAGCGCGAACGGGATCACTCCGCACCAGATGCCGAACCCGGCGGCGAACCAGCGCAGCGGGTCGAGCGAGGCGTGCATGCCGACGGTCGCGACGACCACCGTGATGACGATCGACACCGCGGCGAAGGCCATCGCGGCGATCACCTTCGACACCATGAAGCCCCACCCGGAGAGCGGCGTCACCCGCAGCTGCCGGTTCCAGCCGATCGATCGCTCGTTGACGATCGCGAACGCCTGGCTGAGCGCGGCCATCATCGCACCGTACGCGGCCATCTGCAGCGTCGTGACGACGAGGTACTGCAGACGGGTCGTCGGGTCGGTCTGGGAGCCGAAGGCCGAACCGAAGACGAGCAGCATGATCACCGGGACGGCGAAGGTGAACACCATCGCACGGACGTTGCGGAGCTGCCGCTTCGTCTCGAGGTAGACGTAACGGATCGGCATCCGGCCGGACGCGGTGACGGTGGTCATGCGGGGATCCCTTCGGGAGCGGTGTCGGTGGTGGCGGGGTCGGCAGTCAGCGCGAGGAAGGCGTCGTCCATGGTCGAGGCGACCACCTGGATGTCGTGCGCCTGCGGGAACGACGTGAGCAGGGCCCGGAGGGTGTCGTCGCTGCGGTCCGAACGGAGCGTGACGGAGTCGTGCCGGGCCTCCAGGCTGCGGACACCGGGGAGACCGCGCAACGCGACGTGCGCGGCGGCGCCGACCCCGGAGAACCGGACCGCACGCGTGGCGGTGATCGCCTTGATCTGGGCGGGTGTGCCGTCGGCCACGATCCGACCGGCGCGCATGATGACGATGCGGTCGGCGAAGGTGTCGGCCTCGTCGAGGTAGTGGGTGGCGAAGACGACCGTGCGCCCGGCGTCGGTGAACTCCCGCATCGAGGACCAGAACGTGTGCCGCGCCTCGACGTCCATCGCCGCGGTCGGTTCGTCGAGCACCAACAGGTCGGGGTCGGAGACCACGGCGACCGCGAACCTCGCCCGCTGCAGCTGACCGCCGGAGAGCTTGTTCACCCGGCGGCCGGCGATCTCGGTGCAACGCGCGCGGCGGAGGGCCTCGTCGACCGACATCGGACGACGGTGCGCTGCAGCAACCAGGGCGACCGCGTCCCGGACCGTCATGTCCGGCAGGAGCGCGCCGCCCTGGAGCATCGCGCCGACCCGCCCCGTGACCACCGCGGCGCGGGGCTCCTCACCGAAGAGCAGGGCCCCGCCGCTCGTCGGCACGGACAGCCCGAGCGCGAGGTCGACCGTCGTGGTCTTGCCGGCGCCGTTCGGGCCGAGGAGGGCGACGACCTCGCCCGGACGGATCGTCAGGTCGACGCCGTCGACCGCAGCCACCTCGCCGAAGCGTTTACGGAGGTCGCGGAGCTGGATGACCGGTGTGTCGTTCATGGGACCCACCCTCGTGCAGCCGCGCGCGCGGTGCCTCGGCCGGACGTCACGATCCCGGCATGACATCTGTCACTGGTGGCCGAGGTCCGCGGCTCGGTCGAGTCCCTGACCCTGGGGCGCCGGCGTGGGGCCCACCTCCAGGCACGGCCGTCACCCCGCTGGCGCGGTGCGCCGGCGTCAGTCGGTGTGACGACGCAGGCGACGACGGCGACGCAGCACCAGGGTCCCGGCACCGGCCAGGAGGAGCAGCGTCGCGAGCAACGCCGGTCCGGCAGGCGACTGTGCACCGGTCGCGGCCAGCGTGCCCGTCGCGCGGGCCGTCGGTGTGCCGGCACCCTGCGTCGCCGGAGTCACCGCCGGCGTCGTCGTCGGGGTCGGCGTGGGCTCCGCAGTGGGCGTCGCGGTCGGTCGTGGCGTGGCTGCAACGATCAGCGGGCTCTCCGCCATCGCCGTGCCGGTCAGGCAGTGCTTGAGCTCGGTCTCCTTGACCCAGTGCGACCCTGCAGCGACTGCACGGCACCCGGGGGCGAACGCGATCTCCCGCTCGTTGTAGAGCATGCGCACGAGCGGCGTGTAGGCCGCTCCGGTGGCGGGGTCGATGCCTGCTCGCGAGACGACGTCCCACTGCACGTTCGCAGCCATCGGCGTCACCGCAGAACCTCGCCACGGGTTGGTGGCGTACCCGTAGACGTCGGCGTCGGACGCCGGAGCAGCGTTGTCGGGCGCGGCGACGGTGGATCCCGGCAGCCGCAGCAGCGCCGCGAACGGGATGATCGTCTCCGCGTGCGCGAAACGGAAGGTCGCGACGACGTCGCCACCGGCGACGCGGGCGTCGATCGTGGCGAAGAAGTCGTCGAGCAGGGGCTCGGCGATCGAGTAGGTCTCGTCGTGCCCGGCGAGGCTCGGGCCCTTCTCGTAGAAGTCCTCGGCGTCGAGCAAGTACGCGAACCACTCGGCATCCGCCGCCCGGCCAGCGAAGCTACTGCGCGAAGTCGAACCGGTGCGGAGCGACGTTCTCCACTTGCATGTCGGCCGCGATGATGTACAGGTTGTAGAGCGACATCGCCGCATCGACGGTGCTCTTGATCGACTTCTTCGGGTCGCCGCAGGCATCGGGATCGGCCTTCGTGTCTGCGCCGGGCGCGCACGCCACCGCGCCGCCCTTGGAGCCGTCGGCGGTGTTGTACCAGACGTGTTTCTTGTCGGTGCCGATCTCGGCGATGAACCCGGGCGTGAAGATGCCGGAGAGCAGGTCCTGCGCCGCCTGGACCGATCGCGGCTTCGCCTCGATGTACTGCAAGGCCGCAGCGATCGTGCCGCCGTCACCGGTCTGTGCGGCGATGTAGTCCTCGTACGCCTGGGCGCGCTTGCGCTCGGGTGACCCCTCGGCCTTGTCGGTGCCGTCCGGGTTCTCGACCTCGTGGAAGTAGAGCAGGTCGGGGCGCGGTTCGAGCTTGACACCCGGGGCCCCGAAGCCCCGCAAGAAGTTCTCGCCCGACTCCGTGGCGCGAGACTCACCAGAGGTCTCGGCGACGACACGCCCGCCCGTCTTCGCCGCACGGGCGAACAGCTGCTTGTTGCGCTGCGCGGCTCGCGCTCCGATGCCCTGGTGCTGGGCTGCGCCCTGACCGGTGAGCATGCCGTAGCCGTTCGCGACGTTCGCCGCCGTGATGGCGTCGAGGTTTGCGGAGAACTCCTTCCCGATCGCAGGCGTCAGGAACCCGTTCTCGGCCTGCGCGGTCGCGGCGAGACGGTGCAGCAGCGCGTCGTACTTGTACGCGGAGAGCCCCCGGGAACCGTGCCGGGCGACCGACTCCGTGGCGACGGGGGAGTAGCCCGTCGGGGCAGGTGAGTAGGCGTCGATGTCCGACTGGCTGGGGGCGATGTAGGGCTGCTTGCTGCTGGTGAAGCTGGCCTCGTCGGCGTGCGCCGGTGTCGCGAACACCAGCGAGGCGACGGCAGCGACGGCAACGCAGGACAGTGCGGTGCGGGTGTTCATGGGTCCTCCGGTATCGGGACCCTCGGGCGGCGGTCCGACCAGCAGAGTTAGTGCCAGCGGGTGAACAGCCCTTGACCTGGAGGTGACCGGACGGTGCTGCCGGACACGGCAGCACCCTGGGACCTGCCTAGCTGGGCCCGGATCGTCGGGTCAGCTTCGAGCTGACGACGCCGTAGAGCAGCCAGGCGACGACAACGACGAGTGCGACCGTGCCGTACATCGCCGGCAGGGCGCCCTGCACCAAGAACGGCACGAGCAGGAGACTGACCAGGCCGAGGATGGCCAAGGTGGTCTTGTAGCTGCGAGGAGACATCCGACCTTCCTGAATTGCACTGGCTGGAGCCCTTGTCGAGGACGAACGGGTTCCACCCCGAGAGCGGGGTCCCGGGGAGTCCGTGCCCATCATCGGATGGTGACGACGAGCTTGCCTGACCGGATCCCGTCCTCCATGTCGCGGTGGGCCTGAACGATCTCCTCGAGCGCGTACACCTTCGCGATCGGGACCTGCACGGTGCCGGCTGCGACGGTGTCGAGGAACGCCTGCAGTACCGATGCCGGCAGGTCGCTCGCTTCGCCGGAGTGCGCGGTGAGGCGCACCCCGTTGGGGATCACCGCCATCGGGTAGAAGTCGGGGATGGTCCAGACGTCGGAGAGCATCCCGCTGAACGACACGGTGCCGTGGACGGCTGTCGCCCGGAGTGTGTCGGGCAGCGTGCCGGTGCCGATCAACTCGACCGCTCCGTTGACGCCGTCCGGCACGATTCGACGGACCGTGTCGGCGATCCTGCCCGAGTCCACCACGACGTGGTCCGCACCAGTGGCGTGCAGTCGCTCGGCGCGGTCCGGGTTGCGAGTGGTTGCGATGACGGTCATGCCCTGCTGCTTCGCCAGCACGATGCACGCCAGGCCGATCGACGACGTGCCACCGCGGATCAGGATCGTGTCGCCCCGGCGGGCACCGACGCCCACGGTGAGCGACCCGTGTGCGGTCTGCAGCATCTCGGGGACGGCGCCGAGCACGGACCAGTCGAGGCTGCTCCGGAACGGCACGACGCTGCTGGCCGGAACGACGGTGTACTCGGCGTAGCCCCCGTCGAAGTCGCGACCCATCCCGCCCATCAGTCCGGCTACTTGGGTACCGGCGGGGAACTCTCCACCCGGGGCTGCCTCCACGGTCCCGACGGCTTCGATCCCGGGCACCCGTGGGAAGGTCCCGGAATGGCCCATGCCGCGGCGGAAGTGCAGCTCGGACCGGTTGAGCCCGAACGCTTCCACACGGATCAGCACCTGGCCCGGGCCTGGGATCGGGACCGGCAGCTCACGGAGGTGCAACACGTCGGGACCACCGGGTGCGTCGATCACGACGGCCCGCATGGTCGCCGTCATCGCCTTGCCTCCAACTTCGACTGCAGGCGCTCGAGTGCCGCGATGCCGTCTGAGATCGCCGCGGCATCGGCATCCGAGAGCACGGCGTCCAGCGTTTGGTCGAACCGCTCGTCCGCGAGGGCGAAGGCGTCTCTCCCCTGGGGCGAGAGCACGCTCCGGACACTGCGCCGATCGTCCGGGTCCGTCGAACGTTCGAGGAAACCATCGGCGGCGAGCCGGTCGAGCAAGCGACTGGCTGCAGCGATCGACGTCCCGACGCCGGTCGCGACGTCCTGCACCCGGGCGCCCGATGGGGCTGCCTGGACGATCCGCAACACCTCCAGTCGGGCCAGGCTCAGCACGCCCTCGCCCCGCATCCGCTTCTCGACCGCGTTCCACACGTCGGTCTCGTGCCGCACCAGCGCGGCGAAGCTACTCCCGCAGACGCGCCGCTCGCCCAGCCCGGTCATCCGGGGCGTCGATTCCAGGGAGGGGTGCGAGGTCCGTGCTCATGCTTCGACTCTACGGCATCTACTTGCTATGTAAAGTAGTTGTCCATGACCACAGACACACGCCTCTCCTTCCTGCGATTCGTCGACTTCATCAACAGCGCCGACCCGTCCATCGGTGAGACGGTCATCGCACCCGAAGCGGCGTTCTTGACGCCGTTCTCGCCCGAGCCGCTGCGCGGGCTGCCGGGGTACATGCAGATCCTGACGATCATGCGGGGCGCGTTCTCCGACATCCAGTGGAGCACCGACCGGATCGTCGTCGAGGGCGACGAAGTCGCAGCATGTTTCGAACTGCGCGGCACGCACGACGGCGAGTTCCTGGGTGTCCCCGCTACGGGGAGGACGGTGGTTGCGAACGCGAGCAACTTCTACCGTTTCGACGAGGGACTGATCGTCGACGAGGTCGGCCAGCCTGACGTGCTCAGCATCCTCGGGCAGATCGGGGCGCTCCCGTCGGCAATCAGGTGAACGGTCAGGGTGCGATCGGCTTCGCGCGACACGGGGCGGCTGCCCGGTGGGTCAGTGGTACTCCGTGACGATCGCCGTGGCATGACCCTCAGGCAAGCCAGGCTGCGGACACGCTCCGGTCCACGACGTGACGCCATCCTTCCGGGGCTGCAGGGTCGTGGCTGGCCATCCCGGCCAGCCACAGGACGGCCATCAGGTCGTCGGCGGTGAAGTCCTCGGCGAGCACTCCGGCGCTGTGTGCGTTGGCGACGAGTTCGGCGCCGAGCGCCATGGATCGTTCGCAAGCGTTGATGAGGAGCACGGCGTCCGGGTAGCGCCGCAGCATTGCGTCGTTCATGGCCGGGTCGCTTCGTTGGAGGTCGATCATCTCGGCGATGAAGGTCTCCAACTGGGAACGGGGACTGTCCTGCGACAGTGTCCGGTCTCGCAGGGTCTTGAGTTTTGCCCCTGCGATGTCGGGCACGACGGCGTCGATGAGTTCTTCGCGCGACCCGACGCGGTTGTAGAGCGTGCCGATGCTCACGCCGGCTTCCCGGGCGATGTCCTCCAGGGGAGCGGACAATCCTCGCTGCGAGAACACGGCGATGGCGGCGGCGCGCAGCTTCTGGAGGTTCGCCTGCGCGTCTCGACGCAGACGGGGTGGGGTGCTCACAGCGACTCCGAAGGATCTTGAGGGCGGTCTCAACATATGCTGCAGTGGATTTGAGGACGTTCTCAACTTACCGCACCAGCTTGCAGGGCCCGGCGGTGGGCCACGAAAGGACACATCATGCCCCTCATCACCATCATCGGCGCGGGACCCGGACTGGGTCTCGAGATCGCTCGCGCCTTCGGGAAGAAGGGCTTCGACGTCGCGCTCGTTGCCCGCAGCCAGGCGAAGGTGGATGCCCTGGCGAGTGCGCTCGTCGCGGAGGGCATCCAGGCTCGCGGGTTCACCGCCGACGTCAGCGAGCCCGACACGATCCGAGGCGCACTCCGGTCGATCCGGGAGTTGCTCGGTCCGATCGACGTCCTCGAGTACTCGCCGGCGGATCGGGCACTGGAGTCGGTCGATGCCGTGGACGTGACGATGGACAACCTGCAGCCACAGATCGACTTCTACCTCGGTGGCGCCATCGCGGCCGTCGGTGCGGTGCTGCCCGACATGATCGCCGCGGGCACAGGCTCGGTCCTCGTGACGACCGGTGGTGGTGCGCTCGCCCGGACTCCGGTCCGCGGGAACGTCAACATCGCAGCCGCAGGGCTCCGGAACTGGATCCTCAACCTCGGAGCCGCAGTCGCGGAGAAGGGTGTCTACGTCGGTTTCGTCGCGATCACCGCCCTGATCGGAGGTGGGCGACCGGATGCGGAGCCCGCGGTCATCGCGCAGTCGTACGTGAAGCTCCATGACGAGCGGCGGGACGCCGAACTGCACTACGTCGCCTACGACGGCTGACGACACACCCGTCCGGGCCGGCCGGCCTGGACGGGTGGCTGCCGCGAACTCTGCATGGTGGCGCTCTGCACGTCAGTCGGTGCGGGCACCGGCTGCCGCGGCTGCGAACGTGCGGAGCGTGGCGACCTGCTGCGCGGTGCTCGGCGGTGCGTCGGCCATCTGCCACGTCGACACCAGCGCGATCATGCCGCCGATCGTGAAGGTGCGGGCGTCCCCGCTGAGTGCGACCACCGGTCGGGGGCCATCGCAATCGGACTCCGTCAGCCACGTCGTCATCGCCGAAGCCAGCACCTCGGTGACCCGCTCGCCGCGCGGGATGGCACGGAGCTTGTCGAAGAACTCCCGATCCGATCGTCCTGCGGTGAGCAGCGGTTCGATCCCGCGTTCGCGAACGGCGTCGGTGAGGGCCTGCGCGAGGTTCGCCGCGCCCTCGTCGAGGGGAAGATGGTCTTCGAGGAGTCGACTGATCCAGACATCTGTCGCGAGGTCACCGACGTTGCTGTAGTGGTTGTGGAGCGCCTGCCTGCTCAAGCCAGCTCGCTGCGCCACTGCACTCATCGAGATCGTCTCGCCCTTCGGCGCCTCGGACACGAGTGCGGTCAACGCCCGGATCAGGGCGGCGCGGGTGCGGGTGATGCGCGGGTCCACCCGCTGGCTCGCGAGTGCCGCCGTGGGCGTTCCCTCCGTCATGCGTCCATCTTGCCAGACTGAGAGCTCTGATGTACGTTCGTCATCTACTGGACAACTGTAAAGGACATCATGACGCACGTGACCGAACCCGCACCGGACCGGCGAGACGGCCCGCAGCACCCGGCCTTCGAAGCGGCGGTCGCGGGCGGAACGCTGAACTCCGAAGGGCCGGGATCGGCTCATCGCTACCGGAACGTGATCCTCGGCGGGATCGCGATCCTGCTCCTCGCGATGGCGATGCTGACGAGCTACTCGAGCGCGTTCGGCGACCCGACGCCGAACAACGTGCACCTCGCGGTCACCGGCGACGCTGACGCGATCGTCGCGCTCGAGCAGCAAGGATCGCTGGACCTCACCGTCGTGGCCTCTGACCAGCAGGCGCGGACCGCGGTGCTCGACCGCGACGTCGACGGCGCTGTCGTGTTACCTGCTCCGGGGAAGGGCGCCGGCGTCACCACCTACATCGCCAGCGGCGGCGGCCGTGGCCTCGGACAGGCGATCTCCGGTATCGGTGACTCGATCGCAGCGAAACTGCGGACCACCAACACGGCCGCAGACCTCGCACCCCTGCCGAAGCAGGACCCGGTCGGATCGATCGAGTTCTACGCGATCCTCTTCGCCGGCCTGGGGGCCGCCCTCGGTGCGACGGTGTTCGGACGCGTCCTCGGCACTGTCGACACGGCGGCGAAGTTCATCGAGCGCAGCATCGTCCTCGTGCTCGACACCGGTCTCCTCGCCGGACTGATCACCCTGTGGATCGACTCCGCACTCGGAGCGGTGACCGTCGGCCCCTGGGCCGTGTTCGGGACCCTCTGGCTGACCGGACTCGCCATCGGGGGAGCGGTCACGGGCGTCGCAGCACTCGGCGGAACCATCGCGGCTCTGGTGATGACGCTCGCCCTGGTGATCCTCGGGAACACGTCGTCCGGTGGCCCGCTCGGGATCCACGTCCTCAACGACTTCTTCCAGACGCTCTACTACGTCTTCCCACAGGGCGACGCGCTCGACCTGCTGCGGTCCGTCCAGTAGCTTCGACGGCGCCGCGGTCGCCGCCCCGATCATCCGGCTGAGCATCTGGGCCGTGGCAGGCATCCTGCTCACGCTGACGGCGATGCTCATCCGGAACCGACGCGAAGCCGCGGCTCGACCGAAGGGCGGCCTCCGCTCCGAGCACGATCCCCGCCAGACGGCCGGACCCTCGGGCTCCCACCTCGAGGCCGCTGCAGTCACGCCCAACGCGGCCTTGCTGCCGTTGACCCCAACGCCCTGAATGCAACAGGGGTCCTCGACGGGCGGGGATCCCTCGAGGCACCCACTCCTGCACACGACAACCAGCCCTCATTGCTGAGGACGATCGGAGGACCGCACCATGCCAGGAAAGATCGATGTCCACCAGCACCTGCTCCCGCCCCGCTACTTCGAGGCGCTGGCAGCGGCAGGATCGAAAGCGATGGGGGCCGGCGCCCCGGGGGATGCGCCGGCTGCGACCGGAGGGTCCGCGCAGTGGGACCCGTGGGGTGGAAGCGGCGGGACCGCACCGCGACGAGGGCCTCGGGCCATCGGTGGCTGGCTGATGCCGGAGTGGAGCCCCCGAGCGGCGATCGAGATGATGGACGAGGCGGGAATCGAGACCGGAATGCTCTCGATCAGCGCACCCGGCGTGCACTTCGGTGACGACGCCGCGGCGCGGGAACTCGCCCGCGAACTGAACGACTACCAGGCCGAGCTGGTCCGTGAGGCGCCGGACCGGTTCGGGCACTTCGCGGTGCTGCCGTTGCCGGACTTCGATGGTGCCGTCGCCGAGGCCGTGCGAGCACTCGACGAACTCCACGCCGACGGGGTGCTCCTGCTGTCGAACGCGCACGGACGGTACCTCGGCGACCCCGCGTACGAGCCGCTCTGGGCAGAACTCGCCGCGCGCTCGGCCGTGGTCTTCGTGCACCCCACCGCACCACCGATCACCCAGCTGCCAGGGATGCCGACTGCATTGCTGGACTTCCCGTTCGACACCACCCGCACCGCCGTGGACCTCGTCGCGCACGGCGTGTTCGACCGGTACCCGAACCTCCGCGTCATCCTCTCCCACGCCGGCGGGTTCCTGCCCTACGCAGCCAGTCGATTCAGCGCCGCCGCGATGTTCAACCCCGACACCACGCCGGAGAGCATCCAGGCGGGCCTCCGGAAGTTCTACTTCGACACCGCACTGTCCGCGTCTCCCGCCTCGCTGCCGTCACTGCTGGCGTTCGCGGAACCCGGCCATGTCCTCTACGGCAGCGACTTCCCCTACGCGCACCCCGATTGGAGCGCCCGCTTCGACCACGACCTGGACACCTACGACGGCCCCGGCGCAGAACGACTGGGCGAGGTGCACCGAACAGCCGCCGAGCAGCTCTTCCCCCGCTTGAGCGCCGAGCGCGTTCCGGGGAGCGAGTGAGTGTCGAAGCGGTCCGTGAGCCGCCAGGCTGCACCAGCCTGACCGTTCAGCCGAGTGTCCGCGGGGTCTCACCCGCGGAGCCGATCCGCAGCGTCCGACGCGGCACCGACCATGCGGCGGATGAACGCGGCGTGGTGCTCGAGCTCCCCGTTACCGAACGGCGATCGTCCTGAGTGGTGAGCACATCGCCACGACGACGGCGCCGGCGAACACGAGCGTCACCGCGAGCAGCGCGACGCCATCTCCAGCGACGGTCATGAGCGCGCCGCCGCCCACTGCTCCTGCAGCCGCGACGGTCCTGTTCGCGCTGCGCATCGTGCCGTTCATCCGACCGAGCAGCGCGTCGGGTGTGACGGTCTGGCGGAGACTCATCTCGTTCGCGTTCTCGCAGCCCGCTGCAGCGCCGTGCACGGCGAAGGCGACGAACAACACCGCGACAGTCGCCGGTGTTCCTGCGGTGCCGGTGCCGACCGTCGTGAGCGTGACGGCGGCCCAGGCGACCGGGTACGCGGCTCGAGCGGCGATGATCGTCCGGCCGGCACCGAAGCGGGTACCGAGGCGCGGCGCAGCGGTGGCGCCGAGGAGCATCGCGACACCGCTGACGGCGAGGATGCCCCCGTACACGGCCGCTGGGAGCGCGAAGGTGCGGAGCGCGAGTGTCGCGAACACCGTCAGTCCGGCGGCGTTGGCGAGGAACCAGAGATGTGTCGACAGCGCCAGCGGTGCGAGCGTCGCATGACCGTACGTCCACCGCAGACCGTCGGCGATGTCGCTCCGCAACCGCGCACCCGCCGTGCGCGCTGGCGTCTGCTCGATGACGCGGACGCGCGCGATGAGGACGGCGTCGATGAAGTAGCTCACCGCGTCGAGGGCGATCGCGACCGGCGCGGTCACGATGCTGACCAGGACACCTCCGAGAGCCGGGCCCACCGTCTGCGCTGCCGCATCACTCTGGTCGACCCGCGCATTCGCCGCCAGGAGGAGCGGGCGAGGGACGATTCGAGGGAGGAGGGACTGCGTCGCGGCGAATCCGATGACGGACAGGATGCCGAACACCGGGATCGCGCCCAGGCACACGCCACGACCGACACTCGCCCAGATCAGGAGTGGCTTGCGCCGGAATCGATCGACGTACGCGCCGACGATCAGCCCGAACAACGCGTACGGGAGGAACTGGGCAGCGTTCACCAGCCCCACCTCGAACGGGCTGGCGTGCAGCACGGTCACCACGAGAACCGGTACGGCGACCGCGCTGACTGCTGATCCGAACGATGAGACGGTCGCGGCGGACCAGTACGAGCGGAACCCGGGTACTCGGCGCAGCGTGGTCACGTCCTCGCCCATGCGCCAACGCTGGCAGACGGCGACGCCGCGAGCAAGACACTTCCCACTCCGCATCGCTGTGGGGTGGTCGATCGGCCGACGAGAAGGCCAGTCCTCGATCGACGGACCTCGACGGCGTCTATCCGCGGAGCCGGTCCGCGGCATACGACGCGGCACCGACCATGCGGCGGATGAACGCGGCGTGGTGCTCGAGCTCTGCTGCAGGCACCTGTTGCAGGGCGGCAGCGATCTCGGCGGTCGACCGCTCCGTGAACGCCCGCGCACGCTCCCGTGCCGCCGGTGTCGGACGGAGCGTCACCCGGCGCCGGTCGGTGTGCTCGCGGCTGCGCGCGAGCAGACCGGCCGCTTCCAAGCGGTTCAGCAGGACGGTCACGGATCCGGAGGTCATCCCGATCCGCTGCCCGAGCCGGGCGGGTGACAGCGGTTCCCCGGACGAGTCTGCCCAGAGCACCTGTCCGAGGGCGTTCGCATCGGTGGTCGGCAGGTCGAGCCAGGAGGACATCAGCTGGTTGAGCTCCGCGAACGCCACCGCCCATGTCTGGAGCGCCTCCATCACCTCGACCTGAGGCGCGTCCCACTCCATCCCGAACACGTCGTCCATCAGACTCCTTTACTGTGTAGTATCTTTATTGTAAAGCTCGCAACGGAGGAACACCATGGCAAACCGCACCGCTGTCATCTCAGGAGCCAGTATCGCTGGCCTCTCGACCGCCTACTGGCTCCGCCGGACCGGATGGGACGTGACGGTCATCGAACGAGCCGCTGCGTTCCGTGACGGCGGACAGAACGTCGACGTCCGGGGCGTCGCGCGCGACGTGCTCCGCAAGATGGGCTTGTTCGACGCCGTGAAGGCACGGAACACCACCGAGACGGGCACCGTCCTCGTCGACGGGCGTGGAACAGTCACCGCTGAGCTGCCCTCCGACGGGGCCGGCGGTGCGACAGCGGAACTCGAGATCCTGCGCGGCGACCTCGCTCGGACGATCCTCGACAACCTGCCGCCCGGCGTCTCGTTCGTCTACGGCGACACCGTTGTCGACGTCGACGACGACGCCGCGGGAGTCGCCGTGACGACCGCGAAGGGCCAGCGCCTGCGTGCCGACCTGTTCGTCATCGCCGAGGGTGTGCGGTCCCGCACCCGTGCGATGGTCTTCGACCAGGACGACGTCGACCAGCGCGACCTCGACGTCACCATGGTGTTCGGGACCATCCCACGGACCGACGGCGACGACGACCGTTGGCGGTGGCACAACGCCGTCCGAGGGCGCCAGGTCCACCTCCGACCTGACCCGTACGGCACCACCCGTGCGATCCTCGCCTACTCTCCCGGGGACGACGTCATCGGTCTGAGTCGTGAGCAGACACTGGCGGCGGTGCGGCGCCGGTACGACGGAGTCGGGTGGGAGGCGCCGCGGGTCCTGGACGCGCTCGACACGTCGCCCGACGTCTACATCGACCAGCTCCAGCAGATCCGGATGCGGACCTGGCACCGCGGCCACGTCGTCATGGCCGGGGATGCCGGATGGTGCGTCACGCCCATGGGTGGCGGCGGCGCCTCGCTCGCGCTCACCGCCGGCTACGTCCTGGCCGCCGAGCTCTCCGACGCGACGCAGGACCAGGAGGCAGCGTTGACCGCCTACGAGACGTGGATGCGCCCACTGGTCGACGATGTGCAGGATCTGCCTCGTGGGCTCAAGGCCCTGGCGTACCCGCAGTCCCGACTCGCTCTCGCACTCCGCGGGCTCCTGAACAAGGTGCTGATGTCACGGCCGCTCCGACCGGTCGCCATGAAGCTCACGCAGGTCGCCGAGACCGACCGCGAGTTGCCGGCCCTGCGGGCCGTCGTCAGCTGAGGAGCCTTCGCCCCGCTCCTCGGACGTGCGCATCTGCCCCGCCGCCGGGTACGGCTTCACTGAGCCTCACCCATCAGCAGGCTCAACAACCTGCCTGGCCATCACACCGAGCTGGCGGCGGGCCTGCTGAACAGGTTGACGACGTTGCCGTCCGGATCACGGACCAGTGCGGAGCGGTTGCCCCACGGCATCGTGGTCGGCTCGAGGACGACGTCGTCGCTCCTCAGCTGCAGTCCGGTGAAGGCACCGTCGACGTCGGCGACCTCGAACTCGATGAGCACGGAACGGTTCGTCGCGGGCACCAGCGCATCGCCGAGCATGGCGACCGTGGCGGTGCTCGCGATCGCGAGGGTCCCACCCTGGCCGCTGAACTGCGCGAAGACCGGTGCGGGGCGCTCGGCCGGCTGGCCGGTGACCCGCTCGTAGAAGGCGACCACGCCTTCGAGGTCGTCGGTGATGATGCGGACGGATGCGAACGACATGGGTTCCTCACGGTGGTGCTGCTGACTCGGAGCGACCAGCTTCACCGGCGGTTGCGACACCGTCCTGTCGGTGTTTCCGGAAACCGACTGCGCCGGCTAGTCGTCGAGGACCGGCCGGAGTCGTCCGTACCGGATCGCGAGGTCCTCGGATCGCAAGACGCGCTGCGCGGGCCGCTCGTCGGTGACCTCGACCGTCAGCATCCGGTCGCCCCGGAACGCCCGCACCCCGTCGCGCATGCGGCACCAGGCGATCAGGTACCACTGACCGTCCTTCCCGATCGACCCCAACGGTTCGACGTCTCGGACCGACTCCGCTCCGTCGGCGTCCCGGTACCGGAGCCGCACCACTCGATCCGCGCGCAGGGCCGCCGCGAACTCAGCCGGGGCGACCACGTCCTCCTCGTCCTCCAGCAAGTGCACCCGGGACGCCAGTGCGCTCGCTCGTGTCGCATCTGCGGCGGACATGACCGCGAGCGTCTTCCTGGCGGCGGTGTGCGCCGCGTGCCGGAAGGGACCGCGCCCGAGCGAGCCGAGCCCGATCAGCACCGCGAGGGCTTCATCCGGCGTGAAGCCCGCCGGGCCGAGCGTCGCGGACGCGTCGATGACGTACCCGCCGGTCCGGCCGGGCTCCGCCCAGATGGGCAGACCCGACTGCTGCAGCGCGGAGATGTCCCGTTCGATGGTCCGCACCGACACCTCGAACCGTGCCGCGAGACGACGCGCGCTCCGCGGCTGAGGCGCGACGGCGCGCAACTCCTCCACGAGTCCGTAGAGCCGGTCGGTGCGGTTCACCCTGGTCATCTTCCCTGCCGCACCGGGATTCCGTCAGCTCCACGCCGTCTCGTCTGCCACGTGTCGGACTGGAGGCACGGTGCCAGCTGGCACCGTGCCTCCAGTCCGTCCTGGGTCGCGCCCAGGGCGTGTCAGGACTCCGACAGGAATCCGGCGCGCAGCGTGAGGGCTCCGTCAGGGAAGCGCTCGCACCGTCGGCGGTCCGGCATGATCGGCAGGTTGCCCGCACGCCCCACGGAACCAGGAGGACACCGGTGGCCCTCATCGACAACGGCATCTACGTCAACGGAACGCGGACCCAGTCGCCGCAGGACCTCAGCCTGACCTACGAGGCACTCGACGCCGCGGGCAGCGGGGCGATGGCCTGGATCGGGCTGTTCCGACCGACCGCCACCGAACTCGCGTCCGTCGCGGACGAGTTCGGGCTGCACCCGCTCGCCGTCGAGGACGCGCACAAGGGGCACCAGCGCGCGAAGCTCGAGCGCTACGGCGACACGCTCTTCGTGGTGCTGCGACCCGCCTGGTACGACGAGGACGAGGAGACGGTCGAGTTCGGCGAGGTGCACCTGTTCACCGGGCGGGGCTTCGTGGTCACCGTGCGGCAGGCGGAACGGCCGAACCTGGCCGACGTGCGGAAGCGACTCGAAGCCGATCCGGAAGCCCTGGGGCGAGGGTCCGAGGCGGTGCTCTGCGCCGTCCTCGACGAGGTCATCGACAGCTACGCCCCGGTCGTCGCCGGGCTGCAGGACGACATCGACGACATCGAGGACGACCTGTTCGACGGGGACGTCGACCCCGCGTCGTCGCGGCGGATCTACCAGCTGCTCAGCGAGGTCATCGGGTTCCAGCGCGCCATCGGACCACTGCCCGAGATGCTCAACGCGTTGCTCCGCGGTGCCGAGAAGTACGGCACCGACATCGAGGTGCAGAACCAGCTGCGGAACGTCCTCGACCACGCGATCCGCGTGACCGAGCGGGTGGACACCTTCCGGACGCTGCTCGAGAACGCCCTCACGCTGCACTCGACCCTGGTGACGCAGGAGCAGAACGACGCGATGCGCCGGATGACCAGCGCGAGCCTGGCGCAGGGGGAGGAGAGCCGGCGGCTGGCGCGGGCGTCGATGGAGCAGGGCGAAGAGGTGAAGAAGATCTCGTCGTGGGCGGCGATCCTGTTCGCGCCCACGTTGGTCGCGTCGATCTACGGCATGAACTTCGAGCACATGCCCGAGCTGCGGTGGGTGTGGGGGTACCCGGCGGCCATCGTCGCGATGGTCGTGTTGGCGGTCGTGCTCTGGGCGGTGTTCAAGCGGCGGCACTGGCTCTGAGCGTGCGTGGCGACGGACTGGAGGGACGGTGCCAGCTGGCACCGTCCCTCCAGTCCGTCGGTCAGTCCGTCCAGGTCTGCTGCACCAGGGCCTCGAGGAGGCCGTCGGTCGGGACGTTCGACTGCGTGATCGAGATCCAGGTGTCGCCGCGCACGAAGAACGTGTGCGTCGTCTCCACCTGATCCGAGTAGTACATCGACGTCTCGGTGTGCTGGCACGAACGTCCACCGAGCGTGTCGGTGCAGGTCCAGTCCTTGTCGGCGACGACGCGGAGGCGAGCCTGCAGGACGTCACGATCTGCCGTGCCCATCTCGAGGAACAGCCCCTCGTCGCCCTCGGAGGTACCGCCCGGTGTCCAGGAACAGACCAGCTCCGCGTCCTCCTTGAACGGGATCTCGGGGTCGATGTAGTAGTCGGTCCTGCCGCCCGGTACCTGGGGGCGGAACTGGGTGATCTCCAGCGAACCGAACAAGCGCGGAGCATCGGCGGCCGGCACAGCATCGGTGCACGCCCCGGGGATCGTCGCCGTGGTGTCGGCCGGCGCCGGGGTCGGCGTGATGCGGGCCGCGGACGGTGACGGTGACCCGGTCGGTGCCGGTGTCGGCGGTGCAGAGGACGGCACGGGTGCCGGTGCTGCGGCGAAGGGCGTCGGAACGAGTCCGAGCGCCACCGAACCGCTCGCGGTGCCGATGCCGAGCACCCCGATCAACGCCACGATGAGGCCGACGCGACGGCGTGCGGAGGCCGGGCGTGGCTTGTCGTGCATGCCCCGGACGACCTGCTGCCGCATGCCGGCGAGCATCCGGCGCATGTCGTCGCCACCGGGCGGCTCGTTGCTCATCGGGGACCCGTGGTCGCTTCGTCGTTCATCGTTCATCGTTCGTCACCGCCTTCTTGATCCGTGCACGGGACCGCCACACGCGCTGGGTGACGGCGCCGACGCTCATGCCGAGCAGGTCGGCGGCCTCGGCGTAGGAGCGGCCCTCGATGAGGCAGAGCTCGCACACCTGGCGATCGAGTGGTGCGAGCGCGTCGATCTCGGCGCGGACCCACCGCAGCCGTTCGCGGGCGTCGTCGTCCGGCTCGGGCGCGGCGAGCTCGTCGGGCAGGTCGACACCCTCGTGCCGCCGCTGCTGTCGCCGCAGGTTCGCGGCGTGGTTCCGGCACACGACGAGCAGCCACGGCAGGAGCGACTCCCCGGGGACCTCCACGGTGTCGGCCTTCTGCCAGAGGGTCAGGAACGCGTCCTGCACGATCTCCTCGACGTCCATGCGCCGCGTGACCAGTGCCCACGTGTACCGGGTCATGGTCTCGGCGTGACGGTCGAACAACGCGGTGACCGCACTGCGGTCGCCGCGCGCGGCTGCCGCCACGAGCGCGCTGTCCGGCTCGGCTGATCGGTTCATGTCCACCCCCTTCACTCCGCAGTGTGCACGGAGGGGACATCCTCACAGATCGGTCGTCGCCGGGCGTGTCGTCGGGTCTGCGCTCCCGCCGTGGCTCTGGCTCTGCCCGGCGTCCACGGCCCGCCCGCGCTCGTCACTGCGCGTGGACGATCCGCACGCGTGTGACGGCGAAGCCGGCTCGTTCGAAGGCCGCTCGCATCGGGGTGTTGGCGGCGTCGGTGGTCCCGACGATGCGGTCTTGCCCGTCGTCGTGGTGGACGTGGGTCATCTCGGCCAGCAGGTCGTGGACGAACCCGTGTCCGCGGTGTTCCGGCAGGACCCCGAGGTAGCTGATGCTCGCGTCGTACGCCGTCCTGGTGGGGATGATGAACCCCACGGCGTTGCCGTCGGACAGGTGCGCCGTGCGCCACGCGTGCCGGTCGCCGGGCAGCGAGCGGTAGAACTCGAGATCGTCGTCGGCCAGTGCATCGACGCCCTCGCGGGCGACCATGTCGTTGGTGTGGTCGTCGAGGGAACCGGGCGCGACGGCCGCGAACAGCGCCCGGAAGGTCGTGTCCTCAGCCGGGGCGAACCGGAGCCGCGTCGGACGCGGTGGTCTCGGGGTCGCAGCGGTGCGCGCGAAGCTGATGCGCTCGGTGGTCCGGGTGAAGCCGCCGAGGTGCGCTGCTTCGTGTCGCCACCGGACCGCTTCGACTGCTGCCGGGTCGTCCGTCCAGGTCGGCGCGACGTCCACGTTGTACTCGAGCGGAGCGCCGGCGCCGAACGCGTCGAGCCCGGCCCGGACCAACGCGGCACCGACGTCGACCGCGGCGGCGCCTCGAACACTCGTCGAGAGACAGTCCAGGGTGGCGGGTCGTTCGCTGTCTGCCTGCCCCCACCAGAGCGCTCGGCCGACGGGCTGCCCTGCGCGTTCGGCGATCCACGACCATTGCGGTCGGTAGTTGCCCGTGCGGAGTTCGTCGGTCAGGCGCTCGGCGTCGACCCACGCCACGGTCTCGTCGCTGCTCCAGCGGGTGAGGGCCGGCACGTCGTCGGGCGTTGCGCGTCGGATCCGCAGCTGCGGGGAGGAGTCGGTCATCGAGCACGAGCCTGACGGATCGGCGGTCGATCCGCCAGGCCCGCGCTGCTCCGGGATCCGCTGCGCGCTCGTCCCGGCGAACGGCCGACGCTGACGGGCGTTGCCAGGTGGCGGGCCGAGGTCAGGAGGTCAGTGACCGGCGCCGAGGTTCCCGGCGAGGCGCCCGTGGAAGGCTCGGCTGGCGTCGTTCAGCCCGGCGATCTCGACCCGCTTGCCGTGCTGGTGGTACTTCGTCTCGATGGCGTCGAGCGCGGCGACGGTGGAGGCGTCCCAGATGTGTGACCCGGTCATGTCGATGACGACGAGCTCGGGGTCGTCGACGTAGTCGAACTGGGTGGTGAGGTCGTTGCTCGACGCGAAGAAGAGTTCGCCCTCGACCGTGTAGAGCGCGTGCTGCTCACCGGTGCTGAGCGTCTCGATGCTCCGCGACACGTTGGTGAAGTGCGACACCCGGCGGGCGAAGACGATCATCGCGGCGATCACCCCGATGATCACGCCGATGGCCAGGTTGTCCGTGGCGACGACGATCACGACGGTGAGGACCATGACGACGGTCTCGCCGACCGGCATCCGCTTGAGGGTGGAGGGCTTGATGCTGTGCCAGTCGAAGGTGCCGACGGACACCATGACCATCACGGCGACGAGTGCGGCCATCGGGATGATCGCGACGACGTCACCGAGCCCGACGACGAGGACCAGCAGGAACACGCCGGACAGGAACGTCGAGATCCGGGTGCGGGCACCGGACGCCTTCACGTTGATCATCGTCTGGCCGATCATCGCGCAGCCACCCATGCCGCCCATGAACCCGGAGCAGATGTTCGCCACGCCCTGCCCGAGCGCTTCGCGGGTCTTGCGGGAGCCGGTGTCGGTGACCTCGTCGACGAGCTTCGCCGTCATCAGCGACTCGAGCAGGCCCACCAGCGCCATCGCGAGGGCGTAGGGGGCGATGATCGTCAGCGTCTCGAGCGTGAGCGGGACGTTCGGGATGAACAGGGTCGGCAGGCTGTCCGGCAGCTTGCCCTCGTCGCCGACGGTCGGGATGGCGATCGAGGCCAGCACGGTGACGAGCGTCAGGACGACGATCGCCACGAGCGGTGCCGGGATGGCCTTGGTGACACGGGGCAGCAGCACGATGATCGCGATGCCGACGGCGCCGATCGGCCAGACGAGCCAGTCGACGCCGATGATGTTCGGCAGCTGCGCGGTGAAGATCAGGATCGCGAGGGCGTTGACGAACCCCACCATCACCGACCTCGGCACGAAGCGCATCAGCTTGGCCGCGCCGAGCCCACCGAGGACGAGCTGGAAGACGCCGCCGAGGATGACGGTGGCGATCAGGTAGTCGAGCCCGTGGTCCCGCATGACCGGTGCGACGACGAGTGCGATCGCGCCGGTCGCACCGGAGATCATCGCGGCTCGCCCGCCGACGAACGAGATCACCACGGCCATCACGAACGCCGAGAACAGGCCGACGCGCGGATCGACGCCCGCGATGATCGAGAACGAGATCGCTTCCGGGATCAGCGCGAGGGCCACGACGAGGCCGGCGAGGACCTCGCGGAGCAGGATCTTCGGGTTCCGCAGGGCGGACAGGACGGTGGGGCTGGCGTGCACCGGAGCCGGTGCGGGCGTGACGGTCGTCACGGTTCTCCTTCGGTGAGGGGGTGCGGATGCTCGGCGTCCGCGGGGGAATGTCGTGGGGGCGCTTCGTCGCGCACTGACCGAGTGCGGCCAGGAACCAGAACCTTCCGCAACGGAAGAGTCGGTCGTGTCTGACTCTAACGCAACGGAAGGGTTGCTGCGCAAGCATCGGTACGATCGGTCCGGACCGGGCAACCGGGCGGAAGGGGTCAGCAGTGACGGACGCAGCAGGTGCATCGACGATGCGGATCGGTGAACTCGCAGACCGGACCGGGCTCTCCATCCGGACCGTGCGCCACTACGACGACGTCGGACTGCTCCACCCCACCGGACGGACCGAGGGCGGCTTCCGGCTGTACTCCGACGACGACCTGCATCGCCTGCTCGTGATCCGCCGGATGAAGCCACTCGGCTACTCCCTCGAGCAGATGGCGGAGCTCCTCGGCATCCTCGACGGGCTCGAGACGGCGGACGGCATCGAGCGCGACCGGCTGCAGGCGCAGCTCGACGCGTACGTCGTGGACACCGAGGAGCGCCGGGCGAAGCTCGCCCGCAACCTCGAGTGGGCCGACGAGTTCCTCGGCATCCTGCGCCGGCACTGAGGCGCCGTGACGGACGGGAGGCGCGGTGCCAGCTGACGCCGTGCCTCCCGTCCGTCCGCTGGTCGCGTCGCGCGACCGACGCCGGCTTGTTCACCCAACCGACGCATGCGCGTGGCAGGGTGGTCCGGGGCATCGTCGCCCGCAGCCCAGCCAGCCGCCAGCGGAGCACGATGCCAACACCCGACCTGATGATCGTCACGGACCTCGACGGGACGTTCCTCGACCACCACGACTACTCGTTCGACGCGGCCCTGCCGATGCTCGAACAGCTGCGGGCGGACGACGTCCCCGTGGTGTTCTGCAGCAGCAAGACGCGCGCCGAGATCACGGCACTGCAGACTCGCACCGGGCTCGACGGGCACGCCTTCGTGGCGGAGAACGGCGCGGTCGTGGTCGGACCGGCGGGCGAGGTGCTGGTCGGACCGCGCGACGGGGACCTCGAGCGGCTGCACGCGGAGCTCGTCCGCGTCCGCCAGTCACTGGAGCTGCACTTCGAGACCTTCGGCGGCGTGACCGACGCGGTCGTCGCCGCGTGGACGGGCCTCGACCTCGAAGCCGCCGGACGAGCGCAGCAGCGCGAGGCGTCCGAGGTCCTGCTCTGGCACGCCGAGGACGACGACCGGGCGGACGCGTTCCGCGCGGCGCTCGCCGCGGTCGGCCTCGACCTGGTGCGCGGTGGCCGGTTCTGGCACGTGCTGCCGACGGGCCGCGACAAGGGCGCGGCGGTCCGGACGTTGATCGTCGACCACGAGCGCCGAACGGGCACGGTCCCGCGCACGATCGGACTCGGCGACGGCCCGAACGACACCGCGTTGCTCGACGCCGTCGACTTCGCCGTCGTGGTCCGCGGACACGGCCCGGCACCGGGGCCGCTCGCCGACGACCGACCCGAGCGCGTCCACCGCACGACCGTCCCCGGCCCGCAGGGCTGGACCGAGGGCCTCACCCGGTTCACCACCCCGTCCGTCAGGAGCCACCGATGAGCGACTTCCACCAGAACGGCGTCATCACGACGTTCCACGACCTCGGTCGCCGCAGCACCGCGAGCCTCGAAGAGGACCTGCGGGGCTTCGCCGAGAAGCGTCCGATGAGCCTGATCCTGCCGGCGCTGTACTCCGAGCTCGAGCGCCCGGCGCTGTCGCGGATCGTCGACGAGCTGGCCGAGGCCGACTGGCTCAGCGAGATCGTGATCGGGCTCGACCGGGCTGACCGCTCGCAGTTCGAGCACGCCCGCGAGTTCTTCTCGCGGCTGCCGCAGCGGCACCGGATCCTGTGGAACGACGGGCCGCGGTTGCGCGAGCTCGACGCCGAACTGGAGCGCGCGGGGCTGGCACCGGGGGAGCCCGGCAAGGGCCGGAACGTCTGGTACTGCACCGGCTACGCCCTGGCATCGGAGCGGGCGGACTGCATCGCCCTGCACGACTGCGACATCACCACCTACGAGCGGGGCATGCTCGCGCGGCTGTTCTACCCGGTCGCGAACCCCGCGTTCGACTACGAGTTCTCGAAGGGCTACTACGCACGCGTCGCCGACGGCCGGATCAACGGCCGCGCCGCACGGCTGCTCGTCGGGCCGCTGCTCCGCTCGCTCCGCCAGGTCTACGGGGAGTCCGAGTACCTGGAGTACCTCAGCAGCTTCCGGTACCCGCTGTCCGGCGAGTTCGCGATGCGCGCCCACGTGCTGAACGGCCTGAAGATCCCCGGCGACTGGGGACTCGAGATCGGGATGCTCTCCGAGGTCTACCGCGACTACGCGACCCGGCAGGTGTGCCAGGTGGAGATCGCCGACGCCTACGACCACAAGCACCAGCCCCTCGCCGAGGCCGACGGCACCGGCGGCCTGGCACGGATGGGCAACGACATCGTGCAGTCGCTGCTCCGGAAGCTCGCGACGATGGGCGTCCCGCTCACGTCCGACTCGTTCCGGGTGCTCAAGGCGACGTACTACCGGAACGCGCTCGACATCGTCGAGGTCTACCGGCACGAAGCCGAGATGAGCGGGCTCGCGTTCGACCAGCACGCCGAGGAAGCCGCCGTGGAGCTCTTCACCAAGGCGATCCTCGACGCCGGCGGCGCCTTCACGGCGCGGCCGAACGACAAGCCGTTCATCCCGAGCTGGAGCCGGGTGCGCTCGGCGGTGCCGGACGTGCTCGACCGGCTGCGCGACGCGGTGGAGGCGGACCAGCAGGACTGATCCGGCGCCCTGCGCGCGCCCTGGGCGCGAGTCGACGGCGGACGGGAGGCACGGTGCCAGCTGGCCCCGTGCCTCCCGTCCGTCGGTCTGGCGCCGTTCTCAGGCCGCACCCTGCGGCGCCCAGCCGAGTTCCGGACCCAGACGCTCCGCGATGTCGGTGATGATCTGCGCGTAGTCGTCGGGCTCGAACGAGAACGGGAGTGCGAAGGCGACCTCGGTGACCGCCTGGTAGCCGACGTCGGTGCGCAGCCGGTCCGCGATCTCGGCCGACGTGCCGACCAGGTCCGCAGCGAAGAGCATCCCTGCTGGACCCATCGGCACGCCGACGCGGCTCGAGCGGCTGTCGACGTAGGCGCGGTAGCGGGCCTCCTGCTCGCTCGTCGCGGTGTCGGTCGGGATGACGACCAGGCCCTGCGAGACGCGGGCGGCAGCGGGGTCGGGGTGGACGTCGAGGTACGCGTCGATCTGGGCGCGCTGGTTCGTGGCGAAGTCGGTGCCGACCTCGCTGCGGGTGACGCTCGAGGTGAGCAGGTGGAAGCCGTTCTCGCCCGCCCACACGGCCGACTTCGTGCTGCCGGTGCCGTACCAGATCCGGTCGGCCAGGCCGGTGCTGTGCGGCTGGACGGTGCTCGCGAACTCCTCGATGCCCCGACGTTCGACGGTCTCGGTGTCCGTCACCGGGTCACCGCGCACCAGGTCACGGAAGCGCAGGAGCCGGTCGTTGCCGAGGTCCTCGTGCTCCAGGGTGTGGGGGTAGATCGCGTCGCGGTACAGGTCGAAGTTCATCGGGGTCCCGACGGAGAACCCGGGGTTCAGGCGGCCACCGAGCAGGACGTCGACCGTGCTGAGGTCCTCGGCCAGGCGGAACGGGTTCTCGGCGCCGATCGGGGTGACGGCGGTGCCGAGGTCGATGCGCGAGGTGCGCTGCGAGGCGGCGGCCAGCACCGCGACGGGGGAGGAGATGCCGTGCTGCAGGTGCCGGTGGCGCAGCCAGGCGCTGTCGAAACCCACGGCCTCGGCACGCTCGATCACGCGCAGGGTGTCCTCGTGGCCCTCGGACGGTCGGGCGGGGTCGAACGACCCGATCGTCAGGAAGCCGAGCCGGTGCAGGGGAGTTCCGTCGAGGGGCATGGGTCGATCGTGCCAGACCATCGGGTGGCGCGGGGGTCCGGATGGCAGGGTGTATCCGTGCACATCACCCTGGATTCTGCGACCGACATCGTCATCTCCGGCATCCGGTTCCCGGAGGGCAACCGCTGGCACGACGGGCGGCTCTGGTACTCGGACATGCACACCGGCGAAGTCTTCTCGGTCGACCCGTCCTCGACCGACGGCCCCCGGCTCGAGGCCACCGTCGACGGGCAGTCGTCCGGACTCGGGTGGCTGGCCGACGGACGTCTCATCATCAGCTCGATGGAGTCCCGCACGGTCGTCGCCGTCGAGCCGGACGGCAGCACCTCGGTGTTCGCCGACCTGTCCACGATCGAGTCGTCGCTCGTGAACGACCTGGTCGTCGACGCCCAGACCGGCCGGACCTACATCGGTGCCTTCGGCTACGACCTGTACGCGGGCGAGGAACTGCGCCCCGGCCCGCTCTACGTGATCGACCCCGACGGCTCCGTCCGTCTGGCCGCCGAGGGCCTGGTGTTCCCGAACAGCGCCAACGTCCTGCCCGGCACCCGGACCCTGGTGGTCAGCGAGACGTGGGGCGGCCGGCTCACCGCGTTCGACATCGAGGACGACGGTTCGTTGACCGGGCGTCGCGAGTGGGCAGCCCTGCCCGGTGGCGTGACCCCGGACGGCAGCACCGTGGACCGTGACGGTGCCGTCTGGGTCTGCTCGGTCGACACGGGGGAGTTCCTGCGGGTCGTCGAGGGCGGCGAGGTGACCGACCGCGTCGACGCGCCCGGGGAGTGCGCGATCGACTGTGCGCTCGGTGGCGAGGACGGTCGCACCCTCTACCTGGCGACAGCCGACAGCTACGACCCGGCCGTGACGGCGACGACGCGCTCCGGCCGGATCAGTTCGGTCCGGGTCGAGGTCCCCGGGTGGTGAACCCGAGCGACCTCGCCGAGGCGACGCGGCGCGCGGAGCACCTGGTCGAGCACGGGCCGACCGTGGTCGTCATGTCGCAGCAGGCGGGACTCGCCGCGCTGTCGGTCCTCTGGGTGGCCGCCACTGCCCCCGCCGCCTTGCGGCTCAGCATGCTGGTCTGGTTCCTCCTCGCCGTCGCCGGAGCGGTCGTGGCGGTGACCGCCTGGGTCCGCGCTCGACGGCACCGCAGGCTGCTGCCCTACATCGTCGACACGCCCGAACGGCCGCTCGGCGCGCTCACCCCTGCGGACCGCAAGTCCGTGACCCGGCAGTTCATCGGGCGGGCCGCGATGACGCCCGAGACCATGCCGCTCGTGCAGGCGCTGCTCGCGTGGCAGCGACGGTCGACGCGGATGGCGATCCCGGCGCTCATCGGTATGGGCCTCGGCCTCCTCGGCCTGGCGGCGTCCGCACTCGCCACGCTGGGTCCGTGGCGCTGGCTGTTCGTCGTGCTCATCGTCTGCGCTGCAGCGTTCGTCACCGTCTTGTCGATGATCGAGAAGCGGCGGCGCGACCGGATCCTGGCCGAGATCGATTCGGCAGGCGCGCCGGTCTCCTGACCTCGCGCGCGCCGCCTCCACCGCGCGTTAGCGTGGTGCGGGGAGGCCGTGATGGACAGTCCGGGCTGGTGGGCCGCGATCGGCTGCGCCGTGCTCCTGCTCATCGTCGAGGCGGCGATCTGGGGCATCGTGTCGATCGCTGCAGAGGGCCTGGGACGGAACCGCGCAGCGGGTATCCGACTGCCGTCGCTCATGCGGAGCGACGCTGCCTGGCACGCCGGACACCGGGCCGCCCGCCGGGTCATGCGGCCGTTGCTCATCGCCGCCGCGGTCGTGGCGATCGTGTCCGTACCGGCCCAGCTCATCCCGGTGCTCTACGTGGTGCTGCTCGGGCTGTCCCTGGCGACCACGCTGGCGGCGCTCGTCGTCGGTGCGGTGTCGGCGTCCCGTGCTGCGAACAGCGTTCCTCGCGACGATTGATCGGAGCGGCCATGCTGGTCCCGTGCAGCGAATCGGGCTCAGCGACCCAGAAGGTGTTCGGTTCGTCCCTCCCCGCGGATCGGGGACCGGCGTCCTGGTGCTCGCGGGGTCGAGCGGGCGGATCGACGAGGACCGCGCGCGGGTCTTCGCGGAACTCGGGCACGTCGCTGAATCGATCCGGTGGTTCGGGGGAGCCGGCCAGCAACCGGGACCGTGGTCCGTCCCCCTCGAGCTGTTCCTCGCCCGTATCGACGATCTCGAGCGGACCTGCGATCGGGTCTGGCTCGTCGGGACGTCCCTCGGGGCCGAGGCCGCGCTGGTCCTCGGCGCCCTCCGCCCCTCGGTCGCGGGTGTCATCGCGTTCGCGCCCACCGACGTGGTGTGGCCCTGGCCGGACGACGAGGGCGTGGAACGATCGCACTGGACCCTCGACGGCTCGCCACTGCCGCACGTGCCGTTGGCGTGGGACACCTGGCGGCGGGAAGAACCACCGCGCTTCCGATCGCTCTACGAACACTCGTACGAAGCTGCCGCGGACCGGGTTCGGGCAGCGGCGGTACCCGTCGAGCGGATACCGCAGCTCGTCCTGATCGCCGGTGAGGACGACCAGGTCTGGCCCAGCGCCCAGAGCGTTCGCCGCATCGCAGCTCGGCGAACCGCGGCCGGGCACACCACGACCGTGGTCATCCATCGGCACGCAGGGCACCGGGCAGTCCTGCCGACCGAGCCGGTCGTGGCCGGAGGGATCGCGATGGTGCGCGGCGGTACCGCCACCGCCGACGCGGCGCTCGGGCTGACGGCACTCGAGACGATCCGGATCGCCCTTGCTCAGGACCGCTTCCGTTCATCGAGCTGACCGCAGGGGCTGTCTGTCGCCGATCGGTGCGAGGTTGCACACGTGGTGCGAGGCATCAGGCTCGCACCACGCGTGCAACCTCGCACCAGGCGGAAATGGCACGACGCTCAGTGCCCGAGCTCGACGAGGAGCACGCCGACGATGATCAGCGCGATCCCGCCGAGCATGAGCGCCGTGAGCGGTTCGCGGAAGAGCACGCGTCCGAGGACGGCGGTCAGGGCGACGCCGGTCGCGGCCCAGATGCCGTAGACCACCCCGATCGGCAGGCCGAGCGTCAACGCGACCGCGAGCAGGCTGAACGCGGTCAGGTACCCCGCGACGACGGCGACGTACCAGACGCGTTTCCCGTCCGTCGCGAGCTTGAGGCTGATCGTCGCGCCGACCTCGGTGACGATCGCGATCGCGAGCAGGACCCACCCCATCAGCGGGCCTCCTGCTCGCGACGTGCCAGCGCCCGCTGGGACCCGATCTCGACCAGGAGCACGCCCACCGCGATGAGCGCGATCCCGACGATCATCGTGAGGGTCAGGGCCTGCCCGAACAGGACGGCGGCGAGCACCGCGGTCAGTGCGACGCCGGAAGCGCCCCAGATACGGTAGGCGACGCCGACGGCCATGCCGCTCCGGAGCACCCGGATGAGCATGACGAAGGCGGTGACGTACCCGACGGCGACGACGGCGTACCAGGCCGGTTGCTCGACGGCTGCCTGCATGGACAGGGCCCCCGTGACCTCGGCGACGATCGCGATCCCGAGGAAGAGCCACTTCACGAGGCACCGCCGCCGACGAGGCTGGCGATCGCCCGAGCCGCCGTGGCGACGGTCTCGGAAGCGGCGGTGTCGTCACGATCGGCGAGCCACGACCCGCTGACGCCGTCGGCGGTCGCGATGAGCAGGCGTGCGACCTGCTCGACGGGTACCGCCCACGTGATCCCGTCCTCGCTCGACCAGGCGTCGACGTGCGCGCGGACGGCTTCGAGGTACGCCCCCTGTTCCCACGCGGCGAGCTCTGCCAGGTCGGCATCGCGACGGGAGTGCGTGACGAGTTCGACGAGGGCGAGTGCGGTCGCCGGGTCGCTCTTGGTCTGCCCGAGGTGCGCCGCCAGGCCCGCGGCGATCCGCGCCCGTGGATCGAGCCGTGTGGTCGGCGTCGCGAACGCGGCCGCCATCGCGCCCCGCAGCTGTCGTTCGAGCACCGCCCGGAACAGCGCCGACTTCGAGGCGAAGCAGTAGTGGAACGCACCGTGCGGGAGTCCGGCGGCCGTGGTGACGGCGCGCGTGGTGAGCGCGGCGATCCCGCCGTCGCGCAGGACAGCGATCGCCGCGTCGACGAGCTGGTGTCGCCGTTCCTCGATGCTGCGGTGCTCCTGGTGCAGGGTCATGGACCGACCGTACCGCCTGACTTGGCCAGGTGGCCAAGTCAGGCGGTGAACTGTCAGGGACGAACGGACGGGAGGCACGGTGCCAGCTGGCACCGTGCCTCCCGTCCGCCGACGTGGCGGGGTCCAGGGCCCCGCTCAGGCCGCGCCGTGACTGGCGCGGCTGCGCCGTGAGAGCGAGTCGATGATGACGGCCAGCAGCAGGACCGCGCCGGTGATCATGTAGCGGATCGACGAGTCGAGGCTCAGCAGGGTGAGGCCGTTCGAGATCGACTGGATCACGATGATGCCGAGCAGCGCCGACCAGGCACTGCCACGACCGCCGAACAGGCTGGTCCCGCCGATGACGGCGGCGGCGATCGCGTTGAGGTTCGTGTCGCCGGCACCGGAGGACAGGCTCGCCGAGTTGAGGCGGGCGGCGGCGAGGATGCCGCCGACGGTGGCGAAGAGCGAGGTCAGCATGAACACTGAGATGTAGATGCGGTTCACCCGGATGCCGGAGCGCCGTGCAGCCTCGACGTTGCCGCCGACCGCGAAGACCGAACGGCCCCAGCGGGTGCGCTTGAGCACGAAGTTCATCAGCACGACCAGCACGATGAAGAACACGAACGAGGTGCCGGTGCCGAAGTCGCGTGACAGGTACCAGACCATCAGCGCCAGGCCGAGGAACAGGGCGACGGACTTCACGATCGTCAGGGACACCGCCCCGGTCGACAGTCCGGCGCGACGGCGACGGGCAGCGCGGCGGATCTCGGTGAAGAAGAGTCCTCCGGCGGCCAGGACGGCGAGCAGGTAGGCGAGCCACGGCGGCAGGTACGACGCCGAGGCGAACTGCACGATCGGCGAGTCGTACGGCAGGTTGATCGAGCCGTTCGGGCCGAGGATGAGCAGCTGCAGCCCGAGGAACCCGAGCAGACCGGCGAGCGTGATGACGAAGCTCGGCACCCCGAAGCGGGTGAACAACAGGCCGTAGAGCAGACCGGCGGCGGCACCGACGGCCAGGGCGACGGTGATCACGAGCCACAGCGGCCAGCCGAGCGTCGTGAGGCCCTGGCCGAGGATCGCGGCGGAGAGCCCGCTGACGCTGCCGACGGACAGGTCGATCTCGCCGAGCAGCAGCACGAGCACGATGCCGATCGCGATGGTGCCGACCGCCGCGCACTGCAGGGCGAGGTTGACCAGGTTGCCCGGGGACAGGAAGTCGGGGGAGAGCGCCTGGAACACCGCCCAGATGACGATGAGCCCGACGACCACCGGCAGCGAACCGATGTCACCGCCGCGGACCCGCCGGACGAACGCCTTCGCCGCGCCGCCGATCCCCTGGTCGCGCAGGAGCCGCTCGTCCTGCAGGTCGGCCGCCGAGGGGGTCGGGGTCGCCGCGGTGAGGGTCTCGTCGGTCTTGCTCATGCGCTGGTCTCCTGCTCGGTCCGGGCGGCGGCGCGACGGGTGACGGCGTTGTCGGTGGCGCCGGTGATGGCCGCGATGATCTCCTCGTAGGAGACGTCGTCGATGCGGAACGTGCCGTTGTTGCGCCCGAGCCGCAGGACCGCGACCCGGTCGGCGACGGCCTGCACGTCCGCGAGGTTGTGGCTGATGAGCACGACGCCGAGGCCGCGCTCGCGCAGGCGTTCGACGAGGTTCAGGACCTCGGCGGTCTGCGCGACACCGAGTGCGGCGGTGGGCTCGTCGAGGACGACCACCTGCGGGTCGCCGATCAGTGAGCGGGCGATCGCCACGGTCTGCCGCTGCCCACCGGACAGCGACGCGATGGGGATCCGCACCGACGGGATCCGGGCCGCGAGCTGCTGCAGGAGCTCCCACGAGCGGCGCTCCATCTCCTCTTCGTCGAGGAACGGGTGCGCGATCTCGCGGCCGAGGAACAGGTTCGAGACCACGTCGAGGTTGTCGGCGAGGGCGAGGTCCTGGAACACGGTGGCGATGCCGAGGGTCTGGGCCGCCGCGGGGTTCGGGACGGTGACCTCGTCACCGCCGAACGTGATCGTGCCGCCGTCCGGGGTGTAGACCCCGGCGAGGATCTTCACGAACGTCGACTTGCCGGCGCCGTTGTCGCCGACGATGGCGACCACCTCGCCCGGGTAGACGTCGAAGTCGATGTCACTGAGGGCCTGGACGGCGCCGAACCGCTTGGTGATCCCGCGCAGGGACATCACCGGTTCGGCGGAGGGGTGTGCTGCTGGTGACGCGTTGCTCACGGGTGTCGTGCTCACGGGTGTCGTCCTCGATCGGTGAGGCCCGCCCGGTCCGCAGTCGGACCGGGCGGGCAGAGGGGGTCGGACCTACTTGATACCGGCGCTGTCGCAGGCCGACTTGTACTGCGCGGTGCAGATCTTCGACACCTCGTACAGGCCGTCCTTGACGACCGTCGACTCGACGTTGTCCGTGGTGACGGCGACCGGGTCGAGCAGCGTCGACTGGACGCTGGCGCCGCCGGCGGTGTCGACGGTCGTGTCGCCCTTCGGGGTCTCACCCTTGGCGAACTGGATCGCCAGGTCGGCGGCCTTCGACGCCTCGGGCTTGAAGGCCTTGTAGACGGTCATGTACTGCTCACCGGCGAGGATCCGCTGGATGCCCGCGAGCGAGGCGTCCTGCCCGGTGACGGGCGGGAGCTCGGTGACGCCGGCCGACTTCAGGGCCGCGATGACACCGCCGCCGGTGTCGTCGTTCGCCGCGTAGACGCCCGTGATCTTGTCCTTGCCGAGCTTGCTGATCTGGCCGGCTGCCCAGTCCTGCGCCTTGGCGGGGTCCCATCCGGGGGTGTCGTACTCGGCGAGCACCTTGTAGCCGCTGTCGTCGATGACCGAGTGGGCGCCCTTCTTGAACTGCGAGGCGTTGTTGTCGGTCGGGGAGCCGTTCACCATGATGATGCCCGAGCCCTCCGGGACCTTCTTGGCCTTGAGGGCGTCGACGAGCGCCTGGCCCTGCAGCTCACCGACCTTCTCGTTGTCGAACGAGATGTAGTAGCTCAGGTCGGGGCTGTTGATGAGTCGGTCGTACGAGATGACCGGCACCTTCTTGGCCTTCGCCTGCTGGACGATGGACGCAGCGGCCTCGCCGTCGAACGGGTCGAGGACCAGGACCTTGACGCCCTGCGTGAGCATCGACTGGGCCTGCTGCAGCTGCTTCGACGCGTCGCCGTCGGCGTTCGCGTAGATGACCGAGCAGCCGCTGCACTGCTTCTTCACCTCGGCGGTGAAGAGCGGGCGGTCGGCGCTGGCGTACCGGGCGGTGACGGAGTCGGGCAGGAGCAGGCCGATCTTGGCCTTCGACGCGTCTCCGCCGCCTCCGCCGGAACCGGTCCCGGCGTCCGCGCCGTTGGAACAGCCCGCCAGGGTGGTGATCGCGAGCAGCAGGGCGCTGACGCCCAGCATCGCTCGTGTGGTGGATTTCTTCATTGAAACGTCCTCCAACAGTGGACCGCCCCCATCGGCGGTGCCCTGAGTGTGACAGTGAGCGTTCTTGGCAGCAAGAGTTGAACGCAAGGACCGCGTGCCGTGACGAAAACGTTATCCGGTGGGCGCGGAGCGGTGCGGCCGGTGCAGCACGGAGCGCCCCGGCCGGCACGCCCCGGCGAGGGTCCGCCTAGCGCGCGCGCGTCACGTCCACGGCCTCGATCGCCAGGGCCAGCGCGCCGGTCACCGAGGCCTTCTCGCCGAGCTGTCCCTGCACCACGTCCGGGGTGCCGTCGACGTCGACGATCAACGACGACTCGAGGGCGTGCCGCATCGGGCCGAGCAGCAGCTCCCCGGCACGGGCGAACTCGCCGGTGACGACGACCCGCTCGGGGTCGAGGACGTTGCACAGGCCCACCGCCGCCGAACCGATCGCCCGCCCGGCCTCGGCGACGGCGCGCATGCAGACCTGGTCACCGGCCATGGCGCGCAGGATCAGGTCCGCCAGCTTGAGGGTGCCGACCTCGTCGCGCACGCCCTCGAGCACGGCGGGTGCTCCGGCGATCGCCTCGAGGCACCCGCGGTTGCCGCACCGGCACAGCGGCCCGTTCGGCAGGACGGGGGTGTGCCCGAACTCGCCGGCGATGCCGTGGTGCCCGCGGAACAGGTGTCCGCCCAGCACGAGTCCGGCGCCGATGCCGTTGCCGACGTCGAGCGTCACGACGGTGTCGCGACCCCGGGCGGCGCCGCTCCGGTGTTCGGCCAGGGCGGCGAGGTTGGCCGAGTTGTCGACCTGCACGGGCTTGTCCATCCGCCGGGCGAGTGACTGGCCGAGCGCGATGCCGTCCCAGCCGCGCAGGATCCCGCCGCGCGCCGTCATCCCGGTGCGGGCGTCGATCGGGGCGGCCACGGCGAGGCCGACGGCGAGCACCTCGTCCATCGACGACTCGATGGACTCCGCCATGTCCAGCACGAGCAGCGCGGTCTTGTCGAGCTCGGCATCGGCCCGGTGGTCGCGGGCCAGGGGCATGTGCCGCTCGGCCAGCACGGCGCCGTTCAGGTCCGACAGCGCCAGCCGCAGGTGCCGCGGTGAGACGTGCACCCCGGCGACCAGCCCGAGGCCGTGCGGCAGGGTCACGCGGAGCGCCCGGCGGCCGCTCGAGGTGCTCGGCGTCGCGTGCAGGGCGCCGGTCGCGACGAGCTCCTTGACGATGTTCGACACGGTCGCGGGGGAGAGTCCGGTGACCCCGGCGAGCTCGACCTGGGTCAGCCCGCCGTGCCGCTTGACCGCGCTGACGACCCGGCCCCGGTTGGCTTCACGCAGTGAAGCTTGGTTCCCCGGACTGCGGCGCGGCTCTGACACGGGGACAGCGTAACGGGCGGGTCCGGAACGCTCGCCGTGCCGGACTGGAGGCACGGTGCCAGCTGGCACCGAGCCTCCAGGCCGTTGCTGGTCGCGTCCACCGCCCGCACCCGTCGTCAGGCGCGTCGCGCCGCCCGGTCGAGGCGCGGGGTCGGGATGCCCAGGGCGGCGGCGGTCCGCCGGACGTCCTCGAGGACCGCCAGGGGTTCCGCGGCGGTCGGGTCGTCGTGCGCGGCGAGGCTCGCACGCGCGATCGGGACCAGCGCAGTGCCCGCGGCGACGAGCGTTGCCGTCGTCCCCGGCAGTCGGACGGGCAGCGTCGTGGAGCGGTGTCGGGAGAGGTCGACGCCCCGCGCCTCCAGCACCGGGAGGAGTTCCCGCCCGATCCGGAACGCCTCGCGGAGCGCCCGCCGATCCCCGACCATCGTCGCCAGACCACCGCTGTGCAGGGCCTGCGCGAACATGCCGGCGTCGAGCACGACGTGCAGCCACAGCCACCCGCGGATGTCGTCCTCGTCCTGCACGGTGAACCCGGCCCGCTGGAACACCGACCGCACGAGCTCCTGCCGGCCCGGAGCCGTGCCGGTCGTCCCGAGCCGGACCGACCGGAGGACGGCACCGTGCAGGACCCCGTCGGCGTCGAACCCGCCGCCGGCGCCCGGGAACCCGAACAGCACCCGCTCCGCGGCGAGCGGTGCGACCGCGGCGAGGGGTTCGTCCCACACGTTGCCGAGGACCAGCACCGTCGCGTCACCGATGTGGGGCACCAGGGAGGTCACGGCATCCTGCAGCCGATGGTGGCCCACGCTGACGACGATTAGGTCGTACGCGTCCGCCGTCTCGATCGACTCGACCAGTCGCGTCGGCGACGTCGTTCGGGTCCGCCGGCCCAGGGGGCCGCGGCGGCCGTCGATGACGTCGGTCTGCACGGTGTCGCCGTACTCGGCCGCTCGCCCGGGCCGCACCAGGTGGTCGACGTGGTGTCCGGAGTGCTGGAGGGCCTGGCCGTAGATCGTCGCGATGACGCCCCGTCCGAGCATGAGGATCCGCATCAGGCACCTGTCCGCTATTCTGGAGACGATCTCCACTTGGAAGATATGGAGATCATTTCCACTTGTCAAGGAGTGCCTGTGCCGGACGAGCAGCCGATGCCCGCTGAGAAGCCGATGCGTGCTGACGCCCGACGGAACCGCGACGCGATCGTCGCGGCTGCCCGGACGGCGTTCGAGCGTGACGAGCAGCTGCGCTTCGACGACTTCGCCGGACGTGCCGGGGTCGGGGTCGGCACCCTCTACCGGCACTTCCCGACGCGTGCAGCGCTGGCGGCGGCGGTGTACCGGGGCGAGGTCGATGTCCTGTGCCGGCGTGCTCGCGACTCGACGCTCCCCCCGGTTGAGAGCCTCGACGACTTCCTGCGCGGGTTCGTGGAGTACGTGGTCGACCACGCGGGGCTCGCGCGCACCCTCGCAGCAATGGTCGACGCCACCACCCAGGCGGAAGGCGGGGGAGAGCTCGAGCGGACGCTCGCCGAGCTGCTGGCGCGCGCGGCCGCCGACGGTGCCATCCGGTCCGACGTCACCTCCGGCACGGTGCTCATGCTGCTGCACGGCATCGGGGCCGGGATCGATCGCCCCGGGTGGGCGATGGAAGCCCGTGCTGCCGCCGACCTGGTCTCCCGAGGGCTCCGGGCCCGCTGACCTGCGACCGGTGGGGTCGTCCGGCCCGCGACCCGTCAGCGCAGTCGCCCCACCGGAGCGGTGCAGGCGCGGAACAGGACGGTCACGCTCGCGGCCGCGGCGAGCAGCACGAGTGCCCACGCCGCGGTTGCCACCACGCCGTTGGGGTGGACCACCGACTGTCCGACCGCGGCCTGCACCGTGAGGAGCACGGTGCCCGCTGCCCATGCGACCGCCACGATGACCACGATCCGCACTTGCGTGGTCTGGTCTGCCAGCCACGGCAGGCGCCGACCGGCGGCGGCGAGCACGAGCGCGACCAGCGGGAGTACCTGCAGGGCGTGCATGCCGACGAAGTGGGCGACCCGGTAGTCACCGGCGACGGTGCTCCACCCGAGCAGCGGCACCCCTGGGCCGCCGTCCGCGATCCCCACCGTGTGGGCGCCGACGATCCCGTCCGGAGCAGTGAGCTGGGTGGGGGTCGGGCCGGTCATCAGGAAGGCGACCCCGATGCCGACGAGTGCGATGACGGCACCGGCACGGACGGCGATCGTCAGCGCCGGGGTCGGCAGGCGCAGGAAGAACAGGGCGATCGAGGTGACGAAGGTGCAGAGGTAGAGCGTCGTGATCGCCACCGCCATCACCGCCCACACGACCACGTGCACGCTGTTCGACACGTTGAAGTGGCTCGTCGTGCCGGTCGCGGCGGCCCACACGATCAGCGCCTGTTCGACCACCAGGGCCACGGCGACCACGGTGCCGAGCCGCCGAGCGAGCGTCCGCCACTTCGGCAGGTGGGCGATGAGCCACGCCCAGGTGACCGCGTAGAGCAGGATCGACAGCGAGAACTTCAGCGGCTTCGCCCACGCTGGTGCCCCCAGGATGGTCCGGGGGTCCACGACGAGGCCGACGACGCAGACCGCGGTGGCCACGACCATCAGGCCGGCCACGGCCATGAGTGCCGGGTGCCACGCCACCGCTCGGCGCACGGCGGCGATCCGGCCTGGCGCGCTCATGCGCCGGCCTCGTCCGTGTCGGCGACGGGGAACAGGTCGTGGGTGGCGTCCTGCTGCGCCAGGCGCCGGAGTCCCGCGAAGAGCGGATCACCGAGGACGGTGCCGATCACCATCAGCTCCGCCATCGCGGTCCGGCCGTCGCGGTGCTGCAGCGCGGCGACGTCGGCGCGTGCTGCGCTCGCCGCTGCCGACACGTAGGCGTCGAGGTAGTCGTCCGGGGCGTCGAACCCGATGGTGCGCAGCCCGTCGAGTGCCCGCGCCGCGGTCTCGAGTCCCGGGTTGTCCGACGTCGCGCACCAGCCGGCGGCCGACACCCGTTCCTCGATCCGGGCACGTGCCTCCGGCGTCGCCGCGGACTCGGGGGACCGCGGGGTGGTCATCGCGTACTGGGCGACGGCGAAGACCTCGGCCAGCGGTGCCGTCTCGGCGTCCAGCACGGCGAGGACCTGCTTCGCGACGGCGACGGAGAGCCCGCCGGTCTCCAGGAGTGCCCGGACGAGCCGGACCCGCTCGACGTGCCGGTCGTCGTAGGCGGTCTGGTTCGGCGCGGACTTCTCGCCAGGGGGCAGCAGGCCTTCGCGCTGGTAGTACTTGACGGCGGTGACCGGCGTCGACGACGCTCGGGCAAGTTCGGATATTCGCACTATCGGAGAGTAACGCTATCTGAACTTGCCGACAAGGGGCGGCGGACCGCTGCAGATCCATGAGGGACCGTCAAGCTGTCAGTCCGCCTGTGCCTCCGCGCAGTTCGGCACGTGGGCCGTTGTCATGTCATACTCAGCGCAGCAGCAAGGTCGGCCGTCGGCCGGTCACTGCTCGCAGGGTTCGTCTCCTGCCCCTGCCACTCCCAGCAGGTCGAGCACCACGTCCCTCGGTCGATGCGCCGCCCCCTCACCAGGGGCCGGCTGCCACCAGCTCATCGAGCTGTTCGACTGGACACGGTCGACGCGTATCCGACGTCCGACGTCGTAGAGAGCACACCATGCAGAAGATCATCACCGCCTCGATCATCGGCGCCGCTGGCGTCGCACTCCTGCTCGGAGGCGCCGGGACGTTCGCGCTCTGGAACTCCAGCGCAGCGACCGCCGGGGGCCACATCGTCGCCGGCGCGCTCGCGATCAAGCCGACCACGCAGGCGGCGAGCTGGACCGTCAACGGTGGGTCGCCGCTCTCGACCCTGGACGGCTACCCGATCGTGCCGGGCGACGTCGTCACCTACTCGCAGGACATGGTCGTCACCGCGAACGGCAAGGGCTTGAAGGCGACCCTGGCCGTCGATCCGGCTTCGGTCGAGGCCACCTCGACGTCCGCCCCCGCCGACGTCGCGCTGGCGAAGTACCTGTCGGCGAACGCCGTGCTCACCGCGAGCGGTGACGGGGTCTCCGGTGCCGGTGCGCCGTACACGGTGACCGGGCAGACCGGCTCGCAGCAGGACGTCCGCGTCGGGGTGACCATCACGTTCCCGAAGAGCACCACCGCCGGTGTCGAGGACGGCATGCAGAACGGGTCGGTCGACCTCGACGCCATCGCCGTGACCCTGACCCAGGCGTGAAACACCGGCGCCGTGGGGCTGCGCTGACCGGCTGGCCGGCGGCGACGTTGCTCGCCGTCGCCGCGGTGGGGGTCGTGGCCGTCGTCGCGATCTCGACCGACGGTGGCACGTTCGCACTCCTCAGCGCCCGGTCGTCCACCCAGCCGGCGACGATCACCGCCGGTTCGGCGGACCTGTCGCTCAGCAGCCTCACGCTGCCGTCTGCACCGCTGTACCCGGGCGCCACCGAGTTCGGCGTGGTCACCGCGACGAACACCGGGGACGTCCCGCTCGACCTCGGTGTCGCGACGGGACGCGCCGGCACGACGACGGCGTCGGGTTCGGCGTCCGCCGTGCGCAGCGACCTGCGGGTGACCGTGGGCGCTGCGACGTCGGCGGCTGCGTGCCGGTCCGGCAGCGTGCGCCCCACGTGGTCCGGCACCCTCGACTCCACCTCGCCGCGGTCCGCAGGCATCACCCTGCGGCCGGGGGCCGACGTCGTCCTGTGCCTCGCCGTCGCGATGCCGGCGGATGCGGCCGCCTCGCAGCAGGGCCTCAGCGCCGACTTCACCACCACCATCAGCGGGACGCAGGCAGGATCATGACCGACAGCACACGACGTCGACGAGTGCTCCTGCTCGGAGCGACGGCCGCCGCGGTCGTCGCGATCGAGCTCGCGGGCGGCGGGACTGCCTGGGCGACCTGGACCGCTCCGGCGCAGTCCGTCCGGGCCGCGGCCACGACCGGGTCCGTGGCCGTCGGCATCCGTGGCGTCGAGGACCTCGCCACCACGTACTCCTCGGACGCGCTGACCCGCACCGCGCTCGTCACGGTGTCGAACTCGGGGTCCGTGCCCGCGGCCACCACGTTGTCGCTCGCCGCGACCGCCGGATCGGCCCTGTCGAGCGCCGTCCAGGTCGACATCTGGCAGTCCACCAACGCCAACCCCTGCTCGGGCGCTCCGTCCAGTGCTGCGATCACCGGTTCGGGCACGACGATCGCCCCCGTGGTCGCCACCCTCGCTGCCGGTGCCAGCCGTTCGACCTGTGTGCGGACGTCGGTCAGTCAGGGGCAGCGCTTCGACCTGTCCGGAGGCGCGACCACGCTCGACGCGACCGTCACCGCCCGACAGGGATCCTGGACCGGCATCGCGCACGCCCGCGCGGCCCAGGTCATCGCCGACACCGTCACACCGTCCGTGCCGTCGAAGACCGCCGAGACCGACAGCAGCATCACGCTCACGTGGGCAGCGCCCGCGGACACGAGCGGCATCGGTTCCTACGCCGTGTACCGGGACGGCGTCCTGGTCCGCGTCGTGCCGGCGTCCGTCCGGTCCTTCACCGACACCGGGCTGCTGGTCTCGAAGTACTACGCGTACACCGTGCGCTCGGTCGCCACGGGCACGGGCGGCAACGCCTCGCCGATGTCACCGGGCATCCAGCACGCCACCGGGTGGCTCACCGCCACCAGCCGCTACGTCCTGCGGAACGACGCCACCGGCACGTGCATCGCCAGCGGGGGGACGGCCTCCGGCTCGCCGATCGTCACGACGTCCTGCACGACGAGCGCGACCCAGACCTGGCAGTTCACGCCCGAGGAGTCCTGGCTCCGGGTCACCTCACCGTCGAACTCGTCGCTGTACTGGGACGCCCCGAGCGACCGGTCCGCCGTGCTCCGTCCCGTCAACGACATCAGCGCCCAGAAGTGGACGGCCGAAGCGGTCGGCGCGGGCAGCGGGCTCTTCCGGTTCCGCAACCGGAACGACCTGTGCCTGACGGCGTCGAACGGGTCCGGCAGCACCAACACGATGACCGTCGCCGACTGCAGCACGTCCGGCCTCCAGCTGTTCTCGTTGCGATCGACGTCGTGACGTCCGCACCGCCGAAGCGGGAGCAGGCGCCGGTCACCCGCTGGTCGGGCGCACTCCGGCTGCTGGGGCAGACGGTCGCGGTCCTGCTCCTGATCGCCGTGGTGGGGATCGCTGCGCTGGCCATCGCGGTGCCGCGCATCACCGGGTCGGTGCCGCTCACCGTGCTGACGAGCTCGATGGAGCCGGGGATGCCGCCGGGCACCCTGTCGGTCGTCCGCCCGGTGGACCCCGCGGACATCGGCGTCGGCGACATCGTCACCTACCAGATCCGGGTCGACCGGCCCGGGGTGATCTCGCACCGGGTCGTCGCCATCGCCGTCGGTGCCGACGGTCGCCGCCTGTTCACCTTCAAGGGTGACAACAACGCAGCCGTCGACCCCGAGCGGGTCGTCGCCGCGCAGATCATGGGCCGGGTCTGGTACTCGATCCCCGGACTCGGCTTCGTGAACACCGCAGTCGACGGCGACGCCCGCGCGTGGCTCGTGCCGACGCTGGGCGCCGCGATGATCGGCTACGCCCTGTTCCTGGTGGTGCGGTCGGTGGCCTTCACCGGAGCCCGCGGAACGTCGCACGGACGTCGCCGACGAGCAGGCCCGGCTGTTCGAGCATCGCGAAGTGCCCGCCGCGCGCGACCTCGTTGAAGAACACCGGGTCGGTGTACCGGTGTAGCCCGTCGACCAGTGTTCGGCCAGCATTCGTCGGCGCAGGTCGTCGAGCTCTGTCCGGGGGACGTCGACGGTGAACGGGGTGATGCGCTCCGTCCTGATCGCAGATGATCTTTGCGCAAGACGATCTTGTTGCGGTACGTTCTTCGCCATGGACAGTCCGATGCCGACCGATGCGCTCCCCGAGATCGACTGGGGTGCCGAGGGGATCGAATCCGAGCTCGGGTGGGCGCTCCCGCTGGCGCTCCAGGGCTTCACACGGCTGGGCAGCGAAGCGGTCGCCGACGTACCGGGCGGTCCCCGCGGCTACCAGGTGCTCGTCGCGACCACCACCGAGGAACCGTCGTCGCAACTCGGACTCGCGCAGCGCCTCGGGATCGACAAGACCCAGATGACCTACATCGTCGACGCGCTCGAGACGGGCGGGTTCGTCGAGCGCCGCCCCGCCCCGACGGACCGGCGGGTGCGGCAGGTCCACCCCACCGACGCCGGCCGCGCCCTGCTCGCCCGGACGCGGTCCGCCCTGCGCAGCGCCGAGGGCGTGCTCATGCGGCACCTCGACGACGACGAACAGACGACGCTGCGCCGGCTGCTGGCCCGCGTCGCCCTCACCGCCGGGCTCGGCCCCGCCGGACCCGACCACGCCGACCCCTCGTTCGAACACCCCCTCGCCGTCCCGGAGCGATCCCGACGGCGCACCACGACGACCACGTCGACCACCACAGCAGTGAGGCCCCGCCCATGACCACCACCATCCTCGTCGCCGGCGCCACCGGTGACCTCGGGCACCGCATCGTCCGCGAACTCACCCAGCACGACGTGCGGGTGCGGGTCCTCACCCGGCCCGGCAGCACGACCGCCGACGAGCGCTTCGGGGACGACCCCCGGGTCGACGTCGTCACCGCCGAGTACAGCGACCACGACGGCCTGACCCGGGCCGTCAGCGGATCCGACGTCGTGGTCTCCGCCGTGAGCGGGACCCGCCCGGTGATCGTCGACGCCCAGCGCGCGCTGCTCGCGGCGACCGCGGCGGCGGGCGTCCGGCGGTTCATCCCGTCCGACTACTCTGCCGACTACCGGCGGATCGCACCCGGCACGAACCGCAACTTCGAGCTGCGACGCGAGTTCGCCGCCGACCTCGACGCCGCCCCGGTGCAGGCGACCTCGATCCTGACGGGCATGTTCACGGACCTGCTCACCGGCGACGCCCCGATGATCCTGTTCGGCCGTCGGCTCGTGCTGTTCTGGTCGTCGGCGGACCAGGTGCTCGACTTCACCACGAAGGACGACGTCGCCCGGGTCACGGCGCTTGCCGCACTGGACGACGATGCTCCGCGGGTGATCGAGATGGCGGGCGACCAGGTCACCGCACGCGACGTCGCACGCACCATGGGCGAGCTGACGGGGGAGCGCTTCCGGCTGCAGTGGGCCGGCACCACCGGCACCCTGTCCGCGATGAGCGCCGTCGGCCGGCGCCTGTCGAAGAATCCGGACGAGACGTTCCCGGCATGGCAGGGGATGCAGTACTTCGTGAGCATGTTCAGCGGGCAGGCGGAGCTGCACCACGTCGACAACGACCGCTACGGCGTGCAGTCGTGGACGAGCGTCCGTGACGTGCTCCGCGCACACCTCAGCGCGCAGGGCCACCCGGCGACGGACTGACGGGCGCGGTGCGCGGTCGTCGGCGGCGCAGCAGGAACGCGAGCCCGACGACGACGACCGGCACCAGCGCGAGTGCGGCGAGCCAGACGAGGACGTCCCACTCGGGCGAGAGCGGCACACCGAGTGCACTCGACGACGTCCGCCAGACCTGGTCGCCGGGCCCCTCGTGCTCGGTGGCCCCGGTGACCGGGAACAGCAGTGCCGTCACCAGCGCCCAACCCACCAGCACCACGACGGCGATCAGGGTCCACGGGCGCGGAGCGGACTGGGCCGGCATCTGTGTCACCGGGCGGCGGCACGCGAGCGCTCGGCCCGGGTGCCCCACCACGTCGCGACCAAGGCTGCTGCCCCGAGTGCGAGCCCGACGACGCCGGATCCGAGACACGGGATGAGGACGAGGCCGAGGCCGATGTTCGCACCACCGCCTTCGGGGCCGAAGAACGCGTCGTACATCAGGGCACCGACGCCGAGGAACCCCACGGCGAGGAGCACGGTGCTGACCCAGTGGAGTGTGCGGGCTGTGGTCATGGTGGTCGTTCCCCTCGGGAGTGCGGTTGACGAATCCTCGCACGGTCGCTCCGCGACACATTCCCCGAGCGGCATCAGTCGATCCGCACGCGTTCCACCGTGCGCTCCGTCCTGTCCGCGATCGGTGGCTCAACCATGCCGCACGCCGGACCGGACCGGTGTCTCGATCCTGCAACGACTCAGTCGTGCCGACAGGCGGACTGGAGGCCCGGTGCCAGCTGGCACCGCGCCTCCAGTCCGCCGGTTGGTCGCGTCCACCGCTCGGCCCGAGTCGGACGCCGGAACCTGCGGACGGCGGTCAGGTGGTCCGGATCGTGCAGGCCTTCGCGACGACGTCGCCGCCGGACAGGTGTGCGTGAAGCGGGGGCGTCGGCGCTACCGGATCTCGAGGTCGTACAGCGAGTAGCCGTACGGGGTCGCCCGTTCGACACCGTGCACGCGGACGTACCGCCACGAGCCGTCCAGGTCGTGCCGGTCGGTGCCGCCGTTGCCGTCCGTCTCGGTGGCGAGCGTCGTCCACCCGTCGTCGCCGGCGTTCCGCGCCTCGATCCGGTAGGAACGTCCGAAGGCGTCCTCCCACCGGAGCACCGCGCCGTGCAGGCGCTGCGGTGCGCCGAGGTCGACGGCGAGCCACTGGTCGTCGGTGTGTCCGCTCGCCCAGCGTGACCCCGGGTCGCCGTCCACGGCGTTCCGTGCGGGGACGCCGTCGCCCTCGTCGGCCGATGACGACACGGTCGCCCGTCGTGCCAGGTCCGGCGTCGGTCCGCCCTGCGTCGAGGTGACGCGGAGGTCCCAGAGGGAGACACCGAACGCGGTGTGCCGGCGGTCCGCGACGACCCGGACCCAGCGGCCGGTGACGTCGTCGCCCTCCAGCCGGTGGATCACCTCGCCGCCGGTCCCGTGGGCTTCTTCCGCGACGGTCCGCCAGGGGGCGTCGGCGTCGTCGCGGACCTGGACGCGGTAGGCCTCGGCCCACGCGGCCTCCCAGTCGAGCTGCACCTGGTCGATCGGCACGACCTGCCCGAGGTCGACCGCCAACCACGCACCGTCGCGTGCTGCGCTGGCCCACCGGGTCCGGGCGTCGCCGTCCACCGCATTGCCGCCGGACAGGTCGCCGCGCTCGTCCGACGAGGTGGTGACGGGCTTGCCGGCGGCCACGTCGCGAGAGCGGGCGGGTGCCGTTCCGCCGTCGTCGTCACCGTCGGTCGCCTCGTCGAGGGTCGTGACGGTGGCCGTCCCGGATGCTCCCGGCACGGTGGCCGTGACCGTCGCGGTCACACCGCCCTCGGCCGCTGCGGTGATGACACCCTCCCCGTTCACACTGCCGCCACCGGAGACACTCCACTCCGGACGGTCCGCGGCGAGCCGCCCGCCGAACCCGTCGTGGTCGAACCCGTAGGCCGCCATCCGGACCGTGTCACCGGCGCGGACGGTCGTGGTGCGTGGTGCGACGAGCACGTCCTCGACGTCGACGGTCGAGGCCGCCGGGGTGCCGGACACGTGCACCTCCCAGATGGAGTACCCGTACCCGGTGAGGCGGTCGGTCAGGTGCAGGCGCACGAACCGGGCGGTCTCGCCCACGGGCACCGTGTCCGCGTCGGCGGTGGTCTTGTCGACCGTCCGCACGTCGCGCCAGGGGTCGTCGGCGGTGTCCCGGACCTGCAGCACGTACCGGGCGGCGGCCGCGTTCTCCCAGTCCACCCGCACGGTGTCGACGTCGGTCAGCCGCCCGAGGTCGATCGTGTAGTCGACCTCGTCCACACCGTGCGCGCTCTCCCACCGGGTGCTGCGGTCCCCGTCGACGGCCTTCCCGGCGACGTTGCCGCCGTCCGAGGAGCTCGCGTCGACGTCGGCACCCGCTGCGGCGTCGGGGATCGACGTCACCGAGGCGACGACCGCCGAGCCCTCGACACCGCCACCGGTCGCGACGACGTACCCGGAGCCCGCGGCTGTGGTCGTCACGGTGCCGTCGCTCCCGGCGCTTCCGGCACCGGTGTACGACCAGGTGACGTCGGCGGGCAGGGCCGCCGGGTCGCCGTACTGGTCGTGGCCGGCGGCACGGAACCGCTGTGGCGTCCCGACGACGAGCCGGTCGAAGCCGGGCGTGACGTCGAACCCGGTGAGGACCGGTGCCGGTGCGACCCGGAAGGCGTACGACCCGTGCACGCCGCCGATCGTGGCGGTGACGGTCGCCCGCTCCGCGCGCTCCGATGCACGGTGGACGCCGTCGGCGCTGATCGTGCCGGTGTCGGTCGACCAGGTGACGTCGTCCAGCGCGACGGTGGCGCCGTACTGGTCGTAGCCGGTGGCGGTGAAGGTCGTGGTCGCACCGGGGACGATCGTCTTCGGGGCTCCCTGGGCGCTGACGACCACCTCGGTGAGCCGCGCGTCCAGGTGCGAGGTGATCTGCGTCTGCGCCGGGACCGCGATCTGGCCGATCACCTCGGCGCCCTCGTAGACGTCGTACGTGTGCTGCACGGTGTCGGGGTTGTCGAGCACGTAGCTGATCGTGCCGTCGGGTGCGCGGAACACCTGGCTGAGCGGGTCCGAGGTGTGCCGGTCGGTGACCTCGGTGCCGACGGTCCGGTTCGACATCGCCTGGTGGTAGACGAGGCCGGCCATCGACTGTCCGGTCACGGCCGGGTCGTCGGCCGCCCACAGTGCGGCGTGCACGTCGGCGTAGGTGTCCGGGTCGTACTGCCCGAGGAACCCGAGCACGACGTTGCCGAGCGCGTCGCCCATGCCGCTGAACACCCGCGCGGCGTGCTCGGTGTCCTCGCCGGGGGTGTGGTCGGTGAGGTCGACGCCGTACAGCTGGTCGATGGTCCGGGTGTCGGCGCGGAAGTCGTCCACCAGGAACGGCATCAGCGGGGACGGGGTCGGCCAGTCCTGGGGCCTCCGGTCGGCGGTGGGACCGTCGAGCTCGGAGGGCACCAGCGAGTCGGGCAGGTTCTCCGGGGTCCAGTACCGGTCGGGGAACACCACCCGTCCGTCGTCGTCCACGCTCACCAGCAGGGTGTCGGTGGCCGGGTCGTACAGGGGGTTCGCCGCGGTTCGCCGGGTGACGTACCCGGGGTGGTTCGTCTCGACCGCACGGATCGCGTCCTGCAGCTCACCGATCGCGGCCGGGCGGTCGCGGGTGATCTTCACGTCGCCGTAGCTGCCGACGCCCCACCACTTCTTCGTGAGCATCTGGATGCGTGCCGCGTTGCCGTTGGTGACCCCGGCCTGCCCGATGGACTCCGGGCGGGCGGCCATCATCTCGCGCATCAGGGCCTTCGAGAAGCCCGGGTCCCAGCCGAAGTAGTCGAACCACGGGGCGATCGGCATCCACTGGATGCCGGAGATCCAGGCGGGGTCGCCGGAGAAGTACGTGGCGTGGGCCTGCCCGGAGTCGAACAGGATCCCCGCCTGCCCGTGCTCGTACTCGTCCGGGAACGCGCCGTTGCCGTCGTACGACGCCGAGGCGGGGTTGCCGCGGGCGTTCTGCCAGTACGCGCGGACGGCGGCCCGCTCGGTGACGTACTGCACCGCACCGGCGGCCTGCATCTCGTCGTCGCCCAGGACCGAGCCGAGCAGGAAGAGCCCCGCCTCGGACTGGATCGCCTCGGACGAGGACTCCTGGTTGTTGCCGCCGGGGGACGACACACCACCGGCGTTCGACCGGCCCTCCCAGACCCCGAACGTGCGCATGTGCGGGAACCGGGCGTCGTCGCGGTCCCAGTTCGCGTACTGCTTCGCGACGAGCGTCGCCATGCCCTGGTACTTCGCCGCCCACGCGTGGTCGACCCGGCCGAGCATCGCCGTCGCGACCGCGAAGTAGCCGTAGTGGAAGTGGTTGTCGTTGAACTGCGCGGACCCGTACGAGTCGGCGAACCCGATCAGGGCCTTCCACGTCGGGTACATCGCGAAGAAGTGTTCCGCCTCGCCGTCCGTGTACGTGTACCAGTCGGTCAGGGCGCGCTCGAGGGTGTCCTGCAGCGTCCGGGCGTCCTCGGTGGCACCGATCTGCCGCGCGATCGTCATGTACTCGGCGAGCTGCAGGACGTCCTTGCCGCCCCAGTAGGTGTCCCCGCCGTACGTCGTCTTCGCGGCGTAGTCGTGCAGGTACTCGCGCATGATGCGCTCGGAGTACGGGTCGTCGCCGACCGCCTCGGGTGTGGCGCCGATCGGGGTGATGCCCGTGAACGCGTAGTCCAGGGTCCAGCCGCCGTGGCCGACGGTGGTCCGCATGGTGCCGCGCGGGGTCTCGTACGTGGCGCCGGTGAAGCGCAGGTTCGTGGTGGCGTCGGCGTACTGGTGCTGCAGCCACCCCTGGACGGTGTCGTGACTGTCGCCCTGCAGCGTGTCGGTGCGGATCGACCACTGCTGACGGACGTTCGCCGCCGCCGGGTCGTACGCGTACGTCATCGTCGTGTCACGGGGGACCGCGAACGCGGTGCGGTGCAGGTCGTCGAGGGACAACCCCTGCTCGGGCACCGCACTGAGCACCAGGTAGGGCGTGCCCGACGAGGCCTCCAGCGTGTTCCCGGCCCGGGTGAAGGTCGTGTCGTCGGGGGCGTGCACCCCGAAGACGTGGCCGTCCTGGCGGATCTCGAACCGGTCCGTCGTCACCGGCAGGTCGAGCGGTTCGCCGTCCCCGTCGGTGATCTCGGCGCCGTCCTGCAGGGTCAAGCGCGGGGTCATGCCGTGGAACTCGAACCACTCGTACGGCGAACCCTGCACGCTCGTGACGTCCATGTACTGTCCGCCCGGGCCGTCCTGCGGCATCCGCCAGCTGACGTTCCAGTCACCCCAGCGGAGCGCGTCGGCCTGCTTCGCCCGGAACGTGGTCGCGAAGCGGTCAGCGAGGCCGTCCGGGGCGTCGGTGAGCAGGACCTGGTCGACCAGGACGTGTGCCCACCCGGCCCGCAGGTCGTCCACGATCCGCAGCTGCGCGGACTGCCCCCGGTGCGCGGAGACGTCCCAGCTGTCCCACCGCAGCTGTTCGCTGTCCGTCCCGGTGCTGCTCGCCACGACGTCGCCGTCGACCAGCAGCTGCACGGCTTCGTGGTCGGGGTGCCGGCCGCCGCCGACCAGGAACGCCAGGGTCGAACGGTCGATCGTGAACGCCGGCGAGGTGAGGGTGCCGGTCGCGCCGTCGCCGTCCTCGTCGCTGAACGAGTTCAGGAAGTGTCCACCGAGCCACCCGGAGACCGCGCTCTGCCCGGCGGCCGTCCCCATGGCCGTTGCCGTGAACGCGTCACCGGTCGCGGTCCAGCCGTCGGGCAGCCCGTCCTCGAAGTCCGCCAGGGTGCGGTCGCTCGCGTCCGGGCTCGGTTCGACGGTCCCGCCGACCGTCACCGGTGCCTCCAGACGCATCGCCGTGCCGTCGCTGTTCCACCGCGTCGGGATCGTGAGCTTCGTGCCGGCGGCACTGTTCGACGAGACGAACGGGTACGCCCACATGTCGCCGGAGTACTTGCTGACCAGCAGGTCCGTCCACCACTGGTTCGTGGGCACCGGCTCGCCGGCCTTCGACGGATCGATGTACAGCTCCTGGTCGAGCGTCTTCCGCACGTCCGCGATGTCGGTGATCTCGTCGGGCGGGGTCGGCGCGTAGGAGCCGGCACCCACCTGCACGCCGTCGGCGGCGGGACCGACGCGGGACGAGCCTCCAGGCTGTCCCTGCGGTGCGGCAACCGCAGCACCCGGATCGGCCGGCGACCGCCGGGTGTCGGACGTCGCGGCGTGCGCCGTGGTGACGGCGGACGCCAGCAGTGTGGCGACGGTCAGGGCGCCGGCTGCGGCGCTGACGGCCGCTCGGCGGAACGACCTGGGACGGACGGCGGGACGCGGTGAGCTCACCGGGACTCCTGTCGGAACGGTTCGGCCGCGCACGACGTACACGGCCGTGGACGGCGGGGTCTGGTGGTGCTGGGCCTGCACCCGGACAGATCGGCAGCACCGGTCCCGCCGTCAGCAGTCCGCGTTCTGGGGATGCCCTACCGTTGGCCCCATGCCGACCATCGGACTGCGCCGGATGGTGCCGCGCGACCCCGACCAACGACACCGGGCAGCGAGTCCGCTCGAGCTCCTGTTCGACCTGGTGTTCGTCGTCGCCGTGGGCTTCGCCGCCACCAACCTGCACGAGATCGAGGTCGAGGGGCACGTCACCTCGGCCGTCCTGGCCTACGGGTTGGTGTTCTTCTCGATCTGGTGGGCGTGGATGAACTTCACCTGGTTCGCCACGTCGTTCGACACCGACGACTGGCTCTACCGGGTGATGACCTTCGTGCAGATGGCGGGGGTGCTCGTCCTCGCCGCCGGGGTGCACGCGGCCATGGTCGAGGACGACTTCACGATCGGCGTCATCGGCTACGTCGTCATGCGGCTGGCGCTGGTCGGGCAGTGGATCCGCGCCGCCGTGTCCTCCACCCGCTCCCGCCGCACCGCCGTCCTGCACGCCGTCGGCGTCACGGTCGTGCAGCTGCTCTGGGTGCTCTCCCTGGCCCTGCCCGACGACGTCTGGGGGTACGCGGCACCGTTCCTCGTGCTCGCCGAGCTGTCCGTGCCGATCTGGGCACAGACCTCGACGGGGACGACCCCGTGGCACACCCGGCACCTGGCCGAGCGGTTCTCGCTGTTCACCCTCATCGTCCTGGGCGAGGGACTGGTGGCCTCGGCCGGTGCGGTGATCGACGCCCTCGCGCACACCGAGCACCTCGGAGCCCTGCTGGCGCTCGCGGGCTGCGGACTGGTGATCACCGTCGGGATGTGGTGGATCTACTTCTCCCGCGAGCAGCACGCGCACATCCGCTCGCTGCCCACCGCGCTCGTGTTCGGCTACGGCCACTTCTTCGTCTTCGCCGCCGCCGGCGCGCTGCCGGCCGGCATCGAGGTCGCGGTCAGCGCCGACGCCGGACACGTCGCACTGTCGTCCGCCTCGGTCGCCGCGACCGTCGCGGTGCCGGTCGCGGTGTTCGTGCTGTCGATCTGGGCGCTCGCGATCCGGCCGTCGTTGTCCACGCGGGCCAACGCCGGGGTGGTGGCCCTGGTGCTCGTCGTCCTCGCGTCGATCGCGGTGCCGGCGGTGTCGCTGCCGCTCACCGCGCTCGCCGTGGCGGCGGTCGTCGTGACCCTCGAGGTCGCGTCCGCGCGGACCGACACCTGACGGACGACGGACGGGAGGTGGGCCCCAGCAGCCGGTACCGGCGCGACGCGCCAGCGGCGGGACGGCCGTGCCTGGAGGGACGGTGCCAGCTGGCACCGTGCCTCCCGTCCGCCAGGTGGTCGCGTCGACGGCGCGTCAGCGCTCGGGCTGCTCCGTCGCCGACGTGTCGGCCGACGTCGGACGCGCGTCGAGGCTCGGGTCGACCGCCGGGTCGGGCGAGATCGACTCGGGTCGCACGGGGAAGTCCTCGAGCGCACCGGCCTCCACCGTCGGAGCCGCGGCTCCGCGGCCACCGCGCACGCGGCTCTTCACCGCTGCCCACGGACGGCCGAGAGCGGACCGTGCGGGACGCTCGGAGGGCGCCTCGACCTCGAGCCCGTAGTAGGCGCCGACGTGCTCGAGCAGGACCTCGCGCTCGGCCTTGTCGTAGGCCCGGCGCTCGCGGGTGAAGGCGATGATCGTCGACCAACAGGTCAGGATCAGGACGATGCTGAACGGCAACGCGGTCGTGATCGCCGCGGTCTTCAGTGCGTTCAGCCCGCCGCTCAGCAGCAGCGCGACGGCGAGCAGTGCCGACACGGCGGCGAAGAAGACGCGCAGCCAGTTCTTCGGTTCGATGTCGCCACCCGACGCGATCATCGCCATCACGAGCGACCCGGAGTCGGACGAGGTCACGAAGAACACGCCGATGAGCAGGATCGCGCCGTAGGTCAGCACCACGCCGGCGGGCAGGTCACCGAGCAGCGCGAACAGGGACCCCTCGATGTCGACCGAGCCGTCCGAGCCGACGAGGCCGCCGGCACCGTCGGTCTGGCGGTGGATGGCCGCACCACCGAGCACCGCGAACCACAGGAACGTGAGCGCGGTCGGCACCAGGAGGACACCGAACACGAACTGTCGGACCGTGCGGCCCTTGGAGATGCGGGCGATGAAGACACCGACGAACGGCGCCCACGACATCCACCAGCCCCAGTAGAAGGTGGTCCAGGCGCCCTGCCAGGCCTCGCCCTCGGCACCCTGCTGCGCGGTGACGTTGAACGACAGGCCGACGATGTTCTGCAGGTAGGAGCCGATCGACTGCACGAAGTCACGCAGCAGGAACTGCGTCGGACCGACGATGAGCACGAAGAGCAGCAGCGCGGCGGCGAGCAGCAGGTTGAAGTTCGACAGGATCTTCATGCCCTTGGTCACACCGGTGACGAGCGAGACGATCGTGACGGCGGTGATCACCGCGATGATGGCGATCTGGCTGACGATGCTGCTGTCGGCGATGCCGGCGCTCTCGAGTCCGGCGCCGATCTGGATGACGCCGAGGCCGAGCGAGGTCGCGACACCGAACAGCGTGCCGACCAGGGCGATGACGTCGATCAGGTTGCCCCAGCCGCCGCGGACGCGGTTGCCGAGCAGCGGTTCGAGCGCCCAGCGGATCGACACCGGGCGACCCCGGCGGTGGATCGCGTAGGCCAGGGCGAGGCCGAGGACGACGTAGATCGCCCATGCGTGCAGGCCCCAGTGCAGGAAGGTCTGGGTCAGTGCCTGCTGCGCGAGTTCCTTCTCGTTGCCGGTGACGCCCGGGCGCGGGGAGGCGAAGTGGCTGAGGGGCTCGGAGACGCCGTAGAACACGAGGCCGATGCCCATGCCGGCGGCGAACAGCAGCGCGAACCACGAACCGGTCGAGAACTCGGGCTCGTCCTGGTCCTTGCCGAGCTTGATGTCACCGAAGCGGCTGAAGCCGACGAACAGCGAGAAGCCGACGAAGAACGCGGCGATCAGCACGTAGTACCAGCTGAAGTTCTGGACGATGCCGTCCTGCAGTCCGAGGAACATCGCCTCGGCGGTGGACGGGGAGATCAGGGTGAAGGCCACGAACCCCAGCACGATGACGGCGGCGGGCCAGAACACCCACCGCCGCAACTGCGGTGTCGTGGTCACGGGTCCGGGCAGGGGAGGAGTGGTGCTTGCCATGCAGTCCATGGTGCCTGCTCGCGTTCCTGTGTGTTCGCCCAGGCGTGTCGTGGTCAGAAGTCGCGCGCGGACTCCGAGGGGTTCCCGCGGCCGACCCGACCCAGGTGGAGCCTCCGCGACAGCCGGATGACCGGGCGGATGAGCAGCTGGATGCTCCCGATCAGGAACAGCCACGTGCCGGCCGTCGTGGTGCTCTCGGAGAAGAAGAGGACGCTGCCGACGATGAACCAGAGCGCCACCATCACGTCGTTGACGATGCTGATGGTCTCGTAGAGTCCGCGGATGCGGAGCTCTTCGTGCCCCACCCGGAGTGCGATGTCCCGTTCGTCCTGCGCCATCAGACGATCCTGTCAGTTCTGTGGCGCGTCCGTCCCAGTGGGTGGCGGGGCGCGGCCGTGGAAACGCTGCGCGGCGGACGGGAGGCGCGGGGCGGGCTGGCACCGTGCCTCCCGTCCGTAGGGCGCACTGACCACCGCCACATGCGATTACAACGTTGACGTACGCTTTACAGCGCTGTAAACAGGAGCCTGCGCGACGATGCGCGACGAGGGAGAGACCCGATGGTGGGAAGCAGGACCGCAACACTCCAGGCCGCGGTGAGCCGGCGGGGGTTCCTCACGGGCGCGGCCGGAGGCATCGCATTCGGCACGATGGCGCTCGCCGGGTGCGCGACCCCTGGGCGTGCCGCCGGTGGAGCCACGACGCTCCGCTTCTACGAGCAGAAGCAGGAGGTCATCGCGTACTTCGACAAGCTGCTGCGGCAGTTCGAGGGGGAGCACGCCGGCACGTCGGTCGTGCACGACAGCACGGCGGCCATCGCCCCGCAGTTCGTCCGCGGCGAACCGGCGGACGTCGGGTGCTTCAACGACAACCTCGAGCTCGCCCGGTACATCTCGCGCGGCGTGCTCAGCGACCTCGGCGACCTGCCGTCGGCCGCGCGGGTCCGACCCGACATCGACACCCTGACGAACCAGTACGCGACGTTCGAGGACCGCACGAGCGTGCTGCCGTACTCGCTCGCCGCGGCCGGCGTGATCTACAACAAGCGCATCTTCGCCGACCACGACCTGCCGGTCCCGACGACGTGGGACGACTTCGTCGAGGTCTGCCGGACCCTGCAGAAGGCCGGCGTCACGCCGATCTACGCCACCGACCGCGACACGTGGACGCTCTGGCAGGGCCTGTTCGACTACTCGGTGGGCAGCCTCGTCGACACCGGCTCGTTCTTCCGCAAGATGAAGGCCCTGGGCGCCGACGTCGGCCCGGACTCCGAGGTGTCGTTCGAGCAGGACTTCGCGGTGCCGATGGAGCGCGCGAAGACCATCTCGTCGTTCTTCAACCGCGACCACGCCACCCGGGCCTACGCCGACGGCAACCTGGCGTTCGGCAAGGGCGAGGCCGCGATGTACCTGCAGGGCCCGTGGGCGCTCGGGCAGATCGCGCTGATCGACGCGGAGCTGCCCGTCGGCACCTTCGCCCTGCCGGTGTCGAACGACCCGGCCGACCGCAAGGCCCGGGTCAACATCGACCTCGGGCTCTGGATCCCCACGGCGTCCGAGCACCCGGAGCAGGCGAAGGAACTCGTCGAGTTCCTCATGCAGCCCGATGTCATCGACGCCTACAACCGCGACAACCTGGCGTACTCGCCCCGCATCGACGCACCGCCACAGCAGGACGAGCGGCTCGCCGGCCTGCAGCAGTACGTCGACGACGCGGCGTTCTACCAGGGCGCCGGCACCTTCATCCCCACGTCGATCCCGCTCGGCAACTACCTGCAGTCGGCGATCCGGAGCGGGGACTTCACCTCGATGCTGCGGCGGCTCGACTCGGACTGGCGGCGGCTCGCCGGCCGTTCCGCGACGGTCTGAGCCGGACCAGGAACCAGGAGCCACCATGACCATGCAGACCCCGCTCTCCCGCGACACCGACCCGGCGACGTCCGGGCCGGCCACCGACGCAGCCCGCACGCACCGTCGTGTGGGTTCCCGCGGTGTCGGTTCACTCAGCCGCACCGAGGGCATGTACTACCTGTTCCTCGTGCCGGCCCTCGTGCTGTTCACGGCGTTCGTCGTCGCCCCCGCCTGCGTCGGCGTCTTCTACAGCTTCACCGACTACCTCGGGTTCGGGCAGTGGGACTTCATCGGCGTCGAGAACTACAAGGCGCTCGTCTCCGACCCCGCGATCCTGGCGTCGTACGGGTTCACCCTCGGCTTCGCGGCCGTCACCGTCGTCGTCACGCAGGTCGTCGCGCTGACGCTCGCGATCGCCCTGGCGAAGAAGATCCGGTTCGCCGCCGGACTGCGGTCGGTGTTCGTCATCCCGATGGTGATCTCGGGGATCATCGTCGCCTACGTGTTCAACTTCCTGTTCTCGAACACCGTGCCGGCCCTGGCCACGGGCGTCGGTTTCGGCCCGCTCGAGCAGAGCATCCTCGGCGACCCGAACCTGGCCTGGCTCGCGATCGTCATCGTGTCCGCCTGGCAGACCGTGCCCGGCGCGCTCCTCATCTACACGGCGGGCCTGACGTCCATCCCCGAGGAGCTGTACGAGGCCAGTGCACTCGACGGGGCGACCGGCTGGAAGCAGCTGCGGGCGATCACGCTCCCGCTGCTCGGCGGCTTCATCGTCATCAACACCGTGCTCGGTGTGAAGGGCTACCTCGGCGCCTACGACGTGATCGTCGGTCTGACCAACGGCGGGCCCGGCAGCGCGACCAGCAGCGTCGCGATGACGATCTTCGGCGGCTTCACCGGCGGCGACTACGCCTACCAGATGGCGAACGCGACCGTGTTCTTCATCATCACCGTCCTCATCTCCGTGCTGCAGCTCGCGGCGACCCGCGGAAGGAACCTGCGACTCGCATGACCGCCACCGACACACGACCCCCGACCGACACCCGCGCCGTGACCACCGGCGGCGGACGCTCCGGCCGCGGACACCGCCGACGACTGGGCGGCACGAACTGGACGCTCACCGTGGTCCTCGGCCTCGCGTCGCTGACCGTGCTCGTCCCGCTGTACGTGACGCTCTCGATGGCGTTCAAGACGACCGAGCAGTCCGTCGACGGCAACGCGCTCTCGCTGCCGTTCCCGTTCAACCCGGGCTCGTTCGCCGAGGCATGGCAGCTGACCCGGTTCCCGGTGTCCTTCTCGGTGTCGCTCGGCGTCGCAGCGCTCACCGTCGTCGCGACCCTGCTGCTCAGCTCGTTCGCCTCGTACGCGATCGTCCGGAACTGGCACAAGCGGTTCTTCCGGTACTCGTTCGTCTACCTGCTCGCGGCGATGTTCCTGCCGTTCCCGGTGGTGGCGCTGCCGCAGATCAAGCTGACCGCCGAGATCGGCCTGGACAACCCGATCGGTGTCGGGATCCTGCACGCCATGTTCCAACTGTCGTTCAGCGTGCTGCTCTACTCGGCGTACCTGCGGTCGATCCCGGTCGAACTCGAGGAGAGCGCCCGCATCGACGGGGCGTCCACGTGGCAGATCTTCTGGCGGATCATCCTGCCGCTCCTCGGCCCGATGAACGCGACGGTCGGCATCTTCGCGTTCCTGGCATCGTGGAACGACTTCATGATGCCGTCGCTCATCACGGCGGATCCGGGGTTGCAGACCCTGCCCGTGGTGCAGAACATCTTCCAGAGTCAGTTCGGCACCGACTACAACGTCGCCTTCGCCTCGTACCTGATGGCGATGGCCCCCACGATCATCGTCTACCTGTTCGCGCAGCGCTGGGTCATCAGCGGCGTGACCCAGGGCGCGGTCAAGAGCTGAGAGGCACCACGTGAGCAGCAGCACCACCGGCACCACCGGCACCACCGGCGCCGTCCTCCCTACCATCCGTCCGTTCCCGGGTTCGGACCCGGTCGCCGACCCCGCAGCCGTCGTCACCGGCGACCGCTGGCGCATCACCGTGCTCGACGCCGGGGCGTTCCGCATCGAGTGGAGCGACGACGGCGGGTTCGAGGACCGGGCGTCGACCTTCGCGTTGCGCCGCCGCCTGCCCGTGCCGGCCTTCACCGTGGAGCAGACGGCCGCCACCGACGGCACCGGCACCGACGGCGTCGTCATCACCACCGACCGCGCCCGCCTGCGCTACGACGGCCGCCCCTTCAGCCCGAGCGGCCTGGTGGTCGAGACCACCGGACCGGACGCCAACCGCTGCCGGTGGGGGCAGGAACCGCGCGACCTCGGCGGCACCGGCCGCACCCTCGACGACGTCGACGGCCGGATGCCGCTCGAGGCGGGGATCCTGGCCCGCGACGGCATCACCGCACTCGACGACAGCGAGTCGTTCCTGTTCGCCGACGACGGCTGGATCGGCACGCGGGTCCCCGGTCGCCGCGACGTCACGGTCTTCGCGTACGGCCGCGACTACGACGCTGCGCTCCGCACGTACCACGCCGTCTCCGGCCCGCCGTCACGGATGCCGCGGTGGGCACTCGGCAACTGGTGGAGCCGGTACCACCCGTACAGCGACACCTCGTACCTCGAGCTGCTGGACCGCTTCGCCGACGAACACCTGCCGTTCTCGGTCGCCGTCATCGACATGGACTGGCACCGGGTCGACTCGGTGCCGCCGCGCTTCGGCAACGGCTGGACGGGGTACTCGTGGGAGCCGTCGCTGTTCCCGGACCCCGAGGCGTTCCTGGCCGAACTCCACCGCCGGGGGATGCGCACGACGCTGAACCTGCACCCGGCCGACGGCGTGCGGGCGTTCGAGGACGCCTACCCCGCGGTGGCCCGGGCGATGGGCGTCGACCCGGAGACCGAGCAGCCGATCCCGTTCGACCCGACGGACCGCCGGTTCCTGCAGGCCTACTTCGAACAGCTGCACCGCCCGCTCGAGGAGCAGGGCGTCGACTTCTGGTGGATCGACTGGCAGCAGGGCCGCGAGACCGGGCTGCCCGGGGTGGACCCGCTGTGGCTGCTCAACCACTTCCACCTGCTCGACTCGGCACGACACGCGCCGTCCGGCGGCGCCGACGCGGGCCCGGACGCCGACGCAGCACCGGCCCCCGTCGACGGCATGACCTTCTCGCGCTACGCCGGCCCCGGCAGCCACCGGTACGCCGTCGGGTTCTCCGGCGACGCCGTCGTGTCCTGGGCGTCCCTGGCGTTCCAGCCCGAGTTCACCGCCACAGCCGCGAACATCGGCTACCCCTGGTGGAGCCACGACATCGGCGGCCACACCCGCGGCGTCCGCGACGACGAGCTCGCCACCCGCTGGGTGCAGTTCGGGGTGTTCTCGCCGATCATGCGCCTGCACTCGGCCAACAACCCGTTCATCCGCAAGGAGCCGTGGGTGTTCCCGGCCGAGGCCCGCGCCGCGATGGGTGAGGCGCTCCGCTTCCGCCACCGCCTGGTGCCGTACCTGCACACGATGAACCACGGCACGGCCGAGGGCACCGCGCTGGTCCGGCCGCTCTACCACCTGGAGCCGCGCCGCGACGAGGCGTACCGGGTGCCGAACACCTACGCGTTCGGTTCGGAGCTGCTCGTCGCCCCGATCGTGGCGCCGCGCGACCCGGTCAGCCGGCACGGGGTCGCCCGGGCCTGGCTGCCGCCGGGCACCTGGACCGACGTCTTCACCGGCACGGTGTACGCGGGTGACCGGTTCGTCGACCTGCACCGCACGCTCGACACGGTGCCGGCCCTGCTGCGCGCCGGCGGGGTCCTGCCGCTCGCGGCGGCCGACCAGCTCGACGCCACCGTCAACCCGACGGCGTTCGAGGTCCTCGTCGCACCGGGTGCACCCGGCGAGTTCACCCTGGTCGAGGACCACGAGGGCGAGGGCAGCCGCACCGCCCGGACCCGTCTGACCTGGGATCCCGAACACGCCGAGTTCCGGGTGCACGGCACCACCGGAGCCCTCGACGTCGTCCCCGCCCACCGCGACTGGCGGATCACGTTCCTCGCCGCGCCGGCCGACGGGCAACCGACATCGGCTCGCTCGGTCGACCGGTTCTCGGTCGACCTGTCCGTCGACTCGGCGTCGGGCGGATCGATCACGCTGGTCGGTGCTCCGGTCGTCGGGGTCGACGCGCGGGACGCCGTCCGGCAGGTCCTCGAGGGCGCGCAGGCCGGCAACGCGGAGAAGCTCGAGGCGTGGGAGGTCGTGGCGAAGGACCTGCCGCGTGCGGACCGCATCGTCGAGCTCGGCACCGTCGGGCTGCCCGACGCCCTGCGGGACGTCGTCGTCGAACTGCTCGGCAGCGTGCACCCGGGGGAGTCGGCTCCCGCAGGTCGCTGACGGCAATCGACGGGGGAAAGGCGGACGGGCGCGGCTCGCTCAGCAGTGTCGCGCCAGCGGCACGCGGGCCGCGCCGACCGAGCCTGCGAGGGAGGGGTGGCGGCGCCGCCACGGGCCTCCCGTCCGCCGTTCACGCGCCCTGGTGCGCCGCCCGGTCGGACGTGCCGTCAGCGTACGGCGCGCTCTCGCCGACGAGCAGGCGGTGGCCGACCGTGACCAGCCGGCCGGGCACGTCGGAGCCGTCCATCCGCTCGACCAGCAGGTCGAGCGCGGTGTCGGCGAGGGCGACCGTGTCGGGCGCGACGGAGGTCAGGCTCGGCACCAGGCTCGACCCGAGGCCGACCGCGTCCCACCCGACCACGGCCACGTCGCGGGGCGCGTCCAGACCGCGCAGGCGCATGGCCCGGAGCGCCCCGAGCGCGGCCAGGTCGTCGCGGCAGAGCAGCCCGTCGACGCGGAGTCCGGCGTCGAGCGCGGTACCGAAGGCGACCTCGGCACCGGCGGCGTCGCCGACCTCGCGGGGGACCAGCAGCGCGTCGTCGAGCGGCAGACCCGCGGCGACGAGTCCGGCGCGGTAGCCGTCCAGGCGCAGTCCGGACGTGCGCGACGACGGGCCGGTCTCGTGCCCGAAGAACCCGATGCGGCGGCAGCCGAGCGCCACGAGGTGCGCGACGGCCTCGGCGGCGGCACCGGCGTTGTCGATGACGACCTGGTCGGCGTGCGGGGGCCGGACGTCCTCGCCGAGGAACACCACGGCGGTGTCGCCGCGGATCCGGTCGATGGCCTCGGGCGTGAGCACCTGCGGGTGGATCACGACCCCGTCGACCACCCCGGCCTCACGCCCGCGCACGGCGGAACGCTCACCGTCCGGGTCGCCGGCGGTCTCCTCGAGCAGGAGCTGGTAGCCGCGGTCGGCGCAGACCCGCGAGAAGACGTGGGCCAGTTCGGCGAAGTACGGGCGTCGGAGGTCGGGGAACGCGAAGGCGAGCATGTTCGAGCGTCCGGTCGCCAGGGACCGGCCCGAGACGTTCGGGCGGTACCCGAGTTCGTCGATCGCGGCCTGCACCCGGCTGCGCATCGGGTCGCTGACGTGCTGGTAGCCACGGACGACGTTGGACACGGTCTTCATCGAGACGCCGGCGTGCGCGGCGACGTCCTGCAGCGTGACCTTGCCCATCCGCTCACCGTAGCGGGCGGCGGGGGCCGTGGTTGCTCGCCCGTGGTCGTGCGTGCTCCCCCGCGGTCGGGGTTGCTCGCCCGCGGTCGTCAGGGGACGAGTCGGCGCTGCACGACCGCGCGGGCCACCTCGGAGAGCGGCTCGCGGTGCTCGAGCGCGTACCCGCGGATCACCGCGAAGGCCTCCTCGATCGAGACACCCCGCAGGTACGACACGACGCCCTTGGCCTGCTCGATGACCTCGCGCGAGCCGATGGTGCGCTGCAGCTGCGCGCGGACGACCTCGTGTTCGCGCAGGGACCGCTCGTGCAGGATGCCGATCGTCGCCACGTCGGCCAGGGCACGGGCGACGCGCAGGTCCGATCCCCCGAGGGCACCCACGGCGATGCCGAACAGGTTGAGTGTGCCGATGACGGTGCTGCCCAGCCGGAGCGGGACGGCGTGCACCGACCGGAACCCGAGTTCGACCGCGCCCGTGCGGAACATCGCCCACTCCTCCGGCGCTGACTCGATGTCCGGGCAGGCCACGACCCGTCCGGTCGCGAACGAGGTCATGCAGGGTCCGGCCTCGGCGTCGAGCTGCAGGACCTCGACGAGCCGGCTCGCTTCAGAGGTCGAGGCCACGACCTCGAGCTCTTGGTCGTCGTTGGCCAGCAAGATGCCCGCAGCGTCGATGCCGAGTACCTCGGCGCAGGTCTCGACCAGGGTCTGCAGCAGCTCCACGACGTCGTAGGCGTCCACCAGGGTGTCGGCGAGCGACGTGAACGTCTCGAGGATCCGGGCTTCTCGGCCTGCCGTCGTCACTGGACCTCCTCGATCAGGTCGCCTCGCTTCTCGAACCGGACCGTGCCGTCGAGGATCTCCTCCGCCACCCGGCGCATGGTCGTCCGGCGGGCGAAGGCATGGCCCTGCAACAGCAGGTAGGCGTCCTCGGGGCTGATGTCGAGCTGCGCGAGCACCACACCGGTGGCCTGGTGGACCACGCGCCTGGACGACGGGCTCCGGTCGAGCAGGGCGTCGTCCTGGTCCGCGATGGAGCGGAGGGCTCGGCGGAGCACCCGGCGGCTGACTGCGGAGGCGAGGGTCATGGCCTGGCGTACGGTGTCCTCCTCGATCGTCGCGGGCTGCGGGACGTACACGTCGATCGCGCCGAGCGGGAACGGCCCGAAGGCGACCGGGAAGGCGAAGACCGCGCCGACGGGTTCGCTCCGGACGGCTTCGTTGAAGGCTGGCCACGCGGCGTTCGGACGCTCCACCAGATCCGTCTCCAGCACCGGGGCATCGGTCGAGAGCGCGGCCCAGCACGGTCCCTCGGACAGGTCGAGCTGGATCTCGTCGATCCGGGTGGCGACCTCGTCGGTCGCGGACACGGTCTCGCTCGGGCACAGCTCACCGAAGGTCGAGATCGAGACACCGCCCATCGGCAGCGCGAGCGCGAACGGCCGACTGAGTTGGTCGTCGGCGACGTCCGCCGACCGGAGCGCACGGAGTGCACGCTCGAATGCGTCATCCATGGGCGCCTTCCCTGCCGTCTCTCGATCCTACGCGCTGGGCGGTGTCGGACGACCCCGACGGCGCGGGCACGTTCGGCGGTGGGCCGGCACGCCAGGCCGGGAGCTCGGCGGGCTGGTACGTCCCCTGCTCGTCCTGCACCCGGAGCATCGCGTCCAGGGCCACCAGCGTCACGCCGGAGGTCTCGCGCACCACCGTCCGCACCGCGTTGCCGAGCAGGAACGCCATCAGGTCCTCGCTGCCGCCGTCGGGCCGGTAGTCGCGCCATGGACCGGCCCCAGCACGCTGCAGCGCCCCGGCGAGCACCGTCTGGGGGTCGTCGACGTCCACCTCGCAGTCCAGCACCAGCCGGAAGCGCCGCTGGTTCCGGTCCGACAGGCTCGGTGCGCCGTCCTCGCCGTCCTCGCCGTCCTCGCCGTCCTCGGGCGCGAAGGAGCGCAGCGCCGACTAGGGCGCGATCCCGTAGGCCGTCCGGAACGCCGCAGCCATCCGACCCGCGTTGCTGAACTGCCACCGCTGGGCGATCGCCGCGATGGTCCGCCGGTCGGGTGTGCCGGATGCCGCCTGCAGGTCACGACGCACCCCCTCGAGCCGCACTGCGCGCAGGAAGGCGCCCGGCGTCTGCCCGATCTCGGTCCGGAACCGCTTCTGCAGACTCCGCGGCGACAGCTGGACCGCCGCGGCGACGTCCGTGACGGTGATGTGGGTCGTCGCGTGCTCCTGGACGAACCGGAGCGCGTCCCGCACAGCACGTGAGAGCCGACGCGGGACGTCCCGTGCCGCACCGCTCCCGTCGTTCATGGGCCGACCGTACGGGAACCGTCCACGGTGCGTTGCCAGGACCCCGATCCCGGCCGCGGATGATCCGCCAGACGCGGTCTGGTGTCAACCCCTGACGTGACGGGAAACGTCCTGTTGATACTGAAAGTGTCTCGTGCGCCGCTGGTCGAAGCAGTGCACCACATCGAACCGACAGGGAGGCGCGATGGGACACGCACAGGGAACCTCGACCATGGTCATCGACTCCGTCGTGCGACAGCAGGTCGTCCACACCGAACGGATCCGGGCACTCGCCCCGACGGACCCGACGGACATCCGGGTGCAGCCGGTCGACGCCGGGTGCTGGCGGGTCGTCGACGCTGCATCCGCCTGGGGGGACCCGGACATGCTCCTCGGCTGCGTCGAGCGCACTGTCGACGGGGTCGACTGCACGCTCGTGGCGACACTGCACGAACAGGAACGGCTTGCGAGCCTGCGGGACGCCCGCTCCTGGTTCGAGCAGCGATGCGGACAGCACCTCGACGAGGCACCGTGTTGACCGCGGTCCACGGGGACGACGCGGCCCGGACCGTCACCGCGCGGATCGACACCCAGCGCCGCCACACCGAACGCTCCGGCACCGACCGGTCCTTCGCCGCGTGCGTGCTCGCCCAGGCCGGGCACGGTCGTGACGTCCGCTTCGACGTCGACGACGACAGTTCCCGGCTGCCCTTCCGGTTCCGGTACCGAACCCGCCGGGACGGATGCGTGAGCCTCGTCACGGCGTCGGCGACCTCCGGCTTCTCCGGGACCTTCGAACCCGTCGACCGCATCGTCGTCGGGTGGTCGAGTACCGGTGGCGTCCGGATCGCCGTCCAGGACGGTGCCGTCCTCGAGACCCGGCCCGGCACGCCCGTCCTGATGCCGACGTCGGGGGAGTTCTCCGTCCGCGCCCCGACGGGCACGCTGCAGCTGGTGAGCATCGACCGGTCACTCCTCGACCAGGTGCGCTCCTCGCTCGGAGCCGCGGCGCCGGAGCTGCCGGGCCGAGGTGCCGAACCCGCCGCGGGGGTGCTCGAACACCTGCGCCGGTGCGTCGAACAGGTGGCGGTCACCGCGACGCGCGACGGCTTCACCCAGGGCGCCAGGACCAGCGCGCAGGTCGCGCTCGTCGAGGCCGTCCTCGGAGCGTTCGGGACGCGCGTGCCCGTGAGCCTCCGGCGTGCCGTGACCCCGTCGACGGTCGAACTCGCCGTGGCGTACCTCGAAGGACACTGCGATCAGCAGCTCTGCCTCGCCGACATCTGCGACGCGGTGGGTGTGAGCCCCCGCACGCTCCAGACGGCGTTCATGCGGGAACACGGCGTCTCGCCGATGACGTTCCTGCTGCGGATGCGGCTCGACCGGGTGCGCGCGGCGCTGGAGTCCGGCAGCCGGCAGGAGACCAGTGTGAGCGAGGCGGCCCTGACATGGGGCTTCCGTCACCTGGGGCGCTTCTCAGGCACCTACTTCCGCCGATTCGGCGAGTACCCGGGCCAGACGTTGCGCGCATCGTCCGGTGCGTGCGCAGCGGGTCCGGAGCGACACGCGGGGTGATCTCGAAGGTCGTGCGACGTGTTCCGGACACCACGGTGAACACGCAAGTTCGGCCCCTAGGGTCGCCGCAAGCGCAATCGCGTGAACTCTCTCGAACCGGTCGAAGGACCGATCCGTGACTGAAAGCGGTCCACATGACCACGACTCCGCTCGCTCCGGGTTACACCCGCACTCGCCCCGCTACGGGAGCCCGAAAGGGCACCTCGACCTACTCCGCGCTCCTGGCGCAGGTGAAGGAGAACGGCCTGCTCCGCCGTCGTACCGGTTTCTACTGGGCACTGTTCAGCGCACTCGTCGGCAGCCTCGCCCTCACCTGGGTCGCGTTCGCGTTCCTGGGTGACTCGTGGTTCCAGCTGATCGTGGCCGGTGCGCTGGGGGTGCTGTTCACGCAGTTCGCGTTCCTGTCGCACGAGGCTGCGCACCGTCAGGTGTTCGAGTCCCAGAAGTGGAACGACCGCGCGGGCCGCTGGCTCGGCACGTTCCTGGTGGGGCTGAGCTACTCGTGGTGGATGAACAAGCACACCCGGCACCACGGCAACCCGAACACCGTCGGCAAGGACCCGGACATCGCCCCTGACGGCATCCGCTTCCTGCCCGAGGACGCCGCAGCCGTGAAGGGTGGCGTGATGAAGACCTTCATGCGCTACCAGGGGTGGCTGTTCTTCCCCCTCCTCACGCTCGAGGGCCTGAACCTGCACCGCTACGCCGTCATGTCGATCGTGACCGGCAACGGCACCAAGGCCGACAAGAAGCACCGCCTCATCGAGGGCGCGCTGCTGGTGGCGCGGTTCGCGATCTACCTGACGGTGGTGTTCTGGTTCCTGCCGTTCGGGATGGCGTGTGCGTTCCTCGGGGTGCAGCTGGCCGTGTTCGGCGTGATGATGGGTGCTTCGTTCGCTCCGAACCACAAGGGGATGCCGACCATCGCCCACGACGCGAAGGTCGACTTCTTCTCCCGCCAGGTGCGGACCTCGCGCAACATCCGTGGTGGTTGGTGGGTGTCGTTCCTGATGGGTGGGCTGAACTACCAGGTCGAGCACCACCTGTTCCCGTCGATGCCGCGTCCGGCGTTGAAGCAGGCCCGCCTGCTGGTGCGGGACCACTGCGACACCCTCGACGTGCCCTACACGGAGACCACGCTGCTGCGTTCGTACGGCATCGTCGTCCGGTACCTCAACCGCGTCGGCCTCGCCGCCCGCGACCCCTTCGCGTGCCCCATGGTCGCGCAGCTGCGCATCCACTGACGCCGTGCTGACCGCCATGCCCACGGGCACCGTGAAGTGGTTCGACCACAGCAAGGGGTTCGGATTCATCCACCCCGACGACGGGTCCGAGGACCTGTTCGCACACTTCTCCAGCATCGTCGCGGCGACCGGCTCCCGGCCGCTCGCCCAGGACGACCACGTGCAGTACGAGATCGGACCCGGCAAGAAGGGTCCGCAGGCGGACAACATCTCGATCATCCGCTGACGCGGACGACGGACGGGAGGCACGGTGCCAGCTGGCACCGTGCCTCCCGTCGTTCCTTTCCCATGGCCACTGCAGTGGTAGTCCCGGAACCGCTCGGCGCCCTACTTGATGCCGGTCGAGGCGATGCCCTGCACGAACTGCCGCTGGAACGCCAGGAAGACCACGAGCAACGGCAGCACCGTGACGGTCGCGATCGCCATCACGGCTCCCCACGGTGAGCTGAACGCCGGGTTGTTCGTCAGGGTCGACAGGGCCACCGGCACGGTCAGGTTCTCGTTGCCCTGCAGCACGACGAGCGGCCAGAGGAAGTCGTTCCACCGCGTCATGAACCCGAGGATCACGAGCACCCCCACCAGGGGGCCGCACGAGGGCAGCACCACCCGGAAGAACGTCTGGAACTCGCCGGCGCCGTCGAGCCGAGCGGCCTCCATCAGCGCGTCCGGCACCCCGAGCATGAACTGCCGGGCGATGAAGATCCCGACGACGTCGAACACGGTCGGCAGGATCACCGCCCAGGGGGAGTCGACCAGGCCGATCTTCGCGACGACCAGGAAGCTCGGCACCAGGGTGACCTGGATCGGGATCATGATCGTGACGAGGAACGCCGAGTACAGCAGCCCTCGGCCCATGAACCGGAACTTGGCGAGGGCGTACCCGGCCATCAACGACACGACGACGCTCAACGCGGTGCCGACGCTGGTGATGAGCGCGGAGTTGCCGAGCCACCGCCAGACCGGCTGCGTGCTGAACACCTGCGTGTAGTTCTCGAACGTCGGCCGGGTCGGGAACAGCGAGAACGTGCCACTCTGCGACTGCCCGCCGGGGGTGAGCGCCGAGACGACCATCCAGTACAGCGGGAACACCATCAGGATCGCCAGGGCGGTGAGCCCGGCGACGAGGACCCACCGACCGGGCCGACGCCGGGAGCGGGCTCCAGCCGGACGGCGGCGGGGACCGCGGACATCGAGTACGGCCATCAGAGCATCTCCTCCGCCTTGCGGTTGGCGCGCTGCCGGAGCAGCGTGAACACGAGCAGGATCGCGACGAGCACCAGTCCGAGCGCCGCGGCGTAGCCCATCCGGGCATCGATGAACGCGGACCGGAACACGTACTGGATCAGCACGGTCGTCGAGAAGCCAGGGCCACCGCCGGTCATCACGTAGATGACGTCGAAGGCCTGCAACGAGAACACGACGTTCAGGATGAGCAGGATCGACGTCGTCGGGCGGAGCAGCGGCCACGTGATGGTCCGGAACCGCACCCAGCGCGAGGCGCCGTCGATCGCGGCGGCCTCCTTGAGCTCGGCGGGCACGGACTGCAGCGCGCCGAGGTAGATCACCATGCAGAAGCCGATCCGGGTCCAGACCACGACGACCACCAGGGTCGCCATCGCCCACCCCGGAGCGGTCAGCCAGGGCACGCGGCCCATGCCGAGCGCTTCGAGCAGGTTGTTCACGACGCCGTAGTCGCCGTTGAAGATCCACGACATGATGACGCCCACCACGACGCCCGCGGCGACCATCGGCACGAAGAACAGGGCGCGGAACACCGAGCGCCCGGGCAGCGGCCTGTTCAGGGCGACCGCCAGGGCGAGCCCGATCGCCATCGACGTCGGCACGGTGCCGAGCGTGAACACGAGCGTGTTCCGCAGCGCCGTGCCGATGAGCGGGTCGGAGCCCATGTCGACGAAGTTCTTCCCGCCGACCCAGGTGCCGTCGCCGAGCGAGGTGCTGGAGTCCTGGAAGCTCAGCGCGATCGCCGTGATGATCGGGATGAGCGAGAAGCCGAGGAACAGCAGCGCCGCGGGGCCGATGAACACGTACGGGACGAAGCGGCCGCGGCTTCGGCGGGCACCGTCGCCAGCGGGGAGTCCGCCGGTCGGAGGGGCGGTGGACGCCGTCGTGCGGACCGGCGCGGTCTCAGTTCGCAGTGACACTGCGCATCGCCTCCATCATCTGGTTCGAGGCCTCTTTCGGGCTCAGCTGCCCGAGCAGGCAGAGGTCGAGGTAGTCGGCGAACACCGCGTTGAGCGAGCTGAAGTACTCGCCGCTCTCGGCCTTCACCATCGAGAGCGGGATCGTCGTCCCCTGGTCGATGAACCGCTGCATCGTGTCGGTGTTCGCGGCGTACCCGATGTCCTTCGCGTCGAGGGACTTCCGGGCGGGCAGCCAGTTGCCGTCGTGGCAGAACTGCTGCATCTTCGACCGTGACGTGATCATCGCCACGAGCTCGGCCGCGAGCTCCGGGTGCTTGCTCGACTTCGTGACGGCCAGGGCGTTGCCGCCCAGGTCGCTCGCCTCGCCGACGTTGCGGATCATCGGGGCAGTGCCCCAGTTGTCGGGCATGTCGGTGTCGAGCTGCGCGATCGACTCCGGGTTGTTGAGCATCATGCCGATCTGCCCGGTCAGGAACAGGTTCCGCGAGACGTCACCGCCGCCGCTCTTGCTGAGGTTGCCGGTCGTCGCGAGTCCTTCGGCGTACCACTTCCGGCCGAAGGCCAGGGCGTCGATCGCCTCGGGGGTGTCCATCGACGGGGTCGCGCCGTCCTCCCCGAGGAACGCGCCGCCGTTCTGGTGGACCAGCGGCAGCCACCGGTACGCGGTCTCGGGCGACGACCAGCCGTACCCGAACGCGTACTTGCCGGTGACCTGCTTGACCTCCTTCGCGACGTCGAGGAACGCATCCCACGTCCACGCGTCGCCGAGGGCCTGCGGTGGCGTGACACCGATCCGTTCCATGACGTCGCGGTTGTAGTAGGTGATGAAGTTGTCGGTGTGCTGGAAGACGCCGTACACACCGTCGTCCCGCGCGCCGATCGCCCAGAACGGGTCGCTGTAGTCCTGCCGGTAGTCCGCCGGGACGGCCCCCGAGATGTCGACCAGGCTGCCGTTCGCGGCGTACCGGCCGATCTGCTGCGGGGTGATCCGGATGACGTCCGGCGCCAGGTCGGCGGCGAGCCGCGTGATGAACCACTGGTGGAACTGGCCGGTCGTGACCTCGACGGAGACGCTCGTGCCCGGGTGCGCCGCGACGAACTCGTCGGCGATCGCCTGGTAGCTCGTGATGTCAGTCGGGATGTTCCAGGTGGACAGGCGGATGTGCTTCGTGCCGCCGCGGGCAGCGGTTCCCTGGCCCGCGCAGGCGGCGAGGGCGCCGGCCATCGAGATACCGGCGAGTGCGAGGAACCCCCGTCTGGCGAGCTGGGGGGATGGTCGGGTCGGCATGGTCCTCTCCTTTGAGGTCGTGGTGCCGTGCAGGACGGACTGGAGGCGCGGCGCGCGGCTGCGCGTCGGCGCGAGCCGGACGTGGGGTCGCGGTTGCGGACCCGACCCCACGTCGGGCGCGACGGCGTCAGACCAGCGCTGGGCGGGCCTCCCGGTCGGCCGTGTGCGCGGCTGCGCCCGCGTCCGCCGGACGCAGCGACTCGGGGAGCAGCGCCGCATGGGCGTGCAGGAGCTCGTCGGTCATCTCGGCGATGCGGTCCAGCGTGAGGTGCGCCGCCGTCAGCGGGTCGAGGGCGACCGCGTGGTGGACGTGCTCGACGTTGCCCGTCAGCGCAGCGCGCACCGCCAGGGTCTGCACGTTCGTGTTCGTGCGGTTGATCGCGGCGAGCTGGGGCGGGAGCTCGCCGAACGAGGTCGGTTGCACGCCCTTGCCGTCCACCAGGCAGGCCACCTCGACGCAGGCGTCGGACGGCAGGTTCTGGATGACGCCGGTGCTGTTCGGGACGTTGCCGTAGACGACTGCGGGGACCCCCGTGACGATCGCGTTCACGATGCTCGCGCCGTACTCGACGCTCGGCGTCAGGTCGGCCTTGAGCTTCTCGAGCTGCGTGTCCACGTCGCCCTGCTCGTCGTGCGCCAGGCAGATCTCGTAGTAGTCCCAGCGCTCCGGGATGTACTCGAGCACCGTCTCCGGGTCCTTGCGGAAGTACGGCACGTACTCGCTGGCGTGGTGGCTCGACTCGGTCTCGAAGTACCCGAACGAGCGCATCAGCTGGGTGCGGACCTGCTCGTTGCCGCCCTCGTAGTTGCTCGCCGCGGCAGCCGCCTCGCTGTGGTCGCCGTCGTCGTCGTGCAGGTCGGACGCCGCGACGCCGCGCTGGTGCTTCGCCGTCATCACCTCGCGCAGACGCGGGTAGAGGTCCTCGCCGTTGCGACGCTTGAACTCGAGGATCCACGCCTGGTGGTTGATGCCGGCGCTGATGAACTCGACCTCGTCGTACGGCACGCCGAGCGTGCGGGCCAGCATGCGGGTGGTGCCCTGCACGCTGTGGCAGAGGCCGACGGTCCGCAGGCCCTTCGCGTTGAGGAACGCCGTGGCCATCGCCATCGGGTTCGCGTAGTTGATGAACTGGGCGTCCGGGCAGAGCTCGAGGGCGTCGCGGGCGATGTCCTCGTAGGCACGGACCGACCGCAGGAAGCGGAAGACGCCGCCGGGGCCGACGGTGTCGCCGACGGCCTGGTCGATGCCGTACTTGCGGGGGATCTCGACGTCCCACTTGTACGACTCGACGCCGCCGACCTGGAACGTGATGATGACGACGTCCGCACCCGCCAGGGCCTCGCGCCGGTCGGTGGTCTCGAGGACCTCGACGCCGAGGCCGTGGTGGGCGACGAGTTCGCGGGCTGCGGTCGCAGTGCGGGCGACCCGGCCCGCGTCGAGGTCCATGAGGTGCAACGTCGCGTCCTGCAGTGCGGGGAAGGAGACGAGGTCGCCGATGAGGCGGAAGGGGAAGACGAAGCCGCCGGCGCCGATGATGGTGATCTTGGTCATGTGACGACGGTAGGAAGCGCCGGGGCCCGGGGTCCTCCGGCTTCGGACGGCGGGGTTCCAGGATCCTCCGATCGGACTCCGGGTCGTCCACGCCGCTGCCGTAGGCTCGGCACCGTGCTCGACGTGGAGACGGTGGAAGCGGCGTACTGGAGCCATCGCGGCCCGGCGCCGATGATGCCGTCCTCACACCGGCACGACGACCTCGAGATCAACCTCGTGCTCGAGGGACGGCTCGACTACCGGTTCGGCGGGGAGCCGGTGAGCGTCAACGCGGGGGAGATCGCGCTCTTCTGGGGATGGACACCCCACCAGCTCGTCGGTGACGCGACGGGGACCGGACAGTGCCGGTGGGTGCACATACCGCTCGGCGAGGTGCTGGCGTGGGGGCTTCCGGACCACGACCTCGGTGCCATGCTGCTGAACCGTCCCGTCGTGGTGCCGACCGGTGCGGCTGGTCGGGACGTCGAGTCGATGTTGTCGTCGTGGCAACGGGACTTCGCGGACGACGGAGCCGGAGTGATCGCGAACCTCGAAGCGCAGGCCCTGGTGCGCCGGTTGCTGCGGCACCACCGCGACGCCGTGAACCAGCGCGCGGAGGGCGGGCACGGCACCGCGGACGCGATGCACCGGGTGATCGACATGGTGCGGTTCGTCGTGGACCGGTTCCGCGAACCGATCGAGGTCGCCGACGTCGCCGCTGCGGCACACCTGCATCCGCACTACGCCATGACGGTGTTCCGGCAGGACGTCGGGACCACGATCGGGGAGTACCTGACTCGGTGCCGAGTGGCCGAAGCGCAGCGGTTGCTCGCGACCACGTCGATGACGACGTCGGAGATCGCGCACGCCGCGGGGTTCGGCTCGCAGTCGAGCTTCTACGCGCACTTCACCCGTGCTTGCGGGAGCGCGCCCGGGGCGTACCGAGCGCGGGCCCGCTGAGCTGTGGTTCCCACGACGTGAATCGGCCCGGACCGCGCTGCCGCGTGGTCCGGGCCGATCGTGGTGCTGGGGTGTTACTTGATCTGTGCGGTGATGGTGGCGGTGCCGACGAGGAGGCCGCGCTTGACGGCGTCGGTGCCGAAGGTCTTGTTCAGCAGGCCGGCGGCGTCTTCGCTGATGTGGACGGTGGTGCCGGTCAGGATGGCGTTGTCGCCCTCGAGCTGGAGGGGCTTGAGGGAGCCGCCGTGCAGCTCGAACAGGAACGCGTTGTTGACGGCGACCTTGCCGTTGACCAGGACGTCGCCGTAGAGCTTGGACGAGCCGGGGTTGACGACGAAGTTCTCGAGGGTGACGGTGGTGTCGCCGCCCTTGAGGGTCAGGCCGGAGTCGTCGTGGTTGAGCAGGCCCTGGACGTAGGGGCGGTAGTTGCCGTCGGGGGACCAGTAGGTGACCGATCCGGCGGTGATCGGGAACGACACGGACCCGTCGGCGAGCTTGGCGGTGCCGGAGACGCCGGGGGTGAGCTTGAGGGAGGTGAGGGCGTCGGTGAAGCCGGAGTCGAGCTTCACGGCGGTGGAGCCACCGAGGACCTCGGGCACCGAGGCGACCGGTGCGGGGATCTTCGACGACGACGAGGACACCGTGTGGATGGCGGGGGTGGCGGCCTGGGCGGAGGAGATGCCGAACGCGGCACCGCCCAGCACGAGGGCGCCGGTGGTGGCGAGGGTGATGGAGGTCTTGAGGCTCTTGCGCATCGTGATCAGTCCTTTGCTGTTGTCGCGCTCGGCGCGGCTGCTGTGTGCGCGCCGAACACACCCTGGTGCAGGGTGGAGAACCAGCGGTGTGCGGCTGGTGAGCGCTCCGGGTGGTTCCCGGTCGTTGCAGGTGATTCGGCACCCTCTGCCCGTCGGATTGGGACGACTTCTCCGGGCCCGTCGCCCCTAGGCTCGGGGCATGCGGGGAACGACGATCCGACCGACCACCGAGGACGACTGGGAGCGGGTCCGTGCGCTGCGGCTCGAGATGATCCAGGACACCCCGAAGGCCTACGGGGAGCGCCTCGCCGACGCCGAGCAGCTGCAGGAACGTGACTGGCGGCGCCGCGGTCGCCGTGAACACGACGTCGGCGGGACGACCCTCGCCGCGATCGACGCCGACGGCACGTGGGTCGGGACGATGGGGGTGTACGTCCCCGGTCCCCGTGTCGGACCGCTCCTGGTCGGCGTCTACGTCGCACCCTCGCACCGGGGTCGTGCCACTGGTGTCGCCGATGCGCTGCTCGACGAGATCGAGGTGTGGGCGGCGACGCACGGGTCGGCCCTGCGGCTGCACGTGCACGAGGGGAACACCCGCGCGCAGGCCTTCTACGCCCGGCGCGGCTACGAGCCGACGGGCGCGACCGAGGCGTACGTGCTCGACCCGAGTGAGCTCGAGGTCGAGATGATCCGACAGCTGCGGGGATCGCTGTGACCGCCGGGACGGCCGGGGCTTCCGTGCCCGCTGTGCGGTGGCTGCTGCTCGACGTGGGCGGGGTGCTCGAACTCGTCGACGACGCCGCGTGGCCCGGACACTTCCGGGCGCGGTGGGCCGAGCGGCTCGGGATGACGACGGACGACTTCTCCGCTCGGCTCGTCGCAGCCGACCTGCCCGACGCCTCGCGGCAGACCGGCGTCGTCGACCGGTACTGGGGTGCGATCGGCACGGCGCTCGGGCTGTCGGCCGAGCAGCTCGCCGTCATGCGCGCCGACTTCTGGGATGCGTACTGCGGCACCCTGAACGAACCGCTGTACGACTTTCTCGCCGGACTCCGCGGCACGATCGGCCTGGCGATCCTGTCGAACTCGGGCGACGGTGCCCGCGAGGAAGAGGAGCGGCGCTTCCGGTTCTCGGCGGTGTTCGACCCGATCTGCTACTCCCACGAGATCGGCGTGAACAAGCCCGATGCCGAGGCGTTCCGGATCACGTTGGACCGCCTGCAGGCGACCCCGGCCGAGGTGCTCTTCATCGACGACGTCCCGGAGAACGTCGCGGCCGCCCGTGCACTCGGCATCGGGGCGCACCTGCACGTCGACACCGACGAGACGATCCGGGTGCTCGACGCGGTCGTGCGGGGGAGCGGCCGGCCGTGACCGTCGGCATCGTGTTCTTCGACGTCGACGGGACCCTCGTCACCCCCGGTTCCAGCAGCAGCTTCCTGGCAGCCCGGTTCGGGCACCAGCGAGCCCTCGACCAGGCAGAGGCCCGGTACGCCGACGGCGAGCTCACCAACCAGCAGGTGAGCGAGGTTGACGCCCTCGGGTGGCGCGGCACGGCCACTGCGACGGTCGAGCGGTGGCTCGACGACCTGCCGGTGTTGCCCGGCACCGACGCCGTCGTCGCCTGGTGCGCTGCACACGGCGTCGAACCTGTGCTCGCGTCGCTCGCCTGGCAGCCCGTGACCCGCTCCTTGGCGCGGCGGTTCGGGTTCGTCGCGAACGGAGGACCCCGGGTGGGGGAGCGCAGCGGCGTCCACGACGGCTCCGTCGCGGAGCACTTCGACGAGTTCGACAAGCGGGACCGGGCGCTCGCGCTCGCTCGCGACCGCGGTGTCCCGATCGAACGCTGCTGCGCCGTCGGGGACAGCCGCTCGGACATCCCGCTCTTCCGGGCGCTCCCGAGCGCGCTGGCGCTCAACGCGAGCCCGGCTGCACGTGCGGCTGCGAGTGACGCGATGGACGCGGACGACCTCTCGAGCATCATCCCCTGGCTCGGCCGCTGGTTCCGGGGACTCGCCTGATCGATCCGCTCCGAGCCGGATGCGGCATGATCGGTCCGTGTCTTCTGTGAACCCGACCGACGCGTACCGTGCCGCCCGCGACCAACTCCTCGCTGCGGACTCTCCTGAAGCGGCACGCGCCGGGTTCCGGTGGCCCGACGTCGGCGAGACGTTCAACTGGGCGTCCGACTGGTTCGACGTCATCGCGACCGACAACGGCCGCACGGCGCTCTGGATCGTCGAGGAGGACGGCCGTGAACAGCGGCTGAGCTACGCCGAGATGGCCGCACGCTCCGATCGGCTCGCCGCACGCCTGCACGGCTTCGGCGTGCAGCAGGGCGACCACGTCCTCGTCATGCTCGGCAACCAGCTCGAGCTCTGGGAGACCATGCTCGCCGTGATCAAGCTCGGCGCGGTCATCCTGCCGACGTCGACGATGCTCGACACCGCCGACCTGCAGGACCGTGTCGACCGGGGTTCGGTGGCGCACGTCGTCACGAACCAGAGCGAGACACACAAGTACGACGACGTCCGAGGCGCCTTCACGCGCATCGTGATCGGCGGCCACTCCGACGGCTGGACGGAGTACCCGAGCGACCTGGGCGAGCCCGCCCCAGAAGGCGAGGCACGCCCGCGGGTCATCACCCGCACCACCGACCCGTGCCTGGTCTACTTCACGTCCGGCACCACGTCGAAGCCGAAGATGGTCGTGCACACCCAGACGTCCTACCCGGTCGGGCACCTCAGCACCATGTACTGGCTCGGCGTCCGCCCCGGTGACGTCCACCTGACGATCAGTTCGCCCGGCTGGGGCAAGCACGCCTGGAGCTGCTTCTTCGCGCCCTGGATCGCCGAGGCCACCGTCTTCATCCACAACACCGCACGCTTCGACCCGGCCGGCCTGCTCGCCCAGCTCGAACGCGCCGAGGTCAACACGTTCTGCGCCCCGCCCACCGCCTGGCGGATGATGCTGCAGTCCGACCTCGGCGCGAAGCCGCGTGCACTCCGCGAGGTCATCTCGGCCGGCGAGCCGCTCAACCCCGAGGTCATCGGCCGGGTCGAGGGAGCGTGGGGGCTCACCATCCGCGACGGCTACGGGCAGACCGAGACCACCGCGATCGTCGGCAACGCACCCGGAGCCCCCGTGACCCCCGGAGCCATGGGCAAGCCGCTGCCCGGCGTCACCGTCACGCTGCTCGACCCCGTCACCGGCGAACCGGGCGACGAGGGCGAGGTCTGCCTGGACCTGACCGAGCGGCCCGTCAACCTGATGGCCGAGTACCTGGGCGACCCCGATCGCACGGCGTCGTCGATGCGCGACGGCTTCTTCCACACCGGCGACATCGCCGTCCGTGACGCCGACGGCGAGCTGACGTTCATCGGTCGCACCGACGACGTGTTCAAGTCCTCCGACTACAAGGTGTCGCCCTTCGAGGTGGAGAGCGCGCTGCTCCAGCACCCGGCCGTGGCCGAGAGCGCGGTCGTCCCGGCTCCCGACGATGCCCGCCTCAACGTCGTCAAGGCGTACGTCACGTTGGCCGCCGGATGGGAGGCGTCGGCCGACACCGCCAGACAGGTCCTGGAGTACGCACGCACAGCTCTCCCCGCCTACGCGCGTGTGCGCCGGGTCGAGTTCGCGGAGCTGCCGAAGACCATCTCGGGCAAGATCCGTCGCGTCGAGCTGCGGGAGCGCGAGGAGCTGTCGGTGACCAATGGCACGCGCGCCGAGGCTGAGTGGCGCGACGACGAGTTCCCCGGCCTCCGCGCGCCCCGCCCGCACGCCGGACCCGCTGCCGGCTGATCGACTGGCGGAGCTCACACATGGTCGTCGTCCTGCGCCCGTGGTCCTTGGACGACGCGGCTGCACTCCTCGTCGCCAGTCGGTCGGACCCGGATCTCGCGACGCAGTTCCCGGAGGTCGGGCTCGATGACGAGGAGCATGCCCGCGCGCACGTCACGGGCGCACTGCGGTTCGACGACCACGCGAGGAACTGGGCGATCGTCGAGGACGGGGTCGCGGTCGGCAACGTCGGTCTCTCGGCGATCGAGTTCCGGCACGGCACGGCGTGGGCCCACTACTGGGTGGCAGCCGATGCTCGTGGCCGAGGACTCGCCGCTCGTGCGCTGACGAGTGTGTCGAGCTGGGCCTTCGACGCCGGTCTCTTCCGCCTCGAACTCGGACACCGGACGAACAACCCGGCGTCGTGTCGGGTCGCCGCCGCCGCAGGGTTCAGCGCGGAGGGCATCGAACGGCAGAAGCTCCGGTACGGCTCGGAGCGGTTCGACGTCGAGACGCACGCCCGCCTCGCGATCGACCCCGTGCCGGACCTGCCCGGGTTCGAGGTCAGGACGACGTCCTGACGGCTGCCCGGTCAGTCCCTAGGCTCGGCACGTGGAACTGATCACGGACGTCACGCGCGGCGACTGGCTGTTGGCCCGGGCCGGCGAGTTCGCCACGTTCGGCGGCGTCGCGGGCACCGGCTTCGAGGCGTACGCGCGGATCCTGCACCCGCTCCGCGCGGATCGCGAAGACCGCTCGACCGTGGACGAGTACGACGACCACCCGGTCATCGAATCGACCGAGTGGCGTTGGGCCGCCGTCGCCGAGCGCACCCGTCGGACGATCGATCCCCTCGTGTCGTGGCAGACGCTCAGCGGTCGGGACGACGAGTCGGACCTGCCCTTCGAGGACGGCTGGGTCGTCCATCCACCCGAAGAAGGCTGGTACGAGCCGACGCACCTCGCCGCGCTCACCGAGCTCCTCGCCGACGCGACGTCGACGCCGGACGACCTGGTCGGGGCGATCTGGGACGGATGGGGCGACCTGAACGGGACGTCGACGTTGGGCTTCGGGTGGCAGGGGAACGGCGAGCCGACGGCGGCCGAGCGCGCGGAGATGCAGGCGCACATGGCCCGGGCTCAGGCGCAGCACGGGCGGGAGCAGGCTGCGCTCCGGGAGTCGCTCGCGGGTCCGCGCTTCCTGTGGCCGGCCCGCGAGTGCTTCCTGCTCTCCATGTCCCTGCCGCAGCTCAGCGACCCGTCCTGGACGGACGACGCCCGCGTGGGCACGTACGTCGACGTCGGGCACACCCCGCAGATGCTCTGGCCCGAGGGGCACGAGTGGGTGCTCGCCACCGAGATCGACTGGGACTCGACGATCGTCGCAGGCTCACGGTCACTCGTCGACGCGATCCTCGCCGACGCCCGGTTCGAGGCGTACGAGGTCGACGCGGACGCTTCCCCGGGCTGATCAGACCGGTAGGGCCACCTCGGTGGTCACGCGCCGGACACTCCGGGTGGACGCGGCGACCACGGTGGCGACGACGATGACGACGGCGCAACCGACCAGGGTCGCGGGCGTGCCGACCGCGTGCGCCAGCGGTCCGACCAGGGCCTCGCCGAGCGGGACGGCGACGAACGATCCGACCATGTCGTACGAGTAGACCCGCGACAGCACGGCGCGGGGCACGTTCGACTGCAGTGCGTGGTCCCAGGCGATCGCGAACAGCTCGAGGGCGATCCCGCCCAGGGCGAACGCGACGAGCAGGGTCGGCAGGGCCGGGGCGACCCCGAGCGCCACGACGGGGAGCGCGGTCACCGCCATCAGGGCGACACCGATGCCGAGCGCACGCCGGGGCCGCCACCGCAGGGCGATCAGCGCACCGAGTGCCAGGCCGACGGTCTGCGCGGCGACGACGAGCCCCCAGGCCGCCCTGCCGAAGGAGTCGTCCGCGACGACCGGTCCGAGCACGGTCGTCGCGCCGACGAAGGCGGCGTTGAGCACTGTGAACTGGGCGACCACCGTCCAGACCCAGCGTCGTCCCGAGAACTCGACCCATCCCTCCCGGATGTCCGCGATCACCGACGGGCGGTCGGCCGGTGCGATCGACGCGCGACGGGGCAGGCGTATCCGCGCGTACAGGGCTGCGGCGACGGCGAAGCCGGCGGCGTCGACCGCCAGCCCCCACCCGGCACCGACGAGCGCGACCATGCCGGCCCCGGCGGAGGCACCGACGATCGTCCCGGCGTTGATGCTCAACCGGATCACGGCGTTCGCGGGGCGGAGCAGCGCCTCCGGAACGGTTTCGGGCACCATGGCCGCGGTCGTCGGCAGGCTCACCGCGGCGACCGCGCCGTTCAGGATGCTGAGCACGACCAGGAGCGGGACGGTCGCCGTGCCGGTCAGGACCAGCGCGGCGACAGCGGCCTGTGTCACCGCCGCGCCGAGCGACGTGGCGACGAGCACGACGTCGCGGGGCAGGCGGTCGGCGATGACCCCGCCGAACAGCAGGACCGCGACGTTCGCGACCGAGCGTGCGGCCACGACGAGACCCAGGTCGACGGGTGAGCCGGTGAGGTCGAGGACGGCGAACGCCAGGGCGATCGGCGCGACGGCGTTGCCGACGATGCTCACCGTGCGGGCTGCGAGCAGCCAACGGAACGGTGCGTGGGCGAGGACGCCCGGGGTCGGCGTGCTCACGGTCGCCGCATGGGGAACATCGAGACGGTCATCGACACCGGCACCGTGCCCGGGGTACGCGGGCGCTGCGCTGCAGCGTGGAGCAGGGCGGACGCCTGGCCGACGTGGTGCACCACCCGCCGCCACGTCTCGGGGCCGACCCACAGTTCGGCGTCGGTCGAGACGGCAGGGCCCGTGGTCCGCTGGTGCAGTCGTCGCCGGAGCTCCTCGACCTGCGCCTCGACGTAGACGAGCTGGTCCTCCACCGAGATGCGTTCCGGGTGCCCACCATCGGGGACGGCGTCGAGGTCGAACGGTTCGGACGACGACTCGTGCCGGTACCGCTTCGCCTCGCCGCCTCGGAGCCGCACGACCTCGACGACCGCGACCAGCCCCGCCCGTTCGAGAACCCGCAGGTGGTAGCTCGCGGTGGCCTGCGAGAGGCCGAGTTCCCGCGCGGCCTCGGCCGCGCTCATCGCGGTGCTCGTCACCAGCGACAGCAGGCGGAGCCGGATCGGGTGGGCGGTCGCCCGGAGGGACTGGAGGCTCGACATGCGCCCATCGTCGCCGCTGCGGTCGAGACCGTCAAACGGCTCTTTGGGGGTTGCGCACCAGGGGCACCTCCGAGCCCCTGCACCGGTCTTTCGCGCTCAGCGACATCTCACGGGCCGCCGCGCGCGTGAACTGTCGCCCAGCGCGAAACAGCGCGACCCCCCGCCCGCGTCACCCCGCCCCATCCGCGTCAGCCTGTGGGAGCCCACATCTCCCCCCAACGGCGGACGCGGCGCCGACCACCGCTCCCGTAGCGTCGACGCCGTGATCGAAGTCAGCCATCTCACCAAACAGTACGGTCCGAAGACCGCCGTGGACGACGTCTCCTTCGTCGTGCGTCCCGGCAGTGTGACCGGCTTCCTCGGGCCCAACGGCGCCGGGAAGTCCACCACGATGCGCATGATCATGGGGCTCGACCAGCCCACGTCGGGCACAGCCACCGTGAACGGCCAGCCCTACACGAGCTTCCGCGACCCGCTCCGGCAGGTCGGCGCCCTGCTCGAGGCGAAGGCGGTCCACTCCGGACGCAGCGCCTACAACCACCTGCTCTCCCTCGCGGCGACCCACGGCATCCCGAAGTCCCGCGTGCACGAGGTCATCGACATGACCGGCCTCGACTCCGTCGCGAAGAAGCGCGTCGGCGGGTTCTCGCTCGGCATGGGGCAGCGCCTGGGAATCGCTGCCGCACTGCTCGGCGACCCGAAGACCCTGATCCTCGACGAGCCGGTCAACGGCCTCGACCCCGACGGCGTGCTCTGGGTCCGACAGCTCGCCCGCCGCATGGCCGCCGACGGCCGCACGGTGTTCCTCTCCAGCCACCTGATGAGCGAGATGGCACAGACCGCCGACCGCGTGGTCGTGCTCGGCCGGGGCAAGGTCCTGGCCGACGCCCCGATCGCGGAGTTCGTCGCCGGTGGCGGCGCCGCTGCCGGCACCGATGCCGCCGTCAGCCGTGTCATCGTCCGCACGCCGGACCCGAACGGCCTGTTCAACGCCATCGGCCCGAACGCCGCGGTCACCCAGCGCGAGGACGGCTCATTCCTCGTCGTCGGGCCCGACGCACCGACGGTCGGCAACATCGCCGCACAGGCAGGCGTCCCCCTGCACGAACTCACCCCGACCGGCGCGAGCCTGGAAGAGGCCTACATGGCCCTCACCCGCGACGACGTCGAGTACCGATCGGAGGGCACCCGATGAGCGCCACCACCTCGCCCACCACACCGTCGACCCGGATGTCCGGCTCGACCCGCCTGTCGTTCCCGCACCTGGTGCGGAGCGAGTGGATCAAGCTGCGCAGCATCCGGTCCACGTTCTGGTGCTACGCGATCCTGGTCGTCCTCACGATCGGCATGGCCGCGCTGATCGGGGCGAACACGAACAGCGGCGGCCAGGAGCTGCCGACGGACCTCGCCAACGGCACCTTCGTGAACGCCAACGCCGTGGGTGTCCTGCTCTCGTCGCTCGTCGTCGGCGTGCTCGGCGTCCTCATCATCACCGGTGAGTACGGCACGGGCCAGGTCCGCTCGACGTTCACCGCCGACCCGCGACGCACCGGCGTGATCCTGGCGAAGGCCACCGTCCTTGCCATCGCGACCTTCGTCGTCAGCGCCGTCGCCACCTGGATCGGCGTCCTCATCTCGCTGCCGCTGCTGGCCGGCAACGGCATCGAGCCGGAGGTCAGCGACCCGTCGGTGTTCCTGCCGATCCTCGGTTCGTCGGTCTTCCTGACCCTGCTGGCGCTCCTCGCGTACGGCATCGGTCTGCTCGTCCGGTCGAGCGCCGGCGGCATCGCGATCACGCTCGGCCTCCTGCTGGTCGTTCCGGGGGTGCTCGCACTCATGAGCGGACTGATGAAGGTCGACTGGCCGATGGACATCGCGGCGTTCCTGCCCGACTCAGCCGGCGGCCAGCTCTACGCCTACTCGTACGACGGCGCGAGCACGGTCGACAACAGCGGGGTCGTGCTGAACGGCTGGGGCGGCTTCGGCGTCCTCGCCGCCGAGGTGCTCGTCGTCGGTGGCCTCGCCCTGACGCTCGCGCGCCGTCGCGACGTCTGACGCGACCAACCCACGGCCGGGAGGCGCGGTGCCAGCTGGCACCGCGCCTCCCGTCGTCCGCGGTGTGGGTCCGCAGCGTCACTAGGCTCACAGCGTGCGCTCCGTCCCCGCCCTGCTCCTGCCCGCGATCGCGGGCGTGCTGCTGCTGGCCGGCTGCGCCGGGCCGCCGCCCGTCGACGAGGCGGCGCTGCACGCCTGGGAGAAGCGGCAGATGGCCGCCGAGTCGGACCGGGACCTCGGCGCGATGTTCGCCGAAGAACCCGCCGGGCAGAGCGCGACGGGGAACGACGACGAGATCGACCGTGGCGTCACGATCACGTTCGCGCACCCGGAGACGGTCGACCACCTCGAGTTCTCGTGCTTCGGTGACGGGCACATGAGCGGTTCGGTCATGGTCGTCTCCCGGGAAACGTCGCGGAACCACATCATCGAGGCGATGCCCTGCGGCGACGGGGAGCGACGCATCGACCTGCGGCGAACCTGGCGCGCCGACGTCGACAGCATCTCCGTCAACGGGTTCGACAGCGACCGCGACAGCGCCTGGAACGTTCGCGTGATCGGCGCAACGCCCGGCGCGGACTGACCGTCCGAGCGTTCAGGACCGCCGGACGTCGTACCGGTGCAGGGTGACGCCGTTGTCGGAGCGCTGCTGCTCGAGCAGGTCGAGCTGCACGAGCGGGCGGTGCCCCGAGAGCGGCGGATCGAACAGCGGCCGACCGGCACCGAGCACCGACGGGTGCGTGAAGAGCATGACCTCGTCGAGCAGCCCGGCGTCGAGCAGCTGACTCGCGATGCTCGGCCCACCGACGCCGATGTCGCCCTCGCCTTCGGCACGGATCGCGGCCAGCTCGGCGATCGCGTCGCCGTCGCCTCCGATGACCCGGGTGTCGTGGTCGGCGGTGGTCCGCGTGCGGGACACCAGGATCTTCGGCTGCGCGGTCCAGATCTCGCCGTACTCGCGCAGGTACTCGGGCATCGACTCGTCGTGCCGGGCATCGGGCCAGAACGGGTCCATCATGTCGCGCACGAGCCGGCCCTCGACGGACAGGGTCATCGCGGCGGCCCGGGCGTTGAACTCGCGGTGCAGTGGCTCGTCGATGCGCATCCAGTCGGGGCCGTCCAGGCCGCCGTGCTCGCCGGGTGCCCGTTCGACGAACCCGTCGACGGAGACGTTGATCCAGTAGACGAACCTCGCGGGCATGGCATGACTCCTTCGTCGGGCCGAGCGTACGCGCGCGTTGCCGACCAGCGCCACCGAGGGGCGCACGACACCGGTGTTGCCGAGGTGCACCGCGACGTGCGCGTGTTCGACCCGCGAACACCGGTGTTGTGGCGCCCCTGCGCACCGCGCCCCGATCCGGGAAACGCCGCTCGGCGACACGGATACCCGTCGGGATGCGAAGATGCATCGTTGGTGCCGGAGCCGAGGACGAGGGTTGGATGATCCCGACGGAAGAACACGACGCGAGCGCGCCGCTGCTCGACGGTCGGTACCGCCTGGAACAGGCGATCGGTCAGGGCGGCATGTCCGTCGTCTACCGCGGCGTCGACGAGAGCCTGCACCGCCCGGTCGCGATCAAGCTCTTCCACGCGGGCATCGTCGACATCGCCCGGCAAGAGGCCGAACTCGGCGTGCTGGCGTCGCTCGAGCACCACAACCTCGTCAGCCTGCTCGACGCCGGGGTCGTCACCAGCCAGGACGGCACCCAGCAGCGCTACATCGTGATGTCGCTCGTCGTCGGGCAGGACCTCGAGGAACGTCTGAGCGTCGGCCCGCTCGCCTCGCGCCACATCGCCGAGATCGGCTACGACATGGCCGAGGCGCTCGACTACATCCACGCCAACGCCGTCGTGCACCGCGACATCAAGCCGTCGAACATCCTGCTCGTCGACTACGGCAACGCCTCCGAACGGGCCCGCGCACGCCTGACCGACTTCGGCATCGCGCTCGCCGCCGGCGTCGAACGCCTGACCGCCGACGGCGTGACCACCGGCACCGCCGCCTACCTCAGCCCCGAGCAGGCGCGCGGCGGCGAGGTCGGCCCGCCGAGCGACGTCTACTCGCTCGGCCTCGTGCTGCTGCAGTGCTTCACCCGCCGCCGGGAGTTCCCGGGCTCGCTCGTCGAGTCCGCCGTCGCGCGGCTGTCCCGCGACCCCGTGGTCCCCGAACCCCTGCCCGAGCACTGGAAGCACCTGCTCCGCGCCATGACCGCGCAGGATCCCGCAGCCCGTCCGCTCGGCCCCGAGCTGGTCACGATGCTCCGCGACGTCGTGATCGCCGAGACCGCCGCCCCCGACCACGTGGTCGAGCCGACGGACGAGACAGCCCCGGTGCCGACGCGGTCCGAGACCGATCGCCCGGCGACCCTCGACACGCTGCCGAACGAGTCGCTGCAGCGCACCACGACCATGGCTGCTCGGCTCTTCGACGCACCGATCGCCCTGATCGAGGTGCTCGACGAGGACCGCGAGTGGTCCCAGTCGTACATCGCCGAGGGCATCGACGAGGCGGCCCGGAGCATCAGCTTCACCAACGGCTTCGCGCCCGTGCCCGTCCCCGTCGTGATCCCGGACGGTTCCGCACACCCCGAGATGCGCAACAGCCCCCTGGTCACCGGCCCGCTCGGCATCCGCTTCTACGTCAGCGTCCCGCTCGTCCGGCACGACGGCGCGCCGATCGGCACCCTCGCCGTGCTCGACACCCGCCCGCGGCAGGCCACCGAGGACGACCTCGCCAACCTCCGCGACCTGGCGGCGCTCGCCGTCTCGCAGCTCGAGATCCGGCAGGAGTCCCTGCGCACGACCAGCGACTCGCTGCCGGTCCCACGGGTGGGCGGCGACCACACCGCCTGAGGGGAGGCCCGGTGCTACCCCGCACCGCGCCTCCCGTCCGCCCGTGGTGGCGTCCACCGCCACGCCGTCGCCGTCCGCCGAGCGGTCACGATCCGTCGGCTGACGCGCTCCCGCCCGACCCTTCGTGACCGCTCGCCCGCCGGTCGGCGGGGTGTCGTGACCCCTCGCGGTGGTGCGTGTTCGCGCGCGTCGGCTCACACTGCCGAGCGGGCGAAATGCCGGGGTGCCTCCGCGGGCCGACGCGGGTGTTTCGCCCGCTCGCGGTGGTGGGGGTTCGTGCGCGTGGGTCGGGGTTGCCGAGCGGGCGGAATGCCGGGGTGCCTCCGCGGGCCGACGCGGGTGTTTCGCCCGCTCACGGTGGTGGGGGTTCGCGTGCGTGGGTCGGGGTTGCCGAGCGGGCGGAATGCCCGGGTGCCTCCGGGAGCTGACCCGGGTGTTTCGCCCGCTCGCGGTGGTGCGTATTCGCGCGCGTCTGCTCGCACTGCCGAGCGGGCGGAATGCCGGGGTGCCTCCGCGCATGAACCCGGGTGTTTCGCCCGCTCGGCCGGGGGGAGGGGGGGCTCAGCCGAGGCGGGTCGCGGCGATGCCGCCGTCCACGTCGATGGTGGCGCCGTGCACGAAGGACGCCTCGTCGGAGGCCAACCAGCGCACGGCGAACGCGACGTCGACCGGCCGGACGGGTGCGCCGGCCGGTGTGCCCGCCGTCATCTGCGCGAGGACGTCGTGCGAGTCGGCGTTGCCCGGCGTGGCGGTGGCACCGGGGGAGACCGTCGACACCCGCACACCGTGCGGGCCGAACTCGGCGGCCCACGCCCGGGTCAGCTGCTCCACGGCCGCCTTCGTCGCCGGGTACAGCGCCGTGAAGGGGACGCCGACGCGGGACATCCACGAGCCGATGTTCACGATGACACCCGAGCCGCGCTCGACCATGCCCGAAGCCAGGGCGCCGACCAGGACGTGCGGTGCTCGGACGTTCGTGGCCCAGAGCGCTTCGGCGTCGTCATCGGGGAGCAGCGCCGTCGGGCCGACCGGGTAGACGCCGGCGTTGTTGACGACGATGTCGACCCGGCCACCGAGGGCTGCCGTGGCACGGGCAGCGAGGTCGCGGACGGCGTCGGGATGCGCGTTCAGCTCGCCGATGACGGCCACGGCGGAGCCACCTGAGGCGGTGATGGCGTCCACCACGGCCTGCGTGCGCTGTACGTCACGGCCGGCGACACCGACCGTCGCGCCGGAGGCGGCGAGGACCCTGGCGACGGCTTCGCCGATGCCGCTCGAGGCGCCGGTCACCAGCGCGGTCCGGCCGGCCAGTCGGTCGTCGGGGGTCAAGGAGTCGAGGAGTGCTTCGTTGGTCTGCATGCTCCGATGCTCGGTCCGGCGAGGCGGTCGACGATTGCACAGGACTCCGGACTGCTTGCCGGATCCAGCACGGGCGTTCAGCGCATCGATCGGCTCGACAGAATGAGTACATGGACGACGTCACCTCGGACCGACTGGACCGCGCGCTGCAGAGCGTCCTGGCCCACGTCGACGACACGGAGCGCGCCGGACGGCTCGGACTCCGCCTGGCCCGGGTCGACGCGCCGACCGACCTCGGGTACCAGCGCTACACGCCGTCGGTGTCGGTGGTGCTCGCGGGCCAGAAGCGGTCAATCGTCGGGGACGACGACCAACTCTGGGGCCGCGAGCGCTTCATCATCACACCCGTCGACCTGCCGGTGATCGCCGGTGTGGTCGCCGTGGAAGAGCCGGCGGGATTCGTCGCGGTCGTCTGGCAGCTCGACCCCGCGGCGGTGGCCGAAGTCGCGACGGCGATGTCCCGCCCGCACCAGGACGAAGCGCCGCCGGCCCGACTCGGCAGCTGGACACCAGCGCTGGCGGACGCGTTCGCGCGACTCGTCGGATTGCTCGACACTCCGGAGGACATGGCGGTCCTCGCCCCGCTCGTCACCCGCGAGGTCGTGCTCCGGCTGCTGCAGACCGACCAGGCCCCGCGCATCCTGGCCGCGATCGGCAACCGGGACGGCGACGTGGTCGCGGCCGCCACGGCCCTGCTCACCGATCGGCTGGCGGACCCGTGGTCGGTCGCCGACCTGGCCGCGGCGGTCCGGACGAGCGAGTCGACCCTGTTCGCACGCTTCCGGCAGGTCACCGGGATGAGCCCGGTGCAGTACCTGCGGCGGCTGCGGCTGGGAGAGGCCCGGCGGCGGATGATCGTGCTCGGGGACACCGCTGCCCAGGCTGCTGCGGCGGTGGGGTACCGGAGCGCCTCGCACTTCTCGCGGGACTACCGCGCCCTGCACGGTCGTCCACCGGCTGCCGACGCCGGTCGGGCCCGTGAGCTCATGGCGCGGGGCGAGGTCGCGATCGCCTGAACCGTCAGTCCTCGGTGAGGGCTGCCGCGTAGGCGCGGACGGAGCGGTGGTAGCGGGGGAGCGTCGGCTCGACGGCCTCGATCGCGACGCGCAGGGCCTCGGCCGAGCGTCCAGCGCTGTGCAGCGCGAGCGCGAGGAACACCCGCGGTGCCGCCCCCGTGGCGGGGTGCTCGGGGGCGTCGCGGAGCATCGCGATGGCGGCGTCGACCCGGCCGAGGTTCCGCAGCGTCGAGGCGTGCTGCACGACCATCCGCGCCGCGCGTTCGGGGTCGACGGTGTCGAGACCCGCTGCGGTCGCGGCGGCGTACTGCACGTCGGCCTCGGCCTCGTGGCCGCCCGAGTCGAAGGCGCCGCCGAGCTCGAACGCGCCGAGGGCCGGGTGCGGGGCGTCCGCTGCGAGGTCACGCATCCGCTCGATCCGCTGGTGGTCGTCGATCGTCTCGTCGTCCCACAGCGCCGTGACGCGTGCTTCCCAGTCCCCGGTGCTCATCCGGCGAGCGTACCGCCGTCGGTGATCGTCGAGCGGAAGGAACGGACGAACGGTGCGCCCGGCTGCACGATCGCCGGGGTGTCCCACGCCAGGGCCGAGCCGATCGCCGGGTACTCCTCGGCGCGGACGAACCAGGGGTCGTGGTGGTCGAGGGCCTCGATGCGGATCGTCGCCGGCCCGCCGTCGAACACCGCGGACCAGGAGATCCAGGGTGCGACCGAGCCGTGCACGGCGGTCTCGCCCTCGGCGTCGGCGGTCCGGACGACGACCCCGGTGCACTCCGGGAACCGCCAGGAGAAGCCGCCGTAGCCCGCGCCGACCCGGCCGTTGCTGCCCGGGCCGCCGAGGTGCACGGGGGAGTCGCCGGGGGCGCGGAACGACGACGACCAGGACAACTCCCACCCGGTTCCGACCGAGCGCCAGCGCAGGGTGCGGTCCTCGTGCAGGACCACCGCGCGGTCCGGACCCCGCCAGACCAGCTCCTCCGTCGACCCGTGTCCGTGCTGCGCAGCGTGCACGACCTCGACCGAACCGTGGTCGTCGCGCCAGACGTAGCCGGGGCCCTGGACGTAGGTCCGTCCGCCCCAGCAGTTCATGCCGTCGACGTCGGGGATCGCGACGCCGACCCCGCAGTGCCAGTCGTGGTCGCCCGGGTGGTGTGCGCTGACCACGGTGCCGCTGAGGGTCCGGACCGGGTGCAGGTACGGCCGAGGGGACGACGTGGCGATCGTGCCGGCCCCGTCGCGTTCGACGGCGACCGTGACGTCGTCCACGCGGAGCTCCTGCAGCGTCTCGTCGCGGGCCGTGTGCGCCCACGGTGCCCCGACTTCCGAGAACAGCGCGCGGGCGTCGGCGGCGCGCTCGATCGTGGCCTCGACACCGGTCACCACCGGGCGCCGGGCCGGGCCCTCACCCTCCCACGTCACCCAGGGGTGGTCGAGCTGCACGGGTTCGGTCGCGCGGACCGCCTCGAGCACCTCGACGAACGCTCCCGTCGAGACGAGCGGCACGAGCAGTTCGTCGCCGCGCAACCGGTGCGCCAGCAGGTTCTCGAGTAGATCGGTGCGCTCCAGGCGCGTGGTCGCGCCGTCGATCGTGACGTCGTCCGTCGTGTAGTGCACTACGCCGTCCCCCGTCGCGCCCCGCACCCGCACGGTCGGCGGGACCTCGGTGGTGGCGCAGAGCGTGAGCGCGGCAGCGGCTTCGAGGCCGGCGGTCGTGGTCACCCGGACGGCCGAGGTGTCGTCGCCCTCGATGGCGTTCGCGCGGTACAACTCGACCTCGACCCGCGCGACGTCGGCGGTCCGGCGGCAGCCGACGAGCGCCAGGGCCGTCGCCACGGCGTGGGCGAGCGGGTTGGTGACGACGCCGTCGAGCACGTCCACGCCGCCGACCCGACGGCGCCCCGCCCAGGGGGAGCGGTCCCAGTACGCCCGGTCGCGGGTCCACGTGCCGACGGCGGCCGCAGACCGGACGGCACCGACGAGCGCCCCGTCACGGAACGCCGGCAGCGCGGCGGAACCGAGGCTCTGGAACCCCACCTGCACGACCCTGCCGGTCCGACGTTCGGCCTCGAGCAGCACGTCGAGGGCGTCGCGCGTGGTGACCGGGGGCTTCTCGAGCAGCACGTCGGCGCCGGCGTCGAGCGCATCGAGGGTGAGGGGCAGGTGCGCCGCGATCGGAGCCGCCACGACGACCACGTCCACCGGTCCGAGCCTGCGGGCCGCTGCCACGTCGGCCACGACGGGCACACCGGCGTCGGCGGTCGTACCGAGCGCGGGGTCGACGACCGCGGTCACCGTGCAGACCCCTGCTGCCACGAGCCGGTCGATGTTCGCGCGGTGGTGCAGGCCGTAGCCGCGGGCTCCGACGAGCACCACGCCCGGCAGCGTCACCGGCCCGTCCCGATCACGATGCGTGCGGAGCCAGGGGCTCGCCCGGTGACGTGGACGTGCTCACCCTGCGGTCGGTCGGTCCCGCCGAGGAACGCGTAGTCCTGACCCGGGGTGTAGCACGCTGGCTGGCCCGGACCGGCGCCGTTGCCCGGGCCGAACGTCACGACGTCGGAACCGACGCGGTAGCTGCCGGTCCCGTCGGCCAGGACCCGCTCCCCGGTGACGGCGTCGGTCTCGACGCCCATGAGGGTCCCCCCGGTGCGGAACGTCAGCTGCAGGGACCACGGCACTTCGGCCCCCTCGGTCACGACGTCGAGGACGACGGCGTCCGGGGTCACCGCGACGTCGACGGTCGTGCTGAGGACCACCGTGTCGACGGACCGGGCGCCGAACGCCATGGCGGCGGAGAACCGGCCTTCGTCGGCGAGCGGGTAGCGGCCGTCCGGCTGGCGAGCACTCGCGGGCAACGGCTGGTGGTAGCCGGCGGACACGGTCTCGTTCAGCCGGAACCGTCCGTCGCCCAGGGACTCGAGCGCGGTCGGTCGGAACGGTCCGAGGCCGAAGAACTCCCGCGAGAGCCGCACGTCGGACAGCACGACCGACCCGACGACGACCCGCAGGAACGTCGGGCTGTTCGCCAGCCCCGACCGCACGTGGCCCTGGGCCGGGACGTCGGAACCGGCGAAGAGCACGACACTGCGGTCGAGCTCGCGGACGTGCACGAGCCGTGCGTCGGCGAAGGTGTGCACGGCCGGCGCCAGGGCGACGGGTTCCGGCAGCGGACGCCCGAGCAGTGGATCGGTCATCGACCGCGCGGCGACGGCGGCGGGCTGCCAGGTCTCGGCCACGGCGGCGCGGGCGGCGACCGCGGCCAGGTCGCCCCGGCCGTCGAGCACCGCGACGTGCCAGAGCAGCGGCGCGAACGGCCCGATCCCGAAGGGCTGTGACTGGTCCTGCCGTCGGGACTGCACGGTCTCGACGGTGTCGTCCGGCAGCAGGAGCGCGAGCGTGGCGTCGAGCGAGCGGCGCACCGGGTCGAGCAGGGCGGGGCGGTCGAGCACGGCGGCGAGCACCAGGAACGACGGCCCGGACACGGCGGACGCGTAGTTCGGGCTCCGCTCCGACCACAGACCGTCGGCGTCGATGTCCGGCCCTTCGGCCAGCCACGCGTCGATGCGGTCGAGCAGCGCCGCCGCCGGGTGGAGTCGGTGCACCCGGGCGAGGGCGGCTGCGATCTCCCACCGGTGGTTCGGGGTGTGCACCCCACCGGTGAGCAGTGCGGGGGTCGCCCGGTGCACGATCGCGTCGAGGTCGTCGGCCAGCGCGGCCGCTGCCGGCACCGTCGCCCGGTGCGGTGCGAGCAGTTCGAGGGCGTCGCAGACGTCGTTGACGGTGAACGCGGAGTCCGGCGGGGAGAGCACGTTGTCGCCGCCGACGAACGTGCCGCCGGGCGACTGCCGGGTCGCGAGGTGCCGGACCCAGCCGTGCGCGGTGGTGAGGTCGTCGTCTGCGGGGTGAACCGGGCCTCCAGGCCGTTGCCGGACCCACGCACCGACCAACGCGAGCGCACGCGCCATCAGTTCCCGGTGCTGCAGCGTGGCCGGGTCGTCGTCGGCCAGCCGCAGGCGGGCGACCTCGGCGTCGGCGGCCGGGCCGGCCAGGTCGAGGAACCCCATCAGTCCTTCAGACCCGCGTTGAGGTCGGCGCCGTTCACGTACTTCTGGAACACCAGGTAGAGCAGCACGAGCGGGATGATCGAGATGACCGAGGCACCGAGCAGGACCGTCCAGTTCACGTTCTCGGCACCGACGATGCTCTGCAGGGCGATCTGGATCGTGAACTGCTTCGGGTCGTTGAGCACCAGGAGCGGCCAGATGTAGTCGTTCCACCGCCACTGGAACGAGAAGATCGCGAGCGTCAGCATGATCGGGCGGGAGATCGGCAGCATGATCCGCCAGAAGATCCCGAACTCACTCGCACCGTCGATCCGGGCCGCTTCGACCAGGTCGTCCGGCACGGTGATGAAGAACTGCCGGAACATGAAGATGCCGGTGGCCGTGATCACCGACGGCACGATGATGCCGGCCAGCGAGTCGTACATGCCGAGGTCGCGGATGACGATGAACGTCGGAGCGAGGATCACCTCGGTGGGGAGCATCGTCGTGGCGAGGATGCAGACGAAGAACACCTTCAGCCACCGGTTGTCGTACTTCGCCAGCGCGTACCCGGTGGCCGCACTCGCCAGGACCGTCAGCACCGTGGTGACCAGGGCGACGATCACGGTGTTGCCGAAGTACTGGGCGAAGTCGTAGCTGGACCACGCCTCGGCGAAGCCCTCGACCGACCAGTTCTTCGGCAGCAGGGTGAGCGGGTACGAGAACAGCTCGCCGCCCGGCTTGAACGCGCTGAGCACGAACCACAGCACCGGGAACCCGAACGCGATGATGAACACCCAGAGCAGGGCCGTGGCGGCGATGGCCTGGGGCCGCGGCGTGGTGTCCACAGCCTTCGAGCGGCCAGAGCGGCCAGAGCGGCCGGAGCCGGAGCGACCGGCCCGACGGCCGCTTCCGGTCTTGTTGGTCTCGGTGGGGAGCGTGGCGGTCATCGACGGGACTCCGTCCGGCGGTTCACGGCCAGCTGGATCAGCGCGATGGCCATGAGGATGAGCATGAGGACCATCGACGCCGCGCTCGCGTAGCCGATGTGGGCGTTCTGGAACCCGTTCGTGTAGATGTACTGCACCAGCAGGTTGTTGTCGGTGCCGGGGCCGCCGCCGTTGAGCGCCTGCACGGTGGCGAACTCCTTGAACGCACTGAGTGACGACAGCAGGATCACGATGAACGACGTCGGCGCGATGCTCGGCAGGGTGATGTAGCGGAACTGGTGCCAGGCGCCGGCACCGTCGAGCGATGCGGCCTCGTAGTACGACTGCGGGACGTTCCGGATCGCAGCGACGAACAGCAGCATGTTGAACGCCGCCCCGGCCCACGCGGTGGCGAAGACGACGACCAGCAGCGACAGGTCGGCGTTCGACTGCCACGGGACGGCCTTGCCGCCCAGGGACTCGATGACGAAGTTGGCCAGCCCGAAGTTCTCGCCGAACATCCACCGCCAGATCACACCGGTGACGATGGGGGAGATGAGCCACGGGACGAAGAACACGATGCGGGCGACGCTCCGGCCCTTCGCCGCGGGGCTCGTGAGCATGAGGGCCATCGACAGCGACAGGACGAACCCGAGCGGCACGGCGACGATCGCGTACAGGAAGGTGCGACCGAGGGCAGCGTAGAAGGTGTCGTCGGCGAACAGCTCGACGTAGTTCGCCAGGCCGACGAACTTCGGGTCGACGACGCCGTTGTAGTCGGTGAACGAGTAGCCGAGGCCGATCACGGCGGGCCACACGAAGAACACCACGAACAGGACGGCGTTCACGCTGACGAACAGGATCGGGGCGAGGACGGGCTTGCTGACGCCGGAGCGGCGGCGCTTCGTCGTCTTCGCGGCTCCGGGCCGGCGGGGCGGCACCGGGGTGGGGACGGCGGTCTGCACGTCACCGGCTGCGGTGGGGATGCTCACGATGATCCTCTTCGTTCGACGTGGTGCTGCTGTGGAAGGAGGGACAACGGGGCCGGACGCATGCGCCCGGCCCCGTTCCGTCACCCCACGTGCTCCTCGTAGTAGCTTCGTGATCGTGTCGAGCGTCTCCTTGGCCGACTGCTGCCCGTTGATGAGCTTGCCGACCTCGGCCGTGGTCGGGTCGGTGCCGATCTCCTTGCCCTCGACCGCCCACTCCGACGCTGCCTTGGCGTACGAGCTCGAGATCGGGTCGGCCGCCTCGATCTCCTTCTGGTACAGCGCGAAGGAGTCCTTTGCTGCCTGCGACTTGAAGGGGTAGGTGATGTCCAGCCCGGACTCGACCGGCAGGAACCCGTTGGTGGTCACGAGCTTCGCGTAGTTCGTCGGGTCGTACATGTAGTCGATGAACTTCTTCGCCGCGGCGCCGCGGGTGTCGGAGTTCTCGAACCCGACGATGTTGCCGCCGTAGTTGATCTCGGTGGCGTGGGTCGGGTCGGCCGGGGTGGCGGCGCTGGCCCAGTCGAAGTCGGTGATGTTCGACGCGAAGTCCGACGACTGCCAGACACCGGAGAAGTACGCCACGACCTGGCCGCTCTTGAACAGGGCGTTCGGGTCCTGGCCGCTCGTCCACACCGACTTCGGCATGACCGAGTCGTCGTTCATGTCGGCGAAGTCCTGCAGGGCGTCGACGGTCTTCGCGTCGGTGGGGAAGGAACCGTCCTTCTCCTGCTGCATGAAGTCGGTGCCCTTGGTGAACATGTAGGCCCGCAGGCGCGACGGCGACGAGTCGAAGACCAGGTCGTACTTGGCGCCGGTGTCGGCCTTCACCTTGTCGGCGGCGTCGAGGAACTCGCTCCACGTCCACGCCTTCGCGGGGTCGGTCGGGTACGCGACGCCGGCCTTGTCGAACAGCGACTTGTTCACGAACAGTCCGGCCGCGGTGACGTCGGACGGGATCGAGGTGACCTTGCCGTCCTTGTCCTTCGCGATGAGGTCCTGGTCGATCCCGTTCGCCTTGTCGCTGACGATCGAGGCGAGGTCGACGGTCTTGCCGCTCCAGATCGGGTCGATGCCCGCGGCCCGCACCACGTCGGGCAGCGAGTTCGCCTGCGCCGACTCGCGCAGCTTGGTCTGCAGGCCGTCGTACGGCAGGTTCACGATCTTCACCGCGACGCCGGTCTGCTTCTCGTAGGCGGTCGCGAGGTCCTGGTAGCCCTTCTCCTGCGCGGACGAGGTGGAGAGCCAGAAGGTCAGCTCGTCCACCTTGCCGCCGTCCCCGGACCCGCCGGAGGCGCAGCCGCTCAGGAGCGCGAGCGCGGCGATCCCGCCGGCGAGTGCGAGCATTCTCTTGGATGACTTCATCGTCACTGCTTTCGTTCGGGACCACGTGCATGTGCCGTGGGCGAGCGTTCGGGGTGTCTCGGCCGAGGACCCCAGGTCTACACGACCCCCGCCGTTCTGGCAAGCGCTTTCCTGAGGGTTGTTCTGACAACGTGACCTGTGGTCTCGACGGCGTGACCGGCCGCTCGGAACCCCGCCCTGGTCGGCGGGGAATCGCTATCCTCGCCACAGGCCGCGCACGGCGCGGACCCTGACTGGAGGCACGACATGCCCGAGCGAGGCACCGTCACCCTGGCCGACGTGGCCGAGCGGGCAGGGGTGTCGCTCGCGACCGCCTCGCGGGCACTCAACGGCAGCACCCGCAAGGTCCGGCAGGAGTCGGTGGACCGGGTGCGCGCCGCCGCCCGGGCCCTGCGCTACACCGCCAACGTGCAGGCGCAGGCCGTCGCTCGGGGGTCGACCACGACCCTGGCGCTCGTCGTCGGCGACATCGCCGACCCGTACTTCGCCGCGATCGCCGCCGGCGCGATCCGCGCCGCCGACGACGCCGGGCTCGTCGTCACGATCACCTCCACCGGCGGCGACCCGTCGCGCGAAGTGGCGGTGCTCGACGTGGTCGCCGGACTCCGCCCGCGAGCCGTCGTGCTGGCGGTCAGCCGTCGGCTCGGGATCGGCTCCGGATCCGCGACGGGCTCCGGCCCGTCCGAAGTCGCGGCGGCGGTCGGTGGCCTCGTCGCCGCGGGGGCTGGAGTGTCGGCGCTCGTGTCCGACCTGGACGGTGCCGCAGCGGGCGTCCCGGGCGTGCACGGCGTCGTCATCCGCAACCTCGGCGGGGCTGCGGCGCTCGCCGGTGCGCTGGTCGAACAGGGGCACGACTCGTTCGCCGTGCTCGCCGGCGACCCGGACCTCGTCACCGCCCACGCCCGGGTCGAGGGGTTCGTCGCCGGCCTCGCGGCCCACGGTCTGCGGGTGCCCGACGACGACGTGGTGCCCTCCGAGTTCACGCGCGACGGCGGGTACCGGGCGATGGTGTCGCTGCTGGACCGAGCTGCCGAGGGTGGGGCCGCGGTGCCCCGGTGCGTCTTCGCGGTCACCGACCTGATGGCCGTCGGGGCGGTCGCGGCGATCCGGGAGCGCGGGCTCGTGCCCGGGGTGGACGTCGGCGTGGCGGGGTTCGACGACGTGCGGATGCTCGCCGACGTCGTGCCGGCGCTCAGCACGGTGCGGCTGCCGCTCGAGGAGATCGGCGAGCGGGCCGTCCGCCGTGCGCTCGGGCTCGAGGCCGACGGTGCCGTCGACGGCGAGGTCGTCCTGCGCGCCAGCACCGCCCGCTGACCTCGCCACCGCGCACCCCGTGGTGTACGGTTCCGGCAAGCGCTTTCCACGACGACGGAGAGCGGGCCGCAGCGAGCAAGGGAGCACGCGTTGACCACCACGCGCACCATCGGCATCATCATGAACGGCGTCACCGGGCGCATGGGCTACCGGCAGCACCTGGTGCGGTCGATCCTGGCGATCCGCGACGACGGCGGTCTGCGGCTGCCCGACGGCACGCGCGTGCAGCTCGAACCGATGCTCGTCGGTCGGAACGCCGCGAAGCTCGAGGAGATCGCGACCCGGCACGGCCTGCAGCACTGGACCACCGACCTCGACGCCGCCCTGGCGGATCCCCGCTGGCAGGTCTTCGCCGACTTCGCCGTGACGAGTGCCCGTGCCGACGCGCTGCGCCGCGCGATCGCCGCCGGCAAGGCCGTCTACACCGAGAAGCCGACGGCCGAGACCTCCGCCGAGGCCCTCGAACTCGCCCGGCTCGCGGCCGAGGCCGGCATCCCGAACGGCGTCGTGCACGACAAGCTCTACCTGCCCGGGCTGCGGAAGCTCCGTCGCCTGCTCGACTCCGGGTTCTTCGGCCGGGTGCTGAGCGTCCGCGGCGAGTTCGGGTACTGGGTGTTCGAGGGGGACTGGCAGTCGGCGCAGCGCCCGAGCTGGAACTACCGCCGGCAGGACGGTGGCGGCATCGTCGTCGACATGTTCCCGCACTGGAACTACGTGCTCGAGCAGCTGTTCGGCCGCGTCGAGTCCGTCTACGCCCGCGCGGTCACGCACATCGAGCAGCGCACCGACGAGCAGGGCGTGCCCTACCCGGCGACCGCCGACGACGCCGCGTACGGCGTGTTCGACCTGGCCGGCGGCGTCACGGCGCAGATCAACTCGAGCTGGGCGGTCCGGGTGGACCGTGACGAGCTCGTTCAGTTCCAGGTCGACGGCACCGACGGCAGCGCGGTGGTGGGGTTGTTCGGCTGCCGGATCCAGCCCCGCACGGCGACGCCGAAGCCCGTCTGGAACCCCGATCTGCGCGACGACGCCGACTACCGGAGCCAGTGGCTCGAGGTCCCCGACAACGAGGTCTACGGCAACGGGTTCCGCGCCCAGTGGGAGGACTTCCTGCAGGACCTCGTCGCCGGGCGCCCGCACCCTTACGACCTGCTGTCCGGTGCCCGCGGCGTGGCGCTGGCGGAAGCCGGTCTGCGATCCAGCGCCGAGGGCCGGCGTGTGGACCTGCCGGAGCTGACCCTGCCCGCCGGGGCCGAGCCGCGCCTCCCGGTCGAGACGCCGGAGGTCGCCCAGCGCACCGAGACCATCGGGGCGTCCGCATGACGGACCTGACCCTGCTGGCGCCCGACGGCACCACGAGCCGGACGCCGCTGGGCGCACCGGCCGTCGACGCCACTGCCGTGCCCGCGGCACCGCTCACCGAGCGCATCGTCTACGCGGCCGCCCACGTCGTCCCGCGCACCGCCGCCGACAACACCCCTGGTGCTCCGGCCGACCTCGACTGGGACGCCACCCTGGCGTTCCGGCACCACCTGTGGTCGTGGGGGCTGGGTGTGGCGGACGCGATGGACACCGCGCAGCGGAACATGGGACTGGACCCGGCGGCGACCCGCGAGCTCGTGACGCGCTCCGCCCGCGAGGCGCAGTCGGTCGGCGGCCGCATCGTCGTCGGCGTGAACACCGACGACCTGCCCGACGAACCCGTCACCGAGCAGCAGGTCGTCGACGCCTACGCCCGGCAGCTCCACCACGCCGAGGACGCCGGGGCGGGCGTGGTCCTGATGGCCAGCCGCCACCTGGCACGACTCGCGCTGGACGATCCGGACACCTACCGCCGCGTCTACCGTCGGGTCGTCGAGCGGGCGAGCGCCCCCGTCGTCCTGCACTGGCTGGGGGAGGCGTTCGACCCCGCCCTCGCCGGGTACTTCGGCGGGCACCGGGGCCCCGACACGGTGCTCGACATCATGCGCGACGCCGGGCCGGGGATCTCCGGCATCAAGATGAGCCTGCTCGACGCGACGGCCGAGGTGGCACTCCGCGCCCGGCTGCCCGAGACCGCCCGGATGTTCACGGGTGACGACTTCCACTACGTCGACCTGATCGCGGACCGCGACGGCGTGCACTCCGACGCCCTGCTCGGGGCGTTCGCCGCGATCGCACCGCTCGCCTCAGCCGCCGTGCGTGCCCTGCCAGACGAAGCCGCCTACCGCTCGTTGCTCGGACCGACCGAGGCCCTGTCCCGACACCTCTTCAGTGCCCCCACCTGGCACTACAAGACCGGCATCGCGTTCCTCGCCTGGCTGAACGGGCACCAGCCGGCCTTCGCCATGGTCGGTGGCCAGCACGCCGGCCGCTCGCTGTCGCACCTGTCCGAGACGGTCCGGCTCACGAACGCCTGCGGCGCCCTGCAGGACCCGGACCTCGCCGCCGCGCGCTGGCACGCCCTGCTCGCGGTCAACGGGGTGGACACGACCGCCGGGAGGCCCGCCCCACCCGCCGTCGACCGCGCCGCCGCCGGGGTGGTCGCGTGAGCACGCCGGTCGGCGCGGCTGGGCAGGCCGGCGTGGTCGCGCCGGCGGCGCCTGGCTCGCCCGCGCCGCACCCGCGGCTGTCCGTCAACCAGGCGACGATCAAGTACGCGACCCTGCCCGAGGCGCTCGACACCGTCCGCCGTGCCGGGGTCGGGGCGATCGGCACCTGGCGCGAACCCGTCGCCGAGCTCGGGCTCGCCGAGGCCGTGCGCCGGGTGGCCGACTCCGGACTCCGGGTGTCGTCGCACTGCCGTGGCGGGTTCTTCACCCTGCCCGAGGGGGCCGCACGCCAGCGGGCACTCGACGACAACCGCCGGGCGATCGACGAGACCGCTGCCCTGGCCGCCGCGGGTGCTCCGGGGTCGGTGCCCGTCCTCGTGCTCGTCGCGGGCGGCCTGCCAGCGGGCTCGCGCGACCTCGGCGGTGCGCGTGCGCGGGTGGCGGACGCCCTCGCCGCCCTCGTGCCGCACGCACTCGACACCGGCGTGCAGCTCGCCGTCGAACCCCTGCACCCGATGTACGCCGCCGACCGCGCCGTGGTGTCGACGCTCGCGCAGGCCCTCGACCTGGCGGCCCCGTTCCCGGCAGCGGCCGTGGGGGTCGTCGTCGACACCTTCCACGTCTGGTGGGACCCGGCGCTCGCGGCCTCGATCGCCCGGGCCGGTGCCGCCCGCCGGATCGCGTCGTACCAGGTGTGCGACTGGACCACCCCGATCGCGGCCGACCCGCTGCTCTCACGCGGCTACCCGGGCGACGGGCACGTCGACTTCGGGCCGGTGACCGATGCGGTGATGGGTGCCGGCTACTCCGGCGACGTCGAGGTCGAGCTCTTCAACCAGGCGATCTGGGACACCCCGCCCGCCGAGGTCGTCGCCCGCGTCGTGGCGTCCTTCGCCGAAGCGGTCCCGCTCCCGCGCTGAGGCGGGCGCTGCCCCCGCACGGTGCGGGGCGGGCGCGCCCCGGGCCTCCCGTCCGCCCTGATCGTGAGCACAGGACGTCGGGTCGGCTCGACGGACCCGACCATTCCTGCTCACGAAGCGAGCGCGACCGCGAGCGCGAGCGCGCGCGACCGCGCACGAGCCCTACTCGTCGGCGGGCAGCGGCTCGGCGTGCTCGATGCGGGCGCTCGCCGTGGCCATGTGCTCGTCCATCGCGCGCTGCACGGCGGGCACGTCGCGGGCGCGCAACGCCTCGAAGACGGCGCGGTGCTCGTGGAACGCGGCCTCGGTCGCCTGCCGGGTCTGCACGCGGCGCGCGACCCAAACGCTCAGCATGGAGCGCAGACTCTGCAGCAGGTCGGCGAGCACGTCGTTGCCGGACGCCCGTGCCAGCAGGACGTGGAAGCGGACGTCGGCGTCGATGAAGGCCTGCGGGTCGTCGAGCGTCGCCTCCTGCCGGACCAGGTACTCGCCGAGCTCGGTGATCTGCTCGTCGGTGGCGCGCTGCGCGGCGAGGATCGCGGCCGTGCGCTCCAGCGAGGACCGGATCTCGAGCAGTTCGCGGGTGCGGTTCGAGGCGAGCATCAGACCCCACGACAGGGTCGTCGGCAGCAGGTCCGAGGTGCCGCCGCGCAGGTACGTGCCCGAACCGGGGCGGATCTGCACGATGCCCAGGATCTCGAGGGCGGCGAGGGCCTCGCGGACGGCCGAGCGACCCACGCCGAGCCGCTCGGACAGGACCCGCTCCGCCGGCAGCCGCGACCCGGGGGCCAGCTCGCCGGCGGTGAGCAGCGAGACGAGCTGTCGGGCGACCACCGAGGCGGGTGACCCGACGGGCACGGACTCGAGTTCGAGTCGGATGTTGAGGGGGTCGTCCGGGCTGAACGCGGGCATGCAGTGAGCGTACCGGTCGGTCAACCGGTTGCGGCGGGAGCGGAGCCAGCGCGCCGGGCGGGCGGCCTCGTCCGAGCCGACGCGCGAAATGGTCAACCGGTTGACAAGTTGAACGAGCGCGACGCACACTGGATCAGGCGCACCGATGCGCCCGCTCCCGATCCGCGCAGCAGCCCGGACCACCCCGACGCAGCCGACCGGGCAACCCGGCGCAGCAGCCGGGCGGAGTCGTACCACCCCCACCGAGCAGGAGTCATCGTGGACATCCCCGCCACGCGAGGCATCCCCACCTCGGTCGTCGAGAAGACGGCCATCCGCAAGATCGCGATCCGCATCGTGCCGTTCGTGGCACTGATGTTCTTCATCAACTTCCTCGACCGCACCGCGATCTCCTTCGCCGCCCCCAACGGCATGGAGGCCGACCTCGGCCTGACCGCCGCCCAGTTCGGCTTCGCGTCCGGTGTGTTCTTCATCGGCTACCTCGTGCTCGAGGTGCCGTCCAACCTCGCGCTGCACAAGTTCGGCGCCCGGATCTGGCTCGCCCGCATCATGATCACGTGGGGCATCGTGTCCCTGCTCTTCACGTGGGTGCAGAACTACCCGCAGCTCGTCGGTCTGCGCTTCCTGCTCGGCATCGCCGAGGCGGGGTTCTTCCCCGGCGCGATCCTGTTCCTGTCGACGTGGGTCCCGGCTCGCCACCGCGGCAAGATGCTCGCGCTGTTCTACCTGGCCCAGCCGCTCACGAGCGTCATCGGTTCCCCGCTCGCCGGCTGGCTGATGACCCACGAGGGGATCCTCGGCGGCCTGGCCGGCTGGCGCTTCATGTTCCTCTGCGTCTCGATCCCGGCGATCATCGTCGGCGTCCTGTGCCTCTTCGTGCTCAAGGACAAGCCGTCGCAGGCGAAGTGGCTCGACGAGGACGAGAAGGTCTGGCTGGAGACGACGCTCGCTGCCGAGAGCGCGGCGAAGGGCGGCGGCGACGGTCACGGCAAGGGCGGCCTGCGTGCGGCCTTCGGCTCCGGCCGCGTCTGGATGCTCGCCGCCGTGTACTTCGGCTTCATCTACGGCCTCTACGCACTCAGCTTCTTCCTGCCGACGATCATCGACGGCTTCCAGGAGCAGTTCGGCACCACGTTCGACCTGTTCCAGAAGGGCCTCATCACGGCCATCCCGTACGTGCCGGCCGCGGTCGTCCTGTACTTCTGGTCGCGTGACGCCTTCCGTCGTGGCGTCCGGGTCTGGCACATCGCCGTCCCGGCCCTGGTCGGCGGTCTGACGATCCCGGTCGCGCTGTACATGAACAGCCCGGCGGCCACCGTCGCCGTCATCGCGATCACCGCGTGTGCGATCTTCGCGGCCCTGCCGAACTTCTGGACGGTCCCGACGCAGTTCCTGACCGGTGCCGCCGCAGCCGCGGGGGTCGCCCTGATCAACACCGTGGGCAACCTCGGTGGGTTCGCCGCCCCGTACATCACGGGCGCGGTCAGCGAGTGGACCGGCGGGTACCAGGTGCCGATGTTCATCGTCGGGTTCTTCATGGTGCTGTCGAGCGTGCTGATGTTCGTCCTCGGCCGGAACACCAAGCGCAACGAAGCGGCCGCCGCCGCGACCGGAGCCGAGACCGCAGCCGCGGCCACGGACGGACCGACCGCCATCGCGAAGGAGGCCGGCGCATGACCCGCCTGTTCAACGACCCGGCGGACTTCGCCGACGAGATGGTCGACGGCTTCGTCGCCGCCAACCGCGCCCGGGTCCGCAGGGTGCACGGCGGCGTCGCCCGCTCCACCACCAGCCCCGAGGGGACCGTCGCGCTCGTCGTCGGCGGTGGCTCCGGCCACTACCCGGCCTTCGGCGGCCTCGTCGGGCACGGCCTGGCTGCCGGTGCCGCGATGGGCAACCTGTTCGCCAGCCCCAGCGCCCAGCAGGTCACCGCCGTGGCGAAGGCGTCCGAGCACGGCGGCGGCGTACTGCTGAGCTACGGCAACTACGCCGGCGACGTCCTCAACTTCGACGCCGCGGCACGGGCGCTCGAGGCACAGGGCATCGACGTCCGCACGGTCCGCGTGACCGACGACATCGCCTCGGCGCCCGCCGACCAGGCGCACCAGCGCCGGGGCATCGCGGGTGACCTCTGCGTGTTCAAGGTGGCCGGCGCGGCCGCGGAACGCGGCGACGACCTCGACGCGGTCACCGCGATCGCGACCCGCGCCAACGACCGCACGCGCAGCTTCGGTGTCGCCTTCTCCGGCTGCTCCCTGCCCGGCGCCGACGAACCGCTCTTCACCGTCCCCGAGGGCCGGATGGCCATCGGCATGGGCATCCACGGCGAACGCGGCATCGCCGAGGCCGACGTCCCCACCGCGGACGGCCTGGCCGACCTGCTCGTCGACGAGCTGCTCACCGAGCTGCCGTCCGGCGTCACCGCGGACGGTGCGCGCGTCGTCCCGATCCTCAACGGCCTCGGCTCCGTCAAGTACGAGGAACTCTTCGTCGTCTTCGGTGCCGTCCAGCGGAAGCTCACCGAGGCCGGCATCGTCGTGGTCGAGCCCGAGGTCGGCGAACTCGTCACCAGCTTCGACATGGCGGGCGTCTCGCTCACCCTGTTCTGGCTCGACGACGAACTCGAGCAGCTCTGGGCCGCGCCCGCCGACGCCCCCGCGTACCGCAAGGGCGGCGCCGTCCCGCAGCAGCCGCTGCCGGCCGAGGTGCTCGAAGCCGGCGTGGTGGTGCCCGTGACGCCCGGCACCGAGGAGTCCCGGGCCGCAGCAGTCCGCGTCGCAGGCGCCGTCTCCGCGATCCGCGCCACGATCGACGACCACGCCGACGAGCTCGGCCGCATCGACGCCGTCGCCGGCGACGGCGACCACGGCATCGGCATGCAGCGCGGCTCCACCGCCGCCGACCGTGCGGCACAGGACGCCGCCGCCCGTGGCGCCGGCGCCGGTTCGGTCCTCGCGATCGCCGGTGATGCCTGGTCCGACAAGGCCGGCGGCACGTCCGGTGCGATCTGGGGTGCTGCCCTGGAGGCCATGGGTCGCGTCCTCGGGGACGAGTCCCGTCCGACATCCGCCACCGTCCAGAGCGCGGTGCACGCCGCCACCGAGGCCGTCCTGGCCTTCGGGGCCGTCCCCGGCGACAAGACCATGGTCGACGCACTCGTGCCGTTCGACCAGGTCTTCTCCGCCCGGGTCGACGCCGGCGACGAACTCGTCGACGCCTGGTCGGCCGCCTCGGCCGCAGCGCAGACCGCGGCCGACGCCACGGCCGACCTGTTGCCCCGGATGGGCCGTGCACGCACCCACGGTGCGGACGCCGTCGGCACCCCGGACGCCGGCGCGGTCTCGTTCGCGCTGATCACCGCCGCGGTCCGCTCGACCATCGCCGTCCCCGCCTGACCCCCACCACGAAAGGCACACCCGCATGAGTGAGCAGCAGTTCCGCATCGTCGTCGGTTCGGACGACGCCGGCTTCGACCACAAGGAGGCCATCAAGGCCGACCTGGCGAAGGACCCCCGCGTGGCCTCCGTGGTCGACGTGGGCGTGGACGCCGACGGCCACACGGCCTACCCGCACGTCGCCGTCGACGCCGCCCGTCTGGTGGCGAACGGCGAGGCCGACCGCGCGATCCTGGTCTGCGGCACCGGCCTCGGAGTCGCGATCGCGGCGAACAAGGTCCCCGGCATCCGCGCCGTGACCGCGCACGACTCGTTCTCGGTCGAGCGCTCGATCCTGTCGAACGACGCCCAGGTCCTCTGCATGGGGCAGCGCGTCGTCGGGGTCGAGGTCGCGCGCCGGATGGCGAAGGAGTGGCTCGGCTACACCTTCGACCAGACCAGCGCGAGCGCGTCGAAGGTCCAGGCCATCTGCGCCTACGACGGCTCCGCACCGGTGGGGACCGACGCCTGATGCCCGCGACCGCGGCGGCCGCCCCCGTGACGATCGGGGTGTCGCTCAAGATGTACTTCTCGCACGCCCGGACGCTCGAGTGGGCGGCCGCCGTGGCCGACATCGCCCGGAGCCACCCGGCGGTGCGCTCCGGCGCGGTCGAGCTCTTCGTGGTGCCGACGTTCCCGTCGCTCGTGCCGGTGCGTGCGGTGATCGGGGACGCCCCCGTGACGCTCGGCGCGCAGGACCTGGCGTGGGCGGACGAGGGCGCGTTCACCGGCGAGGTCTCCGGCGTGGAGCTCCGGGAGATCGGTGTCGACCTCGTCGAGATCGCACACGCCGAGCGCCGCTCCCTGTTCCACGAGACGGACGACGAGATCGCGGGGAAGGTGCACGCGGCGTTCCGCAACCACCTGCGGCCCCTGATCTGCATCGGTGAGACCGCGCGCGCCGCCGACGACGACCCCGCAGCCGCGATCGCCGATGTCACCGCGCAGCTCGACCGGTTCACCACCACGGCCACCGCCGACGGTCTCGCCGGACCGCTCATCGCCGCGTACGAGCCGGTGTGGGCGATCGGTGCCCCGCAGCCCGCACCCGACGAGCACATCGTCGCGGTGCTCGGTGGGATCGAGCAGCACCTGGCGACCCGGCCGGAGCTCGCCGGCTCGGTCGCGATCTACGGCGGCAGTGCCGGTCCGGGCCTGCTGACCCGCGGTGCCGGACGCATCGGCGGCCTGTTCCTCGGCCGCTTCGCCCACGACCCCGAGGCGATCCGCACGATCCTCGACGAAGCCGAGGCGCTGGCCGCGACGCAGGACGGAGCACCGGCGTGACCTCCCTGCTCGGCCTCTCCACCTACGCCTACTTCTGGCGCATGTCCGACCGCGTGCCGTCGCCGATGTCCCTCGACGACGCCCTGCGCGACGCCGCGAGCCACGACGGCGTCGACCTGTTCCAGATCTGCGACCACCTGCCGCTCGACACCGCGACCGATGCGCGCCTGGCGTCGATCCGGTCCCTGGCCACCGACCTCGGTATCACACTCGAGGTCGGCACCCGTGGCACCCGGCCGGAGCACCTGGCCCGGTACCTGCACGTCGCGCAGCAGCTCGGCGCGACCCTCGTCCGGAGCATGTGGACGAGCGGCGACGACCAGCCCGACGCGGCCGAGACCGGACGACGCCTGCGGCAGGCGCTCCCCGCCTACGAGCGCGCGGGCGTGACCCTCGCGCTGGAGACCTACGAGGTCGTCGCCACCGCCGACCTCGTCGCCGTCGTCGAAGCGATCGGCTCCGACCACCTCGGCATCTGCCTCGACCCGGCGAACACCGTCGCCCGGCTCGAACACCCGGCCGACGTCGTGACGATGACCGCCCCGCACGTCGTCAACTGGCACGTGAAGGACGCAGCCTTCACCCGCTCACCGGGCTGGGTCGGGTTCCAGTACACCGGCGTCCGCACCGGTACCGGACTGCTCGACCACGACGCCGTCCGCGCCGCGATCGAGCCCGACGCCCGGGGGATCAACCGCGTCATCGAGTTCTGGCTGCCGTGGCAGGACGAGCACGCCTGCGCCGAACCCCTGCCGGGGGAGACCCCCGCACAGACCACCACGCGCATCGAGGCGGCGTGGACCGAACACACCATCGAGTACATCAGGAGCAAGGAATCATGACCGACACCGTCACCACCCCCCACACCGTCGCTGCCGGATCCGGCACGGCCGACGTCACCGTCGCCGTGATCGGTGCCGGCGGCAAGATGGGCACCCGCGTCTCGAACAACTTCGCGAAGAGCGAGTACACGACCCTGTACAGCGAGGCCTCGCCCGCCGGCCAGGAGCGCATCCGGGCCCTCGGCCGCGAGATCACCGACAGCCTCGACGCCGCGAAGGCCGCCGACGTCGTCATCCTCGCCGTGCCCGACGTCCTGCTCGGCACCGTCTCCGAGCAGCTCGTCCCCGTGATGCAGCCCGGCGCCACGATCCTGACGCTCGACCCCGCCGCCGCCTACGCCGGACTGCTCGCCAAGCGCGAGGACGTCCACTACGCCGTGGCGCACCCGTGCCACCCGTCGGTGTTCCTCGAGCGCACCACCAAGGCCGAGTGGGACGACACCTTCGGTGGCATCGCCGCCCCGCAGGAGGTGATCGCGGCCTTCGACGCGTCGGAGTCGCTCGGCGACCAGGACGAGCGCGCCAAGGCCGTCGCCGAGGCCGTCATCACCACCATGTACGCGCCCGTCATCCAGGTGCACTGGGTGACGGTGAAGCAGCTCGCCGTGCTCGAGCCGACCCTGGTCGAGACCATCGCCTGCATGATCGGCGACTTCCTCAACGACGCCCTCGAAGAAACGGTCACCGGTGTCGGCGTGCCCCGCGAGGCCGCCCGCGCCATGCTCCACGGCCACACCTGGATCGCGCTGACGAACGGCCTGCGCGGCTCGAACCCGTTCTCCGACGCCTGCCACATCGCGATGGGCTACGGCCGCGAGAAGCTCATCAAGGAGGACTGGAAGCAGGTCTTCGACGACAGCGAGCTCGACTCGGTCATCGCGAAGATGCTGAAGATCGACGCCGTCCGGCGCTGATCACCCGCGGTCCCCACGGACCGGAACGCCCCGCCGACCCCCTTCCGGCGGGGCGTTCCCCGTGCCGCCACGGCTGCTCTTCGCCACCCGCCAGCCGCCCTGGAGGCCCGGTCCGGCCCCGTCAGACCGTCTCGCGCCCGGCGAGCAGTGCGCCCAGCGCTGCGGCGCCGCCCGCCGCGTCGGGCACGGTCACCATCCGCGCCTGCCCGCCGCGGAGCCGTGCGACCAGCCCCGGCCCGGACCGCACGACGTAGGCGACGCCGCGGCCCGAGATCCGGTAGCCCCAGCCACCCCACTGCCCGGGGGACACCTGCTCCCACCCGCACGACTCGATGCGCTCCAACGGCACCCGCATGAGCGGGATCCTCGTCCACGTGGACGTGAGCCGCATGCCCCGTCGGTCGACCGTGAGCTCCACCCGCGCCAGCACCAGCACGGCGAGCCCCGCGAGCACCATGGCCAGACCGGACACGACCGCCGTGGTCACGCCCGCCGACACCGTCCAGACCGCGGTCCCGACGCCGAGCAGCACGACGAGCGCCCCGAGCAGCGCGAACCACCGGCTGCCGACGCGTGCACGCCAGGCCACCCGGGTGTCGGGCCCGACGGTCAGGGGTGCGACGTCGTACGCCGGCACGGGTGCAGCGCCCCGGAACAGTGCGAGGACGGGGACGGCGGCGACCACCACGGCGACGAGCAGGAACGGCACCGTCCACCACGGGGACAGGGTGCCGTCGCCGGCCGTGTTCGTCCAGGCGAGCAGGACCCAGGCCGACCCGAGGGTCCCGGCCAGCAGGTTCGCGACGAGCAGCACGGTGGCCGCGGTCCGCTTGTCGTGCCACCGCAGCGCGCCCATCGCGAGCCCGACGGCCACGAGCGCCACCGCCAAGGTGACCCAGAAGGCCGTCCAGGGGGAGCCCCAGCCGTCCGCTGTGCCGTCCGTCCGGAAGTGGATCGCGATCCGTGACGGCATGGCGGGCGCCGCGAGGACCGCGGTGAGCACCAGTCCCACCGCGACCAGGAGCCCTGGTGCCACCACCGCCAGCCGTGTGCCCGTGGTCATCGGTCGTGTCGTCATCGTGCCCCCTTGATCATCGTGAACAGGTCGTCGAGCGGGACGCCGAGGGCGTCCGCCTGGTCGCGCAGCTCGTCGACGAGCGTGCGCAACCGGTCGAACGAGGCGTTGCCCGACCGCAGGACCGTCGCACCGCGGCCACGCCGCAACTCGATCAGTCCGTCGTCCTGCAGCAGCGCGTAGGCGCGCAGGACAGTGTGCATGTTGACGTCGACCGAGGCCGCGAGGTCGCGCGCTGCGGGCAGTCGCTCGCCGTTCCGGAGCTCGCCGCGGGCGATCGCGTGGCGGATCTGGGTGGCGACCTGTTCCGCCAGGGTCGCGCGGGCCCCCGGGTCGACGGTGATCAACATGTTCGCATTCTATGCGAACAATCCCGCTCGCCACCAGGGGTCACCCGCCCGTCGAGACCCTGCTCGGACGCCGTTTGGCCGCGGAACGCAGGACGCGGTTCCGGCGGGCTCCGGCACGCGTACCGTCCGTCGCGATGACCGATTCGACCACCACCAGCACCCCGTCGAACTACGAGTCCGCCGACGGGGTGGACCCCCTGCGCGTCACCACCTACCGACAGGTCCGCAAGGCCGCACGCCGCGGGCACGCACTGCCCGGCGACGTCGGCGAACCGTCGCTCGCCGACCTCGTGAACGCCCGGAAGAACGGCATCGCCGAGTCCCGCTGACCCCGCGTGGCCGTGCGTGCGGGCGGGCGACCGGTCAGCCGTGCGCGACGGACTCCACCAGCGCGTCGAGCGCCCGGTCGAGTTCCGGCAGCGTGACGGCGCCGTAGCCGAACACGATGCCCGCCGGTGCGCTGCCGGGCGCGAGCCCGTACTCCTCGAGCGTCGCCACTCGTACCCCGGCGTCCGCCATGCGCTCGGCGACGACGGCCCCGGTGGTCGGACCCGACCACGTGACCACCGCGTGCAGTCCGCCGTTCAGGGCACGGGCCTCCAGTCCGGTGACGTCGTCGAGCCGGGCCGCGATCCGGGCTCGGCGATGCGCGTAGTCGCGGCGCACCCGACCCAGGTGCCGCCGCAGCGCACCCGTGCGCAGCAGGTGGGCCAGTGCCGCCTGCACCGGCTCGGCGACCACCGCGCCGCGTGCACGCCGCGCCGACAGCACCGCCTCCGCCACCCGTGCACCGATCCCGGCACCTGCTGCGGAGGGCAGGACGACCCAGGCGCACCGCAGTCGCGGGTCGAGCGTCTTCGAGAACCCGCCGACGTGCAGCACCACGCCCTCGGCGTCGAGTGCGGCCAGCGCGGGCACGGGCGTCCCGCGATGCCGGAACTCCGAGTCGTAGTCGTCCTCGACCACGACCGTGCCGGTCGCAGCCGCCCAGGCGAGCAGCCGACGGCGCCGGGCCACCGGCATCACCGAGCCGAGCGGGTACTGGTGGGTCGGACTGACCAGCACCGCGTCGACCGGCCCCGCATCCTCGAGCACGTCGAGGTCGAGTCCGTCCTCCCCGACCGGGACGGCGACGAGGGTCCCGCCCGCGCTCGTGATCGCCCGGTGCCCGGTGCGGTAGCCGGGGTCCTCGACGCCGAAGACGGGTGGACGACCCAGCAGGCCCCGCAGCGCCTCGGTGACGAGCGACAGCGCCTCCGAGGTCCCCGCGGTCACGAGCACCCGGTCGACCGTCGTCGTGAACCCGCGGGTCAGGCCGAGCTGGACGACGACCTGTGCCCGCAGCTCGGGGGAGCCGAGCGGCTCCGCGATCGCGTTCCGGAGCGGTGCCGACGCCGCTGCACGCCAGGCGGCCCGCCAGTCCCGCTGGGGGATCGCGGTCACGGCGGGGATGCCCGGCCGGCAGTCGATGCGCACCGCGGGCGACGGATCGGCCAGGACGGCGTCGGCGGCGAAGGCGACGGGCGAGCCGGGCCCGGCGCCGCCCGCCACCGACCCACCCGGCGTCCGGCCGTGCACGTCCGCCGCGACCCGGGCCACCGCACCGTGCCGCGTGCGCAGGTACCCCTCGCCGTCGAGCTGTTCGTAGGCCGCGACGACGGTGCCGCGCGCCACCCCGAGCTCTGCCGCCAGTGCACGCGTCGACGGCAGTGGATCGCCCTCGCGCAGGGTGCCGTCGTGCACCATCGCACGGACCCGGGCCACGACACCGGACACCTTGCCCGACTGGTCCACCGTGATCGCTCCGAACTGGTCCACGCATCGGACCACTGGCGACCCTAGCGTGAGCGCATGCCCACCCCGAACGCCCAGCCGCACCCCACGGAACCCGCCGCCGACGGTCCCTCGCTCCGCGTCCGCCGCCTGCGCGACCGCCAGTCCGACGACCCGGGAGTCCTCGACGCGATCCTCGCCGAGGCCCACGTCGCGCACGTCGGCATCGTCCGCGGCGGCCACCCCGTGGTCCTGCCCTTCCTCTGCGCCGTCGGGGACCTCGGCGACGGCCCGGTCATGCTGCTGCACGGCTCGACCGGAGGCGGCCTGTTCCTCGACGCCGGGGCCGAGGGTGTCCCGGTGGCCGCGACCGTCACCCACCTGGACGGCCTGGTGTTCGCCCGCTCCACCAACGACAGCTCCGCGAACTACCGCAGCGCGATGATCGCCGGCCGCGCCACCGTCGTCCCGACCGACCTGCGTGCCGAAGCGCTCTGGCAGGTGGCGGACCACCTCATGCCTGGGCGCCGAGCCGAGGTGCGCGAGATGACCGCGAAGGAGGTCCGCGCCACCCAGGTCCTCCAGCTGCCCCTCGACCGCGCGAGCGTCAAGGTCCGTGCCCACGGGGTCGGCGAGGACCCGGCCGACGGCGAGGACCACACCGTCTGGGCGGGCGTCCTGCCACTCGCGGTCCGCGCCGGTGTCCCGATCTCGGGGGACATCTCGGGGGACAGTCCAGTGGACGCGTCCGTCCTCGCGCTGTCGGCCCGGCTCGACCGTCTGGCCGCCGACCGGGAGGCCCGGATCGCCGCCGCCATGCGGGTCGCGTCGGTCTGAGCCGGTCTCCACAGCCGCACGCCGGCTCCGGAACAGCCGTGCGCGTCGTCGGAGTGGCCTGCGAGCGGTGATCGTTCCTGTGACCAGCTGCAGGAACACTCCGGCGCTGCCCAGCCGCGGACACCGTCGTGACCAATACGTTACTTTCCGGACCGCCGAGTGGTCCCGACCCGGAAGGACCCATGGGACGCCACACCCTGCCTGCAGCAGCCGACGACCGTCAGCCCGCGCGGACGCACACGCACCCCGCGCGACCGCACACGCACCCCGCGGCCGATCCCGCGCCGCTGACGCCGGACACGCAGCAGTCCCGTCCCCGCGGACGCCGCTCGGCCCTCGGCCCCGCAGCCGCCCGTTCCACCTTCGTCGAGCACCCGAAGCCAGCCCGGACCGTGCGGATGCAGCCGCGTCCCGCCCCCGTCGCGTCGTCGGCCGGCAGCGCGGTGCTGAGCCGGACGGCCACCCTGCGTGCCGAACGAGCGCTCGACCCGCGGCACATCCGTCGTTCCGCGAACGCGAAGCGCGCCGCGATCCTGCTGGCCCCCGCCATCGCCGTGACCTCGAGCCTGACGCTCGCCCTGCCCGCGAACGCCGACACGCTGCCGGTCGACACCCGCTCCGGCACGACCACGGCACAGGACGCCCAGACCTTCACGGTGGCGCACGACGTCCAGGTCCCCGTGGTCTCGACCGACGGCATGACCACCACCACGACGATCGTGTCCTACCCGACGCTCGACCTGCGGTTCGGGGTGACGACGGCGCAGGCACAGTCCGCGTTGTCCGCCGCGCTGTCGGCCGGCGGCGACCGGGCCACGATCCTGACGACCGCCCTGCAGTACATGGGGGACCCGTACGTCGAGGGCGGCGCGAGCCACGAGGGCATCGACTGCTCCGGGCTCACGATGGTCGCGTACCAGGCGGTGGGGATCCAGCTCGTGCACTACGTGCCGACGCAGGACGCCGTCGCCACCACGATCCCCGAGTCCGAGGCGTTGCCGGGCGACCTCGTCGTGTACGACGACGACGACCACGTCGGCCTGTACCTCGGCCAGGGTCTCGTGCTGCAGGCACCGCACCCGGGCGAGGTCGTCGACATCGTCCCGATGTACTCGGCGGCGCACCACTTCGCCCGCGTCCTGCCGGCCGGCAGCTGACCCGGCGGACCGCGCTGGGGCCCTGGTGGTGACCAGCAGGACCACCCGGACGGGGCGTCCCCACGGATCACGGGCCTCCCGTATCCTGGAGTGATGGCTTCCGATACCCGCACCCCGTTCGAACAGCAGCAGTCTGCTCGTCCGCAGGTGCGCCCGCGCACCGAGGGCTGGAAGCAGGCCACCGACACCGACGGCCGGCCGCTCCTGCAGTTCGCGTCCCCGAAGCGTGGCAAGCCGCCTGTGCACCTGGCCGACCTGACGGCCGAGGAACGCGAGGCCCGCGTCAAGGAGCTCGGTCTGCCCGGGTTCCGCGCCAAGCAGCTCGCGACCCACTACTTCCAGCACTACACGTCCGACCCAGCCAAGATGACCGACCTGCCCGCCGCCCAGCGGGAGCAGCTCGTCGCCGGGATGCTGCCGCCGCTCCTCACCGAGACCCGGCGGCTCGCGACGGACAACGGCGACACCATCAAGTTCCTCTGGAAGCTGCACGACGGCGCCCTGGTCGAGTCGGTCCTGATGCGGTACCCCGGCCGGATCACGCTGTGCGTGTCGTCCCAGGCCGGGTGCGGCATGAACTGCCCGTTCTGCGCCACCGGCCAGGCCGGGCTGACCCGCAACATGTCCACCGCCGAGATCATCGAGCAGATCGTCCGGGCCAACGCCGCGATCGCCGCCGGTGAGCTCGGGGGCGATCCCCGCAAGGGCGGCAACGACCGCGTCGACGCCGAACGCGTGACGAACATCGTGTTCATGGGCATGGGGGAGCCGCTCGCGAACTACAAGCGGGTGATGGACGCGGTGCGGTTGATGGTCGCGCCGCAGCCGAACGGCCTCGGCATGAGTGCCCGCGGCATCACGGTGTCGACCGTCGGCCTCGTGCCGGCGATGATCAAGCTCGCGGACGAAGGGATCCCGCTCACCTTCGCGCTGTCCCTGCACGCCCCCGACGACGAACTCCGCGACGAGCTCATCCCGGTGAACTCGCGCTGGAAGGCCGACGAGGCGATCGACGCCGCCCACAACTACTACGTCAAGACGGGCCGTCGTGTCTCGATCGAGTACGCGCTCATCAAGGACATGAACGACCACGCCTGGCGAGCCGACCTGCTCGCCGAGAAGCTCAACAAGCGTGGCAAGGGATGGGTGCACGTCAACCCGATCCCGCTCAACCCGACGCCGGGCTCCGTGTGGACCTCGTCCGAGGTGCACGTGCAGGACGAGTTCGTCCGCCGGCTCAACGCCGCCGGCATCCCGACGACCCTGCGCGACACCCGCGGCAAGGAGATCGACGGGGCGTGCGGGCAGTTGGCCGCCGCCGAGTAGGACGGTCCGGTCAGTCGGTCCGGTCCGGTCCGGTCCAGTTGGTCTGGGCGTCTGTTCGTTCGGGAGGCACGGTGCGGGTTCGCACCGTGCCTTCCGTCGTTCCCGGGGTGCGTCCACCCCGTCGATCACCGGAAACCCGGGGGACAGCTCCCGTTCACCGGAGTGCGACACGCCCGGGAGGAAGGACGGTTGGCGGGCCCCCTGGGGCCTGTGTAGAGTAATCACTCGTTGCCGCTGAGGCGGAGAACGGAACGGCCGAGACGGTCACAGGGTGCAAGCCCTGGATGCGCAGTCCGGACGGGGTCCCGCTCAGGCAACATCCCCATAAGAAGTCGAAGTGATTCGACGTGTCTGACGGTGGAACATGACGAATGCCTCTCTGGCGGAATCCTTTTGTGGGTCGAGCGGGGAGTGCGTCTGGTCCTTGAGAACTCAACAGCGTGCACATTGTCAATGCCAATTTATTGATTGACCTCGTGCCTGGTCGGCTTGCTGACTGGGTCATGAAGCAATTCCTTTTGGATTGAAGATTGTCAGTAGACAGTCAACAGTCAGAATCAACTCGGTCTGATGCCTTCGGGTGTTGGGTCTGTATTTTTTTACGGAGAGTTTGATCCTGGCTCAGGACGAACGCTGGCGGCGTGCTTAACACATGCAAGTCGAACGATGATGCCCAGCTTGCTGGGTGGATTAGTGGCGAACGGGTGAGTAACACGTGAGTAACCTGCCCCTGACTCTGGGATAAGCGTTGGAAACGACGTCTAATACTGGATATGATCACTGGCCGCATGGTCTGGTGGTGGAAAGATTTTTTGGTTGGGGATGGACTCGCGGCCTATCAGCTTGTTGGTGAGGTAATGGCTCACCAAGGCGACGACGGGTAGCCGGCCTGAGAGGGTGACCGGCCACACTGGGACTGAGACACGGCCCAGACTCCTACGGGAGGCAGCAGTGGGGAATATTGCACAATGGGCGAAAGCCTGATGCAGCAACGCCGCGTGAGGGATGACGGCCTTCGGGTTGTAAACCTCTTTTAGTAGGGAAGAAGCGAAAGTGACGGTACCTGCAGAAAAAGCACCGGCTAACTACGTGCCAGCAGCCGCGGTAATACGTAGGGTGCAAGCGTTGTCCGGAATTATTGGGCGTAAAGAGCTCGTAGGCGGTTTGTCGCGTCTGCTGTGAAATCCCGAGGCTCAACCTCGGGCTTGCAGTGGGTACGGGCAGACTAGAGTGCGGTAGGGGAGATTGGAATTCCTGGTGTAGCGGTGGAATGCGCAGATATCAGGAGGAACACCGATGGCGAAGGCAGATCTCTGGGCCGTAACTGACGCTGAGGAGCGAAAGCATGGGGAGCGAACAGGATTAGATACCCTGGTAGTCCATGCCGTAAACGTTGGGCGCTAGATGTAGGGACCTTTCCACGGTTTCTGTGTCGTAGCTAACGCATTAAGCGCCCCGCCTGGGGAGTACGGCCGCAAGGCTAAAACTCAAAGGAATTGACGGGGGCCCGCACAAGCGGCGGAGCATGCGGATTAATTCGATGCAACGCGAAGAACCTTACCAAGGCTTGACATACACCGGAAACGGCCAGAGATGGTCGCCCCCTTGTGGTCGGTGTACAGGTGGTGCATGGTTGTCGTCAGCTCGTGTCGTGAGATGTTGGGTTAAGTCCCGCAACGAGCGCAACCCTCGTTCTATGTTGCCAGCGGGTTATGCCGGGGACTCATAGGAGACTGCCGGGGTCAACTCGGAGGAAGGTGGGGATGACGTCAAATCATCATGCCCCTTATGTCTTGGGCTTCACGCATGCTACAATGGCCGGTACAAAGGGCTGCGATACCGTAAGGTGGAGCGAATCCCAAAAAGCCGGTCTCAGTTCGGATTGAGGTCTGCAACTCGACCTCATGAAGTCGGAGTCGCTAGTAATCGCAGATCAGCAACGCTGCGGTGAATACGTTCCCGGGCCTTGTACACACCGCCCGTCAAGTCATGAAAGTCGGTAACACCCGAAGCCGGTGGCCTAACCCTTGTGGAAGGAGCCGTCGAAGGTGGGATCGGTGATTAGGACTAAGTCGTAACAAGGTAGCCGTACCGGAAGGTGCGGCTGGATCACCTCCTTTCTAAGGAGCATCTGGTCAGTGCTGGTCGCCCATTAGGGGTGGTTGGTTGCTGGTCCAGGCGCCTGTTTCGGACCGAACGTGTCCGACGGGTAGCTCATGGGTGGAACATTGACAGTGCAGTTGGGAGTGATGCTTCCGACCTCAGTACGCTCTGCTTGCAGGGTTGGGACGGGTCGGGGGTGGAGCGCTCAGCTGGTGCACGTTGTTGGGTCCTGAGGGACCAGGCTTCCTGCTGCTACGTGAGTGGTGGTGGGGGTTGGGCCTACGGGTCCTTCGTCGGGCCAGTGTGATCCTGCTGTTGTGGTGGGGGAGTGCTGGTGCCGATCGTATGTTGAGAACTACACAGTGGACGCGAGCATCTTTGATTCGCGTCATCCATGATCAGCCTTTGGGTTGTTGAGTGGTGACGTTGGATCGCAATTTTAATCTTTGTGGTCAAGTTTCTAAGAGCAAACGGTGGATGCCTTGGCATCTGGAGCCGATGAAGGACGTAGAAATCTGCGATAAGCCTCGGGGAGCTGATAATCGAGCTGTGATCCGAGGATTTCCGAATGGGGAAACCCCGCCAGGCGTTTTGCGACCTGGTGACTCCCGCCTGAATATATAGGGCGGGTAGAGGGAACGTGGGGAAGTGAAACATCTCAGTACCCACAGGAAGAGAAAACAACATGTGATTCCGTGAGTAGTGGCGAGCGAAAGCGGATGAGGCTAAACCGATCATGTGTGATAGCCGGCGGGCGTTGCATGGTCGGGGTTGTGGGACACGTCACTCAGTTCTGCCGGACTGGGGCGGTTACAGCGCATCATAGTCGAACCGGTTTGAAAGCCGGGCCGTAGTGGGTGCCAGCCCCGTAGACGAAATGGTGTTATGGCCGGATGTGTATCCCAAGTAGCACGGGGCCCGAGAAATCCCGTGTGAATCTGTCAGGACCACCTGATAAGCCTAAATACTCCCAGATGACCGATAGCGGACAAGTACCGTGAGGGAAAGGTGAAAAGTACCCCGGGAGGGGAGTGAAATAGTACCTGAAACCGTTTGCTTACAAACCGTCGGAGCCTCCTTAGTAGGGGTGACGGCGTGCCTTTTGAAGAATGAGCCTGCGAGTTAGTGATATGTGGCGAGGTTAACCCGTGAGGGGCAGCCGTAGCGAAAGCGAGTCTGAATAGGGCGTTTGAGTCGCATGTTCTAGACCCGAAGCGAAGTGATCTATCCATGGCCAGGTTGAAGCGACGGTAAGACGTCGTGGAGGACCGAACCCACTTCAGTTGAAAATGGAGGGGATGAGCTGTGGATAGGGGTGAAAGGCCAATCAAACTTCGTGATAGCTGGTTCTCTCCGAAATGCATTTAGGTGCAGCGTTGCGTGTTTCTCGCCGGAGGTAGAGCTACTGGATGGCCGATGGGCCTCAACAGGTTACTGACGTCAGCCAAACTCCGAATGCCGGTGAGTGAGAGCGCAGCAGTGAGACGGTGGGGGATAAGCTTCATCGTCGAGAGGGAAACAACCCAGACTACCAACTAAGGTCCCTAAGCGTGTGCTAAGTGGGAAAGGATGTGGAGTTGCACAGACAACCAGGAGGTTGGCTTAGAAGCAGCCACCCTTGAAAGAGTGCGTAATAGCTCACTGGTCAAGTGATTCCGCGCCGACAATGTAACGGGGCTCAAGCACACCACCGAAGTTGTAGATTTCGCACTATAGACAAGCCTTCGTGGTTCAGTCGTGCGGAGTGGTAGGAGAGCGTCGTGTGGCGAGTGAAGCGGCGGAGTGATCCAGCCGTGGACGCTACACGAGTGAGAATGCAGGCATGAGTAGCGAAAGACGGGTGAGAAACCCGTCCTCCGAAAGACCAAGGGTTCCAGGGCCAGGTTAATCCGCCCTGGGTAAGTCGGGACCTAAGGCGAGGCCGACAGGCGTAGTCGATGGACAACGGGTTGATATTCCCGTACCGGCGAACAACCGCCCAAGCTAATCCAGTGGTGCTAAGAGTCCTAACCCGGTACAACCGGATCCCTTCGGGGTGATGGTGGCCGGTCTAACGCTCGACCCCATGCTGGTGCGGTTAGCGTATGAACAGGTGTGACGCAGGAAGGTAGCTGAGCCAGGCGATGGTATCCGTAAGGTGAACCTGGTGTAAGGATGTAGGGCTGACGATAGGCAAATCCGTCGTCTGTGTGCCTGAGATCCGACGCGTACCCGTAAGGGGAAATCAGTGATCCTATGCTGCCGAGAAAAGCATCGACGCGAGGTTGCAGCCGCCCGTACCCGAAACCGACTCAGGTGGTCAGGTAGAGAATACCAAGGAGATCGAGAGAATCGTGGTTAAGGAACTCGGCAAAATGCCCCCGTAACTTCGGGAGAAGGGGGGCCGGACACGTGACCGGATTTACTCCGTGAGCGTTGAAGGCCGCAGAGACCAGTGGGAAGCGACTGTTTACTAAAAACACAGGTCCGTGCGAAGTCGCAAGACGATGTATACGGACTGACGCCTGCCCGGTGCTGGAAGGTTAAGAGGAAGGGTTAGCCTTTGGGCGAAGCTCTGAATTTAAGCCCCAGTAAACGGCGGTGGTAACTATAACCATCCTAAGGTAGCGAAATTCCTTGTCGGGTAAGTTCCGACCTGCACGAATGGCGTAACGACTTCCCAGCTGTCTCAACCGCGAACTCGGCGAAATTGCACTACGAGTAAAGATGCTCGTTACGCGCAGCAGGACGGAAAGACCCCGTGACCTTTACTACAGTTTGGTATTGGTGTTCGGAGTGGCTTGTGTAGGATAGGTGGGAGACTGTGAAGCGGGCACGCTAGTGTTCGTGGAGTCATTGTTGAAATACCACTCTGGTCACTTTGGATGTCTAACGTAGGACCCTGATCGGGTTCATGGACAGTGCCTGATGGGTAGTTTAACTGGGGCGGTTGCCTCCCAAAGAGTAACGGAGGCGCCCAAAGGTTCCCTCAACCTGGTTGGCAATCAGGTGGCGAGTGTAAGTGCACAAGGGAGCTTGACTGTGAGACTGACAGGTCGAGCAGGGACGAAAGTCGGGACTAGTGATCCGGCAGTGGCTTGTGGAAGCGCTGTCGCTCAACGGATAAAAGGTACCTCGGGGATAACAGGCTGATCTTGCCCAAGAGTCCATATCGACGGCATGGTTTGGCACCTCGATGTCGGCTCGTCGCATCCTGGGGCTGGAGTAGGTCCCAAGGGTTGGGCTGTTCGCCCATTAAAGCGGTACGCGAGCTGGGTTTAGAACGTCGTGAGACAGTTCGGTCCCTATCCGCTGCGCGCGTTGGAAATTTGAGAAGATCTATCCCTAGTACGAGAGGACCGGGATGGACGAACCTCTGGTGTGTCAGTTGTTCTGCCAAGGGCACCGCTGATTAGCTACGTTCGGACCGGATAACCGCTGAAAGCATCTAAGCGGGAAGCCGTCTTCGAGATGAGATTTCCATGCACCTTGAGTGTGAGAGGCTCCCAGCAGACTACTGGGTTGATAGGCCGGATGTGGAAGCGGGGACTAACGACCCGTGGAGCTGACCGGTACTAATAAGCCGAAGACTTGATAACACACTGATTTCCGTGCACTTGTGCACGGGCTCGCGTCCACTTTGTGGTTCCCGACAGACGATCGGGAATCGAAACTGAATACACCGCTCTGCCCTCTTCACGGAAGGCAGTAGTCGGGACAGCTTTGAGACCAATGTATGATCTGGTCGAGAGTGTTCCGGTGGTCATAGCGAGAGGGAAACGCCCGGTCACATTCCGAACCCGGAAGCTAAGCCTCTCAGCGCCGATGGTACTGCAAGGGGGACCTTGTGGGAGAGTAGGACGCCGCCGGACTTAACGTAGTAACACCAGGGAACCCCTGACCATTCATGGTCAGGGGTTTTCTGCGTTCACGGGGTTGTTCTGAGCGATCTGACGGCGGTGGTCATGCCAGCGGTGCGCACCGGCACGCTGTGTGCGTCGTTGCGCCGTGGTCAGGTCCACTGCGCGGGACCCGGTCTCTTGTCTGCCCGGAGACGGTTCTGGTTCAGGATCGTCGGGAATCGCGAACCGGAACCGTCACACGCGCTGCAGGGAAAGATCCCCGTCGTGCACGGAGTCGTAGGGTCGGAGCGGGGGGACTGCGAAGAACCGGGGACGTCGAGCATGAGCGCACCGATCTGGCTGATCGCGATCGGCGGGGTGTCCGTCGTCCTCGGCGGACTGGTGTACGTCGGGCTCTGGCGATAGTGGATGCGCTGGAGTACGACGTCGATGCCCTTCGGGTGCGCTGCGGTGACCAGCGGCGCCTGACTGCGGTGTTGATCAGGGGAGGAGCTGGAGCTCCATCGCGCGGATCACCGCACGGGTGCGGTCGTTCACGCCGAGCTTCTCGAACACGTGGCCGAGGTGGGTCTTCACCGTGGCCTCACTGAGGAACAGTGCGCGCCCGATCGCCGGGTTGCTGTTGCCCTGGGCAACGAGGCGCAGGACGTCGAGCTCGCGCGGGGTCAGCGACGGGCCGGCAGCAGCGGGGAGGGATCCCGTCGCTCGGCGGACGAGCGCTGCGGCCGCCGATGGTGCCAGCGCGGTCTCGCCCCGTGCGGTCGCCCGGACGCCGGCGAGGATCTCGGACTCCGGGGCTGCCTTCAGCAGGTAGCCGGTGGCGCCGGCCTCGATGGCGGCGAGGATCTGGTCGTCGGACTCGTACGTCGTCAGGATCAGGACGCGGATGCCTGGGTCGGCGGCGAGGATCTCCGCCGTCGCCGCATCGCCGTCGAGCACGGGCATCCGGAGGTCCATGAGCACGACGTCGGGGCGTTCGGCCAGCGCCACCGTCACCGCGGCGCGGCCGTCGCTGGCCTGACCTACGACCACGATGTCGTCGGCGTCCTGCAACAGCGCGACGATGCCCGACCGGACGATCGGGTGGTCGTCAGCGACCACGACACGGATCACCGGGTCACCTGCGCCACGACGTCGCGTTCGACGGCCGGGAGGCTCGGCTCGGGTCCGGTGGGCAGGCTCGCGTCGACGACGGTGCCGCCGCCCGGTGTGCTCGTGATCGTGCAGGTACCGCCGGAGAGCGCCAGCCGTTCGTGGAGGCCCCGGAGACCGTGCCCGGCAGTCGGCACGCCGGTGTCGAACCCGACGCCGTCGTCGACCACGCGGACGCCGACGTGTTCGGGCGCGTGCTGCAGGACGATGCGGACGGAACGGGCGTCGGCGTGCGCGCGGATGTTCGCGAGGGACTCCTGGACGACCCGGAGCAGTACGACCTGGGCGTCACGGTCGAGCGGGCCGTCGGTCGCGTCGACGGCAACGGGCGTGCCGGTTTCACGGGTGTACCGCTCGGCGAGCCGGTGCAGTGCCCCGGCGAGGCTGCCGCTCGTGGCACCGGCGACCCCGGCGGCGATGAGGGCGCGGGAGTCCTCGAGCGCCGCTCGTGCCGACTCCTCGAGGACCGCCAGCCGTTCGTCGAGCGCGGCTCCACGGTCGTTCGCCAGGTCCTTGCGGGCGCGTTCGGTGAGCATGACGATGCCGGCGAGGTTCTGCGCGACGGTGTCGTGGATCTCGCGTGCCAGGCGCTCCCGTTCGCTCGCGACGCCCGCGCTCCGGTGGGCATCGGCGAGGGACTGCTGGGTGGCGCGGAGTTCGTCGAGGAGCTGGCGGCGCTCCTCGGACAGGCCGGCGACGCTCGAGATCCACACGCCCATCGCGCAGGCACCGATGACGCTGATGCCCTCGATGAGCAGGGTGCTGACGAGGGCGTCCGGGCCGTCGGAGACCTGCAGGCCGATGCCGCTCGCGATGCCGACCGCGACCGAGAGCAGGACGCCGGTGCGGACCCGCTCGGACTGCATCCAGACGAGCGGGAACGCGATGCACTGCACGAACGCGGTGCTCGGCACCACGGCGGGCAACACCAGGGCGGAGACGAGGACCAGCGGCAGGAAGGCCGCGGCGGCACGGGGGCTGTCGTAGCCGCGGTGGCCGAACACGACGTAGGCGACGACGAGCACCACGACCGCGGTGTACGCCGGCCAGCGGGTCGACCACGGGGACCAGCCGAACACGGTGATCACCGCGGTGAGGGCCATCGTGCCCGCGAAGAAGACGTGCAGCCAGCGGTTGCGCATCCACGTCTCGCCGTTCATGTGCCCAGCATCCCACCAGCGGGGCGCCATCAGGCGTCCTTGCGGTTCCAACGGAACGTCAACAGGCAGGCCACCGTGCCCAGGACCAGCCACGCTGCCAGCACGAGGGCTCCGAGGCCGAGGTGCCACGCGCCTCCCGGCTCACCCGACTCGAACGCACCGGGCAGGAAGACGGAGCGCATGCCGGACGCCATCCAGCGCAGGGGGAAGACGGACGCGACGTCCTGCAACCAGGTGGGGAGCTGCGTGAAGGGCAGGTAGACGCCGGAGATGAACTGCAGCACCAGCACGATCGGGACGATGGTGGCGGTGGCGCGGCGCCCCTCGCGGGGGAGCGCCGAGACCGCGATGCCGAGGACGCAGCTGGTGGCGATCCCGAGGACCATCACCCCGGCGAAGACACCCCACCGGCCCGCGTCGATCGGCAGGTCGACGCCGAACACCAGGCCCGCGATCGCCAGCAGCAGGGCCGTCTGCACGAGCGTGGTGACGAGGACCATGCCGATCTTGCCGACGAAGTACGACAGGACCGGCAAGGGCGTGCCGCCGAGACGCTTCAGCGTGCCGTCGCTGCGCTCGCCGGCGATGTCGACGCCGAGGGACTGCGTGCCGGAGAGCAGGATGCCCGTCGCCACCAGGCCGGGCAGGTAGTAGGTGGCGTAGTCGGCGCTGACGCCGGGGCCGGCCTGGATGTCGGCGGCGCCGGAGAACGCGACCGAGAACAGCGCCAACATGATGATCGGGAACAGGAACGTGAAGAAGACCGAGTCGGGAGCGCGGAAGTAGGTGCGGATCTCGTACGAGATGCGGCTGGTTGCTGTCTTCACTGCTGTCCCACCATGTCGAGGTAGACGTCCTCGAGGGACGGACGGATGACTTCGAGGTCGTGCATGGGGGCGCTGCTGCTGCGGACGAGCGCCGTCGGGTCGGTGGTGCGCTCGTCGTGGAGTTCCCCGCCGTCGTCACGCCAGCGGACCCGGGGCGTGCGGGCCTCGGCGCCGCCGATCTCGTCGATGGGTGCGAGGTCGAGGAGCTTCCCGTCGGCGATGACCGCGGCCCGGTCGGCGAGCTGGGCGGCTTCGTCGAGGTAGTGCGTGGTGAGCAGGATCGTCGTGCCCTCGTGCTGCACCTGCCGCAGGAGGTCCCAGAACTGCCGGCGAGCCTCGGGATCGAAGCCGGTCGTCGGTTCGTCGAGGAACAGGACCTCGGGGCGGCCGATGATGCCGAGGGCGACGTCGACGCGGCGGCGCTGGCCTCCGGACAGCCGGCTGATCCGGGTGTTGCGCTGCGTCTCGAGTCCCGTCGCGGTGAGGAGCTCCTCGACGCGGCGGTGCTTCGGGTACAGCGTGGCGAAGTGGTTCAGCTGCTCGGCGACGGTGACGTTCGGGGACTCCGCGCTGGTCTGCAGGACGATGCCGATGCGTGCGTTGTGGCTGCGGCTCGTCCGCGCCGGGTCGTGGCCGAGGACGCGGACCTCGCCGGCGGTGCGGGACCGGTACCCCTCGAGGATCTCGACCGTCGTGGACTTGCCGGCACCGTTCGGGCCGAGGAGCGCGAAGGTCTCGCCGCGTTCGATCGTGAAGGAGACGTCGTCCACGGCGCGTTTACCGGTGGCGTACTGCTTGCCGAGGTGCTGGACCTCGATGGCGGGGGACTCGGGCATGGGTCCAGCTTCGCCGCCCGGTGGTCGTGGGGGATCGGCCGGTGCGGTGGTGTCGGCATCGTCCGATCGGGGGATGGTGCAGGCCGGGAGGCGCGGTGCGGGTCGGTCGTGCCCAGAACGCTGCACGGGTCGTTGCGTCCGGCAACTCGTCTGATATGTTGCTGGCGGGGATGTGGTGCAGGCCGCGACGGGGGAGATGATGGGCGATCTGACAGTGTCGTGGAGCCCGCTCGACGCCCCTCCTCATGCTCCGATCCGCAAGCTGCTCGCCGTGCTGGTAGCCCTGCTGTCCGCCACGATCGTGCTCGCTGGATGCGCGGGCGGAGCGAAGAGCATGACCCCGGAAGAAACGCAGAAAGATGCCCTGGCGCTGCTCGACCACACCACGACGTCCACTGACCTCGATTGGTCGTCGCCCGGGGACCCAGTCAGCAAGAAGTGTTCCGAGGGTGTGCGTTACCAGTACATGGTGCATGCCCCGGTCACCTCGAAGCAGACCGAACTCGCTGACTCCCTGGCCGAGTTCTGGCGCTCCAAGGGACTCCAGGTCGAACGGAGCCAGCAGGAGTTCGGGGCGAAGTACGGGACCGTGTACGCGGCCACGGCGAAGGCTGACGGCAAGGCGGGCGCAGCCTTCGAGATCACGAACGGGAACGCACTCCTCTACGTCAACTCCCGGTGCGTCGCTGGCTCTCCGGACGATGAACAACAGCCGTGGCGAAGGTGACCCTGCCGTGATGGCGAAGCAACGCATCGGGCTCGTCGTGTTGACGGCGAGTCTGCTGACCGTGGGCATCACGGCCTGTGCAGGAGGGAGCCAATCGATGCACACCCCCGAGGACGCGAAGGCCGAAGCCTTGCAACTGCTCCGCAAGACCGAGAAGGCCGTGGACGTGTCGTGGCCCGACACCCCGGAACCGACCGCCGAGCAGTGCGATGACGGCGTCCGCTTCGCCTACTTCCTCCCGGTGTCGGTCGACAACGACGCGAAGGCAACCGCGAAGTCACTCCGGCAGTTCTGGGAGTCGGAAGGCCTTCGAGTATCGCCGTCCGAGACGGATTTCGGTGCGAGGGGCACGCTCTACTCGGCGACTGCCGACCGGGCTGGTGCGGCAGGAGCGGCGTACCAGATCAGTTCGACGTCGGTCGCAGTGCAAGTGACCTCTCCGTGCGCAACAGGGTCGGTGCACGGTGACGACGAGTGACGGCGTCGAGGCGGGGCGGCTCCGGTGACGAGGCGAGTGGACAAGCCGACGACCGCTGCCGCTCTGGCCGGCACGATCATCCTCGTGCTGTCGGGGTGCGGGATGGCAGGGCCGGGCAAGACCATGACCATCGACGAAGCGCGCTCGCAGGCCGTGACCGAACTCCGGTCGGTCCTGGAACTCGCTCCCGACACATGGCCACAGGAAGTCCCGAGGCCTGTCGCGAACGACTGTGAGGTCGACGGGCAGAAGGCGGTGCAGTTCAGCTACTACGTCGAGGTGGACAGGCCGGACGATCCGCAGGTGCTCATCGAACAGGCCGGTGAACACTGGAGAGAGCAAGGGTACGAGCTCGCAACGACGCAGACCGAGATGGATGCAGCGACGGGCGACGTGTCGGCCGTGGTCGCGCGCGCCGACGGCAAGCCTCGTGCGTCGATCGCAGCCACGAAGATCCGCGCGCACGTCAATGTGGACTCGCGCTGCGTGCTCGGGGACCCGGACGACTACCGGTGACGGCCCTGATGACGAATGAGTTCTGACGGTTCTGGTTCGCGATCGTCGGGGATCGTGAACCGAAACCGTCACCGTCTCAGTACTGCGGCCGGATCCAGTCCGTCGGTTCCACGAAGCGGGCGCGGGGCAGGACCTCGTCCGGCTCGGCGGTCCGCACGCTCGTGATGATCGTGGCCTCGCCGTACTCGTACGAACGGCGGGCGATGCCGTCGCGCTCGTCGATCACCAGCGTCGTGCGGAACGCCGGGTCCTCGTGGTGCTCGAACGTCAGCAGGATCGAGTGCTCGCCGACGTGCTGGACCAGGATCGGGTGGACGTCGTCCGCGGCGCGGCGCGGCCCCACCGGAGCATCAGGTCGGGCATGGCCATCCGGACGACGGGGGACGAAACCATGCCCCGGGCGAACGACACGTCGATCGGGCCGTCGTCGGGCTCGTGCAGCACGCCGTCGCGGTAGGAGACCGGCTTGGCCCGCTGGCGCACGAGCGTCCAGGTCTGCGCGGCCTCGTCGATGTCGACGCGGAACTGCCAGTACTTCTGCCGGGACTCCTGGTGGACGCCCTCGAGGACGTACCGGGCGGGTCGACGGAGGGCCGCGAGCTCCTCGGCGATCGCAGGACCGTCAGACCGGGTGAGGAGCTCGTCGAAACGCACGGTGCCAGCATGGCGCACCACGTGCCGTGGACCGCACCCCTGACGGGCGGGAGGCGCGGGGCGGGGTGGTGCCGGGCCTCCAGGCCGTGGGGTGGTCGCGTCAGGTTGCGTCAAGCAACGTGCGCGTAGACCGGGAGGATGCAGGTCGTCGGAGTCGAACAGTTCGGAGGGCCCGAGGCCCTCGCCGTCCACGAGGTGCCGGAGCCGCACGCCGGTGCGGGGTCCGTGCGGATCCGGGTGCAGGCGTTCGCCGTGAACCCGACCGACACGGGGGTGCGTGCCGGGCAGCGGGACAGTTCGCAGGCCTCGCCGCCGTACGTGCCGGGGATGGACGCCGCCGGCGTCATCGACGAGGTCGGGCCCGACGTCACCGGATGGCAAGTCGGCGACGAGGTCATGGCGATGGCGTTGCCGCTCAGCGCCCACGGTGGCGCCTACGTGCAGGAGCTCGTCGCGCCGGTGGGGTCGTTCACGCGGATTCCTCGTGGGACGTCTCTCCCGCTCGCCTCCACAGTCCCGATGAACGGGCTGACGGCGTTGCAGATCCTGTCGCACGCCTCGCTCAAGCCGGGGCAGACGCTCGCCGTGACCGGGGCCGCTGGGCTGCTCGGGAACTACGTGGTGCAGCTGGCGAAGGCCGCCGGGCTCACCGTCATCGCGGATGCTGCTCCGGCGGACGAAGCCCTGGTCCGCTCGCTCGGGCCGGACCATGTGGTGCCGCGAGGTGCTTCCTTCGCCTCCGCCGTCCGCGAACTCGTGCCGGACGGGGTCGATGCGCTCGCCGATGCTGCGGTGCAGCGTGATGAGGTCACGGACGCCGTTCGCGACGGAGGAGTGTTCTTCGATGTGCGGGGGTGGCAGGGGAACGGGGACCGGGGGATCGAGTTCGTGCAGATCATGGTGTTCTCGGAGTACCGGTCGTTCGACAAGCTCGAGCAGCTGCGGCATGCGGTGGAGAGTGGGACGTTGACGCCGCGGGTCGCCGAGGTGCTGCCGGCTGCGCGGGCTGTGGAAGCGCATGGGCGGTTGGAGGCTGGGGGGACGCGGGGGCGGTTCGTGCTGACGTGGTGAGTTGACGTCAGTGTGATGGACGGGAGGCGCGGTGCCGGGTGGTGCCGCGCCTTCCGTCGTTCGGCGGCAACTCTCTCGAATGCCGTTGCATGAGGTATCAAATATCAGTAGGTTACTCTCGTGCACAGCACAGTGGCTGTGTCGGGAGGGACAAACTTGAACATCCAGAAGCTCCGCCGTCCGCGGGTTGCCGTGCTCGGATTCGTGACTGCCATCCTGCTGCTCGCGGCATCGCTCGTCGGTTCGCCAGCCGCGGCGACGGCCGTCGAACCGGTGGCGGCTGCGAGCAGCACGTCGGGCCTCTCAGAACAGGATGTGCTGCTCGTCGACGGGGCGCTGTTCGGTGTCGGCCCCGTTGCGAAGCAGCTCGGCACGAGCATCGAACCAGTCTTCTCCGGCGATGACTTGGAGCGAGTCACGGCCTACGCGCGTGAATCCCGTGAAGGACTCGTCGCATCGAACCCCGATGCGGTCGAGCGCGCTGTGGCCAACATTCGGTCGGGATCGGTGAACTCCGTTGCGAAGGGCTTCGAACAGCTCGGCGGAGCCTTCAACTCTTACATCAGCGAGACGTACACCGAGGAAGAGTTGAACGCAGCCAAGGAGGAGTACAGCTCGACGCCGGCCGTACCGATGTGTGGAGCAGTCGCCGCCTGTGTCGCAGCAGTTGCCTTCGCCGTCTACGCAGCAGCTGCCGTCCACAATGCTGCGGTCATCACAGCGGCCGCTGCTGTCCTCGTGTCCGTGTACGCGTGGTGCGGAGCCTGGACCGGTTGCGGGCGCAGCGGCCAAGCAACCGGGAATGACCGGGTGAAGCAGGAGAAGTTCCTGGCGAACGCAACCCGCGTCGGCCAGACGCTGCCCGCGTGAGCCTGAAGCTCGCCGAGACGACCGTGGTCACGGTGGCGGCTCTTGCCGTGGCCACGGTCGCCTTCGCATCACTCCCGATCAGTACCCACGCGTCGGGATTCGTTGCTGACGGTCTGCGTGCTGTCAGCGAGGTCACGCCGCAAGGATGGGGCTTCTTCACCCGTGACCCGCGCTCTCCGATCACGCAAGCCCGCGTCCGCACCGCGGAGGGAGAGTGGAAGACCGTGACTCGGGGTCCGAACGCGACCCTGCGGAACGCGTTCGGGTTCAACCGGTCGTCGCGACTCGACGAGTACGACGTGTCCCAGGTCACCGGGGCGCACGACATCGATGAACTCTGGTCGGACTGCACCGGAAACTCGATCGCTGAGTGCGCCCAGCGTGCTGTGTCAGAGCGCGGTGTTCAGGAGTGGACGGCCGAAGGCTACGACCTCCGGCTTTGCGGGGAGGTCCTCTTGCTCGCTGTGGATCCGGTGCCGATCGACTTCGCTGGCCTGCAGTACGACGCCTCGACGAAGGCCATCCGCGCGACGGTCCGATGCGATGCTCTGGAGGACCAGTGATGACCTCTGCCGCCACACTGCAACGTCACAACGGTGTCGGAGAGGGCGGGCGAGGGTCCTTCGCGCGGTACGTGTCGGCCGTCAGCCCGCTCACGCCGGTACTCGGGCTCGTGCGATCAGCGATCGCAGCAGCCGCCTTGCTCACGCTCGTGTTCACCCCGACCGATCAGCTCTTCTTCCGGAGCTCGACGTTCCCGACCGGTGCGAACTGCGGGAACAGCACGTCGTGGATGTCCTTGTTCTGCATCGGGTCCTCCAGCGGGCATCTCGAACTGACGAAGTGGGTCGCGGTTTCCGTACTCGCCATCGTCGTCACCGGACTGTTGCCGGCGATCACTGCCCTTCCACACTGGTGGGTGACGTGGAGCCTCATGACTTCGAGTACGGCCGTCGACGGCGGCGAACACCTCGCCTCGAACCTGACACTCATCCTCGTTCCGCTCGTACTGCTCGACCGCCGTCGCTGGCACTGGGCGCCTGACAGGCGGTACGTGGGCCGTTCTTCGTGGGTCGCCGTGATCGGGTACACCGCCCTCGGGCTCTGGACTCTCCAGATGATGGGCGTGTACTTCCAGGCCAGCGTGGCGAAGTTCTCCGTCCTCGAGTGGTCGGACGGGACGGCGCTCTGGTACTGGATGCAGAACCCGGTCTTCGCCCCGGCCGGAGCCGTCGGAGACCTTGTCCGGAGCGCGCTCCAGTGGTTACCACTCACCGTCATCGCGACCTACGGCACGCTCGCGCTGCAGCTCGCTCTGGTCGGCGCTGTCTTCATGCCGCGCAGGCCTCGGCATGTGCTCCTGGGCCTCGCTGTCGCGTTCCACCTGGCGATCGCGATGCTGATGGGCCTGTGGAGCTTCTCGATCATCATGATCGCGGCAGACCTGCTGTTGCTTCTCCGCCCCCACGAATCCGAGAGCGTCGCTCGTGCCCTTCACATGGGCTCACGAAACGAACGGCAGGTGAACCATGTCAGCGCCTGACGGGTCCTTCCGAAGCCCGGCGGATCGCGGAGCGGCACTCGGGGCACTCTTCATCCTGGTCCCCATCGCGGTGATCGGAGTTGCCGGCGCTGCAGCGAAGGGCTTCGATGGACCGTCTCTTGTCGTTCTCGTTCTGGTCTTCGGCGGGCTGGTCTGGGCGATGTCGGTCGCTGCGCGGGCGGCTGCCTTCATCGAATACTCACCAGAGCAGGTCACCGTCGGGTTGGCGCCGTTCTGGAGGACGCGGCTGCCTCGACGTGAGATCGCAGACGTCGCGATAGTGCATATCGACACCTACGGCGACTACGGAGGCTGGGGTATCAAGGGCTCCGCCCGAAGCTCGAAGGGGCGCCTGTACTCGGTCGGCGGCGAAACCGCCTTGCGGGTGCTGATGCGGGATCAGCGGACGTTCGTGGTCGCATTCAAGGACCCGGCGACAGCGGAACGAGCGAGGGAAGCACTGCACGGCCGATGCTGATCGCGCTGAGCGGGATGGGTGTGCCGGTGAAAGACGCGCTGCCGCCCAGCCGTCAGCGGCTGCGCGTTGTTCCGCTCCGCCCGCCGACCCACAGACGGTCCCGTGCGCGGGTCATCTCGACGTAGAGATCCTGGCGCTCACGACATCGCCACTCCTGTTCGATCTCCGATGGGTCGACCGGACCAGCGTCCAGGGGTCGCGGAGCGACATACGACAGGAGTAACTGCTTGACCTCGAGGCCCTTCGCGGACTTGATGGACACAACTCGCACCGCATCCGACGTCCCTCCCCTCTGGTGCTGCAGGGAGACGGGCGGAACGCCCACGGCGCAAAGGCGTCAATGAGGCCCTCAGCCTGACGGTTCGGAGCCATATCACACCACCGTCGGGGCAGCGCGGGAGCAGGAGAGGTCAGCCACCGCATCATCCACCCCACGACGCCCTCGATGTCCATGAAGGTGTCGTCAGCGACCGTGTCCTTGCGAAGTGGGATGTTCCGGCGATGTTCCAGCGATGATCTCGGCGGTGTTCCGGTGGTCGACGTGGAGCACGTTCGGGCTGTGGATCGACGCGATCAGCCTTGTCCGAAGCGCTCCCGATGCGCCGCGAAGTATCGACGAGACTCCGGGCGCGAATGCCAGATGTCGACGACCCGCCCTCGCAGCTTCGCGCGCCAGTAGCTGAGTGCCTCCACGTCAGAGAGGTCCTTCGACTTCTTCAATCTTCCTCGGTCGTCGACCCAGATCAGTCCACGCTCGTAGAGTTCGTCGCACCCGAACTTGCAAGCAGCCATGGCGATCGCGGGGAGATCGTTCTTCTCGTCGTCGGAGCAATCTGAGCGCCGCTTGATGTGGGCTGCAACGAGGAACGAGGATGCCATGGACCTCCCGCACAGAGCACAGACGCCCGAATCGCCCGGAAGAATCCACGTTCGCAGATACCGCTGTTCTAGCCGTCGTGTCGTCGTCACCTCAGCGTCGAGTTCGTCGAATCGACGGGCAATCGATGGATAGTCGAACCCCCCGACGGGCCGGATGAGCGCTGCGGTGTCCTGGTCGAGTAGTGCGAGGACCGGAACACTCACCTCCGTACCGTAGACATTGAACTCACGGGTCCCCAGGGCGCGCACTCGCGCTGACGCCTCGGCCATGTCGGCGTAGGACAAGCGCACTTCCACCGGATCAGTGAAGCTGAACATGAGCTCCCAGGGGCGCGAGTTCCCGTCCGCGCTCCGCTTCCGAGGCCAGAGGTCGTCAGCCAGGCGTTCACTGACCCATTTGTGGGTGATGGTCGCGGCGAGGTAGGCATGGTTCCCCCCGAGGAAGAAGATCGCGTCGCCGTAACGGATTCGGTCCCACCGCGATCGCATCTGGCCTCGCTGTCCCGCCGTGGTGCCCCACATTGGTACCTGACCTGAGGGGTGGCTCCTCTCGAGCGCGCGCCGGTCGTCTGCGCCCAGGTGCGGTGCCCATCGAACGCGATCGACCGGCTTGTGCACGGTCTCGTTCAGGTTGATCCGTGCTGCTGGTCCGGCTGGCTGAAGAATCAGGTTTCCACGGTGAGTCGCGTCGAGCAGATCCGTGAGTTCTGGCATGAATACAGAATGTCCAGAAAATGTTCAGATTGCCAACTGCGCTCGCGGGCGGCCGCGAAGGTCGCTGGCCGATGACCTGGACGATCGAGGTCAGGCAGACGCTCCGACGCCGGGAGCTGCACGAGATAGTCGGTGGAGGCAGCTGGCAGAACGGCATTGCACCCGTGCGGTCGACGCCGGACATCCTCGTCTTCACCGACCCTGTCTCGGGGGCTGCCCACGGGTACGACCGCTTTGAAGGCTTGCGAGAAGACGGGACCTACGCGTACACCGGTGAAGGGCAGCGAGGCGATCAGCAATTCGTGCGCGGCAACCGGATACTCCGAGATTCCGCTGAGGACGGTCGAGTGGTTCGACTGTTCAGGACCTCAGGGCGGAACGCCACCTACGTCGGTCCGTTCACCTTGGGCGATCCCGCCTACGAAGTGCGGGAGATTCCGTCGTCAGACGGTGTGCTCCGCGCGGGCATCATCTTCAATCTGGCACCCTTGGAAGACGCGGCGCTAGAGCTCCTGCCGGCCTATGGCCGCGACGAAATCGATCCCCTTGTCGACAAATGGTCAGCGCCCTCGTTCGATGACTACACGGTCAACCTGCGGCGGACTGGTGAAGAAACGTACGCATCGCGCGTGGAATTCGAGCTTCAAGCAGCGTTTGGTCGATGGCTCACGCTTCGTGGAGACGAAGTCAAGCTCCTCGTGCTTGAAACGACCGACGGCGTCCTTCGGCCGGATCTGTACAACGAGACCACCGGGGAAGTCATCGAGGCCAAGAAGTCGGTGGCTCGGACGTACGTGCGCACGGCGATTGGGCAGGTCCTCGACTACGCCCACGTGGCACGGGTGAAGTCCCTTGATCTTGCGCCTTCGATCCTTCTTCCGGGGCGTCCCTCGAACGACATCCTCGAACTCTGCCACTCGCTCGGGATCACCGTCTGGCACCCGGACACGATCGGCTTTGTGCGACTTGAACCGTCCTGATCCTGACGATCCCTTGTCAGCCAGTCAGTCGTCGTCGGCCAGGAGCGCTACGACCGGCCTGTCAGCTAGAGCCCAGTCCCTGCGGGCGAGCTCGCTACGGGAGCACCAGGCGATTTCATCGTGGTCGGTGCTCGAGATGAACGCTGAGTCGCCGATCGGAACGCTGTAGCAGGCGAGGTCGATTGCCCCGTCGGGGGTGAGCGTTGTCCTGCGGTCGATCATGCGCCCGATCTCGAGGTTGAGACCAAGTTCTTCCAGAAGCTCCCGCGCGAGTGCTTGTTCTGGGGTCTCGCCGTGCTCGATCTTCCCTCCTGGGAACTCCCAGAGGCCCGCAGCTGATCTGCCCGCAGCCCGGCGGCAAGCCAAGTACCGCCCATCCGGGCGTCGGATCACGGCCGCTACGACTTCGACGGTGTGCACCCTCCAGTTCTACCCGATCGACCTACTTGAGACAGCTGAGCTGCGGGCAATGATCAGATTCCATCGGCCGAGTTCTTCTTCGACGACGGACGCAGCAGCTGCAGCGTCTTCGTGTTCCCAGAAACGGAGTACCCGCCAGCCCTCTGACTCGAGGGTCGCTTGGTTCCTCGCATCGCGCTGACGGTTCGCCAGCAACTTTCGGTGCCAGAGGTCGGCGTTCGCCTTCGGCAACTGGGCGTGCACCTCGCAGAAGTGCCAGAAGCACCCGTCGACGAAGACCGCGATCCGTGCACGTGGGAACACGAGGTCGGGCCGAACGCGGCACTGACTGCTCACGCGCCGATCGACGAAGAACCGTCGCCCTCGGCGGTGCAGCTCACGACGCAGGGCGAGTTCGGGCGCGGTGTCCCGTCGACCGAACCGGGCCATGTGCCGCCGACGAGCGTCGTCTGCTTCCCAGGTCTCCACGCTCTGATGCTCGCCTGACGACGATTCGGGCGGGGATCGGAGCGATGGTTTGTGAACGGATCGGCGGTGGATCGCGATGTGGAGGAACGGGCGATCAGCGCGAGGTAGCCGCGGTCGCTCGGACCGACGTGACCTGCGCGTCGAGCGGCGCCTCCGGAGCGACGGGATCGCCGGACGGGGAAGCCGGCCGCGCCTCGAGATCAGCCCGCACCGACTCCGACACCCCGAACAGCAGCGTCGCCACGAACCCCACGACGTACGCCACCACGAGCCCTGACCCGTACCCGAGCAACGCCCACCCGTACCCCGACGACCCGTTCAGCAGCGGGATCAGCGACAGGTCCGAGGCCCCGATCGCGATCGCCCCGACGGAGTGCCCGAGCTGGTCGAACAACCCGACGACACCGCCACCGAACGTTCCACCGATGCACGCGGTGATGAACGGCCGACCGAGGGGGAGGGTCACGCCGTAGATCAGGGGCTCACCGACGCCGAGGAATCCAGCAGGAAGAGCACCACGGATGGTCCGCACCAGCGAGGCGTTCGACCGGAACCGCACCCACAGCGCAATGCACGCACCGATCTGCCCGGCACCACCCATCGCCAGCACGGGCAGCAGCACGGTCCACCCGGTCTAGTCGATCAGAGTGGTGTGGATGGGGATGAGCCCCTGGTGCATGCCGGTCATGACGAGCGGTAGGAACAGGCCTCCGAGCACGAAGCCGGCGAAGGCCCCACCGTTCGCGAGGAGCCACGTGGCAGCCGTCCCGATCGCTACGGAGACGACACCGGCGACGGACATCAGGATCCCGAGCGTGATCGACCCGGCGACGAGGACGGTCACGGTCGGCACGACGATGAGCGCGATGACGTCCGGCGTGACCCGGCGCATGAAGCGCTCGACGTAGGCGGCGAGGATGCCGCCGGCAAGCGCGCCGAGCACACCGCCCTGCCCCGGAGCCAGGGTCTCGCCGAACACGGTGACGTTCGCGACACCGGCCGCGACGATGATGCCGCCGACCGCGCCGCCGAGGATGGGCGTGCCACCGAACTCCTTCGCGGCGTTCATACCGACGAACACGGCGAGCAGCGAGAGGAACCCGGACGAGAGCACGCCGAGGAAGGGCGTCACTCCGGGCAGCCACCCGAGGTTCGTCAGGATGCCGTTGATCCCGGCGATGAGCCCGCAGGCGATCAGCGCGGGGATGAGCGGGATGAAGATCGCGGAGATCTTCCGGATCGCGCGCATGGTGCGGCCATCGGAACGAGCCCGCGCGGTCGCCTTGATGGACGCACCGCGAGCAGCGAGCTCGTCAGGCGACGCACCAGGCCCACCAGCCGCAGCCGGCGGGGCGGCCGCGCGTAGGGCCTCCAGGCCGTCGGCCACGCGGTCGACGAGACCCGGGCCGAGCACGATCTGCAGGTTCGAGCCGGCCGCGATGGCGGCCATCACGCCGTCGGTGGCCTTGAGGTCCTCGAGCGCGACGGACGAGTCGGAGACGACCTCGACCCGCAGGCGGGTCATGCAGTTCTCGACGTCGGCGATGTTCGCGGAACCGCCGACGGCGTCGAGGATCTGCTGGGCGAGTTGCTGTGCATCGGGCATTGCTGTGCTCCTCGGGGGAGGGGAAACGAAAAAGGGAACGGGGTCTACAGCACGGCACGCAACGAGCCGGCAGCAGCATCGAGGCGAGCACGCACGTCGGCCGCCGAGGCGCCGGTCAGGATCACGGCGATGGCGGTCTTCACCTCGCCGTCCGAGGCGTCGAGCGCTGCCTGGACCTCGGCGGGGGGAGCGCCGGTGACGTCCTGCACGAGCGAGAACGCCCGGGCGACGAGCTTCGCGTTCGTCGCGCGCACGTCGACCATGCGGTTGCCGTACGTCTTGTGGCTGCGCACCATCGCGAGCGTGGTGAGCATGTTGAGCATGTTGAGCACGAGCTTCTGCGCGGTGCCCGCCTTCAGGCGGGTCGACCCGGCGATGAACTCGGGGCCGACGACGACGTCGATGGCGATGTCGATGGCGATGTCGGCCTCCCGCCCCGCGGCCGAGTCGGGGTTGCACGCGACGGAGACCGACAGGGCGGAGCGGCGCCGGGCCTCCAGGATGGCTGCGATGACGTAGGGCGTCCTGCCGGACGCGCTGATCCCGACGACCACGTCGTCGGCTGTCAGGCCGAGCGCGTCGAGGTCGCGGACGGCGGCCGCTTCGTCGTCCTCCGCGCCCTCCACCGCGGTGGTCAGGGCGGGGTCGCCGCCGTCGATCACGCCGACCACCTGGCTCGGATCAGTGCCGAAGGTGGGCGGGCGCTCGCTGGCGTCGAGGACGCCGAGCCTGCCCGGCGTGCCGGCGCCGACGGAGACGAGTCGGCCGCCGCGCGCTACGGCTGCGGCGATCGAGTCAGCCGCCAGGGCGATGGCCAGCGGACTAGCGCCAGTGCTGAAAGTAGCTTGCGTGTTACGTGGTGGGCGGGTGGCTGCGGTTCAGTGGTTCCGGTTCCGGTTCCGGTTCCGGTTCCGGTTCGCACAACGGGAGTCAGGTCGCGCCGCGGAATCGTGCGGCTCAGACGCGCTTTGGTTGTGCGGGCGGCCGTCCTCGTCAGGCCCGCGGGACCGGGGAAGCCACGACGGTCGCCGCGTGCAGGTACCGCCGCGACCGACGAACCGCTCGCAGCAGGATCGGCGTCATGATCAGTGCGGTGATGAGTAGCGCTGCGCAGAGGAACCGGGTGAACGCCGAGCCGAAGACATCTTCGTCCGCGAGCCTCGGGAACTGGATGCCGGCGATGCCGACGTAGAGCAGCAGGAACTGGGCGAGGGCGAGTGGCTGGTAGGTGGAGAGCAGTCGTGCGTGCTCGCGTGCTCGGAGGGCGAGGTCGGACTCGGGTGGCTGGATCGGGCTGCCGGTCTTGATCGCTTGCGTCACCATGCGCTTGCCGGCAGGGGAGAGCCCCGCCGTTGTGGTCTGCATCGCGGTCGACATCCCGATCGTCGTTGCGAGGATCGAGAAGGTACCGGCCAGGCCACCGACGGACGCGCCGAAGCCGACGACGGTGAGGACTGCGACAGCGCCCGACTCGGTCGTGGCCAGCAGCCCGCCGATGACGGCGCCGACGACGGCTCCGATCAGTGCGAGCAGGGTCGTCCGTCGCCAGGCTCGCCGTGCTTTCAGTTCGAGTTCCCCCATGCCCCCACCCTACGAGCGGATCGCCCGACCGTGACGACGGCCGCGACGATGACGATCGGTGCGACGAACAGCCAGTAGGTGAGCTCGGTGTTGGTTGTGACGACGCCGGCCCAGACGGCAGGGCGATCCGGCATTCCGCGTCCGAACAGCCCTGCGACGAGCAGGTACAGGACGCCCGGCACGGATTGGTAGCGATCACCGAGCACCGCGCGGCTGGCCACTGCTAGCGCGCAGAACGCGATCGTGTTGCGGATGGTGGCGAGCGAGACAGCGGGGTCTGCGCCGAGGGCGAGGCTGACGGTACTGATCGCGCACACCAGTCCGATCACCACCAGGACGGTGCTCAGCTCGAGCAGGTCGGTCCGTCGGGTCGGAGCGGGGAACGGTGCGCGACTGATTGATGCACCCGCCGCGATCGCAAGCACCAGCGGAGCGACCGCAGCGACGGGGATCATCGCGAAGGGTGCGCCACCGCCGAACGAGGGGAAGAGCATGCCGATCGGGCCGAGCGCGATCGAGAGCACCGTCAGGGCCGTCGTGAGTCCGAGCAGCGGCAGGGTGCGGTGGACACGCAGCCACCAGATCACGAGGACGGCACCGCGATGTGGCCGATCGAGCAATCCGTCAGCCGGTCGATCGTCGCGGTGACCCACGCGGCCTGAGCGGGGACCGGAGCACGACGGAGGTCTCGCAGAACGTCGGGGTCGTCCAGCTCGAGGGCGGGCTCCACCTGGTCGGCGTGCACGATGCCCTCGGCGGCGACGTCGATGAGCCATCGGTCGGCGACAGCGGCATCGTTGAGGCGTTCGGCGTCGTCCTCCTCGGCGCCGCAGTACGCCACCTCGGCGTCGCCGAGCAAGGAGGTCGTGATGCTGTGGAGCACGTCCGCATCGGTCATCCGGACCTGGACGATCATGTTCAGGACGTCGGGCGTCGACGGCGCGTTGCTCGCCCGGATGGTCGACGGCACCTTCATGCCCGAGCGGCCGAGGTTCTCCGCGGCCTTCCGGATCACCGACTGCGAGTCGTCGGTGGCGCGTTGCTCCGGGAAGAGGCAGATCGTGGGCGCCGCGCCGCTGCAGATCGCTTGCGCTTGCGGGCGGTCGACGATCGGTGCCGCGCCGAGGCCGGAACCGGCGGTCAGTGCGATGAGGGTGATCACGACGAACGAGCTGGCGCCGATCTGGAGTCCGAACCGGCGCGCACGGTCACCACTCGAGCGTCGAGCGACCGCGATGACGAGCAGACTGCACCCGGCGAGCAGACTGAACGCCGTCACGATGACCGGTGCCCGGATGTCGAGCGCGGTCTCGACCGAGCAGCAGTCCGCCATCACGAGACCGGCGAGGTACCGGAGTGGGAAGTAGTCCACGGACCAGGTGAAGCCGAGCCAGCTGTACGAAACGAGCAGGCTCAGCGGGATGGACACCACCGGCGGGAGCCACCGCCCCAGTGCGAATCCGATGCAGCTGTGGAAGAACAGGATCCCCGCGAATGCCAGACCGATGAGGGGCGACGGGCCACCGGGAGCGCCCCAGGTGTCCCGACTCATGAGTGCGACCGCGACGAGCTGGAGCAACAGACCGGCGGCCAGCGGTGTCCACAGGTGATCGGTGACGACCGCTGCACTGGATCGGCTGCTGGACTCGATGACGGGCGTCCCAGCTCGGAAGCGCTTCCCTTCCCAGGCGCCCGCCGTGGCCGCGATGCCGCAGGAGAACACCAGGTAGATCGCGGAGCCAGCCATCGCAGCGGGCCAGTAGCCGACGACGGTCGTCTCATCTGCGAAATGCATGCTGTACGCGACGACGCCGAGCAGCCCAGGAATGAGGAGCCACAGTGCTGCTCGGCTGCGCCACGGGATGATCGGGCGCATCAGTCGTCCTCGCTCGTGAACCGCGCGTACGAAGCGGTGATCGCCTCGGCGGACGAGAGGTCTGCGAACGGCTCGGTGAACGACGCGACCGAACCAGCGAACGGCACCCGGCCGTCGAAGAGGACGGTCACGTTGTCGTAGGTCGCGGCGACGTCCTCGGTCTGGTGCGTCGAGACGACGACGGACACTTCCGTCGGCAGGTTCTGGATCACCCGCGCGAACCGCGTGCGCTGTGCCGGATCGAGTCCGGCCGTCGGCTCGTCGAGCAGGATCCACTGTGCGCCGGACACCAGCGCGCCGGCAACGCCGAGCCGCCGGATCTGGCCGCCCGACAACGAGGACGCTCGTGCGTCGGCTCGGGTGGCGAGATCGACGGCGGTCAGGGCGGCCATCGAGCGATCCCAGGCGTCGGCGCGCGACAGGCCCTTCAACCAGCCGCAGTAGGCGACGTGCTCTCGAGCGGTCAGGCCCGGGAAGGCGCCGCTCCGCTGCGGAAGCCATGCGACCCCGCGGCGGTACCGTCGGCGGTTTCGGCGCGTCCCCGGTTCCCCCAGTCCCTCGATGTTGATCGTCCCGGTGCGGGGACGGAGCGTGTCGGCGACGAGTCCGAGCAGGGTCGATTTGCCAGCGCCGTTCGGCCCGAGCAGGACGCTCGCTCCGGTCGGGAACACCGTCGACAACCCGGAGAGCACCGTGTGGTCCCGCCGGTACCCGAAAGTCAGTTCGTCGATCTGTATGCCCACTGCGCCCCCTTGAAACCTTGTACTGGTGTTTCACCGTACAGTAGCGTGCACTCGGCTCGGACAGCCCGGGCCGTCACCTCAAGGGGGAAGCGCAATGGTCAATCTCAGTCGTCGTCTCGCGGCAGCCGTCGCAGGGGGAGTCGTGGCCGCCACGGTGTTCGCGGCAGCGCCGGCGTTCGCCGAGGGTTCCTGGTCATCGAAGCTGACCGGTGTCGCGATCGGCAAGAACTCGAGGAGCTGGCAGGACTCGCACAAGGACAAGGTGCGGACTGCCACGACGTTCGCGAGCTGCCGGATCTCGGGGAACGCGAGCGGATTCCGATCCGCCACCGTCCGGCTCTACGACGAGCGCGGTCTGTTGCCGGACAAGAGCATGGGGTCGAAGGTGAACAAGTGCGGGCGGAGCGACTGGGGCGTGATGACCCGGCCTGATCGGTACCACTGGACGATCACGGCGCTCAACGGCTCCTCGTACGAGCCCGCTCTGCGGCTGTCGGTGTCGCGGGTGCGGCAGGCCTACTGAGTCAGCGCTGGCGGGCGGCTGCTTCGGTGGCCGCCTGCACGTAGCGTCGTGCAGCCCGGGTCTGACGCAGGATGACGGGGGACATGGCCGCAGCCACGACGAGGAGGGCCACGCAGATGATGCGACTGAAGCCAGCCATGAACGAGTTGTCGTCGAACAGGTTCGGGATCTGCGGGCCCGCGATCCCCGCGGAGAGCAGCAGGAACTGGCCGAGTGCGACCGGTTGGTAGGCAGCGCGGAGACGAGCGAGGTCGAATGCCCGTCGTGCGAGGTCGGAGCCGGCCGGTTCGATCGGGGTCCCGCTCGCGATCGCCTGAGCGAGCGTCTTCCGGCCGAAGCGCGAGAGGCCATCGATCGGCGCTTGCATGTCGGAAGATCGGCGGAGCGTCGTGGCGATCATCGACAAGGTTCCGAGAATGCCACCCACTCCCGCAGCGATGCCGAGGATCGCGAGGGTGGTCTCGAGCGCACTGTCCTGCCGGGCGAAGAGCGATCCGCCGATCGCACCGAGGACCACACAGATCGCGACGATGACGGCGGTTCTGCGCCAGGCTCGGCGAGCAACGGCTTCGGGGGTGAGCGGCGCTCCGGTCACGGACGTCATGCGACGGAGGCCGGCGCAGGAGCGCGGCGCTCGTTCTCGGCCGTGGCAGCTTCGGCGTAGCGCCGAGCTCGGCGATATCGGGTGACCAGCAACGGCACGAGGAACACGACTTCGATGACGAAGAGCGCGAGGACGACCCGGCTGAAGACCACACCGCCGCCGTCGCTGACGACACGAGCGAAGTGCGGAGCCGCGACCGCAGTGAGGAGCAGGAATCCCTGCCCCAGGAAGATCCCGTTGAACACGGCGGTCCCGCGGGCGAGGGTGAGCGCACGGTGCTGCAGTTCCGGGCCCGCGTCCTCCGCGAGCGGAACGCCCGAGCGGATGGCCCTGCGGCGGTCTCTCGTCAGGCCCTCGGTCGCCTGCGTGATGATCGACGATGCGTGTGCGCTTGTGGGGAGCAAGGAGAGCATCCCGGCCATGCCGGCCAGCATCGCGACGCACGTGAAGATCGCCAGGGCGACGGTCCAGCCGCCCTCGCCTCGCGAGGTTGCCCAACCTGCCACTGCACCCGCGACCGCGGCGATCGACACGACCAGGGCAGTGCGACGCCGCGCGCGCCGGATGATCCGTTCGTCTTCCTCCACCCACTCACCCTACGAGGAGGCGCGTGACGGTGTTCTCGAGGCGTGCTGACGGTTCCGGTTGACGACCCCGGGGGATTCTGAACCAGAACCGTCACTCCCGCCGATACCGCGTCGCAGGCTTCCCCGGCCCGTCCGCCCGTTTCGTGTCCGTCGCGACCAGCTTCGGCAGCATTGCACGCCGGAACGAGTCCGGCAGCAGGCGCTTGCCGAGGACCGCCTCGTGCAGCTGCCGCAACTCCGACATCGTGAACGGCTCGTCGAGCAGCACGTGTGGATCCGGGGTAGTGCCGTAGACGGAGCGGAGCCGAGCGACCGCGAACCCGAGGATGTCGTCGTGCCCGTGCACCATCCCGCGCGCCTCGACCACCGGCGCGAGCCGTACCCGGGGCTCGTCCAGGTCCAGGGCATGAGCCGGCACGACGTCGAGGTGCGCCACCGACAGTACCCACCCACGGTCGTCCCGCGCCGGATCGTCGAACACGTGGAGCTGCTGCGGTGCGAGCCCGCTCACCCCTGCCTTCTGGCGGAGTGACCGCAGCACCGCATCCGCGAGCCGCTCACCCTCGTGCACGAACGTTCCCGGCAGTCGCCAGTCGCCCTCGGTGGCATCGCGGACCTGCACGACGGACAGCGGTCCGCCCGGGGGGACGGTCAACACGGCGGTGTCCACGGCGACGGAGGGCCGCGGGTAGTCCGTCAGGCGCCGGCCGCTCGCGTCGCGGTACTCGTCGGTCATGCCCGCGAGTTTACGCACACTTGCGCAAACGTGGCGAGTGGTGCAGGATCGCTTTTACGCAATCCCGCGTAAACCCGATCCGGAGGTCCACCTGACCAACCCGCAGATCCACGACCGAGCCGTCGGTGCCGTCCTGGGCTCCGCCGCCGGCGATGCCCTCGGCGCCGGGTACGAGTTCCGTCCGGCAGTGCCCGAGCCGACCCCGATCACGATGACCGGTGGTGGCTCCTTCGGCTGGGCGCCGGGGGAGTGGACCGACGACACGAGCATGGCCGTGCCGATCCTCCGCACGGTCGCCCGCGGCGGCGACCCAGCGTCGGAGCCAGCCCTCGACGGCCTGGTGGCCGCCTGGGCAGCGTGGTCGGTCGACGCGCCCGACGTCGGCATCCAGACGCGCAACGTCCTGACCGGTCTGGAGGCGCGGACCGCCTCCGTCGCGCGGGCTGCGGCCCGGCGGGAGCACGACTCCAAGGGCCGCTCCGCCGGCAACGGGTCGCTCATGCGGACCGCACCGCTGGTGCTCGCCTTCCTGCGCGGTGACGTCGGCGAAGAGGAACGGCTCGCGGCTGCGGCTCGCGCGATCAGTGACCTGACGCACTACGAGTCGGACGCGGGGGACGCGTGCGTGCTCTGGTGCGCGGCGATCCGGCACGCGGTCCTGACCGGCGAGCTCGACCTCCTGCGTGGGATCGACCTGCTCGACCTCGACCGTCGACGACTGTGGGTGGAACGGATCGTCACGGCCGAGCACTCGCAGCCGGTGGACTTCACGGAGTCGAACGGGTGGGTGGTGTCCGCCCTGCAGGCCGCCTACGCCGCGGTCAAGCACAGCTCCTCGCTCGAGGACGCCCTGATCCGCGCAGTCCGCACCGGCAACGACACCGACACGGTCGCCGCGATCGCCGGTGGCCTCGCGGGTGCGCTGTACGGAGCATCGTCGCTGCCGGCCGAGTGGCGTGAGCTGCTGCACGGCTGGCCGAACCTGCGCGCCGATGACATCGTCGCGCTCAGTGAGCAGGCGCTCGCCGTCTGACCGGACCGGCGTCGGAGGCTGCCGTGGGGGGAGCCTCCGCCGTCGGGCTGGTCGTTCTCGTGGGGCCGGCCCACCGCTCTGGAGGCGACCACATCGGCAGCGCGGGCGGTGGAGCGGAGGTGAGTCGGGCCTCCAGGCCGGACGCCGTCAGGCGACGCCGCGCCGCGGACGGAAGATGCCCGCGCGGACCAGCCACACGTAGAGCAGGCAGCCGATGCAGACGTCGAAGACGGCGTTGAGGAACGCGGCGACCAGGGCGACCGCCGCACCGATCGGGGCGGCGTACGGCACGCCGAGCAGCGCGAGGAGCAGCGCGACCGCGGTCACGAACAGGCCGACCTGCTGGGCGAAGGTCGGGGGTTCCGGAGCCTCGAGTTCGGCGGGTGGGGCCAGGCGCGGGCGGACGACCCGTCGGAAGAGTGCGCCGTAGGGGTGACGGCGGATGCCGGCGATGCCTCCGACGGCGAACAGCACGACGATGACCGCGAGCAACACGATGCCGGCGACCCACGTCTCGGGGATCAGCGTGAGGACGATCGTCGCGGCGAGCAGCACCGTGGTGATGGCGGCGCCGAAGCGTGGGGAGCGCGGGTCGATGCCGCGTGTGGGGTCGTTCGTGGTGGTCATCGGGGCTCCTGGGTGCCGGTGGTGCTTGAGGTACCTGTGCCGCGTGTGGTGTCTGTTCTGCCTGTGGTCAGGACGGTGTCGAGGGCTGCGGCGAGCTCGGGTGGGCGGGGTGGGCCTCCGAAGCGGGTGCGAACGGTCCGGGAACCGTCGACGAGCAGGACCGTGGGGGTCTGCAGGACGTTGAAACGGCTCGCCAGGCCGGGGTGCTCGGCGAGGTCGATCTCGATGCGTCGAACGCCCTCGTGGTGGTCTGCGACGGCGTCGAGCAACCGGCGCGTGGCCGGGCAACGAGCACACGTCGGCGTGGAGAACTGGACGAGGGTGGCGCGGCTGCCGAACGCATCGGCGGAGGCGAGGCCGTCGACGGTGCTGGCGGTGCCGTCGGGCGCGGTCGGGCTGGGCTTCGCGCGGCCGGTCCTGGAGCGCAGGAGCAGCCCGAGGACGGTGGCGAGGGCGAGAACCCCCGCCAGCACGGCGACGGCCACGATGACGGTCATGGTGTGACCGTACGTCGTGGTGCTGTCCGCACGGAAGCACGTGTCCGTTCGTGACGGTGCCGGGCGGTCTGGCGGTCCGGCGGTCCGGCGGTCTGGCGGTTCGGCGCGGCCGTCGCGTCGTTCAGCCGCCAGACGAGCCGCCCGCCGGGGTGGGGACACCTGCGCCGTGAACAGCGCACCTTTCCAGCGTCGGCGGCGGACGGCTCACCTGCCTACGATCGAGGCTGTGACTATCGACGTGACACCTGGGCGGTACCGGCACTTCAAGGGGAACGACTACGAGGTGGTCCTGGTCGCCCGTGACGTGGAGACCGAGGAGCCGGTGGTCGTCTACCAGGCGCTGTACGGCGAACGCGGGCACTGGGTCCGGTCGCTCGCCGACTTCACCACGCACGTCACCCGCAACGGGTACGACGGCCCGCGGTTCGTGCCGGTCGCCGGCTGACCGCCCGAGCGAGCGGTGTCGGCGCTCGCCCCTAGGCTTTCAGCGCACCAGAGGACGAGGGGGAGCGCATGCAGATCGGCGTCGACGGGCACGTGCTGCTCAGCCCGAGTGACCTGAGCACGTGGTCGGCCTGCGAGTGGGCGTTCCTCCGCCGCCTCGACGCCAAGCTCGGTCGCGGGGAAGCCCTGCCCGACGTGCACGACGACATGCTCGAGCGCACGGCTCGGCTGGGGGACCAGCACGAGCTGGACTACCTCGACATCCTCAAGCAGACCCGCGCCGTCGTCGAGTTCGACCGCCCTGCCCAGCCGGACTACGCACGCGCCGCAGCCGAAGCACGACAGGCCTTCGCCGACGGCGCCGACGTGCTGTACCAGCCGACGTTCCACGCGGCGCCGACAGCCGACGCCCCCGGGTTCATCGGCTTCGCGGACTTCATCATCCGCAACGAACGCGGCGAGTACGAGGTCTACGACACCAAGCTCGCCCGCCACGCCAAGATCAGCGCCCTGTTGCAGCTCGCCGCGTACGCCGAGCAGATGCAAGCGCACGGCATCCCGACCGGGCCGCAGGTGCACCTGGTGCTCGGCGACCGGACGACCACGACGCACGACCTCGCCGACATCGCGCCGGTGTACCGCACGCAGCGCGCCGAGCTGCAGCGGGTCATCGCCGAGCGCATCGCTGCCGACGAGCCACTGCAGTGGGGCGACCCGCGGTACTCCAGCTGCGGGCGCTGCGCCGTCTGCTCGACCCAGGTGGCCGAGCACCGCGACCTCGTGCTCGTCGCGGGCATGCGCCTGGACCAGCGGGCGAAGCTCATCAAGCACGAGGTGCGGACGATCGACGACCTGGCGGTCCGCACTCGGGCAGTGCCGGGCCTGTCCCGCGCGACGCAGGATCGGCTGGTGCGTCAGGCGAGCCTCCAGATCGAGACGGAGACCGCCCGACGGAACGGCGCCGACCGGCCGGACCAGCCTGTGAAGCCGCGCTTCGAGGTCCTCGACGCCCGTGCGCTCGACGCGATCCCGGCACCCGACCCGGGCGACGTGTTCTTCGACTTCGAGGGCGACCCCCTGCACACCGAGGACGGCGTGCACTGGGGCCTCGACTACCTGTTCGGCCTGGTCGACGACCGCGCCGAGTTCACCGCGTTCTGGGCGCACACGATCCGCGACGAGCGGGTTGCGCTGGAGCAGTTCCTCGCGTTCATCGAGGCCCGGCGGCAGCAGTACCCGGGCATGCACATCTACCACTACGCGGCGTACGAACGGACGCACCTGCTGTCCCTCGCGGCCCGGCACGGGGTCGGCGAAGAGGCCGTCGACGAACTGCTGCGCGCCGGCGTCCTGGTCGACCTGTACCCGATCGTCCGCAAGGCCCTGGTCGTCGGCAGCCACAGCTACTCGATCAAGAAGCTCGAACCGCTGTACATGGGCTTGGACCTGCGCGAGAGCGACGTGACGAACGCCGCGGACAGCATCACCGCCTACGTCGACGCGATCGAGGAACTCCGGAACGGCGACGCCGTCGAAGGGCAGCGGATGCTCGACCAGGTCGCCGACTACAACGCCTACGACTGCCGCTCGACCCTGCGCCTGCGCGACTGGCTCCGCTCGCTGCGCACCGACGACCCGGACGCGGCCGACCCGGCACTCGAGCTCGAGGTCCCGCCGATCCCCGTCGAGCGCGAACCCAATCCGGTGTACGTCGCCCTGGCCGCGCAGCTCGAGGACGTCGACGCCCTCGACCGCACTCCTGACCAGACCGCGTTGGCACTCGCCGCAGCCGCGATCGACTACCACCGCCGCGAGGCGAAGACCTTCTGGCAGGACCACTTCGACCGCCTGCGGAACCCGGTCGACGACTGGGCCGACACGCGTGACGTCCTGGTCGTGGAGCGGGCGTCCGTCGAGCGTGACTGGGACACGCTGCCGCGTGCCCGCTCGCAGTCGCGGGAACTCCGGTTGTCGGGGACGCTCGCGCCCGGTTCGCGGCTCCGGCCTGGAGGCACGCCCCACCTTGTTTACGACGACCCGCTTCCGCCATCGGTCGCTTCTCCGGGCCCCGGGTCGAAGGGCGCGTCGTCGCGCGCCGTGATCGTGGACGTGTGGGACAACGGCGATGCCGTCGAGGTCCTGGTGAAGGAGGGCCTGCCCGTCGGTGGCGAGCCGCACCACGAGTTCCCGGTGGCCCTCGCCCCGTCGGCACCGCCCCGAGCGAAGCCCCAGCCGGAGGCGATCGCGTGGTGGGGGCAGGCCGTGCTCGACGAGCTGCCGGCGATGCTGCCCGACCCTGCGCTCGACCTGCTGCGTCGGGTGCCCCCGCGCGGTGCGATCGTCCCGGTGCAGGGTGACGACACGGTGTCGGCCGTGGTGTCGACCCTGCTCGGCCTCGACCGCTCGTACCTGGCGATCCAGGGCCCTCCCGGCACGGGCAAGACCTACGTCGGGTCGAACGTCGTCGCACGGCTCGTCCGCGAGTACGGCTGGCGGGTCGGCGTCGTCGGGCAGTCCCACGCGACGTCGGAGAACTTCCTGTCGTCCGTGGTGAACGCCGGCGTCCCCGCGGACCGGGTCGTGAAGGTGCCGAAGTCCGGCGCGACCGAGGACGACCTCGACGCCGCCGCGTGGACGCCCGTCAAGAACGGTGCCGCGGTCGCCGCGTTCCTGTCGTCGTGCGAGGGCTCGGGCACCGGCGGTGTCGTCGGTGGCACGGCGTGGACGTTCGCGAACGAGTCGACGATCGAGCGTCGTTCCCTCGACCTGCTCGTGGTCGACGAGGCCGGACAGTTCTCCCTCGCCCCGACCATCGCCTCGTCGGTCGCGGGGACCCGGCTCCTGCTGCTCGGCGACCCCCAGCAGCTCCCGCAAGTGTCGCAGGGTTCGCACCCCGAGCCCGTCGACGAGTCCGCGCTCGGCTGGCTCGCCGACGGCCAGCACGTCCTGCCGCCGGAGTTCGGCTACTTCCTGGCCCGCACCCGCCGCATGGAGCCCGCGCTGACCGAGTCCGTCTCGGCTCTGTCCTACGACGGGCAGCTGGCCTCGATGGTCTCCGGTCGGCACCTCGACGGCATCGACGCCGGGGTGCACCCCGTGCCGGTCGTCCACGCGGGCAACACGACGTCGTCGGCCGAGGAGGCCGCCCGTGTCGTCGCGCTCGTCGGTGACGTCGTCGGCCGCGCGTGGACGGACGGTTCCGACACGCGTGCCCTGACCGACGAGGACGTCATCGTGGTGGCGCCGTACAACGCGCAGGGAGCCCTGATCCGGCAGGAGCTGGACCGCGCTGGCTTCACCGGGACCCAGGTCGGGACGGTCGACCTGTTCCAGGGCCGCGAGGCCGTCGTGTCGATCGTGTCCCTGGCGGCGTCGAGTGCGGCGGACATCCCGCGCGGGCTCGACTTCCTGCTCATGCCCAACCGGTTGAACGTGGCGATCTCGCGGGCGAAGTGGGCGGCGTACCTCGTGCACTCGCCGGCGCTGACCACGGGCCTGCCCCCGTCGATCGCGGGCCTGTCCTTGTTGTCCCGCTTCATCGAGTTGGTAGAACCCGTTCACCTCGCCGGAATGTGCGTGTTGTAGCAGCAAGGCAACGCGCTATGACAGACTCTCGTCCATGCATAAACCTGACGTTGACTCATTAAGGCACCAATGGTACCGGCAGACGGCGGAGTCCTTGATGTCCCCGAGCGTCCTGCCGAAGATGCCCGGGTTGGAGGCGATGCCTCCTATCAGCCGAGCGCTCGTCGCGATGCTCGTCGGGCAGGGGCACTTGCTCGGTGTGGACAACGAGGATCTGACGTTCGGCGGGGAAGTGAGTGCCGATGAAGTTCGGCGATTGATCGACCTCTGGCGTTCCGGGAGGGTTGCTCCGGAGATTGTCGCCGAGCCCGTGATGGCGACCGTGTCGCTGATCTGGGCGGCGGTTCGCTGGGAATCTTTCGGCAAAACGGCGTTGCACGCGTTCCTCTTGCGGTCGCACCTCCTCCGCAGACTCGAAGAGGCTATGGGTGACGGACTTCTCGATGACCGTGATTATCACACCGAGATTGAATCGAATCCGCCTTCTCTGCTGCGGGATTCAGCGTGGCCGGAGGCGCTGAGGGCAGTAGCTACCGGTGAGTCAGCTGATCTCCGGATAGCATCGCCTCTCGAACTTCGCTTGATCCTTGATGACCCGTTCCGTGACTGGCAGGTCGATCGACTCCTTGAGGTGAGCCGAGTGACCTACGCCTCGCTCACAGCAGACGGGGCGTGGCCGGCAAAGTCTGGCGGCACGGTGCCGCCTTGGTTGCGTGACGTTGTTGCTGGTGACGGTGCCCGTTTCTGGCACAATTCAACTGGGTTCGTACCGACTTTTCACTTGGTTCTGGAATCACCCCGCGATGAAGCCGATTTTTTTAGATGGACTTATCGTCCTGCATTCAGCATGGAGTTCCTGTCGGATAACCGGGTCGTTGTTTACATCGTGCTGGATCCCGAAGGTGATGCGGCGACGCTGCCGTTCTACTTCAACTATGAAGATTGGCAGTCAAGCGAGCAACTAGACCTTTTCGCGGCCATTGGCCTTTTGCGTATCGAGGTATATCGGATTGAAGCGGATGGTGTGATCAAGCATCTCTACAACTTCGGCACCACGACTGACTGGATCCTGCCAATATTGCAGCATCGTGGTCGATGGGGTGGGAAGCCCAACCACCCTCTGAGTGAAAGCCTGACCCCCGAAGAACTGATGAAAGCGATTGATCAACGTCAGCGAGCGGCCTTCGAGACAACGGTTCCAGGCTTGGATCCGCGCAGCGCTAATGATGGAGTTCGCGAAGCTTGGGAGCGCCGCCTCAAGGTGCTTGATAGGGCGGCTGACACCTACTCGGTTGGAGGTATCGTCGACATCGAAGTTCTCGAGGAGACGGTCATTGAACTGCGCAACGCTGAGAGTCGTTCGCGTGAACCTCATGATGATGATTTTGGCGCCGAAATCGCGCCGGGCGAAGCCGTGGTCCATTATGGCTTCCGAGAGGACTTGGGCTGGTTCTCAGTTGCCGCGGTGCATCGCTCTGAAGACGGCGCGTATTCCGGGCAGTTTTACGACACTACCGAGACCTGGCGTGAAGATTCTTTCGCCTCTGGCATAGATGATCTCGTGCGACCGCTTGTCCCGCTACAGGCGGAAGGAGTGAAGCATCTGACAGTTTCTGCAGGAGCTGGCGCTTATGCACTTCCGCTGCATGACGCCGCGCTCCGTCTCGGATTTGAAACCGTATCGTATTCTCACTCACTTCGGCGCAGGCCCGCGAGTGGTCGTGGAGACGGCGTCCTGGTGATGGGATACTCCGGCGCGGGCAGGGATCACATACCCGCCGTGGATGCGGAACTGAGCTACGTCTCGAGCCTCTACAACGCGGCTGTGAACGTCGAACCTGAGGCGTGGCGCGGGAACTGGCCAGGTGTTGTTCATGTTGCCGGACACGGTGTGACCGGTATGCGTGAGTACGAGGCCGGTATATATTTGCAGGGTTCATTTATGTCAGCAAGCGGTGTTCTTCGCTCCGTCGATGCGTCGGATACAGGGCTTGCCTTCTTGTCTGCGTGCGATTCGGGCGCAGGTGAGTTTGCGATAGGCGCAATTGGAAAGTCGGTTCCCCTAGATGTTGCTCTCCTTGAGCGAGGATGCTCGACCGTTGTTTCGACCTCAGCGCCTGTGAATGATGTAGTCGCTTCAGTCTTCGCGGTGGCTTTTCATGCGTCTTATGCTGCCGGTGCGTCCGCCTGGGACGCGTACTCGGCGGCGCGAGCAATATTTGAAGCAGGGAGAAAAGACGTGACTCGTGAGTTGAAGGACGTGTTCGAGCGGTATCTGCCTAATTGGCAGACCGAGCTCTCCGCAGAGGCGGAGGCAACCTGGCGATTCTTTCGATTCTCCGGACTGCGGGGATAACGTCTCGGAGTGCTGAGAAGGAGCCGCCTAGATGTGATGTCCAGGGACGTTGTGTCGTTGGGCGGTCGTTGACGCGCTGATCGAAGAAGGCCTCCCGGTGGTGGAGTGGAGCTGTCTAGGAACCGCTTCACCGACCAGGAGGCCTTCGTGTCCCACGCTAACGCTGCGCTGACCCCACGCGCCCGTCTTCGTCTCGCCAGGCTGATCGTCGAGGGCGGATGGCCCGCGACGACTGCAGCGAAGCTGTTCATGGTGTCGCCGATCACGGCCCGGAGGTGGGCTGCCCGATATCGGACTGATGGTGCTCCGGGAATGGCAGATCGGTCCAGCCGTCCGCACCGGATGCCGGCGAAGACGCCGCCGGAATTGGTGAAACGGATCGTGAAAGCGCGGTGGCGGCGCCGCCTCGGGCCGGTGCAGATCGGCGGCGAGCTGGGGCTACCGGCGTCGACGGTGCATGCCGTCCTGGTGCGATGCCGCATCAACCGGCTCTCCCACATCGACCGGATCACCGGGGAACCGATCCGCCGCTACGAACACGCGACTCCCGGCGCGATGATCCACGTTGACGTGACGAAGTTCGGAAACATCCCTGACGGCGACGGCTGGCGGTTCGTTGGGAAGCAGCAAGGCGACAAACACAAAGCCGCCACAGCGCTTCGGACAGGCAAGACCGCCAAGGGCAACTGGAAGATCGGCACCGCGTTCGTTCACACCGTGATCGACGACTGCTCTCGCGTCGCCTATGCCGAGATCCATGCTGACGAGCGAGCCGTCACTGCGATCGGCGTCCTCCAGCGGGCCGTCGCATGGTTCGCTGATCGGGGCGTCACGGTCGAGCGGGTGCTCTCCGACAACGGCTCCGCCTACAAGTCCCACGCTTGGACCGACGCATGCTCGGTGCTCGGGATCACACCGAAGAAGACCCGCCCCTACCGACCACAGACGAACGGGAAGATCGAGCGGTTCCACCGCACGCTCGGCGAGGGCTGGGCATACGCACGGTTCTACGGTTCAGAGGCCGAACGCCGAGGGGCGCTCCCCGGCTGGCTTCACTTCTACAATCACCACAGGACTCACTCCGCCATCGGAGCCCCACCCATCAGCAGACTCAACAACCTGCCTGGACATCACAGATAGACCAAAGGTGCGCTGCTTGTCACGCGTCCGTCGGCACGCCACCCTGCATCTGCGCCCGCATCTGGGCGAGGACATCGGCGTGCAGGAAGTTCGCCTCGGCCGCACTCGTGGGGTCGACCACGATGCCGAACTCCTCGGGGAGCGCGGACACGAGCTCGGACATCGGCACCGGACGCCCCTCGGCGTCGGGCAGACCGGCGGCGAGTTCGGCCGGGTCGGTGAAGACGGGCACGAACGGCTTGTCCCGGATCATGACGTGGGCGACGCTGCCGGCCTCCGGAGTGCCTGCTGGCTTCCAGGGGACCCACGCCGCGCTGCGCAGGAAGCCCGCGGGCGAGGCGGCCATCCTCCGTCGCAGTTCGGCGGCCGCGGTCGGCGGGGCTTTGTCGACGCCTCGGCCGAAGGCTGACCCGTTGGTCTGATCGGTACTCACACCAGCCATGCTGTCACGGTCGGCGCACACGGCGGGGTCGAGCCGCGCCTCCAGGCCGAAGCCCGGCGCACGCGGACGTGGGCCGGGCGTCGGAGGCGACGGACTCAGTACGCGGCCGACTGCCCGCCGTCGATCGGGACGACCGTCGCGTTGACGTAGGACGCGTCGTCGGAAAGCAGGAACGCGACGACGGCAGCGATCTCGGGGGCCTCGCCGTAGCGCTTCGTCGGGTTGACCTGGATGAACTCCTCGGCGGCCTTGCGGGGGTTCTCCGCGTCGAGCTGCTTCATCGAGTTCTCGACCATGGGCGTCCAGATGGCTCCGGGGGCGATGGCGTTGATGCGGATGCCGTAGTGGCCGTACTCGACGGCCGAGTTGCGGGTGAGGCCGACGACGCCGTGCTTGGCGGCGGCGTACCCGGACTGGTTGCCGATGCCGCGGATGCCGCCGACGCTCGCGGTGTTCACGACCATGCCGGAACCCTGCTCGCGCATGACCTTGAGCACCTTCTCGAGCCCGAGGAACACGCCACGCAGGTTGATCGACACGACCTTGTCGAACTCGGCGGCGGTGAAGGACTCGGTCGGGTTCTGCTTGCCCTCGATGCCGGCGTTGTTGAAGAAGCCGTCGATGCGGCCGAAGCGCTCGGTCGTGGCAGTGACGTAGGCGTCGACCTGGGCTTCATCGGAGACGTCGGCGACGGTCGTCAGGACCTGCGCGTCCGGGGTGGAGTCGAGGACGGCGGTCTTCGTCGCCTCGAGACCCTGCTCGGAGACGTCGACCAGGGAGAGCGCAGCGCCCTCGGCGGCCAGGCGGACGGCGGTCGCACGGCCGAGGCCGGAGCCGCCGCCGGTGATGAGGACAACACGGTCGGTGAAGCGGGTGGTGCCGGTGGTGGTTTCGGGCATGGGGGAGGCCTCCTGAGGTCTTCGACGGCGAAGGGCTCGGGGTCCGCGGTGGAGCAGCGAGTCCGATCAATGCATCCGCATCGATAAAAGTAGACTACACCTGTCGCGCAACGGCCTCGTCAGTGGGTGCCCAGCGGGTGCCCGCGGCCGACCTCAGCTCGTGATGACCGTGGTTGCCGTCGCGGTGGTCGCCGCCATGATGACGATCATCGCCGCGGCTCGGATCTGCTCGAGCACGGCCTGCACCGCGGGGCTCGCCCAGGTCCCCGAGGTGATCTCTTCGACCAGGCCCTTGTCGACCGCGCCGAACTGCTTGCGGAGCGTGTTCGTCGCGTCGAGCAGCCCGATGACCGCAGCGGAGAACGGTGTCGGGCCCGCCCGCCGAGCCAGCACGTCCGCGATGCCCGATCGCAGCAGTGCCTCCGGGGCTCCGTCGCGCTCCGGGTGCTTCGTGGTGGGGAAGAGGCCGAGCACCTTGCCCTGCTCGACGCTGATGATGCCCCTGGCGACGAGGCCGGCGAACACGTCATCGCGCAGCCGCTGCTTGCCGAGCCGGCTCACCCACCACTTCGCCTTGCGCGGCGCACCCGATGCCGCGATCGACCCGACGACGCCGTCGAGCACCGGGTCGCCCGTGGCGGCGCCGTTCACGACGGTGACCAGGCCGTTCTGCAGCGAGACGACACCGCGGAGTGCGAGGTCGGCGAGGACCGCGCCCGCGAGGCCGGTGTCCAGCGTCTGCCCGTCGAGGGACTTGCGGCCGCCGGGCTCGACCTGGAGGAGCGCGAACGCCTGCGGCACTGTGAGTTGCTCAGCCATGTCCGCAGCCTGCCACGCGGGGCGGAGGTGGTCCGGGCCTCCAGGCTGACACTCAGCGGCGCCGGGCCGCCCGGCGTCAGCAGGCGTCGAGCACGCGTTCCATCGCGTCCCGCTCCGCCGGGGCCACCCACAGGCGGTACTTCGTCTTCATCGTGACCTGGTGCTCGATGTAGGTGCAGCGGAACGCCTTGTTCGCGGGGAGCCAGGTCGCCGCGTCGCCGGAGCCCTTCTGCGAGTTGGACCGGCCGTCGACGGCGAACAGGTTCACCGGGTCGTTCGCCAGTGCCTGCCGCTCGGTCTCGGTGAGGCGCTGGGCTCCGGTGCGCCAGGCGTTCTCGAGCGCGACGACGTGGTCGATCTGCACGAGCGTCGAGGTCGTGTTGCCGAGGACGAAGTCCACCCGCGCACCGGTGTACGGCGAGACGAGGGTGCCGGTGAGGACCTTGCAGCGACCCTCGCGAGTGATGCCGGCCAGGTCGCGGGCGAGGACGTCGTTCCGCGTGTCGCACCCGTTGTGGTCGACGTCGAGCCAGGCGCTGCCGAAGTCGCCGGTGCGGTCGTAGCCGGTGGCCGCCGCCTTGCCCTTGACGGGCAGGTCGGCGAGCTGGGTGCGTGCGCGGACCGCGTCGGCGTCGGTTCCGCGGCTGACGGTCGGACTGGAGGCCGGGCTCGCCCCTGACGACGCGTCCTGCGGTCCGATCGTGGTCGTCTCCACGGCCGTGGGACCGCCCGCAGCGGTCGTGCCGGCCGCAGCGGTCGTGCCGGCCGTGTCGGTCGAGCCGGCCGCGTCGGCGTCCGGGCCGAGGGCCCCGGTGGCGTCGAGGGCGTACCCACCGACGGCGAGGGCCAGGACGACGAGGACGGAGGTCAGGGTGATGCGGCTGCGGCGTCGGCGGGACGTCATGCGGTGGGACTCCAGGTGGTGCGGGGCGGAACGTGGTGCGGTGGTGCGGGTCTGGCGGGACAGGGACGATCATCTCGTGCGTGACCGACATACCGGGGCGGCGCGCGCGGCACGGTGCGGGGTTGGTCGGTGTGTGCGGTCGGGGTTGTTCGGTGCGGGGTTGTGGCGTGGCACGGGGCGGGCAATGTCGCACGGGTTGGCGGATCTCGCACGGTGCGGATCTGGCGCGGCGGCGGGGCAGCGTGGTGAGCACGGTGCGGGGTTGGTCGGTGTGTGCGGTCGGGGTTAATTGGTGCGGGGTTGTGGCGTGGCACGGGGCGGGCAATCTCGCACGGGTCGGCGGACCTTGCACGGTGCGGATCTGGCGCGGCAGCGCGGCGGCGGGGCGGCGCGCGCGGCACGGTGCGGGGTTGGTCGGTGTGTGCGGTCGGGGTTGTTCGGTGCGGGGTTCTGGCGTGGCACGGGGCGGGCAATCTCGCACGGGTTGGCGGATCTCGCACGGTGCGGATCTGGCGGGGCAGCGGGGCAGCGGGGCAGCGCGGCGGCGGGCAGCGCGGCGGCGGGCGAACAGCGGGGGAGCCGGCAGGCGGCGGGTCAGGTCAGCAGGGAACGGATGTCGTCGGCGGTCAGGTCCTCGGCGAACAGGGCGTCGTCGTCGATCATCGTGGCGAACAGCTCGGCCTTGCGGGCGGCGAGGGCGAGGACCTTCTCCTCGATGGTGTCCTCGGCGATGAACCGCTGGACGCTCACCGACCGGGTCTGGCCGATGCGGTGCGTGCGGTCGACGGCCTGGGACTCGGCGGCGGGGTTCCACCACGGGTCGAGCACGAACACGGTGTCCGCCTCGGTCAGGGTGAGTCCGAAGCCGCCGGCCTTCAACGAGATGAGGAACGCCGGGGCGGTGCCCTGCCGGAAGCGTTCGATGACCTCGGGACGCTTGCGGGTGGAGCCGTCGAGGTACTCGTAGCCGATGCCGCGGGCGTCGAGGGCGTCGGACACCATCCGCAGGAACGAGGTGAACTGGCTGAACACCAGGGCGCGTCGCCCCTCTGCCGCGAGCTGTTCGAGTTCGTCGAGCAGCAGGTCGAGCTTGGCCGAGGGGATCGGGGTCGAGCCGGATGTGACGTCGGAGTCGGACGACGCCGACCCGGACGCTCCGGCGGACACCAGCGCCGGCGACAGCGCGAGCATCCGCAGCAGCGTCAGCGACCGGAACACGATCATCCGGTTCTTGGACAGGTCGTCGATCAGGTCGAGGACCTTCAGCCGCTCCCGGTTGAGCGTGCGCTCGTACAGCGCACGGTGCGCGGGGTCGAGCGTGACCCGGACCACTTGTTCTTGCTTCAGGGGCAGGTCGGACGCGACGGCTTCCTTGGTGCGGCGGAGCATGAGCGGCCGGATCCGTCGACGGAGCCGCCCGGTGAGTTCCTGACGGGCTTCGCCCCGGAGCTCGGGTGAGGCGAGGGGCTTCACGTAGTCGTCGCCGAACCGGGTCCAGGTCGACAGCAGCCCCGGCGCGACGATGTGGAACAGTGCCCACAGGTCGGTCAGCCCGTTCTCGAGCGGGGTGCCGGTGATCGCGAACTTCACCGGTGCCTGCAGCTCCGAGGCGACACGGTGGGTCTGCGACTGCGGGTTCTTCACGAACTGGGCCTCGTCGAGCACCAGCGCCGACCACGGCAGGTCGGTCCAGGCGTCGGCATCGAGCCGGAGCAGCGCGTAGGACGTGACGACGACGTCCGACGCGGCGGCGGTCCGTGCGACGAGCCCCGGGTCCTTCAGCGACGTCGAGGTCACCGTCGCGACCCGCAGCGACGGCACGAACTTCGCGGCCTCGGCCGCCCAGTTGCCGACGACCGAGGTCGGTGCGACGACCAGGAACGGGGGAGCGTCGGGCTCCGCGGCACGACGGGCGGCGACCATCGCGAGCACCTGCAGCGTCTTGCCGAGACCCATGTCGTCGGCGAGCACCCCGCCGATGCCGTGCGTCACCAGGAACGACAGCCACGCGTACCCGGCGTGCTGGTAGGGCCGCAGGTCGGCGTGCACGGTGTCCGGCACCGGGACGTCACCCGGGGGAGTCGCCCCGAGCAGCCCCGCGGTGATCGCCTGCCAGCGTTCGTCGTGCGAGGTCTCGTCGGCCAGCAGGTCGAACTCGGTCCACAGCCCGGCGTGCAGCGGCGTCACGGCGATCGGCTGGTCGGGCTCCCACTCGTCCAGGTCGCGGGCCTCGTCGATGAGTTCCTTGAGCCGGTCGAACGCGGGGTCGGCCAGGGACAGGTACGAGTTGTCGACGAGCTTCAGGCGTCGCTGCCGACCCGCGAGCGCGGTGAGCAGCGGCGTGAACGGGATCTGCTTGCCGTTGACGCTGACGATGATGCCGAGGTCGAACCAGTCGTGCTTGTCCGACGGCATCGTCGTGACGCGGATGTGCGGTCGCCCGCTCAGCCGCTCGTAGTCGAGCCGCTCGCCCTGCACGACGGTGCGGACGCCGAGCGACGGCAGCTCCGGCAGGAACTCGTTCGCGAACACCGCGACGTCGGCGCCGTCGATGGTGCCGTCCTGGAACCAGTCCAGTCCGCCACCGGGTCCGGCAGTGCGGACGGGAGGCCCGGCCCGCGTCGCGTCGTCGGCTGCCGTCGTCGCCGTGGCCGGCTCCACCGCCGCGGCCGGGTCCGAGACGGGAGTTTCGTCGGTGCCGGCCGGATCGTCGGCGGCACGGAGCCCGGACAGGTCGGGGAGCGGACCGTGCAGGGACACCGGGTCCTTCCGGCCGTCGACGTGCCAGCGCCAGTGCAGGTGCACGCGGTCGTCGGTGCGCGGCGCCCGGGCCGGCTCGAAGGTCGCGGTGAGCACGAGTTCGGGCGGGGTGCGCTCGGGCAGCTCCACCGAGCCGTCCGAGCTGACCAGCCCGAGTGCACCGCGCAACCGGGGCGACCAGTCCGCCAGGAACTCGTCGACCTCGGCCGTCGGCACGGTGATGCGGGTGCCCTCGACGAGCATGCGGCGCTGGTCCTCGGGCACCGGCGCGGGGGTCGGGGCGACGGCGACCGTGAACTCCGGGCTCTCGCGGAACACGTAGACGCCGTGGTCACCGATCATCCGCGCCGCACCGGGCACCACGGGTCGGCCGTCGAGCACCGCACTCGCGCCGATCACCACGGCGTCGTCGTGCCGGCCGACGTCGAGCAGCACCTGGGCCTGCGTGCCGAGCACCGCGCCGCCCTCGCGCTTGCCGGTGACGAACGCGATGTCGAGCGACGCGGCCTGTTGCAGGAGCGGCCAGAGCAGGGGACTCCGGAAGTCGTCGAGGTGCAGCCAGTCGCTCTCACCCGGCAACCCGGCGAGCTGCCCGGCACGGTGCAGGGCGGCGAGCTGCAGGAACCAGGCGTGCTGCTCGGCACCGACGCCGAGCCGGTTCTGCGAGTAGGGGAGCGTGCCCCAGGTCAGCTGCCCACGCACCCAGTTGCCGGCGTCGCTGCGGGTCACCGGGCGGACGCCGAGCCGCACGCTGCGGGACGCCGTCGGCAGCGCACGGCCGGCGGCACGGGCTCGCGAAGCGAGCTTGGCGGGGACCGCGTCACGCAACTCGAACTGCAGCCCCATTCGCGTGCCCTGCGGGGTGGGCGCCTGCTCGTCGTCACCGGCGAGGCGGGCGAGGTCGTGCCTCCAGTCAGAGGGCGGCGGAGCCGGCGCGTCCGGACGCGGGCCGGCGTTCGCGGCGAGGGCGCGGGCGTTGATGGTGAGGAGTGCAGCCGCGACGTGCTTGCAGTCGCCGCCGAGCGGGCAGCTGCAGCTGCTGCGGACCGGGCGGACGAAGTCGCCGCGCGCCGGGGTGGTGTCGACGCGCAGTTCGTACGGGTCGTCGGCGGTGCCGGACACGACCGCGGTGACCGTGCCGTCGTCGTCGTGCCAGGTGGCGTCGTCGACCAGTCCGGCGCGAACGACGTCGCGTGCACGGCCGAAGGTCTGCGGCCCGACGAATCGGATGACGTCGACGGCGTCGATCATCGGGGCTGCTGGCACGGGTCCATCGTGCCAGTCGCCACCGACGATCCGCGCCGCCACCCTGGGCGCCCCACATCGGGCAGGGCTACCGTCGACACCGGAGCGCGACGACTGCGGTCCACGGAACCGATTGGAAACGCATGCCGGACCGACTGCGGTGGGTACGCGACTCAGCCGACCACTGGAACGGGTGGCTCGGCTCGGAAGTCGTGTGCGACATCACCCGGACCGACACGTACACGGTCGATTCACCGGACCACTCGTTGACCGGTGGGCACTCGTCGTTCGAGAGCGCCGCCGCCCAGGTGCACGGTTGGGTGCGCTGGACCGGCCGTTAGGCCACGGAACGCAACCTGGTTGTAGGACCACCCGCCGCTCCTTAGCGTGAGGGGGCAGGTCGGCACCACCGCACGTGATCACTCCGCTCTGCTTCCAGGAGAGAGAGGTGGCCCCATGACCGACACGACCGAGTCGAAGTCGCCCGCTCCGGGCTCCGACCCCGCTGCGCGTCCCACGCCGCCGCGTTCACTCGTCGCCGTGGCCGGGCAGGACACCGACTCCGCCATCAGCTCACTCGCCGGCATGTACGCGGGAAAGGCCTGGTACTCCCGGGCCCTCGACCAGGACTACTGGTTCAAGTACGTCGGCGTCGGTGACGAACGGCTCAGCATCCGCCGTTCCCAGATGCACGGGTACCTGCGGGGCGACGTCGCCACCGAGGGCGAGGTCGTCGTGCAGTGGCTCGAACGCGGCGAAGCCCGCGTCGACGTCGGCCACGACGAGGTCCGCATGCAGCCCGGCGTCCCGACGATGTTCCCCGTCGAGCGCCGGTTCGAGATGGAGTACAAGGACTGGGACCAGCGCCTGGTGCACCTGCGCCGGGACCTGGTGCTCGACGTCGCTGCCGAGAACCACCTGGTCGACGGCACCGTGGCGTTCGACACGACCGCCGCCCCGGACCCGTCCGCCGTCGCACTCTGGCGCACCGCCGTGTCGGGTGCCCTCCACGCGTTGCGCGAGGAGGGCGAGGAGTCGCTCGCCTGGCACGAAGCGCAGCGCGACGTCGCCCGCGCCCTGTTCCGGATGTACCCGCTGCAGGCCGAGCGGTTCCCCTCCGGGTACGGCACCCGCAGCGACGGACGACTCCGTGCCGCGGTGGAGTTCATCCAGGCACACGCCCACGAGCCGCTGACCGTCGCCGACGTCGCACAGGCCGCGGGGCTCAGCATCCGCGGGATCCAGGAGTCGTTCCAGCGGGCGTTCGAGCGCTCGCCGATGACGTACCTGCGCGAGGTGCGGCTCGGGCGCGTGCACGAGGAACTGCGGGTCCTCGAGCCGCACGCTACCTCGGTGGCGGACGTCGCGCGGCGCTGGGGCTTCGCGCACATGGGGCGGTTCGCGTCGGTGTACGCGGCCCGGTTCGGGGAGTATCCGCGGGAGACGTTGCGGCGCTGAGCTGCACCGATCGTCGTCGACGACCCAGCCGTACACTGGCTCCACTCCGAGCCGGATCCGTCGATGTGCAGTTGCGGCTCGGCGCTGTCCGCACCCCTGTCACGAAGGTCTCGCCCATGGCATCCCGACCCACACGAACGACCAAGCAGTGGCTACCGCTGACCGCCCTCGTGCTGGGGCTGATCGGCAGCGCGGCCGGTGCGCTCGCCGGGCAGCCGAACTCGTGGCTGTGGTTCGCAGCGGGCGTGGTGGTCGCCGTTGTCTGGGCAGCGCTGAGACGCCGACGGTCTCCGTCGCGGTAGCCGCGCAGGGCCTCGGGGTCAGCGCTTCGCCGGCTCGGCGAGCTTGCTGTGCTTCCGCGAGTACCCGAAGTACACGCCGAGCCCGATCGCGAACCAGATCGCGAACCGCACCCACGTCTCCCACTGCAGGAACGTGACGAGCCACAGCGACGCGATGACGCCGATGATCGGGATGACGGGCATGAACGGCAGCCGGAACTGGCGGTCCAGGTCGGGCTGCCGGTAGCGCAGCACCACCACGGCCGAGCAGACCACGACGAACGCGAGCAGGATGCCGATGTTCGTGAGCTCGGCGACGACACCGATCGGCAGCACCCCGGCCAGGATCGCCGACGCGATGCCGAGGATCCAGGTCACGCGGGTCGGCACGTGCCGCTTCGGGTCGGTCTTCGCGAACCACTTCGGCATCAGACCGTCGCGGCTCATCGAGAACCAGACGCGCGAGGCACCGAGCATGAACGTCACCAGCACCGTGACGATGCCGACGATGGCACCGATCGCGATGACGTTGGCGACACCGCCGAGCCCGACCGACGCGAACGCCGACGAGAAGCCCGACGCCGGGTCGATGTCGGTGTACTTCTGCATCCCCGTGAGCACGAGGGTCGCCAGGACGTAGAGGACCATCGAGATGCCGAGGGACAGCAGGATCGCCTTCGGCATGTGCTTGCGGGCGTCGGTGGACTCCTCGGCCGCCGTGGACATGGCGTCGTAGCCGAACACGGCGAAGAACACGGTTGCGGCGCCGGTCATCACGCCGCCGAACCCGAACGGGAAGTACGGGGAGTAGTTCGCGCTGTTGATGTGGAACACCCCGAGCACGACGATGAGCACGACGAGCGCCACCTTGATGCCGACGGCGACGAACTCGAACCGGGCGGCGCTGCGGATGCCGCGGGTGAGCACGAACGCGGTGAGCAGGCACAGCGCGATCGCGAAGACGTCGATGACGTGGCCGTCACCGGTACCGGGGGCGCCGAGCATCCACGCGGGCAGGTCGATGCCGAACTGGCCGACCAGGAACCCGACGTAGCCGGAGATCCCGATCGCGACCACCGCCACGATCGCCGTGTACTCGAGCAGCAGGTCCCAGCCGATGAACCACCCGACGATCTCGCCGAGCACCGCGTAGCCGTACGTGTACGCACTGCCGGCCTTCGGGATGAGCCCGGCGAACTCGGCGTAGGACAGGGCGGCGGCGGCGCTCGCGACGCCGGCGACCAGGAAGCTGATCAGCACCGCGGGTCCGGCGACGCCGTTCGCGACGGTGCCGGCGAGGGTGAAGATGCCGGCGCCGATGATGCCGCCGATGCCGATCGCGGTGAGCTGCCACAGGCCGAGGTGCCGTTTGAGGCCGCCCTCGCCCCCGGCCTCGTCATCGATCGTCTCGATGGGCTTCCGTCGGAACAGGGTGCGTGTCGTCGTCGTCACCCGCCCATGGTGCACCCGGAGACGATTCCGCGCACGCACGCGGCTGCACCGCAGGCTCCGGGCGTACACCTGGAGCATGCGTCACCCGAAGAGGACCGAGCCCGGCCCCGGCCAGGAATCCGTCTGGGACTACCCCCGCCCACCCGCCGTCGAGCGGGTCACCGCCCGCGTCGTCGTCCGTCTGGGCGGCACGGTCGTCGCGGACACGACCGACGCCGTCCGAGTGCTCGAGACCTCGCACCCGCCGGTCTACTACCTGCCGATGGCCGATCTGGCCGAGGGCGCGCTCGTCAAGGCGTCGGGATCGAGCATGTGCGAGTTCAAGGGCCTGGCGCGCTACTTCGATGTCGTCGGCGGCGATGGCACGGTCGCGAGCCGTGCCGCCTGGAACTACCCGACCCCGGTTCCCGGCTACGAGTCGCTGCGGGAACGCGTCGCGATCTACCCGTCGGCGATGGACTCGTGCGAGGTCGGCGGCGAACGGGTCCAGGCGCAGGACGGCGACTTCTACGGCGGCTGGATCACGGCGGACATCGTCGGCCCGTTCAAGGGCGCGCCCGGCACGCTCGGCTGGTGACCCGGCGTCGTCAGGTGGGGCGGCCCTGACCCGGACCGACCCGGTTCGTGGGCGGCGGGGCGGACCCGATCCGGGCCTCCCGGCCGGACCGCGTCAGCGGTTGGCGTACGGCGACCAGAACGGCGGCGGGAACGTGCCGCCGCTCACGATCACGAGCACCTGCCAGACGAGCATGACGAGTCCGGCGGTGCCGATGACGATGCCGATCCACGACCACACCTGCACGGCTCGGCGACGGCCGGCGATCCGGATCGCCCGCCAGCCGCTCAGCACGCAGACCAGCCCGAACACGGCAGCGAGCAGAACGTGGCGGATGGTGGACTGCGCGGGCACGATGATGCCCAGGTAGAACGCGACCGGTCCGAGCAACACCGCGAAGGTCGCCGGAGCTGCCGGCGGTTCGTGGTCCCGAGCGACTGCTCCCATGGACGGCATGGTAGCGAGTGAACCTCGCTTCGGGTACGTCCGGGTCGCGCAGCGCGGGCATCCGGCCGTGGGAACGGGCACCATGGAGGCATGCGTTCCTTCTTCCGCGTCCTGCTCGGCCTGGCCCTCGTCGTCGCGGGCACGAGCCACCTCACCTTCGCGCGCAAGGAGTTCACGGCGCAGGTGCCCGACTTCGTGCCGCTCGACGACGACACGACGGTGCTCGCGTCCGGGGTCGCGGAGATCACGCTCGGCTCGGCCCTGGTGCTCGCGCCGAAGTCGGCGCGTCGCTTCGTCGGCTCGGTCGCTGCCCTGTTCTTCACGGTGATCTTCCCCGGCAACCTGTCGCAGTGGGTCAACCGTCGCGACGCCTTCGGCCTGGACAGCGACGAGAAGCGCTTCGGTCGCCTGTTCGGCCAGCCCGACCTCATCGCGCTCGCCCTCTGGTCGACGCGCGGCCGGCGCTCCTGATGGGCGCGCCCGCGCGGCAGACCGGGCCGGCCCCCGGCGTGGGCCCCGGGTCGGGTCCTGCGTCGGGTCCCGATCCGCTCGGGTCCGGCCCGGCGCGCTTCGGTCGGGAGGCCCGGCACCCCCTGGCAGGACGCGCTCGCGTCGCGGACGTGGTCGCCTCCGCCGCCCTGCTCGTGGTGCTCACGGTGGGTGCGTTGGCAGCGGGGTGGGGGATCAAGCTCATGTCGCTGGCGTTCGTGTCGTGTGCGGCACCGGGCAACACCTGCAACGAGACACTGGGTGACTCCGTGGTCGTCTTGGGGCCGATCATCGTGGCGGTGGTGCTCGTCGCGACGATCGTGGTGTGCGTGCTGCGGCTCGTGCGCCGACGGTTGACCTGGCCGGTGGTGCTCGTCGGTATGGCAGCGATCGTCGCGGTGTTCTTCGCCTCGCTGTTGCTCGTCGACAGCTCGGTCACGCACGGCATCTGAGCGGTTCTTCCTCCACAGGCCGGGCTCGTCGAGCGTCTCTCCACAGAAGCTGGTCGTTGCCTCGGGGGTGGATGCTGGGCAGCCACGCTGGGGCCATGCCTGACACCGAGATGCTCGACCGCCTGACCCGTGAACCCGTCCGCACCGACGACGACGTCGTCGCACTCGTCGAAGCCGTCGTCGAACGCCCGCTGCGCCGGCAGTGCTGGGTGCTGTTCCTCGACGACCGTGGGATGTCGATCCCGTTCCTGCTGCCGATCGCCGACCTGCCGTACTCGCCGGACGAACACGTCGACGACTTCGCCGCCCTGATCGCCGACATCGTCGCGCAGCTCGGTGCCGCCGACGTCGTGCTCGCGTGGGAACGCCCCGGCGCCGATCGCCTCTACCCGGTGGACTGGGAGTGGGTCGACGCCTGCGCGTGTGCCCTCGACGAGCAGTCCGTCCGGCTCCGCGCGCAGGTCGTCGTGCACTCCGGCGGAGCGGCCATCGTCGAGTTCGACGAGGAAACGCAGGCGGTGGCCTCGTGACGGGTCAGCCCTGGGGAGCGGTGTCCGGCACGGTCTGGCCGGTGAGCTCCTCGACGATCACCTTCGCCTCGGGCCACGACTTCGCGTAGTGGTCCGGGTCCGAGTTGATCTGCACTGCGTGTGCCATCTGCGTCGGCGTCATCGTCTTCCAGCCCGGCACCTTCACGAGCTTCGTGTAGAACATCGTCGCGGCCGTGTACGGGTCCATCCGCTGCTCGTACGTGCCCCAGGCGCCGTTGTCGCGCTGCTGGAACAGTCCGCGGCTGTCCGGGCCGGCGGCGTCGCCGTGGTCCAGGTTGACCAGGCTCGACTCACCGATCGCGGTCATCACGCCGACGGCCTGCGTGTGCGGGCCGATCCCGAGTGCCTGGGCGGCTTCGATCACGTGCGCGGCGTTCACCAGGCGGTCCTGGCAGAAGCCGGCGACGGGTCCGGCCGGCACGACCATGCCGCCGATCGTCTTCGAGGCGACGGCCGGGCACGCGGGCTCCGGTGTGGCGGCGCTCGACTTGGCGACCCCGGCGAGCGAGTTGACCGCGATCACCACGAGGACGACCACGCCGATGCCGACCGCCACGATCCCGGCGCCGAACACCGAGGCCAGGGTGATGCCGACACGGCGCATGACGGGACCTCTCGACGGGCTGGGCGAGTGCTGGGCGGACGGAGCGGGAAGAGCAGCACGAGCGTACGGGCGCCTCCTGGGAAGCCTGCGGCGGCCCGCCGTGGTCGCACGATCGGGGTTGGGGTTGGGGTTGGGGTTGGGGTTGGGGTTCGGGTTCGCGGTTCGGAGTTCGGAGTCCGCGGTCCGCCGCCGGTTGCTCGCCGCGGGGAAGGTGCATCCCCAACAACGAGTGACGGTTCTGGTTCACGAAGCGCAGGGCTTCGTGAACCAGAACCGTCACGGTCATCCGTGCGCGGCGGTCAGCGGTCGCGTCGGCCGACCCCTCGACCCCGACCCCGAGCCCGACGCAGGTGCCAGCCTCCGGCGGACAGCGACAGCGCGGCGAGCACCGCGATGACGACGGTCCAGATGACGCTCGTCGCTTCCATCAGGCGTCGCGCTGGTCGTGCGGCGGGCGCTGCACCTTCGTCGGTTCCGTGACGAGTCCGGTCGGGGCCTTCTCGGCCTGCTTCCGTCCGTGGGTGAACCACGTCAGGACCCAGAGCAGCACCCCCAGGGCCAGCAGGGCGCCGGCGATCTGGTACTGCTGCGGGTCACGACCGGACGAGAACGGCATGACGAGCCACAGGCACGTGACGATGCCGATGATCGGGATGACCACACCGGCACGGAAGTGCTTGTGGTCGACCTTGTCGCGGCGCAGCACGAGCACGGTCACGTTGACGACGGCGAACACCGTCAGCAGCAACAACGAGGTGGTGCCACCGAGGACCACGACGATGGGGGAGTCGGGGTCGAGCGAGACCCACCCGATCAGCAGGAGCGAGATGAGCGTGGTGAAGACGATCGCGGTCGACGGGGTGCGACGGGCGGGGGAGATGCGGGACAGGAAGCCCGGCAGCACGCCCTGCTTGCTCATGCCGTAGAGCAGACGCGACGCCATCATCATGTTGATCAGGGCCGTGTTGGCGACGGCGAACATCGAGATGAACGGCAGCAGGTCGGCGATGGGGAAGTCCGGCGCCGCGGTCTGCACCACGGTCACCAGCGGCGTCTCGTTGCCGGCGAGCTCACCGATCGGCACCACGGCGACGGCGCAGATCGACACGAGCACGTAGATCACGGCGGTGATGCCGAGGCCGGTGAGCATGATCTTCGGGAAGATGCGCGAGGGGTCCTTCGTCTCCTCGGCCATGTTGACCGAGTCCTCGAACCCGACCATCGCGAAGAACGCCAACGACGTCGCGGTGCTGATCGACAGCAGCAGGGACTTGTCCTCCGGCGTCTCGAACATCACGACCCGCGAGAAGTCCGCGTTGCCGCCCGCGATCGCCCAGAACCCGATCAGGATCACCATGACGAGACCGGACAGCTCGACCAGCGTCAGCACGACGTTCGTCTTGACGCTCTCGCTCACCCCGCGGAAGTTGATGAACATCACCGCGAGCATGAAGCCCATCGCGATGAGCATCACCACGCCGTTCGGCAGTTCGATGCCGAACCCCGCGCCGAGGTTCGCCGCGAACGCCCGCGACGCCGTCGACGCCGACGTGATCCCGGAACACATCACGATGAACGTCACGATGAACGTGACGAAGTGGATGCCGAACGCCTTGTGCACGTAGAGCGCGGCGCCGGCGGTCTGCGGGTACTTCGTCACGAGCTCGAGGTACGAGAACGCCGTCAGCAGAGCGACCGCGAACGCGATGAGGAACGGGAGCCACGCTGCCCCACCGACCTCGGCCGCGACCTGGCCGGTGAGCGCGTAGACACCCGTACCGAGGATGTCGCCGACGATGAACAGCAGCAGGAGCTTGGGACCGATGACCCGGCGGAGCTCGTGCTGCTCCTGCTGTGGGCGGTCCGTCTTGGTGGTGGCCATGCGTCACCCTTGCGCGCGGAACACCTTGCTGTCCAGTCCCACAGGAAGGTTTCTCGCGATCGCAACACGGTCCCGCGGCGACGGATACGCTCCGGGCCATGGACCAGCAGTCGAACACCACCGAGGAGCCCATCGAGTTCGCGGACTTCAACGCGAAGCTCCTGGTGCTCGATGTCCTCTGCTACGACCTCGACGTCCTCGACCCCTACGACCCGGACGCCGAGGACGAGACCGACGAGGACCTCGACGTCGACGGGCAGGACGACCGGGCGCGCGAGTACTACGACGACCTCGACCTGCTGCCGTCGCACCTGTCGCTCGTCACGGAGATCACGGTGGACTCCGACCTCGAGGTCCTGCAGGACGTCCACCCCGGCTGGGACGGCTCGGACGACCGCTTCGACCCGCAGAACTGGGACGACCTGCTCGACCTGCCGGAGCTCCGCACCGTGTACGCCGCCGCACCGTTGCCCGCCCACGTCGCCGAGCGGTTGGCGACGAAGGGTGTCGAGGTCCGCTCCGCCTGAGCGGGACGCAACCGGCACCCGACCGGCACCCGACCGGGACGGGCCGACGGCTAGCGGTCGAGCGCCCGCACCTGCTCGGTGAACTGCTTCGCGCCACCCTGCGCCGGGTGCCGTACGGCGACCGCCTCGATGCCGGCCAGCGCGAGCGCTCCCTGCGCCTTCCGACCGACGGCGACCACCCGGACCTTGTCTGCGCCGCCGAGGGCCTCCAGCAGCGCGAGCGCGACGGGCGCTCCCGAGCGGACCTCGGCGGGCCGGGGCGTGCGGTTCGTCAGCCGGTCCGGTGCCACGAACGGATGGTGCGGGAAGATCGCCCACGCGACGGGGAGCGCGCCGTGCCACCCCTCGAGCGCTGCGTGCACGACGCGGGACGACGCTTCCCACGGGGCGGTCGGGTCCGGCGGCACGAGGTACTCGGACCCGAGTTCACGCATGCTCGTGAACGGCACGCCCGTGTTCGTCATGCCGCGCCACCCCGGGGCCTCGGCCACGAGCAGCGTGTCGGCACCCGGCCCGGACTGCTCCAGGTACCGCGTCAGGTTCGCCCGACGCAGCCGCCCCTCGTCCGATCCGACGTCGTAGAGCACCTCGGCGTCGGACTCCACGGGCACGGCGTCGATCGCGGCCCAGAAGGCCGCGAACCGATCGCCCGTGTCCGGGGCACCCGACCTGCTCACGAGCGTCCGAGCACCCGGCGGTAGACGTCCTCGAGCCCCGCGGCCGACCGCTCCCAGCTGAGCCGCTCCGCGTGCTCCCGGCCCGCAGCAGCGAGCCCGGCGGCGTAGGGCGCATCCGTCAGGATCCGCTCGATCTCGTTCGCCCAGTCCTGCGGGTCGCGGGACTCGAGCACGACACCCGTCTCCCCGTCGACCACGGCCTCACGAAGACCCCCGGCGGCGGCGGCCACGACCGGCACCCCGGAAGCGGACCCCTCGAGCGCGACGAGGCCGTACGTCTCGGAGTGGGACGGCACGAGCACGGCTGCCGCGCCACGGAACAGGAACGCCAGGTCGGCACGCGACTGCGGCCCGATGAAGGTGACGTGGTCGGCGATGCCACGCGCGTCGGCGAGCCGACGCAGTTCGTCCACGTAGTCGCCCGCCTCACTCGAGACGTCGCCCGCGATGACCAGGGTGGGGCGGGCCTCCAGGCTGATGTCGGCGATCGCCTCGATCGCCAGGTCCAGGCCCTTGAGCGGCTGCACGCGCGCCGCCGCGACCACGTAGGGCGAGGCGGCGCGGCGCGCACCGACGGCAGCGGGACGGAAGACGGAACCGTCGACCCCCGGCGGCACGATCCAGATGCGGGCGTCGTCGCCACCGAGCCGCGAGCGCACGGTCGACGCTTCGGCCTCGGACACCACGACGACGGCGTCGGACTCGCGGGCCAGCAGTTCTTCGCCCGCGATGCGACCGGCGGACTCGGGGCGCTCGCCCTCGGACAGCGGCGTCGCCGGGTCGGCAGCGATGGAGTGGAAGGACTGCACGTGGGGGATGCCGCGCTCGCGGGCGACGGGCAGCGCGGCCGCTCCGGAGAACCAGTGGTGCGAGTGCAGGACGTCGAACTGCCCGAGCTGCTCGAGCTCGTGGCGGAACGGCTCGATGAACGCGTCGTGCTCACCCTTCGGCACCGGCTGGGCCGGCCCCGCGGACAGGAACCGCAGACACACGCCCGGCACCAGCGAGACCGAGTCCGGCTGCGTGGGGGCGGACCGGCGCGTGATGATGTCGACGTGGTGGCCCAGGTCGGCCAGCGCCTCGGCCTGGTGCCGGACGACGACGTTCATGCCGCCGACCTCGCCCGAACCGGGTTCGTCTCCGGGGGAGGTGTGCAGCGACACCAGCCCGATGTGCAGGGGTTCGGTCGTCGAGCTCACCGCTCAACCCTAGCCGCGCTGCCCCCGCTGCGACGGGCGTGCGGGCGCCACCACGACGGGCTGGCGGCCAGCCTCGTCTGGCGTGTCGGTGGGGAGGGTGGGCCCACGCCGCCGGTTCCCGGGCGACGCGCCAGCGGCGTCCGGGCCGTGTCGGTGGGGAGGATCACCTCCCAGGATCTGCACGCGCTCGTCGCCGTGTCGCTCCCAGAACGACGCCGTCCACGCGCACAGCGCCCCGTCGAGCAGGTCCTCGCGGTGCTTGTGCGTCGGACCGTGCAGCACCGACGGATCGGCGAGCCGCTGCGTCAGCGGGTGCGAGTCGAGCAGCAGCGGTGGGTCGAGCGGGGTCTCGCGCAGCCGCCGGACCAGTTCGTCGAAGGCCTCGGCGCGACGGGCACGGGCCTCGGCGGCGGGGATCCGCAGGTCGAGTCGCTTGTAGCGGGGGCGTTCGACGTCGTACCCGAGCTCCTCCACCCCCACCAGCGTCGTGTACGGGTAGCACTCGAACATCGCCGGACCGGTCCGTGCCCGCATGGCGTCCGTGTCGGAGACGTACCCGACGCCGAGTGCGGTCAGCCGGTCGAGCAGCGCTGAGCCGGCGCTCGCCGCAGATGCCTGGTTCGTCGGGTTGGCCGCGACCTTCCACCGGCCGTAGCGCTGCCCGACCTGTCGTTCGGACTCGCGGATGCCCGTCGGGTTCGTCACGACGAGCGAGGCGTCCACGGCGATCAGGGATCGCGGCCCGAGGTGCGCGGCGATCCAGTCCGTGACGGCGTCGACCCCGCGGGCCCACCCGGCGTCGGTGATCGTGCCGTCGGAGTCCATCGCGACCAGCCCGGTCTCGTTCGCGGCCTTCCGATCCGAGCCGAGTCCCCACGCGAGGTCGATGCCGAGGTACGCGTTCACCCGCCCCATCCTGCCCGGCGCACGGTTCATCCTCACAGCGCGGCTGCCCCGGAGTGGGGGTGCAGCGGTCGACGGAGGACGAGGCACCCTGGATCGTCGTACCGAACACGAGGGGATGTCGCAGGATGCGCTGGTCAGCACTACCGACGAAGGCGAAGGCTTCGGTCGTCGTCGCGATCGCAGCGGTGATCTGGGTCGGAGGCGTGGGCACCGCCGGTGCTGTGGTCGGTGCCGCCGTGACCAGTGCCAGCCAGGACACGGCTGCTCCGCGAGCCGTCGCCGACGTCGCCACGACCCCGACACCCAGCGCGACGCCGACCCCGACCCCGACGCCGACGCCGGTCGTCGAGGTGTCGGAGGTCTCGAAGGACTTCCCGATCCACTTCCGGAAGACCACCATCGACGATCCGACCCTGGCGAAGGGCCAGACGCGGCTGCAGACGGCGGGTGTCGACGGCGTGCTCACCCGCACGTACCGAGTGACCACCACCGACGGCGTCGAGACGGACCGAGTCCAGGTGTCCAGGACCGTGTCGACGGCACCGGTGCCCGAGGTGACTGCGATCGGGTCGTACGTCGAGCCTGCTCCGGCCCCCGCGGCTCCCGCGCCTGCGCCAGCTGCTCCTGCTCCCGCGCCCGTCGAGCAGGCGCCCGCGCAGTCGCAGGACTTCATCACGCCCGGGGCGTTCTGTGCCGATGCGCAGGCCGGTGTCGTCGCGCGGGCGGCGAACGGCAACTCGTACACCTGCGGCGGCAAGGGTCCTGACGCGAACGGTCACCTGCACTGGAACGTCATGTGAGTGCTGCCCGCAAGACACCGGTGTCCGCGCCCCGAACACCGGCGTGCGCGTGTTCGACCAGGGAACACCGGTGTCCAGCGGGAGCGCGAAGGCGCACGCACACCGGGCTGCGGGCGCGCGGCGGGCACGCGTGTACGGTCCGCTGCATGGCGAGCGAAGCGACGACGGTGCGTGTGCCCGGGCCTGACGGCGACCGCGAGGTCCGGATCAGCAGCCCCTCGCGGGTGCTCTGGCCCGAGGCGGGGATCACGAAGCTCGACCTGGCGGAGTACCTCGTGACGGTGGGCGATGCCTTCGTCCGGGCGAACGGCGACCGGCCGATCTCGCTGCAGCGGTTCCCCGGTGGTGTCGACGGCGAGCAGTTCTTCTCCAAGAACCCGCCGAAGGGAGCGCCCGACTACGTCCGGTCGGTGACGGTGACCTACCCGAGTGCCCGGTCGCACCTGCAGCTCGTGATCGACGAGCCGGCCGTGGCGGTGTGGGCCGCCCAGATGAACACGGTGGTGTTCCACCCGTGGGCCTCACGCGCCGAGGACAGCGACCACCCGGACCAGCTCCGCATCGACCTCGACCCGCAGCCCGGCACCGACTTCGGTGACACGGTGCCCGTGGCCGAGGAGCTCCGGAAGGTCCTCGACGAGGTCGGGTTGACCACGTGGATCAAGACCAGCGGCAACCGTGGCCTGCACGTGTTCGCGCCGATCCACCCCGAGCACGAGTTCCTCGACGTGCGGCACGCGGTGATCGCCGCAGCGCGTGAACTCGAACGCCGGATGCCCGACCAGGTGACGACGGCGTGGTGGAAGGAGGAACGTGGACAGCGGATCTTCGTCGACTTCAACCAGGCGAACCGCGACCGCACGATGGCCGGTGCCTACAGCCCCCGGGCCCTGGCGCACGCCTCGGTGTCGACGCCGATCACCTGGGGCGAACTGCCGACCGCTGACCCGACGAGCTTCACGATCCGGACGGTTCCGGAGCGGCTGCAGACCACCGGCGACCCGTGGGAGTCGATGGGGGAGCAGCCGGGCAGCATCGCACCGCTGCTGGAGTGGTGGGAGCGTGACCTGGCGAACGGCGAGGGGGAGCTGCCGTTCCCGCCGGACTTCCCGAAGATGCCGGGGGAACCGCCGCGCGTGCAGCCCTCACGGGCGAAGAAGCCCAGCTGAGGCCGAGCGGCCGGCCCTCAGGCTGCGGAGGAGACGTCCCGCTGGCGGTCCGGGTCTTCGACGCGGGTGGTGTGCGTCGGCAGCCCGACGCTCGCGGTGTGCAGGCGGGTCAGTCGCGACCAGGTGCCGCGGTGCGCGTCGGTGATGCCGTCGACGATCACGCGCCGAGTCCGATCGTGACGAGTGCGAGCGCCGTGGCGGTGACGCCGGCGATGGCACTGATGACCGCGCTGAGCTGCAGGACGCGCTGACGCCGTGCTTCTCGGACTTCGGTGAAGGGGCTCCGCTGAGGGTGGCGGACAAGCGTGCTGGTGCTCATGTCGATCCCCATTCGATCCAGGCCTCCGGGGCTCCGGAATGGACGCCTCGTGCTGCTGGGAACATCCTCACACGACTTCGCTAGTTCGACTAACTACTCATCCGGAAACGTGACCGAACAGCGACAAACGGACACCGCAGTGCGTTCCACGACCCGGAGGAGCGCACAGGGGCGGTGGCGAACGCCTCAGGACAGCACGTCGTGCAGGTCGTACGCACTCGGCACCTCGAGCTGCTCGAACCCGCACGACGTCGCGTCACGGTCGGGCCGCCACCGCTCGAACTGCACGGTGTGCCGGAACCGGTCGCCCTCCATCTGGTCGTACCGGACCTCGAGCACCAGTTCCGGCGCCAGCCGGACGAACGACGTGTCGCGACCCGACGAGAACCGCGACCGTTCCCCGTCACCGGTCACGGGCCTCCCGTCCGCATCGCGGAGCACGACGGGCTCGAGTTCTTCGACCAACGCGGCCCGTCGCTTGTCCGTGAAGGCGGAGACGCCGCCCACCTGACGGAGCTCGCCGTCTGCGTCGTACAGGCCGACCAGCAGCGACCCGACACCGGAGCCGCTCTTGTGCACGCGGTAGCCGATGGCGACGACGTCGGCGGTGCGGTGGTGCTTGATCTTGAGCATGGTGCGCTTGTTCGGTTCGTACGGCCGCGCGCGGGGCTTCGCGACGACGCCGTCGAGCCCGGCGCCCTCGAAGGTGGTGAGCCATTCGCGGGCCTGCTCGACGTCGAGCGTGGTGCGGGTGACGAAGAGCGGGGCGGTCATCGCGTCGCCGAGCTGTTCCAGGCGCTCGCGGCGCCCGTCGAACGGCAGGTCGAGCAGTTCCTGCCCGTCGACCGCCAGCAGGTCGAACGCCACGAACTGTGCCGGGGTCTCGACGCTGAGCTTGGCGATCCGTGAGGCCGCCGGGTGGATGCGCTGCGACAGGGCCTCCCAGTCGAGCCGCTCGGCACCGGGCTCGCCGGACCGCAGGATCACCTCGCCGTCGAGGACGACCGGGTGGTCGCGTCCGCCGAACTGCGCGCGGAACGCCTCGACGAGTTCGGGGAAGTACCGGGTGAGCGGCTTGGCGCCGCGGCTGCCGATCTCGACGTCGTCGCCGTCGATGGTCACGATGCCGCGGAAGCCGTCCCACTTCGGCTCGTACCGCAGCCCGCCCTTCGTGCTGTCCGGGTCGGGCACGGTGGCGACGGCCTTGGCGAGCATCGGTGCGATCTCCATGCGTCCTGTCTACTCGCGCGCGTCGTCGGCGCTGTCGGCGCGGTGCTGCGCAGCCTGCGCCGTCTGCCTGGAGGCCCGTGCTCCGCCCGGCGCGTGCGTTCGGTGAGCAGGAATGGTCGGGTCCACTGCCCGCACCCGACCCTTTCTGCTCACCATGCGTCGGGAGCAGGGCCATCGCCGGCCAGACACGCGTCGGTATGGTGGCGAGCGTGACGACCGTGCCCCCGCCGGCAGCGCCGGCCCCGGAACCGATCAGCCCCGTGCAGGCCGCCGCGCTCCGCGACGGTGTCCTGCCGCCCGTCGAGCAGGTCCGGCCGGGCATTTGGACCCTCGCGGTGCCGTTCCGGTTCGGGGTGCCCGACGCCACCCTGGTCTACGTCGTCGAGGGGGCGGACGGCTCGCTCGCGGTGATCGACCCCGGGTGGTCGGCCGACGGCCGTCTCGACGAGCTGCGGGACGGCCTCGCCGCGATCGGACGGGACCTGGATGACGTGTCGCTCGTCGCCGTGACGCACCTGCACGCCGACCACCTGGGCGCCGCAGCTGCGATCCGCCGGGCGACGGGCGCCAGTGTGGCGATGCACGGGCTCGAGGTCGGAGCGCTCGAACGGGAGCGCGCCGACGCCGAGCGGAACGACGCGGACATCGCGACGTGGGGGCTGCCCGAACACCTGCGGGCTGGGGTCGTCGAGGCGTGGGGCAGCGGCCGTCGGATCGGGATGGGCCGGATCGAGGCGCCGTACGCCGACGTGTCGCTGGAGGACGGTGACCTGCTGCCGATCCCCGGTCGGACGATCCGCACGCTCTGGACCCCGGGGCACACGAGCGGGCACGTGTGCTTCCTCGACGAGACCGACGGGCTGCTGTTCTCCGGCGACCACGTGCTGCCGCGGATCAACTCCGGCATCGGGCTCGGTGGACGGACCGGGACGAACCCACTGGGGGACTACCTGGCGTCCTTGGCCCGGCTCGACCCGTACGCCGAGCTCGAGGTCTGCCCGGGGCACGAGTACCGGTTCCGCGACGTCGTCACCCGTGCGCGGACCCTGGCCCGGCACCGGGAGGAACGCTCCCGCCACGTCGCCGCGGCCCTCGACGCACTGGACCGACCGACCCTGTTCGAGGTCGCCGCCCGGGTGCCGTTCAGCGGCGGGATCGAGTCGATGACCGGGTTCCTGCTCGCGAGCGCACTGACGCAGACGGCCTTCCACGCAGACCTGCTCGGGCGGGCCGACGAGGTGCGGCCCGCCTGACCTCAGCCGTCCGCGGCCGCGCGGGTCAGCCGAGCGTCGTCGCGAGGCGTTCGATCGTCGTCTTCGCGTCGGCGAACTCGGCGGCGGCGTGCTCGGCCAGGGCGGCGAGGTCCGGCAGCCGGTCGGCCAGGGTGGCGCTGACGGTGATCGGGTACAGCTTCATGCCGAGCGCGGTGCCGAGCACGATGTGCAGGACGGGGGAGCCGTGGTCCCAGCCCTCGGTCGGGGTGCCGGCGTCGTAGGTCGCGCCACGGCTCACCACGGTCACGACGGGTCGCCCGGCCAGGGGCTGCACGCCGCCGGTCAGGATGCCGGGCACGTGGATGCGGTCGATCCAGGCCTTCAGGGTCGAGGGCACCGTGTAGTTGTACAGCGGCGCACCGACCACGACGACGTCGGCGGCCAGGAGCTCGTCGATGACCTCCTGCCGCAGTGCGTCGGCTTCGGGCGCGACGGTCTCGTCGGCGGTGCGGTCGGCGGCGGCCCAGTGCAGCGCGGAGCTCTCCAGGTGGGGGAGCTGGTCGACGTGCAGGTCGCGCCGGACGACCGTGTACTCCGGACCGCGGGCGCGCCAGGCATCGGCGAAGGCTGCGGTCAGCGCGCGCGAGCGGGAGTGGGAGAGGTCGGCCGAGGAGTCGATGTGCAGCAGCGTGGGCATGTCGCCAACGCTACCGGCGCGGACCCACCCGGGTGCTGATGCGGGAACGGCCCCGCTGCTCCGGTGGGGAGCAGGCGGGGCCGTGGCGGGCCTCCCGTCCGCCGCGCGGGCACGCGACGGACGGGAGACGTCTCCGGGTGTCAGCGCTGGGCGCGACGACGGCGCGCGAAGCGGGCGCCGATCAGGCCGGCACCGGCGACCAGCAGGCCGAGGGCCCACGGCAGTGCGTCGGTGGTGTCCGAGCCGGTGTAGGCGAGCTGGCCGCCGGTGTTGACCGGTGCGACCGGGGCCGCTGCGGGTGCGACGGGGGTCGGGTCGGCGATGCCGGCGGCGACGGTCGGCCGGACGTCGACGGCGAACGACGTGCTGAAGTCGCCGGCGGCGACGGTCAGGTTGTGGATCGACGCGTGCGGGAACGTGACGCCGACGATGCCGAAGTCACCGAGCTCGGGGTCGGGCGCGATGACGTCGCTGGCGATGTCCGACGTCACCGTCGGCAGCTCGCGCGTCTCGCTGTCGAAGCCGCCCTCGGGGTTGCCGAAGCGGTCCACGAGACCGCCCTGGACCACGAGCGTGCCACCCTGCTCGATGGTCGGACGGCCACCGATCTGGAAGTCGTCCTCACCGAGCGTGAAGACGCTGCCGTCGGGCTCGATGATCCAGCTCGTCCGTTCCTGGTCGCTGTCATCGAAGAGGCCAGCGCGGTCGGTCGTGTAGACCATGACGCCGATCGGGGCTGCGGCCTCGACGGTCATCGACACGTACTGCGTGACGGACTCGGTGCCGCTGGTCGCGGTGACGGCGAAGTCGTAGTCCATCGCGAAGGTGGCGGTCCCGCTGAGTTCACCGGTCGAGGCGTCGAAGGTCAGGTCGAAGGGGAGCTGTTCCTCGGGGGACGACTCGTCCTCGGGGAACTCCTCGGCGTAGTCGGCGTCCTCTTCGGAGAACCAGGTGAGGCTGTACTTCGGCTCCGGGAAGCCCTGCGCACGGAAGGTGTGCGAGAAGGCGTCACCGGCGACGGTGCTCAGCGCGAGCGGGTTGTCCTGCGTCGCGCCGGCCTTGGTGGGCTGGCCGTCCGCGCCGAGGAACGCCGGGGTCTGCGTCACGGCCGCGGTCGCGGCCGAGGTGACGGTCGACGTCTCGGTCGCGCCGGGCAGCGTGCCCGTCACGGCGACCGTGATGGTCTTGCGGACGTCGGTGGGGTCGACGACGTAGCTCGCGGCCTTCGACAGGACGTTGCCGTCCTGGTCGGTCCACGAGTACTTGTAGCCTGCCTCGTCGTCGAAGCCGGTGACGACGGCGACGAGTCGGGTGCCGACCTTCGCAGCGCCCTCGATGGCGACGGTGGCGTCGGCGGCCTCGGCGGTGACGTCCGGCTTCGGGGTCTCGGTCGGCGTCGGCGCCTCGGTGGCCGTCGGCGCGGTGGTCTCCGGAGCGACGGGCTCGTCGGTGGCCTCCGGGGCCGGTGCAGCCGGGGTCTCCTCGGCGGGAGCCGGGGTCTCGGGCGTGGTGTCGGCGGGCGGATCCGTCGGCGTGGACGTCTCGCTGCCCTCGGCCGGGGCCGGGGTCTCGACGGCCGAGATCGGCTGCGTGGTGTCGAGCGTCTCGGCGTTGGCGGCCGTCGCGGTCATGATGCCGAGGCCGGTGGTCAGGCCGACCAGGGCGACGGTGGTGCCGACGGCGCAGGCGCGACGGACTGTGGAGGTGCTGCGGTGCACGGGTTCCCCCAGGGAATCGGTCCAGGCCACTGGCCCGGATCATGTGAATTTGCCGAGAATGTCGGCGTTCTCGGATCGTAGCGGGATCAGGTCCTGGGGCTGTGACGATTCACCGGAATGTGACCCGGGTTGGGGGTGCGTGCGGGAAACCGCCTGACTTCCGCAGCCGCGGCGCGGCTGCGGAGGTGCGGAAGGACGGACGGGAGGCCCGGTGCCAGCTGGCACCGGGCCTCCCGTCCGTTCGTCGGTCGCGTCTCAGGCGCGACGGCGCCGCAGACGGTGGACCAGCAGGCCGCCGCCGGCGGCGAGCAGGCCGAGCGCCCACGCCAACGGCGTGGTCTCGTCGGCGCCGGTGTAGGCGAGGGTGCCGGGGGTGCCGCTCGTGGTGGTCGCGACCGCGGCCGTGGCGACGGGACGGACGGCGACGACGAACGTGGTCGAGGCGCCGCCCTGGGTGATGGTGAGACGGTGGTCCGAGGCGTGCGGGAACGTCACCTTCGAGGCGTCGCCCCGGGGATCGGTGGCGATCTTGTCCGACGCGACCGAGCTCGTCACCGTCGCGCCGAACCCGGTGCTCACGGAAGCCGGCGCGGTCGGGTTGCCGAACCGGTCGACGGCGAGGCCGGACACCACCAGCGAGCCGCCCTGCTGGGCGGGGATCGAAGTGACGGTGCCGAGGGGGTCGCCCCCGCCGGAGAACGCGCTGATGACGCCACCGGGTGCGACCGACCAGACCGTTGCGCCGGGTGTGCCGGTGTCGACGATCGCGCGGACCCCGACGGGTGCGGCCGGCAGGACGGTCAGGCGCACGTACTCCGTGGCGGTCGCGGTGCCGCGGAGGGCGACGACCTCGAAGTCGTACGTGCCAGCGGTGGTCACGGTGCTGGTGAGCACCCCGGTCTCGACGTTGACGGTCAGGTCGGACGAGGGTGCGTCCTGGATCGCGTACGCCAGCGAACCCGTGCCGCCCGTGGTGCGGAACGTGTGCGTGAACGTCGCGCCGGCGGTGGCGGTGAGGGCGAGCGGCTTCGCCTTCGTCGAGGGCTCGGTGAAGACGACCGGCGACGGCGAGACGGTCAGGCGGACGTACTCGGTCACCTGTGTCGAGCCGCTGAGCGCCACGACCTCGAAGTCGAACGTGCCGGCGGTCGTCGGCGTGCCGCTCAGCACGCCGGTCTCGACGTTCACCGTGTAGTCCGCCGACGGGGCGTCCTGGATGGCGTACCCGACGGTGCCGTTGCCGCCCGTGGTGGTGAACGTGTGACTGAACGGCGTGCCGACCGTCGCGGTGAGGGCGATCGGGGCGGCCTGGGTCGACGGCTCGGTGAACGCGAGGTCGCTGCCGTCACCCGGTGCTGCCGCCGGGGTGGCGCTGTCCGTGGCCTTCGCGGCGGGGCTGGCGGCGTGCGTCAGGCTGGCACCCGGTGTCGCGGTCGCCGTGGTGCTCGTCGGTGTCGTCGTCCGCGTCGGCGTCGCCGCCGTCGCGGGCGCGCTGACGCCGATGACCGAGCCGATGGCGGTCGCCGCGACGACGATGCCGATCGTCGCCGCGCGGCGGACGGGCGGCTTGGTGGACTGGTGCATGGTTCCCCCTCGGGAGTCTGGTGGTGAGCACGCGGTGCCCGCGCGCTCCTCTGTGCTGACGTTACGGTTCACGGACCCGTTTTCGACCCATGCCGAGATCACGGTTTCGTCTCGGTACTACCGGCTCTCATCTGGGGTTTTTCACAGAAACGCGCGACGACGGGCCGGGGGTGCGGGGCGGTCCCGCGGCGCACCTCCGGTCCGTCAGGCGGTTGCCGTGACGTGCCTCAGCCGAGTCGGCGACGCAGGCGCCAGACGAGCAGGCCGGCGCCCGATGCCAGGAGACCGAGGGCCCACGCGAGCGGGCCGGACTCGTCGGCACCGGTGTACGCGAGGGTGCCCGACGCGGTCGGCGTGTGGGTGGTCGTGACCGTGGTCGTCGCCGTCGGCTGCACCTCGAAGCGGATGGTGCTCTTCACGTCTCCGGACGCGACGGTGATCGTGTGCGGCGACGCGTGCTCGAAGGTCACCCACGTGGCCACAGCCTCGGGGTCGTACTCGGTGCGGTCACTGGCCACGTCGCTCGTGAAGGTGAGGTCGGTGTGGTCGCCGACCGGCTGCCCGTCGGCGTCCACGGCCAGGGCGCGGATCTGCACCCGGTCACCCTGTCGGGCCGGGATCGCGTCGACCTGCTGCGGGTCGCCGTCCGCCGGGTAGTAGGTGATCACGTCGCCATCGACGCCCCACCGGTCGCCGGAGGTCCCGTCCGCGGGGAGCACCCCGATGGTGATGCCGGTGACGGCAGCGGGGGCCTCGGGGACGCGGACCGTGAACGAGGTCGAGACGCCGCCCTCGGACACCGTCAGTGTGCGGGTGCCCGGCTCCGAGAACGTCACCGTGTTCGCCGACCAGTTCGGGTCCCAGACCACGCCGTCGGTCGCGGTGGTGCTCGTGACGGTCGAGCGCGGGTACTCGTCGCCCGGGGTGGTGCGGTTGCCCAGCGCGTCGACGGCCAGCCCCGCGAGGGTCATCGAGGAGCCGACCGTGGCGGGGACCTCCGACACCACGGTGTCACCGGTGCCACCCGGCGCGTACTCCCGGATCGTCCCGTCGGCGTCGACCTGCCAGCTGACGTCGGAGTCCGAGCTGTCGACGCCGAACGTGACACCCACCGGGGCGCCGGGCTCGATGTCGACCTGGACGTACTGCACGGCGGTCTGGTGCAGGTCGGTCGCGGTGACCTGGAACAGTGCGGGTCCGTCGAACGTGCTCTTCGGGGTGGCGCTCAGGACACCGGTCTGCTCGTTCCAGGACCAGCCGTTGACGTCGTTGGTCGGGTCGAAGTTCAACGGGTTGAACAGGTACTCCAACGGGCCGTCGCCGCCCTGGGCGGTGAAGGTGTGCGAGAACGGCTGGCCGGCGGTCACGGTGAGGACGATCGGCGCGTCCTTGCTCGACGGCTCCGCCCAGGTGACGGGTGTCGATGCCTCGGGGGCAGCCTGTTCTGCGGCGGCGGGGGTCGTCGGCGCGGTGCCCGCGGCGGTCGTGCCCTGCGGAGCCGACGTCGCGGTGGTGCTCGGCGCAGCGGTCTCGTCGGTCGCTGCGGAGGCGGCGCTCGCCCCGATGCCGAACGCCGACGAAGCGGTGACGATCGCGATCGCCGCTCCGATCGCCGCGCTGCGGCGGAAGGTGTACTTGCAGGACTGGTTCACGGGATCCCCCTCGGATGCCTGGACGGGACGCCGGATCAGCGTCCTCTACTCAGGGAATGTCGCCCGCTGGCCAGTCCTGACGATCGCTCGATCACAGAATGATCACGACGGCAACGGAGCTCCGCAGCCGTCGTGCCGACCCGAGCCGCGCCTCCAGACCGCCGTGTCACGCTCCGACGACGGACGCGGCACGTTCGAGCGCGGCGCGGAGAGCACGCACCGCTGGCGACGACGCGCCAGCGGCGCGGACCACCGTGAAGATCGTCCGTCGCGGACCCTCCGGCAGCTCGAGCAGTCGACAGGTCGTCGTCCGGCCGGTCCACATCAGGTCCGGCATCAGGCTCACCGCGTTGCCGGACTCGACCAGGCGGATCTGCGTCTGCAGGTCGGCGGTCTCGTACCGGACGTCCGGCTCGAAACCCCAGCGCCGACAGACCTGCTCGGCGAAGTGCCGCGACGCGGTGCCGCGGGGCTCCATCACCCAGGGCATGGTGCGCGCGTCCTCGAGCGACGACACCGGGCGCAGCGCGGTGTCGAGCGGGGGCAGGGCGAGCCGCACCGCGTCGGTCGTCAGGTCCGATCGGTCGAGCCCGGGCAGGTGCGGTGCGGCATGTGCCGGGTACTGCTCGGCGATCACCATGTCGAAGTCACGAGCCCACGTCTCGTTCAGTGCGGTCTCCGGCTCCCGCTGCACCATCTCGACCCGGACGTCGGGGTGCTCCGTCGCCATCTCGTGCAGGGCGCTCGGCATCAGGGCCAGGGCCGCGGACTGGAACACGGCAACCCGCACCCGGCCCTGCACGGACGACAGGGTCTCCTCCACTTGGGACTGCGCGTGCTCGAGGACGTCGAGCACCTGGCCCGCCGCGGTGACCAGCACCTCGGCCTGCGGGGTGAGCTGCAGCCGTCGGCCGGCCTTGCGGAACAGCTGCACACCGGCCTCCCGCTCCAGGGCGCTGAGCTGCTGCGAGACCGCCGACGGGGTGAAGTTCACCGCCTCGGCGACGGCCGCGATCGTGCCACGGATGGACAGCTCACGGAGGAGCACGAGACGGCGGACGTCGAGCATGGTCCGACGCTAGCCGGACCGCGACCGGAACGGTAGCGCAACTGAACGGTATCCATCAGGAACGCTCACTTCCGCTACCGCATCCCGGACCTCCACACTGAACCCATGACGACGCTGCACGAGGACTCCGCCATCGACCACGACGCCCTGGCGGACCAGTCCGTCGCGCTCGTCCGACAGTGGCTCGCCGAGGCCGAGTCGTACCCCGTCGACGGCTCCGCGAAGCAGCTCGCCGGCGTGCTCGCCGACCCCGCCGGCCTCGACTTCGCCGTCGGGTTCGTCGACGGCGTCGTGCGACCGGAAGACCTCGCCGTCGCCGCCCGCAAGCTCCGCCAGATCGCCCCGGACGCCCCCGGGTTCCTGCCCGCCGCGCTCCGCGGACTCGTCCGGCTCGGCGGCGGCATGGCCCCGGTCCTGCCGAACGTCGTCGTCCCCATCGCCCGCCGCGTCCTCCGGAACATGGTCGGCCACCTGATCGTCGACGCCACCGACTCCAAGCTCGGCCCGGCGATCGCGGGCATCAAGCGCGACGGCGTCCGCCTCAACGTCAACCTGCTCGGCGAGGCCGTGCTCGGCGAACGCGAAGCCGCCCGCCGGCTCGAGGGCACCCACAAGCTCCTGGCCCGCGACGACGTCGACTACGTCTCGATCAAGGTGTCGTCCACCGTGCACCCGCACTCCCCGTGGGCGTTCGACCACGCCGTCGACGACATCGTCGAGCAGCTCCGACCGCTCTTCCAGCGCGCCGCAGCCGCCAGCCCCGCCAAGTTCATCAACCTCGACATGGAGGAGTACAAGGACCTCGACCTCACCATCGCGGTCTTCACGAAGCTCCTCGACGAGCCTGAGTTCCTGGGCCTCGAAGCCGGCATCGTGCTGCAGGCGTACCTGCCCGACGCGCTCGCCGCGATGCAGGAGCTGCAGGAGTGGTCCGCCGCCCGCCGTGCCCGCGGCGGTGCCGGCATCAAGGTCCGGCTGGTCAAGGGCGCGAACCTGCCGATGGAGCAGGTCGAGGCCTCGGTGCACGGCTGGCCGCTCGCCACCTGGCACACCAAGCAGGACTCGGACACCAACTACAAGCGGGTGCTCGACTGGGCGCTCACCCCATCGCGCGTCGAGAACGTCCGCGTCGGTGTCGCCGGGCACAACCTGTTCGACGTCGCGCACGCCTGGCTGCTCGCCGGTGAGCGTGGCGTGCGGGACGGCATCGAGTTCGAGATGCTGCTCGGCATGGCGCAGGGGCAGGCGTCGGCCGTGAAGAACACGGTCGGTTCGCTCCTGCTCTACACGCCGGTCGTCCACCCGGGTGAGTTCGACGTGGCGATCGCCTACCTGATCCGTCGTCTCGAAGAAGGCGCGTCGCAGGACAACTTCATGTCCGCCGTCTTCTCGCTCGTGTCGTCGCCGCCGCTGTTCGCCCGCGAAGAGGAGCGCTTCCGCGCCTCCCTGGTGCCGCTCGCGACGCCCGAGGGGCTCGAAGCGCCGGCATCACACCGGGTCGCCGACCGGTACGCCGCCGTCGGCCGCCCCGGCCCCGGCCACTTCGAGAACACCCCGGACAGCGACCCCTCGGTCGGCGCCGTCCGTGCCTGGGGCGACGCCATCACCGCACGGGTCGCCTCGTCGACGCTCGGCGTCCGTGCCGTCCAGGAGGCCCGGGTCGGCTCCGCCACGGCGCTCGACTCCGCGCTCGGTCGCGCCAAGGCCGCCGGTGCGGTCTGGGGGACCTGGTCCGGTGGTGCGCGTGGCGCGGTGCTGCACGCCGTCGGCGACGCACTCGAGGCGAACCGTGCCGCCCTCATCGAGGTCATGGCGTCGGAGACCGGCAAGACCATCGACCAGGCCGACCCCGAGGTGTCCGAGGCGATCGACTTCGCGCACTTCTACGGCACCCTGGCGTCCTCGCTCGACGACGTCGACGGTGCGACCTTCACGCCCGCAGCGCTGACCCTCGTCGCGCCGCCGTGGAACTTCCCCGTCGCGATCCCCGCCGGGTCCACCCTCGCCGCACTGGCCGCCGGGTCCGCCGTCGTCCTGAAGCCCGCGCCGCCCGCCGAGCGCTCCGGCGCCGTGCTCGCCTCGATCATCGAGACCGCGCTCGACGCCCACGGGGCACCGGCCGACGTGCTCGCGTTCCTGCAGGTGTCCGAGGACGACCTCGGGCAGCAGCTCATCGCGTCGCCTATGGTCGACCAGGTCATCCTCACCGGTGCGTACGAGACGGCCGAGCTCTTCCGCTCGTTCCGGCCGGACCTGCCGCTGCTCGCCGAGACCTCGGGCAAGAACGCCGTGATCGTCACGCCGTCGTCCGACCTCGACCTCGCCGTGAAGGACGTCGTCGCGTCCGCGTTCGGGCACGCCGGTCAGAAGTGCTCGGCCGCGTCCCTCGTCGTCATGGTGGGCTCGGTCGCCAAGTCCAAGCGCTTCCGGAACCAGCTGCTCGACGCGGTGTCGTCGCTCACCGTCGGCTACCCGACCGACGCGGCGACCCAGATGGGCCCGGTCATCGAGCCGGCCTCGGGCAAGCTGCTCGACGGCCTGACGACGCTCGGCGCGGGGGAGTCCTGGGCCGTCGAGCCGAAGCAGCTCGACGAGACCGGCAAGCTCTGGAGCCCGGGCGTCCGACAGGGCGTCCGCCGTGGCTCGGAGTTCCACCGCACCGAGTACTTCGGCCCGATCCTCGGCATGATGACCGCCGACTCCCTCGACGAGGCGATCGACATCGTGAACGAGGTCGACTACGGCCTGACCTCGGGACTGCACTCGCTCGACCCGGCCGAGATCGGCACGTGGCTGTCGCGGATCCAGGCGGGCAACCTCTACGTCAACCGTGGCATCACGGGCGCCATCGTCCGGCGGCAGCCGTTCGGCGGGTGGAAGAAGTCGGCAGTCGGTGCGGGGACGAAAGCCGGTGGGCTGAACTACCTGCTCGGGCTCGGGTCGTGGACGCCGGCACCGGCGGCCGGTGCGTCCGGTGTCGCCGTGTCGGGTCCGGTCTCGGCGTTCGCCCGGGCTGCCGAGGTCGCTTCGCCGATGCTCGACCGCGCGCTGGCGTCCGACGAGCAGGCCTGGTCGACGCTGTTCGGCACCGCGACGGACGTCTCGGCGCTCTCCGCTGAGCGGAACATCGCCCGGTACCTGTCGTTCCCGTCGGTGCAGGTGCGGCTGGCCGCGGTCGCCGACGCGGACGCTGACGCCTCGGTGATCGAGCTCGTCCGCGTCGTCGCAGCCGCACTCCGGGCTGGCACGACGATCGAGGTCTCCACGGCCGCGACGCTGCCGTCGTCCGTCGCCTCGGCGATCCGGTCGCTGCCGATCGTGCGCTCGCTGTCGCAGACGGTGTCCGACGGGGCCTTCGCGAGCTCGGTCGCTTCTGGTCCCTCGACCCGCGTGCGGCTCATCGGTGGGGACACCTCGGCGCTGTACTCCGCCGTCGGTGGTCGTCCGGACGTCGCGGTGTACGGCGGCCCGGTGACCGAGGCCGGGCGGCTCGAGATCCTGCCGTTCGTCCGCGAGCAGGCGGTGTCGATCACGGCGCACCGCTTCGGCACGCCGAACCACCTGACCGACGACCTGATCTGACCCCGGACCGCGGCGCTGGCGTTCGGGTCCAGCGCCGCTTGCACGACCGAAGTGCCCCCGAACCGCGCGATCGCGTGGTTCGGGGGCGCTCTGGTTGTGCGGCGTGCGGAACGTCGTGCGCGCGGCTGTCCGGTCGCCGCACGGCCTCGGGTGCTTCGGAGGCACCGAGGGTTGCCTCGGGTGCGCGTCGCAACCACGGCGCGCAACCCTGAGGAGCTCCACCATGACCGAGCCGTTCGCACGCCCGACCGCCCTGGCCCACGTCCGTGTCACCGTGACCGACATCCACCGCAGCAAGGCGTTCTACCAGCAGCTGCTCGGCACCGACCCGGCGATCGACTTCAGCGACCAGGTCGACGAGCCCGGCGTGCGCGAGGACCGTGAGCGCTTCTACGGCGGCTCCGTGTTCCGGCTCGGCGACCAGGTGTTCGGGCTCCGTCCGGTCGCCCCGGCGGGGCAGACGTTCGACCCTGACACCGTCGGCCTCGACCACGTGAGCTTCGTCGTGGGGTCGGTCGACGAGCTGCACCAGGCGGCTGCACGCCTGGACGCCGCAGGGGTCGAGCACGGCGAGGTCACCGACCTCGGCGACGCCGGCATGGTGATCCTGTCCGTGCAGGACCCCGACGACATCAACCTCGAGCTGGCTGCGCTGAAGGGCTGAGGTCCTCAGTCGGCGACGGCGGGCTGCTGCGCGACCATCGAACCCGTGACGAGCTCGCGGAGTTCGGCGGGCAGCGGGATCGGACGACGGGCACCTTCACGGTCGATGATGACGTGCACGAACTCGCCCGTGGCGAGCAGTGCCCCGTCGGACTGCCGGAACAGGCCGAACTCCCACGACAGGCTCGTGGTGCCGAGGTGCTTCGAGCGCATCCCGACCTCGATGACGTCCGGCCAGACGGCGGACTCGACGAACCGGCAGCTCGACGACACCAGCACGGCGATCCACTCCGACGAGAACGGGTCGAGCCCGGCGAACTCGCGGAACCAGTACGTCGACGCGTTGTCCATCGCCGAGTAGTAGATCGTGTTGTTGACGTGCCCGAACATGTCGTTGTCGTTCCACCTGGTGGGGTAGGAGCGGCGGAACGGGTACTCGTCGATGGTCATCGGTCTCCGATCGGTGGTGCGGGTGTGGCGTGCACCGCGTCGGGCCGCAGGACGTACTCGAACGCCGCACGTGCCCGGTCGGGATCAGGGGTCTCACCGGAGATGAACTCGGCGTAGGTGAACGACTCGGAGATCCGGACGAGCAGCCGTGCGAGCTCCTCAGCCGACAACGGTGCCGGATCGAACGTACCGGACGACTCCTGCTGCTCGATGAGTGCGGTGACCCGGGCGACGAACCGGCTCTGCACGTCGCTCTCCGAGGTGGTCAGCAGACGCATCGCCCGAGCCGGTTCGCGGGTCAGGAACGCACGGAAGTACGGGGCGTCGATCAGGTCCGCGGTGAACCGGTCGAGCACGACGACGAGCCGGGCTGCCCCGGTCGCTCCGATCTCGTCGGCGGCGTGGGTTGCCCCGTCGAGCGTCGGGACGGCGAGGGACCACAAGATCTCGGACAGCAACCGGTCACGGTTGCCGACCCAGCGGAACAGTGACGTGCGATCGACGCCGAGTGCGGCAGCCAACGCCCCCATGTCGATCCGCGACCCGGCGATGAAGGTGTGACGGGCCTCCCGGAAGGCGCGCAGCGCAGAGTCTGATGTGTACACGCGATCCTCTCTTGCAACGTTTTCGAGAATGATGCATCGTGGTTCCCATGTCAACGACCATGCCCGCCACGGCCCTGCTCGAATCGGACTTCTACGGCTTCCAGCAGCAGCTCACCGAGCAGGAGCGTGCGTCGCTCGGGCAGCTCCGGCAGTACCTCGAGCAAGAGGTCCGGCCGATCGCCGACGAGTACTGGGCGCGTGCCGAGTTCCCGATGCAGGTCATCGCGCCGCTCGCCGAGCTCGGCATGTACGGGCCGGGCGTGCCGATGGTGCGCCGGTTCGAGAACTCGGCCGTCTACCGCGGGTGGACAGCGCTCGAGCTCGGCCGGGTCGACGCCAGCGTCGCCACCTTCATCGGTGTGCAGTCCGGCCTGGCGATGAACTCCATCGCGGTCGCCGGCAGCGACGAGCAGCAGCGGGAGTGGCTGCCACGGATGGCCGCCGGCGAGCTCATCGGGGCCTTCGGACTCACCGAGCCGTACTCCGGCAGCGACTCCGCCAAAGGCCTGCGCACCACCGCACGGCGCGAGGGCGACGAGTGGGTGCTCGACGGCGAGAAGCGCTGGATCGGCAACGCCACCTTCGCCGACGTCGTCGTGATCTGGGCGAAGGACGTCGCCGACGGCCAGGTCAAGGGCTTCCTCGTCACCACCGACACCGCGGGCTTCACCGCGACGAAGATCGAGGACAAGATCGCGCTGCGCGGCGTGCAGAACGCCGACATCGTCATGCGGGACGTCCGTGTCCCCGAGTCGCGTCGGCTGCAGAACGCCACGTCGTTCCGCTCGACCGCCGAGGTGCTCCGGCTGACCCGCACCGAGGTCGCCTGGCAGGCGGTCGGCATCGCGATCGGCGCGTACGAGGCCGCCCTGGCCTACGCCCGCGAGCGGGTCCAGTTCGGCAAGCCGATCGCCGCGCACCAGCTCGTGCAGGACCTGCTCGTCAAGTCGCTGTCGAACATCACGGCCTCGATCGCACTCTGCACGCAGGCCTCGGCCATGCAGGACGCCGGGGTCGGTGGCGACGAGCACTCCGCGATGGCCAAGGCGTTCGCCACTTCGAAGATGCGCGAGACCGTCGCCTGGTGCCGCGAGGTGCAGGGCGGCAACGGCATCGTGCTCGACAAGGGCGTCGCTCGGTTCTTCTCCGATGCCGAGGCGATCTACTCGTACGAGGGCACGCGCGAGGTGAACACCCTGATCGTCGGCCGGGCGATCACCGGGCAGGCCGCGTTCGTGTAACTGCCCGGCTGGTGTGGAGCGGTTCGCCGGTTCGCCGGTTCGCCGGTTCGCCGGTTCGCTCGTTCGTGTCAGGCCGGTGTCGACTTGAGCAGCCGGTTCACCGCGATCATCGCGCCACCCACCACCGCCGGGACGCCGCCGCCGGGGTGGACCGACGCACCGACCCGCCACAGCCAGGGCCGCCAGGGGTCGTTGTACGAGGGACGGTGGAACGGCCCGCTCAGCCACGGCGGGCGTGCCGCTCCGTAGAGCGCCCCGTGTGGTTCGCCGCCCTCGCCGTAGTACTGCGGATCGAGCACGACCTGCTCGTCGAGCAGGTCGGTGAGGGGCCCGTCGAGTCCCATCGCGCGGGAGACACGGTCGACCTCGCGCCGCACGAAGGGGTGCTCCGCCGTGTAGTGACCGCCGTCGGCGGGCGCGGTGAGCAGGATCCCTGCGGTGCTGCGCCCGTTCGGGTACACCTCGCCCGCGCGGTACTGGTTGACGAACACCATGGTGTCCGCCGGCTCGTCGCCGGCCTCCAGGCTGCGGTGCAGTGCCGCCGGCTTCGTCGGGAGCACCACGCTGTGCGCCGCGAGGTCCGCCGGCAACTCCTGGCGGAGGACGCCGTACACCGCGACGGCCGAGCAGGAGAGGGTGCGCGGACGCAGACGGGGGAGCGGTGGGATCCGCGACGGGCCCGTCAGTGTGGTGAGTCGGTCGGCGTCCACGGCGCTGACGACGAGGTCGGCCGGGTACCGCCCGACCTCGGTGGTGACCCACCCGCGCTCGATGCGGGTGACGGCCTCGCCGGTGCGCACCTCGGCTCCGGCGGCCTCGGCCAGCCGGGCCAGCGCGAGCACGATCTCGTAGATCCCGCCGCGCGGCACCCAGGCACCGGTCTCCGCCATGATCGCCGGCATGCTCGCGTAGAGGGCCGGGGTGCGTGCCGGCGAGACGCCCGCGTTGAGGGTGTGGATCGCGATGATCTCGCGCAGCCCGTCCGGCAGCCACTGCAAGCCGTCCAGGTAGGCGCGCGTCGTGAGTCGCGAACCGTAGACGGCCAGGAGCCGACGGAGCGCCGGGAGGGCCGCGCGGTCGAGGGGGTCGGCGAGCAGCAGCTCGGTCACGTCGTCGGCGAGGGGCGCGTGCAGGTCCGAGAACCGGCGCCAGGCGGGGTACCACGGGTGGTCGGGCGCCACCGGCAGCGAGGTCTCCTCGCCGTCGTGGTAGTAGCGACCGACCTCGGGCATCCGCACCAGGTCGAGGTGACCGGCATCGCGAGTGCGCTCGGGTGCGCCCGCGTCCGCGCCGTCGCCGAGTCGCCGCAGCAACTCGTCCCACACGGCGGGGAACGTCATCAACGACGGGCCGGTGTCGATCCGGTCCGCACCCAGGTGGATGCGCCGGCTCTTGCCGCCGAGCTCTGCGGAGGATTCGAGCAGGGTGACCCGATGGCCAGCACGTGCGAGCAGCGCGGCGGCGGTCAGGCCGCCGATCCCGCCCCCGACCACGACGATGCGGCTCACGAGCGGCCTCCCAACACGATCGACACCATGAGGAGCACCCCGACGAACGACCCCGCGATGTACGGGAAGGCGACCGACAGACGGTACAGGCGGTGACCGGTCTCCGGCGTCGGATCACGCAGCAGGGACACCACCAGGATGCCGGCGATGAGCAGGTTGACTGCGGCCACGGGCACGCTCACCACGGCGAAGAGTGCCGTCGAGGCGATCCACCAGGACCCGCTCCACCATGCCGTCCCGCGCGCGCCGAGCCGGACCGCGGTGGTGGTGATGCCCGCACGGCGGTCCTCCTCGATGTCCTGCACCGCGTCGAAGGCGTGCTTGGCCACGCTCCACGCCATCAGGCCGAGGGCAGCCGGCCACACCGGGGTGACCGAGAGCGCCGCGGGGACGATGACCAGCGGCAGCGCGTACGCGGCGTTGCTCAGCGAGTCGAGGAACGGCCGCGCCTTGAACCGCAGCGGCGGTGCGGAGTAGAAGACGAAGACACCCGCGTAGAGCAGGATCACCGCGTTCGCGAGCGGCGGCAGTGCGATGGAGAAGTAGACGAGGAACGGGACGTTCACGACCGCGACGGCCCAGGCGATCAGTCGCACCTCGGACTGTCGGATCCTGGCACCCTCGATCGACCCCTTGCGGGGATTGGCCGCGTCGGTGTCCTGGTCGTAGATGTCGTTGACGCCGTAGATGAGCAGGTTGAACGGCAGGGTGAGCCACAGGATGAGCGGCAACGCCCGCACGTCGAACAGCGCGCCGGTGAGCCACACGGCAACGAGCCCGGAGCCGATGGTGTTGATCCACAGCACCGGTCGCGAGATGAGCAGGAGCCGGCGCACGGCCGGTCCGATCCCGGACAGCGCGGTTCGCGGGATCCGCTCGAGTCCGTCAGTCACGGGCCCGAGCGTACCCGGCCGACGGTGACGCCGGGCGCCGGCTTCCCCGCCACACTGGTCGGATGCGCATGATGCTGCTCACCGCCGGCACCCGCGGCGACGTCGAGCCCTTCGCCGCACTGGCACGACGTGCCCTGTCCCGCGGACACCAGGTGCGGCTGGCGCTGCCGGACGACGCGGTCGCGCCTGACGGTGTCGACACCGTGCGCCTCGGCCTGGACGCGCACCGGGTGCTGTTCCCCGTCCGGCGCACCCCTCGAGTGCTCGCGCACCACCTGCGCACCGAGGTGCGTCCTGCGATGCGCCGGATGCTCGCGGCCGCGGTGCGGGAGAGCGTCGACTTCGGCCCCGGCGTGGTGGTGCACCACCCGCTGATCCTGAGCGCTCCGATGGTGGCGGACGCGCTCGGCGTCCCCCGCGTGCTGGTGGAGTTCGCACCCGTGGCGACCCCGAGCGAGCGCTTCCCCGCCGCCGGAGGCCCGACGGCGACCCGAGACCTCGGCCCGCGCAACCGGTCCACCTACGCCGTCCCCCGCGCCGTCGCCCGTCTCTTCGACGCCGACGTGGTGCGCGCCGCCGCCGAGTTGCCGGGCGGCCGTCGTCCCGCGCGGCGGTCGCCGTCGCGTGCGACGCTCATGGCTGTGAGTCCCGCGTTGCTCCCGCGGCCCGACGACTGGCCCGAGCGGGTGCACCAGACGGGGGCCTGGTACGAGGCGACACCGTCGGCGTCACTCGACCCCGAGGTCGGCGACTTCCTGCGGGCCGGTCGCTTCATCGTCGCCTCGTTCGGGTCCATGGCGACGGGGACGGCGCGGGACGCAGCGGCTCGAGGGTCTGCGATCGTCACGGCTGCCCGTTCCCACGGCCTCCGGGTGCTGCTCGTCACCGGGGCGGGCGGCCTCGCGCTGCCGGCTGCGCTCCGTGGCCCCGACGTGCTGGCGGTGGGGTCGACGCCGTTCGACGCGGTGCTGCCGGGCGCGACGCTCGCCCTGCACCACGGCGGGGCCGGTACCGCGCACGCCGTTGCCCGCGCCGGCGTGCCCGCGGTCGTCGTGCCCGTCACCGCGGACCAGCCGTTCTGGGCCGCGCAGCTGCACCGACAGGGCGTGGCCGCCGCTCCGGTTCCGCTGCGTCGCCTGTCGGTGGGCACGCTCGAACCCGCGATGCGCGATGCCCTGACCCGCCGCGACCGTGCCGCCGACGTGGGGCGGCGGATGCGGGCAGAGCACGGGGTCGAGCGGGCGCTCGACGTGCTCGAAGCCCTCTGAGCCGTGGTCGCGGCGCGGGCAGGGATCGTCGGCGGCTGCTCCTTCGGTCCGGACGTGTCGCTCAGCCGAGCAGCTCGGGTCGCTCCCACTCCTGGTCGAGCACGTGCTGCCCGAGGAACGCGAACACCGTCTCGTACCAGACCACGGCGTGCTGCGGGGAGAGCACCCAGTGGTTCTCGTCCGGGAAGTACAGGAACCGGTGCGGCATCGAGCCGTCCGGCGCCGCGTGGTGCTCCGCGAGCTCGGACCACAGCCGCAGCCCCTCGCCGATCGGCACCCGGTAGTCCTTGTCGCCGTGGATGACGAGCATCGGTGACGTGATGTCGCCCACGAACCGGTGCGGGTCGTTCGCCGCGATCCCGTCGGCGTCGAAGATCGACGACCAGTACTGCGACGAGTCCGTCGTGCCGTTGAACTGGTCGAGCGCCCACAGGCTGGCGTGGGTGACGATCGCCCGGAACCGGTCGGTGTGCCCGGCGACCCAGTTCGCCATGTACCCGCCGAACGACCCGCCCATCGCCGCGGTGCGGGAGGCGTCGATGTCGGCTCGGGCCTCGACCACGTCGGTGATCGCCATCAGGTCGGTGTACGGCGCCTGCCCCCAGGCGTTCCAGCCGCGGTTCACGAAGTCGAGCCCGTAACCGGTGGACAGCGCGGGGTCCGGCAGCAGCACGGCGTACCCGCGTGCCGCGAGCAGCATCGGGTTCCACCGCCACGACCACTGGTTCCAGGAGTTGAGCGGCCCACCGTGGATCCACAGGACGAGCGGGTGCGGCCCGTCGCCTTCGGGTACGACCAGCCAGCCGCGCACACGGGCACCGTCGGCAGCGGTCGTCTCGACCTCTTCCAGGTTGGCGGGCACGTCCGGCAGGGGCGCCGGCGTCGCCAGCGCGGTCACCGTACCGTCCGTCGCGATCCGCACGGGGTGCAGCGGCGCCGCCCAGGAGGCCCGGAGTGCCACGACCACGCCCGTCGCCTCCGCCACGCGCAGGCTCGAGTACGCCCAGTCGTCGTGCATCAGCTGCTCGACGGCGCCGCCGTCGAGCGGGATGCGGAAGACCGGCGCGCGGCCGTCCTGGTCGGCGACCGCCAGGAGCGCCCCGTCGCCGTGCTCGAACACGAGCTCGCTTGGCCAACGGTCCCAGTCGGTCGCGATGCGGCGGGCGTCGGAGCCGTCGATGCCGGCCGTCCAGACCTCCTGCTGGTTCGCACCGGCGGGGGTGGAGCGGACGGTGCGGACCCAGGCGATCGTCCGACCGTCGTGGCTGAGCGCCGGCATCTCGTGGTCGACGTCGACGTCGTCGAACAGCACCGTGCGGCGGCCGCTGGACAGGTCGATGGTGACGAGCGTCGAGCGGTGTCCACGGGCCTCCCGGACGCCCACGGCTGCCAGCAGGACCGATCCGTCGGGGGTGAGCGCTCCGCTGACGTGGTCGAGGGAGCGGCCGGGGGACGGCGTGCGGTCCACGGGCTGAGCGACTTCGTCCGCGCCGCCGGCCGTGTCGAGCGTCAGGACATGGGTCTGGGCCGGACCAAGGTCGTGGTCCCAGTACCGCACCGGGTAGGTCTCGTGCAGGATCGCGCGGACGTGCTTGTCCTTGCGGGTCTTCCGGAGCCCGGCGTCGGCCTCGAGCACCGTCGACGGGTCGGAACCGGCCCCCGGCAGCAGGTCGGCGGTCAGCGCGACGACGTCCGACGACGACGCGGTGGCCAGGACGCCACCGACACCCCCGGCGAGACGGGTGAGCGGGCGGGCCTCGCCACCCGCGGCGGGCAGCACCCAGAGCTGTGCCGCCTCGAGGTCGCTGGCGTCCGCGTCTGGCCGGGCGGAGACGAAGAGCAGGTCGCCGGTGCGGGTGAAGGCGATGCCGCCCTCGCCCTTGGCGGAACGGGTGAGGCGGACCGGGCGCGCAGCGGACCCGCTGTCGTCGGTCGACGACGTGGGCACCTGCCAGATGGACCGGCGGGAACCGGTGCCGTCCGGATCGAGTGCACTGACCGTCAGGGCGACGCGAGTGCCGTCCGGACTGACGTCGATGCCGTCGACGCGGGGGAGCGCGATGTACTGGTCGAGGTCGGAGAACGGGGCGCTCATGCGTGCACGCTCGCCAGGTCCTCGGCCCAGAAGGCGGCGATCTGCTCGGCGACCGCGGTGCCCTGGGCGTGGCCGGCCTCGGCCGACGGCGCCTGGGTGGCGAGCGAGAGCGAGTTCGTGCCGAAGGCCTGCTGGGACGCGCTGTCGGCCACGACGACCTCGACCGACGAGCCACCGGCGCGCAGGGCCTCGACCGCGACGTCGAGCCAGGGTCCGCACGGAGACGGCCCTTCGGGTCCGCAGGCGATGACGAGGACCCGCTCGTACCCGGCGGCGGCGTCGGCGTTGGTGCCGGAGCGGACACCGCCGTCGACGTAGGGGTGGCCGTCGATGCTGACGGGGGTCCACACGAAGGGCACCGAGCAGCTGGCGGCGACCGCGCGGGGGAGCGGGACGCCGTCCGCTGCGGTCAGCAGGCGGAAGGTGCCGTCGGTGGCGTCGACCGCGGTGACTGCGAGGGGCTTCTCCGGCCACTCGGTGGACGGGAGCGTCTCGCCGAAGGTCACGATGCGCTCGTCGTCGCTCTGCCCGCCGACGACCTGCTGGGCGGCCTGGCCGAGTCGAGCGCGGGCGTCCTGTTCGTCGGTCGCGCCCTGCAGTGCTGCGCCGATGTGCTGCTGCACGGCTTCGACGTCGATCGGTGCCGGCTCTTCGTAGGTCGTGGGGGCCGGGCTGTGCTGCTGGTCGTGGGCCTGCTGGACGGCACCGTTCCGGACGAAGGCGCCGACGACGCTGCCGGCGCTCGTGCCGACGACCAGATCGGCGGCGTCGAGGTCGACGCCGGCTTCCTGCAGGGCGACGAGGACGCCGACTTCCCAGGCGATGCCGGCGACACCTCCGCCACCGAGGACGAGGGCTCTGGATCCGGGAACGGGCGTGCTGACGTCGGTCATGGGTCCTGCTTACCAGCTGCGTGCGACGGGCTGGTGGAGGCCGTCGGATCCTGTGGAGAACCGACCTGTGGACAACTTCGACCGAGTCGGTGGCGTGACCTAGCGTCGTGGTCATGGGGCATCAGCGTTCAGGACGGGTCGGCACGGTCGTGTGGCCGATCGTGGTGGCTGCTGCGCCCACCGCCGCGTTCCAGCTGCCCAACCTGTTCGTCGCCCCGGCGGTCCGAATCTCGCTCGTCGCGTTCGGGCTCGTCGTGCTCGTCGCCGCGGTGACGGTGCAGGTGGTCCGGACCCGGCGCAGCGACGCCGCGCGCTCGGTGGCCGAGGACAACGCCACCGCGGCGGAGCTCGAGCAGTCGACGGCCGTCCGGTACGCGTTCGGTCAGATCGCCACCCGGCTCGTCCGGTTCACCGAACTGCGCCGGTCCGAGCGCCACGGCGAACTCTCCGTCGTCGCCGACCGCGTCGCCGTGGCCCTGGCGTTCTACCTGCTGCCGAAGGTGCCCGACGTCCGCGCCAACGTCTACCAGCTGTCCACCGATCTGCGGGCGCTCGAGCCGATCGGTCACGCCGGCGCCGGCGACACTGCCGGTGTCTTCCGCGCGGGCACGCCCTACGGCGACCGCAACCTCGAGTGGGTGTTGGTCGGGGGATCACCCCGGATCGTCGGCGACCGCTCCGCCGACGTCGACGTCGACCAGGACGTGCCGGGCTTCGAACCGCGGTACTCCTCGTACGTGTCGGTGGTGATCCGGTCCGACCAGTACTCGTTCGGGATGCTCACCGTCGACTCCCCGGTGCCCGACGCCTTCACCGAACTCGACGCCAAGAACATCGCGATGATGGCGTCGTTCATGGCCGTCGCGTTCTCGCTGACCTACTCGTTCCCGAAAGGCCCGTGATGCTCACACGCTCTGTCGGACGCTCGACGTACGATGCCCCCATGACGACCGTGAACCCTGCTCCGCCGTCGTTCGGGCGTGCCCGGATCTCCTCACCGAACTGGAACGACACCACCACCGACGCCGACTACGAAGACCTCGACGTCATCGCCGCCAACATCGAGCGCGAGCGCGCAGCAGCCCGGATCCGGGTCACCGCTGCCATCGCTGCGCGTCTGGGTCGCTGACCCCTCCCGCACCGTCCACCACGAACGGCTCCCACGCATGCGTGGGAGCCGTTCGTCGTCCGCCGAGCCGGAGCCGGACCCGGCGTGGGATCCGGTGTCGCGGCTACGGCGCCTCGGTCACGTCGATGAGCACCTTGCCGACCGTGTCCTGCTCGACCGCGTCGTGCGCCCGGGCGGTCTCCTCGAGCGCGAACCGGGTGAGCGGCAGACCGGCGTCCTCGCCGACCGGCAGCACGCCGTCGTGCAGCGCCTCGGTGACGTCCCCGGCCGCAGCGGACAGCGCCTCGTCACCGATCGTGTAGAGCAGCAGGAACTGGTAGCGGGCGTTCACGGTCATGTTCGGCCGGATCGGCAGGCTCGCCTCGTCCCCGCCGTTGTTCGCGTAGATCGACACGACGCCGTGGTTCGCCAGCACGTCCGCGACGAGTGCGGCGTTCTGCGGGATCGAGACCTCGACGACGATGTCGACGCCGTCGGGCGCGATCGACCGGATGCGCTCGGCGGCGTCCTCCTCGCGGTAGTTGACGATGTGGTGCGCGCCGGCCGCCGTCGCCAGCGCTGCCTTCGCGTCCGAGCTGATCGTCGTGATGACGGTCGCTCCGGCCCAGCGGGCGAGCTGGATCGCGGCGTGCCCCACGGCACCGGCACCGCCGGCGACGAGCACAGTGAAGCCGTCCAGGGCACCGGGGCCGAGTCGGGCGGGGCCGTCCTCGTGGGTGGTGAGGGCTCGGTGCGCCGTCATCGCGGGGACCCCGAGCGCGGCGCCGACGTCGAACGAGACCCCGTCGGGCAGCGGGACCACGCGGGACTCGGGGACGACGGTGTACTCCTGCGCGGTGCCGGTCGGCCGTGACGCCGCCGCCATGAACAGCCAGACGCGGTCACCGACGGCCAGTCCCTCCACACCGGGGCCCACGGCGTCGACCACACCGGCGCCGTCCTGGTTCGGCGTGATCTCGGGGAAGGGCAGGCCGTCGCCGTAGGTGCCGCCGGCGCGGGCCTTCCAGTCGGTCGGGTTGACGCCGGAGACGACGACGCGGACGCGGACCTCGCCCGCGCCGGGTTCCGGGATCTCCCGCTCGACGAGTTCGAGGACGCTGCTGGCACCGGGCTTCGTGTAGACGATCGATCGCATGTCCCCAGGCAACCACTCGTCACCGTCGGGGATTCCGAGTGCGCCGGAGCGCTGCGCGCGCCGGCGCTCAGCGCGCGTCGTACCCCTCGCGCGCCACCGCGACGTCGGGCATGTGCGAGGTCGCCCAGTCCTCCAGCGGCACGAGGACCGTGCGCAGGGACCGTCCGAGATCGGTCAGCTCGTACTCCACGTGCGGCGGGATCTCGGGGAACACCGTGCGCGTGACCATGCCGTCGCGTTCGAGTGCCCGCAGGGTCTGGGTGAGCATCTTCTGCGAGACCCCCTGCACCCGGGCCGCCACCGCCGAGTACCGTGCGGGACCGTCGGCGAGGACGCCGATCGTCAGCACGCTCCAGCGGTCGCCGATGCGGTCGAGCAGCTGCCGACTGGGGCAGTCCGCCGCGTAGGGGCTGTAATCGAGTGCTGACATGGTGTCCTCCGCAACGCACCGTCAGGTGCCTACTTACTCAAAGAGAGTAACTCTTGTACGGTGACTGTCAACGTCACCGACGCCCAGAACGTCCACGAAGGGAACACCATGACCAACATCGTCGTCTTCGGAGGCACCGGCTACGCCGGCTCCGCCATCACCCACGAGGCCCTCTCCCGCGGCCTCACCGTCACCGCGGTCGCCCGCGACACGAGCAAGCTCGAGCCGGCCGAGGGCCTCACCCTGGCGCAGGGCGACGCGTTCGACGCCGACTTCGTGTCCGAGGTCACCAAGGGTGCCGACGTCGTCGTCGTCTCGCTCCACGCCGTGCAGGCCGACGGCAGCGAGCTGAAGGACAAGTTCCAGCACTTCGTCGACGCCGCCGCCGCGGCTGGCGCGCGGCTCGGCATCGTCGGCGGTGCCGGCTCGATGCGCGTGTCCGAGGACGGCCCCCGCCTCTTCGACACCGACGGCTTCCCGGACGCCTTCAAGGGCGAGGCGAAGAGCCACGCGCAGATCCTCGACGCCCTCCGCGCTTCGGACACCCAGGTCGACTGGTTCTACGTGAGCCCCGCCGCGGCCTTCGGCAGCTACAACCCGGGCGAGCGCCGCGGCACCTACCGCGCCTCGGACGAGGTCCTGCTCGCCGACGCCGCGGGCAACTCGGACATCTCCGGCGCCGACTACGCGATCGCGTTCGTCGACGAGATCGTCACCCCGGCGCACCACCAGACGCGCTTCGGCGTCGCCTACTGAGGCACTGCCCCTCGAGGGACACCGGTGTTCGCGCAACACACCGCGGGATTCCGCGGCGTCGAGCGTGGACACCGGTGTTTTGCGTACGGCCTGGCGCGACCAAGGGGCGGACGGGAGGCGCGGGGCGGGGCCGCCACGGGCCTCCCGGCCGGCGGGTGGTCACCGCGAAGTCCCGCGTCAGTGCGCGACGATCGCCGGCACCGGCAGGTGGTGTCGCATCCGCACCGCCAGGTGCAGGCCCCCTCGGCGGGCGAGCACGAGCGCGATCACCGCGGCGGCCGCAGCCGGCACGCCACCGGCGACCATCATCCCCACGTGCGCACCGAAGCGGTCGACGACCTGGCCCATCAGCGGGCCGCCGATCGCCTGTCCACCGAGCAGCACCAGGACGTAGAGCGACATCACCCGGCCGCGGATCGCCACGTTCGACGACAGCTGCACGAGCGAGTTCGACGCGGTCTGGAACAGCAGCTGCGACATCCCCACGGCCACGAGCGCGACGGTGAACGGCGCGATCGCGGGGATCGACCCCGACACGACGAGCAGCACGCCCGTCCAGAACACCCCGCCGACGATGGTGCGGAGCCGCACGACGGCCCGACGGGTGGACAGCAGCGCGCCGACCAGGGCGCCGATCGCGACGGCGGAGTTGAACACCCCGTAGCCACCGGCGCCGACGTCGTACACCTGTGACGCGAAGGCGGACAGCAGCACCGGCATCGTCAACGCGAACACCGAGAAGAACGCCACGAGGATCACCGGCACGATGATCGTCGGCTTGTTGACGGCGTAGCGGAGGCCCTCCACGAGCTGCCCCTTGCCCCGCGGTGCCGGGGGTGTGCGGTGCAGTTCGGAGACCTTCAGGAACCCGAGCGTCACGACGACGGCGACACAGGCGATCGCGTTCACGCCGAACGACCAGCCGGCACCGACCGCGACGAGCAGAGCCCCCGACAGTGCCGGACCGATCATGCCGCCGAGCTGGAACACCGACGAGTTCACGCTGATGGCGTTCCGCAGGTGCTTGTGCCCGACGATCTCGGTGACGAACACCTGCCGGGCCGGGTTGTCGATCACGGTGACCATGCCCACCAGGAACGCGATCACCCAGATGTGCCACGCCTCGACGACGCCGGCGAGCGTCAGCACGGCGAGCAGAGCGGACAGCACGGCGAAGACGCCCTGCGTGATCATCATGAGCGCGCGCTTCGAGAACCGGTCGACCAGCACGCCGCCGAGCAGCCCGAACAGCAGCATCGGCGCGAACTGGCAGGCGACCGTGATGCCGACCTGCGCGACCGAGCCGGTCAGCTGCAGCACGAGCCAGTCCTGGGCGATGCGCTGCATCCAGCCGGCGGTCATCGCGACCAGGTTCGTCGCCGTGAACAGCCGGAAGTTCGGCACGGACAGGGCGATGAGCGTGTGGCGCCACGGCGGTCGCGTGGCCTGGATCGGGAGCGGTTCGGTGGGCGGGGGAGGGTCGTCGGTGACGCGCTCACGGTGCGGGGTTCTCCGGACGTCGGTGTGGATCTGGTACCCCAACGAAACTACGTGGTGCCGAGCCATTCGATACCCCTATGGTGGCTATCAGTCCATTGCGATGTCGAATGACCGCGCGAACGCCCGCATGGGTGGCTGCTCGAACGACAGCTCGAACGCCCGCGCGAACGAACGAGGTGCCCCGTGCTCGATCCGGTCCTGTTGCAGACGTTCCTTGCCGTGGCGGAGACCGGCAGCTTCACGCAGGCCGGCACCCGGCTCGGCATCAGCCAGCCGACGGTGTCGCAGCACGTCCGGCGTCTGGAGACCGCGGTGGCACGCACCCTGGTCGCCCGGGACACCCGTGGCGTCGCGCTCACCGACAACGGGGACGCGATGGCGGGGTTCGCGCGGACGATCCTCGCCGCACACGCCACCGCCGACGCCTACTTCTCCGGCGCGGCAACCCGCGGACGGCTCCGGTTCGGCGCTGCGGACGACCTCGCCATCACCCAGCTGCCCCGGATCCTGCGGGACTTCCGGCGGCTGCACCCGCAGGTCAACCTCGAGCTCACGGTGAACCAGTCGTCGCCGCTGCTCCGGCGGGTGCACGCCGGTCAGCTCGACCTGGTGTTCATCAAGCAGACGGCGGGGGAGTCGGCCGAGGGCACCCGGGTCGCCACCGACCAGATGGTGTGGATGGCGCAGGACGGCATCGCCCTGGAACCCGGCGAACCCGTGCCGCTCATCGCGTACCAGGCGCCGAGCATAAGCCGGCAGATGGCGATCGACGCGCTCGAGGCCGCCGGCCGCACCTGGCGCATCACCTGCAACACCCGCGACGTGAACGGGGTGCTGGCCGCGGTGCGCGCGGGCATCGGCGTCGCGGTGTTCCCGCACTCGCTCATCCCGGCGGACCTGGTGAAGGTGTCGCAGCGGCTCGGGCTGCCCGACCTGCCCGCGGTCGACTACGTCCTCATCGCGAACCCGACGGTGCAGCGGGAGCCGATCGACGCCCTGACGAACGCGATCCTGTCGCGCGGGGTCGTCCGCGCCGTCTGAGCGGTTGCGACCTGCGTCCGCCAGCGCTCAGACGCCGGTGTGTCGCCCCCGGTGCGTGCTGCGAGACGCCGGCGTATTCCATCGACGCCGCAGAGTCATCGATACGCCGCGGCTTTCGGGGGCGTCTCGACGTCCCCGGGGCGTCGCACCGAGACGCCGGCGTCTGAGCGGTCGCGGCGCTACGGGGCGAGCGTCGGGGTCACGCCGGTTCCGGTGACGTCCGGCAGCGTCACCCCCGCGAGCGGCAGCAACGCCGCGGCGACCGCCCACAGCAGCACGACGGTGCCGACACCACCGAGCACGGCGCCGAGCAGCGCGACCGGCCGCTGCCACGTGGACGTCCGGTCGCGCAGCGCCACGATCGAGACCACCAGCGCGAGCAGTCCGAGCACCACGCCGACGCCGTGCACAGTCGACGGCGCGGTGAACCACCAGGCGGCCAGACCGATCGTCGCGATGCCGGCGACGGCACCGAGCCCCGCCCCGGCGGTCACGCCGAGTGCACGGCGCGGCTCCGGTGCGGCGGCTCCGGGCACGGGCTGGTCCAGCAGTTCGGTCGGGAGGCACGCATCGCCCCCGCCACCACGCTGCGGCCACGACCATGGTCGCGTCGGCGGGGGACACCGCGGCGTGCAGCACGGTGTCGAACGACCGGGCGGGAGCGGGGCCGAGCACCTGTGCGGGGGCGGGGTCGGCCGACCGTGCGGCGGCCTGCTGGTGGGCGAAGCGTCGGTGCGTCCGGGAGCCGATCGGGCCGACCCGGGCGACCGTGGTCGGTCGGACCGGCGCCGCGTGGGCGGCGCGCGACGAGGCGGGGGTGGGGCGGGCCTCCCGGCCGGAGGCGTTCACGTGGCCGGCGGCGGCGACCCGCTCGGGGGCGACCTCGTCGACGGGCGGCGCGATCACCCAAGCCGGGACGGGCCGACCGGGACGGTCCGATTCGGGCATGCGATGCGCTGCCACTGCGGTGCTCCTCTCCGTCGACTGATCCGTGCTCAGCCGGAGCGGCAACCGCTGTGGGGGTCGCAGCCCCGGTTCGGGGTCGCCGGTACGTTCGGGGCATGACCGGAATCGAACACCGTCCCCTGGGCCCCTCCGGGCTCGTCGTCTCCACCGTCGGCCTCGGCTGCAACAACTTCGGGCGGCGGGGCACCGCGTCCGAGTCGCAGGAGGGCACCGACGCCGTCGTGTCGGCGGCCCTCGACGCCGGGGTGTCGCTCTTCGACACCGCCGACATCTACGGCGGTGCACCGGGCATGTCCGAGGAGATGCTCGGACGCTCGATCCGCGGTCGGCGCGACGAGATCGTCCTCGCCACGAAGTTCGGCATGGACATGCAGGGCGCGAACGGTCCGGACTGGGGCGTCCGCGGATCCCGCCGGTACGTGCGGCTCGCGGTCGAGTCGTCGCTCCGGCGCCTCGGGACGGACTGGATCGACCTGTACCAGATGCACCGGCCCGACGACGTGACGCCGATCGAGGAGACCCTGTCGGTCCTCGACGACCTGGTCCGCGAGGGCAAGATCCGGTACGTCGGCCACTCGAACTTCGCGGGGTGGCAGATCGCCGAGGCGGAGCTCACGGCGTCGATCGCCGGCACCACGGCGTTCGTGTCCGCGCAGAACGAGTACAGCCCGCTCGCCCGGGCTGCCGAGGCCGAGGTCCTGCCTGCCGTGCGGGCGTACGCGCTCGGGTTCCTGCCGTTCTTCCCCCTGTACAACGGGCTGCTCACCGGCAAGTACACGAAGGCGGGCGGCCCGGCCGACGGGCGGCTGACGACCTCGAAGCCGCAGCTGCTCGAGGCCGCACCGTGGGAGGTCCTCGACGACTACCAGCGGTTCTGCGACGACCGTGGCGTCACGATGCTGCAGGCGACGTTCGCGTGGCTCCTGGCGCAGCCGGGGCTGTCGAGCGTCATCGCGGGGGCGACGAAGCCGGAGCAGATCACGCAGAACGTCGAAGCGGGGACCACCTGGACGCCGACCGAGGACGACATCGCCGACATGACGACGATCTTCGACCGGGCCTGAGCGGGCGCGGTCGGGTCGCGCTGGGTGTTTCGCGCTGGGTACCTAGCGCTGGGTGTTTCGCGCTGAGCGACCGCTCACGGGCGGTGGGGCCAGTGAGGTGTCGCTCAGCGCGAAACGGCGGCTGCGCGGCGGCGGTGGTGATGCTGCTGCGCCGAGCCGTGGACCAGCGGGACTAGCGGGTGGCGGCGGCCAGGGCGTCGCGCATCTCGGCGACGGTCAGCCGCGGGCCGTAGCCGGGGGTGTCCCGCTGGATGCGCCAGCCCTCGGCGAGGGGCCCGGCGTCGACGACGTCGAAGCCGAACGCGTCGATGAGTTCGGTGACGGTCTGCTTGGCGGTGTCGTCGTCGCCGGCGATGACGAGGGCACGGCGGTCCGGGGTGCCGGCGGGCGTCGCGTGGCCGGTCAGGTCGTCGGCGGCGATGTGGTTGAACGCCTTGACGACCAGGGCACCGGGCAGGTGGTCCTGCAGCATCTCCGCGGTGGTGGTGGACTGGTCGTCGAGTGCGGGGATGTGGCCGTCGCGCTCCCAGTAGTAGTTGTTCGTGTCGATGACGACCTTGCCGTCCAGGGGTTCGACGGGGATCGTCTCGATCGCGGCGAGGGGGACCGTCACGACGACGATCTCGCCCGCTGCAGCTGCTTCGTCGCGGGTCGCCGCACGTGCCGAGTCGCCGAGTTCCGTGACCAGGTCGGTCAGGGTCTCCGGGCCGCGGGAGTTCGCGATGACGACCTGGTGGCCGTTCCGTACCGCGAGTCGTGCGAGCTGGGATCCGATGTTGCCGGCGCCGATGATTCCGATGGTTGTCATGTGTCCGGGCAACGTCTGCCGGACGCCGCCCATTCCCCTGACGGCACGCCGCGCCCGCTCGGAGCATGATGGCGGGCATGGACCACGAGTTCCGCGACGAGACCGATCAGGACCGCTACGCGATGTACGTCGGCGGCGAGCTCGTGAGCGTGCTCGACTACCGGGTGAACGGTGACGCCGTGGCGTTCCCGCACACGTACACGGTCCCGAAGCACCGCGGCCACGGCTACGCGGCGCAGCTCGTCGAGTACGCGGTCGCCGACGTCGAGTCGACGACCACGAAGCGCATCGTCCCGATGTGCTGGTTCGTCGGCAAGTGGTTCGACGACCACCCCGAGAAGGCCGAACTGCTCAGCCGCAGCGCCGCGGACTGAACACCGAACGAAGGGGCTCCCCGTGCCCGCCATCACACCGTTCCTGTGGTACGACGACCAGGCCGAACAAGCCGCCGAGTACTACGTCGGACTGTTCCCCGACAGCCGCGTCGACAGCGTCAGCCGGATGCCGGACGGCCGCGCCCTCGTCGTCGAGTTCACCCTGCTCGGCACCCCGTACCGCGCGATGAACGGCGGTCCCGGCCACCCGCACACCGACGCGGTCTCGTTCCAGATCGACGTGGACACCCAGGACGAGCTCGACCGCCTGTGGGACGCGCTGCTCGCCGACGGCGGGAGCCCGATGGCGTGCGGATGGCTCACCGACCGCTGGGGTCTGGCGTGGCAGGTGACCCCGTCGATGCTGGGGGAGCTGATGAGCGGATCGGGTGACCCCGATGCCAACGCCCGGGTCTTCGAGGCCATGATGCAGATGGTCAAGCTGGACATCCCGGCGCTGCAGGCCGCGGCCGCCGGTCACTGACCGCACTCCAGGCCGACCCGCCGGTATGGTGACCGGACGAGAAGACCGCCGGCCGGCGCCGGCACCGACAGGCTGGAGCCACCATGGACCACCCGAGCTCCAAGGTCCGGAACAGCGACATCAGCAGGGCGTACACCGAACTCGCCCGCATCACCCGTCGGGCGAGCATCCGTGCCCGGGGCTCGGACCAGGTGCTGAGCGTCGTCGACCAGTCCCTCGTCGACTTCGTGGTGCAGCACCCGGGTTGCATGGCCATCGACATCGCCCGGTACCTGCGGCTGAACCGTTCGACGATCTCGCGGCAGCTGTCCGGGCTCCTGGCGACCGGGCTGGTGCGGACGACCGACGGTGGCAGCGGCAACGCGAAGCCCCTCGAGGTGACCGACGCCGGCCGCGCGGCGCTCGAGCGGTCCGTGCAGCTGCACCGCGACGCGCTCGACGAACGGCTCGCCGACTGGTCGGACGACGACATCGCGCTCCTCGCCGGGCTGCTGGAGCGCCTCGGTGCCGCGGACGAGGCCGGGCTCCCGATGCCGGCACCCACCGAGCCGTGACGACGTCGTTCGTCCTGCTGTCCGACACCCACCTGCCGAAGCGCGCGAAGGACCTGCCGTCCGGGTTGTGGGACGACATCGACGCCGCCGACCTGGTGGTGCACGCGGGGGACTGGGTCGACCTGGCCACCCTCGACGCCGTGCAGGCGCGGTCCCGACGGTTCGAGGGCGTGCGGGGCAACAACGACGGCCCGGAGTTCGACGACCGCCTGCCGCTCGTCGCCCGCTTCGGGGTCGAGGACCTGCGGTTCGCCCTGGTGCACGAGACCGGCGCGTCGACCGGCCGGGAACGCCGGATGGACGCCGAGTACCCCGACACCGACGTGCTCGTCTTCGGCCATTCGCACATCCCGTGGGACACCGTGGCGCCGTCGGGGATGCGCCTGCTGAACCCGGGCTCGCCGACCGACCGGCGTCGCCAGCCCGACCACACGTGGATGCGCGGCACGGTCAGCGGTGCCGTGCTGTCCGTCGAGCTGGTGCGGCTGCCCCCGGTCGCCCGCTAGCCCCACCCGAGACCCGGCCCCGAGGACGGTCCTCGGGGGAGTCGCCCGAGGACCGTCCGTCAGCGCGAGACCCGGGCGTCGTGTGCGGCCGTCGGCATCCGGAAGAAGGCGAGCTCCCACTCGGTCGACTGCCGGAACGCCCGCGCCATCCGCCCCCGCTCGTCGGGCGTCGCCGCACGGGCGAGCTCCTCGACGAGCCGGGTCGCCTCGGCGCTCGACGCCGCGAACCCCGGGTCCCCGTACGCCGTGATCCAGTCGGCGAAGGCGTGCCCGTCCTGCGCGACCCCGAGCTGCGAGCCGACCCACGCGTAGACCCGGAAGCACGGCAGCACCGCGGCGGCCAGCACCGCCTGAGAGCCGGCGTCGGCGGCCTCCTGCAGGTGCGCGAGGTACCCGGCGCACGTGGGGTGCACGGGATCGTCGGCGTGCGAGCCGGCCAGGCGACGGTGGTGCAGGTCGCGCGCCTCGTCGGCACACCCCTGCGCCGCCGCCGCCCAGAACGCAGCAGCACCGGCAGCGGTAGCACCGACCCCGAGCGCCGCCAGGTGCCGTTCGTACGCCCGCAGGTAGTGGACGTCCTGCGCCAGGTACCCGGCGAACACCTCCGGCTCGAGCGTCCCGTCCCGGAGCCCCACCAGGAACGCGCAGTCGATCGTCTCCTGCAGCACCGTCGCCGCGTCCGCCCACCACACGTCCGTGTACGACAGCGCCGGCAGGGCGGCTCGAGTCAGCGCGCCGTGGTCGATCGGACCGTTGCCGCTGCCCACCGACAGGGCGTCGGCTCCGCGGAGCGCCGCCGTCAGCCACTCCTTCGCCACCCCGAGCGCGAGTTCCCAGTCGCCGTGCCGCGCGGCGAGCGTCGCGATCGCACTGGACAGCGAGCACCCGGTGCCGTGCGTGTTCGTCGTCGCGACCCGGGGACCCGTGAACACCCGCACGGTGCCGTCCGGCGCCACGAGCACGTCGTCCGACGTCGGTCCCTCGTCGTGGCCTCCCTTCGCCAGCACGAGGACGTCCCACCGCGCCGCCACGGCACGCGCGGCATCCAGCGACGACGCCGACGAAGCCGCCGAGGAAGCCGCACCAGGACCAGCCGCACCGGACCCGGCCAGCTCCGCCAGCACCGCCAGCTCGGCCCGGTTCGGGGTCACCAGGTCGGCGAGCGCGAACAGCGCCCCCATGGCTGCGGCCGCGTCCTCGTCGAGCAGCCGGTCCCCGCTCGTCGCCACCATCACCGGGTCGACGACGACCACCGGCGGCCGGTGCTCCCGCAGCCAGTCCGTCACGACCCGCACGACGTCGACGGTGCCGAGCATCCCGATCTTCACCGCGTCGACCACCACGTCGTCCGACACCGCGTCGAGCTGCTCCCGCAGGAACCCGACGTCCGGCACGTGCACCGACCGCACCCCGTGCGTGTTCTGCGCGACGAGCGCCGTCACGACGCCCATGCCGTACCCGTCGTGTGCGGCGATCGCCTTGAGGTCCGCCTGCATCCCGGCCCCGCCCGTCGGGTCGGTCCCGGCGATGCTCAGCACCCGCGGGACGCTCATGCGTCCGCCCCGCGCCGCGTGAAGACCGGGAGGACCGGTACACCTTCTGCGAGCCGCCCCGCCTCCGCCCCGTGGCCGGTTCCAGGGCCCCAGGCGGCCACGTACGCCGCCGCCGCGGACCCCGGGTCGGCCGCGGCGCAGATGCCCGACACGATCGCGACGCCCGCGGCACCGGCTGCCCGGAGCGGCACGACGTCGTCGAGGGTCACCCCACCGATCGCCACGCACGGCACGTCGGTCGCGGCGGCCAGCCGGGCGAACCCGTCGTGGCCGAGGGCCGGCGGGTGGTCGGCCTTCGTCGCCGTGGGGTGCACGACCCCGACACCGAGCAGGTCGACGGTGCCGCGGGGGAGCCGCTCGACGACGGCCAGGTGCGCGAGCGTGTTCGCCGTGAGGCCCACGTGGGCGTCCGCTCCGAGCAGGGCGCGGGCGACGGCCACGGGGACGTCGGACTGGCCGAGGTGCACGCCCGCGACCCGGTGTCCGGCGTGCCGAGCGGCGAGGGCCACGTCGAGCCGGTCGTCGACGACCACGGTCGCACGGTCCCCGACGGCGTCTGCGACCGCGGCGGTGAGCGCCAACAGGTCACGCGCCGAGGCGTCCTTGTCCCGCACCTGCACGATCCGGACCCCGGCGTGCACGGCGGCGCGGACGACCCCGAGCACCCCGATGCCGTGCCGGTCGGCCAGGGCGCCGTCGGTCACCAGGTAGACGCCGAACCCGGCGGACTGCAGCCCGCTCATGCCGACACCGCCCGGGTGTCGACCGCAGGAGCCGTCTCGACCGTGATCCGGGCCTCGCGGACGACATCCTCCGGGGTCAGCGACGCCAACCGGTCGAGGAACAGCGGCTGGAAGGTCCCCGGCCCACCGGCGTCCCGTGCCGCGAGCTCCGCGGCGATCGTGTGCACGGCGGTGGCAGCGACGGCAGCGGCACCCGCGTCCTCCGGCGCGACCGACGTGAACGCGGCGACGACCGCGCCGAGCGCACACCCGCCACCGGTGATCCGCGTGAGCAGGTCGGTCCCGTTCGCCACCCGGACCACACCGATGCCCGGCGCGACCAGCAGGTCGACCGCCCCCGACACGGCCACCGCGGCCACGAGCCTCCCGTCCGAAGCAGTGACGGACGCGACCCGGGCGTCCTCCGTGCCCACGGTGCTGTCGACCCCGCGGCCACCGGCCGAGTCGCCGAGCAGGGCGAGCACCTCGGAGGCGTTGCCCCGCAGCACCGTCGGGTGCAACGCGAGCAGGTCCCGCGCCAGGGCGGTGCGCACCGGCAGCGAGCCGACCGCCACCGGGTCGAGGACCCACGGAGTGCCCGCGTCCCGGGCGGCGTGCACGGCCTCGAGCGCGGCGACCCGCGGTTCGGCGTGCGGAGTGCCGGTGTTCACCAGCAGGGCGTCCGCGACCCGGGCGAACGGCCCCGCCTCGGTCGCCACGTCGACCATCGCGGGCGAGGCCCCGAGTGCGAGCAGCACGTTCGCCGTGACGTTCTGCACGACGGTGTTCGTGATGCACTGCACCAGCGGGGCCCGGGCACGCACGGCCTCGAGCAGTTCGGCGGTTCGGTGGGCCCAGGCAGGGGAGGGCGCAGCGGTTTCCATGGACGATCCCTTCGCGAGTACGAGCTCGAGCAGGTTCGACGGGTGTGATCTCAGCCGCTGGATGCGGCACCCCGTGTCTCGAGCGACACCGTACACGACGCCCGGTGACCACTTCGAGGCCCGCTCCGGGCACCGTGTGCCAGGGTTGGACCCGTGCCAGACGCAACGCCTCCCGGGCCCCCACCCGGCCCCCGCGACCCCGGTGACGCCTGGGCGGTCGGCCCCGACGGCACCAAGGCGTGGGGACGCTTCGGCGCCGCCGGCCTGCTCGTCGACGACGGCGCCGGCCGCGTGCTCCTGCAGCACCGCGTCGAGTGGAGCCACCACGGCGGCACCTGGGGCATCCCCGGCGGCGCACGGCACCAGGGCGAAGCAGCCGTGACCGCCGCCCTCCGCGAGTCCGCCGAAGAAGCCGGCGTCCCCGACGACGCGATCGCCCTGCGCCACACGGCGCTGCTCGACCTGGGGTTCTGGACCTACACGACCGTCGTGGGGCGCGCCTCCCGACCCTTCGAACCCGTCATCGCCGACCGCGAGAGCCTCGCGCTGTCGTGGATCCCGATCGACCAGGTCGACGACCTGCCCCTGCACCCCGGGTTCGGCAGGTCGTGGCCGGCGCTCCGCGCCACGGTCGCGACCACCCCGCACGTCGTCGTCGACGCGGCGAACGTCGTCGGCAGCGTGCCCGACGGGTGGTGGAAGGACCGAGCCGGTGCCGCGTCACGGCTGCTGGCACAGGTGTCGGCGCTCGCCGCGGGCGGGGTGTCCGCGACCTTGCTCGACCTGCCGTTCGCACGGTGGTGGCCCCGGTGGACCGTGGTGCTCGAGGGCGAGGCCCGTGCCGCTGGCTCCGCGGAGCCCGCGGACCCAGACCACGGCACTGGCACTGGCACCGGCACTGCCACCGGCCTTGGCACGGCCACCAGCACCGGCGCCGCCACCGGTGCTGTCGACGTCGTCCGTGCCCCTGCCTCCGGCGACGACGCAATCGTCGAGTCCGCCCGGGCAGCGGTCCGGGCCGGTGACGGGCCGGTCGTCGTCGTGACGGCCGACCGCGAGCTCCGTGACCGCGTCGAGGCCCTCGGCGCGACCGTCCACGGGCCGTCCTGGTTGCGCGACCAGCTCTGAGGCCAGCTCGGCCGCGGGGACCGACGCGCCGTGTTCCGGATGTCGACGGAGCGCCCGTCGCTCGCTTGCCGGTACGCTGGCCCTCCGTCAACGGAGACGCAACAGCAGGAGGTTCCCCTTGGAGCGCATCACCAGGGCCGACGACCGAGTCCACCGCCCCGCAGGGCTGTGGACACCCACGGTGCACCGGCTGCTCGCCCACCTGCACGAGCAGGGGTTCGTCGCCGCGCCGGAACCGATCGCCCTCGGTGACACCCTCGAGACGGTCTCGTTCGTCCCCGGCGTCGCGGGGGAGTACCCCTGGACGGAAGACATCGCCAGCGAGGCCGCCCTCGTGACCAGCGCCCGCCTGCTCCGCCAGTTCCACGACGCCGCCGCCAGCTTCCCGCGCAGCGCCGAGGACGACCTCTGGTCCCAAGCCGACCGGGCCCCGGTCGAGACGATCGTGCACGGCGACTTCGCCCCGTACAACTGCGTCTACGACGGCATCGCCGCCGTCGGCCTGATCGACTTCGACACCGCGCACCCCGGCCCCCGCGTCTGGGACGTCGCGAGTGCCGTCTACCGGTTCGCACCGTTCACCACCGGTGCGGTCGAGGGCTCGACCACCCCCGACCTCGACGAGCGGCTCGCTCGGGCCGCGGAGTTCTGCCGCGCCTACGCCCTCGACGACCGCTCCCGCGGGGTCCTCGCCGAGACGATGATCGCGTCCCTGGTCGCCCTCGTCACGACGATCGAGCACGAAGCCGCGGCCGGCAACCCGAAGTTCGTCAGCGACCTGCAGCACGGCCACGCCGACCTGTACCGCGCCGACGTCGCCTACCTGGAGCAGCACGCAGCAGCCATCACCGCCGCCGTCGCGTGACCACCGGCACGGCCGATCCGCCGCTGGCGCGTTGGTGCAGGACCAGCGGCACGGGCCCAGACCGTACCCAGCAACCATGCGGCGGACTCCGACACTGCCTCCGGTAATGTCGCAGGGCCATGACGGACAGCCCGGCCGACGCCACCCCCTACGAAGTCCTCGGCGTCCCCGCGACGGCTGACGACGAAGCGCTCCGCCGCGCCTACCGACGGGCGGCCCGCGAGACGCACCCCGACCTCGGCGGCGACGCCCAGCGCTTCCGCCAGGTCCAGCTCGCATGGGAGCGCATCGGCACGCCGGCAGCCCGGCGCGCGTACGACATCGGGTCCCGCGCGTACGGCGCGTCCGGTCCGTCCGGGGCGACCGCCGGCAGGGGTGACACCGGTCGCGACGCCTACGCGCCCCCGGCAGCGCGTCGCGACACACGCCCCCGGGCCCGGTCCCACGGACACCCCGGCGGTCGGTCACGCGAGGTCTTCCTGCAGGCCGAGCGCGAGTGGGTCGGCCTCGGCGACCCCATCGAGGACCCGTACGACCCCACCCTCATCCGCTCCGCGCCCCGCCACATCCGGCGGCTGCTCGCCGAGGCCCTGGCCGAAGAGGCGACCGCCTTGATCGTCTCCGACATGGGGATCGGCGTCACGGTGTGGCACGACCTCGACGCCGGGGCCGAGGGCAAGCTCGACCACGCCGTCCTGACCCCGAGCGGACTCTGGGCCGTCGAGTCCATCGACTGGGGTGCGCCGGTCCACGTCGAGCACGGCGAGATCGTCGGCGAGACGCTCGCACCGGGGGAGCGACCCGTCAAGGAACTCGTCCGCGCCGCCCGTGCCGTGCAGAAGCAGACCCGGGTGCGGTTCTCCGGCCGGCTGCTCGTCGTGCCGGACACCGCCGTCACCGAGGACGTGCAGCTCGTCGGCTCCCCGAAGAAGCCCACGGCGCTCGTCGTCCGCCGGAGCGCGCTGCCCCAGGTGCTGAACGGCGTCTGGTCGCCGGCCGGTTCGGTCGACGTGTTCGAGATCCGCGACCGTCTGCAGCAGACCGTCCGCTTCGTCTGACCCCCGACCGCTGGCCCGGACCCCGGGTTCCGACCGTCACCGTCCGACGCGTCGTACGATCACGGCATGCGCGAAGAGGTCGTCGTCGTGGTCGGCGGGTGGGAGCACGACTGCTGCGGGCCCGCGTACGAACGGGAGACCACGGCGGCCTTCTCCGCGTACGGCAGGACGCCGCGGTTCGCCGAGTCCCGGCACCACGACGACCCGTTCGGGATCACGGAGTTCCGGGGCCGGGTGGCCGACCTGTTCGTCATCGCCGAGGACGGCACCCGCATCCCCGTCCACCGCGTCCCGTCCGGTCGTGCGCTGGGCGGATCGGACCCGGACGACGACGGGCACCTCGAGGCTCCGTGGACCGGAGAACGGATCGAGGTCGAGTCCGCCACGTTCGAGATCGTGGTCGATGTCCACGTGCCCGGGTCCGGGTCCGGGAAGCGTCAGTAGCCGCGGAGCTTCTCGAGGTCGCGGCGCTCCCGCTTGCTCGGCCGTCCGGCACCGCGCTCCCGCATCGGGACGAACCCGGCCTCTTCCTTCGACAGCCGCGGCGGGGTCTTGTCCTCGAAGTGCTTCGCTGCCTCGGGGGCGCTCGTGCGCTTCAGGATGATGCCCGTCACCATGACGATCCGGTCGAAGCCGTTCTGCCGCACCCGCACCTCGTCGCCGGGACCGATCGGCTGCGCCGGCTTCGCGCGTTCCCCGTTCACCCGGACGTGACCGGCCTTGCACGCGGCGGTCGCGGCCGACCGGGTCTTCGTGATCCGGACGGCCCAGATCCAACTGTCGACCCGGGCCTTCTCCATGCCGACACTCTAGGCGGCCCGTACCCTGGGGCGGTGCAGGCGGACGAACAGGCGGCCATCGCGCGGGCCCGTGCGCTCGGAGTGCTCCGCGACGCCGCCATCGGGGACCGCCTGGTGGTCCGCGCACACCACGGGGACGGCGCGCAGGACGCGCTCGGGGACCTGGTGACCCGGACGTCCGACGCCGTGACGATCTCGACCCGCCGGGGCCCGGTCGAGGTCCGGCTCGTCGACGTCGTCGCCGCGAAGCCCGTCCCGCCGCCCCCACCCGCGCGGCCCGCGCGGCGCTGACGCGCTCGGCTCGCACGGTGCGGACTTGTCGTGCTGTCGAGCCGGGGTCGCACGGTGCGGACTTCGTCGGTGGGTGCGTGGCCGGAGGCTCGGTGCGGGGTTGTGGTGCCGCACGGAGCCACCAGCTCCGCACGGTGTGGCGCGGCCGGCACCGTGCTGGATTCGCGGAGCCGGGGTTGCACGGTGCGGACGTCGTCGGCGGGTGCGTGGCCGGAGGCTCGGTGCGGACGTCATCGGCGGGTGCGTGGCCGGGGGCTCGGTGCGGGGTTGTGGTGCTGCACGGAGCCACCAGCCTCGCACGGTGTGGCGCGGCCGGCACCGTGCGGGATTCGCGGAGCCGGGGTTGCACGGTGCGGACTTCGTCGGTGGGTGCGCGGCCGGAGGCTCGGTGCGGGGTTGTGGTGCCGCACGGAGCCACCAGCCTCGCACCAGCTGACGAACCTCGCACCGTGCGAACCTCGCACCGTGCGAACCAGCACCTCCGTGCGAACCCGACGCACCCCGCCCACCCCGGCGAGCCGCAGGCCCCCACGCCCCGCTCCCGACATACGCTCATCCCATGGCAGTCCCCGTCCCGCTCGGCACCGAGGACCGCACCGCCCGCCTCACCCTCCGCCGCCCGGACTCCTGGCGCCGCGAGGACGCAGCCCAGGCGGACCTGCGCGTCACCGGCGACGACGTCGTCCTCACCGTCCGATCCCGTCCCAGCGACCGCGCGATCGGCGACGAGAACACCGGTCTGCTCGCACGGCTGCCCGGCTCCGTCGAGGGGCTGCTGCTCGTCGGCTGCGACCCCTGGACGGCCGCAGGTGCCCCGGCTCGGCTCGTGGAGTACGTCCGGCCCGACGAACACGGCGACGTCGCCGGCACCCACCTGCTCTTCGTCACCGGTCGGCACCGCGTCGACCTGACGATCGAACGCCCGCTCGCCCGGCTGCTCGAGACCGACGACCTGGTGCTCGCAGTCCTCGAGAGCGTCCGCGCCACCGAGACGGTCCCGGTCCGCCCCGAGCGTGACCTCGAACGCCTGCCGGCCCCCGCCCCGGCACCGTCGCTCGACGGCCCCCGGCTCAGCGCGAACGCGATCGGCACCCTGCGGAGCCTCGCCGGACGCCGGTGGAACCCGACGCTCCTCCGCACCGCCGCGGGCCGCGAACTCATCGAGGCTGGCCTCGTCGGCCGGCTCGGCACCCTGCCGGAGTCGACCCAGACCCTCCTCGAGCCCTGGCAGGGCGATGCCCAGCCGGTCACGTTGGAACAGCACCTGCCCGACGGGGGCGAGTCGCGCCTCCAGGCCTGGTCGCAGACCGTCGTCGACGGGACCGACGCGGCGGGCGCCGTGGTCGCCTCCGTCACGCCGGACCGGGCCGTCGCGCTGCTGGCCGGGAGGCTCGGCATCGGTCCGACGTGGACCTTCCCGTTCCGCACGGGGTCGCTCCCAGGGCACCTGCTCGGCCGCAAGCTGGCCGGCGGTCCGGACGTGCCGGACCTGCCGGAGGCCCTGGCCGAGGCCGACCCGCGCCTCGCGCGGTTCTGGGCTGCGCCGTGGACGGTCTCGTACCTGCGTCGACCGGGCAAGCCGAAACCGGTCACGATCGTGCGGGCCGAGGGACACGGGTTCGCGCGCGTGGGGACGACGAAGGCCGGGGAGACCGCCTTCCGGACGGACTCCCCGGCGAACGTGTACCGGTCGGTGGTGCGGGCGCTGCTGGGCTGAGCGCGCCCGGGTTCTGCCGCTACGCGGCGGGGCCGGCGGTCAGGGTGATCGTGACCGTCTTCGCGGTGCCGGCGCTGTCGGTGTACCGGACGCTGACCTTGTCGCCCACCGAGTGCGACTGCACGACCTTGGTCAGCTGGTCCGAGCTCGTGACCGCGGTGCCGTCGACGCTCGTGATCGTGTCACCCGCACCGAGGCCGGCGCTGGCGGCACCGGAGCCCTCGACCGTGCCAGCGACCGCGACGCCGCCCGTGGTGGCGGCGGTGTTGCTGACCTCGACGCCGAGGAACGCGGGCAGCCCGATGGTGATCGTGCTCGACGACTCCCCGGCGAGGATCTTCTGGGCGATCGTCTTCGCGGTGCTGATCGGGATGGCGTAGCCGGTGACGTCGGCCGTGCCCGAGGACGCCGCCGTGGCCATGCCGACGACCTCGCCCTCGCTGTCCAGGACCGGCCCGCCGGAGTCACCGGAGACGATGTCCGCCGAGATCTCGAGCAGGCCGCTCAGCGACTCGGTGCCGGTGCCGGACTCGCTCTGCACCTGGATGTCCTGGTCGGTCGCCGTGACGGTGCCCTCGGCGGAGACGAGGTTGCCGGTGCCCTCGGCGTTGCCGACGTCCTTCACGGTGTCACCGGTGCTCGGCTCGCCGTCGTCGTCGAGCGTGACCGTGGACAGCCCGGAGGCGTTCTCGAGCTTCAGCACGGCGACGTCGTTCGTGGCGTCGGCCCCGACCACGTCGGCCTTGTACTGCTTGCCGGTGGTCTCGTCGGTGACGGTGATGCTCGTCGCGCCCTGGATCACGTGGTTGTTCGTCAGGATCGTGCCGTCGGAGGTCAGGACCATGCCGGTGCCGGCCGCCTGTGACGACTCGTCGTAGTTCAGGACGGTGTTGATGGTCACGACGCCCTTCTTGTCGGCGGCCGTCGCCGCAGTGGCGGGGGACTGCGTGCTCGTCCCACTGCCGTCGCTGCTGCCGTCGGTGCCGCTGCCGCTGCCGCTGCCGCTGCCGCTGCCGTCGCCGGGCACCGTGAAGCCGTTCGTGCCGTCGCTGCTGCTGCCGGTACCGGTGCCGGGCAGCGTGGTGGTGCCCTGCGACTGGCTCGACGTGGTGGTGGTGCCCTGCGAGGACAGTCCGAGTGCGGTGCCGCCCGCAGCGCCGACGATCGCGAGGGCAGCGATGCCGGAGCCGATCATCAGCCCGAGCCGGCGGGGGCGTTTCGTCAGACCGGGGTGGTTCGCGGCACCGTAGTGGTTCGCGGTCGCCGCCGAGGAGGCCCAGGCGTGGTTCGCGCCGGCGAGGGCGGGGCTGCCGATCAGGTAGGGGCCGCGGCCGTCCGGCGTGTAGGCGTAGGGGCCGGTGCCGTCCGGGCCGTACAGGTACGGGCCGGATCCGTCGAACGCGTACGCCGGGCGCAGGGAAGCCGGGTCGGCGTGCGGTGCCTCCCAGTGCATCCCGGGAGCCTGCTGCTGCGCGGCGGGGGTGCCGTTCTCGTCGTGGTCGGCGGCGGCGGGGTTCGGGGTCTCGTTCATCGGTGCTCTCCGGTCGTCCCTCGACGGCCCGGTCGGGCGTCGATGGAGACCAGTACAGAGGGCTTCCCCATGACGAGCCTATGAACGAACCCTGCGCACGCTCCGGGCTTGCTCGGGGGACGCCGAACAGGGCTCCGGCGTTAGGGTGGCCTTACCTCCATGCCTCCGTCGACGTCCCCGCCCCCGGCTCCCAGCTCCGTCCCCCGACTCGTCGGTGCGACCGTGCTGGCGGTCGTCGTCCTCGCCGTGGCGTGTGCCCTGTCGATCGCGTACGGCTCACGGCCGATCCCGCTCGGGACCGTCCTCGACACGGTGCTGCACCCCGGCAGGAACGACGAGATCGGGCTGATCGTCCTCGGCAACCGCGTGCCGCGCACCGTCGTCGGTCTGCTCGCCGGAGCAGCACTCGGCGTGGCCGGGGCGGTCATGCAGGGCGTGACCCGGAACCCGCTCGCCGACCCCAGCGTCCTCGGCATCAACTCCGGCGCCACGCTGGCCGTCGTCGCCGGGATCGCGCTCTTCGGCGTCAGCGGGACGGCCGCGTACCTGCCCTTCGCGTTCGTCGGGGCCGCCTTCGCGGCCCTGCTCGTCTACGGGATCGCGGCCGTCGCCCGGCGCGGGCTCTCTCCCGTCGGGCTCGCCCTCGCCGGAGCCGTCGTCGCCGCTGCCCTGTCGTCGGTCACCACCGCGGTGCTCGTGACCGACCAGAGCCTGCTCGACCAGCTGCGGTTCTGGCAGGTCGGAGCCCTCGCCGGCAAGGACCTCGGCACGGCTGGGGTCATCACGGCACCGGTGCTCGTCGGGCTGGTGATCGCGTTCGGCCTCGGTCGGTCGCTCAACACCCTGGCGCTCGGGGACGAGCTCGCTGCGTCGCTCGGGCAGCGGGTCGTGCTCGTCCGAGCCGTGGGCGGTCTGGTCGCCGTCCTGCTGGCCGGGTCCGCGGTGGCCGCCGCCGGGCCGATCGCGTTCGTCGGCCTCGCCGTGCCGCACGCGGTCCGTCGCCTGAGCGGCCCGGACCACCGGTGGACCATCCTGCTGTCGGCGATCGTCGCCCCCGCACTCCTGCTCGTGGCGGACGTCATCGGCCGCGTCGTCGCGTACCCGGGGGAGCTGCAGGTCGGCATCGTCACGGCACTCATCGGGGCGCCGGTGTTCATCGCGCTCGTGCGGTCGAGGGCGGTGCGGGGACTGTGAAGCCGCTGTTCCGTTCCGTCGGGCTGCGCCGTGAGGTCGCGGTGCTCGTCGCCGTGGTGGTGGTCATCTCGGTGCTCGTCCTGATCGGGCTCGGCGCGGGGTCGATCCCGCTCACGCCCGGTCAGGTGCTGGCCAGCCTGTTCGGCCAGGGGGACCGCATCTCGGACTTCGTGATCGGGCAGCTCCGCGGCCCCAGGGTGCTCGGCGCGGTCCTCGTCGGCGCCAGCCTCGGTGTCGCCGGCGCGATCGTGCAGAGCGTCGTGCGGAACCCCATCGCGAGTCCCGACGTCATCGGGATCACCTCGGGGGCCAGCGCCGCCGGGCTCACCGCCATCGTGCTGTTCGGCGCGAGCGGCGGCACGCTGTTCTCGGTCGTGCTCGTCGGCGCCGTGGTGGTCGCGATCGCCATCGCCGGGCTCGCTTGGCGGAGGGGGATCACCGGGAACCGGGTCGTCCTCGTCGGCATCGGTGTCGCGGCGATCTGCCTGAGCATCACCGGGTGGATGCTCACGAGCGGCACCGTCACCCAGGCCGGAACAGCACTGCTGTGGCTCTCCGGCAGCCTGAACGCCGTCGACCGTGACCTGGTCGGGGTGCTCGGTGTCGCGTTCGTCGTGCTCGGCGTGCTCGCACTGCTGCAGTCCGCTCGGCTGCAGGTGCTGAGCCTCGGGGACGAGGTCGCCGCCGCCCTGGGGCTCCGACCGGACCGCGCGAAGGTGCTCCTGCTCCTCACCGCCGTGTGCCTGACCGCCGCAGCCGTCGCCACCGCGGGTCCGGTGTCGTTCGTGGCGCTGATGGCAGCCCCGATCGCTCGACGCCTGGTCGGCGGCGGTCGGGTCGCCCTCGCGCCGGCGGCAGCCGTCGGCGCCGCGATCACGCTCGGAAGCGACCTGCTCGCCCAGTTCGCGATCCCCGGCAACGCGCTGCCGGTGGGGGTCGTGACGGGTGTCGTGGGCGCGCCGTACCTGCTCTGGTTGCTCGCGCGGGGGCGTTGACGCGGGTCGTGCTGGTTCGTTGACGCTGGTCGAGCTGGTTCGTTGACGCTGGTCGAGCTGGTTCGTTGACGTGGGTCATGCTGGTTCGCTGACGCCGGTCGTGCGTTCGCGCATCGCGGAAGTCTCTCCACAGTCCCAGATCGGGGCTGCCGCTCGGGGCTTCGTTTCCGATACGCTGGTAGGCCAAGAGGAGGAGGTCCACCGATGCCAGATCCAGTGGTCCCGCAGCCGGGCGGTCAGAAGTCCCCGGAACAGCGGCTGGTCGACACCACGCTGACCTTCAGCATGGACATGGGAGCGGCGCTCACCGCCGAGTCCGGTGTCTCGACCGAAGAACGTGAAGCCGTCAACGCCCTGCCCTCCGGGTCGGCGTTGCTCGTGGTCCGTCGTGGCCCCAACGTGGGTGCGCGGTTCCTCCTCGACTCCGACGTCACGACGGCCGGCCGCCACCCCGACGCCGGCATCTTCCTCGACGACGTCACCGTGTCGCGCAAGCACGCGCAGTTCCTGCGCCACGGCACGAGCTTCAGCGTCAAGGACAACGGTTCCCTGAACGGCACGTACTTCGACGGTGTCCGCATCGACGAAGCGCTGCTCACCGACGGGGCCGAAGTCCAGGTCGGCAAGTTCCGCCTGACGTTCTACGCATCTCGGGTCGACCTGGCGCGCCTGGCGAACGCGTAGTGGCCGCACGGTCCGCTGCGGCCCGGGCGGGGTCCGCGGCACCGGACCTGCTCACGATCGGGCAGGTCCTCGCTCGCCTCAAGCCCGAGTTCCCGGACCTGTCGAGCTCCAAGCTGCGGTTCCTCGAAGAGCGCGAGCTCGTCACCCCCATCCGCACGGCCAGCGGGTACCGCAAGTTCTCCGCCGCCGACCTCGAGCGTCTCCGGGTGATCCTCGGACTGCAGCGCGACCACTACCTGCCGCTCAAGGTCATCAAGGAGTACCTCGCCGACCTCGACGCCGGGCGCGAACCGGTCCTGCCCGGCGGCGGAGACGCGCCGAAGCCGTCGATCCTCGGTCGTGAACGTCGCTACACCCGCGACGAGACCGTCCGCGCGGCCGGTGCCTCGCCGATGCTGCTGGCCGACGCGGTCTCGGCCTCGCTCCTGCCGCCCACCGACACCTACGGCGACGACGGCGTCTCCGTGTTGAAGGCCCTGGTCGAACTGCAGCGCACCGGCATCGAGCCGCGGCACCTCCGTACGCTCCGCAGTACCGCGGAGCGTGAGGTCGGTCTCATCGAGTCCGCCCTCATGCCGGTCTCCCGCCGGGGCGACGCCACCTCGCGCGCGAAGGCCACCGAGCTCGCCCGCGAGATAGCGGGACACCTCGAGATCATCCGGTCGAACCTCATCCGCCAGGCCATCGGTCGTCTCGACGCATGACGCCGTCCGGTGCTCCGACAGGGCTTGTGTGTCAGTGGTCGGGGCGTATCCTCGACACGCCGGACGCGCCGGGTCGGATGTCCCGCGCGGGAGCGGTCGGAGTCGCTACCGTGGACCTCGGAACAACTCTCAACCCGTCGTTGAAGCTTCGGGTGGGAGCTCGATCGTCGTGGAAGGCAAGCTCATGAGTGGGAACGACACCCCTGGCACCGAGTCTGATGTGACCCGGTACGACCTCGGGCTGCTCTTCACCGATGGTCTGCCCGAGCACGACGAGCAGAACGGCTACCGCGGCACCGTCGCCGCACGGGCAGCCGGCATCTCGTACCGACAGCTCGACTACTGGGCCCGCACCGAGCTCGTGCAGCCGACGATCCGCGGCGCCGCTGGCTCCGGTTCGCAGCGCCTGTACGGGTTCCGCGACATCCTGGTGCTCAAGCTCGTGAAGCGCCTGCTCGACACCGGTATCTCGTTGCAGCAGATCCGCACCGCCGTCAACCAGCTCCGTGAGTCCGGCGTCTCCGACCTGGCGCAGACCACGCTGATGTCCGACGGCGCCTCGGTGTACCTGTGCACCTCTGACGACGAGGTCATCGACCTCGTGTCCCGCGGCCAGGGCGTCTTCGGCATCGCGGTCGGCAAGGTTCTGCGCGAGGTCGAGAGCTCCCTGGTCGAGCTCGACGCCACCGCTGCGGCCGACCCCTCCGACGAGCTCGCCGCTCGTCGCGCTTCTCGCGCTTCCTGACCATCCGCGTTCCGGCCCTGTGGTCGCGAACCGTCGTGTGCGGGGCGCCGTGTGGTCACGACCTGTCGGCTGCGACGCTGCCGGCCGACGGTTGGTGACCAGTCGGCGGACGTGAGCGGGGTGTTGTGACCCCTGGGCGTGCCGGGGCCGGGCGTGTCCGCTGGGGCGGGGCGTGCCTCCAGGCCCTTCGCGGGTGGTCGCGAACCGTCGTGTGCGCGGCACCGATTGGTCACGACCTGTCGCTTGCGCAGGCCTCGCCCGACGGTTGGTGACCAGTCGGTGGACGTGAGCGGGGTGTCGTGACCGCTGGGCGTGCCGGGGCCGGGCGTGTCTGCCCGGGCGGGTCGCGCCTCCAGGCCGTCGCGGCGAGGTCGCGAACCGTCGCGTGCGGGTCGCCGAGTGGTCACGAACTGTTGTCTGCGCGGTCTTCGGCCGACGGTTGGTGACCACTCGGCGGTCGTGAGCGGGGTGTTGTGACCGCTGGGCATGCCGGCGCCGGGCGTGTCCGCGGGGACGGGGCCCGCCTCCAGGCCCTTCGAGGGAGCTCACGAACCGCCGTGTGCGGATCGCCGAGTGGTCACGAACTGTCGGCTGCGCGCGCCCGAGCCGACCCTTGGTGACCAGTCGGCGGACGTGAGCGGGGTGTTGTGACCCGTCGGCGTGCCGACTCCGACCTAGGCGGCGCCGCCCTCGGCGTACGGACCGATCTTGCCCGTGCGCATGATGCGCTCGAGCAGCTGGTCGAAGTTCTTCGCCATCTCCTGCGCGGACTCGCCGGGCCAGACGTGCAGCGGCTTCGCCGCACCCTGCGCCTGCTGCAGCGACGTGCGCTCCGGCAGCTGCGGGGAGAGCACGAGCGGACCGAACATGTCGCGGAGTTCCTTGATGCGGAACTGGTGCTCGAGCGACTGCACGCGGGCACGGTTCACGATGATGCCGAGGGGCTGCAGGCGGGGGAGAGTCCGCGGCGGATCTCCTCGATGGCGCGCAGCGCACGGTCGGCGGCGGCGACGGAGAACAGGCCGGGCTCGGTGACGACGGTGACGCGGTCGGACGCGGCCCACGCGGTGCGGGTCAGGGCGTTCAGCGACGGCGCGCAGTCGATGAGGACGAGCTCGTAGTCCTGCTCGACGTTGGCCAGGGCCTCTTCGAGCTTCCAGATGTCACGGATCGACGGGTGCGGCCCGTCGAAGTTGATGGCGGAGGGCGACCCGACCATGACGTCGATCTTGCCCTGCGACCCCTTCGTCCAGCCCGAGGGGGCGATCGCCTGACGGACGATCTTCTCCTTCGGGTTCTCGAGGACGTCGGCCACGTTGAGGTGGCCGGCGAGGTTGATGTCGAGGCCCGTCGAGACGTCGGACTGCGGGTCCAGATCCACCACCAGCGTGCGCAGTCCCTTGGCGAACGCGGCCGAGGTCAGGCCGAGCGTCACCGTCGTCTTGCCGACACCACCCTTGAGGGAGCTCACGCTGAGTACATGCACGTTGAGCAACGTTACCGCCACTAGGGTTGTCTCACCTCAACCCGGGCTGAAAGGGACGTCGTGTTCACGAAGATCCTCGTTGCGAACCGTGGCGAGATCGCCATCCGCGCGTTCCGTGCCGCCTACGAGTTGGGGGCCCGAACGGTCGCCGTCTACCCGTACGAAGACCGGAACTCCCTGCACCGTCTGAAGGCCGACGAGGCCTACCTGATCGGGGAGCGGGGCCACCCCGTCCGGGCGTACCTGGACGTCTCTGAGATCATCCGCGTCGCCCGCGAGTCGGGCGCCGACGCGATCTACCCGGGGTACGGGTTCCTGTCCGAGAACCCGGAGCTCGCCGCGGCAGCAGCGGCGAACGGCATCACCTTCATCGGTCCGGGCGAGCACGTGCTCGAGATGGCCGGCAACAAGGTCACCGCGAAGGAGCACGCGATCGCGGCCGGCGTCCCGGTCCTCGCGAGCACCCCGGCGAGCCGCGACATCGACGAGCTCATCGCCGGCGCGGACGCGATCGGGTTCCCGGTGTTCGCCAAGGCCGTCGCCGGCGGTGGTGGCCGTGGCATGCGCCGTGTGGAGACGAAGCCCGAGCTGCGCGACGCCCTCGAAGCCGCGATGCGCGAGGCCGACAGTGCGTTCGGCGACCCGACGATGTTCCTCGAGCAGGCCGTCATCCGTCCGCGCCACATCGAGGTGCAGATCCTCGCCGACGCGACCGGCACCGACGCCGGCACGATCCACCTGTTCGAGCGGGACTGCTCGGTGCAGCGGCGCAACCAGAAGGTCGTCGAGATCGCGCCGGCGCCGAACCTCGACCCCGCGATCGCGCAGGCACTGCACCGCGACGCCGTGGCCTTCGCCCGGTCGATCGGGTACGTCAACGCCGGCACCGTGGAGTTCCTGCTCGACACCGAAGGCGAACGCGTCGGCCAGCACGTCTTCATCGAGATGAACCCGCGCATCCAGGTCGAGCACACGGTCACCGAAGAGGTCACCGACGTCGACCTGGTGCAGTCGCAGATGCGCATTGCGGCGGGGGAGACCCTCGCCGACCTCGGCCTGTCGCAGGACGCCGTCCACGTGCACGGCGCGGCGCTGCAGACCCGCATCACGACCGAGGACCCGACGCAGGGCTTCCGACCGGACACCGGCCGGATCAGCACCTACCGCAGCCCCGGCGGCGCGGGCGTCCGGCTCGACGGCGGCACGGTCGCCACCGGCGCGCAGATCAGCCCGCACTTCGACTCGATGCTCGCGAAGATGACGTGCCGCGGCCGGGACTTCCCGGCGGCGGTGTCCCGGGCCAAGCGCGCCCTCGCCGAGTTCCGCATCCGCGGCGTCAGCACGAACATCCCGTTCCTGCAGGCCGTGCTCGAGGACCCGGACTTCGCCCGCGGCGACGTCTCGACGAAGTTCATCGAGGAACGCCCCCAGCTCTTCGGCGGCCACGTCTCGAAGGACCGCGGCACGAAGGTGCTCACCTGGCTCGCCGACGTCACGGTGAACAAGCCGAACGGTGAGCGGTCGCCGCTCGTCACCGACCCGGCCGACAAGCTCCCGGCCACCGACCTGACGACGCCGGTGCCCGAGGGACAGCGCGACCGCCTGCTGGCGATGGGCCCGGCCGAGTGGTCGAGGGCCCTCCGCGCCCAGACGGCCCTCGCGGTGACCGAGACGACGATGCGGGACGCCCACCAGTCGCTCCTGGCCACACGGGTCCGCACGAAGGACCTCGTCGCCGTCGCACCGCACGTGGCGCGGCTCACCCCGCAGCTGCTCAGCGTCGAGGCCTGGGGAGGTGCGACCTACGACGTCGCCCTCCGGTTCCTCGGGGAAGACCCCTGGGAGCGCCTGTCCTCGCTGCGCGAAGCGATGCCGAACATCCCGATCCAGATGCTGCTCCGTGGCCGCAACACGGTCGGGTACACGCCCTACCCGACCGAGGTCACCGACGCCTTCGTCGACGAGGCCGCTCGGTCCGGCGTCGACGTCTTCCGCGTGTTCGACGCGCTGAACGACGTCAGCCAGCTGCGTCCGGCGCTGGAGGCGGTGCTCGCGACCGGCACGGCGGTCGCCGAGGCGGCGCTCTGCTACACCGCCGACCTCCTCGACCCCGCCGAGGACCTCTACACGCTCGACTACTACCTCCGCCTGGCGGAGCAGATGGTCGAGGCCGGCGCGCACGTCATCGGCATCAAGGACATGGCCGGTCTCCTGCGTGCCGGTGCGGCCGAGAAGCTCGTCACCGCGCTGCGCGAGCGCTTCGACCAGCCCGTGCACGTGCACACCCACGACACCGCCGGCGGCCAGCTCGCGACCCTGCTCGCCGCCTCGCGCGCCGGGGCGGACGCCGTCGACGTGGCCGCAGCACCCATGGCCGGCACGACCAGCCAGCCGAGCATGTCCGCCCTGGTCGCCGCCCTGGCCCACACCGAGCGTGACACCGGTCTGTCCCTCGACGCCGTCGGTGACCTCGAGCCCTACTGGGAGTCGGTCCGTCGCGTGTACGCCCCGTTCGAGTCCGGGCTCGCCGGTCCGACCGGGCGTGTCTACAAGCACGAGATCCCCGGCGGTCAGCTGTCGAACCTCCGGCAGCAGGCGATCGCCCTCGGGCTCGGTGACCGGTTCGAGCAGGTCGAGGACTGGTACGCCGAGGCGAACCGGATCCTCGGGCGCCCGACCAAGGTCACGCCGTCGTCGAAGGTCGTCGGCGACCTCGCGCTGCAGCTCGCCGCCGTCGGTGCCGACCCGGTCGACTTCGAGCAGAACCCCGACAAGTACGACATCCCGGACTCCGTGGTCGGGTTCATGGCCGGCGAACTGGGCGACCTGCCCGGCGGCTGGCCGGAGCCGTTCCGCTCGAAGGTCCTGGCCGGGCGTGACGTCCGACTCGAGATCACCCCGGTGCCCGCGGACGAGCGTGCGCACCTCGAGACCCCCGGACCCGAGCGGCAGCAGGCACTCAACCGCCTGCTCTTCCCGCAGCCGACGCAGCAGTTCCAGCGTGTGCGGGAGCAGTACGGCGACCTGTCCGTCGTCCCGACCGTCGACTACCTGTACGGGCTGCGCCCCGGGCAGGAGCACAGTGTCCCGCTCGGCAAGGGCGTCGACCTGTTCGTCGGGCTCGAGGCGATCGGCGAGGTGGACGCCAAGGGCATCCGCACGGTCATGGCGACGATGAACGGGCAGCTCCGCCCGGTCGCCGTCCGCGACCGTTCGGTCGAGGTCGAGACGAAGGCGGCCGAGAAGGCCGATGCGTCCGACCCGAAGCACGTGGCCGCGCCGTTCTCCGGTGTGGTGACGCTCAAGGTCGCCGTCGGTGACGTCGTCGAGGCCGGTACGCCGGTGGCGAGCATCGAGGCGATGAAGATGGAAGCGGCCATCACGGCGCCCGTGTCGGGCACCGTCGGCCGACTCGCGATCCCGGTGACCCAGCAGGTGGACGCCGGCGACCTCCTGGTGGTGCTGCAGTAAATTGACCGTTCGTCCCATCCGCCTGTTCGGCGACCCCGTCCTCCGATCGCCGGCCGATCCGATCCGACCCGAACTGCTCGGGAGCACCGGAGTCCGTGACCTGGTGCAGGACCTCGTCGACACCGTCAAGGAACCCGGACGTGCCGGGGTGGCCGCGCCGCAGATCGGCGTGGGGCTCCGTGCGTTCTCGTACAACGTCGACGGCGAGGTCGGCTACGTCCTGAACCCCGAGGTCGTCGAGGTCTCCGGGGAGCCCGAGCTCATGGAAGAGGGTTGCCTCTCCGTCCCCGGCCTCGGCTACCCGACGCGTCGGTACCCGTACGCCAAGGTCCGGGGTGTCGACGTCGACGGTGCCGAGGTCGTCCTCGAGGGCACCGGACTGATGGCCGAGGCGCTCCAGCACGAGTGCGACCACCTCGACGGCACGGTCTACGTGATGACGCTCGACCCCGAGATCCGCCGTCAGGCGCTGCGCGACATCCGCGCGCAGGACTGGTTCCACTGAGCGGTCCCACAGGCCCGCGTTCGCGGGCTGTGAACTCGGGTGTGACACCCCCACGGGGGATTGTCGCTTTGTCCTGACGAGGGGGTACCGTGCTGCTGTCGGCCTCCCACCGACGGCCCATCCGATCCCCCCAGGACTCCCGCATGACCAGTCAGAACGACGAGCTGAGCTCGCACCGCACCCGCACCAACCGTCGACCGGCCGAGGCCACCGTCACGACCGGTTCGACCGCCGTCCTCGACGCCCCCGCGACGGAGCAGCCGCAGGAGGCCTGACCCCGCAGGCGCCCCGGCGCCCGCTGGACGGCCTGGAGGCCCGGATCACGTCCGACGGACGCGATCCGGGCCTCCAGACCGTTGCGTCCACAACCGCGCGCACCTGGCGGGATCGGGCGTCCCTGGTCGGAAGAACCGACCCGGTACGCCCGAAGCGACCCGGTACGCCGGGCCGGGCCGGGCCGGGCCGGGCCCGGCGCTAGGAGCGGCCTCGGCGCCGCCCCTCGACGACCGGGGTCGCCGTCGTCTGCACCTTCGACCCGGAGTAGATGTGGTCGACGTCGGCGGCGAAGTCCTGCAGGATCACCGACCGCTTGATCGTCAGCTTGGGCGTGAGGTGCCCGGACGCCTCGGTCAGGTCGGTGTCGAGGATCGTGAACGACCGGACCGACTCGGCGCGGGAGACGCGGCTGTTCGCGGTGTCGATGGCCTCCTGGACGGCGGACAGCACGCGTTCGTCGTAGGCGGCCTCGTGTGCGCTCAGCGCCGGGGCGATCCCGCGGGACTCGCACCAGCCGGGCAGCATCTCGCGGTCGAGCGTCACGAGCGCGGCGACGAACGGCTTGCCCTCGCCGACGACGACCACCTGGCCGATGAGCGGGTGTTCGCGGATGCCGTCCTCGAGCGGTGCCGGTGCGACGTTCTTGCCGCTCGCGGTGACGATGAGCTCCTTGGCGCGTCCGGTGACCGTGAGGATCCCGTCGCCGTCGAGCCGGCCGAGGTCACCGGTGCGGAACCAGCCGTCGGCGAAGGCGTGCTCGGTCGCCTCGTCGTTCCGCCAGTACCGGTCGAAGACGTCGACGCCGCGGATCAGGATCTCGCCGTCGTCGGCGATCCGGACCTCGATGCCGGGCAGGGCGCGACCCACCGTGCCGATGCGGAGTTCACGGGCACGGTTGACCGTGGCGGGTGCTGTGGTCTCGGTCAGGCCGTAGCCCTCGAGGATGAGCACCCCGATCGAGCGGAAGAAGTGCGAGAGCCGTGGGGAGAGGGGCGCCGAACCACTGATGGCGTACTCGACCCGGCCGCCCAGGGCATCGCGGAGCTTCGCGTACACGAGCCGGTCGAACAGCCTGAACTTCAGGCCGAGCAGGAACGGCACCCGGCCGGCGGCGAGGGCTTCGGAATGGGCGACCGCGGTGTCGGCGGCAGCGCGGAAGATCCTGCCCTTGCCGCCGAGGTCGGCCTTCTGCTCGGCGGAGTTGTAGATCTTCTCGAACACCCGGGGGACCGCGAGCAGGAACGTCGGCTGGAAGGTCGACACCGCCCGCATGAGGTCCTTGGTGTCCGGCTCGTGGCCGACGAGGACACCCGCGGAGACCGACATCGCGGCGATGAACCGCGCGAAGACGTGGGCGAGCGGGATGAACAGCAGGGTCGAGGCGCCGTCGGCGACCACCTCGGGCATCGCCTCGCTCGCGCCCTCGACCGTGGCGGTGAAGTTGTCGTGCCGCAGGACGCACCCCTTCGGCCGGCCGGTGCTGCCCGAGGTGTAGATGATCGTGGCGTCGTCGTGGCCGTGCACGTGGGCGGTGCGGGCGTCGAGTTCGTCGTCGGTGACGTCCTCGCCGAGCCGGGTCAGGTCGTCGAGGCCGCCGCCGTCGATCGTCCAGTGCTGGCCCAGGGCGGGCAGGTCGGGTGCGATGGAGGCGACGCGGCGCGCGTGCTCCTCCTGCTCGACGACGATGGCGACCGACTCGGAGTCGGACAGGATCCACCGCACCTGGTCGGGGGAGCTCGTCTCGTACACGGGCACGGACACCAGGCCGGCGGTCCACACGGCGAAGTCGACCAGGGTCCACTCGAGCCGGGTGCGCGACAGGATCGCGACGTGCGCGCCCGGTTCGAGCCCGGCGGCGACGAAGCCCTTCGCGATGCCCCGGACCCGGGCCAGGGTCTCGGCCGCGGTGAAGGTCGTCCAGGTGTCGCCGTGGCGCTGGGCGAGGATCGGACGTTCCGGCGTCAGACGGACGCGGTCGCCGAGGAGCCGCGCTGCCGAGCCGTGGTCCGGGGCGACGGGGCCGGCGTCGGGGCTGGTGGGGTGCTCCCCGGCCGACGGTGTGCTCCCGGTGGCGGCGCTGCCAGCGGTGGACGTGTCGGTGGAGGCGCTGCTGCGTGCAGGACGCTGATCGTTCACGGTGACTCCCTTGTCTGCCGGTTCGACTCGAGTGCGCCTCAACACCGAGGCGACACCGCCAGCATAGGGCGCGTCTCCGGGCGTTCCTCGACTTCGCGGCGAACCGGTAGGCTCGTTGCTCGTGCACGCCATCGGAATCGACATCGGGGGCACCAAGATCGCGGGTGCGGTCGTGACGGAACTGGGCGAGATCGTCGCCGAGGACCGCGTGGCCACCAACGCTGCGGACCCGAACGCCATGCTCGACGACGTCGTCTCGATGGTCGAGCGACTCAGCTCGCTCCACCAGGTCGGCGCCGTGGGGGTCGCCGCCCCCGGGTTCATCGACGCTTCGCAGTCGATCGTCTACTACACGCCCAACATCCGGTGGCGGAACGAACCACTCCGGCAGAAGCTGCAGCAGCGCCTCGGCGATCTGCACATCACCGTCGACAACGACGCGAACGCCGCTGGCTGGGCGGAGTTCCGGTTCGGTGCCGGTCGGCTCGTGTCCGACATGACGATGCTCACCATCGGTACGGGGGTCGGCGGCGCCATCGTGACCGAGGACCGGCTGTTTCGCGGCGGCTTCGGCACCGGTGGCGAGATCGGGCACCTGCGCATCGTCCCGAACGGCCTGCCCTGCGGGTGCGGCGCCCGTGGCTGCATCGAGCAGTACGGCTCCGGCCGCGCCCTGCAGCGCATGGCCAACGACGTCGCCGACGCCGGCGGGATCGGTTCGGCCCTGGCCGACGCCCGCGCCGACAACGGTGGCCAGCTCGACGGCAAGATCGTCGGCGACCTGATCCTGGCCGACGACCCGGGTGCCCTCGCGGCACTCCGTCGGCTCGGTCGGCACCTCGGCGAGGCGTGTGCGTCGCTCTCCGCCGTGCTCGACCCGCAGCTCTTCGTGTTCGGCGGCGGCGTCGCCAGCGCGGGGGACCGGCTGCTCGACCCGATCAAGCAGGCCTACCTCAACAACCTGCCGGCCCGCGGGTACCACCCGGAGCCCGACTTCGTCATCGCCGAACTCGTCAACGACGCGGGCGTCGTCGGTGCTGCCGACCTCGCTCGCATCCACGCCCGGACGGCGTAGGGTCGGCGCGCAAACGCAAACGCAAACCCAACCGCAACCGCAACCGCAACCGCGAACACCCGTGCACCACCCGGACCTTCTCACCACCTGGAGTCGTCGATGACCTACTGGCTGCTGAAGAACTTCGTGCTCGGACCGCTCATCCTCACCCTGTTCCGGCCGTGGGTCGTCGGGCGCGAACACGTCCCCACGACGGGCCCGGTCATCTTCGCCTCGAACCACATCTCGTTCATCGACTCGGTGATCCTGCCAGCGGTGCTCGATCGTCGGCTGTCCTTCCTGGCGAAGAGCGACTACTTCACCGGCCGGGGGCTGAAGGGCTGGGCGACGAAGACGTTCTTCAACGCCATCGGCCAGCTGCCGATCGATCGTTCCGGTGGCAAGGCGTCCGAGGCGTCCCTGCGCACCGGGCTGCAGGTCCTGGCGCGCGGTGAGCAGCTCGGCATCTACCCGGAGGGCACGCGCAGCCCCGACGGCAAGCTCTACCGCGGACGCACCGGCATCGCCCGGATGATCCTCGAGGGGCGCGTGCTCGTCGTCCCGGTGGCCATGGTCGGCACGCGCGAGGTGCAGCAGATCGGGCAGCGGTTCCCGAAGATCAAGCGCGTCGGGGTCGTGTTCGGCAAGCCGCTCGACTTCTCGCGGTTCCAGGGCTTCGAGACGGACCGCTTCATCCTGCGCAGCGTCACGGACGAGGTCATGCACGAGCTCGCCGGGCTGAGCCGTCAGGAGTACGTCGACGTCTACGCCACCAGCGTGAAGGAGCGCGCGAGCTCTGCGCGCGAGGCCGTCATGCGGGAACGGAAGTCGACGCCTGCACGTTAGGCTCTGATGGTCCCGGCACCCCGCCAGGACGCCCATCGCCGACGCGCGGCCACGTGCCGGTCAGCGTCGCCGGGCCGCCCGCACAGAACACCGAGGTAACGCCCTTGCCCGAGTCGACCGACTTCGTCGCCCTGCAGGATCCGGACGTCATCGAGGGGCTCGACTATTGGCGGACGCTCCCGATCAAGCAGCAGCCGACCTGGCCGGACGCCGCCGCTGCTGAGGCGGCGTCGGCCGAGATCGCCACGCTCCCGCCGCTCGTGTTCGCGGGCGAGGTCGACGAGCTGCGCGCACGGCTCGCCGCGGCCGCCCAGGGCAAGGCCTTCCTGCTGCAGGGCGGTGACTGCGCCGAGACCTTCGCCGGTGCCACCGCCGACTCCATCCGCGACCGGGTCAAGACGATCCTGCAGATGGCCGTCGTGCTGACCTACGGCGCCTCGACGCCCGTCATCAAGATGGGCCGGATGGCCGGACAGTTCGCCAAGCCCCGCTCGAGCGACTTCGAGACCCGCGGCGACGTCACGCTGCCCGCCTACCGCGGCGACATCGTGAACGGCTACGACTTCACGCCGGAGAGCCGCGAAGCGGACCCGCGTCGTCTGGTGCAGGGCTACCACACCGCTGCGTCGACGCTGAACCTGGTCCGAGCGTTCACGCAAGGGGGCTTCGCCGACCTGCGGCAGGTGCACTCGTGGAACAAGGGCTTCGCCTCGAACCCGGCGAACGCCCGGTACGAGCACCTCGCCAAGGAGATCGACCGCGCGATCCGGTTCATGGCCGCCTGCGGTGCCGACTTCGAAGCGCTCAAGCACGTCGAGTTCTACGCCTCGCACGAGGGGCTGCTGATGGACTACGAGCGCCCGATGACCCGCATCGACTCCCGCTCGGGCCTGGCGTACGACACGTCCGGCCACTTCATCTGGATCGGTGAGCGCACGCGTGACATCGACGGTGCCCACGTGGACTTCCTGTCGCGGGTGCGCAACCCGATCGGTGTGAAGCTCGGCCCGACGACGACCGTTGACGACATGAAGGCGCTCGTCGACAAGCTCGACCCGAACCGTGAGCCGGGTCGCCTGACCTTCATCACGCGGATGGGTGCCGGGAAGATCCGCGACGAGCTGCCCAAGCTGCTCGAGGCGATCAAGGGCATGGACGCCAACCCGCTGTGGGTCACCGACCCGATGCACGGCAACGGCCTGACCACGCCGACGGGCTACAAGACCCGCCGGTTCGACGACGTCGTGGACGAGGTCCTGGGCTTCTTCGAGGCGCACCGCCAGGTCGGCACGTACCCCGGTGGCATGCACGTCGAGCTCACCGGTGACGACGTCACCGAGTGCCTCGGTGGCTCGGAACACATCGACGAGGCCACCCTCGCCACCCGCTACGAGTCGCTCTGCGACCCGCGCCTCAACCACATGCAGTCCCTTGAGCTCGCCTTCCTGGTGGCCGAGGAACTCGGCGCGCACCAGCCCGACCGCTCGTAGCGCAGGAACCATCTCGACGAAGCGACAGAACCCCGCGGCACGTTCGCGGGGTTCTGTCGCTTTCGCGTGTCGGACGGGAGGCCCGTGACGGCGCCGCCACGGGCCTCCCGTCCGTCCTGACGGTGTCGGCGCGATCGGGCGAGACAGTGTCGCTCTGGCGACACACACCGCCCATGCAGCGCCTGCGCCGGCCCTACTGGTCGTAGGACAGGGTGACCGTGTCGCCGCGGTACACGGTCGCGCCGGCGCCCGGATCGGTGCCGGTGACGGGCAGCGTCGACTTCCAGTCGTAGAAGCCGCAGAGGATGTTCGTGCAGTCGGGCACGGAGACCTTGAGGCCGAGGTCCTCGAGGGTCTTCGTCGCCTCGTTGATGGTCTTGCCGACCACTCCGTCCTTCGGCACGGTGATCGGCGTCGGGCCCTTCGACACGACGACGTCCACCGCCGACCCGCGCACGGCGGGGGACTCCTGCACGGCGGCGGAGACGATCTGCCCTGTCGGGACGGTCTCGCTGTACTCCTCGGTCCGGGCGCCGAGGACGAGCCCGACGTCGTCGAGTGCGGCGGAGGCCTCGTCGACGGTCTTCCCGACCACGTCGGGCACGGGGCCGAGCGACACCGTCAGCGTGATCCGACCGGTCTCGCCGTACGCCTTCACCGTCGTCAGGTCGAGCGCCTTGCCCCCGGACGCCCGACCGGTCGCCGCGATCACGGTGTCCTTCGGCGCGTCGGCGGAGAACTGGTACCGGTCGTCCTGCAGCTCGAAGTCGTCGTCGAGCGCGGCCGTCACGGTGGAGAGCGGCTGCCCGACGATCGCCGGCAGCGGGATCATCCGGGGGCCGTTCGAGACGACGATCTGCACCGCCGTGCCCTTCTGCACCTCGCGCCTCGCAGCCGGCTCGGTCGTGGAGACCTGCCCCTTCGCGACGACGGCGTCGAACCGTGTCCCGGTCTTCGACGCCGCCTGCAGGCCCTGTGCTTCGAGCAGCTGTCGGGCCTGCGAGACCGACTTGCCCGCGACTTCCGGGATGCGCACGTTGCCACCGGGCCCCGGGCCGAAGTACCAGCCGAAGCCGGCTCCGATCAGCGCGAGCACGACGACCACGGACAGGGCGATCCAGCCGCGCTTCCGACGCTTCGCCGACTGGTCGGCGAGCCGCTGGCCGGCGGGGGACAGGACGCCGGGCTGGGCACCGGTGCGACGGGGCCCCGGGGCGTTGGTGCGGGCCCGCGCGGGCGTCCGAACGCGGTCACCGGTGTCGCGGTCACCCGCCCGGTCGATGATGGCGGTCTCGTCGGCAGCACCGGCACCTGCGGCTCCGACCGAGGCGGCGGCCGCTGCGGCGCCGAGCGTTCCCCCGCCGCCGGAGGGCAGGATCGCGGTCCCGTTCTCGGGGCGGAGCACGGCGGTGCGGTACTGACCGGTCGCCCGCTGCTGGTTGCCCGACATGTGGTCGAGCATCTCGCGGGCGTCGCGGGGACGGTCCTCGGGGTCGCGCGCGGTCGACCAGGCGACCAGCTCGTCGAGCTCCGGCGGCACCCCGGACACGGCGGCGCTCGGGGCCGGGACGGAGTCGTTGGCGTGCTGGTACGCGATCTGCATCGGCTGCTCGCCCTTGTAGGGCTGCTCGCCGGTCAGCATCTCGTAGAGCATGATGCCGAGCGCGTAGATGTCGCTGCGCGAGTCGGCGGCGCCGCGGGTCACGAGCTCGGGGGACAGGTAGGCGATCGTGCCGAGCAGGGCCGCGCCGGTCGCCGTGTTCGCGGTCGTGGCCCGGGCCAGGCCGAAGTCGCCGAGCTTGATGCGACCGTCGTCGGCGAGCAGGACGTTCTCGGGCTTCAGGTCGCGGTGCACGATCCCGGCGCGGTGCGCGGACGCCAGGCCCGCCAGCACGGCGCGCAGGATGTCCGTCGCCTGCTCGGGCGTCAGGGCGTGGTGTTCCTGCAGCAGGTCCCGCAGCGTGATGCCGGGGATGTACTCCATGACGATGTAGGCGGTCTCGCCCTCGGCGCCCTGGTCGTAGACGCCCACCAGGTTCGGGTGCGACAGCCGGGCGGCCGACCGGGCCTCCTGGATGAAGCGCTCACGGAAGGCCTGGTCGTCGGCCAGGTGCCCGTGCATGATCTTGATGGCGACGCGTCGCTCGAGGCGCACGTCGGTCGCGAGGTAGACGGTCGCCATGCCCCCGCGCGCGATGCGCGAGCGGACGCGGTACCGCTGATCGATCATGCGACCGATCATGGGGTCCGTGGCGGCGTTGGTGGTCATCGGCGGCATTCTACGAATCGAGACGGCAGCCGGACGCACCGGCGCACCGGTCGTGACCCAATCTCGATCTTCCGGATGAGGCTCAGAGGGTCGCCAGCCAGCCCTCGGCGGCCGTCGCCCAGTCGGCGTAGGCCTTCGGGTAGGCGGAGAGCTGCACGGCCTGGGCCGCATCGGTGATGCTCATCGAGGACCAGCCGCGCACGTCGAGCAGCCCACTCGTCTTGCCGGCGTTCGGGTTGTCCCGACCACCGAAGAACAGCTTGGTGGCGTGCACCGGGTCCTGCAGCGTCGCCGCGGGGCCCCACCCCTGGCTCGGGCGCTGCTGGAAGAGACCGACCGAGTCGCGGTCGCCGTGTGGGATGTTCCGCAGGCTGGACTCCTGCATCGCGGCGGCGAGGGCGACGACGATGCCGCGGTCGGGGACGCCCAGGGAGCGACCGACGGCGACGATGGTCGCCGCGTTCTGTCGCTGCTCGGCGCTCAGGCCCACGGCACCGCTGACGGCTGCGCTGGCGGCGACCGCCGGTGCGGCAGTGGCGTTCGACGACGGGATGACGAGTGTCTTGCCGGCGTAGATGGTGCTGGTGTACGACAGGCCGTTCGCCGACAGGAGCGACTTGACGGAGACGTGGTGGGCGGCGGCGATCGAGGCGACCGTGTCACCGGCGCTGATCCTGACGCTCGACCGGGTCGACGGCGCCGACGCCGTGGACACCGACGTCGACGAGGACGTGCCGTGCGGTACCCGCAGCGTCTGCCCCGGGTAGATGACGCTGCGCTGTGACAGGTCGTTCGCGCGGAGGAGCGCCGTGGTCGACACGCCGACGCGGGAGGCGATGGCGGAGACCGTGTCGCCCTGCTTCACGTGGTAGCTCGAGGTGTTCGACCCGGAGCCGCTCGTGGCCCCGGACGTCCGCACGGCAGCGGTGGTGACGGCGGGGGTCGACGCCAGGTGCAGCGTCTGGCCCGGGTGGATGATCGTGTTCCAGCCGAGGCCGTTGCGCACGAGGATCTCCTGCGCCGACAGGCCGAACCGGGCGGCGATGCCCGAGACCGTGTCGCCGTGGTGGACGGTGTAGTTCGTGGGCACAGCGGTCGTGGGGGCCTTCGTGGTGGCGGCGACCGTCCGGACGACGGTCTGCGACGGCCGTGCGACCGCGGTGCCGAACACCGGGCGGTCGGTGATGACGCGGTCCTGGTCGACGTGGCGCTTGTGGTTCGCGTCGGCGTCGTCGTGCCGCGGCTCGGCGTGTGCGACCGGACCGGTCAGGCCGGCGGTCACGGCGATCGTGCCCGCGAGGACGATGGGCATGGTGGCGAACCGGGCGGATCGTGCGCGCCGGGCGACTTCGTCTGCAGCGTGGTCCACGGGTCTCTCCTGATCTCGACTGAGGCGTGCGCACGCGTGCGCGCACTCACAGGTGCCACAACGCTGGCATGGCCTGATTCCCAAGTCAACCAGAGAGTCAGATGTGGTGGATGTGACGAATGTGACGAACGTTACCGATTCACTCCGGCGGTCACTCTGGCACCATGGGCGTGTGAGTGCCGCACCCGCCGACGACCTGACCCTCTCCGAACGCTGGCTGACCGTCCCCGAGCTCGTGGAAATGTTCAGCACGAGCCCCGGACGGATCCACCGACTCTTCGAGCAGAAGACCCTCCTCGCCGCCCGTGTCGGCGGTGTGCTGCGGGTGCCGGTCGAGTTCCTCGAGGACGGCGAGCCGATGCCCGAACTCCGCGGCACGCTCATCGTGCTCGGCGACAACGGCTTCACCGACGACGAGGCGGTGCGCTGGATGCTCACCGTCGACGACGCGATGGGCACCACGCCGATCGCGGCGCTGCGCGCCGGTCGCAAGGCCGAGGTGCGTCGCGTCGCCCAGTCGCTGCTCTAGACGCGTTCCGGTCGGACAGGAGGCCCGGTGCCAGCTGGCACCGGGCCTCCTGTCCGCCCCGCATGTGCGACGCGCCAGCGGCGCGCGGCGCCAGCGCCGGGCGAGCCTGCGAGGCCGGTGGATCGAGAGGTGTCTAGGACGACCGGCGGCTGACCGTGTCGGCCAGGGACGCGAGCTGCTCGCGTGCCGACGGCGTCAGCGGCGACGCGTCGAGCGCCGCCTTGGCACGCTGTACGTGCCGATCGATCGACCGTTCCACGGCGGCCACGGCGCCGGACTCGGTGAGGGTCGCCCGGAGCATCCGCACCTGCTCCTCGTCGAGGTCCGGGTCGCCGAGGAGCTCGTCCAGGAGCTGCCGCGGCCCACTCGCCAGGGTCTTGCGCGCAGAGGCGATGAGGACGGTGCGCTTGCCCTCGCGCAGGTCGTCGCCCGCGGGCTTCCCGGTGACCTCGGGGTCACCGAACACGCCGAGCATGTCGTCGCGCAGCTGGTAGGCCACGCCGAGGGGGAGTCCGAAGGCGCGGAGGCCCTCGAGCTGGGAGTCACTCGCGCCGGCGACCAGGGCACCGATGACCAGGGGTGCCTCGATCGAGTACTTCGCCGACTTGAAGACGATGACGCGCTGGGCGCGGAGCAGGTGCTCGGACTCGTCGATGACGGGCCAGGCGGTCTCCTCGTGCACGTCGAGGTACTGCCCCGCCGTGACGTCGAGGCGCATCGCGTGGAACTCCTGGCGGACGATGCGGGCCCGCACCGGGTCGAGGAGCGCGAGGCCCTCGTCGAAGACGGAGTCGCTCAGCGAGAGCAGCAGGTCGCCGAGGAGCAGCGCCGAGTTCGTGCCGTACTGCCCGCGGTCGCCGACGAAACCGGACTCCTCGTGCAGGGACTCGAAGCGGCGGTGCGCGGCCGGACGCCCACGACGGGTGTCCGAGCGGTCCATGATGTCGTCGTGCACCAGGGCGGCGGCGTGGAAGACCTCGAGCGCGGCGGCGACCGTGACGATCGCTTCGGCGGTGGTCTGCCGGGACCCCTCGGCCAGCGGGTCGAACGAACCGGAACGGCCCGCCACCGACTGCCATCCCCAGTAGCAGAACAGGGCCCGGAAGCGCTTGCCGCCGGACAACAGGTCTCGGGCGTACCGGTCGAACGGCGCGAGGTCGGGGCTGATCGCGAGGAGCCGCTCACGCTGCTCGTCGAGTGCCCGGTCGATACGCGCCGATACGAGGTCCACTAATCGCGTACTCTCAGCCACGATCCCTACCCTAGTGGAGTGGTCGAGGCATAGAATCGGTCCACCCAACCCGCGTTTTTCAACCCCGCGTCGATCCCAGGAACAGAGGGAACCAAGATGCCGCTCTCGGAACAGGAGCAGCGCCTTCTCGAAGAGATGGAGCGCAGCCTCTACCAGAACGATTCCGATTTCGTGGCTCGTGTCACACGTCGACAGGGTCGTCCGACGTACACAGCCATCACCCTCGGGGTCCTCGGCGCACTCGCCGGGATCGCCGTCGTCATCGTCGGCCTGGTCATCAAGGCGCCGCTGCTGGGCATCCTCGGCTTCGTCGTGATGCTCGCCGGTGTCCTGTTCGCGCTGCGCCCGGGCATGCGTGCCCCGAAGGCGAAGCCCGCTCGGCCGGGCAAGCCCGCATCCGGTGGCTCGGCGCGTCCGTCTGCCAGTGGTGGTGGTGGTGGTGGCGGGTCCTTCATGGACCGCATGAACGACCGCTGGGACAAGCGGAACGACCAGGGTCAGTAGCTGACCGGAGCCGGTCGGGCTCCCTCCACACTCCTCCACGGGGTCGGCCTTCGGGCCGGCCCCGTTTCGTGTTCCCGGGGGCGGGCGGGTTCGGGCCGGGGCCGGGGTCGGGGCCGGGGCCGCGGGGCGGAGCCGGAGCCGCGGGGTGTGCGCGCGAGGTGTGCGTGCGGGTGGTCACGACATGCCGTGCGCAGGTCGCCGGGGGGTCACGAACTGTCGGCTGGGGGGCGCGCGAGCGACGGTTCGTGACCACTCGGCGTCGCGGCGGCGGCACGTCGCGACCACACGCCGACCGGCGGCCGGGCGTGGTGGAGCCGACCGTGCGACCGCGGCGCGCCCCGACGTGCTCCACCGGCTGCGAAAGTCCTCCACTTTCCTCCACGCCCGCTCCTGCCGCCCGGAACCGCATGGATCCGGGCTTTTCGGGCTGCATCTGCGGGATGCATTCCTGGGCGCATGCCCCCAGTAGGGGTGTCGAGGGCCGAAAAGGGTGCGGAATCCTGGTCCGGGGGAGGGGAGTGGAGTAAAGTGGGGCTTGCAACGGTCCGGTGGAGCGGAGGGGAGGCCCGACGTGCTGCTCGGTACTCATGCCCCGAAGCTCGACGAGAAGGGTCGCGTGATCCTCCCCGCCAAGTTCCGGGACGAACTGTCCGGCGGGCTCGTCATGACCCGCGGCCAGGAACGCTGCGTCGTGGTCTTCAGCGCCCGGACGTTCGAGGAACTCCACGAGCGCATCCGGACCGCTCCGATGACGTCGAAGCGCACCCGGGACTACATGCGCCTGTTCCTCTCGGGGGCCAGCGCGGAACAGCCCGACAAGCAGAACCGCGTGACGATCCCGCAGAACCTCCGCGAGTACGCGGGGCTCGAGCGGGACCTCACGGTCATCGGCAGCGGTGACCGTGCCGAGATCTGGTCCACCCCCGCGTGGGAGGCCTACTACGCCGAAGCCGAAGAGGCATTCGCCGACAACGACGAGGAGGTGATCCCGGGGATCTTCTGATCCGCGGATCGGGACTCCCAGCCGTGAAGCCCTGACATCACTTCCCCGGTGTCAGGTCGCATGGATGGGGATCCGGACCCACGGCCCAGGAGACGAGGGGCTGCACATGGCCGACAACGACAACGAGACGCCACGCTTCCCGCACACGCCGGTGATGCTCCAGCGCATCGTCGACCTCTTCACGCCGACGCTCGAGGGCCCGGGCAAGGTCGTCGTCGACGCCACGCTCGGCATGGGTGGTCACTCCGAGGGCCTGCTCGAGCGGTTCCCGGAGCTCACGCTCATCGGACTCGACCGCGACACCGACGCCCTCGGCATCGCGGGGGACCGTCTGTCCCGCTTCGGTGACCGCGTCCGGCTCGTGCACACCGTGTACGACGGCATCGTCGACGCCATCCAGGGCGAGGGCTTCACGAAGGTCGACGGCGTGCTGTTCGACCTCGGTGTGAGTTCGCTGCAGCTCGACCGGGCCGAGCGCGGGTTCGCGTACAGCCAGGACGCCCCGCTCGACATGCGGATGGACCGGACCGAGGGGCAGACCGCCGCCGACGTCCTGGCCACCTACGACGAGGGCGAACTGCGTCGCATCTTCCAGCGCTACGGCGAGGAGAAGCTCGCCGGCCGCTACGCACGAGCCATCGTGGAGCGGCGGGCGACGAAGCCGTTCGAGATGTCCGGCGACCTGGTCCAGGTGCTGCACGACGCGACCCCGGTCGCCGTCCAGCGCCAGGGGCACCCGGCCAAGCGCGTCTTCCAGGCGCTCCGCATCGAGGTGAACGCCGAACTGAGCGTGCTCGAGCGGGCGATCCCGGCGGCCCTCGACGCCATCGCGGTCGGTGGCCGCATCGTCGTCGAGTCCTACCAGTCCCTCGAGGACCGAATCGTCAAGCGGGCCCTGGTGGAGCGCACGAAGTCGAGCGCCCCCGCCGACCTGCCGGTGGAGCTGCCCGAGCACGCCCCCACCTTCTCCCTGATCGTCAAGGGCGCTGAGCTGGCCGACGAGGCCGAACGCGCCGCCAACCCCCGAGCAACCCCCGTGCGACTGCGCGCGGCCGAGCGGATCCGGAACTGACATGAGCACGAACCTCGCACTCGTCGACCCTGCGGTCGTCCCGTCGCGGGCCCCGCGCCCCGACCGTCAGCACCGCCCCGAGCTGGTCGAGGTCACCCCCACCGCGGCCCAGCGCCGGGCCCGTCCCCGCATCGGGTACGCCGTCGTGGCCGTCGCCGCGCTCGGGATCCTGCTGCTGGCCCAGCTCGGCATCAGCATGGTGCTCAGCCAGGGCGCCTACACGCTCAACTCGCTGTCGACGGAGCAGACCAACCTGTCCCGCACGCAGCAGTCCCTGTCCGAGGAACTCCGGGTGCTGGACTCGCCGCAGAACCTGGCCCGCAACGCGCAGGCGCTCGGGATGATCGCGAACTCCACGCCGGTGTACCTGGACCCGAAGACCGGCCGGGTGTACGGCACGCCGACCCCGGCGAAGCCCGACGAGGCAACCGCGTCCACCGAGAACCAGGTGCCGAACTCCCTGCTGAACGACGTGCCGCTGGCCACCCAGCCGGGCGCCACGTCGACGAGCAAGGAGACGGGCAACACCGGCGACCCCGCCGCAGGCAGTGCCGCCGCAGGCAGCACCGCCGCTGACACGTCCGCACCTGCCGCGTCTGAGAAGACCAGCGGCGCCAGCGCGTCGGACCAGGGGACGGCGAAGTCGTCCGTAGAGTCCGACGCGAACCCGCTCCAGGCACCCTCCACCCGGTGACCGGCGGGTCCGCCGCACCCTCAGCACCGCCCGGGAAGGACCGCACCGCGTGACGAAGACGATCCGCAACCGACGCCTGCGCTACAGCATCGTGATGCTCGCCGTGATCGCCCTGGTCGGGGTGTTCGTGGTCCGGCTCGTCGACATCCAGGTCGTCCAGGCATCGGTGCTGAACGAGGCGTCGGCCCAGAAGCGCAGCATCCCCGTGACGATCTACGGCACCCGTGGCGCGATCGTGGACCGCAACGGCACCGAACTCGCCGACAGCGTGACCCGGTACAACATCACGACCTCGCCGCGCCTGGTCAAGCAGTTCAAGGGCAAGCTCGGCGGCACCCGCATCAAGGACGTCAGCGTCAGCACCGCACTCGACGCCCTGGCGAAGGCCTCCGGCGGCGACGTCGCGACCATGCGGAAGAACATCGCCGCGAACCCGAAGTCCGACTTCGCGTACCTGATCAAGGGCCTCGACGTCCGGCACTACGAGGCCGTGGTCGACCTCGGCATCCCGTGGATCTACAAGGAGCAGCAGGCGTCGCGGGTCTACCCGACGGCTGCGACGACGGGCAACCTGACCGGGTTCATGGGGACCGACGGCGCCCAGGCCGGCCTGGAGTACGCCTACGACCAGTGCCTGGCCGGCACCAACGGCTCGGAGACCTACGAGCGTGGCGAGGACGGCGTCCAGCTGCCCGGCAGCACCGTGACCACGAAGAAGGCCAAGGACGGCGGCACGCTCGAGACGACGATCGACAGCGACCTGCAGTACATGGCGCAGCAGACCATCGCGTCCGCCGCCAAGACCCTGCAGGCGGAGTCCGCGACGGCCACCGTCACGAGCGTCAAGACGGGCGAGTTGCTGGCGGTCGCCGACTACCCGACCGTGGACCCGAACGACGTCGACGCCACGACCGACAAGGGTGCCTTCGGCTCCCGGGCCCTGACGGCGTCGTACGAGCCGGGTTCCACGATCAAGGCCGCGATCGCCGCCGCGCTGATCGACCAGGGCAAGTCGACTCCCACCGACCAGGCCGTCGTGCCGTACTCGCGCACGTTCCCCTGGGGCGGCACGATCCACGACTCGGAGTTCCACCCCACCGAGAACCTGACGCTGACCGGAATCCTGCAGAACTCGTCGAACGTCGGCATCACCGAGCTCGGGGCACGGCTGACGGCCCAGCAGCGCTTCGACTACATGAAGAAGTTCGGGCTGTTCGAGCCGGAGACGGCCATCGACTACCCGGGCCAGCCCTCGATGGACTACGGCACGAGCCCGAACTGGGACCAGCAGACGAACATCAACTCGATGTTCGGCCAGGGCATCTCGACGACGGCCGTGCAGGTCGCGAGCGTGTTCCAGACGATCGCGAACGACGGCGTCCGGATCCCGCTGCACTTCGTCAAGGGCTGCACCACGGCCGACGGCAAGACGATCGACGCGCCCGACGTGCAGAAGCAGCGCGTCGTGTCCGCAGCCGCCGCCACGCAGGTCACCGACATGCTGCAGAGCGTCGTCACGGGCGGCACGCTGGTGGGCATGAAGCCGATCTCCGGCTACAACATCGCCGCGAAGACCGGCACCGCCGAGGTGGCCGAGGGGTCGCAGGGCTACGGCGGTCAGCGCATCACGTCGGTGGCCGGAATGGCACCCGCCGAAGACCCCCAGTATGTTGTCACGGTGACGTTCACGAAGCCGCAGACCAACAAGTGGTCCAGCGGAGCGGCTCCGGCGTTCCGCACACTCATGTCCCAGGTGCTCGAGAAGTACCGAGTAGCCCCCTCCGCGTCCGAGGCGAAGCTCTACCCGTCCACGTGGTGAGGAAGAAGGAACACTTGTCCGCACGGATCCCCCCGGTCCTCCGACCCGAACACCCGACCCCGAGGGCCGTCGCCGAACTCGCGAACGCGTTCGGTCTGCGTGTCGTCGGCTCGGTCGACACCCTCGAGACCACCGGCGTCACGCTGAGTGCCACCGAGGTGCAGCCGGGTGACCTGTTCGTCGGCGTGCACGGCGCGAACCGGCACGGCGCCCAGTTCGCGACCGAGGCCGCCGAGCGCGGCGCGGTCGCCGTCCTGACCGACCAGGACGGCGTCGCACTCGTCGAGCCGTCCGGCCTGCCGGTGCTCGTCGTCGACGATCCCCGCGCAGCCCTGGGCGACGTCGCCGCGTGGGTCTACCGCACCCACCCCGACGAGGCCACCGACCTGCCGCAGCTGTTCGCCGTCACCGGCACGAACGGCAAGACGAGCACGTCCTACATCCTCGAGGGCATCCTCAAGCAGCTCGGCCTGGTGACCGGCCTGAGCTCCACCGCCGAGCGCCACATCGGCTCGCTCAGCGTGACGAGCCGCCTGACCACGCCCGAGGCCAGCGAGATGCACGCGCTCCTCGCCCGCATGCGCGAGAGCGAGGTCCGCGCCGTCGCCGTCGAGGTCAGTGCCCAGGCCCTCAGCCGTCACCGCGTCGACGGCATCGTCTTCGACGTCGCGGCCTTCACGAACCTGTCGCACGACCACCTCGACGACTACGCCGACATGGAGGAGTACTACCAGGCGAAGCTCCCGCTGTTCCAGCCCGAGCACGCCCGCCGCGGCGTCGTCTCGCTGGACACCGACTGGGGCCACCGCGTGGTGCAGGACTCCCGCATCCCGGTCACCACCATCACGGTGCACCCCGACGTCGAGGCCGAGTGGCACGTCGACATCGTCGAGGCACACGCCGCCTACACCGAGTTCCGCCTGACGGGTCCCGAGGGTCGCGAGCTCACGACCCGTGTGCCCCTGATCGGCTGGCACATGGCCGCGAACGCCGCACTGGCGATCGTCATGCTGGTCGAGGGCGGCTTCGAGCTCGGTGCCATCGCGCACGCGCTCGAGAGCAACCACCGCCGTTACCCCGACGAGGACGGATCGGGCGACCGTGAGCGTGACGGTGCGTCCGAGCGCGTCTCCGCCATCGAGTGCTACCTGCCCGGTCGCACCGAGCGGGTCTCCGGCGAGCACGGGCCGAGCGTCTACGTCGACTTCGGCCACAGCGCCGACGCCTTCGAGAACACGCTCGCCGCGGTCCGGCAGTTCACCGCCGGCAAGGTGCTGATGCTGTTCGGCGCCGACGGTGACCGCGACACCACGAAGCGTGGCGACATGGCCCGCGTGGCCGCCGCCGGCAGCGACATCCTCGTCGTCACCGACCACCACCCCCGCTTCGAGGACGCCGCGTCGATCCGGAAGACCCTGGTCGACGCCGCACGCGCCGCCTACCCGGACCACGAGATCCACGAGGTCAGCCCGCCCGAGGCCGCGATCCGCACCGCGGTGGGCCTGCTCGGTGAAGGGGACTCGATCCTCTGGGCCGGCCCGGGCCACCAGGACTACCGCGACATCCAGGGTGTCCGAACGCCGTACTCCGCCCGCGACGAGGCCCGTGCGGCCCTCCGCGAGGCCGGCTGGGAGCCGAACTCCGGTCCGGCGGAGGACGTCCGATGATCGCCATGACCCTCGCCGAGATCGCCACCGCGGTCAGCGGCGAGCTGATCGGCGGCGCCCAGGCAACCGACGTCGCCGAGCCCGGCGACCTGGTCGTCGAGGGCTCGGTCGAGACCGACTCCCGCCTGGTCCGTCCCGGCAGCGTCTTCTTCGCCCTGCCCGGCGAGGTCACCGACGGCCGGCGCTTCGTGCCCGCCGCGGTCGACGCCGGTGCCGCCCTGGTGATCACGCCGGAGCGTGTCGACACCACCGCGCCGCAGATCGTCGTCACGGACGGCTACGAGGCCCTCGCTGCGCTCGCGCACGAGGTCGTCACCCGTGTCCGCATGAGCACCGCGGACCGCGTCGACGCCGACGGTCGCCCGGCACCCCTGCGGGTCGTCGGCATCACCGGCTCGAACGGCAAGACGAGCACGAAGAACATGCTCCGCACGATCCTCGAGCAGCACGGCGCGACGATCGCACCCGAGGGCTCGTTCAACAACCACGTCGGCGCACCGATCTCGATGCTCCGCGTCACGTACGACACCCGGTACCTGGTGGTCGAGATGGGCGCGAGCGGCGTCGGCCACATCGCCAAGCTCGTGTCGATCGCCGAGCCCGACCTCGGTGTCGTCCTCAAGGTGGGCCTCGCGCACGCCGGCGAGTTCGGCGGCATCGAGGCGACGCAGCGCGCGAAGTCCGAGATGGTCACCGATCTGCCCGAGACCGCCACGGCCCTGCTCAACGTCGACGACGACCGCGTCGCGTCGATGCGCGACCTGACGGCCGCGCGCGTGGTGGGCTTCGGCACGTCGGCCGAGGCCGACTACCGCATCACCGGCATCGAGACGGACCGCAGCGGCACCCGCTTCACCCTCACCGTTCCTCCCGTCCGCCCCGAAGGCGACCGTCCGACGGACGCAACCCTGTCTGGAGGCCCGGATCACGTCGACGTGCGCCTCGCGATCCTGGGTGAGCACCACGCGATGAACGCGTCCGCCGCGCTCACCGTCGCCCACCTGTGGGGCGTCCCGCTCGCCGACGGCGCCGCGGCGCTCGCGTCGATGACGCGCGCCGAGCGCTGGCGCATGGAGCTGCTCCAGGGCGGCCCCGAGGGCGTCACCGTGATCAACGACGCGTACAACGCGTCGCCCGACTCCACCGCGGCGGCGCTGCGGACCCTGGCGCAGATCGTGCGCCCGGGCGAGCGGACCGTCGCCGTGCTCGGTGAGATGGCCGAGCTCGGTGAGTTCTCCGTCGAGGAGCACGACCGCATCGGTCGGCTCGTCGTCCGCCTCGGCATCGGACAGCTCGTGGTCGTCGGCCGCGGCGCGATGCCCATCCACCAGGCCGCCACCCTCGAGGGATCGTGGGACGGCGAGTCCGTGTACATCGAGGACGTCGACGACGCCGTCCGTGCCATGCAGGAGATGCTCCGCCCCGGCGACGTCGTCCTCGTCAAGTCCTCGAAGTCTGCCGAACTGCGATTCCTCGGCGACCGCCTCGGAGGTGTCACCGAATGATCGCGCTCCTCATCGCCGGCGCCACGTCGCTGGTGTTCACGTTGCTGCTCACCCCGTTCTTCATCAAGCTCTTCCACCGTCTCGGGTGGGGGCAGTTCATCCGTGACGACGGCCCACAGTCCCACCACACCAAGCGCGGCACCGCCACGATGGGTGGCATCGTCCTCATCATCGGTGCGGTGATCGGGTACTTCGTGGGCCACCTGATCGGAGGCGACTCGATCACGCTGTCCGGCCTGCTCGTGCTGTTCCTGATGGTCGGGCTCGGGTTCGTCGGCTTCATCGACGACTTCCTCAAGGTCCGGCGTCAGCGGAGCCTCGGGCTCGGTGGCTGGGCGAAGATCCTCGGCCAGGTCATCGTCGGCGTCATCTTCGCCACGATCGCACTGGTCGTACCCACGTCGAACGGCAAGCCCCCGGCATCCACGATGATCTCGGCCGTCCGCGACGTGCCGTGGCTCGACTTCATGGCGCTCGGCACCGTCATCGGCACGGTGCTGTTCCTCGGCTGGATCGTCCTGCTGACGGTGTCCACGTCGAACGGCGTGAACGTCGCCGACGGCCTCGACGGCCTGGCGACGGGATCGAGCATCCTGGCGATCGGCTCGTACGTCATCATCGGTTTCTGGCAGTCGAACCAGATCTGCGGCGGGACCCGGCTCGACTCGGACACCGCACACGCCTGCTACACCGTCGCGAACCCGCTCGACCTCGCCGTGGTCGCGGCCGCGGTCTGCGGTGGGCTCATCGGGTTCCTCTGGTACAACACCTCGCCGGCACAGATCTTCCTCGGCGACACCGGTTCGCTCGGCCTCGGTGGTGCCCTGGCCGGCCTCGCGATCCTCAGCCGCACCGAGCTGCTGCTGGTCCTCATCGGTGGCCTGTTCTTCATCGTCACCGGTTCGGTCATCCTGCAGCGTGCGTACTTCAAGATCACCCACGGCAAGCGCATCTTCCTGATGAGTCCGCTGCACCACCACTTCGAACTGAAGGGGTGGGCCGAGGTGACGGTCGTCGTCCGCTTCTGGATCATCGCCGGACTCTTCGTCGCGGCGGGGGTCGGGCTCTTCTACCTCGAATGGATCGCAAGCGTTGGTTGACCCGGTGTCCTCGTCGTCCCGTCTCGAGTCCCTCGACAGCTGGCACGCCGAAGGGTGGAAGGGGCTGAACGTCGCCGTCCTCGGCCTGGGTGCCACCGGGTTCTCGGTCGCCGACACCCTCGTCGAGCTCGGCAGCGAGGTGACGGTCTACTCGTCCGACGCCCCGGCCGACAGCGTCGAGCTGCTCGACGTCATCGGTGCGCGGTTCCTGCAGACGCCGCTCGACACCGTGCCGGACGCGCTCGTCGCGCAGGCGCCCGACGTCGTGGTCGTGTCGCCGGGGCTGCCCCCGCACAACGCCACCGTGCGGTGGTCGGTGGCGAACAGCACCGTCTGGGGCGACATCGAGCTCGCCTGGCGTGTCCGCGACAAGGTCGTCCGCGGCCCGGTCGCGGCCCCGTGGATCACGATCACCGGCACGAACGGCAAGACCACGACGACGCAGCTGACGACCGCGATGTACGAGGCCGGCGGACTGCGGGCCGTGGCGTGCGGGAACATCGGCGTGCCGGTGCTCGATGTCGTCCGCGACCCGGTCGGGTACGACGTGCTCGTCGTCGAGCTGTCGAGTCACCAGCTGCACTACATGGCGACATCCGGCGACGGTGCCGTGGTGCCCCTCGCGAGTGCCTGCCTGAACATCGCCGACGACCACCTGGAGTGGCACGGTTCCGCCGAGGCGTACCGCGCGGCGAAGGCCAAGGTCTACGAGCGCACCGTGATGGCGTGCGTCTACAACACCTCGGACGAGGTCACCCGGCAGATGGTGCAGGAGGCCGACGTGGTGGAGGGCTGCCGAGCGGTCGGCTTCACCCCCGGTGTCCCCGCCCCCGGTGACGTCGGCATCGTCGAGGACGTCCTGTGCGACCGGGCCTTCAACGAGGACCGCCGCAACAGCGCACTCGAGCTCTCGACGGTCGCCGACCTCGAGGCCGCCGGGCTCGCCAGCCCGCACATGACCATGAACGTCCTGGCCGCCGCTGCGCTGGCGCGTGCCGGCACCGTCCAGCCGAGCGCCATCCAGACGGCCGTCCGGGCCTTCCGTGCCGACCACCACCGCACCGAGCTCGTCGCAGAGTCCGCGGGCATCGCCTGGGTCGACGACTCCAAGGCCACGAACCCGCACGCCGCCACCGCGTCCCTGGCGTCCTTCGACACCGTCGTGTGGATCGTCGGGGGCCTGTTCAAGGGCGTCGACATCGACGGCCTGGTCGAGCGCTTCGGTCCGGACGTCCGCGCCGTCGTCGTCATCGGGACCGACCGGGCCCCGGTGCTCGAGGCATTCGCGCGACACGCGTCCGCGGTCCCCGTGCTCCAGGTCGAGACGACGGACACTGATCAGGTCATGCGCGAGGCGGTCCGGCATGCCGCATCGGTCGCGAGGCCGGGCGACACGGTCCTCCTCGCCCCGGCGGCGGCGTCGTTCGACCAGTTCGGCTCCTACGCCGACCGGGGGCAGCGTTTCGCTGCCGCGGTCAACGAACACCTGGGAGGAGAAGTCGATGGCGACGACACCGACGGATCTTCCGAACAGCCGTAACGGCCGGACCGCGTCGACCCCACGACGGACGAACGGCGCGATCGTCGCCGTCAAGAACGTCTTCGTCGCGGAGTCCAGCACCTTCTACACGATCCTCGGCGTCACGCTGTTCCTCGTCGTCTTCGGCGTCGTCATGGTGCTGTCCTCGTCGAGCGTCGAGGAGTACGCGGCGACCCACGACTTCTTCGGGGCGGCTTCCCGCCAGGGCCTGTACGCCGTGCTCGGCGTGCCGCTCATGCTCATCGCGAGCCGGGTCCCGACCAGGATCTGGCGGAAGTGGGCGATGCGGCTGCTCGGCGCGGCGCTCGTGCTGCAGCTGCTCGTGTTCACCCCGCTCGGTCTCGACATCCAGGGCAACCGGAACTGGATCAAGCTCGGGTCGTTCACCGCGCAGCCGTCCGAGGTCGTCAAGCTCGGCCTGGTGCTCGGCATCGGCGCGATCCTCTACGTCAAGCGGGAGAAGCTCGACGACTGGAAAGAGGTCTTCATCCCGATCGGGATCGCCTCGATGCTGTCGCTCGGGCTCGTGGTCCTGGGTGGCGACCAGGGCACGGCGATGGTCATGCTCATCCTGGTCTTCGGCGCCCTGTACATCGGCGGTGTCCGCGCCCGGCACCTGCTCGTCGGCCTGGCCGCGTTCGCCGTGATGCTGCCCTTCGTCACGATGGCGTCGGCCTCGCGGTCGACGCGCATCAGCGCATGGCTCTCCGGGTGCACCGACTCCAGCCAGTACCAGGACATCTGCTGGCAGCCCGTGCACGGCATGTGGGCGCTCGCGTCCGGCGGGGTGTTCGGCGTGGGCCTCGGCAACTCGAAGGCCAAGTGGTCGTGGCTGCCCGAGGCGGACAACGACTACATCTTCGCGATCATCGGCGAGGAGCTCGGCCTGATCGGTGCCGTCGTGGTGCTGAGCCTGTTCGTCGTGCTCGCCGTCGGCATGATCAAGATCATCCGGCAGTCCCGCGACCCCTTCGTCAAGACGGTCACCGGCGGCATCCTCGCGTGGATCATCGGCCAGGCACTCATCAACATCGCGGTCGTGCTCGGCCTGCTGCCGGTGCTCGGTGTGCCCCTGCCACTCATCTCGGCCGGTGGTTCGGCCCTCATCATGACCCTGGTGGCGATCGGCGTCGTGCTCTCCTTCGCCCGCGACCTGCCCGGCAAGAACGACCCCGGCCTGACGAACGCCCCACTCGGCCGGACCTCCACGAACGGATCACTGCGGTGAGCAAGTACCTCTTCGCCGGCGGCGGCACCGCCGGCCACGTCAACCCCCTGCTCGCGGTCGCCGACCGGCTGACCGAGCAGGAGCCCGGCGCCGAGGTCCTCGTGCTGGGCACCGCCGAGGGCCTGGAGTCCCGCCTCGTCCCGATGCGCGGCTACGAGCTGCTGACGATCCCGCGCCTGCCGTTCCCGCGGAAGCTGAACAGTGCGGCCCTGCGCTTCCCGCAGCGCTTCGCGGCGGCGGTCAAGCGGACCGAGCAGATCATCCGCGACCACGAGATCGAGGTGGTGCTCGGTGTGGGTGGCTACGCGGCCGCTCCGGCGTACATCGCCGCCCGCCGCACCGGCACCCCGATCGTCGTGCACGAGCAGAACGCGAAGCCCGGGCTGGCGAACCGCCTCGCCGCGTTCCTCACCGAGCACGTCGGCCTGACCTTCTCGAACACGCGCCTGCGCCACGGCCGCGTCGTGGGCATGCCGCTCCGTCGCGAGATCGAGTCACTCGACCGCCGTGCCTCCCGTGCCGAGGGGCTCGCCGAGTTCGGGCTGGACCCGGACCGGCCGGTCCTGCTCGTCACCGGTGGATCCTCGGGCGCGCGGAGCATCAACCGGACGATCAACCAGACGGCCGCCGCGATCGTCGGTGCCGGCTGGCAGGTCCTGCACGTCGTGGGCGCCGCGTCGGACATCGGCCCGAGCGACCTCGAGGGCTACCACGTGCTGCCGTACTGCGACCGGATGGACCTGGCCTACGCGGCGAGCGACTTCGTCGTGTCGCGCGCCGGCGCCGGCATGGTCTGCGAGCTCACGGCCGTCGGACTGCCGAGCGTGCTCGTGCCGTACCCGGTGGGCAACGGCGAGCAGCGTCACAACGCGAAGGACGTCGTCGACGCCGGGGGAGCCGTCCTGGTGGCCGACGGGGAATTCGACCGCGACTGGGTGACGTTCCAGTTGCTGAGCATCCTGCAGGACCGCTCCCGCATCGCGGACATGACCGTGCGGGCGGGCAGCGTGGGCCACCGCGACGGCGCCGACCGGATGACGGACCTGGTCCTCGACGCCGCGAAGGCGGCCCCCAGCACCACGGAGGAACGATGACCATCAAGCCGGACCTGACCCAGCCGATCCCGGACGACCTCGGCACGGTGCACTTCGTCGGCATCGGCGGCTCGGGCATGAGCGGGATCGCCCGGATGTTCCTCGCGGCCGGCCACCGCGTGACCGGCAGTGACTCCCGCGAGACGGAGACCACCGGCACGATGCGCGACCTCGGTGCGACGGTGCACATCGGGCACGACGCCGCGAACGTCGGCGAGGCGGACAGCATCGTCGTCACGAGCGCACTGTGGCCGGACAACCCCGAGCTCCTCGAGGCCCAGCGCCGCGGCCTGCCGGTCCTGCACCGGTCGCAGGCCCTCGCCGCCCTGATCGCCGAGCACCGCCTGGTCGCGGTCGCCGGTGCGCACGGCAAGACCACCTCGACCGGCATGATCGTCACCGCCATGGTCGAGCTCGGTCTCGACCCGAGCTTCGTCAACGGCGGCGTCATCCAGTCCCTCGGCACCAGCTCGGCCCCGGGGTCCAGCGACCTGTTCGTCGTCGAGGCCGACGAGTCCGACGGCTCGTTCCTGCTCTACGACGTCGCGGTGGCCCTCGTCACGAACGTCGACGCCGACCACCTGGACCACTACGGCAGCGAGGAGGCCTTCACCGAGGCCTTCGTCGAGTTCGCCGCGAAGGCGAGCCAGCGCGTCGTCATCTCGAGCGACGACGCCGGTGCGAAGACGGTCACGGCCGGCATCCGCCAGCGCCCGGACGCCCCCGAGATCGTCACCTTCGGCGAGGCCGGCGACGCGGACGTCCGCATCGAGGGCATCACCGAGTCCGCCGGCGTCGAGGTCGACTTCCGCGCGGAGGGTCAGGCGTACCACCTGACCCTCCGCGTGCCCGGCCGGCACAACGCGATCAACGCCGTCGGTGCCTTCGCGGTGCTGACCGGTCTCGGCGTCGCCCCGGTCGACGCGATCCGCGGGCTCGAGGCGTTCGGCGGCACCCAGCGCCGCTTCGAGCTGCACGGGGTCGAGCGCGGGGTCTCGGTCTACGACGACTACGCGCACCACCCGACCGAGGTGGCCGCCGCGCTCAAGGCCGCCCGCAACGTGGTCGGGGACGGCCGCATCATCGCGATCCACCAGCCGCACCTGTACTCCCGCACCCGTCTGATGGCCGGCGACTTCGCCAAGGTGTACGAGGAACTCGCCGACCACACGGTCGTGCTCGACGTCTACGGCGCCCGCGAGGACCCGGAGCCCGGCGTGACCGGTGCCCTGGTGCAGGAGCGCTTCGCCGACCAGTCGCGCGTCGAGTTCCTGCCCGACTGGGACGACGCTGCGGCCCGTGCGGCCGCGGTCGCCCGGGACGGCGACATCATCATGACGCTCAGCTGCGGCGACGTGTACCGGATCATCCCGCAGGTGCTCGACGCCCTGGGCACCGACGGAGCGTCGTCCCGGTGAAGCGCCCCGAGGGGTTCGACGAGGGGGACGCCCGCCAGGACGCCCCGGCCGAGGCTGCGGAAGCGCCCCGGCAGCGTCGTGGTCCCTCGAAGCCGCGGCTGCCGTTCCGCGGCCGCGTCGCCGACGACCGGGAGGCCCGTCCCGCGTCCGACGAGTCGGCTGCGGCCGTCGAGACCCCCGCCCCCACCACCCCGGGCAGCACTCCGGCACCCGGTGCCTCCGGCACGCGCCCCCCAGCGGTCGGTGAGCCCCCGAGTGTCGGGGCGCGACGGCCGTCCGTGGGCGCACATCCGACCACCGATGCCGCCGACTCGACGCGCGACCGCGTCGGCGCCCTCGCGGGCGCGGCCGGCCGCCGCGTCGGCGCCGGCTTCGGGGCCGTCGCCGACCGCCTGCGCGAGTACACACCGGACGAGGACCACCGCGACCCGCGCCCCGACGCGGGCAACGCGCCCCGAGGAGACGGGGCGCGACGACCGTCCGGGGGCGCGGCAGGCAGTGCACGCGACCACGACGCGACCGTGACCGACGTCCTCGACGCGAGCGGTGCCTCCCGGACGGAACAGCACGCCGAGGCGCCCATCGGGGCGCGGGTGCGCGCCGCGGAGACCGCCCGCGAGGCGCGCATCGCGAAGCGTCGCCGTCGCCTGCTCGAGCGTGCCGAGGTCCGCCGGTTCACCCGGCGCAGCCGGCACCGTCGCGCCGCCTGGATCACGGCGGCGAGCGTCGTCCTGGTGCTCGGGGTCTCGATCCTGGTCGCGGTGTTCTCGCCGCTGATGGCGCTCCGCACGATCGAGGTCAAGGGGACCAACCGCGTCGACGAGACGGCCCTGCGCCAGGCGCTGTCCGACCAGATCGGCACCCCCTGGCCCGGCTCGACTTCGACGCGATCAAGCGCGACGTCGCCGGGTTCCCGCTGATCGAGAGCTACGTGACCGAAGAGGCGCCGCCGCACACGCTCGTCGTCACGGTCACCGAGCGCACGCCGGTGGTCGCCGTGCGGTCCGGCAGCACGTTCGACCTCGTCGACCCCGCCGGCATCGTCGTGCAGTCGTCGCCGAAGCGTCCGGCGACGATGCCGCTCGCCGACATCGCCCGTGCACGCCTGGGCTCCTCGAGCTTCCGCACGATGACCGAGGTCGTGCTGGCGTTGCCGTCGACGGTCCGGTCCCAGGTCACCCGCGTCGCCGGGTCCACCGCCGACGACGTCACCCTGACCCTCAAGGACGGCTCGACCGTCGTGTGGGGGAGCCCGGACGACTCGGACGCGAAGGCCGCGCTGCTCGCCGCGTTGGTCAAGGACCACGAGGCGCGGAACCCGGGCGTCGTCGTCGAGTACGACGTGTCGGCACCGGACAACGGCGTGATCCGCGCGAAGGACTGAATTGCCGGACCTGATCGGCGACACGCGGCGTGGCGGGGCGACAGTGCGCCGAACGCACCCGTAGCGTCGAAGCCAGCACCACATCTACCAGCATTGCCCCTGAACTTCAAGTAGAGGTTGAGGGTTCTACCGGAGGCCTGACTGACGTGACCACGAACCACAACTACCTCGCCGTCATCAAGGTCGTCGGTGTCGGCGGCGGCGGCGTCAACGCCGTCAACCGCATGATCGAGCTCGGTCTCCGTGGGGTCGAGTTCATCGCGATCAACACCGACGCCCAGGCACTGCTGCTCAGCGACGCCGACGTCAAGCTCGACGTCGGCCGCGAGATCACCCGCGGGCTCGGCGCCGGCGCGGACCCCGAGGTCGGCCGTCGTGCCGCCGAGGACCACGCCGAGGAGATCGAAGAGGCCCTGGCCGGCGCCGACATGGTGTTCGTCACCGCGGGCGAGGGCGGCGGCACCGGCACCGGTGGTGCTCCGGTCGTCGCGCGCATCGCGAAGTCCATCGGCGCACTGACCATCGGTGTCGTCACGAAGCCGTTCAGCTTCGAGGGCAAGCGCCGGCAGTCCCAGGCCGAGAACGGCGTCGCTGGCCTCAAGGACGAGGTCGACACGCTCATCGTCGTGCCGAACGACCGCCTGCTCGAGATCAGCGACCGCGGCATCTCCATGGTCGAGGCGTTCGCCACGGCCGACCAGGTGCTCCTGGCCGGCGTGCAGGGCATCACCGACCTCATCACCACCCCCGGCCTGATCAACCTCGACTTCGCCGACGTGAAGAGCGTCATGCAGGGTGCGGGTTCCGCGCTCATGGGCATCGGTTCGTCGCGCGGTGCCGACCGTGCGATCAAGGCGGCCGAGCTCGCCGTCGCGTCGCCGCTGCTCGAGGCCTCGATCGACGGTGCGCACGGCGTGCTGCTCTCGATCCAGGGCGGCTCGAACCTCGGCATCTTCGAGATCAACGACGCCGCTCGTCTGGTGCAGGAAGCCGTGCACCCCGAGGCGAACATCATCTTCGGTGCGGTCATCGACGACACCCTGGGTGACGAGGTCCGTGTCACCGTCATCGCCGCGGGCTTCGACGGTGGCGAGCCGGCGCAGCAGCAGAAGGAGCGTCGCTCCAGCTACGTCGACCCGGAGTCGAGTGTCTCGGCACCCGTCGCCGCTTCGACCGGCGCGATCGAGGACTCCACCACGTCGAGCCCGTCCTGGGCCTCGCAGGAACACCAGCCGCCGGTGCAGCGCGCCGCCGACCCGGCGTTCGACGACGACGACGAGCTCGACGTCCCCGACTTCCTGAAGTAACCCGCCCGTGGTAGCCGACACGCGCCTCCAGACCTCGTCTCACGACGACGGACTGGAGGCGCGCGTTGCGTCCGTCCGGAGGGGCATCGCCGACGCAGCGCGCGCCGCAGGGCGCTCGGCCGACGAACTCACGCTGATCGTCGTCACGAAGTACCACCCGGCGTCCCTCGTGCGCGAGCTCGCCGCACTCGGCGTGACGGACGTGGGGGAGAACCGCCACCAAGAGGCACAGGCCAAGGCTGCGGAACTCGCCGACCTCGACCTGACCTGGCACTTCATCGGGCAGCTGCAGTCGAAGAAGGCCCGGCAGGCCCGGCGGTACGCCCACGTCGTGCAGTCGCTCGACCGCGGATCCGTCGTCGACGCGTTCGCCCCGACCGAGGCCGAGCCGGAACCGCCGGTCATCGACGGGTTCGTGCAGGTGAACCTGACCGACGACCCCGGCCGTGGTGGGGTGCAGCCGGACGACGTCGAGGCGATGGTGGAGCGCGTGCTGGCCACCGGGACGATCCGGTTGCGGGGCGTGATGGCCGTCGCACCCCTCGACGAGGAACCCCGTGCAGCCTTCGCCCGGCTCCGTTCGATCTCCGAGCGGGTCGTGGCGCTCGAGCCCGGTGCCACCGACATCTCGGCCGGCATGAGCGGGGACTACGCCGAGGCGATCCTCGAGGGCGCGACACACCTGCGGATCGGCACCGCAATCACGGGAAACCGGCCGCTCGCACCCTAGCCTCGTTGCAGGGCACCACGAGCACGAACCCCGGAGGAACCATGGCCAACCCGCTGAAGAAGACGATGGTCTACCTCGGCCTCGCCGACGAGGAACTCGACTACGAGGACGAGCAGCAGGCCGAGCCCGCGCGCCAGCAGGCAGCCCCTGCTCGCCAGGCCGCAGCGGCTGCTCCGGCGGCCGCCGAACCGCAGGAGACCCCCGCCGCGGCAGCAGCCCCGGTGGCCGTTCCCGCAGCGGCGCCGGCTCCCACCAAGACGCACACCCACCAGCGCGGCGCCCAGGTCACTCCGCTCCGCCGCTCGCACACGACCGCACAGAAGGCGACCCCGGTCCAGGAAATGAACGAGATCCTCACCGTCCACCCGCGCGAGTACAAGGACGCCCAGTCCATCGCCGAGAGCTTCCGCGACGGCATCCCCGTCATCATCAACCTCTCGCAGATGACCGAGGGTGACGCTCGACGCATGATCGACTTCGCCTCCGGTCTGTCGCTCGGGCTGTTCGGCAAGATCGAGCGCGTCACCAACAAGGTCTTCCTCCTGTCGCCGGCGCACGTCGCAGTGAGTGGTGAGCCTGCTGAGGTAGAGTCCGACATCGAGGCGAACTTCTTCGCCCAGTCCTGAGCCGTACCCGGCACACCCGCCCCTGAGCGTCGTCTGACGACGCTCGCCCGAGACGAGCGAGCCCCATCGTGTCCGTGATCCTAGGGATCATCTCCCTCGCGTTGCTCCTGTACTTCTTCGTGATGTGGGGGCGCTTCGCGCTCGACCTCGTGCAGAGCTTCAACCGCTCCTGGCGTCCGCGCGGGGGCATGCTCGTGGTGTCCGAGTTCGTCTACACGATCACGGATCCGCCCATCCGAGCGGTGCGACGGGTCCTCCCGCCGCTCCGCCTGGGGCCGGTGGCGCTCGACTTCGGCTGGACGATCGTGATGCTCGTCGTCATCATCGCCCGGTTCGTGGTCGCCGCCCTGGCACGCGGTATCTGAGCGGACTCCCGTCCGCGACACGCGCCACGCCAGGCGCGCGGCACGGTTCCGCCCCATCGTCGGTGTACGGTGGTCGGGATCGATGCCCGCTCCGGTGGCGCATCCGCACCGCACGGTACGACTGGTAAGTTCGGTCGCACCGCATGCGGTTCCACACGTTCAGCAGTTCTATTGAGGTGACGGCAATGGCTTTGACGCCGGAAGACGTAGTCAACAAGCGGTTCCAGCCGACGAAGTTCCGCGAGGGCTACGACCAGGACGAGGTCGATGACTTCCTCGACGAGGTCGTGGTCGAGCTCCGTCGCCTGACCGCGGAGAACGACGAGCTCCGCCAGCGCCTGCAGGCGGCCGAGTCGGCCCCGCAGTCGGCGCAGGCCGAGCAGCCCGCTCCTGCAGCGGAACCGGAGCCCACGCCGGCACCGGTCGAGGCAGCACCGGAGCCCGCTCCGGTCGCCGCGGCCGCTCCGGTCACGACGGTCCCCGCCGACGAGGACACCGAGGGCACCACGAACCTCCTGACCCTGGCGCGTCGCCTCCACGAGGAGCACGTGCGCGAGGGCATCGAGAAGCGCGACGCGCTCATCGCCGAGGGCACCGCCCAGGCGGCTCGCCTGGTCTCCGAGGCCGAGGCGAAGCAGCGCCAGATCATCGCCGACACCGAGAACACGAACCGTCAGCGTGTCGCGGTGCTCGAGCAGGAGCAGCGCCAGCTCGAGGGCAAGATCGACGAGCTCCGGACGTTCGAGCGCGACTACCGTGCGCAGCTCAAGAGCTACATCCAGGGGCAGCTCTCCGAGCTCGACTCCTCGGGCGAGCAGTCCGGTCTCACCCCGGCGCCGGCTTCGGCGCAGGGCTTCGGCAACTGACGTTGTCGCGACCAGCATCACGAGCGAAGGTCAGTGTCCGCGCTATCGCGGCACTGGCCTTCGCCGCTGTCGTGGTGGTGGCGTTCGACCAGGTCGCCAAGACGCTGGTCGTCGCGAACCTGCCGTACGGCACCCCCGTGCCGGTCCTGGGCGGGGCGTTGCAGTTCCTGTACGTCCGGAATCCGGGGGCCGCGTTCTCGTTCGCGGTGAACATGACCTGGGTGTTCTCGGTCATCTCGGCCGCGGTCGTCGTCGCGATCATCGTGTACTCGCGTCGCATCCGGTCGATGTGGTGGGCGATCGTGCTCGGCATGCTGCTCGGCGGTGCGCTGGGCAACCTGCTCGACCGGCTCTTCCGTGAACCCGGGTTCGGTCGGGGGCACGTGGTCGACTTCATCTCGACCCCCTGGATGATGCCGGCGATCTACAACGTCGCCGACTCCTTCATCTGCATCAGCATGGTGGTCTTCGTGCTGCTGGTGATCCTCGGGGTGAACCTCGACGGCACCCGCACGCTCTCGGCCAAGCGCCAGGCGCAGCTCGACGCGGCGGAGCCGGCCGACCCGGCGCAGCCGCTCGACGGTGGGGCCGCGTTCTCGTCGACCGACGCTGCTCTCGACGAGCCGACCCGTGCCTCCAGGCCGAACGACGCCGGCCGTCGCGACACGCTGGGCCACGACGCCACGTGACCGAATCGCGTTCTCTTCCCGTGCCCGACGGGCTCGCCGGTGAGCGCGTCGACGCAGCCATCGCGAAGCTCCTCGGCTTCAGCCGTTCGTTCGCGGCCGACGTCGTCGCCGCGGGCGGCGTCCGCGTCGACGGCGTCCCCGTCGACAAGTCGGACCGCCTGCACGCCGACTCATGGCTCGAGGTCGAGTGGACCCCGAAGGAGCCGCCGCGCATCGTGCCGGCAGCCGTGCCGGGCATGACGATCGTGCACGACGACGAGGACATCGTCGTCGTGGACAAGCCCGTCGGGGTCGCCGCGCACCCCTCGCCGGGGTGGGACGGGCCGACCGTGCCCGGGGGCCTCGCCGCCGCCGGGTTCACCATCGCGACCTCCGGGGCCGCCGAACGCGCCGGGATCGTGCACCGGCTGGACGTCGGGACCTCGGGCCTGATGGTCGTCGCGAAGACCGAGCTGGCGTACACACACCTCAAGCGGGCGTTCAAGGAGCGCACGGTCGAGAAGGTCTACCACGCGCTCGCGCAGGGCCACCCCGACCCGACCTCCGGCACGATCGACGCCCCGATCGGTCGGCACCCGTCGAGCGACTGGAAGTTCGCGGTCACGTCGGAGGGCAAGCCGAGCGTCACCCACTACGAGACGCTCGAGGCCTTCCGCTCCGCGACCCTGCTCGAGGTGCACCTGGAGACCGGGCGCACGCACCAGATCCGGGTGCACATGGCCGCGACCCGCCACCCGCTCGTCGGCGACACGATGTACGGTGCCGACCCGGTGCTGGCGGCCGAGCTCGGGCTGACCCGCCAGTGGCTCGACGCCGTCCGGCTGGGCTTCGACCACCCCCGCACGGGCGAGTGGGTGTCGTTCGAGGCGCAGTACCCGGACGACCTGCAGGCAGCGCTGGAGCAGATCCGGAGCGCGTCGCTCTGACACACCCGGCCGCTCGTTCCGAGGGGTCACGACGTGTCGGCTGCGGAGCCGTCAGGCGACGCCTGCTGCACACGCGGCGGCGCGCATGCGGCGTGTCCTGGCCCCTCGGCGGCGCGCGCCGCGTGTGTCGCGATCCGATGCCGGTCTGGAGGCGCGGTGCGGGCCCGCCCCGAGCCTCCCGTCCGCCCCGCCCGGCCGCTTTCGCCGCGGGGTCACGAAGTGTGGGCTGCGGAGTCGCCAGGCGACGCCTGCTGCACCCGCGGCGGCGCGCGTGCGGCGTGTCCTGCCCGCTCGGCGGCGCGCGCCGCGCGTGTCGCGATCCGATGCCGGTCTGGAGGCGCGGTGCGGGCCCGCCCCGAGCCTCCCGTCCGCCCCGCCCGGTCTCTTTCGCCGAGGGGTCGCGAACTGTCGGCTGCGGAGCCGTCAGGCGACGCCTTCTGCACCCGCGGCGGCCCGCGTGCGGCGTGTCATGCCCGCTCGGCGGCGCGCGCCGCGCGTGTCGCGATCCGATGCCGGTCTGGAGGCGCGGTGCGGCCCCGCCCCGAGCGTCCCGTCCGCCACGACGCGCGCGGGAATGTGGGCGGCCGCAGTTAGGCTGTTCCCACCCCGCAGCACACCGTACGAACCGGAGGTTCCGTGTCGGATTCCGACTCCTTCGTCCACCTGCACGTGCACAGCGAGTACTCGATGCTCGACGGCGCCGCCAGGCTCTCCGACCTCGTGGCGGAGACCGCCGCGCAGGGGATGCCCGCCGTGGCGGTGACCGACCACGGCAACATGTTCGGCGCCTTCGAGTTCTGGAAGGCCGCCAAGGCCGGTGGCGTCAAGCCCATCATCGGGACCGAGGCGTACATCACGCCCCGCACGCACCGCTCCGACAAGACCCGTGTCCGCTGGGGTGACGGCGGCGGCGACGACGTGTCCGGTGCGGGCTCGTACACGCACATGACGATGTTCGCCGAGAACACCACCGGCATGCACAACCTGTTCCGGTTGTCGTCCAAGGCGTCGCTCGAGGGCTACTACTTCAAGCCCCGCATGGACATCGAGCTCCTGCAGGAGTACCACCAGGGCATCATCGCCACGACGGGCTGCCCCTCGGGGGAGATCCAGACGCGCCTGCGCCTCGGCCAGTACGACGAAGCGGTGCAGGCCGCCGCCGACTACCGCGACATCTTCGGCAAGGAGAACTACTTCGCCGAGGTCATGGACCACGGGCTCGAGATCGAGCGCCGGATCATGAGCGACCTGATCCGCCTGGCGAAGGACCTCGACATCCCGCTGGTCGGCACGAACGACCTGCACTACACGCACGCCCACGACGCCAAGTCGCACGCGGCACTGCTCTGCGTGCAGTCCGGTTCGACCCTGAACGACCCGAACCGCTTCAAGTTCGATGCCGACGAGTTCTACCTGAAGACCCCGGCGCAGATGCGACACGTCTTCCGCGACAACCTCGAGGCCTGTGACAACACGCTGCTCATCGCCGAACGCTGCAACGTCGAGTTCGACACCTCGGCGAACTACATGCCGAAGTTCCCGGTGCCCGAGGGCGAGACCGAGCACTCCTGGTTCGAGAAAGAGGTCGCGAAGGGGCTGGAGTACCGGTACCCGGGCGGCATCTCGAAAGAGGTCCAGGACCGCGCCGACTACGAGGTCGGCATCATCAACCAGATGGGGTTCCCTGGCTACTTCCTGGTGGTCGCGGACTTCATCAACTGGTCCAAGAACAACGGCATCCGCGTCGGTCCGGGGCGTGGCTCCGGTGCCGGCTCGATGGTGGCGTACGCGATGCGCATCACCGACCTCGATCCGATCCGGCACGGTCTGATCTTCGAGCGGTTCCTCAACCCGGACCGCGTCTCGATGCCCGACTTCGACGTCGACTTCGACGACCGGCGCCGCGGTGAGGCGATCAAGTACGTCACCGAGAAGTACGGGTCGGAGCGCGTGGCGCAGATCGTCACGTACGGCACGATCAAGGCGAAGCAGGCGCTCAAGGACTCCTCGCGCGTCCTCGGGTTCCCGTTCGGCATGGGCGAGAAGCTCACCAAGGCGATGCCACCGCCCGTGATGGGCAAGGACATCCCGCTCACCGGGATCTTCGACAAGGACCACCCGCGCTACAAGGAAGCCGTCGACGTCCGCACCGTGGTCGAGACCGACCCCGAGGCGAAGACCGTCTTCGACACCGCACTCGGGCTCGAGGGGCTGAAGCGCCAGTGGGGCGTGCACGCGGCCGGCGTCATCATGTCGAGCGACCCGCTGATCGACATCATCCCGATCATGAAGCGGGAGCAGGACGGCCAGATCGTCACGCAGTTCGACTACCCGGCAGCGGAGTCGCTCGGCCTGATCAAGATGGACTTCCTGGGGCTCCGCAACCTCACGATCATCAGTGACGCCCTCGACAACATCAAGACGAACCGGGGGACCGAGCTCGACCTCGAGAACATGGGGCTCGAGGACCCCGAGGCGTACGCGCTCCTGCAGCGCGGTGACACCCTCGGCGTGTTCCAGCTCGACGGCGGGCCCATGCGCGGCCTGCTGCGGCTGATGAAGCCCGACAACTTCGAGGACATCTCCGCGCTCATCGCCCTGTACCGTCCGGGGCCCATGGGTGCGAACTCGCACACGAACTACGCGCTCCGCAAGAACGGCGAGCAGCCGATCACGCCGATCCACCCGGAGCTCGAAGAGCCCCTGAAGGACATCATCGGCACGACCTACGGCCTGATCATCTACCAGGAGCAGGTCATGGCCATCGCGCAGAAGGTCGCCGGGTTCTCCCTCGGCCAGGCGGACATCCTCCGCCGCGCGATGGGCAAGAAGAAGAAGTCCGAGCTCGACAAGCAGTACGCGGGCTTCCAGCAGGGCATGAAGGACAACGGCTACTCCGACGCGGCGATCAAGACGCTGTGGGACATCCTGCTGCCCTTCTCCGACTACGCGTTCAACAAGGCGCACTCGGCGGCCTACGGTGTGGTGTCCTTCTGGACCGCGTACCTCAAGGCGCACTACCCGGCCGAGTACATGGCGGCCCTGCTGACCTCGGTCGGTGACGCCCGCGACAAGCTCGCCCTGTACCTGAACGAGTGCCGGCGCATGGGCATCAAGGTCATGCCGCCGGACGTCAACGAGTCGATCGGCTTCTTCGCCGCAGTCGGTGACGACATCCGCTTCGGCATGGGCGCCATCCGCAACGTCGGGTTCAACGTGGTCGACGACATCGTCAAGGCCCGGACCGAGAAGGGTGCGTTCGAGTCCTTCCACGACTTCCTGCGCAAGATCCCGATCTCGTCGGCGAACAAGCGCACGGTCGAGTCGCTCATCAAGGCCGGTGCGTTCGACGAGTTCGGGGACACCCGCCGTGCCCTGGTGGAGATCCACGAGGGCGCCGTCGAGGGCGCGGTGAAGGTCAAGCGTGACGAGGCCCACGGCAACGTCGGGTTCGACTTCGACTCGCTCTTCGCCGAGGCCGCCGAGGACACTCCGAGCGCCGCGGTGTCCCAGGTGCCGGACCGGCCGGAGTGGTCCAAGCGCGACAAGCTGGCGTTCGAGCGGGACATGCTCGGGCTCTACGTGTCCGACCACCCGCTCGCCGGGCTCGAGATCGAACTCGCGAAGCACCAGTCGATCACCATCGCCGACCTGCTGACCGCCGACGACTCGATCGAGGGTGAGACGGTCACCGTCGCCGGCCTGCTGACGAGCGTGCAGCACCGGGTGGCGAAGACGAGCGGCAACCCGTACGGCATCGTCGACATCGAGGACTTCGGCGGGCAGATCGGGGTGATGTTCCTGGGCAAGACGTACCAGGAGTTCGGCCCGTCCCTGGTGGCCGACTCGATCGTCGTCCTGCGCGGCCGCGTCAACGTCCGCGACGACGGCAAGGCCCTGCACGCGGTGAGCATGTTCCAGCCGAACGTCGGCGACGCGATGGGTTCCGGCCCGCTCACCCTGTCACTGCCCGAACGGCAGGCCACGACGACCACGGTGACGGAACTCGCCGCCGTGCTCGGCCGTCACCAGGGCGACACCGAGGTCCGGCTGAAGCTGCTGAAGGACGACGTGGCACGCACCTTCGAGCTGCCCTTCCCGGTGAACCTCACCCCGGACCTGTTCGGCGAGCTGAAGAGCCTGCTCGGACCCCGCTGCCTGGTCTAGGAGCGTCGACCATGGCCGGTCCGCCGCTGCCGCCGGGCCCGGACGTGCTGCGGGCGTTCGGCGTGCACGACCGCCCGCTCGAGCGGCTCGGCGGCGGCCGCGGGCTGACGTGGCGCGCCGGGGACGTCGTGCTCCGGCCGTCCGGCGACCCCCTGGAGGCCCGGTGGCGGTCCGCCACGCTGGCCCGGCTCGTCCACACGGCCGGGTTCCGGACCCCGCGTCCGGTCGCCGCCGAGTCCGGGGACTGGATCATGGACGCCGGCACCGGCACCGGCACCGGCGACGGCGGGTGGGAGGCCTGGGGATGGGTCGACGGCCGGACCGACCCGACCCGCGTGGACCACGTCATCGCCGCGGGCGCTGCCTTCCACCGGGCCGTCGCGGACCTGCCGCGTCCCGAAGTCCTCGACCAGCGTGACGACCCCTGGAGCCGGGCGGACCGGATGGTCTGGGGCGACGCACCCCTGCCGGACGATCCAACGCTGGACCGCCTGGCGGCGACGTTCCAGCCGGTGACGTCCCCGTCCCAGCTCGTCCACGGTGACCTGCTCGGCAACGTGCTCTTCACGCCGGGGGAGCCACCCACGGTGTTCGACTGGGCGCCGTACTGGCGCCCGGCGGGCCTCGGTGCCGCGATCGCCGCGGTCGACGCCGTGACCTGGCACCGGGTCGCCGTCGGCCGGCTCGGCGTGCTCGGGACCGGCGTGCCGGAGTGGCCGCAGCTGCTCGTCCGTGCGCTGGCGTTCCGGATCGCCACGCTGCACCTGCTCGACGCGTGGGACACCGACCAGGTCGCCCACCACCGGCCCGTGGTCGACGCGGTCGTGCAGCACGCCGCCGGTACGCTGGAGGCCTCATGATGCAGCGAATCGACCTCCGCGGCGGCCTCCCCGCCCGTGCCGAACTCCTCCGACTCATGCCCCGTGCCGCGGGTGACGTGTCGCACGCGGTCGACGCCGCGCGCGAGTTGATCGAGGACGTCCGACACCGTGGGGCCGCGGCCCTGCGCGACCAGGCCGAGCGCTTCGACGGTGGGGCCCCCGCGAACGTGCGGGTGCCCGCCGCCGAGATCACCGCCGCGGTGGCCGGGCTCACCCCCGAGGTCCGGGCGGCCCTCGACGAGGCGATCTGCCGCGTCCGTGCCGCGAGTGCCGCGCAGATCCCCGCTCCGTCCGTGACGACCCTGGCCGACGGCGCCGAGGTCCACCAGCGCTGGCAGCCGATGCGCCGTGTCGGGCTCTACGTGCCCGGCGGCAAGGCCGTCTACCCGTCCAGCGTCGTGATGAACGTGGTCGCCGCCCAGGTCGCGGGCGTGCCCTCGATCGCCCTCGTGTCGCCGCCGCAGCGCGACCACGGCGGCGCGGTGCACCCGACGATCCTCGCCGCGGCGGGGCTGCTCGGCATCGACGAGGTCTACGCGATGGGTGGTGCCGGAGCCGTCGGCGCGCTGGCGTACGGCGTCGCCGAGCTCGACCTCGAGCCCGTCGACCTGGTCACCGGGCCGGGCAACAACTACGTCGCCGCCGCCAAGCGCCTGGTGCGCGGTGTGGTGGGCATCGACTCCGAGGCCGGGGCGACCGAGATCCTCGTGATCGCGGACGACACCGCCGACGCGGGGTTCGTGGCCGCCGACCTGATCAGCCAGGCCGAGCACGACGAGCAGGCCGGCAGCGTGCTGGTGACGACGTCCGCGGCGTTCGCCGACGCGGTGGAAGCCGCCATCCCGGAACGCACGGCGGTGCTCGGGACAGCTGCGCGCCTCCAGACCGCCCTGGACGGGCCGCAGTCCGCGATCGTCCTGGTGGACTCGCTGACCGACGCCGCGACCGTGAGCAACGCGTACGGGCCGGAACACCTGGAGATCCAGACGGTCGACGACGACGCCGTGCTGGCCGACATCGACGCCGCCGGTGCGGTGTTCGTCGGACCGAGCACGCCGGTGAGCCTGGGGGACTACCTGGCCGGGTCGAACCACGTGCTGCCGACCGGCGGCCAGGCCCGCTTCGGGTCCGGACTGTCCGCGTCGACGTTCCTGCGACCCCAGCAGATCGTCCGGTACACGCCCGAGGCCCTGGCCGAGGTGGCGCCGCACATCGTCGCCCTGTCCACCGAGGAGCAGCTCCCCGCGCACGGGGCCGCCGTGACGGAGCGCACGAACCGATAGCCTGGGGAACGACATGTTCTGCCCCTTCTGCCGCCACCCGGACTCCCGCGTCGTCGACTCACGGACGAGCGACGACGGAACCTCCATCCGCCGCCGTCGACAGTGCCCCAACTGCGGTCGACGGTTCTCGACCACCGAGACCGCATCGCTCAACGTCGTGAAGCGCAACGGCGTCACCGAGCCGTTCAGCCGCGACAAGATCGTCTCCGGTGTGCGCAAGGCGTGCCAGGGGCGCCCGGTCACCGACGGCGACCTGGCCGTCCTCGCGCAGCGCGTCGAGGAGACCGTGCGCTCCTCCGGGTCCAGCCAGATCGACGCGAACGACATCGGCCTCGCGATCCTCGCGCCCCTGCGGGAGCTCGACGAGGTCGCGTACCTGCGCTTCGCGAGCGTCTACCAGGCGTTCGACTCGCTCGAGGACTTCGAGGACGCCATCGGCCAGCTCCGTCGCGACCACCACGGGACGGCCGACAGCGCCGCCGGCTCGTCCGCACCGTCCGGCACACGCGCGTGAGCGGCATCGCCGAACGGATCGTGCGCGGCGGGTACCGCGTCGTGTTCCGCTCCGTGTTTGCGAACATGGACCCGGAACGCGCCCACCACCTGGCCTTCGCCGTCATCGCTGGGCTGCCTCGCGTGCCGTTCCTGAGCGGGGTCGTCGAGCGGTACTGCCGCCCGTCGGCAGCCGACGGCATCACCACGATGGGCATCCACTTCCCGTCGCGCTTCGGCCTGGCGGCGGGCTTCGACAAGGACGCCCGCGGCATCGCCGGGCTCGGCCTGCTCGGCTTCGGCCACGTCGAGGTCGGCACCATCACCGCAAAGCCGCAGCCCGGCAACGAGCGCCCGCGCCTGTTCCGACTGATCGGCGACCGCGCCCTGATCAACCGCATGGGCTTCAACAACCACGGCGCGGCTGCGGCCGCCCGACGTCTCGAGCGCGCCCGCCGCAACCCGGGCCGGCCCGTGATCGGCGTGAACATCGGCAAGAGCCGGGTCGTCTCGGTCGAGGACGCCATCGACGACTACCTCGAGTCCACCCGCCGCCTGGCGACGTTCGCGGACTACCTGGCGGTCAACGTCAGCTCGCCGAACACGCCCGGCCTGCGCGGACTGCAGGAACTCGACCAGCTCCGACCGCTGCTCTCCGCGGTGCGCGACGGCGCGGGGCGCACCCCGGTGCTCGTCAAGATCGCACCGGACCTGACCGACGAGCAGATCGACGCGATCGCGGGCCTGGCGGTCGAGCTCGGCCTGTCCGGCGTGATCGCGAACAACACGACCACCGCGCGCGAGGGACTGACGGCCGACCCGTCCGACGTCGAGGCGATGGGTGCCGGTGGACTCTCCGGTGCGCCGGTCGCCGCGCGTTCGCTCGAGGTCCTGCGTCGGGTCCGCGCCGCCGTGCCGGCGGACTTCTGCGTCATCGCCGTCGGTGGCGTGACCACCGAGCAGGACGTGCAGGACCGCATCGACGCCGGGGCGACGCTGGTGCAGGGCTACACGGCGTTCCTCTACGAGGGGCCGACCTGGGCAGCGCGCATCAACCGGCTGCGCCGACGTCGGCTGCGTCGCGCCGCGCGCTAGTCGCGACCACCATCCGGACGGGAGGCCCGTGGCGACGCCGCCACGGGCCTCCCGTCCGTCCTGGGGCGCGCCTGCGCATCGGGTGAGCAGAACACGCCGTGGCTCGCCAGTCGACCCGTCGTGTTCTGCTCACTCGATCACCGATGCGGAGCGGGGGAGCGGGGAACAGGGGAGCGGGAACGACGAAGCGCCGCCCGGCAGGCCGGGCGGCGCTTGGTTCGTGTGCGTGTGGCTAGAGCGTGGGGTACTCGCCGCGCCGGACCTGGGGCTTCGGCAGCCGCAGGAACCGCAGCTGCCACGCCCGCGTCAGGATGTAGAGGAACGTGCCGCGCTGGAAGTCGCCGAACTTGGTGGTGAGCTTGCGGCGGAGCGACAGCCAGAGCACCACGCAGTCGATGACGAACAGCGCCACGAACGCCCACACCAGCAGGAGCGAGTAGGACGCGACCACGGTCTGCGCGGCGGCGAACCCGACGATGAGGAACAGCACGAGCACGGGCATCATGACCTCGCCGACGTTCCAGCGGGCGTCGATCCAGTCGCGGACGAAGCGTCGCTGCTCACCGCGGTCCTTGGCCGGCAGGTAGCGCTCCTCGCCGTTGGCCATGCCGACCCGTGCGCGCTCGCGCTCGGAGTTGAGGCGTGCACGGGCTGCCTTCTTGTCGACCGGCGTGTTGCCGACGAGGGGGCGGCGGTTCGCTGCCTCTCGCTCGCGGCGGGACGGCGTCGGGCGGCCCTTGCCCTGCTCGAGGAGCTCGGCCTCGGTCGGGTTGACGGTCGTGTTGGTCTTGGGGGCTGCCTTCGCCACGGTGCGTTCCTAACGGCGGTGTGCGTGCGGGATCTCCTCTAGATTACCGGGCATGACCGACAGCCAACAGCACAGCCCCGCGACCGACCCTGCGCTCCTCGACGCCCTGCGCGAACACGTCCAGGGGGCCCTGCCCACGACGATCGCCGACCTGTCCGCCCTGGTACGCCTGCCGTCGGTCTCCTGGTCGGCCTTCGACCCGTCGAACGTGCGCGCGAGTGCCGAGGCCGTCGCGGACCTGGCGCGGTCGACCGGGGTCTTCGGCCCGGACGACGTCCGGATCGTGCGGTCGGCAGTGTCCGGCTCGACCGCCGACGTCGCCGAGGCGGACGCCGAGACCGAGCTCGGCCAGCCGGCGGTGCTCGCGGTGCGCCCGGCGCGGAACGGCAAGCCGACGGTGATGCTCTACGCCCACCACGACGTGCAGCCGCAGGGCGACGAGGCCCTGTGGGAGACCCCGCCGTTCGAGCCGACGCTCCGCGGTGACCGCCTGTACGGTCGCGGCGCCTCGGACGACAAAGCCGGCGTGATGACCCACATCGCCTCGCTCCGCGCGGTGCACGCCCAGTTCGGCGACGACCTCGACCTCGGGATCGTGCTGTTCGTCGAGGGCGAGGAGGAGTTCGGCTCCCGCTCGTTCCGCACCTTCCTGCGCGAGCAGAAGGAGCACCTGGCCGCCGACGTCATCGTCGTGGCGGACAGCGACAACTGGTCGACCGAGGTGCCGTCGATCACGGTGTCGCTGCGCGGCAACGTCACCTTCAAGCTCACCCTGACCACGCTCGAGCACGCCAGCCACAGCGGCATGTTCGGGGGAGCGGCCCCGGACGCGATGATCCCGATGGTGCGGCTGCTCGCCTCGCTGCACGACGCCGACGGGTCGGTCGCCGTCGAGGGGCTGGCCTCGTACGAAGCCGACGTGCCGGAGCGCACCGAGGACGAACTCGCCGTCGACGCCGCACTCGTTCCCGGTGTGCGCCCGATCGGTACCGGCGCCGTGCTGTCCCGCATGTGGTTCCAGCCGTCGATCACGGTGACGGGCATGGACGTGCCGAGCGTCGCGAACGCCTCGAACACCCTGCTGCCCACGGTCTCGGCACGGGTCTCGGTCCGCGTCGCCCCCGGCCAGGACGCCCGCGAGGCCGCCGCTGCCGTCGAACGGCACCTGCGCGAGCACGTCCCGTTCGGCGCACGGATGGAGGTCACCGAGCCGGACAGCGGCGACGGATTCCTCGTCGACACCGCCGGCTGGGCCGTGCAGGAGGCCCGCACGGCCATGCGCGAGGGCTGGGGTGCCGAGGCGGTCGAGCAGGGCATCGGCGGGTCGATCCCGTTCGTGTCGGACCTGGCTGCGGAGTTCCCGGACGCGCAGATCCTGGTCACCGGCGTCGAGGACCCGGACACCCGCGCGCACAGCCCGAACGAGTCGCAGCACCTCGGCGTCCTGCACCGTGCCATCGCGTCGGAGACGATCCTGCTCGCCAGGCTCGCGACGCGCAGCTGAGGGTGCTTACAATCGAGGCCAGGCGCGGTGACCAGCACCGCCCGGAGGGAGACGCGCGATGAGCGACACCATCACCGAAGCACCGGCGACCGAGACCCCGTCGCACGGCGTCCTCCTGAGCGACGCCGCTGCCGGCAAGGTGGCGAGCCTGCTCGAACAAGAGGGCCGCGACGACCTGCGCCTGCGCCTCGCCGTCCAGCCCGGTGGCTGCTCGGGCCTGATCTACCAGCTGTACTTCGACGAGCGCATGCTCGACGGTGACGTCACCGCCGAGTTCGACGGGGTCGAGGTCGTCGTCGACAAGATGAGCGTCCCGTACCTCGACGGCGCGACGATCGACTTCGAGGACACGATCCAGAAGCAGGGCTTCACGATCGACAACCCGAACGCGCAGGGCAGCTGCGCCTGCGGTGACAGCTTCCACTGATCGCCAGCGATCCGACACGCGAGCGGGGAGCGACCGGAACGGTCGCTCCCCGCTCGCGTTCGTGTGACCGGACATGGCGCGCCGGGGCGCGGCGGAACCGGGGGGAATCGTGCCCGCCGACGTGCGGATCGAGGCCAGAACCGTGGCGTGTGTGCGCGAGCGGTGGCGAGCTGCGAGTAAGCTAGGAGTGTTCCAATCAAGCTGGGAGCCAGCCAAGCGCCGCCTTCGTGCGGCTCGCCGTCGGACACGACGGGCTGACCTTCCGAAGCTCACGTCTTTTGCGAGAGGTAACAGTGCGTTCGAATCGCCGTATACGTTGGGCGGCCGTCCCGGTGGCCGTCGGTCTGGTCATCGCACTGGCTGGCTGCACGCAGCAGCAGATGAACGGATGGCTCCCCGGCACGGAGGAGACGAAGAACGTCACCAACCACACGAGCCGCATCGTCGGCCTGTGGACCACCAGCTGGGTCGTGCTCCTCGCCGTCGGTCTGATCGTGTGGGGCCTGATCATCTGGGCCGCGATCGTCTACCGCCGCCGGAAGGGCCAGACCGGCCTGCCCGTGCAGATGCGATACAACATGCCGCTCGAGATCTTCTACACGATCGTGCCGCTGATCCTGGTGCTCGGCTTCTTCGCCTTCACCGCGAAGGACCAGGCCGCGATCGAGAAGCCCTTCGCCGACCCCGACGCCACCGTGCACGTGTACGGCAAGCGCTGGGCGTGGGACTTCAACTACATCAACAAGGACAACCCCGAAGAGAGCGTCTACTACCAGGGCATCCAGGCCCAGGAAGAAGAGAACGCCAAGGGGGCGATCGACGAGTCGCAGCTGCCGACCCTCTACCTGCCCAAGGGCAAGAAGGTCGCGATCGAGCTCTCGTCGCGCGACGTCGACCACTCCTTCTGGGTCATCGACTTCCTGTACAAGAAGGACATGCTCCCGGGCAAGACCAACTGGGAGTACTTCATCCCGGAGAAGCTCGGCACGTACCAGGGCAAGTGCGCGGAGCTCTGCGGTGAGTACCACTCGCTGATGCTCTTCCAGGTGAAGGTCGTCACGCCGGCCCAGTACGAGGCGTACCTCGGCACCCTGAAGGACCAGGGCAAGGTCGGCCTGCTCGGCAACGAGTACAACACCAACACCAACGAACCGAACAACAAGGCGCCGGTCGAGGCGTCCAGCGAGAACAAGTAGGGGCTCGTCAGATGACAACGTCACTCGTCGGCCAACCGACCCAGACCGCTTCGCCGGACTTCCAGGCGTCGAAGGTGGGCCGGAAGGGCAACATCGTCGTCCGGTGGATCACCTCCACCGACCACAAGACCATCGGGTACATGTACCTGATCGCGTCGTTCGTCTTCTTCCTGCTCGCAGGTGTGATGGCCCTCGTGATCCGTGCCCAGCTCTTCGAACCCGGCCTGCACGTGGTCGCGACGAAGGAGCAGTACAACCAGCTGTTCACGATGCACGGCACGATCATGCTGCTGATGTTCGCGACGCCGCTGTTCTCGGGCTTCGCGAACGCGATCATGCCGCTCCAGATCGGTGCGCCGGACGTCGCCTTCCCGCGACTCAACGGGTTCGCCTTCTGGCTCTACCTGTTCGGTTCGCTCATCGCGGTCGGTGGCTTCCTCACCCCGCAGGGCGCTGCCTCGTTCGGCTGGTTCGCCTACGCGCCACTGAGTGACACGACGTTCACACCAGGGCTCGGCGGGACACTCTGGGTCTTCGGCCTGGGCATGACCGGCTTCTCGACGATCCTCGGTGCGGTGAACTTCATCACCACGATCATCACGATGCGCGCCCCTGGTCTGACCATGTTCCGCATGTCGATCTTCACGTGGAACACCCTCGTGACCGCGCTCCTCGTCCTGATGGCCTTCCCGGTCCTCGCGACGGCGCTCTTCGGCCTCGGTCTCGACCGTGTGTTCAACGCCCAGATCTTCAACCCGGCCAACGGCGGGGCCCTGCTCTGGCAGCACCTGTTCTGGTTCTTCGGGCACCCCGAGGTGTACATCATCGCGCTGCCGTTCTTCGGCATCGTGTCCGAGGTCTTCCCGGTGTTCAGCCGCAAGCCGATCTTCGGCTACAAGACCCTGGTGTACGCGACCATCTCGATCGCGGCCCTGTCGGTCACGGTGTGGGCACACCACATGTACGTCACCGGTGGCGTCCTGCTCCCGTGGTTCTCGCTCATGACGATGCTCATCGCGGTCCCGACCGGCGTGAAGATCTTCAACTGGGTCGGCACGATGTGGCGCGGTTCGGTCACGTTCGAGACCCCGCTGCTCTGGGCCCTCGGGTTCCTGATCACCTTCACGTTCGGTGGTCTGACCGGTGTCATCCTGGCGTCGCCGCCGCTCGACTTCCACGTGTCCGACTCGTACTTCGTCGTCGCGCACTTCCACTACGTGGTCTTCGGCACCGTCGTGTTCGCGATGTTCTCCGGCTTCTACTTCTGGTGGCCGAAGTGGACCGGCAAGATGCTCAACGAGCGTCTCGGCAAGATCCACTTCTGGCTCCTGTTCATCGGGTTCCACACCACGTTCCTCATCCAGCACTGGCTGGGCGTCATCGGCATGCCGCGTCGGTACGCGACCTACCTGCCGAACGACGGCTTCACGTGGATGAACCAGCTGTCGACGATCGGCTCGATGATCCTCGCGATCTCGTTCCTGCCGTTCATCTTCAACGTCTACGTGACCGCTCGGAACGCACCGAAGGTCGCCGTGAACGACCCGTGGGGCTACGGCCGCTCGCTCGAGTGGGCGACCTCCTGCCCGCCGCCGCGCCACAACTTCACGTCGATCCCGCGCATCCGTTCGGAGTCCCCGGCGTTCGACCTGAACCACCCCGAGGCCGGTGTGCCGATCGGTGTCGGTCCCGCGAAGGACGCCCCCGATGCCCCGACCTACGACGCCGCGAAGGGCGAGGTGAAGTAACGCCATGCGCGCGAACACCAACCTGTTCTGGATCCTCTTCGGGTTCTTCATCCTCGCGGACGCCGCGTACACGATCTGGGCGATGCTCTACTACGGTCACCCGGAGTGGGTCGGCACCGTGGCGATCGGCCTGACGGGCATCATGTCGGCGTTCATCGCCTTCTACCTCGGCAAGGTGATGTCGTCGCAGGGCGGCGTCCTGCCCGAGGACCGCCCGGACGCCAACATCGAGGACGGCGACGCCGAACTCGGGCACTTCAGCCCCTGGTCCTGGTGGCCCATCCTGCTGGCCGCCGCGGTCGCCGTGTGCTTCCTCGGCGTGGCAGCCGGCCTCTGGATCGTCCCGATCGGTCTCGTCCTCGTGGCGATCACCCTGGTCGGCTGGGTCTACGAGTACTACCGCGGCAACTTCGGGCACTGACCCGGCGCTGCAGCGCACCTGACACTTCGGGCGGCACCAGAACGGTGCCGCCCGAAGTGCGTCCGGGCACAGATCTCCGGTTCGGATCCGGAACAAACGGGCCCGCCCGCGACTTGACTGGAGCGGACCTCCCACCACAGCGAAAGGAGTCACCTCAGGTGACCGACAAGCGCACCCTCATCATCTTCGGCGCGACGGGCGACCTCGCCTCCCGCCTGCTCCTGCCGGGCCTCGGCACGTTCCTGCAGAGCGGCCGTGCCGTCCCCGTGCAGCTGATCGGCACGGGCCGCAGCGAGCGCAGCCCCGAGAAGTGGAAGGACATCGTCACGCAGTCCTTCGCGTCGCAGGACGTCAAGGGGCCGGAGGTCGACGCGACCATCGAGTCGACGCAGTTCATCCAGGGCGACCCCACCGACCCGAAGCACCTCGAGGCGCTGTTGGCCGCGGCCGACTCCGAGCCGATCCTGTACTTCGCGCTCCCGCCGCAGATCGCCTCCGACATCTGCGAGGCGCTCCAGCACGTCGAGCTCCCCGAGGGCACGACCCTGGCCTTCGAGAAGCCCTTCGGCACCGACGTCGCGAGCGCCCAGGCCCTCAACGAGACGGTGCTCAAGCTCGTCCCCGAGGACCGCGTGCACCGCACCGACCACTTCCTCGGCCGCACCACGGTGCTGAACATCATCGGTCTGCGCTTCGCGAACCGCCTGTTCGAGCCGATCTGGAACGCCGAGAACATCGAGAAGGTCGACGTCTTCTACGACGAGACCCTCGGTCTCGAGAACCGCGCCCAGTACTACGACGAGGCCGGCGCGATGGTCGACATGATCCAGTCGCACCTGCTGCAGATCCTCGGCCTGGTCACGATGGACGCCCCGTCCGCGATCGACGCGGTCGAGTTCCGCTCGTCGCTCGCCCGGGTCCTGCGCTCCACGCGTCTGAAGGGCGACGACGCGAAGATCGCGTCCCGCCGTGCGGTCTACACGGCCGGCACCATCGACGGCAAGGAACTGCCCTCGTACCAGGAAGAGGACGGCGTCGACCCGTCGCGCCAGACGGAGACCCTCGCCGAGATCTCGGTCGAGGTCGACACCGCCCGCTGGGCCGGCGTCCCCTTCACGCTGCGCTCCGGCAAGGCCCTCGGCGCCAGCCGCAAGGAGGTGCTGATCACCTTCAAGCCGGTCACGCGCCTGCCCTCCGGCCTGAGTGGTCGCCCGAAGACCGACACGCTCCGCATCGTCCTGAACCCGGACGAGATCGAGCTGACGGTGTCGGCCAACGGTGGCGGCAACCCGTTCGAGATGGGGCAGGTCACCCTGTCGTCGTCGTTCAGCGACGGCGAGCTCACCCCGTACGGCGAGGTCCTGAACGGCATCTTCCACGACGACCCGCTGCTCTCGATCCGCGGCGACGTGGCCGAGCGCTGCTGGGAGATCGTCGAGCCGGTCGTCGCCGCCTGGAAGGCCGACGAGGTCCCGCTCGAGGAGTACCGCGCCGGTTCGCGCGGCCCGGCGGACTGGGAGTCGTCGTCCTGACGGACGCGTTCTCGACGTCCTGAACGGACGCCCTGACGGACGGGAGGCCCGGCGCCAGCTGGCACCGGGCCTCCCGTCCGTCTGTGGGTCGCGTGCAGAGCACCGCGAGACGCCGTCGTGTCGGCGAGACGCCGCCAGATCCGGCGGCGTCTCGACGTTGTCGAGGTGTGGTGCGAAGACGACGGCGTCTTCGCGGGGTGGAGCGACGCGTCAGGCGGGGGAGCCGGCTCGCTCACCCTCGCCGGTCCACGAGCGGGTGCCCCCGTCGTGCACGGACAACCGTGTGCGGTGTCCGACGGCGGCTCCCCGGGCGCGCTCGATGGCGTCGGCCGCCGACACCAGGGTGAGGTGCGACAGCACCTGCGGGGTGTTGCCGATGTGGTGGCCCGTGGCGACGTCGATCTCCTCGGAGAGCATGCCGACGTCGTTCGCGTACCCGACCAGCACGTCCATCAGGCGCTCGGCGTCGTCCACGCGGCCCGAGGCGGCGTACTGCTCCACCAGCCAGAACGAGCACGCCAGGAACGGGTGCTCAGCGCCCGACAGGCCGTCGAAGCCCGCGGTCGTGCGGTAGCGGAGCACGAGGCCGTCGTCCCCGACCCGCAGGTCCTCCTCGATCGCGCGCACCGTGCCGGTCATCCGGGGGTCGTCGGCGCGGCAGAAGCCGACCTGCGGCAGGACGAGCAGGCTGGCGTCGACCTCGCCGGTGTCGTAGTGCTGGCGGAACGATCCGCGCTCGGCGTTCCAGCCGTGCTCCTCGATCTCGGCGCGGACCGTGTCGCGCAACGTCCGCCAGCGGTCGACGGGACCCTCGAGGCCGAACTCCTCGACCGCGGCGACCCCACGGTCGAAGGCGGCCCAGATCATCACCCGTGAGTGTGTGAAGCTGCGGCGCGGACCGCGCATCTCCCAGATGCCGTTGTCCGGCTCCTGCCAGTGCTCCTCGACGTAGCCGAGCAGGGCCCGCTGCAGCGCCCACGAGTCGGCGTTCTCCTCGACCCCGAGCTCGCGGGCGTCGTGCAGCGCGGACAGGACCTCGCCGAAGACGTCGCCCTGGTACTGCGTCGAGGCACCGTTGCCGATGCGGACCGGGGTCGACCCGAGGTACCCGGGCAACTCGGGGATCTCGCGTTCGGGCAGTTCGCGTTCGCCGGCGATCCCGTACATGATCTGCACGTCCGCGGGGTCGCCCGCGATGGCCCGCAGCAGCCAGCCCCGCCAGTGCGTGGCCTCGTCCCGGTACCCGTGGGCGATGAGCGAGGCGAGCGCGAGGGACGCGTCGCGGAGCCACACGTAGCGGTAGTCCCAGTTGCGTTCGCCGCCGGGGTCCTCGGGCAGGCCCGTGGTCGCGGCGGCGACGACGCCACCCGTCTCACCGTGGGTCATCGCGCGGAGGAACACCAGCGACCGGCGGGTGGCTGCCGCGTACCGGCCGGTGGTCTTTGCGGGCGCGGTCCATCCCGTCCACCACGACAGGGTGTGGGCGAGGGCCGCGTCGACGTCGAGGGGTTCCGGCGGTTCGCGGTGCGACGGGTACCAGGTGAGCACGGTGTCGAGCACCTCGCCGTCGTGGATCGTCGTGACGGCGGTGTGCCGGTGGTCGTCGGCACGGAACCGCGGCCCGCGCACGATCACCGAGCCGGGGCCGGCCGTCGCGAGGAGCGCCGGTTCGTCGTCGTCCCCGATCTGCCGGATCCACGGCAGGGCGCGCGAGTAGTCGAACCGGATGCGCAGGGTCTGGCGCATCTCGACGGTGCCGCGGAGGCCGCGGACGCGGCGCACGATCGACGGCCGGTGCGCCCCGACGGGCATGAACTCGGTGACCTCGACCACGCCGTCGCGGGTGGTCCAGACGGTGGAGAGCACGAGCGTGTCCCCGCGGTACCGCCACCGGGCGGTGGCGTCACCGTCGACGGGGCGCAGGGTCCAGTGTCCGTGGTCCTCGGTGCCGAGCAGCGAGGCGAACGTCGACGAGCTGTCGAAGCGCGGCAGGCAGGCCCAGTCGATCGTGCCGTCCCGGCCGACCAGGGCAGCGGTCCCGGTGTCGCCGATCAGGGCGTGGTCCTCGATGCGGTTCGGCGGGGTGGGCGGTGCTTCCGGCTCGGTGCTCATGGACCGATCGAACACCCGCTGGCCGTGCGCCGCGGTCCGCGACGGGTGGCCCTGGCCGAGACCGTTGTGAGGGGTCGCTCAGGCCGGTTCGGAGGCGTCGGAATCGATGATGCCGATGCGCGCGAGCTCGCTCCAGAGCCCGGCGCCGTCCGGGGCGTAGACCCACGGCGCCGAGGAGTCGCGGGAGCGTTCCTGCGCCCGCGAACGACCACCGGCCAGGACCGCTTCGCTCGTGGACAGCTGCCGGATGGCGACGCCCGCGACGTTGTCCGGGTGCTCCCGCGAGAAGTCGCCGTAGAGGCTCTCGTCGTGCTGGCCGTCGTCGCCGACCAGGAGCCAGCGGATGTCCGGGAAGTCCTGGGCGAGCCGCCGCAGGTTCTGCTGCTTGTGCAGCTGGCCACTGCGGAAGAACCGGTCGTGGGTGGGGCCCCAGTCGGTGAGCAGCAGCGTGCCGGACGGGTACATGTTGCGCGACAGGAAGCGCTGCAGCGTCGGCGCGACGTTCCACGCCCCGGTCGACAGGTACACGGTCGGCGATCCCGGGTGCTGCGCCAGGATCCGCTCGTAGAGCACGGACATGCCGGGTACGGGGCGGCGGGCGTGCTCGGTGAGCACGAAGGAGTTCCAGGCGGCCAGCATGGGGCGGGGGAGCGAGGTGACCATCACGGTGTCGTCGATGTCGGACAGCAGCCCGAAGCGGGTGTCCGGGTGCACCACGAACACGTCGGCCTCGACGTCACGGCCGCCACCCGCCGACAGTCGCACCGTGCGCCAGCCGGGCTCGAGGTCGATCGGGACGATGGTGTCGACGACGCCGCCACGGTCGGTCTGCACCACGTGCGAGACCCCGCCGGCGGTGACGGTGACCTCGGCGTGGTCGACGGCGACGCTCGTGAAGCTCTTCCAGCCACGGACGCCGGCGTAGGAGACGTCGGAGGCGAGACCGCGGCGCGTCAGCAGCACGCGGCAGAGGATGCGGACCCATCCGGGTGCGCCGTAGCCGGTGTACGGGACCACCGTGGGGACCAGGCCGCGGCGGCGTGCACGGTGCTCGCGGAACTCCTGGACGGCGTCCTCGATGCGGGCCGCGCGGTGCAGGAGCGGCTCGGCCAACGACGGCTCGTGGGGCGTCGGGTCGGGCATGGCGTCATCCTCCCACGGGCGGCTGACGAAACCCGCGCGCTGGACAGAACTGGTGCGTCGCAACTGGTGAGTCGCAGCCACGTTCCAGGTCCGTTCTGCGAAAGTTGTCCCCGTCACGCCAACGAACCGCGCTGGAGCGCAAGAGGAGAACACGTGCTCGTCACCGAGGTAACGAACGCTCTGCCGGGGGGATCATCACTGCTCAGGAACGAGCCGGTCCAAGCCCGCAGTTCGGCGCGCCTCGCCGGCCTCCTCGACGCCGCTGCCGCGGTGATCGACGAGATCGGGTTCGAGCGGCTCACGACCGCCATGGTGGCCGAGCGCGCGGGGGCGTCGATCGGCACCGTCTACCGGTACTTCCCGGACCGCATCGCCGTGGTCGAGGCGCTCGCGATCCGCTGCACCCAGCGGCTCGCCGCCCGCTTCGTCGAGGCGCTCGACGCCAGCGGCGCCGAGACCTGGCAGGACGCCAACGACGCGCTCATCGACCTGACCGCCGAGATGTACCGCACCGAGCCCGGCTTCCGGGCGATCCGGTTCGGCGACCCGGCGGACACCGGGACCGGTGACGCGGAAGACCGCATGGGTGCGCTCGGCGCAGCCGTGGGCCAGATCATGCGCGACCGTTTCGGTCTGCCGGACGACGAGCACGTCACCCGTGCCTGGGTCGTCCTCGCCGAGTCCGGTCACGCGGTGCTGGCGCGGGCACACCGCGACCGTGAGCACCCCGACACCGAGCTGATCGAGGAGTACCGCCGGATGAACCGCACCCACCTCGAATCGGTGATCGCCGCCTCCTGACGACCCCGTCGAACCGGCGCGACACGCCGGTGACCGAACCGACCCGCCCGTGTCCTCCGAACAGGAGGCGCGGGCGTCGTCGTCCCCCGACACATCGCGCTGAACCGGTGGTGGTCCCACGATCTCCCGGTCGTCCGGAACCCGTCACGCGGCGTCGTGACCGAACCGATGTCGGCACCCCCGGGTACTCTCATCCGAAGTCGGGCTACCTCCGAACAGAAGGGCACCCCATGATCGAGTTCCGCTCGGTGCGCAAGACCTACCCGGACGGCACGACTGCGGTCGAGCACTTCGATCTGGTCATCCCGTCCCGGACCACCACCGTCTTCGTCGGATCCAGCGGCTGTGGCAAGACCACGCTGCTCCGCATGATCAACCGCATGGTCGACCCCACCTCCGGCACCGTCGAGATCGACGGGTCGGACGTCGCCGGGATCAACCCCGTCGAGCTCCGTCGCCACATCGGGTACGTCATGCAGAACTCCGGACTGCTGCCGCACCGCAAGGTCGTCGACAACATCGCGACGGTCCCGCTGCTGACCGGCGTCTCCAAGGCCGATGCCCGCAAGCGTGCCCTCGAACTCATGGACACCGTCGGACTCGACCGCGCGTTCGCAGACCGCTACCCGTCGCAGCTCTCCGGCGGCCAGCAGCAGCGCGTCGGGGTCGCCCGCGGGCTCGCCGTCGACCCGAACATCCTGCTCATGGACGAGCCGTTCGGGGCCGTCGACCCCCTGGTGCGCAACGACCTGCAGGACGAACTCATCCGGCTGCAGCGCGAGCTCGGCAAGACCGTCGTGTTCGTGACGCACGACATCGACGAGGCGTTCAAGCTCGGCGACCAGGTCGTCATCCTCAAGAAGGGCGGCGAGATCGCCCAGCAGGGGACGCCGGCCGAGATCCTCGCCGCACCCGCTGACGACTTCGTCGCGACGTTCATCGGCGCAGGCCGCGGGCGCCGTGCGCTGCGGGTCGAGCAGACCCCGACCGGTCCGATCGTCGTCGACGGCGAAGGGCGTGCAGCCGGTGTGCTGACGGGCCCCGTCGGGGTCGTCGACGCCGCCCAGGCCGTGCCCCAGTCCGACACCCGAGCAGCAGAGGCCGGAGCGTCGCACGACGCACCGGGTGCTCCGGCGCAGGGTGGGGGCACCCGGTGAAGTGGGTGCTGGCGAACCTCGACACGATCTGGGACAACACGGTCTCCCACCTCGCGATCGCGATCCCGCCGATCATCGTGGCGTTCCTGCTGTCGATCCCCATCGGGTGGCTGGTCGTCCGACTGCAGCGGCCCGGTGGGTCGCGCTTCGCGTCCGGGGTGGGGAGCAGCATCGTGACCCTCGCCGGTCTGCTGTACGCGATCCCGTCACTCGCGCTGTTCGTGGCGCTGCCGGGCATCATCGGCACCGGCCTGCAGAGCCCGATCAACGTCGTCATCGGCCTGACCCTGTACGGCCTCGCACTCATGGTGCGGTCCACGGTCGACGGGCTGACCTCGGTCGACGCCGAGACCAAGTCCGCCTCGACCGCCATGGGCTACTCGCCGGCGCAGCGCTTCTTCCGCGTGGAACTCCCGCTCGCCGGTCCGGTGCTGCTGGCCGGGCTCCGGGTCGTCGCGGTCTCCACGATCTCGCTGACCACGGTCGGCGCGGTCCTCGGGATCCCGAGCCTCGGCCTGCTCTTCACCGACGGCCTGGGTCGCGGGATCTACGAAGAGATCCTCTCCGGCATCGTCATGGTGCTCGTGCTCGCGTTCGCCATCGACGGCCTGCTGGTGCTGCTCGGGCGACTGGTGATGCCGTGGACCCGCACGAGCTCGGTGTCGCGTCGTCAGTCCCGTCGGGTCCTGCAAGCAGCGGAGGTCTCCTCGTGATCATCGGACAGGCCTTCGCGTGGGTGTTCGACCCCACGAACTACGGCGGCTACAACGGCATCCCCACGCGCGTGTGGGAGCACGTGTGGATCACCCTGCTCGCGGTGCTCATCGCGGCGGTCATCGCGGTGCCGGTCGGCTACGCGATCGGGCACACCCGCCGAGCACGCGGTGTCTCGATCGCGGTCTCCGGCGGGGTGCGTGCGCTCCCGACGCTCGGTGTGCTCTCGCTCTTCGGCCTGCTGCTCGGCATCGGGCTGCAGGCACCATTGCTCGCGCTCGTCATCCTGGCGATCCCGTCGGTGCTCGCCGGTGCCTACTCCGGCATCGAGTCCGTCGACCCGGGTGTCGTCGACGCCGCGAAGGCCCAGGGCATGACCGGGTGGCAGATCCTGTGGAAGGTCGAGATCCCACTCGGGCTCCCGCTCCTGATCGGTGGGATCCGCGCAGCGGTGCTGCAGGTCGTCGCGACCGCCACGCTCGCCGCGTACGTCGGGGCCGGTGGCCTCGGCGGCTACTTCTTCCTCGGCCTGAAGACCCAGGACTACGCCGAGATGCTCGGCGCCTCCATCCTCGTGATCGCCCTCGCGATCGCGTTCGAGATCGTGTTCGCCGTGCTGCAGCGGGCGGCGGTGCCGAAGGGCACCGCGGACCCGTCGGCCCGACAGCGTCAGGGGTCGCGAGAGCGAGCCCGCAATCCACTCCCGGAAGGAAATCCCTCGTGATCACAGCACCCAAGATCCGCGCCGGAGTCGCCGCCGCGATGGCGGTGGGCGTCGTCGCCGCCCTCGCCGGCTGCGCGTCGAGCGACCCGCTCGACAGCGGCTCCAGCAACTCGTCCGACTCGAAGACCATCGTCGTCGGCTCGCAGCAGTACTACTCGAACGAGATCATCGCCGAGCTCTACGCCCAGGTCCTCGAGAAGGACGGCTTCGATGTCAAGCGCAACTTCAACATCGGGCAGCGTGAGGTCTACATCCCGCAGCTCGAGAAGGGCGCCATCGACGTCATGCCCGAGTACAGCGGCAACCTGCTGCAGTAGCTTCGACAAGGACTCCGACGCGAAGACCGCCGACCAGATCGACGACGGACTCGACAAGGCCCTGCCGAAGGGCCTCCGCGTCCTCGACGAAGCCGAGGCGACCGACCAGGACAGCTACACCGTCACGAAGAAGTTCTCCGAGGACAACGACGTCACGAGCCTGGCCGACCTGAAGAACGTCGACGAGAAGCTCACCGTGGGTGCCAACTCCGAGAACCAGACGCGGCCGTACGGGCCGAAGGGGCTCAAGTCGGTCTACGGCGTCGACGTCGACTTCAAGGCGATCGAGGACGGCGGCGGCGCCCTGACCGTCAAGGCGCTCAAGGACGACACCGTCCAGCTGGCTGACATCTACACGGCCGACCCGAGCATCAAGGCGAACGGCTTCGTCACGCTGAAGGACCCGGAGAACCTGATCCTGCCGCAGAACGTGGTGCCGGTCGTCTCGAAGAAGGTCAACGAGAAGGCTGCCGACGCGATCGACTCGGTCAACGAGAAGCTCACGACGGATGCCCTGATCGAGCTCAACACCAAGAGCACGGCCGACAAGGAGAAGGCGTCCACCATCGCCGAGGACTGGCTCAAGGCCGAGGGTCTGCTGTAGCCACAGCTCCACGAACGAAGCGACAGGCGTCGGGTGTCCACCCGGCGCCTGTCGTCGTTTCCGGACCGGGCGAAGCGAACATCCGTGCCGCACGGTTGTGCCGTGCAGGGGCTTTGCACGTTTGTGCACGCGAGGGTTCTACAAGTTGTCGAATCGACGGACGTCGCGATAGCGTTGGGGTGTCCCAAGGGCTGTGACACCTGATGTATCCGTTCCACAGGAAGCAACTGACGTGCACGAACAGCGCGCGGCCACCCGTCTCGGAAACGCCGCATGAACGACCTCCTCGATCCGCTCCTCTTGTCGCGGTGGCAGTTCGGTCTGACGACCATCTACCACTTCCTCTTCGTCCCGTTGACGATCGGCATGGCGGCCGTGGTGGCCGTGTTCCAGACCGCCTGGTACCGCACCGGCCGCGCGCACTACCTGCAGCTCACGCGGTTCTTCGGACGGATCTTCCTCATCAACTTCGCCATGGGCGTCGTGACGGGCATCGTGCAGGAGTTCCAGTTCGGCATGAACTGGTCGAACTACTCGCGCTTCGTCGGTGACGTCTTCGGCGCACCGCTCGCGCTCGAGGGCATCCTGGCGTTCTTCTTCGAGGCGGCGTTCATCGGCATCTGGATCTTCGGTTGGGACCGCCTGCCGAAGGCCCTGCACCTGGCGAGCATCTGGTGCGTCAGCGCGGGCACGATCATGTCGGCGTACTTCATCATCGCGGCGAACGCGTTCATGCAGCACCCGGTCGGCTTCGCGATGAACGAGGCCAAGGGGCGCGCCGAGCTCACCGACATCTGGGCGGTGCTCGGCAACAAGGTCGCGCTGGCCGCGTTCCCGCACACGCTCTTCGCCTGCTTCATGGTCGCCGCGGCGGTCATCATCTCGGTCGCTGCCTACCACCTGGCCCGCAACCAGAACCTCGAGACGATGATGCCGGCGCTGAAGTTCGGCATGTGGACCATGCTCGCGGCCGGGGCGCTCACCGTCCTGACCGGCGACCAGCTCGGTCTGACCATGGTCGACACGCAGCCGATGAAGATGGCGTCGGCCGAGGCGCTGTACAACACGGCCACCGGCAAGGACGCATCGTTCTCGATCTTCACGCTGGGCACCCCCGACGGCGTCCACGAGCTGTTCTCGATCCGGGTGCCGTACCTGCTGTCGTTCCTGTCGACGCACACGTTCAACGGCACGGTCGAGGGCATCAACGACCTGCAGGCGCAGTACACCCAGGTCTACGGCCCCGGCGACTACAAGCCGATCATCTGGGTCACCTACTGGTCGTTCCGCTGGATGATCGCCCTGGGCGTCGGTGCGGTCATGGTCTCGCTCGTCGGACTCTGGCTGACCCGCAAGGGCCGGTTCCCGACGCAGCGCTGGGTGTGGCGCATCGCCACCTGGACGGCGCCGCTGCCGATGGCCGCGATGATCGTCGGCTGGGTCTTCACGGAGATGGGCCGCCAGCCGTGGCTCGTGTTCGGGCTGCTCCGGACGAAGGACGGCGTCTCCCCGAACGTGACCGGACTCGAGGTCCTCATCTCGCTGCTGGTCTTCACCGCGATCTACGGCACGCTGGCCGTCGTCGAGTTCAAGCTCATCAAGAAGGTCGCGCAAGAAGGCCCCGCCGACCCGGACGAGGTCGACGAGGAGACCGGCGAGGTCAAGCACGAAGTGACGGTCTACTAGGAATGGACGCTGCCTGATGGATCTCCCCGTTCTCTGGTTCGCGATCGTCGGCGTCTTCTTCGTCGGCTACTTCGTCCTCGACGGATTCGACTTCGGTGTCGGCATGTCCCTGCCGTTCCTCGGCAAGGACGACACCGACCGTCGGGTCCTGATCAACACCATCGGCCCGGTCTGGGACCTCAACGAGACCTGGGTCATCGTGGCCGGCGCCTGCCTGTTCGCGGCGTTCCCGGAGTGGTACGCCACGATGTTCTCCGGGTTCTACCTGGCGCTGTTGCTCATCCTCGCCGCGCTCATCGCCCGAGGGGTGTCGTTCGAGTACCGGCACCAGAACAAGCACCTCGAGTGGAAGCGCCGCTTCGACCTGATGATCATCGTCGGCAGCGCCGTGCCGTCGTTCCTGTGGGGCGTCGCGTTCGGCAACGTCGTCCGTGGCATCCCGATGGACGCCGGGCACAACTACACCGGCACGATCTTCGACCTGCTCAACCCGTTCGCGCTGCTGACCGGTGCCGCGACGCTGCTGGTGTTCTTCACCCACGGTGTCGTCTTCGTCGCGCTGAAGACCGAGGGCGACATCCGCGAACGCGCCAAGCGCCTGGCGACCCGGGCCGGCATCGTCTCGATCGTCGTCGGCGCCACGTTCCTGGTGTCGATGGCCTTCGTCCGCGCCACCCCGGCCTCGCTGGTGCTCTCCGTGGTCGCCGCCCTGGCCCTGGTGCTCGCGGTGCTCTGCAACGCCTGGGGCAAGGAGGGACGCGCCTTCACCCTGATGGCAGTCACCATCGCCGCGATCGTGCTCGCGATGTTCACGGCGATCTTCCCCGACGTGATGCCCGCTTCGAACGACGTCGCGAACAGCCTGAACGTGTACAACGCCTCGTCCGGGTCGTACACGCTGAGCGTGATGAGCTGGGTCGCGCTGATCTTCGTGCCGCTGGTCTTCGCCTACCAGGCCTGGACCTACTGGATCTTCCGCAAGCGTGTCTCCCGCGCCCAGATCACCGCGGCAGCGCACTAGGCATCCGACGATGAAGCCCCTCGACCCCCGACTCCTGCGGCTGTCCCGGACCGCGCGCGGCTTCATCGTCGCGGCCGCCGGCACGGGGGTCCTGCGCACGCTCGCGACCATCGGGATCGCGTGGGGGATCGCCGCGGCCGTCACCCTCGGGGTCGACGCCGTGCACGACGGCACGGTGCCGGCCGCGTTCGGGCAGGCGCTCGCCCTGCTCGGCGGGGCGTTCGTCCTGCGGGCAGTGGCGGCGTGGGCCACCGACGACCTGGCAGCCCGCGCCGCGGCGAAGGTGAAGAGCGAGATGCGCACGACGGTGCTCGCCCGTGCCGCCGAGCGCGGTCCGTCGTGGCTCGCCGGCCGGTCGAGCGCTGGCTTCGCCACCACGCTCGGCCCCGGACTCGACGCCCTCGACGCCTACTTCGGCCGGTACCTGCCGCAGCTCGCGCTCACCGCGATCGCGACGCCGGTGCTCCTGGTCGCGATCGGCGTGGGCGACCTGACCAGCGGGCTGATCATCCTGTTCGCCCTGCCGGTGATCCCGGTCTTCATGATCCTGATCGGCCTGGCCACGCAGTCGCTGCAGCGGAAGCAGTCGGACGCCCTCGCGAAGCTGGGTGGCGCCTTCACCGAGGCGGTCGAGGGGCTCGCCACGCTCAAGGTCTTCGGTCGTGCGCGCCGCCAGGTCGGTCGCATCGGGGCGGTCACCGACGAGTACCGCCGCGGCACGATCGGCGTGCTCCGGCTGTCGTTCGTGAGCGGCTTCGCGCTCGAGCTCGCCGCGAGCCTGTCCGTCGCACTGGTCGCCGTCTCGATCGGCATCCGCCTGGTGGACGGCTCGCTCGGCCTCGGCGCCGCGATGTTCGTGCTCGTCCTGGCACCCGAGGCCTTCGCCCCCATCCGCCAGGTCGGCGCGGACTTCCACGCCGCCCAGGACGGCGTCGAGGCGTCGGCCGCGGTGCTCGACGTCCTGGCGGACGACGCCGACGACGGTGACGCCCCGGCCCCGGCCCCGGCCCCGGCCCCGGGCCGCAGCATCCGGGTGCACAGCGGCGGGAGCGAGACCGACACCGACGGCGCCGAAGCCGCCACCGCCCTGGACGTCCGCGGGCTCACCGTCCGCCGCGCCGACGTCGTGATCGGGCCGTTCGACCTGCACGCCGAACCGGGCACCGTCGTCGTGCTCGCCGGCCCGAGCGGCTCCGGCAAGTCCAGCATCATCGCCGCACTCCGCGGTGTCCTGCCCCACGACGGCACCGTCACCGTGCCCGGCCCGGCCAGCGCATCCGTCGCCGAGCGCACCACCTGGGCCGACCAGCGGCCACGTCTCGTGCGCGGGACGATCGCCGAGAACGTCGCGCTCAGCGCGACCCCGGACGACGCCGACGTGCGCACCGCGCTGGGCGACGCGGGGCTGGGACTCGACCCGGGCCTCCCGGTCGGCGCCGGTGGCAGCGGACTGTCCGGCGGCCAGGCGCAGCGCGTCGCCGTCGCCCGCGCGCTGTACCGCGTACGCCGCGCCGCCACACCCCTCGTGCTGCTCGACGAGCCGACGTCCGCACTGGACGCCGAGGCCGAGGCGCGCGTCGTCGCCGCCGTCCGTGGCCTGGCGGCCGGCGGCGCCGTCGTCGTGGTCGCCAGCCACCGACCGGCGGTCGTCGCCGCGGCCGACGTCCGCGTCGACATCGCGGTCGGCGGATCCGTGACGGTCCGCAGGGGGGTGCGCGCATGAGCCGGGAGGCCCGTGGCGGCTCCGTCCTGCGGCTCGCGATGCCGCACGGGTCGGGTTGGGCGAAGGCGGTCGCCGCCGGCTCGCTCAGCGCCGTCTGCGCCGTCGCGCTCCTCGCCGCCAGTGGCTACCTGATCACCCGCGCCGCCGAGCACCCGCCGATCCTGTACCTGACGCTCGTGATGGTCGGCGTGCGTGCGTTCGCGCTGGGGCGCGCCGTGCTGCGCTACGTCGACCGGCTCGCCGGGCACGACGCCTCGTTCCGGCAACTGGCCGTGGTGCGGACCGAGATGTACCGGCGGCTCGCGTCGATCGCGCCCGCCGGGCTCGGCCGCACCGGTCGCGGAGACCTCATGACGCGCCTGGTGACCGACACCGACCGGCTGCAGGACCTGCCGATCCGCGTCGTCGGCCCGCTCGTGTCCGCCGGGGTCGTCGCGGTGCTGTCGGTCGTCGCCGTGGCGCTCGTGTCGGTGCCGGCCGCGCTCGTGCTCGTCCTCGCGCTGGCGGTCGCTGCCCTGGTCGGCACGATCGTCACCCGGTCGATCGCCGAGCGCTCGGACCGCGAGACCGCCGCCGATCGTGGTCGTGTCGCCGACCTCGTGCTCGACACCGTCCGCACGCTCGACGTCTTCGCCGCCTACGGCACGCTCGACGAACGGCTCGCGCACATCGCCCGGCTCGATGCCGGCGTCACCCGGGCCGTCCGGCGCCGCGGCACGGTCGAGTCGCTCGTCGGTGCCCTGGTCGGACTGGTCGGTGGCGGTGCGGTGATCGGGATCCTCGCCGTCGGTGCCCCTGCCGTCGTGTCGGGTGCGCTCGACGGTCCGCTCTGGGCCCTGGCGGTCTTCGTGCCGCTCGCGCTCTTCGAGGTCGTCGGGACCGTCCCGCTCGCCGTCCTGACGCTCCGCCGGGTGCGTGCTGCCGCCGACCGGGTCGAGCAGGTGGTGCCCGCCGAGGTGCCCGCCGGCATCGTCCCCGAGCCCGACGAGGACGCCGACCCGGCGTCGCTCGTGGTCGAGGGGTCGGTCACGCTCGCCGTGCAGGACCTGACCGTCCACTGGCCCGGCGCCGCCGAGCCGGCGGTCGACGGGGTCTCGTTCACGCTCACCCCCGGCGAGGTCGTCGTCCTGCAGGGGCCGAGCGGCGCCGGCAAGTCCACGCTCGTCGACGCGCTCGTCCGGTTCGTGGAGCACGACGGCTCCTACACGCTCGACGGCGTCGAGGCGCGGGCGATGCACCCCGACGCCGTGCGGGCCCGTGTCGGCCTGATCGAACAGGACCCGTTCGTGTTCGACCAGTCGGTGCGGCAGAACCTGCTCTTCGCCCGCGAGACCGCCACCGACGACGAGCTCCTCGCCGTGCTCGACCGGGTCGGCCTGGGGGACTGGGTCGTCCGACGGGGTGGGCTCGACGCCTCGGTCGGGGAACGCGGCGTGCTCGTGTCCGGCGGGCAGGCGCACCGGCTCGCCCTGGCCCGAGCGCTGCTGCACGCGTTCCCGGTGCTGGTGCTCGACGAACCGACCGCCGACGTCGACCCCGACCTCGGCGACTCGGTGCTTCGCGACCTCGTCACCACCGCCCGCGCAGCGGGTCGGTCGGTCGTCATCGTGTCGCACGTCCCGGTGGCGCCGGACCTGGTCGACCGCACCCTGCGGATGCGGGACGGACGCCTGCTCGCCGGGTGAGCCGAGGGGCGGACGCGGGACGGGCCTCCCGGCTTGTATCGTTGACGACCGTGACCACCGACCAGCACGCCGAGGACCCGAACGCCTACGACTTCCGTCGTATCCAGGAGAAGTGGCAGCCCCGCTGGGAAGCGCTCGGGCTCTTCACCACGGACCTCGACGACACCCGTCCGCGCAAGTACATCCTCGAGATGTTCCCGTACCCGTCCGGCGACCTGCACATGGGGCACGCCGAGAACTGGGCGCTCGGTGACTTCGTTGCGCGCTACTGGCGCCAGCAGGGCTTCAACGTGCTGCACCCGATCGGATGGGACTCGTTCGGGCTGCCCGCCGAGAACGCGGCGATCAAGCGCGGGGTGGACCCGAAGGACTGGACCTACGCGAACATCGAGCAGCAGAAGGCGTCCTTCAAGCGCTACGCGCCGTCGTTCGACTGGACCACCGAGATCCACACCTCGGACCCCGAGTACTACAAGTGGAACCAGTGGCTGTTCCTGAAGATGTACGAGAAGGGCCTGGCCTACCGCAAGGACAGCTGGGTCAACTGGGACCCGGTGGACCAGACCGTGCTCGCGAACGAGCAGGTCCTCGCCGACGGCACCTCGGACCGCTCCGGCGCCGTCGTCGTCAAGAAGAAGCTCACGCAGTGGTACTTCAAGATCACCGAGTACGCCGACCGGCTGCTCGACGACCTGAACCAGCTCGAGGGGCGGTGGCCGGCGAAGGTCATCGCGCAGCAGCGCAACTGGATCGGACGCTCGGTCGGCGCGGACGTCGACTTCGTGATCGAGGGCCGTGACGAGCCCGTCACGGTCTTCACCACCCGCCCGGACACGATCCACGGGGCCACGTTCCTGGTCGTCGCACCGGACTCCGACCTGGCGGCTGAGCTGGTCGCCGACCCGTCGGTGCCGTCCTCCGTCCGTGACGACTTCGACGCCTACCTGACGGCGACACAGAAGACGTCCGAGATCGACCGGCAGAACGCCGACCGCCCGAAGACCGGTGTGCCGCTCGGCCGTTCCGCGGTCCACCCGCTGACGGGGGAGCGCCTGCCGATCTGGGCCGCCGACTACGTGCTCGCCGACTACGGGCACGGCGCCGTGATGGCCGTGCCCGCACACGACCAGCGCGACCTCGACTTCGCGCGGGCGTTCGACCTGCCCGTCAAGGTCGTCGTCGACACCAACGCCGCCGTCACCGGCGCGATCCCGGTCATCCCCGAGGGTGCGACGCTCGACGACTTCGACGTGCCGACCCTCGACCCGGTCGCCACCGGCGAAGCGCTGACCGGCCAGGGCCGGATGATCAACTCCGGGCCGCTCGACGGCATGTCGAAGCAGCACGCCATCACCGCGGCCATCGCCCTGCTCGAGGAGCGCGGCACCGGCCGTGCCGCCAAGACCTACCGCCTGCGCGACTGGCTCATCTCGCGCCAGCGTTTCTGGGGCACCCCGATCCCGATCATCCACGGCGCCGACGGCACGGAGCACCCGGTGCCCGAGGACCAGCTGCCGATCGTGTTGCCCGACACCGAGGGCCTCGACCTCAAGCCGAAGGGCACCTCGCCCCTCGGCGGCGCGACCGACTGGGTGAACGTCCCGAACCCCGTCGACGGCACCCCGGCCCTCCGCGACACCGACACGATGGACACCTTCGTCGACTCGTCGTGGTACTTCCTGCGGTTCCTGTCGGCGCAGGACGACACCCAGGCGTTCGACCCGGCTGCCGCGCGGCGCTGGGCCCCGGTCGACCAGTACATCGGCGGCATCGAGCACGCGATCCTGCACCTGCTCTACGCCCGCTTCGTCACGAAGGTCCTGTTCGACCTCGGGTACCTCGACTTCACCGAGCCGTTCTCGGCGCTCCTCAACCAGGGCATGGTGCTGTCCGGCGGCTCGAAGATGTCGAAGTCGAAGGGTGGCGTCTCGCTCGGTGACGAGCTCGACGCGAACGGCGTCGACGCGATCCGCCTCGTGATGGGCTTCGCCGGTCCGCCCGAGGACGACATCAACTGGGAGGACGTCTCCCCGTCCGCGTCGGCACGGTTCCTGGCGCGCGCGTACCGGCTGGCGCTCGACGTCACGTCGTCGCGCGACGCCGTGTGGGCCGACGGCGACCGGGCACTCCGCCAGGTCACCCACCGGTTCCTCGCCGACGCCCCCGGCATGATGGAGGCGTTCAAGTTCAACGTCGTGATCGCACGACTGATGGACCTGGTGAACGTCACCCGCAAGGCGATCGACAGCGGCCCCGGCGCCGGTGACCCCGCCGTGCGTGAGGCCGTCGAGACCATCGCCCTCGCGTTGAGCGTCTTCGCGCCGTACACCGGCGAAGAGATGTGGGAGCGGCTGGGCTACGAGGCCACCGTCGCCACGTACGGCTGGCGGAAGGCCGACCCGACGCTGCTCGTGCAGGAGACCCTGACGGCCGTCGTGCAGGTCAACGGCAAGGTGCGTGACTCGTTCGAGGTGTCGAAGTCGATCGAGGCGGACGAGCTCGAGCAGCTGGCGCGGTCCTCGGCGAACGTGCAGCGGTACATCGGTGACCGCGAGATCGTGAAGGTGATCGTCCGGGCTCCGAAGCTCGTGAACATCGCCATCAAGGGGTAGCGACCGTCGCTGGCATCGTCCCTCACAGCGGGGGCGTTCGCGGCACCCGTCCACGGGTGCGACCTCCGGAGCCCGGCCGACGCGCCGGGCTCCGTAGCGTTCGGGGCATGTCGTCCCCGTCGCCCTCCGGACCCTGGTGGTCCCGCCTTGCGCTGTCACCACGGGCAGCCGTGGTGTTGGCGGCGGTCGTGGTGGTGGTCGCCGTCGTCGTGGTGCTCGTCGGGGCGCTGGTGTCGGGTGGCGGCGAGGGGACCGGGGGAACCGGTGGGGTCGTCGTGCGTGGGGCGCCGACGGCCAGCGCGGGTGGGGCGTCAGGCGCGCCGTCACCGTCTGCCGGTGCGTCTGCCGGTGCTGCTCCGTCCGCTCCTGGTGCCGGGCGCGTCGTGGTGCACGTGCTCGGTGCGGTGCGGCGGAGCGGTGTGGTCGAGCTGCCGGCAGCGAGTCGTGTCGGTGACGCCGTCCGACGTGCCGGTGGGGCGACGGACGACGCCGACCTCGACCGCCTGAACCTGGCCCGGGTGCTGACGGACGGCGAGCGGTTGTACGTGCCGCGGGTCGGCCAGCAGGAGGTGCCCGAGGCGCTCGGACCGGTGACGGGAGGTGGCACCGCCGGGTCAGCAGGCGACACCGACGCCGCCACCGGGGCTGGCGAGACCGGGGCCGAGGGGTCGGTCGTCGATCTGAACACCGCCGACCAGGCCGCCCTCGAGACCCTGCCCGGCATCGGCCCCGGGCTGGCCGGACGGATCATCGCCTGGCGGGACGAGCACGGTCGGTTCGGCTCGGTCGAGGACCTGCTCGACGTCAGCGGGATCGGTGACGTGCGGTTCGCCGAGCTGCGCGATCGCGTGCGGGTCTGAGGCGCGCGTGCAGCTCGCACCGAGCGCGATCGACCTGCGGGTCGCGGCGCCCGTCGCCGTCGTGTGGATCCTGACCGCCCTGCTCACCGGAGCGCCCCACGTCGCCCCGGTGGTCGCCGGGGTCGCCGTGCTCGTGACCGGTGTGAGCGGCATCGCGCTCCGCACGCGACGCTGCGGCGGGGCCGTGCGGGGCGTCGCCGGGCTGGTCCTCGTCGCCGGGGCGCTGGCCACGCTGCTCGCGGTGTCGGTCACCGTGGGGGATTCCCGACGGGCCCCGGAGGGACTGCGTGCCCTCGTCGCCGGTCCGGACGCCGGGCGCGTCGAGGTCGAGGCGGTGCTGTCCCGCGACCTCGTGCCGGGGGACCGCTCCGTCACCGCCACGCTCGTGCGTGCCGACGGGCTCGACGGGCTCCGCGCGCCGGTCCGGCTCGTGCCCGACCTGCACGGTGACGCACCCGGTGCCGTGCTGGCGGCCGGGGCTCGGGTCACCGGGTCCGCCGCCGTGCAGCCCGACCAACCGGGATCGGCGACCGCCTTCGTGGCGTTCCTGCGCGGGACACCGTCATCGGAGCCCCCCACCGGGCTGCTCGGCGCCACCGACACCGCCCGACAGGCGTTCGTCCGGGCCACGGCCGACCTGCCGCAGCCGGGGGCGGCACTGCTGCGGGGGCTGGCGATCGGCGACCGTTCCGGCCTCGACCCGGGGACCGAGGCGGCGATGGAGACCTCGGCGCTGACGCACCTGACGGCGGTGTCCGGGGCGAACTGCGCCGTGGTGGTCGGGCTGGTGGTCGTCCTCGGCCGTGCCTGCGGGCTGCCGCGCGGGCTCCGGGCCGCGGTGGCCGTCGTGGTGCTCCTGGCGTTCGTCGTCCTGGTGCGGCCCGACCCCTCGATCGTCCGGGCGACGGTGATGGCGATCGTGGTGCTGGTCGTGCACCTCGCCGGCAGACCCGTGCGGGGCGTGCCGCTCATCGCACTCGCCGCGATCGGCATGCTCGTGGTGGATCCCTGGTTCGCGCGGTCGTTCGCGTTCGCCCTGTCCGTGCTCGCCACGAGCGGCATCGTGGTGCTCGGCCCACCGCTCACCGAGCTGCTGGCGCGTCGCGTGTGGCCGCCGGTCGCCGCCGCACTGGCGATCCCCGTGGCGGCCCAGGTGGCGTGCTGGCCCGTGACGATCCCACTGTCGGCAGCGCTCCCGACCTACGCGGTGCCGGCGAACCTGCTGGCGGAGCCGTTCGCGCCGGTCGTCACGGTGATCGGACTCGCCGCGTGCACCGTCGCACCGGTGTGGCCGGCGGGTGCCCAGGCGCTCGCGGCCGTCGCGTGGGTGCCCGCTGCTGCCGTCGGGGGCATCGCGCACGGGGCGGCCGCCCTGCCGCACGCCTCGGCGCCGTGGCCGGCCGGAGTGCTCGGTGTGGCAGCCGCCGTGCTGGTGTGCGGCTGCATCGCGACGGCCGTGCTGGTCCGGGGCCGGATCGGCTCCCGAATGCTGCTCGCCGCAGGGTCCGTGCTCGTGGTCGGTGTCGCAGCGGTCTCCGTCCCGGTGCTCGTGGTGCGCGGCTCCGTCCCCGGCGACTGGTCGGTGGCCGCGTGCGACGTCGGGCAGGGTGACGCCGTGCTGCTCCGCGGCGGCGACGCCGTTGCCCTCGTGGACACCGGCGACGACGAGGAACGGCTCCTGGCGTGCCTGGACCTGCTCGGGATCAGCCGGATCGACCTGCTCGTCCTGACGCACTTCGACCGCGACCACGTCGGCGCGGTGGGAGCCGTGGCGGACACGGTCGAGACCGCCCTGGTCGGACCCGTCGGCCGCGCGTCGGACGGCCGGGTGGTCGACGACCTGCTGAGTGCGGGCGTGGACGTCCGGACGGCCGACGACCGGGTCTCCGGCACCCTCGGGCCGCTCGCCTGGCGGGTCGCGTGGCCCCTGGCCGGCACCCGTGACGCCGGCAACGACGCGAGCATCGTGCTGGTCACCGGGCCGGCGGACGGCAGTGCCTGCGCCACGTGTCTGACCGGGGTCTTCCTCGGTGACCTGGGGGAGTCGTCGCAACGCCGGCTCCGGAACTCCGGGGGACTGCCGGCGGGGCCGATCGACGTCGTGAAGGTGGCGCACCACGGCTCGGCGGACCAGGACCCGCAGCTCTACCGGGGGCTCGCCGCGCGCGTCGGGCTGATCGGGGTCGGCGCGGACAACACGTACGGGCACCCGACCGCGTCGGCCCTCGACGTGCTCGATGCCGCCGGCACGCTGCCGCTCCGCACCGATCAGCGCGGAACCGTCGTGCTCGCTCGGTCCGGCGCCGACGAGGTGCGGGTGTGGACGGAACGCTCGCCGTCGGCGGCCGCCCGTAGGATCGACGGTGCACCACTCGACCCGGCACCGTCCGGGCCGGCACCACCGGAAGGACCACATGGCCGCCAAGAAGCCCGCGCGCGCCGCAGCGAAGATCGACCAGGTGCCCTGGTCGGGGATCCGTCCGGCGCCCGTCGTGCTCATCACCGGGCCCGAAGCGTTCCTCGCCGACCGCGCCCGCGGTGTGCTGAAGGACCTGCTGCAGGGCGAGGACCCCGCGCTCGAGGTGCACGACCTCGAAGCCGACCAGTACGCCCCCGGGCTGCTCGCCACCCTCGCCAGCCCGTCGCTGTTCGGCGAGCCGCGACTGGTGCAGGTGACCAACGTCGAGAAGTGCACCGACGCCTTCATCACCGAGACGATCTCGTACCTGCAGGCCCCCGCCGACGACGTCACCCTGGTGCTCCGGCACGGCGGCGGCATGCGCGGCAAGAAGCTCCTCGACACGATCCGCAGCGGCGTCGGCGGCGGGGTCGAGGTGCTCTGCGACGAGCTCAAGCGCGAGACCGACCGCATCGACTTCGTGAACGCCGAGTTCCGGGCCGCACGACGCCGGATCGCCCCGTCCGCCGTCCGTACCCTGGTGACCGCGTTCGCCGACGACCTCGCCGAACTGGCCGCGGCGTGCCGGCAGCTCCTGGCGGACGAGGCCGAGGAGATCACCGACAAGGTCGTCGACAAGTACTACGGCGGCCGCGTCGAGACGAACGCGTTCAAGGTCGCCGACATCGCGCTCGCGGGTCGGTCGGCACCGGCGATCGTCGAGCTGCGCCACGCCCTGGCCACCGGCGAAGCCCCCGTGCCGATCGTCGCCGCGTTCGCGAGCAAGATCCGCACGATGGCGAAGGTCAGCGCGTTCCGGGGCCCGAGCGGGCAGGCGGCCTCGGCGCTCGGCATGGCGCCGTGGCAGGTGCAGCGCGCACAGCGTGACGTCGCAGGCTGGAGCGAGTCCGGGTTGGCGAACGCGATCATCAGCATCGCCGAAGCGGACACCGCGGTGAAGGGCGGCTCGCGCGACGCGCACTACGCGCTCGAGGTCATGGTCCGCACCATCGCCCGACGCGGCGAGCCCCGCTGAGGCGAGTCGCGCCTCCCGGCCTTCCCGCGCCCGTCGGCCGGCGCTTCGTGAGCAGAAGGGGTCGGGTCCGCCATCGCGACCCGACCGTTTCTGCTCACGAAGCGAACCACACGCGCGCAGCGCGCACAGCGCCCCACGCACGACGAAGGCCCCGCACCAACGGTGCGGGGCCTTCGGACCAGAAGGGTCAGGGCGTCAGAGCGACGAGACCTTCTTCGCGATGGCCGACTTGCGGTTCGCGGCCTGGTTCTTGTGGATGACACCCTTGCTCACGGCCTTGTCGAGCTTCTTCGACGCCAGGGCCAGGGCCGCGACGGCCTTGTCCTTGTCACCGGCGGCGACGGCGTCGTTGGCACGACGGATGTGCGTCTTGAGCTCCGACTTGTACGCCTTGTTGCGCTCGGTGGCCTTGAGGTTGGTCTTGATGCGCTTGATCTGCGACTTGATGTTCGCCATGAATTGCTCCTGCTCGTCTCGTACGGGTGGGCGCGACCGCAGGGTAGAGGGGCCCTTGGTCGCATCGCGTTCCACCCGTGGGCGGGGAACGCGGAAGCCAGCCACCAACACTACCAGGCCGCGGGGCCGCCACCAAAGCACGAAACACCGCCGGATCGGCGGAAGCCCGCGGCCGACCGCGCCGAAACGCCGTGGCAACACGCAGCGGATAGCGTGACGGACATGCCCTCCCTCGCACCGCGCATCGACACCGTGCCCGCCTCCGGCATCCGGAGGGTCTTCGAGCAGGCGGCCCTGCTGCAGTCGAGCGGCACCGACGTCACGATGCTCGTGATCGGCGAGCCGGACGTCCCGGTGGCGCCGCACATCGGCGAGGCGGCCCGTCGTGCGTGGACCGAGGACCGCACCGGGTACACCCCGAACGGCGGGATCGCGCCGCTCCGCGAGGCCGTCCGCGACAAGCTCCGCCGTGAGAACCGGATCGAGGCCGACCTCGAGCAGATCTGGATGACGATCGGCGCGACGCAGGCGCTGTTCCAGGCGATGACGCTCACCCTGAGCCCGGGTGACGAGGTGCTCGTGCCGGACCCCGGCTACACGACGTTCACGATGAACGCCCACATCATCGGGGCGACGCCGGTGCCGTACCGGCTGGAGCCGCAGCACGGGTTCGAGCCCGACCTGCCGGCCCTCGAGGCGGGCGTCACCGAACGCACCCGGGTGCTCGTCGTGAACTCGCCGTCGAACCCGCTCGGTTCGGTGTTCGGCGAGGAGACCCTCCGTGCGCTCCTCGCCTTCGCGAAGCGGCACGACCTCTGGGTGATCAGCGACGAGGTCTACGAGTACTTCACCTACGGCACCCGCCACGTCAGCCTGGCCGCGCTCGACGAGGACGACCGCGTGTTCTCGGCGTTCTCGCTGAGCAAGACGTACGCGATGACCGGTGTCCGTGTCGGGTACCTCGTCACCCCGAAGGGCCTCGGCGCGACGATGCGGACCACGCAGGAAGCGATGATCAGCTGCGTCGCCGAACCCGACCAGTACGCGGCCCTCGCGGCGATCGTGGGGGACCACTCCGCGGTGCGCGACGCCCGGGAGCACTACCGCGCGAACCTCGAGGTCGCGAAGGAGACGCTCGACGCCGCCGGCATCCGGTACCTCGACCCGCGCGGGGCGTTCTACCTGTGGATCGACATGTCGCACGCTTCCGACGGCGACATCGCCGAGTGGGCGCTCGGGTTCCTGCAGCGTGAACGGGTCGCCGTCGCGCCGGGCAGCGCCTTCGGACGCTCCGGCGAGGGGTGGATCCGCGTCTGCCTCGCAGCCACCGCGGACGACCTGCGGCGCGGCTTGGGCGCGCTGCCGGCTCCGGCGCACGCGGCCGTCTGACGCGGTCCACACGGCGGGGAGGCCCGGTGCCGGTCGGCAGGACGGCGCACGGTGCGCGGTCCTCCACCTGGTGCTAGGATGCTCGCCCCGTGCCGCGCAGCATCCGGTCACCGGGGGGTCAACGGCGCACGGACCCGCCGACCTCGCACCGTGCGGGGTCCGGCACGCCGACGCGAGAGCGCACCGGAAGCGGATCAACCGCGCACCGTGCGTAGCGGACGCGCGCCGTGCCTCCAGGGCGGGTGAAGCGTGGGAGACTGTTGCGACCGTCCGACCCACCTGAGGAACCGTGAGCCCACAAGCATCCGCTCCGCTGGAGCCCGCAGCGACCCCGGCCGACGCGATCCGCAACTTCTGCATCATCGCGCACATCGACCACGGCAAGTCGACGCTGGCCGACCGCATGCTGTCGATCACCGGCATCGTCGAGGACCGCGCGATGCGTGCGCAGTACCTCGACCGCATGGACATCGAGCGCGAGCGCGGCATCACGATCAAGTCGCAGGCCGTCCGCATGCCGTGGGAACTCGACGGTGAGACCTTCGCGTTGAACATGATCGACACCCCCGGGCACGTCGACTTCTCGTACGAGGTCTCGCGGTCCCTGGCGGCGTGCGAGGGCGCCATCCTGCTCGTCGACGCCGCGCAGGGCATCGAGGCGCAGACGCTCGCGAACCTGTACCTGGCGCTCGAGAACGACCTCGAGATCATCCCGGTCCTCAACAAGATCGACCTGCCCGCGGCCGAGCCGGACAAGTACGCCGCCGAGCTCGCGCAGCTCATCGGTGGCAAGCCCGAGGACGTCCTCCGGGTCTCCGGCAAGACGGGCGTCGGCGTGTCCGAGCTCCTCGACCTGGTGGTCCGCCGCGTGCCGGCCCCCGTCGGCGACGCCGAGGCCGCGCCCCGCGCGATGATCTTCGACTCGGTCTACGACAGCTACCGCGGCGTCGTCACCTACGTCCGCATGATCGACGGCACCATCTCGCCCCGCGAGAAGGTCCAGATGATGTCGACCAAGTCGACGCACGAGATCCTGGAGATCGGGGTCTCGAGCCCGGAGCCGAAGCCCACCAAGGGCCTGTCGGTCGGCGAGGTCGGCTACCTGATCACCGGCGTGAAGGACGTCCGCCAGTCGAAGGTCGGCGACACCGTCACCAGCGCGCAGAAGCCCGCGACCCAGGCACTGCCCGGCTACACCGACCCGAAGCCGATGGTCTTCTCGGGCCTGTACCCGATCGACGGCAGCGACTACCCGGTGCTCCGCGAAGCGCTCGACAAGCTCAAGCTCTCCGACGCCGCACTGGTCTACGAGCCGGAGACCTCGGTCGCGCTCGGCTTCGGGTTCCGCTGCGGGTTCCTCGGGCTGCTGCACCTCGAGATCATCACCGAGCGGCTGTCCCGCGAGTTCGGCCTCGACCTCATCACCACCGCCCCGAGCGTGATCTACGAGGTCACGACCGAGGACAACGCCGTGACCGAGGTCACGAACCCCTCGGAGTTCCCGACCGGGCGCATCGTCGAGGTCCGCGAGCCGATGGTCCGCGCCGCGATCCTGGCGCCGAAGGACTACGTCGGCGCGATCATGGAGCTCTGCCAGCAGCGCCGTGGCTCCCTGCTCGGCATGGAGTACCTCGGCGAGGACCGCGTCGAGATCCGCTACGAGATGCCCCTCGGCGAGATCGTCTTCGACTTCTTCGACCAGCTGAAGAGCAAGACGCAGGGGTACGCATCGCTCGACTACGAGCCCACCGGCGACCAGGCCGCCGACCTCGTCAAGGTCGACATCCTGCTGCAGGGCGACCAGGTCGACGCGTTCAGTGCGATCGTGCACCGCGACAAGGCGTACGCCTACGGCACGCTCATGACCGAGCGGCTGCGCAAGCTCATCCCGCGCCAGCAGTTCGAGGTGCCGATCCAGGCCGCCATCGGCGCCCGCATCATCGCCCGCGAGAGCATCCGAGCCATGCGCAAGGACGTCCTGGCCAAGTGCTACGGCGGTGACATCACCCGCAAGCGCAAGCTCCTCGAGAAGCAGAAGGAGGGCAAGAAGCGCATGAAGACCATCGGTCGGGTCGAGGTCCCGCAGGAAGCCTTCATCGCGGCGCTCTCCGGCGACGTCGAAGAGAAGAAGAAGTAGCGCCGGTTCAGCCGGTGTGGCGGGCGCGGGCCCGCAGGGCGGCCAGGCCGAGAGCCGGGAGGCTCGCCGCAGCCAGTCCCGCCAGTGCGGTCCGCAGGATGGCCCAGTGGGCAGCCGCGTCGAAGTCGGTCTGTCGGCCCGAGGTGACCCCGGCGGCCACGGCGCCGACCACCATCGCGAGGGTCACCACCGCGAGGGCGAGCGGGAGCCGTCGGCCCGGGTGACGACGCACCGCGGACACCAGCGCGGCACCGAACAGCAGCACCCCGGCGCCGGCACAGCTGGCCCCGACGGCGGCGATGAGGTTCGCGGTGTCGAAGCCGGTCCACGCCTCGGGGGCGAGTGCGACGGCGGCGTACCGGGCGGGGGACGCCGCAGCCGAGGTCGTCACGTCCACCAGCACCCGGGCGGCGGCCGCCAGGCCGAACGCGACGAGCGTGAGCACGGCGAGGGCAGCGGTCCGGCGGTCGACGGACCGCGGGCGGGCGGGGGTGGTGTGGGGCACCTGCTGACGATAGCCGCGTGGCGGGCGCTTGTCGGGCCTCCAGTTCGGGGCGCACCGGCGCCGCGCCGGTCGGGCGGAGCTGAGAGGGGATCGGTTCGATCCGGGGCGGCCCGCCCAAGTAGCATGGCGGCATGAGCATCCGCGGGAGCTACCGGACCGCCCTGACGTACGGCGCGGTGGGGGCGACCCAGGCGTCGGACCTCATGACCTACCCGCCCGAGGGCTTCACCCCGGCCGAGTCGCGCGCGCGGATCGGACACGGCGACCAGCGGTTCGAGACCGCCGTGGTGCAGGCACTGACGTGGCAGATCCAGGAGCGCAGCGGCGTGCGGGTCCGCGTCGAGGAGCAGCCCGACGACGACGAGGTCCGGTACAACCCGGTGACCTTCGACGACGACGGCGTGCCGATCGCTCCGGCGTCCATCGGGACGCCCCGGGTCGAGAAGTTCGCACCGGACGGCACACCGCTGCTGACGGCGGGCACGAGCGCGACCCTGACGATCCACGCCTTCGGGCAGACCGTGCTGGCACCGGTGCGGGTCGTGTCGATCATCGACGAGCACGACCGCAAGGGCTTCGCGTACGGCACGCTCGAGGGGCATCCGCTCTCCGGCGAGGAGTCGTTCGTCGTCGAGCGCACCCAGGACGGCTCGGTGTGGCTGCAGATCCGGCAGTTCTCGCAGCCGTCGAGCGCGAAGTGGCGTTTCGTCGCGCCGTTCGTACGCCGGCAGCAGAAGGTCATGGCGGAGAAGTACCTGGCGGCACTGCGGGGCGACTAGGCGCCGGGGCGCGCCTGTCGCGCCGGGGCCGCGCCTGTCGCGCCGGGGCCGCGCCTGTCGCGCGGGGGTCGTTGCCGTCGCGCCGGGCGCGACGCGCGTGGGTCGTGGCCGTCGCGCCGGGCGCGTCCGGCCACTGCTCAGCGCAGCGGCGGGAGCGCGGCGATCGCGTCCTCGATGAGCGCCGCGTCCTGCTGGCAGTCGCGCGCGACCGTCACGGCGTTCGTGTGCCGGAGCGCGTCGACGTCGTAGATGCCGGTCGCCACGGCCAGGAACGGGATGCCGGCGGCGTCGGCTGCCTCGCCGTCACGCGGGGTGTCGCCGACGATCACCGCCCGGGTGCCGACCAGGTCGGCGGCGGCACGGTGGGTGACCCCCGCCCGATCGACCTCGGTGTCGCCGAAGTACGAGTGCTCCCAGTCGAAGCCGTCGGGGTCGAACCCGGCGCCGGTGAGCTTCACCCGGGCGCGGTACTCCGAGTTGCCGGTGAGCAGCCCGTTGCGCCACCCGAGCTCGGCGAACCGGGTCAGGAGCGCCTTCGCTCCGGGGACGGGGCTGCGGTGGTCGCCGGAGGCGTGCCGTTCGGCGGTCAGGTCGTGCAGGTGCCGACTGACCGTGGGGATAAGGGTGTCCTCGAACGCGTGGGCGCGCACGTGCTCGGCGATGAGTCCGGCGTCGGTCCGGCCGTGCTGGTGCCCCACCCGCAGGGTGAGGTCGCGGCCCACCGCCCGCTCGAGGGCCAGGTGGTAGAGGTTGCCCGGGGACGACGCGTTCATCACGAGGGTGCCGTCGATGTCCCACAAGACCGTGGTGGGGACGGGATGGTGCTCCATGGCTCCCATCATGACGGACAATGGACTCCATGCCGAGTGCTCTCCCGATCGCCGATCCAGCACCCGCGGACGGCCTGATCACGCCGTGGGCGGCAGCGGGCCCCGCCACCGGCCCCGGCGCTGCTCCCGCCGCCGGTGACGTCCCGTTCGGCGTCTACGTGCACGTCCCGTTCTGCCGTGTGCGCTGTGGCTACTGCGACTTCAACACCTACACGGCCTCCGAGCTCCGCGGCGTCCGTCGCGACGACTACGCCGGCCACGCCGTGCGCGAGATCGAGTGGGCCGCGACCGTGCTCGACCGTTCCGGCGTGCCGCGGCGCCCGGTGTCGACCGTGTTCTTCGGCGGCGGGACCCCGACCATGCTGCCGGCGTCCGACCTGGCGATGATCCTGCGGGCGATCGACGACACGTGGGGCATCCTGCCCGGGGCCGAGGTCACCACCGAGGCGAACCCAGACTCCGTCGACGCGGCGTCGCTCGAGACCCTGCGGGCTGGCGGGTTCAACCGGATCAGCTACGGGATGCAGTCCGCGGTGCCGCACGTGCTCGCCACGCTCGACCGAACGCACGACCCCCTGCGGGTCCCCGTCGTCGTCGACCTCGCGAAGCAGCAGGGGCTCGACGTCTCGCTCGACCTGATCTACTCCACGCCGGGGGAGTCGCTCGCCGACTGGCGGACCTCGCTCGACGCCGCGATCGCGTGCGAGCCCGACCACGTGTCGGCCTACTCGCTCATCGTCGAGGACGGCACCGCGATGGGCCGCATGGTCGCCCGCGGTGAGCTCCCCGCCCCCGACGACGACCTGGCCGCCGACATGTACGAGCTCGCCGACCAGGTGCTCGGTGACGCCGGCTACTCCTGGTACGAGGTGTCGAACTGGGCGCGCGGCGACGGGCACGCGAGTCGCCACAACCTGTCCTACTGGAAGGGCCACGACTGGTGGGGCGTCGGCCCCGGTGCGCACTCCGCCGTCGCCGGTACCCGCTGGTGGAACGTCAAGCACCCGGCCGCCTACGCGAACCGGGTGCTGTCGGGGGAGTCGCCGGCCGCCGGCCGCGAGACCATCGACGACGAGACGCGGTACGTCGAGCGCCTGCTGCTCGCCGCGCGGGTCCGCGGGGAGCTCGCCACGAGCGAGATCCGCCAGGAGGCCCGTGGCCGGGTCGCCGGCCTCATCGCACGCGGGCTCGTGGACGGGTCGGCCGCGGTGCGGGGACGCATCGACCTGACCCTGCAGGGTCGGCTGCTCGCCGACGCGGTGGTGCGGGAGCTGCTCGACTGAGCGGCGTGCGCACTGCTTGCTGCCGAGTGCGTGCCGCTTACTGCTTGATGAACTCGATCGAGAGCGGGTAGCGGTAGAACTGGCCCTGGTTCGCGGCGATCGCGGCCATGATGCTGAAGATCAGCGACACGATGCCCGCGGCGAAGATGATCAGGAGCCCGACCCCGAACACCGAGGTGAGGGAACCGACCACGTAGGCGATCGCCATCGTGATGTGGAAGTTCAGGGCGACCCGGGTGTGCTCGCGGATGAAGCCGCCGCGGTCGCGCAGGACCAGGTAGGCCACCAGCGGTGCGACCACGGTGAAGAAGATGCCGCCGATGTGCGTCAGCGTCGCCCAGAGGCGCTGGTCCTCGGGGCTCATCGGCTGGGGCGGGGTGTACCCGGAGGGGTACTGGGGCCCGCCGGGGTACTGGGGGCCGCCGGGCTGCTGCGGCCCGCCGGGGCCGGGGCCGTACTGGCCCCCGGGCTGCTGGGGGCCACTGGGCTGCTGGGGCCCGCCGGGCTGCTGCGGCCCGCCGGGCTGCTGCGGCCCGCCGGGCTGCTGCGGCCCGCCGGGCTGCTGGTCGGAAGGGCCGCCGGGCTGCTGTCCGTAGGTCATGGCGGAAGCGTATCGGCCGACCGCCCGGAAGTCCCGGGCCGTCAGCGGTCGGGCGTAGGATCAGCAGTCGACACGTCCGAGTGCCAGGTCGATCGGGAAGGAGACGCTCGTGGTCAGTGAACGCAGCCTCGAGGTCCTCAAGGCCATCGTGCGCGACTACGTGGCGTCGCGTGAACCCGTCGGGTCGAAGACCATCGTCGAGCGGCACGCCTTCGGGGTCAGCGCCGCGACCATCCGCAACGACATGGCCCTGCTCGAGGACGAACAGCTCATCGCGGCCCCGCACACCTCGTCCGGTCGCGTACCGACCGACAAGGGATACCGCCTCTTCGTGGACCACCTCGCCGGTGCCCGTCCGCTCTCCAGCGCGCAGCGGCACGCCATCGAGACCTTCCTCGGCGCCCCGAACGACCTCGACGAAGTCCTCGGGCGCACCGTCCGGCTGCTCAGCCAGCTCACGAACCAGGTCGCCCTGGTGCAGTACCCGTCGATGGTGCGCGCCCGCGTGCAGCACGTCGAGCTGGTGCGGCTCGGTGACGCCCGGCTGATGGTGGTGCTCATCACCGACACCGCCCGGGTCGAGCAGCGCGTGGTCGAGACCGACGTCGCGCTCGACGAGGACTCGCTCGGCGAACTCCGCACCGTGGTGAACGGCGCCACGGTGGGGCTCCTGCTGCAGGACGTCCCGACCGCACTCCGGGCCGTGCCGCAGCAGCTCCGCCCCGACGCCCAGACGCTCGGCGGGGTCGTCGTCGCCACGCTCATCGAGCAGGTCGCTGCGAACCGGCAGGACCGCCTGCTGATGGCCGGTGCGGCGAACCTGGCGAAGAGCGAGCAGGACTTCTCCGGCGGCCTCTTCCCCGTGCTCGAAGCGATCGAGGAACAAGTCACCCTGCTCCGCTTGTTCGGGGAGATGCAGGTGGACGACATCGCGGTGGCGGCCAGCATCGGCGTCGAGAACGCCGAGTACGGGCTCGACGCCACGAGCATCGTCGCCGGCGGCTACCTGGCCGGTGGCGAGGTGGCCCGACTGGGCGTCCTCGGACCGACCCGGATGGACTACGGCACGAACATGGCGGCCGTCCGGGCCGTCGCCCGGTACCTGTCCAAACTCCTGGGCGAACATTGACCAACCGACCGAACCCAACCGACTGAGGGATACGTGGCAGACCACTACGACGTCCTCGGCGTCCAGCGAGACGCCTCCGATGCCGACATCAAGAAGGCCTACCGCCGCCTGGCGCGTGAGCTCCACCCGGACGTGAACCCGGCACCCGACGCCGCCGAGCGCTTCAAGGACGTGACGCACGCGTACGACGTGCTGAGCGACCCCGAGCAGCGACGCCGGTACGACGCCGGACCGCAGGCCGACAGCCCCTTCGGAGGCGGTGCTGGCGGCTTCAGCGACATCTTCGACGCCTTCTTCGGTGGTGGCGGTGGCGGCGGACGTGGCTCCGGCCCCCGCAGCCGTGCCGAACGGGGGCAGGACGCCCTGCTCCGCATCGAGGTCGACCTCGACGAGGTCGTCTTCGGCACCCACAAGGACGTCGAGGTCGACACGGCCGTGCTGTGCGAGACCTGCCACGGCTCCTGCTGCGCACCGGGCACCAGCCCGCGCACGTGCGACATCTGCGGCGGTTCCGGGCACATCCAGCGCCAGGTCCGGTCGCTCCTCGGCAACGTCGTGACGAGCGCCCCGTGCGGCACCTGCCGCGGGTACGGCACCGTCATCCCGAGCCCCTGCCCGACCTGCCAGGGCCAGGGCCGCGTCCGCGCCCGTCGCACCGTACCGGTGGACGTCCCCGCCGGCGTCGACTCCGGACTGCGGCTGCAGATGCCGGGCCAGGGCGAGGTCGGTCCGGCCGGTGGCCCGTCCGGTGACCTGTACCTCGAGATCCGCGTGCGCCACGACGACGTCTTCAGCCGCGACGGTGACGACCTGCTGGCCACGCTCGAGGTCGGCATGACCGACGCCGTCCTCGGCACGACCACCACCATCGACGGCCTCGACGGTCCGGTCGAGCTCGAGATCCGACCCGGTGTGCAGAGCGCCGACGTCCTCGTCATCAAGGACCGCGGCATCACGAAGCTGCGCGGGAACGGCCGCGGTGACCTGCGGGTCGGCGTGCAGGTCGTCACCCCGACCAAGCTGTCCCACAAGGAACGGCAGCTGGTCGAGCAGCTGGCGAAGTCGCACAAGACGACGGCTCCGCAGCTCGCCCGGTTCCAGCAGGGCATGTTCGGCAAGCTCCGCGACCGTTTCTTCAACCACTGATGGCGTCGCTGTACCTCGTCGACTCGCTCGACGTCGTCGTCGGCGACACGGTGTCGCTCGACGGCGCCGAGGGCCGGCACGCGGTCTCCGTCGCGCGGGTCCGGGTCGGCGAGGTCCTGCGGATCGCCGACGGTCGGGGCACCGTGGTGTCCGGACCGGTCACGGCACTCGGCAAGGACACGCTGGAGCTCGCGGTCGAGACCCTCGAGCACCAGGACGCACCGCGTCCGTCGCTGACGCTGGTGCAGGCACTGGCGAAGGGCGGCCGCGACGAGATGGCCGTGCAGGCGGCGACCGAGATCGGTGTCGACCGGGTGGTGCCGTGGTCGGCTGCGCGCAGTGTCTCCCGGTGGGACGGCGCGAAGGTCGAGAAGGGTCGTGCGCGGTGGGCCGCCATCGCGCACGAGGCGGCGAAGCAGGCGATCCGTCCGCGCGTCCCTGCGGTGGCACCGCTCGCGACGACGGGCCAGCTCGTGTCGGCCCTCGGAGCAGGGACCGCACTCGTCGTGCTCGACCCCACCGCGACCGTGCGGCTCGCCACCTGGGAACCACCGACGGACGCCGAGGACATCGCGCTCGTCGTCGGACCCGAAGGCGGCATCGACGGTGCCGAGCTCGACCGGCTCGAGGCCGCCGGTGCGGTGCGTGTCCGACTCGGCGACAGCGTGCTCCGCACCTCCACCGCAGGACCGGCGGCACTCGCTGTCCTGCAGGCGCGACTGGGCCGCTGGTGAGCCGGACCCCGCCGTCGGACGCGTCCTACGATGGAGCCATGAGCACCAGCACGCCCAGCGTCTTCTCCAAGATCATCGCGCGCGAGATCCCGGCGACCATCGTCGCCGAGGACGACCGTGTCATCGCGATCGAGGACATCGCGCCCAAGGCCCCCGTCCACGTGCTCGTCGTGCCCAAGACGGAGCAGTACGCGAACGTCGCGGAGCTCGCCGCGGGGGACCCCGACCTCCTGGCCCACGTGGTCGCCACGGCGCAGCGCATCGCCGACGAGCGCGCCGACGGCCAGTTCCGACTCGTCTTCAACACCGGCGAAGCCGCCGGTCAGACCGTGTTCCACGTGCACGCGCACGTACTCGCAGGTGAACTGCAGGAAGGCACCCTTGCCGGATAACGAACCAGCACAGCCCACCGCCGCCGACGAACAGCCCGTCTCCGTCTCGCTCCAGGTCGACGGCATCGCCATGGTGCAGCTGCTCGGCCCCCAGGACCGACTGCTCAAGACCGTCGAGCGCCAGTACCCGGGTGTCCGGGTGGTCGTCCGTGGCAACGAGGTCACGCTGACCGGCCCCGAACGCGACGTCGCCCGCGCGAAGGCGCTCGTCGACGAGCTCGTCGGCATGGTCAAGCGCGGGCAGGAGATCGGCCCGTCCGACATCCCGATGTCCGCACGGATCCTCGACGACGACCGCAAGCCGTCCGACACCTTCGGCACCCCGATCGTCTCGAGCCGCGGCAAGTCCGTCCGGCCGAAGACCGACGGGCAGCGTGCCTACGTCGACGCCATCGACGAGCACACGATCACGTTCGGCATCGGCCCGGCCGGGACCGGCAAGACCTACCTGGCGATGGCGAAGGCCGTGCAGGCGCTGCAGCGGCGCGAGGTCAACAGGATCATCCTGACGCGTCCCGCGGTCGAGGCCGGCGAGCGGCTCGGCTTCCTGCCGGGCACGCTCACCGACAAGATCGACCCCTACCTGCGGCCGCTCTACGACGCCCTGAACGAGATGATGGACCCGGAGCTCGTCCCGAAGCTCCTGGCGGCCGGCACCGTCGAGGTCGCCCCGCTGGCGTACATGCGTGGTCGGACCCTGAACGACTCGTTCGTCGTGCTCGACGAGGCGCAGAACACCACGCCCGAGCAGATGAAGATGTTCCTGACCCGTCTCGGGTTCGGTTCGAAGATGGTCATCACGGGTGACATCACCCAGGTCGACCTGCCGGGCAACGTGTCCGGTCTCCGGCTCGTGACCCGCATCCTCGACCAGGTCGAGGACATCCACTTCGCCCGTCTCGGCAGCGAGGACGTGGTCCGCCACACCCTCGTCGGTCGGATCGTCGACGCCTACACGGTCTACGACGAAGAGCGGCTCGCCGAGCAGGCCGGCCAGCGCCCCGGCGGCCGCGGAACCGCTCCGGTCGGCAACCCCGACGGCGCCAACCGCGCCGAGCGTCGTGGGCGCCCGCCGCAGGACCGTGCACGGCCCCCGTACCCCCAGAACGACGCCCGAGGAGGCAACCGGTGAGCATCGAGCTCAACAACGAGTCCGGCGTCGAGGTGGACGAGGCCGCGATCCAGCGGCTCGCCGCGTTCGCCCTGGACGCCATGCACGTCCACGCCGACGCGGAGCTCGCGATCGTGCTGGTCGACGAGGGCGCGATGGAGCAGTTGCACGTGCGGTGGATGGACGAGCCCGGCCCGACGGACGTCCTGAGCTTCCCGATGGACGAACTGCGGCCCGGCACCGAGGACGACCCGACGCCGGCCGGACTGCTCGGCGACATCGTGCTCTGCCCGCAGGTGGCCGAGGAGCAGGCGAAGACCGCCGGGCACTCGAGCACCGACGAGATGCTCCTGCTCACCTGCCACGGCATCCTGCACCTGCTCGGCTTCGACCACGCCGAACCCGACGAGAAGGCCGAGATGTTCGGCATCCAGGGCGAGATCCTGACCGCGTTCGCCGCCCAGCACCGAGGGCGGTAGCCGATGGTCGTCGTCGCCGGACTCCTCGCGGTGGCGCTGGGGCTCGTCGTGCTCGGCGGGCTCCTCGCCGCGAGCGACGCCGCGCTCTCCGTGGTGTCCCGTGCCGACCTCGAGGAGATCGCCAGGGGCAACAAGCGCCGTCGGTCGATCGAGGCGATCGCGGACGACGTCGGCGCGCACGTGAACGCGCTGAACTTCTTCCGGGTGCTGGCCGAGACGGCCGCTGCTGTGCTCGTCACGATCGCGCTGGTGCGTGCCTTCGACAGCTGGTGGGTGGCGCTCGTCGTCTCCGCCGCGATCATGACCGCGGTGTCGTTCGTGCTGGTCGGGTCGAGCCCGCGGAGTGTCGGGCGGGCCCACGCCGAGCGACTCATCGGTGCCACCGGCGGCATCGTCCGCGGGGTGCGCATCGTGCTCGGACCGCTCGCCGGGCTGCTCGTCCACATCGGCGACCGGGTCACCCCCGGCCGCGGCCGGAGCGCGTCCACGGTGTCGAGCGAGGAACAGCTGCTCTCCCTGGTCGACGAGGCCACCGAGAGCAACGTGCTCGAGGACGAGGACCGCGAGCTCATCCACTCGGTGTTCGAGTTCAGCGACACCCTGGTGCGTGAGGTCATGGTGCCGCGGACGGACATGCTCACCGTCGACGGCGCGGACACCCTCGGTGTGGCCATGGAGCAGTTCCTCGCCGCCGGTGTCTCCCGCATGCCGGTCACGGGCAAGGACAGCGACGACGTGCGCGGTGTCCTGTACCTCCGCGACGTCGCGCGGTCGCTGTACGAGCGGCCGGCGTCCCGTGGTGAGCGGGTCAGCCGGCTGCTCCGCCCCGCCGAGTTCGTGCCGGAGTCGAAGCACGCCGACGACACCCTGCGGCACATGCAGCTCGCCAAGAACCACCTGGTGCTGGTGGTCGACGAGTACGGCGGAGTCGCCGGACTCGTGACCATGGAGGACCTCATCGAGGAGCTCGTCGGCGACATCTCCGACGAGTACGACCGCGCCGTCGTCGACCGCACCGAGGTCGAGCCGGGTGTGTGGCGGATCTCCGCACGACTGCCGGTCGACGAGCTCGGCGACCTGTTCGGCATCGAGCTCGACGACGACGACGTCGACACCGCCGGTGGGCTGCTCACCAAGGAGCTCGGACACCTTGCCGTGTCCGGCGAGACCGTCACCGTGTCCGGCGTCGTCCTGACCGCCGACCGTGTCGAGGGCAAGCGCCGCCACCTGATCACCGTGCTCGCCGAGCGCACCCATGCCCTGGCCGACGTCGAGGACGCCTTCGACGACGCCGAAACCACCACGACGGGAACCACGCACGCATGACCGACCCCGACACCACCCCAGCCGGCTCGGACAAGCCCTACCGCGCGGGCTTCGTCTCGTTCGTCGGCCGTCCGAACGTCGGCAAGTCGACGCTGACCAACGCCCTGGTGGGCGAGAAGGTCGCGATCACGTCGTCGAAGCCGCAGACCACCAGGCGTGCCATCCGCGGGATCGTGCACCGGCCCGACGGGCAGGTCATCATCGTGGACACGCCGGGCGTGCACCGTCCGCGCACGCTGCTCGGCGAACGGCTGAACGACCTCGTCCAGTCCACGCTGGGCGACGTCGACGTGATCGGGTTCTGCGTGCCGGCGAACGAACCCGTCGGTCCCGGCGACCGGTTCATCAACGACACGCTCGACCAGTACCCGCGCGCCAAGAAGATCGCGATCGTCACCAAGATCGACAGCACCTCGAAGGACCGCGTCGGCGAGCAGCTGCTGGCCGTCTCGAAGCTCCGCGACTGGGACGCCGTGGTGCCGACCTCGGGCACACGGGGCATGCAGCTCGAAGACCTGCTGGGCGTCGTCACGAGCCTCTTGCCCGAGTCTCCGCAGCTGTACGACTCGAGCGCGGTGACCGAGGAGACCGACGAGGAGCGCATCGGCGAACTCATCCGTGAGGCGGCGCTCGAAGGTGTCCGTGACGAGCTGCCGCACTCGCTGGCCGTCGTCATCGAGGACATCGTCGAACCCGACGAGGACGACGACGCCGACGGGCCACTGCGCATCTTCGCGAACCTGTTCGTCGAGCGCGACAGTCAGAAGGCGATCGTCATCGGGCACAAGGGCGAGCGTCTCAAGGACGTCGGCTCGCGGGCCCGCGTCGAGATCGAGTCGCTGCTCGGTGGCCGGCACGTCTACCTGAACATCCGCGTGAAGGTGGCCAAGGAGTGGCAGCGTGACCCGAAGCAGCTCGGACGCCTCGGCTTCTGATCGTCGGACCCCTGCAGCCCGGGTCATCCGGGCGAGGGACGCGCTGGTGAGCGGTCCGCCGTACCGTGGACGGGTGTTCCGTCCGATGCTCCGTGCGCAGGTCATCACCGACCTGGTGATCGCCGTGCTGCTCGGCGGCCTCGTGCTGATCGCCAGCGGGCGCGGCATCGACGGTCCGCTGTCGGTGATCACGGTCGTCGGCATGACCGCCGCCCTGGCGCTCCGTCGGTCGTCACCGGGGCTGGCACTGGCCGTGGCGTGGGTGTTCGCGGTCTTCGAGATGGTCACCCTGCAGGTGCCGGACGTCTCGAACGCGTTCATCGCCGGCGTGATGTACACCACGAGTGCGTACGGCAGCCGTCGTGTGCGGCTGGCCGGACTCGTGTCGGCGATCGTCGGTTCGGTGACCGCGGCGGCCTACCTGGGCTTCGACGACTACCAGAACCGGCTCACGTACGAGACCGCCTCGACCCCGCTGCAGGAGTCGCTGCAGGTCACGTTCTCGTTCTTCGCCGTCGTCCTGCTCCTGCTCCTGTTGCCCTGGCTCGCCGGGCTCGTGGTCCGGACCCGTCGGTCGGCGAGCATGAGCCGCGAAGCCCAGCTGCTCGCCGAGCGTGACGCCGCGCGGGCCGACCGGGCCGTGGCCGTCGAGCAGGAGCGTGTCCGGATCGCCCGCGACATGCACGACATCGTCGCCCACTCGCTCGCGGTCGTCATCGCGCAGTCCGACGGTGCCCGGTACGCGCTGAAGGCCGACCCCGCCGTCGCCGATCAAGCGCTCAGCACCATCTCGACCACCGCCCGGCGGGCGCTCGGCGACGTCCGTGAACTCCTCGGCGCGCTCCGGCACGAGCAGGGGACCGCGCCGACGCCCGAGATCGACGACATCGACCGGCTCGTCGACGAGATGCGCCAGCTCGGGCTCGACGTCCGGGTGGAGCGCGAGGGCGACCCCGGCGGGCTGCCGACCACCACGCAGCTCGCGGTGTACCGGATCGTGCAGGAGAGCCTGACGAACGCGTACAAGCACGGCGAGCCGGGCTGTCCGGTGCACGCCGCTCTGACCTACCGACCGGACACGGTCGAGATCGCCGTCGTGAACCGCCGAGCCGACGACGGTGTCCGCGGCCCGGGCACGGGCCACGGACTGGTCGGCATGCGCGAGCGCGCCGTGATGACCGGTGGCACGATGACCGCAGGAGCCCGGGGCGACGACTTCGCGGTCGCCGTCCGGATGCCGACCGTCCCGGCCAGTGGGCAGATGCCCCGCGGTCGCATCACCCCCACCGAGCAGGAGCGCAGCGCCCGATGACCACGACCCCGACCGACGATCATGCGATCCGCGTTGCCCTCGTCGACGACCAAGCGCTCTTCCGCACCGGCATCCGGATGCTCATCGACTCGCAGCCCGACCTGCGGTTCGTCGGCGAGGCCGGCGACGGGGCCGAGGGGGTCGAGCTCGTCCGCCGGACCCGCCCCGACGTGGTGCTGATGGACGTCCGGATGCCCGTGATGGACGGCATCACGGCGACCGGCCACATCGTCGAGCAGTCCGGCACCGACGGCGCGAAGGTCCTCGTGCTGACGACGTTCGACTTCGACGAGGCCGCCGCCAAGGCCATCCGTGCCGGAGCGAGCGGGTTCGTGCTCAAGGACGCCGACCCCGAGTTCCTGCTCGCCGCGGTCCGCACCGTGCACGCCGGCACCGCGGTGTTCGCCGCCTCGGCGACCCGTGAGCTCCTGCGACGGTACGACGACTCGGTCGGACGCGCCGCTGCGGTGCCCGCGGCCTTCTCCGACCTCACCCCGCGTGAGCGCGAGATCTTCGACCTGGCCGCCCGCGGCTTCAGCAACAGCGAGATCGCCCAGCACGAGTACGTCAGCGAGGCGACCGTGAAGACGCACATCTCGCGGGTCCTGACGAAGCTCGAGCTCCGCGACCGGGTCCGTCTCGTCGTCTTCGCCCACGAACACGGGCTCGTCACCAAGGCCGACTGACGCCGGGTCATCCCGACGGATGACCCCTCCACAGACAACCGAGCCGAGCGGACGATCCACAGGAGCCGTCCGAGCGACGCGTGACGGGGCCGGCGGCGGCCATCGTGGATGCATGACCACCAGCCACGCTCCGATCATCCGCCTCGACCACGTGTCCAAGCACTACGGCGACGCCGCCCGACGCGTCACCGCGCTCGACGACGTCAGCGTCGACATCGGCGCGGGGGAGTTCACCGCGGTGATGGGGCCGTCCGGGTCCGGCAAGTCGACGCTCATGCACGTCGCGGCCGGCCTCGACGCCGTGACCACCGGCCGGATCCACATCGACGGCGTCGACATCACGGCCCTGGGCGACAAGGACCTCACCGAGCTGCGCCGTCGTCGACTGGGCTTCGTCTTCCAGTCGTTCAACCTCGTCCCGACGCTCGACGTCAGCGAGAACATCCGGCTGCCGTTCCTGCTCGGTGGGCACAAGCCCTCGCGCGAGGAGACCGCCTGGATCGACCGTCTGGTCGAGATGCTCGGACTCGGCAACCGGCTGACCCACCGGCCGCACCAGCTCTCCGGCGGGCAGCAGCAGCGCGTCGCCATCGCGCGGGCCCTCGCCTCGCGACCGGCGGTGGTCGTCGCCGACGAGCCGACCGGTGCCCTCGACTCCCGCACGGGTCGCGACGTCCTGTCGATCCTGCGCGGTGCCGTGCAGGAATGGGGCCAGAGCGTCGTCATGGTCACGCACGACCCGGTGGCCGCCGCGAACGCCGACCGCATCCTGTTCCTGGCCGACGGCCGGATCGTCGCCGACCGCCCGGCGATGGACGCCGGCGCGATCTCCACCACGATGCTCGGGATGGAGGCGGCAGCGTGAACGGCGTCCGCTCCTTCGCCCCCACCGTCCTGGTTGCTGCCCTCGGCACCACGTTCGGTTCCGCCCTGGTCATCGCACCGGGCATCGTCACCGAAGCGCTCCGAGCAGCCGGCGTCGCCGACCTCGGGCCGATCAAGGCGATCCTGTCCGTGGTCGGGTGGTTGTTCCTCGGCATCGCGCTCTACGTCGGCGCGATCGTCACCGCGAACACCTGCGCCACCCTGATCGCCGGGCAGACCCGGATCATCGCGCTGCAGCGGCTCGTCGGGGCGACCGGAGCCACGCTCCGTGCGCGGATCACCCGGACCGGTCTGGTCGTCGGCGTGCTCGGCGGGGTCATCGGTGCCGTCGTCGGGACCGCACTCTCGGCACTCTTCGTCGTCGTCCTGCGGGGCAACGGTGTCCTGCCCGACACCGAGTACACGTACGTGCCGTGGGAGCTCGTCCTGCCGGTCGTTGCCGTCGTCCTCGCCACCTGGGGCGCCTTCGCCTCCGGGTCGCGTCGCGTGCTCACCGTCACCCCGCTCGAAGCGCTCTCGTCGTCCGTCGAGCCCAGCCACGACGACGTCCGGTCCGGTACCGCCCGCAAGGTCTGGGCGATCGTGCTCATGGCCGGCGGTGCGCTGCTGATGGCGCTCGGGCTCGCCGTCAGCTCGGTGTCCCCGGTCGCGGTCCTGCCGGCGGCGCTGGGCGGGTTCGTCTCCTTCGCCGGGGTCGCGGTCGGGGCGACGATCGTGATGCCGCCCGTGCTGCAGCTCATCGGGCGCATCGGCTCGCACGACCCGGTGGTCCTGCTCGCCGGGCGCAACGCGATGCGGGCGCCGGGGCGGTCCTCGCGGGCGACCATCGGGCTCGTCATCGGTGTCACCCTGCTCGTCACCTTCGCGGTGGCGCTCGGGATCATGCAGCACGTGCTCGAGACCCAGATGCGCGCGTTGAGCGAGGGGAGTGCCACACCGGCGATGATCGAGGCGCAGCGTGACCTGTTCGTGCAGATCAACGCCGTCGTCAGCGTGATCGTCGGGTTCTCCGCCGTGATCGCCGCCGTCGGGGTCGTGAACGCCCTGGCACTCGGGGTGCTCCAGCGTCGACGCGAACTCGGGCTGCTCCGCGTGCTCGGCCTGACCGGTGCCCAGGTGCGCCGGATGATCGTCACCGAGGCCGTGCAGATGGTCGTCGCGGCCGTCGTCTCGGGTCTCGCGCTCGGCACCCTGTACGGCTGGGTCGGCGGGCAGACGCTCCTCGGCTCGCTCGGGACTCCCGTGTCGCCGGTGCTCCCACCGCTGACGATCGGCATCGTGGTGGTCGGCGCGCTGGTCCTGGCGGTCGTCGCGACCATCGCCCCGGTGCGCCGCGCGATGCGCGTCCCGCCGACCGAGGCGCTCGCGGTCGACTGACCCGGCGCCCTCGGCGCACCACACGACGAGACGGGAGGCCCGGTGCCAGCTGGCACCGGGCCTCCCGTGTCGTCGTGGCGTCACGCCGACGTCCTCTGCACGGCGCGGCCACGCCGCTCACGTCCGCCGAGTGGTCTCGAACTGTCGTCTGGACGCGGTCCGGGCGACAGAACGTGACCACTCGGCGACCGACCCGCGGCATGTCGTGACCGCTCGGAGCTGCTCGGAGCCACTCGGCAACCCGCTCGGCACGCCAGCCTGCATCCCCGCTCGAGCGCGCCGAGGTCCTGCGTCACACGCTTGCGCCAGCCCGCTGCTCCGGTGCTACCGTGGGTCCCGATGTACTCCGCACTGCTCCTCCTTCGCTGCCGCGACGAGGCCTGACACTCCGGCCCACCTCGTCGCGGAGTCCGTCGTGGCCGCACTGACCAGAGCCCACGAACACCGGCTCACGAACCCGCGACGAAAGCGAAGAACGATGCAGAACACGCAGCAGCCCTCCGGGATGCCGATCCACAAGTACGTCCCCTTCCACGAGCAGATCGCCGTCGAGCTGCCGGACCGCACGTGGCCCACGAAGCGCATCGACAAGGCCCCGCGCTGGTGTGCCGTCGACCTGCGTGACGGCAACCAGGCCCTCATCGACCCGATGGACGCCGAGCGGAAGCGCGCGATGTTCGACCTCCTCGTCCGGATGGGCTACAAGGAGATCGAGGTCGGGTTCCCGAGCGCCTCGCAGACCGACTTCGACTTCGTCCGGTCGCTGATCGACGAGGGCGCGATCCCCGACGACGTCACGATCCAGGTGCTGACCCAGGCGCGTGAGCACCTCATCCAGCGCACCTACGAAGCGATCGACGGCGCGAAGCAGGCCATCGTCCACCTGTACAACTCCACGAGCATCGTCCAGCGCGAGGTCGTCTTCCGCACCGACGTGCAGGGCGTGGTGGACATCGCGGTCACCGGCGCGAAGCTGTGCAAGGCTGCCGAGGCGACGCTGCAGCACGACACGACGATCTACTACGAGTACTCGCCGGAGTCCTACACGGGCACCGAGCTCGAGGTCGCGCTGGAGATCTGCAACGCCGTGCTCGAGGTCTTCGAGCCGATGCCCGAGCGCAAGGTCATCATCAACCTGCCCGCCACCGTCGAGATGGCCACGCCGAACGTCTACGCCGACTCGATCGAGTGGATGTCGCGCCGCCTCGCCCACCGCCAGGACGTCATCCTGTCGCTGCACCCGCACAACGACCGCGGCACCGCGGTCGCCGCCGCCGAGCTCGGCTACCTGGCCGGCGCCGACCGGATCGAGGGCTGCCTGTTCGGCAACGGTGAGCGCACCGGCAACGTGGACCTGGTCGCCCTCGGGATGAACCTGTTCACGCAGGGCATCGACCCGGAGATCTCGTTCGCCGACATCGACCAGGTGAAGCGCACCGTCGAGTACTGCAACCAGCTGCCGGTGCCCGAGCGCCAGCCGTGGGCGGGTGACCTGGTGTACACGGCGTTCAGCGGCTCGCACCAGGACGCCATCAACAAGGGCTTCGAGGCGATGAAGGCGAAGGCCGCCGCCGCGGGCAAGGACATCGACGAGATCGCGTGGGCGGTGCCGTACCTGCCCGTCGACCCGAAGGACATCGGCCGGTCGTACGAGGCCGTCATCCGCGTCAACTCGCAGTCCGGCAAGGGCGGTGTGGCGTACCTGCTCAAGACCGACCACGCCCTCGACCTGCCCCGCAAGCTGCAGATCGAGTTCTCCGGCGTCGTCCAGCGGCACACCGACACCGAGGGTGGCGAGTTCTCGTCGCAGCGCATCTGGGACGTGTTCCAGGACGAGTACCTGCCCGCGTCGATCGACGACGAGAAGTGGGGCCGCTACGAGCTCACCAAGACGGCGACGTCGAGCGACTTCGAGGGCACGACCTCGCTGTCCGTGGCTCTCCGGGTCGACGAGGGCGCGGTCACGGCCGAGGCCGTCGGCACCGGTCCCATCGACGCGTTCCTGAAGGTGCTCGCCGAGCAGGGCGTCCAGGTCACCCTGTACGACTACTCCGAGCACACGATGAGCGCCTCCGGTGACGCCAAGGCCGCGTCCTACGTCGAGCTCGACGTCGACGGCGTGCGCCTGTGGGGCGTCGGCATCGACGCCGACATCTCGACGGCGTCGCTCAAGGCGATCGTGTCCGCGGTGAACCGCGCGGTGCGCGCGGGTGCCGCGGCCGGTGCCGACGCGCCGGAGCTCGTCTCCGCCTGAGACGCAACCAGACAGGAGGCTCCCCACCGGGCACGGCCTGATCGCCGCTGGCGCGTCGACCAGGTACCGGCCGGTGTGGGCCCAGGTGTGGGTCCGTCCCGCACCGCGCCTCCCGTCTGTGCGCACGTTCACTGCCTGACGCAAGACGCCGTCGTGTTGCCGAGGCGCCTCCGAAAGTCGCGGCGTCTCGACGAGTGCGCGGCGTCCGGCGAAGACGTCGGCGTCTTGTCGCAGTGCCCCCGCCCGGCACCGCACGCGGCTGTCGGCGGGGCGGGGGATACTGGGGACATGCCGCTGTACCGGGACGAGTGCGTCGTGTTGCGCACCCACAAGCTCGGTGAAGCCGACCGCATCGTCACGATGCTCTCGCGGCAGCACGGCAAGATCCGCGCGGTGGCCAAGGGCGTGCGGCGGACGGCGTCGAAGTTCGGCAGCCGGCTCGAGCCGTTCATGGTCGTGGACGCCCAGTTCTACGAGGGCCGGTCGCTCGACATCGTCACCCAGGCGGAGTCCCTCGGTGCGTACGGGGCCCAGATCGTCGCCGACTACGGCGCGTACACGGCGGCCAGCGCCATGGTCGAGACCGCCGACCGACTGAGCGAGGCCGACGCCGGGCTGCAGCAGTACCTGTTGCTCGTCGGGGCGCTCCGCTCGTTGTCCCGCGGCGAACACCAGTCCAGCGCGACCCTCGACTCGTACCTGCTCCGCGCGATGAGCATCGCAGGGTGGGCGCCCTCGTTCAGCGACTGTGCGGTGACGGGGGAGCCCGGCCCGCACTCGGCCTTCGTGGTGCAGCTCGGTGGTGTCGTCGCCGACCGTGCGGCGCCCCCGGGGACTCCCCGGCTCGACCCGGCGACGCTCGGTGTGCTCGGCTCCCTGCTGGCGGGTGACTGGGCGACGGTGGACGCCACCGACGAGCGGACGCGTTCGCGGGCCTCCGGCGTGGTCGCGGCCTACGCCCAGTGGCACCTGGAACGATCGCTCCGGTCCCTGCCGCACGTCGACCGCTCCGAGCACCCGATGCCCGTGCCCCAGACCCACGGCGGACCCGAGGCGACAGCGCGCGCGGTGGCCTCGACCCCGGCACCCGCCGTGCCCGACCCCGATCCCGCTGTCGAAGGAGCCCCCACCGCATGAGCCCACGCCGCCCCGACGACGTCGAACCGTTCCGCCCGATCGACTGGACCGGCGAGACGCCCCCGGCGATCCCGGCCCGGTTCGTGCCGGAGCACGTGGCCATCGTCATGGACGGCAACGGCCGGTGGGCGAACGGCCGCGGTCTGACGCGGATCGAGGGGCACAAGGCGGGCGAGGCGTCGTTGCTCGACGTCGTCGCGGGCGCCATCCAGATCGGCGTCGGGCACGTGTCGGCGTACGCGTTCTCGACGGAGAACTGGAAGCGCTCCCCGGAAGAGGTCCGGTTCTTGATGGGCTTCAACCGCGACGTCATCCGTCGGCGCCGCGACCAACTGCACCAGTGGGGCGTCAAGGTGCGGTGGGCCGGTCGGCGTCCGCGACTGTGGCGGAGCGTCATCGACGAGCTCGAGACCGCCGAGCGGATGACCGCGGGCAACGACGTCCTGACGCTGACGATGTGCGTGAACTACGGCGGCCGGAACGAGATCGTCGACGCGGTGCGGGGCATGGCCGAGGACGTCGCCGCCGGTCGCCTGAAGCCGAGCCAGGTCACCGAGAAGGCCCTGGCGAAGCGGCTCTACGTGCCGGAGATGCCCGACGTCGACCTGTTCCTCCGGAGCTCCGGCGAGCAGCGCACGAGCAACTTCCTGCTCTGGCAGTCCGCCTACGCCGAGATGGTGTTCCTCGACCGGCTCTGGCCGGACTTCCGCCGCACCGACCTGTGGGGTGCGATCGAGGAGTACGCCAGCCGCGACCGTCGCTACGGCGGTGCGGTCGACGCGCCGACGGCGTAGTCCGAGCCGAGGCGGACGCCGGGCCGGGGCCGAGTCTCGGATCCGCGGACAGGCTGCGCCGTCTGAGCGGCGCGGAATGTCCGCGCAGCCGAGACTCGGCTGCGCGCCACACCTCAGCCCGGCAGCGCCCCGTCGAGCAGGTGCGCCGCCGACCGCACGGCGTCCAGCGCGGCCAGCACGCTGGGGACCCGCTCGGCCCCGCGCGCCACGACGACCTCGACGCGTCGGGCCAGGTCGTCGTCCACCGGATCGATCGCGACACCCGCGGGGATGACCGTCGTCGCGAGTGCCAGCCGGGGGAGCAGCGCCACCCCGAGCCCCGCGGCGACGAGTCCCACCACCGCGGCCGCGTTGTCCGTCTCGAGCACGATGTCCGGCGTGAACCCCGCGCTCGCACACGAGGCGAGCAGGTGGCCTCGGCAGCGCGGGCAGCCCCCGATCCACCGGGCGTCGTGGTGGGACGCGAGGTCCACGACGGTGGAGCCGACGGGGCGGCGTCGTTCCGCGCCTCCCGGCTCGACCGGCGTCACCAGGGCGAGCGGATCGCGCCCGAGCGCCCGGGTGACGAGCCCGGGGTCCGGCGCCGACCCGATCTCGTCCCCGACGTAGGTGAACGTGAGGGCGACGTCGACCGCACCGCCGCGCAGCAGGTCGAGCGCCTCGGGCGGTTCGACCTCGACGTACGAGGTCGTCACGCCCGGTGCCGTCGCCGCCAGCCGGGCGAGCACGGCGGGCACGAGCGCCGAGGACGCGCTCGGGAACCCGGCGAGGCGCACCCGACCGCGGCTGAGCCCGCCGACGGCGTCCAGGTCCTCGCGCGCGGCGGTGAGTGCGGCCTGGACGTGCAGGGCGTGGTCCGCGAGCACCTGGCCGGCGTGGGTGAGTGTCGCCCCGCGTCCGCCCCGCAGCACCAGCGCGTGCCCGAGGCGTTGCTCGGCCCGGGCCACCAGCTGGCTGACGGCGGGCTGACTCGACCCGATCGCGGCGGCGGCGCGGGTGATCGACCCGCCGTCGGCCACGGCGCGCAGGACCCGGAGCAGCTGGGGATCGATCTCGTCCATCACGCAATGTTATCGGTGGCACAACGAGCCGGCCCTGGTGTGATGGGGCGGGAACCGGGACGCTGTCCGCATGGACTCCTTCCCGGCCGGCCGTGGCTACCTGGCGGCGTGCACCGCTGGCCTGCCGACCCGCGGCACCCTCGCCGCCCAGCGAGCCGACCTCGACGCGTGGTCCCGTGCGGAGACCTCACCGGCCCGGTACGGGGCCCTGGTCGAGGAAGGCCGCACGCTCTTCGCCGCGCTGGTCGGCGTCCCCGCGGAGCGCGTCGCGACCGGTTCGCAGACCTCGGTGATGGCCGCCGTCGTCGCCGACGCGCTGCCGGACGGTGCCGAGGTGGTCGTCCCCGACGGCGACTTCAGCTCGGTCGTCTTCCCGTTCCTCGCGCAGGCGCACCGCGGCATCCGGGTCCGGAGCGTCCCGCTGGACCGGCTCGCCGCCTCGGTCGGACCCGACACGGCCCTGGTCGCGTGGTCCGCGGTGCAGTCCGCCACCGGTGTGGTCACGGACCCCGACCCGGTCGTCGCCTCCGCGCGACGCGTCGGTGCCCTGACCCTCTGCGACCTCACGCAGGCCGCCGGCGTCCTGCCCGTCGACGCCGCACCGTTCGACGTGACGCTCACGCACACCTACAAGTGGCTCTGCGCACCGCGCGGCGTCGCCTTCATGACGCTCTCCGACACCGCCCTCGGTCGGCTCCGCCCGGTGCAGGCCGGCTGGTACGCGGGAGCGGACGTCTGGTCCTCCTGCTACGGCCCCGCCATGCACCTGGCCGACGACGCCCGCCGCTTCGACGTCTCCCCGGCCTGGCAGGCGTGGCCCGGCGCCGTGGCCGCGCTCGAGCACGCGGTCGCGCTCGACCAGCATGCGGTCTGGAGGCACGCCACCGGTCTCGCGGATCGGCTGTGCGACGCCCTCGGGTCGCCTCGGCAGGGCGACGGGCAGGGCGACGGGCAGGCGATCGTGACGTTCGCGGACGCCGACGGTTCGGCCCTGCGGGCCCTCACCGCCGCCGGGCTCACCGCCTCGGGGCGTGCCGGTCGGCTGCGCATCGCGTTCCACCTGTGGAACGACGAGTCGGACGTGACCGACGTCGCGGCCGCGCTCGGCGGGGTGGGGCCGACCACGTCGGCCAGGTGAGCGCGGCGGGCGGACGCGGGGCGGGCCTCCCGGCCGACGATCGCCGGTAGTCTTGCCCGGACCGTTTCCGCACCGAGCACCCAGCTCGGCGACCTCTGGAGCACCCTTTGGCACAGCCCTCCCGTCTCGACAGCGTCATCGCCCTGGCCAAGCGCCGCGGCTTCGTCTTCCAGTCGGGTGAGATCTACGGAGGCTCCCGCTCCGCGTGGGACTACGGGCCCCTCGGTGTGGAGCTCAAGGAGAACATCAAGCGCCAGTGGTGGCAGCGGTTCGTCCGCGGCCGCGGGGACATGGTCGGCCTCGACTCCGCGGTGATCCTGCCCCGCAAGGTGTGGGAGGCCTCCGGCCACGTCGCGACCTTCACCGACCCGCTGGTGGAGTGCCTGCACTGCCACCACCGGTTCCGCGAGGACCACCTGATCGAGGCGTTCGTCGCCAAGAAGGGCCGCGACCCCGAGGGCCGCATGGCCGAGATCGCCTGCCCGAACTGCGGCACCCGCGGCGAGTGGACCGAGCCCCGCGAGTTCTCCGGGATGCTCAAGACCTACCTCGGCCCGGTCGAGTCCGAAGAGGGCCTGAACTTCCTGCGCCCCGAGACCGCCCAGGGCATCTTCGTCGACTTCGCGCAGGTCGTCACGACCAGCCGTATGAAGCCCCCGTTCGGCATCGGCCAGGTCGGCAAGGCGTTCCGCAACGAGATCACGCCCGGCAACTTCATCTTCCGCACGCGGGAGTTCGAGCAGATGGAGATCGAGCACTTCGTGCCGCCGGCCGAGGCGGGGGAGCACTACGAGCAGTGGATCGCCGACTCGGTCGCGTTCTACACCGACCTCGGCATCGACCCCGAGAACCTGCGTCGCTTCGACGTGCCGGACGGCGAGCGGGCGCACTACTCCGACGCCACCGCCGACATCGAGTACCGCTTCGGCTTCACCGGCTCGGAGTGGGGCGAGCTGATGGGCGTCGCGAACCGCACCGACTTCGACCTCAACAACCACATCGAGTCGTCCGGCCAGGACCTCCGGTTCTTCGACCAGGCCGCCAACGAGAAGTACGTGCCCTACGTCATCGAGCCGTCGTTCGGCCTGACCCGTGCGCTCATGGCGTTCCTGCTCGACTCCTACCACGAGGACGAAGCGCCCAACGCGAAGGGCGGCGTCGACAAGCGCACCGTCCTGCGCCTCGACCCGCGCCTGGCCCCGGTGAAGGCCGCCGTCTTGCCGCTGTCGCGCAACGAGCAGCTCTCGCCCGTCGCCCGCGGCCTGGCCGACGACCTGCGCAAGAACTGGAACGTGGACTTCGACGACGCCGGCGCGATCGGCCGTCGCTACCGTCGCCACGACGAGATCGGCACGCCGTTCTGCATCACGGTCGACTTCGACACGCTCGAGGACAAGGCCGTCACGGTGCGCGAGCGCGACACCATGAGCCAGGAGCGCGTCTCGCTCGACCAGCTGCAGGGGTACCTCGCGCAGCGGTTGCTCGGCGCGTAGGGGTTCCGCGGCTCCGCAAGACACCGGTGTTCGTGCGTTGCACACCCGCAATCGGGTGTTCGACCTGCGAACACCGGTGTTCTGCTGCCGGCGCCGGGAATGCGCGGCGCACGAGCGCGTTGGGATCAGCATGAACGACTCCGTGAAGGTCGATGTCTGGTCGGACATCGCCTGCCCCTGGTGCTACATCGGCAAGCGCAAGTTCGAGGCCGGCGTCGCCGCGTTCGGCGCCTCGGCGGACGGCCGCCCGGTCGAGGTCGAGTACCACTCCTTCGAGCTCAGCCCGGACACCCCCGTCGACTTCGAGGGCACCGAGGCCGAGTTCCTGTCGAGCCACAAGGGCATGCCCGTCGAGCAGGCGCAGCAGATGCTCGACCAGGTCACGGCGATCGCCGCGGGCGTCGGGCTCGACTACGACTTCGAGGCGATGCACCACACCAACACCGTGAAGGCCCACCAGGTCATCCACCTCGCCAAGCAGCACGGCAAGCAGCTCGAGATGGTCGAGCGCCTGTTCACCGCCTACTTCGAGCGCGGCGAGCACGTCGGCCAGGAGTCCTCGCTGGCCGACCTGGCGGCGGAGATCGGCCTGGACCGCGACGAGGTCCTCAGCACCCTGCGCGACGACGCCCAGCTCGCCGCCGTCCGTGCCGACCAGGCCCAGGCGCAGGCCTACGGGATCAACGGCGTGCCGTTCTTCGTGATCGACGGCAAGTACGGCGTCTCCGGTGCCCAGGACCCCTCGGCGTTCGAGCAGGTGCTCCGCCAGGTGGTCGCGCTCCGCGAGACCACGCCGGAGGAGGTCGCCTCGGCGGCCGAGCGCGCTGCGGACGACGCGAGCGCGGACGTGGCGGCGACCCGATGACGGACGCGACGCGCCCCGGCCTGCTCACGCTGGTCACGGCCGGCGGTGCGCCGGTCTGCGACGGTGATTCGTGCCTGATCGACGCCGGATCGTTCGCCGGTGCCGAGGGCGACTGGACCGAGGTGCCGGACTGACGCTTCCGTCGGTCGCGCGTCGCGCGCCGGTGGTCCCGCGCCCCCGTGCGGTCGTTGCGCCCCGACCCTGCGGGGCGCGACGGCTGTGCGGGGGCGCGATCCGTCGGTCGCCAGGCCGATCAGTCGCGCTGCGGTTCTTCGTCGGTGATGTCCGCGACGGTCGCGCCGTAGGCGGCGACGAGTGCGTCCGCGTCCACGAAGGCGCTCGCGCCGTGGCGTCCGGCGCCCAGGGCGACCCTGCGTCCGACGATGCGCTCGTCGGCGTACACCGGCAGGTCACCCGTGGCGCCGATCGGCGTGATGGTCCCGCGTTCGTAGCCGGACGCGCCGAGCGCGGTGGCAGCGTCGGGCATCGAGAGCTTGTTGACCCCGACGACGGTGCGCAGCTTCTTCCAGGCGATGCTGCGCCCGCCCGGCACCAGGGCGAGCAGGAACCCGCCGTCGTGGCGCTTCACCACCAGGGTCTTGACGATGTCGCCGGGTTCGATGCCGAGCAGTTCGGCGGCCTGGTGCAGGGAGTCCGCGGCCGGGCGCTCGACCACCTCGACCGGCAGGCGGCGGGCCTGGGCGTCGGCGTCGAACCGGGTGCTGGCGTCGGTCGTCATGTGGAGAACGCTACCGGCGCGCACCGACGTGGGAAGATGGGTCAGGTATGACGATCACACAAGCACCCGCCTCGCGAGTCGGCGGCCCCCTGCGCATCGGCCCGATCGAGGTCGACGTGCCGGTCGTGCTCGCGCCGATGGCCGGGATCACGAACATGGCGTACCGCCGGCTGTGCCGCGAGTACGGCGCCGGGCTCTACGTGTGCGAGATGATCACCTCGCGGGCGCTCGTCGAACGCACCCCCGTGTCGATGCAGCTCATCCAGCACCACGAGTCCGAGACCCCGCGGTCGATCCAGCTGTACGGCGTCGAGCCGAACACCGTGGCCGAAGCGGCGTCGATCCTGGTGGGCGAGGACCGTGCCGACCACATCGACCTGAACTTCGGGTGCCCGGTGCCCAAGGTCACCCGCAAGGGCGGCGGCGCGGCCCTGCCCTGGAAGCTCGACCTGTTCCGCGAACTCGTCACCAAGACCGTGCGCGCCGCGGGCGACGTCCCCGTCACCGTCAAGATGCGCAAGGGCATCGACGAGGACCACCTGACCTACCTCGACGCCGCCCGCATCGCGCGTGACGCCGGGGTCGCCGCGGTCTCGCTGCACGCCCGCACCGCGAACGAGCACTACTCCGGGCACGCCGACTGGTCGGCGATCGCCACGCTGAAGGAGACGGTGACCGACATCCCGATCCTCGGCAACGGGGACATCTGGTCGGCCGCCGACGCCCTCCGGATGATCGACGAGACCGGCGCCGACGGCGTGGTCGTCGGGCGTGGCTGCCTCGGCCGCCCGTGGCTGTTCGGCGACCTGGCCGCGGCGTTCCGTGGCGAGGGCCTGCGCTACATGCCGTCCCTGGGCGAGGTCGCCGACGGGTTCCGCCGGCACGCCGAGCTGCTCGTCGAGTTCTTCGGCGACGAAGAGCACGCCTGCCGCGACATCCGCAAGCACGTGGCCTGGTACTTCAAGGGGTACCCGATCGGCAGCGACGTCCGGTCCGGCCTGGCGATGGCGTCGAGCCTGCAGGAGATCGACGACTTCCTCGGCCAGCTCGACCACGACGCGCCGTACCCGGGTGCCGACGCCGAGGGGCCGCGCGGTCGTGCCGGTCACCCCAAGCGCACCGCCCTGCCCGACCGCTGGCTCGAGAGCCGCGACGTCGACTCCGAGTTCCGCAAGGTCCTGGCCGCCGCCGAACTGCACCACAGCGGCGGATGAGCGCCACCGCCTCGTACGGCCCGGCCGACGCGGAGCGCTGGCTCCCCGAGGAGCACGGCAACCGCCGCTCGGACTTCGCCCGTGACCGCGCCCGACTGCTGCACTCCAGCGCGCTCCGGCGTCTGGCCGCCAAGACCCAGGTGCTCAGCCCGACCGCGGGGCTCGACTTCGCCCGCAACCGGCTGACCCACTCGCTCGAGGTCGCGCAGGTCGGTCGCGAGCTCGCCGACTCGCTCGGGCTCGACCCCGACGTGGTCGACACCGCCTGCCTGGCGCACGACATCGGACACCCGCCCTTCGGGCACAACGGCGAGACCGCGGTGAACGCCTGGGCGAGCGGCATCGGTGGGTTCGAGGGCAACGCGCAGACGCTCCGGTTGCTCACGCGGCTCGAGCCGAAGGTCTACGGCGTCCGGCCCGGCGCCGGCGCCGACGTCGACCGTCCGTTCGGGCTCAACCTGACCCGCGCATCGTTGGACGCCAGCTGCAAGTACCCGTGGCCCGCTGCGCAGGGGGTGTCGGAGTCGTCGTCCGGGCGCACCAAGTTCGGCTTCTACGACGACGACCACGACGCCTTCGAGTGGCTCCGCGCCGGTGCTCCGCGTCGTCAGCGGTGCATCGAGGCGCAGGTCATGGACCTCGCCGACGACATCGCGTACTCCGTGCACGACTTCGAGGACGCCGTCGTCGCCGGGTTCATCGACGTCGCGGCCCTGGGGGACCGCGTCGGCGAGAACGACATCGTGACCGCCATGCACGCCTGGGTCGGCGACGACCTGAGCCGCGACGAGCTGCTCGAGGCGTTCGACCGCCTGCGTGCGTTGCCCCTGTGGATGACCGCGTACGACGGCTCCCGCCGTGACGCCGCACGCCTGAAGAACCTGACGTCGCAGCTGATCGGACGCTTCGCGCGCACCGCGACGGCCGCCACCCGCGAGTCCTACGCCTCGGGGTCGCTCGTGCGCTTCGCCGCGTCGGTCGTCACCCCACCCGAGATCATCGGGGAGATCGCGGTGCTCAAGGGCATCGTCGCGGCCTTCGTGATGACCCAGGGCGACCGTCAGCCCGTGTACGAGGACCAGCGCCGCGTGCTCACCGAACTGCTCGACGCACTGGCGGCCACCGGTGCGTCCGACCTGGAGCCGGGGTTCGCCGCCGACTGGCACGCCGCGGACGACGACGCCGGCCGACTGCGCGCCGTCGTCGACCAGGTCGCGAGCCTGACCGACCAGGGCGCCTTCGCCTGGCACCGACGTCTGGTGGTGGGTGACCGTGAACCGGTCCACATCGCCGTCTGACCGGTCCGCCGACGTCGGTCCCACGAACTAGGATCGAGGGGTGGCTGGCAGGATCGCGCGGAACGACATCGACGAGGTCCGCTCGCGTGTCAACATCGCCGACGTCGTGGGCGACTACGTCACGCTGAAGCACGCGGGCGTCGGGTCGATGAAGGGCCTCTGCCCCTTCCACGACGAACGCTCCCCGTCGTTCCACGTCCGGCCCCAGGTCGGCCGCTACCACTGCTTCGGTTGTGGCGAGGACGGCGACGTCTTCAGCTTCATCATGGCGCAGGACCACACCACCTTCGCCGAGGCCGTCGAGCGCATGGCCGCGAAGATCGGCTACACCCTGCACTACGAAGAGGGCGACGGGCCGCGCACCGACTACAACACCCGCGCACGGCTGATCGCCGCGAACGAAGCCGCGCTCGAGTACTTCACGGGGCAGCTCACCACGGCTGCCGCCGACCCCGCCCGCCGGTTCCTGGGGGAGCGCGGGTTCGACCCCTCGGCCGCCCAGCACTTCGGCGTCGGCTTCGCCCCGAAGTCCTACGACATGCTCAAGGACCACCTGCGCGGGCGCGGCTTCACGATGGAAGAACTCGTCTCCGGCGGTCTCGTCAGCCAGGGCGACCGCTCGCCGTACGACCGGTTCCGCGGGCGCCTGATGTGGCCGATCCGCGACGTCACCGGAGCCACCATCGGGTTCGGCGCGCGCCGCCTGCTCGAGGACGACAAGGGCCCCAAGTACCTCAACACGCCCGAGACCCCGATCTACCACAAGAGCCAGGTGCTCTACGGGCTCGACCTCGCCCGCCGCGACATCTCGAAGCAGAAACAGGTCGTCATCGTCGAGGGCTACACCGACGTGATGGCCTGCCACGTCGCGGGCGTCACGACCGCGGTCGCCACCTGCGGCACGTCGTTCGGGGTCGACCACATCAAGGTGCTGCGGCCGATGCTCGGTGACCTGGCGGGCGCCGACCCGAACGCCAACGGCGAGGTCGTGTTCACGTTCGACCCGGACGAAGCCGGGCAGCGTGCCGCCTCGCGTGCCTTCGCGGAGGAACAGCGCTTCGCGGCGCAGACCTACGTCGCCGTCGCGCCCGGCGGACTCGACCCGTGCGACCTCCGGTTGGCGCGCGGTGACGACGCCATCCGCCGACTGGTCACGAACAAGCGCCCGATGTTCGAGTTCATGATCCGCCGCACCCTGGACGGCCACGACCTCGAGACCGTCGAGGGGCGCGTCGGTGCCCTGCGTGCGGCCGCGCCCGTGCTCGCCGGTATCCGTGACCGCTCGCTGACGCAGGGCTACGTGCGCGAACTCGCCGGGTGGCTCGGCATGGAGATCCCCGAGGTCCGTCGGTCGGTCGAGACCGCCCGACGCCGTGCGGGGTCCGGGCAGGACGACCGGTCCGCAGGCTCGGGGCGCGACGGCCGTGCCGGAACCGGCACCGACGCAGCCGACACCCCCGACGAGCCCGTCGCCGGGATCCGCTCGCTGCCGAACGACCCCATCAGCCGCATGGAGCGCGACGCCGTGATGGCGATGGTGCAGCAGCCCACGTCCGTCGGGGCACCGATGCTCGGACTCGCTGCGTCGGCCACGTTCTCGACCCCGATGCTCGCCGCGGTGCGGGACGCCGTCGTCGCGAACGTCGACGTCATCGGTGCGGGGGACTGGCTCGACCGGCTGCTCGCCGACGTGCCCGCGCCGCTGCGCACCCTGACCCACGAGCTCGCTCTCGCGCCGATCCCAGCGCGCAACGCGGAGGACCTGGCGGCGTACTGCCGGAGCATCGTCGTGGCCCTGGTCGAGCGCGACCTGCTCGCCCGCAAGGCCTCGTTGCTGGGGCAGCTGCAGCGTGCCGACCCGCACGAGCAGGCCGAGCGTCGCGCCGAGATCCAGCGGCAGCTCGTCGACATCGACGGGCAGCGGATGCGGTTGCGCGCCGACGCCGAGGCGTCCTAGCCGCTCGTCGCGCGGCTTGTGGCCGGGGTGAGCCGACGTGCCCGCGTCCGGTCGCACGACACGCCGCGCGTGCGTCGCCGGGGGCGCGTGAACTGTCGTGCGGCGGGCCCGCGGGCGGCGGTCCGTGCGGCCCCGGGGGTCCGTGCGTGGTCAGGACGTGCCGCTCGTGGTGCGTCGAGTGGTCGCAGACCGTCGGCTGGTCGGGGTCCGGCCGACGGGATGTGACCGCGCGGGGTGGGGCGGGCGGGGAGTCGTGACCGGTCGGCGGGGGTGCGGGGCGTGGTCAGGACGTGCCGCTCGTGGTGCGTCGAGTGGTCGCAGACCGTCGGCTGGTCGGGGTCCGGCAGACGGGACGTGACCGCGCGGGGTGGGGCGGGCGGGGAGTCGTGACCAGTGGGCGGGGGTGGGAGGAATCGGCGGCGCCGGGACGGGCCTCCCGGCCGGGGTGCGCGGGGTGCGCGGGGTCGCACGACACGCGCGCGTGCGTCGCCGGGGGCGCGTGAACTGTCGTGCGGCGGGCCCGCGGGCGGCGGTCCGTGCGGCCCCGGGGGGTCCGCGCGTGGTCAGGACGTGCCGTGCGTGAGGCGTCGAGTGGTCGCAGACCGTCGGCTGGGCGGGGTCCGGCCGACGGGACGTGACCGCGCGGGGCGGGGCGGGTGGCGAGTCGTGACCGGTTGGCGGGGATGCGGGGCGTGGCGGGAGGGGGACGAGCCTCCGGGCGGGGCGGGCACCTCGACGAGGTCGCGCGAACCGGTGCACGACGGACCAACAACCGGCAGTCCGTGCGACCTCGATCGCCCGAACACCCAGGTTGCACCGCGCAACTTTCGTGCGTGACGCGCCGCTCGACTCCGGCGGAATCATGCATCACGCGATCAGCCCGTGCATTACAGCGGTGTAAACAAATCGCCCCCGGTTCGTTCTGTTCCGTGACAGGGTGATACCAATGAGCGTTCCTGGCCGGGCACACAGACGTTCCACCCTCCGGCACAGGACTCTTGCAATCATGACCAGAGAGGCAGCGGACATGGCATCCGTGACCAAGTGGGGCAAGCGCGGCATCGCGCTCGGCGCCGGTGCAGCAGCGACGGCGCTGGTGCTGACCGGCTGCGCGAGCAGCAGCGTGAGTGACACCGAACTGAACGGCCTGAGCATCGGGACGACGGACAAGATCACGTCCCTCGACCCGGCCGGTTCCTACGACAACGGCTCCTTCGCCGTGCAGAACCAGGTGTTCCCGTTCCTGATGAACACACCCGTGGGGAGCCCGGACGTCGAGCCGGACATCGCCACGAAGGCGGAGTTCACGAACCCGACCACCTACGAGGTCACCCTCAAGGACGGGCTCGAGTTCGCCAACGGCAACAAGCTCACGTCGAGCGACGTGAAGTTCTCGTTCGACCGCGAACTGAAGATCAACAACGAGAACGGTCCGCAGTCGCTGCTGGCCAACCTCAAGAGCATCGACACCCCGGACGACACCACCGTGGTGTTCAACCTCGACCACGCCGACCAGACCTGGCCGCAGGTGCTCTCGAGCCCCGCGGGTCCGATCGTCGACGAGGACGTCTTCAGCGCCACGAAGCTCACCAGCGCCGACGACATCGTCAAGGGCAAGGCCTTCGCCGGGCAGTACCAGATCAGCTCCTACAAGGAGAACGACACGATCCAGTACAAGACGAACCCGAAGTACGACGGCCTGCTCGGCAAGGCGAAGACCGACGAGGTCACCGCCAGCTACTACACCAAGGAGACCGACCTCAAGCTCGCCGTGCAGAAGGGCGACGTCGACGTGGCGTACCGCTCCCTGACGCCGACCGACATCTCTGACCTGCGGGGAGACGACTCCCTCAAGGTCACCGACGGCCCCGGCGGCGAGATCCGCTACGTGGTCTTCAACTTCAAGACGCAGCCGTTCGGCACCGGGCAGGACGACGCCGACGAGGCGAAGGCCCTGGCCGTGCGTCAGGCGGCTGCCGACGTCGTCGACCGTGCCCAGCTCGCGAAGGAGGTCTACAACGACACCTTCACCCCGCTGTACTCGATGGTCCCGGACGGCCTGACCGGCGCGGTCCAGCCGTTCAAGGAGATGTACGGCGACGGCGACGGCGGCGCAGACGTGTCCAAGGCGAAGAAGACACTGTCGGACGCCGGCGTCACGGGCAAGGTGCAGCTCGACATCCAGTACGCGCCCGACCACTACGGTTCGGCGTCGGACGACGAGTACGCGCTGCTCAAGCAGCAGCTCGAGGACTCCGGCCTGTTCACCGTCAACATCCAGTCGACGGTCTACACGACCTACGCCCAGGAGCGCACCAAGGACGCCTACCCCGTCTACCAGCTCGGCTGGTTCCCGGACTTCTCCGACGCCGACAACTACCTGTCGCCGTTCTTCACCAAGGAGAACTTCGTCCAGAACCACTACGACGACCCGGAGATCCAGGACCTCATCGCGAAGGAGCAGGCCGAGTCCGACCCGGACAAGCGTGCTGACCTGATCGAGCAGGCCCAGGAACGCGAGGCCACCCAGATCTCGACGCTGCCGCTGCTGCAGGGCAAGTCCGTCGCGGTCGCCGGCAAGGACGTCAAGGGCCTGACCCTCGACGCCTCGTTCAAGTTCCGGTACGCCACCCTGAGCAAGTAGCACCAAGCCCCACGTGCAGGCCGCGGGCGTTCCCACGAGGGACGCCCGCGTGCCTGTGCAACGGCGACGAAAGGCACCCACCCCGTGACCCTCAGCACTCCCGAGGCAACGCAGGACGTGAACGGCACCGATCCCACCAAGCCACAGGCACAACGCAGTGCCAAGAACAGTGGCGGCGGACTCGGCCGGTACATCCTCGTCAGGTTCCTCCTCATCATCCCGACCGTCTTCATCCTGGTGACGCTCGTGTTCTTCCTGATGCGCGTCATCGGGAACCCGATCACCGCGTCGGTCGGCGGCCGGCTCACGCCGAGCCAGCTGCAGGAACGCCTGCACGCCGCCGGGTACGACCGACCGGTGCTCGTGCAGTACTTCGAGTACCTCGGCAACATCCTGCGCGGTGACTTCGGCACCTCGTCGACGGACAACCGTCCGATCACCGACATCATCGTCACGTACGGCGGCGCGACCGCGGAGCTCGTGTTCTACGCGCTCATCGTCGCGCTGGTGCTCGGCATCCCGCTCGGCATGCTCGCCGCGTACACCCGCGACAAGTGGCCGGACGTGCTGCTCCGTGCGCTGGCGATCCTGACCTACGCCACCCCGGTGTTCTTCGGCGGCCTGCTGCTCAAGCTCGTCTTCTCGGTGTGGCTCGACTGGTTGCCCCTGGGCGACCGCGCGTCGACCCGGGTGTCGCTCATCCTCGACGGCATCCCCGGCGCGAGCGGGATCTACATCGTCGACGCGCTCCGCACCGGCAACGCCGAGGTCATCGGTGACGTGCTCCAGCACGCCGTCCTGCCCGCGCTGACGCTCGGCCTGCTCACCGCCGGCATCTTCCTGCGCCTGGTGCGCGCGAACATGATCGGGTCGCTCGGCTCCGAGTACGTCGACGCCGCCCGGTCCCGCGGTGTGCGCGAGTCGCGCTTGGTGCGCACCCACGCGTTCCGTCCGGCGCTCGTGCCGATCATCACCGTGATGGGGCTGCAGATCGCGATGCTCCTGGGCGGCTCGGTGCTCACCGAGACGACCTTCGGGTGGCGCGGCCTGGGCTTCGAACTCAACCAGTACCTGTCGGCCCGTGACTTCGTCGCGGTGCAGGGCATCGTCGCGATGCTGGCGGTGATCGTCGCGGTGACCAACTTCATCGTCGACGTCGTCGCCGCCCTGATCGACCCGAGAGTGAGGTTCTGACGATGGCCGACACCACCCTCGTCGACCGCCACGAGCCGCTCTGGAAGCGGCTCCCGGTGGTGGTCCAGCTCCGCAAGAGCACCGGCTGGCAGCGCGCGATGCTCATCGTCGGCGTCGTCATCTGCGCCCTGTACCTGCTCGTCGCGGTGTTCGCCCCGCTCCTCGCCCCGTACGGCTTCGGCCAGCTGCAGGGCGCGGACGGCGAGAGCTTCCCCCGCACTGGCGAACCGAGCGCCGAGCACATCTGGGGCACCACGGTCGGCGGCTTCGACGTGTTCAGCCGTGTGCTCTACGGCGCCCGCACGGCCGTACTCGTCGTCATCGTCGCCGTGATCGTCTCGATCATCGTCGGCGTCCTGCTCGGCATGGTCTCCGGGTACCTGGGCGGCTGGCTCGACCGCGTCCTGGTGGTCGTGGCCGACGCCATCTACGCGTTCCCGTCGCTGCTGCTCGCGATCATCGTGTCCATCGTGATCTCCGGCGGCAACTCGAGCTACTCGGGCGGCATCATCGCCGCGGCGATCTCGATCACCGTCGTCTACGTGCCGCAGTACTTCCGCGTGGTCCGTGCCGAGGCCGTCCGGCTGAAGAACGACGCCTTCGTCGAGTCGGCGCGCGTGATGGGCACGAACCCGTGGCGCATCATGACGCGCCACGTCCTGCGGAACTCGACGCGTTCCCTGCCGCTCATCCTGACGCTCAACGCGAGCGACGCGATCCTGACCCTGGCCGGCCTCGGCTTCCTGGGGTTCGGCATCGGCCCGACGTCCGGCGCCGAGTGGGGCTACGACCTCAGCCGCGCGCTCTCCGACGTCGCGAGCGGCGTCTGGTGGACCGGGGTGTACCCGGGTGTCGCGATCGTGGTGCTCGTGCTCGGCGTGACCTTCATCGGCGAGAGCCTGAACGACATCTCCGACCCCCGCCTGCGTGCACGCCGACGGCTGAAGCAGCTGGTGTCGACGAGCGACGCGCGCGGCACCGAGGCAGCGCGCGACGCGCGCCACACCCCCGACGGCAAGGCATCGCCCGACGCCGACGCAGCGCCCGACACGCGGAACGACACGGAAGGGACGGGCGCATGACCCCGACCACCCGCCTGCAACCGGGCGACACCACCACCGAACCCGTCGTCGTCGTCGACGACCTGACGGTCACCTTCGCGACCGACGGCGGCGCCGTCGACGCGGTCAAGGGCGTCAGCCTCGACGTCCGCCCCGGCGAGGTCCTCGCCCTGGTCGGCGAGTCCGGCTCCGGCAAGTCCGTCACGGCCCGCAGCATGCTGCGGCTCATGCCGGAGACGGCGACACTCGGCGGCGCGGTGCTGCTCGACGGCACCGACGTGGTGAGCGTCGGCGCGCAGAAGCTCCGCAGCCTGCGCGGAACGGCCGGGGCGATGGTGTTCCAGGAGCCGTCGACCGCGCTCAACCCGGTCTTCACCGTCGGGTGGCAGATCGCCGAGGGGCTCCGTGCCCACGGCGGCGTGTCCAGGAAGGAAGCACGGGCGAAGGCCATCGACTACCTCGGTCGCGTCGGGATCCCCGACCCCGAGACCCGCGTCGACCACTACCCGCACCAGTTCTCCGGTGGGCAGAAGCAGCGCGTGGTGATCGCGAGCGCCCTTGCCCTGGAGCCGAGCGTCATCATCGCCGACGAGCCCACGACCGCGCTCGACGTCACGGTGCAGGCCGAGATCCTCGACCTGCTGCGCCGGTGCCGCGACGAGTTCGGCACGGCGATCGTCGTCATCACGCACAACATGGGCGTCGTCGCCGACCTGGCCGACCGCGTCGCCGTGATGTACCAGGGCGAGATCGTCGAGGAGGCGACGGCGACGGCGCTCTTCGCGACGCCGCAGGCCGACTACACCAAGCGGCTGCTCGCAGCGGTGCCGCGGCTCGAAGCGTCGACCGGGGTGGCCCGGCGTGCCGCGATCTCCGAGGACGTCACGCCCCTGGTCGAGGCGAAGGGGCTCGAGATCGAGTACCCCGGCCGGCTCGGCTCGCCGGCGTTCAAGGCCGTCAAGGGCGTCGACCTGGCGATCCGTCCCGGTGAGGTCCTCGGCCTGGTGGGGGAGTCCGGTTCGGGCAAGACCACCATCGGCCGCGCCATGGCCGGTCTGACGAAGGTCACGGGCGGCTCGCTCACGGTCCTCGGCGCGGAGATGCTCGGGTACCGCGAACGCGACTTCAAGCACCTGCGCAAGGACATCGGGTTCGTGTTCCAGGACCCGGCGACCTCGTTCAACCCGCTGCTGACGATCGCCGAGTGCGTCGCCGAGCCGCTGGTCGTGCACAAGGAGGTCTCGAGCCCCCGCGCCGCGCGCAAGCGGGTCGACGAGCTGCTCGAGGCCGTCCAGCTGCCGGCAGCGTACGGCGACCGCTACCCGCACGAGCTCTCCGGTGGGCAGCGCCAGCGCGCGTCGCTCGCCCGGTCGCTGGCGCTCCGGCCGAAGCTGCTCATCGCCGACGAGCCGACGAGCGCGCTCGACGTCTCGGTGCAGGCTCGGGTGCTCGAGCTCTTCCTCGAACTGCAGCAGGACCTCGGCTTCGCGTCGCTGTTCATCAGCCACGACCTCGCGGTCGTGGGCGCGCTGTCCGACCGGATCGCCGTGCTCTACCGCGGCGACCTGGTCGAGACGGGCACGACGGCCGAGGTCCTCGGCGCCCCGCAGCACCCGTACACGCAGCGACTCCTCGCGTCGCTGCCGGTGCCCGACCCAGCGGAGCAGGCGGAGCGACGGCGTACGCTGGAGCGACTGGAGAACGTCGGGTCCTGACCCGACGTGACCCACCCGGGAGGCCCGGCCGACGTCGTCGACGAACGCCGCGCCTCCAGGGTGGTCACCTCCACTGCTGTACGCACGACGGGCCTGCCAGGGCGGCCCGTCGCGAACCGTCGCCAGGGGGCGGCGTGGAAGGGGACCCATGATCGCGGTCAACGGACCGGCGGTCGTCGCGGACGACGTGTCGATCGAGTACCGGGGCGGACGCGGGGGCGAGTCCATCCGGGCCGTCGACGGCGTGAGCCTGTCGGTGCGGCAGGGGGAGATCCTCGCCCTGCTCGGCGAGTCGGGGTCGGGCAAGTCGACCTTCGCCGCCGCCATCGCCGGTCAGCTCGGATCCCACGGCGAGGGCGAGGGTGCGCTGCGTCGGCACATCGTCGGCGGCGAGCTGACCGTGCTCGGGCAGAAGACCCGGGGCCTGCGTCCCTCGTCGCGCAAGCTCGAACGGCTGAGCGGCCGGATCGGCTACCTGCCGCAGGACGGCGCGGACCGGCTCAGCCCGGACCTGACCGTCGGCGAGGCCGTGGCCGAACCGATCTACGCACGCGACCGCCGGTTCGACCGGCGTGAAGCGGGGCTCATCGTGGCTCGGCTGCTCGACGCCGTGCACCTGCCGCTCGGGACGATGCGCCTGAACACGTGGGAGCTCTCGAGCGGTCAGCGCCAGCGGGTGGCGCTGGCGAAGGCGCTCGTGCTCGAACCCCAGCTGCTGGTCGCCGACGAGCCCGCGCGCGGTGTCGACGTCCTGGTGCGGCAGTCGGTGCTCGAGGCCCTGGCGACCCTGCAGCGCGGACGACAGTTCTCCGCCGTCGTCGTGTCGAGTGACCTGCGCGAGGCCCGTGCGCTGGCCGACCGCGTCGCCGTGATGGCCGATGCCCGGCTCGTCGGGCTCGGCACCTTCGACGAGGTCCTCGACAACCCCGTCGACCCCTACGTGAAGACCCTCGCGTCGACCGCGGCGCGTGGTGTGAAGCGCCGTCCGGCGCCGACGACGGCCCGCCGCTCGTCCGCGCCGCGCCGTCCGCTCGCCGCCGGCACCGGCCCGCGCACCGACCGTCAGGAGAACGCATGAGCACCCCGACCCAGGGCCCGCGCGGCCACCGTGCCGTCGTCCCCACCTCGGGTGCGCCGCTGCCGGTCGAGGCCCCGCAGGCCGGTCCCGTCGCCGTGCTGCCCGAGCCGACCGACCTGCACGTGGACGCCGTCACCGCGGCCGGTGGGACCGTCGCGCCGCTCGACGCCGACACCCGCGGGATCGTCTGGCTCGACCCCCACGACCCGTCCGGCCTGGCCGACGCCCTGTCGTCCGTGCCCGGCGTCGGTTGGGTCCAGCTGCCGTTCGCCGGCGTCGACGCCTTCGCGCACCTGATCCAGGAGCACGGCGACCGCGTGCTGTTCACCTCGGCGAAGGGCGCCTACGCGGAGCCCGTCGCCGAGCACGCACTGGCACTGACCCTCGGCACGCTGCGGGTCCTGCAGCAGCGTGCCCGTGCGTCGTCGTGGGCGACCGAGCCCGAGGGCGTCTCGCTGTACGGGCGGAACGTCGTCGTCATCGGTGCCGGCGGGATCGCGCTCGAGTACCTCCGGCTGCTCGCGCCGTTCGACGTCGAGGCCACCGTGGTGCGTCGCTCGCCCGACCCCGTACCGGGAGCCGCTCGGACCGTCACCACCGACGAACTCGATCAGGTCCTGCCCGACGCCGACGTCGTGATGATCGCGGCGGCGATGACCTCGGGCACCGCGAAGCTCTTCGGCGAGCGGCAGTTCCGGCTCATGAAGCCGTCCGCTCGGCTCGTGAACATCGCGCGCGGCGGACTCGTCGACACCGATGCCCTGGTCGCCGCGTTGCGTGCCGGGGAGATCGCTGCGGCGGGACTCGACGTCACCGACCCGGAGCCGCTGCCCGACGGCCACCCGCTCTGGTCCGAGCCCGGCGCGGTCATCACCCCGCACCAGGCCGACACCCCGGAGATGGTCGCGCCCCTGCTCGCCGAGCGCGTCCGGCTCAACACCACCGCCTTCCTCGGGGGTGCCGGCGAGGGCTTCGTCGGCGTCGTCGACCCGGTCGCCGGGTACTGACTCCGGGCGCCCACCGCGCGGCGCGCCCGGGCGGCGTGTCCGATGCGGTGGCGGGCCTCAGGGTCCTGCTATGCTGTTACCCGTTGTTCGCACGTCATTCGCCAGCGGACAGTGATCCTCGATAGCTCAATTGGCAGAGCAGCCGGCTGTTAACCGGCAGGTTGTTGGTTCGAGTCCAACTCGGGGAGCGACAGGTCCTCACCCCTCGGGGTGAGGACCTTTTGTGTTCCCGACGGTCCGAATGCCCTCGTCGGGCCCAGCGGGGCGCGCTGCTAGCCTGGGCGGGCGCACCCAGAACCACGGAAGGCCACTGTTCGATGTCGTTGACCCACGAGTCCGCCACCGGACGTGTGACCGGTGACCGGTCCACGGGTCTGCTGGACCGGGCCAACCGCGTGCTCTCCTCCCGCACCGCGTTCGTGGTCGTGCTCGTGGCGTTCCTGCTCGTCGGCTTCCTGTTCGCCGTCACGATCCACGTCCCTGCTTCGGCGGCCCCGGACGAGCGTCGGCACATCGGCAACATCATGCTCTACGCGGCTCGCCCGTGGAACGCCGGCCCGTTCCTGCAGGACGTCGACGCGTCGAAACTGTGGCTCGGCGAGGTCACGCGCTTCCCGGCGTACCTCTACTACTACCTGATGTCGTTCCCGGCGAAGGGGACGCAGGCGCTCGGGCTCCACCTGGAACAGACCGTGATGGTGCTGCGGAGCATCGACGTCCTGGCTGCCGGCGCCGGTCTGTACGCCCTCCGTGCGATGTTCCGGAACGCCGGGGTCCCGACGGCGATCGGCCTGCTCGCCACCGTGGTGACCGCTTCCACCGGCCGCTACGCCTGGCAGGCCGCCACCATCAGTTACGACGCGCCGTCGATGGCCGCCTTCTTCCTCTTCGCCGCCGTCGCGGTCAAGGTCGCCCGTGGCGGTGGACTGCGAACGCTCGCGTGGCTGGTCGTCACCGCGATGCTGGCGCTCATGTTCAAGCTACTCCCAGGCGCCGCTCGTGCTGGCCGGAGCCTTCTTCGCCGTGCTGTTCCGGTACCGCGTCGACGGTTTCTCGTGGCTCCGGCACCCCGTGCGTCGAGCCGTCTCGGGCTTCCGCGAACGGCCGTGGCGGTCCGTCGTCCTGGTGGTGATCGGCGGCGCGTTGCTCGCCCTGGTGCTCGAGCGCTTCGGTGTGAACCTGCTCGTCTACCGGGCACTCAACCCCGACTGCGCCGAGATCCACAGCCGCGACGCGTGCATGAACTTCGGCATCTTCCGTCGGAACTACAACGCGGTCCGGACCCACGACCTCGAGGTCGCCGCCGGCACGCTCGAACCGTTCCGGCCGGTCTCCTTCCTCTGGATGTGGATCACCACCTACTTCCGGTCGCTCTTCTTCTTCTGGGGTCCGTCGCTGCCCTGGCGCCCGAACACCGCCGTCGTGCTGTTCGGCGCCGTCGCCAGCGTCGGTGCCGTGGCGATCGCGGTGACCCAGATGCGCCGGGTGCTCCGGAACGCGGCCATGTGGTGGCTGGCAGCCGTCCCCGTCGCCTACACGGTGGCGGTGCTGTGCTTCAACGCCGCGACCGCGGTGAACCTCCGGCAGGACTTCGCGTTCTCGGGCCGCTACCTGTTGCCGGTGCTGCCGATGATCGCGGCCGTGGTGCTGCTCGGTCTCGCCTCGTGGATCCGACGGCTGCACGGACGCGCGGCCACCGTGGCGTGGGTCGTCGTGATCGTGGTGGGCGTCGTGCTCTTCGTCTTCTACAACCCGATCAGCGCCTTCTTCCCGTACGCCAACTCGGCGGCCTGGTACTCGAGCTGGGCCCGCGACGTCCTGCCCCAGTGGCTCACGGGGGTGCGCTCGTGAACCGCGCCGCACGGTTCCGCGGCGTCGTCGTGGCTGCCCTGACCATCCTGTTCTTCGTCGTCATCGGCGTCGCGGCCTTCGCGCGAACCGGGGGGACCAGCGCCGGGGAACGCCAGATCGGTTCGTGCACGGTCCGCACGGCGCCCGAGCCGGGTGCCGTGACGACCTGCCCGGAACAGGACCTCGCCGGTGTGCGCTTCGCCACCGTCGACCTGCGTCTGGCCGACCTGCACGGCGCGGACCTGCGCGGTTCGGACCTGCGTGACAGCGTGCTCTACGGCGCCGACCTGCAGGGGGCGAACCTGCGCGGAGCGGACCTGCGTGGTGTCGACCTGTACAGCGCGGACCTGCGGGGGGCGGACCTGCGTGACGCCGACCTGGGCAGCGCGGACCTGACGGTCGCCGACATCAGCGGGGCGCAGATCGACGGCATCGACCTGAGCAAGGCGAAGCTGGCCGGTCTGACCGTCACGGGGACGCCACTGGAACTCGCCGACCGGACGCTGCAGAGCCCCGACGGCAAGCCGGTGACCGTGCCCATCCGGCTCGACCTGCCGCGCGGGGTGTCGTCGACGAGCTGCGTCCGACAGGACGTGCAGGCTCCGGTCGGCACCACCCAGGTGCGCTGCCGGATGAGCACCGATGCCGACCGCGGTGGTCGGCTCGACCAGCGCGCGACGATCACGGTCACCGGCCCGACACCCTGACCGACGTCGCTCGTGCGGCTGGTACCCGGCGGATGCTGTTAGCGTTCACAGGTGCCCCGTTCTCGTTCCCCTCGATCCGCCCTGCTGGGCGTCGTCGTGGCGGTGACGGCGGTGCTCACCGGCTGCAGCAGCGTCGGCCCTGACACAGATGCGTCCGAGGACCCGACGAGCTCGGACACCGGGCTGGGTTCAGGCGCGTCACCGGTCGTCTTCGCGTTCGTCTGCGGCGGGGACGGCGCTGACCGCGCGAGCTACACGACCTACGCAGCGGTGTGGGAAGCCGCGCGTGCCGACTGCTCGGCGAAGCGGCTGACCGGCTCGGTGCCGTCGAGCCAGCAGCAGTCCGCGGTGACGGCGGCGCGCGGTGACGCGACCCTGGTCGAGCTCGCGAGCGCCTGCGCGGTGCGCGACTCGGCGCCGTGGACGTCGGCGGTCGCCGACGAGCGCGGTGCCCACGTGGCCGAGGGGCTCCTGCGGTACTGCCCGGGGCACCCGGAGACCGACCGCCTGCGGGACGCGCTGGCGGCGTACCGGGGCTGACCCGGGCCTCCAGACCGACCGCCTGACCCACGACCGACCGACGGCCGCGGGACGGGCGTCAGCCCTCGGGGTGGTCGCGACCGGGCAGCCAGGACTGGCCGGGGCCGCCCCAGCTGCTCTTGCGGATCGCCTTGGCGACCTGCTTGCCGTAGGGGTGCACGAGACGGTCGGCGTAGAGCCAGCCGTCCAGGTGGTCGTACTCGTGCTGGAAGATGCGGGCCAGCCAGCCGTGCGCCTCGACCTCGAACGGGGTGCCGTGCTCGTCGGAGGCGCGCAGCAGGGCGCCCTCGGAGCGGCGGAGCGGGAAGCGCTCGCCCGGGATCGACAGGCAGCCCTCGGACTCCTCGTCCTCGTCGAGCTCCTCGACGGACTCGGGGACCGGGGGCGTGGTCCACAGGACGGGGTTCACGGCGGCGCCCCGGTGCAGCACGTCGTCGTCGTCGGTGTAGGAGTACACGAACAGGCGCTTGCCGACGCCCACCTGCGGTCCGGCCAGGCCGACGCCCGGTGCCAGGTCCATGGTCTCGAGCATGTCGGCGACGAGGGAACGGAGGTCGTCATCGAACGCGGTGACCTCGGCTGCACGCTCGTGCAGGACGGGTTCGCCGGTGATGCGGATCGGGAGAACGGCCATTCACCCAGGTTATCCGGCGGGGGACGGTAGCCTCGACGCGTGACGACGGACCTCCAGCTGCCCGACGCCGTGAGCAACCTCACGCCGTTCCAGGCGCTGATGATCCCGGTGGCCCTGGTCGGTGCCGTGTTCCTGTCGCTGGGGGCGCAGTTCCAGAGCCGTGGGGTGCAGCGGGTCGAAGCGCGTCTCGGTCGGCAGTCGAAGGGGCTGAGCGTCCGCCACGTGGTGGGGCTCGTCTCGAGCGGCTACTGGGTGCTCGGCACGCTCATGCTCGGCATCGCGGTGGTGCTGCAGCTCATCAGCATCACGTTCGCGCCGCTGATCGTCGTGCAGCCGCTGGGTGCCGTGGCGCTGGTGATCACGACGTGGTTCTCGTCGCGTGCGTCGGGGATCCCGCTCGGCCGTCGTGCTCGTCGTGCCGTGTGGACGTGCATCATCGGTGTCGGCATCTTCGTCGGGATCGCGGCGTTCGTCGGGCACGAGAGCGCGATCACCCGCCAGCAGCTCGTCACCGTGCTGGTGATCCTGGCGGTCGTGCTGGTGCTGGTGCTCGTGTCGTTCCGCCTGGTCGCCAAGCGCCGGAACGCCCTGTACTACATCGTCGGCGCCGGCGTGCTCTACGGCTTCGTGGCGACGCTGGCCAAGGTGGTGCTGAACCGGTTCGTGAACCACACCTTCGACTGGTTGACCGTGCTCGCCATCGTCGGCGTGGTCGTCGCGGCGTCGCTCGGCGGGTACTTCGTGCAGAACGCGTACTCCAGCGGCTCGGCCGACCTGGTGATCGCGGGGCTGACCGTCATCGACCCGATCGTCGCGGTCGGCATCGGCGTGATCGTGCTCGGCGAGGCAACGGGGGCGCCGTGGTTCGCGGTGGCGGGGTTCGTGGTCGCCGCGGGCATCGCCATCACCGGGGTGTTCCTGCTCGCCAAGCACCACCCCCAGACCCGGACCTGACGGCCGCGGCGCGCTCGGCGCTCGGCGCCCGGTGGTCGCGGCGCTCATCCGCGCGGCTGACGCGACCGTCGATCCTGGTGCGATAGCGTCACAGCCGACCAGCCATCGCCCACGAGAGGACGAACTCAGCCGTGTCAGGAGACGCCACCACCGCCACCGCCGGACCGACGGGTGCGACGGGCGGTCACCGACCGCTGCGCGTGCTGATCGCAGCGGACACCTTCGCCCCCGACGTCAACGGCGCCGCGACCTTCGCCGAGCAGCTCGCCGTCGGACTGGCCGAGCGCGGGCACGAGGTGCACATCGTGGCCCCGGCGTCGAGCCGCCACTACGGCACCTTCGACGAGGAGCACCACGGCGTCACCCTCGTCGTGCACCGCCTGAAGTCGTACAAGTGGCCGCTGCACCCGTGGCTGCGCTTCGTGTGGCCGTGGAGCGTCCGGAAGTGGACCGCCCCGATCCTCGACGCGGTCAAGCCCGACGTGCTGCACATCCAGTCGCACGTGGTCATCGGTCGTGGCATCGTGCACGAGGCGAACGACCGCGGCATCCGGGTCATCGCGACGAACCACTTCATGCCGGAGAACCTGCTCGAGTACACGCCGTTCGGCAAGTGGACGCTGCCCCTCGCGCTGAAGATCGCGTGGAGCGACGCCGCCAAGACCTACCGGCTGGCCGACACGATCACGACGCCGACCAACCTGGCCGCCGACTACCTGCGGAAGGCCATCGCCGGCCAGCAGGTCCTGGCGATCTCGTGCGGCATCGACGCGTCCCGCTACGTCGCGCGCGAGGGGCGCCCGGTCAACAACGACATCGTCTTCGTGGGCCGGGTCGCCCCGGAGAAGAACCTCGACGTCCTGGTCCGTGCCGTGGCGCTGCTGCCGGCCGAGCTGGCCACGACCCTGACCATCGTCGGCGACGGCGAGATGATCCCGAAGCTCACCGCACTGGCGAAGGAGCTCGGGCTCGAGGACCGCGTGCGGTTCCTGGGCTTCGTCTCGGACGAGCGCAAGCAGGAGGCCCTGACCAACGCGACGGTGTTCGCGATGCCGTCGACGGCCGAGCTGCAGAGCATCTCCTCGCTCGAGGGGATGGCGTCCGGGCTCCCCGTGGTCGCCGCCGACTCGATGGCGCTCCCGCACCTGATCGACGGCAACGGGTACCTGTTCGCCCCGGGCGACGTCGACGACCTGGCGGCGAAGCTCACGACGGTGCTCACCGCCCCGGAGTCCGACTACGTGGCGATGCGGGAACGCAGTCTGGCCATGATCGAGGCGCACGACATCAACCGCACGCTGTCGACGTTCGAGTCGCTGTATCGTGGTGAGCCGGTGGCCTGAGGGCCTCCGGCGAGGGGCGGTAGCCAAGCTGGTCAAGGCAGTCGGCTCATAACCGAACGATCCGCGGGTTCGAGTCCCGCCCGCCCTACGTGCACATGCCAAGGAAGCGCGACACGTCGCAGGACGACCACGCACCGACACCGAACGTCACCTTCGAGGTGACCCGTGGCGGTACCGGCGTGCGCGTGAACGCGTTCCGGCTGGGGTTCATGGGCGCCATCGGGGTCCTCGTCGCCCTGCTCGCCGGGTCGATCATCAACGAGCTGAGCACGGTCCTGGTCTACATCGGGGTCGCGCTGTTCCTGGCGCTCGGCATCGACCCGCTCGTGTCGTTCCTCGAGCGGATCATCCCGCGGTGGGCGGCCATCACGATCGTCGTGGTCGGGGTGCTCGGGGCCTTCGCCGGCATCGTGTTCGCGGTGGTGCCGATCCTGGTGGACCAGGCGTCGAACCTGATCCAGAACTTCCCCGAGATCGTGCAGGACATCTCGCAGCAGCAGTGGGTGCAGGACCTGTCGAAGCAGTTCGCCGGGTCGTTCGACATCGACCACGCGCTGCAGTCGCTGCAGTCCTTCGTCGAGAAGCCGGGCAACCTGCTCAGTGTCGGCGGCGGGATCCTGGCGGTCGGCAGCGGGATCCTGTCCGGTGTCACCGGGGCGCTCATCGTCATCATCCTGATGCTCTACTTCCTCGCGTCGATGCGGGGCATGAAGCGTGCGGCGTACCGGTTCGTCCCGGCGTCGCGTCGTCAGAACTTCATCGACGTGAGCGAGCAGATCACGCAGGCGGTCGGTCGCTACGTCGTCGGGCAGGTGTCCCAGGCGCTCATCAACGGCATCCTCAGCTTCTTCTTCCTGCTCATCATCGGGGCGCCGCTGCCGGTGCTGCTCGCGTCGTTCGCGTTCCTCGGTTCGCTCATCCCGCTCGTCGGCACGTTGGCCGCCGCGATCGTGATCTCGTTGCTCTGCTTCTTCGCGTCACCGGCGACCGCCCTCGCCGCGGCGATCTACTACCTGGTGTACATGCAGGTCGAGGCCTACCTGATCTCGCCGCGCATCATGTCGCGAGCAGTCCAGGTACCCGGTGCGCTCGTGGTCATCGCCGCCGTCGCGGGCGGCACCATCGGCGGTGTGCTCGGCGCGCTCGTGGCCCTGCCCGTCGCGGCGTCGGCCATCATCATCGTGCAGAAGGTCATCTACCCCCGCCAGGAACAGTCGTGACGCGCGGCGACGGCGCGACCGCCGCGGTCGCCGCCTTCGCCGAGCACGTCGACGAACGTGACCGCTGGGCGCGCAGTGCTCGCGGACCGCTCGCCCTGGTGAACGCGCAACACGTCGACCACCCGCAGCCGGTCTGGCCGGTCCCCGGCACCTGGGCTCCGGCGCCCGGCGGACTCACCGTCACGGCCGACGCGTCCGACGGCGTCGTCGTGGACGGCGTGCCGGTCGACGGGACGGTGCTGGTCGCGGGGGACACCGCCGTCGTCCCGTCCACCGTCGCGTTGCCGGACGGCTTCGCCGGCACCGTCACCAGCGACACCCTGCGTGTCTGGGACCCGTCGTCCGAGGCGATCGCCCGGTTCGCGCACATCGCCCGCTTCGCGCGGTCCGGCGACCGGGTGACGTCCGGCACGTACGTCCCGCTGGTGGACGACGGTCGGGAGGCCCGTGGCAGCGTCCGCGACGCCGCCGGCGACGCCCTGCCGGTTGCCGGACACGTCGAGACCGTCGTGGACGGCGCCACGGTGCGGTTCGTCGCTGTCCGGTCGGCCGCGTTCCGCGGAGTCGCGAGACTGCAGCTCATCGTGCAGGACGCCACGAGTGCCCTGGCCGAGGACGACCCGAGCAGCAGCTACTCGATGGGTCGGTTCCTGTACCTCGACGACCCCGGCGCCGAGTCCACGGTCGAGCTCGACTGGAACCTGCTGGTCCTGCCGCCGTGCGCGTTCTCGTACCAGTACGCCTGCCCGATCCCTCCGGAGGAGAACCGTGTCCCCGTGCCGATCACGGCGGGGGAGCGGCACCCGGTCGACGCGAGCGGTGCCGTCCTGCACTGAACCCGGTCGGGTCCTTGCCGTTCCCAGGCGTGGCGCTGCATAATGGGCGTGTCCCGTCGGGACATCACAATCGCATACCGATGGTTCCGTGGCCCCTCGGGTCAGGATCCTCCGCACCAGGTCGATGGGGAAGTCGCACCTGACGTATCGGAGGAACCGTGAACGGAACGACGACAGGAGTGCTCTACGTGCACTCCTCACCCCGCGCGCTCTGCCCGCACGTCGAATGGGCAGCAGGTCGCGCGATGAACCGCGCCGTGAACTTCTCGTGGCTCGACCAGCCCGCACAGGACGGTGCGCGTCGGACCGAGTTCACGTGGACCGGTGCGGTCGGTGCCGGTGCCGCGATCGCCTCTGCCCTGCGCGGGTGGGAGCACCTGCGGTACGAGGTCACCGAGGAGCCGACGAGCGCCTCGGACGGTGGTCGCTGGATGCACACGCCCGACCTCGGGGTGTTCTACGCGCAGACCGACGTCACGGGCAACATGGTCATCCCCGAGGACCGGGTGCGCTACGCGATGGAGGTCGCGGGCAGCAACGCCCTCGAACTGCACCGTGAGTTGCGACTGGCCCTCGGGCAGGCCTGGGACGACGAGCTCGAGCCCTTCCGCCACGCCGCCGAGGGCAACCCGGTCGTCTGGCTGCACCGCGTCGGCTGACCCGGACTCGCCACACGCCGGCGTGTCGGGTGCGCCGGACGCCGGCGTGTCGCCCGGACACCGCCACAGACTCGAGACGCCGCCGAATACGGCGGCGTCTCGTCGTTCCCAGGGCGCGGCAGCGACACGACGGCGTGTGGACGGGGGGCTGACCCGGGCACCGGAACGACGGAAGCCCGCCCCGATGACGCGGGACGGGCCTCCTGGCAGGTGCTGCCGTGACTAGACGCTGCGGAACGCGACCACGGCGTTGTGTCCGCCGAAGCCGAACGAGTTGCTGACGGCGAGCAGGTCGCCTTCGGGCAGCGCACGCGGTTCGCGGGCGACGTCCATGACGATCTCCGGGTCCTGGTCGTGCAGGTTGATCGTCGGCGGCGCGACGCGGTTGTGCAGCGCGAGGACGGTGAAGACCGCCTCGATCGCACCGGCACCACCGAGCAGGTGGCCCGTGGACGCCTTGGTGGCCGACACCACGACGTTGTCCAGGTGGTCGCCGAAGACCCGACGCATCGCGTGGTACTCGGCGACGTCCCCGACGGGGGTCGAGGTGGCGTGCGCGTTGACGTGCACGACGTCCTCGATGCTCGCGTCGGCGTGCTCGAGGGCCTGCAGGACCGCACGGGCGGCGGCGCTGCCCTCGGGGTCCGGCGCGGTGATGTGGAAGGCGTCCGAGGTGATGCCGGAGCCGGCGACCTCGGCGTAGATGGTCGCGCCGCGGGCCTCGGCGTGCTCCTTCGACTCGAGGATGAGCGCCGCGGCGCCGTCACCGAGGACGAAGCCGTCACGCGTGACGTCGTAGGGGCGCGACGCGGTCTCGGGGGAGTCGTTGCGGCGCGACAGGGCCTGCATGGCGGCGAACGCGGCCAGCGGGAGCGGGTGCAGCGCGGCCTCGGCGCCACCGGTGATGACGATGTCGGCGTCGCCGTCGGCGATGTGCCGGTAGGCCTCGGCCAGCGACTCGGTCGACGAGGCACACGCCGACAGGTAGGTGCGGGCGCCGCCACGGGCGCCGAACTCCATCTCGATGGCGGCGGCGGGACCGTTCGCCATGAGCATCGGGACCGTCATCGGCAGGACGCGACGCGGGCCCTTCTCGCGCAGGGTGTCCCAGGCGTCGAGCAGCGTGTTCACGCCACCGATGCCCGTTGCCCAGTCGACGATCAAGCGCTCGGGGACGACCGACTCGTCGTCGATGCCGGCGTCGGCCCATGCTTCGCGCGCTGCGACGAGCGACAGCTGCGACGAGGGGTCGAGGCGCTTCGACTCGGGGCGGGTGAGCTGGTCGGTGAGGAAGGTGCGCGCCTGGCCGGCGAACTCCACGGGGAGTTCGAGGTCGGCGTAGCGGGGGTCCTCGATGCGGGTGATGCCGGACTTGCCGGCGAGCAGCGCGTCCCAGGTGTCCGGGGCGGTCGCGGCGAGGGGTGAGATCGCACCGATCCCGGTGACGACGACGGTCTTCTTGGTCATGGGACGACGTGTTCTTTCGTTGGGGTGAACAAGATGAACGCCGCGGCCCGCAGGGGTCCGCGGGCCGCGGCGCTCAGGAAGCTCGTGTCAGGCCTGGGCCTTGACGATGTAGTCGACCGCGTTGCCGACGGTCTTGAGGTTCTTGACCTCTTCGTCCGGGATCTTCACGTCGAACTTCTCCTCGGCGTTGACCACGATGGTCATCATCGAGATGGAGTCGATGTCGAGGTCGTCCGTGAAGGACTTGTCGGCGGCGACGGTGTCGGTGGCGATACCGGTCTCGTCGTTGATCAGCTCGGCCAGGCCGGCGAGGACTTCTTCGTTGGACAGGGCCATGAGTGTTCTCCTTGAAGGGGGGTGTCGTTTGACCGTTGACCAGCCTAGGGCACGCGGGGTCCGGGTGCGCGGAGGCTCGTCGGGATGGGGACCGGTCGCGCGGGTGCGCGACCGGGGTGGGATCAGGGGAGGACGACCACCTGGGCGCCGAACACGAGTCCAGCGCCGAAGCCGATCTGCAGGGCGAGACCGCCCGACAGGTCCGGGTGCTCCTCGAGCAGGCGGTGCGTGGCGAGCGGGATGCTCGCGGCGGAGGTGTTGCCGGTGGTGGTGATGTCGCGGGCGATCGTCACCGTCTCGGGCAGGCCGAGCTGCTTGGCGAACTCGTCGATGATGCGGATGTTCGCCTGGTGCGGCACGAAGGCTGCGAGGTCCTCGGGGCGGACCCCGGCGGTCTCGAGCGCCTGTCGGGCGACCTTGACCATCTCCCAGACGGCCCAGCGGAACACCGTCTGGCCGGCCTGGCGCATGGTCGGGCGGGGTGCACCGGCCTCCCACTCGTTGTAGGTCGCGGTCATGCCGATGGCGTCCCACTTCGAGCCGTCCGAGCCCCAGATGGTGGGGGCGATGCCCGGGAAGTCGCTCGGGCCGATCACGGCGGCGCCGGCACCGTCCCCGAGCAGGAACGAGATCGAGCGGTCGGTCGGGTCGACGACGTCGCTGAGCTTCTCGGCCCCGACGACCAGCACGTGGTCGGCGAGCCCGGACTTGATGAACGAGTCGGCCTGGGCGATGCCGTAGGCGTACCCGGCGCAGGCGGCGCTGATGTCGTACGCGGCGGCCGGGGTGGCACCGATGCGTTCGGCGAGCAGCGACGCCATCGACGGGGTGGCGACGGTGTGCGTGACGGTGCTCACGAGCACGACGCCGATCTGGGACGGCTCGATGCCGGCCTTCTCGATCGCCTCGCGTGCGGCGGTCTCGGCGAGGTCGACGGCTTCGACGTCCTCGCCGGCACGCTTGCGGGTGATGATGCCGGTGCGCTGGCGGATCCACTCGTCGGACGAGTCGATCGGGCCGACGAGGTCGTCGTTCGGCACGACGTTCTCGCCGCGGGCGGCGCCGAACGCCAGGATCCGGGTGAACTCGTGGCCGCGGCGCTGCTGGAGCAGCGGGCGCGCGGATCCGGTCGGGAGGCCCGTGGGGGCGTCCGTCGGGGTGGTCGGGTCGGTCATGCGGTTGCGTCTGCTTCCTGGCCCGCGCGCTGCAGCAGGTCGATCGCTGCAGGCAGGTCGTCGGGGGTCTTGATGGCGACGGTCGGCGTGCCGCGGAGGCCGCGCTTCGCCAGGCCGACGAGGGCACCGGCGGGTGCGAGCTCGATGATGCCGGTCACGCCGGCGGCGGAGAAGGACTCCATGACCGCGTCCCAGTGCACGGGGTTCGCGATCTGCTGGACCATCAGGTCGACGAAGCGTCGGCCGTCGTCCACCCGGGAGCCGTCGGCGTTGGTCCAGATCGGCAGGGTCGGGTCCTGCACGGCCGCGGCGGCCGCCACCGGTGCGACCCGCTCGACGGCGGGCGCCATGTAGCGGGTGTGGAACGCGCCGGCGACGGCGAGGGGGATGACCCGGGCCTTGGCGGGCGGGGCTGCGGCGAGGGCGGCGATGGCGTCCGCGGCGCCGGCGACGACGGTCTGGCCGCCACCGTTGTGGTTCGCGGGCACCAGGCCGTGCTCGGCGAGGGCGGCGGCGACCGCATCGGCGTCGCCACCGAGGACGGCGGCCATCGAGGTCGGTTCGAGCGCTGCGGCGTCGGCCATGGCCCGGCCGCGCTCGGCGACCAGGGCGACGGCGTCGGTCGGCTCGAGGATCCCGGCGACCGCGGCGGCGGTGAACTCGCCCACCGAGTGTCCGGCGACCCCGCCCACCAGGGCACGACGGCCCTCGGCGAGCAGTGCGTCGGCGGTCACCAGGCCGGCGGCCACGATGAGGGGCTGTGCGAGCGCGGTGTCCTTGATGGTGTCCGCGTCGGAGTTCGTGCCGTGCTCGGCGAGGTCGACGCCGATCGACTCCGACCATTGCCCGACGCGTTCACGAACGGTGGCGTCCTCGAGCCAGGGGGCGAGGAAGCCGGGGGTCTGGGAGCCCTGTCCGGGCGCGACGACGACGATCACCGGACAATCCTCGCGTTCTCGCCCCACAGGGCACGTGTGGACTTCCCACACGAATCCCGGTGGGACATTGTCGGTTCTCTACGCCCCGGCGCGTCAGCGTCGGGGTGTGATGCGGCGACGGCCGGTCGCGGACTCCGACATCGCGCCGAGGATGAGCGCCGACTGCACGATCAGGGCGTCCCGGGCGTTCGTGGCGTCCCAGCCGATGATGTCGGCGACGCGGCGCAGGCGGTAGCGCACGGTGTTCGGGTGCACGAAGAGCTCCCTGGCGGTGGCCTCGAGCGAGCGGCCGGTGTCCAGGTAGCACCACAGCGTCTGCAGGAGCTCGGTCGACTGGTCCTTGAGCGGGACGTAGATGCGCTGGACCAGGGCCGAGCGGGCCAGCGGGTCACCGGCCAGGGCGCGCTCGGGGAGCAGGTCGTCGGCGAGGGCCGGACGGGGGACACCGCGCCAGGCACGCGCGACGGCGAACCCGGCCAAGGCGGCCTTCGCGCTGGTCGAGGCGTCGACGACCCCGGGGACCTCGTTGCCGAGGACCAGGTGGCCGTCGCCGAACAGCGGTTCGAGGGCCTGCGCGATGGTCGTGAAGGAGACGGGCTCCTCGCCCTCGGGCACGTCGTCACGCGGGGTGGCGCGACCGATGACCACGACGAGCCGCGATCCCTGGACCCCGACGAGCACGTCGGCGTCCATGTGCCGTGCGGTGCGACGGACCTGGTCGACCTCGAGCTGCTTCGGCGCGGTGCCGACGAGCACCGCGACCTCGCCGTGCCCGTGCCACCCGAGGGCGGCGATGCGGGACGGCAGTTCGTCGTCGTACTCGCCCGAGAGGATCGAGTCGACAACGAGGGCTTCGAGCCGGGCGTCCCACAGGCCCCGGGCCTCGGCCGCGCGGGCGTAGACGTCGGCGGCCGCGAACGCGATGTCACGGGAGTACTTGAGGATCGCCTCCTGCAGCATCTCGTCGTCGGCGGCGCGTTCCTCGACCACGGTGACGACGACGCGGATGAGCTGCAGGGTCTGCTGCAGGCTCACCGAGCGCAGGAGCTCCCGTGGGGCGGACCCGAAGACGTCGGCCGCGGCGATCCACGGCGTCGACGCAGTGCCCTCGAGCCAGCTGATGAACGACGTGATGCCGGCCTGGGCGACGAGGCCCACGGCGGAGCGGCGCCCCGGTGGCATCTCGCTGTACCAGGGGAGGGTTTCCTCGAGCCGCTTGATGGTCGCGGTGGAGAGTTCTCCGGACACCTGACGGAGCCAGGAGAGCGCACGCTCACGCGCGCTCTCCTGGCTCTCGTGGTCCGGGCGGACCGTCGTCACGGGGTGATCAGCTCTCGCCGCCCGCGCTGCCGGTGGTGCCGGCGGTCACGTCGTGCAGGCGGTACTTGTCGATCGCCTGCTGGACGAGCGCGCCGTCGACCTTGCCCTGGCGGGCGAGCTGCTGCAGCGTCCGCACGACGACCGAGGGGCCGTCGATGTGGAAGAAGCGGCGAGCGGCCGGACGGGTGTCCGAGAAACCGAAGCCGTCGGCACCGAGGGTGGCGTAGTCGGTCGGCACGAACGGACGGATCTGCTCCTGCACCAGGTGCATGAAGTCGCTCACGGCGACGACCGGTCCTTCGGTGCCGAGCAGACGCTCGGTGACGAACGGCGTGCGGGCCGGCTCGTTCGGGTTGAGGAACGCCTGCTGCTCGGCGGCCACACCGTCGCGGTACAGCTCACCCCAGCTCGTGACGCTCCACACGTCGGCCGACACGCCCCAGTCCTCGGCGAGGAGCTGCTGCGCCTCGAGGATCCACGGCACGGCGACACCGGACGCGAGCAGCTGGGCCTTGGGGCCGTCGTGCTCGCTCGGCTTGAGCAGGTACATGCCCTTGAGGATGCCCTCGACGTCGACGCCCTCGGGCTCGGCCGGCTGCACCAGCGGCTCGTTGTAGACCGTCAGGTAGTACATGACGTTCGGGTCGGCGTGCTTCGGCGAGCCGTCCTCGTTCGTGCCGTACATGCGGTCGAGGCCGGCCTTGACGATGTGGCCGATCTCGTAGCCGTACGCCGGGTCGTACGAGACGACGGCCGGGTTCGTCGTGGCGAGGAGCGGCGAGTGGCCGTCCGCGTGCTGCAGGCCTTCGCCCGTCAGCGTGGTGCGGCCGGCGGTCGCGCCGATCATGAAGCCACGGGTCATCTGGTCGCCGGCGGCCCAGATGGCGTCGCCGGTGCGCTGGAACCCGAACATCGAGTAGAAGACGTAGACCGGGATGAGCGGCTCGCCCTGCGTCGAGTACGAGGTACCGACCGCGGTGAACGCCGCCAGGGCGCCCGCCTCGTTGATGCCGACGTGGATGATCTGGCCCTGCGGGCTCTCCTTGTAGGCGAGGAGGAGTTCGCGGTCGACGGACGTGTAGTGCTGGCCGTTCGGGTTGTAGATCTTCGCCGACGGGAAGTAGGCGTCCATGCCGAACGTGCGTGCTTCGTCCGGGATGATCGGGACCACGCGGTCACCGAAGTCGGGCGAGCGCAGCAGGTCCTTCAGCAGGCGGGCGAACGCCATGGTCGTGGCGACCTCCTGCTTGCCGGAGCCCTTCTTCACGACCTGGTACTTCGAGTCGTCCGGCAGCGTGAACTGCGTGTACTTCGTGCGACGTTCCGGCACGTAGCCACCGAGCGCGCGTCGGCGCTCGTGCATGTACTGGATCGCCTCGTCGTCGTTGCCCGGGTGGTAGTACGGCGGCGTGTAGGGGTTCTCTTCCAGCTGCGCGTCGGAGATCGGGATGCGCATCTCGTCGCGGAACTGCTTGAGGTTGTCGAGCGTGAGCTTCTTCATCTGGTGGGTCGCGTTGCGGCCCTCGAAGCTCGGGCCGAGGCCGTAGCCCTTGACCGTCTTCGCCAGGATGACGGTCGGCTGGCCCTTGTGCTCGGTCGCGGCCTTGAAGGCGGCGTAGACCTTGCGGTAGTCGTGGCCACCGCGCTTGAGGTTCCAGATCTGGTCGTCGGTGTAGTCCTGGACGAGCTCGAGCGCCTTCGGGTCGCGCCCGAAGAAGTTCTCGCGCACGTAGGCACCGTTCTCGGCCTTGTACGTCTGGTAGTCGCCGTCCGGCGTCTGGTTCATCAGGTTGAGGAGCGCGCCCTCGGTGTCGCGGGCGAGCAGGTCGTCCCACTCGCGGCCCCAGACGACCTTGATGACGTTCCAGCCCGCACCGCGGAAGAACGCCTCGAGCTCCTGGATGATCTTGCCGTTGCCACGGACCGGACCGTCGAGTCGCTGCAGGTTGCAGTTGATGACGAAGTTCAGGTTGTCGAGGCCGTCGTTCGCAGCGACCTGGAGCTGGCCGCGGGACTCGACCTCGTCCATCTCGCCGTCGCCCAGGAACGCCCAGACCTGCTGGTCCATGGCGTCCTTGATGCCGCGGTCCGACAGGTACTTGGCCTGCTGCGCCTGGTAGATCGCGTTGATCGGGCCGATGCCCATCGACACGGTCGGGAACTGCCAGAAGTGCGGCATGAGGCGCGGGTGCGGGTACGACGACAGGCCGCCGCCGGCGTGCGACTTCTCCTGCCGGAACCCGTCGAGCTGGTCCTCGGACAGGCGCCCTTCCATGTAGGCGCGGGCGTACATGCCGGGGGAGGCGTGGCCCTGGAAGAAGACCTGGTCGCCACCGGAGGGGTGGTCCTGCGCGCGGAAGAAGTGGTTGTAGCCGACCTCGTACATCGCGGCGCTCGACGCGTACGTCGAGATGTGCCCGCCGACCGCGATGCCCGGACGCTGCGCGCGGTGCACCGTGATGGCCGCGTTCCAGCGGATCCAGCGGCGGTACCGGCGCTCCAGCTCTTCGTCGCCGGGGAACTCCGGCTCGTTCTCCGGCGCGATGGTGTTCACGTAGTCCGTCGTCGGGACCATCGGCACACCGAGGTGCAGTTCCTTGGACCGCTTGAGCAGGCTCAGCATGATCTCGCGACCGCGCTGGTGTCCGTGGGTCTGGACCAGCCCGTCCAGGGACTCACGCCATTCGGCGGTCTCCTGCGGATCCTGGTCGTTCGCCCCGGTGCTGTACGGGTCCTGGTCGTTCACCGTCACCCTTGACCTCGTTCGTTCTCGTGGTGGTGGACATGGTGGCTCCGGTGGTCGGGTCGCGACCGGCTGGGGCCCCGTCCACTCTAGGCCCCAGGACCGACGCTGATGCTGATGGTGACGTGCAGGTGGACGGGTGCTTGCATTCGCGTGTCGTCGGCGTAGCATGGCCGATCGTGCACACGCGATCCGCGGCGCACGGACCCGACGGGCACACCCCACGCCCGAGGAAGAAGCACACGTAGCGATGGCACTGGAGATCGGCTCACTCGCGCCGGACTTCGAGCTCCCGAACCAGTTCGGTGAGCACGTCCGACTCAGCGACTTCCGCGGCAACCGCCCGGTCGCACTCGTCTTCTTCCCGCTGGCGTTCTCGTCCGGGTGCACGAACGAGCTCTGCACCCTGCAGGACAACATCACGATGTTCCAGGACCAGCGCATCGAGCTCCTCGGCATCTCGGTCGACTCGAAGGCGACGCTGCGGTCGTTCGCCGAGACGAACGGCTACGACTTCGAGCTGCTCGCCGACTTCTGGCCGCACGGCGCGGTCTCGAAGGAGTACGGCGTGTTCCTCGAGCACAAGGGCTTCGCCACCCGCGCGACCTTCGTCATCGACGTGCAGGGCCGCATCAAGGCCTCGATCATCACCGAGCCCGGCCTGCAGCGCGACGTGGCCGAGTACAAGGCGGCCCTCGACCGGCTCGCCGCCTGCTCGGCACCCGTCCCCGTCGGCTAGCGTTCCGAATCCCTGCTGACGGACGCATCCGCGTCGACGGTCGGACAGGAGGCCCGGTGCACGCCATCGACACCGACCCGCGTGGTCGCGGGGTCGCCTCCGACGGCTACGCCCCGTACCCGGTGCGCGTCACGCCCGGCGCCTGGGGCCTGACCCGCACGGTCGTCGACACCCCGACCGGCCCCGTCGTGGTGCACCACCGCGTCGGCCCGGACCCGCTCCTGCTGCTGCACGGCATCGCCGGCTCCTGGTCGACGTGGACCCCGCTGCTGCGCGCCGCGGACGGCATCGGTGCCCGCGGACTGGTGCTCGTCGACCTGCCCGGCTGGGGGTCCTCGCCGGCCCCCGACGGTCCGTTCGGGCTCGACGCCGTCACGGCTGCCGTGACCGCGGTCCTCGGAGCACTGGACCTCGGTGCGGTCGACGTCGTCGGGCACTCCATGGGCGCGTTCGTCGGGTTGCACCTGGCCGTGGTGGCGCCCGAGCGGGTCCGGTCGCTCGCGCTGGTGTCCGGCACGACGGTCGCGACGGCCGGTGCAGCTCGGCACCCCGTCCGGGCGCTCGGCACCCTGCCGGCGTTCACCTTGCTGCGAGCCGGCCTGACGGTGACCGGTGGCGCCGCTCGTCCGCTGCTCCGGGGGATCGCCCGGATCGGCCTGCTGCCACTCGTCGCGGCGCCGGTGTTCACGCACGTGCGACGCCTGGACCCGAGCGTCCTGGCAGCCTTCGTGGACGAGCTCCGGCCGGAGCAGTTCACCGAGGCGGCACGGTCGGCGGCGGCGTACGACGTCGACCGGTGGCGCGCGATCACCTGCCCGGTGACGGCGATCGCGGGCCGCGACGACGTGTTCGCTCGCGTCTCGGACCTGGCCGCACTGCGGGCGCTCGTGCCGCAGACCCGCACGGTGCTGCTGGAGGCGTGCGGGCACTTCGCCCACGTCGAGCGTCCCGACGCGGTCGCGCACGAGCTCGGGTTCGTCTGAGCTCCTGCACGCCGGCCTGCCGCACGGTCGGCAGCCGTCAGGCGGGCACGGGGAACGTCGCCGCGACGCGGGAGCGCACCTCGGCCTGCACCGCCTGCCGCATCACGGGCGAGAACAGCGAGTGGTCGCCGGCCTCGACCCGCACGACCGACAGGGCGCCACGGCGGCCGGTGCCGGTGTAGCGACGCACGGCCTTCTGCCCGCCGAGGCGGTCGAACAGTGCGGCGTCGTCCGGGGCCACGATCACGACCACGTCGGTGCCGTGCTCGACGAGGGGGCGCACGTGCTCGACGACGCCGCCGACCCGGTCGCGTCGGGCGATGCGGTCGCGGAGGGCCTTCGGCACCAGGGCGTTGTAGCGGTGCCGGATCCAGAGCCGCGTCGGTGAGGGGGCGTCGATCGCGCGGACGGCGTCCTCGTAGCTCCCGGGGGCCGCGGGATGCCGCCGGTAGTCGTTCGGGCTGATCTCGACCACGAGGCGTGGGGCCTCCTCTGCCGAGCGGCCCGCGAGCCAGGCACCGGCGCACATGCCGACGAGCACCAGACGGTCCGAGGGTTCGCCGAGGGCGGTGACGACGGCGGACTGGTCCTCGACCCACTCCTGGGCGAACAGGAAGCTGCGCTCGTCCTCGTGCACGGCGCTGCTCTCGCCCGTGCCGCGGCGGTCGACGCGGACCACCCGAGCGCCGTCGCGTGCCAGGGCCCGAGCGAGTCCGACCTGGTAGTCGGTGGCGCCGACGCGGTGCTCCGCGGCGCCGTTGTGCAGGACGACGAGCGGGGCGTCGTGGTGCTGCGCGGACGACACGGTCTCGACGGCGAACAGCCGCTCGGGGCCCAGGCGGACGATCCGTTCCGAGACGCGGCCGTCCACGTCGAGGACCTCGTCGAGCTCGGGCGGGGCGACGGGTGCCGCAGCGGTGGGTGCCCAGGCACCGAGCCAGGCGACGGCGGTGTCGATGGCGGTGCCGGGGATCCGGGCGTGGATGCTCGTGCCGTCGAGCAGCTCCGGGCTGCCGGTGACCTCGGTCACCTCGACGCCACCGAGGGGCTTCGGCGCACGGGCACCCGGACGGACCAGGGCGACGGTCGGTCCGGTGCGCGGAGCGAACGCCAGGGCGGACAGTGCGGCGGCCTCGTCGGTGTCGACCTCGATGCCGATGAGGCTCTCGACACCGTCGACGACCCGATCGGCCCCGATGGTGATCGTCGCCAGGGCACGCTGTCGGCGGAGCCAGCCCCTGCCGGACGCCGGGGCGTCCCAGACGAGCAGGCCGTCGGTCGTCTGGGCGGCAGCGGCGGCGACGAGTGCGGCGGACGCCAGCCCGACGAACGCGACGTCCCGGATGCCCGCCGACCGGAGCAGCGCAGCGGCGTGGCGCGCGGACCGGACCTGCGCGTCGGACGTGGTGTCGGGTGCGCCGTCACCACGTCCGGACGGGTCGTAGCGCACCGAGGCGATGCCACGGGCCTCCAGGCGGTCGGCCAGCAGGCGGAGCGTGCGGTACGCGATGACGCCCTCCTGCCCGAGCGGCGGGCAGATCACGACACCGGCGCGCGCGGCGGCGGGGAGCTGGACCGCGGCGCGGATCGCCGGCGATCCGGACCAGCCGTGCAGCGTGGTCACAGTGCCAGGGCGGCGCGGGCGGACGCCGGCCAGGCGTCGAGGTCCGTGCCGTGGGCGGCGAACAGGGCGATGGTGATGCGTTCCAGGCCGAACGCGATGCAGGCGCTGTGCGCCACCTGCCCGTCCTCGGTGCGCAGGCCGAACGAGGTACCGAAGTGGTCCTCGTGCAGGTTCGCGGAGCTGATCGCGGTGGCGTCGTGGTCGGCACCGTAGACCTTCGTCACGAACTCGAACTTCAGGGCCTGCTCGACCTGGTTGCGGGCGAGCATCTGCCCGACGCGGCCGAAGAAGGGGTCGTTGGCGGGGACGACGTCGATCTCGAGCCCGAACGACTCGAGCAGGGAGCGCATCACCGGGATGCTGCCGTCGCGGTGGGCCGCTGCGGACGCGGGGGTGCCGACGTGCACGAACTCGTGCATGTGGAAGGCCTGCAGGCGCATCGGGTCGAGCGAGGGCTCCCGGCGGAAGGAGTCGCCCAGGACGTCGAGGAACCGGCCCTGCTGCGGCACGGTGTCGCCGATGAGGCCGTAGACGGGGTGGCAGACAGCGGGGGTGAGCATGAGGTCGGCCGGCTCGAGGAAGCCCTCCCAGCGCTCACCGCGCTCGCGGGCGGCGAGCAGCGCGCGGTGGGTGCGGTCGTCGCCCGTGAACCCGGAGATCGACGCGGCGAGGTCCGGGAACGACGCGATGTAGTCGGTGCGCTCGAACGACGCGAGCGGCTCGACCGGCGGGAAACGCAGGACCTCGGCGCCGAGGTGCTGCTGGCTGCGGACCGCTGCGGCGTCGACCGCGGCGGAGACGCGCTCGAAGACCCCGGTGCGGCCGTAGAGGCCGGGCGTGCCGAGGTCGAGGAGCACGCCGTCGGTGAGCAGGCGGGCGCGGAGGGCGGCGCGGGCGGCGTCGAGCGCCGTGGCGGTGTCCGTGCCGGCGGTGTCCGCGGTGTCCGCGGTGGAGGCGTCGGTGGTGTGCGTGGTGGTGTCCGTGGTGGTCACAGGATCACTCCCGTCATGATGGCCAGGTCGGCGTCGTTCCCCAGGAGACGGTCGTTGCTCACCATGACGGCGGCACCGTGGGCGTCTCGGAGGTGGCGGGCGATGCTCATCGGACCCGATGCGGCGTAGCCGGCGATCCCGACGATGCGCAGCGCCTTCGTGACGATGTCGGTGACGCGCTCGGACGCACCGATCTTCAGGGCGTTCGCGGCGAGGGCGTACGCGCTCGAGGCCAGCACGTCCGGGTCGTCGGCGGCGGCGTCGAACCGTTCGGCGGCGTGGCGCACCGAGTCGGCCAGCGCCTGCAGGTCGACCAGGAGCTCGGCGAGCCGGAGGGCACCGGGCGGGGTCGTGCCGACGGATGCCCGGGCCTGCTTGCGGACGGCGCTGCGGGCACGTTCGGCGGACGACACGGCGATGCCGAGCCAGACCGAGGCCCACAGCACGTGCGACACCGGCAGGACGGTCTGGGCGGAGATCGCGGCGTAGTCGTCGCGGAACACCCGGTCGGTCGTCGTCTCGGTGTCGAGGATCCACCCGTTGCTGCAGGTGCCGCGGAGCCCCATGGTGTCCCAGGTCGACGTCTGCGACAGGACCATCGTGTCGGTGCGGCAGATGAGCAGTCGCTGGTCCGAGGCAGGGGCGTCCGGGTCGCGTCGCGCGGTGACGAACACCGCGTCGGCCTCGGTGGCGTAGGAGATCACCGGCGCGTCCTTGCGCAGGCGGATCCGGCCGTCGTCGGTCGGCTCGATGGAGCAGGTGGAACGCCGGGCGTCGCCGCCGACGCCGCGCTCGGTCGTTGCCGACGCGACGAGTGCCCCGCCCCGGACGGCCTCGATGGTCTCGAGCACGCCGGCACCGTCGCCGCCGTGCCGCCAGAGCGCCATGACCTGGCCCTGGTGCATCGCGAACACCATGCCGGTCGCGGCACAGGCCCGACCGAGTTCGGTCGCGATCGCCGAGAGCTCGGCCACGGAGGCACCCTCGCCACCGTGCTCGGTCGGCACCGCTGCCGCGAGCAGGCCGTACTCCCGCATCGCGGCGATGGCCTCACGCGGGGGCCGGGCGTCGCGGTCGACCTCGTCGGCGAACTGCGCGGCGACCTCGGCCACCGCGCTCGCACGCTCGGCGAACCGGTCGACGACCGACGGTGCCGGCAGGACCAGCGTCACGAGGCGAGCTCCGCGGCGAGCTCCGCGGCGGCGGTGATCGACTCGACGCTCGCGAAGGTGGACCGGTTGAGCACGGAGTCGGGGAACTCGACGTCGAGCTCGGACTCCACCGCGAGCATCACGTTGACGGTCGCGTGCGAGGTCAAGCCGAGGACGTAGAGGTCGGCGGTCGACGCGACGTCCCACGCGTCGACCGTCAGCCGGCCGTGCTCGGCGAGGGCGCGGCGGACGGCCTGGTCGGTGGCCGGTCCGGCGATCGTCGCGGTGGCGCTGGAGGGGTTCGGGTCCTGTTCCATGACTGCAACCGTAAAGAGGAACAGCCCTCGGGAAACCGCCGTGCGGATGCGGGAAACCGCACCCCTGTCACGCGCCCCGGGTCACCACTCGGACAGGGCCACCGCCGTCGCCACCGCAAGCCCCCGTTCGTGCGCCAGCGAGATCGCGATCGGGCCGCACCCGATCGACTCCGCCAGCGCTGCCGCCGCCCCGGAGAGCGTGACCGTGGGGGCGCCGGCGGCGTCGAGCACGACGGCGACGTCACGCAGCGGGATCGCCTGGTCCGGGGCCGGCCGGAGCAGCTTCACCACGGCCTCCTTGCCGGCGAACCGAGCCGCCAGGCGCTCCGGGTCGTCACCGGTGTCGGCGCGCTCCCGGACGGTGAACACGCGGTCCAGGTACCGCTCGCCGTGGGCCGCGACGGCGTCGACGACGTCCTCGACCGCGGCGAGGTCGGTCCCGGTCCGGATGGTCTGCACGAGGAGCAGGGTACGCAGGAGTCCTCCACCGTGCATGCCCCGACGGGCATGGCGGACGGCAGGGGTTCGTATGATCGTCGCCAGGGACCACCGAGGGGGAACGATGGCATCACCGTGGACGGGCATCATCGAGGACGCGCGGCACTACCCGTCGCCGCACAACTCGCAACCGATCGTCGTGCGCGTCGAGGACGACCACACCGCGACCGTGTTCTACGACCTGCGACGGGGGCTGCCGGCGGAATCGTTCGGCATCCCGTTCGGGCACGTCTGCGCCGGGGTGTTCCTGGCCGGGCTCGACGTGGTGGCGCGGGCGCACGGGTTCACCGTGCAGGAACAGCTCGACCACGCCGAGATGGACTTCGGTCGGCTCGGCGCTGGTGCCGAGGACCACCTGCACCGGCTGGGCACCGTGACGTTGCGTCCGCACGTGGTCACCGCCGACGACCGGGAGGCCCTGGCCGGCTTCCTCGCCCGGCGCACCTCACGCAGGCCCTACGACTCGACCCTGGTGGACGCCACCGCGATCGAGGCCGCAGCCGCCATCGCCTCGGCGGCCGGGCAACGCTTCCGCACCACCGACGACCGTGCCACCGTCGACGAGATCGTCCGTGTCAACCAGGAGACCCTGTTCGACGACCTGCAGCACGACGCTGTGCACGACGAGATCCTGCACTGGCTGCGGTTCTCGAAGCGACAGGCAGCGGCCACCGGCGACGGACTGTCCGCCGAGACGATGCTCATGCCCGGCCCGGTGCTCCGGTTCGCCATGGAGCACCGCGGACTCTGGCAGGCACCGGGCATCGGCGGGGTCTTCCGCAGGGTGTACCTGTCCACCATGCGGGGCGTCCGACAGCTCGCCTGGCTCGAAGGGCCGTTCAGCACCCCGGCCGAGTACGTCGAGGCCGGCCGGGTGTTCATGCGCATCTGGCTCGAGTTCTCCGCACGCGGCATCGCGATGCACCCCTTCGGCACCGTGATCACCAACCCGCGGTCACACGCCGCGTTCGTGGAACGCGCGGGCGTCGACGAGTCCGACGGGCGGATGGCCTGGATGCTGTTCCGCTTCGGACACAGCGACCCACCACCCCTGGCACACCGCCGCCCCGCAGCAGCGATGACCGTCGGGGGGACCCGGTGAAGCGGGCAGCGGTGTTCACGGTGGTGTGGGTGGTCGAGACCTTCGTCGCACTGTTCATGCCCCGCGTCGGCACCCACAAGCTCCTGCTCACGCCCGGCATCGAGCCGCTCCGCTGGACCCTCGGACGCTGGCGCGCCTGGCGGACCGCGGAACGGGCCGCCAAGCGGGTCCCCGCCTACCGGGCGTTCCTGGCGGAGTCCGGACGCGCCTCCAGGCTCGACACCCGCGGCGGGATCGCCGCGGCGATCTCCGGACTGCCCGAGATGGACAAGGACACCTACGTCAAGCGCTGGAGCATCCCCGAACGCTGCATCGACGGCCGCCTGCCCCGACGCGGCGTCGTCGTCGACGAGTCCAGCGGATCGAGCGGCACCCCGACCAGCTGGGTGCGCGGCCCCGACGAACGCCAGGCCACCCGACAGCTGCTGCAGCTCGGGTTCTCCCGCACCGCCAAGGACCTGTCGAAGCAGCCGTTCGTGCTCAACGCCTTCTCGCTCGGCGCCTGGGCCACCGGGATGAACGTGACCGCCTCGCTCACCGAGTCCTCCATGATCAAGTCGATCGGCCCGGACCGCGACAAGATCGTGCAGACGATGCGCGAGTTCGGCACCGACTTCACCTACATCATCTGCAGCTACCCACCGTTCCTGAAGGCCCTCTTCGAGGACGACCGGCTCGACTGGAGCCAGTACACGATCGTCGCCGCGTTCGGGGGCGAGGGCATCAGCGAGAACATGCGCGCCCACATCGAGCAGTACGCGCAGGCCGTCCTCGGCTCCTACGGGGCGAGCGACCTCGAGATCAACCTCGGCATCGAGACACCGTTCAGCGTGCAGCTCCGCCGGGCGATCGCCGCCTCACCGGAACTCTCCGCCGCCCTGACCAAGCAGGGCGAGTACGGGGTGCTGCCGATGGTGTTCCAGTTCAACCCGTTCGGCTACCTGATCGAGACGAACGACCTCGGCGAACTCGTCGTGACCATCGCCCGCTCCGAGAACATCAGCCCCCGCATCCGGTACAACATCCACGACCGCGGACACGTGGTGCGGATGAAGGAACTCCGCTCCGTGCTGCGGGCGACGGGGCACGCGGCGCTCGCCGCCGAGGCCGAGCTCGACCTGCCGCTGCTGTTCCACTACGGCCGGTCCGACCTGTCCGTCGACTACAACGGGGCCGTCGTCGCGCCCGACGTGGTGCGGGACGTCGTGTACGGCGACCCGGAGCTGCTCGAGGCCGTCGAGAACCACCGGCTGATCAGCTACGAGGACGACCACGGGGACCGGCAGCTGCACATCGCGTTCCAGCTCGCCTCGGGTGCCGGTGGGTTCGACGCCGATGCCGCTCGCGGCGCCGTGATCGCTGAGCTCCGCCGGTTGAACAAGGACTTCTCGAACGCGATCCGCACGGCCCCGCCCGGCACACTGCCGACGGTCGCGTTCTACCCGTACCGGACGGGGCCGTTCCGTGAGGACGGCAAGAAGCTCAAGAACGAGTACGTGTGGCAGCTGCCGGCCGGCTCGGTCGAGCAGTGGGACCTCGACCTTTCGTGGGTCGCTGCGAAGGAGGACTGAAGCGAGCCGGTTCCGGCGCTAGTCGTACTGCGGCGGCCAGTCGAAGGGAGCCGGCAGGCGGGGGACCTCGCCCACGGTCGTGACGATGAGGACGACCTGCCGCAGGTCCGTCAGCTCGATCGAGCGCGGGTTGCCGATCCGTCGGTGCCCGTCGACCCACACGGTCAGTTCGCCGCGCAGGCCACCGACGTGCTCCGGGCCGAGCGAGACACCCCACTCGTCGAAGAACTGCCCGAGCGTGAACGTCTGCTTCGTCGGGGACTCGACGTGCACGATGCCCGAGGTGTCGTGCGTGTGGATCTCGGCGGCGAACTCGCGGTCGTCGGAGTGACCGATGTTCGCCGGGACGGTCACCGGTTCGTCGCCGTCCAGGATCGTCAGGTGCGAGTGCACGTGCTCGGCCAGCCGTTCGCCCCAGACGTTGTGCAGCCCGGCGGACTCCGCGCGGGCCGTCAGGTCCGTCGGGCGTGGCCACGGCGGAGCGTCACGGGTGGTCACCGCTCCGGGCGCCGCGCACCCGGACAGCAGCAGGAGTGCGGCCACCGCGACCGCGACGCTCCGCAGGTTCACCAGCGGTCGTGGACGCTCGCGCGGAACCACGTGTCGTACAGGTCGCGGACGGTGGCGTCGAGTCCCTCGATCGGCGGCAGGTCGCCGGCAGCGGCGTTCGAACGCGCCTGCTCCGGGTTGCGCGCGCCCGGGATCGCCGCCGTCACGCCGTCCTGCGCGATGATCCACGCGAGCGCTGCCTGCGGGACGGAGACGGCGTCCGGCAGGGACGCCGCGAAGGTCTGGGCGGCGCGCACGCCGTCGTCGTAGTCGACGCCGCTGAAGGTCTCGCCCTGGTCGAAGGCCTCGCCGTGGCGGTTGTAGTTGCGGTGGTCGCCCTCGGCGAACGACGTGTCGGTCGTGTACTTGCCGGAGAGCAGCCCCGAGGCCAACGGGACGCGCGCGAGGATGCCGACCCCTGCCTCCAGAGCGGCCGGCAGCACGCGGTCGAGCGGCTTGAGCCGGAACGCGTTGAGGATGATCTGGACGCTCGCGACGCCGGGCCGGGCGATCGCGGTGAGCGCCTGGTCGGCGGTCTCGACGCTGACGCCGTAGGCGGCGACCGAGCCGTCGGCGACCAGGGCGTCGAGGGCGTCGTAGACGGCGTCGTCCGCGTAGACCGGGGTCGGCGGGCAGTGCAGCTGCACGAGGTCGAGCGTGTCCTGACCGAGGTTCCGGCGGGAGCGGTCGACCCACTCGCGGAAGTTCGCGGCGACGTAGTTCTCGGGGACCTGGTCGGCGCGACGGCCCATCTTCGTGGTGATCGTCAGCGGCACGTCGGGGTTCGCGGCGCGCCACGCGCCGATGAGCTGCTCGCTCCGGCCGTCACCGTAGACGTCGGCGGTGTCGAACAGGGTGACGCCGGACTCGACGGAGGCGTCCATGACGGCGTTCGCGTCGGCTTCGGAGACCGGACCCCAGTCACCGCCGAACTGCCAGGTGCCGAGGCCGATGGGGGAGACGGAGCGGCCGGTGCGGCCGAGGGTGCGACTCTGCATGGGTCCGAGCGTAGTCAGGCGCGCACGAGCGGGGTTCAGCCGAGCGGGGTTCAGCCGAGCGGGGTTCAGCCGATCGTGGAGACGCCGCGACGCAGGAGCGCTCGCGCTGCCCGGGCACGGGGGATGACCCAGACGGCCGCCCACAGGGCCATCGCGCTCCAGAGCACGATGAGCATCGTCGTGATGAGCGTGCCGTGCTGGTCGCGCATCGACCACGTCATCGCGATCCACAGCACGCCGAGGACGACCTTGCCCCAGCCGGCGCCTTCGCGGTCGGCCTGGGCCTGCACGAGCGGGATCCACTGGTCTGCCGGCACCCCGGCGGGCACCTGGCCGTCGGCGATCCACTCGCGGACGACGATCGACCGTTCGTAGCCGCCCTCGGCGCGCCAGGCTCGGCGCTGCAGGACGACGGCGATCGCGGCTCCGGCCGCCGCGGTCGGGATGCCGACCGAGACCAGGACGGTGGTCGTCGCCTCGGTCCACGACGACAGGACCAGCATGACCAGCACGACGGCGAAGGCGGCACCCGTCACACCTGCACCGAGCAGGCGGAGCCGCCCGGCTTCGTCGAGCACACCGACTCCGACACCGTTCACGCAGGAGAGCGTACCTGCGGACATCGGGGGCCGGGTGCGTTCGTCAGCCCAGTGCCAGCAACCAGCACATGCCGGCGGCGGAGAAGGCCATCGCCCAGCTCACCAGGCTGCCGATCAGGAAGTACTCGGCCTGGTACCCGGTCGTCTCGCGGCGGATCTCGGGGAACCGGACGATCCCCTTCGCGGCGATCAGGGCGGCGACGACGGGGAAGGCGCCGGCCAACGAGAACCCGGCCAGCAGCAGCCGCTCGATCGGGCCGATCATGCGTCCGCCCTTGAGGGTGACCGTGCTGTCCGCGGCTGCGGCTGCGGCTGCGTCGGCCGCGGGTGCCTTGGCGGTGCGGCGCCAGCCGAAGCGCTTGCGGCGGGTCTGCTCGGCCGCTGCCGCCGCGTCGGGCCGTGCGTCGGACGACAGCCCCGGTGGCAGCGCCTGGGCGACGACCACGTTGGCCGAGTCGACCAGGAACAGCGCCGAGCCGACGCCGGCGACGATAGCTGCGAGCGGGACGGCTCCGACGAACGTCGGGCCGGCGTCGCGGTGCCAGTCGACCACGAAGCCGGACGCGTCCGGGCCCGGCGCCCAGAGCAGCAGCACGGCGACGGCGACCGCGAGCAGGACGGCCGGCCAGGACCCCGAGCGGCGGAGCCAGGGGAGTGGTCGATCCCGACCGCCGGGGGTTCCGCCGGAGCGCACCGGGATCGTGGTCGCGACCCACAGGGCTGCGAGGACGACCGTGACGAGCGCCGACCAGACGGCGAGGCCGAAGCCGAGCACCGCCGTCGTCGTCACGGCGGCCCAGAGCAGGACGATCACGGTGGTGGTCAGCACGCGCCGTGGTGCCGCGTCCGTCCCGGTCCGTGCGCGGACGACGTCGGCCAGCCCGACGAGGGCGAGGAGGACACCCGCGAGCATCAGCGGCCCCCGTCCCCGAGGACGCGGAGGCCCTCGACCACGGCGGCCACGCCCGACTTCTGCACGGTCTGGGACACCGCCGACGGGCTGATCCCCTCGTCCGCGGCGATCTGCGCCTGCGTCCGGCCCTGCACGAGCCCGAGTGCGATCCGGCGGGCGCGGGGTGCGAGCCGCGAGACGACGTGGTCGCGACCGAGGAAGTAGGCGTTCACGAGGCGCTCCGTCGTTCCGTGGCGGTCGTCCGCGTCGTGGTACCAGGACCGGAGGAACGCGGTCCGGCCGTCCTCGCGGCGGTGGGTCTCGTTGATGGCGTCCCGCGCCGACCACCAGCCGGGGCCGTCCTGCAGGGGGCCGCCGCCGCCGGTACCGATCGTCCGGACCTGTCCGCGGCCGATGCCGAGCCGGATCTGCACCGTCTGGGGGAGCGCGAGGGTCGCTGCCGTGGTCGCCAGCAGCGCGTCGGTGAGCGTGCCGTAGATGACCTGGAACTCGTCGCCGACGGTGGCGCGCAGGGGATCGAGGGCGGTGACGTCAGCGGTACTGTCGAACGCGCGCTCGACGTCGTGCTGGGCTGCGGAGCGGTCCGCGAGCGTGCGGGAGTCGACCAGGTCGACGATCACGGCGAACACGGGCTCGGGCTGCATGGGTTAAGCGTAGAGCTTCATATCGTCGAAAGTAAGGTTCGGGCTAAACCAGTCGGGTCGGTCGCTCGTGCACCGGGGCGGGCTGACGGCTGAAATGTCACCTTCTCGACGTGTGCCGTCGAACCTGACAGCATGGGCGGACGCTGTCGGAGGGGACGAGCAGATGGATGATGCACGACCGGGGACGGGTGTCGCAGGCGCCGGATCGACGGGGACCGCGGTGCGGCGGCAGTACGGCCCACCACCCGTGCCGCTGATCGCCTGGAGCGGTGGCCGTGCGGTGTTCGCCTTCGGGGTGCCGTTCGCTGCCGGGCTGTTGCTGGCCGGGGTGGTGCTGTTGCTCGGCGTACCGGGTGGTCGGGTCGCCCTGGTGAACGGTGCGTTCGCGGCCCTCGACGGGACCGGGGTGCCTGCGCCCCTCTTCGCCGTGGGCGCGGTCATCGCGGCGCTCGGGCTCGGTTTCGGGGTGACCGCAGCCACCGTGGTCGTGCTCGCGGCCGCAGACGATGCGGTGGCGGGGCCGCGCGACGCCTGGCGGTGGTCGGTCCACCACTGGCGGCTCGTCGTCGAGGCCGCTCTCGTCGCGTTGGTGGCGGTGGCGGTGGTGACGGCCACCGCTGTGTGGTGGCGGGCAGGTGGATGGGGCACCGTCGTGATCGTCGTGCTGCTGGCGGTCGGTGCCCTCATCGTGGCGCCGCTGCTGCTCGGCTGGGCGCTGGTCGTGGCCGGTGTGCCCCGTCGATCGGCCTACCGTCGCGCCTGGGGATCTGGTCGGGTCATCGTCCGTGGTGGGGACGAGGCGACGGCGACGCCACGTCGTGCGCTCGTCGGGGGAGCGACACTGGTGACGGTGCTCGGGGTCGGCGTCCTGCTGCTGCTGCGCCTGTTGCCGCCGTCGGCGCTCCGGAGCAGCGTCGTCGTGGCCTGGTGCTGCATCGCCGTGACCGGCCTGGTGCTGGTCGTCGTCGCGATCGCGGTGCGCGGGGCCGCAACACGGAACGACGGCGGTCGGCTCCGGTCACCGCTGACGACGGACCCGGTGGCCGGGGGACGACGGGCGCGACCTGGACTCGTCGGAGCGGGCGTGGTGGTCGTCCCGGCGGTGGTGTTCGCGGTGATCGTCTCGAGCAATCCGATCGGCGTCGTGCAGTACGACGCCGCCCCTGCGGATGCGCGCGGCCTGCTCGGCGGCGACATCGCGGACGTCGGAGGCCGGACGGCGGTCGTGAGCACGCCGTCGACACCGCCCAGCCGTCTGCGGATGTGTGGGGACGCGTCGTGCGACACCCCCCGTCGAGATGCCCGGCCTGACCGGCGGCTCCGCGATCGGGAGCGCCGGCGACGGTGGGTTGCTCACCGCCCAGTGGAAGGTGCGGTTCGACGGCGAGGAAGCGCAGCAGTACGAGCTCGAGGTCGTGCACTCACGCGCGGACCAACTCGATGTGGCACCGAAGTCGGACGGTGCCGCCTGGCCCGCGGGGAGACGGGCGGAGAAGCGTGACTCCGCCGACGAGGCGCCGGCCGTGGACCGCCCGGAAGGGCGCCGCACCACGGTCGCCGCCGTCGACATCGTGGACACCGATCAGGGGCGCGTCAGCTACTGGATGACCGACGTGGCAGTCGCGAGTTCCGGCGACCGGCCGGTCGTGGTCGGGATCGCCCGCGGCGGTGAACCGGAAGGACGCTCGCACCTGGTCGCCGTGTTCTGCGAGGACGTGTCCTGCGCCGAACACACGGTTCGGCAGGTGGCGCTGCCGTGGATCCCGCCGCTGGACCACCAGGGTGTGGACGTCGCCGTCGCGCCGGACGGCACCGCCGTGGTCTCGCTGGTGTCCGAGACCGACGCCGGTTCACCGACCTTCTCCGCCCTGCGGCTGGTGTCGTTCCGCCCGGACGGCGGCCAGCCCGTCGTCCGCGACCTGTCGCACGCGATCCCGCCGGGCAAGCCGGTGCGGGCGTGGGACGAGGCGTACGACGCGCGGGTGGCGATCGGCGGCGACGGGAACCCGGTCGTGCTCGCGCGGTCGAACGGGATCGCGACCCAACGGCTGACGTTCTGCGCGGATGCGTCGTGCTCGTCTTCGTCACACACGGACATCACGCCGAACGGGCCGACGAACCTGCTCCCGGCGTTCGTCATCGATCGATCGGGGCGGCCACTCGTCGCGGTCCGTGACGAGGAACGCGGCACCCTGGGACTCCTGTCGTGCCGTGATGCGCGGTGCACCGGTTCCGAGCAGACGACGATCGCCCGGTTCCCGCCGCTGCAGGACGCACGGTCGAGCACCGGCACCCTGGCGATCGGCCTGACCGCCGACGACACCCCGATCGTGCTGTCCGGTGGTGCGACGGACGACCGGGACGAGGACGTGCCTGGCCTCGTGATCCGGTGCGATCGACCCCGGTGCGGGACGTCGTGACGTGCCTGCTCGGTTCGACGACGATCGAGCGCTGACACTCTAGGATCGTGGTGAGGGCCTTTAGCTCAGCTGGTAGAGCGCCACGTTTACACCGTGGATGTCGTCGGTTCGATCCCGGCAGGGCCCACTCACGAGGCCGGACCAGAACGTGCTGGGGCTGCGCCACAACGCATGCAGTCCGGCTCGGGACCACGGTGCTGCAGGGTCCGTTACAGAGACCGAAGGCCACGACCGAGCGGTCGGAACTCGTATGCTCCGACCATGGGGATGAACAAGGACCAGCAGCTCGCCGCGATCGTCGGGGGTCTGGTTGCAGTGTTCGCCGGCGTCGGTGTGATCGTCGCCTTGGCAACGGGGCTCGTCGGCTCGTAGACGATCGCCGCCGCATCCACCGCGTCGCCGACCGGATCGCCGCGGTCCCGTTCTCTGCCTCGGTAGAACGTCCGGTTCCGGACCGCGCTTCCGCAGCGAGCGGTTGTCGTTCCGGCGTCCTGGCCCTCGCACTGGGGACCTTCGCCCACCCACCCTCCTGCTCCACGAGTCCGAAACATCCTCACGCAATTGATCCGAGGAGTGGACCCGTATGTCGATGACGACACTGCAGCAGACCGCGTCCGCCCCGACCGGGGTGCTCGAGTCCCCGGTCCGGCGACGGAACCCAGTGAAGGAGCAGCACGCATTCGCTCCGCCGGCGGCACCGATGCGAGTGGCTCCCGACGCCGTGGACGATCGCGCGTTCGCGATGATCGTCGGGCGGAATGCTGCTCTGCTCCGAACGATCGCCGTGCGGATCCTGCGCGGGTCCAGCGAAGCCGACGACGTCGTGCAGGAGACCTTCATCGCCGCGTGGACCCATCTCGAAGCGCTGCGCGATGCTGACGCGATCACGGCGTGGCTCGTGACCACGGTCCGACGCCGGAGCTTCGATCGGCTCCGGAGTGCTGCGACGCGGTACCGGACGCAACTCGATGAGACGGCTCCTGAATCCGTCGACAACGCCCCGGGAGCCGTCGCGGAGCGAGCATTGCTGGTCGCAGCCGCGCAGCGGGTCATCGACGGTATGGCGCCGATGCAGCGACGGTGTTGGGAGTTGCGCCATCTCGAGCGTCGGTCCTACGCCGAGATCGCCGAGGCGCTGGGTCTGCCGCACTCGACCGTGCGTGGTCACATCGCGCGTGCGCGAGCGGTGGTCGATCGGTCTCTCGTCAGCTGGCGGTGAGGCGGTGAGGCGGTGAGGCGGCGAGGTCGATCGATCAGGGTCTCCGGCCTCGCGCAGGGGTGTCACCAGCTCTCGTGCGGCGGAGACGTGCGCTCTCGGGAGTCGTCGGCGGCCAGGATCGATGCCGTCACCGCTGGCCACAGCGCATCCAGCCGCGGCCCCCACGGGGCCGCCATCACCCCGCTCGTGCGAAGCGTGCTGACCTCCGACAGGGAGACCCAGCGCCAGTCCATCACCTCGGCAGGATCCGCTCGCACCGCTGACCCACTCGGCTCCTGCACGACGAAGAGGTCCACGAGCGCCGTCTCCTCCGTGAAGCGGCCGACGCGGCGCAGCGCCTCGGGCTCGACGGTGACGTTGGTCTCCTCGAGCAGCTCTCGGCACGCAGCTGCAGGACCAGTCTCGCCTGCGAACGCGCTCCCACCGGGGAACTCCCACCCGAAGGCGAACTCCTTCGTCGGAGCCCGCTGCGTGAGCAGGACGGTTCCGTCGGCTCGGTGGACGCACACCGTGACCACCAGATGGAACGCCCCACCCGGCCAACCCGCGTCACCGCGCCGGAACGTCCCACCCGTCGGCACCCCGGCCGCGTCAACAAGATCCCACCACTCGTCCACACCGCCAGCGTAGGACGAACCGGCACGCCGAACATCGAGACGCGGTGTCGGCAGCGGATCGGCTACCGGCCGCCGGAACGACGCGCTGCTCGGGCTCGCCGTCGCTCGTCACGCCGTGCTCGCCACTCGGCGTCCTGCTGATCCTGCAGCGGGCTCCGGCCCATGCTTCCGCGAGCGGCGAGGAAGATGAGCACGACGACGACAACCAGTACGACCGGCACGAGGAACTGCAGCAACAACATCGCTCCCTCCAACTTCTGCTCACCCCAAGATAGTTGGTGTGGAGCTCGGCCAGCCGTCGCCGGCAAGACCAGCGCCCGAAGGTCGATCGGCTCGCGGGACGACGCCGCCAGCAGATCGGCGAGCGAGACGTGCTGTCGGGATGCTGGCCAGGTTCCCGAGACCCGCAGCGCTCCGCACGCGCTCGATCCCCGGACAGCGGTCCGCGACGACACGCAGCCGGAACGGCCATCGAGCGGGCTTGATCGAGAGTTCGGCCACCTCGACGACAGCATCGTCCGGCATGTCGGGGTAGTAGTTCTCGCGGAGCTGCTGCCCGAAGAGCTGCATGTCCGTCTCAGGAGGCTGGCGCGCCTGTTCTGCGGTGAGGGTGTCGAGCCGGTACTGGTGCACGGCGGTGATCGTGCCGGCCAGCGGTTCGGCAGTCGGGTGGTCGTCGAACACGAACGTCGCATCGCCGACCCGCACGGATTCGTTCCACCGGACTGTGGTGACCTTCTCGCCGCTGATGATCGCTTCGTGGTGCTTCTGGTGGAAGTGGACGGTGGACGGGTCGGAGTCGGTCATGCATCCACCTTGCCGGATGGCGATCGAAGGGCGCGGGAGTCCGACGGCGCGCTGTCCAGCGAGTGAGCCTGCAACGCTTCTCAGCGCACCTGGTCGCGTCCGGTCATACGATCGTCTCACGAGCGCAACCCCGGCAGGTCCGGCGCGAGTGCGACGACTTCCGTGACGAGACGAACGGGTTCATCGCATGCACGCAATCGTCGTCGGGGGCGGTGTCGCAGGCCTCGCCACAGCCATCGCGCTGCACCGAGCAGGGCACGTCCCGATCGTGCTCGAGCGGAGCACCGGCGCTGCAGACGACGCCGGATCCTGGTTGCAGGTGGCCAGCAACGGGGTCGGAGCGCTCCGTGCGCTCGGTCTCGGCGCCGCCGTCGCGAAGATCGGGGTCCCGACGCCGCGGTTGCAGACCTTCGACCCGAAGGGGCGGCTGACCGCGGAGCTCCCGCTCGGGCTCCAGCAGGAGGAGGGCGCGACCCGTTCGCTGCAACGAGCCGATCTCCACCGGCTCCTCCGGACCGACACGGAACAGCGGGGCATCACGATCATCCAGGGCGCCCGGGTGCTGAGCGCTGTCGACGAGGGTGACCGGGCGAGCGTGCTCACCGAGACGCTCGAGCGGTTCACCGCAGACATCGTCGTCGGCGCCGACGGCATCGGTTCCGCTGTCCGACGCACCTTCGGGAGCCACGGACCCGAGCACGGTGGCGCAACCCCGACGGATGTGCTGGCTCCCGTCGTCAACGTCGGTGGCAGTTCCTCCGGCACCGGGCTCACGGAATCCGAGACCGGTCCCGCAGGCACCCTGCAGTTCCGGTTCGGCAGGGATTGCTTCGTCTGCACGTTGCGGGTCGACGCTTCCACCGTCATGTGGTTCGCGAACCCCCGGCTCAGCGCCGTGGACGGCGGCGCCTCAGCTGCAGTCGGGATGACCGGAGCCGAGTGGGTCGCGATGCTCCCGCGTCTCGTCGGGCGGGACGTCCTGCCGACGCCTGCCCTGCTGGCGGGCTCGGCCGACGTGGACGTGTGGGCGTCGCGCACCACGCCGCGCCCGGTGCGGTGGGGATGCGGGCGGGTGGTCCTCGTCGGGGACGCGGCACACGCGATTCCTCCGACGGCGGGGCAGGGTGCTTCCCTCGCTCTCGAGGACGCCGTCATCCTCGGTTCGCTGGTGGCGAGTGGCGTGCCGGCAACGACCCTTGCGGTCCACATGCACGAGCGACACGGTCAGCGTGTGCGCGCCATCACGCGCCAAGGGGAGTTGTTGGACACGAGCAAGACGCTCGGCAGGGTGGGATCCATCGTCCGCGATCGGTTCGTCCTGCCCGGCGCAGCGTTCACGGCGCGGCGAGACCGTGGGGGACCTGCGGCGTGGATGTACCGGTTCGACCCGTCGACCTGATCCGCGACGAACCTCCGAGCAGCAGGGTGCAGTGAGCACTCCCGCCACGCACCTCGGTCAGCCGCGGTCTCGCGCCATCCCGGCCTCGGTGTTGCGGGCGCCGACGACGACACCGTGCGGTGCGGCCGCCTCGATGCGATCCAGGTCGCCGTCGGTGAGCACCACGTCGGCAGCGGCGACGTTCTCCTCGACACGCGATGCCCTCGTGGTGCCGGGAATCGGCACGGTACCGGCCCGGATCAGCCACGCGAGGGCGAGCTGCGCCGTGGTGACGCCCTTCTCGTCTGCGATGACCGTGAGTGCGTCGACGATGCGGAGGTTCGCGTCGATGGCTTCGTCGGAGAACCGGGGGAGGTTCCGTCGGGCGTCGCCGGCGGGGAGGCCGTCCTTCCTGGTGATGTTCCCGGACAGGAACCCCCGCCCGAGCGGTGAGAAGGGCACGAACCCGATGCCGAGCTCCCTGGCGGTGTCGAGGACGCCGTTGTGTTCGGCGTCACGCTCGAACAGGCTGTACTCCGACTGGATCGCGGTGATCGGGAACGTCGCGTGCGCACGGCGCAGGGTCTCGGCGGAGGTCTCCGAGACGCCGATGGCACGGGCCTTGCCGGCGGTGACGGCTTCAGCCATCGCACCGATCGTGTCTTCGATCGGCACGTTCGGGTCGGCGCGGTGCAGGTACCAGAGGTCGACGTGGTCGGTGCCGAGGTGGCTGAGGGAGCGGTCGATCGCGCGGCGGGCGTGCTCGGGGGACCCGTCGAGTCCGATCGGGGTGCCGTCGTCGGCGAAGTCGGTGGCGAACTTCGATGCGACGACCACGCGGCCCCGGTCGGCGCCGAGGACCCGGCCGAGCAGCTCCTCGTTCGCGAACGGCCCGTACGCCTCTGCCGTGTCGAACAGGGTGATCCCCGTGTCGAGTGCGCGGCGGATGGTCTCGACGGACCCGGCTTCGGTGGCACCGCCGTAGAAGGCGCTCATCCCCATGCACCCGAGCCCGAGTGCGGACGTGACGAGGCCTTGCGAGCCGAGGGGGAGTTGCTGCACGGGAGTGCTCCGTTCTTCTCCGGGGAGGACCCGGGCGACAACGACGATCCACCCTGGTGCGCAGACCATGTCAAGTGCGAGACTGCGCCCTGTGCTGCTTCCCGAGGTCCACGTCGTCGAACCGGTGACGATCGGCGTCGCGGCGGACGTGCTCGGCATCACCATCGACACGATCCGCTACTACGAGAAGGAAGGCATCGCGCCCGCGCCCGAGCGCGGTCCGGATGGATGGCGGCGGTACGACACGGCTGCGCTGCGCTGGCTCGCCGGGACGGTGATGCTCCGCGGTACGGGGATGAACGTGCGGGAGATGCGTGAGTACGCGGCCGCGTACCGAGCCGGTGCCGATGACGCCGAACGACTCGCGCTCCTCGAGCGCCACCACGCGGTCGTGCTGGATCGACAGGGGGAACTGCTCCGTCACCTGGCCGCGTTGGAACGGAAGATCGACGCGTACCGCCAGTCGATCACCGACGGGAACGTGCGACCGTCGGGCGGATCAGCTGCCTGAAGCCCTGGTCCGTTCGTCCGGCCTCCGGCCCACGTCGGGCAGCGGGCCGCGTGCCGCGGAGCAGGAGCCGGCGCACCGGGACCTCCACCGCGTCGTGCAGGACGGACGCGACGGCGAGTGCGACCACCAGGGCGAGCAGGGTCAGGAGCACGCTGGTCACGTCTCCGTCGGCCGTGCCCGGGGGTCGGAACGCCAGCACGGCGTCGATCGTCAGGAGATGGACGAGGTAGAACGCGAACGACCTGGTCCCCAGGTGCACGAGCAGTGGAGACGACAGGCCGGTGGTGCGTCCTTCGACGTCCGCCCTGGCGAGCGCGGGCAGCAGCAGCGAGAACCCCACGACCGTGCAGCCGGTCAGTGCGAAGCGCGACGTGGGGTGCAGGTCTGCGGCGAGGAGGCCCGCGACCGTCAGCAGGACGGGGACCGCGAGTCGTGGTCCGCGCCAGGCGCCCGAGCGCACCAGGGCAGCGGTGAGGACACCGAGCAGGAACTCCGGGAACCGTGCCGGTGGCCAGCTCGCCGGGACCGGAGAACCGGGCAGGTGCGGCACGAGCACCGGCGCGACCAGGACGAGGACGGCTGCCAGCGCGGCGAGGGCCGCGAGCACGGCGGGGTGCGCGGAACGGAGCAGCCGGATGAGGAACGGGAACGTCAGGTAGAAGAACGCTTCGCAGGTCAGCGACCACGACACCGGGTTCCCGGCTTGCCACCACGGGGCGTGCCAGGCGTTGACGAGCAGGACGTTCGCCACGAGGGCTGCCGGCGACGTCGTCCGGATGCCCGGCAGAAGTGTCGCTGCCACGATGATCGCGGCGAGGACGGCGACCAGGTGGAGCGGCCAGATCCGCGCGGCACGGCGGGCCCAGAAGCGCAGTGCGGCTCGCACCGGTCCCGCGGTGTCGTCGTCCGCGCGGTCCGACCAGGCCAGGACGAAGCCGGAGAGCATGAAGAACAGCGAGACGCCGGTGTCGCCGCTACCGACCACGGCACTCAGGGCCGTCTGCGCGGTCCCGTCGAAGTACCCGAGGTTCCGCACGTGGTAGGCGAACACCCCGAACGCCGCGACCCAGCGCAGGCCGGTCAACGACGGCAGGACGGGGTGCTCGAGCGCGGGGTCGGTTCTGGACATGCCCTCATCGGAACAGTCGGCACGTCAGCCGGGCGTCTGGTCGAGCGCATACGCTCCGCATACATCCGACCTGCTGTGCTGACCGGGTCCGGATCAGCCGGAGCAGCGAGAAGCGAGGAGCGACGTGCGGGTACTGGTGGTGGAGGACGAGCCGTTCCTGGCGGAGGCGATCCGCGCGGGCCTGCGGCTCGAGGCGATCGCCGCCGACACGGTGGGCGACGGGTTGGCCGCGCTCGATCAGCTGGCCGTCCACACGTACGACGTGGTCGTGCTCGACCGGGACATCCCCGGTCTGCACGGGGACGACGTCTGCGCCCGGATCGTCGCTGACCCGGAAGCACCGAGCGTCCTCATGTTGACGGCGTCGACGACACTCGCTGAGCGCGTCCACGGCCTCCAGCTCGGGGCCGACGACTACCTCGGCAAGCCCTTCGACTTCGAGGAGCTCGTGGCACGCCTCCGGGCGCTGAACCGTCGAGCACGTCGCGCGGTCGCACCGGTCCTCGAGACGGCTGGTCTCCGGCTCGATCCCTTCCGACGCGAGGCCTACCGCGACGGCCGCTACCTGCGCCTGGGGCGCAAGGAGTTCGCGGTCCTCGAGGTCCTGCTGCGTGCCGACGGCGGGTTCGTGAGTGCCGAGCAGCTGCTCGAGCAGGTGTGGGACGAGCACGCTGACCCGTTCACCAACGCGGTGCGGCTGACCATCTCGACCCTGCGGAAGAAGCTCGGCAGTCCCGACGCCATCCGGACGCTGCCCGGTGTCGGGTACGCGGTCGCGCCGGGTCCAGTGCACGAGGGTCCGGAAGCATGAGGATCGCCGCGCTGCGCCGTCTGTCGATCCGGGCGCGCCTCACCCTGACGTACACGGCGCTGATCCTGCTGACCGGTGCCGTCATGCTCGCGGTCGTCTTCGCAGTCCTCGCCATCGTGCCCGGCTACGCGTTCACGGCGGGCCCGTTCCCCTACGGATCGACCCACGACGTGTACGAGATCACCGGCCGCGACGACGTCCTGCGCCTCTTCGTCATCGTCTCGGTCCCGGCGTTGCTCGTGGTCGGGGGCATCGGTGGTGTCGTCAGTTGGCTCGTCGCGGGCAGACTCCTCCGCCCGCTGCGCGACATCATCACGACCGCCGACCGGCTCGGTGCCGGCACGCTGGACGCCCGGGTGGACGTCTCGGGTCCACCGGACGAGATCCGCGACGTCGGTGCGACGCTGAACCGGATGCTCGACCGCCTGGAGACCGCCTTCGTCAGCCGGTCGCGGTTCGCGGCGAACGCCTCGCACGAACTCCGGACGCCGCTCGCCACGATGAAGACGATGCTGCAGGTCGCCCTCCGCGCACCCGACGGGCCGGACCGGACGCAGACCCTCGAACGGCTGCTCGTCACCACGGACCAGATGATCCGCATGACGACGGCGCTGCTCGACCTGGCACGGGGGGACGAGCCCATCGACGCACGCCCGGTGTCGCTCCGCGACGAGGTCGCGGCCGCGCTGCTGGCGGTGGACGCAGAACGCCTCGCCCGGCGGATCGTCGTGTCGGTGCAGCTCGACGACGTCGTCGTGCTGGGCAACCGACCCCTGCTCGGGCAACTCGTCGGCAACCTGATCCGCAACGCCGTGGTCCACAACGTCTCCGGCGGGAGCCTACGGGTGGTGCTCGACGCTCGGTCCTCCGAGCTCCGGGTCGAGAACGACGGCGAGGTGATCCCGACCGACGAGGCGCACGAGTTGACGGAGCCGTTCCGACGACGCCACCGCACGCGGACGGACGGGAGCGGGCACGGGCTCGGCCTGCCGCTCGTCGCGATGATCGCGGCCGTCCACGGTGCGGAGCTGACCCTGACGGCGCGAGCTGTCGGCGGGTTGACCGCTTCGACCCGCTTCCCGGATCGGCAGCCACCAGATCCGGCAGGACCCAGCCGATCGGCACCCCGGGTCCTCGGCGATCACCCCGGCGTCCGGTAGCGTCAGCGCCATGACCGAGACGCAACGACGCAGTCTGCTCGAACGGCTGATCGGCAAGCCCCTGCCGTGGCTCGTCTGGGGGTGGGCGGTGATCGCCCTGGTCTGGCTGGTGCTGGCCGTCGTGGAGCCGTCCCGGTTCCACACCGAGATGGCGGTCCTCTGGGGCATCCTCGTCGCCGTGCAGATCGGCTCGGTGCTCGTTGTCCGTGCGCACAGCCGCAAGCGTGCTCGGGACGCAGGGAAGGACTCGTGACCGGTCCAGGGCCGGGGCGACCAGCGCGATGAACCCGACCGAGGACGCCGACGCCGATGCCGAACGTGCGCGGTTGGAACGCATCGCCTGGGGAGCCGCGTCCACGCCGGCCGACGCGGCCGACGCGCGGAGTGCCCTCGCCGCTCGCTCCGGCGCCGATCTGCACAACGCCGACCCGCACAGCGCCGACCGCGCACCCGGAGCCGACGCGCACGGAACGCGAACCGCCGACCGCGCACCCGCAGCCGACGCGCACGGAACGCGAACCGCCGACCGCGGAACGGATGCGGACGACCGCGGCAGGGGCCTCCTGGCCGGTGTCCGCCAGCGAGCCGGTCGCATCCGACGCTCCGACCACCGCGTCCTCTGGACCCTCGGCGCAGCCGCCGCCGTGATCGGTTTCGTCGCGGGGACCGGGGTCGGACTGTCGCTGGGGGCGCGCCCCGTCGACCCCACGACCACCGTCACGCCGCCAGCCGGGGCGGTGACGATCGACCGGCGGTTCGAGCAGCCGCAGACCGTCGCCGACCGGCCGCCAGCGGGGATCGCCACGCCGATGGAACGCTCGAGCACCCGTCTGGTGTTCACGAACCGATCGCTGTCGGGCGACGACGCGGCGACACCGTGGAACGTCTGGGCCGGGGTCGGTCGGGACGGTTCGACGATCTGCCTCGTCGCGTCGGCCGACCAACTCGAGGGCACGAGCGCCTGCTGGCCGCGCGGAGCGGCGCTGCACGGACGGGTGTCGCTGTCGGCGACGGCGCTCAGCGGGACGCTGACGGTCCGTCTGGTCGGCGGCGGGGTCCGGGCATCGGTGACGACCGGCGCCGAACCGATGTACACCGCCGGTCCGGTCGGCTGATACGCGAGCCCGAGCGGCGCGCCGTCGATCGGACCCGTAGGCTCCGAGTCGGACCGACCGGTGCACGGGGCGCACGGCGGGATCCGAGGGGGAACCACATGTCCATCACATCCAGGATGACCACGGCGGGGACAGCGGCGGCGATCGTCGCGCTCGCACTCTCCGGCTGCGCCGGCACCGGCACGACGGCGCCGGGGACGCAGCGGGCCGCCCCGCAGTCGTCGACGCCCACGCAGACACCGACGCCGACACCGTCGGCTGCACCCACCGTCGACGCTGCCACGAAGGACCTGTCGTTCGAGGACGGCGCCGCGCTCTCGTCGAGCACCCTGCCCGCGTTCGGGCTCGAGGTCTCGGCACTCGACGGCTGGGAGCAGACCGGCGAGGACCAGACCAGCGGGTCCAGGGAGTACACGAACGCCGACGGCTCCGTGGCGACCATCACGCAGCAGCGGCTGACCGACCTCGACCCGACGATCGGGGACCGCGCCGCCACCGAGCAGCTGTTCACCGCGGCGGGTCTCCCGGGCGACCGGCTCGAGGAACAGCTGCTGCCGACGATGACCGGTGGGACCGCGCAGTTCCTGTCGATCGCCGGGCACAACACGGACGGTTCGTGGTCGGCGACGGTCGCGCGCGCCTTCGCGAAGCCCGGGGCCGCGCTCATCGTGAAGGTCCGGACGACGTCGCAGGAAGCGCTCCGCCCGGACCTGCACGACATCCTGGTCAACGCGAAGGTGGTCGTCGCCTAGGACCGGAACCGGAACCGGAACCGGTGCGACGGGTCGCCGCGACGGGTCCCTATGCTGAGTCCTCGTGCGCCGCTCCCTTCGACTGCTGACCGTCCTCGTGATCGTCTTCGTGTTCGCCGCCGGGCTCCTGGGGTCGGTGGTGTTCGTCCAGCGCGTGCTGGCGGATCCGGGCAGTGACGTTGCGTGGGTCGGTGTCGTCCGGAGTCTTGCTCTCCTGGTGATCGGGGTCGTGCTGACGCTGCGTGGGCGGCGTGCCCTGCCCGCCCTCGGCGAAGCGATGACCCTGCACGCGGCGGTCGGCCCGGTCCGGCCGCTCACGATCGTGGTGTGGGCCTTCCTCGGTGCCACCATCTACTCGACCCTGCGCGGCTGGACGGTGATCGTCCCCGTCGCGGCCGTCGTCGGTGCGGTCGTCGTCGGGTTGCCGTTCGTCGACCGCCTCCTGGACCGGGTGCTCGCCCGGCAGGCGGCGCAAGCCGACGCCGAAGCCGCGACACCGGTCGCTCCGGTCGCACCCGCCGGGACCGCCGCCGACGCGTGAGACAGCAAGCGAGACGGCACGCGGGACGGACGTGAGACGGTCACGAGACGAGACGGGAGGCCCAGTGCCAGCTGGCACCGGGCCTCCCGTCTCGTCGTCGACGCGGCCTGACCGCCCCTGCCGACCCCCACGGGTCGGCTCGCGTCAGCGCTCCGCGCGCCCGGCGAACCGGTACCGGAACCCGGGCACACCGTCCGCGGTGACGACCACGTCGTAGTAGCCCCACTCGTCGAGCGGCCAGTGCATCGTCTTGTGCCCGGACCCACGGACGTGCGCGGTCTCGCGGTGCTCGACGAAGTCGTTGGCCACGAGTTCGAAGCGGAGTTCGCCCGTGCCGGTGTTCTCGAGCAGGAGCTGCAGGGTTCGCCGGCCGCGGGTGTCCCGGACGACGGAGACGTGCGGGACACCACCGGTCGCCCGGCCGCCGACCGTGACGGTCCCGGCGAAGCGCCGGAGGAACCGGTCGGGTCCGTAGACGCTGACGTCGTACGCGCCGCCGGTCGTCGTGGTGTCCCACACCCAGTCGGCGCTCGCTCCCACGGGGACGGTCTTCGGGTGGGCGGCGAACGGCATCGCGGTGTTCGGGTACACCAGGAAGTTGACGCCCTGGCGGCCGTCGTTCGCGAGCGCCACGGTGACCCGACCGGTGCGGTGGTCGACGGTCGCGTCCGCGTGCTGTCGGTAGGGCAGGGGCCGACGGCGGACGGTGCCGGGCTCCTGGACGGGCACCGTCTGCGCGCCGATCGCGGGTTCCTCGATGGGCGGCTTGGCCTGGTCGGCGTCGGCGGCAGCGACCAGCGCGCGGGTCTGCTCGATGCCGGGGACGACGTCGGCGCCCGGGATGCTCGGGTCGGGGGCACTGAAGTCGAAGCAGCTGGTCAGGTCGCCGGAGACTGTCCGTCGCCAGTCGGAGATGTTCGGCTCGCGGACCCCCGTGACGTGTTCGAGGAACTGGATCACGGAGGTGTGGTCCGCCACCTGCGAGTTGACCCACCCGCCACGGCTCCAGGGGGACACCACGGTCATCGGCACGCGGGCACCCATGCCGATGGGCAGGCCGTCGACGTACTCGTCCGGGGTGCCCGGTTCGGCGAACGGGGGGACGACGTGGTCGAAGTACCCGTCGTTCTCGTCGTAGTTGACGAGCAGGACGGTCGAGGCCCAGGTGTCCGGGTTGCTGAAGAGTGCCTGCACCACGGCGTTCGTGTAGTGGGCGCCGTAGTCCGGGCTGGCCGCGGGGTGCTCGCTCCAGCCGTAGGGGGCGACGACGTACGACACGGTGGGCAGGCTGTTGGTCGCGCAGTCCTGCCCGAACTGGCTGAGCAGGTGGGTGACGTCGAGGCCCTTGCCGGAGTTCGGCTTCCACCCGTCGTGCAGCCCGGCACGCGCGGCGAGCTCCTGCTGGGCGGGGTCCGAGGATGCGAGGGCGCGGTGGTACTGCTCGAACAGCCAGAGCGGGTTGTCGCCGTAGTCGCCGACGTAGGGGTCGGCGGAGCTGTCGCCGACCTCGTCGTTGGCGTAGGTCTTCCAGGTGACCCCGGCAGCCTGCAGCCGTTCCGCGTAGGTGGTCCAGGCGAACACCGGTTCGTAGTCCGCCGGGTTGTCGGTCGCCGGTCCGCCCTGGGTGCCGCGGGGGTCGATCGTGCCGGACCACTGGTACAGGCGGTTCGGCGTCGTCGGCCCGTTGAGCGAGCAGTGGTAGTCGTCGCAGACCGTGAAGGCGCCGGCGAGTGCGCGCTGGTAGGGGATGTCCTCGCTCGTGAAGTAGCCCATCGTCTGGGCGCTCTTCGCGTCGACCCACCGGTTCCAGGCCCCGCCGTTCCACGCGGTGTGCCCGCCACCCCAGGAGTGGTCGAGGCCGTCGGCGTTCTGCGCGTTGAACCGCGTGGTGTCGAGCCGGAACGGCAGCATGGCGCCGCCGTCGGTGCGGGCCGCTGCCGGCTGGTGGAAGACGTCGTGTCCGGTCGGCAGCTCGAGCGCCTGCTTGTCGGAGAACCCTCGGACCCCGGGCATCGTGCCGTAGTAGTGGTCGAAGGACCGGTTCTCCTGCATGAGCACGACGACGTGCTTGACGTCGGCGATCGTGCCGGTGGGGACGGCACGGGCGGTCGCGGCGCTGGCACGGTCGGCCGCGCCCGGTCCGAACGCGGAGCCTGCGGCGACGCCGGCCATGATCGCGGCCGCGCCGCCGACCAGGACCGTGCGGCGGCTCAGACCGGGGCGGACCGCTGCGGTGTACGCGGCGTCCGGGGTCAGCGGTGGTGCGGCGTCCAGGCTGACGTCGGGTGCGCCGTGTTCGGGCTTCCTCGTGCTCATCGCGGGCCTTCCAGATCGGTGGGGAGTGCGGGCGCTGCGGGGGAAGAGCACCCGTCAGCATGACAACGAGGTGCGCTGAACCGTGCCTGGCCCGGTCGTGGCAGCGGGGTGAACGCGTCCGGTGGAATCGGGATCGACCTGTCCAGGTGCGCCGTGGCAGGACCCTGTCATCTCAGGGTGGCTGCCACCAGAACTCCGACGCACCTGGACAGGTGGAGCTGGGGCGGGGGAGGATCACGGGGTGCGACCACTGTTCCGGGACCTCGCCGAGGACCTCGCCGACCGGGTGCTCCGCGGTGAGTTCGACGCCACCGGGCTCCTGCCGGGCGAGCACGACCTGGCCGCCGACTACGGGGTGGCGCGCGGCACCGTGCGGAATGCCCTCGGTCTGCTCCGCGACCGGCAGGTGCTGACGGCGCGTCCGGGGTCCCGTTGGCGTGTCCGGACCGCGACGCTCGGCCACGACGCCGGCGCGCTCGAGTCGTTCGGTCAGCTGGCTCGGGCCAGGGGACACGAGCCGGGTGGTCGGGTGGTGGCGGTCGAGGAGCGCCCCGCCACGATGAGCGAGCGGCGGTTGTTCCACGCCGCGCCCGACGAGCCCGTCCTGCACGTCGCGCGGGTGCGCTCCCTGGACGGCGTCGACGTCATGCTCGAGCGCACCGCCTACGCGCCGTGGGTCGCCGCGGTCATCCGGACGATCCCGGGCGGGCAGACGTCGGTGTCCGCGACCCTGCAGGACCGGTTCGGCATCCGGGTCGGCTCCGCCGTCACCACCGTGGACGCGCTGCTGGCGGACGACGCCGACGCCGCGCTCCTCGGGGTCCGGCCCGGGGCGGCGCTCCTGCAGGTCCGCCGGTCGAGCACCGCCGAGGACGGCCGACCGCTCGAGGCCGGCGACGACCGGTACGTCGCCGGGACGGTGCCGCTCCGGATCCGGACGGCGTCCGCAGCGGCACCGCGGGTCGGCGCCGGGCCCGACGACGCGGGATGAGACGGACAGGAGGCGCGGTGCCAGCCGGCACCGTGCCTCCTGTCCGTCTCCGTGCAGCCCCACGACGTGGGCCGGCAGGCGGGGTCAGCGTCGCTGGGTGCCGCCCGCGGTGGCCGCGGCGACGGCCGCCGCCAGCCCGGCCTCGATGACGTCGACGGGGTCCGGCAGGGCCGCGATCGACGCCGCCACCTGCTGGCTGCGGGCGCGGTGGGTCGACGTGCTGAGGACCTCGAGGACGGCCCGACGGATCGCCCGAGGCCGTGGTGTCCCGGAACGCAGGTTCCGCCCGCACCCGGCCCAGGCCACCCGGGCGGCGACCTCCGGCTTGTCCTCGGTCGACCCGGCCACCACGAGCGGGACGCCGTGCGCGAGGGCGCGCTGCACCCCGCCGAACCCACCGTTCGTCACGACGACGCTGCACCGCGGCAGCAGCTGGTCGTAGGGCAGGAAGGTCGCCACCCGGGCGTTCGCGGGCAGGGCGGTGCCGAGTGCGCGCTCGAGCTGGTCGACCGGGCGGCCTCCCGTGGTCGCGACGACGAGGACGTCCTCGTCCGCCAGGGCGCGCAGGGTCGGCGCGAGGAGCCGGCCGAGGTCGACGGTGTCGATGGTCCCCTGGGTGACGAGCACCACCGGGGTGTCGGTGTCCAGGTCGTCCCACCACGCGGGCAGGTCGGCCGCGGAGGTCGGCGCGGAACGGGCCACGACCGGACCGACGAACCGGACCGTGTCCGGGAGCTCGCGGCGCGGGTACTCGAGCTCCCGGACGCTCATCTGGAACAGGGTGTCGAACGCGCGGTACGCGAAGTCGAAGGTGTCGATCGTCGACGGCGGTGCCCCCACCTCGGCGAGCACGGCGTCCACCGCGCGACGCAGCGGCCGGGTGAGGACGGGGTGGAGCGCCGCTGTGAGCAGTCGGTTGCGCGCGCGAGCCACCGGCCCGCGACCCGGGGGGAGCGCAGTGCCGAAGGGTGCCGCGTCGACGCTGGTGAGCGTCACCGGGGTGGTCGCGATCCCGAGCACGGGCAGACGCTCCGCGGGCGGCAGGGCCAGGTACGGCGCGAGCCCGGTGAACGACGCTTCGCCGAGCACCGCGTCGAAGCGCCCCGCTGCCAGCAGCGCCGTCAGCTCCCGGTACTGCGACGGGATCGCCCGGACGAACATGGCGATGATGCCCTCGCGGACGACCGCGATCCCGCGTGCCGCACTGGCGTCGGCGAGCCGCTCCTGCAGGTCGGCGTCGTCGAAGTCGACGTCGGCCGGCAGCGCAGCGAACCGGAGCCCCGCGCCGACGACGAGCTCGCGGTACTTGGTGCCGGTCAGCACGGTGATGTCGTGGCCGCGCACCGCGAGGGCACGTCCGACGTCGACGAGGGGCGCGAGGTGGCCGTAGACGGGCGGTGAACAGAGCAGGTACGAGGACACGGGGCCGCTTTTCGACGCTGGGGATGACCGGACGCTCGGAGCGTAGGTGCGGCGAGCACGCGCGTGGCGCGGCACGGACTGGGAATGGGTGAGAGTCCTCGAGCATCCGCACCGGGGCGTTAGGGTCGCTGCATGACCACACCCGCGGGGGCGAGTTCGGGCAACGGCTACTGGCGCGGCCAGATCTGGGCGACGGCCCTGCTCGGCGTCGGGATGGTGGCGTGCAGCGTCGTGCTCTTCCTGGCGGATCCCGACGAACCGGGACGCGGGCTCCTGACCGCGTTCGGCGGCCTGCTCTTCCTCACCACGTTCGGCTGGGCGGTCGACGCGGCGACCCGATCGGACCCCCGACAGCGCGCGCTCTTCGCGTGGGCCGTCGCCCAGCACGAGGCCGCGGGGCACGGCAACGACGTCCTCGCGCTGGCCGATGCCGCCCGTGCCCGCGACGGTGCGCTCGACGCCGAGCGGATCCGGGCACTGCAGGCGCTCCGGCCCGACAACCCGTACCCGGGCGGCCCGCTCGACGACGGCGCCGACAGCGTGGGCGGCGAGCCGGTCGACGCCGGCGCGAACCGGCTCGGCATCGCCCTGCTCGCGCTGTTCTTCGCCCTGACCGGCCTGTACTGCAGCTGCTGGCCGTCGGTGTTCGTGCTCGGGTGGCCGTTCCAGTTCATCGCGTCGATCCTGGCCGTGGTCGCGATCGTGCGGCCGGGTCGCGGGCGACGGCTCGGCGTCGTCGCGGCGATCGTCTCGGTGCTCGGCACCCTGGTGACGGTCGGCGTGCTCGTGTGGGGCGTGGTCGAGGGGGTCGGCAGCTAGCTGCCCGCGGTCGCGCGTGCGGCCCGCGACGTGCGCGGTGGCGGACGGGAGGCGCGGTGCCGGCCGGTGTCGCGCCTCCCGTCCGTCGTCACGCGGTCCACGGCGTGGGCTGGCGCAGCGCGCCGCTGCGGTGCCGGGACCCAGCAGGATCCTCAGCGCGTCGTCGCCGTTCGCCGGCGGACGAGGGGGTCCGTGCGCGAGGATCCAGGGGTGTCTCGTCGTGCGGCTGCTGTCCGGACCACCGTGGTGGTCGCGACCCTGCTGGTCGGTGTCGCCTTCGTCACCGCTCCGTGGCTCGGGATCGGGCGAGCGCCGGTGCTCGCCGCCGTGCTGCCGGCACGTTCCCTCGTGACCGTGGGGCTGGCCGCCGTCGGCCTCGCGCTGCTGCTCGTCGCCGTCGCCGTGCGTCGCGTGCGACTCGTTGCCGCGTCGGTCGGTGTGGTCGTGCTCGTCGTCGCCGTGGCCAACACGGCCGTCCTCGGCGCGCGGGGGTGGGACGTCGGGGCCGTCAGCGGTGCGGGTGACTCGCTCCGGGTGTTCGAGTGGAACACCAACGGGGGACTCGTCGGTCCGCAGGGTGTCGCCCGGGCGGCGCTGTCCGCACGGGCGGACGTCGTCGTGCTGCCCGACGCGGGGGACCGACGCGCTGCCGCCGCGGTGGCGCGTTCGATGGGCGAGCACGGTCGGCCGGTGCGGCTGTTCATGCGCCGGCAGGGCGCGCAGGTGGCGGTGCTCGTCCGCGCCGACCTGGCCTCCGGAGCGTCGATGCGTCCCGGTGTCGACCCGGTGAAGACGATGACGGTGTCCGGACCGTCGATCCCGACGATCGTCGCGGTGCACGCCCCGCAGCCGGTGCTGCCCGGCGGTCTGGCGGGCTGGCGGACCGATCTACGGTGGATCGGTGAGCAGTGCGGCCGCGGCGCGGACGTCATCGTGTCGGGGGACTTCAACGGATCGGTCGACAGCTTCGACGGCGGCCGCCTCGGGTCGTGCCGGGACGCCGCGTCGGCCGTGCACGCCGCGGCACTCGGCACGTGGCCGACGTGGCTCGATCCGCGGCTGGCGATGCCGATCGACCACACCCTGGTCGGTCCGTCGGCCGGTCCGTCGGCCGGTGTCGTCCGGTCGTGGAGCGTGCTGACGGCCGAGGACCACTCGGGTGCCCGGCACCGGCCCACCCTGACGGTCGTCACGCGCACCTGAGGCGGACCACGGCCCGGTTTCGGCGTGCGGGGCCGTTCTTCGGCGTGCGCGGCCTTGTTCCGGCCTGTTTCGGCGTTCGCGGGGCCCTGTTCCGGCCCGTTTCGGCGTGCGTGGGGCGCGTCAGGTGGGAACAGGCTCGCAACGTCGTCGAAACACGCGCACGGTGGGGTGGGTGCATGGACGTCACCACCACGGATCGTGCCCCCGCTCGCTGGTACCAGTCGCTGTTCGTGCAGATCGCGATCGGCGTCGCCCTCGGCATCGCGGTCGGGGTCTGCTTCCCGGCCGCGGCGCCGGTGCTCAACGTCGTCGGGCAGGGGTTCATCCGCCTGATCGAGATGGTGATCGCGCCGCTCGTCTTCATCGTCGTGGTGACCGGCATCGTGCACGTCGGCGACCTGCGGTCGGTGGGACGGATCGCCGGCAAGGCGATGGTCTACTTCCTGCTCGCGTCGTCGTGTGCGCTCGTGTTCGGTCTGCTGGTCGGCAACCTCGTGCGCCCCGGCGCCGGCCTGCGGATCGACCCGTCGTCGCTCGACGCCTCGGCCGTGGCGGCGAAGACCGCGGGCGGCACGGCTCCGGACGCCGGCACCTTCATCCTCGACCTCATCCCGTCGAGCGTCGTGAACGCGTTCGCGACGAACGACATCCTGCAGGTGCTCGTCTTCGCGGTGTTCGTCGGCGCGGCCATCGCCGCGATCGGGAGCGAGCGTGCGCGGCCGCTGGTCCGGGGGCTCGACCTGTGCCTCGAGGTCGTCTACCGGATCCTGGGCTGGGTCATGCGCCTGTCGCCGCTCGGTGCGTTCGGCGCGATGGCGTACGTGGTGGGGCAGTACGGCGTCGACACCCTGGGGTCGTACGGACTCCTCATCGCCGCCTGCTACGGCGCCGCCGCGGTGTTCATCGTGGCGTTGCTCGTCGGTGGGCGGCTGCTGTCCGGGGTGCCGATCTGGCGGTTCGTGTGGCACACCCGGGCCGAGTTCGGGCTGGCCCTCGGCACCGCGTCGACCGAGGCCGTGCTGCCGCGGATGATCACCCGGCTCACCGAGGTCGGCGTCTCACGGAGCGTCGCCGGGCTCGTCGTGCCGACGGGGTACTCGTTCAACCTGGACGGGGCAGCGATCTACCTGTCGATCTCGCTGCTGTTCCTGACGCAGGCGTTCGGGGTGCCGTTGACGCTCGAGCAGCAGGTCGCCGCGCTCGGGGTGCTGCTGCTGACGTCGAAGGGCATGGCCGGGGTGCCGGGGTCGTCGTTCCTGGCGCTGTCCGCGACGGCGACGAGTCTCGGGCTGTTCCCGGTCGCGGGCGTCGCGCTGCTGCTCGGCGCCGACCGGATCATGGACGCGATGCGGGTGAGCGTGAACCTGCTCGGCAACTGCGTCGCGACGCTGGTGGTGGCGCGGTGGCAGGGTGCGCTCGACCGTGAGCGGGTGGACGCGGTGCTGCGGCCCGGGCGCGGGGTCCGGCCGTCGTCGGAGCCGGAGTCTGCTGCGGGTGGTGCGGGTGCTGCGGGTGCGGCCGCGGTGACGGCGACGGCGCGGGTTCGGTGAGGGGCCGCGGCGCGGTCAGCGGTCGAGGACGGCGCGCTGCTGGTCGTACTGCTGGCGGGTCCGGTGTCCGCCCATCTTGCGCACGACTGCGCCCGAGGGGTCACGGGTGATGCGCCACCAGATCGCGGTGCAGAGCGACGTGGTCGGCAGGATCGTCCCGAGTCCGATCAGGAGCTGTCTGCCGAGATCCGTTCGCCAGGGCAGCCCGGACAGCTCGAGCACCGTGATGACGATCGCGCCCACGACGAGGTTGATCAGACTGCTCCAGAGCTTCCGCACGGTGCGCTGACGTGCCGCGTCGAGTTCCGGCAGCTGCGCCAGCGGGAGCGTCGAACCGATGTGCTCACGCGGTTCGCCGCCGACGATGACGGCGGCCGGGCCCGGGGCTGCAGCAGCGGCGTCGGTGTCCGTGGCGGGGCGCCACACCAGGTAGTCCAGGTGCTCCACGTCGTCGTCGATGCGGAACCATCCGCCTTCGAAGTCGCCGGCAGCGGCGTCGGGATCGGCGTGGGGAGTGGTCGTGGTCACGTCGGTCATCTTGGCAGCAACCGGTGCCGCTGCGGCACCACCGCTTCGGGGGTGGAACGGAGGCGACGGTCGCGGGGCCGGTGGTGCGTTCTGCTGGCAGGATGGTCCCGACACCACGGGGGCGGGGCGGACATGAGCACGGAACAGCAGGACTGGCGCGACCACGGGACGGGCCCGACGACGGGACGGGGCAACGCGATCGCCATCGCGCTCGTGTTGCCGGTGCTGCTCGTCGTGAGTTGGGTGGTCCAGATCGGGGCGTACCTGGAGCGTGACTTCGGGTCGATGGACGACCGGCTCGGCCCAGGGGGCGTGCTGACCCGGCTGGTGATCGGGGCCGCGCTGGCCGTGGGGATCCCGGCGGTGGTGCTCGTCGTGCAGGTCCGGGCTCGCCGGCGCGAACGGCGGCACTCGCTGGCCGCCGTGGTCGCGGCGATCGTCGTGCTGGTCATCGCCGTGCCGTGGAACGGTCTGGTCCTGACGTCACAGGTGCGGAGCATGGCCGCCGACGCCCGGCAGAGGGCGCAGCCGGCGACCGCCGCCGAGCGGCACTTCGCCGACGGCGACGCCGGGGCCACACTCGAACGGATCGGGGACCGCACCGTGCGGATCCTCGGCGGCGACCGGAAGTCCGCCTACCGCGATGGTGAGCGAGCCGGTGGTGCGTACAGCGAGGAGTGCAAGCTGTCGAACGCCCACCAGGGGGTGCGGTGGACGTACTGGTACGCCCCGGGGGAGTACACCGACGCCGACGGCAAGGAGCTCCTGCCCGAGGACCACACGATGATCGAGGGTGCGAACCGCGACGTGGACCGCGTCCGCTCGTACTGGGAGTCCGAGGGCATCGGTGCCCGCTCCGAGGCGGACCTGGTCCCCGACCAGATCTCACCCACAGCCGACTGGCTCGAGAGCACCTCGTCGTACACGCGGCCCGGTCCGGACGTCGACTTCCGCACGATCTGCCTGGTGCGCTGAGGGCTCATGCCGTGGTGGGGCCTCCGGGCTGTGAGCGGGTTCGCTCTGTGTCGTCGTTTTCGCGGCGGTCGGTGTCGGGCTCAGTCGCGCGCGTCCCAGCGCTGGCTACAGGTTGGGTGCGGGCCTGGACCGCCTCGCGGTGACTGGTTCAGTGTGACGGCCGAGAGCCCGGTAGATGGTGGTGGGGCTGACGCGGAGGACGTCGCCGATCTGCGCGACGGTCATCGCTTGCTGCTCGTCGAGCCGGCGCGCGGTGCGCACCTGGTCCACGGAGAGCCGCGACGGACGGCCACCGGTCCGGCCGCGGGCTCGGGCGGCGGCACGGCCGGCGTTCGTGCGTTCCTTGCTGAGGTCCCGTTCGAACTCCGCCAGTGCGGCGAAGACGTGGAACACGAGCCGCCCGCCGGGCGAGGTGGTGTCGATGGTCTCCTGCAGCGAGCGGAGCCCGCTGCCGCGCTCAGCGAGGGCGTGCAGGTGGTCGATGAGGTGCCGGATGGAGCGACCTTGCCGATCGAGCCGCCAGACGACGAGGGTGTCGCCGGCGCGGAGCTGGTCGAGGAGCTTGTCGAGCTCGGGCGGGTGTCGGAGCGAGCCGGAGATGGTGTCGACGAACACGCGGCAGCAGCCGACGGCGTTGAGCACATCGATCTGCAGCGACGCGTCCTGGTCGGTGGTGGACACGCGCGCGTACCCGAGGAGGTGACCCGTGAGGAGAACGGAGCGAAACTCGACCGACCGACCGGCGCGGTAGCGGCACGTGGATGCAGGAACTGGGTTTCGCTCCAAGACACGCCGGTCTGAGCCACGCTCCGACCTGCTCAAGCTCCGGTGCAGCGGAATCGGAGGTGTTTGTTACGTGGGTCGCGCTCGCGCGGCGAGCCGGAGTGCTTGCACGGAACGGAAGTGTTGTTCCGAGCGATGGCGGCCGTTGGCGGGAGACGGATGTGGTGCTGCGATGACCGGGAGGAGTCGGGGGTGCTCGTCCAGGGTGAGGTGTCGCATGACGCCGTCGAGGGCGACGGCCCCGTACGTGACGATCGCAGTGAGAGCGGGCAGCGCCGCGAGCAGTGTGGCAAGGGCATGCCGCCCCTCGTCGACGTCCGCGAGTCGCACGCGGTCGGGCAGTTCCCATGGGATGAGGTTCCAGCGGACGTACTCGCCGCGTGCGAGCCCTGACTCGATACGGGCTGCTCGGAACGCGGCCGCGGTCGGGCCCGGGTTGTCCTCGCTGCAGATGGCTGCGTGCGCTGCGGCGATGGTCTGGGGGCCGGGCGACTGCATCAGGACCAGGACGCGGCTGGATCTGCCGCCGGATCGTGGGTCGAAGCTCGGGACGAACCGTCGGCTGCCGTCGGGCGCGGTCCGCCACGTCTCCGCAAGACCGTTCAGCGATCGAACGTCAGCGAGTTCCTCGGGGGTACTCATGACGGCTGTGGCGGTGCCAGCAGGGTGCCACGGATGACGGATCCGTGAAAGGTGCGAAGGGCAACGGTGATCCATGCGGCGACGAGGCCGGCGTAGTAGATGACGGCGAGGACGGCAACGACGGTCAGGCCTGAGTGCAGGGCGAGCCCGTTGAGTCCGGTGACGCAGGTGCCGACGGGGAACGTGAACGACCACCAGGTCAGGCTGAACGGCAGGTGTTCGCGGGCGGTCCGGACGGTGACCGCGAGGGCGATGACGGTCCACAGCAGCGCGAAGCCGAGCATCGCGAACCCGTACACCAGCGCCACGACGAGGAGCGCGTGGGCGGTGGATGCGTCGACGACGGTGGGTGCGTTCGATGCGAGGAGGTTCACCGCCGTGATGGATTGTCCGACGGGTCCGAGGACGATCCACAGGGTCGGCACCATGCCGGCGGCCCCGACCTTGTGGTGCGCGAGCCGGTTCCAGATCAGCGTGATCACGACCAGCGACGTCACGAGACTGAGCCCGAAGAAGCCGTAGCAGGACCACAGCAGCGTCTCCCGCGCCTGTCCGGCGGGAGCGTACGGCAGCAGCAGGGCGCCGGTGGAGGCGGACACCATCGGCGGGACGATGGGCATCAGCCAGCCGCCGAACGCGGAGTCGGGCTTGTTCTCGTGGCGGATGAACGCCAGGTACGGCACCAGGACTGCCGTGAGCAGCCCTCCGATGGTGCCGATGGTCCACAGGACCCAGTCGATGGTGACGGCGGCGGGCAGGCCGACCCAGTCCTTGCCGAGCAGGAGTGTCCCGGCGCCGACGGTGAGGAACGCCATCGGTGGTGCGCCGTAGAAGTGGGAGATGACCGGGTTGAGGTGGTGCCTGGCTGCGGTGCTCCGGTAGCGGATCCAGTGCAGCACCGTCGCGATCGTGAGGGCGACGAGGAGCACCGCGGCGATCGCCCACACGACCGTCGCCGCGATGCGCAGACCGGGGAACTGCAGTGGGAGTGACGCAGCTGCGACAGCGACGATCCCAGTGCCCATGATTGATGCGAACCAGTTCGGTGTGAGATTCGACACGATCAGGCCTGGCCGCTCCAGGTCACGGAACAACGTCGTCTGCGGCCGTTGGGGCAGCTGGCTACCGTTCGCGGGTGCAGGGTCGGTGCGGAGCGTTGTCATGGGCCAAGCCTGCGCGAATCCTGCCTCTGGCGGTACCGGGAACCTCTTGGCGGGGCACAATCGTTGGTTGTGGCACTACGGCGACTCACGGACCGAACGTTCGACCTCGACACACTCGACGCGCTCGCATGCGTCGCCGAGACCGGCTCCTTCTCCGCTGCCGCTGGAGCGCTCGGCGTCACGCAACAGGCAGTGTCTGCTCGGATCCGGGTCGCCGAGCGCATGGTCGGCCACTTGTTGGTGCACCGCTCGACCACGGGGTCGGTGCTGACCGAGACCGGCCGGCTCGTCGTCGGGCTGGCCGGACCGGTCCTCGACGGGTCTCGCCACCTCGAGGCAGGAGTGGCTGCGCTGCGGGCTCCCACGGGTTCGCTCGTCGTCGCAGCGTCACAGACGATCGCGGAGCTGCTGCTGCCGGGCTGGCTGCTCGAATTCCGACGCCGTGAACCCGACGTGCGGGTGCGTTTGATCGCGGGCAACTCCGCCGCGGTGACGGACCTCGTGCAGTCGGGTGGCGCGAACCTCGGGTTCACGGAAACCCCGGTGACGGCGGCAGGTGTGTCCGCGCAGGTGATCGCGGACGATGAGCTCGCGGTCGTCGTTGCGCCGGACCATCCCTGGGCTCGGTCGACCGGGATCAGTGCGGAGGTCCTGGCGGCGACGGCTCTGCTCCTGCGGGAAGAAGGTTCCGGGACTCGCGCGACCCTCGCCGCATGGCTCAGGGAGGCCGGTTTGAACATGTCGGTTCCGGCCGCGGTGCTGGAGACCACGAGCATCATCCGGGCGAACGCGCAGGCTGGGATTGCACCGGCGGTGATGAGCCTTCGCACGGTCGCCGCCGACATCAACGACGGGTCGCTGGTGCGGGTCCCGCTCTCTGGAGCGCCACTTGCCCGGCCGTTGCGGGCGATCTGGTCGGGAGAGCCCCAGCCAGCTGTTTCTGCTTTCCTGCGCGTCGCCCACGAGGTGACCGGTCGGGGTCAGCGCAGCCCGTAGGGCAGCTCCGGATTGTTCTCCGCGATCTCGGTGAGCCGGTTGTACTTCGCGACGCGTTCTCCGCGGGCGGGGGCGCCTGACTTGATCTGCCCGGTTCCGGTGCCGACGACGAGGTCCGCGATGAACGTGTCGGTGGTCTCTCCGGACCGGTGCGACACCATGCTCCGCATCCCGAGCGAGCGTGCGACGCCGATCGCGTCGAGGGTCTGGGAGACGGTGCCGATCTGGTTCGGCTTGATGAGCGCTGCGTTCGAGAGCCCGTCCTTCCCGCCGTCGCGGATGCGCTGTGGATCGGTGACGTAGAGATCGTCGCCGACGATCTGGAGCATGCCGCCGAGCGCGGACGACATCGCCTTCCAGCCGCCGTGGTCATCTTCGGAGAAGCCGTCTTCGATGCTCCGGATCGGATACCGGCTGGTGAGGTCGCGGTAGTAGTCGACCATGCCTGCGCGGTCGAGACGGCGATCCACGACCCGATAGCTACCGTCGCCGAGCGCGAACTCGTTCGCCGCCGGGTCGAGTGCGATCGCGACGGTGTCGACGCCGGGCTCGTAGCCAGCGGCACTGATCGCGGCGACGAGGAGGTCGAGGGCCTCCTCGGGCGCGGCGATCGATGGGGCGAAGCCGCCTTCGTCCCCGAGACCGAGACTGCCGAACCGTTCCCGGACCAGTGCCGCCAGTGCGTGGTACACGTCCGACCCGATCCGAACCGCGTCGGTCATGGTGTCGGCGTTCACCGGGGCGATCATGAACTCCTGGAAGTCGAGCGCGTTCGCTGCGTGCGCTCCGCCGTTGAGCACGTTGAAGTGCGGGACGGGCAGGCGGGGCGTGCTGCCGGTGACGTCTGCGATCCAACGCCAGAGCGGCAGCTCCGCTGCGGCGGCGAGAGCGCGTGCCAGGGCGATCGAGGTCGCGACGACACTGTTCGCACCGAGCCGGCGGTAGTTCGGGGTGCCGTCGAGGGCAGCGAGGGCGGCGTCGACCTGCCCGATCGAGGTCCACGACTGACCGGTGATCATCGGTGCGACGTCCGTCGCGATGAGGTGCAGCGCCTGGCTCACGTCGCGGCCGCCGTAGCTGCTGCCGCCGTCGCGAAGCTCGACAGCCTCATGCGCGCCGGTCGATGCGCCTGCGGGGGCGTCACCGGTGACGACGGTGCCGTCCTCGAGCTCGAGACGCACCTGGATCGTCGGGCAGCCGCGGGAGTCGAGGATCCGGGAGCCGTGCAGGCTGCTGATGGTGACGGGGCGGCTGGTGTGGGTCACGTACTCGCCCTGATGGTGGGTGGTGTGGTGGACGTTGCTGATGTAGTCGTTCATGGCGGTTGTCGCCTTTCGGGTTGGTCGTGCTGGTGTGGGCCGCGGGGAGGCGGAGGGACGACCTCCTGGCGATCACTGGGCGCCAGTTGCCTCCCCACGGCGGTTCAGGGCGCCCACTGGATGGTGCGCGGGTGCGCGGGTGACGGTCAGGGGTGCGGGGTGAACCGTTCCTGTGCGGAGCGGATGATGGCTTCGGCGTCGACACGGTTCGCCCACCCGTTGGTGGTGACGTGCTTGCCGTGCTCGATCTCCTTGTAGTGGGCGAAGAAGTGCTCGATCTCCGCCAAGACCGGCTCGGCGACGTCGGAGATGTCCTGGACGTGGTCGAAGCGGACGTCTCCGGCGGGGACGGCGAGGATCTTGTCATCGCCGCCGTTCTCGTCGACCATGCGGAGCATCCCGACCGGGCGGACGTCGACGACGACGCCGGGGAACGTGGGCCGGGGCAGCAGCACGAGTGCGTCGAGGGGGTCGCCGTCATCGCCGAGCGTGTCGTCGATCGAGCCGTAGTCCTGCGGGAACACCATGCTGGTGAACACCGCCCGGTCCAGGCGGATCCGTCCGGTGGCGTGGTCGACCTCGTACTTGTTGCCGCTGCCGCGGGGGATCTCGATCGTGATGTCGAAGTGCATGAGCTGTTCTTCTCCCAGTCGGATGGTCAAGTGAGGGTGCCGAGGGTGACGCCCCCGGCGGCTGCGGCGACGGAGACGACGAGCATCCCGAGCCCGTTCACGGCAGCCGCGGTGGTGCGGCCGGTGCGTGCGAGGCGGACGGTCTCGAAGCTGGCGGTGCTGAACGTGGTGTAGCCACCCATGAGCCCGGTTCCGAGCAGCGCGACGGGGGTAGCGCCGAGGTGACCGGCGGCGCCGGTGATCAAGCCCAGCAGGAACGAGCCGGTGATGTTGATCGTCAGCGTCCCGACCGGGAGCCGGAACTGCCGACCCCGGTTGATCGCACCGTCCACGAAGAACCGTGCGGCCGCGCCGACGCCGCCAGCGACAGCGACGCTGAGGAATGCCAGGGCGCTCATGATGTGGCTCCGTTCGGTCGGACCAAGCCCGCGATCGCGAGGCCGCTCCCGGTGGCGATCGCGCCGGCCAGGACCGTCAGGAGCCCGTACCCGGTGCCGGACAACCCGCGGCCGGCGAGGAACAACACCGCGGTGCTGGTCGCGAGGGTGCTGTAGGTGGTGAACCCGCCGAGGACACCGGTTCCCAGAAGCAGGCGCAGTGCCCGGCGGCGCCCTTCGTCAGGTCCGCGATGCGCGAGGTGTTCCAGCAGCACACCGAGTAGGAGCGCGCCGGCGATGTTGATCCAGAAGATCGCCCAGGACACCCCGTGCTGAGCGGGGAACGCGGTGCTGAGTCCGTCACGTGCGGCGGTACCGATGGCGCCGCCGAGTGCGACGACACCGAGGTACCGCCACCGCAGATGCACTGGCCTGGCGATACGTTCCGGGTCATCGGCGTCGATGTCCGGGTCGGGCGGGAGCTGCCCATCGGGCAGGTCCGTGTCCGTTCGGGAGGTCATGTTCCACCTTCCGCAGCGACCGCTGCCGCTGCTGCTCGTGCTGCCGGATGCAGGTACTCCCCACCCCGCGGACAGAACCCACCGTCGCCGTCGAACCGGTAGACCAGGGGTTCGCCCGTGGGGAGGTTCAGGTCCGCGAGCTCACCGTCGGTCAGGCCGTCCATGCAGGCACACAGTGCCCGCAATGAGTTGCCGTGCGCGACGACGAGCACTGTCTGCCCGTCGCGGAGTGCCGGGGTGATTCGGTCCGACAGGACGGGTCGGACCCGGAGGATGACGTCGGACAGTGTCTCGGTTCGACGAACTGCCGCCCACGGCAGTCCACGAAGCGCCGGCGTCCGCCGGAGCGCCAACCACGCGCGGATCGACATGCGTGGCGGCCGACCCGTGCGGGTCCGGCGAACAGCGAAGAACTGCTCCGCCCCCAACGCCGCTTGCGCACTCTGCTTGGACATGCCGGTGAGTGCGCCGTAGTTCCGCTCGTTCAACCGCCACGACGACTCGATCGGCGCATCACGTCCGACGACGTCGGTGACGAGCTCCGCCGTGTGGAGCGCCCGCTCGGGCGTCGACGTGAGCACGAGGTCCGGTCGGATGCCCGCATGCAGGAGCAGCAACCCAGCCCGATTCGCTTCGGTGGTGCCCTGTTCGGTCAGCGCGACGTCTCGCAAGCCGGTGAAGGTGCCGGCATCGTTCGCAGTGCTCTGTCCGTGGCGGAGCAGAACAAGCTGGCCGGTCACGGGGTGTCCCACGGCAGCGGGGCATCGAACCCGACCGGATCAACGGGCACCACGAGCACTGAACGGTGCTGTCGATGGGTCAGCCGTGCCGCGACCGACCCCGTGAAGAACTCCGCGATTCGACCCGCTCCCGTCCTGGCCCCGACGACCAGCATCGCCGCGTCGCGGTCTTCGGCCACCTGCGACAATGCCCGGCTCGGATCCCCGACACCGGCAACGAACGTGACGTCGACGCCGTAGGTCGTTGCGGCAGCACGTACTGCCACCTCGTCACTGTCAGACAAGCCCTGCGGTGTCGTGTCAGCAGTGTCAGGGTCGATCGGTTCCGCCATCACCGACCCGTCCGAGCGCGTACCGGCATCGATGAGCGACGCATCCACGCTGACGCACACCAGCGTCGTACCGAAGCGCCGCGCGATGGACGACGCAACCTCGATCACCGCCGGCGCGAGGCCGGGTAGGACACCGACGACGACCGGTCCGGTACCTATTGGTGCTGTCATGACACTCCCTACCTCAGGCGCGCAGAAACGCGACCAGCTGAGATAGGGACTGTTGTCGACAACTGTCGAGGTTGGGTCCGGCAAGCCCCACTACCGGGTCCGAAGACACCACCAGTATGCACCCGAACCCCTCGTCACGCGAGCCGTCTCGCGCACCCGTGACGTCCCGACACCGAAGGAAGCGATTCCGACGACACGGAGCGAAGCTGCCCACAGACGGATTCCGGGGGGGGGGCTGGCGCAGATCTCGGAGTGTCCGGTGGACGATCGGTCATCGAACACCGGAGTGGACCAGCAGAATCGAGTCATGACGACCCCTCCTGCTGATCTCTCTTGGATCGGTTTCACCAACCAGCAGCGCGACCTTCTCGAGACGCTGCACTTCATCGGCAACAACGGGTGGGATCGCAACGGCCAGAGCGACGAGATGATGCCGCGGCTGTTGGAACAAGCGGCCGCCGCAGACCTGTCGCTCGCGCGCATCAAGGAGGCCATGGCCGCGGTCGGGCACTCTCGGAATGAGCTGCACCAGCTCGATCGATGGGAGTCCAAGCGAACCACCGGCAAGTTCGGGCGCTGATCGTCCCGCAGACCGATCGGTGGCCGGGCAGCGGCTCGACGGCAGCGGGATCTAGAGTGCGAACTGTGCTCGTTCCGTACGATCCGTCCTGGCCACACCAATTCGAGGCTGCCGCTGAGGAGATCCAGAAGCTGGGGAACAGTGTTTGGCTCGTCGAGCACATCGGCTCGACCTCTGTTCCTGGTCTGGCCGCGAAGCCAATCATCGATCTTGCAGTCCGGGTCTGCGACGGCGCGGACTTCGAGGCCCACCGCCAGCGCTTGGAAGCTGGCGGATGGGAACTTGGAAGCAGCGTGCGTTCCCATCCCGTGATGGTCTTCGAGCGCGACGGGCGAAGACTTCGTATCGCGCACTTCTTCACGGCAGACGAATGGGAGCACAACAACCAGCGCATCTTGCGGGATTGGCTCCTCAACCACCCCGAGGACATGAGGCGTTACGAGGCGGCGAAAGTTGCTGCCGTAGAGGGAGCTCAGCAGCGCGGAGCTTCGTATAACGCAGCCAAGACGGCAGTCATCCAGTCCATCGTTGATCGTGCCCGAGCTGACCGAGGTCTTCCTTCCGTACCGGTCTACGACAAATAGTGGTGTGTCTGGCGGGCGGCAGAACGTGCCCGTAAGGCGGTGGTTCACCGCTCCATGACAGTTGCCGCCTTCGACAGCCTCTGTTGTCTACTGCCGCCTGACCGGGGGTGTTGCCGCATGCCTGTCCCGCAAAAATGCCCGGTGAAGGGGCGCCAAACGCACCACAGCGGCGACCTCGCTGGCAGCGACGGCGTCAGGGCTGGGAGCGGGGACCGGGCTCATCGCAAAGGCGTCGTAGTGGTTGCTGACGGGCTCCACGTTCTGCCCTCGCGCCGTGTGAGGGTCGAATCGGGGACTCTCGGACCCAACCTGTTGGCCCGGTGCAACGAGCGGGCCGAGCGGAAGGGGAGTGCATCCTTCCGAAGGACGGGCGAGACGCCGTCCTCACACGTGTCTGGTGCGCCGAGCATCGGGCTGATCGGCGCTCGTCACCGCGGTGCGCGCTCACCCACCGACCAGGCGCTCGACGGCGTCCAGCACGACGGCCGGGGTCTCGCCGGCAGCGATCTCGGATCGGATCCGTTCGGCGGCGACGCGGAACGCCGGCTCGGTCAGGAGCCGCGACGCGGTGGTGCGGATGTCCTCCGCGGTCGCCGTCGCGGCGTCGAGGACGAGTCCGGCGCCCAGGGCCTCGACGCAGCCGCCGTTCGGCAACTGGTCCGCACCGAGCGGCAGGACCAGCAGGGGCACCCCGTGCGCGAGCGCCCCGGTCACCGATCCGGATCCGCCGTGGTTCACGACCAGGTCCACGAGCCCGAGCACCGAGTCCTGCGGCACGTACTGCTCGACCCGGATCGTCCCCGGACCCGCCGGCACCGGGAAGGTCGTCGGGTCGACCCAGGGTCCGGTCGTCACGAGGATCCGCGCAGGCAGGGCGGCGAGCGCGTCGATCAGCCGAGCGAACAGGTCGCCGGACTTCGTGTTGAACTCGGTGCCGAGCGTGACGTACACGCGGGGTCCGTCGCCGGCGGCCAACCACGCCGCGGCGTCCGACAGGGGTGACGACCAGGTGTCCGGTCGCATCCGGATCACCGGGCCCCGCAGCTCGCGCCCGGATCGCATCGACGCCGGGAACGGGATGACGGTGAGCGCGCCGCCGAGCATGTGCTGCTCCGGGTCGGGCCCGAGTCCCGCGCGTCGACGGAGCGCCTCGAGCGGCTCTCGCACCGCTTCGCGCCAGGTCCCGCCGGCCGAGGCGAAGGCCAGGACCACCACGCACGGCACCCCGGCTCGTTCGGCGGCGGTCATCGCGCCGAAGTCGAACTCCCCGCAGACCACGAGGTCAGCGGTCCACCGTGTGACCAGTCGTCCGACGTCGACGACGGCACCGGCGGCCGCGTCCCCCAGGAACACCTGGGGGACGCGGGTGAGCACCGTGCTCGGGTCGATCGGGGTCAGGGTGCCGGTGCCCGGCCTGCTCGCCGGCAGCTCCACGTCCCGCGGTTGCCGGTGCGAGAAGCCGGTCTGTTCGAGGACTGCCTCGCGTGCGCCGCTCAGGGCCGTCCGGTGTCCGGCAGCGCTGGCCGCGCGGGCGAGCGGCAGCATCGGTGCGAGGTGTCCGCGCCCCCGCGGGAACGAGAACACGATGCGCAGGGGTTCCGGAGCACCGTAGCCGGGCCGGCCGTTCGCAGCAGACACCACAGGGCTCCGATCGTCGTGCGGGCTGCCTGCCCGCTTCGTCAGACAACCGTATGGCGAACGGCGGTCGTGCTCCATGAACCCTTGGTCAGCCTCGCGGGGCGCTCACGCGCCGACCGTGCTCACTTGCCGGCGGCCTCGTTGTAGGACTCGATCTGCTTGCCGGCCTGCTGTTCGGCGTCCTGCATCGTCGACTCGACGTCGGCACCCTCGACGATGCGGTTGAAGGCTCCGATGACGGTGGCACGGACCGTCGGGAACGCGCCGGTGATGCAGCCGGCCGCTGCGACGCTCGTGGGGTCGTCGGTGAGCTGCTGGTACATGGTGGCGATGTTCGGGTCGGACAGGGAGCGCTTGCCGACGGTGGTCTTCGCGGAGTCGGTGTTCATCGCGACGTAGCCGGTCGCCTTCGCCCACTCGGCCTGCACGTCGGGACTCTGGAGCCACTTGGCGAACGTGTACGACGCCTTCTGCTCGGCGGTCGAGTGGCCCTTGCCGGAGATCCACAGGGCGTTGCCGCCGATGACCTGGCCGGCGTCGTCGGAGTCCGACGTGGTGGGGAACCGGGCGACGACCGACTTGGAGCCGTCCGGGTCGACGGTCGTGTACGCGCCGGACGAGGTCAGCAGCATCCCGACCTTGTCGCTCGAGAACGCCGAGTTCTGCACGGTCGAGTCGGTGCCGGGGTTCAGGGCGGCGCCGTCCTGGTACAGCTTCTGCAGCGTGCTCATGAACTGCACCTGGGTGTCCGAGGTGAGCGAGACGCCGGTGACGGGCTTGCCCTTCCGGCCGTTGTCCGGCGTGCAGAACGGCTGGCCGCCCGAGGCACTCAGTTCCTCGAGCATCCACGAGTCGCCCATGTTCATGCTCATGCCGTAGCCACCGGTCGCGGCGTGGATCTTCTCGGCCCAGGTCGCGACCTGGGCCAGCGTCTTCGGCGGCTTCGCAGCGTCGAGGCCGGCCTTCGCGACGAGTGCCTTGTTCAGGTAGAGCACGGGCATCGAGACCGAGAACGGCATCGCCGCGAGCGACTTGCCGTCGCTGTAGTAGGTCGAGACGGCCGGTGCCATCGTGTCGGTCCTCGACGTCGAGCCGCTCACCGTCGCGGGGGACACCGTCTGGCCGGAGTCGATCATGAAGCCGGTCGACACGTCGTTCATCATGAGCAGGTCGGGCGTGGAGCCGGACTGCACCGCCGCCGTGTACTTCGTCTGGACGGCCGCGTAGTCGCCCTGGAACGACGACTTGACGGTGATGTGCTGGTCGTTCTGCTTGTTGAAGCGTGCGACGAGGGCGTCGAGTTCGGTCGCCGCCGGACCGGACATGGCGTGCCAGAAGTCGACGGTGACGGGGCCGGAGCGCTCCGACGCCGAGCTCGACGTGGAGCATCCGGTCAGGGCGAGGACGGCGACGGCGCCGGTGGCGAGTGCGGTGAGGGCGGTGGAACGACGAGTGGGCATGGTGCGTCCTTCGGGTGCGGGGCGGGCGGGGATCGGGAAGGGGAACGTGTGCGTCGTCACTTGAGTGCGCCGGCGGTGAGGCCGCCGGCGAGGAACCGCTGGGCGACGAGGACCAGGACGAGGACAGGGAGGGTCACCATGGCGGCGCCGGCCAGGACCACGCCGATGTCGGCGGCCTCGGCGTCGGACAGCTGGGCGATGCCGACCTGCACGGTGCGGTGCTCGGGCGAGTTGGTGACGAGGAGCGGCCAGAAGAACCCGTTCCACGCGGCCGTCGCGCTCACGAGCGTGACCGAGACGAGCGTCGGGCGGGTGAGCGGCAGCAGCATGGACCGGATGAACCGGAAGTGCCCGGCGCCGTCGAGGACCGCGGCTTCCCGCAGCTCGTCGGGGAAGCTCAGGAACGCCTGGCGGAACAGGAAGATCGTCAGCGCCGAGGCCACGAACGGCAGGAAGACGACCAGGAGCGTGTCGATGAGGTGCCAGGACGCCACGGTCAGGTAGTTCGCGATCAGGGTCGTCTCGCCGGGGATCATCAGGCTGGCGAGCAGGACGAGGAACAGGGCACGGGTGCCGCGGAGCCGGCAGAACACGAGCGCGTAGGCGGTCATGATGCCGATGACGACCTGCAGCACCGTCTGGGCGAGGGTGACGACGACGCTGTTCAGGAACTGCGCTCCGAGCGGGACGACCTGCGTGGCGCGGACGATGTTGTCGAGCGTCAGGTGGATCGGGACGAGACCGGCGAGGCCCTGGTCCAGGTACCGGGTCGGGGTGAGTGCGCCCTCGAACACGTAGTACAGGGGGAAGCAGACGACGACGACCGCGATGACGAGCCAGGCGTAGACGAAGGCGCTCCGGAGCCGGCGGACGGTGACGGGGCGCATCAGTAGTTCACCCGCTTCTCGAGCACGCCGAACTGCACGATCGACAGCCCCAGGACCAGCAGGAACAGCACGACCCCGAGCGCGGCGGCGAGGCCGAAGTTCGCACTGCCCGACCCGAACGCCTGCTGGTAGATGGCGTAGACGAGGGTCTTCGACGAGTCGGCTGGACCGCCACCGGTCAGGATCTGGATCTGTCCGAAGGTCGTCAGCGCCTCGACGGTGCCGGTCACGACCACGAAGAAGAGCGTCGGGGTGACGAGCGGCAACGAGATCGACCACAGGGTCCGGACGGGGCCGGCCCCGTCGAGGTGCGCGGCCTCGATGACGTCCTGGTCGATGGCGCCGAACGCTCCGAGCAGGAGCAGCACGGTGAACCCGAGCGACCCCCAGATCGTGACGACGATGACGCTCGCCAGGGCCCACTGCGTGCTCGTCAGGAACGGGACGGGTGCTCCGCCGAACTGCGTGATCACCGTGTTCAACAGCCCGTTGCCGGGAGCGAGCATCGCCGCGAACGCGACGGACCCGGCCGACACGGAGACGACCATCGGCGCGGTCAGGAGTGCTCGGAACACCGGCAGACCGCGGAGCTTCACGGTGAGCGGCACGACGACGAGCAGCCCGAACACGATCCGCCCGGCGACCACGCCGACACAGAAGACGGCCGTGGTCAGCATCGTCCGTCCGAACGCGGGGTCGGTGAACGTGCGGACGTAGTTCTGCAGCCCGACCGAGCCGGCCGGCTGGCCGAAGATGTCGGTGCCCTGGGTGCTGAGGACCAGGACGCGGCCGAGCGGGTAGAAGACGAAGACCGCGAACGCGAGCAGCGCCGGTGCGAGGAGCACCAGACCGAGCCGTCGGTCGGAGCGCAACGACGACCGGGCCGACCGGGCCGCCCGGGCTGGACGCCGCGACTGCGGCGGCCGGGGCGATCCCGCGGTACGCGGGGGACCGGCGAGCAGGCCGGACGTGACGGGGACCGTCATGGGGCGGACACCTCCGAGTAGGGAACGTTCCCTATCCGGGAACGACTCCACTCTGCGGCGGGTGCCGGAGACGGGTCAAGGCGCGTCGATCACCCGCCGTCACCCGTTCACGCGGCGTTCAACCCCTCCGTCGGCGGAGAGCCGCCGTTCACCGTTCGCACCCACCCGTTCACCTGCGGTTCGGGCCGACGACCGGCGTGGTTCGCCGTCCAGGGGCCTCGACGTCGTACAACCGGGGACCATGCGAACCGTTCCTGCTCCCCAGACGCTCCGGGTGATCGCCGAGGATGCCGCGCGTGCCGTCGCGCCCGACCTCCTCGCCGTGTTCCGCGCCCCGATGACGATCAGCACGAAGCGCGATGCGCACGACGTGGTGACACTGCACGACCGCGCGGCCGAAGAGGCGATCACCGCGGTGCTCACCGCGGCGGTGCCGGGTTCCGTCGTGCTCGGCGAAGAAGGCGGCACCACCGGCGGCCCCGGCAGCGCCGACACCACCGGCAGCACCGACACCACCGGCAGCGCCGACACCACCGGCAGCACCGGCAGCGCTGACACCACCGGGGACGCCGTGGTGCGGTGGATCGTCGACCCGATCGACGGCACGGCGAACTTCGCCCGCGGACTCGCGTACTGGTGCATCTCGATCGCGGCCGAGGTCGACGGCGAGGTCGTCGCGGGGGTGGTCTTCGACCCGGTCGCCGACCACGTGTTCGCGGCGGACGACGACGGAGCCTGGCTCGACGGTGCGCCGATGCACTCGTCGTCCGGCCCCGACGACGCCGCGACGGTGCTGACGAGCTTCCCGGTGCAGCAGGACCTCGACCTGCTCGGCGAGGCCGCGGCGTTCGACCTGCTGCGTGACCTGACGGTGCGGTACCGCCACCACCACAGCCTCGGCAGCGGCGCACTCAACCTGGTGCACGTCGCCGCGGGGTGGTCGGACGCCACGATGGGCTTCGCCACGCACCCCTGGGACGTCGCCGCCGGGGCACTGGTGCTCGAGCGGGCCGGTGGGTGGTTCCGGGGCTTCCGCGGGGGCGAGCCCGTCGACCGTGCGCACCTGGCCGACGACTACGTCGCTGCCGGTGCCGGTGGATCGCACACCGAGCTGGTCCGTCGGGTGCAGGACCTGTCGGCGATGACCTCCACGGACGCTGCAGCCGCCGACCCGACCGCCCGCTGAGCCGCACCGCCCACTGGACCGATCCGCCGCCGGCCGCGCCGTCGACGGCGTCGCGGTGCTCAGCCGACCTGGTGCCCGGCGACCGCCCGTCCCGTCGACCCCCGCTGCAGCAGGCGCGTCGGCAGGACCTCGTGGCGGTCACCGCGTCGCCCGCGCAGCCGTTCGACGACGAGCTCCACCGCCCGCGCGCCCATCCGGACCCGCGGCTGGTCGACGCTCGTCAGGTCGAGCCGGTCGCCGAGACCGGTGCCGTCGAACCCGGTCACCGCCGCCATCCGGGGGAGCGCGAGTCCCGCGCCGTCGGCGATCGCCACGAGCCGCGCCGCGGTCGCGTCGTTCGTCGCGACGAACGCCGTCACCCCGTCGCCCAGGTGCCGGGCGATCCGCGCCGGGTCCGCCGCCAGGGCATCGACGTCGTCGACACGGTGGTCACCGGGCCGGCCGAGCTGCGCCGAGACCGTGGCGTGCGCGACGGCACGACGGGTCGTCGAGGGGTGGTCCGACTCCGCCACGAAACACGTGCGCCGGTGCCCGAGTGCGGCGAGGTGGAGCACCAGGTGGCGCATGCCCGATTCCTCGTCGGCGCGCACGGTGTCGAGTCCGAGTCCGGCGAGACCCGACCCGCTCGAGCCGAGGACCGCGACCGGCAGGTCGCGCGCGACCGCAGCGAGCCGTGCCGGGGCGACCCGGCTGCTCAGGACCGCGACCCCGAGGACGCCGTCGGCCGACCCGCGGGAGGCGTGCAGGGCCTCCAGGCCGTCGGCCAGCCGGGCGGCGTCACGGAACCCGTCCACGACGCGGAGCGCGAACCCCAGGGTCTCGGCGGTCGCGCGTGCGCTCCGGAGGGCGTCGTCGTGGAACGGGTTCGCGGCTTCGGTGACCAGCACGCCGAGCACGAGCGGCGCGCCCTGCGCGCGTCGCCGGGCGAGCGTGCCGACCGGGAGGCCCAGCTCGTCCGCCGTCCGCACCGCGAGTTCCCGACGTGGTCGCGACACACCGTCGTCGCCCCGCAGGGCGAGTGACACGAGCGATCGCGAGACAGCGCAGCGCTCGGCGACGTCGCGGAGGGTGGAGGCCACGGTCAGGCGAGCTTCCAGGTGTGGACGTGCTCCCAGGTCATCGTCTGCCACCAGCGGCCGGACCAGTCCGGGCTCGCGGTGCGGTAGAGCACGACGGTGTCGCCGCGGAACCCGGTCGGCACGTCGACGTCGAGTTCGTGGATGTACGCGCCCACCTCGTCGTGCAGGTCCGGGCGGACGTACAGGTCGTGCGAGGCGAGCGAGAGGTGCGCGCGGTACTGCTCCGGGTCGTAGTCGTTCGACGGCGGGACCTGCATCGGCTGCCGGAAGGGGGCGACCACGGCATCGATGTCGGCGGCGAGTCGGACGAAGTCGTCGTTGTGCGAGCCTTCGGGCCGGGTCGCGACGTCGTAGACGAACCCGATGCCCTGCTCGCGGACGCCGGCGTTGTGGACGTCGAACGCCGGGCGTGCGTCGAGCAGCGCCGTGACGGCCGCGATGACCTGGTCCTCGTTGCTGCCGAACGGCTGGCTGCCGACGAGCGTGGCGTGCGGCGGGAAGGCGCCGGCGGACACCAGGCCGTACTGCGCGCGGAGCTGGTCGGTGACGACCGTGACGGCGCGGCAGGTGCGGGCGTCCGGGCGCAGGTAGATGCCGTGGCGGTAGGGGTCGCTCGGGTCGCGCGGCAGTTTGGCGGTGACGTTCTGGGGCATGGGTCCGTCCGGGGTCGGTCGATGGGGAACGTTCCCGATCGTCGGGAACGTTCCCCATGATCGACCGGAGCGGCCCGGATCTCACCCGTCGGCCCGTGACGGGACGGTGAACGATCGGTGTCGGCGACGCCGGGTCAGACGCGTGCGGCGGTCCGGCCCGGCACCAGGGTGCCGTCGACGGCGTTGTGGGCGACACCCGTCGAACGGCCGTCGATCTGGTCGACCACGTCGTCGACGGACAGGCGGCCGATCAAGCCGAGCGGCTGTCGCCACGAGGTGATGCCGAGCAGCTCGGTGGCGAGCGGCGCGACCCCGTCGTAGCCCGTGACCGACAGGTCGTCTGGTGCACGGAGACCACGGCGGCGCATCGACTCGAGCACACCGACGGCCCAGCGGTCGCTCGGTGCCATGACCGCCGTCACGCCGCCGGCGCCGAGGACCTGCTCGAGGAACGAGTCGAGGTCCTCGGGGTCCGCGCCGTGGTCCTCGGAGCGGATCCGGAGCACCTCGGCGCCGCGCGCACGGAGCCGGCGCACCATCGCGTCGGTGCGGGCCGACTGCGTCAGGGACCCGGACGGTGTGACCGTCAGCACGGCGACGCGACGGTGCCCCAGGTCGGCGACGTGGTCGGCGAGGCCGCGACCGCCGCCGCGCTCGTCGCAGTAGGCGCTGCTCACCGCCGGGTCCGTCTCGGGGCGTCCGGAGACCACCGTCGGGATGCGTCGGGCGAACGGCAGGACGTCGTCGATGGGCAACGCGCCGCTGCAGACGATGAGCCCCTCGACGCGCAGGGACACCAGGGTCTCGAGCGCCCGGCGTTCCTCGCTGACCGGGAACGACCCCGCGCCGGTGGCGGTGACGACGCGGTACCCGCGCGCGGCGGCCTGCAGCTGGAACGCGGTGAGCAGGTGCCCGTAGAACGGGGTCGAGGCATCACGGACGAACGCCCCGAGCGTGTGCGTGCGGTGTGCCGACATGCCGCGGGCGTTCGCGTTCGCCACGTAGCCCAGGTCGAGTGCCGCCCGCTTGACGCGTTCGGTCGTCGACGGCGCCACCCCGTACGAGCCCGCGAGGGCACGGGAGACGACCGACTTCGACACGCCGGCCAGGGCTGCGACGTCGTGGATGGTCGGGACTGCCGGGTGTCCGGTCACCGCGGGCACCGTCGTTCAGAGGACTGCACGAGTGTCACGGTAGCCGGACGGACGCCCGGAGCGGGCGACGGTGGTGGTGAACAGTTGGTCACGCCGACCGCCCGGGGGAGTCCGAGCGGTCGGCGTGGGTGGCCGGTGGTGGCGGCCGGTGGCGGTGGCGGTGTCGGGTCAGCGGTGCGTCGCCGGTCGACGGACCGTCAGGCGGTACTCCTTCTTCGTGGTGCCGTCCTGCGCGGTGACCGTGATGCGTGCGGTCCGGCCGGAGACGTGCACGGTGGCGACCGCGTTCGGGTTCGTCGTGTGCACGTGGACGTCGGCGGCCCGGAGCGTCCGGACCGGCGCCGTCACCGTCGCACCCTGCGACGAGGCGGCGGCGGGCAGGTGGACGCGCACGCCCGCGACCGTGATCGAGGAGACGGTGGCGTCGCTCGACACGAGGAACCGCTGGCGCAGTGCGGCGGCCTCGTGCCCCGTCACGCCGATGGTGTCGCGCAGGTACGCGTCCATCCCACCGAAGTCGGTGGCGATGTCCTGCTCGAAGGTGCCCTGCAGCAGCTGCGGGGTGGCCCAGGTGACCCCGAGCTGCGTGTTCGAGAGCAGGTAGTCGTGCAGGATGTCGGCGCTGTCCACGCCGAGGACCCGGTCGAGCAGGTCCACCACGGTGCCGGTTCGGTCCATGCCGTGCGAGCAGTGGATGAGCACCGTGCCGCTGGTGTGCGAGGCGAGGATCCGGAGCACGCGGCGGTAGGCGGTGATCATCGACCCGGGGGTCGCCGGGTCGACGTGGCCCTTGTCGACCAGGTCGTGGTACATCGCCGTGTCGTCGCTGTAGTCGCCGTCCGCGCCGAACATCGAGATGTCGACGTGCCGCGCGCCGGGGATCGCGACGTCGGGCTTCGCGGCGATCTGGGACGACGTCCGCAGGTCGACGACGAGGTCGACGTGGTACTCGTCAGCCAGGGTCGTGGCCCCGGCCGCGGTGATCTTGTCGAGCGACTCGGAACGGATCAGCCGCGGAGCGTTCACGGTCTGACCGGACCGGCCGTGCACCGCGGCGAGCTCGCGACCGTTGACCAGTCCGGGGACGTCGGTGATCGGGTGGTCCGCGGCGGTGAACGCGGGCTGGAGTGCGGTGTCGGCGTGGGCGGCCGTGACGGAGAACGCGGCGGAGGCGACGACGGCAAGGCCGGCGAGTGCGGTCGCGGCCACACGGGCGGTGCGCTGGGAGTGGGTGAGGGGGGAGCGGTGGAGCGGGGGCACGGGGCATCCTCGATCTGATCAGGACCCGGGGGTCGCGGGGATCCGGACGCGGTGACGTCCGGATCCCCGCAGGATCGCGAGGTGGGTGGTCGGCCGAGTGGCTGCGAGGTGACCGGGGTGTGTCCGGGTCATGAGGCAGCGCTCAGTCGCCGAGACGGCCGCGGCCGGGTGCACCACCCGGTCGCAGCCGGCTCAGGACGCCGGGGCCAGCCGGTACCGGAACAGCTCGGTGAGCACCTGCTGCACGGGCGTGTAGAGCAGCACCGTCGTGCTCGTCGTGCTCGTCGTGCTCGTCGTGCCCGTCGTCGAACTGCCCGAGATGATCCCGTACAGCCGGTTCGTGGCGCTGATCACCGGTCCGCCGGCGTCACCCGGCTCGATGCCCATGCCGGCATCGGTGCGTGCGGCGGCGAGGTGCTGCGCGCCGGCGCGGCTCGCTGTCGGCACCCGTGTGGCCGTCCAGGAGCAGAGCACCCCGCTCGCCGCCCCGCTGGTGCAGAAGGGATCGGCGTCGGGCTGGCCGGTGCCGGTGACGGCGGCACGTGCCGGGTCGCCGTCGACACGGGTGAAGACACGACCGGATGCTCGCGGCGTGTACGTCGAGACGGACGGGTCGCAGGACCCGGCGGCCGCCCGGACGCGCGTGCACGCCAGGGGTGGGATGACCGCGAGCTCGACGTCGGAGTCCGCGGACTGCCAGACCACGCTGCCGACGGCCGCGCCGTCGAGCCGCACCGGCGCCTGCAGCGGCGCGCAGCGCTTCGCCAGCACGACCCACCTGGTCGCCCGCTGGTACGCGGTGACCTGGCTCCGGAAGCCCTTGGCGGTCAGGACCGCCCCGACCGTGCAGGTGCTGCCGGGGACCCCGACCTGGGTGCCGGCGATGATCGGTGCCGCGGTGCGGTCCGGGTCGCTCGTGGCAGCCGAGGCCGGTGCGGTGCCGGCGAGGGCGATGCCGACGGCGGCCGCGACGGACAGGGCGACGGCCAGGGTGCGGACGCGCACCGCTTGCGTGTGACGGAACACGGTTCAGCCGAGCCGGCGGGTGCCGTTGACGCGTCCGATCACGGACAGGGTGTCCGGGTCGGCGAGGCGGGCGTGCCAGTGCAGCGTCGTCGTGCCGCGCGGCAGGTCGGGGAACGCCGCGGTGAAGCGGTAGTGCCCGCTGGCGCTGACCATGTCGTCCCCGCTCGTGACCTCGGCGATGTGCTTGCTGAACAGGCCGCGGGGCTTGCCCGGTGCGTCGTAGTAGACGATGACCAGGGTGCCGGGCTTGCCGGCGCCGGCGAAGGTGGTGCCGGTGAAGCTCGTCCGGTCTGGTCCGCCGTGGGTCTTCGCGGTGAACGCCACGGCTGCAGACCGGGTCGGGGCGTGGGCGGTGTGCGTGGTGTGCGGGATCGTGGCGGCCCCGGCCTGCGCGGGGACCAGGGCGCCGGCGGCGAGTGCTCCGCCGAGGGCGACGCCGGCGATGAGCGCGGTCAGCCGCCGGGACGCCGGCTTGCGGGCGGTGGACGGGGTGGGACGCATGGGGACTCCTCGGTTCGGCTCGGGTCGACTCGGTGTGCGTGAACGCTAACAATGGGCCAGACGATCGTCTAGCGAATGCCGGAAGCTGAGTGGATCAGAGGCAAACCGTCCGGACGGCGTGCTCCCCTCGTGCTGTCAGACGTTCGTATGATGACCCGAGACCCGAACGAGGAGTGCGATGAACCAGCGGCAGCAGGCGAAGACCCGGACCCGCGAGCAGATCATCGAGGCCGCGGCGGCGGTGTTCGCGAGCCACGGCTACGCGGGGACGTCGTTCGCCCGGGTGGCCGCCGCCATGGACCGCCCGAAGTCGGCGATCGGCTACCACGTCTTCTCGTCCAAGCACGAGCTCGCCTTCGCGGTCATCGAGCGGCAGCAGGCCCGCTGGGCGGTGATCGACTCGCTGATCACGCAACCCGAGGGCCTCGAGCACCTGCTCGTCATGCTGACGTCCGCCTGTTCCGATGCCATCCGGTGTCCGGTGGCTGCCGGGGCCATCCGTCTGAGTCACGAACTCCGCGGCGCGGGAGAGGTGATCCCGCGGGTCTTCACGTGGGACGACTACGTCCGCCGGCACCTGTCGGCTTCGAGCGGGGGTGTCGGCCCCGCCACCGATCCCGAGTGGGCTCGTGCGGCGGACCTCGTGCTGACGTCGACCTTCGGGGTGATGTGGGCCCGGACGAGTGCACGACTGACCCGTGACACCGAGGGGCAGCTCCGGGACCTGTGGGCGGCACTGTTCACCGGGCTCGGACTGCCCGGCGTGCACGGCTTGCTCGAACAGGTGGAGCCCGTGCGGGTCGGCGGACACCCGGCCACCCCGGGGGACTGACCCCGCAGGGCTCGCCCCTCGCGAGGGGCCCCGGCGGACTGCTGGTCCACCGGGGCGCCGGGCCTACTTCTTCTGCTCGCTGCCGTCCGGGTTGACGACGTACCAGACGCCCTTGTCGCCCTGTCCCGTCACGTCGCCGGCCTTCTTGTCCCCGACGAAGGTGTAGATCGGGCGCCCGTCGATCGTGATCTGCTGCCCGCCGTCCACGCCCTTGATGGTGCCGACCGTCCCGGTGATGCCCGACACCTTCGGCTTCGTGGTCGACGCTTCGATCGCCGGCCACGCCGCCGCGCACGCACCGGTGCACGTGCTCGTGCCGGAGTCCTTGACGTCGGCGTCGAAGTAGTAGGCGGTCATGCCCTTGCCGTCGACGACGACCTTGCCGAGTGTCGTCGAAGCGACGGTCGCGTCGACCGAGGGGGACGAGTCGGTCGTCGCGGGCGCGTCGCCCTGTGCGGCGGGGGACGGCGAGGGCGACGGTGCCGCGGAGCCGGCCGTGGAGCAGCCGGCGAGTCCGAGGCTCAGGGCCAGTGCGGCACCGAGGAGGACGGAGACGGATCGGGATGACGGTGTGCGGTGGGGTGTCGACACGGGGGCTCCTCGTGGTCAGGTCTCGCCGCTGACTGCTGGCCAGACGTTCGTCTAGCGAACGTAACCGCAGTACCGAGCGGCGGCCAGCACCCTGCGCGGCCTCTCATCCGGTGGGCCGCGGATCGTGGGAGCGGCGGTCCGTGTGCTCGACCACGTGGACGCCGTCGACACGCCCGATGACGTCCAGCGACTCCGGGTCGATCAGTCGGGCGCTCCAGGACGCCTGATCGGCGTCGCGGGGCAACTCCGGCAGGACCGCGGTGAAGGCGAACCGGCCGGTCCGACCCACCGCGCTGCTGCCCGGCGCGATCTCCGCAACGCGATCGTCCCCGGTGCCGTCCCGCGGTTCGCCGTAGTGGATGACCACGACGGCGCCGGGGGTGCCCCTCCCGGCGAAGCGCACGCTCACGACTCCGCCGGTACCGACCGTCCGTGGTGGGCGGATCGCGAACCGGTGCGCGCCGCTCGTCGAGGGCGGTGCGCCGAGTGCGGCACCGAGCGCTCCCGATGCCCCGAGGCCGAGTGTCTCGGTACCCGTCGTGGTCGGTGGCGGCGCCGGCAGGGCGAGCGCGACGGCGAGCGCGGCGATCCCCGCGGCGAGGACGATCGGTGACACCCGGACCCGGTCGGTGCTGCGCGACATGGTCGGCCCCTTCGTGGACGGCGTGTGGCGGAAGTCGCCACGCCACACGCTACCGCTTGGCCAGACGATCGTCTGTTCGTCCGCGTCCGCGCCCGCGTCCGCGCCCCCGCCCGCGCCCGCGCCCCACCAGGACGCGCCACCGCCGCTGTTCCGAGATGACGACGGCGACGCACAGGACCGTGACGGCGACCGCGACCGCAGCCGGCCAGACGACCCAGGACGCGGCGATGGCTCCGACCAGGTGCGCGAGGACCGACGCGATCGTCACCACTCCCGGTACCGCGACGGGCGGGTCGCCGCCGGGGCGGTCACCCGGCGTCCCGAAGACCGCCGGCGGCACGACGAGGAGCAGGACGGCGGCGATCGCGAGCACCGGCGAACGGGGCCAGAGCGCCCAGGGCACGGCCACCCATGCGACGAGCTCCGCCGTGAACCGCAGGCCGCCACGGAGCGGGTCGTGACCGACGGGCCTCGACGCGCGCGCCGCCGTGGTGACGGTCACCGTGTCGTCGCGGCACGGAACCCGCGATCCAGGAAGTCGACCATCCACGCAGCACTCGCATCGACGTCCGTGTCCATCTGGAACCCGCCGGACGTCTCGATCGTGGCGAACCCGTGCAGGACGCTGCGGAGCACCCGGAGTGCGTGGACCTCGTCGGCGGGGTCGAGCGGGTAGTCGCGGAGCGCCGCGGCGAAGGACGCCAGGGTGCGGCCGAGCGCGACGGCCAGCGGGTCCTGGGCGTCGGTCGGCCGGACGCTGACGGCTGCCTGGTACCGCGCCGGGTGCTCCCGGACGCTCCGGCGCACGGTCTGCACCGCCGCCTCGAGCGCACTCCGGCCGCTGCGCCCCTGCATGGCGTCGCGGAGTGCGTCCCCGAGCTCGTTCGCGCCGAGGATCGCGATCCTGCGCGTGAGGTCACCGAGTCCGTCGACGTGCTTGTACAGCGACGGTGCCTTCACCCCGAGGCGGTCGGCGACGACGCTCATGCTCAGTCGGGCCAGACCGATCTCGTCGGCCAGCGTCGCCGCGGTCTCGGTGACGGTCGCCGGGTCGAGCCCCGCCCTAGGCAACGGGGCCTGCGACGGGCAAGGTGCGGGCGAGGAACGGCAGCAGCAGGGCGAGGAGTGCAGTCGGCGTCTCGGTGTGGGGGTAGTGGCCGGCGCCGTCGATGACGGCGAGCTCCCCGAGGCCGTCGGGCAGGTCGGCGAGGACGCGCTCGCCCTCGGCGCGGGGGTCGGCCCAGTCCGGATCGGCGCTGCCCTCGACGACGAGCACGGGGCACCGGACGGCACCCAGCTGCTCGCCGGCGTCGGCGGGCGACGTGCGGGTCATGGCGCGGAGGACCGCCAGCCGCTCCGGTTGCCGCAGGGTCGTCTCGATGCGGCCGCGCTCGGTCGCCCAGTCGGCGGGCTTGGCGGGGATCGCGATGTCCAGGTACGCGAGCCAGCCGGGCAGGCTGCCGCTCGTCATCACGCGTGCGAGCTGGACGGTGCCGGCGCGGTGTCGGCGGTTGCGCAGGAGCCCACCGAGGTCGACGGACTGCTTGCGCGTGAACGGTGCCAGCTCGACGATGCCGGCGACCAGGTCGGGTGCGGTGGCCGCGGCGATCGTCGCTGCGCCGCCGCTGATCGACTGCCCGACGACCACGGCCGGGCCGCCGAGGTGCCGGGTGACGGCGACCAGGTCGCGTGCGATGTCGGAGCGCTCGTACCCGGACCACCCGGTGCTCGAGTCGCCGCAACCCCGCAGGTCGACGTTCGCGACCCGGTAGCCAGCCGCGACGAGCTCCGGCACGACGAAGCGGTAGGAGTGGCGGCTGTCGCCCATCCCGTGGGCGAGGACCACGAGCGGCCCTGAGCCGGAGAGGTCGTAGGCGATCGTGCCGCCCTCGGTGTCCAGGTGTTCGAGCATGACGTGGCTCCTTCGGCTACGGGTAGTAACTCAAAGGCTAATACGCGTAGCCGGAAAGTCAAGGACTGCTCTGGTCCGCGCTCCGGGTGCTGCCATCATGGCCGGGTGCACCATGACGAGGACCACCCCCGACCGGACGTCACGACCGTCGAGATCATCGGCGGCCCAGAACCGGTCACCGTGACCCTGCACCCCGCCGACAGCGGGTGGGCTGCGGTCTTCGCGGACCACCGGCGACGCATCCTGGAGGCCCTGCCCGGCTCCGGCGCGGACGCTGCGGTCGTCGAGCACATCGGCTCCACGGCCGTCCCCGGCCTGGCGGCGAAACCCATCGTCGACATCGTGGTCGTCGTCGCCGACATCACCGCCGAGGCGACCTACCTCGACCAGCTCCTCGCGGCCGGGTACGAGCTCCGCGTGCGCGAACCCGGCCACCGCCTGGTCCGGACACCGGCTCGCGACGTGCACGTGCACGTCTACGAGCAGGGCGCGACGGCGGTCGAGGAGTACCTGCTCCTCCGCGACCACCTGCGCGTCGACGCCGACGACCGCGCGCTGTACGAGCGCACCAAGCGGGAGCTGCTCGGCCGGAGCTGGGACGACATGAACGCCTACGCCGACGCGAAGACGGCCGTCATCACGGCGATCAAGGAGCGGGCGCGCCGGAGCCGCGCGTCCTGAGACGCGCGGCTCCGGTTCCCGCTGCCCGGTCTCAGCTCGTCGGGACGACGTCCCAGTGCTCGCGGATCAGGTTGCCGTCCACCCGGAACAGGTCGGCTGCGCCGAACGGTGCGTCGGCCTTCGCCCCGACCTGCTTCGAGAACGTCCACACCAGGTCGCCGTCGGCCAGCGAGATGACGGACTCCTGCTTCGGCAGACCCTGCGCGGCACTGCCGGCGAAGAACTGCTTGAGCGCGGCGGTGCCGTTCGCGGCGACCGAGTTGTGCTGCAGGTACGCCGGGTCGAACTTCTCGTCCAGCACGGACACGTCGTGGTCGCGGAACAGCCGGTTGTACGCGGTCACCGCGAGCACCCGGTTGTGCTCCTCCTGCCGCTCGGTCAGGTGGTGGTCACGCTTGGCGGCCGGGTACAGGTCGCTGAACATGCTGTTCGTGTTGCCGCTGGCCGGCGTGCCCGTCGGGACCGTCTGCCGGAGCGCCCACCACTCGCTGATGCGGCCGTTGCGCATGCGGAACAGGTCGACGGCGGCGTCACCGGTGCGTTCGTCCTTCGGCTTCGCGGTGATCTGCCAGTGCACGGCCACCAGGTCGGCGTCACCGGCGATGTGCTTGATCACGGCGTGGGCACCGGGGACCCGGGCGCGGTCGGCGGTGAACTCGGCGAGCAGTGCAGCCGGACCCGAGGCGCTCTTCGCACCGTGGGCGACGGCACCCGATGCCACGGCGGTCCGGGCGGCAGCGCGTGCCGTCGCCGAGGCGGGGGAGCGGAAGGCGCACCGGAACAGGTGCCGGACGGTGGCCTCGTTGCGCTGCTCGGCGCGACGGTCGAGCCGCGAGACGGCCGTGCCGCCCTCGGTGGTCCGCGCCGCGCGGGACACCGTGTGGTGCGCGGAGGTCGTGGTGGTGGAGGTGTGGAGGGGTGCCGCCACGGCCGGGCCGGCCACGAGCGACACGGCGATGGCGACCGGAGCTGCCACCGCACACGCCTTGGCGATGATGGGGAGAAGTGATGTCGTCTGCACGGCAGAACGATGGAACCGGTCCCTGGGGGCCGCCGCGCGCCCTGGAGCCGTCGCGTGCTGCGACCGTGACCGACTTCTCAGGCGCGGTGCGGGCCTCCCGGGTGGTCTGCGAACACCCTGCCAGGGTGACCCGCTCCCGCTGGTGATCGACGAGCCGGACCTGTGCGACGGCTCACGCGCACTGTCAGCCGATCCCTACGCTCCGGGTTCGTCGATGGCCAGACGGAGCTCGGCGAGGACGGGCAGCGCGGCGCGCAGCGCGTCGACCCCGTCCGGGCCCAGGCGTTCGAGCGCGCCGACCAGGACGTGCTCGGCCGAGGCGTCGTAGACCCGGAGCCGCTCGGACGCGAGCTCGGTCAGGGCGATCTCGGTGCTGCGGCCGTCGCCGGTGGCGAGCCGCCGGTGGACGAGCCCGCCGCGCTCCATCGCGGTGACGAGGTTGCTGACCGTGGAGCGGGCGAGGCCGAGGGACCGGCCGAGCGCCGTCGGCGTGAGCCACCCGGCCTCGTCGAGGCGTCGCAGCACCTCGATCTGGGCGTCGGGCAGTTCCGGCAGCGCACCGTCACGGCGTGACGCGTTCAGCAGGGTGCGGCGGAACGGGCCGACCTGGTCGCTGAGCCGCCGAGCGATGTCCCGGAGTCCTGCGGTGTCGTGCTCGCTGCCCATGTCCTCAGCTTAGGTCCTCGAAAAAGGTTTGCAACAAAACTATGTTTGGCGCAGGATGGGTGCATGACGATCACCACCTCAGTCGCACAGCCCGTCCCGTCGCAGGACCTCTCCGGCATCGTCGGACACCGGTTCATCTACACGTACGCCAACGGCTGGCAGTACGAGATGTACGTCAAGAACGCCACCACCATCGACTACCGCATCCACTCCGGCATGGTCGGCGGGCGCTGGGTCAAGGACCAGCAGGTCGACCTCGTGGTGCTCACCGCCGGCGTCTACAAGGTGTCGTGGAACGAGCCGACCGGCACGAGCGTCGTCGTGACCGTGGTGCCGGGGGAGCGCGTGCTGCACGGCACGATCTTCTTCCCGCACTGGGTCGAGGAGGACGGCAGCAAGACCGTGCTGTTCCAGAACGACCACCTGGACCGGATGCGCGAGTACCGCGACGCCGGCCCCACCTACCCGATCTACGTCGTCCCCGAGTTCGCCCACATCACCCTGTTCGAGTTCGTCGGCCAGGACGACGAGACCGTCGTCGACACCGCGCCCGCCGACCTGCCGGCCGGGTTCGCCGACCGGAGCAACTGAGCGTGACTGCGGAACGTCCGCTGGAGCGTGCCCTGACGAGCATCCGGCTCGAGCACCGGGGCGGGGCGCTCCGGGGGTGGGAGTACCGCCCGGCGTCGGTGCCCGCGGCTGCCGGCGGCTCGGTGCTGTTCGTGCACGGGTTCGGTGACTCGTCGATCGGTCCGCGCCAGCTCTTCGTGCAGGCCGCGACCGCCCTGACCGACACCGGTCTGACGGTCCGCTCCTACGACCGTCTCGGGCACGGCACGAGCGACGGACGCTTCGCGGACATCTCGATCGGCGACGAGGTCGAGCAGGTCGTCACGATGATCCGGGCGTTCTCGGCCGACCAGGGGGCACCGATCCACGTCGTCGCCCACAGCCTGGGCGCCGTCGAGTCGGCGATGGCGGCGGCGAGGGTCCCCGACCTGGTGCGGAGCCTGACCCTGTGGTCGCCGGCCGGGGTCGTGGTCGACGACATCGCCGTGCACGACACCATCCAGGGGCAGCCGCTCGCGCCCGTCCGCGACCGCGGCTGGTTCGACTTCGGTGGGACCGCCCTCGGGCGCGGGTTCGTCGACGAGGTCCGGGACGGACTCGACGTCTACGCCCAGGCACGCGGGTACGACGGGCCGGTCGACGTGCTGCACGGCACCGCCGACGAGATCGTCCCGGTCGAGTACGGTCGGCGCTACGGCGAACTGCTCAGCGGGGCGACGTTCACCGCGGTCGAGGGTGCGGACCACGTCTGGTCGTCGGTCCCGTGGCGCGAGCAGCTCGTCGACCGCCTGCTCGAGCGCGTCAGGGAGCGGTCCGGGCGATGAGGTCCTGCACCCGCGCACGCACGTCGTCGCGGATCGGCCGGACGGCGTCGAGGTCGAGCCCTGCGGGGTCCGGGAGCTCCCAGTCCTCGTAGCGCTTGCCGGGGAACACCGGGCAGGCGTCCCCGCAGCCCATCGTGATGACGACGTCGGCGGCACGGACGGCATCGGTGCGGAGCAGGGCCGGCTGCTCGCCCCGGATGTCGATGCCCTCCTCGAGCATCGCCTCGACGACCACGGGGTTGAGCTGGTCGGCCGGTTCGGAGCCGGCGCTCCGGACGTCGACGCGGTCACCGGCCAGGTGCTGCAGGAAGCCGGCGGCCATCTGGGAACGGCCGGCGTTGTGGACGCAGACGAACAGGACGGTGGGCATGCGGGGTGCTCCGATCAGAGGACGACGGCGCCGAGCAGGCCGGCTCCGATGACGACGGCCCACGGGGGAGCGGACCAGCGGGTGAGGGCGGTGAAGGCAGCCACGGCGAGCGCCAGTGCGGGTGCCGAGCGGACCCCCTCGGTGATGACCGGGTCCCAGAGCGCTGCGGCGAGGAGCCCGACGACCCCCGCGTTCACGCCGGCGAGCACGCGTCGGGCCCACGGCAGGGCGCGGAGCACGTGCCAGAACGGCAGTGCGCCGATGACCAGGAGCGCGGCGGGCAGGAAGATCGCGACGAGTGCGACGGTTGCGCCGAGGACCCCGCCGGGGCTGCCGTGGGCGACGGCGCCGAGGTACGCGGCGAAGGTGAACAGCGGCCCGGGTACGGCCTGTGCGGCGCCGTACCCGGCCAGGAAGTCGGCGTGCCCCACCAGGTGTGTGGCCACGGTCTGCGACTCGAGCAGCGGCAGGACGACGTGGCCGCCGCCGAAGACGAGCGAGCCCGCCTGCGCGAAGACCCCGAACAGGCGCACGGCACCGGTGCCGTTCGCGGCGATCGGGGCCGCGACGAGCAGGGCGGCGAACGCGACGAGCGCCGACACCGCGACCCAGCGGGGGAGCCGGACGGCGCCGCCCGTGTCAGTGGCGCCTGCATCCACGCCCACGGCGACGACGCCGCGGAGCCACACGGCGCCGACCACACCGCACACCGCGATCACCGCGACCTGCGGCCCCGGGCCGGGGACGAGCAGCACCACGATCGCGGCTGCGGCAGCGACGGTCGCCCGTCGGCGGTCCGGCGTGAGCGAGCGCGCCATGCCGAGCACCGCCTGCGCCACCACCGCGGCTGCGGCGGCCTGCAGCCCGAGCAGCCACCCGGCGCCGGCCAGGTCGGGCGTGCCGGACACGAGCAGGGCGAACGCGACGAGCAGCACCGCGGACGGCAGCGTGAACCCGCACCAGGCGGCGAGGAGTCCGAGCAGCCCGGCGCGCTGCAGGCCGAGTGCCATCCCGACCTGGCTCGACGCCGGCCCGGGCAGGAACTGGCAGAGCGCGACGAGGTCGGCGTAGGCGTCGTCGCCCAGCCACCGCCGACGCACCACGAAGGTTTCTCGGAAGTACCCGAGGTGCGCGACCGGCCCGCCGAACGAGGTCAGCCCGAGCCGCAGGAACACCAGGAACACCGAGGCAGCGGACGATCGCAGGGGCTCGGGGCTCGTCGTCACCCGCCCATCTTGACGACGGCAGATGGTTCAGTCAACATTGAACTGATGAACATGCGGCAGCAGGACCTCGAGCAGCGCGCGGCGCAGCACGCGGCCCTCGGCGACGTCGCACGCCTGGCGGTCGTCGACCTGCTCGCGGCCTCCGACGCCAGCCCGAGCGAGGTCCGGGCCGCCCTCGGCCTGTCCGGCCCGCTCCTCGCGCACCACCTGCGCGTCCTCGAGCAGGCCGGCCTGGTCACGCGGCGCCGCTCCGACGGCGACGGCCGTCGCAGCTACCTGCACCTCGAGCCGAGCGGTGTCCCGCACGGGGCGGCGGCGGTGCCGGGTCCGGTGTCGCGCGTGCTGTTCGTCTGCACCGGCAACTCCGCGCGCTCCCCGCTGGCCGCGGGCGTCTGGGCGCAGGTCAGCGAGATCGGTTCCCTGTCCGGCGGGACGCGTCCCGCCCCCGCCATCGCCCCCGGCGCGGTCGCCGTCGGTGCGCGCCACGGCCTCGACCTCGGCGACCACGTCCCGCGGTCCTTCCACGACGTCCTCGCCGACGGCGACCTGGTCGTCACGGTCTGCGACCGTGCGCACGAGTCGATCGACGACGGTGACAGCCTGCACTGGTCACTGCCGAACCCCTCGCGCACCGGCACGCCGGAGGCGTACGAGGCCACCTACGCGGACCTGCGGTCCCGCGCCACGGCGCTCGCTGCGCGCCTCGCCGCCTGACGCGGCCCCACGAACGGAACGCCCCGATGAGATCCCCCCTCCTCATCGGGGCGTTCTCCCTGTGCCGTGGTCGGCACGCACCGCCGGGCGGGAGGCTCGGGGCGGGCCCGCACCGTGCCTCCCGTCCGTCCCGTGGCGGCCCCACGGCCGAGCGCGTCGCCGCGGGGACCGCGCGCTCCGGGACGGTGCGCTCAGGGACCGCAGTGATCCGCGACGAGCCCGAGGACCTGCTCGGTGTGGCGTTCCGCCGTCGCGAGTCGGGCGTGCTCGATCGCGGCGTCGGTGTGCGGTCGCAGCAGGTCCCGGTCCGAGGCGAGTTCGATGATCGTCGTGGCGAGCCCGAACGCGGTCTCGTCGTCCGTCAGGACGGCGGCGGATCCGAACTCGCTCGCCAGACGGATGTCGGAGACGATGACCGGACGGTGGTCGCGGAACGCCTCGAGCGCGGTCATCGGCTGGCCGTCGTGCTCGAGCGAGCAGATGACCGCTGCGTGCCCGCAGAGCAGCAGGTCGTGGACGCCCTGCAGGGACAGGCGGCCGTGCACGCGCACCGACACCGGCGTGCGCGTCGGAGGGACGGTCCCGCCGGCGACGTCGACCCGGACCGCGTGCGCCCCCAACCGGATCTCGACCAGCCGGATCGCGTTGAACAGCACGTCGAGGCGCTTGTCCGGCGTGAACCGCGACGCCCAGACGAGCCGGAGCGGGCCGAGCTCCGGCGGTGGCGGCGGTGTCACCGTGCGGTTCCCGATGGCGTTGGGCACGACGTGCACCTCGTCCAGGCCGGCGGCACGCAGGACTCCCGCCTGTCGGGTGGTCGAGGTGACGACGACGTCGGCGGCCGCGGAGACGGCGACGGCCATCCTGCGGCGCGCGTCCTCCATGGGGTGGCCGCCGACGCGGTGCCGGCCGGTCCGGAGCCCGGTCACGACGCGGTGGGCACGACGTGCCAGGGGCGCGAACGCCGCGGCGGTCCGCCCGCGGATCGGAGCGGAACCGTGCACGGTGTGGATCGTCGGCAGCCCGAGCGAGCGCGCCGTGGTCAGGGCTGCGGCGGCGAGACCGAAGTCCGAGTGGGTGACGACGAGACCGATCCGTTCCTCGAGCATCACCGTGCCGAGGTGCCGACGCACCCGCACCGAGTTGCGGACCACCGGCAGGTCCGCCCCCGGGACGCTGATCGACGGCTCGACCTCGAGCAGGCGCACACCGGACTTCCGCAGGTCGGCGGTGTCGCTCGTCGGGGGAGTCGCCACCCAGACGACGTGTCCGGACGCGGCGAACGCCTTCGCCTGCTGGACCAGGGCGGCTCGTTCGCCGCGCATCGCCGACAGCGGGAAGTCGCTCACGAGCAGGACGGTGACCTTCGCAGCTGCCACGTCAGCTGCCGGTCCCGATCAGGGGTGTGGTCTGACGAGGGGTGCGCATGCGGTCTCTCACGGTTCGCGGCAGGACGGGGTGTTCGGAACCGTAGGGGTTCAGAAGACGATCGTCTAGTGAACTCGCCCACCGGCTGAGCGCCCCTTCACGACACCCCGGGCGGACGTCCAGCCGCCGGTGCGCCACCGGATTCGGACCAGACGGCGTCCTCGCACCGTCGCGGCGACTACCGCCGGGAACGGCCGGCCCCGATCGCGGGGCAGCCACCGGCCAGGGGACGACGGGGGACACCATGCAGCAGCGCACCACCACCACGCTCGCGACGCTCACCGCGACGATCGCGCTGGCGGTGACGCTCAGCGGGTGCACGGTGACGACGTCGACTTCGACCGCTTCGTCCTCGCGGACCGTCACGCCGGAGGCCTTCGAACAGGTCGTCGTCGACGCGCTGGCGGACATCTCGGACGCGACGCCCGAGGTCGACTGCGGCGAGGACGACATCGCGATCGAGGACGGCGCCGAGGTGCACTGCGACGTGAACACCGCGGGCTACGACGTGGTCTACGACTCGGTGTCCACCATCAGCACCGACGGGGGCGACGAATACCACGTGGACGTGGAGGTGGCCGACCAGCCCAAGGGCTGACCGGCCACGGCAGGGTGTCCGGCGGCTAGCGGTCGGACGCCTCGACGACGCAGCTCTCGACCTGCTGGGCGGCCTCGGAGTCGTCGGCGAACGGCGTCGGCGCGTCCGAGGTGGTGGTCGACTCGTCGGCCACGGCCTGCTTCGCGACGTCGTTCACGGCGTACAGCGGACCGTCGAAGCCGTCGGCCGTGGGGTCGGCGGTGGTCGCCCAGACGGTGATCTCGTCGTCGTTCGAGTCGTTGCTGTCCGCCGGGACGATCGCCGCACCGAGGTACCAGCCGCCGTCGCCCTCCTGGACGTTCGCGAACTCGGTGGTGTCGTGCGACCCGACCGCCTCGTCGATCATGTCGACGGTGGCACTCGCGGCAACGTCGCACTGCGCCGACTGGGACTTCTGCTCGGAGCCGGGCACCTTGCCGACGGGGTCGATGTTCTGCGCTCCGCCGGGGTCGCAGGCGGTGAGCAGCAGGGCTACGGTGGCGGCGCCGAACAGCGCCGTGACGGTCTTCGCTCGCGTGGACATGGGCCAGAACGTAGGCCGCTCGCGGTGGGCGACGGTTCAGGGGGAGCGTCCCCCGACACCGGTCACCCGGCACCGACCGGCCGGGCGCCGCGTACCCCGTTCTGTCCGCGAAGATGTGTGCGTGGCCCGACGGCGGCCTACCGTGGCACCGGATCAGGGAACCGTCACCGCGGCGGATGCTCCTCTTCACCAGGGAGCAACGTTGAAGTACGTGAACTACGCGGGCACCGTCCGTGTCCTGACGAGCGACTCGATCGCCGAAGCGGTGATCCGGTACGCGGCCGCGCTGCACCAGAGCCGACTGAGCGACGTCGTGTCGATCCCCACCGCCGACGACTTCGGGGTGGCGAGCACCGTCGAGGTGTTGCTGGCCCCGGGTGTCCCGGTCGCGGTGGAGCCCGCACCCGACGACGACCTCGAACCCGAGGGCGAAGCGTTCCTGCTCGAGGTCGCGCGCCGCACCGAAGCGGTGCTCGCCGTGGACACGAGCGCCGAGCCGCCGGACTTCGGGCGCTAGTCCAGCGGTCCACCTCCCCGCGCCCGCAGGCCCTGCTAGGCCACGGGCCCCTCGGTCAGGTCCGACCGGGTGTCCGCGTGGATCACCTCGTCGTGCTCGAACGTCAGTGCGGCGGCACGCAACCGCTCGACGAAGTCCGCGTCCTCGCGCTCGAGCTCGTCCTCGTCGGCATCGGCGACGACGAGCTGGCTCGACGGGCCGATGAGCACCTTGGTGGTCGTCATGGTGCCGTCCGCCGCCACCGAGGGGATCGCGACGGTGTCCGCCCGGTTGCCGCCGGCCAGGGCCGCGGCGTACTCGATCACCGCATCGGCCACGTCGTCGCTCGTCAGGATCGTCGAGCGGTCGTACTGGATCTGCTTCATGTGGCGACCTCCTGGAGCACAGCAAACAGTGCCCTCGCTGGTCGCCGTACAGGAACCCGGCGCGTCGCTCGTTGCGCGGACGCCGAGATCTCGGGAGGATCGTCACGTGCCCGAGACGATGCACCGCCTGCTGCGGGAGATCCAGACCGTCGAGCCGTCGGTCGCGGCCGAGGCCCTGGCTCGGACGCACACCACGCACGACCTGTCGGTCGAGCCGACGGACGCCGAGTTCGTCTTCGAGGAACGGATCCGCGGGACGTCGCTGCTGTCGCTCGAGTCCACCCGCTGCACGGGCGACCTGCGCGGAGCGATCGAGCCGGGCAGCGAGATGATGATCGTCTGGATGAAGTCGGGCGTCGCGCAGCTCGACGGCGAGCCGGTGCAGATCGGCCGCCCGATGCTGTTCCGGCAGGGCCCGCAGCGCTTCCGGTGGATCGACTGCAACAAGGACGTCCTGCGCATCGACCGCGCGATCGTCGAGCAGGTCGCAGCGGAGCGTGGCGACTGGGCCCCGGGCCCGCTCGAGTTCCGTCCGCGGCACGTCCCCGAGGGCGCACCGCTGGCGGCCTGGTGGCTGATGGTCCGGTCCGTCGCGCAGGAAGTCCTGGCCGGGCCGGAGACCGTGCCGGTCGAGCGTGAGCGAGAGCTCGCCCGCTTCGCGGCCGGTGGTCTGCTCACCGCCATCCCGCACTGGCCCGTCGGCCAGCACGAACCGGTCGTGGCCGCCACGGCCCGGTTCGCCCGAGCCGAGACGTTCCTGCTCGAGCACGCCACCGAACCGATCAGCGTCGACGACGTCGCCGAGGCCGCCGGCCTGAGCGTGCGCGGCGTGCAGGCGGCGTTCCAGCGCCACCACGGCATCACCCCGACGATGTACCTGCGCCGGATCCGGCTGCTGCTCGCGCGCGAACAGCTCGAGTCCGGAGACGGCCGGAGCGTCGCCGAGATCGCCCGTGCCACCGGGTTCGCCCACCTGGGCCGGTTCGCGGGGAGCTACCGCGAGGAGTTCGGCGAGCTGCCCCGGCAGACGGCGTCCACCGCCCGCGACGGCGCACGCGCGTAGCCGAGCCGGCGCGTGGCCGCCGAGCGGCGCGGCCCCGCAAGAATCCCGCAACCGCCCGTCGTCCGGCCGGTCGCCGACGGTCGTCGTCCTACGGTGGCGCTGCACGGACACGCAGCCACGACGACTGGAGACCCCATGGCCGGCTCAGCAGCACCACCCGTCCCGACCTCGGCACCCGCTCCGGCGGTTGCTGCCCCGTCGACGTTCGGTCGGCGGCTCGTCGAGGACGCCGCACACGCCAGGGAACACCTGCTCTTCACCGCCGTGCTCGGGTCGGCGCTGCTGCCGCGGATCGTGCGGCGGCTCCTGCTGCTCGTCGCCGGGGCCCGCGCGGAGTCCGGTGTGGGCGCCGGGTTCTCGCTGACGGGCGATCCCAGGCACCTGACGATCGGCCGGGGCGTGTTCTGCAACCGGAACGTCACCGTCGAGGCCGTGGCACCCGTGACGATCGGTGCGAACACCGCGATCGGCATGCAGGTGCTCATCATGACGAGCCACCACGACATCGACGCCGACGGCCGGTGGAACGACGTCCCGACGGGCCGCCCGGTCCTCATCGAGGAGCACGTCTGGATCGGCGGTCGGGCAACGATCCTGCCGGGGGCCCACATCGAGCACGACGTGGTGGTCGCAGCCGGCGCCGTGGTGGTCGGCCGCCTGGCGGCGCACGGCGTCTACGCCGGCGTCCCCGCCAAGCGGATCCGTGCGCTCGCCCCGTCCGCGCGGCCGCCGGTGGTGGACCCGGCCGGCTGACGGACAGGAGGCCCGTGGCGGCGCCGCCTGGCGCCTCCAGGCCGGTGTCGGTGCCGGTCCGGACACGCCGGCGTCACGTCGAGACGCCGGCGTGTCGTCGAGACGCCGCCCCGTCGTCGAGACGCCGCCGGAAACGGAGGCGTCTCGACGACCCGGCGGCGCCGAACGACGACGCCGGCGTCGTTGGACCGCTCAGCGGCGCGACGAGGTGAGCGGCACCGAGCCCACCCGAGCGGGGATCGGCCACCGAGGCACCCAGCAGCGCACCTGCTCGGCGTACCGGCGGAAGTCGTCGCCGAACCGCTCGTCGAGGTCGGCTTCCTCGAGCGGTCGGACGATGCAGTTCCACACGACGGAACCCGCGACCGCGTAGACGACGACCAGCCACGACGACAGCAGCAGGCCGACGGCGACGCCCTGGGTGATGCCGGCCAGGGCCATCGGGTTCCGCACCGAACGGTACGGCCCCGCGACGACCAGGCGGTTCGCCGTCGCCGAGGGCAGCGGGGTGCCGCCGCCCTTCGTCGACATGGCCGCCGCCGACGCGATGCCGAGTGCGCTCGCCAGCAGGAGCACGACCACCCCGAGGACGGTCGAGGCGCTCACCAGGGGAACGGGCGGGTCCGGGTGCAGGCCCCATCGGTGCTCCGCGAACGCGATGACCAGGGGGAACACCCCGAGGAACAGACCCCAGAACACGACGATCTGCAGCACGGTCGCGGCGACGTGCCGGGACCGCGGGGCGTCGGCGTCGGCGGTGCGGATCCGCAGCGGGCCGCTCGTCACCCACTCGGTCGGGATCCGTCCGAGCAGCACGAGACCGAGCGCGAGCACCGAGCCGATCGTGGCCGCGAGCATGATCAGCACGCCCCAGCCGGCCTCGCCGGTGGCCGTTGCCCAGACGGCGAGCGCGCAGAGCACCACGGCGGTCCATCCCGTCGTGACGACCGCGGCGGCCCGGACACCGGCGGCGGCGAGGGCCGAGGCCACGACGAACAACGGGACGTCGAGGACGGCGACGAGCACCGGGTCGAGCGAACCGAGCGTGGTGGTCCGGACCCACGGCAGCGTGGCGACGGCGATCCACCAGGCCGCTCCGCCGACGGCTTGCAGCGCGTAGTACCGCCGGCCCCAGGACATGGGTGCACGGTAGCAGTGCCGGCGACGGCGACTGCGGCCGCGACAGGCCGTGCCTGGCGGGCCTGGCGGGCCGGGTGTCTGGGCCGGGCCGTGCGTGCCGTCGCCGGGTGCCGGCTCAGCCGGTGTGGTTGATCTGTCCGAGCCAGCGGCCGAAGGACGGGGTGCGCTCGTCGCGCAGCTTCGGCAGGACGGTCGTCTGCAGGCACGTCCGCTCGTCGGTGACGATCCGGGTGCCGGTGCTCTCGTGGAGGTCGACGCTCATGGTGGGCTCCTTCGTGGTCAGTGGAGAGTTCGACACCGCGCGGGGTCGTTCCATTCCCATCTGACCCGGCCCGCACTGCGCAGTCGTCCAGGACCGACGGGTTGTCTCGACCGCATGAGCGAGCACGACGACGAGCAGACCCGGGCCGACTTCGACGACGCGGTGAACATGACCGCCACCGAGTTGCGGAGGTGGCTCGACACCGACGAGTCGAAGTCCGTCGGGCAGAAGCCCTCCGGCGGCGGCGAGTCGACCGGGCACGAGAGCGGTCGGCACATCATCCGCATCCTCCAGAAGCACAAGGCCGACCGCACCGACGACGACCTGGCGCACATGCGGAAGGTCGTCGGCTACGTCGCCCGGCACGCGGAGCAGCGCCCCGACGGCGACGTGCACGACACCCCGTGGCGGTACTCGCTCATGAACTGGGGACACGACCCGGAGAAGCACTGACGGCATCGGGCAGAATGGGTGGCGTGAACGAGACGGGCATGCCGCGCTTCCGACGGATCTGGTCGACCGTGCAGGTCGGTGTCCTCGCGATCGCCGTCGTGTTCTGCGTCGTGATGCTCGTGATCGGGCAGGGCAAGCTCGACCGGGTGTACGCGGTCGCCGCGGTGTTCTTCGGACTCGCCCTGGTCGGGCACAGCACCTACCTGTGGCTCGTCGCCCGGGCGAACCGTCGTCCCTGACACGCTCCTGCCGCGGCGCGACCCCGACTAGGCGTTCTGGTGGACCCGCAGCCAGTCGACGGTCATCTGCTGCGGGAACTGCGTCGAGTCGTCGGGCGACCCGGGCCACGTGCCGCCGACCGCGACGTTGAGGATGACGAAGAACGGCTTGTCGAAGACCCACGGGTTCGATCCCACGTCGTCGCGGGTGAGGGTCCGGTACGCGACACCGTCGACCGTCCAGGTGATCGAACCGGGGCGCCAGTCGACCCCGTACACGTGGAAGTCGTCGGCGAACGCTGCGCCGGACGGAGCCGTGTACGACGCCGAGATGCCCTGGGCACCGGAGTACCCGGGCCCGTGCACCGTGCCGTGCACGATCCCCGGCTCGTACCCGACGTTCTCCATGACGTCGATCTCCCCGCACGCGGGCCAGCCGACCTGCCCGATGTCCGCGCCGAGCATCCAGAACGCCGGCCAGATGCCCTGCCCCCGAGGGATCCGGATCCGCGCCTCGATGCGGCCGTACTGCGCGGTGGAGGTGCCCTCGGACTTCAGCCGGGCCGAGGTGTACGAGCCGTCGGCTTCGCGCTGTGCGGTGATGACGAGGTTGCCCGCGCCGTCGAGCGCCGCGTTCCGCCGCGAGTCCGTGTAGGTCTCCAGTTCGGCGTTGCCCCAGCCGCCGGCACCCAGGTCGTACCGCCAGACCGCCGGGTTCGGTGCACTGCCGGCCGGGCCGTCGAACTCGTCGGCGGCGAGCAGGACGGGTTCGGCAGTCGGGGCCGCAGCCCCGGTCGCCGCCTGCGCCGACCCGTCCGCGCCGATCGCCGTGACGCCGAGCGCGGTGGCGGCAGCGCCTGCGAGTCCGAGCGACACGAAGCGCCGTCGATCGATGTGCTGGTCCAAGTCGTGCTCCCTGCAGCGCGGCGGTGGTGTGGTCGTCGGATCATGCACCATCGGGGCGCGTCTGACCAGGGTCTGACCGTGTTCGGTCCACACCGCGCACACCGCGCACACCGCGGCCGGCGCTGACGGACCCGTCAGCCGAAGCGCAGTGCCAGCGGCACGAGCAACCCGGCGACCCAGACGAGCACCATCACGAGGGCGCCGATCGCGATGAACCGTCGGCGGCGCCGCAGCTTCGGGCTCCGCTCCTCGCCCCACATCTGCGCACGCACGAGCACCCGGTTCGCCTGCTCGACGACCTTCCGCACCTCGGGGTCGTCGACGTCGAGGGCACCAGAGCGGGCGTGTTCGGCGATGACCGCGGCTTCGTCGACGGTCAGGTCGTCCTTGCGCATGCTCCATCTTCGCACCGTGCCCAGGGGTACGGCCCGGCTGTGCGGGAACGGACCGACGACGGGTACCAAGGACGCATGGGACATCGGTACCGCGGGAAGATCGTCGTCATCACCGGAGCATCGAGCGGCATCGGGAGGGCCGCCGCACACGAGTTCGCCCGGCAGGGCGCCACACTCGTGCTCGCCGCGCGCGGGCACGACTCGCTCGAGGCTGCCGCCGCCGAGTGCCGGAAGCTCGGCGCCGAGGCGATCGCGATCCCGACGGACGTCGCCGACGAGCGCCAGGTCAAGGACCTCATCGGCACCGTCACGACGCGCTTCGGTCGCATCGACGTCTTCGTCGGCAACGCGGCGCTGTTCGTCTACGGCCTGTTCGAGCAGACCCCCACCGAGGCGTTCAAGCGCGTCGTCGACACGAACCTCTACGGGCACCTCAACGCCATCACGCACCTGCTGCCGCACTGGAAGCAGCGCGGGAAGGGCACCTACGTGCTCGTCGGGTCGATCCAGTCGCTGCTGTCCGCCCCGTACCAGTCGGCGTACGTGACGAGCAAGCACGCGGCGCTCGGCCTGGTCGACGTGCTCGGCGACGAGTTCGCGGGCACCGGCATCAGGTTCACCGCCCTGCTGCCGTCCACGATCGACACCCCGATCTACCAGAACGGCGCCAACTACACCGGCAAGAACTCGCACCCGCTGCCGCCCACCGTCTCGGTCGAGCGTGCCGGCCGTGCCGTGGTGCACGCCGCCGTGCACCCCAAGCGCTACCGCTTCGTCGGGCGACTGCAGGCATCGCTCGTGCCGCTGCAGTACGTGTTCCCGGGCCTGTTCCACAAGATCACGAAGCCGATGGTGGAGACGTTCGCGCTCCGCGGCAAGGGCGCCCCGACCGACGGCAACCTCTACGCCCCCGCCGACGCCGCGAACGCGACGGACGGCGGCTGGGTCGCGAAGCGACGGCGCGTCACGCGCCCGGTGCTGTGGGCCGGAGCGCTCGTGGCGATCGCGGCCGTCGCCCTGGGCCGACGCCGCTGACGGACTGGAGGCCCGGTGCCAGCTGGCACCGGGCCTCCAGTCCGCTCGTGCGTGCGCCCGGTCTCGCCAGGTACCGCAGCCGTTCTGGGAAGGAACGGGCGGCTAGAAGAGCTTCGCGCTCGCGCGCCGGGCACCCTCGCCCAGCGACTCGAGCTTCGCCGCGGCGATCTGCGGGTGCACCCGTCCGCCCAGGCCACAGTCGGTGCTGGCGATGACACGCTCGCGTCCGACGACCGAGGCGAACCGCTCGATGCGCTGCGCAACCAGGTCGGGGTGCTCGACGACGTTCGTGGCGTGGCTGACGACCCCTGGGACGATGACCTTGCCGTCGGGCAGCGTGACGTCCTGCCAGAGCGCCCACTCGTGCTCGTGGCGGGCGTTCGCCGCCTCGAACGAGTACGCGCCGGCGTCGATCTCGAGCATCAGGTCGACGATGTGCCGGAGCTCGATGTCGGTGGTGTGCGGGCCGTGCCAGGACCCCCAGCACAGGTGGAAGCGCACCCGGCTCGTGTCGAGGCCGCGGAGCGCGTGGTTGAGCGCCTCGACGCGGATGCGGGTGAAGGCCCGGTAGTCCTCGATGCTCGGCTCGGGGTTGATCTGGTCCCAGTTCTCGGCGATCGAGGGGTCGTCGATCTGCAGCACGAGGCCGGCGTCGAGGACCGTCGTGTACTCCTCGCGCAGAGCATCGGCCCAGGCCCAGATGTGTTCTTCCTCGGTCGCGTAGTACTCGTTCGCGATGCGGGCGGCCGAACCGGGGGAGAGTGCCGTGATGAAGCCGTTGTCCGCGCCGGCGGCCTCGACCGCGTGTTTGAGGTTCGCGGCGTCGGTGGTCGCGGCCTCGTGTCCGGTGTAGGTGATCGGGCCGGTGGTGGTCGGGAACGCGGTGGCGTTCTTGCCGGTGCCGATGCCCGACTCGGGGTCCGTGTAGGCGTCGTGGAAGATCGTCCAGTCGCGGCGGTCCGGGAAGCTCGTCAGCCGGATGTTCCCCGGGGTGGACCGGACCGGCTGCTGCGAGAAGATGTTCTCGTCGGTCAGGCTCAGGCCGCTGACGCGCTGGAACGAGTAGCCCCACCAGGCGCCGTAGTCGACGCTGTTCGACATCGCCTTGCCGAACTCGCCGTCGCCGGGCTGCGTGATGCCGAGCGCGGTCTGCCGTGCGACGACGTCGTCGACGGCCGCGCTCGTCAGGGCTCGGACCTCGTCGGTGGTCTCGAGCGTGAAGCCGTCGGCGGCGACGGGCCGCGCGGCGTTCGCGGCGATGAGCTCCGGGGTGCGGGGGAGTGATCCAGCGGTGGTGGCCTGGATGCGGTCGGTGTTCTCGAAGGGCATGCGCTGCCTTCCTCTCGATGGGTGCGGACTGTCGGGAGTCGGGGGCCGCGCGCGAGGCTTCGCGGTGCGCTGCAGTGCCACTCTGCCACGAGGGATCGGGCCCGTTACGTTCCGCGACTGTGGATGCGTGCGGACGTCGAACGACATGGCCGACGTCGTCCGACACCGACTCGGTCGCTCGTTGCGCGCGCGGACGGTTGCAGGCGCGTGCGAACGACAGGGTCGATGTCGTGCGACGTCGACGGTGTCGTTCCGCATCGCGCCGCCCGCGCCGCCCGCGCCGCCCGCGCCGCCCGCGCCGCCCGCGCCGCCGCGCATCGCGCCGCCAGCCCCGCCGCCCTCCCCGCCGCGCCCACCGACGCACGACGACACGATCGTCGCGCCGCCGGGCCGCCCGTCGTACGGTCGACCCATGAGCACGACGAACCCGACCACCCCGGCCGCTCCGACCTTCGCCGGAGCGTGGACCGCCTGGCACGACGACCACGAACAGGCCCGGGCGAGCGAACACGGGTTCCTCGCGATCACCAGCATCCGTTGGCTCACCGCCACGCCGGAACGCTTCGAGGACGCACCCGGCAGCTGGTCGACGGACGAGGACGGCCCGGTGGTCGCACTGGCCGAGGACGAGACGATCGAGGTCGACGGGCAGCACGTCAGCGGGACGCACCGGTTCGGCCCGCTGCCGGAGCGCTCGAGCACGAACGTGGTGTGGCGCGACGGCGACGAGACCGTGGTGATCGAGGTCGCCCGGCGCGGCGGCAGCGACCTGCTGCGCCCGCGACACCCGTCGAACCCGACCCGCGTCGGCTACCACGGCACTCCGGCGTACGCCCCCGCTGAACGCTTCGTCGTGGACGCGCACTTCGAGCCGTTCGACAGCCCGCGCGAGGTCACCGTGGGCAGCGTCGTCGACGGCCTGCTGCACGTGTACGAGGCCCCCGGAACCCTGACGTTCGACCTCGACGGGCCGCGGTCGCTCCTGGCGTTCAACGGGTACGACGGCGGCCTGCACGTGCTGTTCACCGACCGCACGAGCGGGGTCACGACGTACGCGGCCAACCGGAGCCTCGACGTCGCCGCTCCGGATGCCGACGGTGCCACCCACATCGACTTCAACCGGGCGACGAACCTGCCGTGCGCGTACACCCCGCACGCGACCTGCCCGCTGCCGCCCGCCGAGAACCGGCTCGACGTCGCGATCGAGGCAGGCGAACAACGCCCCGCAGCCTGACCGCGGAGCAGGCACGGCCCGACGAGCACGCACGGCCCGCACCGGCGCAGCCGACCCGTCCGGGAGAATGGGGGAGCCATGCCACGACCCACTTCCCGCATCCCGCTCAACACCCTCGCCGTCCCGTTCGGCCTCGCCGGCTTCGCCGAGACGTGGTCGTACGCCGCCCCCGTGCTGCACCTGCCCACCGTGGTGCCGCAGGTGTTCTGGGCGATCGCGGCCGTCGCGTGGGTGTGGCTGCTCGGGGCGCACGCCGTCCGGGGCGCACGCGTCGGCGAACGGCTCGTCGACCAGCTCCGCCACCCGGCCCAGGGGCCGATCGCCGCGCTCGTCCCCGCGACCGCGATGCTGCTCGGCGTCGACCTGGCGCGGTTCGCCCCCGTCGCCGGGCAGGTCGTCGTGCTCGCCGCCGTGGCCACCGCTGCCGGGTTCGCCGCCTGGCTGCTGAGCACCTGGTTCGAGGGCCGGCTCGCCCTGGAGTCCGTGCACGGCGGCTACCTGCTGCCGACCGTCGCCGCGGCCCTGGTCGCCTCGGTCGCCACGCACGAGGTCGGCGTCGGCTGGCTGTCCTGGCCGGCCCTCGGCGTCGGCGTGTTCTTCTGGGGGGTGATGACCGGCCTGCTGCTCATCCGGCTCGCGTTCCGACCGGCGCTGCCCGGGCCGCTCGTGCCGACGATGGCGATCCTCGTCGCACCACCGGCGGTCGCCACCCTGTCGCTGTTCGCGCTCACCGACGGTGCGGTCACCCTGCCCGTGCAGGCAGTCGCCGGGCTCGGTGTCCTGATGGTGCTCGTGCAGCTGGCCCTGCTGCCGCGGTACGTCCGACTGGGGTTCTCGCTCGGGTTCTGGTCGTTCGTGTTCCCGGCCGCCGCGGTCGCCACCGCATCGGTCGAGTGGTTCCGGGCACTCGCACTGCCGTCCGCCTGGATCCCCACCGCCGCGTTGCTGGCGCTGCTGAGCGTGCTCGTCGCGGTCGTCGGTGCCCGCTCCATCGGCCTCGCCGTGCACCACCTGCTCGGACAGGCCGAGCGGACCCTGCACGACGCCGACGACGAGGACGCCGCCCCCGGCCCCGTGACGGGCGCGACGCGCGTGGTCTGACGAGCGGGGCGGTCGGGCCTCGCAGGCGGCGGACGGGAGGCCCGTGGCGGCCCCGCCCCGCGCCTCCCGTCAGGCCGCGGGGACGCGTCTCCAGCCGCTGGTCGCCCGCCAGGCGGGCGCGTCGAAGCGGAAGACGCTGCCCATGCCGGGCCGGTCGAGGGCGCGCGTGATCGGGACGCCGCGCAGGTGGGCCAGGAGCAGCGCGCCGACCGCACCGTGCGACACGATCGTGACGTCGCCGGCGGCGCAGTGCCGGCGGACGGCCGCGACGATGCGCTCCTGGGCGGCGATGGCTCGCTCCCAGCCGCGGACCGACTGCTCGGGTGCGGCGAAGAACGCGTCGACGACGGCCTCGAACTCGGACGGCGGCAGGTAGCCGGTCGCGCTCCGGTCGATCTCGCCCAGCAGCGGGTCGCGCTCGACCGGCAGTCCGACGGCGCTGGCGAGCAGGTCGGCTGTCTCGACGGCCTTGCGCTCGGTGCTCGAGACGATCCGCCGGGAGCCTGGCGTCCACGCGAACCGGTGCGCAGCCGTGGCCCGTGCGCGGCCCTCGTGCGACAGCCCCCACGACTCGATCGGGACCGCGGGGTCGACGACCACTTCAGCGTGGGTCAGGAACGACGAGACCATCCGGCGATCCTCGCACGGTGCGCGCCCGCCCGCCCCTGGCCCGGTCTGGTGCGAGGTTGCCCGCTCCGTGCCGCCCTGTTCCGCCGCACCGAGAGGGCAACCTCGCACCGAACGATGCCGCCGCGCCGCCGCGCCGCGCCGCACCGAGCGCCGCCGCACGTCACACGGCGACACCGTCGGTCACGTTCCGCAACACCGCTTCGCGGCCCGGCCGAACCGTCCTAGCGTCGCCCCATGACCGTGCCCGACCGCATCACCCTCGTCACCGCGCTGCAGGGCGCCGGCTGGCACCCCGCCGCCTGGCGCGCCGCCGGCTCGGCAGCACAGCGCCTCACGAGCCTCCGCCACTGGCGCGACGTCGTCGTCGAGCAGGACCGGCTCGGCATCGACGCCGTCACCCTCGAGGACTCCTTCACCGCCGGCCCCACCGACCCCGACGGCGACCTCGACACGTCGACCGTCGTCGGCCGCCTCGATGCCCTCCTGGTCGCGAACGCGGTCGCCCCGGCGACCCGCGCGATCGGTCTGGTGCCGACCGTCTCGGTGACGCACACCGAACCGTTCCACGTCGCCACGGGCCTCCAGACCCTCGACCACGTCTCGCTGGGGCGGGCCGGGTGGCGGATCCAGGTGAGTCCGACGACCCGTGAGGCCGCGCTGTTCGGTCGCCGCCCCGGCGGCGACGACGCGGCCACGTTGTTCGACGAGGCGCGCGAGGCTGCCGAGGTCGTCTCCCGCCTCTGGGACAGCTGGGACGACGACGCGATCATCCGCGACGTCACGACCGGTCGCTTCATCGACCGCGACCGCATCCACAACGCGGGGTTCTCCGGCTCGTTCGTGTCGGTGCACGGCGCGTCGATCGTGCCGCGGTCGCCGCAGGGGCGGCCGCCGGTGTTCGCGCTCGCGCACCGGGCCGACGCGGCGGCGTTCGCCGTGGACGCCGCTGACGTCGTGCTGGTCACGCCCGGCTTCGACGGTCTGGAGGAAGGTGCTGCGCTGGCACTCGTCCGTGCCGCCGAGCAGGTGGCCGGGTCCGACCTCCGTCGTCCGGTCCTCGCGGACCTCGCGGTGCTCATCGGGTCGTCCCCGGCCGCCGCCGCCGACGACCTCGCCGCGCTCGACGCGGCAGCGGGCGCCCCCTACGCCGTCGGCTCCGGGTCGGACACGTCCGTGCTCGCGACGACGGTGCCGGACCTGGTGAGACGCATCGGGGACCTGCAGGATCTCGGCTACGCCGGCGTGCGGCTCCGACCACTGCGCATCCCGGTCGACTCGACCGCCATCGCACGGCAGCTCGTCCCGGCGCTCGTCACCGCGGGGCTGCGCGCCGACGTGGCGTCCCGTCCCACCGCCGACCTGCGCACGCGGCTCGGCATCGCCCCGGCGGTCAGCCGGTACGCGCGTCCTGCCGTCACCGGTGCCGGTTCCGTCTCCTCTGGGGTCTCAGCATGAGCGCCAAGCGTCAGGTCCACCTCGCCGCCCACTTCCCGGGCGTCAACAACACCACGGTCTGGAGTGACGACCGCGCCGAGAGCCAGATCGCGTTCTCGTCGTTCGAGCACTTCGCCCGGAACGCCGAGCGGGGGTGCTTCGACTTCCTGTTCCTCGCCGAGGGGCTGCGGCTGCGCGAGCAGAAGGGACGCATCCACGACCTCGACGTCGTCGGGCGCCCGAACACGCTCGCGATCCTCGCCGCGCTGGCCGGCGTCACCGACCACATCGGGCTCGTCGGCACGCTGCAGACCACCTTCAACGAGCCCGTCGAACTCGCGAAGCAGCTCGCCACGCTCGACCACCTGACGGACGGCCGTGCGGGCTGGAACGTCGTGACGAGCTCGGACGCGTTCCATGGCGCGAACTTCCGCCGGGGCGGGTTCCTCGACCACGCCGACCGGTACACGCGGGCCGCGGAGTTCGTGGAGCTGTCGCGCGAGCTCTGGGACTCGTGGGAGTCGGACGCGATCGTGGCAAACGGGTCGGGCGCCGCCGGGGCGCTGGCCGCCGGCGTCTTCGCCGACCGCTCCCGCATCCACGACGTCGACCACCACGGCCCGCAGTTCGACGTGACCGGTACGTTCCCGGTCCCGCGCAGCCCTCAGCTACACCCGGTGATCGTGCAGGCCGGCGACTCCGACGAGGGCCGCGACCTCGCCGCCGGGCACGCCGAGGTCATCTTCTCGCTGCACACCGAGTTCGACGACGCGCAGGCGTTCCACCGCGACGTGACCGAGCGACTCGAACGGGTCGGCCGGTCGAAGGACGAGCTGCTGATCCTGCCCGGCGCGACCTTCGTGCTCGGCGACACGGCGGACGAGGCCGAGGAGCGTTCCCGTGCGATCCGCCGCGCCCAGGTCAGCCCGGCGACGGCGATCGCGTTCCTCGAGCAGGTGTGGAACCGTGACCTGTCGTCGTACGACGTCGACGGGCCGTTGCCCTCGGTCGAGCCGGACCTGGAGGGGGCCGACATCACCCGTGGCCGTGTCCGTCACAGCCGCGATGTGCCCGCGCTGGTGCAGTCGTGGCGCGACCTCGCCGCGGCCGAACACCTGTCGATCCGTGACCTGGTCATCCGGGTCTCGACCCGCGGCGGGTTCGTCGGGACGCCCGCACACATCGCCGCCGAGATCGACCGGTACGTGCAGGAGCGCGCCACCGACGGCTTCGTGGTCGTGCCGCACACCAACCCGTACGGCCTCGACGAGTTCGTCGACCGGGTCGTCCCGCTGCTGCAGGAGCGCGGCGTCTACCGGCAGTCGTACGACGAGGGCGCGACGCTCCGCCAGACCCTGGGCCTGCCCGGACGGGTCCTCGACCGGCAGCGGGTGCTCGCATGAGCCGGGTCCCGCTCTCCGTCCTCGACCTCGTGCCGGTGAGCAGCGGGTCGACCCCCGCCGAGGCCCTGGCGAACACGGTCGACCTGGCCGTCGCCGCGGAACGTGCCGGGTACGCCCGCTACTGGCTCGCCGAGCACCACCTCAACCCCGGTGTCGCCGGCAGTGCGCCGACCGTCGTCATCGGTGCGGTCGCCGCAGCCACCTCGACCATGCGGGTCGGCAGCGCCGCGACCCTGGTCGGCAACGTCCGCGGGCTGCAGATCGCCGAGACCTTCGGCACGCTCGCCGCGCTGTACGGGCCGCGCATCGACCTCGGGCTCGGCCGCTCAGGAGCACCAGCACCGGGCACGCCGAAGCCACCCTCGCTCGTCCCGAGGACCGACCAGGTCGTCGACGGCCTGCTCGTCCCGGCCCCGTTCGAGTTCCGCATCGCGCCCGGCAGCCGGTTCGCGCTGCAGGGGGAGCTGCTCGGACGGGTGCCGGGCGACGTCGACCGGTTCGCGGGCGAACTCGACCTGATCCGCGGGTTGTTCGCCGGCACGTGGTCGCGGGACGGCGGGGTGGTCGAGGCGCCCCCTGCCGCGGGCGCCGAGATCGAGCTGTGGATCCACGGGTCCACCGGCGGCGAGAGCGCCCGGACCGCCGGCGCGCTCGGCCTGCCCTACGGCGCGAACTACCACACGTCGCCGGGCACGGTCCTGGCGTCCGTGCAGGCGTACCGCGATGCCTTCCGCCCCGGCGTGCTGGACGCCCCGCACGTCATCGTGTCGGCCGACGTCCTCGTGGCGCCGACCTCGGCCGAAGCGGACGAACTCGGGCTCGGGTACGCCCAGTGGGTGCACTCGATCCGTTCCGGCGTCGGGGCGATCGAGTACCCGACGCCGTCCGAGGCCCGGCAGCGCCCGCTCGCAGCCGACGCTGCAGCCACCGTTGCCGATCGGCTCGCGACGCGGTTCGTGGGCGATGCCGCGCGCGTCGCCGACCGCCTCGAGGTGCTCCGTCGCGCCACCGGTGCCGACGAACTGCTCGTCACCACGATCACGCACGACCACGACGCCCGGGTGCGCTCGTACGAGCTGCTCGCCGCGGAGTGGGCCGCGCGCGCCGCCCTGCCTGAGCCGGCGGCCGCCGCGCGCTGACCGACGCGGAACGGCTCCGTCGCTGTCGTCCGACAGCGACGGAGCCGTTCTTGTGCGCAGCGCACGGTGCGGAACCGGGCACGGGATGCGTAGTCGGGCACGGTGCGGCCTGGAGGCGCGGTGCCGGGCCGCCGCGTGCCTCCCGTCCGCACCGTGCCGCCTTCGCGGGCCGGCGCGGTGTTGGCCGCTGGGTGCGGGCGTGCAAGCTCGCACGGTGCGGCCAACCGGGCACGGGATGCGGAACCGGGCGCGGTGCAGCCTTCGCACGCGACGCTTGCTCGTCAGCTGTTGTCGAGCGGCAGAACCTCGGGGTTCACCTCGGACGTCTTCACGGCCTCGTTCGACAGGTTGTAGGCCGCGAGCCACTTCGCGTAGGTACCGTCCTCGATGAGTTCGTCGATCGCTGCCGCGACGGGCTTCGCGATGCCGCTGCCCTGCTTCGTCGTCGCGGCGATGAGCCCCTGCAGTGACGAGCCGGCGCCGGAGTACGTGCCCGCGGTCTTCGTCGGCTTCGCGGTGCTCTTGCTCTGCGTGTTCTGGTAGGCGATCGTCGGGTTCGGACCGAAGTACGCGTCGATCTTGCCCGAGTCGAGCGCGAGCCTCACCGCGTTGCCGTCCGGGTAGTAGCTTGATCGTGAAGTCCTTGCCCTCGGACCGGAGCTCCTTCTGCCACTCGAGCAGGATGTTCTCCTGGTTGGTGCCGGAACTGACGGACAGGGTCTTCCCGGCGAGCACGGACGGGTCGCCGTCGAACCGCAGCGAGCTCGAGGCCAGCACCTGGAACGCCAGGTTGTCCTGCCGGTACGAGGCGAAGTCGTACTTCTCCTTGCGCTGCTCGGTGACCGTGACGTTCGAGAAGCCGGCGTCGTACTTGCCGCTGTCGATGCCGACGAACAGGTTGTCCCACGTGGCGTTCTGCACGTCCGCGCGCAGCCCGAGCTTCGCGGCGACGAGCCGTCCGAGGTCGGGCTCCGAGCCGGTGATCGTCTTCTGGTCGTCACCGGTGAAGGCGAGCGGTGGGAACCCGGCGGGCAGGGCACCCACGCCGATCGTCAGCGTGCCGGACTTCCGGACGGCGGCAGGGAGCGCGTCGTGCAGCGTCGTGTCCTCGGTGACCTCGAGGGTCGTCTCCTTCGCGGCACCGTTCGAGGCGGCGCCGATGGTGACGGAGCCGTCGGGTGCGCCGCTCGTGTCGGCGGGAGCGCCCGCGGAGCACCCGGCGAGGGCGACGACGACGCCGGCAGCGAGGACGAGGAAGCCGGCGCGGTTGCGCCAGCGGGACGGGGCGATCGTGGACATGGTTCTCCTTGGGGGGCGTGCGGGGATCAGGGGTCAGCGGACGCGGGACAGGAAGTCGCGCGTGCGGGTGTGCTGCGGGTGGTCGAGCACCTGGGCCGGCGGCCCCTGCTCGACGACCCGCCCGTGGTCGAGGAACACGACGTGGTCGGCGACCTCGCGGGCGAAGGCGATCTCGTGCGTGACGATGACGAGCGTGGTGCCCGTGTCCGCCAACCCCCGGATGACCCCGAGCACCTCCCCGACGAGCTCCGGGTCGAGTGCCGAGGTCGGTTCGTCGAGCAGGACGACCGACGGCTCGAGCGCCAGCGCCCGCGCGATGGCCACACGCTGCTGCTGCCCGCCGGAGAGCTGCCGCGGCCGGGTGTCGCCACGGTCGCCGAGTCCGACGCGCTCGAGCAGGGCCGCCGCGCGGTCGCGCGCCACGGCACGGGGGACCCCGGCGGCGATCGGCCCCTCGGCCACGTTCTCGAGCGCGGTCAAGTGCGGGAACAGGTTGAAGTGCTGGAACACGAAGCCGATCCGCGACCGCTGCCGCAGGATGTGCCGCTCGGGCAGCTCCTTCCAGCGCGGCACCCCGTCGCGCCCGGTCCGGAGACGGACGCCGATCGTCTCGCCGCCGACGGTGACGACGCCGCGGTCGAGCGGTTCGAGGTGGTTGATCGCCCGGAGCAGCGTGGACTTGCCCGAACCGGAGGGGCCGAGGACGACGGTCACGCTGCCGGACGGCAGCGACAGGTCGACGCCGTCGACGACGACCGTGTCGCCGAACGCCTTGACGGCTCCGTGGATGCTGATCGCTGCGCTCATCAGATGGTCCTGTCGTCGACGGTGGAAGCGGGGCCGGACGCGACCACGCGCGCGGCGGAGGCGGACTGCCGGGGGCGATCCGGGCCTCCAGGCCGTCCCGACCCGCGTCCGGAACCGCGACGCACGGCGGCCCGCACCCGCTGGAACGGCGTGGGCGGCAACGTCCGGACCGAACCTCGGGCGGTCCACCGCTCGACGTAGTACTGGACGATCGAGACCGCGCTGGTGAGCACGAGGTACCAGATCGTGGCGACGACGAGCAGCGGGATGATGTCCGTCGGGTAGGTGCTCGACAGGTTCTGCACCACGCCGAACAGGTCGAGCAGCGAGACGTAGAACAGCAGTGACGAGGCCTTCAGCAGTCCGACGACCTGGTTCACGAACGCCGGGACGATCGACCGCAGCGCCTGCGGCAGGATCACCCGCACGAACTGCCGGCGACGGGGGAGCCCGAGTGCCTGTGCGGCCTCGTGCTGCCCGTGGTCGACGGCGAGCACCCCGGCGCGGACGATCTCGGACGCGTAGGCGATCTCACTGAGGCTCAGCCCGATGACCCCGATCGCCAGGTCCCCGAGCACGTTGGCGGTCGGCACCTCGAACTGCGGCCCGAAGGGGATCCCGATGCCGATCGTCGGGTACAGCGACCCGAGGTTGTACAGGAAGACGAGCACCAGGATGAGCGGCACCGACCGGAACAGCCACACGTACCCCCACGCCAGCCCGGACAGCACCGGGTTGTGCGACAGCCGGGCGATCGCCACCACCACACCGCCGGCGAAGCTGATCACGGCGCTCAGCGCCGTCGCGGTGAGCGTCAGCTGCAGGCCCGTCAGCACCGCCGGACTGAACAGCCACTTGCCGACGGCGGGCCAGCCCCACTGCTCGTTCGTGAACAACGTCTCGCCGAAGTTCAGCAGCACGACGAGCACAAGGGCGGCGGCGATCCACCGCGCGGGGTGCCGCAACGGCACGACGCGCCGGTCGAGTGCGGCGCGTCCGGCCGCGTCGATGGTCGCGGTCTCCGGTCTGGAGGCGCGGCTCGCCCCGGTCGTCCGGCCCGCGTCGTCGACGCTGGTCGCGTCCCACTGCGGGGCCCTGGTGGTGTCGGTCATGTCGCGACCGTAGGAGGCCTGCGCGGCACCCACAACGCCTCGCGCAACACCTCGCCACGCGGCGCAACACGGTGCCATCCGGCGCAACACCGTGCCATCCGGCGCAACGCGGCGTCACGGATCGGGGTGATCGGTGATGTTCCGCGGCTGTCGGAGACGTCGGTGGTTGTCGGTGGTCGTTCCTAGCGTGGTGGCGTGGCCGAACCCGTCGATGCGTGGTGGCGCCGCCGACAGTGGTCGCGCGGCGAAGCGGTGCCGTACGCCGTCGGACAGTTCCGCGCCGACTGGGCGCCGTACCCGGTGCTCATCCGGCAGTACCACCCCGACTGGAACCACGGCGTCGTCCTGACCCAGGTCCCCCCGGCGGCCGAGGTCCTGCTTACCTGGGAGTGCGACGTCGGGCACGTCTTCGTGGCGACCCCGTCCGAACAGCGGTCCCGTCCGGGCCGTGAGCGCCGCCGCTCCGTGTGGTGCCCCGAGTGCGCGGTGCAGGCGCAGCCGCAGCGGTGGCCGGTGCTGCCGTCGGACTGGCCGCAGGCCGTGCCGGTGCCGCAGCGGGTCGTCCGGAGTGCCGGACGACAGACGCTGCCCGCGGCTCCGGTGCGCGGGGTCCCGGCCGGCGCCGTCGCGTCGAGCCGTTCCCGGTCCCGTCGGCCCGTCGCCGGGTCGGCCGGTGGGGCGCCACGGCGGAGCGCCCAGTCCGTTCCCCGCACGATCTGCCCGAAGACCCCGCGGCTGCCGTCGGGTGAGTCGTTCACGAGCGTCTGCGCCCCGGCGACGGCCTCGGCGGTCGAGGCCGAGCTCCGGGGCATGCTGTCCGAGCGGTTCGCGTTCACCTACGACCACTCCGCGATCCGGCTCGACCGCCCGTTCTTCGACCACGTCGAGGCCTGGCCCGACATCATCCTGCCCGAGCTCCGCGTCGCCATCGAGTACGACTCCACCGGGCGGCACGGGCTCGAGCACGTCGGCCCGCGGCAGGAGACCGACCGGAAGAAGGACCGCGCCGTCCGCGCTGTGGGGTGGGAGGTCGTCCGCATCCGCACCGGACGGCTGCCGGCGCTCGGCCCGCACGACCTGCAGGTGTCGGGCATCTCCGGCCGCACCGTCGATCGCCTGGCGGACACCCTGCGTGATCTCCGGGGCGCCCTGTTCGTCGACGCGTACGCCCGGTGACGCCGTCGATCGGGGTACACGCACGACCCGGCGGGGTACGGCCCGGCTGGGAGCGGCCGCAAGGGACGGGTAGGCATACATGGTGACCACCGTCTTCTGTCTCCACGCCCTCGGCGCGAGTTCCGAGGAGTTCGCGCTGCTGCGCGCCGAACTCGTCGGCGACCTCGACCTGATCGGCATCGACCTGCCCGGCTTCGGCCGCAGCCCGGCGTCGTCCGGCACCACCGTCGAGGAGATGGCCGTCCTGGTGGAGCGCGCGATCGGCGCGAGCGGCTCGACCGAATGGGTACTCCTCGGGCACTCGATGGGCGGCAAGGTCGCCACGGTGGTCGCCGACCGGACGATCTCCGGTGCGAACGGTCTGTTCGGCCTGCGTGCCGTGGTGCTCCTCGCCGCGTCCCCGCTCGCCCCGGAGCCGATGGACGAGGACCGCCGCCGGTCCATGCTGTCGTGGGCGGCCGACGGCCCGATCAGCGCCGACGACGCCGAGGAGTTCGTCGCCGCGAACACGGCGTCGGCCCTCGCACCGTCGCGGCACACGGCGGCGGTGCGGGACGTCGAGCGGACCGACCCCGAGGCCTGGCGGGACTGGCTGACCCGCGGCAGCCGTGAAGACTGGTCCGACGCGGCGCCGAACCCGGTGCCCGCCCTCGTGCTCGCCGGTGCCGAGGACGGCGACCTCGATGCCGACGCCCAGCGCCGCCTGACCGTGCCGCACTGGCCGAACAACGAGCTCCACGTCGTCGACGGCGCCGCCCACCTGCTGCCGTGGGAGCAGCCCGAGGCCGTGGCCGCGCGCATCCGCGACTTCTGGCAACGCCGGGTCGCTGGGTCACCGGTCGTCCCCGTGGAGCACGCCCGCGTGATCGCCTCGCCGCGGGTCAGCGCCCGCACCCGGGGCCTGCTCGCCGCTCGTGCCCTGCCCGATGACCCGGCGGCCGCACCGCAGGCCCTCACCCCGACGCAGCTGGACACCCTCCGCGCGGTCGCCAGGATCGTCGTCCCGCAGCCCGGTTCCGACCAGGTCGACCTGGCGCTGCGGGTCGACGCGCAGCTCGCCGCCGGGCTCGGCGACGGCTGGCGACCCGACGGGCTGCCGGTGGACGCCGAGGCTTACCGTGCCGCGCTCGACGTCCTCGCCGCACCCGCCCGCGATGGTGCGCTCGACCAGGCGCTCGAGGCCGTGGCGGTCGGTCGGTACCGCGCCGACGGTGGCCTCGACGCCGAACAGCTGCGTGCGTGGTTCGAGGACGCCAGCGTCGACCTGGTGAAGCACTGGCTCGCGCACCCCGCCACCATGGCCGCCATCGACTTCGACGGCTACGCGAACGGTGGCGACGGCGTCCGCAAGCAGGGCTTCCGACTGTTCGCGGCGGGGGAGCGCGAGGCCTGGGAGCCCGAGGCCCCCGCACCCCACACCACGATCGACACCGCACCGACGACCGGAGCTGCACGATGAGACTCGACGGACAACGCACGTACGGCACGGACGACGTCGTCGACGTGGTGGTGGTCGGTACCGGAGCCGGCGGAGCCCCGCTCCTCGCATCGCTGGCCCGCCGTGGCCTGACGGTCGTCGCGCTCGAGGCCGGCCGCAACACCGAGCCGGGCGACCACGTGCCGGACGAGGTCGCCGCCCCCGGTGACATCAACTGGATGGACGAGCGGCTGAGCGGTGGCGGAGCCCCGACGGCCTTCGGTCCGAACAACAGCGGGACGGGTGTCGGCGGTTCGACGCTGCACTGGGGCGCGTTCACCCCGCGGCCGAGCGCCCACGACCTGCGGCTCCGCACCGAGAGCGGCGAAGGGCAGGACTGGCCGATCAGCCACGCCGAGCTCACCGGGTGGATCGAGCAGGTCGAGCACGACGTCGGTGTCGCCGGTCCCGAGCACTACCCGTGGGACCCGTCCCGCCGCTACCGGATGCGCCCGCCGGCCCGGAACGCTTCTTCGGACATGATGATGCGCGGCACCGCTGCCGCAGGGATCACCGCGACCGATGCCCCGGTCGGGCTGACCACCGAGGACCGCCACCAGGAGCACCACGGGCTGCGCCAGGCCTGCGTGTCCTGCGGGTCGTGCCACCAGGGGTGCCGCAACGGTGCGAAGGTGTCGATGGACACGACCTACCTGCCGGCGGCCGTGGCCTTCGGTGCCGAGATCCGACCGGAGTCCTTCGTGCACGGCATCGAGCTCGACCCGACTGGACGTGTCGAGGCGGTCGTGTACACCGCGGGTGGGCGCGAGCACCGCCAGCGCTGCCGGTCCCTGGTCCTGGCCGCGGGCGGTGTCGAGACCCCGCGGCTGCTGCTGCACACCGGTGTCGCGAACGGCAGCGGGCAGGTCGGTCGCAACTTCACCGCGCACGGAGCCACCCAGGTGTGGGCGCGGTTCGACGAGTCGATGCGTTCGTACCGCGGGTATCCGTCGTCGATCATCACCGAGGACTTCGTGCGGCCGGCGGACGCCGACTTCGCCGGCGGCTACCTCATCCAGAGCCTGGGCGCGCAGCCGCAGACCTTCGCCACCTCGCTGGTCCGGGGCGGCGGACTCCGCGGCGCAGAACTCGTCCGGGCGCTGCACGACTACCCGTTCTCGGCCGGCGTCGGCATCAACGCCGAGTGCCTGCCGTACGACGACAACCGGCTCGAGCTCTCCGACGAACTCGACGAGCACGGCGTCCCGCGTGCGCGGGTCTCGTTCACCCCGGGCTCCAACGAGGAAGCGATCCGCCGCCACGCGGTCCGCACGATGACGACCATCGTCGAGGCTGCCGGCGGCAAGGACGTCCGGGTGCTCGAACGCACGGCGCACACCATCGGCACCGCGCGGATGGGCACGGACCGCGAGCGCTCCGTCGTCGACCAGGACGGCCGCTCATGGGACGTCCCGAACCTGTGGATCGCCGACAACTCGGTGTTCCCGAGCGCGGTCATCGCGAACCCGGCGCTGACGATCATGGCGCTCTCGCTCCGCACCGCCGACCGCATGCTGCAGGCCGCCTGAGCAGGAGCCCCGACCGGCTGCGCACGCGCCCAGACCGCCCGTCGCGGCTCAGCCCCGCAAGGCGAGCGCCTCGCTCGTCCACCGGGCGTGCAGGTCCCACGGGTCGTCGACTCCGGCGGCGACGATGTCCACGTGGGCGAGCAGTTCCGGCGTCACCCGGAACCACTCGGTACCCGGGTACCGGCTGGCCGCGAACGTGGCGTGCCGCCGGCGCTCGAGCGTCCGGTCACCGAGCTCGAACGCCAGCAGGTCCTGGTGCGGGATGGCCGCGAGCCGCTGCCGGGGGTTCATCGTCGTGCCGATCTTGATGCGGTCACCGAAGTCGTCGCGCATGCGCAGGTAGTAGACGACGTCGACCCGTGGAGGAGCCAGATCGCCGTCGGGTACCTCGCCCCACCGCCACTCGCATCGGGCGCACACCGCACCGGAGGGGTAGCGCACCCCGATCCGGGACGCGCACACCGGACACGGGCCGGGCAGGGCGTCCTCGACGCCGGGGTGCTCGGCGGCGAGGTCGGCGACCAACGCGACGTGCGCGCCGCACAGGGGGACGCCCGCGAGTCCGTCCGCGAGGACGCCTGCGCAACCCGGGACGCAGCACGACGAGGTGACCATGCGCCGAACGCTAGCCGGACCCACCGACGTGCCCCGGCCCTCCCGGCCGTTGCTCGCGCCGGGCGTCCCTGGTCGAATCGGGCGTACCGACCTAGAACGGGCACGCAGGCCCGCCGTCAGTCGGTGAAGATCACCCCGACCGGCTCGCGCTTCTCCTCCTGGAACTCGTCCTCGCCACGACCGAGCGCCCAGTACGCCGACAACGACATCTCGCGCTTCTCCAGCCCCCAGTCGTCCTGCAGCAGTCGACGGATCGCCTTCATCGCGGTCCGCTCGCCGTGCGCGAAGACCTGGACCGGCCGGGAGGCACGCGGCAGCCCGCGGGCCGTCTCCAGCAGGAGCGTGCCCGGCTGTGCGCCGGTGGCGTCCCGGTGCAGCCACCGCAGGTCGACCCCGGCCGGGTGCCGGAGGTCCTGCTCGTCCGCGGGCCCGGCCACCTCGACCAGGGCGACCCCGGTGGCGGTGTCGGGCATCGACTCGAGTGCGGCCCCGATCGCGGGCAGGGCGCTGTCGTCACCGAGCAGCACGTGCGTGAAGGCCGGGTCGGTGGTCGGTGCGTAGCCGCCGCCGGGTCCGGACAGGGCGATCCGGTCGCCGGGCTGCGCGGACGCTGCCCAGGGACCGGCGAGGCCCGCGTCGCCGTGCACGACGAAGTCGATCGCGATCGTCCGCGTGGTGTGGTCGACGGCGCGCACGGTGTAGGTGCGGCGGGCGGGGCGGTCGTGCTTCGGCAGGGTCTCGCGCAGGGCCTCGAGGTCGTACGGCGGCACGAGCCCCAGCGACGGCTTCGCGAGCAGGAGCTTCACGTACTTGTCGGTGGCGGCGAGGCGGTCGGGGTCGGCCTGGGCGACGAAGTCCTCGAACGCCGAGCCGCCCAGGTGCACGCGCACCATGTGGGGCGAGAGTCGCTCGGTGCGGTCGACGACGAAGACGTGCTGCTGGCGTTTGGGTTTCGAGCTCATCGTGGGGGAGCTTCCTCTCGGAGGTTCGGCGTCACCTGGGTGATCCCTGCTTGACGCGCGCATCAGTAAGGTTAGCCTTACCTCATGGACTCGACCGTCATCCCGTTCTCCGAGCTGCTGCGGCGACGCACGCGGCGCTCGCACGGTGCCTCGGCCACGAGCGGCTTCATGCAGGACCTGCTCGGCGGCGACTGCGACGTCGCCGACTACGCGGACCTGCTCGGACAGTACGCCTTCGTGTACGACGCGCTCGAGCGGGCGGCGGAGCGCATGGCTGACCACCCCGTGGCGGCGCCGTTCGTCACCGCGCAGCTCACCCGGATGCCGGCGATCCGCGCCGACCTGGAGTACCTGATCGGCCCGGACTGGTCCGAGCTGGTGTGCCCGCTGCCCGCGACGACCGCGTACGTGCGACGGCTGAACGAGGTCGCGGCCGAGTGGCCCGGCGGCTTCGTGGCACACCACTACACGCGGTACCTCGGCGACGTGTCCGGCGGGCACGTGATCGGGCAGGTGCTGGCGGAGCGGTTCGGGTTCGACACGAACGGGATCCTCTTCTACATCTTCGACCAGGTCGCCGACCCGAGCGACTTCGAGCACACCTACCGGGCCCAGCTCGACGCCGCGCCGTGGTCGGCCGACGAGCAGGACCGGGTGATCGCCGAGGTCGAGCTGGCCTACGAGCTGAACCGCGGGCTGCTCGCCGGCCTCGATGCCCGACGTGCGCCGTTCCGGCAGGAGCCGGGCGGGGCCTCCGTCCCGGCCTGACGCGGCAGCGGCAGCCCGGCACCGGGCCCGGACCCCGCCCCGCGTCCGTCCGGACGGTCGACGTCATGCGCCCCCGGGTGCCGATACGCTGCTGGGACCCGGGACCAGCCTCCCGGACGACCCGGAAAGGACTCCATGACGGCGATCGACGGATCTGCACGCCACGAGCGCGCGCGGGACGACGTCAGCGGTGCGGTCGACAGCGACCTGCGCGCCGACGTCCGGTACCTCGGCAACCTGCTCGGCCGGGTGCTGCGCGAGAACGGGGGCGACGAACTGCTCCACGACGTGGAGTCACTGCGCGCGGCCGTGATCGACGCCTACGAGGGCGACCACGCCGAGGGCGCCGCACGTGCCCAGGCGATCGTCTCGGGCATGTCGGCCGAACGCGCCGAGGCAGTGGCGCAGGCGTTCACCACCTACTTCCACCTGACGAACCTGGCCGAGGAGCACCACCGCGTGCGCGTCCTCCGGCAGCGCGGTGACGACGGCGGCGTGCCCGGGGACTCGTTCCCCGCCACGTACGCCGAGCTCGTCGCCGAGGTGGGCGAGGCCGAGGCGGCCGAGCGGCTCCGCACCCTGCGGTTCCACCCGGTGCTGACCGCCCACCCGACCGAGGCCCGCCGGCGCGCGGTCACGACGGGTGTCCGCCGCATCACGGACCTCATCGACGAGCGTGACCGTGCCCGCAACGCCACGGCCCGCGCCGAGAACGAGCGCCGCCTGCTCGAGGAGATCACGACCCTCCTGCGGACCTCGCCGCTCCGGACCACGCGGCCGACCCCGCTGGACGAGGTACGCACCGCGATGAGCGTGTTCGACCAGACCCTGTTCGAGATCGTCCCGCAGGTGTACCGCCTGCTCGACGACCGGCTGCAGGGCGACGACGCCGGCCGGGCGCCCGTGATCGCCCCCGCGTTCGTGCGCTTCGGCACCTGGATCGGCGGCGACCGCGACGGCAACCCGCACGTCACCGCCGACGTCACGCGTCAGGCCGCCGAGATCGCGGCGGAGCACATCCTGCTCGGCCTCGCCCGCGCGACGACCCGCATCGGCAGTGCCCTGACCCTCGACGCGAGCGACACCCCGGCCGACGCCGGGCTCACCGCCCTCGTCGCCGCGCAGGAGTCGCTCGACCCGGGCATCGCGGAGCGCATCGGTGTCCGCGCACCGAACGAGACGCACCGACGTGCGCTCCTGTTCGTCGCCGCGCGCATCGACGCCACCCGGACCGGCAGCACGACGCTGGCCTACGACGGGCCCGAGGCGCTGCTGGCCGACCTCCGTGTCATCCAGGCCTCGCTCATCGCCGCCGGTGCGATCCGACCGGCGAACGGTGAACTGCAGAACCTCCTCTGGCAGGTCGAGACCTTCGGGTTCCACCTGGCCGAGCTCGAGGTCCGCCAGCACTCGCAGGTGCACCGCACGGCCCTGGCCGAGATCCGCGCCGGTGGTGAACTGAGCGAGACCACGGAAGAGGTCCTCGCCGTCTTCCGCACGATCGCCGGGCTGCAGTCCCGCTACGGCGTCCGCGCGGCGAACCGGTACATCGTGTCCTTCACGCAGTCCCCGGCCGACCTGGCGAACGTGCACGAGCTCGCGGTCGCCGCGCTCGGGTCCGCCGAGGCCGCGCCGGTGCTCGACGTGATCCCGCTGTTCGAGACGTTCGCCGACCTGCACGCCAGTGTCGACATCCTCGACGAGGCCGTCCGCACCGAGGCGTTCCAGCGACGCCTCGCCGCGACCGGCCGTCGGCTCGAGGTCATGCTCGGGTACTCGGACTCGTCGAAGGACGTCGGCCCGGTGTCCGCGAACCTGGCGCTCTACGACGCCCAGGCCCGCATCGCCGACTGGGCCCGCGACAACGACATCGAGCTGACCCTGTTCCACGGCCGCGGCGGTTCGCTCGGCCGCGGTGGCGGTCCCGCGAACGAAGCCGTCCTGGCGCAGCCGCCGGGATCGATCGACGGTCGGCTGAAGCTCACCGAGCAGGGCGAGGTCATCTTCGCCCAGTACGGCGACCAGGACATCGCCGCCCGCCACCTCGAGCAGATGGCCTCGGCGACGCTCTTCGCGTCCTCGCCGTCCAACGAGGCACGGACCGCCGCCGCGGCCGCCCGCTTCGCCGACCTCGCCCAGCAGCTCGACGACGTCTCGCGCGTCGCCTTCTACGACCTGGTCAAGGCCGACGGGTTCGCGCCGTGGTTCGCCCGGGTCACCCCGATGGAGGAGATCGGCCTGCTGCCCCTCGGCTCCCGCCCGGCCCGTCGCGGGCTGTCGGTCGAGTCGCTGGAGGACCTCCGCGCCATCCCGTGGGTGTTCTCGTGGACGCAGGCGCGCATCAACCTCGCCGGCTGGTACGGGCTCGGATCGGCGCTCGAGGCCGTCGGCGACGTCGACGTGCTCCGCGCCGCCTACGCGGAGTGGCCGCTCTTCGCCGCGATGATCAAGAACGTCGAGATGTCGCTCGCGAAGACCGACGAGCACATCGCCCGCCGGTACCTCGAGCTCGCCGACCGTGACGACCTCGCCGCGAAGGTGCTCGACGAGATGGTCCGCACCCGCGACTGGGTGCTCCGCGTCTCCGGCGGCAGCGACGTGCTCGAGGACCGACCCGTCCTGGCCCGCGCCGTGCGCCTGCGCAGCCCGTACGTCGACGCCCTGTCGCACCTGCAGCTCCGCGCGCTGCGCGCCATCCGCACGTCCGGCAGCACGGACCCGACGGACGCCGACCACCGGCTCCTGCTGCTCACCGTGAACGGGATCGCCGCCGGCCTGCAGAACACGGGCTGACGCCCCCACCCCACGGACAGGAGGCCCGGTGCCAGCTGGCACCGGGCCTCCTGTCCGTCTCCGCGCACGTCCCGAGCCGCGCCCCCGAGCGGCCACGAAGTGTCGGCCGCGCGGTCGCCGCGCGACGGAACGCGACCGCTCGGCGTCTCGCGCCGCTGCCCTCGCCGAGGGGTCGCGACACGTCGGGTGGTCCCGGCCGAGTGGTCACGAAGCGTCGGCCGCGCGGTCGCCGGGCGACGGTACGCGACCACTCGGCGGACGTGAGCGGGGTGTCGTGACCGCTCGCGCTTCGCGCCGCTGCCCTCGCCGAGGGGTCGCGACACGTCGGGTGGCCCCGGCCGAGTGGTCACGAAGCGTCGGCTGCGCCGTCGCCGGGCGACGGAACGCGACCGCTGGAGCTTCGCGCCGCTGCCCTCGCCGAGGGGTCACGACACGTCGGGTGGACCCGGCCGAGTGGCCACGAAGCGTCGGCTGCGCGGTCGCCGGGCGACGGAACGCGACCGCTCGGCGGACGTGAGCGGGGTGTCGTGACCGCTCGCGCTTCGCGCCGCTGCCCTCGCCGAGGGGTCGCGACACGTCGGGTGGCCCCGGCCGAGTGGTCACGAAGCGTCGGCTGCGCCGTCGCCGGGCGACGGAGCGCGACCGCTCGGCGGACGTGAGCGGGGTGTCGTGGCCGCTCGCGGCGGCGGACGGGAGGCCCGTGGCGGGCCGGCACCGGGCCTCCCGTCCGTCCGCGTGCACGTCGCGGGCCCGCGATCCGTGAGCAGCAACGGTCGCGTCCGGCACCGCGACCCGACAGTTGCTGCTCACGAAGTGCCCTGTCGAATCGATTCGGGGACGCGTAGCGTGTCCGAGGTGACGACGGAGCGCATGCCGAGACCGACGACGACCGTGCTGCCCCCGATCGTGCCGCTGGCGCTCATCGTCGGGGTCTCGCCCTTCGCGACCGACATGTACATCCCGGCGCTCCCGGCCATCGCGCGGGACCTCGGGACGACCCCCGGCGCCGTGCAGCTGTCGCTCACGGCGTTCCTCGTCGCGTTCGCGGTGGGTCAGCTGCTGGTCGGCCCGGTGAGCGACGGGATCGGTCGTCGGCCGATGCTCGTCGCCGGGACCGCCCTGTTCGCCCTGGCGTCGGTCGGCTGCGCACTCGCCCCGGACGTCGTGACGCTGGTGGTGGCCCGCGTGGCGCAGGGACTCGCCGGTGCGGCCGGTGCTGTCGCGGGGCGGGCGATGGTGTCCGACGTGACGAGCGGTACCCGGATGGCGAAGGTGTTCGGCACCCTCGCGGCCATCAACGCGATCGGCCCCGTGGTCGCCCCGCTGGCCGGGGGAGCGGTGCTGACGATCGGCACGTGGCGGCTCATGTTCGTCGTGCTGGCGGTGCTCGGTGCCGTGTTCTTCGTGGCTGTGGTGCTGCGCTTCCGCGAGACCCTGCCGCCGGAGCGTCGCGGTGGCGTCGGGTTCGCGGCGAACGGGCAGCGCATCCGCGAACTCCTGGCGATCCCGCGCTTCCGGGCGTACGTGTTGAGCGGGGTGCTGTCGACGGTCGGGTTCTTCGCGTACATCGCGACGAGCTCGTTCGTGTTCCAGTCGGAGTACGGGTTCTCCGAAGGGCTGTACACGCTCGTCTTCGCCACGAACGCGTCGATGATGATCATCACCACGCTGCTGTTCGGCCGGCTCGTCGGGCGGGTCACCGAGGATGCCCTGCTGACCCTGGGCCTGGTCGTCGGGACCCTCGGTGCCACGGCCGTGGTGGTGTCGGCGCTCCTCGACCTCGGGCCGGTGCCGGTGTGGTGCGCACTCGCGGTCGTGACGGCCGCGTGGGGCTTCGTCCTGCCGGCTGCGATGACCCGGACGCAGCACGTCGGCTCGGCGCACCCGGGCACCGCGGCCGCGCTGCAGGGTGGGCTGACCTTCGGCATCGGTGGCCTCGGCACCCCGCTCGCCGGCGCCCTCGGCGGGACCGCGCTGGCCATGGGCGGGGTCATGGCGGCGCTGATGGCTGCGGCCGTCGTGGTGCAGGTGACGGCGACGCGGCGAAACCGGTCCCACACCTGAGGGTCTGAGCCGGTAGGTTGCTGGTTGCAAGGCGCACCGATCTGAGGAGACCCACCGAGATGGACATCGTCGTACACGAGGCGGAGACCGACACCGCCGTGCTGGAGTGCAGTGGCCGGCTCAACATGGTCTCCGCACCCACGTTCCGCGAGACCGTCGCCCAGATCGTCGGCAACGGGCGGTCGCGGCTCGTCGTCGAGCTCTCCGGCGTCGAGTTCATGGACTCCTCCGGCCTCGGCGCACTGGTCGGCAGCCTGAAGACCGCGCGACAGGCCGGCGGCGACCTCCGCATCGCGGCACCGTCGGAACAGGTGCAGATGGTGCTCAAGCTCTCCAACATCGACAAGATCCTGCGGACGTACCCCGACGGGGACGCCGCGGTGACCGACTGGTGATGACCGCCCCCGTCGCCGAGCACATGCTCGCACTGGCGTGCCCGCCGGACGACGTGTCCGCCGTGCACGAGTTCCTGGCGGGCGTGTGGCAGCACGAGCCGACCGTCTCCGCCGAGGACCGCATGGCCCTCGAGCTCGCACTCGTCGAACTCACCTCGAACGTCATCGAGCACGGCGCGCGTGCGGACGGTGTCTCGTGCGAACTCCGGCTCCAGGTCGGCAACGAGCGTGTCCAGGCGCTGCTCTCCGACGACGGGGTCGCCGCCACCGTGGACCCCGATGCCGCCGTGCTGCCGGACGACTTCGCCGAAGGTGGCCGCGGGCTGGCCCTCGTCCGCATGGTCGTCGACGACCTGCGGTACGAGCGCGTCGCGGACCGGAACCGCTGGACGGTCCTGCGGTCGCGGCACTGACCAGGACCAGCACCAGCAGCAGCACCGCTCATCCGCACAGCGCACTGCGCGGGCCGCAAACCGCAATGACGCGGAGACGATTGACGCGTTTCCCGGACACCGTGTCACGATTCGCCCGATGACTGTCGACCCTGATCCCCGGATCCGGTTCGAGACGTCCGGCGCCGGACTCGACGCGGCCGTGCAACTGTACGAAGAGGCCTACGGGAGTTCGGGGTTCTCGGCGTCCCGGACCGGTCGTCCGTTCGCGTACCGGTTCCAGGTCGTGGGCGACGACGCGATGACCTTCCGCTCCACCCGGTTCGACGGGCGGATGCGCGGCGAGGTCGAGGTCCCCGACGAGTACGTCGTGATGTGGACCTCGGACGGTGGCGGCCGCGTGGACGTCGGTCGGCAGGAGGTCGACTTCGCACCGGGGACGCCCCGGGTGTTCCCGTCGCGACGCCCCTTCGTGTTCGACCTGCAGGACGTCCGGCAGAGCCTGGTGCAGTTCGACCGCACGTACCTCGAAGGCCTCGCCGCCGAGGTGCACGGCACCCGGCCAGGCCCCCTGGTGTTCGACCACACCGCGGCGCCCCGGCCCCAGGACCTCCGCGCGTGGAACGCCCAGGTGCAGCGTGCGGCAGCCGTGGTGCTCGGTCAGGCGCCACTCACCGGCCTCGCCCTCGCCGAGACGGTGCGCGAGACCGCGCTGGCCTTCCTCGACACCTTCCCGCACGAGTCCATCGCCCCCGACGTCACACTGCCGCAGGGTGCAACCGGGCGCGTCCGCGAGGCCGTCGAGTTCATGCACGCCTTCGCACACACCCCGATCACGACGACCGACGTCGCCGAGCACGTCGGACTGAGCGTCCGGGGGTTGCAGCAGGCCTTCCAGCGGCAGGTCGGCACGGCACCGAACGCCATGCTCCGGGGCATCCGCCTGGACCGCGTGCACGAGGAGCTCCGACGCGGGTCCGCCGGTGACCTGACGGTGGCGAGCGTGGCACTGCGCTGGGGCTTCGCGCACCTCGGCCGGTTCTCGGCGGCGTACGCCTCGCGCTTCGGACAGTACCCGCGTGACACGCTGCAGCAGCCGCGGGGAGCGGTGCCGCACGCCTGACCGGGGCAGGACGCCCCGCGTCACACTCCGGCTCGGTGCGTCGCCGGTTCGCTACGCTGCCCGGATGAGCGGACCGCGACCGTGGGTGGTCATCCCGGGCATCTGGAACTCGGACCCCGACCACTGGCAGTCCGTCTGGGAGCGCAACCGGCAGCACGACGAGCGCGAGCGGCACGACCAGCGTGATCAGCAGACCCGCCGCGCCGTCCGCATCGCCCCCGACTCGTGGAGCGCCCCCGTCGCGGACGACTGGCGCGCCGCGATCTCGACGGCCGTCGCCGCGTGCAGCGAACCCCCGGTGCTCGTCGCCCACAGCCTCGGCGTCCTGGCCGCGGCCGACTGGCTCGCCACCACGACGACCGCACCTGCCCTGGTCGCCGGTGCCTTCCTGGTCGCACCGCCCGATCCGCTCGGCGACGCGTTCCCGGCCGAGGCATCGGGCTTCGCGCCGCCGCGTCCGGTGCCCCCGGAACAGCAGGTCCCGACGCACCTGGTCGTGAGCGACGACGACCCCTACTGCGGTGTATCCCGAGCCCTCGAGTTCGCCGCCGCGATGCGCGCGGACGTCGTCCGTGTTGGTGCCCTGGGGCACGTGAACGTCGCCAGCGGTGTCGGCGGCTGGCCGGCCGGCCGGGAGCTGCTGCGAACCTTCGAGGACGGCCTCCGACGGACGCGGTGACGGCGCGCCGCGACACGCCGCTCACTTCCGACCCGATATGGCAGGCGGTGCAGCGACACACCGCGGATGTCCCGCATTTCGGCCCGCGCGATATTTATCCTTCGGACATGGAGACCCAGTCCGGCGCACGCACCCCGCTCGTGGACCCGTTCGGCCGCGAGCTCGAGGAGTGGCTCCGCGACGCCCCGGCCACCCGCGCGCCGTACGTGCCGGACCTCGTCGTCCCGCCGGTCACCGGCCCCGTGCAGCGCCCCGGCTTCGTCGCGGACAGCACGACCACCACCGACGAGACGCTGGCTGCCGTCGCCGTCGCCGTCACCGCACCGGTCGACGCGACGACCGACTCGGCTCCCGTCGCGGCCCCGGCCTTCCGCCGCGACCGTGCCCGCCACGCCGCCGTCTGCGCCCCGTCGTTCCCCGAGCCGCCGGAGCGCCTGGCCCTGCGCATCGAGGACCTGGCCGTCGAGGTCTCGCGGTCCACGGGTCGCAGCACCATCGAACGCATCGTCCTGCTCGAGGACGAGGTCCGCCGCCGTGACGAGGACCTCGCGCGGCTCGCCGCGTGGGAGGCCACCGTCGCCGGCTCCGACGACCCCGAGGTGACGGCCGCCCGCGCCTTCGCCCACACCGTCTTCTCCGACCTGCTCGCCGACGCCGCCGCCGAGGCGGACCGCCGCGACCGTGCCGCAGCCCGTCGCGCAGCGACCGCGCCGGTGGCGCTCGTGACCCGGCCCGCGCGCCTCCCGGCGCGCGCAGCGCAGGACGCAACAGCAGTACACGACGCAACTGCAGCACAGGACGCGACCGCACCACAGGACGCGACCACAGCGCAGGACCCGACACCCACCCGGGAACCCGCCCCGGTCGTGGAACTCGTCGTCCCGGAACGCGACGAACCCGTCCGACCGGTGCTGGGCCTCCCGGCCGTGTCGCCGGTGTCCGCGTCCACGCGACCCACCCCGCTCGTCCTGCCCGCCACGGGCCCGACGGTCATCGACCGCGCGGCCTTCGCCGCCGCCCTCACGGCGCACCAGGGCACCACCGCGAGCACGCCGGTCGTCCTACCGGACGCCGTCGCCGCACCCGTCGTCCCGGCTCCGGTCGCGGACGCCGCCGACGCGGCGGTCACCACGACGCCGGGCCCGGCCGGCTGGTGGACGCGACTCGTCGAGCGTCTGCTCGGCCTGCTCGGTCGTCGCTGACCGTCCTCGGTCCGGCCCTCGTCCGGTTGCACCGGCTCCGGTTGCACCGGCTCCGGTCGCACCGGATCCGGCTGCACTGCCTCCGGTTGCACCGCCTGGAGGCCCGGATCACCCCACACGGTCCGGCTGCCCGTGGCGGGGCGGTCGCCTCGGTAGACTGACGGGATGCCGACGCTCCGCGAACTCCAGGCCGTGATCGAGGACCTGTGGCCCGCCGCCGGTGCCGAGTCGTGGGATGCCGTCGGGCTCGTCGCGGGTGACCCGGACGCCACCGTCGAGCACGTGCACCTCGCCGTCGACGCGGTCCCCGCCACCGCCCGTGAGGCCGTGGAGCTCGGCGCCGGGCTCCTCCTGACGCACCACCCGCTGCTGCTCCGCGGGGTGACGACGATCGCCGAGTCCACCTACAAGGGCAGCGTCCTCGCGACCCTCGTGCGCGGCGGCAGCGCCCTGCTCGCGGCACACACCAACGCCGATGTCGTGACGACCGGCACCTCGGCCGTCCTCGCAGACCGCCTCGGGCTGACCGCGCAGCGCCCGCTCGACGTCGGAGCCGACCCTGACACCGGCATCGGTCGCGTCGGTGTCCTGCCCGCGGCGACCACCCTCGGCGCGCTCGCCCGGAAGCTCGTCGACATGCTGCCGCCCACCGCGACCGGGGTCCGCGTCTCCGGCGACTTCGACCAGCCCGTCCACACCGTGGCGCTCTGCGCCGGTGCCGGCGACTCCCTGCTCGGGCATCCGGCGGTCCTGGACGCCGACGTCTACCTCACGAGCGACCTCCGGCACCACCCGGCGTCCGAGTTCCGCGAACAGGCACTGCTCGGCGGCGGACCCGCGCTCATCGACACCTCGCACTGGGCCACCGAGTGGCTCTGGCTCGACGTCGCGGCAGAGCAGCTCCGCGCCCACGCCGGGGTCCGCGTCACCGTGAGCGACCTCCGTACCGACCCGTGGGACTTCGCCGTCCTGCCGGCCGCCGAACCCACCACCCCCACAGAAGGAGCCTGACCATGAAGGCAGCACCCGAGGACCAGGTCATCCTCCTCGACGTCCAGCGTCTCGACAACGACGTCACCCGCATCGCGCACCGCATCACGTCGCTGCAGAAGGGCGACCGGCTGACAGAGCTGAGCAAGCAGGCCGCGGGCCTCCGCAGCGAACTCGTCGCCGCCACGGGCGAGGTCGAGGACGCCGAGCGCGACCTCGCCCGTCTGGAGTCCGACACCGCGGTCGCGCAGGCCCGTGTCGAGCGCGACACCACGATGCTGCAGAACGTCGCGAACGCGAAGGACGCCGCCGGACTGCAGAGCGAGCTCGACTCGCTGCAGCGGCGCATCGGGGGGCTCGAGACCGCCGAGCTCGAGATCATGGAGAACCTCGACGGGCTCCGTGCCCGGGTCGGCGACATCGAGGGCAAGCTGGCCGAGGTGGAGTCCGCTCGCAGCGGTCTGGTCGCCGAGCGCGACGCCGAGATCGCCCGGCTGAACGCCGACCGCGAGTCCGCCGAGCAGGCCCGCGCCGACGTCGCCGCGAAGGTGCCGGCCGAGCTGCTCGCCCTGTACGACCGGCAGCGTGCTCGCTACGGCTTCGGCGCCTCGCTGCTGCAGGGTGGCGTGTCGACGGCCTCGGGCGTGGCGCTCAACAACTCCGACCTGCAGACCATCCGCCGGGCTGCGCCCGACGACGTGGTGCTGTGCCCCGACAGCGACGCGATCCTGGTGCGGACGGCCGAGTCCGGGCTGTAGACGCGAGCGACGTCCGGAGCGGAGGCGCGGTGCCGGCTGGTGCCGCGCCTCCGGTCCGTCGTGGGCTGGTCGCAACGCGTCGCCTGCGGCGGTGCCGGCCGACGGTTGTCGACCACGCGGCGAAGCTGGGCGGGGAGTCGTGACCGCCCGTGCCGCCCGACGGGAGGTTCGTGGTTGCGCCGCGCCGCGCCTCCGGTCCGTCGTGGGCTGGTCGCAACGCGTCGCTCGCGTTGCGCCGGTCGGTCAGGAAGTGTCGGCTGCGGCGGTGCCGGCCGACGGTTGGTGACCACGCGGCGAACCTGAACGGGGAGTCGTGACCCCGTGCGCCGCCCGGCGGGGGGCCCGTGGCGGCGCCGCGCCGCGCCTCCGGTCCGTCGTGGGCTGGTCGCAACGCGTCGCTCGCGTTGCGCCGGTCGGTCAGGAAGTGTCGGCTGCGGCGGTGCCGGCCGACGGTTGGTGACCACGCGGCGAACCTAAGCGGGGAGTCGTGACCGCCCGTGCCGCCCGGCGGGAGGCTCGTGGTTGCGCCGCGCCGCGCCTCCGGTCCGTCGTGGGCTCATCGCAACGCGTCGCTCGCGTTGCGCCGGTCGGTCAGGAAGTGTCGGCTGCGGCGGTGCCGGCCGACGGTTGGTGACCACGCGGCGAACCTGAGCGGGGAGTCGTGACCGCCCGTGCCGCCCGGCGGGAGGCTCGTGGTTGCGCCGCGCCGCGCCTCCGGTCCGTCGTGGGCTGGTCGCAACGCGTCGCTCGCGTTGCGCCGACTGGTCACAAAGTGTCGGCTGCGGCGGTGCCGGCCGACGGTTGGTGACCACGCGGCGAACCTGAGCGGGGAGTCGTGACCGCGCGCGCCGAGCGCGCCGAGCGCGCGCCGGCCAACACGGCACCGAGAAGGGGCGAATGGGCCGGCCGTACGCCGGGTTCTGTCCCGCCGCTTGCACGGCGGTGACGGCCATCTCTCTCGGACCGACGTTGCCGTCGGCCTCCAGCGGTCTACCCGAGGACTCGGCGAGCAGCCTCAACGTCCTCTGTCTGACCTTGCTCCGGGCGAGGTTTACCGAGCGGATCCGGTCACCCGGACCCCTGGTGGTCTCTTACACCACCGTTTCACCCTTACCGACGTTGCCGCCGGCGGTCTGCTTTCTGTGGCACTGTCTCGCGGATTGCTCCGGGTGGGTGTTACCCACCGCCCTGCTCTGTGGAGCCCGGACGTTCCTCGGCGCTCCCGGGGGAGCGACGCGACCGTCTCACCGACCCATTCGCTGGTGCGAGTCTACCCGGGTCCGCGGCGCCCGTCGCGGTGCCCGACGCCGCCCGACGCAGGACGTGCGCGCGACCTGCGCGCGTCGCTGATGAGAACGGGCGTCCCTGGTCGGAAGTTGCGACCGGGTACGCCCGTTTCGACCAGGTACGCCCGCGACGGGCCCAGCGCTACCGACTCCGCGCGGCCAGGGTCGCGGCGCCGATGATGCCGGCGTTGTTGCGGAGCGTCGCGGGGATGATGTCCGCCTGCAGATCGAGCAGCGGGAGGAACTCCTCGTACTGCTTCGAGACCCCGCCGCCGACGACGAAGAGTTCGGGGGAGAGCAGCGCCTCGAGCGTCGAGTAGTACTTCTGCAGGCGCTTCGCCCAGTGCTTCCACGACAGGTCGTCGCGCTCCTTGGCGGCGAACGAGGCGCGGGACTCGGCGTCGTGCCCCTCGATCTCCAGGTGGCCGAACTCGGAGTTGACGATGAGCACGCCGTCGTTGATGAGCGCGGTGCCGATGCCGGTGCCGAGCGTCGTCACGATGACCAGGCCGTCCTTGCCCTTGGCCGCACCGAACTGCTGCTCGGCGAACCCGGCGGCGTCGGCGTCGTTGACGAAGTGGATGGAGCGGCCGAGTTCCTTCTCGAACAGCGCCTCGGCCTCGAAGCCGATCCACTTCTTCGACACGTTCGCGGCGGACATCGTCTTGCCGTCCCGCACGATCGCCGGGAAGCAGACCCCGACGGGGACGTCGTCACCGGGGGCGAGCTCACCGATGATCTCCTTGACCACCGCCGTGATGTCCTGGGGCTTCCCGCCCTCGGGCGTGGCCTTCTTGATGCGGTCCGTGGTGAGGGCACCGGACGCGACGTCGACGATCGCGCCCTTGATGCCCGTACCACCGATGTCGACGCCGACTGCGAGGGAGGTCATGAGGTTGTCGTGCCTTTCGGTTGCCTGCCGGAGGTGTCCGGTCAGGAGACGGTGAGGAGCTCCGCGCCGCGTTCGGTGACGACGAGGGTGTGCTCGAACTGCGCGGTCCACGACTTGTCGCGGGTCGACACGGTCCAGCCGTCGGACCAGATGTCGGCTTCGATGCCGCCGAGTGTGAGCATGGGCTCGATGGTGAACACCATGCCGGGTTCGATCACCGTGTCGTACTGCGGTGCGTCGTGGTGGGGGATGATCAGGCCGGAGTGGAAGGCCCGACCGACGCCGTGTCCGGTGTAGTCGCGGACGACGCCGTAGCCGAAGCGCTTCGCGTACGCCTCGATGGCACGACCGATGACGTTGACCTGGCGACCGGGGGCGACGGCCTTGATGCCGCGCTCGAGGGCGAGGCGCGTGCGGGTCACGAGGTCCTCGACCTCCTGCGACGCCTGGCCGACGACGAACGTCCGGTTCGTGTCGCCGTGCATGCCGTCCTTGTAGGCGGTGATGTCGATGTTGACGAGGTCGCCCTCCTGCAGGACGGTGTCGTCGGGGATGCCGTGGCAGATGACCTCGTTGAGGCTCGAGCAGAGCGACTTCGGGTAGCCGCGGTACCCGAGCGTGGAGGGGTAGGCACCGTGCGCGACGACGAACTCGTGCCCGATGCGGTCGAGCTCGTCGGTGGTCACGCCAGGGCGGATCGCCTGCCCGACGGCGTCGATGGCCCGCGACGCGATGCGTCCGGCGACCCGGATGCGCTCGACCTCGTCGGGCGTGTAGGTGTCACCGAGGCCGTGCTCGTGCGGCTCGACCTTCCCGACGTACTCCGGACGCTCGATGTCCTTCGGGACGGCGCGGTGCGGGGAGATCCGGCCGGCGGTCAGGTGTCCGTGTTCGTCCCGGGGCATGGCGACCACTCTAGCCGCGGCGCGACGCGCCGAGCGCAACGGCTGCACGGTGCGGCCTGGCTGGGTGGACGCGACCGCCTGGAGGCCCGGTGCCGGTCCGCCGGACCGGCACCGGGCCTCCAGGGCGTCACGTGGGTACGGTGGGCGGCATGAGCGACGAACGCATCGAGTCCCAGTGGTGGTTCAACGACAAGACCGGCCAGGTCGAGCAGGGTCCCCAGTCGCCGCAGCGCGACCGGATCGGCCCGTTCGAGTCGCGCGAGGAGGCGCAGCACGCGCTCGACCGCATCGCCGCGAACAACGAGAAGTGGGACGCCGAGGACCGCTGAGCACCGCGGTCGGCGGCCTGTCGGCACCCTGGTGACGGCGCGTCGCACGGCCCCGCGCACACCGCCGGACCACTAGCCTGGGACGAGGCCCGCCAGCGGCCACCCGATACACGGAAAGGTCGTGCATGGACAAGCAGACGGACTTCGTGCTCCGCACCATCGAGGAGCGCGGGATCAAGTTCATCCGACTCTGGTTCACGGACGTCATCGGGACGCTGAAGTCGGTGGCGATCGCCCCGGCCGAGGTCGAGGGCGCGTTCGCCGAGGGCATCGGGTTCGACGGCTCCGCGATCGAGGGCCTCACCCGTTCGTACGAGGCCGACGTCCTGGCACACCCGGACCCCTCGACGTTCCAGATCCTGCCGTGGCGCGGCGAGATCGACCCCACCGCGCGGATGTTCTGCGACATCACGACGCCGGACGGGCAGCCCGCCGTGGCCGACCCCCGCAACGTGCTGAAGCGCACCCTGGCGCGGGCGAGCGACCGCGGGTTCACGTTCTACACGCACCCCGAGATCGAGTTCTACCTGCTGAAGAGCCGCGAGTGGAAGGACGGCGGCCCGCAGCCCGTCGACCAGGCCGGCTACTTCGACAACGTCCCCGGTGGCAGCGCGCACGACTTCCGCCGTCGGTCCGTCCGCATGCTCGAGGACCTCGGCATCTCGGTCGAGTTCTCGCACCACGAGGCCGGCCCCGGGCAGAACGAGATCGACCTCCGCTACGCCGACGCACTGACGATGGCGGACAACATCATGACGTTCCGCACCGTGGTGAAGGAAGTGGCGATCGAGCAGGGCGTCTACGCGACGTTCATGCCGAAGCCGATCTCCGGCCAGCCCGGCTCCGGCATGCACACCCACGTCTCGTTGTTCGAGGGCGACCAGAACGCCTTCTACGAGGCGGGCGGCCAGTACCAGCTGTCGCAGACGGCCAAGCACTTCATCGCCGGTGTGCTGAAGCACGCGCCGGAGATCACCGCGGTGACGAACCAGTTCGTCAACTCGTACAAGCGGCTCTGGGGCGGCGACGAGGCCCCGTCCTTCGTGACCTGGGGACACAACAACCGTTCGGCCCTGGTGCGCGTGCCGCTCTACAAGCCGAACAAGGGCCAGTCCGCACGCATCGAGTACCGCGGCATCGACTCGGCGGCGAACCCGTACCTGGCGTACTCGCTGCTGCTCGCCGCCGGCCTCAAGGGCATCGAGGAGGAGTACGAGCTCCCCGCCGAGGCCGAGCACGACGTCTGGAGCCTCAGCGACTCGGAGCGGAAGGCCCTCGGGTACAGCCAGCTGCCGTCGAGCCTCGACCACGCCCTGAGCCTCATGGAGGACTCCGAGCTGGTCGCCGAGACCCTCGGCGAGCAGGTGTTCAACTTCGTGCTGCTCAACAAGCGGCAGGAGTGGAAACGCTACCGCGACCAGGTCACCCCGTTCGAGCTCGACACCAACCTCGGCGCGCTCTAGAACCGAGCGCCCTGACCCCTCGGGAGCACGTTCCACATGACCGGTCGGACGACGACGTCACGTTCGGAGCTGGCCCGTCTGGGGTTCGCCGAGCTGTCGGAGAGCCTGGAGCGCGCTGGAGACCTGGAGGCCCGGTTCGGCCCCGACGTGCCGCTGCCGGTCGCGGGGTCTGCCGCGCTCTGGGGCGGTACCGCTGATCCCGACGGCGCCCTGCGGATGCTCGAGCGGCTGCTCGAGCGGGCACCGGACGAGCTACGCCCCGTCCTGACGGACGACGCGGCGACCGCGCGCCTGATCCACCTGCTCGGCGCGTCGATCGGCCTCGGGGAGTTCCTGCACCGACGGCCCGCCGAACTCGACCTGCTGCTCGAGCCGGTCGCCGAACCGTGGTCGCAGGAGCGGTACACGGCGTCGCTGACCGAGGCGGTCGACGGCGCCACGGGTGAGGACGCCCGGATGCGCCTGCGCGTGCGGTACCGCCGGCACCTGGCCCAGATCGCGCTGTTCGACGTGCTGCACGACGTGCCGACCGATGCGTTCCCCGCCGTGGCGGCGGGCCTCGCCGACCTGGCCGGCGCCACCCTCGACGCTGCCGTCGACATCGCCCGGCGCGAGGTGCCGTTCCCCGCGGCCGACGTCGCGGCCACCCCGCTCGCGGTGATCGCGATGGGCAAGGCCGGGGCGCGCGAACTCAACTACGTCAGCGACGTCGACGTCATCTTCGTCACCGAGTCGACCGACGACATCGCCGTCGACCGCGCCGTCCTCGTCTCCACGCGCATCGCGATCGCCGCCATGCACGCGATCACCGACCTCGCCGCCGAACCCGCCCTGTGGGAGGTCGACGCGAACCTGCGCCCCGAGGGCAAGGACGGAGCACTCGTCCGCACCCTCGACTCGCACGTGGCGTACTACGAGCGCTGGGCGAAGGGGTGGGAGTTCCAGGCGCTGCTGAAGGCCCGTCCGATCGCCGGCTCCGCCGACCTGGGCGCCCGCTACGCCGAGGCCGTCGCGTCGTTCGTGTGGAACTCCGCGACCCGGCCGGGGTTCGTCGAGTCGGTGCAGCGGATGCGCGAGCGTGTGACGGAGCACATCCCGGACGCCGACGTCGACCGGCAGCTCAAGCTCGGCCCCGGCGGCCTGCGTGACGTCGAGTTCACGGTGCAGCTCCTGCAGCTCGTGCACGGCCGCGACGACCCGTCCGTCCGGGTCCGGTCGACGCTCGAGGCCATGGACGCGCTGACCGACGCCGGGTACGTCGGCCGTGCCGAGGCCGCGCGGTTCGGGCCGGACTACGCCCTGCTCCGCGTGCTCGAACACCGGATCCAGCTCCGCCGCCTGCAGCGGACGCACCTGATGCCCTCCGACGAGGAGGAGCTGCGGGTGCTCGCCCGGTCGAGCGGTGTCGCGGCATCGGCGCCGGCGCTCGAGGCCCGCTGGCGTGCTGTGAAGCTCGAGGTCCGTGGGCTGCACGAGCGCCTGTTCTACCGTCCGCTGCTGTCCGCCGTGGCTTCGACCGAGGACGAGATCGTCCTGACCAACGACCAGGTCGTCGACCGCCTGGCAGGCGTCGGTTTCGTCGATCCCACCGGCGCGGTCGGTCACATCCGCGCACTCACCCAGGGCACGAGCCGGCGTGCGGCGATCCAGCGGAACCTGCTCCCGGTGCTCCTGCGGTGGATGGCCGAGGGACCGGCACCGGACCGCGCCCTGCTCGCCTTCCGGCGGCTGAGCGACGGCCTGGGGGAGTCGAGCTGGTTCCTCCGGATGCTGCGGGACTCCTCCGGTGCCGCGCACTCGCTCACCACCGTGCTGTCCGAGTCGGCGTTCCTGTCCGGGCTGCTCGAGCGGTTCCCCGAGGCCGTGGCCTGGCTCGACGAACCCGAGGCGCTGCTGCGTCCACGACCGATGGACTCGCTGCTCGCCGAGATGACCGCGACCACCGCCCGGCACGGCAACGACGTCGACGGCGCCGCGGCCCTGCTGCGGTCGGCCCGCCGCCGCGAGACCCTGCGGCTCGGCATGGCCGCCGTCCTCGGCTCGCTCGACGTCGACGGTCTCGGCCCGGCCCTGACCGACGTCACCGAGGCCACCCTCGCCGGAGCCCTCGCACTCGCCCGCCGCGACGCCCCCGAGGGCTTCGAGTTCGGCATCATCGCGATGGGCCGGTACGGCGGACGGGAGCTCGGCTTCGGGTCCGACGCCGACGTGCTGTACGTGTACCGGGCACCCGACCTTGCACCCGAGGTCGCGTCCCGGACCGCCCAGACGATCGTGCGCGAGCTCAACCGGCTCACCGAGGACACGATCCACCCGCTCGACCTGGACATCGACCTGCGGCCCGAGGGCAAGAACGGCCCCGTCGTACGGACCCTCGAGTCGTACGGCGCCTACTACGCCCGCTGGTCGCTCACGTGGGAGGCCCAGGCGCTCCTCCGCGCACGGGGCGCCGTCGGCGACGCGCAGCTCCTCCGCGACTTCGAGCACCTCGCCGACCGCACCCGGTACCCGGAACAGATCGACGACCACCAGGTGCGCGAGGTCCGCCGCATCAAGGCCCGGGTGGAGTCCGAGCGGCTGCCCCGCGGCGCGGACCCGGCCAGGCACCTCAAGCTCGGGCGCGGGTCGCTCAGCGACGTGGAGTGGTTCGTGCAACTCCTGCAGCTGCAGCACGCGCTCGAGATCCCCTCGCTCCGGACCACGTCCACGCTCGAGGCCCTCGACGCCGCGGTCGACGCCGGACTGGTCGGTGCCGAGGACGGCGAGCGGCTCGGAGCCGCCTGGCGTTTCGCGTCGCGCACCCGCAGCGCTCTCGTGCTGTGGTCGGGGAAGACCACCGACGTCCTGCCCGTCGATCGCGTCCAGCTCGAGGGTGTCGCTCGTCTGATGGAGTACCCGCCGGGCTCCGCGAGCCGTCTCGAGGACGACTACCTCGGCATCACGCGGCGAGCCCGACAGGTGTTCGAGCGCGAGTTCTACGGCGCCTGACCCGCCCGCGACACGCCCGGATGTCTTCTGACGGACCCGACCTGAGCACCCGTCGAAGGTGAATTCTCCGCGTCGCGCTGCGTCCCCCGACGACCCGTCCTTCGTACCCCTGCCCGGAGTGCTGTCGGAGCCGTTACCGGGCCGTGACCGAACTCCCACCGGACCGCCAGGGGACCTTTTCCGACGTCCCCCGACACGCCCGGTGACCTCCTGCTGACCTGGGCTTTCCGTCGGAGTCGGCCCGTGCCTCCAGGCCGCACCTGTTGCCCATCCGGACGACGGTCGTCGGAACAGCGGTCCGCAGGAGTGCTGTCAGCACGACGGGGGACTGCTCCGACCGGCCGAGAGGGGGACCGGTGTGTACCCCGTAACACGCCCGTAACGCCCCCGGACGGGGGTCGCGTTGCGGCGGCCCCCAGGTTCTGCATCAATGGCATCACCCGAACCGCCCTGATTCCCCGATGAAGCGGAATCTCCACCTCGAACGTTGAAGCAGGGATCAGTGTTCACCTTCATTCTGCAGATCAGGCAGATGGTCGAAGGCCACCCCGAGTTCTACCTGTTCGCCGTGTACTCCGCGGTGATCTGGTTGCTCTGGTTGCTCAAGGTCGTCATCTCCGCCCGTTACCGCCCCTTCACCGGCACCTTCGTCGGTACCACCAGCGTCGTCGTCCCCGTCGTGGACGAACCGCTCGACCTGTTCCGTGACGTCATCGGCCGCATGGTCGAACAGCGGCCCGGCGAGATCATCGTCGTCATCAACGGAGCCCGCAACGAGGCGCTCGAAGAGGTCTGCGACGAGTTCGCCCCGCTCGTCCGCTGGACCCACACGCCCATCCCGGGCAAGCGGAACGCCGTCAAGGTCGGCACCGAGATGTCCAACGGCGACATCACCGTGCTGGTCGACTCCGACACCGTCTGGACCCCCGGCGCGCTCGAGGAACTCCTCCGGCCGTTCGCCGACGAGTCCGTCGGCGGTGTGACGACCCGCCAGCGCATCCTCGAGCCGGAGCGCAGCTGGATCACCCGCTGGGCCGACTGGCTCGAGAACTCGCGGGCGCTCTACTCGATGCCGGCACAGAGTGTCCTCGGGCAGATCGGCTGCCTGCCCGGGCGCACCATCGCGTTCCGCCGGAGCATCCTCATGCGGGTCATGGACCGGTTCATGCACGAGAAGTTCATGGGCGTGTTCCTCGAGGTCTCCGATGACCGCACGCTGACGAACCTCACGCTCAAGGAGGGGTACCGCACCGTCTACCAGTACACGTCGCTGGTCTACACGGACGCCCCGCTGCAGGTGAAGAAGCTGTTCAAGCAGCAGCTCCGCTGGGCACGTGGATCGCAGTACAACACGCTGCGGATGCTGCCGTGGATGCTCGGCCACGCCCCGATCCTGGCGGCGTTCTTCATCACCGACATCATCCTGCCGTTCATGCTCTTCGGCGTGATCGCGGGCTGGATCTACCGCGCCTTCACCGGCCAGGGCGAGAACCTGTACCAGGGCATCCTGTCGCAGTACGGGTTCTCGACCGGCTTCGTCTACGTCGCGGCGCTCATGGTGATCTCGAGCGTGCTGAGCATGGCCATCCGCCAGATGCGGCACCTGTCCGAGAAGCCGAGCGACTTCTTCCGCCTGCCGATGTTCATCATCGTGTCGACGTTCTTCCTCATGCCGATCCGGCTCATCGGCTTCTTCCGCCTGGCGCACGCGTCCGGCTGGGGGACCCGTGCCGGTGCCTACGCCGGTGGTCCGATGCAAGAGGAGCCTGTGGACGCCGCCCAGCCGCTCTCGTCCACCACGCAGGTGCCGGTCAGCCCGATCGACGCGGAACGTGCCCGGATGGCCGGGGCGGGCGCAGGACCGGCCGGCTCGGGCTCGGGCTCGGGTTCGCCGTCCCCGCTCGAGACCGTCGACCAGGTGGCCGTCGACCGTGCGTTCGACGAGCTCTTCGGCGCCGACGCGGCGACCAACTCCACCACCACCGTGCTCGCCACCCGTCGCGAGGCCGCAGCCGCGGTCGCGCAGCAGGAGGCCCAGCGAGCAGCTGCGCCGGCTCCCGCCCGAGCCCGCCGCTACAACCCGTACGCAGCGATCCCGTACGTGATCGGCATCGCGATCTTCGCCCTGGAGGCGTTCCTCATTGTCTGACTTCATCCGTTCCTCGAGTGCTTGGTGGGCGCAGTCCAGCAAGCACGCCCGCCGGACGGCCATCGGCACGACGGCCATCGTGCTCGCCCTCGGCCTCATCACCTGGTCGGTGTGGATCTCGCCCTCCGGCCCCGTCTCCACCGCCGTGCACCAGGCGCTCGGCGTCGAGGCGCCGAAGGCCAAGAAGGTGTCCGCCGCCGAGCTGCAGACGCAGCTCGACGCCGCCCAGGAGCGCATCTGGTCGCTCGAGGGCAAGCTCGACTCCCGCACGGCTCAGGCCGGGTCGCGCGGTGACCAGATCACGGAGCTCAAGGCGCAGATCGCGTCGCTCCAGTCCCAGCTCGGTGCCGCGAAGAGCTCGGGAGGCTCGTCCAAGGTCGACGCCGCGGGTTCCGGCAACAACGGGTCGGGCTCCGGCGGATCCGGCGCGGGTTCCGCCGGCGGGTCCGGGTCGGGTCCGTCCGACAACGGGTCCGGCAGCGGTTCCGGATCCGGCAACGGATCCGGCTCGGGCAGCGGTTCCAAGCCGAACCCCGGCCCCTCGACCGATCCGGGGGCCACCCCGGTCGTGACGCCGACGAAGGCCGAGATCCTCGGGCAGCAGTCGCGCTGGTACGGCCTCTACACCGCGCAGTCGCCGTTCAACTGGGCCGAGTACGACGAGGTCTCCCAGCAGGTCGGCACCGCGTCGAACATGACCGGCTTCTTCCAGGGCTTCGACCAGGAGTTCAACGCCACCGCGGTGCAGCGCTCCTGGGCCAACGGCCGCGTGCCCCTGATGACGTGGGAGACGGTGCCGGCGCAGACCAGCAACGATCAGAAGTACGTCCCCGGGTACACCAACGAGGACATCTCCGGCGGATCGTTCGACGCCTACCTGACGAAGTACGCCAAGGCGCTGAAGGCCAACGGACAGCCGATGGTCATCCGTCTCGACCACGAGATGAACGGCTCCTGGTACAACTGGTCCGAGGGCGACGCGCAGAAGAACCCGGCCGGCTCCTACGTCAAGATGTGGCAGCACGTGCACGACGTCTTCCAGGCGAACGGTGCGAACAAGTACGTCATCTGGGACTGGTCCCCGAGCCGCATCGACAAGCTCGGCAACCCGAAGTACCAGACGCTCGACTACATGCGGCAGTACTACCCGGGCTCGGACTACGTGGACTGGGTCGGCATGAGCGGCTACTACCGCGACGCCGACGAGCAGCCGTCCTTCGCGAACACGTTCGGAGCGACGCTCGCGCAGCTCCGCCAGATCGCGCCGGGCAAGGGCATCATGCTCAACGAGATCGGGGCGACCGAGACCGGCACCAGCGTCGCGAACCCGCAGAAGACGCAGTGGATCGACTCGCTCTTCGACGCGCTGGCAGACCCCGCCAACAAGGACATCGTCGGCTTCGCGTACTTCAGCGAGACGGCGACCACGATCATCGACGGCAAGCGCACCACGAACGACTGGCGTCTCAACTCCCGCGCCGATTCCCTCAAGGCCTTCGCCGAGGGCATCAAGCGCAACGACATCGACTACGACCTGCAGGAGGTCACGCAATGAGCGAGTCCAAGAAGTCGACCGCATCGGCCGACACCCGTCCCGCACCCGTCATCAGCGTCATCGGCACCGGCTACCTCGGTGCCACCCACGCAGCCGCCATGGCCGAGATGGGCTTCGAGACGATCGGTGTCGACATCGACCCGTCGAAGCTCGCCGCGCTGTCCGCCGGCGAGGTCCCGTTCTTCGAGCCCGGGCTCCCCGAGCTCATCACGAAGCACGTCGCCAGCGGCAAGCTCCGCTTCACCGCCGACATCGCCTCGGCCGTCGCCGCCGCGGACGTCCACTTCGTCTGCGTCGGCACCCCGCAGAAGGCCGGATCGCACGCCGCGAACCTGGCCTACGTCGAGAGCGCCACCCGCGGTGTCGCCGAGAACCTCACCCACCCCGGGCTCATCGTCGGCAAGTCGACGGTCCCGGTCGGCACGGCATCGCGGCTCCGCGGCATCGTCCGCGAGTTCACCCCCGCCGGCATCGACGCGGAACTCATCTGGAACCCCGAGTTCCTGCGCGAGGGCAAGGCCGTCGAGGACACCCTGCACCCGGACCGCCTGGTCTGGGGCGGCGCGTCCGAGGCTGCCGACGCCGTGATCCGCGAGGTCTACGCCGCACCCATCAACGAGGGCACCCCGGTCATCACCACCGACCTCGCCACCGCGGAGCTCGTCAAGGTCAGCGCGAACGCGTTCCTCGCCACGAAGATCTCGTTCATCAACGCGATCTCCGAGATGTGCGCCATCACGGGCGCCGACGTCTCCACGCTCGCCGACGCCCTGGGCCACGACGCCCGCATCGGCCGGAAGTTCCTGAACGCCGGTCTCGGCTTCGGCGGTGGCTGCCTGCCGAAGGACATCCGGGCCCTCATGTACCGCGCCAACGAGATCGGCGCCGGACAGGTCGTCGGGCTCATGCAGCAGGTCGACGAGATCAACATGGGGCAGCGCCAGCGGGTCATCGACATGGCGATCGACTCGGCCGGGGGGTCGGTGCTGAACCGTCGCGTGGCCGTCATCGGCGCCGCGTTCAAGCCCCTGACCGACGACGTCCGCGACTCCCCGGCGCTCAACGTCGCCGCTGCGCTGCACCTCCGCGGCGCCCAGGTGACGCTCTGGGACCCCGAGGCGATGGAGCCCGCGAAGCGCTCGTTCCCGACGCTGAGCTACGCCGAGTCGATGACGGACGCGATCGAGGGCGCCGACGTCGTCCTCGTGCTCACCGAGTGGGACGACATCATCACCGCCGACCCGGTCGCCCTCGGTGACCTCGTCGGCCGCCGCGTCGTCATCGACGCGCGCAACTGCCTCCCGGTCGCCGACTGGGTCAAAGCGGGGTGGACCGTCCGTTCCCTGGGACGTCCCACGCCGGTCACGGGTGCACCCGTGAGCGTCGCAGCGGGGACGAACGACGCGTTGGCCACGAGCCGCTAGTCACCGTTCGCGAGACGGGGTCCGTGCCGGGCGGCTCGGGCCCCGTTCCCGTGCGCCCGGGGGCGCCTGGTCTGTCCGGGCGTCCATGGTCGGAAGTTCTGACCAGGGACGCCCGATTCCTCTTCCCAGTCCAGCTGCGATGGGAAGGAACGTGCGTCGCGACCAGCCTGGAGGCCCGGTGCCCGCCCGCCGGACCGGCACCGGGCCTCCAGGCGGTCGCGTCCGCACCCCGCGCCGAAGCGACACATTCCTGCGGATGGTTCGCGGCACACTGTCGCTGTCGCGGCACAGAGGAAGGGCCCCGCACCTGACGGTGCGGGGCCCTTCCTGTGTCAGCGAGACTCAGACGCCGAAGTACAGCTCGTACTCGAACGGGTGCGGGCGCTGGGCCAGCGGGAGGATCTCGTTCTCACGCTTGTAGTCGATCCAGGTCTGGATGAGGTCCTCGGTGAATACGTTGCCCTTCGTGAGGAACTCGTGGTCGGCCTCGAGCGCGTCGAGCGCTTCGTCGAGGGACCCGGGGACCTGGGGGATGCCCTTTGCCTCTTCCGGCGGGAGCTCGTACAGGTCCTTGTCGACCGGCTCGTGCGGCTCGATGCGGTTCTGGATGCCATCGAGGCCCGCCATCAGCTGCGCGGCGAAGGCGAGGTACGGGTTGCCGGAGGCGTCGGGCGCACGGAACTCGATGCGCTTGGCCTTCGGGTTCGTGCCCGTGATCGGGATGCGGATCGCTGCCGAGCGGTTGCCGGCCGAGTAGACCAGGTTGACCGGGGCCTCGAAGCCCTTGACCAGACGGTGGTACGAGTTGATCGACGGGTTGGTGAAGGCGAGCAGCGCCGGAGCGTGCTTCAGGATGCCGCCGATGTACCAGCGGGCGAGGTCCGACAGACCGCCGTAGCCGTTCTCGTCGTAGAACAGCGGCTTGCCGTCCGACCAGAGCGACTGGTGGGTGTGCATGCCCGAACCGTTGTCGCCGAAGAGCGGCTTCGGCATGAAGGTGGCGACCTTGCCCCACTGGTCGGCCGTGTTCTTGACGATGTACTTGAACTTCAGGATGTCGTCCGCGGCGTGGACCATCGTGTCGAACTTGTAGTTGATCTCCTGCTGACCGCCGGTGCCCACCTCGTGGTGCGAACGCTCGAGCTCGAAGCCCGCATCGATCAGCTTGAGGGTGATGTCGTCGCGCAGGTCGGCCGTCTTGTCGACCGGCGACACGGGGAAGTAGCCGCCCTTGTAGGGGGTCTTGTTGGCGAGGTTGCCGCCCTCTTCGTCACGACCGGTGTTCCAGGCGCCCTCTTCGGAGTCGACCGCGTAGAACGACTCGTTCTGCGTGACCGAGTAGCGGACGTCGTCGAAGATGTAGAACTCGGCCTCGGGGGCGAAGAACGCGGTGTCCGCGATGCCCGTCGACGCGAGGTACTTCTCAGCCTTCTTCGCCACCTGGCGCGGGTCGCGGCCGTAGATCTCGCCGTTCCGCGGGTTGTAGATGTCGAAGATCATGATGAGCGTGCGCTCGGCGCGGAACTGGTCGACGTACGCCGTGGTGACATCGGGGATCAGCTGCATGTCGGACTCGTGGATCGACGCAAAGCCGCGGATGGAGGAGCCGTCGAACAGCTGGCCGACCGAGAAGAAGTCCTCGTCGACGGTGGATGCCGGGATGTTGAAGTGCTGCTGCACACCGGGCAGGTCCGTGAAGCGGATGTCGAGGAACTTGACGTCGGTGTCCTTGATGAAGGCCAGGACCTCGGAGGAATCGCTGAACATGGGGCCGATCTCCAATGGGTTGGGTGATGTCGGAGGCACCGGTCAAGGCACCCTCCGACGAGGCTATTGACACGGGGTTTCCCGGACATGACTGGTTTGTTTCGGGCGTGTTACGCCCAGGTGGTCGCCTACGCTGGGGACCATGGCCCGCAGCACCTCCAGTCCGTCCGCGCCCTCCGAGCACCCGGATGGGTGGCCGGGCAAGGACCTCGGGCTGCCGGAGGAGGGGCCCCGCAGCGTCGGGCGCATCGGCCGCCGCGTCGTGGCGCTCCTGATCGACGGCGCCCTGGCTGACCTCGTCGCCTACGTCACCGGCGTGTGGTCACCGGTGAACGGGTCCGGCGACATCGCACACACCTGGATCCAGCTCGCGATCTTCGCCGTCCTGCAGATCCTGTTCATCTGCCTGCTGTCCGGGTCGTTCGGGCACATCTGCGTCGGCCTGCGGGTCGTCCCGATGCGTGGGGGCTACGTCGGGGTGTGGCGGCCCGTCGTCCGGACCGTGCTGCTCTGCCTGGTGGTGCCGGCGCTCATCATCGACCGTGACAGCCGCGGAGCGCACGACCGCATCGCCGGGACGGTGCTCGTCCGACGCTGATCGCGGGTGCCGCGGGTGCCGCGGGTGCCGCGGGCGTGCGGCGCGAGGACCGTGGCTGTCCGCACGGTGCGAGGTCGATCGTCCGGAGCGAGGCTGCCTACTCCGTGCGCGACCCGTCCCCTCGCACCGAGTAGGCAACCTCGCACGATGCGAGATTGCGCCGGGCCTCCACCGCAGGCCCTCGCACGGTGCGAGTTTGTACGCCGGCCTTCGCACGGTGCGAGGTTGCGCGCCGGGCCTCCGCCGCCGGACGTCGCACCGTGCGAGGTTGCTCATCTGACGTGAGCTTCCCTGCTCCGTGCGCCGCCGGAGACCCGCACCGAGCTGGCAACCTCGCACGGTTCAGCGAAGGTCGCACCGTGCGGACCCGTGCGGACCCGTGCGGACCCATGCGGACCCGTGCGGACCCGTGCGGACCCGCGCGGACCCGCGCGAACGCCGCAGCCCGCACCCGCCGTCACCCCACGTCCACACGAAGACGCCCCCGACCAGGATCGGTCGGGGGCGTCTTCGTGTGTTGCGGCTGGGTCAGCGCGGCCGTCCGGCACGGGCACGCATCGGGTCCATGCCCTTCGGGATCGAGGCCGCGGGGCTCTGCGTCAGCGAGTCGAGACGGTTCGCGACCGCCAGGACCTCGTTGCGGTTGAGCGACTTCTTGAGCTTGTTCATGGCACGGGGCAGCTTGTGCAGCGTCAGGCTCTCGCCGGAGCCGTCACCGACGTGCAGCACGTGCACGGCGACGTTCGGCACGATGCGCTGGACCTTGCGGCGCTCCTCGTCGAGCTGACGGCTGAGGTTGCCGCGCTGGCCCTCGGTGATCAGCACGACACCCGGGCGACCGACCGCGCGGTAGACCGCGGACTGTGAGCGACCGTGCACCGCGACCGGCATCTCGCTCGAGCGCCACTGCCGACGGAGCGAGTTCGACAGCACGGCGCCGACGGCACCGGGCTGGCCTTCGATCTGCGAGTAGGCGGCACGTTCAGCGAGGCGGGTGAGCACGATCAGGAAGAGCAGCACACCGAGCAGCACACCGGCGACGATCCACAGGACGACCGCGAGCCAGTTCTGCCCCGGCAGGAGCAGCGCCAGCAGGACACCGAGGGCGACCGGAACGACGAAGGCGAGGGCGAACCACCAGACCGACGACGGGTCGGCCTTGCGGGTCATCTGGAAGACCTGGAACATCTGCTTGAGACGCCCCGGCTCCTTCGCCTTCTTGTCTGTGGAAGAGCTGCGTGCCATGGGAACAGGATACGGCCTCCGTGCGCCGGGGGAGACCGCCGCATGTCCGGCTGTGTGCGAACACGTCTTGTCCACAGGTGGTGCCGCACAGCCTGGAGGCCCACCACACCCCCGCCACGCTGGTCACCATGGAGACGATGACCGACCACCACCCGGATCGCTGGATCGCGACCGGTGACGACACCGACGTGCTCACCTGGGTCGCCGACCGCTCCGCTGCCGCCGAGCGGCACCTCGTCCCGGTGGCCGCAGTCGGCAGGACCCGGACGGGGTGTCTCGGGGTCGACCTCGACCGGCCGACCGGCACGCCGCTCGTGGCGGCGCTCGATCGGCTCGGCACGCCGACCACCGGCGTCGCGGTCACGCTGTCGGTGCCGCTCCTGGAACTCCTCGTCGCCGTGCACGACGGCGCCGTCCTGCTCGGTTCCGCCGGCATCGACGACGTCTTGGTCGACGACTCGGGCGCTGTCGTGCTCTGCGACCGCCCGACGAACGCGTCGAACGCGTCGAGCCCGACGAGCCCGACGAACGCGACGAACCCGACGAACGCGACGAACGCGACCCCGACGCGCACCGCGCACTCGACGGACGCCACCCGGACCCTCGTCCTCGCAGCCCGGACGGTCTGGGACCGCGTCGACCCGGCCGATCCCGCACAGCGACCGGTGCTCGACGCGCTGCAGGACGCCCTCGACGGCGACGACCGAACCGCGCGGTCGGCTCTCGAGCTGGTCCGCGCAAGTGCAGCACCCCGCCCGTTCCGGTGGACGCCGGTGCCGAGCGACCTCGTCTTCGCCGAGTCGCCGACGGCGACTCGGCAGGACGGGCTGCTCGAGCGCCTCCGCGACGTGGTCGAACACGGCGTCCCGCTCGGAACCGATCGACGACTCCCGCTCCGCCGCGTGCTCGTGGGACTCGTGGTCGCCGTCGGGTCGGTGGTCGCCGCCCTGACCCTGCTCGGGGGCGGGTGACGCGGCTGGTGACGCCGAACCCACCCCGAACGGGAACGGCCCCGGTTCCCACGAAGGGAACCGGGGCCGTCGGCCGTACTGCTGGGATCAGTACCCGAGGTTCGGGGCGAAGTTGCCCTCTTCGAGACGGTTCTTCACCGCGACGAGGTACCGCGAAGCATCCGCACCGTCGATGATCCGGTGGTCGTACGACAGCGCCAGGTAGACGAACGAGCGGATGGCGATGGCCTCCTGCCCGTCGACCTTCACGACCGCCGGACGCTTCGTGACGATGCCGGTCCCCAGGATCGCCGACTGCGGCAGGAACACCACGGGGGTGTCGAACAGCGCGCCGCGCGAACCGGTGTTGGTCAGCGTGAACGTGCCGCCGGCGAGCTCGTCGGGCTTGAGCTGGTTGTTCCGGGTGCGCTCGGCGAGGTCCGCGATGGACTTCGAGAACTGCGCCAGGTCCAGCGAGGCCGCGTCCTTGATGACCGGGGTCAGCAGGCCGCGCTCGGTGTCCACCGCGATGGAGACGTTCTCGGTCTCCGGGTAGACGATCTCGTCGCCCTCGACCGTGGAGTTGATCTTCGGGTGGGCCTTCAGTGACTCGGACGCCGCGAGGGCGAAGAACGGCATGAAGGAGAGCTTCGAGCCGGTCTTCTCGAGGAACTCCGCCTTGTGGGCGTCGCGGAACTGCGCCACCTTCGTGACGTCGACCTCGACGACGCTCGTGAGCTGTGCGGTCGAGGTCATCGACTGCACGGCACGCTCGGCGACGACCTTGCGCAGCCGCGTCATCTTCTCGCGGGTGCCGCGCAGCGGCGACACCTCGGCGACGAACGGGCCGGACGCGGCAGCGGGTGCTGCTGCAGCCGGGGCGGCCGGGGCCTTCTCGGCGGCGGCGAGGACGTCCTCCTTGCGGATGCGCCCTCCGACACCGGAACCGGTGACCGTGGACAGGTCGACGCCCTGCTCGTTGGCGAGCTTGCGCACCAGCGGGGTGACGTAGCCGGAGGCTGCGCCGTCCTGCGTGGGGTTCGGGACCGCGGCGGCGGCCGTGGTGCTCGGCGCGGACGCCGGAGCTGCTGCCGGAGCGGCCTGGGCCGGAACGGCTGCCGGCGGAGCGGCTGCGGGCGGCGGGACGGGTGCGGCGGCCGGGACCGGCGCTGCGGCGGGCGGCGCGGACGGTGCGTGCGGGGCAGCGGGCTGCGTCTGACCGGCGGGGGCGGGCTCGGGCTCGGTGGGCTCCGGCGCGGGGGTCTCGGCCTCCTGCTCGGTGCTCGGAGCGGCCTCGGGCTCTTCGGCTTCGGCAGCGGCGGCGTTGGCGTCGTCGGAGTCGGACGAGTCCGAACCGCCGTCGGACGAACCGGAGCCGTCACCGATCTTCACCAGGGCGGTGCCGACCTCGACGGTCTCGTCCTCTGGCACGAGGATCTCCTCGACGACGCCGGCGATCGGCGACGGGATCTCGGTGTCGACCTTGTCGGTCGAGACCTCGAGCAGCGGCTCGTCGACCTCGACCCGGTCACCGACGTTCTTCAGCCATCGGGTCACCGTGCCCTCGGTGACGCTCTCGCCGAGCGCCGGGAGGTTGACGGATTCGCTCATCGGGTGGACTCCTCTTCGCGGGGGATTGCAGTGGTTGTTGATGTCATTGTCACAGTGCGCTTGCCGGTGCCGGTCACAGCGCGTGCAGCGGCTTGCCCGCGAGGTGCAGGAACGCCTCGCCGAGGGCTTCGTTCTGGGTCGGGTGGCCGTGCACCAGGGGAGCGATGTCCTCGGGGTAGGCCTCCCAGTTGACGGCGAGCTGGGCTTCACCGATGAGCTCACCGACGCGGGCGCCGATCATGCTGACACCGACGACGGGGCCGTCCACGACGCGCACGACCTTGACGGAGCCGGAGGTCCCGATGATGTGGCTCTTGCCGTTGCCGGCCAGGTTGTACTCGTACGAGTCGACCTTGTCGGCGCCGTACTGCTCCTCGGCCTTGGCCTGCGAGAGTCCGACCGACGCGACCTCGGGGTCGGAGTAGGTGATCTTCGGGATGTTCTTGTCCTCGATGACCACCGGGTTGAGGCCGGCGATCTCCTCGGCGACGAAGATGCCCTGCTGGAAGCCGCGGTGCGCGAGCTGCAGGCCGGGGACGATGTCGCCGACGGCGTAGACGTTGGGGATGTTCGTGGCGAGACGCTCGTTCGTGGTGACGAACCCGCGGTCCATCGTCACGCCGACCTCGTCGTAGCCGACGTTCTGCGTGACCGGGCCACGGCCGACGGCGACGAGCAGGACGTCACCGTCGAAGGTCTTGCCGTCCTCCAGCGTGACGACGACGCCGTTCTCGTGCTGCTCGACGCCCTGGAACCGGACACCGAGCGAGAACTCGATGCCGCGCTTGCGGAACGCTCGCTCGAGCTGCTTCGACATCGACTCGTCCTCGGCGGGGACCAGGTGCGGCAGGCCCTCGACGATGGTGACCTCGGCGCCGAAGGACTTCCAGACGCTGGCGAACTCGACGCCGATGACGCCGCCGCCGAGGATGACGACCTTGTTCGGGACGTAGTCCATGCGGAGCGCGGTCTCGGAGGTGATCACGCGGCCGCCGATCTCGAGCCCCGGCAGGGACTTCGAGTAGGAGCCGGTCGCGAGCACGATGTTCTTGCCGGTGACGGTCTGGTCGCCGACCTGCACGGTGTTCTGCGAGGTCAGACGGCCCCAGCCCTCGACCACGGTGATGCCGCGGGCCTTGATCAGACCCTGCAGGCCCTTGTACTTGGAGTTGATGATGCCCTGCTGGTAGTCGATGACCTTGGGCACGTCGACACCGGCGAACTCCGCGACCACGCCGTACTTCTCGGCGTCGCGCGTCGCGTCGGCGACCTCGGCCGCGTGCAGCAGTGCCTTCGTCGGGATGCAGCCGCGGTGCAGGCACGTCCCTCCGAGCTTGTCGCCCTCGATGAGCGCGACGCTCATGCCGAGTTCGGCGGCCCGGAGCGCAGCGGCGTACCCACCACTCCCGCCACCGAGGACAACGACGTCGTAAGTCTGTTCCGTCACCTGGTGCAACTCCCTCGTGCGTGTCGGGCCGATCGGGCCCTACGTGGACACCGCGGAGGGCGGCGTCCGACGGTCGGACCGCGTGGTTCCGGTCCCGTCCCGTGCAGTACCGGTGGGAGGCGCGTCAGTGCGCCGTTCCCACCGGTACCAAACCTACTACTCGGACTGGAGGTCTTCTGCGAGAGCGATGAGCGTCCTGACCATCACACCCGTCGCACCCTTGCCCAACCAGGCGTACCCGCCGCCCTTGTTCTCCGACGGACCCGCGATGTCGAGGTGCGCCCAGGGGACACCCTCGCCCGCGAAGCGCTCGAGGAACTTGCCCGCGAGCAGCATGCCGCCGGCGGGGTTGCCGACCGTGGCGTTGACGATGTCGGCGACGTCGCTGGACAGCCGGGCCTCGAGCTCCTCGGGCAGCGGCATCGGCCAGATCGGCTCGGCGACGCCCTCGGCGACGGCGCGGACCTTCGCGACGAGGTCGTCGCTGCCCATCAGGCCGGTCGTGCGGTCGCCGAGCGCGACGACCTGGGCACCGGTCAGCGTGGCGACGTCGACGAGCGCGTCGGGCTGCTCGAGCGATGCGGCGGCCATCCCGTCGCCGAGCACCAGGCGCCCCTCGGCGTCAGTGTTGGTGACCTCGACCGTGGTGCCGTTCTTGAGCGTCAGGACGTCGCCCGGGCGGGTCGCGGTGCCGGAGGGCATGTTCTCGGCCAGGGCGAGCCATGCGGTCACCCGCACGTCGAGGCCCAGGCGGGCGGCGGCGACGGTCGCGGCGAGCACCGTGGCGGCACCGGTCATGTCGGTCTTCATCCCGAGCATCGACGCCGCGGGCTTGAGCGAGAGGCCGCCCGAGTCGAAGGTGATGCCCTTGCCGACCAGGGCGAGGTGCTTCGTCGCGGACTCCGGTGCGTACCGGACGACGACCAGACGCGGAGGCCGGGCGGAACCGCGGCCGACGCCGAGGATGCCGCCGAAGCCCTGCTCCTCGAGCGCCTGCTCGTCGAGGACCTCGACCGTGAGCGGCAGGTCCGAGGCGAACCCGGTCGCGACGTCGGCGACGTCCTGCGGCCCGAGGTCACCGGCGGCGGTGTTCACCAGGTCGCGCACGAGCGACGCGGCGTCGGCGACGATCGCCGGGCGCACCGCGGCGTCGGCGGCGACGTCGGCGGGGGCGACGACCTCGATGCGCTGGTCGCCACGGGCCGGGGCCTTGGTGCCGGTGCCCTTGTGGCGCGTGAAGGCGTACGCGCCGAGCGCCGCGCCCTCGAGGGCGGCTTCGACGAGCTCGGCGGAGTCGGTGGGCAGTGCCAGCGTGATCGAGTCGACGCGGGGGAGCTGTCGGACCGCGCTGCCGGCGGCTGCACGGATCGCGGCGGCGCCCGTGGCGGAGCCGAGGCCGATCAGCGCGACCGACTTCGCCCCGACACCGGAGGCGGGGAGTCGGACGAGCTGGTCCTTCGCGCCGGTGACCCCGATCGCGGCGAGGTCGAGGTCGGCGAGGGCGTCGACCGCTCCCAGGGCGCTGGGCGCGAGGGAAGCGGCGCTGTCCGCGTCGCCGGAGGATCCCGGACGGACCCCGACGACGAGGACGTCGGCGGTGGTGGTCTCGGGGGGTGAACTGGTGGTGGAGAGCGTCGGTCGGACCATGCCCCAACCCTACCGACGGCCTGTTCGCTGTCGGCGTCGTCGTCGCGCACCGGGGACGTCGGGGGCCCCGCCTAGCATGGGGACGGTGAACCACCCTGAGGAGCTCTACACGTTCGTTGCGGACGCCCCGACCGTCCCGGCGGGGTTGCACCTGGTCGCCGGGCTGACCGGGTTCGCCGATGCCGGTTCCGCCGTCGCACAGGTGACGAACTCGATCCTCGAGGACCTCGACACCGAGCTCGTCGCCGAGTTCGACCCCGACGTGCTGCTCGACTGGCGTGCCCGTCGTCCGGTCATCACCTTCGAGCACGACCACATCAGCGCCGTCGAACCGCCCCGTCTTGCACTGCACCTGGTGCGCGACGAGATCGGCCAGCCGTTCCTGTTCCTGTCGGGCTACGAGCCGGACTTCCAGTGGAACCGCTTCGTCCGCGCCGTCACCGGGCTCGCCGCCGACCTGCAGGTCGCCGACACCACCTGGGTGCAGTCGATCCCGATGCCGGTCCCGCACACCCGTCCGATCAGCCTCACCGTCTCGGGCACCCGGGCCGACCTCGTCGAGCAGATGAGCGTCTGGAAGCCCGAGACCCAGGCACCGGCGAACGTCCTGCACCTGGTCGAGCACCGCCTCGCCGAGACGGGTGCGCAGGTGACGGGGCTCGTGCTGCTCGTGCCGCACTACCTGTCAGACACCGAGTTCCCGGACGCCGCCGTCGCAGCGCTCTCCGGCATCGCCGCCGCGACCGGACTGATCTTCCCGACGGACGCCCTGCGCGAGTCGGGTCGCGAGTTCCTGACGCGCGTCGAGGAACAGGTGGCCGGCAACGCCGAGCTGCAGCGCCTGGTCTCCGTGCTCGAGGAACGGCATGACACCTACATGGAGGGCAACCCCGTCGCGTCGCCGCTCACCGGCGTCGACGGCGAGGTGCCGACCGCCGACGCGATCGCCGCCGAGCTCGAGCGCTTCCTGGCCGACCGGCGCACCCAGGGCGACGCGACCGACTGACCGTCGCGTCGGATCCGGACGCTCCGACAGGACGGCCTGGAGGCTCGGTGCGGGCCCGCACCGCGCCTCCAGGCCGTTCCGTCGTCACCTGCACGACGTGACCCGCGTTCGCGACGGCTGTCGCGTATCGACGTGGGAACGCGTCGGTAGCCTGGTCCGGTGAACTCCCGTCGTGCCTTCCTGATCTGGGGCGTCGCGGTCCTCGCGTACGTCCTCGCTGTCGTGCAACGGTCCTCGCTCGGAGTGTCCGGCGTCGACGCGCAGGACCGGTTCGCCGTCTCGGCGGCCGTCCTGTCGACGCTCGCCGTGGTGCAGATCGCCGTCTACGCGGGGCTGCAGATCCCGGTGGGGATCGCGCTCGACCGCGTCGGACCGCGTCGGCTGGTGCTCCTCGGTGCCGCACTGCTGGTCGTCGGACAGGCGATCGTCGCGGTGTCGCCCTCGATCGGGCCGGCCATCGCTGGGCGGGTGCTCGTCGGGGCCGGTGACGCGATGACCTTCATCTCGGTGATCCGCCTGGTACCGATGTGGTTCAGCGGCCGGATCCTGCCGCAGATCTCGCAGTGGACGGGCAACCTCGGGCAGATCGGCCAGGTCCTGTCGGCGTTCCCGTTCGCCGTGCTCCTGCACTCGGTGGGGTGGACCCCGGCGTTCGGCGTCGCTGCCGCGGCCAGCGCGGTCGGTCTCGTGCTCGCCGCCGTGTTCGTCCGGAACGGTCCGGTGCCGGTGCGGACGGACACGATCCCGCTGCCGCACTCGTGGGGTGCCGCGTTCAGCACCTTCGGGCACGCGCTCCGGCGCCCAGGCACACAGCTCGGGTTCTGGTCGCACTACGTCACGCAGTCCTCGGGCACGGTGTTCTCGCTGCTGTGGGGCGTCCCGATGCTCCGGGGACTCGGGTACTCCCCGGGCGAGGCGGCGGGCTTCCTCACGATCATCGTGGTGGTCGGGTTCGTCGCCGGCCCGGTGCTCGGCGTGCTCTGCGCACGGTTCCCGATGCGCCGGTCGAACCTGGTGCTCGGCGTGGTCGTGCTGCTCGCGGTGCTCTGGACGGCGATCCTGCTCTGGCCCGGGCACCCGCCGACCTGGCTGCTCGTGCTGCTCGTCGTCGCGATGGGCATCGGCGGACCCGGTTCGCTCATCGGCTTCGACTTCGCCCGGACCTTCAACCCGGTCGGCTCGCTCGGCTCGGCGAACGGTGTGGTGAACGTGGGCGGGTTCCTCGCGGCGTTCGTGATGATGTACCTGATCGGCGTCGTCCTCGACGTGGCGGCGCGGGCATCGGGCACCACGGTGTTCGCCTGGGAGAACTTCCGGATCGCCCTCACGGTGCAGTACGTCGTGGTCGGGTTCGGCGTCGGGATGCTCCTGCACGCCCGCCGCCGGACCCGTCGGGTGCTGCACTCGGAAGAGGGAATACGCGTCGGACCACTCTGGGTTGCACTCGTTGCACGCCTGCGGAGGCGGCACGTGCAATAATGATCACGGACCCGTTCGGGACCCCTGTCTGTCGGAGCACTTCGGTGCGCCGGTGAACTCGGGGGACTTGACATGGGTCCTAGTGCTGCCCGGAACGGTAGGACTCGTACGACGCGGGGGACTGCGGCGCGGGACCTGGGCGGCGAGGGAAGCCACGACCCCACGAACGTGGCACGACGAGAGAGGTGATCGCATGGCTGCCCGGAGCACGACGATCGATCCCACGAAGGACACCGAGCCCGAGGGCGCTGTGGCAGAGGACGCCACCGCCACCGAGGGCACCGCAGCGCCGAAGAAGCGCGCCACGAAGGCCCCCGCCACGAAGGCCCCTGCCAAGAAGGCGCCTGCCAAGAAGGCAGCACCCAAGGCGAAGAAGACCGACGCCGTCGACGAGGCCATCGCCTCGGACGAGCCGGTCGAGGAGCCGACCGACGAGGCCGACGACACCGACGACAAGACGGCCAAGCCGGACGCCGCTGCCGCGGTCGCCGCCGGTGCGCTCGTCATCTCGCAGACCGACGACGACGAGGCACCGGTCTACTCCACGACCATCACGGGTGCCACCGCCGACCCGGTGAAGGACTACCTCAAGCAGATCGGCAAGGTCGCCCTGCTCAACGCCGAGCAGGAGGTCGAGCTCGCGATGCGCATCGAGGCCGGCCTGTTCGCCGAGGACAAGCTGCAGCACTCGACGGGGCTGTCGAAGCCCGCCGAGCGTGAGCTGCGCTGGGTCGCCCGTGACGGTCAGCGTGCGAAGTCGCACCTGCTCGGCGCGAACCTCCGTCTGGTCGTCTCGCTGGCCAAGCGCTACACCGGTCGCGGCATGCAGTTCCTGGACCTCATCCAGGAAGGCAACCTGGGCCTGATCCGTGCGGTCGAGAAGTTCGACTACACCAAGGGCTTCAAGTTCTCGACCTACGCGACCTGGTGGATCCGTCAGGCCATCACCCGCGCCATGGCCGACCAGGCCCGCACCATCCGCATCCCGGTGCACATGGTCGAGGTCATCAACAAGCTCGCCCGCGTGCAGCGCCAGATGCTGCAGGACCTCGGTCGCGAACCCACTCCGGAAGAGCTCGCACGCGAGCTCGACATGACCCCGGAGAAGGTCGTCGAGGTGCAGAAGTACGGTCGCGAGCCGATCTCGCTGCACACGCCCCTGGGTGAGGACGGCGACTCCGAGTTCGGTGACCTCATCGAGGACACCGAGGCGGTCGTGCCGGCCGACGCGGTGGGCTTCACGATGCTGCAGAAGCAGCTCGAGAGCCTGCTCGACTCCCTGTCCGAGCGTGAGGCGGGCGTCATCCGCATGCGCTTCGGCCTGGGCGACGGCCAGCCGAAGACCCTCGACCAGATCGGTGACACGTTCGGCGTGACGCGCGAGCGCATCCGTCAGATCGAGTCCAAGACGATGGCGAAGCTCCGCCACCCGTCGCGGTCGCAGTCGCTGCGCGACTACCTCGAGTAAGCCGGCATGCGCTTCTTCATCCCGATCCTGATCGGGCGGATCCTCCGTGCCCTCGCCCGTGCGCGGGGCGGTGGATCCGCCTACCCGGGGTTCATCGTCCTGAAGCTCGTGCCGGACTTCCTGCAGCACGTGACGAAGCAGTTCCCGAACGGCGTCGTCTTCGTGCTCGGTTCGAACGGCAAGTCGACGACGACGCACATGATCTCCGACATCGTCCGGGCCCACGGGCTCCGTGTCTTCACGAACCCGTCGGGCGCGAACCTGCCGCAGGGCATCGCGTCGGCCCTGCTGTCCGAGGTCTCGCTGACCGGACGTCTCAAGGCGGACATCGGCATCCTCGAGGTCGACGAGGCCTTCGCGGTGGAGCTCGCCGGCATCCTGTCGCCCTCGACGGTGACGATGCTCAACGTGCAGGTCGACCAGCTGTACCGGTTCTTCGAGACCGAGCGTGTGGCGACGATGATGCTCGACACCGCCGCACTGTCGACGGCGAACGTCATCACGAACCACGACGACCAGTTCCTCGACGGCTACAGCGGCACCCCGGGGCAGCGCGTCCTGCGGTTCGGTGCGAGCGACGAGGTCATCGCCGCAGCGCCGAACGGCCTGCAGAACGCCGACTCGTTCGACGCCGGTGACCGTGCCCAGCACACCGCCGACGCCGAGGTCGTGGCCCACACGGGCGACGGCGCGACGATCCGCTTCGACGGCGCCGAGGTCCCGGTCCGTCTGCCCGCCCGCGGCCTGCACTACGCGGTCGACGCCGCCGCGGCCACCGCGACGGCGAGTGCGGCCCTCGGTGCGCAGTTCCGCGCCGACGCCGTGACGAAGGCCTTCGGCACGATGAAGCCGGCCTACGGCCGTGGCGAGCGGCTCCCCATCGCGGGCGAGTCCGCCGAGTTCACGATGTTCAAGAACGCCGCGAGCCTGCAGCTCAACCTCGACGCCCTGCCGGACCAGCCCGAGCAGGTCCTCATGGCGATCGACGAGGGCACGCCTGACATCTCCTGGATCTACGACATCGACTTCTCGCAGCTCGACCACGTGGACGTCGTCTCCGGCGACAAGGCGTGGCAGATCGCGATCGCGCTCGAGCATGCCGGTGTCCGCATCGGCCGGGTCGAGCCCGACGTCGAGGCTGCCATCAAGCACATGGAGCAGCTCGGTTCGACGACCCGCGGGACGAAGAACTTCATCGTCAACTACGAGATCATGATGATCGCCCGCAAGGCCCTCGGCCACCCGGACATGGAGAAGACCGCATGACGGCCGACCGGCTGACCATCCTGCACGTCTACCCCCGGCAGATGGGTGTCTCGGGCGACCGCGGCAACGTCGCGGCCCTGGTACGCCGTGCGGCCGCCGCGGACATCGACACGCAGGTGCTGCAGTACGCGCCCGGCGACGACCTGCCGACCACGGCGGACGTCGTCGTGATCGGCAACGGACCGCTCAGCGCCATGCGCTCCCTGGGTGACGACGTCGCACGCATCGGCGGAACGCTCCGTGCGTTCGCGGCCGATGGCGTGCCGGTCGTCGCCGTCGGCGGCGGGTTCGACCTCGCGACGAACGAGGTCGTGCCGACCGAGGGCGCGCCGCTCGCCGGTTTCGGTGTGTTCGACGCCCGTGCCGTGCGCGGTGCCGAGCGCCGCGTGAACTACTTCGTGCTCGAGACCCGGTACCCGCTGCTCCCCGGAGCGCCGAAGCGTCTCGCCGGCTTCGAGGACCACGCCACCCGCATCGAGCTCGCAGCCGGCGTGACGCCCTTCGCCGACGTCGTCTCCGGCGGCGGCAACCAGGCCGGCTCGCCGGTCGAGGGCGCGATCGTCGGGAACTCCTTCGGCACGCACACCCAGGGTCCGGTCCTGCCGCTCAACCCGCAGCTGACCGACGGTGTCCTCGCTGCAGCCACTGCACGGCTGGGCCGCGAGTACGCGCCCGACGCGGAGCAGACGGCGACCATCGACCGCTACGCACGTGAAGCGCGCGCGACGGTCGACCGCTACGTCGACAAGGCGTTCAAGCGCATCGCCTGACACACGACGAAGAAGGCCGGGTCCCGAGGGGGCCCGGCCTTCGTCGTCTCCGCGCGTTCTGAGCCGGGCTGCAGACAGACAGCAGGCGCGGTGCCAGCTGGCACCGCGCCTCCTGTCTGCGTGTCGGTTGCGACTACTTCGACTCGTAGAGTCGGCTGCTCTCGTCGTGCCACTCGATGGCGGTCGCCGCGAGCTTGTCCTTGAACTCGGCGCCGTGGTGGGCGCAGAAGTAGAGCTCGCCGCTCGACATGGTGGCTCGGATGTAGGCCTGCGCCCCGCAGCTGTCGCAACGGTCGGCGGCGGTCAGCTGGTGGTTGCTGACTTCGTCGATGGAGGGGTCCTGCACGGTCTGGGTCATTGCTGTGCTCCTCACGGATCGCAGGTGGTGCCGGGTGGTTGCACCATTTCAACACGTGATGCCTGAGAGCGACGCATTGTCGGGCCCTGTTTCGCTCAGCGCGGATCGCTTGGCCCCAGTGCGAGTGTCCACACGGTGCTGTCGGCGCCGCTCGGTAAACTCCGACGGTGAGCTCCGACTACTCCGCACGCCATCTCTCCGTCCTCGAAGGGCTCGAGGCGGTCCGGAAGCGGCCGGGCATGTACATCGGGTCGACGGACTCCCGCGGCCTCATGCACTGCCTGTGGGAGATCATCGACAACTCGGTCGACGAAGCCCTGGCGGGACACGGTGACGAGATCGGCGTCGTGCTGCACGCCGACGGCTCCGTCGAGGTCCGCGACACCGCCCGCGGCATCCCCGTCGACGTCGAACCGAAGACCGGCCTGACCGGGGTCGAGGTCGTGTTCACCAAGCTGCACGCCGGTGGCAAGTTCGGCTCCGGGTCGTACGCGGCTTCGGGCGGGCTGCACGGCGTCGGGGCCTCGGTCGTGAACGCGCTGTCGGAGCGCCTCGACGTCGAGGTCGACCGTGGCGGCAAGACCTACGCCATGTCGTTCCACCGTGGTGAGCCCGGCATCTTCGACGACAGCAAGGGCATCGGCCCGGACGCCCCGTTCGCGCCCTTCACGTCGGGCAGTGAACTGCGTGTGGTGGGCAAGGTCAAGAAGGGCGTCACCGGTTCCCGGATCCGGTACTGGGCGGACCGCCAGATCTTCACCGCCGACGCCCGGTTCAGCACCGACGACCTGGTCACCCGTGCACGCCAGACTGCGTTCCTCGTGCCCGGGCTCGGCATCACCATCACCGACGAGCGCGCTGCGTCGATCGACGCCGCTGCCGCCCGTGCCGAGGCGACGGGCACCACCGTGGCTGCCGGCCCGGTGGTCGAGCGGTTCCGGTACGAGGGCGGGATCGGCGAGTTCGTCGAGCACCTCGCCGTCGACAGCCCCCTGACCGACGTCTGGCGTGTGCAGGGCACCGGGACCTTCACCGAGACCGTGCCGATGCTCGACGACAAGGGCCACATGGTCTCCACCTCGGTCGAGCGCGAGTGCGAGGTCGACCTGGCACTCCGCTGGGGCAGTGGCTACGAGACCGTGTTCCGCAGCTTCGTCAACATCATCGCGACGCCGAAGGGCGGGACCCACCAGGCCGGGTTCGAGTCCGGTGTCGTGAAGGCCGTCCGCGCCCAGGTCGAGGCGAACGCCCGCAAGCTCAAGGTCGGGCAGGACAAGCTCGACAAGGACGACGTCCTCGCCGGCATGACCGCCGTGCTGACCGTGCGGTTGCCCGAGCCGCAGTTCGAGGGGCAGACGAAGGAGATCCTCGGCACCCCGGCGGTCCGCAAGATCGTCGACCAGGTGGTGTCGAAGCGCATCACCGAGATCCTGACCTCGACGCAGCGCACCGAGAAGGCGCAGTCGGCCGCCCTGCTCGAGAAGGTCGTGTCCGAGATGAAGACCCGTATCTCGGCGCGGGCGCACAAGGAGACCCAGCGGCGCAAGAACGCGCTCGAGAACTCCTCGCTGCCGACGAAGCTCGCGGACTGCCGCTCGCAGGAGACCGAGGGCACCGAGCTCTTCATCGTCGAGGGCGACTCGGCCCTGGGCACCGCGAAGCTCGCGCGCAACAGTGAGTACCAGGCGCTGCTGCCGATCCGCGGCAAGATCCTCAACGTGCAGAAGGCGTCCGTGTCGGACATGCTCTCGAACGTCGAGTGCGCGTCGATCATCCAGGTCATCGGTGCCGGTTCGGGTCGGACGTTCGACATCGACCAGGCCCGCTACGGCAAGATCATCATCATGTCCGACGCCGACGTCGACGGCGCCCACATCCGCACACTGCTGCTGACGCTGTTCTTCCGGTACATGCGGCCGATGATCGAGCAGGGCCGGGTCTTCGCCGCCGTGCCGCCGCTGCACCGGGTCGTCGTGGTGAACCGCGGCAAGCCGAACGACACGCTGTACACGTACTCCGAACAGGAGCTGCAGACGGTGTTGAAGAAGCTCGAGAAGACGGGCAAGAAGTACCAGGAGCCGATCCAGCGGTACAAGGGCCTCGGTGAGATGGACGCGGACCAGCTGGCGGAGACCACGATGGACCGTGCGCACCGAACCCTGCGCCGGGTGAACGTGACCCACGCCGAGGGCGCTGCGAAGGTGTTCGAGCTCCTGATGGGCAACGACGTGGCGCCGCGCAAGGAGTTCATCCTGGCCGGCGAGGGCCTCGACCGCGACCGCATCGACGCGTAGCGGCGCGGCGGCAGGCCGAGTCTCGGTGCCGCCAGAGCGACACCGTGCCGCCACCGTGCGCGGTCCGTGCTGCCGAAGCGACAGTCTCCCGCGAACTGTTCGCGGGACACTGTCGCTCTCGCGAATGCGCGCAGCGGACGGCCGGCCGGCCGGCGCCCGCCTACGCCTCGCCGGCGGTGCCGTCGAGCGTCGCGGCGCTGCCGCCGATCGAGCCGATGACGGCCTCGAGCGGTGCACCCGACCCGTCACGCTTCGACAGCCAGTCGGGCAGGGTACGGGCGGCGCCGTCGGTGCCGACAGCGTGCGGCGGCGCGATGCCCGCCCAGCCGACGGTGAGCCCGTCCTCGCCCTTCAGGAACGCGTGCGCCCGGACACCCTGGGTCGCGCGGCCCTTCGCCGGGAACTCCGACAGCGCGGAGACCTTGGCGCGGCCGGCGTCGGTACCGGGCAGCGCGGTCGAGGTCGTGGACACCGTGGCGACCACGGCGTCGTCGGAGCGTGCGACGGACCCGAACCAGATCACGGCGGCGCCGTCGGCCAGGGCCATGCCGGCCACTCCACCGGCGGGCAGCCCCTGCGCCCGGACGACGGACGCCGGGAACCGCAGCAGCTGCGCGTTCGAGCTGATGAACACCAGGTCGTCGGACTCCGGGGCCTGGGCGGCACCGACCACCGCGTCTCCGGGCTTCAGGCCGATGGCGACGAACTCGGGCTTGTCCGGCCAGGCGCCTGGGACGACGCGCTTCACGACGCCGTGCGCGGTACCGATCGCCAGCGAGTCCGACGATGCCCCACCGAGGTCGACGAGCGCGACGACCGTCTCGCCCTTGGTGAGCGCCAGGAAGTCGGTGACCCGGACGCCGGCGTCGAGCCGGACCGCTGCGGGCGGCACGGCGGGGACGTCGACGGGGGAGAGCCGCAGGACCCGCCCGGTGGAGGTCAGGGCGCCGAGCTGCCCGCGGACTGTGCTCACCACGGCGGAGCGGACGGCGTCGTGCTTCGAGCGCTTCGGCACGCGGACGATGCCGAGTTCCGACGTCGGGATGTCGACGCGGATGAGCCGCCCGGTGGTCGAGAGCAGCACGCGGCAGGGGGAGTCGGCGATCTGCAGGGACTCCGGGTCGACCGCGGCCTTCCGACCGCCCTTGACCGGGGCGTCCGCCTCGGTGAGCAGGGTGCGGCGCGGGGTCGCGAACTTGTCGGAGACCTCGGTCAGCTCGAGGGCGACCTGCGCGCGGAGCCGTTCGTCGGACGCCAGCAGTTCTTCGAGGGCGGCGATGTCGGCGAGCAGCTGGTCACGCTCGGCCTCGAGCTCCATCCGCGAGAACTTCGTCAGGCGACGCAGGCGCAGCTCGAGGATGTACTCGGCCTGCACCTCGGACAGGTCGAAGACGTCGCGCAGGCGGTTGCGCGCCGCCTCGGAGTCGTCGGACGTGCGGATGACCTGGATGACCTCGTCGATGTCGAGGATCGCGATGAGCAGACCCTCGACCAGGTGCAGCCGTTCCTTGCGACGTGCCAGGCGGTACTGCGACCGGCGTGTGACGACGTCGAGCCGGTGCTGCACGTAGACGTCGAGGAGCTCGCGCAGCCCGAGGGTGCGGGGTGACCCGCCGACCAGGGCGACGTTGTTGATGCCGAAGCCGTCCTCGAGCGGGGTGTGCTTGTAGAGCTGCTCGAGCACGGCGGTGGGGTTGAAGCCGCTCTTGATGCCGATGACGAGCCGGAGCCCGTGGTTGCGGTCGGTCAGGTCGTTGACGTCCGAGATGCCGACGAGCTTCTTGGACTGGACGCCGTCCTTGATCTTCTCGATGACGCGCTCGGGGCCGACCAGGTAGGGCAGCTCGGTGACGACGAGGCCGACCTTGCGCGGGGTGAGGTTCTCGACGCTCACCTTGGCTCGGGTGCGGAACGAACCGCGGCCGGTGGCGTAGGCGTCGCGGACCCCGGAGAGCCCGACGATGGTGCCGCCGGACGGCAGGTCAGGCCCGGGCACGAACTCCATGAGCTCTTCGAGGGTGGCCTGCGGGTTCATGAGCAGGTGCTTCGCGGCCTCGACGACCTCGCCCAGGTTGTGCGGTGCCATGTTCGTCGCCATGCCCACCGCGATGCCGGAGGCACCGTTGACGAGCAGGTTCGGGAACGCCGCCGGCAGCACGCCGGGCTGCATGATCTGGTTGTCGTAGTTCGGGACGAAGTCGACGACGTCCTCGCCCAGGCCCTCGGTCATCGCCATCGACGGTTCGGCGAGCCGTGCCTCGGTGTAGCGGGCTGCAGCGGGACCGTCGTCGAGTGAGCCGAAGTTGCCGTGGCCGTCGACGAGCGGCACGCGCATCGTGAACGGCTGGGCCATCCGGACCAGGGCGTCGTAGATCGCGCCGTCGCCGTGCGGGTGCAGCTTGCCCATCACCTCGCCGGTGACGCGGGCGCTCTTGACGTGTCCGCGGTCGGGGCGCAGCCCCATCTCGGCCATCTGGTACAGGATCCGGCGCTGCACCGGCTTCAGGCCGTCGCGGGCGTCGGGCAGTGCCCGCGAGTAGATGACGGAGTACGCGTACTCGAGGAAGGAACCCTGCATCTCCTCGGAGACGTCGACGTCCTCGATGCGCTCACCGTCGGGCAGGCCGACTACATCCGTGCGTGCCATGGCACCTTTCTGGAAGACCAGAGTCGTCTGGAAGACTCGTGGAATGGGAACAAGCGTACCGACGGCCCCCGACGGCGTCGCGAACCTCGCCGACGTCTTCCCGAGTTGCCTCGTCGCGCTCGGTGCTGCGGACGATGCGTGGTTGCGTGGCAACGGCCTGGAGGCCCGGATCACCCTCCGCCCCGCCCGCTCGGCGATCGTCGTGCTGGTCGACGGCCTCGGGTCCGCCGCGCTGTCCGCGCGCGCCGGGCACGCCCGCTGGCTGACCGGCGCGAAGGGCACCGGCACCGCGAAGAAGCTGCGGAGCGGGTTCCCGACCACGACCGCGGCCGCACTGAGCACGCTCACGACGGGCCGTTCGCCCGGCACCCACGGGGTGATCGGGTACAGCGGCTGGAACCCGGACACCGGTGCCGTGATGAACCTGCTCGGAGGCTGGGACACCGAGGTGCCCGCCGACTGGTTCCTGACGCAGACGCTGTTCACCCGGGCGGCTGAGCTCGGACTCGACCCGGTCGTCGTCGGGCCGGACCGGTACCGATCGTCCGGGATGACCGCGAACGTGCTCGGCGGTGCGCGGTACGTGTCGGCGGACTCGATCGCCCAGCGGGTCGACGCCGCCCTGGCCGAGACGGACTCCGGCCGGTCGCTCGTCTACCTGTACGTGCCGGAGCTCGACTCGATCGGCCACAAGTCCGGCTGGCAGTCCGACCGGTGGACGGCCGCGCTCGAGTTGCTCGACGGGGAACTCGCCCGCCTCGATGCCCGCAGCGCCGACGACGTGGGGGTCCTGGTGACGGCGGACCACGGTGTGCTCGACGTGCCGGACCACGCGAACATCGCGATCGACCCGCTGCTGCTCACCGACGTCGTCGGTGTCGCAGGAGACCCGCGCTGCCGACAGCTCACGGTCGCACCGGGCACCGACGTCCGCGCCCTCGTCGGCGCGTTCCGGGCGCGCTACGGCAAGAAGGCGTCCGTCGCCAGCCGTGCCGAGGCGATCGAGGCCGGGTGGTTCGGGCAGGTGTCCGACGAGGTGGTGCCGCGGATCGGTGACGTGCTCGTCGTGGCGCGTGGCTCGTGGGCGTTCAACGACGACCGAGCCCTGCGCGAGGACGAGACACCGAAGCGCATGATCGGCCAGCACGGCGCGATGACCGACGAGGAGACGATCGTCCCGCTCCGGCTCGCCGGTGCCTTCGCCCACTAGGGACGTCAGCGCGGCCGCGCGGTGGTCCGGATCAGGCGGGGTCGTCGTCCGGGCGGGTGCCGAAGACGATCTCGTCCCAGCTCGGCATCGAGCGGCGGCTGCGCTTCTTGCGTTCGCCACGGCTCTCGGGCTCCGGCGCCGAGGCCGGACGGCCGTCGGTCGACTGCGGTGCGGTGTCGTTCGCGCCGCCGTCCTCGAAGCCCTGCAGCGGGATGTCGACGACGCTGATCGAGGTCCCGCGGGCGGGCTCGTCACGCTGTTCGCCGAAGGACGCGGCCTCACGCTCACCACGGCGACGGCGCAGCGCCTCGAGCAGGTCGGCGGTCTCGTTGCCGGGAGCACGTTCTTCCACGGTGGCCTGGCCGATGCGGGGCAGCGGCGCACGGAGCGGTGCGTGCTGGGACGGTTCGGGCTCGGCGGCCGGCTGCTCCGGCTCGTCGACGCGGAAGGCTCCGGAGTCGAAGCGGGTGCCGTCGTCGTCCTGCTGCTCGAACTCGACCGCACGCAGGCGCGGGGCGATGCCCTCGTCGTCGGTGTGCGACAGCCGGTGGGCGTCACCGTTGTCGGGCGCGAGGGTCGAGGTCTTCGGGTCGAAACGCCACTGGGCGTCGTGCTCGACCTCGCCCGCGGTGTAGCGGACGCGGACCTGCCAGCCGCCCTCCGGGTGCTTCCAGGAGCCCCAGGTGATCGCGGTGGCCTCGCCGGCCTCGAGCTTCGCGGTGATCGCGGGGCCGAAGGTGTCGGGGGCCTCGTCGTCGACCGGGGTGACCGGGACGCGGTGCGAGGCGTCGAGGATGAAGGCCCGCTCCGCCAGGACCGGACCCTCGAAGCGACGGACGTACTCGACGTCGACGTCGAGCGCGGCTGCCACGTCGGCGGCGTCGGCGCCACCGCGGATCCGTGCCTGGACGTCCTTGGGGGAGACCCGCTTCTGCGGACCGGCGTCGGGGTTCGCCTGGCGCACCTGACCCGCCAGCGACGACGAGACGGGCAACCGGAACTCGGTGCCGCCGTCGGTCGCCAGGAGGAGTGCGCCGGACTCGACTCCGATGACTCTCACGTCTTGCATGGTTCCGCCTTCCCAGCGTCGCGTACGGTCCTGCTGTCGTACCCCGTGAGTATGCAGGGAGGACGGACGGTTTCCGGGGAGGCGCACGGGCGTGCCGCGCACATCCGCAGGCCGATCCGAGAGCGCGCCGGAGCCCGGCAACGGGTGTCGGGAATGTCCGGTTCGGGTCACCGGTTGCACAGCCAGCACGACCCGCCGCAGCACTCGGTTTGCGCATCGGCGGGGCGTGGTGCAAACTGTCGCCGCCGATCACCCGGCGACGACCTCTCGATACGAGAATGGATGGGCATGGCCACCGATTACGACGCCCCCCGGAAGACCGACGACAACTCTGACTCAGAGTCGATCGAGGCCCTCAAGGAGCGCGTTCCCGACAAGATGTCGGGGGTCGTCGACGATGATTCCGACAACCCCGGCAGCTTCGAACTCGCCGGGCAGGACCTCAGCGACGTCGACCTCGACGTCGTGGTGCTGCCCCCGCAGGTCGATGAGTTCACCTGCGTCGAGTGCTTCCTCGTGAAGCACCGTTCCCAGCTCGACCACGAGTCGAAGCTCGGACCGGTCTGCGCGGAGTGCGCGTCGCTCTAGCGAGCACAGCCGCGTCGTCCTCGACGCAACGATCAGCGAAGGCCCCGCATCCCGATGGGATGCGGGGCCTTCGTCGTGGGCTGCGAGGCGGGGCCGAGCCGCGCCTCCAGGGCCGTTGCCCGTGGTCCGTCAGGACCGCAGCGCCTCGACGACCTTGCCCGGGTGGCGGACGCTGACCAGCCAGTAGGGCGTCGGGTCGGCGTCGTCGCGCACCTCGACCTTGACGACCCCCCGCACGTAGCCGCGGAAGAGGGTCCAGGCGCGGGCGTCGAGTGCCGGGCCGCGCTGCTCGGTGGCCGCCGTGCCCTCGAACGCCTCGGTCGTGCCCACGAGCGTCCGGGGGAGGTGTGCCCTGCCCGCGCGGAACTCGGTGTCGGTGACCTCGATGGTGGGTGCGAGTACCCACAGGAGAACGAGGACCCCGAGCTCCATCCCGATCGCCACGAGGACGCCGGCCAGGACGCTGATGGGGAGGAAGACGAGCAGGGTGGCGGGGATCACGAGCGCCGTCGCCAGGTACAGGGCGGGCGGGGCCCAGAGTCGTTCGCGGTACAGGGTCACGGGTCCATTCGATCACGAGCGGACGAGGTCACGGAACGGTCACGGCTGCACTACCCTCGTCACGTGACCGAACCAGTCGACGTCCTCTGGACCGGGGAGCACGCTCCCGGCCACGCCCACCCCGGCGACGCGGGTGCCGATCTCGTCTCCACCGAGGCCTTCGTGCTGCAGCCGGGCGAGCGACACCTGGCCGCCACCGGACTGCGGATCGCGCTGCCCGAGGGGTACGCCGCGTTCGTGGTCCCGCGCAGCGGCCTGGCGGCGAAGCACGGCATCACGATCGTGAACAGCCCCGGCACCGTCGACTCCGGCTACCGCGGCGAGATCAAGGTCGCGCTGCTCAACACGGACCAGACGGAACCGTACGAGGTCCACGTGGGCGACCGCATCGCCCAGTTGATCGTGATGCCGGTGCCGCAGGTGACCTACACCCGGGTCGACGAGCTGCCGGACAGCGTCCGCGGACAGGGCGGGTTCGGCTCGTCGGGCTACGGTGACCGGAGCGGCGCCGTGCACGGTGCCGCCGCAGACGCTCAGGAAGGGACGCGCGCATGAAGTTCGGCCGACGCAAGCAGGACGAGGTCGAGGTGGCGGACGCCGTCGCCGACGACATCGAGGTCGCGGACACGTCCCCCGAGGTCGACATCGCGACCGATGCAGACGCGGACCACGACGAGGTCGACGCGGTCGCCCCGACGGACAAGTCCGCTCCGGACGACCGGGCCGAGAACGGCCCCCACGACGAGACCGAGGCGAACCTGGTCCGCCCCTACGTCGACCTGGGCGGGGTGAAGGTGCTCCCGCGTGAGGGCCTGCACCTGCGCCTCGAGGTCGAGGAGGGCTCGCAGCGCGTCGTCGCGGTCGGGCTCGACTACGACGACTCCACGCTGCAGGTCCAGCCGTTCGCCGCGCCCCGGTCCACCGGCCTGTGGCACGAGATCCGCGCCCAGATCGCCGAGCAGATCGAGCGCCAGGGCGGTGTCGTGACCGAGGTCGACGGCCCGTTCGGCCCCGAGCTCCGGGCGTCCGTGCCGGTCGCCGTTGACGGTGACGGCGGCACCGCAGGGTCCCGCCCGGCCCGCTTCGTCGGCGTCGACGGCCCGCGCTGGTTCCTGCGCGGCGTGATCGCCGGCAAGGCCGCCGAGCAGCCCGACGACGCGAGCGAGATCGAGGAGCTGTTCCGCAGCGTCGTCGTCGTGCGCGGCACGACGCCGATGCCGCCGCGCGACCTCATCCCGCTGCACATGCCCAAGTCGACGCAGACCGCGATCTGACGGCCTGACGAGCAACCCCGCCTGGAGGCACGGTGCCGGACCACGACGACACCCCACGACCCGAGACGGCTGGCCCCGACCCCGCTGCACCGGCGGGTGAGTCGTCGGTGGCGCCGTCGTTCTCCGCGCAGTTCCGTGACGCGGTGCAGAACGCCGGCATCGCCCGCGTCGCGCCCGGCGAGGCACCGTCCGGTCGGGCCCTGCTGGGCGCGGTCGGCGGGGTTCGTGGGCTCGCCGAGTCGGTGCTGCCCGGGTTCGCGTTCCTGGTCGTCTACGCGATCACGAAGGAGCTCGTGCCCAGCGTCGTGATCCCCGTGGTCGTCGGCCTGGTGTTCGTGGTGCTCCGGCTGGTGCAGCGGCAGTCGGTGACGATGTCGTTCGCGGGCATCCTCGGCGTCGCGGTCTCGGCCGGCCTCGCGCTCATCACCGGCCGCGCGGAGAGCAACTTCATCCCCGGCATCATCATCAACGCGGTCTGGCTCGTCGGGCTGCTGATCACGCTGGCGATCCGCTGGCCGCTCATCGGGCTCGTCGTCGGCTTCCTGCTGCCCGCGAACGAGGACGGCTCGCACGTCGACTGGCGTGCCGACCCGGTCAAGCGGCGGGTCCTGACGGTCGCCACCTGGATCTGGGTCGGCCTGTTCGCCGTCCGGCTCGCGGTGGAGGTCCCGCTCTACCTGACGGCGCAGGTCGAACTGCTCGCCGGGCTGAAGCTCATCCTCGGCGTGCCGCTGTACGCGGCGGTGCTCTGGGTGACGTGGTTGCTGGTCCGCACCGTGTTCGTCCGACGCGACGACGTCGCCGCGGTGTAGAGTTCTCTCGACATCAAGATAGTTCTCGCCGGGCGCGCACGCGTCCGCGGGATTAGGTTTGCCTTGCTGGTGGGACGGTCCACGGCCCGCGAGGATGAGGGCAAACCGATCAGTAGGGAGGCGGCACGGTGGCTGCAGTCAATAGCTTCGGCTCGAAGGACACACTGTCGGTTGGGGGTGTCGACTACGCGATCCACCGGATCGACTCGGTTCCCGGGCACGAGAAGTTGCCCTACAGCCTGAAGGTGCTGCTCGAGAACCTCCTCCGCACCGAGGACGGCAAGAACGTCACCGAGGGGCAGATCCGGGCGCTCGGCTCCTGGCGTCCCGACGCCGAACCCGACACCGAGATCCAGTTCTCGCCGGCGCGCGTCGTCATGCAGGACTTCACGGGTGTGCCGTGCATCGTCGACCTCGCCACCATGCGCGAGGCCATGGCGGACATCGGCGGCGACCCGAACAAGATCAACCCGCTGTCGCCGGCCGAGATGGTCATCGACCACTCCGTCATCGCCGACCTGTTCGGCAGCACGGACGCCCTGCAGCGCAACACCGACCTGGAGTACGAGCGGAACGGTGAGCGCTACCAGTTCCTCCGCTGGGGCCAGACCGCGTTCGAGGACTTCAAGGTCGTCCCACCCGGCACCGGCATCGTGCACCAGGTGAACATCGAGTACCTGGCGAAGGTCACCTACACGCGTGACTTCGACGGTGAGACCTACGCGTACCCGGACACCCTGGTCGGCACCGACTCGCACACCACGATGGTGAACGGCCTCGGTGTGCTCGGCTGGGGCGTCGGCGGCATCGAGGCCGAGGCCGCGATGCTCGGCCAGCCCGTGTCGATGCTCATCCCGAAGGTCGTCGGCTTCAAGCTCTCCGGCGAGATCCCCGCCGGCGTGACCGCGACCGACGTGGTGCTCACCATCACGCAGGAGCTCCGCAAGCACGGCGTCGTCGGCAAGTTCGTCGAGTTCTACGGCGAGGGCGTCAGCGCCGTCCCGCTCGCCAACCGCGCCACCATCGGCAACATGTCGCCCGAGTTCGGTTCCACCGCGGCGATCTTCCCGGTCGACGACGTCACGCTCGACTACCTGCGCCTGACCGGTCGCGACGAGGCGCAGATCGCCCTGGTCGAGGCGTACTCCAAGGCCCAGGGCCTGTGGCACGACGCCTCGGTCGAGCCCAACTACTCCGAGTACATGGAGCTCGACCTGTCCACGGTCGTGCCCTCCATCTCGGGCCCGAAGCGTCCGCAGGACCGCATCGAGCTGTCGAAGGCCAAGGACCAGTTCGAGGTCGACCTCGCCAACTACGCGAGCATCGACCACAGCGAAGAGGACAAGGCCGTCGCCGACACGTTCCCGGCGTCCGACCCGGTGGCCGCGGCCCCCGGTGACGAGCACGCCGTGGACGACCTGCAGGACGCCCCCGGGTCCGAGGTCCCCGTGCACGCTTCGAGCGCGCCCGGCACCGTCTCGAAGCCGACCTCGGTCGCCATCGCCGACGGCGACCCGTTCACGATCGACCACGGTGCCGTGGCGATCGCCGCGATCACGTCGTGCACGAACACGTCGAACCCGTCGGTCATGATGGCCGCCGGCATCCTCGCCCGGAACGCCGCGCAGAAGGGCCTCACCGCGAAGCCCTGGGTGAAGACCACCCTCGCGCCGGGGTCGAAGGTCGTCACCGACTACTACGAGAAGGCCGGTCTCACCACCTACCTCGAGCAGCTCGGCTTCTACACGGTCGGCTACGGCTGCACGACCTGCATCGGCAACTCCGGCCCCCTGCCCGAGGAGATCTCGCAGGCCGTGCAGGACAACGACCTCGCCGTCACCGCGGTGCTCTCGGGCAACCGCAACTTCGAGGGCCGCATCAACCCCGACGTGAAGATGAACTACCTGGCGTCCCCGCCGCTGGTCATCGCGTACGCCCTCGCCGGGTCGATGCACTTCGACTTCGACAAGGACGCCCTGGGTACCGACCAGGACGGCAACGACGTCTACCTGACCGACATCTGGCCCGACGCGGCCGAGGTGCAGCAGGTCATCGACACCTCGATCGACACCGAGATGTTCACCCACGAGTACGGCTCCGTGTTCGAGGGTGACGACCGCTGGAAGAACCTGCCGACCCCGACGGGCGACACCTTCGAGTGGGACCAGGAGTCGACCTACGTCCGGAAGCCCCCGTACTTCGAGGGCATGACGATGCAGCCCGACGCGGTGTCGGACATCTCCGGTGCGCGGGTGCTCGCGAAGCTCGGCGACTCGGTCACGACCGACCACATCTCGCCGGCCGGTTCGATCAAGGCCGACAGCCCCGCCGGTCAGTACCTCGCCGAGCACGGCGTCGACCGCAAGGACTTCAACTCCTACGGCTCGCGTCGCGGCAACCACGAGGTCATGATCCGCGGCACGTTCGCGAACATCCGTCTGCGCAACCAGCTGCTGGACGGCGTCGAGGGCGGGTACACCCGTGACTTCACGACGCCGGACGGCGAGCAGTCGTTCATCTACGACGCCTCGGAGCACTACCAGGCGCAGGGCATCCCGCTCGTCATCTTCGGTGGCAAGGAGTACGGCTCCGGCTCGTCCCGTGACTGGGCGGCGAAGGGCACGAACCTGCTCGGTGTCCGTGCGGTCATCACCGAGAGCTTCGAGCGGATCCACCGCTCGAACCTCATCGGCATGGGCGTCGTCCCGCTGCAGTTCCCGGCGGGCGAGACGGTCGAGTCCCTCGGCCTCGACGGCACCGAGGTCGTGTCGATCTCCGGGCTGACCGAGCTGAACGAGGGCCGCACCCCGAAGACCGTGCACGTCACCGCGACGCCGAGCGAGCACTCGCCCGCCGGCAAGCAGCCGGTGGAGTTCGACGCGGTCGTCCGCATCGACACCCCCGGTGAGGCCGACTACTACCGCAACGGCGGCATCCTGCAGTACGTGCTCCGCTCGCTCGTCTGACGCGACCCAGATACTGCCTGGAGGCGCGGTGCCAGCTGGCACCGCGCCTCCAGTCTGTTCTGTCCCTACGCGCATAGAGTGGGCCGACAGCCCCACGAAAGGAGCGCTCGTGAGCCTGCTCAGCAGCATCACGTCGCCGCGCGACCTGAAGCGTCTCTCCGACGCGCAGATGACCGACCTCGCCGCCGAGATCCGACGCTTCCTGGTCGCCGAGGTCGCGAAGACCGGTGGGCACCTCGGGCCGAACCTGGGTGTCGTCGAGCTGACGCTCGCGATGCACCGCGTGTTCGACTCGCCGAACGACCCCTTCGTCTTCGACACCGGGCACCAGTCGTACGTGCACAAGCTCGTCACCGGGCGGCAGGACTTCTCCAAGCTGCGCGAACGCGGTGGCATCGCCGGCTACCCGCAGCGCAGCGAGTCCGAGCACGACATCGTCGAGTCCTCGCACGCGTCGTCGTCGTTGTCGTGGGCCGACGGCATCTCCCGCGCGTTCGGGCAGACCGGCCAGACCGACCGCACCGTCGTCGCGGTGGTGGGGGACGGCGCCCTCACCGGTGGGATGACGTGGGAGGCGCTCAACAACATCTCTGACGACAACGACCGGCGCCTGGTCATCGTCGTCAACGACAACGGCCGCTCGTACGCCCCGACCATCGGTGGCATGGCGCGGTTCCTGAGCTCCGTGCGCACCCGCCGCGAGTACCGGGCCCTGTACGAGAGCACGCAGGCCGTGGCGGCGCGGTTCGGTGCTCCGGGTCGTGCGGTGTACCGCGGCATGCGCGGGGGCCTGCACGGCTTCCTGTCGCGACTGACGAACAACGAGGCGCTGTACTCGAACCTCGACATCAAGTACATCGGCCCGGTGAACGGGCACGACCAGCAGGCGATGGAGGCTGCGCTCCGGCAGGCCAAGGAGTACGGCGCTCCCGTGATCGTGCACGTCATCACGGAGAAGGGCCACGGCTTCGAGCCCGCCCTGCGCGACCAGGCCGACCAGTTCCACGCCGTCGGCCACATCGACCCGGAGACGGGCGAGTCGCTCGACGCCGCGTCGGGCCCCTCGTGGACCTCGGTGTTCGCGTCCTCCCTGGCCGAGGCCGGCGCCTCGGACCCTCGGATCGTCGCGATCACGGCGGCGATGCTCCGGCCGACCGGGCTGCACCTGTTCCAGGAGCAGCACCCCGACCGCGTGTACGACGTCGGCATCGCCGAGCAGCACGCCGTGACGACCGCCGCGGGCCTGGCGTACGGGGGACTCCACCCGGTCGTGGCGCTCTACGCGACGTTCCTGAACCGGGCGTTCGACCAGGTGCTGATGGACGTCGCCCTGCACAGGGCCGGCGTGACGTTCGTGCTCGACCGTGCCGGCATCACCGGTCCGGACGGCCCGTCTCACCACGGCATGTGGGACCTCGCACTGCTGCAGGTCGTGCCGGGGATCCGGATCGCCGCACCACGCGACGCCGCGACACTGCGTGAGGAGTTCCGCGAGGCGATCGCCGTCGACGATGCCCCCACCGTGCTGCGGTGGTCGAAGGGGCAGGTCGGGCCGGACATCCCCGCGGTCCGTCGTCTCCCCGACGGTGTGGACGTGCTGCACGCCGCCGCGGACGACGTCGAGGACGTCCTCTTCGTCGCCGTCGGGTCCATGGTGCCGGTGGCACTCGAGGCCGCGGCGCTGCTCGAGGCGCAGGGCATCGGCGTCACCGTCGTGGACCCGCGATGGGTGGTCCCGATCCCGGGTTCGCTCATCGAACTGTCGCGCTCACACCGGCTCGTCATCACGATCGAGGACGGTGTGCGCGTCGGCGGCGTCGGGACCCGGCTGCGGCAGGACCTGCGCGCCGCCGGGGTCGACACCGGGGTGAACGAGCTCGGGCTGCCCGACGCGTTCATCGACCACGCGACGCGCTCCCAGATCCTCGCCGACGCGGGGCTGACGGCGCAGGCCATCGCCCGCGACGTCATCGACCAGGTCGTCGGGACGAAGCTGCCGCAGGCGAAGCCCGCGCGCTCCCGCGAGTCCGCCGCGTCCGACCGCTGACCGCTCGGCCCGGGTCCGGGTCCGGTCCGGGTCCGGTCCGGGTCCGGTCCGGGTCCGGTCCGGGTCCGGTCAGCAAAACACCGGTGTTCGCGCTCCACTCCGCGGTTTGCGGGTGTTCGGTGCGCGAACACCGGTGTTTTGCGTACTGGGCCTAGCGGGAAGCGGGGCCGACGATCCGGGGCTCGTGGAACGTGCCGCCGAAGACACGCTCGGAGGCACCGGAGCGGTCCAGGTACGGGCTGATCCCACCGGCCTGGAACGGGTAGCCGGCGCCGAGGATGAGCCCCAGGTCGATCTCCTCGACGTGCTCGACGACCTTGTCCTCGAGCATGCGGTGCAGCTCGTCGGCCAGGGCGTCCTCGAACCGGCGCTGCATCTCGGCGGCGTCGACGGGCTTCGCGTCCTTCTTGGACGGTGCGACGAGCTTCACGGCGGCGGGGTCGTACCCGGTCGCGTTGCCCTTCTTGTCGCGGGTCAGGATCGTCCCGTGCTCAGCGATCTTCTTCAGGCCGTCGCCGGGGTAGAAGCGCTCCGGCCAGGCGGCGTGGTGCGAGTCGAGCACGTGCGCACCGACCGGCAGCCCGACGAGCTCGAGCAGCTCGAACGGCGACATCGGCAGGCCGAGCGGTGCGGCACCCTGGGCGACGGTGTCGAACGAGGTGCCTTCCTCGACGCCGCGCATCGCCTCGCCGAGCACCCGGGCGAGCACCCGGTTGACGACGAAGCCGGGCTGGTCCGCGGTGATGACCGCGGTCTTCTTCAGGGTCTTCGCGACGGCGAGGGCGGTGACGAGGGCCTCGTCCGAGGTCTTCGCCGCGCGCACCACCTCGAGCAGCGGCATGACCGCGACCGGGTTGAAGAAGTGGAAGCCGACGAGCCGCTCCGGGTTCGTCAGGACCGACGCCATCTCGTCGACGGAGAGCGATGACGTGTTCGTGGCGAGGATGGCGTCCGGGGCGATGACCCGCTCGATCTTCCGGAAGACCTCTTGTTTGACGGTCATCTCCTCGAAGACGGCCTCGATCACCCAGTCGGCGTCGGCGAAGTCGTCGTACGACACCGACCCGCTGACGAGTGCGGTGATGCGGTTGGCGTCGTCGGGGGAGATCCGGCCCTTGTCGAGCAGCTTCGTGACCTCGCCGCGGATCCGCTCGACACCGGCGTCCACACGGGACTGGTCGACGTCGGTGATGACCACGGGGACCCCGAGACGGCGGGCGAAGAGCAGTGCGAACTGGGAGGCCATCAGCCCGGCGCCGAGGACACCGACCTTGGTGATCTTCTTCGGTTCGACACCTTCCGGCGCGCCGACGGGCTTCTTCGCGCGCTTCTGCACGAGGTCGAAGGCGTACATCGACGCGGCGAACTGGTCGCCGGACAGCAGGTCGGCGAGGGCGTCGTCTTCGTCGGCGAACCGTTCGTCGAGCGAGCCCGACTTGGCTGTGGCCACCAGGTCGAGTGCTCGGAACGGCGACTTCGGCACGGTGCCGATCTTCGACGCCACCTGGCCACGCGCGACCTTGACGACGGTGCCCCATGCCGCCTTCTCGAGCATGCCCGGCTCGTTCTTCCGCACCACCTTGGTCGCGCCGGTGATGACACGATCGGCCCAGGCAACGGACGAGGGCAGGAACGTGACGGACGGCACCAGGACGTCGCCGATGCCGATCTCGACCGCGGCCGGACCGTCCATCAGGCGGTTGTTCTTGAGCGGGTTCTCGACGATGACGCGGAGCGCGCGCTCCGGGCCGATCAGGCGGGGGAGCAGTGTCGCGCCACCCCAGCCGGGGATGATGCCGAGGAACACCTCGGGCAGGCCGATGCCCTGCGCGGCGGACGAGAAGGCCCGGTACGTGCAGTGCAGGGCGATCTCGAGCCCGCCCCCGAGCGCCAGGGTGTTCACGAACGCGAACGACGGCACTCCGAGGTCGGCGAACTTGCGGAGCGTGGCGTGCCCGAGGGCGGCGAGGTCGTGCGCGGCCTCGCGCGACGGGACCGCTGCGGCCTGGGACAGGTCGGCCCCCGCCGCGAAGCAGTACTCCTTGCCGGTGATCGCGACGCCCTGGATCGTGCCGGCGGCGGCCTCGGTCCGCAGGGTGTCGAGCACCCCGGACAGTTCACGGAGCGTGCGGGGTCCGAGGGTGTTCGGCCGCTTGTAGTCCTTGCCGTTGTCGAGCGTGATGAGTGCCAGCGTGCCGCCCGAGGGCATGGTCACGTGCTTCACGAACGAGTGGGTGACGACCTCGTCCTCGCTGAGTTCGGCCAGTCGGTCGTTGTCGACGATGGTCATGGTCACGCCCCCTTCCGAGCGGAACGCTCGGCCGACTTGCTGTGGTTCGGGTTCTCCCAGATGACGGTGCCGCCCTGGCCGAGCCCGATGCACATCGTGGTGATGCCGTACTTGACGTCCGGTCGCTCGGCGAACTGCGCCGCGAGCTGGTTCATGAGTCGGACACCGCTCGACGCGAGCGGGTGGCCGACGGCGATGGCGCCGCCCCACGCGTTCACGTTCGGGGAGTCCTGGGCGATGCCGTAGTTGTCGAGGAAGGCGAGCACCTGGACGGCGAACGCCTCGTTGATCTCGAACAGGCCGATGTCGTCGATCGACAGCCCGGCCTTCGACAGTGCCTTGTCGGTGGCGGGGACCGGGCCGACGCCCATGACCTCGGGCTCGACGCCGGCGAAGGCGAACGACACCATGCGCATCTTCGTCGACAGGCCGTGCTGCTTCGCACCGTCCTCGGACGCGAGCAGGCTCATGGTCGCGCCGTCGTTGAGTCCGGCTGCGTTGCCGGCGGTGACCCGTCCGTGGGGCCGGAACGGCGTCTTCAAGGCGGCCAGCGCCTCCAGGGTGGTACCCGGCCGGGGCGGCTCGTCGGTGCTGATGACGTCCCAGCCGTCGCCCTTGTTGACCTCGACCGGGATGACGTCGGGGTGCAGCTTGCCGTTCGCCCAGGCGGCGGCGTAGCGCTGCTGGGACTGCACGGCGTAGGCGTCCGTGCGGTCCTTCGTGATCGCGGGGAAGCGGTCGTGCAGGCGCTCGGCGGTGGCGCCCATGACGAGGGCGTCGCTCGACACCATGCGCTCCGCGACGAAACGCGGGTTGGGGTCGGCGTTGAAGCCCATCGGGTGGCGGCCCATGTGCTCGACCCCACCGGCGATCGCGACGTCGGCGGCACCGAAGGCGATGGCACCCGCGAGCGTCGTGACACTCGTCATGGCGCCAGCGCACATGCGGTCGATCGCGTAGCCGGGCACCGACTTCGGCAGGCCTGCGAGCATGCCGACCGTGCGCCCGAGCGTCAGGCCCTGGTCACCCTGCTGCGTGGTCGCGGCGACGGCGACGTCGTCCACCGCTGCGGTGTCGAGGGAGTCGTTCCGGTCGAGCAGTCCGCGCATCGCGTGCACCGCGAGGTCGTCGGACCGCGTCTTCCAGAACACCCCCTTCTCGCCGGCTCGTCCGAACGGTGTGCGAACGCCGTCCACGAACACGACGTCTGATGCCTTTGGCAATCCGGGCCTCCCAGATCCTCTTCGATCGGGCCGGAACGCAGGTCGCTCCGGCCTGGCCGGGCCTCGCCCGGCGACCCTGCCGACGCTATGCCCCCACCCTGGGCGGCCGCATGCCGGTTGGGCAGTTCCTACGACTCGTCGTCGTCCGTCGCGGCGGGCCGCTGTGCAGCAACGACAAAGGCAGACGCGATGATCGACGAGAGTTCCTCGACCTGCCACGGGCGCGCGTCGTGCTCGGCGAGGGCGGCTCCGACCAGTTCGGTCGACACCGGCGACGGCGGTGCCCACGACACGAGCCGGAGCGTCTCCGGCGTGAGCAGGTTCTCGAGCGGGATGTCGAGCTCCTCGGCACGCTTCGTCACCGCGGCGCGCGCGGCCTTGTACCGGCGGTCGGCCGCGGGGTTGCGGTCGGCCCAGGCGCGCGGCGGCGGGAGCGTCGCCTCGCCGGCACCACGCAGGCGGGGGAGGTCCTCGGTGGTGCGGCCCTCGTCGACGGCGGCCCACCAGCGGTCGAGCTCGGAACGGCTGGCGCGGCCCGTGAAGGCCTTCAGCGCCCCCAGCTCGGCGCGCGACTCGGGTGCGGCGGCCGCAGCGGCGACGATCGCGGCGTCGGGGATGGTGCGGCCCGGGGCGATGTCCGCCTGTCGGGCGTACTCGTCACGGGCGAGCCACAGCGACCGGGCGATCGCCAGGGCGCGGGCACCACGGAGCGCGTGCATGCCCGACAACCGACGCCACGGCTCGGCGCGGGCCGGCTTCGGTGCACGGTGCAGCACCGCGTCGAACTCCTCGGCCGCGATGCGGGACTTGCCGGCCTCGTCGAGCTTCTCGGCGAGGGCGTCGCGCAGATCGGGCAACAGCTCGACGTCGAGCGATGCGTAGACGAGCCACGACTGGGGCAGGGGACGGGTGGACCAGTCGGCGGCCGAGTGCGCCTTCGCCAGGGTGATGCCGAGCAACTGCTCGACGACGGCACCGAGGCCGACACGGGGGAACCCGGCGATGCGGGCGCCGAGTTCCGTGTCGAAGATGCGGGTCGGGACGAGGCCGACCTCCTGCAGGCACGGCAGGTCCTGCGAGGCGGCATGGAACAGCCACTCCTCGTCGACGATGGCGTCCTGCAGGGCGGAGAAGTCGCCGATCGGGATCGGGTCGAACAGGAACGCACCGGCACCACGGCGGAACACCTGGATCAGGTACGCGCGCTGCGAGTAGCGGTAGCCGCTGGCGCGTTCGGCGTCGACCGCGACGGGGCCGTGCCCGGCGGCGATGGCGGCGACCGCGTCGAGGTACTCGTCGTGCGTGTCGATGACCTTGACGGCGTCGTGCGACGCCTCGAAGGCGGGGCCGGCAGCGGCGGCCGGAGCAGTCGAACCGGCAGCGGCAGCCGGAGCAGCCGAGCCGGCAGCGGGGCTGGCGGCGTCCTGGGGAGCGGGATCGGTCACTTGGCGAGCCTCCTCGGGGCCAGCAGGGTCACGCCGTCCGATGCGGGAGGCAGACCGGCGAGCATGGCGACGATGTCCTGCCAGGCCCGGACGTGTGCGGTGAGGTCGTCGCCGCGTGGTGTCCACGACGCGCGGAGTTCCAGCTGGGCGCCGTCGCCCTGTGCGGCGAGGTCGCCGTACCCGCGCGAGATGATCTTGGTGGCCGTGCCCGAGGCGTGGTCGTACGTCGCACCGTGCGACTCGAGCGCGTCGACGAGCCAGCTCCACGTCACGTCCGCGACGAACTCGTCGACGCCGATCTCCGGTTCGAGCGGCGCCTGGGCGAACGAGACGACGCGGAACGCGCCACCCCAGCCCTCGGGTTCTTCCGGGTCGTACAGGGCGATGAAGCGCCCGGTGCCCAGGTCCGACTCGACCCCGTGCGCGGTGCCGGACACGTCCGCCGCCAGGGCGATCGAGAACGGTGCGATCCGGGTCGGCGAGGGGATCTCGGTGACGGTGGTCTCGGCACGGCCGCTGCCGCCGGACACGAACGCGCGGAGCCGCGCGAAGGCGTCGGGCTCTCGGGTTTCGGACACACATGCAGACTAGGCTCCGGGCCATGTCCCGATCCGCGCGACCCGCCGAGGACGTCGTCCAGGAGACCGCTCGATCGGCCGGGTTCATCGCACTCGGCGCCGGTCTGGCAGCAGCAGCGGTGGGGACGGCCGTCATCGGTGGCTTCGTCGCCGCCGTCGCCCGCGCCGTCGTCACGCCTGACCGCAAGCGCAACGAGCGCGTGCCGATCCACGCCGTCGACCCGGTCCGGAAGACCGTCACGATCGAGCGCACCGCGGACACGGAACTGCAGGGCCGCTACTCGCTCTGGTTCGGCGGCGGCACCGGACACATGCGCGTCGGCGAAGTGCTCGGCACGACCGACACCACCGTCACACGCCGCATCATCGCCATCGACGCCGGCGACCCGACCGCCGCCCGTCGCGGTCGCTGGGGCGGCTGGTTCTACCTGACACCCGGCGAACTCGACGTGCCCGTCGAGGACGTCGACATCCCCACCCCGAACGGCCCTGCCCCGGCATGGGTCGTCCGCGCCGACGATCCGGACGCCCCGTGGGCCGTGCTGGTGCACGGCCGTGGTGTCACCCGCGCCGAGACCATCCGCGCCGTCCCGGTCTTCCGCGCTGCCGGCTACTCGGTCGTCCTCGCCTCGTGGCGGAACGACGGCGTCGCCCCGCCCAGTGTCGACGGTCGCTACGGCCTCGGCAGCACCGAGTGGGAGGACGTCGACTCCGTGCTCCGCTGGCTCACCGCGCAGGACGCCCAGAGCGTCGTGCTGATGGGCTGGTCGATGGGTGGCGCCGTCGTGTTGCAGACCCTGCTCCGCTCGCGGTTCGCCGGGCTGGTCGACGGGGTCGTGCTCGAGTCACCCGTGGTCGACTGGCACGCCGTCCTGAAGTCGCAGAGCCAGCTCCTGCGCCTGCCGCGGCCGGTCCGCAAGGTCGCACAGCGCCTGCTCCGCACGCCCGTGCTCTACCGGTTGGCCGGGCTGCAGCGGCCAGTGGACCTGCGCGAGCTCGACATGGTCACCCGTGCCGACGAACTCACGGTGCCGATCCTGCTGCTGCACAGCGACGACGACGGCTTCGTGCCGTCCTCGGCCTCGCACGACCTGGCGCGCGCGCGGCCCGACCTGGTCCGGCTCGAGATCCAGACCACGGCCCGGCACACGAAGCTCTGGAACCACGACGCCGACTGGTTCGACGCCCGGATCCTCGCGTGGCTCACCGAGGTGGTCCAGCGGCGCGGCGCGGCCAGCGCGCGGTAGACACGACCGGACGACGGACGGGAGGCGCGGTGCCAGCTGGTACCGCGCCTCCCGTCCGTCGTTGCGCCCGTTCGGTCGCTTGGTGACCAGGAATGGTCGGGTCACCGTCCGACACCCGACCATTCCGGCTCACGAAGCGGGTGGTCCGGCGATCGCTCCGTTCGAGGCGCTTCCTGCTGCCTCGTCGGGCGGTTCGCGAGTCTGCCGGAGCTTGCCGACCAGATCGATCACTTCGTCGAGGAGCGCGGGCGAGCGCTCATCTCGTGGGCGTTCGCGTCTGCCTCGGTCTTGTAGATCTCGCCCCATGCGATGCTCGGAGGCATGGCATGGACAGGCAGATCGACGTCAGGGAGACAGATCTGGACGAAGTGCGGGAAAGCGGGGAACGTCCAGAGGTCTTCGTCTTCGAAGCGACTCCAGAGCAACAGCTCCCCGACGCCCAGCGGGTGGCCGAGCTCCTGACCGTTCAGCGGCGGATCGCAGCTGACCATCAGCGCATGGTGACCGTTCGGGAGCTCGATCGGTCGTTCCACTTCGCACCGGAAGACGGACGAGAACCGCTTGCTGTCCATGGACGAGAGAAAGAAGACTTCTTGCATGTCAGTTCTCCGGATCGATGCCGTTGCCGTTGGGGAGGGAGTCGCGCAACGTTGCTTCGAGCAGGAACTGCCCCGAGTTCACGCTGTGACCGGGCTCAGTCTTCCCTGACGGTAGCCCTGCGACGTCGCGGTGGTTGGCAACAGAACCAGGGTGGGAAGGTGTCCATGAGGCACCGGTCGCCTGAGCATCTCCGCCGGAGACACGGCAGATCTTCTGAGCTTCGAAGGCCGTCGGGAGCTCGTCGCCGAGCTTGTTCACCGCTGTCGGCAGGTGGACCTGGTTGAGCAGGGGACGTGATGGCGTACAGCGTCGTGAGGACCCAGACGAGCCCGGGTGAATCGAGCTCTGAGGAGAACTGGACCAGATCGGGCAGCACGATGTGATCAGCGGGGATCGTGTACGTGACCATCTCGAGGTCGTTCGGCAATGTCGTGGTCATCCGGTCTCCTCTGTCGTCTCGACCTGTGGCGAGAAGCCACCCACGCTCATGGCAGCGAGGACGTCGGTCCTGCCTGGCGTGAACGCGATGATCGCGACCGCGGTGTCAGCCTGCACGGTGCACAACCCCGGCTGCTCGTCGCCGAGCGGCACGAGCGCACTGGCGAACTCGTCGAGCCCGCGGACGTCGGAGCCACTCTTGGCCGCCATTGTGTACTTCGTCAGGAAGGTCCGTGCCGTCGAAAGGGCGCCCTGTTCGAAGACGCGGACCCGTTGTTCGGCCGGACACTGCGATGCCACCGTGAGCGCCAGTTCCGCCCCCGGGGCGTCTGATGCGCGCAGGCGCGTGCGCAGTTCCTGGACGGTGATGTGGACGAGTCCGACGGAGCGGTCGATCGTCGTGGCTGCCACGAGCGTTCGGTCCGTCGCGCGCAACACGACCGTCACGAGTTCATCGCCGTGCTCGATCTGACAGATCAGGACGAGCTCGTCCCCGAGAGCTTCGAGTGGGTCGATGAACGGTACGAGGTTCGGCTCCTGCTTCGAGTAGGACCGCCGGATGACCGCTGCGAACGAGCGTGCGGACACGTCGGAGACGAGCACTTGCGCGTCCGATCCCACTGCGGCGAGGACCTCGACGACACGATCCGGCAGGTCCACAGTCGTTCCGTTGGTGACCGCTCGGAGATGGTGGATCGAGATGGCCGGGGGCACGTCCGTCACCGTCTGATCTCCGCGGACGACGGGCTGTGTCGGTACCGGACCTCGCCGTCGGGCAGAACGTCGATGTCCACTCGTGCGCGCCCCGGTTCGCTGTAGTGCCAGGACGGACCTCGGCGGTTCGACCAGCCCTCGAGCAACTCACCCGAGGCGAACCGGATGGCGATCCGCGCGCCCGTGACTGCACCGTCCGAGACGACCTTGTTGTGCAGGGCAAGGAGGTCGAGCAGGGACGGTTTGTCGCCGGGATCGAGGAACGCGTGTTCCCCGTCAGAGCCTGTCAGCGCGAAGTCGGTCTCGAACCGGAGCGAAGCACCGCTCGAGAAGCGGATCGTCACGTCTGGTCCGATGCTGATGAGGTCGACGGTGTCGCCGGCGATGTCCAGCGCGAAGGGCTGGCGCGGAACGCCGCTCATCCTCGATCTCCTTCCGTGCCGGTGCCCGTGCTCGTGCTCCCGGTCGGCGGCTCGGTGCGGGCCGGGCGACTCTTCGGCCCGGAGACCTGCCAGGACTCGAACTCGGCATCGGGACCGGCGACGAGGGTGTCCCCGCCGTCGAAGATCAGCGTCAGTACGCCGTTCTCGGTCGAACTCCGAACGAGCTCGGCACCGAACAGCCGCAGAACCGGGAGCAGTGAGTCCTTGCGGTCGGGATCGACGACCGCGGTGCTTCCGGACCGGTCGGTGACGGTGCACTCGGATTCGAGCTGGACGCGGTAGCCGTTGCCGAACCCCAGCTCAAGCCGGAAGTCGACGCCTATGAGGTCGAGCGTGCCCGCGCGCTCGAGGGTCATCGCGCCCCCGGTGGAGTCTGCCGTGTCACGGGTCACGATCGTTCACTCGTCCGAAATCTGCGCGGAGCCGACGACAGAGGGCCGGCGGAGTTCACCCCGCGTCGCATCTGTGAACCCCGGAAGTTCAAGACTGTCGACGTTCCTCTTCCTCATCCAGATCATGATCTCCCTGGTTGATTCAGGATCGTCGTTCACGGACTGCTAGTCGCCGAACAATTCGGACGACGTAGGAGTTGGACGATATCGAACTTCGTCGTAGGCCGGGAGCCACGGTTCCAGACCGAAGTGAGCACGAACCGCCTTCTCGAGGACGATCGGGGAATCGATCGTGAGCCGCGGGACCTGGGTAGCCTCCTGTCCCGTTGCCCGGCGCATTCTCGTTCCGTCGAAGTTCGTCACCCGGACTCCGTCGTAGTCGTCTGATCCGAAGCTGTAGGCGGGCAGGAAACGTGCCTGATCCGGAGCGCGGTGGCCCACTATCTGCCACATCCCCGGTCGGAATCGGGCGTCGAACGTCATCCGGGCCAGGAGTGGCGGAGTTGCGGCCACCTCGCTGAGGTCGAGGCTCTGAACTGCATCTTCAGGAACGACCAGATCGAAGACGACGACGTAGAACGAACTCTTGTACTTGCCGATCACTTGTCCGAGGGCAGCCCTGCCGTCGCCGAGGGGCACTGTGAAGATGTCGCCGATCGAGACCCTGTAGACCTGCTGTTTCGTACTCAATACGGGCTTCCTCCTGCCGCGTCGTAACGCTTTTCGCTCATCTGGTGGCGCTTGTTGGACAGGCCGCCATCCGGGTTGCCCTTGTTCGTGGGTCCGCCTTCGTTGCGAATGTGGAACTCTTCTCGACGGTCCAGGTCGACTCCTGGGTGCCCCCTGTCGATCCTCTCAAATCTGAACGCCGCATCCGGGTGTTCTCGTGCGTGAGCGGCCTGGCGCAGGAGGAAGTGGTCTTCACTCTTGGTCTGTCCGATGTAGGGCTTCAGGCCGTCGGTGATGTCCGTGCGCCGGTAGATGATGCCCGGTGGTACCGGCGTCTCTTCGCCGAGCTTCGCCACGGACGTCGGCAGATGCACCTTCGACATCGTGCCGCCGGTGGCCGCCGACGTCGCCGCACCCTCGGCAGCGTTCCGGAGCAGGCCGCCGGGGGTCACGGGCTGGCCACTCACCGCGTAGTTCGCGACGTTCTCCGCCGCACCTTCTGCTGCGTTCTTGACCAGCTGCTTGCCGATCAGGGCACCGGCACCACCCCCGACGGCGCCGAAGGCCCCGCTGACGGCGACCTGGCCCCAGTTCACCTCGCCGGTCGTGGCCTTCTGGATGATTGTGTCGGCACCGGCGCTGATGAGCATCATGCCGACCGGACCGCCGACGCCGGTGGCGACGAGCACACCGCCGGCGACGACCATCGCGCCACCGGCGACGTACTCCCAGTTGTCCGCGAACCAGTCACCGGTCGCGGCTGCGGCACGTGCGAGCGGCCCCTGTTCGGCTGCCGCGTAGGCCTCGAGCTCGGCGTCGGTGACCGGCGCGAGTCCGAGCGGGTCGATGGCGTGCAGCGGATCATTGCCGGCGAACGAGTACGGGTTGCCGGCCCAGGCTGCTCCCGCGGGCGCGGTGACCGGGTCGACGGACAGGAAGCCGCGCGACGACGGGTCGTAGGCGCGGGCGCCCATCCACTCCAGGCCGGCGACCTGCAGCGAACCGTCGGCGCCGAGTGCGATGCCGCCGGGCAGGCCGGAGCCGCCGAGGTCGACGAGCGTCTGCCACGGGTCGGCGTCGTCGGCTGCTCTCGTGGTGCGCCGACCGCTGGCGATCCAGCGGTCGTCCACCGCGATCAGGCCGCCGGGAGCGCGGAGCACCGGCTCGTCACCGACGGCCAGGAGCGTCGGTGCGAACGCGGCGGTGTCCCAGTCGATCGGGACGCCGTCGACATGCGCGAGTTCGCCGAGGGCGTCGACGTGCAGGTCGGTCGTGGTGCTGCCAGCCGCGGTGGTCTCCGCCACCCCGGTGAGGTGACTCTGCGGGGTCCAGCCGTACGTGGTCGTCACGCCGTCGGCTCGGAGCGCCTGCACCCGACGACCAGCGCCGTCGTAGGCGTACTCCACCTCGGGCGACCCGTCCACGGCGTCGACGCCGATCAGCTGACCGGCGGCGTCGTGCCGGAACCGTCGGGCCACGGAGTCCGTCCGTTCCTCGACCAGACGACCAGCAACGTCGTAGACCCAGTCGGTGCGACGGGCTTCCTGGACGGACGCCACCAGCTGCGCGGCATCGTCGTGCTCGTAGGTGGTGCTCCCACCGGGTCCGTCGACCCGGGTGATGCGCCCGTCGGCGTCGCGTTCGATCGTGCTGGCGTGCGTGCCGTCCGCGTCGATGCGCGTGTGCCGGACCACCTGTCCGTTCGCGTACTCCCAGGTCTGCAGCTGATCGCCGGCGCGGGCCTGCAGGAGCCGCCCCGCCGCGTCGTGCTCGTACCGGACCTCGCCGAAGGCCGAGTGGTCGACCCGGACGACCCGTCCGGTGGCGTCGTGCTCGTACCGGGTCGTGGACCCGTCAGGGGACTGCACCGAGGTGCGGAGTCCGTCGGCATCGTGGGTCCACCGGGTCTCGCGCGCGCCGGTCGCACGACGGACGAGCTGGCCCAGTCGGCTGAACTCGAGGACGTGGGTGGCGGGGGAGTCGGGACGGGTCTCGTCGGTGATCGTCACCGTGCGAGCACGCGCATCGCGGTCGATGCGGCCGACCAACCGGTCACCGGCGTACTGCACGGATTCACGACCGGCCGCGTCGTACTCCCACCGCAGGACGCTGCCGTCCGGGTCCGTCTGGGTGAGCTGGCGCCCGGCCGCGTCGTAGGTCGCCGTCGTCGTGCGACCGAGCTGATCGGTGGACGAGGCCACCTTGTCGAGCTGCGTGTACGTGCGGACGGTCACCCCACCCAGCGGATCGACGGTGCGGACGAGGCGCCCACGCTGGTCGTACTCGTACCGGGTGGTGCCGCCGAGCCCGTTCACCGCGGCGACGAGTTGCCCGGCGGCGTCGTAGCGGAAGGTCCGCTGGCCGAAACGGGTGTCCCGCGCCGACACGACCCGACCCACGCGGTCGTACCGGTACCGGGCGGTGCCGACCCCGGGCACGTCGGCGTGGACGACCCGACCCTGGCGGTCGTACTCGGTCCGGGCGACCTCGCCGGTCGGCAGGGTGCGCGCGACGACCCGTGAATCGGCGTCGTAGGTCAGCGTGGTGCGTGCGCCGGCGGGGTCGATCGCGCTGACCGGGCGGCCGCACGCGTCGTACTCGTACCGGGTGGTGCGGCCCGCCGGAGTGGTCACACCGACGACTCGTCCGGCCAGGTCACGCTCGATCCGGGTGAGTCCACCGTCCGCGTCGACGAGTTCGACCGGTCGGCCGCAGGCGTCGTACGTCGTGAGTTCGGCGGAGGCGTCTGTGTGCTCGAGCCGGGTCGGGCGCCCGAACTCGTCGGTCGTGACGGACACGGCGTCGAAGGCGTCCCGGACCGTGGAGACGCCGTCAGCGCGCGAGCGCCCCACCTCGGTGCGGACACCGGTGGGGTCGACCGTCGCGCCGAGGGCTCCGACCACGTCGTGCTCGCGTGTCCAGGTGCCACCGGCCGGGTCGACCACGGCTTCGAGTCGGGAGAGCGCGTCGTGCACGAACGCCCACTCGGCACCGTCGGGCAGGGTCATCGACGAGACGTTGCCGAAGGCGTCGAAGTCCTTCGTCACGACGCGACCGAGGGGATCCGTGGTGGACACGATCTCGCCGTGCTGGCCGTAGGCGACCTCGGTGCGGGCACCGGTCGGATCGATCGTCGCCGTGACCCGACCGCCGTCGCCGTGCTCGAACCGCCACAGCCCGCCGTCCGGGTCCTCACGCGCGGTGAGCAGGCCGGCGGCGTCGTAGCGGTACCGGGTCCGGTTGCCGAGCGGTGTGACGGCCTCGATGATCCGGCCTCCGGGGTCGCGGACCAACTGCGCGGTGTCGCCGACGGCGTTCTCGACCCCGGTGAGCTCACCGGACGCATCGTGGTGAAAGGAGACGACGACGCCCATCGGATCGGTCGTCCCCACGAGCAGGCCGTCCCGCCACTCGAGCAGCGTGCGACCGCCGACAGGGTCGATGACGACGGAGGGGTTCCGGTCGTCGCCCGCGTACTCGTACTCGACGACCCCGCCGTTCGCGGTGACCACCGTGGTCATGCGGTCCTGCTCGTCGTACCCGAAGGTCAGGTCGGCGCCCTCCGGTGTCACGGTCCGGACGCGCCGTCCCCGCTCGTCGTACCCGTGGACGGTCACCTGCCCGTCGCGCTCGGTCACCGAGACGAGGTTGCCGTGCGGGTCGTACGACATCGACTGACGCCGCCCGTCGGTGTCGATGATCCCGACGACCCGGCCCTTGCGGTCGGCGATCCACGTGTTGGTGTGGTCGCCGTCGACGTCGGAGACCGAGGTGACGCGGCCCGGCAGGTACGCGAACCGCACGCGCCGTCCGAACGGCGTGCGCTGCTCGACGACACGGCCACGGGCGTCGTAGGTGTTCTCGCACTCGACCACACCCGTGGCAGCGGTCACGCGGTCGATCAGCCCGTCGTCGTTCCAGCGGTACCGACGGCTGCCGACGGCGTCCGTCGCACGGACGAGTCGGCGAGCATCGTCGTAGTGGTACTCCACGCGGCGTCCGTCGGAGGCGCTCGTCGACGCCACGCGGTCGCCCGCGTACTCGACGTCGATGAACCGTCCGAACACGTGCGACAGGCGGGTGATGCGGTCCTGCTCGTCACGCCGAACGGTCACGGTGGTGCCGGCTCCACGGCCGCTGAGCAACCACAGTCCGGACGGCGTGAACGCCCAGTGACCGCCGGCGTTGTCCTGGACGACGAGGGCGTCCCCCTCGGCCCGGAGCCACAGGTCCTCGCCGACCGCGCGGTCCCAGCCGTCGCCCTGCCGCAGGAAGTCGACCTGCCGGCCGTCGTCGAGCACGACCGACGCGGCGTCGTCGGTGATCTCCAGCCGGGTGTCGAGGATCGAGGACCACCCGAGCCCGAACACCCCGGCACGGCCGTCGAGCGAGTTGTACATCCGGGTGAGCCGGAGCGACGCGGCCTGCCCCGCGAAGGACAGGTCGGTCTCGGGCTCGAGGAAGTTGCCCGTGGCGGTGTTCACGGGATCGTCGGCGAACCCGTTGGTCGGGGGCGTCCCCATCGCCGAGAACGGTCCGATGGTGAAGTCGTCACGTCCGGCGTCGATCCCCGCCGCGGACAGGGCGGCCGCGATCGCCGCGTCCGACAGCGTCGCGGGCCCGGCACCACCACCGGCGGCTTCGAACTGCGCGGCGACGGTGCCCGCCCAGTCGGCGTCATGCCCGTTCGCGGTGAGCCAGTCGTTCACCGCGGTCAGCAGCGACTGGGCGTTCAGGGTGCCCCAGCAGGGGTTGCACTCGGCCTCGTAGTCGCTCAGGGCGTTGCGGAACGTGGAGACGGCGCTCGACAGGTCCGAGTCGAGCGTCCGGGTGTTCGCCTCGAAGGAGCGGAGGTCTTCGGGGACGGCCGACGACGTCCCACCGCTGGTCCCACCACCCGCGGGGATCTCGCGGCCCTTGACGCTGACCTCCTCCGCCTGCAGTCGCGGCTCCGGCTCGGGCTCCGGCGGCTTCGGGTCGTCGCCCCCGCCGAACCACGTCGAGACCTCGTGCCCGGCAGCGACGAGGAGGTTCTCCTCGCGTTCACGCTTGCGGGCGTCCCACGCCTTCGCCTGCTTCCGCCGGTCGTCCTCGTCCTTCGCGGCGTCGCGGAGCTCCTGCACGAACCCCGACAGGCTCTGCAACGACTCGACGAGCTTCGTCGCGCTGCGCGCACCGATGTCGGCGTTGTCCGCGAAGACCTCGGAGAAGTACCCCCGGAACTCTGCACTCGCGGTCGTCACCGACGACGACCGCGACCCGGACTGGCCGCCGATCGACGACGCGAGCGCCGTCGAAGCCGATTTGAGCGTGTCCGCCGCGCTGTACGAGTAGCCGGTCGGATCGTTCCCGTGGATCTTCGCCATCGTCAATTCCCCCCAGATGCTGACGGGCTCATCCTGTCACGCCCCGCGACTGAAATGCCAGAGAACCGGCTGAACCGACGGACGGGAGGCCCGTGGCGGTGTCGCCACGGGCCTCCCGTCCGTCATTGGGTCGCGTCTACGCGACCGCAGCCTGCACCTGCCGCTGGACGCGACCGAGCATGCCCACCATGCCGCGGATCCGCAGCGGGCTGACCGCCTCGGACAGGCCGATGGTCAACGGGTAGTCCGTCGGGACGGCGAGTACCTGCTCGACGGTCAGGCCGGACAGGCCCTGCGCCAGGATCGAGGCGAAGCCGCGGGTGGTCGGTGCTTCGCGCGGTGCGGTGGCGTGCATCCGGACGACGTCCGGGTCGTCGCCGTCCTCGCCCACGGTCACGGTGATGAAGACGGGGGACTGGCACTCCTCGACGCGTTCGAGCTCGTCCTCGTGCCCCTGCAGGCGTTCGGGCAGTGCGGGCAGCTCGTTCGAGAACTCGAGCAGGAGCTGCAGGCGGTCCTTCTGGCCCAGGGCGAGGAAGTCGTCGCGGATCTCGGCGAGGGTGGCGGGGAGCGTGGCGTCGGTGCTGGCGTTCATCGGTTCGGAACCGTACCCGGCTCGGATCCCTGCACGATGGGGACGCGGACGGCGCTGCCCCACTCGGTCCACGAACCGTCGTAGTTGCGGACGTCGGCGTAGCCGAGCAGGTGCTGCAGGACGAACCAGGTGTGGCTCGAACGCTCACCGATGCGGCAGTACGCGATGACCTGGTCGGCGTCACCGATGCCGGCGCCCTCGCGGTAGATCGCGTCGAGTTCAGCGCGCGACCGGAAGGTGCCGTCGGGCGCCGCCGCCGCGGCCCAGGGGATGTTCACCGCGGTGGGGACGTGCCCGCCGCGCAGCGCGCCCTCTTCCGGGTAGTCGGGCGCGGTCGTGCGCTCCCCGCTGTACTCCGGGGCGCTCCGGACGTCGATGAGCGGCTTGCCGAGGTGCGCGAGGACGTCGTCCTTGAAGGCACGGACGGGCTCGTCGTGGCGCTCGACGACGGGGTAGTCGACGGGAGTCACGGGGGTCTCCTCGGTGGTCAGTGCGCGGTCCTCGGCGATCCACTTGGCGCGGCCGCCGTCGAGCAGGCGGACGTCCTGGTGGCCGAACAGGGTGAACACCCAGAGGGCGTACGCGGCCCACCAGTTGTTCTTGTCGCCGTAGATCACGACGGTGGTGTCGCGGCCGATGCCCTTGCCGCCGAGGAGCTCGGCGAACGCGGCGCCGTCGATGTAGTCGCGCTGCACCGGGTCGTTGAGGTCGGTGTGCCAGTCGACCTTCACAGCGCCGGGGATGTGTCCGGTCTCGTAGAGCAGGACGTCCTCGTCGGACTCGACGACCACCAGGTCGGGCGCGCCGGCACCGGAGTCCAGTTGCTCCTGCAGCCACTCGGTGGAGACGAGGCGCTCCGGGTGCGCGTAGGCGGCGAACTGCTCGGACGGGTCGACCGGTGCGGTCATCGGGGGTACCTCCAGGGGGTGCGGGGGAGCGTGGTGCTGGGGAGCGTGCTGCTGGCGTCGGACTAGGATCGGGCGTCGGTGCCTGTGGGCAACGGTACGCGGACGTACCGTGCCCCTGACGCAACGTGACACCCCACGACATGCTTCCCGGAAGGGTCCCCCGATTGCCCGCTCACCTCGTCGACCGTGATCCCCGGGTGACCCCGCAGCAGATGGCCGCGGCGCTCGTGCCCCCGCCGCAGTTCACGGACGCGTCGTTCGACTCGTACCGGCCGGACCCGGACTACGCCTCGCAGGCCTCGGTCCGCGATGCCGTCGCCGCCTTCGTGACCGCAGGGCCCGCCGAGGCCCCACGGCGCGGGCTGTTCGGGAGGCGCAAGCAGTCGGCGGAACCGTCGGCCAAGTCCGGGGTCTACCTGGACGGCGGCTTCGGTGTCGGCAAGACCCACCTGCTCGCCGCCGCGTACCACGCGGCCACCGGGCGGAAGACCTTCGGCACCTTCATCGAGTACACCGCGCTCGTCGGGGCACTGGGGTTCCAGGGGACGGTCGACCTGCTCCGCGGCACCGACCTGGTGTGCATCGACGAGTTCGAGCTCGACGACCCGGGCGACACGATGGTGATGACCCGGCTCATCAAGGAACTGACCGAGACGGGCACCCGCTTCGCCGCGACGTCGAACACGCCGCCGGGGGCGCTCGGCGAAGGACGCTTCGCCGCCCAGGACTTCCTGCGCGAGATCCAGGCGATGTCCGACCGCTTCGACACCATGCGCATCGACGGCCTCGACTACCGCCGACGTGCGGTGGACGAGTCCGCTGCCGTCGTCGACGACGTCGCCGGGTTGCTGCCCACGGGCGCGGTCACGCTCGACGACTTCGCAGCGGTGGTCGCACACCTGGGTTCCGTGCACCCCTCGAAGTACGTCGCGCTGGTCGAGGACCTGGACGCCGTCGGACTGACCGACGTCCGGGCGTTCACCGACCAGACCGACGCGCTGCGCTGGGTCGCCCTGGTGGACCGGCTGTACGACGCGCAGGTGCGGATCGTCGCCTCGGGGACCCCGCTCGACCAGGTGTACCCCGACGTGATGCTCGAGGGCGGCTACCGCAAGAAGTACCTGCGCGCGGCGTCCCGCGTCGTGGCGCTCACTCGCGCCTGAACGTCGCTCCCTGCCCGGACCGATCTGTCCACGGCGGTCTCCTGCCCCTCGCGCAGGGGACATCGGGCCGCTGGAAACACGACGTTTACAAACGGCGCGGTCGCGTTACATCCGCGAAACAGTTCGTGCTCCCTCGTGAAACCTCGCCTCGCCAGACTCGGTGACACCCGAGGCGGTCCAAGAGCCGCTCGTGCAATCGAGAGGTGAACAGATGCTTGATCAGGGCCAGACAGGCTTCATCATGATCATGGCTGCGCTGGTGTTGTTCATGACACCCGGCCTGGCCTTCTTCTACGGCGGTTTGGTGAAGGCGAAGTCCGTCATCTCCATGATGATGATGTCCTTCGGTGCGATCGCGCTCGTCGGCGTCCTCTGGGTGCTGTACGGCTACGCGATCGCCTTCGCCAACACGGGGCCGCACACGGCCGTCAGCGGCGTCGTCGGGTTCTTCAGCATCGACTGGAACCAGATCGGCCTCGGCCAGGCGTTCGAACAGTCCCAGGCCACCACGCTCGCCGCCACCTACCCCGACCTCGCCTTCGTCGGCTTCCAGGCCACCTTCGCGATCATCACCGTCGCGCTCATCTCCGGCGCCATCGCCGACCGCGCCAAGTTCGGCGCGTGGATGGTCTTCGCCGGCATCTGGGTCACGGTCGTCTACTTCCCGGTCGCCTCGTGGGTCTTCAACCTGACCTCCGGTTGGGCCGCCACGTGGGGCGTCATCGACTTCGCCGGTGGCACCGCGGTGCACATCAACGCCGGTGCGGCGGGTCTCGCCCTGGCGATCGTCCTCGGCAAGCGCGTCGGCTTCGCCAAGGGCGCGCACAAGCCGCACAACCCGCCCTTCGTCCTGCTCGGTGCCGCCATCCTGTGGTTCGGCTGGTTCGGCTTCAACGCCGGCTCCGCCGGTGCCGCGAACGGCGTCGCGTCGCTCGCCTGGATCAACACGCTCGCCGCTCCCGCAGCCGCGGTCCTCGGCTGGTTGCTCGTCGAGAAGCTCAAGGACGGCAAGGCCACCTCTGTCGGTGCCGCCTCGGGTGCCGTCACCGGCCTGGTCGCGATCACCCCGGCCTGTGCCAACCTGACCCCGGGCTGGGGCATCCTGCTCGGCTTCCTCGCCGGCATCGTCTGCTGCTTCGCCATCGACTGGAAGTACCGCCTGGGCTTCGACGACTCGCTCGACGTGGTCGGCGTGCACCTGGTCGGCGGCATCTTCGGCACCCTGTTCCTCGGGTTCTTCGCCAACGACACCGGCCTGATCTACTCCGGCTCGTTCGAGCAGCTCGGCAAGCAGGCGGCCGCAGCCGGTGCCGTCGGCGCCTACTCGTTCGTCCTGGCCTTCCTCATCGGCTGGATCATCGAGAAGACCATGGGCTTCCGCGTCAAGACCGAGGACGAGGTCGCGGGCATCGACACCGCCGTCCACGGCGAGGAGGGCTACGTCCTGTACGAGCAGACCGACGACAGCCCGGTCAGCGTCCGCTAGTCACCAGGCACCACCCGTACGACGACGGGCCCCGCGCACACAGCAGCGCGGGGCCCGTCGTCGTGTCGCTGGGTCGCGTGTTCGACGTGACCACGGACGGGAGGCTCTCCACCGGTCACGGTCGGTCCGCCGCTGGCGCGTCGGCACGGAAGCGGCTTCGGAGGCGCGGTGCGGGTCGGACCCGCACCGCGCCTCCAGGCAGCTGGGCGCGTCAGCGACCCGTTGGTTCCGTTGGTTCCGCCGGTTCGGTTGGTTCCGCCGGTTCGGTTGGTTCCGCCGGTTCGGTTGGTTCCGCCGGCGACGTCACCAGGCGTAGTCCTCCGGCGAGGTCGTGTGCCCCGGGAAGATCTCGTCGAGCCGGTCGAGTGCACGCTGGTCGAGGCGGATGTCGACAGCGCGGACCGCGGACTCCCACTGCTCCATCGTGCGCGGGCCGGTGATCGGCGCGGTGACGCCGGGCTGGTGCAGCAGCCAAGCGAGGGCGAGCTCCCCGGGGGTGTGCCCGAGTTCCTTCGCGAAGGACTCGTACGCGGTGAGCTGGTCACGGTGCGAATCGACGTACTCGGCGCTGCGGCCGGACAGGCGACGCGAGCCGTTCTCCGTCTTCTCGATGACGCCGCCGAGCAGGCCGCCCTGCAGCGGCGACCACGGGATCACGCCGAGGCCGTACGCACGGGCGGCGGGCAGGACCTCGCGCTCGACGTCGCGGACCACGAGGTTGTAGATCGACTGCTCGCTGACCAGGCCGAAGGTGTTGCGGCGCTTCGCGGCCTCCTGCGCCTGGGCGATGTGCCAGCCGGCGAAGTTCGACGAGCCGACGTAGAGCACCTTGCCCTGCTGCACGGCGACGTCGATCGCCTGCCAGATCTCGTCCCACGGCGTCGCACGGTCGACGTGGTGGAACTGGTACAGGTCGATGTGGTCGGTCTGCAGCCGCTGCAGACTCGCGTCGAGCGACTGCCGGATGTTCAGGGCGCTGAGCTTGCCGCCGTTCGGCCAGTCGATCATCTCGCCGTAGACCTTCGTGGCGAGGACGGTCTTCTCGCGACGCCCGCCGCCCTCGGCGAACCAGCGGCCGATGATCTCCTCGGTGGCACCCTTGCCCACCGAGCCGCCGTACCCGTTGGCGGTGTCGAAGAAGTTGACGCCGAGCTCGTGGGCCCGGTCCATGATCGCGTGCGAGTCGTCCTCGCTGGTCTCCGGGCCGAAGTTCATCGTGCCGAGCACTGCTCGTGAAACCGACAGCCCTGTCCGTCCGAGGTGTGTGTAGTCCATGAGACGGGTCTACTCGTGACGCGCTGGTGGCGCCAGGCCCTGGGAGTACCGGTCGAGGGGTGGGGAGTAGTCAGGGAGGACCACTCGAGAGGAGCAGCCATGCCAGCCAAGGACGAGATCCCCAGCACCCTGCAGCGGTCCCCGGAGCACGCGCAGGAGATCTTCGAGAAGGCGCTCGACTCGGCGAACGAGTCGTACGGACCGGGCGAGCGCGCGCACCGCACCGCGTTCGCCGCGGTGAAGCACGAGTACGAGAAGGTCGGCGACCACTGGGAGGAGAAGGAGTCCTCCGGCCCGTCCGACTCCGGTGCCGCGGGTTCGCGTGGTGCTGGCTCGGACTCATCCGGGAAGACCGAGGGCGGTGTCGACGCGAACGCCTCGAAGGCACACCTGATGGACGTCGCGAAGCGGCTCGACGTGCGCGGCCGGTCGAAGATGAACAAGGACGAGCTGGTCGACGCGATCGGCAAGGCCAACGACCGTGCGACCGCCGCCGCGCGGAAGTGACGGTGCGAGGCGGGGCCTGCATTCCTCGGCAGGCATGCTGGCTCGGGGCGAGGGGGTAACGTGCCGACGGTGAACATCCCAGCACTCCGTGGCAGCCGGATCCTCGGGTTCGGACACCACCAGCCCGAACGCATCCTGACCAACGACGAACTGTCGACGATGGTCGACACGAACGACGAGTGGATCCGCACCCGCACCGGCATCCAGACCCGACGGATCGCCGGGCCCGACGACACCGTCACGTCGATGGCGATCGAGGCGGGCCGCCGTGCCCTCGCCGACGCCGGGGTGTCGCCCTCGGCCGTCGGACTCGTCATCGTCGCGTCCACCACGCACCAGGACCGCGCTCCGTACACGGCCGGCCGGGTCGCCGCCGCACTCGGCATGACGAACGGCCCAGCGCCGATCGACATCAACACCGCGTGCAGTGGCTTCGAGTACGCGCTCGGGCTCGCCGACCAGTCCATCCGGACCGGCTCGGCCGACGTCGCGCTCGTGATCGGGTCCGAGGTGCTGTCCGGCATCGCCGACTGGACCGACCGGTCGACCTGTGTGCTCGTCGGTGACGGAGCCGGCGCCGCCGTGCTCGGTGTCGCCGAGACGCCCGAGATCGGGCCGGTGTCGTGGGGGAGCGTGCCGCACCTGCTCGATGCCGTCCGCGTGGAGGGGTCGCCGGGGCGCTTCAACCAGGAGGGTCGCTCGATCTACCGCTGGGCCATCACCGAGGCGGAGGGACACGCCCGCAAGGTCGTCGAAGCCGCGGGGCTCTCGATGGACGACATCGAGGTGTTCGCGTTCCACCAGGCGAACCTGCGGATCATCGAGCCGCTCGTGACCGCGCTCGGCGGGGAGTCCAAGTTCGTCATCCGCGACGTCGTCGAGTCCGGGAACACCTCGGCGGCGAGTGTGCCGCTCGGGCTGTCGAAGGCGTGGGAGCGTGGTGACCTGCCCGAGGGGGTGCCGGCGCTGCTGTTCGGCTTCGGGGGCGGGTTCGCGCACGCTGGACAGGTCGTGACGACGCCCGTGCGGTCCTTCTAGGACACGGCCTGCAACAGACACAGACACAGACGCAGGAACGGCCCGGGCACGCTGCCCGGGCCGTTCCTGTGTCAGTGCTTGGTGCCCTGGTCCGGCGCTTCGTGCCGGGGTTCAGGGCGTCGTGCCGGGGTTCAGGGCGTCGTGCCGGGGTTGAGCGCGTCGTGCCGGGGTTCAGCGTTTCGTGCCGTGGTCGTCGTTGCCCGGCTCGGTCCAGAGGTCCTGGTCCTTGCCCGCGCCACGCTTCCACGGCAGGACACGCCGGGTCTTCTCGGCCGCGGGGGTCACGGTCAGGACGATCGGGAACTGCGCCGGCGGCATGCCGAAGCCCGTCCGTGACGCCTGGATGACCTTGCGACCCAGCGCGTGGTTACCGAGGCCACCGACGGCCGCTCCGATGCCGAACGGCAGGGCCCGACCGAGCACCGACCCGCCCTGTCGGATGGCGAAGCGCTTGATGAACTGGTCTCGGACCTGTCCGCCGATGCCGTTCACCATCTGCTTCGGGAGGGACGAGGTCACCATCTCGCCCCAGAACGCGGTCCGGACCTGGCCACCGGCGATCTGTCCACCGAGTTGCTTGATCAGCTGCGTCCCCGGGGCGCCGAGGATCATCGCCATCACCAGGGTGCGAGCGCGCTCGGGGTCGTCCAGGGCGATCCCGTGCACCTCGGTCACCGACTGGGCGAACAGCGCCGTGGTCTCGAGGAACCCGATCGTCTCCGCACCGCTCAGTCCGAGCGCGGCAACCATCCCGACGCCCGGGATCACGGCGCTCGCACCGACCGCGGCACCACCGGTCGTCACGGCCGTGAGGTACTGCCGCTCGAGGATCTGGATGACCTCGGCCGGCGTGGCATCGGGCTTGCGGCGGCGGATCGCCTTGACGTGCGCCACGACCGCCGGCCGCTGCACACTGATGGCGCGGTCGAGCAACTTGACCCATCCTGCGGGTTGTTGCGGTTGTGGTTGCGGGGTTCTGGAGTCGTCTGACGTGGGGGAGACCTGGGCGTTCGGCAGCGGCACGATCGCCTGGTCCTTCGGGGAGCGGGCCATGCGCTCACCGTACGCCGGGCATGTGGGAGGCTCGCTGGATGGGCGGCGACCGGACAGCGCGACCCCTCGACGTGGCTCGCCGCGCGGCCGGGTTCCTGCCCGTCCACGAGGTCACCGCGCTCGCACCGGACGTCCGCGTGCTCGACCCCGGGTCCGTCCTGATCGGGGCGGGCGTGACCGTCCTGCCCGGAGCCGTGCTGTACCCGTCCACGACCCTGGAGACCCGCGACGGCGGCCTGATCTCGGTCGCTTCCGGAGCACGACTCGGCCCCGGGCCGGTGACCATCGTCGCGTCCGCGGCGACCGTGCACGTCGGCGAGGACGCCGAACTCGGGCCCGGACCGGTGACGATCATCGCGACGGGATCCGACGTGGTGGTGGGTGGTCGCGCTCGCCTGACGGCCGGGTGTCTCGTCGAGGGGCCGGCGCGCATCGGCTCCGGCGCGCAGGTGCTCGGGCCGGTGTCCGTCCGGGACGTCGAACTGGCGGACGGCGGCGACCACCGCGAACCCGACCCGGACCACCGCGGCGGTGTGGTCAAGGGCACGGGGCCCGTCCGTGGTGTGCGCGTGGGGGTCGGCGAGGTCGTGGTCGGCGGGGTGTTGAACGGCCGCGGAGTCTCCGGTTCGCCGACGGTGGAGCGCCAGCGGGAGTACCACCCCGAGGCACCGCACCGCCCGCGCTGACCGTCCGTGGTGGGTCACCCGCACGGGACACCCGCACGCCGGAGGGCAGCCCGCACCCGGTCGGGCTGCATCAGGTCGGCCCACGAGAGCCGCACGACCGCGCGGACACCGGGGCACGACCGGATGAAGTCCTCACGCCGTTTCTCGCGCCAGTGCGCGTCCGCGGTGGAGCGCCCGTCGAGCATCACCGGGTCCTCGTACTTCGCGCGGCCGTCGACCTCGACCACGACGCCCTGGTCCGGGAACCAGAAGTCCACCACCGCCGTTGCCGATCCGGCCCGGGCGAACACGTGCTGCTGCACCGGCTCGGGCACGCCGAGCTCGCGGAACCGCACCCGGCACACCGACTCGGCCGGCGACCCCGACAGTGCCGACCCCATCGCGATCGCGAGGCCCGCCTTGCTGCGGGCTGCTGTCAGCGCTGCGAACTCCGCCTCGAGCGTCGCGCGATCGCTGAGCCGACGCGAGAGCACGGAGTCGACGACGGGCAGCGCCTCGAACAACGCGCGCGTCGCAGCGACGTCGATCGCGGTCCTCGCCGGGGTCGTCGTGGGTATCGAGTCCTCGTCGATCCTGACCGCGGGCGGCCGCATCTGCGAGCCGTGCCGGACGAACCACGCCGTGACACGAGTGTGCGTCGTGGTCGGATCGGAGAGGTGCACCTTCGGCGGTGCCGCTGCGACCAACGGCAGACCGAGGACGGCGCAGGCAGACTGGTGTGAGACGACGTCCGTGTCACGGATCCGGTGCGCCGAGGCCCGGACGAGCACATGGTGCTGCTCGCCGGGGTGCAGCCCGTCGAGGGCACCCGGGTGGACGAGGACGCCCGGACGGAGGCGTTCGAAGCGTCCGCGGTGAACGTCGCGTTCGAGGGCACGGCGTTCGGCGGAGGTCGCGCCCGATGTGCGGATCAGTTCGACGTCGTTCGCTCTGGACATGACACCAGGCTCGCCGAACGCGGAGATCCAGCACGCTCCGGACGCCGATCTGTGGAGACTCTGGCGGTAACAGCGCCCTGTGGAGGACTGACCGCCTGCAGTGCGTGTGCATGTTCCGACGATCCACGCGTCGAACGACTCGTGTGTTGTCGCCTGATGTGCGCGCAACTACTGCGTGTGCATGTTCCGACGATGCACGACGCGAACGACTGGTGGAATGTCGCAGAACGGGTGCGCCCGGCGCGACCGCGCGCGCTACACCCGCGCGAGCTCCGCCCGCAGCGGCAGGTCCTGCTCCTCGAGGATGATCTGCGCGCCCACGGCGGTGCGGGCGTTCACGACGATCGGCGCGAGCAGGTTGACCGTGGTGCCGGACGCCCCGGGGTTCGCGACCACCAGCAGCATCGCGTCCGCGGGGTCGGTCAGCCCGAGCGCGGCGGCCTGCTCGTCGGTGAGCTCGGGCGCGTACGACGGCAGGTGCACCGCGGCGTCGAGCAGGAACAGCCGCGCGTCGTCGCCGACGAGCGTGAACAGCCCCTCGGCGCCGTCGACGGGCGACAGGGCGAAGGCCGGCGCGGCAGCGAGTCCGAACGGCGGGACGGCGAAGGTCAGGGAGATGCTCATCGGAGGTAGTCCATCAGGGTCGGCTGCAGGACCTTCGCGGTGACGGCGAGGGCTGCCTGGTAGTTGGTCTGCTGCACCTGCAGGTCGAGGACGGCCTTGGCGAGGTCCACGTCCTCGATGCCGGCGCGGCGGCTCTCGAGCGAGACGGTCGCGGACTTCAGTGAGTCCTGCGCCGCGAGCGCGGCGGCGTGCCGGACCCCGACGTCGGCCTGGGCGCCGCGGACGGTCCCGAGCGCGCCGTCCACGTCGTTGATCCGCGCGTTCACGTTCACCCCGTTCTGCAGGTCGCTGACGATGGAGTCGATCACGGCGAACACCGAGTCGTCACCGGATCCGAAGACCGCGGTGCCGGTGGTGTCGACGCGGACGGTCGTGCCGTCACCGATCCGCCGGGACACGTCGGTGCCCGAGGCCGCCCAACCCGTGGCCGGGTCGTGGGCGGCAGCGGCGGTCGCCGACCCCGCGAACACCGAACGGGTGCCGTAGGTGGTGTTGGCTCGTGCCTCGAGGTCGGCCTTGAGCGACCGGAACTGCGTGACGAAGGCGTCGCGGTTCGTCTCGCTCATGGTGCCCGAGTTCGCGGCCTGGACCGTGAGGTCGCGGACGTTGTTGAGCACCCCGTACACGCTCGACAGTGCACTGTCGGTGGTCGCGAGCCACGCCGCGGCGTCGTCTGCGTTCCGCGAGTACTGCGCCGCAGCGGCCTGCTCCTTGCGCACCTGCATCGACGACGCGGTGCCGACGGGGTCGTCTGACGGCTTCTGGATGGCGCGCAGCGTCGTGGCCTGGTCGGTGAGCTCGGCGACCTTCGCGGCACCGGCCTGCAGCCGGGCCGAGGCGGCCGCCATCGACATCTGGGTGGTCACACGGGTGATCACGATCAGCCCCTCCCGACGAGTCCGACTCGGTTGATGATGGTGTCGAGCATCTCGTCGACGGCGGTCAGGACGCGCGCGGCGCCCTGGTACGCGTGCTGGTAGCTCAGCAGGTTCACGTTCTCCTCGTCGAGGTCGACGCCGGCGCTCGACTGCTGCTGGGTGCGTGCGTTGGTGAGCGCGAGTCCGGTCAGCGTCGATTCCGACGTCGCCGACCTGGAGGCGGTGCCCACCCCCGTCACGAACGTCGCCCAGACCTGGTCGGCACCGTCGGACGACGCCCCGAGTCGCGCGAGCGCGTCGGCGAACGAGTCGTCGAGTTCGCCCGCCGCGTTCCGCGTCGCCAGGCCGCCGGCGTCCGTGGGGACGACGCCGAGCGCCTGGGCGGCGGGCACACCGGTCGCGAGTGAGAAGAACGGTGCGCCCGTGGCGCCGGCCGGGGTGGTCCCGGTGGCGTGCAGGGCGTTCACGGTGGTGGCGAGTCGGGTGGCCACGGCGTCGTAGGACGCGGACGCCTCGGCGAGTGCCCCGCCGGTGCCGGTGCCGGACGCGGGCGCCAGGACGGCGAGGGCTCCGCCGATCGACCCGCCGCTCAGCCCGACGGCCCCGGTCGTGCCGGTGGTCCAGGTCAGGGTGACCGCGGTGCCGTCGGCCAGACGCTCGCCGCCGCCGAGGGCGACCGAGCGGGCGTCGGTGCCCTGCACGAGCGGGTTGCCACCGAGGAGCACGTCGACCGTGCCGTCGGCGTTGGTCCGGGTGGTGCCGCCGGCGAGCGTGGCGATCTGCTGCGTGAGCTGGTCGCGCTGGTCGAGCAGCTCGTTGGCGGTGCCGCCCGACGCCAGTGCGGTGCGGATCCGGCCGTTCAGGTCCGCGACCTGCTCCGCGGCGCCGTTCAGCTGGGCGACCTGGCCGGTCAGGGAGCCGCGCACCGACGACCACTGCGCATCGACGGCCTTCGATCCGGCGGCCAGGGCGGAGACGACGGTGCCCGCGGCCCCGAGCACCGCGCTCGCGGCACCGGGGTCGTCGGGGTGGCTGGCGAGCTCGCTCCAGGACGACCAGAACGCATCCAGCTTGGCGCTCAGACCGTCCTTGCCGGGCTCGTGCAATCCGGTCTCGAGGGCGGAGAGTGCGCTGGCGCGGGCGTCGGCGTACGCCGACGAACCGGCGGCGACGCGGACGCCGGCGTCGAGCGTCAGGGACGCCAGGCGGGCGATGCCGTCGACGGAGACGCCCTGGCCGGCGAGGGCCGCGGTGCCCCGCATGAAGCCGGTCTGGGTCGCGGGGACCGAGTTCTGCGTGACGCGCTGCCGCGTGTACCCGGCGGTGCCGGCGTTGGCGATGTTCTGGCCGGTGACGTCGATGCCGGCCCGGGCCGCGGCGAGGCCGGAGTACGCCGTCGCGAGGGATCCGAAGGTGCTGACCACGGTGTTACAGCGTCCCCTCGAACAGGCGGGCGCCGTCCGCGCCGGCACCCGACGTGCCGGTGGCGTCGTAGGTGGCGGCGCCGGTGACGGTCCCGGCCAGGGTCTCCTCGGTGGCCTGGGCGGCGGCACGGAGGAACCGGTCGTTCTCGTCGCGCAGCGCGCCGATCTGGGTGGTCAGCTCGACCATCGCGGTGAGGTGCGACGACAGGATCTCGCCCCACGGGCCGTTCGGCGCCGCGGCGACGACGTCCCGCAGGGGAGCGTCGGCGGGCACGCCCCACTCCTCGGCGACCTCGGCACTCTGCGCGGCGCGCTCGAGTCCGGTGCTGCGGAGCCGGTCGAGGACCTGCTCGACCTCGCGGCTGGCGTGCGACACCCAGCGGGAGCGGCCCGCGGTGAGCAGGAGCTGCTCCTCCTCGAGCTTGAAGGTGAGCAGTTCGAGCAGCTCGCGTTCGCGCCAGAGCACGGCGGACAGGTCGTTCACGCTCATCAGCTCCTCCCAGGTGGTGGTTCGTCGGGGTGGCCCCCGGTCCGTCATCCTGCGGACACCGGGACCTATCGACTCGGTGGTCGCGACCGTAAGCCCCGGCGGCCGAGTGCCGACTCAGTACTCGCCGAGACTGTGACCCGATGAGCCCTGTCGGGGGACAAGAACGGTCGTTCCCCACCCGGAGTCCCCAGAAATGCCGACCGGATCCGGGCCCTGACACCCCCGCACTGGGGACGCATGTGGACCCACTCAGCCCATTGCCAGCCGATACATTCAGAACGCACCCCGGGGGACGCCCGGAACTGCTCGGGAACGACACGGGGTGCTCCGCTCGGAGGGACCCGGGCGGTTCTTCGGCGTACGCACCGGCCATCCGAGGCCGGCGCTCGTCGCGCCCACGGACGGGTGAGCCGACACACGTCAGGTCGACCAGGGGATGAGCATGGACCGCACCGAACGCAACGCGATGATCGTGGAGCACCTCCCGCTCGTGGGCTACATCGTGGCCGACGTCCGCTCCCGGGCGACGCACCTGGACCGCGACGACCTCGCCGCCGTCGGGTCCCTCGCCCTCGTCGCCGCGGCCGATGCGTTCGACCCCACCCTCGGCGTCCCGTTCGGCGCCTACGCCCGCACCCGGATCACCGGGGCACTGGCCGACGACATGCGCTCGGCCGACTGGGCCTCCCGCGGCACCCGCAAGCGCATCCGCGAGACCCTGGCCACGCAGGAGGCCCTGTCGGCGCGACTCGGCCGGACCGTCGGTGCGCAGGAGATCGCCGACGCGATGGGCGTCGACAAGCAGACCGCGGTGGACGCGATGAGCGACGCCGCCCGCACCGTCGCGCCCCTCGACGAGACCGTGCACGACCTGGTCGCGGCAGACCTGCCGCTCCCGGGGGACGACCTGCTCGAGACCGAGAAACGCCGGTACCTCCGCGCCGCGGTCGAGGCCCTGCCCGAGCGGATGCGCTTCATCGTCGAGGCCGTGTACTTCGGCGACCGATCGGTCACCGACGTCGCCGCCGAGCTCGGCATCACGCACTCCGCCGTCTCGCAGCAGCGCTCCGAGGCGATGCGCCTGCTCCACGACGGTCTCGCCGCCCACTACGGCGACGGCACCACCGTCGAGCCCGCCAGCCGCACCACCGCGGCCCGTCGCAGTGCGTACCTGGCCCGTGTCGCCACGAACGCCGCCGCCGGTGTCGCCCGCGCGGTGCACGACGCTGCAGCAGGACCGGCCGTCGCGGCGAGTTGAGACGTCGGCGGAAACTTCTCCGCCGATCCCCTAACGACTCCCGGCGACCGGCCGAGAGTCATCCATGTCAGCCCACGGACGGGCAGACGCACGACCCACGTTCACGGAGGAAACCACCATGGGTATGTCCATCAACACCAACCTCTCGGCACTCAACACGTACCGGAACCTGAACTCGACGCAGAACGACCTGTCGAAGTCCCTCGAGAAGCTCTCGAGCGGCCTCCGCATCAACCGTGCTGCCGACGACGCTTCCGGTCTGACGATCTCCGAGGGGCTGAAGTCCCAGGTCGGTGGCCTCACGGTCGCCGCCCGCAACGCGCAGGACGGCATCTCCGTCGTGCAGACCGCTGAAGGTGGCCTCACCGAGACCCACTCGATCCTCCAGCGCATGCGCGACCTGGCCGTCCAGGCCGGCAACGACTCGAACAACGAGGACTCGCGGAAGGCGATCACCACCGAGGTCGGCGAGCTCACCAAGGAGCTCACCCGCATCTCGGCGTCGACCAACTTCAACGGCATCAAGCTGCTCGACGGCTCCGCCGGCGCCGCAGGGGTGCTGAAGTTCCAGGTCGGCGCGAACGGTGACGCGGCGAGCCAGATCGACGTGGACCTGTCGAAGTCGAACGTGGAGTCCGTGTCGACCGCGGTCGGCGCGCTCACCTTCGACTCGGCCACGAACGCTCAGGCTGCCATCACCGCGATCGACGAGCAGATCAAGTACGTCTCCTCCGCTCGTTCGACCATCGGTGCCATCCAGAACCGCTTCGACCACGCCATCAACGTGACGAACGTGGCCAAGGAGAACCTGACGGCTGCCGGTTCGCGCATCACCGACGTCGACATGGCACAGGAGATGGTCAAGTACACGCGCGACAACATCCTGAGCCAGGCCGGCACCTCGATGCTCGCGCAGGCGAACCAGAGCACCCAGGGCGTGCTCTCGCTCCTGCGCTAGCCATCACGCGGTCCGCCCTCCGGGCCCCCTGCGGGCACGGAGGGCGGACCTCGCCGTCCTGACCACCTCCACGACGCCAGGGAGTGTCGACGATGTCCTCGTCCGTGTCCTCGAGCACCAGCCTCGCGATCGACGGTCTGGTCAGCGGTCTCAAGACGACCGACCTCATCAACTCGCTGATGAGCGTCGAGGGCGTCCCGCAGACCCTGCTCAAGAACAAGCTCACCACCACCAACTCGTTCATCTCGTCACTGCAGACGCTCAACGGGTTGATCCAGGGGCTCGCCACCAAGGCCGCGGACGCCGCGAAGGCCTCGTCGCTGGACCTCTTCGCCGCGACGAGCAGCGCTGCCGGCGTCACGGCCCTCACCGGCACCGGCGCGACCGCCGGGTCCATCAGCTTCACCGTCGGATCGACCGCCTCGGCCCAGGTCGGTGTCACGGCTGCGATGTCGACGTGGTCCAGCGATGCGCAGCCGATCACGATCGTCGGCGCGGACGGCAAGTCGACCACGGTGACGCCGACGTCCGGCTCCCTCGACGACGTCGTGTCCGCCCTGAACAAGTCCGGTGCGGGCGTCACCGCGACGAAGGTCTCCGCCGGTACCGACGCCGACGGCACCAAGCTCTCCCGCCTGCAGCTCACGTCCGCGAAGACCGGGGCGGCCGGCGGGTTCCAGGTGTACCGGGGTGGCGCGGACGCCGTGGCAGCAGGCACCGCGACGAACGTCCTGACCGAGACCGGTGCCGCGGTCGTGACCGCGGCGACCGATGCCAGTGTCACCCTCTGGGCCGGCACCGCCGCCGCGCAGACGGTCACGAGCGCCACCAACACCTTCACGGGCCTCGTCCCCGGGGTCGACGTCACGGTGTCGAAGACCACCGCCGAGCCGGTCACCGTCACCGTCGCGCAGGACACCACGAAGGCCCAGTCCGTGGCCTCCGGGCTCGTCGACGCGATGAACGCGATCGCGGCCTACTACAAGACGAACACCACGGTCTCGAGCACGACCAGTGCCACGTCCGGCACCACGACGACCAAGGCCGGTGTCCTGACCGGCGACGGCGCCTCCCGCGACGCGGTGCAGCGCCTGACGAGCACGATGTCCGCCCCCGTCGACGGCAAGTCGCCGTCGACCATCGGCATCGTGATCATGAAGGACGGCACCTTCACCTTCGACCCCGAGGTCTTCCAGAAAGCCCTCGCGACCGACCCGAAGGCCACCCAGGCGATGCTCTCCGGCGTGGCCGCCAACGTCGGCGCCGCAGCCACCGCCGCGTCCGACAAGTACGACGGCTCCGTCACGACCTCCATCACCGGCCAGCAGGCCGTCGCGAAGGACCTGACCACCCAGATCGACAGCTGGACCGACCGGTTGGCGATGCGCCGGGCCTCGCTGCAGACCCTCTACGCATCACTCGAGACCAGCCTCAGCAAGCTCCAGTCGCAGTCGAGCTGGCTCGCCAGCCAGCTCGCCTCGACGTCGAGCTGACGGGAACGACCATGACCTTCGACTTCCAGGCCGCCGCCTTCCGCCAGGCCGCCCAGCCCCGCACCGTCACCGACCAGCGACGTGCCCAGTACACGAACGAGGCCGTGCTCTCGGCGACCCCGGCCCAGCTCGTGACGATGCTCTACGACCGACTGCTGCTCGACCTGCACCGGGCCGAGGCTGCGCAGGTCGCCGCCGACTGGGCGGCGGCACGCGAACAGCTCCTGCACGCCCAGGCCATCGTGGGGGAGCTGTCCAGCACGCTCCGGATCGACGTCTGGGACGGCGGCGAGGGCCTGCTCGCCGTGTACAACTACGCGTCCACCTCGCTCATCACCGCCAACGTGCACCGCGACGTGCAGGCGACCCGCGACTGCATCCGGATCCTCGAGCCGCTGCGTCAGTCGTGGCACGAGGCGGCCGCGTCGCTGCCAGCGACGCCCGCCACGCAGCAGCCGACCGGGGGAGCCCTCGGTGTCGCCTGAGCAGCCCGACGGGCGAGCCGTCTGGGAGGCCCTGCTCACGTCCCTGGAACGCGACGCCGCCGGGCAGGCGGCCGGTTCCACGGCCGTGGCCGGGTGGTCGGAGCCAGCCGGGCTGGGACCGCTGCCGCGCGACCTGGTGGGACGGGCCTCCCGGCTGCTCGCCGCGCAGCGGGACCGCATGACGGCGCTCGAGGCGGACCGCCGCTCGACGCTGGAGCACCTCGGCGCCCTGCGCGCCGTCGACGCCACGCGCGAGCCCCGCGGATCCGTGTACCTCGACGCGTCCGCCTGACCCGCACCCCCGCACCAGTTCTGCGACAGAGCACCCGTCGATCGACGGGTGCTCTGTCGCATCTCGGGTGCTCCGCCCCGCGCAGCGCCGACCGCCCCCCCCGTTCGGGGCGACGCCTAACGCGGCCGACGACGGGCTCCGATAGCGCCCCACGAGCACGGATCGCTCACCAGTTCGGCCAGGGATCGGCCACCACCGCACGGCGACGTCGTCAGCACGACGACACGCCCTGACGAGGGGGACCCTTCCGTGTTCGATTCCGTGACGAGCGTCGCGCTGCAGAGTGCACTCGACGGCCTGTCGATGCGTCAGAAGGTGATCGCGAACAACATCGCGAACATCAACACGACGAACTACCACGCCGAGAAGGTCCAGTTCGAGGACGCCCTGGCGAAGTCGATCGTGGACGGCGACGGCGCCACCACGCCGACGATGGCGCGCAGCCTCGAGCCGACGAACACGAACGGCAACAACGTCAACCTCGACGAGGAGACGCTGTCGAACATCGACACGGTGCTGCGGTACCAGTTCGCGACGCAGGCGATGAACTCCGAGCTCACCAGCGTCCGTGCGGCGATGCGGACGAACTCGTGACGACCTTCGACGCGATCGGCATCGCGAGCACCGGTCTGACCGTGCACCGGAAGTGGCTCGACGCCGTCTCGGACAACATCGCCAACGCGAACACCGTGAAGTCGATGGACGACACCGCGTTCCAGGCGCGGTACGTCGAGGTGCAGGAAGGCGCCGGCGTCTCCGGTGCCTACGTCAAGGGCGCCGCGTTCGGCAGCGCCGCCGGCCGTGTCACCTACGACCCGGACAACCCGCTCGCGAACGAGGAGGGCTACGTCCGCATGCCCGACATCGACCTCGGCACGCAGATGGCGGACCTCATCATGGCCCAGCGCGGCTACCAGGCGAACGCCGCCGTGGTCGACCGTGCCAAGACCGCCTACGAGGCGGCACTGCAGATCGGGAAGAACTGATGCCCATCGACGCCGTCAACGGTGTGACCACCAACGCGATGACGAACGCACTGACCGGTGTGTCCGGCACGTCCAGCGACGTCGCCGGCGCTGCGGGCGCGACGAGCACCGACGGCAGCGGGTTCGCCGCGAGCCTCGGCAACGCCGTCGACGGGCTGCAGTCGCTGCAGAGCGACTCGAAGACCCTCGCGCTCAAGGCCGTCACCGGCAACCTCGACGACATCCACGACGCCACGATCGCCGCCACCCGCGCGCAGGTCACGCTCGAGCTCGTCTCCGCCGTCCGCAACAAGGGCGTCGACGCCTTCAACGAGATCATGAGGATGCAGGCCTGATGCCCGTCGCCGTCAAGAACGTCCTCGCACGCCTGTCCGCGTACGTCAAGGGCTTCTCCGCCGCCCAGCGCACCATCGCGATCCTGGCGATCGCGGCACTCGTGCTCGGCGGGATCGCCCTGGCGTCCTGGCTCGGCAAGGCGTCCTACGCGCCGCTCTTCACCGGGCTCGCCGCGGCCGACGCGAGCTCCATCACAGACCAGCTGCAGACCGACGGCGTGCCGTTCCAGCTCACCGACGGCGGTGCGACGATCCTCGTGCCGCAGGCGCAGGTGTACTCCGAGCGGCTCAAGGCGGCGTCGAACGGCCTGCCGTCGTCGAACGAGGGCGGCTACTCGCTGCTCGACAAGATGGGCGTGACGAGCTCGGAGTTCCAGCAGGACGTCACGTACAAGCGTGCGATGGAGGGCGAGCTCGCCAAGACCATCGGCGCGATGGACGGCGTGCAGACCGCCACCGTGCAGCTCGCGATCCCGGAGAAGTCCGTGTTCGTGTCCGAGGAGAAGGACCCGACCGCGTCGGTGTTCATCGCGACCGAGAACGGCACGCAGCTCAGCACCGACCAGGTGCAGGCCGTCGTGCACCTGACGAGCGCCTCGGTCGAGGGCATGCAGCCCACCGACGTCTCCGTCGTCGACGCGAAGGGCCAGACCCTGTCGGCCGTGGGCACCGGTGCGACCGGCAGCGGCGCGGACCAGGCCGCCGACTACGACGCGGCGACGAGCAAGAAGATCCAGGACCTGCTCGACACCACGCTCGGGGCCGGCAACGCGACCGTCGTGGTCTCGGGGACGATGAACCAGGAGTCCGGCACCCGGACGTCGGAGAGCTACACGAGCCCGACCTCGGGCCCGGTCGCGCTGAACGAGTCGAGCACCACCGAGGAGTACGGCGCCGGTGCCGGCGCAGGGAAGGGTGCCACCGGCGTCCTCGGCCCGGACAACATCGCCGTCCCGAACGGCACCGCCACGAGCGGCGCCGGCGACGACGGGTACAAGAACGAGTCGGCGACGAAGAACAACGCCGTCGACCACACCACCGAGACCACGCAGATCCCCTCGGGCGGGCTCGACCGGCAGACCATCTCGGTCGCGCTGAACTCGAAGGCCGACGCCGTGCAGAACGCGAACCTGCAGAGCATCAACGACCTGGTGTCCGCCGCTGCAGGGGTCGACCAGGCCCGTGGCGACCAGGTCAAGGTGGCGATGATGGACTTCGACACGAGTGCCTCCGACCAGGCCGCGAAGGCGCTCGAGGAGCAGCAGAAGGCCGACCAGCAGGAAGCACTGTGGTCGTCGATCCGCACCGCCGGCATCGTGATCGGCATCGTCCTGGCCGTCATCGCGATCATGTTCTTCGTCGCCCGCCGCAACCGCAAGCAGGAGCGCGAGGCCGTCGACCTCGGCGAGCTCGACGCCTTCGCCGGCGAGACGTTCCAGCTGCCCCTCGCGATGGACGGGCTCGACGACCGGGCGACGCTCGGTGCCGGTGACGCCCCGACCGCCGTGCTCTCGGCGATGCCCGCCGGGGACGCCCCGACCGAGGTGCTGACCACCGAGGAGATCACGGCCGAGCGCCGCCGTCAGGACATCTCCGCCCTGGCCGAGCGCGACCCGAAGCGCACCGCCGAGCTCCTGCGCGGGCTGCTGGACGACCGGGCGCCGGTGTGAGCGCGCTGATGCCGAGCCCCGGCGGCGGAACCGGCCCGAGCGACCGTGCCCTGACCGGCGCGCAGAAGGTCGCGCTCATCCTCATGCAGATGGAGACCGAGCGCGCGAGCGCGGTGATGAAGCAGTTCACCGAGATGGAGGCCGAGGAGATCTCCGCCGAGATCGTCCGGATGCGCCGCCTCGAGGACACCGTCGTCGACCAGACCATGAGCGAGTTCCACCGCCTCACGATGAGCGGCCGCACGCAGAAGCGCGGCGGCAAGGAGACCGCCCTCGGGCTGCTCGAGGCGTCGTTCGGCGCCGAGCGGGCCGCCGGCGTGATGGACCGTCTGGCCTCGAACCTCGCCGGGCAGTCGTTCGACTTCCTCGACGACGCCGAACCAGGCCAGGTCGTCACCCTGCTCGAGGGCGAGCTGCCGCAGACCATCGCCCTCGTGCTGGCGCACCTGGGCCCGGGGCAGGCCAGCGCCGTGCTCGCCGGCGTCGACGAGCGTGTCCGCACCGACGTCGCCCAGGCGTTCGCCACCATGGGCAGCGCGACGCCCGAGGCCGTCGGCATCGTGGCCGGGGTGCTGCGCCAGCGTGCCGGTGCGGTCGTCTCGCCGCGCGAGAGCGTCGAGGTCGTCGGCGGCATCGCACCCCTGGTCGACATCATCAACCGCTCCGACGTCGCGACCGAGAAGGCCGTGCTCGAGGGACTCGAGGCCCGCGACCCGGAGCTCGCCGAGGACATCCGCTCCCGCATGCTCACCTTCGAGGACATCGTGAAGCTCGAGTCCCGCGACATCCAGCAGGTGCTGCGCGGCATCGACTCCAAGATCCTCGCGACCGCCATGAAGGGCGCCGCCGGGCCGGTCGTCGAGACCATCCGCGCGAACGTGTCCGAGCGCAACCGCGAACTGCTCGACGACGAGCTGCAGGCCATGGGCCCGGTGCGGGTCTCGCAGGTCGAGGAAGCGCGTGCCGAGGTCGTCCGTTCCGTGCGGGAACTCGAGGCCCAGGGCATCGTCACCGTGCACCGCGCCGAGGAGGACGAGCTCGTTGACTGACACCGTCGTGCACCGCGTCGCCTTCCCGGCGATCACCGCCACCGCCGGACGCGACCGCGCGTCGAGCGCCGACGTCCGCGGGCACGCGGCCGGCTACACCGCCGGGCTGCGTGCTGCGCAGGCCGAGACCGAGGCCCTGCGCGCCCGGCTCGAAGCCGAGCACGCCGCCCGGGTCACCGCGTTGCAGGCCGACACGGCACGTCGCATCGCGGTCCTCGACGCCGCCACGAACGCCCTGCTGTCCGCGGTCGCACCCGTCCTGGCGGACGCCGAGGCGTCGGTCGCGAGCGCGGCAGTCGACCTGGCCGAGGCGATCGTCGGCAACGTGGTCCGCGCCTCCAGGCCCGCACACGACGCGACCGTCCTCGACGGACCGGGCAGCCGGGAGGCCCGGATCACCTCCGGTGCCGAGGCCACCGTCCGGCGGGCGCTCGCGTCCGTCGACCGCACGGTCCCGGTGGCCGTCCGGCTCAGCCCGGCGGACGCTGCGCGCGTCGCCGGGCTCGACCTGCCGGTCCCGGTGATGGCGGACGGCACGCTGCGCGACGGCGACGCCGTCGTCGACCTGCCGGACGGCATCCTCGACGCGCGCATCGCGACGGCGCTCGACCGCGCACGCACCGCGCTCGGTGTCGACGCGACGGGAGCCGACCGGTGACCGCCACCCTGCTCCGCCCGCGCGGCCTCGACGAGGCGCTGCTGCGCGCCGCACCCCAGCGGGTGGGCGTCGTGACGAGCGCCGTCGGCCTGGGGCTGACGATCGCCGGGCTCGACGCCCGCGTCGGCGACGTCGTCACGGTGGGCGCCGAGGACGGCGAACAGACCGCGGTCGAGGTCGTCGCCACGGATGCCTCGGGCATCCGCTGCATGCCGCTCGGCCGTCTGATCGGGGTCACCGCCGGCACACCGGCGCGTCCGACCGGCCGCCCGGTGCTCGTGCCGACCGGTTCCGGACTGTTCGGCCGGGTGCTCGACGGGCTCGGCCGGCCGATCGACGACCGCGGCCCGCTCGAAGGCCCCCGGGGCGAACCCGTCACCTGGGTCCCGCTCGACCACGACACCCCGAGCGCGATGGCGCGGACCCGCATCGACACGCCCATGCAGCTCGGCGTGCGGGTCCTCGACACCCTGACCACGGTCGGCCGTGGGCAGCGCATGGGCCTGTTCGCCGGGTCCGGCGTGGGCAAGTCCTCGCTGCTCTCGATGATCGCGCGGGGCAGCGACGCGGCCGTCAACGTCATCGCCCTGGTGGGGGAGCGCGGCCGCGAGGTCCGCGAGTTCCTGGAGGACGACCTGGGACCCGAGGGGCTCGCCCGCTCGATCGTCGTCGTGTCGACCTCGGACGAACCCGCGCTCATGCGCCTGCGTGCCGCGTTCGTGGCCACCCGCATCGCGGAGTCGTTCCGCGACGCCGGCCAGGACGTCGTGCTCATGATGGACTCACTCACGCGCGTCGCCATGGCGCAGCGCGAGATCGGCCTGTCGGTGGGGGAGCCGCCGGCCACCCGGGGCTACCCACCGTCGACGTTCTCGGTGCTCGCCGGCCTGCTCGAGCGCGCCGGGACCGACCGCGTCGGCAGCATCACCGGCATGTACACCGTGCTGGTCGACGGCGACGACCACAACGAGCCGATCGCGGACGCCGCCCGCAGCATCCTGGACGGTCACGTCGTGCTCGACCGCAAGCTCGCGATCACCGGGCACTTCCCGTCGGTCGACGCCCTCGGCTCGGTCTCCCGTGTCGCCTCGAAGGTCACCCGACCCGAGCAGCGAGCCGCGGCCACCGTGCTGCGGAAGGTGATGGCCGCGCGCGCCGGTGCCCAGGACCTGCTCGACGTCGGCGCCTACCAGCGCGGATCGAACCCCCTGGTGGACGCCGCGGTCGACCACCAGGGATCGATCGACGCCTTCCTGCGCCAGGGCATGGACGAGCGTGCCACCGCAGATGCGTCCTGGCAGCGCCTCGGCGGCCTCGTGCAGCAGCTGGGGGTGTCGTGATGGCCCGCCGTTTCCCGCTCGCCGGGCTCCTGCGCCTGCGGCACACCCAGCAGGACCGTGCCGCCGCCACGCTCGCCACCGCGAACGAGCGTGTGCGTGACGCGGCCGACGCCCGGATCGCCGCACGCCGGAGCCTCGCCGACAGCGAGGACGCCCAACCGATCCAGGACGCCGCCACCCTGAGCGCCGTCGCCGCAGCACGTGCCGCGACGCGCGGGATGCTCGAGGAGCTCGACGCCGTCGTGCAGAACCGCCGCGCGGACGCCGACCGGGCGCAGCAGGACTACACCGCCGCCCGCCGTGCCGCCGTCGGACTCGAGAAGCTCGAGGGCAAGCACACCGAGCAGCAGGCGGCCGAGGAACTCCGGACCGAACAGAACGCCCTCGACGAGATCGCGGCACGACGCCGCACGGAAGGTGGTGCCCGATGACCGTCGAAGCGGTGCTCTCCCGGATCTCGGAGATCCGGTCCCAGATCGACACGCTGCGCGGCGGGACGGCCACGGCTGCCCCGAGCGCCTCCGCCGCCAGCGGTGCCGCGGGGTCCGCGGCCTTCGCGGACGCCCTCGCCACCGCCGACGGCACGACCGGCGCCGCGACCGCTGCCGGTGCGACGGCCTCGGCCACCCCGACGGCCACCCGTGCCCCCGCGACCTCGGTCGACGCCGGGGCCGGCACCCTCGCCACCGGCAGCGGTGCCACCGGGGCTGACGTCGTGGCCGACGCGAAGAAGTACCTCGGCGTGCCGTACGTGTTCGGCGGGGAGACGACCGCGGGCATGGACTGCTCGGGCCTGGTGCAGACGGTCTTCAAGGACCTCGGGGTCACGATGCCCCGGGTCGTGCCGGACCAGGCGAAGATGGGCGTCGAGGTCGGCTCCCTCAAGGACGCCCAGCCCGGGGACCTGATCATCCCGAAGGGCGAGGGCCACGTCGTCATCTACGTCGGCGACGGCAAGGTGCTGCACGCGCCGCGCCCCGGCAAGGACGTCCGGATCGTCGACAACTGGTACTCCGACGGCGACATCGCGACGATCCGGCGGATCGTCCCCGCGCAGGCGGCCCCGGCGGCCGTCACCGCGCCGAGCGCCTCGGTTGCGCGTTCCGCGACCGACCTGCAGACCGCCGCGCTGCTGTCCATGATGCAGTCCGGGAGCGCCGCATGAGCCTGACCATCGCCACCCAGCCGTCCGTGCCCACCGCACCGAGCCCCACCCGGGGTGCAGCGTCCGACCCTGCGGCTGCCGGGTCCTTCGGTGCGGCACTGACCGCCGCCGTCGCGACCGAGCGGCGAGCCGGCGACGGTGCTGCCGAGCGGGACGACACCGAGGGCCGCACAGCGGACGGTTCGGCCGCGACGCCGAGCACCGCTGTCACGCCGTCCGCGTCGACCTCGACCTCGACGTCGGACCGGTCGGTGCCGGCGACCGATCCCACGTCCGTCGACGCGCAGTCGCTGCTCGCCGTCGGGCTCACGGCCACGCCAGCCGCGCCGGCCGCTCCGGCTGCCGTCGCCACGAGCACGACGGCGGGCCAGGCCGCCGTCCGCACGGGGGAGCCGTCCGTGGCGGGCCCGCACGCAACCGACGGGACCGCTGCGATCCCGACGACCACACCGAAGCCGGTGCCGGTGCCGGCCGCGGACACGGCGTCACAGACCTCGTCCGCCCCGACGCCGACGAGCGGAACCGCTTCCGTCGCCCCGCAGCAGGCACCGGCGACGGCGCCGGCCGTGCCCGCGGTGACGGCGACCGCTCCGTCGGCGCCCGCGGTGCCGCCGAGGGGCACCGCGTCGCCGGCAGCTGCCTCCGAGGCCGCTCCGGGCACCGCCCCCGCGCCGACCGCGGTCGCCGGCGCCACCGTCGCTGTCCCGGCGGCGGCGATCCCGGCCGCGGCACCGACGCGGACCGACGAAGCCACCTCCACCGGCACCCCGGCCCCGCTGCCGGCCGTCGCAGCGGGTGCCGCCCCGGCAGCCGGCACCGGCTCCCGAGCCGGCCACGGGACCCAGCAGCAGGCGTCGACGCCGGGCGATCCGGGCCTCCCGGCCGTCGTCCCCAGCCGCGGTGGCGAGACCCCGTTCGTCATGTCGACGACGCCGACCGCCGCGCCCGCCGCGGCGACCGCGCCGGCCCCGGCGCCGCTCGCCCAGCAGCTGGCGCGACCGGTGTTCACGCTCGCACAGGCCGGCCCCGGCGAGCACGTCGTCACCGTGCAGGTCGTGCCGGACAGCCTCGGCCCGGTCACGGTGCGCGCGCACGTCACCGCGCACGGCATGCACGTCGAGCTGTTCGCCGCGTCGGACGCCGGCCGCGAGGCCGTCCGCCAGGTGCTGCCGGACCTGCGACGCGACGCCGGCGGCACCGGTGTGAGCACCACGCTCGACCTGTCGTCGCAGAACCAGCCGCAGGACGCGCCGGGTCGCGACGAGCGCCCGGCCGCACGTGTGCTGCCTGGCGACCCCGGACTGGAGGCGCGGGGCACCCCGCGCACGCAGCCCGCCACCCACACGCCCTCCATCCGCACCGCGGGACTCGACGTCCTCGCCTGATCCGGCTCACGAACAGGAACGCACCATGCCCATCGACGGCATCACCGGCAGCGTGGACCCGACCGCGCAGGCCGCGGCCCTCGCCGCGAACTCCACCGCACAGAAGTCCCAGACGATGGACTCCGAGGTCTTCATGAAGCTGCTCGTCACGCAGCTGCGCAACCAGGACCCGTCGTCGCCGATGGACACCAACCAGATGATCGGCCAGCAGACGCAGCTCGCGATGATGGAGCAGATCACCAACCAGACCACGACGGGGAACGAGAACTTCTCGCTCCAGATGCGCATCGCCGCGGCGAACCTCGTCGGCAAGCAGGTCAGTTACACCGACGCCGACTCGGGCGGGTCCGTCACCGGGACCGCCTCGGCCGTGTCGTACGCGAAGAGCGTGCCCACGGTCACCGTGAACGGGAAGGAGGTCGCTCTCGACGTGATCTCCGGCATCACCACCACCGCTCCGGCGTCCTGACGCCCGTTCTTTCCTTCCTCGATCTTCCTGCCTCTCCGAAAGGACGCACCATGCTCCGCTCGCTCTACTCCGGGATCTCCGGCCTCCGCTCCCACCAGCAGATGCTCGACGTCACCGGCAACAACATCGCCAACGTCAACACCGTCGGCTTCAAGTCGTCGACCACGGTCTTCCAGGACACCCTGTCGCAGATGACCCAGGGTGCCGGCGGACCGCAGACCGGCATCGGCGGCACGAACCCGGCCCAGATCGGCCTGGGCGTGCAGGTCGCCGGGGTCTCCACGAACTTCTCGCAGGGCTCGGCGCAGGCCACCGGCAAGGCCACCGACCTGATGATCTCGGGCGACGGGTTCTTCGTCACCCGCCTGGGCAACGACACCGTCTACACCCGCGCCGGGGCGTTCGACTTCGACGCGAACGGCCGCCTGGTCACCGCCGACGGCAAGATCGTGCAGGGCTACCCGGCCACGAACGGCGTCGTCAACGAGAACGGGCAGCTGTCCGACATCACGCTGCCGCTCGAAGCAGCAGCCCCGGCGGTCCGCACCACCGCCGCCACCGTCGCGGGCAACCTGCCGTCCGAGACCGCCGTCGGCCAGACCATCACGCGCGAGGCCACCGTGTACGACGCCTCCGGTGCCAAGCACACGATGTCGCTCGCCTACACGCGCACCGCCGGCGGCTGGGACGTCACCGGGCGCAACGGACAGGGCACCACGGCGACCACCTCGCTGACCTTCGGCACCGACGGCAAGCTGACCGCCGGCGGGACCCTCGCTGTCGGCGGCATCCGGGTCGACATGGGTGACCTGACCGGGTTCGCCTCGCTCAACACCGCGGCGATCGGCTCGCAGAACGGCCGCGAGGCCGGGGCGCTGCAGGGCTACTCGATCTCGAAGGACGGCACCGTGACCGGCACGTTCTCGAACGGTGCGTCGCTCGCGCTCGGCCGCATCGCGCTGGCCACGTTCGCCAACCCCGCCGGCCTCGAGAAGACCGGGGCGTCGGGCTACCGCGCGACCGCGAACTCGGGCGGTGCGACGGTCGGGGGCCCCGGTTCGGCCGGCGTCGGTTCGCTCGCGGCAGGGACGCTCGAGATGTCGAACGTCGACCTGTCGCAGGAGTTCACGAACCTGATCGTGGCGCAGCGTGGGTTCCAGGCGAACGCCCGCATCATCACGACCTCGGACGAGGTGCTGCAGGAGCTCACGAACCTCAAGCGCTAGGCGCTAGGCGCGGGGTCGCGGGCGCGGGCTTCGCTCGCGTCGCGAGCGGTTGGTGAGCAGGAACGGTCGGGTGCTGAAGGGGGACTCGACCGTTCCTGCTCACCATCGTTCGTGGTGCAGGGAGTTCGGCGCCGGTTCGTGACGAAACGCTGCGTCGTGACGTCTCATCGGTGCGATGCACGAGAACCACGACACCGACCACCGACCCGACCACCGCTGCTGCAGCGTCTTCGACCGCTGGCGCTGCGATCGACCGAGCGGCCACGACGGCGTGCACGAGTCGCGTGCTCCCGGCGGACGCACGAGCTGGAACGACGGGCTGACCGGGCGGCGGCTCGGGGACGTCTGAGCTCGCGCGATGTCCGAGGGCGAGACGTGTCGTCCGGACTTGTGGCGGTCTGGGCGCGGCCCGATGTATGGTCAGCGCATGCTGACCATTGCCCCGCGGCTCGATGTCCTGAACCGGCTCGGACGGGCACTGTCCGACCCGACCCGAGCGCGGATCCTGCTCCGACTGCTCGACGACCCCGGCTACCCGGCGCGGCTGTCCGAGGAACTCGAGCTGACCCGGACCAACGTGTCGAACCACCTGGCGTGCCTGCGCGGCTGCGGGATCGTCGTCGCCGTGCCCGAGGGACGGCGGACCCGCTACGAGATAGCGGACGGCAACATCACCCGCGCGCTCGAGTCCCTGGTCGACGTGGTGCTGGCAGTCGACGGCGATGGTGACGGTGACGGCTGCGCCGTGGACGTCGGCTGCGGGGCCGAGCGGTGACCGCCGCCGTGGTTTCGCTCACGCCGGTCCGTGCTGGCGTCCTCCGGCGACGGATCCGCTGGATCGTCGCGGCGACCATCGCCTACAACGTGCTCGAGGCCGTCGTGGCGATCGCCGCCGGTTCGGTGGCGTCGTCCACCGCGCTGATCGGCTTCGGGCTCGACTCGATCGTCGAGGTCCTGTCGGCAGCGGCCGTCGCGTGGCAGTTCGCCGCGCGGGACCCGGAGGCGCGGGAGCGGACGGCGCTCCGGGTGATCGCGGTCTCGTTCTTCGGGCTCGCTGCCGTAGTCAGCATCGACGCCGTCCTGACGTTCACGGGTGTCCGCTCACCGGAGCACAGCCCGGTCGGCATCGTCCTCGCCGCGGTGAGCCTGGCGGTCATGCCGTTCCTGAGCCTCGTCGAACGGCGGACCGGACGCGAACTCGGCTCGGCGTCGGCGATCGCCGACTCGAAGCAGACGCTGATCTGCAGCTACCTGTCGGCGGCGGTGCTGCTCGGCCTGCTGGCGAACACGCTGTTCGGCTGGTGGTGGGCCGATCCGCTCGCCGGCCTCGTCGTGGTCGGGTTCGCCGTGCGTGAGGGGCTCGAAGCCTGGCGCGGCGACGCGTGCAAGCAGCCCGTCGCCGCGCTGACGGGGGAGCGTGCAGCTGCCGGTTGCGAGTGCTGCTGAGCGGTGTCTGGCAGCAGCAGCCGGTTCAGTCGGTGTCGGTTCCGGCTTCGCTGACGTGACTGACCGCGTCGCCGACGATGTGGGCGATGTGCTCGTCGTGGAGCGAGTAGACGGCGTTCCGCCCGATGCGCTCGACCTGCACGATGCCTGCGAGCCGCAGCGTGCGCAGGTGCTGGGAGACGAGCGGCTGCGAGAGCTCGGTCGCGTCGGCGAGCGAGCCGACGTCGGACGGTCCGGCGATCAACGCGGAGAGGATCCGCAGTCGCGCCGGCGAGGAGAGCGCCTTGAAGAGGTCCGCCGCTGCTTCGATCCCGTCTGACATGGACTCATGTAAGCGCACGCGCATACTTGCATGCAACACGACGGCCCCGGCGCGGTGCGTCGGGGCCGTCGTGCAGGTCCGTTGATCGGTGCTGATCACGGGCCTGCGCTGATCGGGAGATCAGTGCTCGTCGTAGTGGTCGCCGTGCTGGGCGTGCTTGTGGCCGTCGTGGACGAAGTCCACGTGGTCCTCGTGCTGGACCGTCTCGTGGCCGCAGCCGTCCTGGTGGGTGTGCTCGGCGACGGTGTGCTCTGCGCTGTTCTCGTGCTCGGCCATGGTGACCTCCTGCTGATCGACGGTTGGGATGCCCTCAGTGTAGGCCACGCATGCAGAAGTTGCAATACATTTATAGATGAGAACGGATGTCAGTTCCGGGGGATCCGGTGCACGGTCCGCTCGACCACCTCCGATACCCAGTGCGACGGTCGGTCGATCCCGTCGGGCAGCATCGTGGCGGTGTCACCGCCTGCCGCGTTCACCTGCGCCTGCGTGAGGAACAGCGCGGTGGACAGATCCGCTCCGTCGAGCCGGGCGTCCCGCAGATCGACCCCGAGCAAGTCGACGCCGGACAGGTCCACGCCGCGCAGGTCCGCCCCGATCGCGGTGGCACCCCGCAGGTCGGCGCCGGCCATCGGCCGGCCCCGCAGATCACGACCGGCGAGGTCGGCCCCCGGTCGCAGCAATCCGGCCCGTGAATCGTCCTGGCCGGCGCGGTACCTGGCCCGGACCTCGCCGCTCAGCTCGACCAGGACGTCCCGGACGCGTTCGTGCAGCGGCTCGACGTCGAGCGCCAGGAGCGTCGGGCGACCTGCGACGAGCACGCGCCGGATCTCCCGCGTCAGGAGCCCGGCGTCCTCCGCCGAGTCGGGCGTGACCGCACGGTCCTGCGCCTCGGCGAGGTGCCAGAGCATCTCGTGCAGCAGGCGGACGATCGGGAACACCCGGAACATCTCCGCGCGGGAGTCAGGGTGGTCACGCCAACTGACCCCGTCGTAGAGGGTCTGCGACACGTACTGGCCCGCACCGGAGCAGTCGAAGACGGTGCACCCCCGGAACCCCCGCGGCCGGAGCGTCTGGTGGATGGTGCAGGAGAAGTCGTCAGCGAGGTTCCCGCACGGGGTGCCGGCGGGCTTGTCGATCGGGAAGTCGGCGGAACGCTGGAACCCGAAGGCGGTGCAGCAGAGCGCGAAGCAGTTGCCGCAGTCCGCGCGCAGGGCGGACCGGTCGGTGGTCGTCATGGAGTGGTCTTCCTCTGGTGGTCTGGATGGTGTGCCGGGTGTGGGGGAGCTCCTGATGGAGTTCCCCGTCCGGGCGCACGAGACCACCCCCGCGCGTCGGCGGGGCGAACCGGTGGTGCTGGGCGACCAGTGGGTCACCGAGAGAGACGGAGGATCACTGTGGCCAGGCTAGCGTTCCCGCTGCGACGGGAACCGGAAACGGGCGTCCCTGGTGAGCACAACAGACCGGGTACGCCCGCTTCGACCAGGTGTGCCCGGGGGCGCCCTACGACGACGCGGGCGGTGACGCCACCGACTCGATGCCGTCCAACCGCGCCTCCTCCGCGTCGTACCCGGCGCGCACCTGCCGCAGCACCAGGTCGTCGATCTCGTCGGCGTCGCGCAGGCGCAGCAGGGTCTTCGCCTTGTGCTGCACCAGTGCGAGCTCGAGGGCGACCGCGTTGTCGTGCCGCTGGAGTGCGGGGTGGTCGTCGTCGTCCCCCTCGCGGGCCTCGATCACGTCGAGGTGGGCCTCGTAGTCCTTCCGCAGACGAGCGACCGTCGCACGGTCGGCGCCTGTCGACCGTGCGAGGCGGGGGAGTGCGTCGAGGGCCTCCTCGATCGCGGTGCGTTCGGCGTAGCGACGTTCGTCGCTGACGGATTCGTCCTCGGGCAGCGCGGCGCGGCGCAGGACGGCCGGCAGCACCAGGGCCTGCCCGACGATCGTGACGATGACCACCCCGGCGGTGACGAAGACGATGAGGTCGCGCTCGGGGAAGCCCCCGCCGGACTCGAGGGTGCGCGGCACGGCCACGGCCATGGCGAGCGACACGGCGCCGCGGAACCCGGCGAAGCCGCTGACCAGCCGGTCACGGTGTCCCTCACGGGGTTCTCCGCCGGTGCGTCGGGTGACGAGCCAGATCGTCCCACCCGCAGCGTTCAGGAACGCGAAGCGCACGATCACCAGCAGCACCGCGACCGCGAAGACGATCCCCGTCCCGCGCAGCAGGTCCGCGGGGTCGAGCGCGCGTGCGGCGACCATCGCCTCGATGCCGACCAGGACGAACAGTGCCCCGTTGAGCAGGAAGGTCAGGAACGACCAGAAGGCCCGGACCTGCTGCCGGGTCTCGGCGCGGTCGAGCTTCGGCCCGACCTGGCTGACGACGATGCCCGCTGCGACGACGGCCAGCACGCCGGAGGCGCCGATCGCCTCGGCGGCCAGGAAGGCCGCGAACGGCACGAGCAGGGTGACGAGGTTCTCGAGCACGACGGTGTCGACCCGGCGCAGCACCATCGTGCCGATCCAGGCGGCGGCGAGCCCGGCGGCGACCCCGCCGACGTACGACAGCGCGAGCATGCCAGAAACACCCCAGAACGTGAGCTCCTGCGTGCCGACGGTGACGGCCACCGCGATGCCGTAGACCACCAGCGTCGTGCCGTCGTTCACCAGGCTCTCGGCGCGGAGCACCGTGACGTTCCGGCGCGGCAGCATCTTGGTGAGCACGCCGACCGCGGTCGCGTCGGTCGGCGCGACCGCGGCGCCGAGCACCCATGCGGGGCCCCAGGGCATGCCGAGCAGGTGCAGCAGGGTGGCGACGGCACCGGCGGTGACCACGACGAGCAGGGTGCCCATCAGGACGATGCCGCGCAGGTTCTTCCGGATCTCGCGGAGCGACGTCGTCAGGCTCTCCCAGTACAGCAGCGCCGGCAGGAACAGCAGCAGGACCGCCTCGGCGGGGAGCTCGACGTCCGCGAACTCGGGGACGAGCCCCAGCAGTGCGCCGAAGACCAGGAGCAGCACGGGCGGCGCGATCCGGATCCGGTCGGCGACCGCCGCCGTCAGCGCGATGGCTAGGCCGAGCACGACCACCAGTTCCGGTCCCAGCACGTACACTCCGATCGTCGTCCGACCCGCAAGTCAACGCCGATCCACGGTGGATCCTTCCAGAACAGCCGGACGACGCGCCGCACCGCTGCGCGGTACCGATCGCACCGGGACGGGACGGGACGACGCGCTCAGAGCCAGCCGCGTCCGCGTCAGACCGTCCGCGGCCGACGCACCACCCGTCGCCACCACGCGCGCCACGGCAGGCTGCTCACCAGCGCGGACCCGATCACGACGGTCCCGAACCACCCGACGACCACGCCCGGGATCGGCACGAGCAGGCTCGCCCAGAGCAGGACCGACAGCACCCCGAGGACGTACGCCGCCCCGGCCTTCAGGTACCGCAACCGCTTCAGCCCCGCGGCCTGGTCGACCCGCGACGTCAGGCGGGCCAGGAACACCGCGCCGACACCGATCGCCCCGACCGCCACGGCGGCCTGCTCGAGCGCCCCGAGCCCGTCCGACCCGAGCGGCCCGGACCCCGACAGGCTGTACACGCCGTCGAGGATCTCGAAGAGCATGAACACCACGAGCCCCCGCTCGAACACGACGGTCGACGCGTACAGGTGGATCCGCCAGGCACCGCGGCCGATCCCGATCGACTCCGTGTCCGACGTGCCACCCCCGGACCCGGGGCGCAGCGCCCACGCCGCGGTCCACTTCGACACGAGGTACGCGGCGATCCCGGCAGCCCCGCCGATCGCGACCGGCAACAGCACACCGGGCGCCCACCCGGCACGCGACCCGACGAGGACGGACGTGACGACGACCCCCGTCGTGGCGGTGACCAGCGACCAGACGCGCGGTCGCGCGACGGAGGCGAGTCGCGCCTCCAGGCTGCCCAGCCACGACCTGCGGGACGCGCGGTCGGTGTTGAACAGGTACTCGGCGAAGACCTGCCAGATGAACGCGGCGCCGAAGGCGGCCAGGGCGGGACGCACCTCGGCCAGGTGCGCGGAGAACGAGCCGGGTGCGAAGACGGCCTCCTCGACGGAGCTCGCCGGGTCGGTCGCGTCACCGACCGCGACGGCGGCCGGCGGCAGCAGCAGCCGCATCGCGAGCACGCCCGCGACGATCCCGAGCGACAGGAACAGCCGGCGGGCGGGGGAGTGCAGGCGTCCGGCGATGCCGGCCATCGGCACGGACGAGTCCGCAGCCATCGCGATCTCGAGGAACGCGAGGGCGACGAAGGCGAGCGCGCCGGCGGGGCCGAGCACCAGCCAGGCCGCCGCGGCGGCCGCGACGGTGATGAGCAGGGGGACGGTCAGGAGCGATCTCGTGGCCATCTGCCCATCCAGCCCGTCCGGGCTGGGCGGCGCATGGAGCGCTCCTGGGCATCGGCCTGGAGGCCCGTGGGGACCCCGTCAGACGGGTGACGGCCCGTCCCCACTTGCGGGGACGGGCCGTCAGGTCGGGCTCGCAGAACACCGGTGTTCGCGTGCCGAACCGCGTTCTGCGCGTGTTCGACCGGCGAACACCGGTGTCTTGCGGGGGCCCGCGTCAGTCGTGGAACGTCTCGATGGACGCACCGAGCGAGTTGAGGCGCTCCTGCAGCTGCTCGTAGCCACGGGCGATGATGCCCACGTTGCGCAGGACGCTCTCACCCTTGGCCGCGAGCATCGCCAGCAGGATCACGACGGCGGGCCGCAGTGCCGGCGGGCAGCTGATCTCGGCGCCGGAGAAGTGCGTCGGACCGGTCACGTCGAGGCGGTGCGGGTCACGCAGGGTGACGCTGGCGCCCAGGCGGGTGAGGTCGAGCAGGTGGATCGCCCGGCCCTCGTACACCCAGTCGTGCACGAGCGTGGTGCCCTCGGCCATGGCCGCGATCACGACGAAGAAGGGCAGGTTGTCGATGTTCAGGCCCGGGAACGGCATCGCGTGGATCTTGTCGATCGGCGCGTGCAGTTCGGACGGGTGGACCGTGATGTCGACGAGGCGGGTGCGACCGTTGGCGGCGGCGTACTCCTCGGTGACGTCGAAGCGCAGGCCCATCTCGGCCAGGGTCGCGAGCTCGATCTCGAGGAACTCGATCGGCGCCCGGGTCACGGTGAGGGTCGAGGCGGTGACGATGCCGGCGGTCAGCAGGCTCATGGCCTCGACCGGGTCCTCGCTCGGCCAGTAGTCCACGACCTCGTCGATGCGGCTCTTGCCCGTGATGCGGAGCGTGGTGGTGCCGATGCCCTCGATCTGCACCCCGAGCAGCTCGAGGAAGAAGCAGAGGTCCTGCACCATGTAGTTGGGGCTGGCGTTCCGGATGACGGTCTCACCGTCGCGGGCGGCGGCGGCGAGGATCGCGTTCTCGGTCACGGTGTCGCCGCGCTCGGTCAGCACGACCGACTTGGTGGGGACGGCCTGGTTGGCGACGTCGACCTCGTACCAGCCGGACGTCGCTTCGACGTCGACGCCGAACGGACGCAGCGCGATGAGGTGCGGCTCGACCGTGCGGGTGCCGAGGTCACAACCGCCGGCGTAGGGCAGGCGGAAGGACTCGAACCGGCCGCTGAGCGGGCCGAGGAACATGAGCACGCTGCGGGTGCGACGGGCGGCGTCGGCGTCGATCGCGTCGAGGCGCAGGTCCTCGGGGGCGACGATCTCGAGGGTCTCACCGTCCTCGGACCACGTGACGCTCGCGCCGAGGCTGCGGAGCACGTCGATGATGCGGTCGACCTCGACGATCCGGGCGACCTTGTGCAGACGGGTCACGCCGCGGTTCAGCAGCGAGGCGCAGAGCAGTGCCACGGCGGCGTTCTTGCTCGAGTTCACCGCGATGGAGCCACTGAGCTTCCGGCCGCCCTGCACCCGAAGGTGGGCACGCTGCGGAGCGCCGCCGATCGAGACGATCTGCTGGTCGAGGGCGTCGCTGATGCGGGTGAGCATCTCGAGGGACAGGTTCTGCCCACCCTGCTCGATGCGGTTGATCGCGCTCTGGCTGGTGCCGACGCGTTCGGCGAGCTGGGCCTGCGTCATGCTGCGGCCCTTGCGGGCGCCCCGGATCAGGGCGCCGACCTCACGGAGGGGTGCTGCGGTCGCCGGAGATGCCGGCGAGACGACGGTGGTGGTGTCAGTCATGTGCGCCACGCTAACACGCTCATGAGATAAACCAGCGGAAGATCGGCACCCTTTGCGCGCCTCGAGGTCTCGAATACGTCACAGTTGGGAATTTCGGGGGACGAACGCTCAGGCATCGGTCAGGCGGCCGTCGACGACGGTGACCAGGCGGTCGAGCGCGTCGCGGTGGACGAGGTCGTGCGTGACGAGCATCGTCGCCGTGCCCTGCTCGTGCGTGAGACGCGCGATCAGCGCCATGATCTCGGCGCCCCGCTCCTGGTCGAGTGCGCTGGTGGGTTCGTCGACCAGCAGGACGGACGGGGTGTTCACCAGGGCGCGGGCGATGGCGACCCGTTGCCGCTGGCCACCGGAGAGCTGCGCGGGACGTTTGCCGCGGTGCTCGGCGAGACCGACCGCTGCCAGCAGCGCATCGGCACGGGTGTGCACCGCGGTCCGGTCTCGGCGGCCGCCACCGAGCTCCGCCATGACGAGCAGCTGTTCCCGCGCGGTGAGCGACTCGATGAGGTTCGACTGCTGGAACACGATGCCGACCTGGTCGCGGCGGAGCGTCGTCGCCTCGTTCCGGCTCAGGGTCGCTGCGTCGACGTCGTCGATCCACACGTGCCCGGAGTCCGGGCGGATCAGGGTCGCAGCGACGGCGAGGAGCGAGGACTTCCCGGAGCCGGAGGGCCCGGTGATGCCCGTGACCACCCCGTTCGGAGCGGTCAGGGACACGCGGTCCACCGCCGTGATGCGGGAGTCGCCGTCGGGGAAGGTGAGGGTGACGTCGTCGAGGGTGATCATCGGTTGCTCCCGAGTGCGGTGAGGGGGTCGGCCTTGGTGACGGTGCGGAGTGCGACAGCGGCACCGGCGAGGCCGAGGACGACCATCACGGCGGCCGGCAGCAGGGTGGTGAGCGGACTGAGCAGGAACGGCAGGACACCGGTCGCGAGCGTCCCCAGGACCGACACGAGACCGATCCCGACCCCGACGCCCACGGCCAGGACGACGAGTGCCTGGCCGAGGGCATCGCCGACGAGCGACGCGTCGGAGGCGCCGAGGGCCTTCAGGACGGCGATGTCGTCGGCACGCTGCAGCGTCCACACGGTGAAGAACGCCCCGACGACGAGTGCGGAGACACCGAAGAGCATCACGATCATGAGCCCGAGTGACCCGACCTCCGACTTGAACGTGTCGAGCGCGGTGAGGCTGGCGAGCGGTGACGCGGCGACGGTGTGCGTGCGGTCCGCCGTGCTGCCCCAGTCCGGCGCACCGGAGACGGCGAGCACGGTCGCTTCGCCGTCCCCGCCGAGGCGCCGGTCGGTCGACGCCCACGCGGTCGGGGAGAGCGCGACGACGGGGGTGTGGCTGTACCAGGCGTCTCCGCCGACGGTGGCGACCCGAAAGGTCGTCCCGGCGATCGTGACGGCGTCCCCGACGGCGACGTCGAGGTCCTTCGCTGCGCCGGCGGACAGGCCCACCGTGTCGTCGGACCGCGGAGCCAGGTCGGTGACCGTCGACGCGGGGGCTCCCCGCGGCACGCCGAACAGGGCGACGGCCACCGCTGGTGCGGTCTCGGCGTGCGCTTCGGCCCGCCCCTGTGCGATCCCGATCGGCGTGACGTGCTCGACGCCCGAGGACTGCCGCCACGCGGAGACCGTCGCGGCGTCGATCGTCGACTGCGAGAACGACGGCTGTCCGGTCGAGGGCTCCTGCAGGACGAGGCGGTTCCCGGGGAGGCCGAGGACCGCGGACACGTCCTGTGCGCCGAGCCCACCGGTCAGACCGGCGAGGAAACCGACGAGCAGGGTGATCAACGACACCACGGACCCGATCAGCACGAACCTGCCACGGGCGGCTCGGAGGTCACGCCAAGCGACGAACACGATGGTTCCTTCCCGACAGCAGGGACGCTCCCCGCCGTCCAGACGAGCCTCGCCGTCGCCGGTCGCGGTGCCATCGCCGGGAGGTTGACTGCTCTCGTCCGACTTCTGGTTGATGCCAGGTGGGCCGTGGCCGCCGTACGCTGCAACGGACATGGCACACAGCACCCTCACGCCCGTGTTCGTCGGGCTCCGCACCGGACTGCACGTGCTGTTCGCCGCGCTCGTGGCGCTCGTGGTCGTCCGCGTCCTCGTCGTCCGCGACCCGACCATGTGGGCGGCGATCGCCCTGGTGGTCGGGTTCGCGGTCCTCTACCTGCTCGGTGCCGGTGTCGCCGCCGCGCCGGAGACACGCCGAGCCGTGGTGGGTGCGGCTTGGATCACCGCCTTGACCGCCGTGTGGGTGGCCTTGCTCGTCCTGGTGCCGGAAGCGGCGTACCTGGTGTTCCCGCTGTTCTTCCTCTACCTGCACGTCCTGCCAAGGATCGTCGGGCCGGCCGCAGTGGTCGCAGCCACCCTGATCGCGGTCCTCGCCCTGGGCCTGCACGGCGGATTCACCGTGGGCGGGGTGATCGGCCCCCTCGTCGGTGCCGGGGTCGCGTTGCTCATCGGCCTCGGCTACCGCGCGCTCGCCCGTGAGTCCGTCGAGCGGGAGGCACTCCTGGCGGAACTGCTCGCCACCCGCGACCGACTCGCCGCGACCGAACGGCAGCAGGGTGTCCTCACCGAACGCGCCCGCCTGGCACGCGAGATCCACGACACCGTCGCGCAGGACCTCTCGAGCATCCAGATGCTCCTCCACGCCGCCGAAGCAGCCGACAGCGACCGCCCGGGCATCGAGCACATCCGCCTCGCACGCGCCACCGCGGCCGACGGTCTCGCAGACACCCGGCGGTTCATCCGGGAGCTCGCACCGCCGTCCCTCGACGCGGGACTCCCCGCGGCGCTGCGCCGCCTCAGCGACCAGTGGCACCGCGAGGGACTCGGCATCACCGTGACCGCAGCACCCGAATCGTCGGAGTTGACGATGGACGTGCAGACCGCTCTGCTGCGCATCGCCCAGGGTGCCGTGGCGAACGTCGCCCAGCACGCCGGCGCCACGACCGTCGACATCACCCTCGACGTCACCGCGACGCACGCGTCCCTGCGGGTGCAGGACGACGGCACCGGGTTCGACCCCGACCACACCGGCACCCGCTCCGGCACGTCCGACGCGTTCGGGCTCCGCGCGATGGGTGAACGCGTCGACCAGCTCGGTGGCCGTCTCACCATCGACAGCGCACCCGGGCACGGCACCACCATCACCGCGACCGTGGAGGTCGGTGAGCCGTGATCCGACTCCTCATCGCCGATGACCACCCCGTCGTCCGCGCCGGCCTGCGCGCACTCCTCGACGGGGCCGTCGACATCGACGTCGTCGGGGAGGCCGCGACCCCCGACGAAGCCGCCGCCCTCGTGGCGTCCGTGGACCCGGACCTCGTGCTCATGGACCTGCAGTTCGGGCAGGACCGCACCGGTGCCGACGCCACCCGGCAGATCCGGTCGACCGACTCCGCGCCGTACGTCCTGGTCCTCACCAACTACGACAGCGACGGCGACATCCTGGGCGCCGTCGAAGCGGGGGCCAGCGGGTACCTGCTCAAGGACACGCCACCCGACGAGTTGCTCGCCGCGATCCGCGCCGCAGCCGCCGGTGAGAGCGCCCTCGCACCGGCGGTCGCGAGCCGCCTGATGGCACGGATGCGTGCGCCACGGGTCAGCCTGTCCGCTCGCGAGATCGAGGTCCTCGGGCTCGTCGCCGAGGGCGCCTCGAACGTCGATGTTGCGGCACGCCTGCACATCACCGACGCCACCGTGAAGTCACACCTGGTGCACGTGTTCTCCAAGCTCGGCGTCGGTTCCCGCACCGCCGCGGTGTCCGAGGCCCGGGCGCTCGGCATCCTGCGCTGACGGCCCGTGCTGGTGCTGGTGCTGGTGCCGGTGCCCGCTGGTTCCGGTGCTGGTGCGCGCTCCGGTGCTCGTGCCGGGGTCAGCGCGTCCGGATCGTCAACCGCTCGAGGGTGAAGGCGCCGTCCTGCACGAACAGCCCCACCCGACCGGCGGGCCGGTCGTAGAGCCGCGTGCTCAGAGCGACGCTGCCGTCCACCACGGCCACGCAGACGTCGCCGTCGAGGTGGACGTCGACCCGGTGCGTGCCCGGGGCGAGCTGCACGGCACGTTCCAGTTCCACGGCGTGCGGCACGTCACCGAGGATCTGCCACTGCTCGGTGCCGGTGCTGCCGCGCGGCCACCGGTCCAGGACGAGCCGGTTCCGATCGGGTTCGAGACGCAGTGCGTAGCCGTCCTCGGTGTCGTCGCTGGTGCGCAGGAGCAGTCCGAGCGACTTCGTGTCCGCCGCGAGGTCGATGTCCATGCTGACCAGCGCCTCCGTGGGGAGTTCCGGACCGACCCACGACGCGTACCGCGTGGCGGCGCCGGCACCGACCGTCGGATCTGAGCCGTTGCGCGGTTGGAAGGCCGAGGTCACGTCGACCTCGTCGGAGTACGCGGCCTTCACGGCTTCGGGCAGGTCGAAGCGCAACGACCCGTCCACCCGCTGGTGTGCCTGGAGGGTGGCCATGGTCCCGGCCCACTGCCAGGCCCCGTCGTCGCGGTCGCCCTCCTTCGACGCGATCCAACCGACGAAGTACCGCTCGCCGTCGAGCGCCAGCGTCTTCGAGGCGTAGAACGCGCGCCCGTCGACGGTGTCGTCCGCCGGAGCGAGCCACGGCCCGTCCGGGGACGTCGCGATGCGGTAGCGCGTGCAGAACGCGTCCGAGAACTCCGAGTACACGAGGTACCACCATCCGCCCCACTGGAAGACGTCGGGGCACTCCTGGGTGATGAAGCGGTGGGGTTCCCAGAGCGGTGACGCGTCGCGCCAGGTCACGAGGTCGTCGGACTCGAGTCGCGCGACCAGACCGGATCGTCGGTACGGTTCGTCGCGTCGACGCGCTGCCAGGAGCATCTGCCACGGCCCCTCGGCAGACGGACGGAACACGAAGGGGTCGCGCCAGTCCTCGGGCGAGTACCCGGCGAGTGCGGGGAGATCCCATCCGGGGTGCTTCGTCCAGTCCGTGAGATCACCCGAGGACGTCGCGTGGCAGACGACCTGGGCATCCTTGGTGACGCCGTCGACCTCGGTCGTGATCCGCGGGTTGTGCCCGGTGTAGAACAGGTGCAGGGTGCCGGAGTCGTCCTGCACGACGCTTCCGGTGTAGCAGTCGAAGTCGCCGGCATCGGCGCCGCCCGAAGGCAGGACCACGCCCTTGCTCTCGAACCCGACGAAGTCGGTCGTGGTCACGGCTCCCCACGGCATCCCGGTCGCTCGCTCGAGCGGGGGGACACCCGGACGCTCGTCGAGCAGGTAGAACAGCCACGCCGTGCCGTCGTGCTCGAACGGGATCACGTCCCCGACGAAGCCGTTCGGGGGCCGGAAGTGGGTGCTGGGTGTGGCGGCCAATCAGGTTCCTTCGGGTCGGGGAGCTGCGAGTGAGCTCCGGGGGACGTACCCGCACGGCACGAGGTGCCGACCGGGCTGCTCCGTCTCCGCCAGCAGCAGGGTTCCGGCGTCGAAACCCATCTGCTGGTGGGGGAGCGCGACGGTGGTCAACGGTGGGTGCATCTGATCGGCGAGGTCCGGCTGGTCGTCGAACCCCACGATGCTGACGTCCTCGGGACAGCGCATGCCGAGCGACTGCGCCGCCATCAGTGCGCCGACCGCCATGCGGTCGTTCCCGCAGATGATCCCGGTCGGCCGCTCGGTCGTCAGGACCTCCATCGCGAGGTCGTAGCCCGAACCCACCTGGAAGGTCCCGAACTCGACGCGGATGGAGTCCGGAGCGATCCCTGCATCCGCGGCGGCGCGCTCGAGGCCACGCTTGCGCTCCTGGCAGGCGTAGTCGTCCTCGGGGCCTCCGAGGAACGCGACCCTGGTGTGGCCGGCGGCGAAGACCGCGGCGGCGACGTCACGGCCGCCTTGGAACTCGTCGGCCAGGACGGTCACGGCGTCGGTGTCGCCGGGCGGGAAGCAGTTGACGAACACGGTGGGCACACGGTCGAGCCCTGCGACCGGGGTGACGTACTCCGGTCCGGGCGCCGCGTAGACGAGGCCGGCGACACCCTGCCGGACGAGGTTCTCGACCGCTGCCTTGCCGCCGTCGGTGGTCTGGGCGGTCTCGACCACGAAGCAGACGTACCCGGCCTCCTGCACCGCCTGCTGCACACCGAGCACGATGTGCCCGGCGTACGGCTGGGACACGAGCCGGTCAGCGATGACGCCGACCGTGTACGAGCGGTTCGAGCGCAACGACTGCGCAGCCCGGTTCGGTTGGAAGTCCAGTTCCTTCGCAGCCTGGAGCACACGGGCACGGGTCTCGTCAGCGATCGAGACGTCCCGACGGTCGTTGAGCACGAACGACACGGTCGGCTGCGACACCCCTGCACGGCGTGCGACGTCCTTCATCGTGACGCGGTGCGACTGCGCTGTGCGTTCTCGGCTCGCCATCGGATCTCCTTCGTCCCGCTCATCATGCCAGAAGCAAATACGTATTGCCTCCCCGGTGCCCGCTGTGTACGATCGCCTCACAAATACGTATTGGCCCGGCGTGGAGCGGGGTCATCATCGCTCAGAGAGGAGCGACCGTGACGAATGGATTCAGCACTCCCATCAACCGGCGCACGCTGTTCAAGTTCGGTGGGGCCGGGCTCGCGCTGGCCGGCATCGGGTCGTTGGCGGCGTGCTCGACGGCTGGCGGAGGCAGCGACACGGGGACGGTGAAGATGCTCTACTTCGGGGAGCAGAGCGCCGCCACAGCGCTGCAGAAGGCGATCGAGCCGAAGATCAAGCAACTGGACAAGAAGGCGAGTCTCGAGGTCACGGCGATCAACGGCACGGACTGGAACGACTTCCTCGCCAAGGTGCTGACGCAGGTCGCGTCGGGCGACGTCCCGGACATCGTCAGCGTGGCGACCGAAGGCCAGCAGCTCCTGGCGTCGAAGAACCTGCTCGCCCCGCTCGACGACCTCGTCACGAAGAACCTGTCGGATCTGCACGCGTACTTCAGCGGTGCCCATCCGGCGCTGATCGAGTCGACGATGTACCAGGGCCACCTCTACACGCTCCCCGACAGTTTCAACGCGGGCAGCATGTTCTACTCGACCGAACTCTTCGACAAGGCCGGCCTCGCGCGCCCCGCGGCCGACTGGTCGATGGACGACTTCCACTCCTCCGCAGAACGGCTCGCGAAGATCGGTTCCGGCACGTACGCGTTCGACTGGGTCGTGCGCCTCTGGGGCAGCTGGACCTCGTTCCTGTACGCCAACGACGGCAACCTGCTGCAGGAGGGCAAGTACTCCGGTGGCGACTGGTTGTGGAAGAGCAAGGCGTTCGCCGACAACCCGCTCGGCGTCACCGGTCGCAAGGGCGGCTGGAAGTGGGGTGACCCGACCGCCAACTCCGACGCAGCGGTCGAAGCACTCGAGTACGTCATCGAGCTGCAGAAGTCCGGCGCGTCCCCTTCGCCGGACGTCGGCGGTGGTGCCACCCTCCAGGGCCTGATGTCCTCCGGCCGGATCGGCATGACGATCGGCGGCGGCTTCTGGGCCGGCGGTCTCCACAACGCAGGGATGCGGAACGGCAGCTTCGACGTCGTCGAGTTCCCGACCTGGAAGAGCAACAAGTCGCTCTTCGGCGCCGGCGGGTACGGCATCTTCAACTCGTCGAAGCAGAAGGACCTCGCGTTCGAGGTCATCAAGCTCATGGTGCAGCCGGAGAGCTTCGACTCGCTGTGGCCGGGCAACGTGACCACACCCGCGCAGAAGTCGCTGATGACCGCGGAGCGGTACTCCACGACGGGGCCGGAGCACTGGTCGGTGTTCTACGACCAGCTCGACAACTCGGTGCCCATCTCCGCACCGCCGTACTACAACGCCCTCGCGACGGCCCTCAACCAGCGGACCACGCAGGCCATCTCGTCGGGGAACGCGAAGAAGGCGCTCGACGGTCTACAGGCTGACATCGAGCAGGCCGCAGCGCAGGCATCGTGATGACCGCAACGACAGAACGACGCACCCAGCGCGCGGCCGAGGTCGCAGCCCGCCGGCCGGCGGCGAAACGTGCCCGTCGGCGTGAGTCCACGTTCGGCTTCCTCATGATCGGGCTCGCGGTGGTGTTCGTCGCCGTGTTCACCCTCGTCCCGATCCTCGCCTCACTCGGCCTGTCGTTCACCTCGTGGGACGTGATCAGCAGTCCCGAGTGGGTCGGCCTGGACAACTACGTCCGACTGTTCACCGACGGGCCGGTCCTGGCGTCCTTCGGGGTCACCATCGGACTCGCTCTCGCCATCGTCGTCCTGCAGATCTCGCTCGGCTTGCTGCTGGCGGTGCTGGCGAACAACCGGAAGCGCAACACCACCCGCGTGTTCTTCCGCACCGCGTTCTACCTGCCGCTGCTGGCGTCCACAGCAGCAGTGTCGATCTTCATGGGCTACATCTTCGACACGAAGTTCGGCCTCATCAACTACTACCTCAACGAGATCGGCCTTCCCGGGGCGCACTGGCTGAACGACCCGTTCTGGGCCAAGGTCACGATCGTGATGGTCGTGGTCTGGCAACAGGTCGGCTTCACGTTCGTGTTGTTCGTCGCCGCGCTGCTGGCGGTCCCGGTGGACGTCCAGGAAGCCGCCTCGATCGACGGCGCCGGCCTGTGGCGGACACTCTTCCAGATCAAGATCCCCCTGATCAGCCCGACGATCCTGTTCGCGACCGTCATCGCGATGATCAACGCCATGCAGCTGTTCGACCAACCGTTCATCATGACCAAGGGCGGGCCCGGTACAGCGACGACGACGGCCACCATCTCGATGTACCAGGCCGGGTTCCAGAACCTGCAGTTCGGATTCGCCTCCGCCATCGCGATCCTGCTGCTGGTCATCATCGGGATCATCACCGCCGTCCAGTTCATCGCCGCACGAAAGCTGGTGTTCTACCAATGACGACCACACAGACGTTCGATCCACTGCACAGCCCGGAAACCGTGGCACAACCGAGCATCGACCACATCGTGCGCCGGCGACGTCCGGTCGCCACCGTCGGGAGCATCGTCGGCCTGGTCATCCTGATCGTCGCTGCCGTGTTCGCCCTCGGGCCGCTGCTGTGGACGCTCACGACGTCCCTCCGAACGCCGGCTGAGTCCTTCGACAACCCGCCGCAGTGGCTCCCGCTGTCCTGGGACTTCAGCAACTACGCGGCCGTCTTCGACCAGATCCCGATCGGCCAGTTCTTCCTCAACAGCGTCGTCGTCACACTGCTGATCGTCGTCGGCCAGACCGTCACCTGCACCCTGTCCGGCTACGCGTTCGCCATGATCAGCTTCCCGGGGAAGAACACCGTCTTCGGGATCTTCCTCGCCACGATGATGGTCCCGATCCAGACGATCATCATCCCGGTCTTCGTCATCCTCAAGGACATCGGGCTGACGGGGTCGATCGCGTCCCTGATCGTCCCCGCCCTCGGGAGCGCGTTCGGCACGTTCCTGATGCGGCAGTACTTCATGCAGATGCCCAAGGAGCTCGGCGAAGCAGCGCGCATCGACGGTGCCAGCCAGTTCGGCGTGTTCTGGCACGTCTACTCCAGGATGGCCAGCCCCGCGATCGCGACGCTCGCGATCCTGAACTTCTCCGGCTTCTGGGCCGAGTACTACCGGCCGTTGATCTTCCTCAACCAGCAGGACACGTTCACCCTGCCGCTGGGGTTGGTCGGTCTGCAGGGCAACCTCGGGACCGGGTCCATCTCGGTCGTCCTCGCGGGCGTGGTGCTGACGATGATCCCGAGTGTCCTGCTCTTCGTCTTCGCCCAGCGGTACTTCATCGAGGGCGTCACGGCTGGGTCCTCCCGATGACCGACCACCACCTCCCGCAGTTCCACGTCCGGCTGCCCCGTGGCTACCTCAACGACCCGAACGGACCGATCGACATCGGCGGACGGGCGCACCTGTACTTCCAGTCGAGGCCGCTCGTCGACCTCGAGATCCCGGTCGAGTGGGGACACGCCACCAGCGAGGACCTGGTGCACTGGAGCCTGCACCGGCCCGCGATCGTCCCCGTCCCCGGGGGCGCGGACTCCGGGGGCGCGTGGTCGGGCAACACGGTGCTCCACGACGACGTCGTCCGCGCGTACTACTCCGGCAAGGTCGACCACAGCCCGTTCCAGTCGGTGCTCCTCGCCGAGTCCTCCGACGGCGGCACCAGCTTCGGTCCACCCGTCCAGGTCGTGGCAGACCCGGCGGCCGACGAGGGGATCACGATGTTCCGCGACCCGTTCGTCTGGCAGGACGAGGACGGCTGGTCGATGGTTGTCGGAGCAGCGGCTGCGAACCAGACCGCGGCGGTCCGTCACTACCGATCCGCCGACGGCGTCACCTGGGCGTCCGCCGGCGACCTGGTCGCGATGACCCGTGCCACGGTCGAGGGCATCGACACCGGCGCAGGCTGGGAGTGCCCGCAGATCCTCACGGTCGACGGCACCGACGTCGCCCTCATGGCGTCCTGGTCACACGAGGACGGACCGGGCGAGGTCATCGCGGTCCCGTTGACCGGCACGCTGCACCCCGACCGGGTCGACCACGGGCAGCACTTCTACGCGCCGTCCGTGATGCGGACCGGGTCGTGGGGTGCGGTGCTCTTCGGGTGGGTCACGGAAGGTCGTCCTCTGGAAGCGACCGCGCAGGCGGGCTGGTCCGGTGCCGTCTCCCTGCCCAGGAGGGTGTGGCTCACCGACGGACGACTCGCGAGTGCACCGCACCCCGCGGTGGAGTCACTGCGAGCAGGCACGTCGCGTCCGGGCCACGGGGCGACGGTCGGCGCGCAGGTGGAGATCGTGCTCCCGACCCCGGTCACCGGGGTCGTCCGTCTCCGGTTCTCGGAGGCCGAGTACCTCGACGTCCGTGTCGACCTGGAGGCCGACACCCTCACCGTCGATCGGAGTCGTGCCAGCGGGGACGCTCGCGCGGACACGAGCCCTGCCGTGGTCCGGGCGCCGTTCGGACCGCGGAGCGAGCTGCCGGCGGTGCGGGTGTTCGTGGACGGGTCCGTCGTCGAGGTCTTCACCAGCGCCGGCCGATCCGTCACGACGCGCGTCTACCCCGAGCAGGCACCACCCTGGACTGTGGAAGCTCCTCCCGAGGCGTCGGTCTGGGAACTGCGGAGCGCTGTGACGGTGGCGGGTCCGAGATGACCCGGCCCCTGATCACCGTTGCCGGCGAGTCGTTGGTCGACGTCGTGCACGACGGATCACAGCGTGAGGTACCCGGTGGGAGCCCGGCGAACGTGGCACTCGGGTTGGGGAGGCTCGGTGCACCGGTCGAGTTCGCGACGTGGCTCGGGGACGACGTCCGAGGACACCGCATCGCCGATCACCTCCGGGCCTCCGGCGTCCGACTCGTCGACGGGACGTTCCGAGCCAGCCGGACGTCCTCCGCCTCCGTCCGGCTCGACGCGGACGGCCAGCCGACGTACGAGTTCGACGTCGAGTGGGACCTGCCGGAGCTGCCACGCACGCCGAGCTGGCTGCACGTCGGATCGATCGGCGTCTTCCTCGAACCCGGGGCGAGCAAGGTGTCGGAACTCGCGCGACGCACCGCGGCGGCCGGGGGAGTCGTCTCGTTCGACCCGAACATCCGTCCCGCGCTCCTCGGCGCGGCTGCCGACGAGCGACTCACCTTCGAGCACCGTGCAGCGACGGCGAACGTCGTGAAGCTCTCCGACGAAGACGGTGCGTGGCTCTACCCGGGGCTGTCCGAGGAGTCCGTCCTCGATCGCGTGCTCGGCTGCGGCGCCCAGCTCGCGGTCCTCACCACGGGCGCCACCGGCTCGCTCCTGGCGACCGCGACCGAGCGGGTCCGGGTCCCCGGTGAACGCGTCGACGTCGTCGACACCGTCGGAGCGGGCGACACCTACATGGCAACGCTCGTCTGGCAGCTGCGGGACCACGCCACCGTTCTCGACTCGCTCGGCGAACCGACCCTCACGGAACTCGGACGTGTCTGCACCCGTGCCGCGGCGATCACCGTCGCCCGGCGGGGAGCCGATCTGCCGAGCGCCACCGACCTGATCCCCGTGCGGGGAGCGACTCCCGAAGCGCACGATCCGACGCAATCCCGACCTCGAACCGGAGTGGACCATGACCTCTGAATTCCGACGACGCGCACTCCTCCAGGGTGCAGGCATCAGTGCGCTCGCGCTGTTCGCCGCGACCGCGCCAGGCGAAGCAGCACGCGCCGCATCACTGTCCCGACCCGGGGCTCCGTCCGCAGCATCCGCAGTGACCGGCACCTCGCTCCGTGCCAGGTACCACATGACACCGCCTGCCGGATGGCTGTCCGATCCGCAGCGTCCGGTGTTCACCAGGGGCGCGTACCAGCTGTACTACCTGCACTCCGACGTGGACAACGGCGACGGCGGCTGGGACCACGTCTCCACCACCGACGGTGTCGACTTCACCTTCGAGGGAACGGTCATCCCGCTGCAGACCAACCTGCCCACGTGGACGGGGTGCACCCTGATCGACACCGACGACACCGCCGGCTACGGTGCCGGTGCCGTCATCGCCCTCGCGACCCGCCCGACAGGGGGTGTGCGGAAGTACCAGGAGCAGTACCTGTTCTTCTCCACCGACGGCGGCTTCACCTTCACCGCCCGACCGGATCCCGTCATCGTCAACACCGACGGCCGCGCAGCGACCACCGACGCAGAGGTCTCGAACGCCGAGTGGTTCCGTGACCCGAAGGTCGCCTGGGACGCCGCCCGCAGCGAATGGGTCTGCGTCATCGGGCGGCAGCGGTACGCCGCGTTCTACACGTCGAAGAACCTCGTCGACTGGACCCTGCAACGGAACTTCGACTACCCCGACCACGACCTCGGAGGCATCGAGTGCCCCGACCTGTTCCAGATCACCGCCGACGACGGGACGACGCACTGGGTCCTGGCCGGCAGCATGGACGCCTACAACGTGGGTCTGCCCTGCACCTACGCCTACTGGACCGGCTCGTGGGACGGCACCTTCTTCACCGCTGACGACCTCACACCGCAGTGGCTCGACTGGGGCTGGGACTGGTACGCGGCCGTCACGTGGCCTGCGGTCGAAGCGCCGGACACGAAGCGCTACGGCATCGGGTGGATGAACAACTGGAAGTACGCCGACCGGCAGGTCCCGACCGACGCCTCGGACGGGTACAACGGTCAGAACTCGATCGTCCGCGAGATCACGCTGCGCCGTCGGTCCACTGGCGGCTACGCGCTCATCAGCGAGCCCGTCGCAGCGCTCCGGACCGCGGCGACCCGGACCGTCCCGATCGCTGACCAGTCGGTCAACGGATCCACGGTCCTGCCCTACGACGGGCGGGCCTACGAGATCGAACTCGACGTGACGTGGTCCGACGCCACGAACGTCGGGGTGTCGGTCGGACGCTCCGCTGACGCCACTCGGTCCACGAACATCGGCACGGCCGGTGGCGACCTCTACGTCGACCGCGCGCGATCCGATCGTGCCGGGTTCGCGCTCTCGCCGTACACCCGCGCCGCGGCTCCCGTCGATCCTGCGACACGGTCCTCGCACCTGCGGATCCTCGTGGACACGCAGAGCGTGGAGGTGTTCGTCGACGACGGCGCGACGGTCCTCTCGAACCAGGTGAACTTCGACACGGGCGACACGGGCATCTCGTTGTTCTCCGACGGCGGCACCGCGACCTTCTCCGGCATCACCATCCGCGAGTACGGGGGCGAGTAGAGACGCAGGTCCGGGAGCTGCGACAGTGCCGGGCGTCGGTGCGGACGGCGGGCGAACGGAGGGCCGACGGGGGGCGGTCGGACGGCGGTCGGAGGTTCGTCCGAGGGAGATGGTGTGTCCTGGGACCCGGACCGGACGACCGAGCAACCAGCGGTCGCCGCGGTTCTCCGACTCGACCCGAACGGACCGCATGACACACTCCTCCACCGTCGCGCTCGGAAGTCCCACGCACTGCTTCGTGGAGCAGTACACGGACCTCGTGTACTCGCAGTTCCGCGACGGAGCCCTGTTCCCGGGCGGACGACAGCTGCACTTCGACCTCCTGAAGCCCGTGACCGCGACACCGACGCCCCTGGTCGTCTTCATCAAGGGCGGCGGGTTCCGGAACGTCCACCGAGCCCGGTACGTCCCCGCGCTGGTGGCCCTGGCCGAGCGCGGGGTCGCCGTCGCCAGTGTCGAGTACCGGACCAGCAACGAGGCGCGGTTCCCTGCCCCGGTCGACGACGTGCGGGAAGCGCTCCGTTTCCTCCGCGCACACGCGGACGAGTTCAACCTGGATCCGGGTGCGGTCGCGCTCTGGGGCAACTCCGCCGGCGCGACCATCGCGACGATCGTCGGCGCCTCCGCTCCCTCGGAACCGGAGCGGGTGTGCGCGGTCGCCAGCTGGTACGGCATGCACGATCCGCTCCGCTCACCGGAGCTCCGTGCCCCCGGGTCGCCCCTGTACACCGCGTTCGGGGCACCCGGTGCGGACGGCAGTCGGTGGTTCCGACCCGCAGACCACATCACGGCCGAGTCTGCGCCGACGTTCCTCCTCCACGGGACCGACGACCGGGTCGTGCCCGTCGAGCAGAGCGTGTCCCTCGCCGCGACGCTCGCAGAACAGGGTGTTCCCCACGAGTTCATGCTCGTCGACGGTGGCCACCACGACTTCGCCGAGATGAGCACGCGGACCGATGCCCTCACCAGGACCTACGACTTCCTCCACGGGCACCTGCTCGCGCGCGTCGAGCGACACGGCACGTCCGAGTGACCGCACGGTCCGGTCAGGTCAGGGATCGCTGAGGGTGCCACGGACGATCGAGTCGCCGGAGCGCGCATTCGAGTTCGGCGCGGCCGGTCGTCCCGGACGAGCGGGGCGGCGCGGCGACGGTCTCGGCGTCACCGCGGGGGAGTCCGGGCACGACACCGGTCGCCACACCGACGCCGAGGACCACGGCGAGCACGCCGACGCCAGCGAGCACGACCGCGAGCGGACGGCGACGACGCGGACGGCGAGGCACCGCACGGCGCTGCGCCTGGGACCCTGGCGCGCCGCTCGTGTGCCCCCGGCGCTCGCCCTGCTCCGGGTCCGGGTTCGGTGGCCCGCGCTGCCTGTTGCGGCGTCCGTGCGATCTCGGCCGCGATCCACTCCCACACGTGCTCCGGGGGCGCGATCAGCCCGACGCCCTCGGACGCCCGGGTCACCGCGGCGACCCGCTGCAGCGCGGCCACCTCGTCGCGGCACCGGTCGCAGGACGCCAGGTGCTCGGCGACCCCGTCCGAGGCCACCTGATCGGAGACCGCGAGCATCGCCAGCGTCTCGTCGTCGACGTGCTTCATTCGATCACCTCGAGACGTGTTCGGAGCCGAGCGAGGCTTCGGTGGATGTGGCTCTCGAGCCGTTCGGCGATCTCACGATGGTTGAGGTCGTCGGAGGACGGCAGTCGTGCGACCGCGGTGGAGTTGCCACCGGCGTCGTCCTCGACGTCGCACCCCCACTACCGGTGGAGCACCTCGATCGGATGCAGCGGTTTGCTGGGGATCAGCTGAGACGGCGCCAGACCCCGGCGTTGCCGGGACGCGACCAGGTCTCCGGATCGCCCGTGACGGCGTCGTCCCCGGCGCCCCGGTCGGTGAGCCGGTACGCGGAGTCCGGCGTCCACCCGGCGACGACACTCGCCCGGTCGTCGTCGACCCGCACCGCGAGCCCGGACGTGCGGAACCAACCAGCGACGGTCAGGTGCACAACGTCGAACTCGGTGGCCACCGCGGACCAGTCCGGCAGCACCCAGTCGCCCTGCCGTCCGGTCGCCAGGGCCCAGTCGTTCCGCCGGGTGGTCCGTGTCACGTCGAGCGGCCAGCGGCGGCACAGCGCAGCCCAGTCGTCGGGCCCGTCGACGGTGCACACCCGCGCGGCGACATCTGCGGGCACGGCCGAGACGACGGCGCGTTCCTGCCCGAAGGAGTCCTCGACTGCCCAGAGCGCCAGCGGCCCGGCGGACGGGAACGGCGCTCGCGTGTGCTGCGCGAGCGGCCACGGCGGAGTCGTCCACCACACCCCGCTGGTCACCCCCGGGTTCCCCTCGGCGTCCTCGTGGCGCAGCTCCCGGGACCAGTCGGCGAGCGCCTCTGCCGCTCCCGGGCGTCGGGGCTGCTCGTCCTGGTCGAACTCGACGGTCCATGCTCCGCCCTGCGGGTCGAAGAGCCGGCGCACGACCGGGCTGTCGACCGCCCACCGAGCGAGCCGCCGGAGCGCGGCCTGCAGTTCCGTCCGAGCGAGGAGCGCGTCCAGCGCATCGGGTTGCTGCCACCACAGCGCGCTGTCCGCAGTCGACTCGAGCGCGACCACGACGTCGTCCTCGCCCACGGACGGCAGGGGCACCGCCGCGAGTGCGCTCGCCACCGCTGCCAGGTCCGGAGCCGGCTCGGGTTCGATCGCGGCACCGATGCCGAAGAGCGTTCGGTCGTCGCCGCGTTCGACGCCGAGGTGGTAGTCCGCCCAGAAGAGCAGGTGGCCGAGCTGCACGGCGGCCGGGTCGTCGGAGTCCTGGACACCGCTGACGAGCTCGAGGCAGAAACGCCGGCCACGCGGGTGCGCGAGCAGGTCCGAGGCATCGATCACGGAACCAGGCTACTGACGGCCACTAACGCACGCGCCGCATCCGCCGATAGCCCTGGGTGCAGGCCCACGGACGGGCCCGCATCCCGCCCCACGGACGGCGGCGGGACGATCGAGAACCAGGACGGGCCATGATCGTCGTCACACGACTGAACGGCAGCGGATTCGCTGTGAACCCCGATCTCGTGGAGCGCATCCAGGAGACGCCGGACACGACGCTGATCATGGTCGACGGTGCGAAGTACATCGTGCGGGAGTCGATGGCCGACGTCATCGACCTGATCGCCGCGTACCGCGCACGCATCGTGGGCATGGCCTACGGCACCGACCAGGCCCCGCGCGCGAGCACGAACACCGGTTCGCAGCCGACGCTCGCCCCGGTCGCCGCCATCCGCTCGACGCAGCACGGCCGCGCGCTGGACGGGGGTCGCTGACGTGGACATCGCAACGATCGTCGGGATCCTGCTCGCCTTCGGCGCCCTGTTCGGCATGGTCCAGATGGAGCACGTCGAGCTCGGTGGGCTCTTCCTGCCCGCTCCGATGCTGCTCGTGTTCGGTGCCACCATCGGCTGCGGCATCGCCAGCACCACCCTGAAGGACGCGATCGCCAGCTTCAAGGCCGTGCCGAAGGCGTTCACCGGCAAGGTCACCCCGCCGGCGTCGGTCATCGACGACGTCGTGGGGCTCGCCGAGACGGCGCGTTCGAACGGCCTGCTCGCCCTCGAGCAGGAGGCCGACAAGCACGACGACCCGTTCATGAAGAAGGCGCTGCAGAACATCGCGGACGGCACCGACGGTGACGAGCTGCGGATCCTGCTCGAGGACGAGATCGAGTCGAACGCGGCCCCGACGCGCAGCGCGAGCGCGTTCTTCATGGGCCTGGGCGGCTTCGCTCCGACCGTCGGCATCATCGGCACCGTCGTCTCGCTGACCCACGTGCTCGCGAACCTCGGCAAGCCCGACGAGCTCGGACCCCTGATCGCCAGCGCGTTCGTCGCCACCCTGTGGGGCCTGCTCACCGCGAACTTCATGTGGTTGCCGATCGGCGGGAAGCTCCGCAAGCTCGCCCAGCTCGAGTCGGACCGCCAGACGCTCCTGATGGAGGGGCTGCTCGCGGTGCAGGCGGGCAGCCAGCCTCGTCTGCTCGGTGAGCGCCTGAAGGCCATGGTGCCGCCCGGCGCCCGCGCCGACACCGGCGGCAAGGGCGGCAAGGGCACCAAGGCCGGTGGCAAGGCCGACGCGGCCGACGACCAGCAGCTGGCGGCCTGACGGTGAACGCCAACCCCCGTGGCCGCGGCCGAGGTCGCGCGAAGAAGTCCCACGACGAGGCTGAGCACCCCGACGAGCGCTGGATGGCGTCGTACATGGACATGATCACGGTGCTGATGTGCATGTTCCTCGTGCTGTTCGCGATGTCCACCGTCGACCAGCAGAAGTACATCCAGCTGAAGCAGTCGCTCGCCACCGGCTTCGGCGAGGTCGACTCGCAGAAGATCGACACCGCGAGCGGCACCGTCGTGACGAAGGACCAGGTCGAGGACGGCTCCGGCTACTCGACCGACAAGTCGCAGGCCGACCACTCCACCGCCTCGTCGGGCACGAAGGACACGAACGTCGATCCCGCGTCGACCGTGGTGCCGACGACCGCGTCGAAGCGGGACCTCACCGAGGCGAAGCGTGAGCTCGACGACCTGACGGCGATCAAGAGCGCGATCCAGGAGAACCTGACCGAGGCCGGCCAGACCGCCAACGTGCAGTTCACCGTCGATGCCCGCGGTCTGATCGTCCGGCTGGTCGGCAGCGAGACCTACTTCGGGACGAACAGCGCCGACCTGTCCGACCAGGCGCGCCGGATCATGGACGCGATCGCCCCGGTCCTGCGGACGAGCCACCACGACGTCAGCGTCGAGGGGCACGCCGACCAGCGGAACTCGACCGCCCCGTACGCGACGAACTGGGAGCTCAGCGCGGCACGGGCGACCGGGGTCCTGCGCGACCTGGTCGAGCGGGGCGGGATGCCCGGCGACCACGTGCAGAGCGTCGGGTTCGGGTCGAGCCGGCCGCTGGCGAAGGGCGGCACCGACCAGGACCTCGCCCTGAACCGGCGGGTCGACATCGTGGTCCTGTCGAACGCCGACCAGGACGTCAGCGCCCTGATGCCGGCGCTGGCGAAGGCGCAGGACGGAGCGCAGCAGGGCTGAGACACACACCGCACGGAGCGCAGCAGGGCTGAGACACACACCGCACGGAGCGCAGCAGGACTGAGACACACACCGCGCGGAGCGCACCAGCGCTGCCCCCACCGCCCCACTACGGGGTACAGCACTGACGGGTGCCCCACAGGTGACCGATAGACGCACCCGTGACCGAGACCCTGCCAGCGCCCGAGGTGTACGACTTCGCGCGCCCGTCGACGCTGGCCCGTGAGCACGCCCGGGTGCTCGAGCTCGCTTTCGAGACCTTCGCGCGCCAGTGGGGCACGCAGCTGACGGCGAAGGTCCGTGCGGTCAGCCAGGTCACCTGCGAGCAGGTGCAGATGACGACGTACGACGAGTACGCCGCGTCGCTGCCCGCGCTCACCGGCATGGTGCTGCTGCCGATCACCGAGCTCACCTCGAAGGGCGTGCTGCAGCTCCCGCTCGACGCCGCCCTGACGTGGGTGTCGCACGCGCTGGGCGCCTCGAAGCCGCTGCCGACCCCGGACCGCACCTTCACGCCCATCGAGCAGGCCCTGGTGCGCAAGATCGTCGAGGACGCCCTCGACGACCTGCGGTACTCGTTCGGCGGGCTGCTCGCGCAGGACGTCACGGTCGGCGGGTTCCAGTTCAACAGCCAGTTCGCCCAGGCCGCTCAGAAGGGCGACCTGATGATCGTCGCCTCGTTCTCGATCCGGGTCGGCGACCGCATCGCTCCGGGCACGCTGGCCCTGCCGGCCGAGGCCGTCCTGCCGCAGCTCGGCGAGGCCGCCGCGCACGTGTCGCCCGCCGACGCCCGCGCCCTGCTCGACGCGCAGCTCGAGAGCGTGCCGGTCGGCGTCAGCCTGCGCTTCGCCCCGGCCGCGGTCCTGCCGACGCAGGTCCTGCGGCTCGCCGTCGGCGACGTCCTGCCGCTGCCGCACCCGCAGCACCGGCCCCTCACCATCGCGGTCGACGGCGAACCCGTCGGCACCGCCGCGGTCGGCGCGAACGGCTCGCGCCTCGCCGGCATCGTCGTCACCACCACGAGCACGGAGCAGCACTGATGACCGAAACGACCACCCTCCACACCGCAGCGGCCGAGTCGCTCGCGGCGCAGCTCCCGACGGCCGCCCCCTTGACCGCGGTGCTCCTGCCTGGAGGCGCGACACCGGTCGTGCTCGACGCGGCGACCGACGCCGTGGTCGCGTCGTTCGTCGGCGGCCTGTCGGCCGACCTGGCACTCGTGCTCACCGACCTCGAGGCGATCACGGCCGCAGGCGGCACCGACCACGGGATCGTGGCCGTCACGGACGTGTTGCGTCCGTCGCTCGAGGCCGCGGCCGGGGTCCTCGGCGTCGGGGTGCTCGGCGAGGCGGGCCGCGAGTCGGCGGCGTCGCTGCTGGCCGACCCGGACACCGTCGTGTTCGAACTGACCGCCGGTGGGCTGCCCGCCGGGTGGTTCGGCATCCGGATCCGCGAGAACGGCACGGTGTCGGCGCCCGTCGTGGCGAACCTGCCCGCGGGCAACCTCGGCCGGATCAACAACGTCGAGATGACCCTGACGGTCGAGATCGGCCGCACCCGGATGTCGGTCCGTGACGTGCTCGGCATGGAGCCCGGCGCCGTCGTCGAGCTCGACCGCAGTGCCGGTGCCCCCGCCGACGTCCTGCTGAACGGCCGCCTCATCGCGCACGGCGAGGTCGTCGTCGTCGACCAGGACTACGCGGTCCGGATCACCCGCATCCTCGACGTCGCCGAAACGGTCTGACCCGCACGTGGACACCCTCGTCGTCACCCTCCGCGTCGCGCTCTCGCTCGGCGTCGTGCTCGCCCTGATGTGGGTGCTGCACCGCGCGAGCCGCAAGCGCTTCTCGGGCAAGCCGTCGGGCCGTCGCGCCGCGACCGTCGAGGTCGTCGGTCGGCAGGGCATCGGCGGCAAGGCGAGCGTCGTCGTGGTCGACGTCGAAGGGGAGCGGCTCGTGCTCGGCGTCTCCGAGCACGGGGTCGCCCTGCTCACCAGCGGGCAGGCGCCCGCGCCGGAACTCACGATCGTGACCGGACCGGTCGCGCTGCCGGTGCGCCCCGCACCGTCGGCCGACGTGTTCGGTCAGGAACTCGCGCTGCAGTCGGACGCCACCACGTCCCTCCAGGCACGGCCGGAGCGCCGCGGGCGCGTCGATCCGGAACCGGCTGGTGGGGCCGGCCTCCCGGCAGCCGCTGCCGACGCGACCGACGCGCCCGCGGTGGCCGGCGCCGTCGCGCCGTTGCCGATGCGCCCGCGCAACCGTCGTCCGCAGCGTGCCGTGCCGAGCGCGCAACAGCTGCAGGGCTCGATCCTGTCGGTCGACACCTGGCGCCAGGCCGCGGCCGCGCTGCGGAACCGGCGGGCCGGGTGACGGCGGCAGGGCAGCACCGGCTGGCACGGTCGGGTCGACTCGTCGCCCTCGTCCTGCTCGGCCTGGCGGTCGTCGCCGGGTTCCTGATGCTCACGACCACCGGTGCGCACGCCGCCGGCGTCGTCGAACCCACCGCCCCGGCGACCCCGACAGCCCCCGCGACCGGTGACTTCAGCGTCAGCGTGAACGGCCCGGACGGCACGCCGTCGTCCGCCGTGGTGACCCTCATCGGCATCACGCTGCTGAGCGTCGCGCCCGCGTTGATGCTCATGATGACGTCGTTCACCAAGATCTTCGTCGTGCTCGCGATGACCCGGAACGCGCTCGGGCTGCAGTCGATCCCGCCGAACCAGGTCATCGCCGGACTGGCACTGTTCCTGTCGTTGTTCGTGATGGCACCGGTGCTCGGGCACATCAACGACGACGCCCTGCAGCCCTACCTGGCCGGCCACCTCGACTTCAACCAGGCCGTCGAGATCGGCACGAAGCCGCTGCGGACCTTCATGCTCCACCAGACCCGCGACGAGGACGTCGCCCTGATCACCCGCGCCGCCGGGCTCGACAACCCGAAGTCGATGGCGGACGTGCCGATGACGACGGTGATCCCGGCGTTCATCATCTCGGAGCTGCGCAGCGCGTTCATCATCGGGTTCGTCATCTTCATCCCGTTCCTGGTGATCGACCTCGTCGTCTCCGCGGCCCTGATGTCGATGGGCATGATGATGCTCCCGCCGGTCATGATCTCGCTGCCGTTCAAGATCCTGCTCTTCGTGCTGGTCGACGGTTGGGGCCTCATCATCACGTCGCTCATCGAGAGCTACCACGTTGTCTAGGGGGCACGCATGAACCAGCAGGCCGTCATCGACCTCGTGCTCCAGGCGCTCCTGGTGTCCGGCAAGCTCGCCGCCCCGGTCCTGGTGACCTCGCTCGTCGTCGGCTTCGCGATCTCGCTGTTCCAGTCGGTGACGCAGATCCAGGAGGTCACCCTGTCGTTCGTGCCGAAGGCCGTCGCCGTCGCGATCGCCCTGGTGGTCTGCGGCAACTGGATGATCTCGGAGATGATCGCCTTCACGCACGTCGCCTTCGACATGATCCCGAAGCTGCTCGGGGCCGGTTGATGGAGCTCGCCATCGACGCCGACCGTCTGGAGGCGACCATGCTCGCCGGCGTCCGGCTCGTCGCGTTCTTCGTCATCGCGCCGCCGTTCTCGTACCGGGCGTTCCCGGGCACCGTGAAGGTGATCCTCGGCCTGGGGCTCGCCATCGGCGTCGCGCCGCGCGTCGCCGTCGGCTACGAATCGCTCGACACGGGGCCGTTCCTGCTCGCCCTGCTCACCCAGCTCGTGGTCGGGCTGTCCCTCGGGTTCCTGGTGTTCCTGGTGTTCGCCGCCGTGCAGTCGGCGGGTGCGCTCATCGACCTGTTCGGCGGGTTCACGCTCGCGCAGGCGTTCGACCCGCAGTCGCAGGTCAACGGCGCCCAGTTCACCCGCCTGTTCCAGATGACCGCACTCGCACTGCTCTTCACCTCGGGCGGCTACCAGCTCATCGTCGGTGGGCTGGTGCGGTCGTTCGACGCCGTGCCGCTCACCGGCACGTTCGCGGTCGACGGGCTCGCCTCGATGCTCGTCGCGGCGATGTCCCAGATGTTCCTCGCCACCCTGCAGATCGCCGGGCCGCTCGTCGTCGTGCTGTTCCTGGCGGACGTCGGCCTCGGGCTGCTCACCCGCGTCGCACCGGCCCTCAACGCGTTCCAGATGGGGTTCCCGATCAAGATCGGTCTGACCGTCCTGTTCGCCGGCGCGCTCTTCATGGCCCTGCCGTCGGTGGTGTCGTCGCTGACCGGCGACGCCGTCGAGGCGATCACCGGACGGGGGTGACGACGTGTCCGACAGCGGAGAACGCTCCGAACAGGCGACCCAACAGCGGATGCGCGAGGTCCACGAGAAGGGCCAGGTCGGCCGCTCGCAGGACCTCGGCGCGTGGATCGGCATCGCCGTCGCGGCGCTCATGATCCCCGCCGCGATCGGCAACGCCGCCGCCGCCGGGCAGGACCAGCTGCTCGCCGTGCAGCGGGTCATCGAGGACCCAGAGATCGGTGCCGTGCGGGCACTGCTCGCGGACGCCCTCGGTTCGATGGGTGCGACCCTCGGCCCGATGCTCGCCGTGGTCGCGGTCGCCGTGCTGGCCGCCGCCGTCACCCAGGGCGGGGTGCACTTCCGGAAGATGACACCGCAGCCCGACCACTTCGATCCCGTGGCCGGACTGAAGCGCGTGTTCGGTACCCAGGCGCTCTGGAACGGCGCGAAGGCGCTGCTGAAGACCGCCGTCGTCGGGCTCGTCCTCTGGTTCGCGGTGCAGGGACTCATGCCGGTCCTGATGTCGAGCGGCTCGCTGCCGCTGTCGGCCGTGCTCGAGGCCGCCGCAGCCGGTTCGGGCACGCTGCTGCGCGCTGCGATCGTCGCCGGGCTCGTCCTCGCAGCACTCGACGTGTTCGTCGTCATCCGCCGCAACCGGAAGCGCACGATGATGACCAAGCGCGAGGTCAAGGACGAGAACAAGCGGAGCGACGGCGACCCCCTGGTGAAGTCGCAGCGCCGGTCCCGTCAGCTCGCGATGAGCCGCAACCGGATGATCCAGGCCATCGGCACCGCGGACGTCGTGATGACGAACCCGACCCACTACGCCGTCGCGATCAAGTACGAGCCGGGGAAGTCCGCGCCCCGGGTGGTCGCGAAGGGCGCCGGCCCGGTCGCCGACGTCATCCGTGCGCGTGCCGAGGAAGAGCGGGTGCCGATCGTCCGCGACGTCCCGCTCACCCGAGCGCTGCACGCCGCCTGCGAGCTCGGACACGAGATCCCCGTCGACCTGTACACCCCGGTGGCCCGCGTCCTGTCCTTCGTGATGGCACTCAAGGCCCGCGGCACCGCCGCCGGCACGCACGCACCGCCGCGGCCGACCACCCCGGACGAGGTCGCGAGCGTCATCGACCCGGCCACCCTGACCGGTGACCTCCGCCCCCGCAAGCTCCGCCCACCGCGCATCGCAGAGAACCAGACCGAAGGACTCCCCGCATGAACCGCAAGGACCTGCCGAAGCTCGTCGTCCCGGTGTTCATCGTCGGCATCATCCTGCTGCTGATCCTGCCGGTGCCGTCGTTCCTGCTCGACTTCCTGATCATCATCAACATCCTGCTGGCGCTGGTGATCCTGCTCACGACGCTGTTCGTGAAGAAGCCGCTCGACTTCTCGGTGTTCCCGTCGCTGCTGCTCGTCGCGACGCTGTTCCGACTCGGCCTCAACGTCGCGTCGACCCGGCTGGTGCTCGGCGAGGGCTTCGCCGGCGACGTCATCCAGGCGTTCGGCCACGTCGCCGTCTCCGGGTCGATCATCATCGGCGCGGTCATCTTCCTGATCCTCATCGTCATCCAGTTCGTCGTCGTGACGAAGGGCGCGGAACGCGTCGCCGAGGTCGGGGCACGGTTCACCCTCGACGCGATGCCGGGCAAGCAGATGGCGATCGACGCCGACCTCAACGCCGGGCTGATCACCGACCAGGAAGCCAAGGAGCGCCGCGCCGCCGTCTCCGCCGAGGCCGACTTCTACGGCGCGATGGACGGTGCGTCGAAGTTCGTCAAGGGCGACGCGATCGCCGGCATCCTCATCATCATCATCAACCTGGTCGGCGGCATCGCGATCGGCATGCTGCAGAACGGACTGTCCGCCACCGACGCCCTGTCGAAGTACGGCATCCTGACGATCGGCGACGGCCTGGTCACGCAGATCCCGGCGCTGCTCATGGCGGTCTCGACGGGCATGATCGTCACCCGTTCCGGCGCGGAGTCCGAGATGGGGTCCTCGGCCGCGACCCAGCTGTCGCAGTCGCGGAACGCCCTGATGATCGCCGGCGTCGCCGCGATCGCGATGGGCTTCATCCCCGGCATGCCGATCCTGCCCTTCCTGCTCGTCGGCGCCACCCTGCTGTTCACGGGCTGGCGCATCGGCCGGAACGCCGCCCGCGCCGAGGCTGACGCCGCCCAGCAGCAGGCGCTCGAGGCGGCGGCACCGACCGGTGACACCCCCGAGGACCTGCTCGAGCAGATGCGCGTCCACGCCCTCGAGATCCTGCTCGCCCCCGACCTGGTCGACATGGTGTCCGGCGCGTCCGACGACCTGCTCGGCCGCGTGCGGGCACTCCGCCGCAAGATCGCGATCGACATGGGCATCGTCGTCCCGCCGGTCCGGACCCGCGACTCGATCGACCTGCCGCCGTCGACCTACGCCATCCGCATCGCCGGTGTCGAGGCCGGTCGGGGCACCGCCCCCGCCCGCAGCGTCCTGGCGCTCGGCGACCACCTGGACGGCCTGCCCGGCACCTCGACCGTCGAGCCGGTGTTCGGTCTGACCGGCAAGTGGGTGCCCGCCGAACTCCGGCACGCCGCCGAGATGACCGGCGCGACCGTGATCGACCGTGTCTCCGTGCTCGTCACCCACCTGCAGGCCGTCATCGGCGACAACGCCGCACGCCTGCTCACCCGCGAGGACGTCAAGGTCCTGACCGAGGGCGTCAAGCAGGTCAACCCCGCGGCCGTCGAGGAACTCGTCCCCGGCATGCTCTCGATGGCCGAACTGCAGCGGGTGCTGCAGGGCCTGCTCGCCGAGCGCGTGCCGATCAACGACCTCGGCCGGATCTGCGAAGCCCTCACGCTCCGCGCCAAGGTGTCGACCGACCCCGAGGGGCTCGTCGAGTCCGCCCGCGCCGCCCTCGGACCGGCCCTCGCCGCCCGCCACACCGACGCCGGCACGCTGCGCGTCATCATGATCGACCCGATGCTCGAGCAGTCGATGCTCGAGGGGCTCCGGCCGTCCGAGCAGGGCAGCCAGATCGTCCTCGACGCCCACCGCATCGAGCAGGTCCTGGGCTCCGTCCGCGACGCCGTGCGCTCGGTGGAGGACCAGGGGCTCTCCGCCGTCCTGGTCTGCGCCCCGCAGCTCCGCCCGGCCGTGCACCGCATGGTCGCCGCCCAGTCGAACGGGCTCCCGGTGCTGTCGTACCAGGAGGCCACCGCCGCGGGCTCCACCATCGAGACCGTGGGAGTGGTCCGTGCCGCCGACCCGATTGCAGCGTAGCGGCGCCACGCTCGAGTCCCTCCGCGACGCGGTCCGGACCGAGTTCGGCGCGGGTGCACGGATCGTCGCGGCCGAACGCGTGACCACGCCGGGCTTCGGCGGGCTGTTCCGCAAGGCGCACGTCGAGGCCACCGTCGAGGTGCCGGAACCGGGGGACCAGCCCACCGCCCGGGTGGTCATCGCCGACTCGCCCGAGCAGCGCGTCGGCATCGCCGCGCTGCTCGCCGACGCCGAGGCGGCCGAGGCACGCATCGCCGGCACCGACGGCACCAGGGCGACGCGGGCCGACGCGTTCGCGTCGGTGCTCGACGGGTTCCAGGCGGACGGCATCACGACGAGCGCCCCGCGCCCGACGCGCGCCCCGTCCGAGCCGGACGTGCCCGCGGGGGTCGACCCGCGCCTCCAGGCCGCCGTCGACGCGGTCACCGAGACCCGGTCGGGAGGCCCGTCCCGCGTCCTCGACGCGCCCTCGCCGGCACCGGTGGCCCGGCCCACCGCACCGGCGGTGCGGTCCGCGGACGGCGACCTGGTGCTCCTGGTCGGGCGGCCGAACGACGTCGACGCGGCCGCCGGACTCTTCGCGGTGCGGCACGCGCTCCGGCCGACGGACGCCGCCGACCGCCGGGCAGCCATCTTGGCGCGGGCGGACGGCGTCCGTGACGGGCACGCCGTGCTCGCGGTCGCCGCGTGGGACGACCTCGCGACGAGCGACGGGCTGCAGGCCGACCAGGTGTGGGTCGTGGTCGACGTCGGGCGGAAGCCCGAGGACTCGGCCGCGATGGTGTCCGCGGTGGCGTCGCGGCTGCCCGTGGTCGGGGTGGTCGCGATCGGTGCGGGGGAGACCGCCACGCCCGGGTCGGCGGACCTGCTGGGGCTCCCCGTCGTGTCGCTAGGCTGAACGGGTGCTGGTACTCACGCGGAAGGTCGGCGAGCGGATCCTCGTCGGCGACGACATCGTCATCACGGTGCTCGACTCCCGGGGCGACGGCGTCCGGATCGGCATCGACGCCCCGCGCGGCGTGAAGATCCAGCGGGAAGAGGTCGTGCGTGCGGTCGCCGAGGCGAACGCCGAGGCCGCTGCCGCCGGCGACGACGCCGAGGCGCAGCTGCGCGCGGCGCTCGGGGCACGTGGCGGGGCTGCCGCGGACGGCCCGGCCTCGTCCGCGCCGTCCGACTCCGCGCCGACCGACTCCTAGTCGTCCGGAGCAGCCACGCCCGTCACGGGCGCGGCCGCTCCTCCGATACGGGCGCGGCTGCGCGTCCGTCACGGACGGGGCTTCTTCTCCTGCTCCGGCAGGCGGCCGGCCGCGGCCTCGGCGGCGAACCAGGCACGAGCCTCGTCCTGTCGGGCCTGCTCGGCGCCGAGCGCGATCGGCGCACGGACGTGGCCCGGCTCGTAGCCGAAGGTCTCGAGCAGCTGCGGCACGATCGGACGCACCCGGGCGACGAGCCGGTCGACGTACGCCGACACCGCACGGGCACGCTGCGCCGACAGCCGGCCGTGCAGCAGGTACCAGTCCAGGTGCTGCTCGAGCAGGCCGAGCGCGAACAGGTCCCGCAGCCAGACGAGCACGCGGCGGGTGTCGCCCTCGGTCACCTCGTCGAGCGCCTCGGTGAAGGCGTCCCACTGCATGAGTTCGGCGTGGGCCTTGGACGCCTCGATGAGCTCGTGCTGCGAGCGGTTGAGCAGTCTGGCCGCGCGGGCGCGGTCCTTGCCGGCCGACGCCAGGCGCATCCCGATCTCGGCGACCATGGTGTCGACCCGACCGGCGAGCAGTTCGCGCTGCGTCCGGGGGTCCTGCAGGTCGGCGACGCTCGCGGCCAGCGAGCCGCGGTCGGCCACGGTCTGGCCGAGCCGACGGATGCCCGACGCGTCGGCGAGCTTCGACGCGGCGACGGCCGCCACGAACTTCGCGGTGGACGCCGGGTCCTTCGGGGCCTTCGCGCGGAACTCGGTGAGCAGGCGCTTGCCGACGAGCTGCAGCAGCACGGTGTTGTCGCCCTCGAACGTCACGTAGACGTCGAGGTCGGCGCGGAGCCCGGTCAGACGGTTCTCGGCGAGGAACCCGGCACCGCCGCAGGCCTCACGGGCTTCCTGCAGGGTGTCGAGCGCCGACCAGGTCGACATCGACTTGAACGCGGCCGCCTGGGTCTCCAGGTCCTCGCGTCGCTCCGGGGTGTCCTTCCGCCCGCTGAAGACGTCGTCGAAGGTGCGCAGGAGCTTCTCGTGCGCGAACGACTGCGCGAACACCGTCGCCAGGCGCGGGATCAGACGACGCTGGTGTCGGCCGTAGTCGAGCAGGACGCCCTCGGTGCCGTCGCCGGTCGGGAACTGGCGGCGCTGCATCGCGTAGGTCAGGGCGATCTGCAGCGCGATCTTCTGCGCGACGACCGCGGCGCCGTCGAGCGACACCCGTCCCTGCACCAGGGTGCCGAGCATCGTGAAGAACCGGCGGCCGGGCGAGGCGATCGGTGACGAGTAGGTGCCGTCCGCGGCGACGTCGCCGTAGCGGTTCAGCAGGTTCGTGCGGGGGACACGAACGTGGTCGAACGCGAGCCGACCGTTGTCGATGCCGTTCAGGCCGCCCTTCGGCCCGTCGTCCTCACCGCTCACACCGGGCAGGAACGCCCCCTCAGCGTCGCGGAGCGGCACGTAGAACGCGTGCACGCCGTGGTCGACACCCGCGGTCACGAGCTTCGCGAACACGACGGCGGCGTGACCGTGCAGGGCCGCGTTGCCGATGTAGTCCTTCCACGCGCCACGGAACGGCGTGTGGATCTCGAACTCCTGGGTCGCGGGGTCGTACGTGGCCGTCGTCGCGATGCTCTGGACGTCCGAGCCGTGGCCGGTCTCGGTCATCGCGAAGCAGCCGGGGACCTCGAACGAGACGATGCCCGGCAGGAACTCACGGTGGTTCGCCTCGGTGCCCAGGTGGTGCACGGCGGAGCCGAACAGCCCCCACTGCACCCCGGCCTTGATCTGCATCGACGGGTCGGCGACGACGAGTTCCTCGAATGCCGCGATGTTGCCGCCGTGGTTGTCCTGGCCGCCGAACTCGGCGGGGTAGGGGCGCTGGATGGCACCGGCGTCGACCAGGGTGCGGAGCTGCTCGAGCACGCGTGCCCGGTGCTCGGGGATCGGCTGGCCCTCGATCTTCTGCATCGCGGGGTCGAGCGCCAGGCGGCGGGAGATCCGGCGGTCCTCGGCCCAGCGTCCGAGCAGGAGCTCCTGCACCAGTTCGACGTCGATGTGGACATCGGTGTCGGTGCCGGCGGTCGGGGTGCCCGCTGCCGGGTCGCCGGCGGCGTCGGCGTTCGGCGCGGCGTGCTGCGCGGCGTTCTTCGCGTCGACGTCCGGCGCGGTGTCGCTGCCGCTGGCGGGGGTGGTGCGCTGGGCGGGTGCGGTGTCGACCATGGGCGGAGTCCTCCTGAACTGCGGTGTCCGTGTTGCACCGTCCACGCTAGACACCCCTGCCGACAGTGGCGGGAACGCCGTGCGGGCCGCACAACCCCGTGTCGTCGGTGCCGTCACGGCGTCGTGGGAACCCTCCAAAGAGATGAGGCGTGTTCGACGATTGGGCGCGCCCGGCCGCCCGGGGGCAGACTTGCCGCCATGTCACGTACCACCCCCGCGGACCGCGAAGCCCGTCCCGGACGCACCTTCTTCGGGCAACCGTTCGAGCTGTCGACACCGTTCGCGGTGGAACTCTGGGAGCGGTTCTCGTTCTACGGGATGCAGGGCATCGTCCTCATTTACATGTACTACTCCCTGACGCAGGGCGGTCTGGGGATCGACAAGGGCATCGCCACCGGCATCATGGGTGCCTACGGCGGCGCGGTCTACCTGTTCACGATCATCGGGGCGTGGATCGCCGACCGGCTGATCGGCGCGGACCGCACGCTGTTCGGCAGCGCGATCGTCGTGATGCTCGGGCACATCGCCCTCGCGCTCATCCCCGGGGTGGCCGGGGTCGGGGTCGGCCTCGTCCTGATCGCGCTCGGCTCCGGCGGACTCAAGGCCACCGCCACCACGATCGTCGGCGGTCTGTACAGCCGCGAGGACCCCCGACGCGACGCCGGCTTCTCGCTCTACTACCTCGGCGTGAACCTCGGCGCGTTCTTCGGGCCGCTGCTCACCGGGCTGCTGCAGAGCTCGCTCGGCTTCCACTGGGGCTTCGGCCTGGCCGCGGTCGGCATGGCCGCCGGCCTGGTGCAGTACGCGATCCGGCGGAGGAAGCTGCCCGAGGTGGTCCGGCACGTCGCCAACCCCGTCGACCGTCGCCGGCTGCCCCTGATCGGTGCGGGCGTCATCGTCGCACTCGTCGTCATCGTCATCGCCGTGCTGACCGGCCTGCTGAACGTCGGCAACCTGCCCACCGTCGTCGTGGTCGTCGTCGTGCTGGCCACCATCGGGTACTTCGTCGTCATCCTGTCGAGCGGCATCACCCGCGACGAGCGGTCGCGCGTCTTCGCGTTCATCCCGCTGTTCATCGGCAGCGCCGTGTTCTGGTCGCTGTACCAGCAGCAGTTCACCGTCGTGACGGTCTACTCGGACCAGCGGCTCGACCGCTCCCTGTTCGGGTGGGAGATGCCGGTGTCGTGGGTGCAGTCCATCAACCCGATCTTCATCATCGTGCTGTCCGGCGTCTTCGCGGCCCTGTGGACCAAGCTCGGCGACCGCCAGCCGTCCACCCCGACGAAGTTCGCGCTCGGCACCGGGATCATGGGGCTCGCGTTCCTGCTGTTCCTGCCGTTCGTCGGCTCGGGCGAGAACGGCACGCCGCTGCTCGCACTCGTCGGCATCCTGCTGGTGTTCACCCTCGCCGAACTGCTGCTCTCGCCCGTCGGTCAGTCCGTCGCCACGAAGCTCGCGCCGCCGAAGTTCCAGACCCAGATGGTCGCGCTGTTCTTCCTGTCGGTGTCACTCGGCACCGCCGTCACCGGGGTGCTGTCCCGGTACTACGACCCGTCGAACGAGGCCCCGTACTTCACGATCCTCGGCCTGGTCGCCGTCGCGGTGGGCGTGGTCCTGCTGATCCTGGCCAAGCCGGTGCTGCGGCTCATGCGCGGCATCCGGTAACCTGAGCGGAGCCACACGCCGAAGCAACCAAGGAGTCACCACCCATGCTCGAACTCATCGCAGGGATCATCATCGGCGTCGGCGTCCTCGGCGGCGTCGGGTGCTGCATGGCCGTCGCAGCCATGATGAAGAGCGGCTCCGAAGAGTACTGAGTCCCTGACCCGGACTACTCGCCGCTGTCGGTCGTGACCGGCACCAGCTGACGACTCAGGACGGTCGCGCGCTCGAAGGGGCCGCGGCCGTCCTTCGTGTACACGGGCTCCTCGAACGCGACAATCCACGTGCGCTGTGTCCCGCCGATCTGACTCCCGCCGGGAGCCACGATCACCCCGATCGGCTCGTCGGCCCACTGCTCGCCACCCTTATCGGTATCGATGACCTGCACGAGGGCACCGATGCCGAGACCGGCAGCATCGTCGGGGCGGGGACTGGGGGAGCGGCGGCGTCCGAACACGCCATCACCGTAGCGTCGGGCGGTCAAGGAACGTCTGTGCGGCGCCTGCCGACACGCTGACGGCCCCGCTGCCGGGTGGTCAGGACACCCCGCCGTGCGGGCGCCGAGCGGTCGCAGACCGTCGGCGACAAGGCCTCCATCCGACGGTTTGTGACCAGCGCGCGAAGGTGAGCGGGGTGTTGCGACCTGCGGGACGACGGCCGGGAGGTGCGTGGCGGGCCCGCGCCGCGCCTCCCGTCGGTCGGCGGTCACCCCCCAGGACCCCCCGCCGGCATCTCGTCGGCCGGTCACGAAGTGTCGACAGCGGCGCCGCGAGGCGTCACTTCGTGACCAGCGCGCGAAGGTGAGCGGGGTGTTGCGACCGGCGGGACGACGGTCGGGAGGCGCGTGGCGGGCCCGCGCCGCGCCTCCGGGCCACTGTTGGGCGCGTCCAGAGCGCGGCCCGGGTGGTCAGGACACCCCGCCTGGAGCGCGTCGGCCGGTCACGAAGTGTCGGCTGCGGCGCCGCCAGGCGACGGTTCGTGACCACTCGGCCAACCTGAGCGGGGTGTTGCGACCAGCCCGCGACCACCCCGCGACCAGCCCGCGGCCACCCCGCGACCAGCCCGCGACCACCCCGCGACCACCCCCGCCCGCGTCAGACGGCTGCCGGCTCCACCCGGGCGATCTCGGTGATGGACGAGTGGCCCGTCTCGGGGTGCTTCCGCATCGACAGCAGCCGCTCCATCGACGGTTCGAGCGCCGTGACCTTGTCGAGCGGCGCGCTCACGACGAGCTGGAACCCGAGCCGGAGCCACGCGGTGACCGCACGGCCGGCGAACTCCGAGTCCGCCTTGATGAACGCCTCGTCGAGGAACACCGGCGCGAACCGGGGCCGGGGACGGGTCTCGTCACCGAGCTGGTAGCGCAGCGCGGCGCCGACGATGAACGCCACGAGCTCCTGCGTCTCACCACCGGACTTGTCACCGAGCGACGAGTACACGCCGAGGTCGTTGCCGTCGGTGTCGTACCGGACCGCCGTGATCTCCATGTGCCGCCGGACGTCGAGCACCGCGTCGCGCTGGGTGGTGCGGCCACGGGCGGCGTCCGGGTCGGGCCGGATGACGGCCATGAAGCGCCGGAGCCGTCGGAACCGGGTCTCGAGCACGTCGTCGGTCAGCTCGGTGTCGACCGAGGCGGACAGGGCGCGGAGCTCGCGGCGGAACGCGGTGACGTCCTCGCGGGTGACCCGGCGGATCTGGATCTTCAGGCGGTCCCGGTTCGCGCCGAACGGCAGCTCCCGCAGGATCTCGTTGACCGGCTCGAGGCGCTCCTCGATCTCGACGACGGCGCGGTCGAAGGCGCCGGCGAGCGGGACGAGGTCCTCGCCGCTCCACTGCGACAGGCGCCGACGCCATTCGCTCCGACGCGCGTGCAGGCCGGTCGCCACGATCTGTTCGAGGATCGCGTGGTAATCGGGGTACGACGCGACGCCGGTGCCGAGGTTCGGGTCGGGCCAGGCATCCTGGTACCGCTGGAACGTCAGCGTCAACGAGGTCGAGGCTGCCGCAGCGCCGTCGAGGGCCTGGGAGAGCCGCTCCTCGAGCCGACGCTTCAGCCGTCGCGTGGCGTCGTCGAACCCGTCGACGCCGTCCGGCGCACCGATCTCCTCGAAGGTCTCCTCGAGCAGGCGGGCCTGCTGGTCGTCCGGCAGCGAACCGGGCGAGGACTCGAAGCGCTCCAGGATCTCGGCGGCGGCGTCCTGGCCGTCGACGAGCACCGCGTGGCGCTCCTCGAGCCGCTGCACGGACAGCCGTGCGGCGGAGCGGCGGTCGGCAGCCTCGTCCAGCGACTTGCGCAGCCGGGCGACCGAGGCCCGGAGCGTCCGGAGGCCGTCGTCGGCGGCGAGCAGTGCCTGCCGTTCCTCGTCGAGCCGGGCGAGGGAGGCGCCCAACCCGTCGACGTCGATCGCGGCCCACGTGGCGTCGACCACGTGCTGGTGGGCGGCGCGGAGCACGTCGAGCGCGGTGAGGTCCTGTGCGACGTCGGTGCGGCGTGCCTCGAGCGTCGCGAGGTCCTCGGCGATCGAGGCGAGCTCCTGCTCGACCGCGGCGACACGGGCCTCGTTCGTGAACCCGATGACGTTCGACTGCCGGCGGTCACCGTGCGCGCCACGACGGCCGTCGCGCAGCTGCCCGGACTCGGTGACCCGGCGGCCACCACCGCCCAGGTCCGATGCCGAGGCGACACAGCGGGCATCGGTGCGGTCCGACTCGATCCGCTCGCGCACCCACGTGCTGAACGGCGACGGCTTGATCGCGAGCTTGCCGGAGACCATGGCCGGGTCGCCGTCGAGGTCCAGGTGCGGGCCGGTCGGCACACCCTCGAACTGCACGCGGACGGGCAGGCGGAGTGCGTCGATCGCCTCGCTGAAGTCGCCGAGGCGGTCCTGGTCGACGAGCAGCGTGCGGGCGACGGGCGCCAGGACGGACTCGATGGCCGTGCGCCAGCGCTCCTCGACGGGCAGCACGTCGAGCAGTTCCGCCACGAAGGGCAGCTCGGCCGGGTCGATGCCGGCGGCACGCGCCATCGCGAGCCGGGCCTCGTGCATCGGCAGCGGCATGGCGCCCTGCCGGTGCTCGAGCGACTGGCGCTCCTGGCGCAGGGACCGTTCGCGGTCGAGGAGCGGGTACTCCTCGCGCGTCAGGGCGTCGCGCCGCTCATCGAGCGCGGTGCGGGCGTCGGCGTACGACCCGAGGAACTCGTGCGAGCTGCGCTGCGCGGCAGTGAAGTCGGCCTCGGTCGCGACGGACGTGCCCAGCACGGCGGTCCGTTCGTCGAACGTCGCCCGGGTCCGGACGACCCCGTCGCGCTCCCGGGTGAGCCGCTCGATGCGGTCCTCGAGCTGGGCGAGCGCGTTGCCGCCCTGGTCGCGGAGTCGGGCCTCGGCGTCGCGCAGCTCGATCTCGACGGCGGCGTGCCGGGCTTCAGCCGCGGCCACCTCGGCGCGCGATGCCGTGCGCTCGCGAGCGTTGCGCGACACCTCGGCGTCGAGCAGGTCACGCTTCCGCGAGGCCGTCCAGTGCGCGAACGGCGACACCTCGGCACCGGTGGCGATGCCGTCCAGGGCCGCTGCGGCCTCGGTCGCGCGCGAGATCTCGTCGTGCAGGTCGGTGATGGGGGAGAGGATGCGGACCTTGCGCTCCTCGGTGTCCATCGCCTCGTACGCCTCGTCGAGGGCGGAGAAGTGCGCGAGCGCCCGGTCGGCCGCCTCGTACGTGCCGGGGGTCTCGAGCACGAGCGACTTGTACAGCGCGTCGACCGTCGGCAGGTGCTGGCCGGCCTGGATCCGCGCGAGCAGGCGCATCGCCCGGTTGCCGCCACCGGAGTCACCGATGCCGAGCCGCGTCTGCAGCGTGTACGCGAGCTCCTGGTAGGTGTCGCGGATGACGAGCCCCGGCACGCGGCCGGTCAGCTCGAGGTGGTGGAACCGCGACGGCACGAACTCCTCGAGCCGGCGCAGGTCGAAGGTGTCGTCGACCGTCGCCATGGTCATCTGGATGTCACCGACCCCGCGGGCACGCTTCGGCACGATGTACGCGCGCAGCACCGTGAAGCGTCGCTCGTCGTCGTTCCGGAACGTGACCGCCGCCGCGCCCCACGTGGTCTGGTCGTCGCCGCGCAGGTTCACGTCGCGCAGGCTGCCGGTCTCCGGGTCGCGCCGGGTGTCGACCTTGCCGCGCAGGTACGTGAGCAGGTTGCGCTGGTCGGCGCTGCGGGCGCGGCCGGTGGTGGCGTCGTTCGAGGCGCCGTTGAACGGCACGTCGGACGGCATCATCACGGCCAGGTAGGCGTCCATCAGCGTGGACTTGCCGGTGCCCGAGGCACCGGAGATGAGCGTCGCCGTGCCGGACAGTTCGACCTGCCGGTGGCCGTGGAACCCACCCCAGTTGACGACCTGCATCGACTCGGCGCGCCACTGCGCGACCGTGTCGAAGAGCGCCGGGATCTCGAACGTGTCGGTCACGCTTCCGTCTCGCCTTCGTCGTCGGTGTCGGTCTCGGCTTCGCCGTCTGCCGGGAGGCCCGGGTCGTCCCCGTCGGTCGGCTCGCCGCCCGGGGCGGTCGCCTCGTCCTGTGCGGTGGTGGTCCGCAACCAGGCGTCCAGTTCGAGCAAGCGCTCCAGGGGGAGCAGCACCTCGACGACGCTCGCCACCCGGAAGCGGTCCGGGTCTGACGTGCGGATCAGGATGCGCGCCGTCACGAGGCGCTCGATCGCCTTCGCGACCCGGCCCTCGTCGCGGGTGCGGTCCGTCGCGGTCGCCGGACGGAAGCCCGCCACGTGCCCGAGGATCTCGGAGCGGTCGACGACGACCTGGTCCGGGCCCGGTCGGGCGTCGGCGCGCAGACGCATCCGCAGGTAGACGAGGACGATCGTCTCCTCGCGGGTGTACGGCAGGTCGCGGAGCAGGGTCGGGAACGTGCGGCGCTGGCTCTCCGACCGGGCCTGGCGCTTCCAGGCGACCTCGCGGTCACGGTCGACGTGCAGCTCGAGGAACAGGTCGTTCAGGCGCGACCGCAGCTGGTACTCGGCGTCGAGCACGGCACGCCACTCGTCGGGGTGCGTGCGGGAGCTGACGTACGAGTGCCGGAGCAGCGCCACCAGGGCGCGCCGCTGGTGCTCGTCGAGCCGGCCCTCGTCGCCCTCGAAGAGGGCGAAGCTGGACTCGTCACGCTCGTCGTCCTGCATCACGGATGCGGGGTCATCGTAGGGGACCGTGTCGTCGACCGGTGCCGGCGTCGTGTCGCTCACCGTGCCTCCTGTGCGTTCTCGTCGTGTGCGTCGCCGACCGGAGTGCGCTCGTCGTCGAGCGCAGCGGTGGGCATCTGGAAGGTGATCGCGGTGCCGTCGGGACGCACCGTCCGGTGCTCGGCGACGTGGGCGGCCGACTCGAAGTCCTCGTGCCCCGTCAGCAGGTGCGCGAGGCCGAACAGCTCGACCGGCCGGCGCTGCTCGGGTGGCAGCCCGTGGAACGCGTCGACGCTGGAGTCGGCCTCGGCGAAGCGCAGCGCAGCGCGCAGCTCGGTCAGCAGCGGCCCGCCGTGCTTGCGGAGCATCTCGACGTCGAGGTCCTCGAAGACGTCGTCGTCGGGCTCCTCGATCGGCGGCGGTACGGACTCGGCGTCCGGGTCGTAGAAGCGCTCGCGCAGCGTGCCGACCTCGGCCGCCGCCGGCAGGAGCGGCAGCGGGATCCGGTCACGCGCGCCGCCCTGGTCCATCAGGGTGGCGAGGCCGCGGTTGATCGAGCGGAGCACGGCGTCGAGTTCGCGGTCGCGCACCACGTCGTGGGCGACGATCTGGTCGCGGAGCGTGGCGGTGAGCTGACGGCGCTGGGCGAGCACGTCCTCGATGCCCTGGCGCAGGATCGTCACGGTGTTGCGGAAGGCCCGACGCTCGCTAGCTCCGAGGCCCTGCGCGAACGGGTGCGCCAGGATCGTCGCGATGTCGTCCCGGAGCCGCAGGAGCAGGGCATCGTCGCGCAGGAGCTCGAAGGCACCCTCGAAGGCACGGCCCTCGGGTGTTGCCTCCATCAGGTTGTCGGTGCGGGCCAGGTAGTCGTCGAGGATCTCGCCGATCGGGCGGACCTCTTGCCGGAAGTCCTCGACGATCGAGCGGTGCATCGTCGCGACCGCCTCTTCCACGCGCTTGAAGTCGCTCGGGAGCTGCCGGATCAGGTCGGAGATGTTGGTGTACCCGTCGCGCATCCGGTCGTCGTCCACCGCCACGACGTCGTCACCGTGCTCCAGGCGTGCACGCTCGGACTGCAGCTCGGCGATCTGGGCGTCGATCCGGCGGATCTGCACGTCGGGGTCCGGCTCGGCACGGGCCGCCCACCGGTGCACCGCGTCGACGATCATCGCCAGCCGGCTCTCGCTGATCAGGGCGCGGTCGGCCGACAGGGCGTCGACGAGGCTCAGCGCTTCGAGCGCGTGGCTCGTCAGGGAGTACTGCTCGTCGCCGTCGGGGGAGTTCGAGCGGACGAGCCACTGGGCGCCGACCCACTCGCGGCACAGGGCGCGGCCGTTCGGGCGGGCCTCCTGCTCACCCTCGGACTGTTCGGTGTCGGCTTGTCTACTGGCCGTCGGCACCGCCTGGTCGCTGGCGGGCACGCGGGCACCCGCTGCCTGCAGGCGCGCGACGTGCTCCTCGACCTGCAGGTGCATGCGGTCGGCGGGGACGTACTGCACGTCGCGGTCGAAGACCGTGCGGAACACGGCGAGGACCGTGGCGCTGGTCGGCCGGGACATGAGCCGCAGGGTCGGACGGTCGAGGACCGCTCGGACCCGGGCGAACTCGAGGTCGACGTCGGTCATGCGCCCCTTCGTCCGATCGTGCTGGTGGTCTGGCCCGCGTGCTGCGGCCTGATGAGATGACAAGAGCCCGACGCTGCTGCGTCGGGCTCTTGTCAGTGGTGTTCGTGTTGCTGTGTGGGCGATACCAGACTCGAACTGATGACCTCTTCGGTGTGAACGAAGCGCGCTACCAACTGCGCCAATCGCCCCCTGCACTGTTCGTGCGGATCGATACTAGCGGAAGTCCGGCGACGCATCGAACACATCGCGCGGCCCGGGTGTGGCGCGCTGTCCGCAGGGGGTGCCGAACCGCCCCGATCCGCATGAACTCGGGGGACACGCCCGGTGAACGGGAAGGATTTTGGTGGAAGTGCCCCGGTGCGTATAGAGTTTACGTCGTCGCCGCGACAGCGGAACGACAAGTGCGGATGTGGCGCAGTGGTAGCGCATCACCTTGCCAAGGTGAGGGTCGCGAGTTCGAATCTCGTCATCCGCTCGAGTGTGGGTCTTCTCGAAGGCCCGCGACTCACCAGAGGGTATCCCACCGTTCGGGTACTCACGGAGACGTGAACCTCGATGGTGGGGTGGCCGAGAGGCTAGGCAGCGGCCTGCAAAGCCGTCCACGCGGGTTCGAATCCCGTCCCCACCTCCAGATCCACCCTCCAAGACCTTGATGGACTCCGGTCCACGCAGGGACTTGGGCGATTGGCGCAGCGGTAGCGCGCTTCCCTGACACGGAAGAGGTCACTGGTTCGATCCCAGTATCGCCCACCACCACGAAGCCCCCGGCAGGACCACCAGGTCCGGTCGGGGGCTTTCGTCGTTCCAAGGGTGGCCGGATGGGCCGGTCCGCGGACCCGGCACGGATCCAGCGACGGCGACCCCGTCGGCTGTCTTCGCTGCATCGGTCCGACTCGAGCTGTTGTGCTCGTGTCGGCCCGTTGCTCCCCGACATCTGACCAGCGACTGCGTGGGTGGAGCGCTCGAGTGGGGTGGGCAGGCGACCACCGGCATGGCGGTAGCGTGGAGGGACAGCACTCTCGGGGGAGCAGCATGAGCACGTACCGTCCACACCGACACCGTCCGTCCGCGGGTGTCCTCACCGGTGCAGACGCCGCCGCATTGTTCGTCGGCGTGGCAGTCTCCGCCGTCGTCTCGCGTCACACGCTCGGTCCCCGCCGTTGACAGCGGATCTGCCGCCGGACGTCATCATCGACACCAGCGCTGCTGCTGCGGTGCGCACCCCGCCGGGCCTGCGGGTGTTCGGCGCCGTGTACACACTCGTGTACACCTTCGGCGTCATCGCCTACATCGCCCTCTCCGTGTACTACGACGCGTTCGACTACCGCAGTCAGAGCGAGTCGTCCCTCCTCGCGGCCGTGTGGGTACTCCCGTTCCCCATCGTCGCGCACCTGCTCCATTTCGTCCTGTACCGGAGCGGCCGCCAGCGCCGGCAGGCGATCGCTCGGCGAACCGCAACCCGGATCGTCTCCGAGGCAACTGGCGCCGGGTACCCACTCCTGGACGCCTGGCAGGTCGAGCGGATGCTCCTGGCGGAGGACAACGGCCCTGCCCCGTACACCGGGACAGGGAAGGAGCCCTACCAGTCCCTCCTGCGATGGGACCTCCCCACCGACGACCCGTCCTTCGTCGTCGCCGCCATCCGCAGCGGCACGCCGGAGAGCATCCGCCTCAGCGCCGCGTCGTCGTCGACCCGGAGCCACGACGCTGTCGCAGTACGTCGAACCCGAGCCGGTGTTCGGCTCCTCGGCGCGTACCGGTCGGACCTCACCGCACAGTTGGTGTCCTCACGACTCGGCGGGCAGCCCAGCGTTCCCGACGGCTTCGACTGGCCGACGTGCGCTGAACACCACGAGCCGATGCAGTTCACCGCGCAGCTCGAGCACGACGGCAGCCTCATCCTCGTCTTCATCTGCCAGGCAGACCCGGGCTCCTGCCCGTCCTGGGACCCGGACGCCGGGTGCAACGCTGCCATCGTCGTCGGTGGACGCGACCTGCACCCGGCCGGACGACCGGCATCACCGTCCGGCACCGCCGTGATGGCCGGTGAACCGTGGCTCCTCGGCGTGCACCAGGCAGCCGCGGACGACTACTCCGACGCGTTGGCCGAGGCGCGCGCCGACGGTGTCACCGTCGCCGGCCAGTGGGGCGGGAGACCGGCGTGGATCCAGAACGACGAGACTCCGGACGGATACCGGTTCGTCGCGATGCTCGACGAGGACCCCCTCGGCTCGAACTTCGGCGGCGGATCCGCGTACGTCTTCGCCGACGGCCACGGTCACGCGAAGGTCCTCACGCAGACGTAGACCGCGAACCGCAAGATTCCGCTCCGGTCGACCGTCTCGAGCCAGCGGCACCGGCCTGCCGGTGCAGGACCTCGAGCTGCTGCACCACACTCCCGGACCGGTCCGCGTCCCGGCGGCGCGACACCAGCGCCGCATAGGATCCGTCCGTGGGGATCTTCGACAAGTGGCGGCGGCGGAAGCCGGACGACAGCATCGACCAGACCGACTCCGACATCCTCGACGAGGTCGAACCCGACGAGCAGATGATCGACGAAACGGTCACCGAGCAGATGCTGCCCGGGTTCCGCCGCTTCGACGACGTCGTCGAGACAGTCGTCGAATGGTACGAGGACGACGTACCGGACGTCGACGAGCTCCGCCGCACCGTCCTCGCGCGCACCCGGCTCATCTGGGATGCACGCCGGCAGGAGGAGGCAACCTGGGACTGGCGCAGCAGCCAGTACGACCGTCTCCAGTTCGCCTTCGCGGAGCTCGCCCGTGACGGCTTCGTCACCGGGATGAACCTCGGCGTCGACCAGAGCGACGGGTTCCTGGAAGCGCGTGACCGGCGAACACCGGACCAGACAGCGCCCGACGGACAGCGAGAGTGGGCGTACGTGTTCTTCCATGAGCAGGACACGGACGGGCTCGCCCTGGAACGGTGCGTTCTGCGCCTCGCGTACGGGTCGTTCCGCCCAGCGCCTGACATCGACCCCGACCTGGTCGCGAAGTCGATGCTCTCCACCCGCGGTGAAGCAGCCGTCAACGAACGCTCCCAGCTCACCGCAGGGGAACGGGTCGCCAGCGTCCTCACCGACCGAGGAATCGACATCGACTGGGACGGCACCCCCAGCAAGCGCATCGGCGTCGTCATCGACCATTGGCGGAAACCGCTGCCGTTCACCGACCTGGACGAAGCCCGCGCGGTGGTCGCCGACGAACGCCTGCGGGTCCTCTGGCCCGGCGAGCGGGGAACCGCCGACGCGACAGCGCTTGACGAAGAGGGTGACCGCTGGCACGTCTGGGCAACCGACGAGAAAGCCGGCGCCTGGTCCGACGGCTCCTGGCACGACGACGTCGGCGACGCACTCGACCGGTTCATCAGCACCGCCCGGTCGACCCAGCGACGTCCGCTGCGCTAGCTTCGGCGAGCTCGACCAGCAGCACGCCCCCACATCGCAGCAACGCTGACGAGGACGACTGCTCCAGCAACGGTTGCCCACAGCATGCTGTCGGAGAACATGCCGACGATGAGCCACGTCACGACTGCGAACGTCACCGCGATCGCCACCATCCAGTGCCACGGCCACACGTTCGCCTGCGCTCGGGCCTTCCGAGCTGCGGCCGAGGCCGCGACCTGCCAGAGGTCCTCACCATGGATTCCGTAGCGGCCGGCCCACTGCCGCTCGTTGATCCACGAAGGTCTCGGCACCCGAGGCGTCTCCGCCTGACGGTCGACGCGCGCCTCCTGCGGAGCCGATGGTGCCGCCCGGCTCGGAGCCGGCAACGGCGCCGGTTCGTCACGCGGCAACGAAGACCCGCCGTACATCCATTCACCACCGAGCAGGAACGACCGGCCTGGCTCGTCTGCTGTCGCTGCCCGGTGGAAGTCGGACACCCGACCCTCAGCGGTCCGTCGAGGGTCGTCCCATTGGTCCACGTCAGCGAGGACGTCGGCGACGTACCGGCTGAGTTCCGTTTCATCGCCCCACGACGCCGTGACCAGCTCGTCGAGCCGCAGTCGGATGACGGGGTTCGTCGTCCGCTCCGCCACCGAGGTGACATCCGAGAGGAACCGGTTCGCGGGCTCAGCGAACTCCGGCCACACGGCGACCACCGCTGGCAGCCGCGTTCGGAACGCCTCAGCAGCGGTGGGCCAGGGCACGACGACATCGGTGAGGCCCGGGCTCTCGTCTTCACCAGCTGCAAGCGCTGCGAGGAGCCGGCCAGCGTGCGCTGCAAACCAGGGTTCGGGAACGAGCCCCATCCACAGGAACGGCAGGAGCCACTGCACTTCCCACTCACCGGCGACCGCATCCAGGTCGACCTCGCCGGCGCGGACAGCCGGATCGGCGCCCACCATCGGCGACGAAGCGGCCAGCACGTTCAGCGTCACGGAGTTCCCCACGAACCGACCCTATCGACCGGTCGGACGTGGCCGTCGCCACCTCAGACGAACTCGAGTACATCCCCCGGCACCGGCGCCGACACCCCTCTTTCCCGTTGACAGTCCCGACGGGCGCTGGTCGTGGTCCGGCTAGGCCCCGGCGTCGTCGACGACGTCCGCTGCTGTCGGCTCTGCCGTCGTCCTGGTGCGGTCGAGCCGCCACCGTGCGATCGCCGCGGCGATGCCGGCGGCTACGGACGCGATGAGCGGCCACGTCGAGAGGTCGTCCCCATCGTTCATGACGAGGAAGAGCGCGAGGCAGGCTGCCGCGAGCGCGCCGGCGAGCAGGGAGTGTGCGATGGCATGGACGAGGCGGCTCCGGACTCGCATCAGGGCTCGGCCGAGTCCGTGGGAGAAGGGGATGGAGGCGATGCCGCCGATGGCTGCTCCGATGCCGGTGAAGATGAGCGAGGCCGGCACGAAGAGGGAGAGGGCGATGGGGTTCCACCACGCGACGGCGATGACGGTGGCGACCGGCGCGGTGAGGAGCGTCATCCACAACCAGCTCTTGACGATGAGCTCGGTGGTCTCTGCGGAAGTCCACTGTTTCATGCCACCCATCATGCGTCGCGGTCGCTGACGATTCGTCAACGTCATGTCGATCGAGGCCGAACAGTGAGGGTTTCGACACGCTTGATCCGAGGCTGCGCCACCCCGTGGACACCGCAGACACACCGGCAAAGGGATGGCCGATCGTGGACGAGGCAGAGCGTCACGCAGTCACGAGGAATGATCGTGAGCGTTGGCGGTCCGGCCCGTGGTCGGCCAAGGTGAGCACGTGACCGCCCCGTCGACGACCACTGCCCCTCGGCTCGCGCCGCTGTACGCCGCAGGGTTCGTGACCGCCTTCGGGGCGAACAGCATCGCCGCAGCGGTCGGCGGCGAGCACCTCGAACTCGGCCTGACGCTCGCGTGGCTCGGGCTCTTCCTGGCGCTCTACGACGTCGCCGAACTCGTCCTCAAGCCGGTCTTCGGCGCACTGTCCGACCGCATCGGGCCGCGACCGGTGATCGTTGGCGGACTCGTCGTGTTCGCAGCGGCCTCACTCATCGGCGTCTTCGGGACCGGACCGTTCTGGCTCCGCCTCGCGCGTCTGCTGCAGGGTGCCGGCGCCTCCGCGTTCTCGCCGGCATCGTCCGCCGCGGTCGCCCGTCTCGTGCCGGCGAACCGTCGGGGGACGTACTTCGGTCGGTACGGCTCGTGGAAGGGTCTCGGCTACGCCGGGGGACCGGTCATCGGTGCACTCGTGGTGCAGTTCGGCAGCACGCAGTGGCTCTTCGGGATCCTCGTCGTGATGGCCCTGGTGACCGCGGTGGCGGTGTTCGTCGCCGTCGAGCCGATCGTGCCCCTGCCCCGGCAGCGGGCCACGCTCGCCGTGATGGTCCGAGCGGCCACGGACCGCCAGTTCCTGATCCCGGTCGTCGTGCTGGCCGTCGGCAGCGCTGCGATCGGCGCGCTGACCGGGATGCTCCCGGCGCTCGGCACCGATGTCGGCATCCCGCTCCTGGTTTCGACGCTCGCGGTCGCCGTCCTCGCGGTCGCCGTCCTCGCCGTGACGTCGTCGCTCGTGCAGCCCGTCGCCGGTCGACTGCACGACGCCGGGGGCCTCGGTACCGGGGTCGCGGGTGTGGCCGGGACGGCCGCGGTTGCCGCGGCCTTCCTGGTGGTCGCCGTGGCACCCTCGGTGGTGGCCGTCTTCATCGCGGCCCTGCTCGCCGGGGCCGGTGTCGCCACGCTGACGCCCGTTGCGTTCGCGCACCTCGCCGGGACGACTCCGCCGGATCGGTTCGGTCGCACCATGGGCTCCGCGGAGCTCGGGCGCGAGACCGGGGACGCCGTCGGACCGCTCGTCGTCGGTGGTGTCGGCAGCGCGATCGGGCTGCCGTTCGGGTTCGCGGCCTTCGCGGTGGTGGCGCTGGTCGGGACGCTCGTGGCATCGCGGTTGCCGTCGAAGACCGACTCGGCACAGGACGCGTAGGGATCGACGAACCCCATCGGGAGCTACGCGTAGGGGTCAGCGGACACCGTCCCGTACGCATTCGTCCGACGTCGACGATCGCGGTGGGCAGCGCCCCAGCGAGCCACTGCGAGCGCGAGCAGCGCGGCGGACACCCCGGCGAGCAGCCACAACCACGCGTCGTCGTCCTCGATGAGCAGCCGCAGGGCCAGCACCCCGAGCGGTGCCGCGACCAGGATCCGTCGGAGCTCGCGCCAGGACGGCTTCCACAGCGTGGTGAGACCCTTCTTCCACCGACCGACCACGACGTACGCGATCACACATCCCGGGATGCAGAGGCCGAGCCAGTTCACGATCGCCTCGACCCCGTCGTCGTAGAACGGATGCGCCACTTCGCGGAGGACGCCGCCAGCAGCAGCAGCGACGAGCAGCACCCACATGCGCGCTTCCCAGCGGCGAGGGTGCCACCAGGGCGTGCGCCACAACGGCACTCGCTCGCGGACCACCGGCATCGCGGCTCCTCCCCGGTCGGGCGTCCAGCCTATGCGCGACGACGATCGACGACGGGCCCGAGAGTCTGCCGTCCCTGGCGGGGGCACGGCCTTCCGCGTACGGTGTGACGGGAAGAGTCCGACACCGCAGGTCGGTCCGACGAGGGGGCACCATGAGGATCTTGAGCGCCGCGGCACGGGGGCTGGGCTGGTTGCTGACGACGGTCGCCAAGACGCTGGGTGGGATGCGGGGCGCAAAGCCGTTCACCGACTCACACGCGGCGCAGGTCCCACCACGTCGGGAGGACTACCGCCCCTAGGGGCTCGCACCAGGCCACTGGTTGGATGGTCGCATGACCAACGCCCCCGGGACGGCTCCGCACCGGGGCGCGGTCATCTTGCTCTCGGTGTTGGTGATCGCCTCGTGGACGGCCGCCGTCGTGGTGCCGTTGCTCACGCTTCGGCTGCTCCTGGGTGTCGGTGCGCCGCACGACCGGCTGGTGACGATCGGGTTCGCGTCGTTCCTGACCTTCGCCTTACTCGCAGCCGGACTGACCGTGGGACTGGTCATCCTCCGCCGATCGCGCATGGCCGGAGTGCGTCAGCCGTCACCGTAGGATCGTCGTGCCGGATCCGGCACGACGGGGGAGCACCTGATGGAACAGCGCACCGAACAGCGCACGCGACCGCGGGTCGTCACGGTCGCCGTGGCGCTCTGGTGGGTTTCCGTCGTCATCAGCCTCGCGGCCGCGGCGCCCGGCATCGTCGTGTCCATGCGCGAAGCCGGCGGCGCGATCATCGGGGCGTCGCTCGGGCTCCTCTTCGTCCTCGCCTGGTCGGCACTGTTCCTGTGGCTTGCGACGCTGATGGGACGAGGCTCCGGGAACGCGCGACTCTGGCTCGCGATCATCGCCGGGCTGACCGCCTGCAGCGCGGTGATCACCATCGCCACCGACGGCATGGACCGGAGCCTCGTCGACGCCGTCTGCATCGTCGTCGCGGCGGTGCTCAGCTACCTGCCGAGCGCACGACCGTTCTTCCCGCGGGCTGCACGGCGTCCTCGAGCAGCCGAACCCCGCACGGTCGGATGGGACCCGACGACGGGTGACCGCATCGTCGAGACGCCTGGAACAGGCGACCGCGCAACCTGACGTGCGCCACGTGCGCCAAGTGCGCCACGAGCGACCGCCGGAGAACGAGCGTTCCCCGTAGTGGGGGTACCGCCGAGGACCGTCGGATGGTTCCATTCAGAGGTCGGCATCCTCCGGGTGCCGGACAGCCACGGACCGTCTTGCGTCGCAGTGAAGGTGGTCGCCGCTGGTTACGGTGACCACGAGGTGCCGTCGAGTCGATTCGGGTTCGACACGGCGGCGCCTCCCACACACCGGGGGACCGTCCGACCAGGAAGCAGCACCATGCGATCGCTCGTCTACACCAGCACCCAGACCCGTCCGATCACGAATTCCGAACTCGCCCAGATCCTGGCGGTCGGCCGCGAGAAGAACACACGACTCGGTGTCACGGGCATGCTCGCGCACCGCGACGACAACTGCATCGGGATCATCGAGGGCGAGGACGACGTCGTCCGGCAGCGCTTCGACCAGGTCCAGGCCGACCCGCGGCACACGAACGTCCGGGTGCTGCTCGACGAGCCGATCGCCCGGCGCTCGTTCCCGGACTGGTCGATGGCGTTCCAGTCGCTCGACCCGCTGATGCAGGACGTTCCCGGGTTCAGCGACCTGTTCACCGCCGGTCGTCCGACCGACCCGGCGTTCGGGGCGTCCCGCGCACGTGCGCTGCTGGACTGGTTCCGGAAGCACCCGCTCGCACCGCTGACGAACCAGAACGCCGCGGACGAGGAAGTCCCGCGCACCCGGGCGATCAACGGCGCCATCGCCGTCCTGCACGACGGTGGACTCTCACGCTTCTCGCTCGAGGACGTCGCGTCCCGGTCGGGGATGGGGCAGGCGGAGATCCTCGAGCTGTTCCCGTCCGAGCCCGCGCTGCTCGCTGCCGCCGTGATGCGGTGGACCCGGGCAGTGTCGGCCCCGCTGCTCCCGCTCGCCGGCGAGAAGGGGACGGTGGCGTTCCTGCACGCGCTGCTCGCGGCCCACGCCGAGGATCCGGCCCTCATGCGCTTGATCGCCGCCACGCTGGCCGTCTCCACCGACCCGTCCACCGACGGTGCCGACTACTACCGGTCGGCCTACCTGCAGTTCCGCGAGACGGTCCGGACCGCGCTGCAGCGAGACGTCCACGCCGGCCGTGAGCCCGCGACCATGGACCCGATCCGCGGCGCGCAGCAGCTCGTCGCACTGTTCGACGGGCTCCGCCTGCAGGCGCTCCTGACGCCGGACACCGACGTCGTCGACGCCTTCGACCGCGCCGCCGCCCGGATGCGGCGCGGTTGGTCCGAGCAGTACGAGGCCGACACCGTCTGGGACCTGTCGGCTCCCGTGGCGGACTGAGCCTCAGCGCACCAGCCGGACCGTCAGCGGGATCGGTCCGAACGCCGACTCCGCGCCGTCGGGCGTGAAGCCGTTCCGCTGGTAGAAGGCGTGTGCCCGAGGATTGTCCGCGGCCACCCACAGCGACGCCGGACGATCGGCGAGCACGTCGTCGAGCAGCGCCTGGCCGGTGCCGGCTCCGTGCGCGCGGGCGAGGACGTACAGCATCGTCAGTTCCTCGGGTCGGGCGGCCTCGGGTCCGGGCGTCGGCTGCACGGCAGCGAAGCCGATGACGCCGGTGTCGTCCAGCGCAACACGCACGCCCCGGCACGTCGAGGGGTCGGCGAGCATCGACCGCCACATGTCGACCCGCCGATCCACGTCGAACCACGGGTTCGTGTCCGGATCGTCGACGAACCGGCCGTAGGTCTCACGCCACGAGGCCGCGTGCACGTGGGCGATCGCCCCGGCATCGTGGACCGTCGCCGATCGGATGGGCATCGCGCCGTCGTGGTTCCCCATGCCGGAAGGCTAGCGATCAGAGCCGCAGGTCCAGGTCGAGGATCCCCGCGCCGCCGAGGAACAGCGGCACGATGATCCCGAACAACGTCAGCGTCGCCCCGATCAGGATCGCCGCGAACGCGATGCCGTCACCCCGCTCACCGGTCAGCCGCACGTCGCGGCGCGCGATGAACCCGACGACGAGACCGCCGATCGGCGCGACGAACGCGAGGGCGATCGCCACCACCGCGAGCAGGCTGAGGGGCGGTAGCGGCACGGCTGCCGATGCGGGGAACCCTGCGGCGTTCGGCGCGGTCTGGTCAGGAGCGAGGTCGGTCACGTCGGTCAGCCTAGGGTCGACGAGGATCCCTCCGCTCACCCCTGACCGAGGTTCGTCACCAGGTTGATGGCCACCGCGATGAGCACCGTTCCGAAGAAGTACGACAGCAGCGCGTGCGGCAACGCCTTCCGCCGGGTCTCACTGTCGTCCGGCTCGACCTCTGGTGCCGCGTACGACATGCCGATCGTGAAGGCGAAGTAGGCGAAGTCGCTGTAGGTCGGTCGCCCGTCCTGCTTGACGTCGAACCCGCCGCCCCGGTGGTCGAGGAAGAAGGTCCGGGCGTACTTCAGGGCGTAGACCGTGTTGACCAACGCCCACGCGACCATCGTGCCGAGCACACCCAGGATGACCGCCGCGACCGAAGCCGGATCTCGCGCCTGGCTGGCTTCGCTCAGCGCCAGCACAACGGCGGCGAGACTCGCGAAACAGGCCACGATGATCGCGTTGTCACTGACCCGTGTCTCGGAACTCCTCGCGTGCGAGACGCTCGGTGCCGTCGGCGTCCTGGCGCCAGCACTTGTGCCAGACCTGGACCAGCGCGATCAGGCCGGCCGTGCACCAGGCCGCGAGCGGCCCGAGGGACGGAGTCCCGGTGAGGGTCAACGCGACCCCGACCAGGACCCCGATCCCCACGGTGACGAGCGCCCGGCGCGTGGAGAGAATCCGATCGTTCATCGTCGTGCCCTCATGATCGTTCCTTCCTCCGCTCCGTTGCGTGGTCGGTCATCACATGCCGGGGGTGAAGACGGCGCGGACGCAACCGTCGTCCTTGTTCTTGAACATCTCGTACCCGCGCGGCCCTTGCGACAGTGGCATCACGTGCGTGGCGAGGTGCTCGGTGCTGAGCTCTCCCGCGGCGATGCGGTCGAGGATCATCGGGATGTAGCGGTGCCCGTGCTGCTGGGCGCCGCGGACCGTCATGCCCTTGTTCATGATCGCGCCGAACGGGAACTTGTCGACGAGCCCACCGAAGACCCCGAGCGAGAACAGGCTGCCGCCCTTCCGGCAGGCGTAGATCGCCTCGCGCAGGGCGGTCGGCCGGTCGGTCTGCAACCGAAGCTGCTGCTTGGCCTGGTCGTACAGGTACAGCGGTCCGGTACCGTGCGCTTCCATGCCGACGGCCTCGATGCAGACGTCGGGACCCCGACCGCCGGTGCGTTCCTTGAGTTCCGGGAGCACGGCGTCGCTCGTGTAGTCGAGCATCTCGGCACCGATGTGCTCGCGCACCTGTCGCAGCCGTTCGGGCAGGCGGTCGATCACGATCACCTGCTCGACGCCGAGGAGCATCGCCGCACGAGCGGCCATCTGGCCCACACCTCCGGCGCCCCACACTGCGACGGTGTCACCCGGGGTGATCCCGGCCAGGTCGGCTCCGGTCCACCCGGTGGGTGCGGCATCGGAGGCGAACAGGGCGGCCGTGTCGGACACGCCGTCGGGGACCGTGAACGCCCCCTGATCGGCGTAGGGCACGCGGACGTACTCGGCGTGGCTGCCCGCGAACCCGCCGAGCGCGTGGCTGTAGGCGAAGCATCCGCCGATCGACGATCCCCACATCGCCTCGGTCAAGCCCGGGTTCGGGTTGCCGTCGTCGCAGAGTGAGAACTGCCCGTGGGTGCAGTACCAGCACTGCCCGCAGGCGATGAACGAGCAGACGACGACCCGGTCGCCCACCTTGTGCTTCGTGACGGCCGATCCCGTCTCGACGACCTCGCCCATGAACTCGTGCCCCAGGACGTCACCGGATCGCATGGTCGGGATGTACCCGCCGAGCAGGTGCAGGTCCGACCCGCAGGTGGTGCTCAGACGCACCTTCAGGATCACGTCGTGATCGTTGAGGATCTTCGGGTCCTCCACCGTCTCCACCGCGGTCTCGTTGACCCCGGTCCAACAGAGCGCCTTCACAGCACACCCTCCTCGTTGCTCCGTCTCGTCGCCACGTCCACCAACGCGCCGGTGGGTGTGGCCTTCCGTCGGCCGTGGGGGACCGGATCCACCCGGAGCACCTCGCCGACCTCGATGAGTTGCTTCGCCTCGCGCAGCGCGGCCCGCAACCGGCCTCGTGCATCCGGGGCGCCGCCTCGGAACCGGGCACGGAGCTCGGTGCCGCGATCGCCGGGCGCGGGACGGGCCTCCACCTCGACGTCCTGCCCGAACGCCGTGAGCGGCGCGGGGACTCGTCCGCCTGGCAGCACCGCGTCCCGACCGCGGTTCACCGTGACCGCGTGCCAGCCGGAACGCGGTTCGGCCAGCACCTTCCGTGCGGGCCCGGGTGCGCCGCGTCGGCGGCGCGAGACCACGATGCCGACAGCAGCCGTCACCATCGCAGCGGCGGCGAGGTTCCGGGCCCTCATCGTGGTGTCCCAGCGAAGAGTCGGTCAGCAGCGGGCGCGTTCGCGCCCCACCGCCGGGGGTTCGTGTGTTCCATCGCGGCCTCCTTGAGTCGCATCGGTGCGGATCACGGGACGGGAGCGACGACCGCGCGATCGTGCCGGTCGGGTCGCGGAGTCGCTCCTGTCGATCCACGATGAGCGTGGCCTCCCTGGCGCCGTCCCGGGATTGTCCGTGATGCGCTGACCGTTCAACGGCGGGGATGTCGGTCGCCGGTGACGGCCGCGGCTCCCGGTTATCGACGCGCCCGTCGCGGTGACCGACGAGGTCGCGGTGTTCGTCGCGAAGCGCGCCGAACGCGCCGAGCGCGCCGAGCGCTCCGGGCTGACGACCGACCGATCGGAGTGCTGTGGCAGGTGACGGCAGCGAGACGGACGGGAGGCCCGGTTCCAGCCGGCACCGGGCCTCCCGTCCGTCCCGGGGTCGCGTCGCAGAGCCGCACCGTCAGTGCCCGACGCTGCCCGCGCTCGCTCAGGGTCCTCGGACGCTTCAGTCGTGCCGGTACTCGTACGTCGGGTCGGGGCGTTCACGATCCCCGACCCGGAAGCCGAGGCTCCTGCCGCCGCAGGACGATGGTGCTGCCCCCGTCCGGCGTCAGGGTCCAGGTCCCGACCGGGTCGGCCATCGGCTCGAAGAACGACGAAGAACAGCCCGTCGCCGTGAGCAGCGTCGCCGCAGCGAGCACTGCGGCCGTCGGCAACGTGGTGCGCATCGCACCCCCTCGCCACCCCCGACGGCGAGGCTGCGGGTTGATGCGCTGGTCGCCGTCCGCGTGGCGCTGCCGATCGCACCGGTACCGTTGCATCCGTGAACGACGACCCCGATGCCGCCATCGCCCAGCACGTCCACGACGCCTGGGACGGTTCCCTGCGCCTGGTGCACATCACGATCTCGGACGAGGACGGTGACGCCTACCCCGGGCAGGACGTCGACCGGTGGGTGATCGACGTCCGCGTCCCGATCACCGACGACGACGAGACCGAGGCGGTCTCCGTCGCCGAGGTCACCGCGTTCACGAGCCGGGCGCCGGAGTCGCTCGAGGCGCTGGTGCTCGGCTACCAGGTCTCCGACGTCGCCGGGGCGTTCGCCTCTGCCGTCGCTGCGCAGGACGCGACGGGGGAGACGTTCTTCTCGCTGCAGACCCACGCAGCCGAGATGCTCGGCAAGCCCGACCTGCTCGCCGTCGACCGGCTCACGGTCCGCCCGGCGTACCGGCAGCTGCCCGGACTGGTGCCGGCGATCGTCGACGCCGTCCGCCACGGACCGGCCGGCCGCACCGCATCGTGGGTGCTCGCCGACCCGACGGCGTGGGACGTGCCGTTCGGCGAGGACGACCGGTCGGCCGGTGCGTTCGTCCAGTGGGCGGACACCGTGGTGTTCACGTCGATGAACGCGGCGCCGGACGACCTGGAACGCCTGTCGCTGGTGCCACCGACCGGGGGCATCGTGATGGGTGCACGGTCGGACGAGGTGCACCTCGGCGACGCCATCGACCACGCGATGACGCAGCCGGCGATCGCGGTGCCCTTCGACCTGCCACCGAAGCTCCCCGCCAGCATCTGGGCCGCCGCGCCCGAGGACGTCCACGGCGTGCACCCCGACGAGACCACGGGGTCGATCACGGTCGAGACGCACGACGAACAGCTCGAGGTCGTCGGTTCGCCCGGCACCGCACCGCAGCTCGTGGGGATCTCGGCCTCGGCCGACGCCGCGACCCAGGAGTGGCTCCGCACCGTGCACCAGCGCTGGTGGCAGTACGAGCCGGACCTGCACGCCCGCATCCACGACGTCGTCGACGAGTACCTGTCCACCGGGCACATCGAGTCGGCGTCGGACGAGCTCGCCGGGCACCTGCACGCCCCCGACCTACCGCCGTACCGGACGGAGTGGCCGGGCACCGGCACCGTCCTGCTCGAGGAACTCGGCGAGGACACCGAACCCATCGTCTTCGACGCCGTGCTCGAGGACGGCACCCGGCACGAGCACATCGGCGTGGTCGTCGTGCACGAGTCCGGACACGTCCGCGCGTTCCTGCACGACGAGTGGGAGCCCGGGTTCCCGGCGGCGGAGGCCGCGGTCGCGCACCTCATCAGCCTGGGTGCCGGCGAGTTCTTCGCGGACGCCCTGCACGACGAGCTGTCAGCGGGTGTCGAGCACGCGATCCTGACGGGCGACGTCCGCGGTCACTGACCGGGCCGCCCTGGGTCGGTTCAGACCGGGCGGTAGATCGCGATCGGCGGGGTGTCGTCGGTGCCGGCGTCGTGGGCGTCGCCCGTGGCGAGCCAGGTGCGGCCCTCGTGCTCGATCGTGGTCGGCAGGTCGCCGTGCACCAGGATCCGGATGGCGGGGGCGTCGCCGTCGACCAGGTCGACGCCGTGGGCCTCGGTCCCGCCCGGGTTGTCGTGCACGTAGCTCATGGTCTGATCGAACTCCGTCGACCTGACGGACCGCCCGCGCCGCGCCGGACACGCCGGGAACCAGGGTGGAACCGGTGATGCCGCCCGTCATCGGGTAGAGTCATCTCCGCACGGCCAGCACGGCGTGTGGAATGCGGATGTGGCGCAGTGGTAGCGCATCACCTTGCCAAGGTGAGGGTCGCGAGTTCGAATCTCGTCATCCGCTCAGAACAGGAAGACCGGAACCCCCGTCGCTCGGAAGAGCGGCGGGGGTTCTGTCGTTGCGGGGCGTCGCAGCACCGAAGGCGTGCGGGATCACCGTGGCCGAAGGCGTGGGGGCCCAGTGGGCGCAGGCTTCGGGTACCCGCGCCCACCGGGCGCGGAGGCGACCCTGCCCCCACCGGCACGCACCGGGTGGGTGGCCCGGCGCAGTTCCGAGGATGTATCCGGAGCCGACCCCCGTTCGGGTGGGGACCGGATCCAGGGTTGCGGGAACCCGCAAGAACCCCGCACGACCCGCCGCGCGAGCCTTGTGCTACTCGATGCCGTCCGGTAGCGACGCCGACATCGTGCGAGCACCGGGCAACCCCACCCACCGCCGGGCACCGGACTCGACGACCGTGACGAGCACCGCGTCGCACCCGCGGCAGCGCGCCACCGCCCCCATCGCGGTGCGGTGGACGGTGGTCTGCCCGAGCACCCCGAGCGAACCGCACCCGGCGCAGCGCAGGGCGACCACGGTCGGCTCGGGCCCCAGACTGTCGGCCAGCGTCCCCGCCAGTGCGTTGCCGTCCACGACGACCATCAGCTGCCCCCGAACCGTTCGGCGCGGACGTCGCTCGTGTCGTGCCCGAGCTCGGTGAGCCAGCGCAGCACCTGCTCGACGAACGGCGTCGACCCGCACACGTAGACCAGGGCACCCGCGTCCGGCGGGAACACCGCCGCAGCGAGCGCGTCCCGCGTCAGCCGCCCGGCCGGCACGGACGAGCCTGGAGGCGCGGTGCGGCTGTACACGTGGGTCACCTCGAGCGGTGCCCGGCTCGCGAGCGCCTGGTCGAGTTCCGCACGGAAGAACACGTCGTCCGGCGTGCGGACGGCTGCGAGGAGCCGGAAGGGCGCCGGGTCGTCCGCCTCGGCGTGGGCGGTCACCATCGCGACGAGCGGCACGATGCCGGAGCCGCCGGCGATAAGCTGCACGGGCCTGGTGGACTCGCCCGGCCGCCAGACGAACCAGCCGCCCAGGGGTCCGTGGACATCGAGCGCGTCGCCGACCTCGACAGCGTCGACGAGGAACGGGGAGACCTCGCCGCCGTCCACGCGGTCGACCGCGAGCACGACATCGGTCGTGGGGCCGGCCGACGCGATGGAGTACGAGCGCTGGGCCTGGTAGCCGTCCTCGGCGGTCAGCCGCAGGTCCAGGTGCTGCCCGGGGTCGTTGCCCGGCCAGGTGGGGACGTCGAGGACGATCCGGCGCGCGTTCGTCGTCTCGCGGACGACGGACGCGACGGTGGCGGCGTGCCAGGCCGGCCGCCTGCGTGCGGCGGGTCGCGTGGCGGGGGTGATCCGTGCCTCCAGGCCGGTGTCGGGGAGCGTCACCAGTACCGCTCTTCCTTCCACGGGTCGCCGTGCAGGTTGTAGCCCGCGTTCTCCCAGAAGCCGGGCTCGTCGTCGGACTGCATGACGATGCCGCGTACCCACTTGGCGCTCTTCCAGAAGTACAGGTGGGGGACCAGCAGGCGGGCCGGCCCGCCGTGCTCGGGCGTCAGGGGCGCACCGTCGGCCTCGAACGCGATCCAGGACTTGCCGTCGAGCAGCTCGTCGAGCGGCACGTTGGTCGTGTAGCCGCCGTGGCTGTGCACCATGCAGTAGTCGAGTTCGGTCTCGACGTCCTCGAACAGGCGGTCGAGCGGGACGCCCCGCCACGGCATGTCGAGCTTGGTCCAGTGCGTGACGCAGTGGATGTCGACGGTGACGTCCTCGACGCCGAGCGCGTGCACCTCGTCCCAGGTCCACTGGTGCAGGCCGGACTCGGTGCGGATCGAGAAGGCCCAGTCGGTCGGCTCGATGTCGGGCGTCGCGCCGGCGGACAGGACGGGCCAGTCACGGACCAGGGTCTGCCCGGGCGGGATGCGGGTGTCGTCGCGGTCGGCACGGCGACCGCCGAACCCGCGGGTGAACGTGGCCATGGTCCTCCTCGGGAACGTCGGTGCGTTCCCGATCATGCCGCGTGCCGGAGCGCGCCGTGTAACGGGTTGGTAAACGTTCCACCCGTGCACGGAACGGTCGTCCTCGGGGGCGGATCCGCACCGGTCCGCCGTTCCCGGCGCCCCTGGTCCCGCGTCGACCGCCGGGAGCGGGCTTGGGGGATCGGCCGGGGACCTCTATCGTTCACCGGAACGATTACAGGAGGGGTCACCCCGAATGCAGCCCATCGTCCCCGAACCCCGAGGCGCCCACGGTCCGAGCCGTCGGGCGCTCATCACCGGCGCCGCCGGTCTGGCCGGCCTCGGCCTGCTCACGCTCGCCGGGTGCAGCTCCGGCGCGTCCGCCGGCACCCCCACGATCCCCGAAACCGCAGCCACCGGCGTCGCCCGTCGCGGCGGACGCCTGCGCATCGCCCGGCCGGCGGCCTCGGCCGCCGAGACCCTCGACTCCGCCAGCTCGCTGTCGGCCTACGAGTACCTCGGTGCGCTGTACAACCGGCTCGTCAAGCTCGACCAGCAGGGCACCCCGGTGCCGGACCTGGCCGAGGAGTGGTCCGCGAACGCCGACGGCACCGAGTGGACCTTCGCGCTCCGCCGTGGCGTGACCTTCCACGACGGCTCCCGCTTCACCGCCGACGACGCCATCGCGAGCATCCGGCACATCCTCGACGAGAAGACCGGCAGCCCGCAGGCCGGCGTGCTCGGCGAGGTCATGGACGCCGACTCGATGCGCGCCGTCGATCCGTACACGCTCCGCTTCTCGCTGACGAAGCCGAACGCCGAGTTCCCCTCGCTGCTCACCGCGTACCAGTGCTACATCGTGCCAGCAGACGCCGTCGCCGACATCGGTCGCACCGGGATCGGGACGGGGCCGTTCCGGCTGTCGTCCTTCACCCCGGCCGGCGCGGGCAGCGTCGAGGCCTACGCGGACCACTTCGCCGGCCGCCCGGCACTCGACGGCATCGACTTCTACTCGATCCAGGACACCACGGCGCGGGTGAACGCCCTGCTCGCCGGGCAGATCGACCTCATCTCGCAGACGAACCTGGACTTCGCGACCGCCCGGGTGGTGTCGGCGTCCGGCCGGGCCACCGTCGCCCGGTCGAAGAACGCCCAGTGGTACACGATCCCGATGCTCGCCACGAGCGACGAGTTCAGCGACCCACGGGTGCGGCAGGCGATGAAGCTCGCCTACGACCCCCGGAAGATCGTCGACACGGCGCTGCAGGGGACCGGTTCGGCGGGCTGGGACAACCCCGTGCCGCCGCAGCTCGCCGCGTTCGTCGACGACCACCGCGAGTACGACCCGGACAAGGCCCGGGCGCTGCTCAAGCAGGCCGGGCGTGCGGACTTCCGCGCCGAGATCTACACGTCGAGCTACGAGTCGGTGTTCACCCCGATGGCCGTGGCCTACCGGGACGCCGTCGCCGACGCGGGCATCCGCCTGACCGTCCGCAACGCGAGCTCCGACTCGTACTACACGCAGATCTGGATGCAGAAGCCGCTCATGGTGAGCTACTGGTTCACGGGGCGGCCGATCGACCAGCTGCTCAACCAGATCTTCCGCTCGGGCTCGTCGTACAACGAGAGCGCGTGGTCGAACGAGACCTTCGACGGGCTGCTCGACGACGCCCGAGCCGAGATGGACGACGCCAAGCGGCTCACCCTGTACCAGGACGCCCAGCGGCTCGTCGTCGAGCAGGGAGCGGACATGACGCCGATGTTCGGCGACCGGCTCGTGGGGTTGTCCCGCGACGTCGTGAACTACTCGGAGTACGGCTTCGAGTTCGACTACCTGCGGATCGGACTGCGCCGATGACGACCACGAACACACCGTCGGACGTCCTCGTCCCCGTCCTCCGCCGCGTCGGGATCGCCCTGCTGACCGTGGTGCTCGCCTCGCTCTTCGTGTTCCTGGCGGTGCAGGCGCTCCCCGGTGACGTCGCCCAGCAGCTGCTCGGGCAGAACGCCACCCCCGACGCCGTCAAGCAACTCCGCGAGACGCTCGGCCTCGACCAGAACGTCTGGCTCCGCTACCTGCAGTGGCTCGGCGGTGCGGTGCACGGTGACTTCGGCACCTCGCTCGTCAGCGGCGAACCGGTCGCCCCGACCCTGTTCACGGCCTTCCGGAACAGCATGCTCATCGCCGTGCCCGCGATGCTCGTCGGCGTCACGGTGTCCCTGACGCTCGGTGTCGTCGCCGGTGTCCGCCGCGGCCGTCCGAGCGACAAGGTCATCTCGATCGTCAGCCTGGTCGTGATGAGCGTGCCGGAGTTCATGGTCGCCACCGTCCTGGTGCTGCTGTTCGCGATCGGCCTGCCGGTCTTCCCCGCCGTCGTGCTGCGGGGGAGCGACGCCACCGTCGCCGAGCTGCTGCCCACGATCTGGCTGCCGATCATCGTCCTGACGCTCGCGATGGCCGCCTACATCGTGCGGACGGCCCGCTCGTCGACCATCGACGTGATGGCGTCGGAGTTCGTCACGACGGCCGAGCTCAAGGGCCTGACCATGCGCCGAGTGGTCTGGAAGCACGCGGTGCCGAGCGCCCTGCTGCCGACGCTCAACGTCGTCGCGCTCAACGTCGCGTGGCTGCTCGGCGGTGTCGTGGTGGTCGAGAACGTCTTCAACTACCCGGGCATGGGCAAGCTCATGCTCGAGTCCGTGTTCAACCGCGACCTGCCCACGATCGAGGCGATCGCCCTGCTGAGCGCCCTGATCTACGTCGTGTGCAACCTGGCCGCCGACCTCGTCGCGCTCGCACTCGACCCGAAGCTGCGGACCCGCCAGCGGCGCCCGCGCACGCGCACCCGCAGCGCCCGCAGCACCAGGAAGGCCGCCGCATGACCGCCACCGCACCCCGCCGCCGCACCGGACGCGACGTCCTCGCCGGCGCGCTCGCACCCCTGCGCGGGTCGACGGCGCTGAGCATCGGGCTCGGCCTCATCGCCCTGCACGTCGTCCTCGCCCTGCTCGCACCGGTCATCGCCGGACACGACCCGGTCGCCACGAACGCCGGCGACGTGCTCGCCGGTCCGACGTGGACGCACTGGCTCGGCACCGACCAGTACGGGCGCGACGTGCTCTCCCGCACCCTGAACGGCGGCCGGTACGCGCTGTCGGTGACGTTCCTCGCCACCACGATCGCCGTCGCGGTCGGCACCGTGCTCGGCTGCGTCACGGCGTACGCCGACAACTGGTTCGACGAGGTCGTCATGCGCGTCGTCGACGCCCTGCTCAGCGTGCCGTCGATCCTGGCGCTCCTGGTGGTCGTCACGGTGTTCGACGCCGGCCTGTGGGTCATCGTCCTCGCCGTCACCGTCGTCTACGCCCCCGCGGTGACCCGGGTCGTCCGCGGCGCCGCCCGCACCGTGATCACCCAGGACTACGTCACCGCTGCCCGCGCCCGGGGCGAGCGGCCGCTGTCGATCGTGTTCCGCGAGATCCTGCCGAACGTGCTCGACGTCGTGCTCGTCGAGTACGCGATGCGGGCCTCGTGGATCGTCCTGCTCGTCGCGTCGCTGTCCTTCCTGGGCTTCGGCGCGAACCCCCCGACCCCGGACTGGGGCCTGATGGTGCAGGAGAACCGCACCGCGCTCACCGTGGTGCCGCTCGGCACCCTCGCCCCGATCGTGGCACTCGCCACGCTGGTGATCGGACTGAACCTCGCGGCCGACGGCCTGAGCAAGTCGCTCGGCGTCGACCGCGCCAAGCAGGGAGTCAGCGCATGACCCGCACCGACACCGGCACGACGTCCGCAGCGACAGCGACAGCGACCGTGCCCGACGCGATCGTCCGCGTGGACGACCTGTCCATCTCGTACGCCGCCGGCAAGCGACGCGTCCCCGTCGTCCGGGGAGTCTCGTTCGCGATCGAGGCCGGTCGCACCCTGGGCCTGGTCGGCGAGTCCGGCAGCGGCAAGTCCACCGTCGCGCGGACGCTGCTCGCGCACCTGCGGGCCGGGTCGGCGATCGACGGCGGGACGGTCCGCGTCGACGGCGCCGACGTCTTCGCCCTGTCGCCGTCCGGTCGCCGGGAACTCCGCGGCGGCACCGCCTCGGTCGTCGCCCAGAACGCCGGCCAGGCGCTCACCCCGTCGATGCGCGTCGGGGAGCAGATCCGCGAGGCCCTCCGCGCGCACGGCGAGCCCGACGGCCCGGAGCGCGTCGCCGAGCTGGTCCGGCTGGTCCGGCTGCCGGACCCCGACGCGATCGTCCGCCGGTACCCGCACCAGCTGTCCGGTGGGCAGCAGCAGCGCATCGCCATCGCGATGGCCGTCGCCGCCCGGCCGCGCGTGCTCGTCCTCGACGAACCGACCACCGCCCTCGACGTCGTCACGCAGGCTGCGGTCCTCGACCTGGTCGCCGACCTCGGCGAGCAGCTCGGCATGGCCGTCCTGCTCGTCAGCCACGACCTCGGGGTCGTGTCCGCCATGGCGGACGAGATCGCCGTGATGCGCGACGGTGAGGTCGTCGAGCACGCCGCCACGGCGGCGCTCTTCGCCGCGCCGCAGCACGAGTACACGCGCGCCCTGCTGGCCGCAGTGCCGGACGGGCGACGGCCGGGAGGATCGGGGCACGTGCCCGAGACGGCGACCGTCTCGTCGACGGTCGCCTCCATGGCCGGCCGAACCGTTCCTCCCGAACCGCTCGCCCGCCCTGTGGTGACCGCCGAGGACCTGGTGATCCGCTACGGCCGCGGCCTGCCGGCCGCCGTCGACGGCGTCTCGTTCACGATCGCCGCACACGAGACGCTCGCCGTCGTCGGCGAGTCCGGCAGCGGCAAGTCGACGCTGGCGACGGCGCTGGCCGGGCTGGTGCCCGCCGAGTCGGGGACCTTCACCTACGACGACGGCACGACCCACGGCGACCTGCGCGTGCCGATCGCCGGTCGTGCGGCCGACCTGCGGCGCGCGGTGCAGCTCGTGTTCCAGAACGCGGACACGTCGCTCAACCCGCGGCGCACCGTGGGCGCCGCGATCGCACGGCCACTCCGGTTGTTCAGCGGCTCGTCCTCTCGAGAGCGGGTCGGGACGCTCCTGACGCAGGTCGGGCTCGGGCCGGAGTTCGCCGACCGACTGCCCGCGCAGCTGTCCGGCGGGCAGCGGCAGCGCGTCGGGATCGCGCGCGCACTGGCAGCGGAGCCGTCGCTCGTGATCGCCGACGAGATCACCACCGCGCTCGACGTGCAGGTGCAGGCGGGGATCCTCGCGCTGCTGGCCGACCTGCAGCGCGAGCGGGGCCTCGCCTGCCTGTTCATCAGCCACGACCTCGCCGTGGTGCGGGGCGTGGCCGACCGGGTCGCGGTGATGACCGGCGGCCGGATCGTCGAGACCGGACCGACCGAACGCGTGTTCACCGGCCCGAACCACCCGTACACGTCGACGCTGCTCGCGGCGACGCTCGAACCCGGCAGCACGACCCTGCCCGACGTCGGTGACGGCGTGCCGCGCTGGCGGCACGCCGACGGCTGGACCGACCACGGCGACGGACACCGCACCCGCAACTGGGAGGACGCATGACCACCGACGACGGCACCCACCACGGCACCGCCGCCGCCAGCTTCACCGCCATCGGCGACCCCGGCTCGCTGCCCGCGGGCGTGACGGTCCGCGACGAGTGGATCCCGATGCCCGACGGCGTGCGGCTGCACGCCCGGATCTGGGCGCCGGCGCAGTCGCAGCCCGGGGCGCCGAGCGACCCGACCCCGGTGCTGCTCGAGTACCTGCCGTACCGGCTCGACGACTGGACCGCGCCGCGCGACTCGGAGCGGCACCCCTGGTACGCCCAGCACGGGTACGCCTCGGTCCGCGTGGACATCCGCGGGACCGGCTCGTCCGACGGGTTCTTCGACGACGAGTACAGCGAGCAGGAGCTGCTCGACGGCGAGTCCGTGATCGCGTGGCTCGCTGAGCAGCCCTGGTCGACCGGTGCGGTCGGCATGTTCGGCATCTCGTGGGGCGGCTTCAACGCGCTGCAGCTCGCGGCCCGGGCACCCGCCGCGCTCAAGGCCATCGTGACCGTCTGCTCGACCGACGACCGGTACGACAACGACGTGCACTACGTCGGCGGCGCCGTGCTCGGCATCGACATGGCGGCCTGGGGTGCGACGATGTTCGCCTTCAACTCTCGCCCGCCCCGGCCCGAGGTCGTCGGCTCCGGCTGGGTCGACCGCTGGCGGGAACGGCTCGAGGCGAACCGACCGATGACGCCGGTGTGGCTCGCGCACCAGGAGCGCGACGACTACTGGCGGCACGGCAGCGCCGCCGAGGACTACGACGGCATCCGCGCCGCGGTGCTCGCCGTCGGTGGCTGGGCGGACCCCTACCGGGACGCCGTGCTCCGGCTCGTCGACCACGTCAGCGCCCCCGTGAAGGGCATCGTCGGCCCGTGGTCGCACCAGTACCCGGACCGTGGGCTGGCGCCGGGTCCGTCGATCGGGTTCCTGCAGGAGACCCTGCGCTGGTGGGACCGCTGGCTGCTCGGGGTGGACACCGGTGTCGAGGACGACCCCGCGCTGCGGGCCTGGATCAACGAGGGCGAGGCCCCCGCGCCGTACTACGCCGGTCGCCGCGGTCGCTGGATCGGTGCCGAGGCATGGCCCTCCGCCGCGACCCACGAGCGCGTCCTGCCCCTCGCCGCACTCCGGGGCGGGGACCTCGGGCCCGTCGTCGTGCGGTCCCCGCAGCACACCGGGATGGACGCAGGCCGGTTCTTCCCGTTCGGCAACGCCACCGACCTGCCGCCGGACCAGCGCGCCGAGGACGGCCGGTCGGTCACGTTCGACCTGCCCGTCGGCAAGGCGTTCGACCTGCTCGGCAACGTGCTCGTGCGGTTGTCGGTCACGAGCGACCAGCCCCGGGCCACCCTGACCGTCCGGCTCTGCGACGTCGCCCCGGACGGCTCGTCGACGCTCGTCACCCGCGGGGTGCTGAACGCCGCGAAACGCGACGGCATGGACCGCGACGACGTGCTCGTGCCCGGGACGCCGGCCGAGCTGCCCGTGCGCCTGGTCTCGACCGGCCACCGGTTCGCCGCCGGACACCGGCTGCGCATCGCCGTCTCGTCGTCCTACTGGCCGTGGGTGTGGCCGCACGGCGTCGAGGCCACGGTGACGATCGACCCGACCGCCTCGAGCGTCACCCTGCCCACCTGGACCCGGACGACCGACGACGGCGTGGCCTTCGCCGAGCCCGAACGGTCCGAGCCCCTGGTGATCGAGCGCGTCGCCCCCGCCGATCCGCTGCCGCAGCGCACGGTGACGCACGACGTGGAGACGGGGGAGTGGACGCTCGACGTCGACCCCGGGTACGGCGGCGGGCGCGTCTACCCGGACGGCCTGGTGTTCACCGAGGACGCCCGTGAGACCTACCGGATCCGCTCCGACGACCCGACCAGCGCACGGGCGAGTTCCCGCTGGGCGATCGGGCTGATGAAGCCCGCGTGGGCCGCGCGCCTCGAGACCACGTCCGAGGTCACCGCCGACGCCGACGCCTTCCACGTCGTCAACACCGTGCGCGCCTGGGCCCGCGACGGCGGACCCGACGAACCCGAGGTGCTCGTCACCGAGCGCACCTTCGTCGACGACGTGCCGAGGACCTCGGCGTGACCGCGGCAGCACGGGTCCGGCAGCGGCCGGAGGTCCGACGCGCGATGATCGTCGAGGCCGCCCGCGCGGTGATCGTCCGGAACGGCGTCGGTGCCACGGGACTCCGGGACATCGCGGCCGAGGCAGGGGTCTCGGTCGGCACCGTGACGTACCACTTCGGCAGTGTGGCGGAGATCCTCAACGAGGTCGTGGTGCTCGAGACGGAGCGCTTCTACGGCGCGATCGTCACGGCCGTCGACGCCGAACCCGACGTGCTGGTGGGACTCCGGATGCTCGTGGCGCCGCTGTTCGGCGACACCGAGCAGGTCCGGCAGCACTGGCGGATCTGGTCCGACTACTGGACCGCGGTGGTGCGTCGGCCCGAGGTCGCCGCCGAGTACGCCGAACGGATCCGCGTCTGGGAGGCCTGCCTGGTGCGGGTCATCCGGCGCGGGGTGGACGCCGGCGTGTTCGGGGGCGCGCGCGACAGCACGGGCAGCGCCGACCCGGTCGACGCCGACACCGTCGCGCTGCAGCTCGCCGCGTACAGCGACGGCGTCGCGACGCAGATCGCCCAGGGCGTGCCTGGCCTCACCAACACGGTCGCCCTGTCGTGGATGTGGCGGTTCCTGTCGCACGAACTCGGTGTGCCCGCTGTGGACATCGCCGGAACCGGCCGTTCCCCCTTGTGATGAGGTAAGGCTTCCCTTACCGTGGGCACATGGCACGGACCCGGCGACAGCCCAGCGAACGCATCCTCATCGCGGGCGGTGCCGAAGACCTGGTCGAGATCCACCGCCAGCTCGCGGAACTCCCCGAGAACGCGTACGGACAGGTCTTCGTCGAGGTCGCCCTCGCCGAGCAGATCCGCCTGCTGCCGGCCCCGCCGCGCGTCACCGTGACGTGGCTGGTCCGGAGCGCCCGCAGCTCGGCCGTCGCCCCGCTGGTCTTCGCCGACCACGGTGAAGCGCTGGCACACGCCCTGACCGGGTGGGCCGCCGAGTGGTGCGTGACGGACTGCGAGCCCCGCACCTCGGTCTGGATCGGGTGCGCCGACAGCCCGTGGATCGAGCGCGCACGGTCCATGGTGCAGCTCGAACTCACCGACGCCGGCCAGCAGGTCCAGGTCGAGTACGGCGGGTAAGGGCAGCCTGCTCTTCCTTGCGGTGTGCAAAAGACGGGGGCATGGTTGTCCCATGACCACGCAGAGCACGACCACCACGAGCACCACGTCCCCGTTCTCGACCACGCCGGAGCTCGCTGCCGGGGTCGCCCAGTTCCTCGCCCCCGTCGTCATCGACCTCGAGGCACTCGTCGTCAACGGCAAGCAGGCGCACTGGCACGTCCGTGGCCGCAACTTCGTCGGCGTGCACGAGCTCCTCGACGAGATCGTCGAGCACGCGCAGGACTACGCGGACAAGGCTGCGGAGCGCATCGTCGCCCTCGGCCTGCCGGTCGACTCGCGCATCGCGACCGTCGCAGCGAACACCACCCTGCCGCCGCTGTCGCAGGGCTTCCAGAACTCCGACGTCACCGTCACCGAGGTGATCGCCCAGATCGACGCGGCACTGCTGCAGGTCCGCCGTGCCGTCGACGGCCTCGACGAGGTCGACCTCAACAGCCAGGACGTCGCGATCGAGATCGAGCGCGCACTGACCAAGGACCGCTGGTTCCTGCAGGCGCACCTCGCCGCCTGAGTCGCGACCACAGCGCTGACGGGAGGCCCGGTGCCAGCTGGCACCGGGCCTCCCGTCCGTCTGCGGTCGCGTCCCGCGCCCGCACATCACGCCGACGGCGTGACCAACCCGCTCTCGTAGGCCAGCACGACGGCGTGCACCCGGTCCCGCAGCTGCAGCTTCGCCAGGACCCGACCGACGTGGGTCTTCACGGTCTGCTCGGCGATGAACAGCTCCGCCGCGATCTCGCCGTTCGACCGCCCCCGCGCCATCAGCAGGAACACGTCCCGCTCACGGTCGGTCAGCACGTCGAGCACCTCGGTCCGGGGTGCCGCCGGCTGCGGACCGGCGACGAACGCCTCCACCAGGTGCCGGGTCACCCGCGGAGCGAGCAGGGAGTCGCCGGCCGCCACGGTCCGGACGGCCTGCACGAGCTCCTCGGCGCTGGCGTCCTTGAGCAGGAACCCGCTCGCCCCGGCACGGAGCGCGTCGAACACGTAGTCGTCGATGTCGAACGTCGTGAGCATCACCACGCGGACCGGCGACGCCGTGGGCGCCGCGGTGATCCGGCGGGTCGCCTCGATGCCGTCGAGTTCCGGCATCCGCACGTCCATCAGGATCACGTCGGGCCGCAGCACGGTCACCATCGCGACCGCTTCGGCGCCGTTCGCTGCCTCGCCGACGACGTCGACGTCGTCCTGGGCCTGGAGGATCGCCCGCAGTCCGACACGGAACATCTGCTGGTCGTCCACCACCATCACCCGCGTCATCGCGATCCTCCTTCGGCCGTCGGCTGCGACGTGGTCGCGGTGGGCTGGGCGGGCAGGCTGACCGCGACGCGGAAGCCGCCGTCCGGGTCGGGTCCGTGGTCGATGGTGCCGCCCAGCGCGGCGACCCGCTCGCGCATGCCCGCCAGACCGAAGCCGCCGTCGTCCGGCGGCGCACCGGCCACGCTGCCGGCCGGGGGTGCGGTGTTGGCGACCTCGACCGTGAGGGCCGACCCGTGCCTGTCGACCGTCACGACGGTTGCCGCACCGGGCGCGTGCCGGGCCACGTTGCCGAGCGCCTCCTGCACGACCCGGTACACGGTGAGCTGCGCGAGCCGCCCGACGTGGTCGATGTCGTCGTCGTCGGCGAGGCTGAGGTCGTCGCCGAGGCGGAGCTCGACGGGGATGCCGGCCGCGCGGGTGGCCTGCACCAGTGCCGGCAGGTCGGCGAGCCGCGGCTGCGGCGCACGCTCGGCGTCGGCGTCGGCGCGCAGGGTGCCGAGCAGCTGCCGCATCTCCCGCAGGGCCGTGCGCGACGTCTCGGCGATCGCCGCGAACTCAGCTCGGGCCGCGGGCGGCAGGTCGGCCACGCGGTACGGGGCGGACTCGGCCTGCATGTGCACGACGGACATGCTGTGTGCGACGACGTCGTGCAGTTCACGGGCGATCCGGGAGCGTTCCTCGACCGTCCGGCGCCGCGCCTGCTCGAGCTCGGTGTCGCGGCGGGCCGCTGCGAGTTCCTCGCGCACGGACCGGCGCTGCCCGATGACGACCGCCGCGGCGGCCAGGACGAGGGTGTCGCCGGCGCTCACCACGAAGCTCGTCGCCCAGACGTCGACCTGACCCCACCGGCCGGGCGTCACACCGATGAGCACCAGGGGGAGCAGCGTCGCCGCGACCCAGACCACGGCGGTCAGCCGCCAGGTGGTGCGGACGCCCAGCACCACGAGCAACAGGCTGAGTCCGATGATGCTCGTCACCGAGATCGGCCAGGGTCCGCCGGACCCGTCCGCCGTCAGGACCCCGAGGCCGGCGAGGGCGGCGAGGTGCACGACCGACGCGGTCCGGGGGAAGAGGGGCGCGAGGCCGATGCTCGCCGACAGCACGGCGGTGACGAGCAGGGCGAGCGGCACCGGGACGCCGTCGTGCACGGCGGTGACCGGGGCCGCGACGGCGAACAGGGAGACCGCGACGAGCACGAACCCGATCCGGAGCGCCAGGGTGCCCCGGGTCGGTCGGTCGGGCCGGGGTGGATCGGGGACGACGGTCACGGGCGGGCGATCTCTCCGGTTCGGGCGAGGCGAGGTGCGGGGGAGGGGGACGACGACTGCACGGCCTTCGTGACGGCCTTCGTCGAAGCCATCGTGGCAGGCTTCGTCGCCGTCGGGGTGCTCGGGGTGCTCGGGGCTGCTGCTCGGGCTGCGGCACGTGCGTCGCGCCTGCGGCTGATGCTCCCGAGCAACCGGTCGACGACGACCCCGAGCCCGGCGGCGACCACCATCGACACCAGGGCCGCGACGATGGGTTCGTGCAGCACGCTCGATGCGGCCAGCGCGATCCCGATCGACACCGCCGACCACGCGAGCCCCGCGATCGCGCTGATCGCGAGGAACCGGCGGTAGGGCAGGCCGGTGGCACCGGCCGTCATGTTGACCGCGACCCGGCCGACGGGGATGAAACGACCGGTCAGGATGAGGCTGGCGGACCGGCGCTGCATCTGCCGTTCCGCGAAGGCGAACGCCGCCGCGATCCGTGGTCGCTTCGACCGGGCCAACCGGGCGAACCCGATCCGGCGGCCGATCCAGTACGCGATCGAGTCCCCCGCGATCGCACCGAGGGCGGCGGCGACGAGCACCACCGCGAGCACGGGCTGCCCCGACGTCGCGGCGATCGCGGCGACCGCGACCAGGGCGGACTCGCTCGGCACCGGCGGGAAGAAGCCGTCGAGCAGGCACAGGGCGAACAGGATGACGTAGACGAGCGGACTCGCGGCCAACTCGACGACGAGCGGGGTGATCTGGTCGAACACGGGGTGTTCCCTCCCGCCGACGGCGTTCGTCGACGAGGACGACGCTACGGAGCCGCGGCGCCGCTGCCATCCCGCTGCGGTCTCGACCACCCCCTACCGCGGTATGACTCCACCGTGGTCGAACAGCACGTCGGGCGCGTCCACCCGACGGTCGACGACGGTGGTCGGTGCCTCCAGGTGCACCGCGCCGGAGGGCAGGATGCCGGCGCCGCCGAACCGCTCCATCACCCGCCACTGGGCGACGACGTCCTCGCCGGCGTGCTCGGGCGGCAGGGCGTCCCAGAACCGGAAGCCGCCGACCTCCTCGAGTGCACGGCGGTCGTACAGGGCGCACGCGCCGACCCAGGCGACCCGGTAGGGCACCCACTCGCCGGGGTGCAGGTCGAGGTCGGCGGCGACGTGCGTCGGGTTCGCGGCGTTGTGGAGCGACCACCGGTCGAACCCCGGGGTCCCTCGGCGCACCACCTCGGGCACCACGGGGCCGTCCCACCGCTCGAACACGGCGGTCTCGTGCGGGCGACGGTCCTGCAGGTACGACAGCCCCTGCACGGCGCTGCCGACGAACCCGCAACCCAGGGTCCGCAGCGCGTCGAGCATCCGCGCGACCGAGCCCGGTTCGAGCCAGACGTCGTCGTCGAGGAACAGCACCGCGGCTGCCTCGGCGTGGTCGAGCAGGAACTGCCGGTGCTCGGCCAGGCCACGCCGTTCCGGGTGGGTGAGGAGCGTGACGGGCCGGCCCTGGGCCTCCAGGACGCGGAGCATCGCGGCGACCGCCGGCGCGCTGGCGGCGTCCCCGTCCGCGGACTGGTCGCTCAGCACGACGCACATGTCCACGTCGGTCTGGGCGGCGAGGCCGGCGAGCGTCGTGGCGAGCTCGGCCGGCCGGCCGACGGTCGGGATGAGCACGTCGACGTCGACCGTGCTCGTGTCCGCTGGATCGGGGGCCTTCGCCCAGGACCCGGACCAGCGGGCGGTCACGGTGCGGGGTCCGGTTCGGGCCGCGCGGCGGCTTCGCGGATCCGGCGCACCACGGCGCTGGTGGAGTGCTCGGGAACGTAGTCGACCATGACGACCTCGCCGCCGTAGCCGCGGACGACCTCGGTCTCGGACAGCATCTCGGGGGAGTAGTCGCCACCCTTGACGTAGACCTCGGGGCGCAGCCGTTCGATGAGCGGGATCGGGGTGTCCGTCGCGAACACCGTGACCAGGTCGACGCAGGCGAGTGCGGCGAGCACGCCGGCGCGGTCCTCGGCCGGGTTGATCGGCCGCTCCGGGCCCTTCAAGCGGCGCACCGAGTCGTCGTCGTTCAGCGCGACGACGAGCAGGTCGCCCAGGTCCCGGGCCTGCCGCAGGTAGGTGGTGTGGCCGCGGTGCACGACGTCGAAGCAACCGTTCGTGAAGACCACCCGACGCCCGGCCTGCCGTGCAGCCTCGACCGCGGTGGCGAGTTCGTCGTGGTCCACCACGGTCGCCGCCGGTGCGGTCACCGAGTCCAGCAGGGCGGCGGCGGTGCAGACCGATGTGCCGGCCTCGCGGACGACGACGTCGGCGGCGGCCTGCGCGACCGCCACGGCGTCGCGCAGGGGCGCCTGCACGGCGAGGGCGACCGTCGCGGCGGCGCAGAAGGTGTCTCCGGCGCCGGAGGCCTGCTGCTCCGAGGCGGGCGTCGCACGCGTGCGGAAGCCCTGGTCGGAGCCGGGCTCGAGCAGCACGGTACCGTCACGGTCGAGCGTCACCACGGCGGCGCGCGCACCGCTGCGGGCGAGCACGTCGGCGCGCGCGGCGACGACGGTGCCGACCCGGTCGGCACCGGTGCCGAGGTCCGTGCCGAGCAGCGCGGCCGTCTCGCCGGCGTTCGGTGTGACGAGATCCGGGTGCAGTGCGGCCCACCGTGTCAGGTCGTGCGCGTCCACCACGACGGCACCGGGGCGGTCGCGGTCGAGCATCGGCACGACGTCCTCGGCGCGGACGCCCAGACCGTAGTCGCAGACCACGGCGGCGTCGGCGCACCGGACGGCTCGGGCGACCGAGCGGGCGAGGCGTTCGCCGTGTTCGGCGGTCGGGGTCGCAGCCAGTTCGTCGACCCGGACCACGACGCGGTCACCGCCGACGACGCGCGACTTCGTCGTGGTGCGGGCGCCGGGGATCTCGACCAGGAACGACGTGTCGACGCCTGCTGCCTCGAGCCGCTGGCGCAGGACGTCGCCGGCCTCGTCGTCGCCGATGAGCCCGACCATGCGGACCCGGGCGCCGAGGGCGCGGGCGTTCACGGCGGTGTTCGCAGCACCACCGGGCACCGCGATGGTCTCGGTCACGCGGACGACGGGGGCCGGGGCCTCGCGGGAGACCCGCTCGGCCTCACCGACGGTCCAGCGGTCCAGGATGCAGTCGCCGATGACGACGACCAGGGGTTCGCGGTCGTCGACGGTGGCGACGAGGTCGCGCACCAGGCGGACGTCGGCGGTCATCGGGTGCCTCCCACGGTGTCGGCGCTGCCGGCGGTGGCGCCGGCAGCGGCTGCGGGGCCGGTGGCACCTGCGGCGGCGCCGGTGTCGGCGGTGGTGCTGCTGGTGGCTGCGGTGTTGCCGGCTGCTGCGGTGCTGCCGGCTGCTGCGGTCGCCGGCTCGACGGTGCGCCGCGGCGGGGCTGCCTCCAGGTGCACGACCGTCGTGGTCGTCATCTCGTCGAGCAGGTGCGGGCCGTACCCGAACCCGGCACCCGAGGCACCGCGGGGCTGGGCGCTGCCGCCCGGAGCACCACCGAACACCGCGTTCACCTTCACGGTGCCGACGGGCAGCTCGGCCGCGGCACGGAGCGCGTGCGCGGTGTCGTTCGTCAGGACGGTGGCGGCGAGCCCGTAGCGGTCGGTCGCGGCGAGCCGGAGCCCCTCCGCGAAGTCCGACACGATGCGCACCGGGGCGATCGGGCCGAAGGTCTCCTCGGTCAGCACGAGCATGTCGTCCGTGCAGCCGGTCAGGACGGTCGCCGGGTAGAACGAGCCGAGCCCGCCGGGCGTGACACCGCCCGTTCGTGCGGAGGCACCGCGGGCGATCGCGTCGTCCACGTGGGTCTGGACGAGCTCGCGCAGCCGGTCGTCCACGAGCGGCCCGAACTCGGTGGCGGGTGCTGCGGTGCGGCGCTCCGCCTCGGCGACGAGCGCTGCGACGAAGGGCTCGGCGACGTCCTGGTGCACGTACACCCGCTCGACGCTGGTGCAGATCTGGCCGGTGTTCGCGAAGGCGCCGAGGGCGACCTGTGCGGCGGCCCACTCCGGGTCGACGTCGGCGTCGACGATCACCGGGTCGTTGCCGCCGTTCTCACGGATGACGTGGGCGCGGGTGGTCGCGGCCACCTCGCTCAGGCGGTCACCGGTCGCGGTCGAGCCGACGTGCGCGTAGACGTCGATGCCCTGCTGCGCCAGGAGCAGCTCGCCGGTGGTCGCGTCGCCGTCGACCCCGATGAGCACGCCGTCCGGCAGGACCTCGGCGAACAGGGCGTTCAGGCGGGCGAAGGTCGCCGGGCACCGCTCGCTGCCCTTGTGCACGACGGTGTTGCCGGTCACGATCGCCGCACCGAGCATCCCGCACGCCACGGCGACCGGGTCGTTCCACGGCGTCAGCGCGAGCACCACGCCGCGCGGGTGCGGCACCGACCAGTCGGCAGCACCGAACTGCCCGCGCAGCGCTTCGCCGCGGTGCACCGGCCCGAGCTCGGCGTACTGCACGAGCGTCCCGATGCCGGCCTCGACCCCGCCGATCGCGTCGCCGGGCACCTTGCCGGTCTCGCGGGTGTTCAGGTCCGCCAGCTCCTGCGCGTGGGCACGGAGGTGCTCGGCCGCAGCGTGCAGCAGGGCGCCACGCTCGGCCGGTGCCGTCCGGGCCCACGCGCCGGCAGCGGCTCGGGCGCGAGCGACGGCGTTGCGGACGTCGTCCTCGGTCGAGCGGCGCACGGTGGACGCGATCGACCCGTTGACGGGGTCGGTCACCACGAGGTCGTAAGCGGCGGGGGGTGCGATCGTCATGGGGTCCTTCCGGAGCGGGCGGGGCCTCACACGGTGCTCGGGCTCCGCTGTGTGCGGTCACGGCATCGCGCTTCTCGTCCATCCGGGGTCGCTGCTGGACGTCCGACCGGGTCCGACCGGTAGACGTGGAGCCGTGCAACAGATCGGTGTGGGCGGAGAACGGTTCGACGGTGTCGGCGAGATCGCGGTGCTCCGCGGCGGGGGACTGGGCGACCTGATGTTCGCCCTGCCGGCGGTCGAGGCCCTCGCCGCCGCCTACCCCGGGGCCCGGATCACGCTGCTCGGGGCACCGTCGGCGCGCCCGGTGCTCGAGGGACGCACCGACGCGGTCCACGCCTTCGAGGAGCTCCCCGTCGTGCCCGGTGTCCGGGACTCGGGCCGCGGAGCGCCGACCGAGCAGGACTTCTTCGACCGGCTGCGCGGGCGCTTCGACCTCGCGGTGCAGCTGCACGGCGGCGGTCGGAACTCGAACCCGTTCCTGCTCCGGCTCGGTGCGCGTCACACCGTGGGCACCGCCACCGAGGACGCACGGGTGCTGGAGCGCTGGGTCCGCTACGTGTACTACCAGCACGAGGTCGTCCGGGCGCTCGAGGTGGCCTCGCTCGCGGGCGCCGAGCCGGTCACCCTCGACCCGCGACTGCACGTTTCCGGAGCCGCACGGGCCGACGTTCGGCAGCGCCTCGGCGTCGGGAGCGGGGCACGACTCGTCGCGATCCACCCCGGCGCCACCGACCCACGTCGCCGCTGGAGCCCCTCGCGCTTCGCCGAGGTCGCCCGTGCCCGGCTCGCCGCCGGGGACGACGTGGTGCTCATGGGTGACGACTCGGACGTGCCGGCGTCGTCCGCCATCGTCGCGTCGCTGCCGCTGGAGCTTCGGGAGCGCGTCCACGACCGCACCGGGTCACTGCCGCTGCGGGAACTCCCCGACGTCCTGGCCGCCGCCGACGTCATGGTCGGCGACGACTCCGGTCCGCGCCACCTCGCCGTGGCCGTCGGCACGCCGACCGTCGGGGTGTTCTGGTTCGGCAACGTCATCAACGCCGGACCCTTCGACCGCGGTCGGCACCGGGTGCACCTGTCCTTCGTGACGCGGTGCCCGGTGTGCGGCATCGACGTCACGCAGGTCGGCTGGACCGCCGAGCGGTGCGAGCACGACCCGTCCTACGTCGACCAGGTCGAGCCGGAGGCCGTCCTCGCCGACGTCGAGGACCTGCTCCGCACGACCTGACGAGCCTCGCACCGTGCGAGCTTCGGTCCCGTGCGCACGCCGTCGCCCCGTGCGCGGTTGCCCGCTGCGTGCGGCGCTGCAAGCGCGCACCCAGCCGTCAACGCTGCACCAGGCGACGCACCGCGCACCGTGCACGGAACGCGACCGGACGCCGGGCGGGAGGCCCGCTGCCAGCCCGCAACGCGCCTCCCGGCCGCACCGGCCGCACCGTGCGCACGCCGTCGCCCCGTGCGCGGTTGCCCGCTGCGTGCGGCGCTGCAAGCGCGCACCCAGCCGTCAACGCTGCACCAGGCGACGCACCGCGCACCGTGCACCGTGCACCGTGCACGAAACGCGGCCGGACGCCGGACGGGAGGCCCGCTGCCAGCCCGCAACGCGCCTCCCGGCCGCACCGTGCGCACCGTGCGCGCGCCGTCACCCCGTGCGCGGTTGCCCGCTGCGTGCGGCGCTGCAAGCGCGCACCCCGCCGTCAACGCTGCACCAGGCGACGCACCGCGCACGGTGCACGGAACGCGACCGGACGTCGGACGGGAGGCCGGCTGCCAGCCCGCAACGCGCCTCCCGGCCGCACCGTGCGCGCGCCGTCACCCCGTGCGCGGTTGCCCGCTGCGTGCGGCGCTGCAAGCGCGCACCCAGCCGTCAACGCTGCACCACGCGACGCACCGCGCACCGCGCACCGTGCACCGTGCACGGAACGCGACCGGACGCCGGACGGGAGGCCCGCTGCCAGCCCGCAACGCGCCTCCCGGCCGCACCGTGCGCACGCCGTCGCCCCGTGCGCGGTTCACCGCTGCGTGCGGCGCTGCAAGCGCGCACCCAGCCGTCAACGCTGCACCAGGTGACGCACCGTGCACCGTGCTCGGGACACGCGACCGCCGGCACCGCGCCTCCCGCCCGTCAGCGGCGAGCGGCTACGGCCAGCTCGGCTCCGTCGCCGGCATGATCGACAGCTCGCGGATCTCGCAGCCGGCCGGCTGCGACAGCGCGAAGACGATCGAGTTCGCGACGTACTCCGGCTCGATGAGCTGCGCGTCCGGACCGGGCTTGTACTGCTCGGTGCGGTCGGCGAAGAAGTTCGTGCGCATCCCGGCGGGGATGATGTTGGTGACGCCGATGCGACCGGCGGTCTCGGCGGCCAGCGCCTGCGAGAACCCGCGGACGCCGAACTTCGACGCCGAGTACGCGGTGCCGTCGCCGACGCCGCGCAGGGCGAGCGACGACGAGATGGTGACGACGCGGCCGTGCGTAACCTCGAGCGCGGGCAGGGCGGCGCGCACGGTCGAGGCGGTGCCGATCAGGTTGACGCCGACGATCTGCTCCCACTTGCCGGAGGAGATCGCGTCGATCGGGGCGGGGGTGTCGATGCCCGCGGCGGTGACGACGGCGTCGAGGCCACCGTGGCGCTCGGCGGCGTCACGGACCGCCTGCTCGACGGCGTCGGTGTCCGAGACGTCCACGGCGACGGCGTCGACGCCCTCGGGCACCGCGTCGATCCGCAGGTCGAGGACGATCGGGGTGCCGCCGGCCTCGGTGACGGCGGCCACGACGGCGGCGCCGAGTCCGGAGGCACCGCCGGTGACGAGGACGCGGCCGATGGGGGTGGTGGGGACGGGCATGGATGTCCTTTGCGTAGTGGAGCGGGAAGTGGTCGAGCAGGTGCGGGACGGCGAGCGGACGCTCAGCCGACGCGTTCGATCGCGGCGGCGAGTCGGGTGGTCGACCGGCCCGGGTGGAACGGCACGGTGACGACGCGGCCACCCCACTCGGCGAGGGTCGCCGTCTCGGGCAGTTCGCTCGCGGTGTAGTCGCCGCCCTTCGCCCAGACGTCCGGGCGGAAGCGGCGCAGTGCCTCGTCGGGGGTCGACTCGTCGAACACGACGACGGCGTCGACGCAGTCGAGCGCCAGGAGCAGCTCGACCCGGTCGTCCTGGGTCATGATCGGCCGGTCGGGGCCCTTCAGACCGCGGACCGACGAGTCCGAGTTGAGACACACGACCAGGCAGTCGCCGAGTGCACGGGCGGCCGACAGGGTGCGGGCGTGCCCGGCGTGCAGCAGGTCGAAGCAGCCTCCGGTCGCGACGACGGTGCCACCGCCACTCCGGACGTCGTGCACCAGGCGCATCGCGTCCCGGTCGGCCCCGGGCACGGCGAGCGGCGCGGGGCCGTCATCGGCGAAGAGCGCGGTGACGCCACCGGCTGCCAGGTACTCGGACGCGGCGACCACACCGGCGGAGACCGCGTCGGGGACGTCCGCCCCCGAGGCCAGTGCGACGGCGACGCCCGCGGCGAGCCGGTCGCCGGCTCCGCAGGGGTCCCCTGCACTGACGGACGGCGCCCGCACGAAGCGGCTGTCGCCCTGGGCGTCGGCGAGGAGCGCACCGCGGTCCCCCATCGTCACGGCGACGGCACCGGCCTGCCACTGTTCGACGAGCCGGGCGGCGGCGACGGTCGCGAAGGGCACACCGTGTCCCTCGACGTCGGTGAAGCGTCGCGCCTCGGCCGAGTTGGGGGTGGCGACGGTGGTGCCGGGGACGGGGGCTGCGCCCTTGGGGTGCGGGTCCCAGACCACCGGGAGGTGCTCGGCCGCACGGGTGAGCGCATCGCGGAGGGCCGGCGCGGCGGCGACCCCGCGGCCGTAGTCGGCGACGACGATCGCGTCGACACCGTCGAGCGCGGCGGTCATAGTCTCGGTGGCCCCGGGGACGGGCGGGGTCGCGCAGCCCTCGTCGATGCGCACGAGGGCATGGTCGACGACGCGCACGCGGGTCTTCACGGGGGTGGGGACACCCGACGGCCCGGCGACGATCGTGACGTCGGGCAGCAGGTCGCGGATCTCCTGGGCACGACCGTCGTCGCTCAGGACGGTGACCAGGGTGACGTCGTGGCCGTCGCGGGCGAGCATCGTCGCGACGAGTCCTGCGCCACCGGCGCGGCGGTCGTCGGTGGCGACGTCCACGACGGGCACGGGCGCGTCCGGGCTCAGCCGCTCGCTCGTGCCGGACACGTCGACGTCGAGCAGGGTGTCCCCGACAACGGCGATGCGGAACCGCGGGGCGGCGGCACGGCCAGCGGCACCGCCGGCACCCCGACCGCCGACGGCTGGAGCGGCCCCGCTCATCGACGACCCCCGCGACGCAGCGCCGGCTCCATCGCCTTGCACAGCGCGTGCACCAGGACGAGCTGCGCCTCCTGCACGTTGGCGGACGGCCCCTCGATGCAGATCGCGTCGTCGACCAGGTCGGCGAGCGGGTTCGGCCCGGATCCGGTCAGTGCGAGTGACCGCGCACCGACGGCCCGTGCGGCCTCGGCGGCGCGGAGCAGGTTCGGGCTCTTCCCGCTCGTCGACAGCAGGACGAGGACGTCACCGGCCCGGGCGTGCGCCGACACCTGGCGTGCGAAGACCTGGTCGTAGCCGTAGTCGTTCCCGATCGCCGTCACGGCCGAGGTCTCGGCGTGCAGCGAGATGGCCGAGTACGCGGGCCGGTCGCCCTCGAACCGGCCGGTGAGCTCGGACGTCAGGTGCTGGGCCTCGGCAGCCGAGCCGCCGTTGCCCGCGGCGAGCAACCGTCGACCGGCAACGAGCCGCCCGGCGATGTCGTCCGCCCAGGCGGCGATGTGGTCCTTGTGGTCGACGAGGGAGGCGATCACGGGGACCGACGCCGCGACGTGGTCGACGACGACGCGTGCGCTGTCGGTGACCGCGCGGTCCTCGACCCCGGTCTGCTGGTCGATGGTCATCGTGCGGTCCTCTCCGTCGGCTGCGCGGCACGGGTGACCCGGCCGGCGTGGGTGGTACGCGAGCGGGCGGCGGTGGGCACGGCGGTGCTGGCGGACGACGTCGCGCCGGCGAGCAGCCGCTCGTAGACGCGCTCGCTGTCGGCCGCGACCTTCTGCCACGTGTAGCGGGACTCGGCCCGCTGCCGTCCGGCGCGGCCGTACGCCTCACGGCGCTCGGGGTCGTCGAGCAGGGCACAGACGGCCTCGGCGACCGCGCGCTCGTCGCGCGGCGGCACGTGCAGACCGGTGGCGTCCTCGACGACGGTGTCGATGAGCCCACCGACGCTCGACGCGACCACGGGGCGGCCGCAGGCCATCGCCTCGAGCGGCACGATGCCGAACGGCTCGTACCAGGGGGCGCAGACGACGACGTCGGCGCTCCGGTAGACGGGCGGCATGTCCTGCTGCCCGAGCTGCCCGCGGAACGTGACGTGGTCGCGCACGCCGAGTGACCGGGCGAGCGCGTCGAGGCGCTGGTACTCGGGGTCGTCCACCAGGTCGGCACCGGCGACACCGGCCCCGCCGACGACGACCAGTTCGACGTCACGGCCCTGTTCGACCAGCGCTGCGAGTGCGGCGATCGTCGTCCCGACGCCCTTCCGCTGCACGAGTCGTGACGCGGTGAGCACCCGGAGCGGACGGTCGCGCTCCTCGACGGGGCCGTCCGGACGGAAGAGCGACACGTCGACCCCGCACGGCACGACGGAGATGCGGTGCAGCGGGACGCCGAGGGTCTTGAGTTCGAACGCCTCGTCCGAGCAGGTGGCGACGACCTGGTCGACGCTGCGCCCGACGGCGGGTTCGACCCATTCGCGCTCGGTCGGGCTGGTGTCCGCGGCGCCCTGGTGTCGGCGCTTCACGACGCCCAGGGCGTGGAAGGTCTGCACCACCGGGATCCGCACGCCGCCGGTCCGCGCCTGCACCTGGGTCACCGCGTCGAGCGCGGCGTGGCCCGACATCCAGAAGTGCGCGTGCACCACGTCGGGACGGTCGAGGAACCACTCGGCGGCGAGCACCGACGCGAACGTCCCCATGAACGGGAACAGCTCGTCCTTCGGGACGGCTCGGGCGGGCCCGGCGTCGACGTGCACGACGTCCACGCCGGGACGCAGGGGCACGCGGACCGGCTGCGACGCGTCGTCGCGCCGCGTGTAGACGGTCACGTGATGGCCGCGGTCGGCCAACGCAGCGGACAGTTCGGCGACGTGGACGTTCTGTCCACCGGCGTCGACCCCGCCGAGCACGGCGAGTGGACTCGCGTGCTCGGACACCATGGCGATCTTCATCCGAGGCTCCCTTCGAGCGCGGCTGCCGCCGCACGGTCCCGTCGCGCACCGCGCGCGACGGCGTCGTCGAGCAGGTCGTCCCAGTCGGCCAGGAACCGACCGAGCGCGTGCCGTGCGAGCACGGCCTCCCGCGCCACGAGCCCCCGTCGACGCGCTTCGTCCGGGTCCTCCAGCAGGAGCCTGGAGGCCCGCACCAGCTCCTCGACGTCGGTCGCGATCGCCCCGGCCTCACCAGGGACCGTGCGGGCTGCGTCCGTCGTCGCCAGCACCAGGACCGGCATGGCCATGTGCATCGACTCGATGAGCGACAGGCCGAGCGAGGTCCAGCGGTTCGGGTGCACGTAGGCCCGCCGTTCGGCCAGGGCCGCGTGCATGGGGTCGGCCTGGACGTCGCCCCGCGCGACCACACGGTCACCGAAGCCGAGCTCCGGCAGCCGTTCGGTGCCGATGCCCCAGACGTCGACCGGGGCGACCTCGGCGAAGCGGGGGAGCAGGTCGGTGCCGACGACACGGTTGCGCCGGACGGGTTCGTTGATGACGACGCCGAGCCGTTCGAGCGATCCGGTGTACAGCGGGCCGGGGTCGACGACGCCGTGCTCGACGACGGTGGTCCGGGTGGTGCCGCAGTCCCACATCAGGGCGTTCCAGTGCGTCACGTGCGCGATCGTCAGGTCGTCGCGGTCGCGCATCGGGTGCAGGCTGTCCGGCACGTCGACCCGGGGCGCGTTGTGCTCCACGAAGACGATCGGGACGTCGCGGCCACCGAGCAGGCGGCGGGCTTCCTCGAGCTCCTCGGTGCGCTGCAGGACGACCACGTCGACCTCTGCCTCGGCGACCTCGGCCGGGTCGATCTCGATCGCGGAGTCCGGCCAGGCGCGCCCGCCGCGGCCGAGTCCCCAGGCGTCGCGCGCCGGGGTGGTCGGGATGAGGTACTCGTGCTGGCCGCGGACGAAGGCGTCCATCCAGCCGCCGTGCACGTGCCACACGAGGATCCGCATGCGGGGCCTTCCGGTCGGGTCGAACAGGTCACTCCGGGCCGCTGCCGGAGCAGCAGCAGAAGGAGCAGGAGAAGCAGTGGCGCACGCTACGCAGCGCCTTCTGGGCCGCACCGCAGACTTCTCCGATCAGTCCGCGAAACGCGGTCGAGCAGCCGTTCGTGGGCCGCCAGGACGTCCTCGATGCGCACTCCGGACAGGCAGGGGTGGCCGGGGACGGGGCACTCCCGGGCACGGCTCAGTCGGCACGGTGCGGCCTGGTCGCCGAGCAGTTCGACGAGCGGTGCGTACGGCGCCCACTTGACGGCGGGGACGACGGGCGAGAACAGGCTGACGATGGGCGCCCCGACGGCGGCGGCGAGGTGTGCCGGGCCGGTGTTCCCGACCACGACGACCTCGGCTCCGGCCAGCACGGCGGCGAGTTCGGCCGGCGTGGTGCGTCCGCCGAGGTCGATGCCGGTGTCGCCCGCCACGGCTGCGGTGAGCGTGCGTTCGCCGGGGGAGCCGGTGACGACGACGGGGACGCCGCGCTCGGCGTAGGCGGCGACGAGCGCGCGGTGGTGCGACTCCGGCCACGACCGTGCCGGGACGCTGGCTCCGGGGTGGACGACCACGTAGCGGTCGAGGCCGGCCACGGGCGGGGGCAGGACGGCGTCGTGGCGCACCGCGAGCCTCCCGTCGTCGTCCGGCGGCAGCCGGAACCCGGCCGCCTGGGCGATCCGCAGCGCGCGCTCGGGTTCGGGGAGGTCCTCGGGCAGGTCCTCGCCGGGGCGCAGCCGCACGTCGAGCAGGGAACCGGGGTGGTCGACCGAGGCCCCGGAGACCCGGGGGACCCCGGCCAGGCGCAGGAGCAGCGCGAGGGGCAGCGGCGACTGGTGGAAGGACGTCAGGACGACTGCCTCGTCGGGCTGTTCCTCGGCGATCAACGCGCGGAACCCGGCGAGCAGGGTGTCGTCGATCGGGCGTGCGGTCTCGGTCACCCACGGCGCCGCCCACACCCGCACCCGGTCGATGCCGGGCAGCAGGTCGGCGGCCGGGGCACCCTGCGGTCCGCACAGCATCGTCACGTGCGCGGCCCCGGCGGCGACCGCGCGGACCGCGGGCCCGGCGACCAGGACGTCGCCGAACGAGTCGAGCCGGGCGACGAGGACGCGTCGAGCGGCGCTCACGCCCGGTCCGCCACGCTGCCGACGTGTTCGAGCACCAGGGTGACGGCCTCGTCCAGGTCGGCGGCGACGGTCTCGGCGGCGTCCACTTCCTGGCGGCGGGTGCGCGGGGTGGGCACGAGGATGCCCTGCGCACCGGCGTTCCGGGCGGCCTGCACGTCGGCACCGATGTCGCCGACGACGACGATCGACTCCGGCGGGATGCCGAGCCGGTCGGCGGCGTCGAGGACCATCCCCGGCCGGGGCTTCCGGCAGGCGCAGTCGTCGCCGGCGTCGTGCGGGCAGACGCACCAGACGTCGAACGGGCCGACGAGCTCGTCGACCCGGGCGTTGGTGGCGTCGACCTGCTCGCGGGTGGCCATGCCCTTGGCGATCACCGACTGGTTCGTGACGACCCCGAGCAGCATCCCGGCGGCACGTGCCCGTTCGACGGCGCGACGGGCGCCGGGGACGGGGACGACCAGGTGCGGGTCGGCGTTGTACGGGACGTCCACCACGAGGGTGTCGTCGCGGTCGAGGAGCAGGCCGCGGATGACGCGGTCCGGTGCGAGGGGCATGCCCCGTGACTACCGGTCGACGGCCGGGCACCGCCCCAGGAAGCGCCACGGAGCGCGGTCCCGGTAGCCCCGTCAGCGTGGCGGGTCTACCGTCGCGGCGGTGACCGCACTCGAACGACTGCCCGACTCCGACGGACGCCCGGAACTGCTCGTCCTCCGTGCCATCAAGCTCGGCGACCTGCTCGTCGCCGTCCCCGCACTGCACGCGCTCCGCCGGGCCTTCCCCGACCACCGCATCACCCTGGCCACCACGGCGTGGCTGGCGCCGGTCGTCGAACTCGTCCCGGCGGTGGACGTGCACCTGGCCCAGCACGGTCTCGACCACCCGATCGGGGTGCCGCACGGAGCCGTCGACGTCGCCGTCAACCTGCACGGCGCCGGCCCGGAGTCCTCGGACCTCGTCGCCGCGCTCGGCCCGCGCCGGGTGATCGGACACGCCGACCGCACCCACGACTACGAGGGCCCGGAGTGGCCCGACGGCGTGCACGAGCGCGACCGCTGGGCGGACCTGCTCACGTGGCACGGCATCCCCGCGGACGCGACCGAGGTGCACATCGACCGCCCCGCCGCGCCCCCGGTGGTCGCCGGCGCGGCCGTCGTGCACGTGGGGGCCTTCCACGGTGCGCGGCACTGGCCGACGGACCGCTTCGCCGACGTGGTGCGCGGGCTCCGGGCGCGCGGTGCCGACGTGGTCCTGACGGGAGGCTCGGACGACGTCGTGCGCGCCCGTGCCGTCGCCGACGCGGCCGGCCTGGCGCCGGAGGCGGTCCTGGCCGGCACGCTGGACCTGCAGGCGTTCGCCGCGGTGATCGCCGCGGCGCGGCTCGTCGTCACGGTCGACACCGGTGCTGCGCACCTGGCGACCGCGTACGGGGTGCCCTCGGTGGTGCTGTTCGGACCGGCACCGCCCGAGGCGTGGGGTCCGCCCGCGACCGGCCCGCACATCGTGCTCACCGACGCATCGGTGCGCCGCGGCGACGTCTTCGCCGAGGACCCGGACCCGGCCATCCTCGCCGTCACCGCGGACGACGTGCTCGGCGCAGTCGACCGGCTCCGGGTGACCGCTCAGGCGACCGAGCGGTAGCGTCGACCGAGAGCCACCCGGACCTGCCGGTTGCTCGGAGGGAGTCCTTCGTGTTCGAAGCCGCGAACATCCGTGACTGGATCGGTCTGCCCGTCGTCGACGAGGCCGACGACAAGGTCGGCACGCTCGAGAGCATCTACTACGACACCGCCACGTCCGAGCCGGCGTTCGGAGCACTCACGACCGGCATGGTCGGGTTCCACAAGCTCGTCTTCGTCCCGCTGTTCGGCGCGACCGTCGCCCCGAAGCACCTGCGCGTGACGTTCCCGAAGAAGCTCGTCAAGGACGCACCGTCGATCCCGACCGACGGGGAGCTCGACGCCGCCACCGAGCCGGTGCTGTTCCAGCACTACGGGCTGGAGTACCGCACCGGCAGCGGTGGCGAACGCCGACTCGGACGCCGCTGACACCGTCCCGCGCCACCGCCCGACCCGACCGACCGATCCGCCGCACCCGCCCGGAGGCCGCAACTGCTCCGCACCGCCCGTACGACGCTGCTCGCCGCCCTGGCAGCGGTGGCCGTCGTCGGGCTGGTGGTGGCGGGGGTCGCGGCTCCGGGCTCGGTGCAGCCCGCCTCGGCTGCCCCGATGTGGCCCGTCCCGCAGCCCTACCCGGTGCCGGACGACCCCGCCGAATCGCTCGCCGACCTGCCGCCCGGCAGCGAGTACGTCGCGCTCGGTGACTCGTACTCCGCCGGGTACGGGCTCGGCGATCGCACCCGGCTGCCCACGAGCGCGTGCGTGCAGTCGGCCCGCGACTACCCGCACCGGCTCGCGGCACGGTTCGGCCTCGACCTGACCGACGTCACGTGCGCCGGCGCCACGAGCGAGGACGTCACGACCGGGCACCAGTTCAACGGCGTCCCACCGCAGATCGAGTCACTGTCGTCGCGAACCCGGCTCGTGACCCTGACGATCGGCGGCAACGACGCGGACCTGTTCGGCACCGCCGCATCGTGCCTGGCGATCTCGGCCGACGGCCCGGTGTTCTCCGGACGTGACGCGCCGTCGTGTGAGAGCACGCTCGTGCAGGACGGTGAGGACCAACTCAGCGCCAAGATCCAGTCCCGGGTCGCGCTCGGGATCGCCGACACCCTGGCAGCAGTGAAACGGGCCGCACCGAACGCCGTCGTGGTGTTCCTCGGGTACCCGGCGATCTTCCCCGACACCGAGCACACCCCGGCGAAGGGCTGCTTCCGCTCGGCGCTCGACCTCGGCACGCTCGCCGGGTCCTTCCCGTCGGACACCTTCCCCTTCACCGACGACGACGTCGCGTACCTGCACGGCGTGCAGGAGGAGCTCGACACCGTTTCCGCTTCCGCCGCGGACGCCGCCGGAGTCCGGTTCGTCGACGTCCTCGACCGCACCGAGGCCCACTCGGCCTGCGCCCCGACGGACGAGCGGTACGTCGCGGGCGTCAGCCTGACCGGCTCGAGCGACCTGCGACGCATCGACCTGCAGGCCGGCGCCCTGCACCCGAACGGCCGCGGTGTCGCCTACCTCACCGACCAGATGGCCGACGCGATCCGGGAACTCGCCGGCTGACCCCTTCCGGCACCGCGCTGTCCGGGTGCGCGGCCGGCGGGACGACGCAGACCGGTGCAGCCGTCTCACGCACCACGTCGTGCAGCAGTGCGCCGGACAGCACCCGCACGTGCCCCCGTCCGAGCACCACGAGCGACGCCCGCCGGGTGCGCGATGCGATGGCGTGCCCCGGGTGTCCCTCGACGAGCAGCGGCCGGATCCGCACCGCCGGGAACCGCGCGGTCAGGTCCTCGGTGACCCGCTGCAGCAGTTCGGCGTTCCGGGCGCGCCACCGCTGGGGGTCCTCGGCGAAGTCGGTGAGCCCGGTCCTGGTCAGCACGGGCATCTCCCACGCCCGCAGCAGCGTCAGTCGGCGGTGCAGCCGGACGGCCTCGCCGACGGCGATCGAGACGGCGCGTTCGTCGATCGGTTCCTCGACCGCCAGCACCGCGTCGCCGTCGATCGGGTGCGGCCCCTCGGGGACGATCACCGTCGGCACGGCGGCCCGGACCGCCACGCGTGCCGGGTCGCCACCGGCGGTCGAACCCCGCCGGCTCCGGAACGTGCCGATGACCAGGAGGTCGCCCCCGTCCGACTCCTCGACCAGGGCGGTGGCGAACGGCCCCGCGTGCCGGTGCACCTCGACGGTGACCCCGGGCAGGGCGGCGCGGGCGGCCTCGGCCAGACGGTCGGCGACCGGTCGGGGTCCCTCGATCGCCGGGTCCGCACCGATGATCCGGATCCGCTCGATGCCGTTGCCCGCACGCGACACGATCCACCGCAGGGCCTCGTCGTGCGGCATCGCGGCGTCCGCGGCCAGCGTCACCGTCGTCCATCGTTCGTCCATCCCGATCGGCCTCCTCCATCGCAGGTCCTCCGGGGGCGTCACACGGCGCTCCGTGCGCCACACGGTACTCCCGGCGCGGGCCGGGGAACCGGCGGTGGGCCCGGCCACGTCGGGTGGTGCGCGGCGCGGCGGCGGTGACCCGGGCCTCCCGGCAGGTCCTTGCGTAGTCTCGGGCCGTGGTCGTGAGCGCCGGACTGTTGCTGCACCGGACCGGTCCGTCCGGGCCCGAGGTCTTCCTCGCCCACATGGGCGGGCCGTTCTGGCGGAACCGGCCGCGTGCCTGGTCGATCCCGAAGGGCCTGGTCGAGGCCGGTGAGCAGCCCGACGTGACCGCGTTGCGCGAGTTCGCCGAGGAGATCGGCGTGCCCGCACCGGTGGGCGCCGCAGACCTGACCGACCTGGGGGAGTTCCGGCAGGCATCCGGCAAGCGCGTGCGCGTCTTCGCGGCCGCGGCGTCGGGGTTCTCGGTCGACACCGTGCGGAGCAACACCGTGCGGCTCGAACTGCCGCGCGGGTCGGGGCGGTTCGTCGAGGTGCCCGAGGTGGATGACGCCCGATGGGTCGGTGTCGACCAGGCGCGGGAGCTCGTGGTGGCCGGGCAGGTGCCGGCGCTCGACGCCCTGGTGGCGCTGGGCTCTTGACGCACCGTTCGTGTTCGTCGAGGGGTCACGAACCGTCGTCCGGCGGGCCTCCAGCCGACACTTCTCGGCCACTCGACGATCGGCGCGCGGCATGTCGTGACCACTCGGCGGGACCTTCTTGCTTGTGTCGTGCCCCGGACACGAGCCGCGCCCGCTGGATAGTCTGAGGGGGTGTCGGGTTCTCCGGCGCCACAGCGGGGGAGCACACATGCGGCGCTGGCGCGCGGTCACGGCAGGGCTGACGGCCCTCGCACTCGGAGCAGGACTCGCGATCGGCGGCGCGACCAGTGCGTCGGCGGAGCCGGTCGGCAACTGGGGGACCTTCACCCTCAGCGGAGCGAGCCGGGCCTACACCGGCACGATGACGCTCGATGGGTTCCCGGAGACGACCTTCACGTCGGACTCCCGGCAGTCGACCGTCGTCAGCGGGGCATCGACCTGGCAGTCGGCGTCGACCCCGTCGGGCGCGGTCTACGGGACGAGCCGCGGCACGACCTACATGAACCAGCGGCCGAACGTCGACTCGCCCACGACCGGGGCATCGACGACCACCTACACGTTCGCCGAGCCGACGCCGGGTGCCCAGAGCTGGTCGTTCGTGCTCGGCGACGTCGACGCCGACCGGGCGACCATCTCGGCCACCGTCTCCGGGGGTGGCGCCGCGACCGCGGAGCAGCTCGGCTACGTGAGCTCCTACAACTCGTGCTCGGCCGCCGTCGCCGGAGGGCCGTCGTGCACCGCCGACCCCGACGACACGACCGGCCAGGACCGGCCCACCTGGGACCCGGCCACCCGGACCCTGAGGGGCAACACCGGCGCGGTCGACACCGCCGGTGCCACGGCCTGGTTCACGCCGACCGTGTCACTCACCAGCCTGACGATCACGTACCAGCAGCGCAGCGGGTTCCCCGTGTACCAGACCTGGTTCGCCAACCGCACCGCCGCGATCACCGGCACGGCGACCCTCGACGGTGCCCCCATCCCCGGGGCGATCGTCCGCGTCACCGCTCCGCGCGGCACCGTCTCCACGACGACCACCGACCCCGACGGCACCTACGCGTTCCCGCAGCTGCCGGTCATCGCGAACTACCGCGTCGAGATCACCCCGCCGGACGGCGCCGAGGGCCCGGACCAGCCGACCAGGGTCTCCCTCGCCCAGGCAGGCTCGCCGGGCGGCGTGGACCAGCGGGCCGACTTCGCGTTCACGTCGCTGGAGGACACCGTGTCGGTCATCGGCACCGTGGTCGACGAGGACGGCCGACCGGTCTCGAACCTCGAGGTCGTCATCACCGACCCGGACTCCGGGGACGTCCTCGTCGACACCACGACGAACAGCGACGGCGTCTACACCGGCTCGGACCTGCCGGCGGACACCGACCTCGACGTGTCCGTCGCCGACGAGCCGCCCGTGACCATCACGACCGGCGACGTCGACGCGGCACCGGCAGTCCCCGACGAGATCGATGTGCCGGCCGCCGTCGTCGCGACGGTAGCGGGTGTGGTCTCGCTCGACGGTGCATCCGTGCCCGCCGGCGCGGTGGTCGAGCTCGTCGACGGCACGGGCGCCGTGGTCGCATCGACGGAGACCGATGCCGACGGTCGCTACGTCTTCGCCACCGCGGCGGGCACGTACACCGTCCGGACCGAACGTCCCGAGCCGGGGGCGACCGGGGCGACCTCGAACACCGGTGTGACGGCCGTCGCCGGCGAGCGTGCTTCGTCCGACCTGCCGTTCGCCTCCGCAGCAACCGCAGCCGAGGTCACGACCGACCAACCCGGCACGGTCGTCGACACGAACGGCGAGCCCGTTCCGGACGTCGAGGTCGTCGCGGCTCCGACGGACACGCAGTCCGGCGATCCCGTGTCGGTCGTCACGGACGACGACGGTGCGTTCGACCTGACCGGCCTGGAGCCCACGACCGAGTACGTCGTCTCGGTCGACGTCGAGGGGGCCGAGGCGGCGACCGTCGTCACCCCGGAGTCCGGGGCCGCGACGCCGCTGGCGTTCGTGGTGCGGGCCGCGGTGGGTCCGGCTCCCGCTCCGTCGCCGTCACCGTCGCCGAGTGGCGCTCCTTCAGCGGCTCCGACCGGCCCCGCTGCAGGCTCGGGCTCGGGCTCCGCGCCGGTGTCGGGCCAGGGCGACGCGGGGGACGGTGGACCGTTGGCGTACACGGGGGCCGACCTCGGTCCGGGACTCATCGCCGCCGGGGTGCTGGTGCTGCTCGGTGCGGCGCTGCTGACCTACCGCGCGGTGCGCAACCGCCGCCGCACGGACCACCTGCAGGACTGACCGCGCGGCGGGCGCAGTGGCGGTGGCGGTGGCGGTGGCCGCACAACACGCCGCCGGCGTCCACCGAGTGGTCGCAAACCGTGGCCCGCCGACCCGCCAGCCGACACTTCTCGACCACTCGACGATCGGCGCGCGGCATGTCGTGACCACTCTGCCACCGACCACCCCGCCGACCCACCGGCCGGACGACCCGCCAGCGCTACCGGGTCCGCGTCCGCTGCCGCTGCACCGACCCGGTGACGACGCCGATCGACCCCGTCACCGTCTGGATCGCCCGCCCGACGACCGGCACCGACGTGGTGACGACCGCGAGCGACGACGTGATGGCCTCGATGGACGAGGTCGACAGGTGCTCCTGCGCGTGCGAGTGCACCGGGAACCCGCGGCGCGCCAGCACGACGACCCCGAGCGCCCCGACCAGGACCGCGGCGCCGGCGAACGGCAGGTACTGCAGCCCGACGATCCCGAGCGCCTGCCCGCCGAACGCCGCACCACCGGCGATGCCGATGTTCGACGCGCCGTTGACCAGTGCGCCGGCGATGTCGGGGGAGACGCCTCCGGCGCGGATCGCCGCGGCCATGAAGAGCGTGCCCGTGGTGCCGTTCGCGGCCATCCAGACGCCCGCGACGACCATCGTCCCGATCAGGGAGCCGTGCACGAACGGCATCGTCGCGAAGGCCACGGCCATCACGGCGACCGAGGCGATCAGGGTCTGCCGGGGCGCACGGTCCACGAACATGCCGGCGAGCCAGAGCCCGACGACACCGGTGCCACCGAGCACGAGCAGCGCCCCGCTCACCATGCCGGCATCGAGCCCGGCGTCGATCGCGTACGGCCCGATGTAGGTGTAGACGACGTAGTGCCCGGCGAAGAGCAGCATGTCGGCGATCACGACGGACAGCAGCCCGGTGCGTGCCCAGGCCTTCGGCGATCCGATGTGCGGCGACGAGGCGCCGCGGACGGCGGGCAGGAACAGCAGGGCGACGATCGCGAGTGCCGCTGCGGCGACCCCGACGGAGAACACGGCCTGGCGCCAGCCGATGTGCTGCGCGACCCAGGTCGCGAGGGGCACGCCGAGCACGAACCCGAGCGAGCTACCGGAGTACACGAACGCGATCGCGCGACCGGCCAGCCGCGGCGGCACGATCCGGGTGGCGTACGCCGAGGCGACCGAGAAGAACAGCGCGTGCGCGATGCCGCCGACGACGCGTCCGGCGCAGACCACGGCGAACGACGGTGCGAGCGCGACCATCAGGTTCGACACGGTGTAGCCGACGAGCGTGGCGACGAGCACGGTCTTGCGGGGCAGCTTCGCGGTGAACGCGGTGAGCGGCAGCGCGAGGAGCGCGACGGCCGCGGCGTACACGGTGATGACGATGCCCATGGTGGCCTCGGTCACGCCGAGGTCCGCGCTCATCGTGCCGAGCAGCCCGACGGGCATGAGCTCGGTGGTGATGGCGAAGAACGTGGCCAGTCCGAGGACGGCGATGCCGACGATCGACTGGCTGGTGACGGTGATCGGCCGCGTGTGGGTCGACACGGCCGAGGTGGTGGTGTTGGTGGACACGCTGCTGACCTCCTCCGAGGCACGGTGGAGCGCGCGACGGTGCCGATCGTTCTGACGGCGGTGACCTGGAGGGTCTGCGGGGCGCGCTCGCTGGCGGATGTGGATGATGTGGGTACGACTCCACGACGAGTGCGCTCATCCAGTGTTGCACGATGGAACGTCTCTCGCGAGGGCATCCAGCACATTTGTCGGAGCGCTCCAACGAAACACTCAGCTCCCGACCGCTCGCTCAGTACTCGTTCGTCACCCGACCCTGGACCCCGCCCCCGCGCAGCTCGATCGTCAGCGTGCCGCTCCTGGACTGCGCCGACATCGACACCGATCCGTGCAACGCCGCCTGCCGTGGGAAGCACGCCGTCGACGACTCGATGCGGTCCGCCGTCGCCACCAGGCAGATCGTCGACCGGTCGGTCCCGATGCCGGCCCAGACGTTCCATGGGGTCTCGGCGGTCCCGCCGTCGAGCGCCCGGTTCGTGAAGACCAGTCGCGTCGTGTGCAGGCTCACGGGCGCCGCGACCGGCCCCGGCAGCTGGTCGGCGTACGTCTGCGGCACGTCGAGCAGCTGCTCGAGCGTCACCGTCCCCGCCGTCGGCGTGACGCTCGGCGCGGCCGCGACGTCGGGCTGCGCGGTCCCGACGAGCGTCCCGGCCGCGAACGCCACGCCCACCGCCGCCGCCGCGCCGCCCGCGATCCAGGCGCGTGGTCGCTCCGTCCACAGCCACCGACGCCACCGGGTGCGAGCGGTCGGCACGGCCTGGAGGCCCGGCTCGACTCCGCCGTCGCCCCGCGCCTCGTCGACGTGGTCGCCCCCACCGCCGTCGGTCGGCTCCGACACGTCGGCTGCAGCGGGCACTGCCGCCGCGCCGGCGGGCGCGGGCACGGCCGCCGCGCCGGCGGGCGCGGGCACGGCCGCCGGCACTGGCCCGGCCACGGGCCCTGGACCCGACCTCGCTGCGGACGGGGCCGACGTGCGGGCCGGTCCCGGGCCTCCCGGCAGTGGATCCCGTGCCGTCGCGACCGGGCGCCTGCGCGGTCGCTGTCCGCGCTCCAGGTCCTGCAGCGCGATCCGGGCGCGCGCCGCCTCCGCCGGGCTCGACCCTGCTCCCCAGGCGACGGCTTCGAGCCGTGCCCGTTCCGCTGCCACGTCGTCGTGGGCCATGCGCACTCCCGCTCTGCCGGTCGCGTGGACAGGTCCATCGTGGCACCGGCCGGCCGTGCGCGCGCACCCAGAACGAGGGAGTAGGCGTGGTGCATGAGCACCGACCCCACGCCGCAGCACGACGCCGACGCCGAGACCCTCGAGCCGCTGAGCCACGACACCCAGTCCGGCGAGGCCGACTACATCGCGACCAGCCCCGGCGGGACCGGCACGGAACGCCACGTGCCGACCGCCGACGAGGAACAGGGTCGCGGCACCGAGTACGACCCGGTCGACCAGGGTCCGCAGCAGGAGGGCCAGGGCGGCTAGCGGACCACCCGGCGCAGCACGGCGCGTTCCCCGTACGTCCAGGCCGCACTCGTCACGACGTAGAGCGCGGCGGCGAGCGGTGCGATCGCCGCGAACACGACCGTGACGAACGGCACGTACCGGCCGACGGCGACCGTCGCGGCGGCCCCGGGCGTGCCGGGCTCCGGCGCCGCCACCGGGTTCCAGTGCAGGTTCGACCGGCGGCTCAGCTCGACGACGACCGCGAGCACCGCCAACAACACCAGCAAAACCCAGGCGTGCACCCACAGCGGCGACGTGAGCGTGACGATCAGGGAGTGCCCGAGCGGGACCCCGACGAACGTGGCGTCCAGCAGGGTGTTCGCGGTGCCGCCGATCGATGCATGCGTGAACAAGGCGTAGACGAGCGACACCACGGGTGCCTGCGCGAGGACGGGCAGGCAGCCGGCCAGCGGCGAGACCTTCTCGTCCGTGTAGAGCTGCTGCATCGCGCGCTGCAGGCGCTGGGTGTCGCGGCCGTACCGCTCCCGGAGCGCCGCGAGCTGGGGTGCGAGACGCCGGCGGTCCCGTTCGGCCCGCACCTGCAGCACGGACAGCGGCACGAGCACCAGGCGGACGGCCAGGGTGAGGAGCACGACGGCGATCGCCGCGGCGAACGAGCCGGCGACGGGGGACAGCGCCGCGGTGAGCGCGGCGACGAGGTCCGCGCCGCCGTGCAGCAGCGGGCCGACGAGGGGCAGGGTGGACAGGTCCATGACGGTTCCGATCGGTGGTGGGTCAGCGGGGTGCGCGTGCGGCCCGGCCACCGGTCGGTGGTCAGGCCGGGGTCGCGACCCCCGGTGCCCGCGAGCGGACGTGTCCGTCGGCGTCGGGGTGGCTCCACCCGATGCGGGTGACCAGGTCGGGCACGGCGGTCCGATCGGACATCGACGTCGATCCGACGCCGATGACGGCCGCCAGCACCGCGACGAGCAGGCGCGCGACCACCACGGTCACGGCGACCGCGGTCAGTCCGAGCGCCGCCACCGCCAGCAGGGGCAGGACCCCCGCGGCGGGGTCACCGAGCACCAGCGCGGCGGTGGCGCGGAGCACGAGCAGGACGGCGGTCATGGTCCGTTCAGCGTAACGCCCGCGTGCCGTCGAGGACCGGAAGGTGCGGCGGGGGAGGATCACGGCATGACCGCAGGTTCGCCGAGCACCCCAGCGACCGTCGCGCTCGAGGCGGCCGGGGTCCCGTACACGCCGCACGTGTACGAGCACCACGAGAGCGCCACCAACTTCGGCGAAGAGGCGGCCGCCGCCCTCGGCCTCCGCGAGGAGCAGGTCTTCAAGACCCTGGTCGTCTCGGTCGACGGCGCACTGGCGGTGGCGATCGTGCCGGTGGCGAACCGGCTCGACCTCAAGGCCATCGCCGCGGCGGTCGGGGGCAAGAAGGCGACGTTGGCCGATCCCGCCCTCGCCGAGAAGCGCACGGGCTACGTGGTCGGCGGCATCAGTCCGGTCGGCCAGAAGACCCGGCTCCGCACCGTGCTCGACGAGTCAGCACTGTCGTACGCGAGCATCTTCGTGTCCGGCGGACGTCGCGGCTTCGACGTCGAGGTGGCGCCGACGGACCTCGCGCGGATCACCGAGGCGGTCTCCGCACCCATCGCGCGGACCTGAGTCGAGTCGCCGCAAGTTCATTCCGGAACCGGGAATGAGCCGGGCCCTCCTGCGTTGCATTGAGTCGAAGGCACTCAAGTTCCCAGGAGGTCCCTTTGCCAGAGACGTTCGGCCCGACCGGCGGCAACGACTCGTTCGACGAGTTCCTCGCCCGCCTGCTTGCGGCACAACGCACCGGTGACCAGCAGCGCGTCCGCGCGTTCGGTCGACCGGTCGACATCACCCGGCTGCTCAGCCGCCGGACCCACGAGCTGCTCCAGCACACCGCCGAGTTCGCGCTCGCGCAGGGGCAGCGCGAGATCGACGCACTGCACATCCTGCACGTGCTCGTCCGCACCGAACCGTTCGACGCCGTCGTGCGTTCTGCCGGGGTCGACCCCCAGCGCCTCGCCGACGAGATCGAGCAGCGCCTGCCGATGGCGCACGAACCGCTCGCCGAGCAGCCCGGCCGCCCGGCACTGACCGGCACCGCCCAGCGCATCCTCGTCGAGGCGACGCAGGCCGCGCGGGGCTTCGGCAGCACCTACACCGACCCCGAGCACGTCTTCTTCGCGCTCGTGACGGACCAGGAAACCGTGACCGGCCAGCTGCTCGCCAGCGCCGGGATCACCCCGCAGGTCATGCAGGACTACGCCCAGCAGGCCGCGGCAGCAGCACGAGCGGGGCGCTCCATGCCAGGAACCGCTGCGACGACCGGAACGGCCGAGTCCGGTTCCGACAGCGACACCCCGACGCTCGACCAATTCGGCACCGACCTGACCGAGCGCGCCCGTGACGGGCACGTCGACCCGGTGATCGGCCGCGCCGACGAGATCGAGCAGACCGTCGAGATCCTGCTCCGCCGCACCAAGAACAACCCGGTGCTGATCGGTGCGCCCGGCGTCGGCAAGACCGCGATCGTCGAGGGCCTCGCCCAGCGCATCGTCGACGGCGACGTCCCCGCCCTGCTGCAGGGCAAGCGGGTCGTCGCGCTCGACCTGCCCGGCATGCTCTCCGGCACCCGGTACCGCGGCGACTTCGAGGAGCGCCTCACCACGGCGATGGACGAGATCGCGGCGCACGCCGACGAGCTCATCGTCTTCGTCGACGAACTCCACACCGTCGTCGGCGCCGGTGGCGGCGGCGAGGGCGGCTCGATGGACGCCGGCAACATCCTCAAGCCCCGGCTCGCCCGCGGCGACCTGCACCTGGTCGGCGCGACGACGCTCGACGAGTACCGCCGGATCGAGAAGGACGCCGCGCTCGAGCGCCGGTTCCAGCCCGTCACGGTGGGGGAGCCGAACGTCGAGGACGCCGTCGCGATCCTGACCGGCCTCGCCCCGCGCTACGAGGAGCACCACGGCGTCGCCTACACGCCCGAGGCACTCCGCGCCGCGGTCGAGCTCTCGCACCGCTACGTGACCGACCGGCACCTGCCGGACAAGGCCATCGACCTCGTCGACCAGGCCGGTGCACGCCGCCGCCTCGCCCTGTCGGGCGACGTCGACGTCGAGGCACTGCGGGCCCAGGTCGCCGACCTGACCGCCCGCAAGGACAGCGCGGTCGCCGAGGAGCACTACGAGGAAGCGTCCGACCTGCGTGACGAGATCGTCGGACTGGAGGCCCGGATCACCGCCGCCTCGTCGGCGGACGCCAGCCAGACCTCCCGTCCGGAATCCGCGGACACGTCGATCGCGGAAGCCGACATCGCCGCCGTGGTGTCCCGTGCCACCGGGATCCCGGTGACCCGACTCGGCTCGGCCGACAAGACGCGGCTCGCCGCGCTCGAGTCCGAGCTGCACGACCGCGTCGTCGGCCAGGACGACGCCGTGCGGGCGATCGCCAAGGCGGTTCGGCGCAGCCGGACCGGCATGGGCGACCCGCGTCGTCCGGTGGGCAGCTTCCTGTTCCTCGGACCGACCGGCGTCGGCAAGACCGAACTCGCGAAGGCCCTGGCGTCGTCGCTGTTCGGTGACGAGTCCGCCATGCTCCGCTTCGACATGAGCGAGTTCGGCGAACGCCACACCGTGTCGCGCCTGGTCGGTGCCCCTCCCGGGTACGTCGGCCACGACGAGGCCGGCCAGCTCACCGAGCGTGTCCGTCGCAACCCGTACTCGGTGATCCTGCTCGACGAGGTCGAGAAGGCCCACCCGGACGTCTTCAACCTGCTGCTGCAGGTGCTCGACGACGGCCGGCTCACCGACGGTCAGGGGCGGACGGTCGACTTCCGGAACACCGTCGTCATCATGACGTCGAACATCGGCTCGGAGTTCCTGGCCTCCCGCTCGGGAGCGCTCGGGTTCTCCCCGGTCGGTGCCACGGACGGCTTCGCCGAGGACGACCTGCGGGCCCGCGTCATGGGCAAGCTGCGCGAGGCGATGCGGCCCGAGTTCATCAACCGCATCGACGAGATCGTGCTGTTCCGCAAGCTCGACCGGTCCCAGATCGCGTCGATCGTGTCCCTGCTGCTGCAGGACACGGCGCTCCGGCTGGTCGCACAGGACATGTTCCTGTCGGTGTCCGACGCCGCGGTCGCCTGGCTCGCCGAGCACGGGTACGAGCCGGAGTACGGCGCCCGTCCGCTCCGTCGGCTCATCCAGCGCGAGGTCGACGACCGCATCGCGACACTCGTGGTCGAGGGCGGGGTGACCGCGGGTGACACCGTGCGGATCGACGTCGAGGGTGACTCCCTGACGGCGAGCGTCGCGGAGCACGCCGCGGTCTAGTCCGCTCGCACGCACCGGAGGCCCGGTATCGATTCGGTACCGGGCCTCCGGCGTGCACCGTGCGTGTTCCGTACGTGCTCCGTCACCCGGTGCGAGGTTGCCCGCACCGTGCAGGCCTGCGATCCCGCACCGAGCGCGCAGGCTGCCACCGGTCCGCCGAAAGCGCACGGTGCAGCCGGCAGGCCCGTCTCCGGTGCACGACGGGAACTCTGCACGCAGCTGGCGAGTCGGCGCGAGAACACGAACCTCGCACCGTGATCGGCCTGTTCGGGAATGCAATTCCAGACGTTTTCCGAAAAAGGGGTTGCGCTCCGATTTGCGGTGCCGATAGTGTTCACTCGTCGCGAACGGTCGAACATTCGACCCGGACGACTCCACCAGCTCGAGACCGAAAGGGGGCCGACCATGATGATCGCAACGACCACTCCGTTCCGTGGAATCCGTGGACGCGTCGGTTCCCCGTCTCGCGTCCGCTGACCCGGAGCGTCCCACTCTCCTGACATCTGTGCTTCCGGGCACCCTGCGCTGAGCCGATCTGGCTCGTGCAGCACCGGTTCGTTCGTCCACCGAACGGCTCGACGGCACGTTGATGCGTCCCGTCCGATCTGTGCGGACGACGCCGGAAGAATGTCGGTGGGCAGTGCGACGCTCTCGGTGTCGACGCGCATTCCGCGATCGTTGTCCGTACATTTCCGGACCATCCCGGAGTGCATTCCCACGCATTCAATTCTCGCTGCCCGCGATCCGGGCGGTTTCGTCATGCCCGACACCCGGGCAGCTCTGCCATGCCCTGAAGGGGATCACCGTGCCCACGAAGACCACCACCCGTCCACCCGATACCCGCGCGGTGCGCCGCCGGGTCTCACTCGCCGACCGCATCGCACTCCGCGTCGGGATGTCGCTCATCATCTGGAGCCGACGCACCCGCAAGGAGCGGCCCGAGGTCGACCTCGCCACGCTGGCCCGCCTCGAGCGGGAACGCCGACAGCGCGAGACCGACTGGATCACCCAGGGCGCCGCGATGCGGATGTGGCGCTGACCGCAGGCGCTGTCGCCAGCACTGTCGTCGGCACTGTCGTCGGCGTCACGCACGCACGGTGCGTCCTTCCGGAGCCCGTGCGGCCTGGACGGCTCGGTGCGAGGAAACAACCTCGCACCGAGCCACCTTCGGTGAACCGTCCGACGGAACCCGCACCGTGCAGCGCACGGTGGGGCCCACACGAGGCGACCAGCCTCGCACCATGCGCCGACGTGTCGGACGCACCCCGGGCCTCCCGTACCGTTGGCGGGTGACCGAAACCGCAGCTGCACTCGTCGAACGCCTCACCGCCCTCGTGCCGGACTTCCCGAAGCCGGGGGTGCTGTTCCGCGACGTGACGCCGGTGTTCTCGGACGCCGTCGCCTTCGGTCGCGTGTGCGAAGCACTCGCGGCACCGTTCGCGGTCGGGGCCGGCTTCGACGCCGTCGCCGGCATCGAGGCCCGTGGCTTCGCACTGGCCGGGGGCATCGCCGCCCAGCACCAGGTCGGTGTGCTCACGGTGCGCAAGGCGGGCAAGCTCCCCGGCGAGGTCCTGAGCGAGCAGTACGCGCTCGAGTACGGCGAGGCCGAACTCGAACTGCGACCGGGTCAGCTGCCCGCCGGCACGCGGGTGCTCGTCGTCGACGACGTCCTGGCCACCGGGGGGACCGGAGCCGCGACCATCACGCTGCTCGAGCGCGCCGGCTACCAGGCGATCGGCTTCGCAGCGCTGCTCGAGCTCGACGGCCTGAACGGACGCGAGCGCCTCGAGCCGCGGCTGCCCGTCGCGACGCTCGGCGCCGTCCCAGCCTGAGCGCCGACGGCCGAGCAGCGCCCGCGGCCGTCCGCACGCGAGCACGTCTCGCACTAGTCTTGACGCACCATTTCGATCGAGGAGTCCCATCATCGTGACCGAGTCAGTCGCACCCGCGCCCGCCGAGCTTCCCCAGGCACCCGAGCCCCGGACCGCGACGACGACCACGACCGGCACCGAGCTCTTCGACGGTGAGCGCGGCATCGTCGCCATCCGCGTCGACGGAGTCCTGAAGGACCTCGCGGCGGACGTGCAGGCCGGTGAGACGGCCGAGCCCGTCACCCTGCAGGAGCAGGACGGGCTCGACATCCTCCGCCACTCGGCCGCCCACGTGCTGGCGCAGGCCGTGCAGCAGATCAACCCGGACGCCAAGCTCGGCATCGGTCCGCCCGTCACCGACGGCTTCTACTACGACTTCGACGTCGCCGAGCCGTTCACCCCCGAAGACCTCAAGGCGATCGAGAAGGGCATGGACCGCATCGTCAAGCAGGCTCAGCGCTTCCGTCGCGTCGTCGTCACCGACGAGCAGGCACGCGAGCTGATGGCGGGGGAGCCGTACAAGCAGGAGCTCATCGGCCTCAAGGGCGCAGCGAGCGACGGCGACTCCGGCGAGAGCGTCGAGGTCGGTGCCGGCGAGCTGACGGTGTACGAGAACGTCGACCCGAAGTCGGGCGAGGTGCTGTGGCAGGACCTCTGCCGCGGCCCGCACGTCCCGCACACCCGTTGGATCGGCAACGCCGCGAAGCTCATGCGCGTCGCCGCTGCCTACTGGCGTGGCTCCGAGAAGAACCCGCAGCTGCAGCGCATCTACGGCACCGCCTGGCCCGACAAGGACCAGCTCAAGGCGTACCTGGTGCGCCTCGAAGAAGCCGCCAAGCGTGACCACCGCAAGCTCGGCGCCGAACTCGACCTGTTCTCGTTCCCCGACGAGATCGGTTCCGGCCTGGCGATCTTCCACCCGAAGGGCGGCATCATCCGCCGCGAGATGGAGGACTACTCGCGCCGTCGGCACGAGGAGAACGGCTACTCGTTCGTCTACACGCCCCACATCACCAAGGGCGACCTGTTCGAGACCTCCGGGCACCTCGGCTGGTACAAGGACGGCATGTTCCCGGCCATGCACATGGACGAGGCACGCGACGAGGACGGCAACGTCACCCGCCAGGGCGCCGACTACTACCTCAAGCCGATGAACTGCCCGATGCACATCCTGGCGTACCGGTCGCAGCCCCGCTCCTACCGCGACCTGCCGCTCCGGATGTTCGAGTTCGGCACGGTGTACCGCAACGAGAAGTCCGGCGTCATCCACGGCCTCACCCGCGTGCGCGGCCTGACCCAGGACGACGCGCACATCTTCACCACGCAGGAGAAGATGAAGGAGGAGCTGACCACGACCCTCGCGTTCGTGCTCTCGCTCCTGCGCGACTACGGCCTCGACGACTTCTACCTCGAGCTCTCCACGAAGGACCCGGAGAAGTACGTCGGTGACGACGAGGTCTGGGACGTCGCGACGGAGACCCTGCGCCAGGTCGCCGAGGAGTCCGGGCTCGAGCTCGTGCCGGACCCGGCGGGTGCGGCGTTCTACGGCCCGAAGATCTCCGTGCAGGCGCGTGACGCCATCGGTCGCACCTGGCAGATGTCGACCGTGCAGCTGGACTTCAACCTGCCCGAGCGGTTCGGCATCGACTACACCGCCGCCGACGGCTCGCGCCAGCGTCCGGTGATGATCCACCGCGCGCTGTTCGGTTCGATCGAGCGCTTCTTCGGTGTCCTCACCGAGCACTACGCGGGTGCGTTCCCGGCGTGGTTGTCGCCCGTCCAGGTCGTCGGCATCCCGGTCGCGGCCGAGTACGGCGACTACCTCGACGAGGTCATCGCGAAGCTCCGCACGCACGGCGTCCGCGCCGAGGTCGACCACTCGGACGACCGCATGCAGAAGAAGATCCGCACGCACACCAAGGCGAAGGTGCCGTTCCAGCTCATCGCAGGTGGCGACGACCGCGACGCCGGCGCCGTCAGCTTCCGCTTCCGCGACGGTCGCCAGGACAACGCGGTGCCCGTCGACGAGGCCGTGGACCGCATCCTCACCGCGATCCGCGAGCGCTCGCAGGTCTGATGACGGACCAGCGGGACCAGTCGGATCTGCCGGGAGGCCCGGATCGCCTCGCGGGGACCGGTCACGTCGACGACGTGGCCGGCTCCTCGGGCCCGCTCGGGTCCGGTGCCGCGGGTTCCGGTGCCGCGGGTTCCGGGTCCGACGACGATCCGCTCGTCATCCGGGACGCCGCGACCGGCGCGGCCGTCCCGGACGCCTTCCAGCGGCTGTGGAACCCGCACCGGATGGCGTACATCGACGCCGGCCGCGAGGGCCGGGGTCGCGGGCACGACGACGACTGCCCGTTCTGCGAAGCACCACGGAAGTCCGACGAGGACGCCCTGATCGTCGCCCGGGGTGAGCACGCCTACGTGCTGCTCAACCTGTTCCCGTACAACAACGGGCACCTGCTGGTCTGCCCGTACCGGCACGTCCCGCTCTACGACAAGGCGACGCCGGACGAACTGCGCGAGATCGGCGAGCTGACCCAGACCGCGATGCGGGTCCTGCGCGAGGTCTCGCACTGCGACGGCTTCAACATCGGCATGAACCAGGGCGAGGTCGCCGGCGCCGGGGTGGCCGCACACCTGCACCAGCACATCGTTCCGCGGTGGCAGTCCGACGCGAACTTCTTCCCGATCATCGCCCGGACGAAGTCGATGTCGCAGATGCTCGGCGAGACCCGTCGACTCGTCGCCGACGGGTGGCCCGGGGCGCACTAGACTGGTCGGCATCATGAGCGACAGCACCAGCACCTCCGGCACCCCTGGCACCTCGATCACCGGCTCCGACCGCGTCAAGCGCGGCCTGGCCGAGATGCTCAAGGGCGGCGTGATCATGGACGTCGTCGACGCCGAGCAGGCCCGCATCGCGGAAGAAGCCGGTGCGACCGCCGTCATGGCCCTCGAGCGCGTCCCCGCGGACATCCGCGCGCAGGGCGGCGTCGCCCGCATGTCCGACCCCTCGATGATCGAGGAGATCATCGCCGCGGTGTCGATCCCCGTCATGGCGAAGGCCCGCATCGGCCACTTCGTCGAGGCGCAGGTGCTGCAGGAGCTCGGCGTCGACTACATCGACGAGTCCGAGGTGCTGTCCCCGGCCGACTACGTCAACCACATCGACAAGTGGAAGTTCACCACCCCCTTCGTCTGTGGTGCCACCAACCTGGGCGAAGCGCTCCGCCGCATCACCGAGGGCGCAGCCATGATCCGCTCCAAGGGCGAGGCCGGCACGGGTGACGTGTCCGAGGCCACCAAGCACATCCGCACCATCACCAAGGAGATCGCGGCGCTCCGCAACCTGCGCGACGACGAGCTCTACGTCGCCGCCAAGGAGCTCCAGGCCCCGATCGACGTCGTGCAGGAAGTCGCCCGCACCGGCAAGCTCCCCGTCGTCCTGTTCACCGCCGGTGGTGTCGCCACCCCGGCCGACGCCGCGATGATGATGCAGCTCGGCGCCGACGGCGTGTTCGTCGGTTCCGGCATCTTCAAGTCCGGCGACCCGGCGGCCCGTGCCGCTGCGATCGTCAAGGCCACGACCTTCCACGACGACCCGAAGGTCATCGCCGAGGTCTCCCGTGGTCTGGGCGAGGCGATGGTCGGCATCAACGTCGCCGACGTCCCCGCACCGCACCGCCTCGCCGAGCGTGGCTGGTAGTCCGACGAGCGGTGCTCGGCCCCGCGTCGGGGTCCTGGCGCTGCAGGGTGACTTCCGCGAGCACATCGCCTCGCTGACCGATCTCGGCGCCGACGTGGTGCCACTTCGTCGTCCGGAGGAGATCGAGACCCTCGACGGTGTCGTGATCCCCGGCGGGGAGTCGAGCGTGATGGACAAGCTGTCCCGCGCGTTCGGGGTCGCCGAGCCCCTCGCCGACGCGATCCGTGCCGGGCTTCCCACCTACGGCACCTGCGCCGGGATGATCATGCTGTCGTCGCGGATCACCGACGGCATCAGCGGGCAGCAGACCCTCGACGTGCTCGACACCACGGTGCGGCGCAACGCGTTCGGTGCGCAGAACGACTCGTTCGAGATCGACATCCCGATGCCCGACCTGGGCGAGGCACCGGTGCACGCGGTGTTCATCCGCGCCCCGGTGGTCGAGCAGCGCGGTGGCGACGTCCACGTCCTCGGCGCCCTGCCGGACGGCCAGGTCGTCGCAGTGCAGCAGGGCAACGTCATCGCGAGTGCGTTCCACCCCGAGGTCGCTGGCGAGGACCGCTTCCACCGCCGGTTCCTGGACCTGGTCCGCACCGCCTGACCGCGGGGCACGGCGACGTCGGAGCACGGCGACGCCGAGCACCGACCACGGAGCACCGAGCGAAGAACCCTGCCCGTCGGTCAGACGACGCCGAGTGCCGTCGCGACCTGCAGGCCGACGGCGCCCACCGCCCCGGTGGCGAACACGCCCGCGAGCACGGCATCCACCACGGCCCGCGGTCGGCGTCGTCCGTCGTCCGCGCGCAGGAGCTCCGCCGAGTACCGGAACACGAACACCCGCGCGGCGAGCAGGAGCGGTACCGACCAGGCTGCCCAGGTGGCGACGGACGGCGCCGACAGTGCGACGTGGAGCCAGGCGGCGAGGGCAGCCAGGCCCCCGAGGAGCGCTCCGGTCCGGTCGCTGTCGTCTTCTCTGCGGCGTCCCCGATCGGCGACCGGTCCGGCCCACAGCCCCGATCGCACCTGCGTCCGCCGCAGGGCGATCGTGATCGCGCTCCGCGCGGCCGACTCGAGCAGGAGGGCGACGGCGAGGACCGCGACGAGCGCGGCGGCAGCGTCGCCGTCCGGTGGCACGGTGCCGGTGAGCAGCACCACCGCGACGACGGTGCCGACGATCCAGGTGACGGCCGTCAGCACGAGGACGACCGGGACGAGCGGGATGCGGCGCACGGTCCGGCGGAGGAGGCCGCGGGGGAACGCCACGAACGAGCCCACCTCGACCACCAGCACCCAGAGGGCCCCGACTCCGGTCACGCCCCAGCCGAGCGTCTTCGTCACGACGTTCGCGCCGCCGCCCGCCGCGACGTGGGCGCCGAGGACCGAGGCGAGCAGCAGCCAGGTGACGACCGCCACCGGGATGGACACGAGGTTCCAGACCCCGTGGTCCACGCGGCGGAGGGCCTCCCACGACCTCGGGTGCTGCGCGAGCACCTGCGCCGCGTTGGCGACCCGCCCCGGCGCAGACAGCACCGATCCCGCCGCGAGCATCACCCACTCGTCGTTCGGATCGAGTTCGAGGGCGCGATCCAGTGCGGCGGTCGCCCGCGCCCGGTAGGTCTCGTCCGTCCAGGCCAGGGCACGGTAACAACCGGCGGCGTCAGCGAGGAGAACGGCGTCGTGCGGGGCCAGTTCGAGTGCCCGGTCGAGGGCGGCCGCGGCCCGCGGCACGTCGGCGAGGGGCCAGATCTGCTCCTCGGTGATGGTGCGTTTGGCCCGGGACCACCGGGTGTACGCGAAGGCCCAGAGCAGGTGCGCCTGCGCCCAGTCGGGGCTGCGTTCGAGCAGGCGGTCGGCGGCGCGCTTGGCCTCGACCCGCTCCTTGGTCTCGAGGAGTGCGTTGATCCGGGTCCACATCGCGCCGGCGTGCTCGGGGTCGATCGCCAGCGCGCGTTCCGCCGCGACCCGGCTGGACGCATGGTCGTGCCGCGCCCGTTCGGCTCGGGCGAGGCTCGCCCAGAGCCGCACGTCGTCCGGTGCGTCGGCGACCGCCGCCGTGAGCACCGTCCTGGCCTCGTCGGGACGCCCGAACCCGAGCAGGGCGTCCGCGCGTTCGACGACGACGTCGACGGCGTCCACCATCAGAGCTCGCGCTCCTCGCGCAACCACTCGGCCATGTCGTCGTACTCGCCGCTGCTGTTCGAGTACTCGGCCACGTTCCGGGCGGCCTGCACCCAGGGGCCGATGGAGGGCTTGACCTCCTTGAGGGCGTCGCGCAGGTCGGGCATCCGCACCGGCCGCACGGCACCGGACCGGATCGAGTCGGTCATCGCCTTCTCGGCAGCGGTCGTGACGAGGTGCTCGAGGTCGGCGCCGGAGAACCCACGGGTCCGTCGGACGAGGTCCTGGAGGTCGATGCCCTCGATCGGGCGCTTCTGCAGGTGTCCACGGAGGATCGCCTCGCGGGCGTCCTCGTCCGGTGGGCGGACCAGGACCATCCGGTCGAACCGGCCGGGGCGCTTCAGCGCGGCGTCGACGTCCCACGGGTGGTTCGTCGCGGCGAGCACGTAGACGCCGTCGTTCTGCGAGTCGACGCCGTCCATCTCGACGAGGAGCTGGTTCACCACGTTCCGGAACGACGACGACGTGTTGCCGCTGCGCTTCCCGCCGATCGCGTCCATCTCGTCGAAGAACAGCACCGCGGGGGCGTGGCGCCGTGCCTCACGGAAGACGCGGTGGACGTTCTTCTCGCTCTCGCCGATGAACTTGTCGAGCACGTCCGTCAGCGTCACGGACAGGAAGTGCGCACCGAGCTCGCCGGCGATCGCGCGGGCCAGGAACGTCTTGCCGCACCCGGGCGGCCCGTACAGGAGCAGGCCCCCGCGGAGCTGCTTGCCGAACGCGGCCGCGATCTCCGGGTGCGCCATCGGCTGCAGGAAGGACTCGTCGATCCGGCGCTTCACGGCCTCGAGGCCACCGACGTCGGCGAGTCGGACGGTCTCGCGCCGGACCTCGACCACGGGGTCGGCGTCCTCGGGCACGGCTGCGACCGTCTCGCCGTCCTCGGTCACCGCCCGCTCGAGGAACGGCGCTTCGGTCGGGTCGGCGATCGACCGCTCCAGCGCCGACCAGTCGATCCCGTCGCCGTGCGTCGGCGTCGCCGGGGCCGCCGTCGGCTCGCCGCTGCCGTCCTCGCCCCCGCCGTCCTCGCCGCTCCCGTCCTCGCCGGGGCTCTGCGGACCGACAGCTGGTGAGGCCGCGGCGGCGAGGGCGGACGCCCGCACGATCCCGGCGGCCTGCTCGTCGTCCGGTGCCTGCTGCAGCACGGTGCTCGCCTGCTCGATCGCCTCGCCGTGCCGCCCGGCGTCGGCGAGCAGTTCGGCGTACCGCAGGCGCAGCGCGCGGTCCTCGGGCAGCGCGGTGACGGCCGCGGCGAGTGCGGACAACGGATCGGTCATGCGTCCCCCCTGGTGGTTCGTTCCCTGCCGGACCATCGTAGGGCGGTGGACGCGACCGCCCACCGGATCCGCGCCGGCATGACGGAGCCGCGCCGTGCCTCCAGGCCGGTGGACGGCCCGTGGGCCGCTAAACTGAGCGGGACTTTCCGCAATACGCAAGGAGAACCGTGTCCGGGCATTCCAAGTGGGCAACGACCAAGCACAAGAAGGCCGTCATCGACCAGCGCCGTGCCAAGTCGTTCGCCAAGCTGATCAAGAACATCGAGGTCGCCGCGAAGATGGGCGGTGCCGACATGTCCGGCAACCCGACCCTGGTCGACGCCGTGCAGAAGGCGAAGAAGACCTCGGTCCCCAACGACAACATCGACCGCGCCGTCAAGCGCGGTGCGGGTCTCACGGGCGAGACCATCGAGTACACGACGATCATGTACGAGGGCTACGGCCCGAACGGCGTCGCGATGCTGATCGAGTGCCTCACGGACAACAAGAACCGTGCGGCGGCCGAGGTCCGGACCGCGATGTCGCGCAATGGCGGCACCATGGCCGACCCGGGCAGCGTCGCCTACAACTTCTCGCGCAAGGGCGTCATCTCGGTCACGAAGACCGACGGCCTGGACGAGGACACCGTGATGACCGCGGTGCTGGACGCCGGCGTCGAGGACGTCATCGACCAGGGCGGTGGTTTCGAGATCATCACCGAGGCGAGCGACCTGGTCGCAGCCCGCACGGCACTGCAGGACGCCGGCATCGACTACGACTCCGCCGACGCCGAGTTCGTGCCCGGCCTGAAGGTCCCGGTCGACGCCGAGACCGCCCGCAAGGTGTTCCGTCTGATCGACGCGCTCGAGGACTCGGACGACGTGCAGAACGTCTACTCGAACTTCGACATCCCCGCGGACGTCCAGGCCGAGCTCGACGAGGACGAGGGCGAGTAGCCGTGCTCCGTGTGCTCGGGGTGGACCCCGGGCTCACCCGGTGCGGCGTCGGCGTCGTCGAGGTCGCACCGAACCGGCGCGCACGACTCGTCCACGTGACGGTCGTGCGCACCCCGCCGGACATGCCGCTCGAGCAGCGGCTGCTCCGGATCGCCGACGGCATCGCCGCCGAGATCGACGAGCACCACCCCGACGCGGTCGCGGTCGAGCGGGTGTTCGCGCAGGCGAACGTCCGCACGGTGATGGGCACCGCGCAGGCGGCCGGCCTGGCGCTGCACGCCGCGGCGGCCCGCGGCCTGCCCGTCGGGCTGCACACCCCGTCCGAGGTCAAGGCCGCCGTCACCGGCTACGGCAACGCCGACAAGCGGCAGGTCCAGACGATGATCGCGCGCGTGCTCGGACTCGACGAGGCCCCGAAGCCGGCCGACGCCGCCGATGCGCTCGCGTTGGCCGTGTGCCATGCCTGGAGGCTCGGATCACCCGACGCCGCCGGCTCGCGTGCCACGAACCTCACCCCGGCGCAGCGTGCCTGGCGGGACGCCCAGGGCGGCACCACCGACTCGCCGCTCGCCCGCGCGGCCGCAGCCGCGGCCCGCCCGCAGCGTGGCAGGTCCGCGTCGTCGGTGGGCGGCCCTAGGCTCGGAGCATGATCGCGAGTCTCCGGGGCACCTGCATCGACATCGCCGGCTCGGCCGTGGTGGTCGAGGTCGGGGGAGTCGGGTACGCCGTCACCGTGGCCCCTGCGCACGCACTGACCATGCGCCACGGGTCCGAGGTGTTCGTGCGGACCGCGATGATCGTGCGCGAAGACGAGCACCTGCTCTTCGGCTTCGAGTCGACCGACGCGTTGCAGGTGTTCGACCTGCTCCGCGGGGTGTCCGGCGTCGGCCCGAAGTCCGCGATGGGCGTCCTGGCCCACATGGACCCGGCGCAGATCGCGAACGCCGTCGCGAACGAGGACGACGGCGCGTTCCGCAAGGTCTCCGGCATCGGCCCGAAGACCGCCAAGCTCATCATCGTCGCGCTCTCCGGCAAGCTCGTGGCCTTCGAACAGGCCGCCGTCGTCGCCGCGGCGCGAGGGACCGCAGTGCACCCCGCAGCGGTCGACGTCGTCTCGGCGCTCATCGGCCTCGGCTGGCGTGAAGACGCTGCACAGGCCGCCGTCGACGACGCCGTCGCCAACGAGCCAGGCGCCGCCGCGATGGGCACCCAGGCGCTGCTCCGCGCCGCACTCGGCGCCCTGCGACCCGCGGCAGCCGGCCGATGAGCGGCATCACGTCCGCCGGTGCCGAGTCGCAGGAGGAACTCGCGTTCGAAGGCGCGCTCCGTCCGCGCTCGCTCGACGAGTTCGTCGGGCAGCGCAAGGTCCGCGGGCAACTCGACCTGCTCCTCAAGGCCGCCGGCATGCAGGAGCGCACGCCCGACCACATCCTGATGGCGGGTCCTCCCGGCCTCGGCAAGACCACGCTCGCGATGATCGTCGCGCACGAGACGGGGCGCCCGCTGCGGATGTCGAGCGGCCCGGCGATCCAGCACGCCGGTGACCTGGCGGCCGTGCTCTCGTCGCTCGTCCCCGGCGAGGTCCTGTTCATCGACGAGATCCACCGGATGGCCCGCTCGGCAGAAGAGATGCTCTACCTGGCGATGGAGGACTTCCGCATCGACGTGATGGTGGGCAAGGGCGCGGGTGCCACGAGCATCCCGCTCGACCTCGCGCCCTTCACGCTCGTCGGGGCCACCACCCGGGCCGGCCTGCTGCCGAACCCGCTGCGGGACCGCTTCGGGTTCACCGCCCACCTGGAGTTCTACGAGAAGGACGAGCTCGAACAGGTCCTGATCCGCGCGGCGCACCTGCTCGAGCTCGACATCGACCGGACCGCCCTGCGCGAGATCGCCGGGCGTTCCCGCGGCACCCCGCGCATCGCGAACCGCCTGCTCCGTCGGGTGCGCGACTACGCGCTCGTGCACCGCACCACCGACGGCATGGCGGCGGTCCAGGGCGCCCTCGACCTGTACGACGTCGACGAACTCGGGCTCGACCGGCTCGACCGCGCCGTGGTCGAGACCATGCTGACCCGGTTCGACGGCGGACCGGTCGGTCTGAACACCCTCGCCGTCTCCGTCGGCGAGGAGTCCGAGACGATCGAGTCGGTCGTCGAACCGTTCCTGGTCCGGGTCGGTCTCGTGACCCGCACGCCCCGTGGGCGCATCGCCACACCACGTGCCTGGCGGCACCTCGGCCTCACCCCGGGGCAGGCCGACGGCGGGCAGCCGGGGCTCTTCGACGACCCGGACACCGACGACTGAACGCCGATCAGTCGAGTGACATGCCACGGACACCGGCGTGCCCTAGACTGCTACGGCCCGAAACCGAGCAACCAGAGAAGGCAACGCATCATGGGTCAAGAAGTCATCCTCATCGTCATCGTCGTGGCGTTCGCAGCCTTCATGTTCTACAACAGCCGCAAGCGCAAGAAGCAGCAGGCCGAGCTCGTGGACAAGATGGTCCCCGGCGCCAAGGTCATGCTGTCCTTCGGCCTGTACGGCACGCTCCTCTCCGTGAACGAGGAGAAGGTCACCGCTGACGTCGAGATCGCACCGGGGACCATCGTCACCGTGCACCGTCAGACCCTGTCGCGCGTCGTCGACGACAACGCCTCCGACGTCGAGACCACCACGACCACCGAGGACGAGCCGAAGCCCGTGGCGGAACTCAACGGTGAGCCGGTCTACGGCGAGCGTGCCGACGAGACCGACGCCACGAAGCGCAAGTCCGACGACTGACGCCCTCGGCCGCCGGGTCGTCTGATCCGGCGGCTTCCTCTTGCCGTCGCACGGTGTGCCGACGGTCCTGAACAGAAAGACGAGACGACCGGTGGCACGATCGACACCCGTCAAGAAGGCGCTGCGCTCGCTCACCTGGTTGGTGATCCTGATGGCGATCCTCGCCGGCCTGAACACCGCCGCGTCGATCCTCGCCGGCTCTTCGAAGGACGACACCGACAAGTGGTACCAGGGCGCGAGCTGGGTACCCGAGCTGGCTCTGGACCTGCAGGGCGGCACGCAGCTGACCCTCGCGGCGCAGAACACCGAGGGCGACTCCGTCACCTCGCAGCAGCTGCAGCAGGCGGTGAACATCATCCGCCAGCGCATCGACGCCACCGGTGTCTCCGAGTCGGAGATCAACACGCAGGGCGCGAACAACATCGTCGTCTCGATCCCGGGTCGCCCCGACAAGGCCACCATCGACCGCATCGAGGCCGCGGCCAAGCTGACGTTCCGGCCCGTCCTGTACACCGAGGCTGCGACCAACTCCGCTGTCGGTGACGACGGCAAGGGCACCGCATCGCCGACGCCGTACTCGCCGCCCGCCTCGCTCGCCGCGACGCCCAGCGCGAAGCCCACGAACGCGAGCGACCTGAACTGGGTCACGCCGAAGCTGCAGGACCTGTACACCAACTACAACTGCGCAGCACCGGGCGACGTCACCACCGCGCCCGACGACGAGCCCCTGGTCACCTGCGACCAGGACGGCGCTGGCAAGTACATCCTCGGCCCGGTCGAGGTGTCCGGCGCCGACATCAGCAACGCCACCTCGGGGCTCGCCACCGACTCACAGGGCACGTCGACCGGCCAGTGGGCCGTCAACCTGACCTTCAACGGCGAGGGCTCGAAGGACTTCCGCACGGTCACCAACCGTCTCGTCTCGCTCCAGCAGCCGCAGAACCAGTTCGCGATCGTGCTCGACGGTTCGGTCATCACCGCACCGACGACGAACTCCGCGATCACGAACGGCAAGGCGCAGATCAGCGGCAACTTCACCGCCGAGTCTGCCAAGACCCTCGCCGACCAGCTCAAGTACGGTGCGCTGCCGATCAACTTCCAGGTGCAGTCGAACGAGAACATCTCGGCGACACTCGGTACCGCGCAGCTCATCGGTGGCCTCGTCGCCGGTCTGATCGGCCTGATCCTCGTGATCATCTACTCCGTGATCCAGTACCGCGCCCTGGCGTTCGTCACCGTGCTGTCGCTCGGGATCGCCGCCGTGATCACGTACCTCGTGATCGCGATCATGTCGTGGCGCGTCGACTACCGTCTGTCGTTGGCAGGTGTGGCGGGCTTGATCGTCGCGATCGGCATCACGGCGGACTCGTTCATCGTCTACTTCGAGCGCATCCGTGACGAACTCCGTGACGGCCGTGCCCTCGAGAGCGCGGTCGAGTCCGGCTGGAAGCGCGCGCTGCGTACGATCCTGGCGTCCGACGCGGTGAACTTCCTCGCCGCCGTCACGCTGTACGTGCTCGCGGTCGCCGACGTGAAGGGCTTCGCGTTCACGCTGCTCCTCACGACCCTCATCGACATCGTGGTGGTCGCACTCTTCACCCACCCGATGATGCAGCTCATCGCCCGGACCCGGTTCTTCGGGGACGGCCACCGGTTCAGCGGGCTCGACCCGGCAGCACTCGGTGCCGTCTACCGGGGGCGTGCGCAGTTCCGCGCACCCGTCGTGGACGGCAAGCGCCAGCGCAGTGCCGGTGAGGCGCAGCGCCGACAGACGATCGCGGAGCGGAAGGCCCAGCAGGCCTCCGGCGACAACGGCTCGACGCCGGACGGGAAGGACGACTGATGGCCAGCTTCAGCCAGTTCGGCAGCGACCTCTACACGGGGAAGCGGTCGTACGACATCATCGGGCGCCGGAAGACCTGGTACCTCATCGCCCTGGCGATGATCGTGATCTCGCTCGTCACGCCGTGGCTGCGTGGCGGGTACCAGCTCGGCATCGAGTTCACCGGCGGCTCGGAGTTCACGATCTCCGACGTCAAGTCGCTCGACCAGAGCATCGCAACCGACACGGTCGAGAGCGTCGTCGCCGACACCATCCCTCGTGTCTCGCAGCTCGGCACGCACGGCATCCGCGTGCAGACCGGGCAGCTCACCGACGCCCAGACGACCGACGTGCAGGACGCCCTGGCCAAGGCCTACGACGTCCCGGAGCGCCAGGTCGCCGCGACCTTCATCGGCGCGACGTGGGGTGCCGACGTCCTCGCGCAGGCCATCCGTGGTCTGGTGATCTTCCTGGCCCTCGCCGCGGTCTTCATGACGCTGTACTTCCGCACCTGGAAGATGTCACTCTCTGCGATGGCGGCGCTGCTGCACGACCTGCTCATCACGGCGGGCGTGTACGGCATCGTCGGGCTCGAGGTGACGCCCGCGGCGGTGATCGGCTTCCTGACGATCCTCGGGTACTCGCTCTACGACACCGTGGTGGTCTTCGACAAGGTGCGCGAGAACACCGCGCAGGAGTCGATCCGCACCTTCAAGCAGTCGGTCAACCTCGCGGTCAACCAGACGCTCGTCCGATCGATCAACACCTCGGTCGTGGCACTGCTGCCGGTGGCGGCGATCCTCTTCATCGGGTCGTACGTGCTCGGCGCCGGCACCCTGCGTGACATCTCGCTCGCACTGTTCATCGGCATCATCGTCGGCACCTACTCGACGATCTTCATCGCGTCGCCGATGTACGCGCAGCTGCGCGAGAACGAGCCGAAGATCAAGGAGTCCGACGCCAAGAAGACCGCGGCGGCCGAGAAGCGCCGGCGCGAGGTCGACGCGGCAGAGGCGAGCGTCTGATGCCCATCGAGATCCAGGAGATCGACGTCGCCGAGGCCCAGCGCCGCATCGACGCCGGGGCCCGGCTCTACGACGTGCGTGAGCAGGGGGAGTGGGACGAGGTCCACGCTCCGCACGCCACGCTCGTGCCGATGTCCGAGTTCGTGGACCGCTGGCAGGAGATCGACGGCGGCGACCAGCCGGCCATCATCGTCTGCCACTCCGGCGGCCGGTCCTCGCGCATCGTCGCGGCGCTCGAGCAGTCGGGTGTCCCTGCCGTCAACCTGTCCGGCGGCATGCTCGCCTGGGAGCAGGCGGGGGCACCGGTGGAGCGCGACGCCCAGGGCGAACCGCGTCACGGGCACTGACCGGGGACGCGTAGTCTTGTCGGATCGAGCTCGGATCGAGCTCTCGGACCGAGTCCTGGGAGGCGCATCATGACGGACACCCGCGAAGAGCCGTCCGCGCCGAGCCGCCCGGGCTCCGCCCCGCAGCCGTCGAGCCCGATCGGTCCGAACACCACCGGCAACCTCGGTTCCCTCCGCTCGTTGCTGCCGCGCCTGTTCTCGCGTGCGCAGCCGGCCGGTGCGGTGGACACCCTGATCCGCACGGTCCGCTCGCACCACCCCAAGGCCGACGTGACCCTCATCGAGCGCGCCTACTCGGTCGCCGAGCGCGCGCACGACGGGCAGAAGCGCAAGTCCGGTGAGCCGTACATCACGCACCCCGTCGCGGTCGCGCAGATCCTGGCCGACCTCGGCATCGGGACGATCACCATCGCTGCAGCGCTCCTGCACGACACCGTCGAGGACACCGACTACCAGCTCGACCAGCTGCGGGTGGACTTCGGCGACGAGATCGCGATGCTCGTCGACGGCGTCACCAAGCTCGACAAGGTCAAGTACGGCGACAGCGCACAGGCCGAGACCGTCCGCAAGATGGTCATCGCGATGTCGAAGGACATCCGAGTCCTCGTCATCAAGCTCGCCGACCGCCTGCACAACGCCCGCACCTGGGGCTTCGTCGAGTCCGCGTCTGCCACGCGCAAGGCGAAGGAGACGCTCGAGATCTACGCGCCCCTCGCGCACCGGCTCGGCATCCAGATGATCAAGCTCGAGCTCGAGGACCTGTCGTTCGCGGTCCTGCACCCGAAGCTCTACGTCGAGATCGACAGTCTGGTCAAGGAACGCCAACCGAAGCGTGAGCAGTTCGTCCAGAACGTCATCGGCACCCTCAAGAAGGACCTGAAGGCCGCCAAGGTCCGCGGTGACGTGATGGGTCGGCCGAAGCAGTACTACTCGATCTACCAGAAGATGATCGTGCGGGGTCGTGAGTTCGACGAGATCTACGACCTCGTCGGCATCCGCGTGCTCGTGCCGACCGTCCGCGACTGCTACGCCATGCTCGGCTCGGTGCACGCGCGGTGGACCCCGCTGCCCGGTCGCTTCAAGGACTACATCGCGACCCCCAAGTTCAACCTGTACCAGTCGCTGCACACCACGGTGCTCGGACCACAGGGCCGTGCGGTCGAGATCCAGATCCGCACGCACGAGATGCACCAGCGTGCCGAGTTCGGTGTCGCCGCCCACTGGAAGTACAAGCAGCGCACTGCCGGCCGTGACGCCGGCACCTCGTCCACGACGGACGACCAGGACATGGCGTGGCTCGCCCACATCACCGACTGGCAGGCAGAGACCAGCGATCCGGGCGAGTTCCTCGATTCGCTCCGGTACGAGATCGGCGCCAAGGAGACGTACGTCTTCACGCCGCAGGGCAAGGTCATCGGTCTGCCCGCCGGAGCCACCCCGGTCGACTTCGCCTACGCCGTCCACACCGAGATCGGCCACCGCACGATGGGTGCGAAGGTCAACGGTCGCCTGGTCCCGCTCGAGAGCCAGCTCTCCAGCGGTGACGTGGTCGAGATCTTCACGTCGAAGAACCCCGACTCCGGCCCCTCGCAGGACTGGCTGCAGTTCGTCCGCAGCCCCCGCGCGCGCAACAAGATCAAGCAGTGGTTCACCAAGGAGCGCCGCGAAGAGGCGATCGAGCAGGGCCGCGACGCCATCGCGCGTGCGATGCGCAAGCAGAATCTGCCGCTCCAGCGCATCATGAGCCAGGACAGCATCGCCGAGGTCGCCTCGTCGATGCGCTACGAGGACGTCTCCGCACTGTACGCCGCCATCGGCGAGGGCCACGTCTCGACCCAGTCGGTGATCGAGAAGGTCCTCGGGAACGTCCAGACCGAGACCGAGGCCGACGAACCCGAACTCGCGTTCCCCCGCCAGGTCACCAGTCGCCAGCTGCGCACCAGCGACAGCGGCGTGCTGGTCCGCGGGGCGCCCGACATCCTCGTCAAGCTCGCGAAGTGCTGCACCCCGGTGCCGGGCGACCAGATCGTGGGCTTCATCACTCGTGGCCAGGGCGTCTCCGTGCACCAGTCGTCGTGCACCAACGTGAAGTCGCTCATGAACGAGCCCGACCGGATGATCGAGGTCGAGTGGGCCCCGTCGTCGAAGTCGGTGTTCCTGGTGCAGATCCAGATCGAGGCGCTCGATCGGTCTGGCCTGCTCAGCGACGTCACCCGAGTGCTGACGGATCACCACGTGAACATACTGTCCGCGACGGTGTCGACCTCGTCCGACCGCCTGGCGCTCAGCCGGTTCGTGTTCGAGATGGGTGACACCATCCACCTCGACCGCGTGCTCAACGCGGTGCGTCGCATCGACGCCGTCTACGACGTCTACCGCGTCAGCGCCGGCTAGTACCGGAGCAGGGCCCAGCGCCTCCCGGTCCGTTTCTCGGTCGGTCACGGCTCGTCGACTGCGGCCCCGCCGACCGACAGTCCGTGACCACTCGGCGGACGTGAGCGGGGTGTCCTGACCGCCCGCACGCGCCGGACCGGAGGCCCGCGGCAGCCCCGACCAGCGCCTCCCGCCCGTCGCTGGTCACGACGCGTCGCGCGGGCACCGTCGACAGGTCACGAACCGTCGATTGCGGCCCTGCCAACCGACGGCTCGAGACCACTCGGCGGACGTGAGCGGGGTGTCCTGACCGTGCGCGCGCGCCGGACCGGAGGCCCGCGGCGGCTCCGACCCGCTCCTTCCGCCCGTCGCCGGTCACGACTCGTCGCGCGGGCACCGTCGACCGGTCACGAACCGTCGAATGCGGCCCCGCCAACCGACAGTCCTTGTCCACTCGGCGGACGTGAGCGGAGTGTCCTGACCACCTGCACCCGCCACCGACGACCCCACCCACAAGCACTACCGGACAGCACCCCCAGCACCCCCGGCACCGTCCTGCACCGCACGCAACCGCCGCTCGGCCTGTCGCACCATGGGGATCGTGCCAAGAGCCGTCAGGCGTGTCCGCAGCTCGGCGGCGCTGACCGCTCCGATCGCGAGCAACCCGTGGACGGCCGACGCTTCAGCGGCGCCGAACGCACCCGCAGTCGGCCCCGGCATCCGCAGCAGGTCGATCGCGGTCCGAGCCGGCAGTGCGACCCGGAGCCGCGCCAGGACGGCGGTGTCGTCGACGTCGATCCGGACCTCGCGCAGGCGCACGTCCGGGCCGACGTGCACGCGGACCTGCGGCGGGATGCACGCCTCGAGCGGCGCCGGCGGACGGGACACCGCACCCCAGATCCACGCGGCGGTCAGCGTGCAGGCGATCAAGCGTGCGTCGCGCAGCACCCAGCCAGCCGCGGCGGCACGCAACGACGGCGTCTGCGGTTCGGCAGGGGAGGCCCAGCACGGCCCGACCGCGACCAGTTCGCCGGCCAGGACCGCCGCCCGCAGTTCGGGTTCCGGCCAGTCGTCACTGGTCAGCAGTCGCGGGCGGGGCACCCGCACATCCTGCCCGACCTGCGGTCGCGACCGACAGGCCTGTGGACAAGCCCCGGACCGGCCGGGAGGCCCGTGGCGGGCCCGCACCGCGCCTCCAGGCGGTCACCGGTCACGTCGAGAGCGCGAAGCGCGTCGATGACGCTGCCACCTGACGGCAGCCTGCCGGGAGGCCGCGACGCGGCGCGTGCGCGCTCAGCGCAGGACGTCGGCGCGGTGGACGAGCGCCGCGGCGCCGATGAGCGGGCCGTCCTGCGACAGTCCCGTCGGCACGATCCGCACCTTCGTGACGAAGCCGAACTCGACACGCTCCGCCACGGCCTGCCGGGCGTACTCGAACAGGTCGGGCGTGACGTGCGAGAACCCGCCACCGATCGCGACGACCTCGAGGTCGACCAGGCTGGTGGCGGCGGCGATGGCCTGGCCCAGGGCACGGCCGCTGCGCTTGACCGCGGCGACCGCGATGTCGTCGCCGGCGGCGTACGCGGCCGAGAGCTCTTCGCCGGTGGTGCCCGCGAAGCCCTGCCGACGAGCCCAGGCCACGGTCTTGGGGCCGCTGGCGATCGCCTCGAGGCAGCCGGTCCCGCCGCAGGCGCAGGGGTCGTCGTAGCCGCCGCACTCGACGTGGCCGATGTGCCCGGCGTTCCCCGTCGGGCCGCTGACCGTGCGGCCGTGCAGGATGAGCCCGCCGCCGACACCGGTGGAGACGATCATGCCCATCACGTGGTCGGAGCCCTGGGCAGCCCCGACCCAGTGCTCGGCGAGCGTGATCGCCAGGCCGTCCATGCGGAGCGTCACCGGCACGTTCTCCGGCACGAGGGCCGCGATCCGGTCGCGCAGCGGGTGGCCCCGCCACACGGGCATGTTGAGCGGCGAGACCAGACCGTGTTCCTCGTCGACCGGGCCGGCGGAGCCGACGCCGACGCCGACGAGCGTCGTGTCCGCGGGCAGTGCGCCGAGCGCGGCCGTGACGACCTCGTCGACGGCGGCCTGCAGCTCGTCCGAGGTGCGCTGCGGCCCCGTGGGGCTGCGGAACCGCGTCGCGGGCAGCACGACCCCCTGGTCGGTGACGAGCGCGGCCTCGACCTTCGTGCCGCCGAGGTCGACGGCCAGGGCGAGGGCGGGGGACTGGGGTGCGGTGCTGGACATGCGCGCTCCGATGCGGCGGTCTGGAGGCCCGGTGCGCGTCACCGACGCGTCGTCGCGTCCGGTGGGCGCCGGCCTGGTCGTGGTGGGTCGGGCTGGGTGGGATGGACTCAGCCGGGTGGGCTCAGCCGTGTCCGCTCAGTAGGACGTCGTGTCGTCGCCGAGCGCCGACGCGGCGCCCGTCTCGGCGCGGTGCGCGACCTCGTCGAGGATGCGGGCCGAGGCGCTCGTGCCGATGCGATTCGCGCCCGCCTCGACCATCTCGAGCAGGGTGTCGAGGCCGCGGACGCCGCCGGAGGCCTTCACGCCGGTGTCGGCACCGACCGTGCGGCGCATCAGGGCGATGTGCTCGGCCGTCGCGCCGCCGCCGGCGAACCCGGTCGAGGTCTTCACGAACGCGGCACCGGCGGTCTGCGCCGCACGCGAGGCAGCGACGATCTCGTCGTCGGTCAGGAAGGCGGTCTCGAGGATCACCTTGACGACGGTGTCCCCGGCGGCGTCGACGACCGCGCGGACGTCCTGCTCGACGCGCTGCCAGTCGCCCGACTTCGCGGCGCCGATGTTCTGCACCATGTCCAGCTCGAAGGCGCCGTCGGCCAGGGCCTGCAGCGACTCGGCGACCTTCGCCGCGGTCGACGTGGTGCCGTGCGGGAACCCGATCACGGTGCCGACACCGACGCCGGTGCCCGTCAGGCGCTCGACGGCGTGCGCAACGTCGCTCGGACGGACACAGACGCTGAAGACGCGGTGGGCGGCGGCTTCGTCGAGCTGGGCGTCGACGTCCGCGCGGGTGAGTTCGGGCTTCAGGATCGCGTGGTCGATGAGGCCGCGGACGGCATCGGCGGTGACGGGGAAGGCTGCGTTGTCCACCCGGCAAGCCTACCCGTCAGGCGTGCCGCGTAGCGTGCAGGGCATGCAGGTCCTCGTCACCGGCGCCACCGGGTACATCGGTGGTCGTCTCGTCCCTCGTCTCCTCGAAGCCGGCCACTCCGTCCGGGTGTTCGTGCGCAACCCCCGGAAGCTCCAGGACGTCCCGTGGAGCAGCGACGTGGACGTCGCGGAAGGCGACCTCCAGGACGCCGACGCGGTCCGCGCCGCCGTCGACGGGGTCGAGGCGGTCTACTACCTGGCCCACGCGATGGGCGCCGACGGCGACTTCGAGTCGGCCGAACACGAGGCCGCCGAGACCATGGCGCACGAGGCGAAGACGGCGGGGGTCAGCCGATTCGTCTACCTGGGCGGGCTGCACCCCGACGGCGAGCTGTCCAAGCACCTCCGCAGCCGCAAGGAGGTGGGGGAGATCCTCCTCGGCTCCGGTGTGCCCACCGTGGCGTACCAGGCCGGCGTCGTGATCGGCTCGGGCAGCACCTCGTTCGAGATGATCCGGCACCTCACCGACGTCCTGCCGTGGATGCCTGCGCCGCGCTGGGTCCGCAACCGCATCCAGCCGATCGCGGTGCGCGACGTCCTCTACTACCTGGTGGCCGCCCTGGACGTCCCCGCCGACGTCAACCGCACCTTCGACATCGGTGGCCCCGACGTCCTGCGGTACGGCCAGATGCTGAACGGCTACGCGGTCGAGGCGAAGCTGCCGCAGCGCCCGATAACCGTGCTGCCGGTGCTCACCCCGCGGCTCGCCGCGCACTGGTTCAACGTCGTCACCCCGATCCCGCGCAAGCTCGCGACGCCCATCATCGAGTCGCTGCAGTTCGAGTGCGTCCAGCGCGAGCACGACATCGACGACGTCGTACCGAAGCCCGAGGGCGGGCTCACCTCGTACCGTCGGGCCGTCCGCCTCGCGCTCAACAAGATGCGCACCGGCCAGGTGCAGACCAGCTGGCGGAGCGCGACGCTCTCCAGCGCCTCCGCCGACCCGATGCCGAACGACCCCGACTGGGCCGGGCACACCGTCTACGTCGACGACCGGAAGCGGCACTCGAGTGCCTCCGCCGCGGACGTCTGGCGTGTCGTCGAGTCGATCGGTGGCGACAACGGCTGGTACTCGTTCCCGCTCGCCTGGGTCGCCCGCGGCTGGATGGACAAGATCGCCGGTGGCGTCGGACTGAACCGTGGCCGTCGCGACCAACAGCGCCTCGAGCAGGGCGACGCGCTCGACTGGTGGCGCGTCGAACGGCTCGAGCGCGGCCGGTACCTGCGGCTCCGTGCCGAGTTCAAGTCGCCGGGCCGCGCGTGGCTCGAGATGACCGTCACGCCGAACCCCGAAGGCGGCAGCGACTACCGCCAGCGGGCGATCTACTTCCCGCAGGGACTCGCCGGACGCCTGTACTGGTACGGCATCCTGCCGTTCCACGGCATCATCTTCCCCGGTATGGTCGAGCGCATCACCGCCGCCGCCGAGCGGGAGTCCGACCAGACCGAGTCCACGCAGCGCAACCGGACGCAGCAGACCGGGACCCCCGAGCCGGCGCACGAGGAGGCAGCATGACCGACGACCGCAGCCCCGTCCTCTTCCTGGGGGACAGCATCACCGAACAGGGCGACTGGGACACCTGGCTCCCCGACGAGCACACGCTGAACCAGGGCATCGGTGGCGACACGACCGACGGCGTGCTGACGCGCCTCGACGCCGTCGTCGCCGAGCAGCCCGAGGTGATCGTGCTGCTCATCGGCACGAACGACTTCGGCGGCCACCGCGCCAGCGCCGAGCACGTGGTCCGCAACGTCGAGACCGCGCTCGTCACGCTCCGCCGTGAACTGCCGGGTGTCCGCCTGCTGCTCGTCTCGATCCTGCCGCGGCAGTCCGAGTACGCCGCGAAGATCGAGCAGGCGAACCGGCACCTGCGCCAGTTCGTCGCCACCTGCCACGCCCAGTACCTCGACGCCTGGCCCGCCCTGGCCGAGGGCGACCACCTGGACGCCCGATTCACCGAGGACGGCCTGCACCTGACCGAGGACGGCTACCGCGCGTTCGTCGGTGAACTCGTGCCGGCCCTCGAGCGGGTCCGTGAGCTGCCGCCGATGTCGCGGTCGATCCAGGCGATCACCATCGACGGCGACTCGGACTGATGGCCGCACGCAAGGGGCGGCCCCCGGTGGGGTCGTCGCAACACGGCGTGCCCGCGGGATCCTCGCGACCCGCGGCCGCCGCACCGGCCGCCCGCGCACGCGAGACGCCGCCGTTCACCCGGCCGGCGCTGGCGCCCGGGTTGATCGCTGCGATCGTGCTCCTGGCGTGCGTCGCCATCGTGGACTCGTCGGGGTTCGTCTTCGCCCGCTGGGGCGTCACCGTCCTCGCGTTGATCGTGCTCGTCTTCACGGTGCGGGGGAAGGTCTGGTGGGCCGCGCTGCTCATGGTCGCCGTCGCGGTCTGCTGGAACCCGCTCGTCACGGTGCCGATCCCGGGGCAGGTGTGGGCGGGCCTGCAGCTGGTGGCCGCCGCGCTGTTCATCGTGGTGGGCATCGTGGTCAAGGTGCCCCGCGAGACCGACGGACGGTAGGATCGGCAGGTCGGGTACAGGACCCGGCCGCACGACCCGAAGGGCATGGATGAACGACGAGACCGAGCCGGTGACCGAGAGTCCTCTGCTGAACCCTCGACCGTCCTCCGGCGGTCTCGACCGATCCGACGTCGTCGTCCGCAAGGGACGACTGACCCTGATCAACGGACACCTCACGCCGCAGCAGTCGATGATCGAGGACCTGCTGTTCCTCGACGACGCGCTCACCGCGGCTGACGTCGACCACCTGCTCATCCGCGGGAACGACCAGCGTCCGGTGATCGCGCTGGACGAGCGTGACCGCCAGCGAGCCGAGAGCGCCGTGATGTCGGCCGCCGTCAACGAGCCGTTCTACGCGAAGCCCCCGGGCAAGCCGGCAGTGCTCGTGCAGGACGACGGACTCGGCTCCGTCGAGGAACCCGTGCTCCGTGTGTTCCGCCCGCGCCTCGAGCCCCTCGGACGCCTGCGCTACGGCGCCGAGACCAGCGTCCAGCTCGAGTTCTGGCGCGTCACCGACACCGAGGTCCTCGCACCCGTCGAGAACGCCCTGATGCGTCGCAGCCTGCCGATCGACGAGTTCGTCCTCGTCGACATCGAGCGCTACGGCCGCACCTGGCGCACCGTCGAGCACATGTTCGACGACCACGTCTCGGACATCCGGTTCCCGATCGACATCGTCTTCTCGTGGGTCGACGGCAACGCCATCGAGTACCAGCGCGCCCGCCAGGCCGCACAGTCGAACGCCGTCCTGGGCGAGGGCGACGACGCTCCGGCCCGCTTCCGCCAGATCGACGAACTGAAGTACGCGCTGCGCTCGGTCCACACCTTCGCGCCGTGGATCCGCCAGATCTACATCGCCACGGACTCGCCTGCGCCGCACTGGCTCGCCGACCACCCGAAGGTCCGGATCGTCCGCAGCGAGGAGTTCTTCGCCGACCCGTCCGTGCTGCCGACGCACAACTCGCAGGCCGTCGAGTCGCAGCTGCACCACATCCCGGGCATCAGCGAGCACTTCATCTACTCGAACGACGACATGTTCTTCGGCCGGCTGGTCGACCCCTCGGTGTTCTACAGCCCGGGGTCGGTCACGAAGTTCATCCTCGCGTCGACCCGGATCGGCCTCGGTTCCAACAACCCGGCACGCAGCGGTTTCGAGAACTCCGCCCGGGTCAACCGCGGGCTCCTGCAGCAACGCTTCGGCGCGGTGACGACCCGGCACCTCGAGCACGCGCCGACGCCCCTGCGTGCGTCGATCATGACCGAGATGGAGCACGAGTTCGCAGACGAGTTCGCGGCCACTGCAGCGTCGCGCTTCCGCGCCGCCGACAACATCTCGGTGACGAACTCGCTCTACCACTACTACTCGCTGCTCACCGGCCGGGCGATCATCCAGGAGAACTCCTCCGTCGGGTACATCGACACGACCATGGTCTCCGGACTCAAGGCCCTCGACGACCTGCTGAAGAAGCGGAACGTGGACTTCTTCTGCCTCAACGACGGCAGCTTCCCGGAGGTCAGCGACGAGGAGCGCACGCAGCGCGTGACGGACTTCCTGGAGCGGTACTTCCCGTTCCCCGCGCCGTGGGAGCGCCCCAGCGCGTAGGACGCGCCAGCGGCCTGCTGGGGCGCTCCGGGCGAGCCCGCGAGCCCGGAGCCGGAACCCGGCCACGCGTGTCGGCCGCAGCCGCACGCCGACCGGTCACGACAACCCGCGACCTGCGCGCCGACTGGTCACTAGCCGTCGGCCTCGCCGTTGGCAGCCGACGGAACGGGACCACGCGACGCACCACGTGCGGTGGGTCGCGACCATCCCGCGAGCCTGGAGGCGCGTGGCGCGCCCGCCTCGGGCCTCCAGTCCGTCCGTGGCGCCGGTCAGGACACCCCGTCGGCCGCCCACGCAGCGGCCACGACCCGTCGCTTGCGAGACCACCACGCGACGGAACGTGACCCCGCGACGCACCATGTGCGGTGTGTCGCGACCATCCCGCGAGCCTGGAGGCCCGTGGCGCGCCCGCCACGGGCCTCCAGTCCGTCCGGCGTGCCGTCCGGACGTGCGTGCCCGCGCGCGGTCAGGAGACCCCGTCGGCCGCCCGCCCAACGGTCACGAACCGTCGCTTGCCGGGCCGCCAGACGACGGAACGTGACCACAGGACGCACCACCCGCGGGGAGTCGTGACCGCCCATGCGCGCCCATGCGCGCCCACGCTTGGTGAGCAGAAGAGGTCGGGTCCGCGTGACGGACCCGACCTCTTCTGCACGCGAAGTGCGGAGTGCTACCGGTGCACGGGGGAGACGGGCACCGAGTCGAGCGTGAAGACCGGGATGCTCGAGGTGACCGGTGCGGGCTCCACGGCTGCGGGGATCGTCACGCCGTGTGCCGCGAGCTTCGCCTCGGTCTCGAGAGCGGAGACGGGCTGCCCGACGGTGGCGTAGTGCCCGATCGGCACGACGGAGTGGACGACGTTGTGGCCGTACACGTGCACGAGGTTGAACGACTGCGCGCCGTCCCGGCCGCGGGTGCCGCCCTGGTACTCCGTGAGGTCCTGCGTGTAGCAGGTCGCACTGGCGACGGACACCGGGATGCCGGCGAACACGGCGCTGGTCGAGTAGTGCAGGTGCCCGGCGATGATGGCGAGGACATCACTGCCCTCGACGACCTCGGCCAGGGCCTGCTGGTTGCGCAGTTCGACGAGGACGGTGAGGTCCTGCACGCTCGGCACGGGCGGGTGGTGCATCGCCAGGATGGTGCCGTGCGGTGCCGCCTCGGACAGGACCTCGGCGAGCCAGTCGAGCTGCTCGGGGGAGACCTCGCCGTGGTGGTGACCGGGCACACTCGTGTCGAGGGTGATCACACGGAGACCGTTGACGTCGTACACGAAGTCGACCGGGCGGTCGGTGGGCTGCAGGCCGAAGAGCTCCCGGCGGAAGGCGCCGCGCTCGTCGTGGTTGCCCATCGCCCAGATCACCTGCGCACCGATGCGCTCGGCCGCCGGCTCCAGTATCGCGCGGACGCGGGCGTACGCACCCGGCTCGCCCTTGTCGGCCACGTCGCCGGTGACGACGATCGCTTCGGGACGCGTGCCCGACGCTTCGATGTCCGCGACGATCTGCGTGAGCCGCGCGGCGGAGTCGACATCGCCGTAGAGATCACGATCCCCGGATACGAGGTGCGTGTCGCTGAGGTGGAGGAGGAAGTGGTTCGGCCTGGGGTGTTCGGCCGTCCGGCTGTCCATCGGGGTCTCATTCCGTTGGCGGATGCGTGGTGCAACACGTTGCCACACCGTCCTGGACGAGTCCAGCACGTGACGGTGAACCAGCCGTGAACTGGGGGCGGCGTGTTGCCCTGTGCACGAAGAAACCCCCGCCACTTGGTGACGGGGGTTGCTTCGTGTGCCTCGGATCAGTGATCCCCGGCGCCGATCTGAGGAGCCTGGTGGCCACCCTCGAGGTTCGGGCCGTGGTGCGCGGCATGCGCTGCCTCGAGCTCGGCCTTCGAGACCGGCTCGATGCGGTCCTCGAAGAAGAAGCGGGAGACGCCGGCGCGGACCTTCTGCAGACCCGTGATCTTGCCCTTGGCGTTCGGGCGGATCATCAGCGGCTTGTACTCGTTGAACTGCAGGAGCTTCCACCGCTCGTACTCGTCGAGCTGCTCGTGCACCTCGATGTACTCACCGTGGGGGAGTCGGACGATGCGGCCCGACTCGTACCCGTGCAGGACGATCTCGCGGTCCTTCTTCTGGAGGGCGAGGCAGACACGCTTGGTGATCCAGAAGGCGATGAACGGACCGAGGACCGTCGTCGCCTGGATGACATGGATCACGTGTTCGATCGACACCAGGAAGTGCGTCGCGATGATGTCCGACGAGGCTGCTGCCCAGAGGCTCGCGTAGAGCGTGATGCCAGCGGCACCGAACGCGGTGCGCGTCGGGGCGTTGCGCGGACGATCGAGGATGTGGTGCTCACGCTTGTCGCCCGTGACCCACGCCTCGATGAAGGGGTAGAGCAGGATCGCCAGGATGAGCAGCACCAGGACCGCGATCGGCGCCAGGATGTTGAACGACACCGTGTAGCCGAACCACACGACCTCCCAGTGCGGCGGCACCAGACGCAGCGCGCCGTCGGCGAAGCCGATGTACCAGTCGGGCTGGGTACCGGCGGACACCGGGGAGGGGTCGTACGGGCCGTAGTTCCAGATCGGGTTGATCGTGAACAGCGACGCGATGAGGGCCAGGATGCCCGCGACGATGAAGAAGAAGCCACCGGCCTTCGCGGCGAACGCCGGGAGGATCGGGACGCCGACGACGTTCTCGTTGGTCTTGCCCGGACCGGCGAACTGGGTGTGCTTGTTGATCACGACGAGCACGAGGTGGACACCGAGCACCGCGACGAGGATCGCCGGCAGCAGCAGGATGTGCAGCGTGTACAGGCGGCCGACGATGTCGGTACCCGGGAACTCGCCACCGAAGAGCAGGTAGGCGATCCACACGCCGATGACCGGGACACCCTCGATCATGCCGACGATGATCCGCAGGCCGTTTCCGGAGAGCAGGTCGTCGGGGAGCGAGTATCCGGTGAAGCCCTCGGCCATGGCGAGGACCCAGAGCAGGAAGCCGAAGACCCAGTTGAGCTCACGCGGCTTGCGGAAGGCACCGGTGAAGAACACGCGGGCCATGTGCAGCATGATCGACGCCACGAACAGCAGGGCTGCCCAGTGGTGGACCTGACGGACGAAGAGCCCGCCACGGATGTCGAACGAGATGTCGAGCGTGGACTGCAGCGCCGTCGACATCGCAACACCCTTGAGCGGGACGTACGAGCCGTTGTAGATGACCTCGGTCATGGACGCCTGGAAGAAGAACGTCAGGAAGGTCCCGGAGAGCAGCACGACGACGAAGCTGTACAGCGCCACCTCGCCGAGCATGAAGCTCCAGTGGTCCGGGAAGATCTTCCGGCCGACTTCCTTGACGAGGCCCGAGATGCTGGTGCGCTCGTCGATGTAGTTCGAGACCCCGCCGATGATGCGGGATCCGCGCTCCGGTGCCGGCTTGTTCGTCGACGTGTTCGGTGCGGTGGTGGTGGTGCTGGTCATCAGCGTTCACGCTCCCAGAAGGACGGTCCGACCGGCTCGTGGAAGTCGCTCTGGGCAACCAGGTAGCCGTCGTCGTCGATCGCGATAGGAAGTTGGGGGAGGGGGCGTGCTGCCGGACCGAAGATGACCTCGCAGTTGTTCGAGACATCGAAGGTGGACTGGTGGCACGGGCACAGCAGGTGGTGCGTCTGCTGTTCGTAGAGCGCGACAGGGCACCCGACGTGGGTGCAGATCTTGGAGTACGCGACGATGCCGTCGTAGCCCCAGTTCTCGTGGCCCTTGGACGGGTTGAGGTCCTTCGGGTCGAGACGCATCAGGAGGACGGAGGCCTTCGCCTTCTCCTCGAGCATGTGCTCGGACTCGAGCATGCCCTCGGGGATGACGTGGAACACCGAACCGATGGTGACGTCGGAGGCCTTGATCGGAAGACCCGTCGGGTCCTTCGTCAGGCGCAGGCCCTGCTTCCAGAAGGTGTGACGGAGCAGCTCGTTCGGGTCCTCGGCCGGAGCGAGGTCACGGACCAGGACGATGCCGGGGAGCGGGAACGCGGCCAGAGCACCGATCATCGAGTTGCGGATCAGCTTGCGACGGCTGAAGCCCGACTCCTTGTCGGCGAGCTGGAACGCCTCGACCGCCTTGGCGCGGGTTTCGTCGGTGCCGCGGGTGCCGTGGCGGAGCTCCGTGATCTCACGGTCGACGACGAGCGACTTCGACCAGTAGACGGCACCGAGACCGAGGGCGAGGAGCGCGAGGGCGATCGACAGGCCAAGGAAGAGGTTCGCGGTGCGGACCGTCCCGAAGTCGCTCGGGTCGATCGGGAAGGCGATGTACGCGGCGATCGACAGGACGCTGCCGACGATCGACAGGTAGAAGTAGGCGGCGACCTGGCGCTCGGCCAGACGCTGCTTCTTCGGGTCGACGTCGGTGCGACGCGGACGGTGCGGCGGCTCGCCCGGGTTCTCGAACGGGTCGACGGGGAGGACCGCGATCCCGGGGGAGGTGGTCGTGCCGTGCTTCTCGACAGCCGAGGACGAGTTCAGCGTCTCGTCGTCGTGCTCTGCCATGGTGTTCCCTTCAGTGTCGTTCGACACGGACGATCAGTTGGACTTCGCGGTCAGCCAGACGGTCATCGCGACGACCGCCCCGAGTCCGAAGATCCAGATGAACAGACCCTCGGCGACCGGCCCCAGGGAGCCGAGTGCGAAGCCACCGGGGGACTTGTTGTCCTGCACGTACTTGAGGTACGTGATGATGTCGGCCTTCTGCTCCGGCGTCAGGTTCAGGTCGTTGAAGACCGGCATGTTCTGCGGGCCGGTGAGCATGGCCTCGTAGATGTGCTTGCCGGAGACCGTCTCGAGGTTCGGTGCGTACTTGCCCTCGGTCAGGGCACCGCCGGCGCCGGCCACGTTGTGGCACATGGCGCAGTTGATGCGGAACAGCTCGGCACCTTCGGCGGCGTCGCCGTCCTCACCGTTGGTGAGTTCGGTGGACGGGACCGACGGGCCGGGGCCGAGGGAAGCGACGTACTGCGCGAGCGCGTCGACCTGCTCGTCCGTGAACTGCGCGGGCTTCTCTTCTGCCTGCGGACCCTGTGCGGCCATCGGCATGCGGCCGGTGCCGACCTGGAAGTCGACCGACGCGGCGCCGACACCGATGAGGGACGGACCCTCGCTCGTGCCCTGCGCGGAGAGACCGTGGCAGGTGGCGCAGTTCGACGCGAAGAGCTTCTCGCCCTCGTTCACCTGCGACTGGCTCGAGGTGGCGAGGGTGCTCGTGCTGTCGTCGGCGTTCGCCGTGGAGCTGAACAGTGCGTACGCGCCACCGGTGGTCATGAGACCAACGACGATGAGCGACACGGTCGCCATCGGTGAACGGCGGCCCTTCTTGGACTTGGTTCTGTTGAACATGTGCTGGGGGGTGTCCAGTTCCTACTTGAGAAGGTAGATGACGGCGAAGAGGAAGATCCACACGACGTCGACGAAGTGCCAGTAGTACGACACGACGATGGCGGTGGTCGCTTCCTTGTGGCCGAAGTTCTTGGCGGCGAAGCCGCGGCCGAGCGTCAGCAGGAAGGCGATGAGGCCACCGGTCACGTGGAGGCCGTGGAACCCGGTGGTCATGTAGAACGCCGAGCCGTACGCGCTGGAGGAGAGCGTGACGCCCTCGTGCCACAGGTTGGCGTACTCGAAGATCTGGCCGCAGACGAAGATCGCACCCATCGCGTAGGTGACGAAGAACCACTCCGTCATGCCCCAGTGGCGCGGGTTCCAGCTCGTCCGGTGCACCTGGAAGCGCTCCGCGGCGAACACTGCGAACTGGCAGGCGAAGCTGGACAGCACCAGGATGATCGTGTTCACGGAGGCGAAGGGCACCTCGAGCTTCGTGGTCTCGGTCGCCCAGAGCTCAGGGGACGTGCTGCGGAGCGTGAAGTAGATCGCGAACAGGCCGGCGAAGAACATGACCTCGCTGCCCAGCCACACGATCGTCCCCACGGCCACGGCGTTCGGCCTGTTGAGGGCCGGACCGCTGGCTGATCTGGAGAGAGAGGTGCTAGTCACGTCCTCCATTATGGCCGAAACCCCCGACAGTGTTTTCGCAGGAGACTGGCGGGTCTCTCGAATTCACTACGATCGATCCATGCCCGACGCACTTTCTTGGCCAGCGGTGATCAGCGCGCTCATGGCGCGCGAGGACCTGACGATCAGGCAATCCACATGGGCCATGGAGGAGATCGTCCACGGGCGTGCCACCCAGGCCCAGATCGCGGCCTTCGCCGTGACGCTCCGCGCGAAGGGCGAGACCGTCGACGAGGTCGTCGGTTTCCGTGACGCGATCCTCGACGCCGCGGTTCCGCTCGACGTCGACCCGATGGCGCTCGACATCGTCGGTACGGGCGGCGACGTGGTCGGCACCGTGAACGTCTCGACGATGGCGGCGATCGTGATCGCCGCTGCCGGGGTCCCCGTCGTCAAGCACGGCAACAAGGCCAGCTCGTCGAAGTCCGGGTCGAGCGACGTGCTCGCCGCCCTCGGACTCGATCTCACGATGGACGCCGCGCGTGTCGCGGACACGTTCCGGCGTGTCGGGCTGACCTTCGCCTTCGCCAACGCGTTCCACCCCGGTTTCGCCCACGCAGGCCCCGTCCGGCGGGAGATCGGCGTCCCGACGGTGTTCAACTTCCTCGGTCCGCTCGTCAACCCCGCACGGTGCGAGGCCAACGCCGTCGGCGTCGCCCAGCTCGAACTCGTGCCGATCATCACGGGCGTGTTCCAGACGCGCGGGGCGACCGCACTCGTGTTCCGAGGCGACGACGGACTCGACGAGCTGACCACCACCGGGCACAGCCACATCTGGGAGGTCACCGGCGGCCGTGTGACCGAACACGACCTCGACCCACGGGACCTCGGCATCGCCCGCGCCCGGACGGAGGACCTGCTCGGTGGCGACCCCGAGCACAACGCCGCCGTCGTCCACCGACTGCTGGCGGGGGAGACCGGACCCGTCCGCGACATCGTCCTGCTGAACGCCGCGGCCGGGCTCGTCTCGTTCCGACTGGCACAGGACCCGAACGAGGCCGACCGCCCGATCCTGCAGCGCTTCCGCGAGCAGCTCGTCGTCGCCGCCGAGGCGATCGACTCCGGCGCCGGTGCGCGCAAACTGGCTGATTGGGTCGGCGCAGCTCCCGCCGCGTAGTCCACGCCGCCCCGCGCACCGTGCGCGGTGCGTCACCCGGTGCGAGCCTGGCGGCTCGGTGCTGCGCCACGAGCGCGCACCTGACGGTCACCGCTGCACCCGGTGAGCAAACCCGCACCGTGCCGTACCGGCGACCCCACGCCGGACCGGAGGGCCGTGGTGTGCCCGCCCCGCGCCTCCAGTCCGCACCGTGCGCGGTCCGCGATCCCGTCCCGCTTCCGCGAGAGCCGCACCGTGCGCGGTGCGCCAGCCGGTGCGAGCCTGGCGGCTCGGTGCTGCGCCACGAGCGCGCACCCGGCGGTCACCGCTGCACCCGGTGGACAAACCCGCACCGTGCCGTACCGGCGACCCCACGCCGGACCGGAGGGCCGTGGTGTGCCCGCCCCGCGCCTCCAGTCCGCACCGTGCGCGGTCCGCGATCCCGTGCCGCTTCCGCGAGAGCCGCACCGTGCGCGGTGCGCCAGCCGGTGCGAACCTGGCGGCTCGGTGCTGCGCCACGAGCGCGCACCCGGCGGTCACCGCTGCACCCGGAGAACAAACCCGCACCGTGCCGTACCGGCAACCACCCGACGACGCGCCGACGGGCCGACGGGCCGGCAGGCCGACCGCGACCGACCCGCAGGAGACGCAACGCACAGGAGGCCCGGTGCCGGTTCCTGGAACCGGCACCGGGCCTCCCGTCGGTGCGATCAGTGCACGCGGTCAGCGTGCGCGTGCGGTGTTACTGCACGTCCTCGTCGACCCAGTCGAAGGTCTTCGTGACGGCCTTCTTCCACAGGCGGAGCGTCCGCTCGCGCTCGGCGGCGTCGAGCTGCGGCTCCCAGCGCTTGTCCTCCTGCCAGTTGGCACGGAGCTCGTCGAGGTTGGCCCAGAAGCCGACCGCGAGACCGGCGGCGTAGGCCGCACCGAGCGCCGTCGTCTCCGCGACGACCGGGCGGACGACCGGCACGTTGAGCATGTCGGCCTGGAACTGCATGAGCTCGCTGTTCGCGGTCATGCCGCCGTCGACCTTGAGCTCGGTCAGGTCCACACCGGAGTCGGCGTTGACCGCGTCGAGCACCTCGCGGGTCTGCAGCGCCGTCGCCTCGAGGGCGGCACGCGCGATGTGGCCCTTGTTGACGAAGCGGGTCAGGCCGACGATCGCGCCGCGGGCATCGGGACGCCAGTACGGCGCGAAGAGCCCGGAGAACGCGGGCACGAAGTACACGCCGCCGTTGTCCTCGACGGTCTTGGCCAGGGCCTCGACCTCCGGGGCGCTGCCGATCAGGCCGAGGTTGTCGCGGAGCCACTGGATGAGCGACCCCGTGACGGCGATCGAACCCTCGAGGGCGTAGTGCGTCTCCTGGTCGCCGAGCTTGTACCCGACGGTGGTGAGCAGACCGTTCTCGGAGCGGACGATCTCGGTACCGGTGTTGAAGATCAGGAAGTTGCCGGTGCCGTAGGTGTTCTTCGACTCGCCCTGGTCGAACGCGGCCTGGCCGAAGGTCGCGGCCTGCTGGTCGCCGAGGATGCCGGCGATCGGGACCTCGCGCAGCAGGCTCGAGGACTCGACGTGACCGTAGACCTCGGAGGAGCTGACGATCTCGGGGAGCATCGACTTCGGCACACCGAAGTCGGCGAGGATGTCGTCGCGCCACTGCAGCGTCTCGAGGTCCATGAACAGCGTGCGGGACGCGTTCGTGACGTCGGTCTTGTGCACGCCGCCGTCGACGCCACCGGTCAGGTTCCAGAGGACCCAGGTGTCGGTGGTGCCGAAGAGCAGGTCGCCCGCTTCGGCCTTCTCACGCGCACCCTCGACGTTCTCGAGGATCCACATGATCTTGGTGCCGGCGAAGTAGGTCGCGAGCGGCAGGCCGACGATGGCCTTGTACTTGTCCGTGTCGCCGTCGGCGAGCTTGTCGACGAGGGCCTGCGTGCGGGTGTCCTGCCAGACGATCGCGTTGTAGATCGGCTTGCCGGTGGTCTTGTCCCAGACGACGGCGGTCTCGCGCTGGTTGGTGATGCCGACGGCTGCGACGTCGTGGCGCGTGATGTCGGCACGCGACAGTGCCTGACCGATCACCTCGCGGGTGTTGTCCCAGATCTCGGCGGGGTCGTGCTCGACCCACCCGGCGCGCGGGAAGATCTGCTCGTGTTCCTTCTGCCCGGTCGAGATGATCGAACCGGAGTGGTCGAACACGATTGCTCGGGTCGAGGTCGTGCCCTGGTCGATGGCGACGATGTAGTCGGCCATTGGTGCTCCTTACGGGTGTGTTCGGTGCGGGTGCGTGGTCGGTCGTGCGGAACGGCCGCCCACGCCTTCGGGGTGGGGGTGGGTCAGCTGACGACGGGCAGCAGGGCGACGGACAGGCCGGCAGCGAGGGCGCCACCGATCAGGGGTCCGACGACCGGCACCCAGGCGTAGGCCCAGTCGCTCGAGCCCTTGCCCTTGATGGGCAGGAAGGCGTGCGCGATGCGCGGGCCGAGGTCACGGGCCGGGTTGATGGCGTAGCCGGTGGGACCACCGAGGCTGACACCGATCGCGATCACGAGGAAGGCGACGGGGATGGCGCCGAGGTCCGTGGGGGTCCCGCCGTTGGTGAAGGCGAGGACGACGAAGACCAGGACGAAGGTGCCGATGATCTCGGTGACGAGGTTCCAGCCGTACGAGCGGATCGCGGGGCCGGTCGAGAAGACTCCGAGCTTGGCGGCCGCGTCGGGCTCCTCGTCGAAGTGCTGCTTGTACGCGAGCCAGACGATGACGGCACCGATGACCGCACCGATCACCTGGGCGATCCAGAAGAGGAACATCTCGCCGACGGTGATCTTGCCGAGGATCGCCTGCGCGAGGCTGACGGCCGGGTTGAGCTGGCCACCGGACTTGTAGGCCACGGTGGCACCGGCGAAGACCGCGAAGCCCCAGCCGATCGTGACCATGAGGAAGCCGGCTCCGAAGCCCTTGGACTTCGCCAGCGAGACGGCGGCGACGACGCCGCCACCCAGGATGATGAGCATCGCCGTACCGACGAGCTCGGACAGGAACTTGACGCCGATGTCGTCCATCGGTGACCTCCAGTGCGTGAGGTGGGGGTCCGGCCGTGGTGCGCCGCACTCCCCGTTGAGTGATTGAGGCCAACCATAGTGACGACGCTCACGGCCGGGTGGTGAATTCGTGAGCGGAGAGCGGGATCGTGCACGAACGTGCAGGACGAGTGTCCCCAGCACGATCCCGAGCCGGTGACGCGTCCTCGGCGTGCTGCACGAACGTGCATCCCCGCCGGACGGCTGGCCGTGCCGCCGATGTAGATTGGGCGCACTCCGGTCGACGACGCGCGGTGTGACCGCCACGGCTCGACCCCGTACCCGTGGAGGCACCGCATGAAGAAGCTCATCAACGACCCGCAGAACGTGGTCGAGGAGACCGTCCGGGGGTTCGCCCGGGCACACGCCGGACACGTCGTGCTGGTCGAGGACCCGATCCACCTGCACCGCGCCGACGCCCCCGTGGCCGGCAAGGTCGGCATCGTCAGTGGTGGTGGCAGCGGGCACGAGCCACTGCACGCCGGCTTCGTCGGGTACGGCATGCTCGACGCCGCCGTCCCCGGTCCGGTGTTCACGAGCCCGACCCCCGACCCGATCGTCGCCGCGACCAAGGCCGTCGACGGCGGTGCCGGCGTGCTGCACATCGTGAAGAACTACACCGGCGACGTGCTGAACTTCGAGACCGCCGCAGAGTTGGCCGCGATGGACGACGTCCGGGTCGAGTCCGTGGTGGTGGACGACGACGTCGCCGTGCAGGACTCCCTGTTCACCGCCGGTCGTCGCGGTGTCGCCGGGACCGTCGTGGTGGAGAAGTGCGCCGGTGCCGCCGCGGAACGCGGGGACGATCTGGACGCGGTCGCCGCCGTGGCCCGGCACGTCAACGACGTCACGCGCTCGATGGGGCTCGCGCTCGCCTCTGGCACCGTCCCGCACGCGGGGGAGCCGTCCTTCGTACTCGCTGACGACGAGGTCGAGCTCGGCATCGGCATCCACGGCGAGCCGGGCCGCGAGCGGATCGCGATGGCGCCGGCGGACCAGCTGGTCGACCGCGTGCTCGAACCGATCCTGACGGACCTGGACGCCCCGGCCGGATCGGCACTGCTGCTGCTGGTCAACGGCATGGGCGGCACACCGCTCTCCGAGCTGTACATCGCCTACCGACGCGCCGCCGAGGTGCTCTCCGACCGCGGCTACCGGGTCACGCGTAGTTTGGTCGGCGACTACGTCACGTCCCTCGAGATGCAGGGGTTCTCGCTCACCGTCACGGTGCTCGACGACGAACTCACGGCCCTCTGGGACGCCCCGGTGGAGACCCCGGCCCTGCGCTGGGGACGCTGAGCGACCGCGCCTGCGACCGCAACCGCAACCGCAACCGCAACCGCAACGGACGCTCGACCACCGGACCACGACACCGGACCCCACCGGGCCGGACACACGAAGGGAACCGCATTGGCGCTCGACACCGCATGGGCCATCGACTGGGTCCGTCGCACCGCCGCGACGATCGACGAACACCGTGCCGAGCTGGTCACGCTCGACCGCGAGATCGGGGACGGTGACCACGGCGAGAACCTCGACCGAGGCTTCCGCGCCGTGCTCGAATCCGTCGACGCCGGCTCCTTCGACACCCCGGGCGCCGTCCTCAAGGCCGTCGCGACGAAGCTCATCTCGACGGTGGGCGGCGCGGCCGGTCCGCTGTTCGGCACCGCCTACCTGAAGGCCGCGCAGGCTGCAGGGGACGCGTCCGAGCTCGACGCGGACACGCTGGTCGCGGTCCTGACCGCCGCGCGTGACGGTGTGGTGTCCCGCGGCAAGGCCGCCGTCGGCGACAAGACGATGGTCGACGCGTGGAGCCCCGCGGTCGACGCCGCCGCAGCGGCTGCCGGCGCCGGCGCCGACCCGGAGGCCGTGCTCGCCGCCGCAGCCGACGCCGCAGCGCAGGGGGCCGCCGACACCGAGCCGCTCGTGGCGCACAAGGGCCGCGCGAGCTACCTCGGCGACCGCGCGATCGGGTACCGAGACCCCGGTGCGCAGTCGACCGCGTACATCCTGCGCGCAGCTGTGGACGCCGCGTGACCGTCGGCATCCTCGTCGTCTCGCACAGCGCTGCGATCGCGACGGGCACCGTCGAGCTCGCCCGGCAGATGGCCGCGGACGTGCCACTCGTCGCCGCGGGCGGCACCGACGACGGCGGCATCGGCACCTCGTTCGAGGCGATCACCGCCGGCATCGAGGAACTCGCCGGGGCCGACGGCGTCGTGGTGCTGTGCGACCTCGGCTCCGCCTACCTGACGACCGACACCGCGCTCGACTTCCTCGACGACGACGTCCGCGCACGGGTGCACGTGTCGCCGGCCCCGCTGGTCGAGGGCACGGTCGCCGCGGCGGTCGCCGCCCAGACGGGCGGGGACGCCGACGCGGTCCTGGCCGCTGCGGCGTCAGCCGCGGGTTCCGAGGCGGACGCGAGCACCGCCTCCCGTCCGTCCGGTGACCAGCCTGGAGGCACGGGGCCGGCCGACGGGGCAGGTCCCGTCGACGACGCGGCCGGCGCAGACCGCGTCAGCGCGTCGGTCGAGCTGGTGAACGAGACCGGGCTGCACGCCCGGCCCGCCGCGGAGTTCGTCAAGACGGCGGCGAAGTACGACGCGAGCGTGCACGTCAACGGTGTGGACGCGAAGAGCCTGCTCGCGATCATGGCCCTGGCGCTGCCGAAGGGCGCGACGGTGTCGATCGACGCGACCGGTCGGGACGCGCAGGCCGCGGTCGACGCCCTGGTCGAACTGGTCCGGTCCGGCTTCGGCGAGTGACACCGCCGCCGGGGGAGTCCCCGGCGGCGGTGCGCGCCCCGGTCACCGGATCGAGACCGTGCCTGCCAGGTCGAGGTCCGAGGGGCCGCCGGTGACCCCGGCGTCGGCGAGCAGGGTGGCACCGAACACGGCGCTCCAGAACGTGCGGGCGTCACGGGCGACGCCGCCGGGGCTCGTCCATCCCTGGTCGCCGACGACGCGCTCCAGGTAGCGTTCGGACTGCCGGAACAGCACCGCGAGCAGCAGTCGGACGCGCTCCCGCTGGGCGGTGTCGTCACCCGCAGCCGCCAGCGCGCGGACCACGAGGGGTGTCGACGGCATCGCGAGGGCGGTCCGGGCGAGGACCTGGCGGAACGACTCCGACGACCGCGCGCGACGACCGGCCGCCTGCAGCCGAGTCGTGTCGCGGAGGAACAGCGCGAACGCGGCGTCGAGCACCAGGCGGTCCTTCGAGCCGTAGTGGTGCGTGATCTGGTTCGGGTACACGCCCGCGGCCCGCGCGACCTCGCTGACGGTGACGGTGCGTGCGCCCGCGCTGAGCAGTCCGGCCGTCGCCGCGAGGATCCTCGCCCGCGTCGCCGCGCCGCGTGCCGTGCCGGAGCCGTCCACCGTGGTTGCCATGTCCGAATTGTACGTGGTACAACTCAACTTGTTCAACGTACAAGAGGAGTTCCCGTGGACATCGTCATCACCGGCTACGGCACGGTCTCACCCTTCGGCCACGGCGTCGCACCGCTCTGGGACGCCCTGGTGGCCGGTCGCTCCGGCGTCCGCTCCCTGCACCGCGACGGAGCGCTCTGGGGACAGGTGCCGATCCGGGTCGGTGCCGAGGCGGCACTCGACGCCGACGGGGCACTGGGCCGGGTCCGCGCGAACCGCCTCGACCGCAGTCAGCAGCTCGCGCTCGTCGCCGCGGAGGAAGCATGGACGGACGCGGGTGCCCCCGCGGTCGAGGGCGACCGCCTCGCCGTGGTGATCGGCACCGGGATCGGGGGCGTGGAGACGCTCCTCGACGCGCACGACGTGCTCGGAGCATCCGGTGCCCGACGGGTCTCCCCGCGCACGGTGCCGATGCTCATGGCGAACGGCGCCGCCGCGCAGATCAGCATCGCGTACGGGGCGCGGGGCGGCGCCTACACGACGGTGTCGGCGTGCGCCTCCGGTGCCGAGGCCATCGCGACCGCCGCGCGACTCATCGTGACCGGTGAGGCCGACGTCGTCATCACGGGCGGCACCGAGGCCGCCGTGACCCCGGTGACCATGGCGTCGTTCGCGCAGTCGCAGGCGCTCGCGAAGCCCGACGGCGACGACCCGACGACCCTGTCCAGGCCGTTCGACGCCGACCGCCGCGGCTTCGTCCTCGGCGAGGGCGCCGGCATCGTCCTGCTCGAGCGTGCCGACCACGCCGCCGCACGCGGGCAGCGGTCGCACGGCACGCTCGCCGGGTGGGGGATCACCTCGGACGCGCACCACATCACCGCGCCGCGCACCGACGGCAGCGAGCAGGAACGGGCCATGCGGTCCGCGATCCGGATGGCGGGACTCACCCGTTGCGACATCGACCACGTGAACGCGCACGCGACCGGCACCCCGGTCGGCGACGTCGGCGAGGCGACCGCGATCAGCCGTGCGGTGGGCACCGGAGCGCTGGTCACCGCACCGAAGAGCGCGATCGGGCACATGTTCGGCGCGGCCGGGGCGGTCGAGGCGATCCTGACCCTGCGGGCACTCGAGACCGGGACCGTGCCGCCGACCCTGAACCTCGACCAGCTCGACCCCGCGGTGGACCTCGACGTCGTCTCCGGCACCGCGCGGACGGCTCCGCTCGGTGCGGCGTTGAACAACTCGTTCGGGTTCGGCGGTCAGAACGCGTCGCTGGTGTTCACCGCGGCGTGAGCTCCTGCAGGCCGGTGACCCGGAGCAGGTCGAGCTTCGCGGCCGACTCGGAGCCCGGTACGACCGTGTAGACGACGATGCGCAGGTCGCCACCCGGCACGGTCAGCACGTCGCAGTCGATCTCCACCGGACCGACCGGCGTGTGCACGACCTTGCGGCTCGCACGGTGCTCGGCGATCCGGCCGGTCTCCCACCGGCGGGCGAACTCCGGCGACTCCCGCAGCAGCCGGTCGACGAGTGCTGCCAGGTCACGGTCGCCGGGGTAGCGCCCGTACGCCTGCCGCAGATCGGCGGCGAGGTCACTCGAGAACTCCTCCTGGTGCTCCTCGTCCCAGTCCACCCCGTCGCGCGCCTTGGTGAAGTGCCGCCAGACCAGGTTGCGGTCGAGGCCGACGTACCGCGTCGGATCGCCGTTCACCGCGGCCCACAGGTCGTTCCAGAGCACGATGTCGTGCGTCGCCGTGAACACCGCGAGCGGCACGTCGCCGAGTCGGTCCACCAGACGCTGCACGCCGGGCGTGACGTGCCGCGGCACCACCTGACGGGACGGCGGGGCGACGCCGGCCACCCGGCACAGGTGGTCCCGCTCCTCGGACGACAGCCGGAGCGCCGTCGCGAGCGACGCGAGCAGCTGCGGCGACGGGTTCGTCGCCCGGCCTTGCTCGAGGCGGACGACGTAGTCCACGCTCACGCCCGCCAGGGCGGCGAGTTCCTCGCGGCGGAGGCCCGGGGTCCGTCTGCCGGGGCCGGCCGGCAGGCCGACCGCCTCGGGACGCACCCGGTCACGCCAGGAACGCAACACGTTCGCGAACTCGCTCATGTCCACCATCATCGCCCCGCGCCTCCAGTCCGTCCTGGTACTGCCGGTCCCACCGTCGCACCGTGCCTGGGGCGGCCGGGCCGGCTGGGGCAGGCTGGGCACATGACGACGACACTGATCACCGGGGCCAACCGCAGCCTCGGACTCGAGACCGCACGCCGACTGATCGAAGCCGGCCACACCGTCCACGCCGGCATGCGCGACCCGGCCAGCGGCGACGACGCCCGGGCGCTCGGCGCCCACGTCGTGCAGCTGGACGTGACCGACCAGGCCAGCATCGACGAGGCGATCGCCACGATCCCGTCCTTGGACGTGCTGGTGAACAACGCCGGGATCCTCGGCGACTCGTTCGGGGTCGACGACCTCGACGCGGACGCGATGGCGACCGTCCTCGACACCAACGTCACCGGCATCGTCCGGGTGACCCAGGCCGCGCTGCCCCTGCTGCGACGCTCGGCAGCACCCGTCATCGTGAACGTCGCGTCGGGGGTCGGCTTCCCACGCTGGCTCACCACGCCCGGGCACGACGAGTACGGGGTGCCGGCCGTGCCGTACGCGGCGTCGAAGGCGGCCGTGATCGCGTTGACCGTGCAGTACGCGAAGAACCTGCCCGGGTTCCGGGTGAACGCGAGCGACCCGGGCTACACCGCGACGGCGTTCAACGGGTTCGGCGGGCACCAGACGATCACCGAGGGCACCGACGCCACGGTCGCGCTCGCGACGATCGGCACCGAGGGGCCGACGGGGGAGTTCCACAACCGCGAGGGACGCATCGAGTACTGAGGGCGGCGCTCCGTCAGTCGTGCACGTCGTCGCCGAAGCCCGGGCCGGGCCGCATCATCCACCCCTCCGGATCGGGCAGCGGCCGGAACCCGAACCGCTCGTACAAGCCGTGGGCGTCCGCGGTGAACAGGGCGAAGCGCTTCAGTCCGAGGGCCTCGACCGCCTCGGTCACCCCGCGCACCAGGGCGACCCCGACACCCCGACCCCGGGCCCCTGGGGCGACGAACACGTCCGAGAGCCAGCCGAACGTGACACCGTCGGTGACCACCCGCGCGTAGCCGAGCTGCTCGCCGGTCACCGCGTCGTAGACGCCGAAGTTCCGGGAACCGGCGATGATCGCGTCCTGGGTCGCCCGGTCGCGCCCGCGCGCCCAGTACGACTCCTCGCTCAACCAGCGGTGCACGCGGTCCACGTCGAGGTCGGCGGGGTCGGTGGAGAAGCGCAGATCCGTCATCGTCCCAGTCAACCGGAGACGCGGCCGCGGGGCGACGTCCGATCGGGATCCGGTGGACCGGTCCTCGATGCCGACCGAGGCGGAAGCGTCAGAGCGAATACGAAATATTCATTGCAGCATTCCAGATGGATTCCTACACTCCTGGGCAGTGGGTGCACCCTGCACCCGCCCGCACGAGGAGTCCCATGCGAACACGCATCCCGATCCGAACTGTCGTCGCCACGGCGTTGTCGCTGACGCTCCCGCTCACCGCCGCCGCCCCCGCGGGCGCGACCCCGGCCGGGGGAGCGGTGGGCACGGCCACGACGGACCCTGCGACGTCGACCGTCCGTCCGGCAGGGACGGTCGGTCTCGCTGCGAAGGTCGCCAAGGACGGCAACGGCCCGTTCACCCCGGACGACCGGCCCGGGGGCGACTCGAGCGGAACGAACGGCATCGTGCGGACACTCGACGCGATCACGTACAGCGTCGAGATGAGCGTGAACGACGGCGACAGCGTCAACCAACGGTTCGTCGTGACCGCTCCGGCCGGCACGACCTGGGCGGGGCTGCCGAAGCCGTGCACCGGGGCCGCATCGCGCATCGACGGGCAGCGACTCACCTGCTCGGTCGGTGACCTGACCGAGGGCAACCTCGTCGAGGTCCCCGTCGTGCTCGACGTCTCCGGCACCATGCGGCACGGCGACGAGATCGAGGTCACGGTCGAAGCCACGGCGGACAACGCGGACAACGGCGTCGTGACGGCAGTCGCGCCGACCGTGACGGTCTCGGCAGCCGCGCGCTACAACCTGAGCAAGGACGTCGTCGGGTCCTCGCTCACCCCTGACGTCATCGGTCCCGACGGCGAGCGAGGCCTGCGTCTCGTCTACCCGATCGCGGTCAACTGGGAGCCCGTCGTCGCCGGACAGGGCCTGCTCGGGTTCGAAGCGAGCACCGGCCCGATGACCTTCACCGACGACGTGTCCGAGATCCTCGGCGACCTGCCGTCGACCGCCGTGCTGTGGAACGGGACCGCGCCTGCCTGCGGCGTGAACGCAACGAACGCCTGGCGCTTCGACGGCCTGCCGGGCGGACGGGGTGGCGGGCCGCGCAGCGTGGTCGACTCGGGGACCATCGTCTGCGCGCAGTCCTCGCCCGGCGCGGACGTCGACGTGACGATCACGGACACCGTCACCGACCCGGGCCGCATCCCCACCCAGTCGCTCAGCGGCGGCCCGGTCACGGGTGGCACCAGGGCGTACTTCGTCTCGGGCTACCTGAGCCTCTGGCTGCCCTACCCGCCGGGCTCGGTCCTGTCGACCAACCGGTACTCGGCTCTGCAGACCACGTCGGCGAGTGGCGCACAGAACTACCCCGGCAGCGAGGAGCCCCTCGCCGACAACAGCACGTCGCGCAACCTGGTGGGTGTCGGGTCCGGCACCGCCGGCAAGCGACTCTGGCACGTGATCGACAGCGCCGGCACCACCGTCGAGGGTTCCGCCCGCGCGGGCGATCCATGGGTGACGCAGGGGCAGGTCCTGCGGAGCGACGTCACCGTCCTCAACGACGGGTACAGCCGCTGGACCGGCACGATCCTCTGCGACACCTTCGATCGCGGGACCCAGCGCCTCACCCGCGGGGGCACCCCGGGCGCGACGGCGTGGACCAGCGGGTTGAGCAGGCCGCGCATCGAGTACGCGGCCTACGACATGACGAACCCCGCGGCCGGGCGGGACCACACGTGCGGCGATGACGACGGACCGTGGTTCGCCAGCCCGGACGAGGTTCCGGGCGGTCGCGCCGCGGTCGGCGCCGTGCGCGCGCTCGGCGACGTCGACGGTGGGGCGAGAGCGGTGCTGCACACGTACGTCGCAGTGGCCGACGCACCCTCGGGGACCCGCGCGTACGACTTCGGACACGCCCTGCTCGGCGAACACACCGACGTCTGGACCCACGACACGGCCCGGCCGGAGAACGGTGCCGGAGCGATGGCCGACAGCGTCGTGATCACGGAGAACCTGGCACGCATCAGGAAGAAGATCGTCGACCCGGGCACGACCGCGGAGGACACACCGGACAAGACGAGCTTCGTCGGCTCCGGGAGCACCCTCGAGTACGCCCTCTACCCGACACTCACCAACGGCCACTCCGGTGGGCAGCCGACCACGGTGACGGTCCGCGACGTGCTGCCGATGCACACCGACTACATCCCCGAGAGTGCGTCCAGGCCGGCCGAGCTCGACACGATCACGGACAACGCCGGCAACCTCCGCCAGCGCCTCACGTGGACGCTCGACGGCCTGCAGCCGAACACGAGGATCCCGCCGATCACCTACGAGCTGCAGGTGTCGAGTCTCGCGCCTGCCGGACCGGTGCAGAACTACGCGACCATCGCCTCGCCGACGGACCGCTCGGAAGCGTTCCGCCGCGACACCCAACGAGCGGTGCAGGTCGTCGCCGCGGTCGGTGTCGGCGTGGAGAAGGTGGCGACCGAACCGGTCGTCGCGACGGGGGACCAGCTCGAGTGGGACCTGCTCTACACGAACCGCGACGCCCGGAGCATCAGCGGGCTCGACGTCATCGACGTCCTGCCGCACCGCAGCGACCCCCAGGGCTCCGCCTTCCACGGGGCCGTCTCGCTGGCCGACCGCGTCGACGTCGCGCCCGGCGCCGGTGAGACCGTGCGCTACACCACCAGCGATCCGGCCACGATCTCGCTCGACGGCACGGCAGCGTCCAACCAGCCGGGCGGCAGCACGCTCTGGTGCGCGGCGGCAGACCTCGGCGACCCCGCGTGCGGATCCGCGGAACTCGCCGACGTCACCGCCGTGCGGATCGAACGGACCCGCGGTGTCGCGCCGGGACAGACGGTCCGACACCACGTCGTGCTGCGGACCCACGGGGAGCGGGACGGCGACACCTACACGAACCGCTTCGGGCTCCGCGCCTCGAACCTCGAACTCGCCGCGCTGTCGAACCGCGCCACCGTGCGGGTGGTCGCCGGCAGCATCGGGGACCGGGTGTGGACGGACAGCAACGACGACGGCCTCCAGGGTTCCGACGAACCGGGCATCGACGGCGTGCCGATCCGACTGTCCGGCGTCGACGACCGCGGAACCGACGTCGCACGCGCGACCAGGTCCGGACCCGATGGGCAGTACTCCTTCGACGGACTCCGCCCGGGGGACTACGTCGTGGCCTTCACGGCTGCGGACGGCCGTCGGTTCACGAAGGAGCACGTCGGCACCGACGGCACCATCGACTCGGACGCCGGCCAGGACGGCGAGACGCCCGCGGTCTCGATCGCGTGGGAACGCTCCGACGAAGGCGCGAAGGAATCGATCACCCGCGACCGCACCGTCGATGCCGGACTGCTGCTCGGTGACTCGCCGTCGGATCCCGAACCTGAACCCGGGCCAGACCCCGGAACGGTTCCCGGCGCCGGCACGGTCCCCGGCGCCGGCACGGTCCCCGGCTCCGGGCCCGGGGGCGGGTCCGGGTCGACGGCCGTTCCGACTGTGGCGCCGTCGCCCGGAGCGCGCGGGGGCGTCCAGGGGCTCGCCTTCACCGGCACGTCGGGGACGCCGCTCGTCCTCGGCGTCGCACTCCTGCTGCTGGCGCTCGGGGCCGCGATGCTCGGAACGAACCGGAACCAGCGGCGACAGCGCTGATCCGTCACCGGCAGCACGGCGATGCGGCGGAGTCCTGACCTCCGGGGTCGGGGCTCCGTCGTCGTTCGACGCCGTCTGTCAGGATGGCGGCATGCGCGCCGTCCAGTACGCCCAGTTCGGTTCCGTCCCCTCGATCGTCGACCTGCCGGAGCCCGTCGCCCCGGACCACGGTGTCGTCGTGCGGGTGGCTGCCACCGGTGTCTGCCGAAGTGACTGGCACGCGTGGAAGGGCCACGACGACTCAGTCCGGCTGCCGCACGTGCCCGGCCACGAGTTCGCCGGCGTCGTCGCGACGATCGGCACCGACGTGCAGCGCTTCGCCGTCGGCGACCGGGTCACGGCACCGTTCGTGTTCGCCTGCGGCACCTGTGCCGAGTGCCTCGACGGCGCGACCCAGGTGTGCACCGCCCAGCAGCAGCCCGGCTTCGACCTGCAGGGGTCCTACGCGGAGTCGCTGGTGGTCCCGCACGCCGATCTGAACCTCGTCGCCCTGCCCGACGCCGTGGAGTTCACGGTGGCAGCGGCACTGGGCTGCCGCTTCGGCACCGCGTTCCACGCCCTGCACGCCCGCGGGCGGGTGAGCGCAGGGGAGTGGGTCGTGGTCTACGGCTCCGGGGGAGTCGGGCTGTCGGCGATCATGGTCGCCGTGGCCGCCGGTGCGCACGTGCTCGCTGTGGACGTCTCCGCGGCGGCGCTCGAACGGGCCGCAGCACTGGGTGCCGACACGGTGCTGATGGACGCCGATGCGGTGACCACGGTTCGCTCCCGCACCGCCGGGGGAGCGCACCTGTCGATCGACGCCTACGGCAGCCGTGCCACCTCGGTCGCGGCGGTTGCATCCCTGCGTCCGCGCGGCCGACACGTGCAGGTCGGGCTGCTGCTCGACGACGAAGCAACGCCGGCGATCCCGATGGGACGGGTCATCGCCGACGAGCTCGAACTGCTCGGCAGTCACGGCGCAGCGGTCGGGGAGTACGGCGCGATGCTCGACGCCGTCGTCAGTGGGCGGCTCCGGCCGGAGGAGACGATCGGCCGCACCATCGGCTTCGACGACCTGCCCGAGGCGCTCGTCGCGATGGACCGGCCAGCCACTTCTCCGGGGATGACCGTCGCGACGTTCTGACGGTGCGCCGGCCCCGCGTCCTGTCTGGCATGCTGAACCGCGGGGGAAGGGGCGCCATGGAAGACGACACGCTCGAGGGACGCGCCGCTCGTCGTCGACGGACCGTGAAGAACCTGGTGATCGGTACGGTCTTCATGACGGTGTTCGTGCTCATCGTTGCCGCCTGCCAAGGCCACCGGCCGTACATCGCGTCCGATGCCGTCGCCACCCAGCAGGACGAACGGACCGTCGCTGTCGTGAACGCGTTCATGGAGGCGAACGGTGGCTTGTCGCAGTGGAAGGACTACTACGACGAGGGGGAGTCCCGGCCTGCGCCGTTCGGGGAACTGACCGGCGACTCCGTCTGCTCGAACACCGACGTCCTCGGCTTCACCACCGGTGATGCTGGGATCCGCCGGGAAGTGAACCTGTCGAGCACGTCTGCAGTGACGCCACGGACAGTGCTCGACAACGCCGAGCGGGTTTGGACGCGGTACGACATCAGCCGCCGTGGCGACGACCGGGGCCGGAGCACGTGGACCCAGGTGCGGTTCTCAGGAGGCCGGACCTCGCCGAACGTGTACGTCAGCTACGCCGGTGACGACCCGGATGCGAAGGTCAACATGCTGGTCCTTGCCGCATCCGTCTGTCGGGAACTGTGACCGGTGGAGGCGGGGCGTTCCGGACTCCGGTCCATTCGAGTTGACATAATATGCATTATCGGCGCGCACATGAACACCCGATCGGCGCTGAGTGAGCAGAAAAGGTCGGGTCCGTTCTCCGGACTCGACCTCTTCTGCTCACTGGATGACGACGGCGTCAGTCGGCGGGCTTCGTCGGGACGTCGTCGGCGTCGATCTCGAGCGCTGCCGGCTCGCCGCCCTGTTCCTCCAGGTTTGCCTGGTCGGTGTCGGGCTGCTCCGGCGACTCGCTCTGGGTGCTCTCTTCGGCTGGGTCAGGCTGGCTGTAGCTCATGCGCCGGACGGTACGCCCGGGTTCCTGGACACGTACCAGCGGCGCCGGAGATCGACAGCGGGCGCGTGGCGACTCCGCCACGCGCCCGCTGTCATGCGGCGATCAGCCTCAGTTGTTCATCGCGGGAACGACGATCGTCAGAGCGACGATGATGAAGATGATCGAGAGCACGAGGCCGATGACACTCAGGATGATGCCGGCGAGCACCATGCCTCGGGTACCGGCGTTGCGACGACGGGCGACGAAGCCCAGGACCAGGCCGATGATGCTGGCGATGAGTCCGACCCACACGAAGAGGAACGAGAAGACGACGCCGACGATGCCGAGGACGAGCGAACCGACGGCGATTCCGTTGCCGCTGTTGGTCGCGGGTGCGTTGCCGGGGTTGGACATGGTGGAGCTCCTTCGGGTCAGGACGCTGATCCAGGCCGGGTAGCCGATCGTGAGCGTCGGTCAGAACAGTAGTCCTCGCACACGGCTGGCGCCCAGATTCACCGTCCGAGCCTGTCCCCCGGCTCAGGCTCCGACGTACGCCGCCAGGTGCTGCCCGGTCAGCGTCGACCGGGCCGCCACGAGTGCAGCGGGCGTCCCCTCGAACACGATGCGCCCGCCGTCGTGCCCGGCGCCCGGCCCGAGGTCGATGATCCAGTCAGCGTGCGCCATCACGGCCTGGTGGTGCTCGATCACGACGACCGTCCGGCCGGCGTCGACGAGCCGGTCGAGCAGGCCGAGCAGCTGCTCGACGTCGGCCAGGTGCAGGCCCGCGGTCGGCTCGTCGAGCACCACCACGCCGCCCCGGTCACCGAGGTGCGTCGCGAGCTTGAGCCGCTGCCGCTCTCCCCCGGACAACGTGGTGAGCGGCTGTCCGCTCGTCAGGTAGCCGAGCCCCACGTCTGCGAGCCGGGCGAGGATCGTGTGGGCCGCCGGCAGTGCGGACTCCCCCGCCGCGAAGAACGCCAACGCGTCGGCGACGGACATGCCGAGCACCTCGCTGATGTCCTTCCCGCCCAGGTGGTACCCGAGCACGGACTGGTCGAACCGCTTGCCGTCGCACTCGACGCAGGGGCTCGCGACGCCCGCCATCATGCCGAGGTCGGTGTACACGACACCGGCACCGTTGCACGCCGGGCAGGCGCCCTCGGAGTTGGCGCTGAACAGTGCGGGCTTGACGCCGTTGGCCTTCGCGAACGCCTTGCGGATCGGTTCGAGCAGGCCGGTGTAGGTCGCCGGGTTGCTCCGTCGTGAGCCACGGATACCGCTCTGGTCGATGGCGACCACGTCGTCGCGTCGGGCCAGCGACCCGTGGATGAGTGTGCTCTTGCCGGAACCGGCGACCCCCGTGACGACGGTGAGCACCCCGGTGGGGACGTCCACGTCGACGTCGTGCAGGTTGTGGGCCGACGCGCCGCGGATCGCGATCGCTCCGTCCGGACGACGGACGTCGGACTTCACGGTGACGCGGTCGTCCAGGTGCTGACCGGTCACGGTCCCGCTGGCGCGCAGCCCGTCGACGGACCCCTGGTAGCAGAGCGTCCCACCGCCGGAACCGGCACCGGGTCCGAGGTCGACGACGTGGTCGGCGATCGCGATGACCTCGGGCTTGTGCTCGACGACCAGGACGGTGTTGCCCTTGTCGCGCAACCGGACGAGCAGCTCGTTCATCCGCTCGATGTCGTGCGGGTGCAGCCCCGTGCTCGGCTCGTCGAAGACGTACGTGACGTCGCTGAGTGAGGAGCCGAGGTGCTTCACCATATTCACGCGCTGCCCTTCTCCCCCGGACAACGTGCCGGTCGGACGGTCGAGCGACAGGTAGCCGAGTCCGATCTCGACGAAGGACTCGAGCAGGTCACGGAGCCCCTCGAGCAACGGCCCGACCCCCGGGTCGTCCAGACCCCGCAGCCAGGTGACGGTGTCGGTGACCTGCATCGCGCAGACGTCGGCGATGCTGCGGCCCGCGACCTTCGACGAGCGGGCGGTGTCGTTCAACCGGGTGCCGTCGCAGGCCGGACACGTCGTGAAGGTCACCGCACGGTCGACGAAGGCCCGGATGTGCGGCTGCATCGCCTCGCGGTCCTTCTGCAGGAACGATCTGCGGACCCGGTGCACGAGCCCCTCGTAGGTCATGTTGATGCCGGCGATCTTCTGCTTCGTCGGCTCGCGGTACAGGAAGTCCTGCCGCTCCTGCTCGGTGAAGTCGCGGATCGGGGTGTCCCGGTCGAAGTAGCCCGACTCGGCGTACAGCCGCACGTTCCACCCGTCGGTCCCGTACCCGGGGATCGTGAGCGCGCCGTCCCCGAGCGACTTCGTCTCGTCGAACAGCTGCGTCAGGTCGATGTCGTTCACCAGGCCCCGACCCTCGCAGTCCGCGCACATGCCGCCGAGCCGCGTGAACGAGACCTTCTGGGCCTTCGCGTCCGCACCCTTCTGCACCGTGATCGCTCCCCCGGCCGTCACGGTGGCGAGGTTGAACGAGAACGCGTTCGGTCCGCCGACGTGCGGCTGACCGAGTCGGCTGAACAGCACGCGCAGCATCGCGTTCGCGTCCGTCGCGGTGCCGACGGTGGAGCGCGGGTCGGCGCCGATGCGCTCCTGGTCGACGACGATCGCGGTGGTCAGTCCGTCGAGCAGGTCGACGTCGGGACGCGCGAGCGAGGGCATGAACCCCTGCACGAACGCGCTGTAGGTCTCGTTGATCATCCGCTGCGACTCGGCGGCGACGGTGCCGAACACGAGCGAGCTCTTGCCCGAGCCGGAGACCCCGGTGAACACCGTGAGCCGGCGCTTCGGCAGGTCCACGTCGACGTCGCGCAGGTTGTTGGCGCGCGCTCCGCGCACGCGGATCCGGTCGTGCCGGTCGGCAGGGTGCACGACGGCACCGGCGGGGTCGTCGTCGACCGGATCGGTGTCCATGCGGGTCAGCGTACCGACGGGAGGCCCGTGGCGGGGCCGCCACGGGCCTCCCGTCCGCTGGTGGGTCGGCCGTCAGGCCGTGGTGGGGTGCTCAGGCGCCGTGACGGCGCACCAGGTCCGGCAGCTCTGCGGGTTCGAACGCCTCGTCGGTCGCTTCGAGCTCCTCCGCCGTCCACCAGCGCGAGGCGAGGATGTCGACGCGTTCGTCGTCGGTCCACTCGGCGTCGGACAACTCGAAGCCCGGCGTGCGGACGACGTAGAACTCGGCGTGCCCACGGTCGTGGTCAGCGAGGTCCCACTCGACGGTGAAGTCCCACGACCAGACCGGTTCGCCGGGTTCGTCGATGACGATCCCGGTCTCCTCGCGCAGCTCGCGGATCGCGGCGTCGCGGTGGGACTCCCCCGGGTCGACGCCACCACCCGGCGTGATCCAGCGGTGCGCGCCGTCGGACGAGGGCGACTTCGTGTCCATCAGGAACACGCGACCACGGGGGTCGAGCAGCAGGATGCGGGAGGTGCGGCGCAGGCCGGGCTTGGCGGTCACCCGCCCGACGTTAGCCGACGAACCCGCTGACGTCGCCGACCAGCTTGGTGTGGTCGGCGGGGATCGGCTCGACGGCGGCCAGGGCGATCTCGGCCGCGAACTCGGACACGCTGTAGAGCTTGCCGACCTCTTGCCGACGGCCCTCGATCGCGCCGGGGTTCAGGCGGTTCAGGAGCGTCGCGGTGATCGTGCCCTCGATCATGTCGCCGGAGACGACGACGAACTCGATGCCCGCGGCCTCGAGCTGCGGGATGAGCGCACGGAGGGCGAGTTCCCCGGCACGCTTGCTCTTGGCGACCGGGACGTACTCGTCCATCGTCTCGGCGGTCTCGACGAAGTGCGCCTGGTGGCTCGTGACGAAGACCACGCGCGACCCGGCAGGCATGTGCGGCACGGCGGTCTGCAGCATGTCGACCTGGGCGTCGCGGTTCAGACGGAGCGCGTAGTCCTCGCCGACACCGGACTCCATGCCGCCCGAAGCGTTGAGCACGAGCAGGTCGATGCCGCCCCACTCCCGCACGACCGTGTCGACCAGGGCCTGCACGGAGTCGTGCTCGGTGAGGTCGGCGCCGACGGCCAGGGCGGAGCCACCGGACTCGACGATCTTCTCGGCGATCTGCTCGGCCCGCCTGGCCTTGTTGCGGTAGTTCACGACGACCTTCGCGCCGGCCTCGGCCAGGTACCCGACGGTGTCGGCGCCGATGCCACGGGACGAACCGGTGACGACGGCGCGCTTGTCGGTGAGGGATCCGGGGGCGAGGGGGTTGCTCACAGTCGTGTTCTCCAGGTCTGGTTCCGGCCGGTCGGGCGCACCGAGCCTACCAATCGCCTGCACGGTCGTCGGACGTCCTTGATATGTTGAACGGAGTTGTACCGGCTGTCGCGACGCAGCGAGCCGCCGCGCGCGACCGAGGGAGGGAGATCGCGTGAACGGAATCGATTGGATCCAGAGCATCGTCTGGATCGGCCTGGTGTTGCTCCTGGGCGTGGTCGAGATCTTCACTCTCGACTTCATCTTCATCATGCTCGCGGCGGGCGCCGCCGGCGGGTTGGTCGCCGCGCTCCTGGGCGCACCGTGGTGGTTGTCCGCCATCGTCGCCGCGGTGGCCGCCCTCGTGCTGCTGTCGCTCGTCCGACCGCGACTGCTCGTCGCGCTCGGCCGTGGCGCCGACCCGCACCGCACCAACGTCGAGGGCCTCATCGGGCTCGCCGGCACGGTCGCGGTCGCCTTCACCGCTTCCAGCCCTGGCCAGGTCCGCCTGGCCAACGGCGAGACCTGGAGCGCGCGGTTCGCCGCGGACTCCGTCGACCGCACACCGCCACTCGGGACCCCTGTGGTCGTCGAGTCGATCGAGGGGTCGACCGCGGTCGTACGCCTCGCAGAAAGGGCCACCTCGTGACCAGCATCTCCCCGGGGACGATCGCACTGCTCGTCCTCATCCTCGTCGTCGTCATCTTCGTGATCGTCGTCCTGGCGAAGGCGATCCGCATCGTCCCCCAGGCCACCGCGGGCGTCGTCGAACGTCTCGGCAAGTACCACAAGACCCTCAACCCGGGGTTGAACCTCCTGGTGCCGTTCATCGACCGTCTGCGGCCGCTGCTCGACATGCGCGAGCAGGTCGTCTCGTTCCCGCCGCAGCCCGTGATCACCGAGGACAACCTGGTGGTCTCGATCGACACGGTCGTCTACTTCCAGGTGACCGACGCCCGTGCGGCGACCTACGAGATCGCGAACTACCTCGGCGCCGTCGAGCAGCTCACCACCACGACGCTCCGCAACGTGGTCGGTGGCCTGAACCTCGAAGAGGCCCTGACCAGCCGCGACAACATCAACGGCCAGCTGCGCGTCGTCCTCGACGAAGCGACCGGCAAGTGGGGCATCCGGGTCGGCCGAGTCGAGCTCAAGGCGATCGAGCCGCCCGTGTCCATCCAGGACGCCATGGAACAGCAGCTCCGTGCCGAGCGCAGCCGTCGTGCCGCGATCCTGCAGGCCGAGGGCACCAAGCAGTCCCAGATCCTCGAGGCCGAGGGCCAGCGGCAGGCCGCGATCCTGGCGGCCGAGGGTGACGCCAAGGCACAGGTCCTCCGTGCCGAAGGTGAAGCCCAGGCCATCGCGACCGTGTTCGAGGCGATCCACACCGGTGACCCCGACGAGAAGCTGCTGTCCTACCAGTACCTGCAGACCCTGCCGAAGATCGCGGAGGGCACGTCGAACAAGCTCTGGATGATCCCGAGCGAGTTCACCGAGGCCCTGTCCGGCATCGCCAAGGGCTTCAGCGCCAGCCGCGGTGGTGGCGGCGCCGGACCGGTCGCCGGTGCTGCAGGTGCTGCCGGTGGCGCGGACTTCCTGTCCCGTATCTCGAAGCTCGCGAACGAGAGCCTGGCGAACACCGCCGCGGGCGGATCCGCCGACACGACGATGCCGCGCGCGGACGCCACCGCCGCCGACATCGTCCCCGAGTCCGAGCTCGACGCGCGTCTGGCCGAGTCGAACCGCAGCGTCGACGCCCACATCGCGGCCGCCGATGACGCGACCGCCGAGCAGGTCGAGGACACTACGACGACGCCGGGCGACGACGCTTCCGGTCACCGGACGAGCGACGGCTCCGGTCGGCGCTGACACGCCGGCACGCACGAACGACGACGCCCGCCCCGGGGAACCGGGGCGGGCGTCGTCGTTCGTGCGTGGGGTGTCAGGCGCCGCGTCGTGCGCGGAGGACCTGCAGGCGCTCTTCGAGGAGCTCCTCGAGTTCCTCGCGCGAGCGGCGCTCGAGCAGCATGTCCCAGTGGGTGCGGGGTGCCTTCACGTCCTCTTCGGCGACCTCGACGGGGATCCCGTCGTCGCCGAGCAGTCGGCCCTCGCGGCCGGAGCGGGGCTCCGACCAGGTCTGGGGGACGTCCGCATCAGCCGAGAAGACGATGTCGAACGTCTCACCCGAATCCGTCTGGTAGACCGCGCGCTTGCGATCCGAGAGCTCGACGCCCTCTTCGCTCTGGAGACTCTGACTCCCGAGCCGCATGCCGCGGAGACTCCGATCAGCCATGTGTGTGCTCCTCTCGCTCGTCTGCCCTCCACAACACTGTCCCACGCCCCATCAATCCCGTACCGGCGCATTCACAGTCCGTTCCCAGTGGCTGGGCGCGGCGGGTCGGATCAGGAGCGGGCGCGACGACCCCAGGGCGCACAGGCCAGGAGCACGAGCAGCCCGCCGAGGGTGAGCAGGAGTGTGATCGACCCGGACAGGATCGACGCCGGGGTGGTGGACGTCCCGAGCGGCACGTCGGTCACCATCGAGGTCGCGGTGTACTCAGGAACCCGGTCGATCGTGCGGCCGCTCGGGTCGATGACCTGCGACGCTCCGACGGTCGAGATGTTCACGAGCGAGCGTCCGGTCTCGATGGCCCGCATCCGCGCGATCTCGAGCTGCTGCAGGTTCTCGTCGGTGCCCGAGAAGTCGGCGTTGTTCGTCTGCGCGAGGATCACCTGCGCTCCCCCGCGCACCATGTCGGCGGTCAGAGAGTCGTCGACGATGTCGAAGCAGATCGAGATGCCGGCACGGACCCCCGCCACGGACAGCACGTTCGGCTTCGTCCCCGGCGTGTAGTCGCGCTGCAGCAGACCGATGAGCGACGGCGCGAGCTTCGAGAAGAACCAGCGATCGGGCACGTACTCACCGAACGGCACCGGGCGCTTCTTGTCGTACGAGGACTGCCAACCGTCCGCGGTCCACACGAACGACGTGTTGTGCAGGACCCCCGACGGCGTCTGCGTGATGGCGCCCGCCACGATCGGAGCGTGGAGCGAGTCGACCACGGAGTCGAGCGCCGAGGCGATGACGGGCTGCTGGCGCGGGTCGTACTCCGCACCTGCCTCGGGCCAGACGACCAGGTCCACACCCTTCGCGTCCACGTCCGTCGCCGCGACCTGCGCCGCCAGGACGTCACCGGGCTCCGCGCGGTCGAAGTAGCCCGCGGGACCGTTGCCCTGCACCGCCTCGACCCGGATGGTGCCGCTCGTCGCCGTCGGCCACGCCGGCACGGCAAGGACCGCCGCGACGAGCAGGCCCGCCGTCGCCACCCGCACGGGCAGGCGGAGGGTGACGCCCGGCGCGCGGGGCGCCACGAGCGCGAGCGACACGACGACCGCGACGCAGTACACGACGACGAAGGTGAGTCCGAGGACGCCGACGTACGCGGCCAGGTGCGCGAACGGCCCCTGCGACTGCGACAGCCCGACCCGCCCCCAGGCGAACCCGCCGTACGGCCAGCTCCCCGAGAACCACTCGCGTCCGGTCCAGAGTGCAGCGACGACGGCCGGGAGGCCCCACACGCGTCCGGCGGTCGACGGCACCACGCGCGCGACCCAGCGGTACGCCAGGGCGATGGCCACGCTGCCGAGGGCGAAGAACGCGGCCTCCAACAGCGCCAGCGCGAACCACGGGACCGGGCCCAGGTAGCGGCCGGCCCACGAGATCGCGGGGATCCAGAACGCCGCACCGGCGAGGTAGCCGATCCACGCCGCGCGCCGTGCACGCTGCCCCATCACCGCGAGCAGCATGCAGGCGAGCGCCGGGTAGGCCAGGAACCACCACCCGGGCGACGGGAACGCGAGGGCGAACAGGATCCCGCCGATGACGGCCAGTGGTAGCGCGGTGCCCAGCGGCAACGCGGCGAACGGGCCGATCGCGGCCGCCCCGCGGCCGACGCGCGTGGGCAGCCCGCGCACAGTCGTCTCCGGAACCCGCACCGTGCCTCCTGTCAGACCGCTGCGTAGGCGACGATGCCGCGGCGGACCGCGTCCGTCGCACGCCTCGCGGTCTGGGCCAGGTCGTCGTCGCCGGCGTTCCGGATCTGGTCGAGCAGGTCGATGACCTGCTTCGACCAGCGCACGAAGTCACCGGCGGGCAGGTCGAGGGTCCGGAGGACGTCATCGAGCGCCGAGCCCGACGCCCAGCGGAACATGCCGACCGCCATCGCCGGGGTGGGCGGCTGCGAGCCGGCCAGACGTGCCGCACGCTCGATGTCGTCGAGGCGTGACCAGATCGTCAGGGTCTCGTCGAGCGCCGGGCGGAACGCACCACGGGGCAGCGCGTGCTCGGTGCCGGGCGCGTCCTCGCGACGGGGCTGGTAGATGATCGTCGCGGCCATGGCGGCGAGCTGCGCCGGGGTGAGGTCCTTCCAGACACCCGCCTCGAGGCACTCGGCCACGAGCAGGTCGCGGTCGCCGTAGATCCGCTGCAGACGACGGCCGCCGGCTGCCACGGTGGCTTCACCGTTGCCGCCGTCCACCAGGTAGCCGAGCTCGAGCAGGACGTCGGTGACCCGGTCGAACGTCGTCGCGACGGCGCCCGTGCGGGACCGGATCTGCTGGACGAGCTTGTCGTTGGCGCGCTTGAGCTTCCACCAGCGCTCGGACCAGCGGGCGTGGGCCTCGCGTTCCGGGCAGGTGTGACAGGGGTGGCGCTGCAGCTGACGGCGGACCGCGGTGATCGCGGCCTGGCGTTCCTGGCGGGCGCCGTGCGATGCCTCTCGACCCCCGGGGACGTTCGTGCGCTCGAGGTCGGAGAGTTCTCGGCGGAGCGCCGAGTACTCGGTGAAGTCGCCGAGGTGGCACTGCATCGCCTGCCGGTAGCCGTCGAGCGACTCCTGCTGCGAGCGGACCTTGCGGGCGAGGTCGACCACCGACCGGTCGGCCTGGAACTGGGCGAACGACGTCTCGAGGACCTCACGCGTGCGCTGCCGGCCGAACTGGTCGATCAGGTTGACCGCCATGTTGTAGGTCGGCTTGAACGACGAGTTGAGCGGGTACGTGCGACGGCTTGCCAGCGACGCCACGGCCTGCGGGTCGAGGCCGTCGGTCCACTGGATGACCGAGTGCCCCTCGACGTCGATCCCGCGACGACCGGCACGACCGGTGAGCTGGGTGTACTCCCCCGGGGTGATCGGCACACGCGCTTCGCCGTTGAACTTCTCGAGCTTCTCGAGCACGACGGTGCGCGCCGGCATGTTCACGCCGAGCGCCAGGGTCTCGGTGGCGAAGACGACCTTCAGCAGCTTGCGCTGGAAGAGGTTCTCCACGACCTCCTTGAACGCGGGGAGCATGCCGGCGTGGTGCGCCGCGACCCCGCGCTCGAGGCCTTCCAGGAACTCCCAGTAGCCGAGCACTGCGAGGTCCTCGTCCGGCAGGGTGCGGCAGTGGTACTCCGCGGTCTCGCGGATCTCGTTGCGCTCCGGCACCGTCGTCAGCGACAGCCCTGACCGCAGGACGTTCCGGACGCCTTGGTCGCAACCGTTGCGGCTGAACACGAAGAAGATCGCGGGCAGCAGCATCCGCTCGTCGAGCATGTGCGCGATCTGCTCGCGGTGCACCTTCTCGGTGCGGGGCCCACGGCGCTCGGGGTACCCGCCGCGACCACGACGACCGCGGTGTCCGCCGCCGTTCCGCTCGCTCCGTGCGCCGCCGCCGACCATGCGGAGCAGTTCGGGGTTGACACGGTTCGTCGCCGCTGCGCCGCTCGAGTCGAACAGGTCGACCATCTTCGAGCCGACCAGGACGTGCTGCTCGAGCGGGACCGGGCGGTCTTCGGAGACGATGACGTCGGTGTCGCCACGGACGGTCTGCAGCCAGTCGCCGAACTCCTCGGCGTTGGACACCGTGGCACTGAGCGAGACCAGGCGGACCTCGGTCGGCAGGTGCAGGATCACTTCTTCCCACACGGCACCGCGGAACCGGTCGGCCAGGTAGTGCACCTCGTCGAGGACCACCCAGGCGAGGTCGTCGAGCAGGTCCGAATCGGCGTAGATCATGTTCCGCAGTACCTCGGTCGTCATCACGACGACGCGGGCGCGGGGGTTGACGTTGGTGTCGCCGGTGAGCAGGCCGACCTCGGACTCGCCGTAGACGTCGACGAGCTCGGCGTACTTCTGGTTGCTGAGCGCCTTCATCGGGGTCGTGTAGAACACCTTCGCCGTCGGCTGCCGCATGGCGAGCCAGATGGCGAACTCGGCGATGATCGTCTTGCCCGCACCGGTCGGGGCGGCGACCAACACGCTGCGGCCCTGGTCGAGCGCGTCACAGGCAGCGAACTGGAACGGGTCGAGGTCGAACCGCAGGTCGGTCCGGAAGAGCTCGAGGTTGCGCGACCGGTTGCGCACCTTGGCCGCGGCGAACCGCTCGGCTGCGCTCGTGCCGCTCACAGGCCGTACTCCTCGTCGAGCTTCGCCTGCCGCTTGGCCACGCGGCGGTCGTGGATCCAGGCGACGAAGCACGCTGCGATGTAGAGCACCACCATCGGGACGGCGAGCAGGAACATCGAGATGACGTCGGCGCTCGGGGTCACGATCGCGCAGAACACCAGGATGCAGAGGATCGCCACACGCCAGCTCTTGATGATCGCGGCGGCGGACAGCACGCCGACGAAGTTCAGCAGGACGATGAACACCGGCAGGACGAAGGCGATGCCCACCGCGACGATGAGCTTGATGACGAAGTCGTAGTACGCCTTGGCGTCGACGATCGAGGTGTCCTGGCTGGACACGAAGCTGCCGAGGATGCCGACCACGTGCGGCAGGATGTACCACCCGAAGTAGCACCCGGCGAAGAACAGCGGGATGGCGGTGCCGAGGAAGCCCCACACGTACTGCCGCTCACGCCGGATCAGCGCCGGCACGATGAACGCCCAGATCTGGTACAGCCAGACGGGGCTCGCGATGACGACACCGATGGTGATCGCGATCTGCAGCTTGAGGTCGAACGCCCCGGTGATCATCGGGAAGTTCAGCTCGGCGGTGTGCCCGCCGACCTTGGCGAGCTCGGTCACCGGTGCCCGCAGCGAGTCGAGCACCCACGGGGTGAGGAACCATCCACCGACCGCGCCGATGACGATCGCCACCACTGCGCGGAAGAGGCGGTTGCGCAGCTCGATGAGGTGCTGCCCGAGCGACATGCGGCCTTCGGCGTCGGTCTTCTGGCGCCCCTGCCGCTTCGCTCGCCCGCGCGCGGTCGTCGAAGCCATGTGGTCGATCTTACGGGGTCGGGACCGACAGTCCGCCGGGGGTCGGCGTGGGCGGGTCGAGCGGGTGAGGCGGGCACGCGGGAGCGCGGGCGAGCGCGACAGGGCGTACCTGGCGAGATCGGGCGCACCTGGTCGGAACAACGCACCAGGTACGCCCGGAACGACCAGGCACCCGCGGCCCACCGAGCGGGAACGGGCACACCTGGCGAGATCGGGCGAGAAGCGACCGACGGAGACCCCGGGGCGGACGTCAGCCGGCGGCGAGGGCCGCGGCGGCGAAGTCGCGCACGGCGTCACGGGCAGCGGGCGGGTCGAGCACCACCGCGCGGCCGGGCAACCCCGCGACGAGCCGGACCACCCCGTCGAACCCGTGCGACGCCGCGAGCCGGATGCGCACACGCCCGTCGGTGTCGGGCGCGTCGGCGGTGTCGGCCAGGAAGTCGGCGACCAACGGCAGCGACGTGGAGTCGAGTTCCACGGTGACGATGACGTCGTCGGCGGCCTGCTGGAACAGCGTGTCCGGGATGACGACCTGGTCGATCGTCTTCTCGGCGGGACGGTCGTCGACCCGGGCCCCGGACATCCGGTCGAGCCGGAACGTCCGGAGCGCCTGTCGATCCAGGTCCCACGCGCGCAGGTACCAGTCGGTGTCGATCGACTCGACGCGGAGCGGGTCGACCCGTCGGGTGCTGCCCTGCGTGCGCGGTCCGGCGTACTCGAAGACCAGGCCGCGGCCGTCCGACATGGCCCGGCGGATGGTGGCGAGGGCGACGTCGTGCAGGTCCTGCCCGACGGCGACGGTCGACGCCGCTCCCCCGGCACCGCGGGACAGCTTGGCCATGAGCGCGCGGATGGCGTCGCGGTCTGCGGCCTCGGGCAGCGCGGACAGGTACTGCAGGCCGGCGATGAGTGCCGAGGCCTCGCGAGCGGACAGGCGGGGCGAGTCGTCGATCGCCACCAGGTTGGTCAGGACGATCATGTCGTTCTGGTCGAAGTCGTCCCACGCGATGTCGAACAGGTCACCGTGCTGGTACTGCATCGTCTCGCCCGGGACCCCCGACACCGCGATGAGTTCGACGGCGCGGCGGATGCGGGCCTCGGGCACCCCGAAGTGCCGAGCGGCCTCGGCCACCGAGACACGCTCGCGGTCGATGAGGTACGGCACCAGGGCGAGCAGGAAGGCGAGCTTGTCCTGCGCCTGCAGGGGTTGGGCGTCAGCCACGAACGGGGTCCTCTCCGGGGGCTGCGGCACCGTCGTCGTCGGTGTGGTCGCGCACGAGCGCGCGGAGGCGCTCTTCGACCCGTGCCCGCAGGTCGGCCGGCTCGAGCACCCGGACCTCTGGACCGAATGCTGCGAGCTCCTCGGCCAGGATCTGCGGGTCGACGTGGTGCAGCACGAGCCCACCGTCGGCGTCGGTCTCGGTGTCGCGGCGACGGGTGAGTCGGCGTTCGGCGTCGGACCCGGGTGCCACGGCGATGCGTGCGGTGCGCTCGGCCCAGATCCGCTCGAGCTCGGCGAGGGTGCGCTCCCCCGCGCCGACGGGCGCGGTGTGCTGTCCGACCGCGTACTGGGTGACGGGTCCGACGATCCGGGACAGCAGGTAGTTCTTGTCGGAGTCGGTCGCGAACTCGTGGGCGGCGAGCATCCACCGACCGCCGTGCTGCACGAGGGCGAGCGGGGCGACCTCACGCCGGCGGGCGTCGTGCTGCCCGGGCGTGATGTAGTCGAAGCGGACGGCTGCGCCGCGGTCGAGCGCGGAGCGGAGCGGTTCGAACGAGGCGTCCCGGGCGCGGAGCCGCGGGGCGTAGGCGTCGACCCCGAGCTGCAGGGCACCGTCGTCGTCCTCGGCACCCGCCGAGCGCACCTTCAGCAGGCCGCGGCGGGAGTCGGCGGACAGTGCGCCCTCGCGCCACGCCATCGCGGCCAACGACAGCAGCGCGGATTCGTCCGGGGTGAACCGGACGTCGACGGGCAGGTCGTACTCGCCCTTCGGGATCCGGTAGCGGAGCGTCTGGTTGTTGCCCGCGGCACCCGGCGTCTCGATGGTCTCGAGCGGGATGCCGAGCTCGCGGACGTCGTCCTTGTCGCGTTCGAACTGACGCTCGAGCGAGGCGTTGTCGCCACCGGTCGAGAACCGCTGCCGGTACCCCTGCACGTTGGCCAGGATCTCGGCCTTGGTCAGCCCGGACTCCGTCGAGAGCAGCGCGAGCACGAGGCTGAACAGCCGCTCCTCGGCGGGCACACGGGGCACACGGGTCGCTGGCACGAGCCGATCCTACGGCAGCGCGGGTGCACCGGAGTGCACCCGCGCCGCGGTCCGTGGACGGTCGGAGGAGGTCAGTTCGAGATCGCTCCGAGGACGTCGATCACGTAGGCGTTCGCGGTCCCCTGTTGGTTGACGATCGCCAGGACCTGGTCACCGACGCGGTGCCCGACGATCGCGTTCCGGACGCCCTCGTCGACCTGGCCCTTGGTGAGCGGGACCGCCTGCGCGCCGGAACCGTCGGTCCAGCTGGAGCCGACGACGGACGGGTCGGCACCCCAGGTGACGGCGGTGTACTTGATGACCGCGGTGTCCTTCGCGGTGAGCTCGCGGCCGTCGCCCTTGCGGAGCAGGTGCGTCTCGTTCGACTTCGGGGCGCTCCACGACGGGATCGTGATGCCGGGGGCACCGGACGGTGCGAGCACGACGGCGGGCATCTTGTCGCCGGCGAGCTGCGGGGTGCCGGTGGCTCGGGCGTCGAACGCCCGCTTGACGTCGATGACGGCGATCACGGCGTCCTCGGTCTTCTTGGACGAGTCGGTACCAGCGGCGCCGCCGGTGCTGCTCAGGGCGCTCTTCGGCAGGGCCACCGCCAGGCGGTCGCCGACGTGGGCGCACTGCAGCGAGTCGCCGAGGGCCCCGTAGTTGCTCGCGCCCGCGGTGATCGGCGCGGTCTGGCCCGAGTAGCCGCTCGTCTGGGCGACCTGGCCGGTGGAACCGTCGACCAGGGTGTACTCGACCAGGACGGGGGTGCCGTCGTCGATGGTGCGACCGGTGCCCTGCTTCAGCACGGACACCTGGGTGCCCTTGGTGGTGAGGCCCTTCGGCACGGTGACCTTCGGCTCCGAGCCGAACTTGCCGGTGGCGGTCACCGCTTCGGAAGCGGCACCGGGAGCGGCACAGCTCGCGGGCGTGGTGCCGGCACCGTTCGAGGCGCAGGCGGTGAGGGACACCGCGAGACCGATGGTGACCAGGAGTGCGGGGATGGTGCGCACGGACCCTCTTTCCGTTCGATGCAGGACGGGCACGCCGTCAGCCTACCGTTCGTCCTCGGCGGCCCCGGACGGAGCCCCAGCGGCATCCGACGGAACCCCGTCGGCCCCCGACGGAGCCACGGCGGCATCCGACGGAACCACCGCCGACGATGCCTCGGCCGCCGCGACCTTGCGCGCCTGCGCCGCCGACTGCCGGGCCACCTTGCGGAGCTTCTTGTCGCTCGTCGCCCGCTCGCCCACGGCTCCCGGGGTCCACGCCTCGATGTCCTCGTCCGAGAACTCGGCCTTGCCCGCTCGGCGCTTCAGGTTCGGCAGGACCGTGCCGTCGGCCAGGCGTCGTGCCGTGATCAGGAACCCGGTGTGCCCGACCATGCGGTGGTCCGGGCGGACGGCGAGCCCCTCGACGTGCCAGGTGCGCACCAGGGTCTCGCTCGGCATCGGGTCGGTGAAGCGTCCGGTGTCGCGCAGCGCCTCGGCCGTGCGGGACAGCTGCGTGACGGTCGCGACGTAGCAGACGATGAGTCCGCCGGGCACGAGGGCGTCGGCTGCGGCGTCCACGCACTCCCACGGCGCGAGCATGTCGAGCACGACGCGGTCGACGCTCTGCGGCTCGGTCGCGTCGGGCAGCGACTCGACCAGGTCACCGACGGTGACGGACCAGTTGTCCGGGACAGCACCCAGGAAGGTGCCGACGTTGCCCCTGGCGATCGCGGCGAACTCCTCGCGGCGCTCGAACGACTGCAGCTGCCCGGTCGGGCCGATCGCGCGGAGCAGGAACAGCGACAGCGCCCCCGAGCCGACACCGGCCTCGACCACGCGGGCCCCGGGGAAGACGTCCGCGAAGGCCACGATCTGCGCGGCGTCCTTCGGGTAGACGATCGCCGCACCACGCGGCATCGACATCACGTAGTCGTTGAGCAGCGGACGGAGCGCGAGGTACTCGTCGCCGGTGCTCGCCCGGATGACCGAGCCGTCGGGCTGGCCGATGACGTCGTCGTGCCGGAGCACCCCGCGGTGCGTGTGGTACTCACCGGCGGTCTCGAGGGACAGCGTCGTGAGCTTGCCCTTCGGACCGGTCAGCTGCACGCGGTCGCCGGCCCGGAACGGGCCGCGCGGCGGCGTGTGTGGTGCCCCGCCCGCGGTGTGCGGGAGGGCTGCGGTCGGGTCCGCGGTCGGACTGGAGGCGCTGCTCGCGTCCGCTAAGTCGCGTGCGTCGTCGGTGTGGCTCATCGGGTGACCCCTTCGGTGTCCGCAGCGTGCGCCGGGTCCGGCACCGCGCCTCCAGCCCGTGCGGCCAGTGCCGGCGTCGTCAACTCGACCAGCCGGTCGACGTCGACGCCCGCCAGGGTGGTCAGGTGCACGTCGCCGCCGGCGATCTCGGACAGCGGGACGATGTGCTCGACGGCGACCGTGACGGCGCCGGAGGCGACGGCCGACGCGACTCCGGTGGCGGAGTCCTCGATCGCGACGCACGCGGTGGGCTCGACGCCGAGCTGCGCGGCGGCGGACAGGTAGGCGTCCGGGAACGGCTTCGGGCGGTCGACGTCGTCACCGGCCACGACGACGCGGAAGCCGCGCTCGCCCAGGGCCTCGGCGGCGACGAGCGCCATCTTGCGCCGGGACATCGTCACCAGCGCGGTGGGGATGCCGCGGGCGTGCAGCTCCTCGATGAGCTCACGGGCACCCGGACGCCACGGCAGCTCGCCGTCGCGCAGGTGCTCCATCACGTAGTCGGTCATCCACTGGATGATCTCCTCGACCTCCATGTCGACGCCCTTGGCGCGCAGGAGCTCGCCGGAGCGCTCGAGGCCGCTGCCCACCAGGGACAGGCCGTCCGCTTCCGTCCACTCGGCGCCGTACCGGGTCGTCAGGTCCACCTGGGACCGCTGCCAGATCGGCTCGGTGTCGATGATCGTGCCGTCCATGTCCCACAGCACGGCTGCGGGCGGGACGAGGGCAGGAGGATGCGCGGTCACGGGCGACGAGTCTACCGGGGCCGTTCCGCTGGGCGCGGACGCGCACGTCCGCCGGCACCCCCTGGGCCTACAGTGGATGCCTGAATCGTGTCCGGCCGGGGGCATCGCTCCCGCCCCGCTCCGCTCCACCACCAGGAGGTCCGCTCCGTGCCACAGCACTCCCCCTTCAGCGACGGCCGCTTGCTCGTCGTCGCCTTCGAGGGCTGGAACGACGCCGGCGAGGCCGCGAGCGGTCTGGCGCGTCGCATCGTCGAGTCGCTCGGCCTCGACGAACTCCGCGAGCTCGACGGCGAGCGGTACGTCGACTACCAGTTCAACCGGCCCACCGTCGGCACCGACGACGACGGCAACCGCGGCGTGCAGTGGCCCCGGATCGTGCTGCACGGCCCCGGAGCCGAAGGGCGTCCGGTCATCGGCGCCACCGGCTCCCCCACCGACCGCGACGTGTTCGTGCTGGTCGGCCCCGAGCCCTCGCGCACCTGGCGTGGCTTCTGCTCGGAGATCATCGACCTGGCGGACGTCTACTCGATCGACGCCGTCGTCTTCGTCGGCGCCATGCTCGCCGACGTCCCGCACACCCGACCGATCTCGGTGTTCGTGTCGAGTGAGAACGCCGGCGTCCGCGCTGCCTTCGACGTCGACAAGTCCTCGTACGAGGGGCCGACCGGCATCCTCGGTGTCCTCGCCGACTCGATGGACAAGGCGGGGCTGACCACGCTCTCGCTCTGGGCGTCCGTGCCGCACTACGTGCACAACTCCCCCTCGCCGAAGGCCACGCTCTCGCTGCTCGACAAGATCGAGGAGCTCACGGACGTCACGGTGCCCCGCGGGTCGCTGCTCGACGACGCCACCGAGTGGGAGGAGGGCATCGACGCCCTCGCCGCCGACGACGAGGACATGGCGTCGTACATCGGGCAGCTCGAGCAGGCACGCGACACCGTCGACTCCCCCGAGGCCTCCGGCGACGCCATCGCGCAGGAGTTCGAGCAGTACCTCCGTCGCCGGGAGCGCAAGGACGGCAAGGACGGCGGCACCGCCGGTGGCGAGGGGCCCTGGCGACCCCAGCAGTAGCCGTCACCCACTGACGGACAGGAGGCACGGTGCCGGCTGGCACCGTGCCTCCTGTCCGTCGTGGGGTGTGCGGTCACGACACGCCGCTCGCGTCCGCCGGGTGGTCGCGAACTGTCGGCTGCGGCCCGCCTGGGGGACGGTTCCTGACCCCTCGGCGGCGCGCACGCGACGCGTCGCGACCACTCCGCGGACGGGAGGCACGGGGCTGACCCGCCACGAGCCTCCCGTCCGGCGGCCGCGAACGGTCACGACACACCACTCACCTCCGGCGACTGGTCGCGAACTGTCGGCTGCGGCCCGCCTCGGCGACGGTTCCTGACCCCTCGGCGGCACGCACGCGACAGGTCGCGACCGAGCTCAGGCCAGGCGGATGCCGAGCAGCGCGTCGATCAGGTCGACGAGCTCGGGAGTGCACGCCGTGCCGCCCGCGATCGCCGTGTCCACCGCTGCGACCGCCCCCGGCGTGTCGAGGTCGTCCGACACCCGCGCACGGATGCGCGTGGCGACGTCGGCCGCGTCGTCGGCGTGCCCGGCCGATGCTCCGGAGGCCCAGGCGTCCCAGCCCGCGAGTCGCGTCTCGGCACTCGTCAGCTCGGTGGCGAACCACTCCCAGTCGTCGGAGTAGCTTGTGCGACAGCAGCGCCAGCCGGATCGCCCGGGGGTCGGCGCCGTCGTCGAGCAGGCCACGCACGGTGACCAGGTTGCCGAGCGACTTCGAGATCTTCGTGCCCTGGTAGGCGATCATCCCGGTGTGTACGAACGCGTTCGCGAGGGGCTGGTGGGCGAGGGCCGCAGCGTGCCCGGCACTCATCTCGTGGTGCGGGAACACGAGGTCGCTCCCGCCGCCCTGCACGCTGATCGGCAGCCCGAGGCGGTCACCGGCGATGACACTGCACTCGATGTGCCAGCCGGGGCGTCCGGTGCCGATCTCGGTGTCCCAGGCCGGCTCGCCGTCCCGCGCGGCGCGCCACAGCAACGGGTCGAGCGGGTCGCGCTTGCCCGGACGGTCGGGGTCACCGCCGCGTTCGGCGGCGAGGGTCAGCATGGTCTCGCGGTCGAGGCCGCTCTCGTCGCCGAGGGTCCACGCGTCGGTGGGCCGGCTGACGTCGAAGTACAGGTCGTCGCCCTCGGCGTCGTCGGTCGGGACCTCGTACGCGTAGCCGGTCTCCTGCAGGAACGACACGGCCTCGGCGACCCGCTCGACCTCGTCGGTCACGGCCACGAAGTCGTCCGGCGGCAGGATCCGCAGCGACTCCATGTCGCGACGGAACAGGTCGACCTGGGACGCAGCGAGCTCGCGCCAGTCGACACCGTCGCGAGCGGCGCGCTCGAGCAGCGGGTCGTCGACGTCGGTGACGTTCTGCGCGTACTCGACGTCGAGCCCGGCGTCGCGCCAAGCGCGGCCGAGGGTGTCGAACGCCAGGTACGTCGCCGCGTGACCGAGGTGCGTGGCGTCGTACGGTGTGATGCCGCAGACGTACAGCGCGGCACGGTCCTCGTCGCGGGCGGGGTCCACCGGCCCGCCCGTGGCGGTATCGTGGACGACCGGTCTGGGCGCGGCGCCGGGGACGTCGGGGACGGATGGGGCCTGCCAGGCCCTCACGGCTGGATCACTCCGAGCGACAACAACACGATGAGCACGATACCGAGTGCGATCCGGTAAACGACGAAGGGCATGAAGCTGCGCTTGCTGATGTAGTTCATGAACGCTGCGATCACGACGAACCCGACCACGAACGCGACGACCGTGGCGATGAGCGTGTCGGCGAGTCCGAACGGCGATCCGTGGTCACCGAGGCTCGTCGCGGCCTCGTAGAACCCGGACAGGAACACCGCCGGGATCGCCAACAGGAACGCGAAGCGCGCGGCCGCCGGACGGGTGTAGCCGAGGGCGAGGCCCATCGACACCGTCGCACCGGAACGGGACACCCCGGGCACCAGGGCGAGCATCTGCGCCAGGCCGATGAGCAGACCGCCGCGGAACGTCATCTGCTCGATCCGGCGCTCCTTGCGGCCGACCCGGTCGAGCACCCCGAGGACGACACCGAACACGATGAGGACGATCGCGACGATCCAGAGCGACCGGAACGTCGTCTCGATGGAGTCCTTGAGCAGGAGCCCGGCGACCCCGATCGGGATCGTTCCGAGGATCACCAGCCAGCCGACGCGGACGTCGGGGTCGCCCTTCGGCACGTCACGCTTGACCACCGACCGGAACCACCGCCCGATGATCCGGGTGATGTCCTTCCAGAAGTAGATGAGCACCGCGGTCTCGGTGCCGAGCTGCGTCACGGCGGTGAAGGCCGCACCCGGGTCCTTCGCGTCGGGCAGGAACAGCCCGACGATGCGCAGGTGCGCGCTGGAGGACACGGGCAGGAACTCGGTGAGCCCCTGGACGAAGCCGAGGAAGATCGCCTCGAGGATGTGCATCGCACGGGCCTTTCGGGGGAGGTCGGTCAGGGCACCGCCACGACGGCGACCACGAACAATATCAGTACGTCGCGAGCAGGTCGCCCAGCACCCGCCGGCCGAACGCGAGCGAGTCGAGCGGCACCCGCTCGTCGACCCCGTGGAACATCGCCGGGAAGTCCACACCGGCGGGCAGCTGCAACGGCACGAACCCGTACCCGGCGATGCCGAGCGTCGAGAGCGCCTTGTTGTCGGTGCCGCCGGACAGCAGGTACGGCAGGACCGGGGCTCCCGGGTCGTGCCGCCCCAGGACATCGCGGACCGCGTCGACCAGGGGGCCGCCGAAGTCCTGCTCGAGGCCGATGTCGCGGAACGACATGACCACCTCGACCTCGGGTCCGGCGAGCTCCCGCACCCGTTCCAGCACGGACTCCTCATCGCCCGGCAGGCAACGGATGTCGACCAGCGCCTCGGCGGTGTCGGGGATGACGTTGTGCTTGTAGCCCGCGGTCAGCACGGTCGGGTTCGACGTGGTGTGCAGCGCGGCGTGGATGAACCGCGACGCCGACCCGGTGGCCAGCGCGACCTCGTCCGGACCGGTCACCGTCGGGTCGACGCCGAGGAACCGCGCCACCTCGGCGACCATCGCGTCCGTCGTCGCCGAGAGCCGGACCGGCCACTCCTCGCTGCCGATCCGCGCGACCGCCGCCGCGAGCTTCGTGACGGCGTTGTCGCGGATCACGTGCGAGCCGTGCGCCGCAGTGCCCCGCGCGACGAGCTTCACCCACATCAGCGCCTTCTCACCGGTCTGCAGCAGGTAGGCGCGACGGTCACCGAGCGTGATCGAGTACCCGCCGACCTCGCTGATCGCCGCCGACGCTCCCGCGAAGACCTCCGGATGCTGGTCGACCACGTGGTGCGAACCCAGGACTCCCCCGGCCTCTTCGTCGGCGAAGTACGCGATGACCAGGTCACGCTCGGGCGCACCGTGCTGCTCGATGACGTCGGCCAGCGACGTCAGCATCATCGCGTCCATGTTCTTCATGTCCACGGCACCGCGGCCCCACAGCGAACCGTCCTTGACGACGCCGCCGAACGGATCGACCGACCAGTTCGCCGGATCCGCCGGCACCACGTCGAGGTGCCCGTGCACCACGAGCGCCGGCTTGTCACGGTTCCGCCCGGGGACACGCGCAACCACGCTCACCCGGTCCGGCTCCGACTCGAACAACTGCGGCTCGAGACCCAGCGCTCGGAGCTTGTCCTCGACGTAGTGGGCCGCCTCGGCCTCGCCGCGCGACTTCCCCTCGCCCCAGTTCGTCGTGTCGATGCGGATGAGGTCGCGGGCGATCGCCGCGGTCGCCTCGAGCTCGGACACGGACTGGTGCTCGGACGGCTCCGGGTTCGTCATGGCTCCACGGTATCGGTCGACACCGACCCCGACCCCGGGACGGCACACCGAGGACTCGCCCGGGATGCGCTCCCGTGTTCATCGCGCGTTCAGACCCGTGCTAGTGTCTTCTCTCGGCAGGAACGCCGGGTTCAACCCGGGAAACAGACACCAGACACCCTGTCCGGGTGGCGGAATTGGTAGACGCGCTAGCTTGAGGTGCTAGTGCCCGTATTAGGGCGTAGGGGTTCAAGTCCCCTCTCGGACACAGGAAATGCATGCCCCCTGACCTTTCGGTCGGGGGGCATTTTCTGTTGTGTCTTCCCGGCGAGTGCCGCCATCGCTGCGCTCAGGGCGTCCTCCGCGCACACCTCCCCAACCCGTGCGAGGTTCCGCGCTCCGTGCGGCGCTGCAAGCGCGCACCGAACACGCAACACCGCACCAGATCGTGAACACAGCACGGTGCGAACGCAGCACGTACGCACGGGAGGCGCGGTGCCAGCTGGCACCGCGCCTCCCGTGCGTCCGTGGGTGCGTCTAGCTCTTCGACGCCTCGACGAAGTTGCGTCGCGGGTCGGTCTCCTTGATCAGGGAGGTCGCGTCGCGACCGGACACGGCGCCCGTGATCCAGCCGATGATGATGCGCGCCTTCCGGTTCAGGGTCGGCATCGCGTACACGTGGTAGGCGCGGTGCGCGAGCCACGCGAACAGGTTGGTCATCTTGATGCCCTTGATGTTCGCGGCACCCTTGCCCACACCGTACGACGCGACGGTGCCGATGGAGGGGTGGCGGTACTCCTCGAGCGGCTTGCCGGTGATGGTCGCGACGATGTTGTCGGCGGCGACCACGGCCTGACGGACGGCGTTCTGCGCGTTCGGCGGGTAGAACGCCGGCTGCTTGTCGGCGGTCAGGTCGGGCACCTGCGCGACGTCGCCCAGGCCCCAGACGCCCTCGACGACCTGGTGGGTGTCCTCGGCCTCGACCTGGAGCTTCGCGTTCGCGGCGAGGTGGCCCTTCGGCCCGCGCGGCAGGTCGGAGGCGTCGAGGAGCGGGTTCGGCTTGACGCCTGCGGTCCAGACGAGCAGTCCGGTGGCGAACTCGTCGCCGTCGGAGAACTTGACGACACCACCCTCGGCGCTCGGCATGGTGGTCTTCAGGCGGACGTCGATGCCGCGGGCACGGAGCGACTCGAGCGTCCACTTGGACAGCTCCGGGCCGACCTCGGGCGCGACGCGGTCGAGCGCGTCGATGAGCACCCAGCGGGGCTGCTCGCCGGCGAGCGACGGGTAGGTCTTGATGGCGGCCTGCGACACGTCGAACAGCTCACCGATCGCCTCGACGCCGGTGTAGCCACCGCCGACGAACACGCTGGTCAGCAGACGACGGCGCTCGTCCTCGTCACGCGTGGCAGCAGCCTTCGCGATGTTGTCGAGGAGCTTGGCGCGCACGTAGGCGGCCTCTTCCACGCTCTTGAAGCCGACGCCGTACTCCTCGAGTCCGGGGGTCGGGAACGTGCGGGTGACGGAGCCGAGGGCGACGACGAGCTGGTCGTAGCCGAGGGTGCGGTCGTCGCCGCCGGCGGTCGCGATCGACACGGTCTTGTCGGCCGAGGAGATCGCGGTGACCTTGCCCTGGATCACGCGGGTCTTGCGCAGCGCACGGCGCAGCTCGACGGTGACGTCCTTCGGCGCGATGTGGCCACCGGCGACCTCGGGCAGGAACGGCAGGTACGTGTAGTAGGTGTTCTGGTCCACCAGCGTGATCCGCATGGGCACCGTGGCCGCGTGCTTCTGGAGCTGCTTGACCGTGGCGTAGCCAGCGGAGCCGCCGCCGAGGACGAGGACGTGAGGGATCGAGTCTGCCATTCCTCCGGTCTACCGGACTTTGGCTTGGCGCGTCATGAGTTCCGCGGCCTGTCGCGGAGCCGCCACCACGCGGTCTCGGCGAGTTCGGGGCCCGTGAACACTCCGTGCGGGGTGCGGCGGGACTCGGTGAGCGAGAAGCGGCGCAGCCGGTAGCCGCCGCCGAAGCGGTCGATGATCGCCTCGGGCGACGCCTCGGGGTCGCGTTTGACGTACCAGGTGCGATCGTCGACCGGCTCGATCACGCCGCCGTCACCGACGTCCGCCGATGCGGGAGCGCAGGATGTCGATGCGCTTCTGGATCTGCTCGATGCTCGCCTGTGCCACGGCCGGGCCACCGCTGATGCGCCGGAGTTCGGCGTGGATCGATCCGTGCGGCTCGTTCGAGTGACGGGACCAGATCGACACGAGCCGGGCGAGCTCGGTCCGCTGTTCCTTGATCGTCATGTACATCGGGCGGTCGGGCTCGGGCGCCTTGGGCAGGCCGTCCTTGGCCGTCCGGCCCTTGGACCGCTTGGCCTGGGTCGCCTGCCGGGCGCGCAGGAGGTCGCGCACCTGGTCGGGTTCGAGGAGCCCCGGGATGCCGATGAAGTCGAGCTCCTCGAGGGAACCGACCTCGCCGCCGGTACCGAACTCGCCGCCGTCGTAGAGGACGCGGTCGAAGGACGCCTGCGAGTCGAGCGCCTCGAACGGCTGGACCTCGAGCAGGCTCTCGGACGCACGGTCTTCCTTGTTGGCCTCGGCGACCATGGCGTCTTCGGGGTTGTACATCCCGTCGTCGGCGTCCTTCGGGCGGTCGAGGGCGTGGTCGCGCTCGAGCTCGAGGGTGGCGGCGAGGGCCATCAGGCCGGGGACGCTCGGCAGGAAGACACTCGCGGTCTCACCACGACGACGGGCACGGACGAAGCGGCCGATGACCTGTGCGAAGAACAGCGGCGTGCTCGCGCTCGTGGCGTAGACGCCGACGCAGAGCCGTGGGACGTCGACGCCTTCGGAGACCATGCGGACGGCGACCATCCAGCGCGAGGTGTCCTCGGCGAAGGCGCTGATGCGGCTCGACCCCGCGGCTTCGTCGGACAGCACCACGGTCGGGCGCTCCCCCGTGATCTGCTGCAGGATCCGGGCGTAGGCGCGGGCCGTGGTGGTGTCCGTGGCGATGACCAGACCGCCGGCGTCGGGCACACCACGGCGGACCTCGGTCAGGCGCTTGTCGGCGGCGGAGAGCACGGCCGGCATCCACTCGCCCTCGGGCGACAGTGCGGTGCGCCAGGCCTGGGCCGTGATGTCCTTCGTGACCTGCTCACCCAACGAGGCCGACATCTCGTCGCCCATCCGGGTCTTCCAGCGCATCTGGCCGGCGTAGGCCATGAACAGCACCGGGCGGACGACGCCGTCCTTGAGTGCGCGGCCGTAGCCGTAGTTGTAGTCGGAGATCGAGGTGCGGATGCCCTGCTCGTCGGGGGCGTACTGCACGAACGGGATCGGTGCGGTGTCGGACCGGAACGGGGTCCCCGACAGCGAGAGCCGTCGGGTGGCACCGGAGAACGCTTCCCTGATGCCGTCGCCCCACGTCAGGGCGTCGCCGCCGTGGTGGACCTCGTCGAGGACGACCAGGGTGCGCCCGCCCTCGGTGATGCGCTTGTGCACTTCGGGGTTCATGCCGACCTGGGCGTAGGTGATCGCGACGCCCTGGTAGTGCCGGCCGAACATGCCGTCGCCGTTCTTGAACATCGGGTCGATCCGGATGCCCACGCGGTCGGCGGAGTCGGCCCACTGGCGCTTCAGGTGCTCGGTCGGTGCGACGACGACGATGCGGTCGACGGTGCCGCGGGCCAGGAGCTCGGTCGCCAGTCGGAGCGCGAAGGTGGTCTTGCCGGCACCCGGGGTCGCTGCCGTCAGGAAGTCGCGGGGTTCCTTCTCGAAGTAGCTTCGTGAGCGCTTCGATCTGCCAGGCACGGAGCTTCGATGCCGTGCCCCACGCGGCCCGGTCCGGGAACGCCGGCGACAGGTGCTGGACCGCCGAGTTGCCGGCCGCTTCGGCCAGGGCCGCGGCGTCGGCTTCGTCACGGGCGGCGTCACCGTCGGCCTGCGCCGTGTCGAGCGTCGGCGATGTGCCGCCGGCGCCGGACTGGTCGTCACCCGACTCCGCCCACAGCGTGGCGGGCTGCTGGTCTTCGTACTCCGCTGCGCTCACTGAACCCGATTCTACCGCCACCGTCAGTCCTGCCGAGCGTGCGGGACGCCCCCGTCAGGGGTCCGACGGACCAGGGATGCCGGTCGCAGGACGCCGGCGCCGAAGCGAGCGGCGACCGCGTCCACGGTGGTCTCGGTGTCACGCCACGGCGCGTCGTCGTCCCACAGGGCGTTGCTGGCAGCCGTGGGCACGAGGTTCTCGCCGCGCACGCCGATCAGCCGGATCTGGTTGCCGGGTCGGTGCAGCACGTCGTACAGCTCGACGGCTTCGCGGTGCAGGCGCTTCGCGACGTCGGTCGGTTCCGCCAGGGTGCGCGACCGGGTCAGCGTGGTGAAGTCGGTGTAGCGGACCTTGAGCGCCACCGTCCGGGCCTGCACGTCGGCCTGACGCAGGCGGACCGCGACCTTGTCGGCCAGGCGGAGGAGTTCGCGAGCGACGTCGTCGCGCTCGGTCAGGTCGCGGCCGAAGGTGACCTCGTGCCCGATCGACTTCTCGCCGACGCCGGTGTCGACCACGCGCGGGTCGCGACCCCAGGACAGGTCGTGCAGCCGCTGCCCGCCAGCCGGGCCGAGTGCCGAGACGAGCGAGCCGAGCGGGGTGTTCGCCAGGTCGCCGACGGTGCGGATGCCCCGGCGTTCGAGCGTCTCCTGCGTCTTGCCGCCCACGCCCCAGAGCGCGGAGACCGGCTGCGGGTGCAGGAACGCCACGGTGTCCGCTCCGGGCACGACGAGGAGGCCGTCCGGCTTCGACCGGCTGGAGGCGAGCTTCGCCACGAACTTGGTCGATGCCGCACCGACCGAGCAGTGCAGCCCGGTCTCGGCGAAGACCGTGCGGCGGATCGCCTGGCCGATCTGCCACGGCGTGCCGTGGAGCCGGAGCGCGCCGGCGACGTCGAGGAACGCCTCGTCGATGCCGAGCCGCTCGACCCGCGGGGTGAACCGGTCGAAGATCGCCATCACGGATGCGGACTTCGCCCGGTACTTCTCGAAGTGCGGTTCGACGATCACGGCGTTCGGGCAGCGGCGTTTGGCGACGGCCATCGGCATGGCGGAGTTCACGCCGTACCGACGGGCTTCGTAGGTGGCCGCCGTGACGACGGAGCGGTCGGAGTCGTGGCCCACGATGACCGGCAGGCCCTGCAGGTCGGGGCGGTCGAGCAGTTCGACGGAGGCGAAGAAGGCGTCCATGTCGACGTGCAGCACGGTCGCCGAGACGTCGTCCACCGGTGCGTCGGAGACGAGGCGGTTCCGTCCGTCCTGCTTGCTCACACCGAGATGATGCCAGGCGCCACCGACATCGCCGTGCCGGGCGTGCCGACGGCCGCACGGTGCGAGGTTCGTCCCGTCGTGCGCGGTTGTTCGCCCGTCATCGCACCGTGCGCCCTTCGCAACTCGGTGCCGGGTTGGTTGCACGGTGCGACGCCACAAGGCAGCACCGAGCGGCCAACCTCGCACCTGCCGACGGACCCCGCACGGTGCGCCGCCACGCCATCGCCCGCGGCACCGCGCGCCCTTCGCAACTCGGTGCCGGGTTGGTTGCACGGTGCGGCGCCGCAAGGCAACACCGATCGGCCAACCTCGCACCGGCCGACGGACCCCGCACCGAGCGCCGCCACGCCAACCCCGCACCCGCCGACGGACCCCGCACGGTGCGCCGCCGCGCCAACCCCGCACCGGCCGACGGACTCGGCACCGTGCGCGGCCACGCCACCCTCGCACCGGAAGCGCCCCGGAAGCGCCCCGGAGCGCAGCGCTCAGCCGAGCGGGCCGAGCACCGACGCGGCGATCGTCCGCGCCGCGGAGTCGCGCGACGACGGGTGGTACTGCCCCGCCCGGACGTCACGCGCCAGCCGCGCCAGCTCACTCGACGCCCGGAACGCCGAGCCGCCGACGACGCGCATGGCCTCGTCCACGACGTGCTGCGCCGTGTCCACGGCCCGCGCCTTCGTGCCGACGAGCAGCGGGAACCACCGGGCTCCGAGGTCGTCGACCTCGTCGACCGACCGCGCCAACGAGTCGACCTGCAGCGTGATCGCGTCGACCGCGCCGCGCAGGTCGGCGATCGCCCGGCGCACGTCGGGGTCCTCCGACCGCCGAGTACCGTCGGCCGCGGTCCGCCCCGCCACGGCGGTCGCCGCGAGCGCGATCGCCCGCTCGGCGATCCCGACGTACACCGACGCGATGAGGAGCTCGAACGAGGCGAAGATCCCGAACACGAGCGGGTCCTGGTTCGGCCCGACCGGCAGTGACCGGACGATGCGGCCAGCCGGGACGTGCACGCCGTGCAGCTTCGTGGTGCGGCTCTGCGTCGCGCGCATCCCGAGCGTGTCCCAGTCGTCCAGGTGTTCCACGTCGCCGTCCGACCGCAGCACGAAGCCGTGCACGAGCCGGGGTTCCGCCCCCGAGGTGTCCTTGCCGAAGACGCTCATGACGTCCCACGCCGGAGCGAGGGAGGTGAACATCTTCGTGCCGGTGAACCGGTACCCGCCGTCGCCGTCCGGCTCCGCCGTGGTCGACGAGTCGAACAGCACGGCGTCGTTGCCGGGTTCGCTCACCCCGAAGGCGAGCAGGTGATCGTCCGCAGCGTGGTCGGTGACGGCCTGGAGGAACGACTCGCCTCGCGCACGGACGGCGCGCGCCGCCTGCACCCACACCTGGTGCATGCCGAGGCCGAGCGCCGTCGCCGGCGCGGCCTGGGCGAGGGCGCGCTGCACGCCGGCGGTGGCGCGCAGGCCGAGGCCCGCCCCGCCCTGCTCGACGGGGACACCGATCCGCAGGTAGCCGGCGGCGCGGAGCTCGTCGAGGTCCTCGGTGCAGAACGCGTTCGCGGCGTCGTACCCGGGGGCGCGCCCGGTGATGCGGTCGAGCAGTTCGTCGGGCACCGACCAGCCGACGGCGTCCGTGTTGGCCTTCGTCATGCCACGAGACTAGGGTCCGGGACGTGTCAGATCGTCATCCTTGGACCAGGTACGTCGCGATCGGTGACTCGTTCACCGAGGGGATCGGGGACCCCGACCCGACCGTCCCGGGCGGCAACCGCGGCTGGGCGGACCGCGTCGCCGAGGTGCTGGCACACCAGACGGACGACTTCGCGTACGCCAACCTCGCGATCCGCGGGCGGCTGCTCCAGCAGATCATCGACGAGCAGGCCGAGGCCGCCGTCGCCCTGCACCCGGACCTCATCACGGTGTCGGCCGGCGGCAACGACATCATCCGCCCGGGCTCGGACCCGGACGAGCTCGCCGAACGGGTGGACCGGCTCGTCGCCGACCTGCGCCGCGATGGAGCCACCGTCGTGCTGTTCACCGGCCCGGACGTCGGGATGACCCCGGTGCTCGGGATGGTCCGCGGCAAGACGGCGATCTACAACGAGAACCTGCACGCCATCGCCCTGAAGCACGGTGCCCTGGTGGCCAACATGTGGGCACTCCGCGTGCTCCGGGACCCGCGGATGTGGGCTCCGGACCGGCTGCACCACTCCCCGATGGGCCACTCCACGATCGCCGCCGCGGTGCTCGACGCCCTCGGTGTGCCGCACGGGCTCGAACCGTTCAACCCGGACCCGCTCGAGGCACGGCCGTGGCGCGAGGCCCGCGCCGAGGACCTCGGGTGGGCCAGGGAGTACCTGGTGCCGTGGGTGGTCCGCCGCATCAAGCACACCTCGTCCGGCGACGGGGTGACGGCGAAGCGGCCCGAGCTGCAGATCGTCACCGAGCACCCTTCCGACACCCCGTAGCCGACGACGCCCCTTCGAGTCCGCACGCCTCCGCAGCCGCGCCCCACCACGGTCATCGCGCCCCGGCTCACCGGGGCGCGATGACGGCACGGGGGCGCGAACCGCGTCGTGCGCGCCGCGAACGGGGTTGTGCGCACCCCGTCGTCGGCACAGGTCAGTCCGCGGGGCGACGGAGCGTCATCGGACCGTCGTGCAGCGGCTCGGTCTTCCACTTCGCCCCGACCGTGCCCGCGTCGAGGTCGACGCGTAGGTGCAGCAGGTGCGGGGTCTCCAGGAAGCGGACCGCGACGAGCACGGTGCCCTCCGGCTCGGTCGCCGCACTCGCCGCGAGGGCGCCCTCGACGGCCCACCGTCCTTCGCCGAGCGGCACGGACTCCGACCGGCCGTCGTCGGTGATCGTCAGGCGGACACCGTCTGCACCGCGCGCGAACGTGGCGGCGTCGAGGATCCCGCCCGGACGCGACCGCAGCTCGACGTCGGCGAGGTGCTCCGGAAGGCGACCACCCTGCACCGGTGGCAGCCCGAGGGAGGCGAGCCGTGCCTCCAGTGCGGTGTCCGCATCCGTGTCGGTCGTGCCGTCGACGGCGGGCAGGAGGTGCTGCCAGGCCGCGTCGAGGACCGCCTGCATGTCGACGGTCTGACCGGTGATCGCGAGCACGACGTCCTGTTCCGGCAGGACGACGCAGAACTGACCGTAGGCGCCGTCGCCGCGGAAACCGTGGCGGGCCATCCAGAACTGGAAGCCGTACCCCTTCGACCAGTCCGGGTTGGCCTCGTCCGGGTTGGCGACCTGCCTGCTCGTGGCCTGTTCGACCCAGTCGGCGTCGAGGATCCGCTCGCCGTCCCAGACGCCGTCCTGCAGGTACAGCTGGCCGAGCTTCGCGACCGCGTCGGTCGTGGCGTAGCACCCGCTGAACCCGAACTCCGCGCCGGTGTCGTCGCGGCGCCACGCGAGGTCGTCGATGCTGAGCGGGTCGAGCAGGTGCGGGCGGAGCCAGGCCACGAGCGACCCGCCGGTCACGCGCCGGACGATGCTCGCGAGCGTGTACGTGCACGGCTGGTTGTACGCGAAGACCGAGCCGGGCTCCTCGTCCGGCGGGAGCAGCAGGAACCCGCGCACCGTGTTCGTCGAGTCGAGGGCCTCGGCCCGTTCGAGCGTCTCCTCGCGGTGCCCGCTGGCCATCGCGAGCAGGTGCCGCACCCGCATCCGGCGGCTGCGCTCATCGGTGACGTCGGCGTCGAGCTCCGGGAAGTACGACAGCACGGTCGCGTCGAGGTCGACCAGTCCCTGGCGCACGGCGATGCCGACGGCCGCTGCGGTGAAGCTCTTGCTCAGCGAGTAGAGCAGGTGCACGCGGTCGGCCGAGTACGGCTGCCACCACCCCTCGGCAGCGACCTGGCCGTGCCGGAGCAGCATGAAGCTGTGCGGCTCGACGCCGGGTGTCGACTCGAGGGCGTCGACGAACGCGAGGACTCCGCGGGCGTCGACGTCGAGGGCGGAGGGGGTGGTCCGGGGGAACGTCGTCATCGTCGTCACCCGACCGACTCTACGGTCGGGCACCGACGAGCGTCACGCCCCCTGGAACGGGTTCGTCCAACGCCACCAGACGCCGGGGTCGTCGATCGTCCGCGCGAGCGCGAGCGGCACCGTGACCGGGTCGTGGTCGGAGATGCGGAACCGGACCTGCCCGACCCGCTCGCCCTTCGTGCCGAAGGTCACCCGCTCGAGCGTCGCCTTCGCGGTGACCGTGGTCTTCCCCCACACGAGCACCTCGGCGGCCTTCGTCGTGACCGCGTCCGCCTCGTCCTGCCACGGGGTCGAGAAGGTGCCGAAGGTCTGCCCCTGGTGGGTGAGCGTCACCACCTGGAAGTTGTCCGCGACGGACCGCAGCAACCGCTGCACGTCGTTGTCGAGGGAGTCGTGGTCCACGCCGCCGAGCATCACGCCGACGACGGTGACCTGCCTGCCGCCGCGCTCGTACGTCGCCGCGAACAGCAGGCAGGCCCCGGCCTCGTCGAGCGTGCCGGTCTTGATCCCCTCGACGCCGTCGAGCCCGAGGAGCTTGTTCGAGTTCTCGATCGCGCCGACCGTCGGGATCGTGACGTCCTGCGTGCCGACGATGTCCTTGACGACCGGGTTCGCGAGCGCCAGCTGCCCGAGCTCGACCAGGTCGGTCGCGGTCGAGGTGTTGTCCGGGTCGAGGCCGGTCGGCTCGTGGATCGTCGTGTCGTCGAGGCCCTGCTCGTCGAGCCACTTCGCGGCCGCTCGCTCGTAGGCGTCGAGGGATCCGAAGGCCCAGATGGCGAGCGCGCCGGCGTAGTTGTTGGCCGACTTCATGAGCATCACCTGGAACGCCTGGTGCTCGGTGAGCTTCAGGCCGGCCGGCATCGGGGCGACCTCGCCGTTCTGCGCCGCGTACTTCGCGTACAGGCCCTCCATCTGCTTCGTGAAGCGGATGGCCGGGCCCGACTGTCCGGGCGCCATCGGCTTCTCGTCGAGCACCACGAGCGCCGTGACGACCTTCGTGATGCTCGCGATGGACCGGGGCTTCGTGTCGCCGCTGGTACGCAGGCTCTCGGGGAAGTCCGTCGCTTCGACCGCGGTCGCGCCGTAGCCCGGGAAGCTCAGTGCCGGGGCAGTCGTCCTCGGTGCCGAGTAGGTGGTGGTGCTGGCGCTCGCCGGACCGAACGGCACGACGGCCGCGGCGACGAGGTACCCGGCCACCAGGAGCAGCACGGCGACCACCGAGATCGTGACCGGCCTCCGGACGGCGGAGCGGGGGCGGCGGACGACTCGTGACACGGGACCCGAGCGTACCGGTCCGCTCCTAGGCCGAGGCTGCGACCGGCTGGTCGGGCTGCCGTTCCGGAGCAGGGGCATGGGCGGCCGGGCTGGCGGGGTGCGCACCCACGGCCGGGTCGGCCACATCGGCCGCGCCGGTCGTCTCGGGCCGCGCGAAGGTCAGGCGACGGGACAGGTACGCGAACACCGGGCCGAGCGCGTTCATCAGCACGACCGAGACCCAGGCGGCCCAGGCGTTCCCCGGGTCGAAGCCGAACCCGCCGAAGCACGTCGCGAAGAACGAGGCGAACCCGAGGAACATCCCGGGGACGAGCCCGAACAGCTTCGTGCGACCGGTGTACATCAGCGCGCAGTTCACGACGAGGATGAGCAGCGCCAGCACGGTGTTCTGCGCCGCCTGCCCCTCGCCGAAGAGCGTGCCGAACCGCTGGTCGAGCAGGACGATGACCAGACCGAACGCCGACCCGATCGGCATCGCGGCCCAGAGCCGGGTGGCGTTCCGCAGCGTCGGCTTGCTGCCGAGCAGGAACATCCCCGCCCAGCTGATGAAGATCGCCCAGGTCGGCAGGTGCAGGGCGTTGCCCCCGATGAACGCCGTGGCACCGGCCAGGACGGAGGCGACGATCTCGTGCGGGATCCGTTCACGCATGGCTGAGTTCCTTCGATCGGTTCGTGGTGCGGCTGGTGGTGAGTCGGGTGGTCCTGGTGGTCTCGGCGACGACCCGGCCGCGCTTGACGACGAGGGCGCGGTCCGGCCGGTCGAGCAGCACGCCGTCCGGGTCCGTGGTGGAGAGCACGACGAGGTCGGCGGCGGCACCGGCCCGGATGCCGTGGGTGTCCGCGACGCCGACGACCTGCGCGGCACCGGTGGTGGCCATCGCGAGCACCCGTCGCAGGTCGTCCGGTCCGGACAGGTGCCCGGTCTGGGCCAGCAGGAGCCCGACGTCGAGCAGGTCGGCGTTCCCGAACGGGGTGAAGGCGTTCCGGACGTTGTTCGACGCGTACGCGCTCGTGACGCCGGCGTCCCAGAGCTCACGGACCGGCACGACCCCGCGGCGGACGTCGTGGTCGTCGGACCGGCCGCCGAGGTGCAGGTCGGTCGCGGGCAGCGGCACGACGGCGACCCCGGCGGCGGCCAGGCGGTCGAACAGCACCCGGCGCTCGCCGCGGGGCAGGCTGGCGACCGAGGTCACGTGGCCGAGCGCCACCCGCCCCTGCAGCCCGCGGGCCGCCACACGGTCGGCGATGTGCCCGGCGAGCGCGTACCGCGGGTCGGAGGTGTCGTCGGCGAAGTCGGCGTGCAGGTCCGCCGGCACGCCGAACTCCTCGGCGAGGTCCAGGACGGTCTCGACGTGCTCGTGGCACGCGGCGAGGGTGCGCTCGTTGTAGGTGCAGCCGCCGATGACGTCTGCCCCTGCGGCGAGCGCCCGGCGGAGCAGGGCCAGCGTGCCCGGTGCCTTCGCGATGCCCTCCTGGGGGAAGGCGACGATCTGCAGGTCGAGGGCGTCCCGGTACTCGTCGCGCAGGTCGAGCAGGACCTCGACGCCGGTGAGCCCGACGATCGGGTCGACGTCGGGGTGTGCGCGGACGAGGGTCGTGCCGTTCGTGATGGCCTGGTCGAGCAGGGTGCGGGCGCGGTCGCGGACGGTGGCGTGGGTGAAGCCGCGCTTGAGCTCGCCCGTGACGGCGATGGCTCCGGCGAGTGTGCCGTCGGGGTTCGGGCGTTCCCGGTCGAGCAGGGCCTTGTCGACGTGCAGGTGCGCTTCGATGAGTCCGGGGATGACGACGCGGCCGGCGCAGTCGACCACGCGGGTGGGAGCAGCACCGGTGCCGGTGCCGTGCGCCGAGCCCAGACCGGGCAGCGCGTCGGCCACGCTGACGATCACGCCGTCGGCGATGGTGACGTCGACGGAACGGCCGTCGGTCAGCCGTGCATTGGTGAGGACCAGGTCCACGTCGGACCTCTCTTCCGGTCGGTGCTGGCGGGGTGTGCTCCACCATTCGCCCACCGTGTTTCGGGTTCCGACGCCGGATGTGACGGCCGTGTAAAAGTTGGTCGTACCAATGAACCAAGCAGACCAACGGGCCCTACGGTCGAAGGCATGCACCGTGGACGGACCCTGAGTGCGGCGACCGCCGCCCACCTCGGCACGCTCGTGCTCGACGACCTGCAGCCCGGCGACAAGCTGCCGCCGGAACGCACCCTCGCCGAGGACCTCGCCGTGTCCCGCACGACGATCCGCGAGGCGTTGCAGGAGCTGGAGCGCCGTCGCCTGGTCTCCCGGACCCCTGGTCGTGGCACCGTCGTGCTGCCGAGGCCGGAGGAGGCGTCGGCCCTGCTCGACCACCACCGCGACGACCTGGACCACCGGGCCGAGCACGTCGCCGAGTTCCGGACGGTCGTGGAGCCGCAGGTCGCGGGACTCGCGGCGGCGCGGGCGGGTGCGGCCGACCTGCTCACCCTGGAACGCATCCTCGCCGCCACGCACGCGGGCCTCAGCCCGGAGGAGTCGCTCGCGCAGGACGTCGCCTTCCACGTGCAGGTCGCCCGCACCTCGGGCAACCCCCTGCTCGTGTCCCTGTGCGAGCTCAGCAGCGGATGGGTGCAGGACGTCCGCGCCCGGTCGCACAGCACCAGCGAGGGGCGGCGGTCGTCGTTCGAGTGGCACGAGCGGATCCTCGAGCGGATCCGGCAGCACGACGTCGACGGCGCGGCCCGGGCGATGGCCGACCACCTCGCCGACGTGGCCCACCTGGTCGAACGGAGGACGGACCGATGACCACCGCACACCACACCAGCGCACACCGCACCACCGCACACCGCACCACCGCACACCAGAACACCGCCCCCGCGGTCCCGACCCTGCAGCCCGGCGCCGGGCCCGTCCGCGGCGACCACTCCCTGCCCGTCGACCCGGAGACCGTCCTGTGGGGCCGGCTGCCGAGCGACGGTGACGTCCCCGCCCTGACGATCGGTGCCGGGGAGTCCGTCACCATCGACACCGTCAGCCACGAGGGGATCCTGCCCGACCAGGGCAGCGACCCCGTCGCCTGGTTCGGCGACCACGGTGTGGCCCCGGAGCACGTCCTCGCCGACGCCGTCGCGATCGCCCGCTCCGGACACCGCGACCCCACGGCGGACGGCCCCCACGTGGTGTCCGGTCCGATCGCGGTGCGCGGCGCCCGCCCCGGTGACGTCCTGACCATGACGGTGCTCGAGACCCTGCCCCGGGTGCACTACGGCGTGGTCTCGAACCGGCACGGCCGCGGTGCCCTGCACGGCGAGTTCCCGGTCGACGGCACGACGGTGAGCGTCTTCGCCGACGTCGTCGACACCGCCCAGGGTCGACGGGGCCGCATCCCGCTCACCGCCGCGGGCGACCGCTTCGCGCACTTCCCCCTGGCACCGTTCCTCGGGATCATGGGCGTCGCGACCCCCGGCGAGCGGCTGCACTCCGTCCCGCCCGGTCGTCACGGCGGCAACATCGACGTCAACCTGCTGCAGGTCGGTTCGCAGCTGCACCTGCCGGTACTCGTTCCCGGTGCGCTGGCCCACGTCGGCGACCCGCACTTCGCCCAGGGCGACGGCGAGGTGGCGCTCACCGCGATGGAGGCCTCGCTCCGCGCCACCATCCGCTTCGACCTGACCCCGGCAGCCGAGGCCGCCGCCCGCTTCGGCGACCTGGTCTGGCCCGTCGCCGAGACGCAGGAGTTCCTCGTGCCCACCGGCATGGACCCCGACCTCGACGAGGCCGTCCGGCAGTGCGTCCGGCACGCCGTCGCGATCCTCGGCGCGCGCTGGGGCATGGAACGCCACCTGGCGTACGCGTACCTGTCCGCCGCGACCGACTTCAACATCTCGCAGGTGGTGGACCTGGTCACCGGGGTCCACGCCCGCATCCGCAAGGCCGACTTCGAGGAGCCCGCCCGATGACCACGCCCGGAACGTCGACCAAGCCGCACACCCCGGCCACGCCGGACGCGCCCGAGGCCCCGGCCGGCCTGCTCGCAGCCCTCGACGCCTACGAGACGGCACTGCTGGCGAACGACCTCGACGCCCTCGACGCCGCCTTCGTCGACTCCCCCGGCACGATGCGCGGCGACGACCGCGGCCTGCTCGTCGGGCACGACGCGATCAGCGCGTTCCGCGGGGCACGGGGTGGGGTCGCGACCCGGTCGCTGACGCACGTCGAGGTCCGCCCCCTGACCGAGGACCGCGCCCTCGTCGTGTCGGTGTCCCGGTTCGCCGCGGGTGGGCAGGGCCTCCAGACCCAGCTCTGGCGCCGCGACGGCGAAGGCGACACCGACACCGACCCCGGCGCCGGACCCCGCTGGCGCATCGAAGCGGCCCACGTCACCGGCCGCCCGAAAGCCGTCGACACCACCGTCTGGCGGGCCGTCGGCGACCCGCTCGTCGCACCCACCGCCGTGGGGCCGCTCGACGGCCTGACCATCGCCGTCAAGGACCTCTACGCCGTGCCCGGCCAGCCGGTCGGCGCGGGCAACCCGACGTACCTGCACGAGGCACCGGTCGAGACGACGGCCGCCCCCGCGGTCGCCGCGCTCCTCGCCGCCGGCGCGTCGATCCGCGGGGTCGCACGCACCGACGAGTTCGCCTACAACCTGACCGGCCGGAACGCGCACCACGGCACGCCGCCGAACAGCGCGGCTCCCACCCGACTGCCGGGAGGCTCGTCCAGCGGATCCGCATCGGCCGTCGGCCTCGGGATGGTCGAGATCGGGATCGGCACGGACACCGCGGGCTCGGTGCGGGTCCCCGCCTCGTACCAGGGACTCTGGGGCCTCCGGACGACCCACGGCACGGTGTCCCGCGACGGGCTGCTCCCCCTGGCGCCGTCGTTCGACACCGTCGGGTGGCTCACCCGCAGCCCCGAGGTGCTGCTCGCCGCCCTCGACGCCACCGTCCCGCCGATGCCCGGACCGGACGACGCGGTCGACGCGACGGTGCTCGTCGTCCCCGAGGAACTCGTCGCGCTCGTCGAACCGGACACCGCCCGGGCCTTCACGGCCTTCGTCGAGACCCTCGACGAACCCGTCGCCACCGTCCGACTGCGCGACCTCGGCATCCCGGAGCCCCGAGCCCTGCAGGAGCAGCTGCGGCTCGTCCAGGCCGCCGAGGCCCTGGCAGCACACGGCCCCTGGATCGACGCGCACCCCGGAGCGCTGAGCGCCGTGGTCGGTGACCGGTTCCTCGCGGCCGGGGCGAACGACCCCGACGCGACCGCCGACGCCGTCACCGCCCTGGACGCCGTGCGCACGACGATCCGCGGTGCCCTCGCCGGTCGGACCCTGCTGTTCCCGACCGTCCCCGGGCCCGCACCGCTGCTGGACGCGGACGCCCGAGCGCTCGAGCGCACCCGGACCGCCACCACGGCGATGACCGCGCTCGCGAGCGTCGGCGGGCTCCCCGCGGTGAGCGCACCGGCGATGACCGTGGCCGGCGCGCCCGCCGGCGTCTGTCTGGTCGGTGGACCGGACACCGACCGTGCCCTGGTGATCCGTGCCGGGCGCATGCTGTCGGACCAGCCCGCCCCGGGCCTCCCGACCGTCTCGGTGGTGCGCTAGGAGGCGAGCCGCCGGGCGTGGGTGACCGCCCACAGACCGACGGCGCTCGCCGCGGCCACGTTGAGCGAGTCGACGCCGTGCGCCATCGGGATGCGGACGGTCGTGTCCGCCGACGCGATCGCGGCCGGCGACAGTCCCTGCCCCTCGGTGCCCATGACGAGCGCGACCCTGTCGGGCAGGTCCGCCACGAAGGCGTCGAGGTCGACGGACTCGTCCGTCAGTGCCATCGCGGCCAGGTGGAAGCCCTGTGCGCGGAGTTCCTCACCCGCCGCGGGCCAGTCGCCGATGCGGGTCCACGGCACCTGCAGGACGGTGCCCATGCTCACCCGGACGCTCCGGCGGTACAGCGGGTCGGCGCAGCGCGGGCTGACGAGCACGGCGTCGGCGCCGAGACCGGCGACGCTGCGGAACACCGCGCCGACGTTCGTGTGGTCGACGATGTCCTCGAGCACGACGACGACCTTCGCGTCCCGCACCACGTCGGCGACGCTCGGCAGCTCGGGACGCTGCATCGCAGCGATCGCACCGCGGTGCATGCGGAAACCGGTGAGCTCCTCGAGCAGGGCGTCCGCACCGACGAAGACGGGACCGTCGTGCTCCGCGACCAGCGGCAGGACGGTGTCGAGCCACTTCTCCTGCACCAGGATGCTGCGCGGCACGTGACCGGCGCGGACCGCCCGCTCGATGACCGTGTTCGACTCGGCGATGTACAGGCCGCCCTCGGGCTCCGAGACCCGACGGAGCGCCACGTCGGTGAGCCGGGCGAAGTCGTCGAGGCGGGGATCGTCGAGGGAGTCGATGCGGACGGGGTGCACGGGGCTCGTTTCGGTGTGGTGCGGGGATGGCGTCCCCGGTGCTCCACTCGGGAAGTGACCGGGACGGTCGGGTGTTGAGGGTACCGTGAACAGGGTGCTGGATGATGCTGCGTCGACGACCGGACCGACCACCGGAGCGGCCTCCGGGGCCACCTCCGAGTCGGTGAGCGCCGACGACCTCGACCGTGTCGTCGAGCTGCTCGCGGGCAAGCGCGTCGCCGTGCTCTCCGGCGCCGGTCTCAGCACCGACTCCGGCATCCCCGACTACCGCGGAGCCGGACGCGTCGTGCGGAAGCCCATGACGTTCCAGGAGTTCCTCGCCGACCCCGCGAAGCGCCAGCGGTACTGGGCCGGATCGCACCTGGGCTGGCGGAGCTTCGCGGCCGCCACGCCGAACGACGGGCACCGGGCGCTCGCCGCGCTCGAGGAAGCCGGGATCGTCGCCGGCGTCATCACGCAGAACGTCGACGGCCTGCACCTGCGCGCCGGGTCCCGTCGCGTCGTCGAGATCCACGGGTCGATGGACCGCGCCGTGTGCCTGCGGTGCGGGCAGGTGTTCTCCCGCTCCGACCTCGCCACCACCATCGACCGGGCGAACCCCTGGATCGACGAGCCCGGGTCCGTGCAGCTGCAGCCCGACGGCGACGTCGAGATCACCGACGTCGAACGGTTCGTCGTGCCCGCGTGCTCCGTCTGCGGCGGCGACCTGAAGCCCGACGTCGTCTTCTTCGGCGAGTTCGTGCCGGCCGAGAAGTTCCGCGAGGCCGTGTCGATCGTCGCCGACGCCGACGCGCTGCTCGTGGTCGGGTCCTCCCTCACCGTGAACTCGGGCGTGCGGCTGGTCGACCACGCGGCACGCCGGAAGAACCCGGTGGTCATCGTGAACCGCGGTGAGACCCGCAGCGACCGCCGGGCGGCCGTGAAGCTCGACGCCGGCACCACCGAGACGCTCGTGCACCTGGCGGAGCGGCTCAGTGCGGCGGGGGCGTCGCGCGCGGCGTCACCCGCAGCCTCACCCGCAGCGTCGCGCGCGGACTCGCGCTCGTCCGAGTAGCCGGACGGGCCCGCCGGTCGCGTCTGCGAAGATCGACGAGTGACGACCCTCCTGTACCTCGTCCGCCACGGCGAGACCGACTGGAACGCGCAGCGCCGCATCCAGGGCTCCACCGACATCCCGCTCAACGACACCGGACGACGGCAGGCCGCCGAGGCCGCCGAACTCCTGACCCGCCGGCCGTTCGACGCCGTGGTCGCCTCCCCGCTGTCCCGCGCCGCCGAGACCGGTGCGATCATCGCCGATCACCTGGGACTCGACGCACCGACGACGTACCCGGGCCTGGCCGAGCGGTCCTACGGCGAGGCCGAGGGCCTGACCGACGACGAGGTGTCCGCCCGGTACCCGCACGACGACATCCCCGGTCGGGAGTCCCGCTCCGCCCTGCTCGCGCGGATCACCGAGACCCTCGGCGAGATCGCGGTGCGCTTCGACGGAGGCGTCGTGGTGGTCGCGACGCACGGCGCGGTGATCCGCAGCGTCGTCAACGCCGCAGCCCCCGGGACGGCCGACCGCGGCCACACCCCGATCCGGAACGGGTCCATCCACTCGTTCCGGTGGGACCCGGAGCGCTTCCACGCCGAACTCGTCCGGTTCGACGACCCGATCGACGACGTCTCCGACGCCACCGGCGGCTCGGCGTTCGAGTACCAGAACCCCTTGGAACGCCGGGGCTGACCGGGGACTACGCTCCGACGCACCCGCACACCGGGGACCACCCGCAACCCAGGGTGACGGGAGCCAGATGTCCGACGACGGAACCAGCCGACACGGCCGGCATGCCCCCGATCCGTCCGACGACGACCTCGACCGCGTGTTCGGCCCGGAGACGGCGAGCATCCCCACGCGTACCCGCGCCCGCACCTGGTTCGTCATCGGCGGGAGCGTCCTCGTCGTGGCCGCGGTCATCGCCGTGGTGCTCGGGTCGATCATCGGCTCCGTGCAGAACGGCATCGGCGGGGTGTTCCCACGGCCGGACATCGCGCTCGACCGGTTCGACACGCGGGTGGACGACCTGCCCGGCGTCATCGAGGTGCGGCACCACGCCCCGGCCAAGACCGGGTTCGCGAGCTACGACGCGGTCGCGACGGTCCGCGCCGACCCCTCGCTCGACCGCGCTGCCAGACGTGACCTGGTCGCCGCCATCAGCCGTGCAGCCGACGAGTCCGGTGGCAACGGCGTCCGCGTCGTCGTGATCGCCGACCTCGGCAGCCTGCAGATCGGCGTCACGGGAGCCGGGGAGGTCGCGGCGAAGCGACTCGCGCTGGCGGACACGCTCGACCGCATCGGCGGGGTCACCGCGGTCCGCTGCTCGTGGGAGCGCGGCGGCGACCCGTCCGACACCGCAGGGGACCAGTCGATCGTCGTGCGGACCCCGGGGCGGGGAGCAGCGGTGCCGCCCATCCTGTCGCGGGCGACCGAGGAGACGCAGAAGGTGTTCCCCGGGGCGGACGTGCAGGTGATCGCGCGGAAGTAGCGGAAGGAGGTGTGGTGCGGTGGTCGCGGCCGGGCGACGTGGAACCACACGGTCGACGTCGTACGACATCGGCAGCGTCGTTCCGCATCGCCACGAAGCGCGAGACCGCGCGCAACGCCCCGAGCCCGAACCGCGAGCCCGCCCGCGCCCGCACTCAGGCCCGCCGGTCCCCCACGGCCCGCTCGACGGCCCGGACGACCTGCTCCGCCGAGTCCTGCCACCGGAACCGCCGAGCACGCTCGATCGACCGCAGCGAAGCCTCGTCCCACCGGTCCTCGACCCGCCGGACGGCCGCGGCGACGGCGGACGGCGACGCCGGGTCGAAGTACTCGGCCGCATCGCCACCGATCTCGCGGAAGATCGGGATGTCGCTGACGACGACCGGGGTCCCGACGCCCATCGCCTCGACGAGCGGGATGCCGAACCCCTCGTCGTACGACGCGGTCGCCAGCGCCGTGGCCGAACGGAGCACGGACAGGTACTCCTCGTCCGTCGCGCCGTCGTGGAAGACGATCGTCCCCGCGGGAGCGAGCCCCTCGAGTCGCGCCCGGTCGGCACCGGACACCCGCGACATGCAGTGCAGCGTCCAGTCCGCCCCGAGCAGCGGCAGCGCCGCCGCCAGGGTCTCGACGTTCTTGTACGGCATGAACGACCCCATGTAGACGAGGGAGCGCTCGCGCGGCGCTCCGGTCGCCCGTGGCGTCGCCGGGTCGGCCGCGTTGTACGCGACCGTCACGGGTCGGCTCGTCAACCGGTGCTCGGCGATCAGCCCGGCGGTCGTCTCCGACACCGTCACCACCCCGTCCGCACCGTTCAGCAGGAACCGCTGTGGCGCCCACGACAGGTGGAACGCCCGCCAGCCGAGCCGCAGCGGCCACGAGAACTCCCGCGGGGGCGTGCGGTTGCGGTAGTAGATCAGGTCGTGCAGCGTCAGGACGAGCGCGTACCGGCGCCCGCGCGACCCCATCGTCTGCATCGGTGAGAACACCGCGTCGAGCCCCAGACGGTTGACCCGCCGGGCGACGAGCGGCTCCCGCGCGTCCGTCGGCGCCGGCAGCAGCTCCCACGGCAGGTCCGGCGGCAGCGACTCGAGCTGGCGCTCGTCGTGGACGAGCAGCACGAAGTCGTGTCGGTCCGGCAGGTTCGCGACCACTCCGGCGGTGAACCGGCTGATGCCGTCGTGCCGACCGATCCGCACGTACCGGCAGTCGATCCCGATGCGCAGGCGCGTCACGCGTCGGTCTCCTTCGTGTCGCTCGCCGTCGCCTCGGTCGCCTTCGCGGCGTTCGGCTTCGTGGTGTTCGACTTCGCCGGAGCCGTCTTCGCCTCGGTCGCCTTCCCGGCGGTCGTCCGGGAGGCCCGCCCCGCCCCCGACGGTCGGCCCGCCCTGGTGCCGCGGCCCCGTTCAGGGCGCGCGGCCGTGTCCGCCATCCGGCGCAGCACCGCGGCGGCGGCCGGAGCCGGTGTCTCGTAGTGCACCAGGTGCCCGACACCCGGGATCACGACGAGCTCGGCGTCCCGCAGGCGTTCGGCGAGTGCACGCTGTTCGGGCACGGCGGTGATGTCGTCGTGCTCCGCCGCGACGAGCAACACGGGCACGTCGATCCGGTCGGCGTACTCGGACACGTCGTGGGTGACCGAGGTGCGGAACGCCTCGAGCACGCTCGTACGGTTCGCGAAGGCCGAGAAGTACCGGTCGTGCTGATCGTGGACCCACCGGCGGACGACGGGGTCGTGCGACTTCAGCATCGCGATGCTCATCGCCCGGACGATCGCACCGTTCCGCAGTATCCCGAGCCCGATCGGCTTCGGCAGCACCGCGCCGGCACGGTAGTACCCGATCGCGATCGCGGTCCCGACGGCACGCGGACCCTGCAGTGCCGGGGCGGCGATGGGGTTGACGAGCACGAGCAGCCGGGTGTCGAGACCGGCGGCGACGGTGGCCGACACCACGATCGACCCGAACGAGTGCCCGAGCACGACGGTGTCGCGCCCGAGCCCGAGCGCGGCGTGGAACCCGGTCAGCCAGGTGACGTACGCGTCGATGTCGGACACCGGCAGCGGATCGGACACGCCGAAGCCGGGCAGGTCGGGCACGATCACCCGGACACCGTCCAGGTGCGCGGCGATCGTCTCGAGGCCGTGGTGGTCCCCGCGGAACCCGTGCACGGCGAGCACGGTGCGATCCGCGCCCTCGGGCCCGTAGACCCAGTAGTGCGTGGTCCGGCCGTCGACCTGGACGGCCCGGTGCACGACCGGGGTGGCGGCCATCAACGACTGGTACGGGGAGAGCACGGGCGGTTGCATCGGCGTCAGTCTAGGGAGCGAACCGCACGAATCCCCGGACACCCGCAGCATCTCGCGCCTATCGTGTCCGGGGCGGGCCGTCGAGCGGTCCGTCGACGACGACGAGGAGCACGGTGACCTTCACAGCCCCGATCCAGCTGCCCGGCCTGACGCTCGACCCGCAGTGGTACAAGCGCTCGGTCTTCTACGAGTGCATGATCCGGTCGTTCGTCGACTCCAACGGGGACGGCATCGGCGACATCCAGGGCGTGATCGGCAAGCTCGACTACCTGCAGTGGCTCGGCGTCGACGCGCTGTGGCTGCCGCCGTTCTTCCAGTCGCCGATGCGTGACGGTGGCTACGACATCGCCGACTACCGGGCGATCCTGCCGGAGTTCGGCACCCTCGACGACTTCCGCGAGCTCGTCACGAAGTCGCACGAGCGGAACATGCGCATCGTGATCGACATGGTGATCAACCACACCAGCGACCAGCACGAGTGGTTCCAGCAGTCCCGCGAGGACCCGGACGGCCCCTACGGCGACTTCTACGTCTGGCGCGACACCGACGAGGACTACTCGAACATCCGCATCATCTTCGTCGACACCGAGGAGTCCAACTGGACCTTCGACCCGGTCCGACGCCAGTTCTTCTTCCACCGCTTCTTCTCGCACCAGCCCGACCTGAACTTCGAGAACCCCGCCGTCATCGAGGCCATCTACGACGTCGTCCGGCACTGGCTCGACATGGGCGTCGACGGGCTCCGGCTCGACGCGATCCCGTACCTGTTCGAGTCGGAGGAGGGCAACGGCGAGGGCGAGCCGGAGACGCACGAGTTCATCAAGAAGCTCCGCGCGATGGTCGACGACGAGTACCCCGGCCGGGTGCTCCTGGCCGAGGCGAACCAGTGGCCGCGCGAGACCGCAGCCTTCTTCGGCACCGACGAGGAACCCGAGTGCCACATGGCGTTCGACTTCCCGGTGATGCCGCGCATCTTCTACTCGCTCCGCGCCCAGCACGCCGCCGAGCTCAAGGCGATCCTGTCCGAGACCCTCGACGTGCCGGCCAGCGCCGCGTGGGGCGTCTTCCTCCGCAACCACGACGAGCTCACGCTCGAGATGGTGAGCGAGGAGTACCGGCAGGCGATGTACGGCTGGTACGGCTACGACCCACGGATGCGCTCGAACATCGGTATCCGCCGACGTCTCGCTCCCCTGCTCGACAACTCGCGCGCCGAGCTCGAACTCATCCACGCGCTGCTCTTCTCGCTGCCCGGTTCACCGTTCCTGTACTACGGCGACGAGATCGGGATGGGCGACAACATCTGGCTGCCGGACCGCGACTCGTCCCGCACGCCGATGCAGTGGACGCCGGACCGCAACGCCGGCTTCTCCACCGCCGACCCGGGCAAGCTCTACCTGCCCGTCGTGCAGTCGCTCGTGTACAACTACGCGCAGGTCAACGTCGAGGCGCAGCTGGCCCAGTCGCGCTCGCTGCTGCACTGGGTCCGCAACGTCATCCACACCCGCAAGGCCCACCCGGTGTTCGGCCTCGGCTCCCTGAACGTGCAGGAGACCTCCAACGACTCGGTGCTCGCCTTCGTCCGCTCGTGGGAGGGCTCCGGGCAGCAGTTCGGGCCGTCCGCCGAGGACGTCCTGTGCGTGTTCTCGTTCGCGACGAACCCGACCTCGGTCACGATCTCCGCGCCGGAGTTCGCGGGTCGCCCGCTCTACGACCTGTTCGGCGGCAGCTCGTTCCCGTCGTTCGACGAGGACGGCACCGTCACGCTCACCATGGGCACGCAGTCGTTCTACTGGCTGCACGTCGGCGCGCCGACCCGGTAGTCGGGGGTGTCGGTGCGTCCCGTTAGCCTGACCGCGTGACGTTCCCCACAGCACAGCTCGACGCACCCGCTCCGTCCCAGGACCTCACGGGTCGCCCCTGGTGGCACGCGCTGGGCGTCTTCGACCTCGAGACCACCGGGGTCGACGTCGAGACGGCCCGCATCGTCACGGCCCACGTCGGACTCATCGACATGACCGGGGCCTCCATCGTCGAGGGCGCGTGGATCGCCGACCCGGGCGTCCCCATCCCCGAGGGCGCCGCGGCCGTGCACGGGTACACGACCGAACGTGCCCAGGCCGAGGGGCGTCCCGCGGCCGAGGTCGTCGGCGAGATCATCGCCGCGATCGAAGCCGTGTTCGCCCGGGGCATCCCGCTCGTGATCTACAACGCCCCCTACGACCTCACCGTCCTCGACCGCGAAGCGAAGCGGCACGGGTTCGCCTCCCCCGTCATCGGCAACGTCGTCGACCCGCTCGTGATCGACAAGGCGCTCGACACCTTCCGCAAGGGCAAGCGCACGCTTGAAGCCGCGTCCGAGCTCTACGGTGTCACCCTCGACGACGCCCACGACGCCGGCGCGGACGCCATCGCTGCCGGGCGTGTCGCCCAGGCCATCGCGGGCAAGTACCCGGACGAACTCGGCATCTCCGCCGAAGCACTCCACCGCAAGCAGGTCGGCTGGTGCGCCGAGCAGGCCGCGTCGTTCCAGGACTACATGCGCAAGAAGCGCGACCCGTCGTTCACCGCCGACGGCCGCTGGCCGCACCGCAACGGCGCCTGACCCCGCACAGCCCGCGCGGGACACCGGTGTTCGTGCGCCGAACACCCGCACAACCCGGTGTGACGCGCGAACACCGGTGTCTTGCGGGCCCGGGCCAGCGGCTGCCGGAGACACCGCACAACGCGAGCGGGCGGCCCTCCTGCAGGAGGGCCGCCCGTCGGCGTTGCGTGGGGGCTGCTTACTTGCTGAAGCCCTTGAAGCGCTGGTTGAACTTCTCGACGCGGCCGGCCGAGTCGAGGATGCGCTGCTTGCCCGTGTAGAACGGGTGCGAAGCGGACGAGATCTCGACGTCGATGACCGGGTAGGTCGCACCGTCGAGCTCGATGGTCTTGTCGCTGTTCGCGGTCGAACGCGTCAGGAACGTCTCACCGGAGGCCAGGTCGCGGAAGACGATGGCGCGGTACTCGGGGTGGGTGTCGGTCTTCATGGAGATTCCTCGATAGCGGTGGTGGGATTGCGCGAACTGCGCGGGAAGTCGTCGGCTTGCGCCAGCCGTCCACGATACCAGAGAGACGGCGGGATCGCAGCGCTACGCGGCGCGTGCCGTGTAGCGACCGGCGTCCTTGGTGACCGAGAGGTCGATGCCGAACGCCTCGGTCAGGGTCTGGTCGGTCAGGACCTCGTCGATGGGACCGGCGGCCTGCACGTGGCCGTCGGCGAGGACCAGTGCGTGGGTGAACCCGGCCGGGATCTCCTCGACGTGGTGGGTCACGATGACGATGGCGGGCGAGTCGGCGCTCTGGGCGTAGCCGCCGAGGGTGCGGACGAGGCTCTCACGGGCGCCGAGGTCGAGCGACGCGGCCGGTTCGTCGAGGAACAGGATCTCCGGGTCGGTCATCACGGCCCGGGCGATCTGCACGCGCTTCTGCTCGCCGTCGCTCAGGTCGCCGAACGTGCGGTCGGTGAAGGACCCCAGGCCCCACTCCTCGAGCACGCGCTGCGCACGACGGACGTCGAGCTCCTCGTACTCCTCGTTCCAGCGCCCCGTCACCGAGTACGCCGCGGTGAGCACGACGTCGATGACCTTCTCGGTGACGGGGATGCGGCGCGCCAGCGCGGTCGACGCGAAGCCGATGCGCGGGCGGAGCTCGAACAGGTCGGCGCCACCGAGCTCGGTGCCGAGCACCTCGACGTCGCCCGAGGTCGGGAACGTCTGGGCACCGGCGACCTGCAGCAGCGTCGTCTTGCCGGCGCCGTTCGCGCCGAGCACGACCCAGCGTTCGTCGTCCTGCACCTCCCACGAGATCGCGTCGAGGATGGTGGCCCCGTTGCGGACCACGGAGACGTCTGACAAGCGCACGACCGAGGGCATGCGACCAGCCTACGGGTTCTGGCCGAGCACCTGGTCGTAGACCTGCCGTGTCCTGGTGGCGATCGCGTCCCAGGTGAACTCGGTCTCGACACGGAGCCGTCCGGCGCGTCCCATGAGCTTCGCCAGCCCCTCGTCGGCGAGCACCTCGGCCAGGGTCGCGGCGAGGTCGGCCACGAAGCGGTCGGGGTCGGTCGGGGTGCCGGTGCCGTCCTGCACCTGGTCGATCGGGACGATGCGACCGGTGAGCCCGTCGGCGACGACCTCGGGGATGCCCCCGGTGCCGGTGCCGACGACGGGGATCCCGCACGCCATCGCCTCGAGGTTCACGATCCCGAGCGGCTCGTACACCGACGGGCAGACGAACACGGTGCCCGAGGACAGCACGTTCACGATCTCCTGGTGCGCGAGCATCCGGTCGATCCAGACGACGCCCTCGCGTTCGGCGCGGAGCCCCTCGACGAGCGCGGTGACCTCGGCCAGGATCTCGGGGGTGTCCGGCGCGCCGGCGCACAGCACGATCTGCACGTCCGACGGCAGCGACGCCACGGCGCGGAGCAGGTACGGCAGGCCCTTCTGCCGGGTGATGCGTCCGACGAACACGACGCTCGGGCGCGTCGGGTCGATGCCGAGGGCACGCACGGCGTCCTCGTCGACGGTCGGCTTCCACGCGTCGATGTCGATGCCGTTGTAGACGACGTGCACCTTCGCCGGGTCGATCGAGGGGTAGGAACGCAGGATGTCCGCACGCATGGCCTTCGAGACCGCGATGACGCCGTCGGCGTTCTCGAACGCCTCGCGCTCCATCCAGCTGGACAGGCGGTAGCCGCCGCCGAGCTGCTCGGCCTTCCACGGGCGCAGGGGCTCGAGGCTGTGGGCGGTGACGACGTGCGGGATGCCGTAGGTCAGCTGCGCGATCCGGCCCGCGGAGTTCGCGTACCAGGTGTGCGAGTGCACGAGGTCGGCGCCCTCGACGTCGGCTGCGATGGCCACGTCGGTGCCCAGGGCCTGCAGTGCGCCGTTCGCCTGGCCGAGGCCGTCCGGGGTCCGGTAGCCCCACACGTCGGGTTCGTCACGGAAGGCCCCGAAGGCCCGGACACGGACTTCCGTCTCCGTTCCCGACCGCAACGCGGCGGTGAGTTCGGACACGTGGACACCGGCTCCGCCGTAGACCTCCGGCGGATACTCCCTGGTCAGCAGATCGACTCGCACTGGTTCAAGGTAACCGGTTCCCAGTGCTGACGCCTACTGTGAGCGGCATGGCTCCAAAGAAGGTCTTCGGCATCGTGCTCGCCGGTGGCGAAGGCAAACGACTCATGCCGCTCACCGCCGATCGCGCGAAGCCCGCCGTCCCGTTCGGCGGCAACTTCCGTCTCATCGACTTCGCACTGTCGAACCTGGTGAACTCCGGTCTCAACAAGATCGTGGTCCTGACCCAGTACAAGTCGCACAGTCTCGACCGACACGTCGCGGAGACCTGGCGGATGGAGGGGCTGCTCAGCTCCTACGTCGCGTCGGTCCCCGCGCAGCAGCGGCTCGGCAAGCGCTGGTTCGCCGGGTCGGCCGACGCGATCCTGCAGTCGCTCAACCTGCTCCGCGACGAACGCCCCGACATCGTGGTCGTCGTCGGCGCGGACCACGTGTACCGGATGGACTTCCACCAGATGGTCGAGGCGCACATCGCCTCCGGCCGCAGTGTCACCGTGGCGGCGATCCGCCAGCCGATCGGCCTCGCCGACCAGTTCGGCGTGATCCAGGTGGCCGAGGACGACCCGACCAAGATCGACGCGTTCCTCGAGAAGCCGAAGGACGCGATCGGCCTGGCCGACTCCCCCGGCGAGATCCTGGCTTCGATGGGCAACTACGTGTTCAACGCGGACGCCCTGGTCGACGCGGTCCTGCGCGACGGCCAGCTCGAGACCTCCGCGCACGACATGGGCGGCGACATCGTGCCCGACTTCGTCAACCGCGGCGACGCCGGCGTGTACGACCTGCAGCGCAACGAGGTCCCCGGGTCCACCGACCGCGACAAGTACTACTGGCGCGACGTGGGCACGATCGACTCGTTCTTCGACGCCCACATGGACCTCATCGCCCCGGTCCCGGTCTTCAACCTGTACAACCAGGACTGGCCGATCTTCAACCAGCAGACGAACCTGCCGCCGGCGAAGTTCGTCCGCGACGCGAACGGCAACACCGGCTCCACGGTCGACTCGCTCGTGTCGCTCGGCTGCCTGGTGTCGGGCGCCCAGGTCGAGCGCAGCATGATCGGGCCGTGGTGCTCGATCGACTCCGGTGCGAAGGTCCTCGACTCGATCGTGTTCGAGCGCGCCACCATCGGCGCCGGCGCGATCGTCAACCGCGCCATCCTCGACAAGGACGTCGTCCTCGCACCGGGTGCGCAGGTCGGCGTCGACCGCGAGGCCGACGAGGCACGCGGCTTCACCGTCACCGCGTCCGGCATCACCGTTGTCGGCAAGGGCGTCCGCGTCGACGCCTGATCCGTCACCGAGTCCGGGCTCAGCCCATGGGTCGGCAAGGGCGTCCGCGGCGATGCGTGACGACGCACCCGGGGCGCAGCCCGGAACGGACGGTCTGGAGGCACGGCTCGCGTCACCGACGCGGCCGTGCCTCCGCCAGTCGGTACCGTTGGTGCGTGCCCCGCTTCCTCGTCGTCCTCGATGCCGATTCCACCCTCCTCGAGGACGAGGTGATCGAACTGCTCGCCGACAGCGCCGGGACCCGGCCACAGGTGGCGGCGATCACGGAGCGCGCCATGCGCGGGGAACTCGACTTCGCCGAGAGCCTCCGGGAGCGTGTCGCGACCCTGGCGGGCCTCCAGGCGGACGTCTTCGTCCGCGCGCAGCAGGCGGTCCGTGTGACGCGGGGCGCCGACCAGCTCGTCCGCGGCGTGCACGCCGCCGGCGGCACCGTCGGCGTGGTGTCGGGCGGGTTCCACGAGGTCCTCGACCCCTTCGCCGAGCAACTCGGCCTCGACCACTGCCGGGCGAACCGGCTCGAGGTCAGCGGCGGCGTGCTGACCGGCCGCGTGCTCGGCGACGTCGTCGACGCGCACGCGAAGGCCGTCGCGCTCCGCGAGTGGGCGGACGCCGACGGTGTCGACCCGGCACGGACGATCGCGATCGGGGACGGCGCGAACGACCTCGAGATGATGCGCGTCGCGGCGCTGTCGGTCGCGTTCGACGCGAAGCCGCGCGTGCGGGAGCAGGCGAACGTCGCGGTCGTCGACCGTGACCTGTCCGCCGTGCTCGCGACGCTCGGTCTGCGCGGCTGAGCGGACCGTCCGGTCTTCGCGCTCAGCGACACGTCACGCGCGCGAGCACCCGTGGACGGTCGCTGGGCACGAAACGTCGCGCAGGCGGTGGCTAGTGCCCCATCCCGAGGCCGCCGTCGACCGGGATGATCGCTCCGGAGACGTACCCGGCGCCGTCGCTCGCCAGGAACAGCGTGGCGTCGGCGACGTCGTCGACCGTGCCGTAGCGGGCGGCCGGGATCGCCTTCTTGAACTCGGCCTGCAGCTCGTCGGAGAGCGCGGCGGTCATGTCGGTCTGGATGAAGCCGGGCGCGACGACGTTGGCGGTGATGCCACGCGAACCGAGTTCACGGGTGATCGAGCGGGCCATGCCGACCAGGGCGGCCTTCGAGGACGCGTAGTTGACCTGGCCGATCTGGCCGTAGGCACCCACGACGCTCGACATCAGCACGATGCGCCCGAACTTGGCCTTCATCATGCCCTTCGTGGCGCGCTTGACGACGCGGAAGGTGCCGGTGAGGTTCGTGTCGACGACGCTGGTGAAGTCGTCCTCGGACATGCGGAGGAGCAGCTGGTCGTTCGTGATGCCGGCGTTCGCGACGAGGACCTCGATCGGACCGAACTCGGCCTCGACCTGCGTGAACGCGGCGTCGACGGAGGCCGTGTCGGTGATGTCGGCCTGCACCGTCAGCGCGCCCTCGGGACCACCCTGACCGCTGCGCGACGTCACGGCGACCCGGTGGCCGGCTGCGACGAACCGCTCGGCCAGCGCGCGGCCGATGCCGCGGTTGCCGCCGGTGATGAGGACGGTACGGGGGGTGCTCATGGTCGCTCCGTTCGGTGGGTTCTGCTCGGCACGCGGTGCCGGGGACCCGGCGGACACGCCCGGACGAGCGTACCGGAGCCGACCACCCTGCCGGTTCGCGCGCGGCGCACCCATGATCGGCCCGGCGGGATTAGGCTTGACCACGGGTAGACGGAGACCATCTGTATGAAGAGCACGCACACGAGCATCACCTCGCTGCCGGACACACCGGAGCAGGACCGGGCGCACCGCCTGTCCCGCTACGTCTGGCAGATGGCCATCCGAGTGGTCCTCTTCATCTCCGCCGTGCTCGTGTACTCGACCTGGCACTCGTGGCTTGCCGTCATCCCGATCGTCCTCGCCGCGGTGATCCCCTGGGTCGCCGTCGTCATCGCGAACGCCGGCAGCCGGACCGAGAGCGACATGATCTCCCCCGCCGGGTCCATCGAGCTGTACGACGCCGTCGACACGCGCCTCCGCGAACAGCAGGAGGACGCACGGGCCCAGGCCTACCGCGACGAACAGGACCGCCTCCGCCAGCAGGCGCAGCACGCCCAGGACGAGTGGCAGCGCAACGGCGACCGATCGAAGATGTGGGGGCCCCGCTGATGGGTGCGACGTTCGACCTGCAGACCGAGCCCGGATCGACCCCGGTGTGCTCGCGAGCGGGTTGCACCTCGACGGCCGGCTGGCGCGTGAACTGGCGCAACCCCCGCATCCACGCGATCGACCGCGTGAAGATCTGGGCGGCGTGCGACGAGCACCGTGACTTCCTGGCCGATTACCTGCGGTCCCGCTCGTTCCCGGTGCGCGTCACCGGCATGCACGAGGACGTCGACCGCCTCGACGACGAGCGCGACCCGGTGGCAGCGCCGAAGAACGACGTCGGGGTGCGCGCCACCGGCACCTCGCGATGACCGACGGCTTCGACCCGCAGTCCCGGTACGGCCGCAAGCACGCCGCCAAGCTGCAGCGTGCCGCCGCTGGATCGAGCTCCGGCTTTGGCTCGGACTCGGGGTCGGGCTCGGGTTCGATCAGCCGCTCCGACGAGCCCTTCGTCGGCTGGCGCTTCGTCCGGAGCCGCCGCTGGCTCGGCTACTTCGCGATCGCCGTCGCCTTCGCCATCGTCTGCACGCTGTTCGGCATGTGGCAGTGGGACCGCCGCAACGAAGCCGTCCGGCAGAACGAGCAGGTCGCGCAGAACTACGACCACACTCCCGTCCCCCTCGACCGGGCGCTGCCGAAGGCGTCGAGCTGGCAGGACGAGCAGGAGTGGCTCCGGGTCTCCGTCACCGGCCGGTACGACGTCGACTCCCAGCTGCTCGTCCGCAACCGCGTGCACAACGGGCAGCCCGGGTTCGAGGTCCTCACCCCGCTCGTCACGTCCGAGGGCCGCGCCTTCATCGTCGACCGCGGCTGGGTCCCGACCGGCAACGCGCAGGACGCCCCCGACCACGTTCCCGCTCCCCCGTCCGGCGAGGTCACCGCCGTCGTCCGGCTGCAGCAGAGCGAACCCCGCATCCCCGGCCGCTCCGACCCGAAGGACACCGACCAGGTGCAGTCGGTCACCCTGGCCGACGTGGCGAACAAGGTCGACGACCCCATCTGGACCGGTGCGTACGGGCAGCTCGCCTCGGAGTCCCCCGCCCCGACCGAGGCCCGCCCGCTCGGCTGGGATCGCCCGAACGCCGACACCGGGCTGCACCTGAGTTACTTCATCCAGTGGTTCCTGTTCGCCGCCGGGGGCTTCGGGTTCCTGGCGTACGTGATGGTGCAGGAGTACCGGAACCTCAACCAGGACGACCCCGAGGAGCGCGAGCGTGCCCTCGAGCGCGAACGCCGCAAGAACCTCAAGCCGAAGACCGACGCCGAGATCGAGGACGAGCTCATCGCGTCCCGTCGCTGACGCGCTGGCGTGTGTGCGCGTCAGCGCACCGTGCGCACCTCGCAACCCCGTGCGCGCTTCCGCGCACCGTGCAGCACCACAAGCGCGCACCCACCACGCAACACGGCACCGGCCCGCGAACGCGGCACCGTGCGCACGGGAGGCGCGACACACGACCAGCACCGCGCCTCCAGACCGCACCGTGCGCACCTCGCAACCCCGTGCGCGCTTCCCCGCACCGTGCAGCACCACAAGCGCGCACCCACCACGCAACACGGCACCGGACCGCGAACGCGGCACCGTGCGCACGGGCCTCGCGCGGCCGACTCCGAGGCCGGTGCGCAAGACGCCGTCGTCATCGCGACACGCCCCCACGTCGGCGAGGCGCCGCCGTCTCCGGCGGCGCCTCGACGGCTCAGCGGCGTCGTGTGGACACGACGGCGTCTCGCAAGCGGCTACGCGAGTTCGATGAGCTCCGCGTAGTCCTTGTTCCAGTGGTCCTCGGTGCCGTCCGGCAGCAGCAGCACGCGCTCGGGGTTGAGCGCCTCGACCGCGCCGGCGTCGTGGGACACCAGGACGACCGCGCCCTCGAAGCCGGCCAGGGCGTTGAGGATCTCCTCGCGTGACGCCGGGTCCAGGTTGTTCGTCGGTTCGTCGAGCAGCAGGACGTTCGCCCCCGAGACGACGATCATCGCGAGCGACAGACGCGTCTTCTCACCACCGGACAGGACGCCGGCCTTCTTGTAGCCGTCGTCGCCGGTGAACAGGAACGACCCGAGCACCCGACGGGCCTCGGTCTCGTTGAGGTCCGTCGACGCCGACACCATGTTCTCGATCACCGTGCGGTTGATGTCGATGTTCTCGTGTTCCTGCGCGTAGTAGCCGATGCGCAGACCGTGGCCTGGCTGGATCTCACCGGTGTCGGGCTGGTCGGCACCCGCGAGGATGCGCAGCAACGTCGTCTTGCCCGCACCGTTGAAGCCGAGGATGACCACGCGGGAGCCGCGGTCGATCGCCAGGTCGACACCGGCGAAGATCTCCAGCGAGCCGTAGGACTTCGACAGCCCCTCGGCCATCAGCGGCGTACGACCGCACGGCGCCGGCGTGGGGAAACGGATCTTCGCGACGCGGTCGGCGACGCGCTCGTCCTCGAGGCCGGCGAGCAGCTTGTCGGCACGCGCGACCATCTGGTGCGCGGCGGCGGCCTTCGAGGCCTTCGCACCGAAGCGTGCGGCCTGGTCCTTGAGCGTGGCGGCCTTCTTCTCGGCACCCGCGCGCTCCTTGCGACGGCGCTCCTCGTCGGCGACGCGCTGCCGCTGGTAGAGCTTCCAGCCCATGTTGTAGATGTCGATGGTCTGGCGGTTTGCGTCCAGGTAGAAGACGCGGTTCACGACCTCTTCGACGAGCTCGACGTCGTGGGAGATGATGATGACGCCGCCGGGGTAGGTCTTCAGGTGCTCGCGGAGCCACACGACGGAGTCGGCGTCGAGGTGGTTGGTCGGCTCGTCGAGGATCATCGTCTCGGCGTCCGAGAACAGGATGCGGGCGAGCTCGATGCGCCGTCGTTGACCACCCGAGAGCGTCTTGAGCTGCTGGTCGAGGATGCGGTCCGGCAGCTTCAGGTTCGACGCGATCGAGGCGGCCTCGGCCTCGGCCGCGTAGCCACCGAGCGCGTTGAACTGGTCGTCGAGACGGCTGTAGCGCCGCATCGCCTTCTCGGCAACGGCCGCGTCGTCGCTCGCCATGTCGAGCGTGGCGAGGCGGATGCCCTCCACGAGCTCACCGAGCCCGCGGGCGTCGAGGATGCGCTTCCGCGCGGTCTCCTCCGGGTCGCCGGAGCGGGGGTCCTGCGGCAGGTAGCCGATCTCCCCGCCGCGGTCGATCGTGCCGCCGTTCGGCTGCGTCTCGCCCGCGAGGGCCTTGGTCATCGTCGTCTTCCCCGCGCCGTTGCGGCCGACGAGTCCGATCTTGTCGCCCTTCTCGACACGGAAGGACACTTCTTCCATGAGGAGACGAGCTCCGACGCGGATCTCGAGTTCGTGCACGGCAAGCACAGTGGACGTCCAATCAGTTGGTGGGTTTGCACAACGGTGTGTGCGTGAGGTGCACCGCTACGCTGACGGGACCGATGGTTCCGAACGGAACCAGCAGTCCATTCTAGGAGAATCCATGACGAACGCCACCGGGTTCGCTCCCCGCGCAGTCCTCGCCGACCGTCTGCGCACGCACGGGCTGGCCACCGACGCCGCCCTCGTCGCCGGCGGAGCCCTGTTCACCGCCGCGATGGCGCAGCTCGAGGTCCCGATGTGGCCGGTCCCGATCACCGGGCAGACGCTGGCCGTCGTGCTCGTCGGCGCGACGTTCGGCGCACGTCGCGGCATGCTCTCGCTGCTCGTCTACGCCGTCGCCGGACTCGCGGGTGCCCCGTTCTTCGCCGACCTGCAGGGCGGCCTGCAGGCCCTGGCCCTGCCGAGCTTCGGGTACGTCATCGGCTTCATCCCGGCCGCCGGGCTCGTCGGCTGGCTCGCCCGCCGCAACTGGGACCGCAACGTCGGTCGTGCCGCGGTCGCGATGCTGCTCGCGAGCGCGATCCCGTTCGTGACCGGCCTGCCGTACCTCGCCGTGGCGCTCGGCCAGCTCGGCGCCCCGAACGACGTCCAGTCGGTGCTCGCCGCCGGCCTGTACCCGTTCATCATCGGTGGCGTCGCCAAGGCCCTCATCGCCGCCGGCATCCTGCCGCTCGCGTGGAAGGCCGTCGGCCGCCGCTGACCCCTCGCACGAGAACGGCCCCGCACCGATCGGTGTGGGGCCGTTCTGCGTCCGCAGCGCGTGGGCGGGCAGGCAGGCGGCCGCGGCGCCGGGCTGTCAGTGCGGTCACGACTCCCCACTGCCCGGATGCCGAGTGGTCACGTTCCGTCGCCTGGAGCGGGGTCAGCCGACCGAACGCGACCACTCGGCGAACGTGAGCGGGCGGTTGCGACCACTCGGCGGCGCGCCCCGCGCGTGGCGTGCGCACAAACGGACGGGAGGCGCGGTGCCAGCTGGCACCGCGCCTCCCGTCCGTTGTGGGTCGCGCCTAGATCGCGAACCCGAGGGCGCGCATCATCTCGCGTCCGTCGTCGGTGATCCGTTCCGGACCCCACGGCGGCATCCAGACCCAGTTGATCCGGAAGGCGTCCACGATGCCGTCGAGCGCGTTCGCGGTGTCACCCTCGATGACGTCGGTCAGGGGGCAGCCGGCGCTGGTGAGCGTCATGCTGATGACGAGGGCGTTGGCGTCGTCGTCCCAGGCGAGGTCGTAGATCAGGCCGAGGTCGACGATGTTCACGCCGAGCTCCGGGTCCTGGACCTCCTTCAGGCCCTCGACGACCTCGTCGAACTTGTCGGGAGCGAGTGCGGCGATCATCAGGCCTGCGCCTCGGCGGCCGCGACGGCCTGCACGTAGCGGTCGTAGCCCTCGTTCTCGAGGCGGTCGGCCAGCTCGGGGCCGCCCTGCTCCGCGATCTTTCCGGCGACGAACACGTGCACGAAGTCCGGCTTGATGTAGCGGAGGATGCGCGTGTAGTGCGTGATGAGCAGTACACCGAGGCCGGTCGCGGCCTTGGCACGGTTGACGCCCTCGGAGACGATCTTCAGCGCGTCGACATCGAGGCCGGAGTCGGTCTCGTCGAGGACGGCGAAATTCGGCTTGAGGAGCTCGAGCTGCATGATCTCGTGGCGCTTCTTCTCGCCACCGGAGAAGCCCTCGTTGACGTTGCGCTCGGCGAACGACGAGTCCATCTTCAGGTCGGCCATCGACTGACGGAGTTCCTTGATCCAGCCGCGCAGGGCCGGGGCCTCACCGTCGATCGCCGTCTTGGCGGTGCGGAGGAAGTTCGACACCGTGACGCCGGGGATCTCGACCGGGTACTGCATCGCCAGGAACATGCCGGCACGGGCACGCTCGTCGACGCTCATCGCGAGGACGTCCTCGCCGTCGAGGGTGATCGTGCCACCGACGACGTTGTACCGGGGGTGTCCGGCGATCGTGTACGCCAGGGTGGACTTGCCGGAGCCGTTCGGCCCCATGATCGCGTGGATCTCGCCCTCGTTGATGGTGAGGTCGACACCCTTCAGGATCTCCTTGGTGCCCTGGTCGGTGTCGATCGAGACCTTGAGGTCACGGATTTCCAGAGTGGACATTGCGTTCCTTCGGTTGCAGCTGTGGTGCGGCGTCAGCCGCGGGAAGTGTTGGGGTGCTCAGTCGACCGGGACGACGTCCTGGACGTCGACGTAGACGTCGCCGTCGCGGACCTCGACCCGGAAGACCGGGACGGGCTCGTAGGCCGGGAAGTTCTGCGGCTTGCCGGTGGTCAGCGAGAAGCGGGACCCGTGGGCCCAGCACTCCAGCGAGTCACCCTCGACGAAGCCCTCGGCCAGCGAGATGTCGCCGTGCGTGCAGGTGTCGCCGATGGCGTGGACCGTGCCGGACGAGTCCTTCACGATCGCGACCGCCGTGCCACCGACGACCACCCGCATCGGGCTGTCCACCGCGATGTCGGCTTCGGCGCAGACCTTCTCGGCCATCAGGCGTTGGCCTGCGGAGCGGCGGTCTGCGGTGCGGGTGCCTGCGGCGCGGCGGCCGGCTCGGCGCCGGACTCGGCCGGTGCCGCGATGACCGAACGGCCCTCGGCGAGTTCCTGCTCGACCGCGGCGATGAGGCGTTCCTCGAGCTCGGGCGCACCGATCTTCTGGATCACCTCGACCAGGAAGCCGAGCACGACGAGACGCCGCGCTTCTTCTTCCGGGACTCCGCGGGACTGCAGGTAGAACAGCTGCTCGTCGTCGAAGCGACCGGTGGCACTCGCGTGACCGGCACCCTCGATGTTGCCCGTCTCGATCTCGAGGTTCGGGATGCTGTCGGCACGGGTGCCGTCCGTCAGCACGAGGTTGCGGTTCTGCTCGTACGAGTCGGTCCCGTCACCGGCGCGACCGATCAGGACGTCACCGATCCAGACGGTGTGCGCGCCCTGGCCCTGCAGCGCACCCTTGTAGTTGACCCGACCGCGCGTGTTCGGCGCGTCGTGGTTCACGTAGACCTGCTGCTCGATGTACTGGCCGGCGTCGGCGAAGTACACGCCGTACATCTCGGTGTCGGCACCCTGCGCACCGAGGTGCGTCGAGGGGTTGACCCGGATGACGTCGCCGCCGAGCGAGACCACGACGTGCTTGAGGAAGGCATCGCGCCCGACCTCGGCGAAGTGCGTCGACACGTGCACCGCGTCGTCGTCCCAGTCCTGCAGGCTGACGACGGTCAGTCGTGCGTTCTGCTGCGCGACGATCTCGATGTTCTCGCTCAGCAGGGCGCTGCCGCGGTTGTCGAGCACGACGATGCCCTGCGCGTTCGGCTCGGCCGTGATGACCGTGTGCGCGGCGCGGGGCTGCGACCCGAAGTCGGAGCGGGTCACCGTGATGAACTCGTGCGCTTCGGTGGCCTTGATCGTGATCGCCAGGACCGCGTCACGGGCGCTCCAGGCCGCGGCCGCCGCGCGGTCTTCGGGCAGGCCGGCGGTGCCGACGCGGGGGTCGTCGCTGCGACCCCACTCGACGTCGGCGCCCTCGGACTGGCGGGCGAGGTACGGGTAGGCGGATCCGTCGAGCGGGCCGTCCAGCAGCGGCTGGAGCTTGGTCAGCGGCGCGAACTTCCAGTTGACCTCTCGGCCGGTGACCTTCGGGAACGCCTCGACGTCGCCGGACTGGAACCGCTCGGAGCGGGTCTGGACCGGCACCTTCTTGTCGGGGGCGTCCCAGCCGCCGTCGGAGTGGGCTCCGGCGCCGTGCTGGGTGCCGCCCTGCGCTGCGGCAGCGGGCTCGATCGGCTGGTCGATGTGGGGAGGGGTGGTGCTGGACATCTAGCCGACGGATCCTTCCATGCTCATCTCGATGAGCTTGTTGAGTTCGAGTGCGTACTCCATCGGGAGCTCGCGGGCGATCGGCTCGATGAAACCACGGACGATCATCGCCATCGCCTCGTCCTCGGCCATGCCGCGGGACATGAGGTAGAAGAGCTGCTCCTCGCTGACACGCGAGACCGTGGCCTCGTGCCCCAGCTGCACGTCGTCGACACGGATGTCGATCGCCGGGTACGTGTCGCTCCGGCTGATCGTGTCGACGAGCAGGGCGTCACAGCGCACGGTGTTGGCCGCGTGGTGCGCGCCCGGGTCGACCCGGACCTCGCCGCGGTACCCGGCACGACCGCCGCCACGGGCGATCGACTTGGAGACGATCGAGGACGTCGTGTACGGCGCCATGTGGATCATCTTCGCGCCGGCGTCCTGGTGCTGGCCGGGGCCCGCGAAGGCCACGGAGAGCGTCTCGCCCTTGGCGTGCTCCCCGGCGAGGTAGATCGACGGGTACTTCATCGTGACCTTGGAGCCGATGTTGCCGTCGATCCACTCCATCGTCGCGCCTTCGTGCGCGATCGCACGCTTCGTGACGAGGTTGTAGACGTTGTTCGACCAGTTCTGGATCGTCGTGTAGCGAACGCGGGCGTTCTTCTTCACGATGATCTCGACGACGGCCGAGTGCAGCGAGTCGGACTTGTAGATCGGAGCGGTGCAGCCCTCGATGTAGTGGACGTACGAGTCCTCGTCCGCGATGATCAGCGTCCGCTCGAACTGACCCATGTTCTCGGTGTTGATCCGGAAGTAGGCCTGCAGCGGGATCTCGACGTGGACGCCCTTGGGGACGTAGACGAACGACCCACCGGACCAGACGGCCGTGTTCAGCGCGGCGAACTTGTTGTCGCCGGCCGGGATCACGGTGCCGAAGTGCTCCTCGAACAGCTCCGGGTGCTCACGGAGCGCCGTGTCGGTGTCCATGAAGATGACGCCCTGCTGCTCCAGGTCCTCGCGGATCTGGTGGTACACGACCTCGGACTCGTACTGCGCGGCGACGCCGGCGACCAGGCGCTGGCGCTCGGCCTCGGGGATGCCGAGCTTCTCGTAGGTCGCACGGATGTCCTCGGGGAGGTCTTCCCACGACTGCGCCTGCTTCTCGGTGGAGCGCACGAAGTACTTGATGTTGTCGAAGTCGATGCCCGTCAGGTCGGCACCCCACGTCGGCATCGGCTTGCGGCCGAAGAGCGACAGCCCCTTGAGGCGGTTCTTCAGCATCCACTCGGGCTCGTCCTTGAGGTTCGAGATGTCGGTGACGACCTCTTCCGAGATCCCACGACGGGCGGAGGACCCTGCCGAGTCGGAGTCGGACCAGCCGAACTCGTATTGGCCGAGCCCTTCGAGCTCGGGACGGTCGATGAGCACGTCGGACATGGTCTCCTCGTTTCCTTCTCGCGGGACAGCGTTACAGGTGTCAACCCGTGGCGTCTGGACGCCATTCCACCGTGGACCGCTGACATGCGGACCCGGTGCTGCTCCCTCGCAACGACTATGGTTCCACGCAGTCCGTGGAGTGATCGGCGATCTCGGCCCATTCGGAGCCGGCGCCTGCCTAGACTTGACTGCTGCTGAACCCTCGAATCCTACAGGTTCACTGCACGGAACAACAGGAAGGCACCACCCTCGTGACACGCGTCGGATCCCCCGTCGAGCAGGATCTCCGGACCGGACGGTGGTGGTCGCTCCCCCGTGCGGTCGACCGCCGCGTCGTCGCACTGGCCTGGGCGTCCTTCGTGGTCGAGGTCGTGCTGATCGGCACAGGCGGCCTGGTCCGCCTCACCGCGTCGGGCCTCGGATGCCCCACCTGGCCCAAGTGCACGGCGGATTCGCTGGTCTCCACGCCGGAGATGGGCGTCCACGGCATCATCGAGTTCGGCAACCGTCTGCTGACCTTCGTGCTCGTGATCGTGGCCGTCGCGATGTTCCTGGCGGTCGTCCGGATGCTCCGCACGCGGCCGGAACTGTTCTGGTTGGCGTTCGCTCAGGGCGTCGCGATCCCGGTGCAGGCCGTGATCGGCGGCATGAGCGTGTGGACGAACCTGAACCCCTTCGTGGTCGGACTGCACTTCGTCGTCTCCGCCGCGCTCACCTCGGTGACCGCTGCCCTGGTCTACCGCACCGTGCACGGCCCCCGCACGGCCGAGCGGCTCGTCCCCGGCTGGTACACCGGCGTCGTCCGCGGCACCGTCGCCGCCGTCGTCGTGACCGTGCTCGTCGGCATCCTGACCACCGGCAGCGGCCCACACGCCGGCGCTGACGAAGCCGTCGACGGCGGACGCCTGCACCGCACCGGGTTCGACCCCGCGGTCATGGAGCACGTGCACGCCTGGCCGGCGTACGCCCTCTTCGCGCTCACCCTGGTGCTCGTCATCGGAGCCGTCCGCCTGGGCCGGCCGAGCAAGTGGCCGTTGCTGCTGCTCGTCGTCGAGTTCCTGCAGATCGCGGTCGGCCTCACGCAGGCACGCACCGGTCTGCCCGTCGGGCTCGTCGGCACGCACATGGTGCTCGCCGGGCTCCTCGTGGGCGCCGTCACCGCCGTGGTGCTGTCCACGCGGGCATCGGCCGGTCGCGACGCCGTCCGGGAGCCCATCGTCGCCTGACGCCCGGGCGCGTCGCGCGCTCGACACCCGTTCTCCGACACCCCACGAGTCGTTCGACTCGTGGGGTGTCGCGTTTGTGGTGGTCGGCCGGACGCGCCGTCGGACCGAGTCCGCATTACGTGTGGTCCCCAGCCAGTCGCGTCCGCGCCGCGGCAGACGCGCCGCGCGCCGGACGGGAGGCCCGTGGCGGGCCCGCACCGCGCCTCCAGGCCGCCGCGTGCCGAGCACAGGACGCCGGTGTCCTGCCGAGACGCCGCCGAACGCGCGAGACGCCGCCGGATTCGGCGGCGTCTCGTCGGGGTGGCGGCGTCCTGCGGACACGACGGCGTCTTGCCAATACGACGGCGTCAACTGGACACGACGGCGTCCTGCGGACACGACGGCGTCAACCGGACACGACGGCGTCTTGCCAATACGACGGCGTCAACCGGACACGACGGCGTCCTGCGGACCGAGCACGCGCCTGCGGCGGCGCCGGCGCGACCGCCCTAGAAGGTGAAGACCTGCGGCAGCAGCGGGTCGATGCCCACCGCGATGAAGAGCAGCGTCAGGTACGTGATCGAGCTGTGGAAGACCCGCATCGGATGCACGTGCTCGACGTGCTGGATCGCCCGCGAGTACAGGCGGTGCGACTCGACGACGAACCAGATGCCACCGGCCAGCGCGACCACCGTGTACAGCGGACCCATGTGCCCGACGGGGATGAGCAGGAGCGAGCAGACGAGCGTCGCCCAGGCGTACAGGACGACCTGCAGGCCGACGACGGTCCGACCACGGACGACGGCGAGCATCGGCACGTCGGCGGCGTCGTAGTCGTCCCGGTACTTCATCGACAGCGGCCAGTAGTGCGGCGGCGTCCAGAGGAAGATCACCATGAACAGGATGACGGGGGTCCACGTCAGCGATCCGGTGACACCCGCCCAGCCGATGAGCACGGGCATGCAGCCGGCCGAGCCACCCCAGACGATGTTCTGCGGCGTGCGGCGCTTGAGCCACAGCGTGTAGACGAACACGTAGATCAGGATCGCGATGACGCTGAGCGCCGCCGCGAGCCAGTTCACCAGGAAGCCGAGCACCGCTGTCGACAGGACGCCGAGGATCCACGAGAACACGAGGGCTTCACGGTCGGAGAGTTCGCCGGTGACCAGCGGCCGGGTGCTCGTCCGCTTCATGAGCCGGTCGATGTCGCGGTCGATGTAGCAGTTGAAGGCCGACGCCGAACCGGCCGACATCGCTCCGCCGAGCATCGTCCAGAAGACGAGCCACAGGTCGGGGACGCCGCGCTCGGCGAGGAACATCGTCGGGGCCGTGGTGACGAGCAGCAGCTCCATCACGCGCGGCTTCGTCAACGAGACGTACGCACGGACCTTGCGGGACAGCGGCGATCGGGGTCGATCGGTGTCGGGCCGGGTCACGGTGGCAGTCGGCAAGGGAACCTCAGTCTGTTCGCATCAGCTCGCACACTCGGTGGACGACTGCGGCGGCGTCCGGGCATGCGCTGACCCGGAATGTCCACGGGTCCCGATCAGTTTACGGGATGGAAGCGCCGCAACGGTGCCCCGCTCCGACATCCCGGCGTGATCCGGACGCGTTCGACACGCCCGGATCGACCGTCGTCGGCCACCCCGGTGTGAACATCGGGGGTCACCTGAACCCCTTCTGAGTACCGGGTCACTATGCTGGACACGCCCTCCCGCAGTGCGCGCCCCGATGACGTCGGCCGCGATGAGCCGGTCGGCCGCCGCTAGACGGCGACACGACTCGGCCCCGGGATGGCCACATGTCCGTGCGATGGCACGAGCCCTCGCACATGTCGCATCAAGAAGGGTCAACATCCAAGTGGCTGAATTCACCTGGGACGCCATCGACCGGAAGGCCGTCGACACGGCCCGCGTTCTCGCCGCCGACTCGGTCGAGGCCGCCGGCAACGGTCACCCCGGCACCGCGATGAGCCTTGCTCCGCTCGCCCACCTGCTCTTCCAGAAGGTGATGCGTCGCGACCCCAGCGACGCCACCTGGATCGGCCGCGACCGCTTCATCCTCTCCGCCGGTCACGCCTCGATCCTCCAGTACGTGCAGTTCTACCTGCACGGCTACGGGCTCGAGCTCGAGGACCTGCAGCACCTGCGCAAGTGGGGCTCGAAGACCCCGGGTCACCCGGAGTACGGCCACACCGACGGTGTCGAGATCACCACGGGCCCGCTCGGCCAGGGCCTCGCGTCCTCGGTCGGCTTCGCCTACGCCCAGCGCTTCGAGCGCGGCCTGTTCGACCCGGAGACCCCAGCCGGCCAGTCGCCGTTCGACCACTTCACCTACGTGATCGCCGGCGACGGTGACATGCAGGAGGGCGTGACCAACGAAGCGGGTTCGCTCGCCGGTCGCCAGCAGCTCGGCAACCTCATCGCGTTCTACGACTCGAACCAGATCTCGATCGAGGACAACACCGACATCGCGTTCTCCGAGAGCGTCCCCGAGCGCTACGAGGCGCTCGGCTGGCACGTCCAGATCGTCGACTGGAAGAAGAACGGCGAGTACTCCGAGGACGCCGAGGAGCTCCACGCCGCGATCGAGGCCGCCAAGCAGGTCACCGACAAGCCGTCGCTCATCGTCCTCAAGACGATCATCGGCTGGCCGTCGCCGACCAAGCAGAACTCGGGCAAGATCCACGGTTCAGCGCTCGGCGCCGACGAGATCAAGGGCCTCAAGGAGATCCTCGGTTTCGACACCGACAAGACCTTCGAGGTCGCTCCCGAGGTCCTCGAGTACACCCGCGGCGCCGTCGCCAAGGGCCAGGCCGAGCACGCCGAGTGGCAGAAGTCCTTCGACGCGTGGGCCGCAGCCAACGCCGACAAGAAGGCACTGTTCGACCGCGTCCAGTCGAAGGAGCTCCCGGAGGGCCTCGAAGCAGCGCTCCCGGTCTTCCCGGCGGACAAGGCCGTCTCGACCCGTGCCGCTTCCGGCAAGGTCATCAACGCCATCGCGCCGCTGATGCCCGAGTTCTGGGGCGGTTCGGCCGACCTCGCCGAGTCGAACCTCACCACGATCGAGGGTGCCAAGTCCTTCGGTCCGGCCGAGGCCTCGACCTCGACGTGGAGCACCGACCCGTACGGCCGCGTGCTGCACTTCGGCATCCGCGAGCACGCCATGGGCTCGATCCTCAACGGCATCGTCCTGCACGGGAACACCCGCCCCTTCGGCGGCACGTTCCTCATCTTCAGCGACTACATGCGTCCGGCGGTCCGTCTCGCCGCGCTCATGCAGGCGCCGGCGATCTACGTCTGGACCCACGACTCCGTCGCCCTCGGCGAGGACGGCCCGACGCACCAGCCGATCGAGCAGGTCTCGTCGCTGCGTGCGATCCCGGGTCTCGACGTCGTCCGTCCGGCCGACGCCAACGAGGTCGCGTACGCGTGGCTCGAGATGCTCAAGCACACCGACCGCCCGGCCGGCATCGCCCTGAGCCGTCAGAACCTGCCGGTGTTCGAGCGTGGCGAAGGCGACGCCTCGGGCGAGGTCTTCGCTTCTGCGAAGAACGTCGCCAAGGGCGCCTACGTCCTGGCCGAGGCGCCCAACGGCACCCCGGACGTCATCCTCATCGCGACCGGTTCCGAGGTCCAGATCGCGGTCGAGGCTCGCGAGCAGCTCAAGGCCGAGGGCATCAACGCCCGCGTCGTGAGCGCCCCGTCGATCGAGTGGTTCCGCGCCCAGTCCGAGAACTACCAGGACCAGGTGCTCCCGAAGGACGTCACCGCTCGCGTGTCGGTCGAGGCCGGCATCGCCATGAGCTGGCGCGACATCGTCGGCGACAAGGGCCGCAGCGTCTCGATCGAGCACTTCGGTGCCTCGGCCGACTACCAGACGCTCTTCAAGGAGTTCGGCTTCACGACGGAGCACGTCGTGGCCGCCGCGAAGGAATCGATCGCAGCTTCCTGACCTGCAAGGGCCGGGTCCGGTTTCCGGATCCGGCCCTTCTTCCGGGAGGCCCGGCTCGGTTCCGCCACGGGCCTCCCGTCCCCGAAACCCCGACTCACGGTCCTCACGGACCCGTCGATGAAAGAAGAAGAGAAACACATGGCTGAGAACACCCCCACCGCCGCCCTCTCCGCGGTCGGCGTGAGCATCTGGCTCGACGACCTCTCCCGCGAGCTCCTCGAGACCGGCAAGCTCACCGAGCTCATCGAGCAGAAGAACGTCGTCGGTGTGACGACGAACCCGACGATCTTCGCGTCGGCCCTCGCCAAGGGCGAGCGCTACGACGCGCAGGTCAAGGAGCTCGCCGCTGCGGGCACCGACGTGACCGACGCGATCTTCGCGATCACCACGCAGGACGTCGCGAACGCATCCGACGTCTTCAAGCCGATCTACGACGAGACCAAGGGCTTCGACGGCCGCGTCTCGATCGAGGTCGAGCCGGGTCTGGCGCACGACACCGCCAAGACCATCGAGCAGGCCAAGTTCCTGTTCGAGAAGGTCGGCAAGGAGAACGTCCTCATCAAGATCCCGGCGACGCTCGAGGGTCTCGAGGCGATCACCGAGGTCATCGGCGCCGGCATCTCCGTCAACGTCACGCTGATCTTCTCGCTCGAGCGCTACCGCGCCGTCATCGACGCCTACCTCGGTGGGCTCGAGAAGGCCAAGGCCGCCGGCCACGACCTCTCCAAGATCCACTCGGTCGCGTCGTTCTTCGTGTCGCGCGTCGACTCCGAGATCGACAAGCGCCTGGACGCCGTCGGCACCGACGAGGCCAAGGCCCTGAAGTCGAAGGCCGGCATCGCCAACGCGCAGCTCGCCTACCAGGTCTGGACCGAGGCGTTCGCCTCCGAGCGCGCCCTGGGCCTGCTCGAGTCCGGTGCCAACACGCAGCGTCCGCTCTGGGCCTCGACCGGTGTCAAGGACCCGTCGCTCCCCGACACGCTCTACGTGACCGAGCTCGCCGCCCCGAACACCGTCAACACGATGCCGGGCAAGACGCTCGACGCCACGTTCGACCACGGTGAGATCCACGGCGACGCCATCGCCGGCACCTTCGACCAGGCGCAGCAGGTCCTCGACCAGCTCGCCGCGCAGGGTGTCGACTACGACGAGGTCGTCGCGCTGCTCGAGAAGGAGGGCGTGGACAAGTTCAACGTCTCCTGGGGCGAGCTCGTCGACACCGTCAAGGCAGCGCTCGAGGGCGCCAAGTAGTGACGGTTTCCATCGCAGCCAGCGGCGACGCCGCGCGGGCCATCGAACAGGTGGTCCCGCGGCTCGTCGCTGACCTGGTGGCCTCGGGCATCACCGCCCAGGACGCCGATCTGTGGGGAGCCACCGCCGAGGCCGAGGCGTCGAAGCGCCTCGGTTGGGTGGAGGCCGTCTCGGTCTCCCGCCCACTCGTCGCCGAGGTGACCGCGCTGCGCGAGTCGCTCCGTGCCGAAGGGGTCGACCACGTCGTCCTCGCCGGCATGGGCGGCTCGTCGCTCGCACCCGAGGTCATCACGCGCACGGCCGGTGTCCCCCTCACGGTCCTCGACTCGACCGATCCCGCGCAGGTCCACGCCGCCGTGACGACCGACCTCGAGCGCACCGTGCTCGTCGTCTCGTCGAAGTCCGGTTCGACGCTCGAGACCGATTCGCAGCGCCGGGTCTACGAGCAGGCGTTCCGCGACGCCGGTATCGACCCGGCCGGCCGCATCGTCGTCGTCACCGACCCGGGCTCCGCGCTCGAGGCAGCCGCGACCGACGCCGGGTACCGCGTCTTCACCGCCGACCCCACCGTCGGCGGCCGCTACTCCGCGCTCACCGCCTTCGGCCTCGTGCCGTCCGGTCTCGCCGGAGCGGACATCGCCGAGCTCCTCGACGAAGCCGACGCCATCTCCGCGCTGCTCTCGGTCGACCTGGACGAGAACCCCGGGCTCGTGCTCGGTGCGGTCCTCGCCGGCACCGAGCCGCTGCGCGACAAGATCGCCATCGTGCCCGACGGCACGCACATCGTCGGTTTCGGCGACTGGGTCGAACAGCTGATCGCGGAGTCGACCGGCAAGGACGGCCGCGGCCTGCTGCCCGTCGTGCTGCACGCGGACTCCCCCGAGGTCACCGCCGGCCTGCCCGACGTCCAGGTCATCCGCCTGGTCGGTTCGCGCGAGGACGAGCGTCACGTGGCCGAGGGCGAGGTCGAGATCACCGGCACGCTCGGTGGCCAGATCCTCGTCTGGGAGTACGCCGTCGCGGTCGCCGGTCGCCTGCTCGGCATCAACCCGTTCGACCAGCCCGACGTCGAGGCCGCCAAGGTCGCGACGCGCGCACTGCTCGACGACCGCCCCGCCGCGGCTGAGCCGGCGTTCTCCGAGGACAGCATCGCCGTCCGCGCGACGCCCGGACTCGCCATCGGTGCGACGCTCTCGGAAGCCGTGTCGGGCCTGGTGTCCGCACTCGACCCGACCGGCTACGTGTCGGTGCAGGCGTACGTCGACCGCACCGCGAACAGCGGCCTCGAGTCGCTGCGCGACGCGATCGCGGCGCGCACGGAACGCCCCGTCACCTTCGGGTACGGCCCGCGGTTCCTGCACTCGACCGGCCAGTACCACAAGGGCGGCCCCGCAACGGGAGTGTTCCTGCAGATCGTGGCCGACGAAGCCGAGGACCTGGCGATCCCGGGTCGGCCGTTCACGTTCGGGCAGCTCCTCCAGGCCCAGGCGGCCGGTGACGCGAGTGTCCTCGCCGAACACGGCCGACCGGTCCTCACCCTCACCACGTCGGACGTCCTCGCCGCCACCGCGGCGATCGCGGCCGCCGTCTCCCCCTGACTCGTAAGGAGTTCACCGACTCATGTCACCGGTGGCAATCACCCCGGAGCACAACCCGCTCCGGCTGCCGACGGATCGTCGACTGAACCGGATCGCGGGACCGAGCACGCTCATCATCTTCGGTGTGACGGGCGACCTGTCACGCAAGAAGCTGATGCCCGCGGTCTACGACCTGGCCAACCGGGGGCTCCTGCCCCCGGGGTTCGCGCTCGTCGGGTTCGCTCGTCGCGACTGGGAGGACCAAGACTTCTCCCAGCTCGTGCACGACGCCGTCAAGGAGCACTCCCGCACCCCGTTCGACGAGGACGTCTGGCGTCAGCTCGAACAGGGCATCCGCTTCGTGCAGGGCTCGTTCGACGACCCCGAGGCGTTCCGCGAGCTCAAGCGCACCGTCGACGACCTCGACGCCGAGCGCGGGACGCTGGGCAACCACGCGTTCTACCTGTCCATCCCACCCAAGATGTTCCCGGTCGTCACCGAGCAGCTCAAGCTGTCCGGGCTGACCGAGAAGCGCGAGGGCTCCTGGAGCCGCGTGGTCGTCGAGAAGCCGTTCGGCTCCGACCTCCGCACCGCGCGCGAGCTCAACGCGATCGTCGAGAGCGTCTTCGCTCCCGACGACGTGTTCCGCATCGACCACTACCTCGGCAAGGAGACCGTCCAGAACCTCCTGACGCTCCGGTTCGCGAACCAGATGTACGAACCCATCTGGAACTCGAACTACGTCGACCACGTGCAGATCACGATGGCCGAGGACATCGGCGTCGCCGGACGAGCCGCGTACTACGACGGCATCGGCGCGGCGCGCGACGTCATCCAGAACCACCTGCTGCAGCTCCTCGCGCTCACCGCGATGGAGGAGCCCGTCTCGTTCAAGGCCGCGGACCTGCGCGCCGAGAAGGAGAAGGTGCTCTCCGCCGTGCGTCTGCCCGAGGACCTCTCCACCGCAACCGCCCGCGGGCAGTACGCCGGTGGGTGGCAGGGCGGCGAGAAGGTGCTCGGCTTCCTCGAGGAAGGCGGCATGGACCCCGAGTCCGGCACCGAGACCTACGCGGCGATCAAGCTCGACATCGCCACGCGTCGCTGGCAGGGCGTCCCGTTCTACCTGCGCGCCGGCAAGCGTCTCGGCCGTCGTGTGACCGAGATCGCGATCGTGTTCAAGCGCGTCCCCGAGGACGTCTACGGCAACTCGCAGTCCCCGCTCGGGCAGAACGCCCTGGTGATCCGCGTCCAGCCGGACGAGGGCGTCACGCTCCGCTTCGGATCGAAGGTCCCGGGCGTCGGCACCCAGGTGCGCGACGTGACGATGGACTTCGGCTACGGCCACGCGTTCACCGAAGCATCCCCCGAGGCGTACGAGCGACTCATCCTCGACGTGCTCCTCGGTGACCCGCCGCTGTTCCCGCGGCACCAGGAGGTCGAGCTGTCCTGGAAGATCCTCGACCCCATCGAGGAGTTCTGGGCCACGCAGGGCCAGCCCGAGCAGTACCGTCCCGGCACGTGGGGTCCGGCATCCGCCGATGCCCTGCTCGCCCGCGACGGTCGGACCTGGAGGCGTCCGTGAAGATCGACATGCCCGACACCACGGTGTCGAAGATCCAGAAGAAGCTCGTCCGCATCCGCGAAGAGGGCGGCGCCGTCGCCCTCGGCCGGGTGCTGACCCTCATCATCTCGACGGCCCTCGGCCACGAGGAAGAGGCGATCGAGGCGGCGAACGAAGCGTCCCGCGAGCACCCGATGCGCGTGATCATCGTCTCGAAGAACAGCGGTGACACGAAGTCCCCCGGGCGCCTCGACGCGCAGATCCGTGTCGGCAGCGACGCGGGTGCGAGCGAGGTCATCGTCCTCCGTGCGTACGGCGAGACCGCGACCGACGAGGAGAGCCTGGTCACCGGGCTCCTGCTGCCGGACGCACCCGTCGTGGCCTGGTGGCCGCAGACGGCGCCGGAGCAGCCCGCGGCGTCGGCCCTGGGCCGCATCGCGCAGCGCCGGATCACCGACGCTGCCGCGCAGAAGGACCCGAACGGTGCGATCGAGGCCCTCGGCGCGTCCTACGTGCCGGGTGACACCGACTTCGCCTGGACCCGTCTCACCCTGTGGCGGAACCAGCTCGCCGCGGCGCTCGACCAGCCGCCGTACGAGCCGATCACCGCGGTCGAGGTCTCCGGAGCGTCCGACAGCCCGTCGACGATCCTGCTCGCCGCCTGGCTGCAGCTGCAGCTCCAGGTGCCGGTGTCCGTCGTCACGTCGCCCCGTGCGACGGGGTCGAGCGGTATCCACGGCGTGAAGCTCGTCCGCGAGTCCGGGACCATCGAGCTCGAGCGTTCCCTGGTGGACGTCGCCACGCTCTCGATGCCCGGGCAGCCGACGCACGACCTGTCGCTGCCACGCCGCAACCTGCGTGACTGCCTGGCCGAGGAACTCCGTAGACTCGACCCGGACGTCCTCTTCGGAGACGTCGTCAAGCACGGGGTGCCCCAGCTGCGCGAGACCATCGCCCGCTGATCCACACCCCACACGGTCGGGCCGTCTGTCTGGTGCAGGCGGCCCGACCGGACCGAAGGCGGTCGGACGACCGGTCGGCCGCCACGAACACGGGAGTCACGTGACCAACGAACGGCGGGTGCTCGTGCACCCCGACAAGCAGGCCCTCGGCGCTTCGGTCGCCGCACGCTTCATCACCAAGATCATCGACGTGCTCGACGAGCAGGAGCGTGCCGACATCGCGATCAGCGGTGGCTCGGTGTCGTCCCTCGTCCTCGCCGCGATCGGCCAGTCGCCAGCGCGCGAGAGCGTCGACTGGTCGAAGGTGCACGTCTGGTGGGTCGACGAGCGCTGGGTCCCGTCGGGCGACGCCGACCGCAACACCACCGGCACGCAGACCGACTTCTTCGACCACGTGGACATCCCCGCGTCGAACATCCACCCGATGCCGGCCTCGGACGGCGGGCTCGACATCGAGGCCGCTGCGAGCCAGTACGAGCGTGAGCTGCAGGACGCCGCGCCCGAGGGTGCCGTTGCTCCGCGTTTCGACATCACCCTGCTGGGTGTCGGCCCGGACGGACACACCGCGTCGCTCTTCCCGGAGTTCCCGCAGCTCACCGTCACCGACCGCGCTGTCGTGTCGGTGGACGACTCCCCCAAGCCGCCGCCGCAGCGCTTGACCGTCACCTACCCGGTGATCAACGCCTCGCAGCGCGTCTGGGTCATCCTGTCCGGCGCCGAGAAGGCGTCGGTGCTGGGGCTCGCCCTCGCCGGCGCGTCGGTCGACGACGTCCCCGTCGGAGGCGTGCAGGGCCGCAAGCGCACCGTCTTCTTCGTCGACCAGGACGCCGCCCGCGACGTCCCCGAGAACCTGATCGCGTCGACGTACTAGACGCGCGTTCCTGACGGACAGGAGGCCCGGTGCCAGCTGGCACCGGGCCTCCTGTCCGTCTGTGGTCGCGCCCACCGCGCGCGGTCACGACGCCCCGCCGGCGCGATGCCGAACGGTCACGAACTGTCGCCCGCGGGCGCCGCAGGCGACACAACGTGCAACCCCGGCGCACCGCACGCGGCATGTCGTGACCACTCCACTCGACGAGCCGGCTCCCCGCGCGCCCTCCTCCCCCGACGGACGGACGCACGAAGGCCCCCACACCATCCGGTGCGGGGGCCTTCGTCAGTGTGTGGGCGCTACGCCTTCTTCGCCGCGGTGCCGCGACGCTCGCGGAGCTGCTGCAGCGCGTCTTCGAGGAGCTGCGCTGCCTCTTCCTCGGTGCGGCGTTCCTTCACGTACGCGAGGTGGGTCTTGTAGGGCTCCGTCTTGGAGACCACGGGAGGGTTCTCCTTGTCGCGCCCAGCCGGGAGACCACTCGACGGCGAGTCCACCGTCTCGGGGATCTCCTCGTCGGGGAGGTTGGCGGCGAAGTACCGCACGACCTCGTTGCCGAGGGCGTCCCAGTACGAGATCGCCACGCGCTCGGCCTGGACCCCGCGGTCCTGTTCGCCCATCGGTCCCGCGCCGACGCGAGACCCTCGGATTGCACTGCCTCCGCTTGCCATGGATCAGACCCCCGCCGTGAACTTGTTGATGAGACCGAGCACGATGATGGAAACGATCCAGACCAGACCGAGGATCACCGTGATGCGGTTGAGGTTGCGCTCGGCCACGCCGGACGCACCGAGGTTGCTCGTGACCCCACCGCCGAACATGTCGGAGAGGCCACCACCGCGGCCCTTGTGCAGCAGGATGAGGAGCGTGAGCAGGAGGCTCGTGATTGCGAGCAGGACCTGCAGCACGACGGAGAGTATCGCCACGACGTACCTTTCGTGTCAGTCAGCCGTACCAGTGTACCGGCCGCGCGGAGCACGGCCGGTACCTGGACGGGAGTGGTGCGGACGACTGCCCGCGACGACGCCTGTGGACTACAGCCCGACGTGCTGACGGAACCGCGCGATGGCCGCGAACTCCTGCACGTCGAGCGAAGCGCCACCGACGAGCGCGCCGTCGATGTCGGGCTCGCGGAGGAACCCCGCGATGTTGCCGGACTTGACCGAGCCGCCGTAGAGCACCCGGGTGTCCGCAGCGGCCTGGTCGCCCCAGGCAGCAGCGATGCCGCGACGGATGGCCGCACACTCGTCCTGCGCCTGCTCGGCCGTGGCCGCCTGGCCGGACCCGATGGCCCAGACCGGCTCGTACGCCACGACGATGTCGGCCGGCTTGACCGCGTCGAGCACGACGCGGAGCTGCTCGACCGGCACGACACCGGCGCCGCGCTCCTCGCGCTGCTCGCCGGTCTCGCCGACGCACACCACGGGGACGAGGCCGTGCTTGACTGCCGCTGCGGTCTTCGCCGCGACGACCTCGTCGGTCTCACCGTGCAGCGTGCGCCGCTCGGAGTGGCCGACGATGACGTACTGGGCGTCGAGCGCCGCCAGGAACGCGCCGGAGACGTCACCGGTGTAGGCACCGGAGTCGAACTGCGACAGGTCCTGCGCACCGAAGTGGATCGGCAGCTTGTCGGCCGAGATGAGCGTCTGCACGCTCCGCAGGTCCGTGAACGGCGGGAAGACCGCGACCTCGACGTCGTCGAAGTCGTGCCGGGCGTCCTTGAGGGTCCACGCGAGCTTCTGCACCGTGGCGATGGCCTGGAGGTGGTCCAGGTTCATCTTCCAGTTGCCCGCGATCAACGGAGTCCGGGTCATGCTGTCCACCCCAGTGCTTCGAGACCAGGCAGCGACTTGCCCTCGAGGAACTCGAGGCTCGCACCGCCACCGGTCGAGATGTGGCCGAACTGGTCGTCCGAGAAGCCGAGCGAGCGCACGGCGGCAGCGGAGTCGCCACCACCGACGACGCCGAGGCCGTCGACCTCGGTGAGCGCCTGCGCGACGGTCTTCGTGCCGGCGGCGAAGGCCGGGAACTCGAACACGCCCATCGGGCCGTTCCAGAACACGGTCTTCGAACCCGAGACGGCCGAGGCGAACCGCGCTGCGGTCTCCGGGCCGATGTCGAGGCCGATGCCCTCTGCTCCGAACGACGAGGACTCGATGGCGTCCGCCGCGACGGTCTCGTGGTCGGCGTCGGCCGCGAAGCCGGATGCCACCACGACGTCGGTCGGCAGGTCGATGGTGACGCCGAGCTCCTTCGCACGCGAGAGGTACTCGCGGACGACGTCGAGCTGGTCGGCTTCGAGCAGCGACTTCGCGACCCCGTGGCCCTGGGCCGCGAGGAAGGTGAAGAGCATGCCGCCGCCGATGCACAGCGTGTCGACCTTCGGCAGGATGTGGTCGATGACACCGAGCTTGTCGCTGACCTTCGACCCGCCGAGCACGACCGTGTACGGCCGTTCCGGCGAGGTGGTCAGCCGCTCGAGCACCCGCAATTCGGTCTCGATGAGCGACCCGGCCGCGCTGGGCAGCGCGGACGCGAGCTCGTAGACCGAGGCCTGCTTGCGGTGCACGACACCGAAGCCGTCGGAGACGAAGGCGTCACCGAGGGCCGCGATGCGGTCCGCGAAGGCGCTCCGCGCGGCGGCGTCCTTCGAGGTCTCCTCCGGGTTGAACCGGAGGTTCTCGAGCAGCAGGACGTCGCCGTCCTCGAGGGCCTCGGCCGCGGCGGTCGCTTCGTCGCCGACGGTCTCGCCGACGAACGTGACCTCTTTGCCGAGCAGCTCGGAGAGCCGCTGGGCGACCGGCGCGAGCGAGAACTCGGGCTTGGGCTCCCCGTCGGGGCGACCCAGGTGCGAGATCACGATGACGCGCGCGCCGGCGTTGACGAGGGTGTTCAGGGTGGTCAGCGACGCCCGCACGCGGCCGTCGTCCGTGATGGTGCCGTCCTTGAGCGGGACGTTCAGGTCACAACGGACGACGACACGCTTGCCGGCGAGGTCGCCGAGGTCCTCGAGGGTGCGGAGGGCCATGTGTTACAGACGCTCGCCGACGTACTCGGTGAGGTCGACGAGGCGGTTCGAGTAGCCCCACTCGTTGTCGTACCACGAGGTGATCTTCACGAGGCCGCCGATGACCTTGGTCAGGCCGGAGTCGTAGATCGAGGAGTGCGGGTCCGTGGTGATGTCGGTCGACACCAGCGGGTCCTCGCTGTAGAGCAGGATGCCCTTGAGGGGACCTTCTGCGGCCTCCTTGTAGGCGGCGTTGATCTCGTCGACGGTGACCTCGGACTTGGTCTCGAGGGTGAGGTCGGTGATCGAGCCGGTGGGGACCGGGACGCGCAGGGCGAAGCCGTCGAGCTTGCCGGCGAGCTCCGGCATGACCTGGCCGATGGCCTTGGCGGCACCGGTCGAGGTCGGGACGATGTTCAGCGCGGCGGCGCGGGCACGACGGGGGTCCTTGTGCGGGCCGTCCTGCAGGTTCTGGTCGGCGGTGTAGGCGTGCACCGTCGTCATGAGGCCACGCTCGATGCCGAACTTGTCGTGGAACACCTTGGCGAGCGGCGCGAGGCTGTTCGTGGTGCAGGACGCGTTCGAGATGATGTGGTGGTTCGCAGCGTCGTACTGGTCCTCGTTCACGCCGAGCACGATGGTGACGTCGTCACCCGAGGCCGGGGCGGAGATGATGACCTTCTTGGCACCGGCGTCGATGTGCTTCTGCGCGTCGGCGGCCTTGGTGAAGAACCCGGTGGACTCGATGACGATGTCGACACCCAGCTCGCCCCAGGGCAGGTTGGCGGGGTCGCGCTCGGCGAGGACCTTGATGGCCTTGCCGTCGACGACGATGTTGTCGCCGTCGAGCTCGACGGAGACGCCGAGACGACCCGTGATGGAGTCGAACTTCAGCAGGTTGGCGAGCGACGCGTTGTCGGTGAGGTCGTTCACCGCCACGATCTCGAGGTCGGAGCCCTTCGCGAGGGCGGCCCGGAAGAAGTTACGGCCGATGCGGCCGAAGCCGTTGATACCGATCTTGACGGTCAATGGATCTCCTGGTGAGTGTGGAGCGCCCAGGGGGCGCTGCTTTCGGGAGGCGCGCACCCTGGCGGGCCCGCGTGTGGTGGACGATACGCCCCGTAACGTCGCCGTAACGACCCTAGCAGTCGGACACTGCGTGCCCGAGCGGGATGACGGTCCGTCCGGACGGTCGCCGACCAGGCCGGGGACGGGTCCGGGAACGGGTGCGGAAACGGACGGGAGGCGCGGTGCCAGCTGGCACCGCGCCTCCCGTCCGCAGGGTCGACAGACCCGTGTCAGACCCCTTCGAGCTCCTCGGGAACACTCGCTTCGGTGCCCGGGATGCCGAGGTCGGAGGCCCGCTTGTCGGCCATCGCCAGCAGGCGACGGATGCGACCCGCGATGGCGTCCTTGGTCATGGGCGGGTCCGCGTGCTGGCCGAGCTCGTCGAGCGAGGCGTCGCGGTGCTGCAGGCGCAGCGTGCCGGCGTACTGCAGGTGGTCGGGGACGTCCTCGCCGAGGATCTCGAGCGCGCGCTCGACCCGGGCGCAGGCGGCCACGGCGGCCTGCGCGGAACGGCGCAGGTTCGCGTCGTCGAAGTTGACCAGGCGGTTCGCGGTCGCTCGGACCTCGCGGCGCTGGCGCATCTCCTCCCAGTCGGCGGTGGTGCGTGCGGCGCCCATCACCGTCAGCATCTGACCGATGGCCTCACCGTCGCGGATGACGACGCGGTGGACCCCGCGGACCTCACGGCCCTTGGCGGCGACACCGAGACGTGACGCGGCACCGACGAGGGCCATCGCGGCCTCGTTGCCGGGGCAGGTGACCTCGAGCGCAGCGGCCCGACCGGGGTCGGTCAGGGTGCCGGAGGCGAGGAACGCACCACGCCAGATGGCGGCGAGGTCCTCGCGGTTGCCCGTGGTCAGGCGGTTCGGCAGCCCGCGGACGGGTCGACGACGGGCGTCCATCAGGCCGGTCTGGCGAGCGAGGGTCTCCCCCGCCTCGAGCACGCGGACCAGGTAGCGGGTCCCGCGACGGGAGGATGCGGACGACCCCACCGACGCCTCGCTGCGCACGCCGTACAGCTCGGCGAGGTCCTTGCGGACCCGGTGCACGATGATCCGGGTGTCGAGCTCGACCTCGACCGCGATGCGGCCCGAGATGACGTGCAGACCACCGGCGAACCGGAGGATCGTGGCCAGTTCGGCGGCGCGGACCGTGTTGCGGTTCACGGCGACCCTGGCCAGTTCGTCCTTGACCTCGGCAGTCAACGGCACAGCATCATTCCTAACTTCATTCAGTGGTTCCCGCAGATCCGGCGGCACGGGCGTGGGAGCGGCCGGAGGGACGGTCACTCCCGGCCGAGATCTCGGTTCTTCACACGCACGGCGACGCCTGGCATCCCGCGGAGGAGGTTCGCCAACTCGGCGACGATGGCGACCGAGCGGTGCTTCCCGCCGGTACAGCCGATGGCGATCGTAGCGTGTCTTTTGTTCTCGCGCTGGTACCCCTCGAAGACCGGCTCGAGCACGGAGGCGTAGCGGTCGACGAACGGACGGGCTCCGGCCTGGGCGAGGACGTAGTCCGACACGGGCTGGTCGAGGCCGGTGTGGGGCCGCAGTTCCGGCACCCAGTAGGGGTTCGGCAGGAACCGGACGTCCGCCACCATGTCGGCGTCGGCGGGCAGTCCGTACTTGAACCCGAAGCTCATCAGCGTGACCTGGAGTCCCACGAAGTGCTCGTCGGCGAACTGTTCGATGACGGTGTTCGCGAGCTGGTGGATGTTGAGGTCGGAGGTGTCGATCACCACGTCGGACGCCTCACGCAGGCCGGCGAGCCGCGCGCGTTCGCGGGCGATGCCGTCGAGCAGGGTGTCCTCGCCCTGGAGTGGGTGGGGTCGGCGCACCTGCTCGAACCGTCGGACCAGCACGGCGTCGGTCGCCTCGAGGAACAGCACCCGGACCCGTGCGGACGTGCTCGAGCGGACCTGCTCGACCGCGTGCTCGGGGTCGGTGAAGAACCGCCCGCCCCGGACGTCGACCACCGTGGCGATCTTCGGGATCTTCTCGCCCGCACGGTCGGCGAGCTCGGTCAGCGGGGCCAGCATCTGCGTGGGCAGGTTGTCGACGACGTACCAGCCCAGGTCTTCCAGGGCCTTGCCGACCGTGGACCGCCCGGCCCCGGACATGCCGGTGACGATGAGGATGTCGTGCTGCGACGCGTGTGTGGTCGCGGTGGCGCTGTCGGTCATCTGGGAGTGGGCTCCGTCGTGGCGGCCCGGGCGCGTCGCCCGGGGAGGTCTCGGCTGCCGCACCAGGCTACCGCCCGGTGACGGACGGGAGGCGTGGGGTTCGTCACGACGGTCGCTGCGGACCGTCGCTGGTCACCTCGGGGACCCGCACCGGGCCTCCGGGGTGGGTAACGGTCTGCTGGGTGGCTGCGTCCTCGGTCACGGTGTCCGCGATCGCGTCGGCGTCCGGCTCGGGGGCGCTGGACGCGCTCGTGGCCGGTGCGCTCGTCGGCGTCTGGGCCAGCTTCGAGACGACCGCGGCAGCCGTCGCCGGACCGATCCCGTTCACCTCGCCGATGTCCTCGGCCGTGGCTTCACGCAGCCGGGCGACCGATCCGAAGTGCTTCAGCAGGGCGTTCACGCGACTCGGTCCGAGACCGGGGATCTCGGACAGCCGTGAGCGCACGTCGCGCTTGCGCTTGCTGCGCTGGTGGGTGATCGCGAACCGGTGCGCCTCGTCACGGATCCGCTGGATCAGGAACAGCGCCTCGGAGTTGCGGGGCAGGATCACCGGGAAGTCGTCGTCCGGCAGCCAGAGTTCCTCGAGCCGCTTGGCGATGCCGACCAGGGCGATGTCGTGCACGCCGGCTTCGTCCATCGCGCGCTTCGCGGCCTGCACCTGGGGCTGTCCGCCGTCGACGATCAGCAGCTGCGGACGGTACGCGAACCGCTTCGTCGGCTTCGACCCCTCGACGACCTCGTCCGTCGTGACGTCCGGGACGTCCGGCAGCTCGGCGTCCTCGTCCAGCCGGGCCAGGCGCCGCGACAGCACCTGGTGCATGCTGTCGGTGTCGTCGGTGGTCTCGGCGATCGAGTACCGGCGGTACTGGTCCTTGCGTGGCAGACCGTCCTCGAACACCACCATCGATGCGACGACGTTCGTGCCCTGCAGGTGCGAGATGTCGTAGCACTCCATGCGGAGCGGCGCCTCGGTCATGCCGAGGGCGTCCTGGATGTCGGCGAGTGCTGCGGCCCGGGTGGTGTAGTCGGCGGAGCGCTTGGTCTTGTAGAGCATGAGCGCCTGCCCGGCGTTCTGCGCAGCCGTCCGGGCGAGACCCGCACGGTCGCCGCGCTGGGCGGTGCTGAGCTTCGTGCCACGCCCGTTCCGGCGCTTGCTGAGCCACTCCTGGAGCGCGTCGGCGTCCTCTGGCAGCTCGGGGACGACGACTTCGCGCGGGGGTTCGTCGGTGACGTAGACGCCCTGCACGATCTGCTCGACGAGGTCGCCGGTGGCGATGTCGAGTTCCTTGTCGACCACCCAGCCGCGGACACCGCGGATGCGGCCGCCCCGGACCGAGAACAACTGCACGGCGGCGGCGAGCTCGTCTTCCGCGATGCCGAACAGGTCGAGGTCGACCGAGTCACGGAGCACCACGGCGGACTTCTCGAGCACGGCTTCGAGCGCCTCGACCTGGTCGCGGAACTTCGCGGCCTGCTCGTACTGCATCGCGTCGGCGGAGGCGCCCATGCGCTGCCGGAGCTCGGTGATGACCCGACGGTCGTAGGAGTTCATGAAGCGCACGAACTCCTCGACGAGCGCCCGGTGCTCCTCGATCGTGACCTTCTGCGAGCACGGGCCACCGCACTTGCCGATCTGCCCCGGGAAGCACGGGCGGCCGGTCTGCATCGCCTTCTTGTACGAGGAGTCCGAGCACGTCCGGATCGGGAACACCTTGATCATCAGGTCGATGGTGTCGTGCACGGCCCAGATCTTCGGGTACGGACCGAAGTACTTCGCCCCCTTGATCTTGCGGTTGCGCGTCACCATCACCCGCGGCGCTTCGTCACCCAGGGTGACCGCCATGTACGGGTACGACTTGTCGTCGCGGAACTTGACGTTGAAGGGCGGGTCGAACTCCTTGATCCAGGTGTACTCGAGCTGGAGCGCCTCGATCTCGGAACCGACCGTCGTCCACTCGACGCTGCGGGCCGTCAGGACCATCCGCCGGGTGCGCTCGTGCAGCGTCGGGAGCGGGGCGAAGTAGTTGCTCAGCCGGGCGCGGAGGTTCTTCGCCTTGCCGACGTAGAGCACCCGGCCGGCCTCGTCACGCCATCGGTAGACGCCCGGGTCGGTCGGGATCTCCCCCGCCTTCGGACGCCACGGGACGGTGTCCGCCACCTACCGAGCACCCGCCTTCTGCTTGCTCGTCTGCTTGGTCGTGCCCGACTGCTTGCCGCCCTGCTGCTTCTGGGTTGCCTGGCGTGCACCGACGGCCTGCTGCTTGCCGACCCGGGCGTCCTGCGCGTCGAAGATCTCGCGCAGGAAGACACCGGTGTGGCTCTCCGGCACGGTCGCCACGTGCTCCGGGGTGCCCGTCGCCAGGACCGTGCCGCCACCGGAGCCGCCCTCGGGCCCCATGTCGATCAGCCAGTCGGCGGACTTGATGACGTCGAGGTTGTGCTCGATGGTGATGACGGTGTTGCCCTTGTCGACCAGGCTCTGCAGCACGAGGAGGAGCTTGCGGACGTCCTCGAAGTGCAGACCGGTGGTCGGCTCGTCGAGCACGTACACCGTGCGGCCGTTCGAGCGACGCTGCAGCTCGGTGGCCAGCTTGACGCGCTGCGCCTCGCCGCCGGAGAGCGTGGTCGCGCTCTGGCCGAGGCGCACGTAGCCGAGGCCCACGTCGACGAGGGTCGCCATGTAGCGGTGGATCGCGGAGATCGGCTCGAAGAACTCGGCCGCCTCGCTGATCGGCATGTCGAGGACCTCGGAGATGTTCTTGCCCTTGTAGTGCACCTGGAGCGTCTCGCGGTTGTAGCGCGCACCACCGCAGACCTCGCACGCGACGTAGACGTCGGGCAGGAAGTTCATCTCGATCTTGATCGTGCCGTCACCGGCGCAGTTCTCGCAGCGACCGCCCTTGACGTTGAAGCTGAATCGACCGGGCTGGTAGCCGCGGGTCTTCGCTTCCTGCGTCTCGGCGAACAGCTGCCGGATGCGGTCGAACACGCCCGTGTAGGTCGCCGGGTTCGACCGCGGCGTGCGGCCGATCGGTGCCTGGTCGACGTGCACGACCTTGTCGAGCTGGTCGAGGCCCTTCACCCGCGTGTGCTTGCCCGCGATGTGCCGCGCACCGTTGAGCTGGTTGGCGAGCACCTTGTACAGGATGTCGTTCACCAGCGTCGACTTGCCGGAACCGCTGACACCCGTGACCGCGGTGAAGACACCGAGGGGGAAGTCCGCGTCGATCGTCTTCAGGTTGTTCGCCCGAGCGCCCTGCACCGTGATGGCGCGCTTGAGGTTGACCTTGCGACGCTCGGCGGGCACCTCGATCGCACGGCGGCCGGCGAGGTAGTCACCCGTGATCGACTCGCGGTTCTCGATGATGCCCTCGTACGAACCGGAGTGCACCACGTTGCCGCCGTTGACGCCGGCGCCGGGGCCGATGTCGACGACCCAGTCGGCCGTGCGGATCGTGTCTTCGTCGTGCTCGACGACGATGAGCGTGTTGCCGAGGTCCTTGAGCTTGACCAGGGTGTCGATGAGTCGACGGTTGTCACGCTGGTGCAGGCCGATGCTCGGCTCGTCGAGCACGTAGAGCACGCCCGTCAGGCCGGAGCCGATCTGCGTCGCCAGACGGATGCGCTGTGCCTCGCCACCGGAGAGGCCACCGGCACCACGCGCCAGGGTGAGGTAGTTCAGACCGACCTCGAGCAGGAACTCGAGACGCGCGCGGATCTCACGCAGCACCGCCGCGGCGATGTGCGCTTCGCGGTCGGTCAGCGTCAGCTCGTCCATGAACGAGTACGCGTTGTCGAGCGACATGTCGGTGACGTCCGCGATGCTGCGGTCGTTCACCGTCACCGCGAGCACCTCGGGCTTGAGGCGGGTTCCCTCGCACACCGGGCACGGGACCTCGCGCAGGTAGCCCTGGAAGCGCTGCCGCTGCGAGTCCGACTCGGCCTCGGCGAACTTGCGCTCGATGTAGGGCATGACGCCTTCGAAGCCACTCGTGTACCGCATCTCGCGGCCGAAGCGGTTGCGCCAGGAGACCGAGACCTGGAAGTCCTTGCCGGTCAGGATCGACGCCTGGACCGCGGGGTCGAGCTGGTTCCACGGGGTGTCGAGCGAGAAGCCGAGCTCCTTGCCGAGGCCGCCGAGCAGCTTCTCGAAGTAGGAGTACAGCCCGCTGGTGCCGGTCCAGGGCAGCAGGACGCCGTCACGCAACGATGCCTCGGGGTCGCCGAGCACCAGGTCGGGGTCGACCGACATGCGCGTGCCGAGGCCGGAGCACTCGGGGCAGGCACCGAACGGGGCGTTGAACGAGAACGTCCGCGGCTCGATCTCGGTGAGCGCCAGGGGGTGGTTGTTCGGGCAGGAGAGGTTCTCGGAGTAGGTCCGGACCGCCCCGGGTCCCTCGTGGTCCACCAGGTCGATGCCGACGGTGCCGTCGGTCAGCCGCAGCGCGGTCTCGAGCGAGTCGGTGAGCCGCCCGAGGATGTCGTCGCTCGACACCAGGCGGTCGACGATGACCGAGATGTCGTGCTTGACCTGCTTCTTGAGCTTGGGCGGGTCGCTGAGCTGGATGCGCTCCCCGTCGACGATCGCACGGGCGTAGCCGGACGCTGCGAGCTCCTGGAAGAGGTCGACGAACTCGCCCTTCTTCTTGGAGATGACGGGTGCGAGGACCTGGAACCGGGTACCGGTCTCGAACTGCATGAGCTGGTCGGCGATCTGCTGGACGGTCTGCTTGCTGATCACCTCGCCGCACGTCGGGCAGTGCGGTACCCCGATGCGCGCCCAGAGCAGACGCATGTAGTCGTAGACCTCGGTGATCGTGCCGACCGTCGACCGGGGGTTGCGGTTGGTCGACTTCTGGTCGATCGACACCGCCGGCGAGAGCCCCTCGATGAAGTCGACGTCGGGGCGGTCGACCTGGCCGAGGAACTGGCGCGCGTAGGCGGACAGCGACTCGACGTAGCGGCGCTGCCCCTCGGCGAAGATCGTGTCGAAGGCGAGCGAGGACTTGCCCGAGCCGGACAGGCCGGTGAACACGACGAGCGAGTCGCGCGGGATCTCGAGGTCGACGTCACGGAGGTTGTGCACGCGGGCACCGCGCACGCTGAGCGTGGAGGTGCTGTGCGGTGCGTTCCCGCCGGGGAGGTGGAGGTCAGCGGGCTCGCCGAAGGCGTTCCGGCCCGACGTCGAGGTACCGGGGTCAGAGGTGATGGTCATCGTCGTCGAGTCTACGAAGCGGCACCGACATTCGGCCGGGAAGCAGGGTCAGACGAATGCGTCGAGAGCGAACGCGACCCCGGAAGCGCGCGCACTCGCGGTCCAGAGCTGCGCGGCGACCGTGCGGTCGTGCGCCCGGGGTTCCGCCGCGACCACCGTCGATGCACCGCGGAGCTGTCCCCAGCCGGCCGGACCCCAGCACTCCCCGAGCGCACGTCCGCACCGACCGCGGCGTGCACGAGCGGCTCGGCACCGACGTCCTTGCCCTGGGCGACGAGGCGCGCAGCCGGGCGGATCCACTCGGGTTCCGGGCGGACCGGACTGATGTCCGGTCGGACCGGCGACAGCCGGTCGAGTGACAGACCGGGGTGCGCCACGACGCTCGACACGGGCGACCCCGAATCGGCCAGCCGCTCGGCGAGCTCGAACCCGAACAGCATCACGGCGAGCTTGCTCCGGGCGTACTGGCGATGGCTGGAGTAGCGGCCGACGCCGAGGGGGTCCGTCGGGTCGAGCTGTGCGAACCGGTGCGCGATCGAACCGAGGTGCACGATCCGGCCGGCGCGTCGTTCGAGCAGGGGCAGCACGAGGCCGGTCCAGGCGAAGTGGCCCAGGTGGTTCGTGCCGATCTGCAGTTCGGTTCCCTGCGCGGTGCTCCGCTGTGTGGACGCGCCGACGACGCCCGCGTTGTTCACGACCGCGTCGACACCGTCGGGTTCCAGCTGTGCGAGCTCCGCGGCGGCTGCACGCACCGAGTCGAGGTCTGCCAGGTCGAGGTGGACGTGGGCGAGCGACGCACCGTCGACGTGTCGCCGGATGCTGCGCTCGGCGGCCGCAGCCCGACCGCGGTCGCGCGTGGCCAGCACCACCCGGTGTCCGGCCGCGGCCAGTTGTTCGGCGGCGTGGTAGCCGAGGCCGGCGCTCGCACCGGTGACGACGACCGTGCGGGCAGCGTCAGCTGACATGCCCGGCCGACTCCATCTGGCGCAGGGCCTTCTTCAGGTCCTGCACCTCGTCGCGCAGTCGGGCTGCGAGCTCGAACTTCAGCTCGGCCGCCGCCTGCAGCATCTGGTCGTTGAGGTCGGCGATGGTGGCCCCGAGCTGCGTCGCGCCCTCGCCCGCGATGCCCCCGCGCTTGAGGTTCGGCGTCGGCGAACGACGGCCGTCCGTACCGGGGCGGCCCTGCAGGAGCGCCTTCGTGTCGTCGTTCTCGCGCTGCAGGACCTCGGTGATGTCGGCGATCTTCTTGCGCAGTGGCTGCGGGTCGATCCCGCGCTCCAGGTTGTACGCCACCTGCTTCTCGCGACGGCGGTCGGTCTCCTCGATCGCGATCTTCATCGAGTCGGTCATCTTGTCGGCGTACATGAGCACCTGGCCCGACACGTTGCGGGCGGCACGACCGATCGTCTGGATGAGCGACGTCGATGAACGGAGGAAGCCTTCCTTGTCGGCGTCGAGGATGGCGACGAGCGACACCTCGGGCAGGTCGAGGCCCTCACGCAGCAGGTTGATGCCGACGAGCACGTCGTACACGCCCTGCCGCAGCTCGGTGAGCAGTTCGACACGCTTCAGGGTGTCGACGTCGGAGTGCAGGTACCGGACCCGAACGCCCGCGTTGCCGAGGAAGTCGGTGAGTTCTTCGGCCATGCGCTTGGTGAGCGTCGTGACGAGGACGCGTTCGTCCTTCTCGACACGCTGCTTGATCTCCTCGAGCAGGTCGTCGATCTGGCCGTCGCTCGGCTTCACCACGATCTCGGGGTCGATGAGGCCGGTCGGGCGGATGATCTGCTCGACCACGCTGTCGGTGACCCCGAGCTCGTAACGGCCGGGGGTGGCCGACAGGTAGACCTTCTGGCCGACGCGCTCCAGGAACTCCTCCCACTTCAGCGGGCGGTTGTCCATCGCGCTCGGCAGACGGAACCCGTGCTCGACGAGGGTGCGCTTGCGCGAGGCGTCGCCTTCGTACATCGCACCGATCTGCGGCACGGTGACGTGCGACTCGTCGATGACGATGAGGAAGTCGTCCGGGAAGTAGTCGATGAGGCAGTGCGGTGCCTCACCCGGGCCGCGGCCGTCCATGTGCCGCGAGTAGTTCTCGATGCCGGAGCAGAACCCGATCTGCTCCATCATCTCGATGTCGAACGTCGTTCGCATGCGGAGCCGCTGGGCCTCGAGCAGCTTGCCCTGGCCCTCGAGCTCGGCGAGCCGTTCCGCGAGTTCTTCCTTGATGGACACGATCGCCCGGTGCATCACGTCGGTGTCGGCGACGTAGTGCGACGCGGGGAAGATCGAGACGGCGGGCAGGTCGTCGATGACGTTGCCCGTCAGCGGGTGCAGCGAGGAGAGCGCTTCGATCTCGTCACCGAACATCTCGATGCGGATGGCGTGCTCTTCGTACATCGGGATGATCTCGATGGTGTCGCCGCGCACCCGGAAGGTCCCGCGCGCGAAGTCGACGTCGTTGCGCTGGTACTGCATGGCGACGAACTTGCGCACGAGCTGGTCACGGGAGATCGTCTGGCCGACGTGGAGTGCGACCGAGGCGTTCATGTACTGCTCGGGGGTGCCGAGGCCGTAGATGCACGAGACGGTGGAGACCACGACGGTGTCGCGCCGGCTGAGCAACGAGTTCGTCGTGGAGTGCCGGAGTCGTTCGACCTCGGCGTTGACCGAGGAGTCCTTCTCGATGAACGTGTCCGTCTGCGGGACGTACGCCTCGGGCTGGTAGTAGTCGTAGTAGGAGACGAAGTACTCGACCGCGTTGTTCGGCATCAGACTGCGGAACTCGTTGGCGAGCTGCGCCGCGAGGGTCTTGTTGTGCGCGAGCACGAGCGTCGGCCGCTGCACCTGCTCGATGAGCCACGCGGTCGTCGCCGACTTGCCCGTACCGGTCGCGCCCAGCAGCACGACGTCGGTCTCACCGGCGTTGATCCGCCCGGCGAGTTCCGCGATGGCCGCGGGCTGGTCGCCACTCGGCGAGTACTCGCTGATGACCTCGAACGGACGCACCGCTCGGGTCGGTTCGATCGCAACACCCATGGGGACAACGCTAGTCGGCACCCCTGACACCGGAGGACGTTGCTCGCCCTGGGCGTACTGTCCCCTCCGACGGCGCCGGACCGGACCGCCCTCCGGGGTGCGCACGGCTCATCCCGTGATCCGGGCCCACACCTCGTCGGCGGAGCGGATCGTCCGCTCGAGGGTCCCGGTCGCGTCGACGACGTGGTCGGCGAGGGCGAGGCGGTCCTCGTCACTCGCCTGGGCTGCGACCCGGCGCTCGGCCTCCTCACGGGGCATCCCACGGTGTTCGACGAGTCGCTCGATGCGCTGCGCCGCGGGGGCGTCCACCACCACGACCGCCTCGAACCGGAGCGGACGGGACCCCCGAGCCTCGGCCAGGAGCGGCACGTCGTAGACCACCACGGCGTCGGGGTCAGCGGACTCGGCTCCGTCGAACGCCTGCTGCGCGAGCCGCCACACCTCGGGGTGCGTGATGGCTTCGAGGTCCTTCCGCGCCGCGGGGTCCGCGAAGACGATCGATCCGAGTGCGGGCCGGTCGAGCGAGCCGTCGGCGGCGATGACCGACGCGCCGAACCGCTCGGCGACCTGTGCCAGGCCCGGGCTTCCCGGTGCCACCGCGTCCCGCGCCAGGCGATCGGCGTCGACGATGACGGCCCCGTGCTCGGCCCAGCGTCGGGAGACGGTCGACTTGCCCGCGGCGATGCCGCCCGTGAGTCCGATGATGTGCACGGCAACAGGGTAACGACCCGGAAGCCCGGAAACGCCGGAAGCCCGGCACCCTGTCAGGGGTGCCGGGCTTCCGGTCGGGACGAACCGCTCGATCAGTTGTTGGTCGAGCTGAGCTTCTCGCGGAGTGCAGCGAGCGACGCGTCGTCGGCCAGGGGGCTTGCGCCACCCGTCTCGCCGGCGAACGACGAGGACGACGACGACGACGACGAAGCCGTGGCCGGGAGGTCGAAGCCACCCTGCGCCTCGTCGGCGATGGTCTTCGCGACCTGCGCCTTGTGGGCTTCCCAACGACCCTGGGCGGCCGCGTACTGGCCCTCCCACTCGGTGCGCTGCGTGTCGTAGCCCTCGAGCCACTCGTTGGTCTCCGGGTCGAAGCCCTCGGGGTACTTGTAGTCGCCCTTGTCGTCGTACTCGGTCGGCATGCCGTAGAGCGCCGGGTCGAACTCGTCGCTCTCCGGGTCCACGCCCTCGTTCGCCTGCTTGAGGCTGAGCGAGATGCGGCGACGGTCGAGGTCGATGTCGATGATCTTGACGAAGACCTCGTCGTTGACCGAGACGACCTGCTCGGCGAGCTCGACGTGCTTGTTCGAGAGCTCCGAGATGTGCACGAGGCCCTCGATGCCGTCGGCAACACGGACGAAGGCACCGAACGGGACGAGCTTCGTGACCTTGCCCGGTGCGATCTGGCCGATCGCGTGGGTGCGGGCGAAGACCTGCCACGGGTCCTCCTGCGTCGCCTTGAGCGAGAGCGACACGCGCTCACGGTCCAGGTCGACCTCGAGGATCTCGACGGTGACTTCCTGACCGACCTCGACGACCTCGCTGGCGTGCTCGATGTGCTTCCAGCTGAGCTCGGAGACGTGGACGAGACCGTCGACGCCACCGAGGTCCACGAACGCACCGAAGTTGACGATCGAGGACACGATGCCCTTGCGGACCTGGCCCTTGTGGAGGTTGTTGAGGAACGTGGTCCGGGACTCGGACTGCGTCTGCTCGAGGAGCGCACGGCGCGACAGGACCACGTTGTTGCGGTTCTTGTCGAGCTCGAGGATCTTGGCCTCGATCTCCTGGCCGAGGTACGGCGTGAGGTCGCGGACACGACGGAGCTCGATGAGCGAGGCGGGGAGGAAGCCACGGAGGCCGATGTCGACGATGAGGCCGCCCTTGACGACCTCGATGACCGTCCCGGTCACGACGCCGTCGGACTCCTTGATCTTCTCGACGTCGCCCCACGCACGCTCGTACTGCGCACGCTTCTTCGACAGGATGAGGCGGCCTTCCTTGTCCTCCTTCTGGAGAACCAGGGCCTCGACCTCGTCGCCGACCTCGACGACCTCGTTGGGGTCGACGTCGTGCTTGATCGAGAGCTCGCGCGAGGGGATGACACCCTCGGTCTTGTAACCGACGTCGAGGAGGACCTCGTCGCGGTCGATCTTCACGACGGTGCCGGAGATGAGATCACCGTCGTTGAAGAACTTCAGGGTCTTCTCGACCTCGGCCAGGAAGTCATCAGCCGAACCGATGTCGTTGATGGCGACCTGCTTAGGAGCCTTGGTCGTAGTGGTTGTCATGTAGAGATTGCTCCGAACGGACATGAGTCGGGCCATGGCGTGCGGGGACTCGGCCCCCGTGGTGCACCGCCGTGGCGATTGATTGAGTGGCGCGGATTGCGCCGCACAAGTCTAACCGCACCGGCCGAAGCCTCACAACCGGGCGGGTCGACGGCGCGTCACCCGACCAGGGCGGTGCGCAGGGTGTCGAGACCGATGCTGCCGAGCGAGAGCGCACGGTGGTGGAACACCTTCAGGTCGAAGTCGGCTCCCTCACGCGCGGCGACCTCGTCGCGGATGGACTCCCACACGCGCTGGCCGACCTTGTAGGACGGTGCCTGCCCCGGCCACCCGAAGTAGCGGGCCACCTCGAACCGGACGAACGCCGGGTCCATGTTGACGTTCTGCCCCATGAAGTCGAGCGCGTACTCCCACGTCCAACCGCCGCCGGCGGGGTTCGTCTTCTGCAGGTGCACGCCGATGTCGAGCACGACGCGGGCGGCACGCATCCGCTGGCCGTCGAGCATGCCGAGTCGGTCGCCGTCGTCGTCGAGGAACCCGAGCTGTTCCATCAGCCGCTCCGCGTAGAGCGCCCAGCCCTCGACGTGCCCCGAGGAGCCCGCCAGCTGCCGGCGCCAGGTGTTCAGCTCGCCGCGGTTGTAGACGCCCTGGCTGATCTGCAGGTGGTGACCCGGGACGCCCTCGTGGTAGACCGTCGTCTTCTCGCGCCAGGTGCCGAACTCGGTGACGCCCTCGGGCACGGACCACCACATGCGACCGGCACGGGAGAAGTCGTCGGACGGGCCGCTGTAGTAGATCCCGCCCTCTTGCGTGGGGGCGATCCGGCACTCCAGACGACGGATCGGGTCCGGGACGTCGAAGTCACTTCCCCGCCATCGCGGCGATCGACGCGTCGCTCGTCTCCTGCATCCACCGCTGCAGGGCGTCGGTCCCGTGCAGGATCCGTGACGGGTCGGTGTCGAGCACCTCGATCGCGCGGGCGACGCTCGCACCGGACTCGATGCGGTCGGCGATGCGCTCCTGTTCGTCCCGCATCCGGGCGAGTTCCTCGAGGCCCCACTCGTACGTCTCGTCGAGGTCGACGACCGCACCGAGGAACCGGCGGGAGTGCAGCTCGTAGGCCTCGCGACCGACGGCGTCGACCGGGGTGGCCAGCGGCAGCAGCTCGTGCTCCAGGAACTGTCCGAACGAGCGGTAGGCCGCCGCCGCGACCTCGGCACCGCGGCGCAGGTCGGCTCGGAGCGCCTCCGGCACGGGGACGTCGCCCTCGAACGCGGCGGAGTCGGCCAGCTGACGGAACATCCCGCCGTCGGCGCCGGTGCGCGCCGCCTGCTCGGCGATGAGCGCGACCTGGCGCTTCGCCGGGGTGACGTCTTCACGCGTGCCCTCGAGCAGTGTCTCGCGGATGCCCTCGAGCGCATCCGGCAGCGCCTGCAGCCGACTCGCGATGTCCTGCCAGTCCGACTCGGTCGCGGTCGGCATCAGGTCGATGATCTCGCGCACCGACTGTGCCGGGCTCGCGATGACGTTCAGGTCGCGGAGGTGCAGCTTGCGCTCGTAGGACTCGACGGTGAGGTCCAGCTCGGCACCCAGATCGGCCTTGGTCACCTGGTCCACGGAGTCGACGGCCGGAGCGGCGTCGAGTGCACGCTTGGCGCTGCGGGCGGCCTCGGCCAGCGCCGCGGCGCCAGCGGGCGAGGTGTCGCCGTACTCCCCCGTGCGCCCCGGCACCCCGATGTACGTGGCGGTCGTCGGGTCGAGGTCGACGAGTGTGGTGACCCAGTCCTCGGCGACACGGTCGACGGCGGACGGCTGGCGGACAGGACGGTCATCGGTCATGCCCTCGACCCTACCCAGGTGGACCACGGCGGACGGCCGCTGCGGATCGACGGACAGGAGGCGCGGTGCCAGCTGGCACCGCGCCTCCTGTCCGTCGCCCGTCACCACCAGGGCCGGCGGCCCCGCGTCAGTGCGCGGCGTCCTCCCAGTTGCGGCCGACGCCGACGGACACGTCGAGCGGCACCGTCAGCTCGGCGGCGTTGCCCATCCGGGTGCGCAGGATCTCCTCGACGCGCTCCTGCTCACCCGGAGCGACCTCGAGGATGAGCTCGTCGTGCACCTGGAGCAGCAGGTGGGACTCCAGCTCACCGTCGCGCAGGTCGTCGGCGACGCCGAGCATCGCGATCTTGATGATGTCGGCGGCGGAACCCTGGATCGGTGCGTTCAGCGCGGCCCGCTCGGCGTTCTCGCGCAGCACCCGGTTCGGGCTCTTCAGGTCGGGGAACGGACGACGGCGACCGAAGATCGTCTCGGTGTAGCCGTCCTCACGCGCCTGCTCGACGACGTTGCGCAGGTAGTCGCGCACGGCGCCGAAGCGGGAGAAGTACTCGGTCATGAGCGTGCGGGCCTCGGACTGCTCGATGCGCAGCTGCTTCGACAACCCGAACGCGCTCAGCCCGTACGCCAGGCCGTAGGACATGGCCTTGACCTTCGTGCGCATCTCGTTGGAGACCTCGGACGGGTCGACACCGAAGACCCGGGCGCCGACGAAGCGGTGCAGGTCCTCGCCCTCGTTGAAGGCCTGGATCAGCCCGGGGTCGCCGGAGAGGTGCGCCATGATCCGCATCTCGATCTGCGAGTAGTCGGCGGTGACGAGCGTCGTGTACGGCTCGGCGACCGCGAACGCCGAGCGGATCCGGCGACCGACGGCGGTCTTCACGGGGATGTTCTGCAGGTTCGGGTCGGTCGACGACACCCGGCCGGTGCTCGTGCCGGTCTGCTCGTACCGGGTGTGGATGCGCCCGTCGACCACGGCGGCGTCGAGGGTGTCGACGATCTGCCGGAGCTTCGTGGCGTCGCGGTGCTGCAGCAGGAGCCCGAGGAACGGGTGCGGGTGCTGTTCCTGCAGGTCGGCCAGGCTCGCGGCGTCGGTCGAGAACCCGGTCTTGGTCTTGCGGGTCTTCGGCATCGCGAGCTCGGTGAACAGGACTTCCTGCAGCTGCTTCGGCGACCCGAGGTTGACCTCGTGCCCGATCTCGGCGAACGCCTGCTGCGCCAGCTCGGCGGCGCGCTCCCCCAGCTCCTTCGACAGGCCCGTGAGCACCGGACGGTCCATGCCGACGCCGATGGTCTCCATGCCCGCGAGCACCGAGACGAGCGGCAGCTCGATGTCGTCGAGCACCTGCAGCGAGGACGCGTCGATCCGGGCACGCAGGGCCGTGGTGACGCGGAGCACGAACCAGGCGTGCACCCCGACGTTGACCGGGTCGGTCTCGGGGACGAGCTGGTTCGGGTCGGCCGTCGGCAGTTCTTCGCCGAGCTCCTGGTAGACGAGGTCGGACAGCGGCTGCCCCTGCTTGCCGGGCTGTGCGAGCCACCCCATGATCCGGGCGTCGCCGGCGACGCCGTTCACCACGAAGCCGGCGGTGCCGAGGGCCTTGATCGCGGCCTTGGCGTCGTGGAAGTGCTTCGGTGCGTCGGACGCGAACCAGGCCGAGAGCTGCTCGTAGTCCTGGGCACCGCTGCCACCCGGCACGAGCACGGCGTCGTCGTGGGTCGCGATGCCGATGGCGCTGAGGCGTCCGTCGATGACCTCGACCGCGACGCCGTAGCCGTTCGCCGCCTCGGTCGCGTTCCGGCGTTCGAGCCAGTAGCCGAGCTCTTCGTCGATCAGGGTCTTGACGGGCGGCGGGGTCGGCGCACCGTCGTCGACGGTGCCCTCGGCCGAGGGTTCTGCGGGCTCGCCCGACCCGGCGACCTTGAACACGCGGTCGAGCAGCGTGCGGAACTGCAGCTTGGCGAAGAGCTCGCGCACCGCGTTCTCGTCGACGGGACGGAGTGCGACGTCGGCCGGACCGACGGGCAGTTCGACGTCGGTGACCAGGCGGTTGAGCCGGCGGTTCCGCACGGCACGGTCCCGCTGCTCACGCAGGTTGTTGCCGACGACGCCCTTGATCTCGTCGGCGTGCTCGAGGACACCGTCGAGCGACCCGTACTGGGTGACCCACTTGACCGCGGTCTTCTCGCCGACCTTGTCGATGCCGATCAGGTTGTCGCTGGTCTCGCCGACGAGGGCCGCGATGTCCGGGTACTGGTGCGGCTCGATGCCGTACCGCTCGTAGACCTTGTCGCGGTCGTAGCGGGTGAGTTCGGAGACACCGCGGACCGACGGGTACAGCAGCGTCACGTCGTCGTTGACGAGCTGGATCGAGTCGCGGTCGCCCGAGACCACGTAGACCTTGTACCCCTGGTCGGAGCCCTGCTTGGAGAGGGTCGCGAGGATGTCGTCGGCCTCGTAGTCCTCTTTCGTGACGGTGGTGATGCCCATCGCCTCGAGCGCCTGCTGCAGCAGCGGGATCTGGCCCTTGAACTCGGCCGGTGTCTCGGAGCGGGTGCCCTTGTACTCGGCGTACTCACGCGTGCGGAACGAGAACCGGGAGATGTCGAACGCCACCGCCAGGTGGGTGGGCTTCTCGCGCTGCAGGAGCATCAGCAGCATCGAGATGAAGCCGTGGATCGCGTTGGTGTGCTGCCCCTCGCGGTTCACGAAGCTGTCGACCGGCAGCGCGTAGAAGGCCCGGAAGGCGAGCGAGTGGCCGTCGATGACCATGAGGGTAGGCTTTGCGGAGTCCGACACCCGGACAGCCTACCGACGCCCGCTGACACGGAAGGTCGACGCAGACCGTGACCGACGACACCACCTCGACCACGATCGACCCCCGCCTCGATGACCGCGGCACGGGCGAGCTGGCCGAGAAGATGGGCATGGTCATCACCGAGCTCTCGGCGGAGCGAGCGGTCGGTTCGATCCCCGTCGAGGGCAACCGCCAGCCGGTCGGCCTGCTGCACGGCGGTGCCTACGTCGTCCTCGCGGAGAGCCTCGGGTCGATGGCCGCGAACGTGCACGCCGGGCCCGGCCGCTACGCCGTCGGCATCGAGCTCAGCGCCTCGCACTCCCGGAGTGCCACGAGCGGCCTGGTCACGGGCACGTGCACCGCCATCCACCTGGGCGGCACGCTCACCACCCACGAGATCGTCCTGACCGACGACCAGGGTCGCCGCTGCTCCACCGTCCGGATCACGAACATGATCCGCGAGCGTCGCTGACCGACGGGCCGACCGGCCGCTCAGTCCTCGGGCGGCCGCTGCAGCAGCAGGCGGGCGTCGCCGAAGCCGAGCCGCCGGTAGAGCCGCTCGCCGTCCACGCTCGAGTGCACCGACGTCCGCTCCGCGCCGAGTTCGTCCGCGACCTCGAGCAGGGCCGTGACGAGCCGTCCGGCGACGCCGGAACCGCGCAGCTCCGGGTGCACGTAGACCGTCTGCAGCTCGGCGGCGAACCGGTCGCCGTCCACGTTCGGCGCCGGCGGCCGCGGGTGCACCGCCAACCACGCCATGCCGAGCACGACGCCGTCCCGCTCGGCGACGACGCACCGGTGCGACTCCCGGTGCCCGGCAGCGAACTCCGTCATCGCCCTGCGGTACTCCTCCGGCGTCTGCACCGGTGAGCGGCCGCCCTCGTCCACGCTCCACCGCCACCGCAGGTCGGCCACCGCCGGCATGTCGTCAGGCCGGGAGGCCCGGATCACCACGTCGTCCATGCCTCCAGCCTGCCAGGTGGTCGCGCCCCATGCCCCGCCCTCGGACGCAGGAACGCCGCCGACCCCAGGGGTCCGACGGCGTTCCGTGAGCGACGGTGCTGTGCTGCGGCGTCCGCTACTTCTTGGCGCTGAGCTGCTCGATGATCGCCTTCGCGACGTCGTGCATGGTCAGGCGGCGGTCCATCGACGCCTTCTGGATCCAGCGGAACGCCTCGGGCTCGGTGAGGCCCATCTTCTCGTTCAGCAGGCCCTTGGCACGGTCGACGAGCTTGCGGGTCTCGAAGCGCTCGACGAGGTCGGCGACCTCGGCTTCGAGGGTGATGATCTGCTGGTACCGCGAGAGGGCGATCTCGATCGCGGGGAGCAGGTCGTTCGGGGTGAAGGGCTTGACCACGTAGGCCAGTGCACCGGCCTCGGTGGCACGCTCGACGAGGTCCTTCTGGCTGAACGCGGTCAGCAGGACGACGGGAGCGATGTGGTTCTTGGACAGCTTCTCAGCTGCGGAGATGCCGTCGAGCTGGGGCATCTTGACGTCCATCACGACGAGGTCGGGACGCAGGTCGGTCGCGAGCTGGACGGCGGTCTCGCCGTCTCCGGCTTCACCGACGACGTCGAACCCGTTGTCGCGGAGGATCTCCACGATGTCGAGGCGGATGAGCGACTCGTCCTCGGCGACGACGACGCGACGGGGTGCTGGTGCTGTTGCTTCTGTGTCACTCACGGACGAAAGCCTACTAGACGACGGAACTGCCGCATCCCAGACCACGCAGATCGATCAGACGGATGGGCAGCTTGGTACGAGTGGCGGGACGCGGGTCCGAACTGCCCCGCACGCCGTGAGCAATTTCGTACGAGTGGCGGGACTTGAACCCGCACGCCGTGAGGCAGAGCATTTTGAGTGCCCCGTGTCTGCCGATTCCACCACACTCGCGAGGACTCCAGGCTAGCAGGACGCGCGCACCACCCCGGTCGCCGCCGGGAGCGACAACTCGAACACGGCGCCGCCCAGCGTGCCTTCCTCGCCGTACCGCAGCCCGCCGCCGTGCGCCTCGGCGATGCCCCGTGCGATGGGGAGCCCGAGCCCCGCTCCGCCCGAGCGGGCGTCCCGTGCGGCCTCGAGCCGGACCAACCGGTCGAACACCCGCTCACGGTGTTCCAGGGGGATCCCCGGCCCGTCGTCCTCGACCCGTACCACGGGGCCGGGTCCGCGGTCGTCGAGGCTGACGACGACCCGTCCCGTCGCACCGCCCGCACGTGCCGCGTTGTCGACGAGGTTGCCGAGGACCTGGGCGATCCGCTCGGCGTCGACGTCGGCCTCCACCGGGTGCTCGGGCACGACGACGTCGAGCTCGAGGGTGGGCAGCCGGAGCCGGAGCCGGTCTCCCTCGGCCGCCAGGAACGCCCCGAGCTCGACCACCTGCCGGTCGAGTTCGATCCCGCGGTCGAGCCGGGCCATCGTGAGCATGTCCTCGATGAGCCGAGCTGCCCGGTCGGCCTGCCGGACGACGTGCACGGCCAGCACCTCGCGGGTCCGGTCGTCACCGGCGCCACCCCGCACCAGGGTGTCGGCGGCCGCGCGGACCCCTGCGACGGGTGTCCGCAGTTCGTGCGCGGCGTCGGAGAGGAACGACCGGACGCGGGCCTCTGCGGCGACGGCTTCACGCTCGGCGCCCTCGACCGCGTCGAGCATCTCGTCCAGGGCGACGGCCACGCGACCGATCTCGGTGTCGCGGCGCGAGGGTCGGAGCCGCTGCCCACGGTCACCGCCGGCGATCGACCGCGCGGTCGTCGCCATCTGGTCGAGCGGTCGCAGGGACCGTCGGACGACCAGGACGACGCCGAGGACGGCGATGCCGAGGAACGCCGCCGAGGCACCGCCCATCACCCAGCCGAGCTGCACGAGCGTGTCCTGGACGTCGCGGGTGCCGGCGGTGAGGGTGATCCGGGTGCCGTCGTCGAGCCGGCTCACCAGGGTGAGGACACCGTCGTCCTCGCGAACCGACGACGACGTGATCGTGGCGCCGTCGTCGGCGGGCGCCGGCGTGGCCGGATCGGTGGGTGTCCGTCCGACGCCCCCGCTGCCCCGTGGGACCGTCACGGGGAGGGAACCGGGGTCGGGCGGACCGGCGCGGAGCTGGTCCGGGGTCGGTCCGGCCTCGACGGCGTCCCCGTCCGGCTGGACGATCCGGACCGAGAGTCCCTGCGCGGAGAGCCGGTCGGCCAGGTCCTCGGCGTCGACGGTGCCGACGAGCGCCGCGGCGGCCGACGCACGGTCGCGCAGGCGGTCCTCGGCCTGGGCGCGGAGCCGGACGCCGAGCAGCCCCTCGACCGCGATCGTCAGCCCGGCGAGCAGGACGGCGAGCAGGACCACGATGGCGACGACGGTTCGCAGCCGCAGCGAGGTGGTCCGCAGGCGCCCGGCCTCAGCCCTCACGCTGCGGTCCGCTCGTCGCTGAGCCGGTACCCGATGCCCCGGACGGTGTGCACGAGGCGTGGTCCGTGCGCCTCCATCTTCCGCCGGAGGGCGCTGAGGTGGACCTCGACGACGTTCGCCGCGACGTCGTCGTACCCCCACACCTGGGTGGTGATCTGTCCCTTGGACACCGTCCGGCCCCGGCTCTCGGCCAGGAAGCGCAGCAGGCGGAACTCCGTCGCGGTGAGGTCGAGCAGCACCCCGGCGCGGCGGGCGGTGGCGGCGTCCGGGTCGAGCACGAGGTCGCCCACCTCGACGACCGAGGGGATCCGGCCACGCCGTCGGAGCACCGCGGTCACGCGGGCGACCAGTTCGGCCATCGCGAACGGCTTCACCACGTAGTCGTCGGCCCCCTCGGCGAAACCGCGCAACCGCTCGTCGAGTTCGTCCCGCGCGGTCATCATGACGACGGCGGCGTCCGTGGCGGAACGCACCCGTCCGGCGAGCACGATGCCGCTCGGTCCGGGCAGCATCCAGTCGAGCAGGACGAGGTCGGGGGCGCTGCGTCGCAGGTCGTCGACGAGGTCCCGTCCGTCCACGGCCTCGGCGACGAGGAAGCCCTCGGCGCGGAGTGTGGTCGCGACCGCGGTGCGGATGGAGTCGTCGTCGTCGACGACCAGGATTCGGGCGGGAGCAGGCACGGCGGACACCGTACGGCGCTCCGACGGCCACCGAGCATGGAGGACGCTGGAGAACCCCTGTGCTTCAGGCATGCTTCAGATTCGGACTCGAGCGTCGTCTGCAGCGGCGGATCACCCGGATCCGCTCGGACAGACGAACGGTGACCACCATGCACGACGAACGAGACGACTCGACCACCACTCCCACCCGACGACGCGGGGCGCTCCTGCGACGGGTCGGCATCGGCACGGCCGCGGCCGCGGTCCTGGTGCTCGGCGGGTTCGGCATCGCCACGGCGAACGCAGCCACGACCTCCCCGGCGCAGGGCACCCCGACCGGCGCACCGACCGGTGCGACCGCGCCGGCCCCGGCCGACGGCGACACCGCGACGGTGCCCGCACCGCCCCAGGGCGGGCCCGCGACGGCGCCCGGCTGCACGGCGCTCCCGGACGCGGGTGCGCACGCGACCGTCCCCGCCCCGCCGAAGGGCGCCGACGGGAAGGCGCCGACCCCGCCGAAGGAGGGTGCGAAGCCCACGGCGCCGACCCCGCCGGAGGACGGCGCGACGGGGAAGGCCACGGCACCCGCCCCGGCAGCTCCCGACGGGACCACGACCCCTGCGCCGGCCTCCGGTTCCTGATCACCGAGCCGGGGAGCGCGCGCCGTCAGCGATCCCGATCGCGCGGGGCGCGCCTCCCGGCCTGGTCGTCCCGAGCGTCCCCGGAACCCTCGAGCGCCTCGATCGCCGCCACGAGACCGGCCCGTCGCGGCGATCGCCGCGGCAGCACCGCGAGCAGCGCGCGGAGGACGAACGCATCCGTCGCGCCGTCCGGCGTGCGTGCCCACGCGAGCAGGGCGTCGACGCCGCCGTCGGCGACGACGGACTCACGGAACCGCAGCCGCACCAGGTCACGGACCGCGTCGACGCCGGGTGCGGCGGAGCCCGGCAGGACCGGTCCGGCGTACCGGTCGACGGCCTGGAGGCGCGCCCCGCGTTCGAGCGCGGACAGCACGCCGTCGACGTCGGTCCGGACCCCGGTCACCCGGTACGGCCGCGACGTCACCGTCACGCCCGGCGCGTGCTGCGCGAGGACCCGGCGGAGCCGCACCACCTCGGCGCGCAGGGTGACGACCGCGCCCGGGTCGCCGTAGACGGCGGCGGCGAGGTCGGTCGCCGCGAGGCCGCCGGGGTGCGCGGCGAGCACGACGAGCAGTTCCGAGTGCCGGGCGGACAGCTCGACCCGGCGGTCGGAGACACGGAGCACGGCGGTGTCGGTCCCGAGCACGGTCAGCTCGGCCGACGGCGCGCGGGGTGTCCGCGCGCGTGGGCGGGCCGCGGCGAGGGCGAGCTGGGCCTCGGCGGCGGCGACCGTGGCGGCGAGCAGCGACAGGGTGTGCCGCTCGACGGCGCGGTCGTCGCCCGTCAGGTCGAGCACCCCGACGGTGGCACCGCTCACGTCGTGCACCGGGACGGCCGTGCACGAGAACGGCTTGACGGCGTTCGCGTAGTGCTCGTCGGAGCGGATCTGCACCGGACGGTCCAGGCGCAGTGCCGTGCCGGGCGCGCTGGTGCCGACGCGGTCCTCCGACCAGTCGGCCCCGGGGACGAAGCCCATGTCCTCGGCGGCGCGACGCGTGGAGCGGGCGCCGTCGACCCAGACGAGACGGCCCGCGGCGTCCGCGACGGCGACGACGCACCCGGCCGAGCGGGAGTCGTCGAGCAGCAGCCGGCGGACCACCGGCAGCAGGGTGGCGAAGGGGCCGTCGTGCCGGACGGCGTCGAGTTCGTCGTCGCCGAGGGCGAGGACCGGGGCGGCGTCGGGGTCGACCCGGGCGGACCGTTGCCACGATGCGGCGACGAGCGGGCGGAGCCGACCGGGTGCGCGCATGCGTCCTCCGATCGACCCCGCCCGCCGCTCCGTCGCGACGCGTGCGGTCAGCCTACGTCCGGGCCACCCGCGGGACCAGGCCGAGATCGGCGAGCTCGGCGTCGTCGAACATCCGCGACCGGGTGAGGAACCGCTTGCCCTCCGGGACCTCGACCGAGAACCCGCCTCCCCGACCGTCGACCACGTCGATCGTCAGGTGCGTGTACTTCCAGTACTCGAACTGCGACACCGACATGTACACCTCGACCGGGTCCAGCCCGTCGACCTGCAACGCACCGAGCAGGACGTCCCCCGGACCGGTCCGGAACATGCCGACGGGGTAGCACATCGGACTCGAGCCGTCGCAGCAGCCGCCGGACTGGTGGAACATCAGCGGGCCGTGCCGGGCGGTGAGGGTGCGGAGGAGCTCCCCCGCCGCCGGCGTCACCGCGACGCGTGCGGTGTCGGGCATCAGAAGAAGCCCATCGGTCCGTCTGCGTAGGAGACGAGCAGGTTCTTCGTCTGCTGGTAGTGGTCGAGCATCATCTTGTGGTTCTCGCGCCCGATGCCGGACTGCTTGTAGCCGCCGAAGGCCGCACCCGCCGGGTACTGGTGGTACGTGTTCGACCACACGCGCCCGGCCTGGATGTCCCGTCCGGCGCGGTACAGGGTCGTGACGTCCCGGCTCCACACCCCGGCGCCGAGCCCGTACAGGGTGTCGTTGGCCGTGGCGATCGCGTCGTCGTAGCCGCTGAAGGACGTCAGCGCGAGCACGGGCCCGAAGATCTCCTCCTGGAAGATCCGCATCGAGTTGTCGCCCTCGAACACCGTCGGCGTGACGTAGTAGCCACCGGAGAGTTCGCCGCCCAGGTCGGCGCGCTCGCCACCGGTCAGGAGCTTCGCGCCCTCCTGCTTGCCGATGTCGATGTAGCTCAGGATCTTCTCGAGCTGGTCGTTGGACGCCTGGGCGCCGATCATCGTCGACAGGTCGAGCGGATGGCCCTGCTTGACGGCACGGACGCGCTCCAGGCCGTCCGCGACGAACCCGTCGTAGATCTCCTTCGCCACGAGTGCCCGGGACGGACACGTGCAGACCTCGCCCTGGTTGAGGTTGAAGAACGTGAAGCCCTCGAGCGCCTTGTCGTAGAAGGAGTCCTTGTCGGCCGCCACGTCGGGGAAGAACACGTTCGGGCTCTTGCCGCCGAGCTCGAGCGTCACCGGGATGAGGCTCTGCGAGGCGTACTGCATGATCAGCCGACCGGTGGTGGTTTCTCCCGTGAAGGCGATCTTGCGGATGTCCGGGTGCTGGGCGAGCGGTGCGCCGACCTCGATGCCGAAGCCGTTGACGACGTTGAGCACGCCCGCGGGCAGCAGGTCGCGGATGAGCTCGACGAGCACGTGGATGGACGCCGGGGTCTGCTCGGCGGGCTTCAGGACGACGCAGTTGCCGGCGGCGAGGGCCGGTGCGAGCTTCCACACCGCCATCAGGATCGGGAAGTTCCAGGGGATGATCTGCCCCACGACGCCGAGCGGTTCGTGGAAGTGGTACGCCACGGTGTCGTGGTCGATCTCGCCGGCGGATCCCTCCTGCGCCCGGATGGCCCCGGCGAAGTACCGGAAGTGGTCGATCGCGAGCGGGATGTCCGCGCCGAGGGTCTCGCGGATGGGCTTGCCGTTCTCCCACGTCTCCGCGACGGCGAGCATCTCGAGGTGCTCCTCCATGCGGTCGGCGATCTTGTTCAGGACGACGGCCCGTTCGGCTGCGCTCGTGCGGCCCCACGACGGGAACGCCTTCCAGCCCGCGGCGACGGCACGGTCGACGTCGGTGGCGTCACCGCGGGCGACCTCGGTGAACACCTTGCCGGTGACGGGGGTGGGGTTCTCGAAGTACTGCCCGCTCGACGACGGGACGTACTCGCCGCCGATGAAGTGGTCGTACCGGGACCGGTACTCGACCAGGGAGCCGGGTTCGCCTGGTGCGGCGTAACTGGTGGGCGAAGGTGCGATGGTCATGGTGGTGCCCTTTCGACGACGCTGTCGGGGCGCACGGGTCGTGTGCCTGCTCCGGACGGTACGGCCGCGGGGGTTGCAGGTGGTTGCACGAGGCCACGGCGCGACGGGTAGCGTGCTGGACACCAGCGCTGGCGATCAGGGAGGAGCGCTCGTGGATTCTCGTGCCGTCAGGACGTTCCGGGTGTTCGTCGTCGTCACCGCCGTCGTCGCCATCGCACTGGGCATCGTGGCCATCGTCTGGCCCCGCCCGTCGCTCGTGCTCGTGGCACTGCTGTTCGGTGTGTACCTCGTCGTGGCCGGTGCGCTGCGGGTCTTCGCCGCGGTGCGGGGGCACGGCACCCGCCCGGCGTGGCGGTGGACGTCCGGCATCGTCGGTGGCCTGGTCGCGGTCGCGGGGCTCGTGACCCTGCTCGACCCGGCGATCCCGCTCGTCGTCTACGCGGTGCTCGCCGGTGTCGGGTTCGTGATCGAGGGGATCGTGTCGATCGTCGGTGGGTTCGTCGGGCACCCGGGATCGTCGCGCGTGCCGACGCTCGTGAGCGGGGTGCTGTCGATCCTCGGCGGCGTGGCCGTGCTCGTCGCCCCGGTGCTCGCGCTCGCGGTCTTCATGGTGTTCGCCGGCATCGCGCTCATCGTCGTCGGCGCCGCTGCGCTGCTGCTGCTCCCCCCGCGCGCCGCCGTCCGACGCTGACCGCCGTCGCGGCGGCGGCGGCCGAAGGCGCCCTCGAGCAGCGCGCGTTGGTGCGAGTTCATGAACGGACGCTCTACCACCACGGCGAACAGCACGCAGAGCGCGACGGCGACGGGGGCGACACCGAACAGCATCAGCGCGAACTGCACCGGGGTCGGCAGACCGAGCGGCAGGAGGAGCAGGTTCCCGAGCGCGAGCAAGGGGCTGTGCACCAGGTACACGCTGTACGACACCAGGCCGAACTGGACCAGGCGCCGGCCGCCGAGCACCCCACGCGCGCGGTGCGTCCCGGCGCGCCCCGTCCGCTGCCCCTCGGCGAGGACCATCAGGAGCAGGGTCGATCCGACGCCGACCACGACACCCACCGTGACCTCGGACACGGCGCCGGGCGCCACGACGACCAGGCCGTACGCCGCGACCAGCACCACGGTGGCGACGACCAGCGTCGAGCGCTGGTGACGCAGGAGCGCCCGCGCGAGGCGGGGACGTCGGCGGCGCAGCTCATCCTCGGGGCCGACGACCAGGGACGCGCCGTACATGCCCAGGGCGAAGATGCCCAGGAAGTGGGGCGCCGACCACGCGCCGACCCCGGTCCGGACGGAGACCGCGGCCAACACGAACAGCAGTGCGACGAGGACGAGCGGCGGCACGCGTCGCCAGACGACCAGGAGCACCGGCATCAGGAGCATGAGCTGCATCTCGATCGGCAGGCTCCACAGCGTCCCGTTGATGGTCGTGATCCAGTCCGGCGAGAAGTTGTGCACCAGGAAGACGTGCGCCACGATGCTCTGCAAAGTCACGGGGAGCTTGTCGTCCCAGAGCGTGCCGTGCGGGACCCCCATCACCGGCACGAACGCGATGAGTGCGAGCGAGACCAGCAGCGCGGCGAGGTAGGGCGGCACGAGCCGTCGGATGCGCCGCTGCGCGAACACCACGTAGCTGCTGCCGAGGGCGAGGTCCCGCCGTCCAGCCACCGCGATCATGAGCGTGAACCCGGAGATCGCGACGAAGGCGGGGACCCGTACGTCGCCGGCGTCGAGCAGGCGCCAGACGACGGGCATCGATTCCTCGAGCGCTCCGGCCACCCCGGTGAACCGAGCGGTGTGCGCCAGGACGACGAGGATCGCGAGGATCCCCCGGAGTCCGTCCACGTGGGCGAGGTCGAGCCGGGGAAGACGATCGGATGCCATCTCAACAGCATCTCACATCTCGTATATGAATACCAAGGTCATGCGGAGCCGGTCCCGAACAGCAACCCGAGCACGTAGGTGACGACCGCCGCGCCGAAGCCGATCGCGAGCTGCCGGAACGCGCGCTTGGTGGGCGAGGCGCCGCTCAGCACGCCGACGACCGCGCCGGTGCCGAGCAGGGCGATGCCCACCAGCCCGCCGGCCACCGCGATCGCCGGCCACCCCTGCATCCCGAACAGGAACGGGAGCACCGGGATGATCGCGCCCGAGGCGAAGAAGCAGAAGCTCGACACCGCGGCGCTCAGCCCGGTACCGACCGCCTCGTGGTCGTCCGCGACCGCGGTCGAACCGGTCGCCGGCCGCCGCTCGCCGATGCCGGACAGCACCTGCGCGGCGTGCTCGGTCGCCTCGGCCTCGGACATCCCGCGCGCGCGGTAGACCAGCGCGAGCTCGTTCGCATCGACGTCGAGGTCCGACACCGCCTTGCCGGCCTCGGGGTGCGGCGCGGACGCCTCGAGCAGTTCGCGCTGCGACCGGACGGAGACGTACTCCCCCGCCCCCATCGACAACGCGCCGGCGAGCAGGCCGGCGATGCCGCTCAGCAGCACGAAGTGCCGGTCGGCCCCGGAGGCACTGATGCCGATGATGAGCGCCAGGTTGGACACCAGGCCGTCGTTCGCGCCGAACACCGCCGCCCGGAACGTGCCGGACAGCCGCATCCGGCCGCGGTTCGCGAGCCCGCGCACGACCTCGCCGTGGATCCGCTCGTCGGCGGCCATCCGCGCCGTCGCGTCCGAGTCGTCGGCGTACGGCGAGCGGTCCTCGGCGCGCTGCATGAGCGCGAGGACGAAGACCGACCCGAACCGCTTGGCCAGCACGGCGAGCACCCGGGTGCGCAGGCTCCCCCGCTGGGGCCGTCCGACGTCGTCGCCGAGCAGGTCGAGCCAGTGGTCGGCGTGCCGCCCCTCGGCCTCGGCCAGCGCGGCCAGGATCTCGCGCTCCTCGCCGGAACGGCGCGCGGCGAGGTTGCGGTACACAGCCGCCTCGGCACGTTCGTCGGCCAGGTAACGACGCCAGCGGCGGACGTCGGCGCGCGGCGCCGGGGTGTCGGATCGGAGGCTCACAGCGACCATCCTGCCGCCTGCGGCCGACGTCCGGTCACCACCAGGGCCGTGGAGACGCGGCAGGGCGCGGACCGGAAGCGGTCGGTGCTGCGCGCACCGTGCCTCCCGTCCGCGCCCTGGTGGCGACGGATCCGTCGGATCAGTCCCGGACGTACGCCGGGGCGGCCTCGGCGTGGGCGTCGCCCACCCGGTGCACGCGGAGGTCGTTCGTCGAGCCCTCGATGCCGGGAGGGGACCCGGCCGTCACGATGACGCGGTCGCCGGGGGCGGCCAGGCCGTTCTCGAGGAGGACGTCGTCCACCTGCGAGAAGAGCTCGTCGGTGTGGGTCTTGCGCTCCACCAGGAACGAACGGACGCCCCAGGTGAGTGCCATCCGGCGGCGCGTGGCCTCGTTCGGGGTGAAGGCGATGATCGGCAGGCCGTGGCGCAGGCGCGACATGCGTCGGGCCGAGTCGCCGGACTCGGTGAAGACGCAGAGGTAGGACGCCTCGGTGAACTCGGCGATCTCGACGGCGGCGAGGGTGATCGCACCGCCGAGGGTGCGCGGCTTGGTGCCGAGCGGCGCGATGCGCTCGAGGCCGTGGTCCTCGGTGGACTCCACGATGCGGGCCATGGTGCGGACGGTCTGCACCGGGTACTCACCGACGCTCGTCTCACCGGACAGCATGACCGCGTCGGCACCGTCGAGCACGGCGTTCGCGACGTCGGAGGTCTCGGCGCGCGTGGGGATCGGCGACGAGATCATCGACTCGAGCATCTGCGTCGCGACGATGACCGGCTTCGCCATGCGGCGGGACAGCTCGACGGCGCGCTTCTGCACGATCGGGACGGCCTCGAGGGGGAGCTCGACGCCGAGGTCACCGCGGGCGACCATGATGCTGTCGAAGGCGTCGATGATCTCCTCGAGCGCGTCGACGGCCTGGGGCTTCTCGACCTTGGCGATGACCGGCAGGCGCTTGCCCTCTTCGTCCATGATCTCGTGCGCACGCACGACGTCGCTCGCGTTGCGGACGAACGACAGCGCGATGAGGTCGGCACCCTGGCGGATCGCCCAGCGGAGGTCGGCCTCGTCCTTCTCGCTCAGCGCGGGGACGTTGACGGCGACACCGGGCAGGTTGATGCCCTTGTTGTTGGACACCGTGCCGGGGACGACGACCTCGGTGCGGACCCGGACGCCGTCGGTGTCGAGGACACGCAGGCGGACGCGGCCGTCGTCGATGAGCAGCGGGTCGCCGGGCTTGACGTCCTGCGGCAGGCCCTTGAACGTCGTGCCGCAGATCTCCTTCGAGCCGGGGACGTCCTCGGTCGTGATGGTGAAGATGTCACCGACCGCCAGGTCGTGCGGGCCGTCGGCGAAGCGGGCCAGACGGATCTTCGGACCCTGCAGGTCGACGAGGATCGCGACGGGCTTGCCGAGCTCTTCGGCGGCACGACGGACGTTGACGTAGTTGGCCTCGTGGACGCTGTAGTCACCGTGGCTGAGGTTGAGGCGGGCGACGTCGACGCCCGCTTCGATGATCTCCTTGACGGTCTCGTAGTCCGACGTTGCCGGTCCGAGCGTCGAAACGATCTTTGCGCGTCTCAATGGATTCCTTCGTGGTGGTGGATGGAGCTTGGGTTTCCGCGCTGTGGGGCCGCGCGGAACGAAGCGAGGCCACCAGCACCATACCGAGTGCTGGTGGCCTCACGCTCACGGGAGCGTGAGCATCTGGTGGAGACGGTCCGTCTTCTGGCGGCGATCCGTCGTCCGGTGGCGGTCCGACATCTGGTGGCCGTCCGACATCTGGTGGCGGTCCGACATCTCGTGATCGTCCGGCATCAGACGGAGATCGCCCGGTCGGTCGCCTTGACCGGAGCCGGCAGGATGGTGGAGCCCTCGAGGTACTCGTCCACCTGTGCGGCCGCGGCACGGCCCTCGGCGATCGCCCACACGATGAGCGACTGCCCCCGACCCGCGTCGCCCGCGACGAACACGCCGGCCTCGTTGGTCGCGTAGTCGGCACGGCGGTCGAGCGACCCGGAGCCCGTGGTCGGCAGGCCGAGCTGCGGCTCGATCGTGTCCGACTCGGGGCCCGTGAAGCCCATCGCGATGAGGACGAGGTCCGCCGGGATCTCCCGCTCGGTGCCCGCCTTCGGCACCCGTCGGCCGTCGAGGTACTCGGTCTCGGCGACCCGGAGCGCACGGACCTCACCCGCGTCGTTCGACAGGAACTCGACGGTGGAGGCGAGGAAGTGCCGCTCGCCGCCCTCTTCGTGGGCACTCGTGATCTCGAACACGGTCGGGAACATCGGCCACGGCTGGTCGGACGGACGCTCGAGCGGCGGCTGCTTGCCGATCGCCAGGTTCGTCACGCTCAGCGCGCCCTGACGGTGTGCGGTGCCGATGCAGTCCGCACCGGTGTCGCCGCCGCCGATGACGACGACGTGCTTGCCCTCGGCCGTGATCTGGTTGTCGACCGTCGTGCCCGCGTTCGCCTTGTTCTGCTGGACCAGGTAGTCCATCGCGAAGTGCACGCCCTCGAGGTCGCGCCCCGGGATCGGCAGGTCACGGGGCACGGTGGCACCGGTGGCGACCACGACCGCGTCGTAGCGGGACTTCAGGTCGTCCCAGGTGATGTCCTTGCCGATCTCGACACCGGCACGGAACCGGGTGCCCTCGGCCTGCATCTGGGCGAGGCGCGCGTCGATCTGGCGCTTCTCCATCTTGAAGTCCGGGATGCCGTAGCGGAGCAGTCCGCCGATGCGGTCGTCCCGATCGTAGACGGCGACCGTGTGCCCGGCACGCGTGAGCTGCTGCGCGGCGGCGAGCCCGGCGGGGCCGGAGCCCACCACGGCGACGGTCTTGCCGGTCAGGCGCTCCGGCGGGTGCGGCGTGACCCACCCGTTCTGGAACGCCTGGTCGATGATCGAGACCTCGACCTGCTTGATGGTCACCGGCGGCTGGTTGATGCCGAGCACGCAGGACGACTCGCACGGGGCCGGGCAGAGCCGCCCCGTGAACTCCGGGAAGTTGTTCGTCTCGTGCAGGCGTTCGATCGCCTGACGGCCCTCACCGCGCCAGGTCAGGTCGTTCCACTCCGGGATGAGGTTGCCGAGCGGGCAGCCCTGGTGGCAGAACGGCACGCCGCAGTCCATGCACCGGCCGGCCTGGCGCTTCAGGACACCGGACTCCTGCTGCTCGTAGACCTCTTTCCAGTCCATGAGCCGCACGGGCACGGGGCGCCGGGGCGGGAGTTCGCGTTCCTGGACCTTCAGGAATCCCTTGGGGTCAGCCACCGGTCACCTCCAGGGTTGTGATGGGCTCTGTCGATTCCGGACGTGCGTGACGCTCAGCCACCGGTCACCTCCATGATCCGATTCCAAACGATGTCACCGTCGGGGTCGAGCCCCTCGTCGACGGCCTGTCTGCGCGTCTCGAGCACCGCCGCGTAGTCGCGCGGCAGCACCTTGACGAAGTCGCTCAGGTCCCCGGACGCCAGCAGGTCGGACGCGAGCGTCGACCCCGTCTCGTCGGCGTGCCGGGTGAGCAGGTCGGTGACGATCTCGACGTCGGCACTGTCGAGCGCCTCGAGCCGGAGCTCGCCGGTCGCCAGGGCGTCGGTGTTCACGTGCTCCCGGCGCAGGCCCCGGACGTACGCCGTGCCACCCGACATACCGGCACCGAGGTTCCGGCCGGTCTCGCCGATGATGAGCGCGAGTCCACCCGTCATGTACTCGAGCGCGTGGTCGCCCACACCCTCGACGACCGCCGTGGCACCGGAGTTGCGCACCAGGAACCGCTCGCCCACGATGCCGCGGATGAACATGCTGCCCTGGGTGGCGCCGTACCCGATGACGTTGCCGGCGATGACGTTCTCGGCCGGGTCGAAGCCCGAACCGGCGTCGGGTCGGACGACGATCTGGCCGCCGGACAGGCCCTTGCCGACGTAGTCGTTGCTGTCGCCGATCAGGCGCAGCGTGATGCCCGCCGGCAGGAACGCGCCGAGCGACTGCCCGGCCGAACCGCGCAGCGTGACGTCGATCGAACCGTTGGGCAGCCCGTGTTCCCCGTGTCGCAGGGTCACCTGGTGGCCGAGCATGGTGCCGACGGCGCGCTCGGTGTTCCGGATGGGCAGGTCGAGCGCGATCGACCCGCCGTGGTCGAGCACGTCAGCGGTCTGCTGGATGAGCTGCACGTCGAAGTGCTGGTCCAGCTCGTGGTCCTGCTCGCGGTGGTGGCGGCGCGGCTCCGCGTCGTCGAAGTGCGGTCCCTTGAGCACCGGCGCGAGGTCGAGGCCCGACGCCTTCCAGTGCTCCACGGCGCGGTCCACGTCGAGCGCGTCGGTCTGCCCGATCGCCTCGTCGAGGCTGCGGAAGCCGAGCTCCGCGAGGAGCTCGCGGACCTCTTGTGCGATGAACTCGAAGAAGTTGACGACGAACTCCGGCTTGCCGGAGAAGCGCTTGCGGAGCTCGGGATTCTGCGTGGCGACGCCCACAGGGCAGGTGTCCAGGTGGCAGACGCGCATCAGGATGCACCCCTCGACCACGAGCGGAGCGGTCGCGAAGCCGTACTCCTCTGCTCCGAGCAACGCGGCCACGACGACGTCGCGCCCCGTCTTCATCTGCCCGTCCACCTGCACGACGACCCGGTCGCGCATGCCGTTCAGCATGAGCGTCTGCTGGGTCTCGGCCAGGCCGATCTCCCACGGAGTGCCGGCGTGCTTGAGCGAGTTCAGCGGGCTGGCGCCGGTGCCACCGTCGTGGCCGGACACGAGCACGACGTCGGCCAGGGCCTTCGTCACACCGGCCGCGACGGCACCGATGCCGGACTGGCTGACGAGCTTCACGTGGACGCGGGCGGCCGGGTTGGCCCGCTTCACGTCGAAGATCAGCTGCTTGAGGTCCTCGATGGAGTAGATGTCGTGGTGCGGCGGCGGCGAGATCAGGCCGACGCCCGCGGTGGCGTGCCGGGTGCGGGCCACCCACGGGTAGACCTTGGCCGGGGGCAGCTGACCACCCTCGCCGGGCTTCGCACCCTGCGCCATCTTGAGCTGGATGTCGGTGGCGTGCGTCAGGTACATGCTCGTCACGCCGAAGCGTCCGGAGGCGACCTGCTTGATGGCGCTGCGGCGCTCGGGGTCGAGCAAGCGGTCGACGTCCTCACCGCCCTCGCCCGTGTTCGAGCGGCCGCCGAGACGGTTCATCGCGATGGCGAGGGTCTCGTGGGCTTCCTTCGAGATGGACCCGTAGGACATCGCGCCCGTGTTGAAGCGCTTGACGATCGACTCGATCGACTCGACCTCGTCGAGCGCGATGGGCTTGCGCGCACCCTGCTTGAAGCGGAACAGCCCGCGGAGCGTCATCAGCTGCTCGGACTGGTCGTCCACGGCGCTCGAGTACTCGCGGAAGATGTCGTACCGGCGGGCACGGGTCGCGTGCTGCAGGCGGAACACCGTGTCCGGGTTGAACAGGTGCGGCGGACCCTGACGGCGCCACTGGTACTCGCCCCCGATCTGCAGCCGCTCGTGCGACAGCACCGCGCCGTCCTGCGGGTACGCCTGGGCGTGCCGCTCGGCGTTCTCCTTGGCGATGACGTCGATGTCGACGCCGCCCAGGATCGACGAGGTGCCCGTGAAGTACTTGTCGACGAACTCCTGGCTGAGCCCGACGGCCTCGAAGGCCTGCGCACCGGCGTAGCTGGACACCGTGGAGATGCCCATCTTCGACATGATCTTCAGCACGCCCTTGCCGAGCGCCTTGATGACGTTCTTGACCGCCTGCTCGGGGGTGATGCCGGGGATCATGCCCGCGCGGACCAGGTTCTCGCAGGTCTCCATCGCCAGGTACGGGTTGATCGCCGACGCGCCGTACCCGATCAGGGTCGCCACGTGGTGGACCTCGCGCACATCGCCGGCCTCGACGATGAGCCCGACCTTCATGCGCTGCTCGGTGCGGATCAGGTGGTGGTGCACCGCCGCGAGGAGCAGCAGGCTCGGCACCGGCGCCTGCTCGGCGTTGCCGTCGCGGTCGGACAGCACGATGAACTGCTTGCCGGACTCGATCGCGGCGTCGACCTCGTCGCACACGGCGGCGATGCGCTTCTGCATCGCCTTCTTGCCGGCGTCGACGCGGTACAGCCCCTTGATCGTGACGGTCAGGTGGCGACCCGACTCGGTCTCGAAGTGCTGGACCTTGGCGAGCTGGTCGTTGTCGATCACGGGGAAGTCGAGCGTGATCTGCTTCGCGTGCTCCGGACCGGCGGAGAGCAGGTTGCGCTCCGGACCGAGACCCATCCCCATCGAGGTGATGACCTGCTCGCGGATCGAGTCGAGCGGCGGGTTGGTCACCTGGGCGAACTGCTGCGTGAAGTAGTCGAAGAGCAGTCGCGGACGCTCCGACAGCACCGCGATCGGGGTGTCCGACCCCATCGCACCGAGCGGTTCGGCACCCGCCGCGGCCATCGGACGGAGCAGGATGCGGACTTCTTCTTCGGTGTAGCCGAACGCCCGCTGACGGCGGGTGACCGAGGCCGGGGTGTGCACGATGTGCTCGCGCTCCGGCAGGTCGTTCAGGTTGATGCGGCCGGCTTCGAGCCAGTCGGCCCACGGACCCGAGGCGGCGAGCTCGCGCTTGACCTCGTCGTCCTCGATGATGCGGCCGGCCTCGGTGTCCACCAGGAACATCCGGCCCGGGCGCAGGCGGCCCTTGCGCACGACCTTGGCGGCCGGCACGTCGATGACCCCGGTCTCGGAGCCCATCACGATGAGCCCGTCGTCGGTGACGAGGAACCGGCCGGGGCGCAGGCCGTTGCGGTCGAGGGTGGCGCCGACGAGCGACCCGTCGGTGAAGGTGATCGCGGCGGGGCCGTCCCACGGCTCCATGAGCATCGAGTGGTACTCGTAGAACGCCCGGAGGTCCGGGTCCATCCCGACCTGGTTCTCCCACGCCTCTGGAACCATCATCGACACGGCGTGCGGCAGCGTCCGACCGGTCAGGGTCAGCAGCTCGAGGACCTCGTCGAACGAGGCCGAGTCACTCGCCCCCGGGCTGACGATGGGGAGCAGCGGGGCCATGTCGCCCAGCAGTTCGCTCTCGAGCTGCGACTGGCGCGCCCGCATCCAGTTGCGGTTGCCGCGCACCGTGTTGATCTCACCGTTGTGGGCGATGGTCCGGAACGGCTGGGCGAGCGGCCACGACGGGAACGTGTTGGTGGAGTAGCGCGAGTGCACGATCGCGAGCTTCGACGTGAAGCGCTCGTCGCTCAGGTCCGGGTAGAACGGCTCGAGCTGGAGCGTCGTGACCATGCCCTTGTAGACCATGGTGCGGCTCGACAGCGACATGAAGTACAGGTCGTTGTCGTGCTCGGCGCGCTTCCGGAGCCGGAACGCCTGCCGGTCGAGGGCGATGCCGCTCCACGATGCCCCGTGCACGTCGTGCCGGATCGAGGCGACGAACAGCTGCTCGAACGCCGGCATCGCGGCGCGGGCGAGCGTGCCGAGGACCTCCGGACGCACCGGGACCTCGCGCCACCCCAGGACCTTCAGGCCCTCTTCGCGGGCGAGTCGTTCGACGGCGCCCTTCACCGCGTGCCGGGCGTCGTCGTCCAGCGGCAGGTAGGCGGTCCCGACGGCGTACTCCCCCGCTGCCGGCAGCTCGAACGGTACGACGTCCCGCAGGAACTCGTCCGGCACCTGGCACAGGATGCCGGCGCCGTCACCGGTGCCCGCGTCGGATCCCACGGCACCGCGGTGCTCGAGGTTCCGGAGCGCACCGAGCGCCGCGTCGACGATGTCGTGCCCCGGCGTGCCGCGCAGGGTCGCGACCATCGCCAGTCCGCAGGCGTCCTTCTCGTTCGCCGGGTCGTACATGCCCGTGGCGTCCGGGATCGCGGAGAAGCGTCGGTGCGGCGGCACGAGGCTCGTCGGTGCCGAGGGCTGGGTTGGCTGGAGCGCCATGGGGAACCGTCCTCACGAGGAAGTGGAACAGGGACAGCGGTGGCCCGGTGGTGCGTTCCGCCCGAGCGGGCGGGACTGGTGCCCGTGCCCGCCGTCAGTGGTCGTTGCCCTGGCGGCCGGCGAGGTTGCTGGGCCCCGCTTGTGGCGGAGACCGTCTGGTTCAGCGGGTGGTCGTGACCGGTTCGTCACTCGTGACGCCGTCTGCTGCGTCGTCGTCGTGCTCCGAGAAGGTGTCTACGGAGTCTACATCGGAGGTCGGACGAGGCCCGCGACCCGGCAGGTAGGGGCTCGGCTCCTTGCCGGTGTGCCGTCGGCTCTGCACCACGAAGATCAGGATGCCGATGACGACCGCGGCGAGGGCCATCCACACGTTCGTGCGGACGCCGAAGAAGGTCTCGCTCGTGTCGACGCGGATGGACTCGAGCACCGAGCGGCCCGCGCCGTACCAGATCAGGTACAGGCCGAGGACCTTGCCCCACTGCAGCGTGAACTTGCGTGCCAGGAACAGGATGACGACCACGCCGAGGACGTTCCAGATGATCTCGTACAGGAACGTCGGGTGGAACAGCGTGCCCTCGGGCAGGCCCTTCGGGAACGCGGCGTTGCTGGAGTCGATCTCGAGCCCCCAGGGCAGGCTCGTCGGCATGCCGAAGAGCTCCTGGTTGAAGTAGTTGCCCAGGCGTCCGAAGGCCTGTGCGAGCAGGACGCCCGGCACGACGGCGTCGATGAACGACGTGAACCGGAGACCGACCTGGCGGCACCCGATCCAGGCACCGACCGACCCGAGGATCAGCGCGCCGAAGATGGCCAGCCCGCCCTCCCAGATGTACAGGAACGACAGCGGGTCGATGCCGGGGCCGAAGTAGTCGGACACATGGGTGAACACGTGGAAGAGCCGTCCGCCGATGATGCCGGCGGGCACGGCCCAGATGGCGATGTCGATGATGATCCATCGCTCGACGCCCCGGGCGTTGAGCCGACGGTTTGCGAGGACGACCGCGGCGACGATCCCGACCAGGATGCAGATCGCGTACGCGTGGATGCGGAAGTCGAGGGGCAGCGACCAGCCGAACGCGTCGCGGAGCCAGGCGGTCAGGTCGAAGTACTGCCAGGCGGTGCTCGGGCTCGGGATGCTCAGGAGGGGCATGGAGGTGCTGTCGCCTTTCGGAACTGACGGGGCGCGGTCGACGTGGCGTCGGCCTCGCTCACTGTAGCGCGGGTCGCGGGCCCGACAGGAACTGGACTAGCGGCGGCGGGCGCCGGTGGCGAGGTCGGCGGCCCGGTCGGCCACACCCTGCACACCGAGGTCGGCCAGGGCCCGGACGAACGCGGACCCGACGATCGCACCGTCGGCGTACTCGAGCACCTCGCCGACCTGCTCCGCCGTCGAGATCCCGAGGCCGACACAGGTGCGCTCGACCCCGGCGTCACGCAGGCGCGACACGACGGTGCGTGCGGCGACGTCGACCCCGACCCGGGCACCGGTCACGCCCATCGTCGACACGGCGTAGACGAAGCCACGACTGGACTCCACCGCCTGACGCATGCGCTCGTCCGACGAGGACGGCGCGGCGAGGAAGACCCGGTCGAGGCCGGTGCGCTCGGACGCCTCGGTCCACGCGGTGGCCTCGTCGGGGATGAGGTCGGGCGTGATGAGACCGGCGGCTCCCGCGGCGACGAGGTCGTCGGCGAAACGGTCCACGCCGTAGCGCAGCACCGGGTTCCAGTAGGTCATGACGAGCACCGGCACGTCGGCCCGCTCGGTGATCTGCTGCACGGCGTCGAAGACCTCTGCGACCCGGAAGCCGTTCGCCAGGCTCTCCTCGGCTGCGCGCTGGATGACGGGGCCGTCCATGACCGGGTCGGAGTACGGCAGGCCGAACTCGATGACGTCCACGCCGTTCTCGGCGAGGGCGACGGCTGCGTCGACGCTGGTCTGCAGGTTCGGGTACCCGGCGGGCAGGTACCCGACGACGGCTCCGGCGCGCTCGGCGTTGGCGGCGTCGATCGTCTGGGCGACGGTCTTGTTCGTGGTCACAGCTGCACCGCGTTCTCGTCGAGGATGCCGAAGTAGCGACTGGCGGACGCGACGTCCTTGTCACCGCGGCCGGACAGGTTCACGAGCACGACGCCCTCGGGCCCGAGCTCCTTGCCGAGCTTGATGGCACCGGCCAGGGCGTGCGACGACTCGATCGCCGGGATGATGCCCTCGGTCTGGCTCATCAGGCGGAACGCCTCCATGGCCTCGGTGTCGGTGATCGGCTGGTACTTCGCCCGGCCGATCGACGCCAGGTACGCGTGCTCCGGGCCGACGCTCGGGTAGTCGAGCCCGGCGGAGATGCTGTGGCTCTCGATGGTCTGGCCGTCCTCGTCCTGCATCAGGTAGGACTTCGCTCCCTGCAGCACGCCTTCGCGACCGAGCGTGATGCTCGCCGCGTGCCGACCGGTCTCGACGCCGTCACCACCGGCCTCGAAGCCGTGCAGCGCGACGGACTCGTCGTCGAGGAACGCCTCGAAGATGCCCATCGCGTTCGAGCCGCCGCCGACGCACGCCGCGACGGCGTCCGGCAGCCGACCGATGCGGTCGAGGACCTGCTGGCGCGCTTCCTCGCCGATGACCTTGTGGAACTCGCGCACCATCTCGGGGAACGGGTGCGGACCGGCGACGGTGCCGAGCAGGTAGTGCGTCGACTCGACGTTGGCGACCCAGTCGCGCAGGGCGTCGTTGATGGCGTCCTTGAGGGTGCGCGAACCGGTCTCGACCGGGATCACCTCGGCGCCGAGCAGGCGCATCCGCGCGACGTTGAGCGCCTGGCGCTCGGTGTCGACGGCGCCCATGTAGACGACGCACTCCATGCCGAACAGGGCTGCGGCGGTCGCGGTGGCGACACCGTGCTGCCCGGCCCCGGTCTCGGCGATCAGGCGGGTCTTGCCGAGGCGGCGGGCGACGAGGGCCTGGCCGAGGACGTTGTTGATCTTGTGCGAGCCGGTGTGGTTCAGGTCCTCGCGCTTCAGGATGATCCGGGCGCCACCGGCGTGCTTCGCGAACCGCGGCACCTCGGTGATGATCGACGGACGCCCGGTGTAGTCACGGTGCAGCGCGTCGAGTTCCGCACGGAACGCCGGGTCCGCCCAGGCCTGACGGAAGGCGGCCTCGAGCTCGTCGAGCGCGAGGACGAGGGACTCGGGGACGAAGCGTCCGCCGAAGTCGCCGAAGTAGGGGCCGTGCAGGTCGCGGAGTGAGGTCACGATGTGTCTCCCGGGACGAGTCCGACGCGGCCGGTCGGCCGCGTCGGACGGGTGGAACGTGCGGCCGCGGTCGGCGGCCTCGATGCGTGGAGCGGACCGGGCCGCGGTTCGGCGGCCTGGTGAGCCGGTCAGGCCTGGTCGGCGGCGTCGATGAACGACGCGAGGGTCGCGGCGGGGTCGCTCCCCGTCACGAGCGCCTCGCCGACCAGCACGACGTCGGCGCCCGCTGCACGGTAGTGGGCGACGTCGGCGGGACCGGAGACCGCGGACTCGGCGACGCGCACGACCCCGTCGGGGATGCGGTCGGCGAGCGACCCGAACAGGTCGCGGTCGAGCGAGAAGTCGGTGAGGTCGCGGGCGTTCACGCCGAGGATGCGGGCACCGGCGTCCAGGCCACGCGTGACCTCGTCACCGGAGTGCGCCTCGACCAGGACGCGCATGCCGAGTTCTTCGGCGAGCGTGTGCAGCTCGACCAGGCGGGCCTGCTCGAGCGCCGCCACGATGAGCAGCACGACGTCGGCACCCGACGCCCGGGCCTCGATGACCTGGTACGGGTCGGCGATGAAGTCCTTGCGGAGCACGGGGACCCCGACACGGGCCTTCACGGCTTCGAGGTCGGCGAGGCTGCCGAGGAACTTGCGCCCCTCGGTCAGGACGCTGATCGTCGACGCGCCACCACGTTCGTAGTCGGCGGCGAGGCCTGCGGGGTCGGCGATCGCTGCCATCGCCCCGCGGGACGGGCTGGCGCGCTTCACCTCGGCGATGATCTTCACCCGGTCGCCCGGGCTCAGGAACGCGAGGGCGTCGAGGGGCGACGCCACCCGGTCGAGGTCGCGTTCAACGTCCGTGTACGGGCGATCGACACGACGGGCTGCGGCGTCCTCGAGGGCGCCGGCGACGAGGGTCTCGAGCACGTTCGGCATCGGCAGACCCCTACTCGCCGTGGTGCTTGGGGACGAACTTCGGACCGTCGACGCCGTAGCCGGCCTTCTTCATCACGCCACCGACGATGAGGCCGATGAGGACGACGCCAGCGGAGGCCCAGACGCCCCACGGCTGGTCGAACCAGAAGAACAGCGTGCCTGCCGCGAATCCGATCAGCATGATCACGACGGCGGTCCAGGCGGCCGGCGAGTGGCCTTCGCCGAGTTCTGCGGGCTCAGTGTTGCTCACGGTGCTCCTCGTTCTGCTCCGGCGTCGTCGGTCGAGCGACGCCCTGTCGATCCTACCGTGTCGTCACTCGGCGCCCCCGCGCCCGCGCCGTCCACGGTGGTGGGGTCCACGCCCGCGCTCAGGTCGTCCCAGTCGACGACCGCATCGCGCTCGACGGGTGCCGCGGCCCGCGCCGCGGCGGCGGCTCCGGCGGTCGCGGCTCCGTACTTCCTGCTCGGTCCGGGCCAGGCGCGCTGGACCACGATGACGACGACGCCCAGCAGCACGGCGAGCACGCCGCCCGCGATGCCGACTGCGGGCCACGGGCTCACGCTGACGCTCGACACGACGCTCCGGACGGCGCCGAGGTCGCTCACCCCGGCGACCTCGCCCACGGCGCCGCGTGCAGCGGCGATCGGGTCGGCGGCCGCGGTGATGCCGCTGACGACCACGCCGAGGCCGAGCAGGATCTCCACGGCGGCGAGCACGATGCGCAGCACCCGTCCGGCGATGGTCATCGCGAGGAACAGCGCGAGGCTCGCGATCGCCAGCGCGGTGAACTGCGGCACGACCGCTGCGCCGTCGGCGGCGACCGTCGACGTGACTGCCGCTCCCGCGTGCAGGCGGACGGTGAACCAGGTCTGGGTCCACGCGAGCATGATGATGCCGGCGACCAGGAGTCCGGCGACGACGACGATCGGGCGCGACCGCTTCACGAACGGACCTCGCGCATCCGGTTCGCCGTCGCGACGGCACGCAACGGGGCCGCGGCCTTGTTGACCGCCTCGACGTGCTCGGTCTCCGGGTCGGAGTCGGCCACGAGGCCGGCCCCGGCCTGCACGCGGGCGACGCCGTCCTTGATCAGGGCGGTGCGGATCGCGATCGCCAGGTCGGCGTCCCCGGCGAAGTCGAAGTAGCCCACGACACCGGCGTACGCACCACGCTTGGCGGGCTCGAGCTCGTCGATGATCTGGAGCGCTCGGGGCTTCGGCGCGCCCGAGAGCGTGCCTGCCGGGAACGTCGCCCGGAACACGTCGATGGCCGAGGCCTCGGGACGGATGCGGCCCTCGACGCTCGACACCAGGTGCATGATGTGGCTGAACCGCTCGACCGTCATGAACTCGGTGACGGCGACCGTGCCCGGCTCGCACACCTTCTGCAGGTCGTTGCGGGACAGGTCGACGAGCATCAGGTGCTCCGCGCGCTCCTTCGGGTCGCCGAGCAGGTCCTCGCCGAGGCGGACGTCCTCTTCGGGCGTGGCACCACGCGGGCGGGACCCGGCGATCGGGTGGGTGACGGCGTGGTCGCCCTGCACCTTCACCAGCGCCTCGGGCGAGGCGCCGACGATCCAGAACCGCTCGTCGGCGGTGTCCGCCAGCGCCAGGAAGTACATGTACGGGCTCGGGTTCAGGGTCCGGAGCACGCGGTAGACGTCAAGCGGGTCGGCCGTCACCTCGTGGTCGAACCGCTGCGAGATGACGACCTGGAACACGTCGCCGTCGCGGATGAAGTCCTTCGACCGCTCGACGGCGGCCATGTAGTCGGCCGGACTCGTCCGGTGCGTCGGGGTCGGCTCCGCGATCTCGAACGCCTCGGCGACGGTCGCGACGCTCGGCTGCACCAGGTCGCCCTGCATGCGGTCGAGGCGCTGCTGCGCGTCCGCCCACAGGGCATCGGCGTCGTCCGTGCCGTCGTTCAGCACGCTCGCGACGAGCAGCACGAGCCCGGTGCGGTGGTCGAGGGCGGCGAGCTCGGAGACGAACGACAGCGCCTGTCCGGGGACGTCGAAGTCGGACGGCGGCACGTTCGGCAGGTGTTCGAGCTGCCGGACGGCCTCCCACCCGATGAAGCCCACGGTGCCGCCGACGAGCGGCGGCGAGCCGGGCACACGGGGCGTGGCCCAGCGCTCGTGCAGCCGCGCGAGGACGTCCAGTGGGGCACCGTCGAGGGACCCGACGGCCCGCTCGGCGTCGATGCCGGTGTCGATCCACGCCGCGCGGTCGCCGTCCTGCGTCAGGACGCCGAAGCTCCGCACCCCGACGAACGACCAGCGCGACCACAGGCCGCCCTGGCCGGCGGACTCGAGCAGGAACGACCCGGGGCGGCCGTCGGCGAGCTTGCGGTACACGCCGACCGGCGTCTCGCTGTCGCCGTACAGGGCGCGGACGACCGGGATGACGCGGTGGTCGTCGACAAGACCGTCGAACTCCGGCCGGGAGGTCGTGTGCGGGTTCTCGGAGATCGTCGCGGCGGTCATCGGGTCGCCTCCACGGCTGCGTCGGCCGGGGCGGACATGGTCACGGGCGCGAGCGGGTCGACGTCGAAGCACCGGTGCGCACCGGTGTGGCACGCCGCCCCGACCTGGTGCACCGTCACGAGGAGCGTGTCGTCGTCGCAGTCCAGCGCGGCCCCGCGGACGTACTGCGCGTGTCCCGACGTGTCGCCCTTCCGCCAGTACTCGTTCCGCGACCGCGACCAGAAGGTCACACGGCCCTCGGTGAGGGTGCGGCGGAGGGCTTCCCGGTCCATGTAGCCGAGCATGAGGACGTCCTTCGACGATTCCTCCTGCACGATGGCGGGGAGCAGGCCGTCCGCACCGAAGTGTGCGCGGTCGAGGACCGCCTCGGTGTCGGTGCTGGTGCTGTCGGTCATGAGACTCCTAGCCTACGGCGGCGGATCAGCGGACGGCGTGACCGGTCGCGCGGAGCGCGGCCTTGACGTCCCCCACGGTCATCTCGCCACGGTGGAAGACGCTGGCGGCGAGGACCGCGTCCGCACCCGCGTCGACGGCGGGGGCGAAGTGCTCGACGCGACCCGCGCCTCCCGAGGCGATCACCGGGACGGACGAGACCGCGCGCACCGCGGCCACGAGTTCGAGGTCGAACCCGTTCTTCGTGCCGTCGGCGTCGATCGAGTTGACGAGCAGCTCCCCCGCACCGCGTTCGACGGCTTCGCGCGCCCAGGCGATCGCGTCGAGGTCGGACTCGGTCCGCCCCCCGTGGGTGGTGACCACGAAGCCCGAGGGCATCCGGTCCGACCGCTTGACGTCGAGCGAGAGCACGACGGCCTGCGCGCCGAACCGGTCGGCGATCTCGCCGACGAGTTCGTGGCGGGCGATGGCCGCACTGTTCACGCCGATCTTGTCCGCACCGCACTGCTGCAGCCGCGACACGTCGGCGACGCTGCGCACCCCACCACCGACGGTGAGCGGGATGAAGACCTGTTCGGCCGTCCGGGTCACGGTGTCGTACATCGTCGCCCGGTTCTCGACCGTGGCGCCGACGTCGAGGAAGGTCAGCTCGTCGGCACCCTGCTCGTAGTACCGCGCCGCGAGCTCGACGGGGTCACCGGCGTCCTGCAGGTCGAGGAAGTTGACACCCTTGACGACTCGGCCGCCCTTGACGTCGAGGCACGGGATGACCCGCACCGACACGCCGCCGGTGGTCACAGGCGTGCGGCGTGGATCGGGCTGACGAGGATCGCCCGGGCGCCGAGGTCGTAGAGCGCGTCCATGATGAGGTTCGCGTCGTCGCGCGGGATCATCACGCGGACCGCCGCCCACTCGCGGTCGTGCAGCGGCGACACCGTGGGCGACTCGATGCCGGACGCCACCGCCGTCGCCTGCTCGAGCAGTGCCGTGGGGACGTCGTAGTCGAGCATCACGTAGCCGCGGGCGACGAGCACGCCCTGCAGCCGCCGACGCAGCACGTCGATGCCGGCGATGGTCTCGTCGGTGGAGACGAGCACCGCGGTCGACTCGAGGATCACCGGGCCGAAGATCTCGAGGCCCGCCTGTCGGAGCGTGCTGCCCGTCGACACGACGTCGGCGACGGCGTCGGCGACCCCGAGCCGCACGGCGCTCTCGACGGCGCCGTCGAGCTTCACGAGCGTCGAGGTGACCCCGTGCTCGGCGAGGAACGCTCCGACGAGGCCGGGGTAGCTCGTGGCCACGCGGACGCCGTCGAGGTCCTGCAGCGAGGCGAACCGTCCGGGCGTGCCGGCGAACCGGAAGGTGGAGTCGGCGAAGCCGAGCGCGTCGACCTCGTGCGCCTCGGAGCCGGAGTCGAGCAGCAGGTCACGGCCGGTGATGCCGACGTCGAGTGCGCCGGACCCCACGTACGTGGCGATGTCCCGTGGGCGGAGGAAGAAGAACTCGACGCCGTTGCGCTCGTCGAGCAGGTGCAGCGCCTTCGGGTCACGGCGACCGGCGTACCCGGCCTCACGCAGCATGTCGGACGCGGTCTCGGACAGGGAGCCCTTGTTGGGCACGGCGATGCGGAGCATCAGGGGTCTGCTTTCTGGTCGGGGTCGTGGCGGATCGAGGTCGGTGCGCGGGCTGGTGCCCGAGCGCGTCCTACAGATGTCGCCAGACGTCCGCCGGGGTGAGCCCCTTGGCGACCATGAGGACCTGGAGGTGGTAGACCAGCTGCGAGATCTCCTCCGAGGTGCGCTCGTCGCCCTCGTACTCGGCCGCCATCCAGACCTCGGCGGCTTCCTCGACGATCTTCTTGCCGATCTGGTGCACGCCGGCGTCGAGTTCGGCGACGGTGCCGGAGCCCTCGGGGCGCGTGCGCGCCTTCTCGGTGAGCTCCTGGAACAGGTCGTCGAACGTCTTCACGGGGTCCAGGCTACCGGTCTCCGCTGACGCTGCCGACGCACCGTCCGGACGGGAGGCGGTGGTCGCCTCGGCGACGCCGGTACCGTCCGGCGTTCCCCCGGTCACGAGCGTGCCCGGGCGGCGGCCTCGCGCAGGTCGGTGATGCGCGCGGCGGGCTCGCCGCCGAAGACCGCGGACCCCGCGACGAGCGTGTCGGCACCGCTCCGCACGGCCTCGGGCACGGTGTCCACCGAGATGCCCCCGTCCACCTCGAGCCAGACGTCGAGCCCCGAGGCGTCGACCGCCGCGCGCGCGTCAGCGAGCTTCGGCATCACGGACGGCATGAACGACTGGCCGCCGAACCCGGGCTCGACCGTCATCAGCAGGATCATGTCGTAGGCGTCGAGGTGGTGCAGCACCTGGGTGATCGGGGTGCCGGGCTTCACGGCGACGGCTGCGCGGGCACCGTTCGACCGGATCGCCGCGGCGGTCGCCACCGGGTCCTCGGCTGCCTCGAAGTGGAACGTGACGCTCGACGCACCGGTCTCGGCGTACTTCGGCGCGTTGCGGTCGGCGTCCGTGACCATGAGGTGCACGTCCAGCGGCACCGGCGACACCTGCTGCAGGCGCTCGACGATCGGCAGCCCGAGCGTCAGGTTCGGCACGAAGTGGTTGTCCATCACGTCGACGTGCACCAGGTCGGCGGTCTCGATGCGGTGGAGTTCACGCTCGAGGTTCGCGAAGTCGGCGGACAGGATGCTCGGCGAGATGCGGATCGTCACCGGGCAAGCCTACCGGCGTGCCGCGCGTCGGGGCCTCAGTCGACGCGGCGGAACAGCGCGATGAACATCGCGTCGGTGCCGATCCGGTGCGGCCAGAGCTGCGCTGTGTCGCCGTCCGCGATCTCCGGGTCACGAGCGGCGACACCCCGGACGACCGTGGCGGTGTCGAGCTGCTCGAGCCGGTCACCGTGCCGCCCCATCAGCGCGTCGACCTGCCCGCGCGTCTCGGCCAGGTGCGGCGAGCACGTCACGTACGCCAGGGTCCCGCCCGGTGCGAGCACGCGGACGGCGGCGTCGAGCAGTTCGGTCTGCAGCGCCGCGAGCTCCTCGACGTCCTCGGGGAGCTTCCGCCAGCGGGCCTCCGGCCGGCGACGCAGTGCGCCGAGCCCGGTGCACGGGGCGTCGAGCAGGATGCGGTCGAAGGTCATCCCGGTGCCGTCGCGGCCGTACCGACGGGCGTCGCCCTCGACGACCCGCACGTGGTCGCCGAACACGCCGAGGGCGTTCCGCACGAGTCCGGCCCGGGCGGGCACGAGCTCGTTGGCGACCAGGGTCGCCCCGCCCTGCTGCGCCTCGGCGGCGAGCAGCGCGGCCTTGCCGCCGGGACCGGCGCACATGTCGAGCCACCGCTCCCCCGCACGCACGTCCGACGAGCGGCTCAGCGCCAGCGCGGCGAGCTGCGACCCCTCGTCCTGCACGCGCAGGCGCCCGGCGGCGACGCCCGGCACGCGCGCCGGGTCGCCGCTGATGCCGCGGATGCCGACGGGCGACACCGGCGCGGCGTCCGCCTGCACGACGGGCTCGTCGGCCCGGACGGGAGGCACGGTGCCGGTCGCGCCGTCGGCCTCCGGTTCGTCGTCCGCGGGCACCAGGGCCGCGGGCACGTCGTCCGCACCGGTCGCGTCAGCGAACGCGGCGTCGGTGTCGTCGTCCGGCGCGGTGCGCGCGGTCGCGGTGGCGATGTCCTCGTCGGTGGCGAGTCCGGGCAGGGCTGCGAGCTGCACCCGGGGTGCTGCGTTGTCGGCAGCGAGCAGGGCTGCGAGCTCGTCGCGGGAGCGCTCGGCGGCCAGGGCGTCGCGGAGCGCGGAGACGACCCAGACCGGGTGCGACCACCGGGTGGCGAGCAGGGCGTCCCCGGCGCGGCCCTCGGTGATCAGGGCGTCCCACTCGTCGTCGGTGCGGGCGGCGATCTTCCGCATCACGGCGTTGACGAACCCGGTGGCGCGGCGGGCACCGACCTCGCGGGCGAGCTCCACCGTGGCGTCGACGGCGGCGTGCGTCGGCGTGCGCATGGCGAGCAGCTGGTGGGCGCCCAGGCGCATCACGTCGAGGACGTCCGCCTCGATGTTCTCGGCCCGGCGACCGGAGGCCAGCGCGATGATGACGTCGTAGCGGCCGAGCATCCGGATCGACCCGTAGGTGAGCTCGGTCGCGAACCCGGCGTCGCGGGCGGTGAGCCCGGCACGACGGATGCGCGTCGGCAGCAGCAGGTTCGCGTAGGCGTCGTCGACCTGCACGGCGCGGAGCACGTCGAACGCCACGCGGCGGGCACTGGCCGGGCGGGGGCCACGGCGGGCAGCCTGGGGCTTCGTCTGGGGGCTCATGCGAGGACCTTCCCGTCCAGTTCGCCGAGGCCACGGGCCCAGGCGGCGGCGTCCATCGCCTTCTTGCCCGCCGGCTGCACCTCGAGCAGCACGAGCGGGGTGTCGGCGGTCCCGACCAGCAGCCGACCGCCGTGGAGCGCGAGCGCACCGGGCGCGAGCGACGGGGCGGGGTCCTCGGCGCCTCCTGGCTGGAGCGTGCTGCGGAGCAGCTTCACGCGGGTCTCGCCCAGGTGGGCGTACGCGCCGGGCTCGGGCGTGACGCCGCGCAGCCGGGCGTGCACGACCGCTGCCGGAGCGGCGAAGTCGACACGGCCGTCGTCGATCGTGAGCTTCGGGGCGAGGGTGGGCTCGCCGGACTGCTCGGTCGCGACAGCGGTGCCGGCGGCGATGCCGTCCACGACGTCCGCCACGACGTCGGCACCGACCTCGGCCATCGCGGCGAGGACCTCACCCGAGGTCGCCTCGGGGTCGATCTCGAAGGGCCACGCGGCGTAGACCGGGCCGGCGTCCAGCGCCTCGACCAGCTGGAAGACCGTGGCGGCGGTCCGGGTGTCGCCGGCCATCACCGCACGCTGCACGGGAGCAGCACCGCGGTACGCCGGCAGGTCGGAGAAGTGCAGGTTGATCCACCCGTGTCGCGGGGCGTCGAGGGCCGGGCGGCGGAGCAGTGCGCCGTAGGCGACGATCACGCCGAGGTCGACGTCGAGGTCCGCGATCTGGGCGGTGACGGCATCGTCGACGCGCGAGGCCTCGATGACCGGCAGTCCGAGCTCCGCGGCGACGACGGCCACCGGGGTCGGGGTGAGGACCCGCTTGCGGCCCTGCGGGGTGGCCGGCCGGGTGAGCACCGCGACGATCTCGTGGTCGGACGCCGCCAGACGGCGGAGGGTGGGGACGGCCGCAGCGGGGCTGCCGGCGACGACGAGACGCATGGGTCCATCGTCCCACGCGCGTCGCCCGCGGCCGGCACGAGCACCGGCCGACGTCACCAGCCCGTCGTCAGGACCACTGGTCACGCAGGGACGGCGGCGTCTTCGTCGCTCCGGAGTCACGTCGAGCGCGGAGCAGCAGCACGAGCGACGCCGGCGAGTCGATCTCGTGGAGCCGACACGGACCGACCGAACGGTCCCAGTCGGCGGCGAACGCCTCGGCGTCCTCCCGCCGTCGTCCGATCCCCGTCGGGACCGCCAGGAACCGGTTGCCGCGGGTGGTCGTCCGTGCGATCCACAGCGCGAGCGCCAGCAGCGGTGCCCGGCGCAGCCGCGCTGCCTCGCCGCGCCCGGTCTCGAGCAGGAACCGCGGCGTGCGGACCGGACCGAACGCCTCGGCGAGTGCGCTCGTCACCGTGCGGCGGTCCTCCACGGTCCCGCCGAGGGCCTCCATGGTGAACGCCACCGGCAGCCTGCCGACCATCGTCGGGGTGACGCGGATGTCGCCGTCACCGTAGGCGGGGATGCGTCCGGCGCGGTGCAGGCCGTCGATGACGACGCGGACGGCGCTCCGGTAGCCGTGCGCGGTGTCGAACCGCTGTCGCAGCGCCGTGCCGAGCTGGCGGGCGACCGGCCAGGCGACCGCGGTCGCGGCGACCACGGTGAGGACCGCACCGACGACGCCGAGGACGACGCCGGCGCGCCAGAGTTCGACGACGACACGGAACGACTGTGCGACGACCGCGAGCACCAGCGCGAGCACGACGGTCATCACGGCGGCTGCGGTGGGGCCGGTGGTCCACGGCGCGGCATCGGGTTCGTGGAGGACGGCCGCCGTGCTCTCGCGGTCGGCGTACGGCTCGCCGATGCGCCAGGCCGCGTGGGTCTGCTCACGGGACGGCAGCGCCGCCGCGATGTCGTCGTCGAGCGCTCGGACGCTCCGCCGCTTGTCCTTGGCGACGATCGCGGCGAGCCGCAGGGCGTGTGCGTCGGAGAGTGCGGTCCCGGTGCCGCGGACGACCTGGGTGTCGTCCTCGCGGAGGAGTCCCCAGAGCTGATCGTGCTTCCGGTGCATGCGGCTGACGTCCGGCGCTGCGAGGAGCGGGACGTCAGCGGGCACGACGGCGGTGACGGTCCAGTTGTGGGCGACCTTGCGGGGCCAGGCGGGGTCGAGGCGCAGGGTGCGGCCGCGGAGCTGCTGGGTGGCGGAGGACGTCGCGACGGCCGTGAGGTCGATCATGGTGTTCACCGCCGGGCAGTCCCAGCCCTCGCCGAGGAGTCCGCGGGTGCCGACGACGAGACGGGTGGTCGCGTCGGTGAGCAGTGCCGAGACGGCGGCGATGACCGCGGCCGAGCCGGTGCCGGCGGTCTCCACCGCGAGCACCCCCGGTGTGCCGTCCACCGGACTGGCGGGCAGTTCGGTGCCGAGGTGGCGTCGGAGCGCGGGCAGCAGGACGTCGGCGTCGCAGGCGGCGATGCGGAGGTGCTTCGCGGTGACGAGGACGGGGTGCAGGCCGGTGAGGGTCGGGTCCGCGGCGATCGTCGCGAAGGTGCGGAGCGCGCCGGCGTCGCGCCCACCCGAGCCACGGGCGTTGCCGTGCGTGGCGTGGTCCGTGACGACGACGGTGCGCAGGCGGCCCGCGCCCTCCTGCTCGAGTTCGAGCCGGAGGATCTCCCCCACCGCGGTGTCCTTGGCCGCGGACGAGGCGAGGACGGTGTCGACGGGGTCGCGGCCACGCCGGACCCCGCGGTCCGTCAGGGTGAAGCCGAAGTCGACGATGGACCGTTTGATCCGCTGCCACTGTTCCGCTCGGTCGGGATCGGGCAGGAGCCGGTCGAGGGCGTAGCGGGCGAGCAGCCGGAGTCGCTGCTCGGCGTCGGGTGTGCTCCGGGCGGCGTGGTGGACGAAGGCCAGGACCGGGTGGTCCGGACGGACCTCCGCGAGCATGCGCGCGGCGGACTCGGCGACGGCGAAGTCGGTGTCGAACGCACGGGCCAGCCGCGTCTCGGGCGATGCCGTGGCCGAGCGGTCACCGTCGGACTGGTCGACGGGTGGCTGCAGGGTGTGCACCAGCCAGTCCGCGCCGTCGGGGTCGTCGAACGTCGTCGCCACCAGGCTCGCGAGCCGGTCCTCGTGCTCGCGGAGGAACGCGATCTCGTCCTGCGTGGGTTCGACGAACCAGACGTGGTCTCGGTAGGGCGCGAGGTTGCCCTCCTTCACCACGGCCGGTGTCGGGACCTCGTGGTCGACGTCGCCGAGCAGCGCGGTGTAGTTGTCGTGCGCGTCCCGGTCGTCGGTGGACGGCAGGGTGGCGGTGAGCCCGATGAGCAGGGGTTCACGGCCGGCCTGCCGGATGCGTGCGGCGAGGTACGCGACCACGAGGGCCCAGTGGTCGAGCAGGTGGTGGCACTCGTCGAGCACGATGGTGCCGACGCCGTGCGCGACGAGCCGGTCGACCAGGGCCCGGGCGTTCGGGTGCAGCGCGGTCGCGAGGAGCGCCGGGTCCTCGCGGGCGAGTCGACGGCGGATGGCCCGTGAGCGCCGCGCGATCCCCTTCCGGTACGCCGTCGGGTTGGAGCCATCGAGGTCGACGAGCCACGCTGCCGCAGCCTGCTCGTCGCGGCCGCCCTCGACGAGTTCGCGGCGCCAGTCCGCAGCCGCGAGCTCGGTGAGCGGGTTGCCGGTCTCGAGGACCGAGAGCATCTGGTAGGTCAGCGCGGTCAGGTCACCGGGGTGCTCGGGGTCCTCGGACACGCGGACGGCCGGAGCACCGTCGAGCGCGGCAGCCGAGACGGCCCACTGGGAGCGGATCGTCGCGGTCGGCGCGAGGACGAGCGCGCGGGCTCCGGCGCGGCCGGCCAGCAGGAGCCCGAGCAGGGTCTTGCCGGAGCCCGGCGGCGCGACCACGTGCACCGGGTCCCCTGGCACCACGGGCACCCGGTCGAGCACGTCCTGCTGGTAGCGCCGCAGCGTCCCCTGGTAGCGCCAGCCCGTGAGCGGACCGCCCCGTTCCCCCGTCGTCACGCCTCGAGTCTCCCACGGGCCGTGCGCGGCGGGATGCGTTCCGTGGACCGTCCGTGAACCGACTGCGCGGTGGCTGCGTACGGTCTGAACCACATCAGGAAAGGAACCATCATGAGCGACGTCACCACCGCCACCAACCGCTACGCCGGTTCGTCCGTCCAGAAGGCCGCCCTCGTGGTCGGCATCGTGTTCCTGCTCGTCGGGATCGCCGGGTTCGTCCCCGGCATCACGACCGGTGACCTGGCCGGCGCCGGACACGAGTCGATGGGCATGCTGCTCGGCATCTTCCAGGTGTCGGTGCTGCACAACATCGTCCACCTGCTGTTCGGCGTCGTCGGACTGCTCGCCGCCAACCGGGCCACCGGCTCGCGGATGTACCTCGTGCTCGGCGGGGTCGTCTACTTCGTCCTGTGGGTCTACGGCCTGTTCACCGCCGGGCACAGCTCGGGTGCGAACTTCGTCCCGCTGAACAACGCCGACAACTGGCTGCACCTCGTGCTCGCCATCGGCATGGTCGCCCTCGGCGTCGTGCTGCCGCGCGAGCGTCGCCGGCCCGCCAACGCCTGACCGGCGCACACCCGACTGTCGCAGCAACGCGGCAGACCCCGAACGACACCGCCGACGTCCCACGACGTCGGCGGTGTCGTTCTGCGTCGGGGCCACCCAGTCGTGCCCACCCGGTCGGCCGGGCTCAGACCTCGGAGAACGGTTCGGCGTCGTCGAGCCGCACCCGCAGCGTCGGAGCGGCCCGTCGGCGGTTGCCGCCCTTGAGCACCCGCCGGGTCGACGAACGCCGGATGACCTCGGCCTTGAGCGTCGCCGCGACCTCGGCACCGTGGGCGTACGGGAACCGCACGATCGCCCGGACCGTGCCCGGCAGGGCGTCGTCCTCGACGGGGACCGGGCCGAGCACCGGACCGACGACGGCGTCGCCCAGGGCCTCAACCGCAGCGGTGACGGCCTCGTCGGTGCCGGTCATCGTCGCCACCCGGACGGCCGGCGGGAAGTGGAGTTCACGGCGGTCGGTGAGTTCGTCGTGCGCGGGTCCGTCGAGCCGCCACAGGGCCATCGCAGACGCCAGACGCCCACCGATCCCGACCAGGTACACCTCGGCGCCGGGGGCCGACTTCGCCGCCGCGTTCGTCCAGAAGCGCAGCACGTCCTCCTGCACGCGCAGCCCTTCGCGGGCGAGCATCTTCTCGCCGTCGAGCAGCAGCACGCAGGCGTAACCGCCGGGCACCGAGGGTTCCGCCCCGCGGGTGGCGACGACGACCGACGGCTTGGCGGGGACCTCGTCGAGCGGACGGGATCCGTCCGCGACGATGATCCGGGTGCCGGGGAACGCCCGCCCGAGCTCCTCCGCGGTGCGCTGTGCGCCCTGGCCGACCGGCTTGACGGTGCCGTTGCCGCACGTCGGGCAGCGGAACCCGACGGCCAGGGCACCGCAGAACCGGCACTGGGGGGTGGCGCCCCGGTGGGGGCTGCCGAGCGGGCCGCCGCAGACCCGGCAGTGCGCCCGTTCGCCGCACTCGGCGCAGACCAGGCCGGTGCCGAAGCCCGGGCTGGCGACCTGCACCAGGACGGCTCCGTGCTGGCTCGCCTCGCGCGCGGCACGCCAGGCCGAACTCGGGATGCGCGCCTGGGCGGCGAAGCCCTCGGCCCCGGTCTGCTGCACCGTGGGGATGACCTTCGGGGTCTTCACGCGGTACGGGACGACGTCCTGCAGCCAGTGCAGCTCGACCAGGCGTTGCACGTCGGTGCTGCGCGCGTGCGAGACGAACAGCAGCGCGGCACCGGACTGGGCCGCCCGCACCAGGGCGACGTCGCGCGTGTGCACGTAGGGCGCCCGCTGCTCGATGAACGAGGCGTCGCCGTCGTCCCACATCGCGATCAGCCCGAGCTCCGTCGCCGGCGCGTACATCGCCGTGCGGTTCCCGATCGCGACCACCGAGTGCGTGCGGGCCTGCAGCAGGGCCTTCGCACGCTGCCCGTTCGTCTGCTTCGCGTCGAACCGCACCACCCGCTCCGGCGGCAGCACGGCGAGCAGGGCGCGCTCGAGGTCGATGACGTCGCGGAAGTCCGGCACGGCGACCACCGCGGACTGCTCGGCCGCCAGCGTGTGCGCCGCGGCCTGGGCGAGCGTCGCAGCCCATCCCGGCACCCACACCGGTGCGTCCGCGTCACCCACCGCCACGGGCTGGGGGACGGCGGCGACCGCAGCACGTCCGTGCTCCGTCACCACGGCCTCCAGGACGCCGTCGGCGTAGCCGGTGACGGGCGGAGCGGTCACCGGCGGGGGCGACCACGCGGTGTCACGGGCGAGCCAGGCCTTCTCGGCGCGCACCTGCCGCGGTGGGACGGCGAGGCGCAGGACGTCGGAGGCGACGCCCGCCGCCCGGTCCGCGACGGCGCGCGCGAGGGTCCAGATCTCCGGCGCCAGGACGGGCACCGGGGACAGCACGGCCTCGATCTGGCTGAGCTCACCGGGGTACTCACCCTCGGTGACGATCTCGACCACGTACCCGTCGGACATCCGCGCCCCGGTGCGCAGCGGCACCTTGACGCGGACCCCCGCGACGCAGTCGTCCTCGAGCTCGGCCGGCACCCGGTAGTCGAACAGACGGTCCAACTGCGGGAGCGGCGAGTCGAGGACGACGCGCGCGACGGTGGTCACGCGGTGCTTCAGGCGGTCGCGGCGACGAGTCCTGCGGCAGCGCGGAGTTCCTCGACACGGTCGAGCTGCTCCCACGTGAACCCGGGGAGCTCGCGACCGAAGTGGCCGTAGGTCGCGGTCTGCGCGTAGATCGGTCGGAGCAGGTCGAGGTCGCGGATGATCGCGGCCGGACGCAGGTCGAACACCTGGCGGATGGCGGCTTCGATCGTGGCGTCGTCGACGTGTCCGGTGCCGAAGGTCTCGACGTAGAGCCCGACGGGCTTCGCGCGGCCGATCGCGTACGCGACCTGCACCTCGAGCCGGTCGGCGAGCCCCGCGGCGACCGCGTTCTTGGCGACCCAGCGCAGCGCGTAGGCGGCCGAACGGTCGACCTTCGACGGGTCCTTGCCGCTGAACGCGCCGCCACCGTGACGGGAGGCCCCGCCGTACGTGTCGACGATCACCTTGCGGCCGGTGAGTCCGGCGTCGCCCTGGGGTCCACCGATCTCGAAGCGACCGGTCGGGTTGACGATGACGTCGACGTGCGAGGAGTCGAGGTCGACGAGGTCGAGGACCGGACGGATCACGTGCTCGGTGATCGCGGCGGTGAGCTCGTCGAGCGTGACGCTCGGCGAGTGCTGCGTGGAGAGCACGACGGTCTCGACGGTCTTCGGCACGACGCCGTCGTACCCGACGGTGACCTGGGTCTTGCCGTCGGGACGCAGGAACGACAGCTCACCCGACTTGCGGACCGCGGCCAGGCGCTCGGCGAGACGGTGCGCCAGCCAGATCGCGACCGGCATGTACTCGGGGGTCTCGTTCGTCGCGAAGCCGAACATGATGCCCTGGTCGCCGGCGCCCTGACGGTCGAGCGGATCGACCGCACCGGTGCGGGAGTCGAGCGACTCGTCCACACCCTGCGCGATGTCGGGCGACTGCGCACCGATCGAGACCTCGACACCGCAGGTGGCGCCGTCGAACGAGACGTCCGACGAGTTGTAGCCGATGCCGGTGATGACGTCACGCACGAGCTTCGGGATCTCGACGTAGCCGGAGGTCGTGACCTCGCCGGCGACGTGCACGAGCCCGGTGGTCACCATCGTCTCGACGGCGACGCGCGCGTTCGGGTCGACCGTGAGCAGCGCGTCGAGGATGCTGTCCGAGATCTGGTCGCAGATCTTGTCGGGGTGCCCCTCGGTCACCGACTCGGACGTGAAGAGGCGGAGAGCAGCTGCAGTCACCGGGATCAGTCGGTGGGCTGCTGCTGCTTGGTGACGGTGAGCTTGTCCTCGTTGATCTCGTGGAGCGCGACGGACAGCGGCTTGTCGTCGATCGTCGAGTCGACGAGCGGGCCGACGTTGTCGAACAGCGAGCCCTCGTGCAGGTCGGCGTAGTAGTCGTTGATCTGGCGGGCGCGCTTCGACGCGAAGATGACGAGCGCGTACTTCGACTCGACCTTGCTGAGCAGGTCGTCGATGGGCGGGTCGATGATGCCCTGGGGGTTGGCCATGGTGTCTCCTCGAAGTCAGTGCACCCGTCAGGGCGCAGAGAACAAGTCTACGACCTCACGTGCCGCGGTGCCGACATCGGAGTTCACGATCCGCACGTCGAACTCGTCCTGGGCGGCCAGCTCGACCTTCGCGGTCTCGAGACGACGCGCCTGTTCATCCGCGGATTCGGTGCCACGGCCGATGAGCCGGCGCACCAGTTCCTCCCACGTCGGGGGCAGCAGGAACACCAGCACGGCCTCGGGCATGGCGTCGCGGACCTGTCGTGCGCCCTGCAGGTCGATCTCGAGCATGACCTTCTCGCCGGCGTCGAGCGCACGGTCGATCGGCGGCCGCGGGGTGCCGTAGCGGTACGAGTTGTGGACGGTCGCCCACTCGAGCAGCTCGCGGTCGCGGATCATCCGGTCGAACTCGGCGTCGTCCACGAAGTAGTAGTGCACACCGTCGACCTCGCCGGGGCGGGGCTTCCGGGTGGTGGCGGAGACGCTGAGGTTGACGTCCGGGTACTGCTGTCGGATGTGCGCGCTCACCGTGCCCTTGCCGACCGCGGTGGGTCCGGCGAGCACGACGAGCTTCGAGGCACCACGCTTGCGACCGCGCGCGGCGAGCCAGTCCGCCAGCGCGGTCCGCTGCCGGGTGCCGAGGCCACCGAGGCGCTTCGACGGTGCGATCCGCAGGGTCCCCATGATCGCCTCGGCTCGTGCGGGGCCGATGCCCGGCAGGCTGACGAGCAGGTCGCGGACCCGCAGCGAACGCTCGGCCGAGGTCGTCTCGACCAGCGAGTCGTCCCACGCGGCACGGGCGACGTCGAGTGCGGAGCGCTCCCCCGACGCGATCGCCGCCTTCACCGCAGCCCGGGCGCGTCGCGCGGCGACGGCGGCCTTCGCCGCGGCGACGCGGTCCACCTCTGGCGGGGTGCGGTGCGCGGGCAGGCCCTCGGGCGCGTCGGTCACGCTGCCGCCGCCAGTGCCGTGCGGATGCGGTCGGCGCGGTCGGCGACGAGGGCCGCGACCCCGTCCGGACCGTCGGTCAGCAGGCCGCGCGACTCGCTCACGAGCACCTGCTCGGCACGGGCGCCGTACAGCGCCCGGAGGTCCTCGATGCGGGCCCCCTGGGCGCCGAAGCCCGGGGCGAGGACCGGCGCGGAGCCGATCGCGTCCGCGTCGATGCCGAAGTCGTCGAGGTGAAGGGTCGCGCCGAGCACGAGCCCGACGTCGCCCAGGGCCTGATCGCCCACGGACCGGTTGTCGTCTGCCACGTCCAAGACGATACCGGCCGCGACCGTCCGGCCGGTACGCGGTCCCTCGGCCAGCACCGCGGTCTGCAGCACCCGCGCCTCGGGGTTGCTCGTCGCCGCGAGCACGAAGACCCCCGCACCGTTCCGGCGCGCGACGTCGATCGTGCCCCGGAGCGAGCCGTACCCGAGGTACGGCGACACCGTCATCGCGTCGGCCGCGAACGGCCCGTCGCGGTCCAGCCACGCCAGCGCGTAGTCGTCACCGGTCGTCCCGATGTCGCCCCGCTTCACGTCGGCGACGACCAGGAGGCCCGCATCGCGTGCCCGACGGATCGTCGCGTCGAGCGCGCGGTAGCCCGCCACCCCCGCCGCCTCGAAGAAGGCGACCTGCGGCTTCACGATCGCCGCGCGGCCGGCAGCCGCGTCGACCAGGGCCGCGCCGAATGCGGCAAGGCCCTGCTCGTCGCGGCCGAGCCCCCACGCCGCCAGGGTGGCGGCGTGGGGGTCGATGCCGACGCAGAGCGGTGAACGCTCGCGCACGGCGGACGCGAGTCGGTCGCCGAAGGAGGCCGGGCCTCCTGACCGGTTCGTGCCCACGCTGGCAGCCGTCACCAGGTGGCGCGCTCGAGCGCGTAGTCCTGCAGGCTGCGGACGTTGAGCGGCGAACCGATCGTCTCGATCGCCGCGACGGCCGCCCCGATCTGCGCGATCGTCGTGAACAGCGGCTTGTCCGCCGCGACCGTGGCCGCACGGATCTCGTACCCGTCCGCACGACCGGCAGCACCGGACGGCGTGTTGATGACGATGTCGACCTCGCCGGTGGCCAGCAGGTCGACGACGCTCTCGCCACCCTGGCTGTACTTGCCGACGATGCCGACCTCGATGCCGTTGCGCCGGAGGATCTCCGCCGTGCCCTCGGTCGCGATGATCGTGAAGCCGAGCTGCTGCAGGCGGTGCACCGGCAGCACGATCGCGCGCTTGTCGGTGTCGGCGACGCTCACGAAGACCGTGCCGCTGGTCGGCAGGCCGCCGTACGCGGCGTCCTGCGACTTGAGGAAGGCCCGCGGGAAGTCGCGGTCGATGCCCATGACCTCGCCGGTGGAGCGCATCTCGGGGCTGAGCACCGAGTCGACGACCTGGCCCTCGCGGGTGCGGAAGCGACGGAAGGGCAGCACGGCTTCCTTGACGGCGACCGGCGACTGCGCGGGCACGAACGCACCGTCACGCTCGGGCAGCATGCCCTCGGCGACGAGCTCGGCGACCGTGGTGCCGGTCATGATGCGGGACGCGGCCTTGGCCAGCGGGATGCCGAGTGCCTTCGAGACGAAGGGCACCGTGCGGCTGGCGCGCGGGTTCGCTTCGAGGACGTAGAGCACGCCGGCGCCGATGGCGAACTGGACGTTGAGCAGGCCCTGCACGCCGATGCCGCGGGCGATCTTCTCGGTCGCGTCGACGACGCCCTGGATCTCCGCGCGGCCGAGGCCGACCGGGGGCAGGGTGCAGGCCGAGTCGCCGGAGTGGATGCCGGCCTCTTCGAGGTGCTCCATGATGCCGCCGATGTAGAGCCGCTCGCCGTCGAAGAGCGCGTCGACGTCGATCTCCACGGCGTCGTCCAGGAACCGGTCGACCAGCAGCGGGAGCTCCGGGCCGATGATCGCCTGGTCGGCCATCCGGTCGAAGTAGTCCGCGAGCGACGGGGAGTCGTAGAGGATCTCCATGCCGCGGCCGCCGAGCACGAACGACGGGCGGACGAGGACCGGGTACCCGATCTCCTCGGCGACCGTGGTGGCGCTCGTCAGGTCGTGGGCCGTGCCGTTCCGCGGTGCGAGCAGCCCGGCCGCGTCGAGGATGGCGGAGAACTGCCCGCGCTCCTCGGCCGAGTCGATCGCGGTGGGGCTGGTGCCGAGGATCGGGATCCCGGCGGCCTCGAGCGGCTTCGCCAGGCCCAGTGCGGTCTGACCACCGAGCTGCACGACGACACCGACGAGTTCGCCGGACGCCGCCTCGGCCTCGATGACCTCGAGGACGTCCTCGGCCGTGAGCGGCTCGAAGTACAGGCGGTCCGAGGTGTCGTAGTCGGTCGACACGGTCTCGGGGTTGCAGTTGATCATGATCGTCTCGAACCCGGCGGCGCTCAGCGCGAAGGACGCGTGCACGCAGGAGTAGTCGAACTCGACGCCCTGCCCGATGCGGTTCGGACCGGAACCGAGGATGACGACCTTCTTGCGGTCGCTCGGCGTGATCTCGGTCTCGGTGTCGTACGACGAGTAGTGGTACGGCGTCAGGGCGGGGAACTCGCCGGCGCAGGTGTCGACCGTCTTGAAGACCGGCCGGATGCCCTGGGCGTGCCGCTCGTCACGGACCTGCTGCTCGGAGACCGGTGCCGCGTCCGTGCTGCGCAGGCTCGCGATCTGGGTGTCGCTGAAGCCGTGCTCCTTCGCCCAGCGCATCGTGTCCGCGTCGAGGGTGTCCGCGGCACGGACCTCGTCCGCGACCTCGTTGATGAGCACGATCTGGTCGATGAACCAGGGGTCGATCTTGGTGGCCTCGAAGACCTCGTCCGCGGTGGCACCCGCGACCAGGGCCTGCTGGACCGTGACGATGCGGCCGTCGGTCGGGATCGACGACTTCGCCAGCAGGGCGTCCTTGTCGAGCTCGGACGCCGGGGTGTCCCAGTGGAAGCTCGACCCGCGCTTCTCGAGCGAGCGCAGCGACTTCTGCAGCGCCGTGGCGTAGTTCCGGCCGATGGCCATCGCCTCGCCGACGCTCTTCATCGTCGTGGTCAGGGTGGCGTCGGCCGCCGGGAACTTCTCGAACGCGAACCGCGGGGTCTTCACGACCACGTAGTCGAGCGTCGGCTCGAAGCTCGCCGGGGTGACCTTCGTGATGTCGTTCTCGATCTCGTCGAGCCGGTAGCCGATCGCGAGCTTCGCGGCGATCTTCGCGATCGGGAACCCCGTGGCCTTCGACGCCAGGGCCGACGAGCGGGACACGCGGGGGTTCATCTCGATGACGATGACGCGGCCGTTGGACGGGTCGACGGCGAACTGGATGTTGCAGCCACCGGTGTCGACGCCGACGCGACGGATGATGTCGATGCCGATGTTCCGCATGTTCTGGTACTCGCGGTCGGTCAGGGTCAGCGCGGGGGCGACCGTGATCGAGTCACCGGTGTGGACACCGACCGGGTCGACGTTCTCGATGGAGCAGATGACGACCGTGTTGTCGTAGTTGTCGCGCATCAGCTCGAGCTCGTACTCCTTCCAGCCGAGGATGGACTCCTCGAGCAGGACCTCGGTCGTCGGGCTGGACTGCAGCCCGTCGCCGACGAAGCGGACGAGTTCGGCCTCGTTGTAGGCGAAGCCCGAGCCGAGGCCGCCCATGGTGAAGGACGGTCGGACGACCAGCGGGTACCCGAGGTCCTTCGCGAACTCCTTCGCTTCTTCGAGCGTGTGCGCGATGTGGCTGCGGGCGACGTCGGCGCCGGACTCGAGCACGAGCTCCTTGAAGAGCTGGCGGTCCTCGCCGCGCTGGATCGCCTCGACCTTGGCACCGATGAGTTCGACGCCGTGCTTGGCGAGGATGCCGGCCTCGTCGAGCGCGATGGCCGCGTTCAGGGCCGTCTGACCACCGAGGGTCGGCAGGACGGCGTCCGGCTTCTCGATGCGGATGATCTCCTCGAGCGACGCGTTCGTGATCGGCTCGATGTAGGTCGCGTCGGCGAAGTCGGGGTCGGTCATGATCGTCGCCGGGTTCGGGTTGACCAGGATGACCCGGACGCCCTCGGCCCGGAGGACGCGGCACGCCTGGGTGCCGGAGTAGTCGAACTCGGCGGCCTGACCGATCACGATCGGGCCGGAGCCGATGACGAGGACGGAGTTGATGTCTGCGCGCTTGGGCATCAGTTCGCTTCCTTGGTGATGTCTGCTGCGGGGGTCGTGGCGTCGGCGGTGGCCGCGTCGAGCGGCTCACCGTCGCGACGCTCGCGCACCATGTCCGCGAACCGGTCGAAGAGGTACATGCTGTCGTGCGGCCCGGCGGCGGCCTCGGGGTGGTACTGCACGCTGAACGCCGGCAGGTCGAGCGCTCGGAGACCCTCGACCACGTCGTCGTTCAGCGAGTAGTGCGAGACCTCGACCCGACCGAACCCGGCCGGCGAATCTATGACCTCGCCCAGGGGCGCGTCGACCGCGAAGCCGTGGTTCTGGCTCGTGATCTCGACCTTGCCCGTGGTCGTGTCGAGCACCGGCTGGTTGATGCCGCGGTGGCCGAAGGGCAGCTTGTAGGTGCCGAAGCCCAGGGCACGGCCGAGCAGCTGGTTGCCGAAGCAGATGCCGAAGAACGGCCGGCCGGTGCGCAGGCTGCCCTGCAGCAGTTCGACCTGCGCGTCCGAGGCGGCGGGGTCACCGGGGCCGTTCGAGTAGAAGAGGGCATCCGGTGCGAGGGCTTCCAGCTCCTGGGCGGAGATGTCCTGCGGCACGACGTGCACCTCGAAGCCGCGGGCGGCGAGGTACCGGGTGGTCGACGCCTTCACACCGAGGTCGAGGACGGCCAGGGTGCCGATCTGCTCACCTTCGGCCGACACCACGTACGTCTCCGGGGTGGACACCAGCGACGAGAAGCTCGCGCCCGCCATGGTGGCCTGCGACCGCACGGCGTCCAGCTGCTCCGACTCCGGCAGTGCCGCGTCGGCGCCGCTGAAGACGCCGCCCTTCATGGCGCCGGCGTCGCGGATGCGGCGGGTGAGGGCGCGGGTGTCGATCCCTGCGATGCCGACGATCCCGTCGCGCACCAGGTGGTCGTCGAGCGTGGCGTTCGCGCGGTGGTTCGACACCACGCGGCTGGGGTCGCGCACCACGTACCCGGCGACCCAGATGCGACGGGACTCGGGGTCCTCGTCGTTCACCCCCGTGTTGCCGATGTGCGGCGCGGTCTGCACCACGATCTGCCCGGCGTAGGAGGGGTCGGTCAGCGTCTCCTGGTAGCCGGTCATGCCGGTCGCGAAGACCACCTCGCCGAGCGTGCGCCCACGGGCGCCGTAGGCCCAGCCGTCGTACCGGGTGCCGTCTTCGAGGACCAGGACGGCCCGTTCGCCTGTCATGCTTTCTTCCCTTCGCCCGCGGTTCGCGGAGCATCGGCCGCAGTCGCCTGCGGCCCGGTCTCGGTCAGTCCCTGCAGGGCGTGCAGCGCGGCTGCGTCGCCCTCCGGGAACCGGAAGTAGGTGTCCAGGTCCGTCGCACCTGCGGCGCCGGTCGCCGTCCATCGCAGACGGACCAGTCCCCCGGGTTCGACCACTCGGTCGATCGCCCACGTGGAGCGGTCGGCGCCGCGGACCGCGTCACGCGCGATCCAGCGGTCGTCGGTACCGGCGAGGCGCATCACCACGCCGGTCGCGTGGACCGTCACCCCGCCGCGGCCGCGGAACCCGAGGCCGCCTGCGGTGATGCGTTCCAACGGCTGGTCGGCGCGGGTCGTCGCGACGGTGAACCCGTCCCACGACCCGACCGCCGGTGCCAGGTCGGCCGGCACCCGGACCGGAGGCACGGCTTCCGCCTGCTTCCTGGTCCGCGTCCGCCAGGTGCGCGCCATCGCGACGAACAGGGCGGCGACCGCGAGCAGGATCACCGCGCCGAGGAGCCAGCGCTGCGTGTCGCCGCTCATGCGCGCGCCCCTGTCCGGAGCGCCGCGGCGTGCGCCGCGATCGTGTCCGCGTCGACGACCCGGCCGTCGAGCACCGTCGCGTACCCCTGGTGGAAGGTCGCGACGACCCGGCCCGGCAGGGTCATGCCGAGGTACGGCGAGTTCTGCGACTGGCCGGCGAGGTCGGTGACCGCGAACTCACGGCTGGCCGACGGGTCGTAGAGCGTGATCTCGGCGGGCGCGCCCTCGGCGATGCGCTGCCCGTGCCCCTCGACCTGACCGATCCGCGCCGGCGCCTCGGACAGCACCCGGGCGACGTCGGCCCAGTCGAGCCGGCCGTCGTCGACCACGGCGGACTGCACCACGCTCAGCGCCGACTCGAGACCGACCATGCCGTTCGCGGCGGCCGGCCACTCGCAGCACTTCGCCTCGGCGGTGTGCGGCGCGTGGTCGGTCGCGACGATGTCGATGGTGCCGTCGGCCAGGGCCGCGCGGAGCGCCTCGACGTCCTCGCGGGCGCGGAGCGGCGGGTTCACCTTGTAGCGGGCGTCGTACCCGGGGGCGCCGTCGTGCCCGGCGATGAGGTCCTCGGTGAGCACCAGGTGGTGCGGCGTGACCTCGGCCGTGACGTCGATGCCACGGGACTTCGCCCAGCGGATCACCTCGACGCTGCCGGCCGTCGAGACGTGGCAGACGTGCAGCCGCGCCCCAACGTGGTCGGCGAGCAGGACGTCGCGGGCGATGATCGCCTCTTCCGCGACGGCGGGCCACCCGGCGAGGCCGAGCTCGGAGGACAGCCGGCCCTCGTTCATCTGCGCGCCGATGGTCAGGCGTGGCTCCTGGGCGTGCTGCGCGAGCACCCCGCCGAACCCCTTGATGTACTCGAGTGCCCGGCGCATGAGCAGCGGGTCGGCCACGCAGGAGCCGTCGTCCGAGAACACCCGGACCTTCGCCCGCGAGGTCGCCATCGCACCGATCTCGGACAGGTGCGTGCCCTGCAGCCCCTGCGACACGGCGCCGATCGGGCGGACCGTGACGTACCCGGCGTCGTCACCGAGCGCCTGGACCTGCTCGACGACGCCCGCGGTGTCGGCGACGGGGCTCGAGTTCGCCATCGCGTTCACGGCGGTGAAGCCGCCGGCGGCCGCGGCACGCGAGCCGGTGAGGACCGTCTCGGACTCCTCGTGGCCGGGCTCGCGCAGGTGCGTGTGGAGGTCCACGAGACCGGGCAGGGCGATGAGCCCGTCCGCGTCCACGGTGGTGGCGCCGACCGCGTCGAGACCGGACCCGATCGCGGTGATGCGCCGGCCCTCCAGACGGATGTCGGCACGCGAGCCGTCGACCAGCTGCGCGCCACGGATCAGGTGAGCGGTCATGCGGCGGACTCCTTCGCGTCGGTGCCGTTGCCGGCGCTGCCCGTCAGGGCGAGGTAGAGGACGGCCATCCGGACCGAGACGCCGTTCTCGACCTGCTCGACGACGGTCGAGCGGGGGTCGTCGGCGGCGACGCCGGCGATCTCGAGCCCGCGGTTCATCGGACCGGGGTGCATGATCAGCGTGCGCTCGGACAGCCGTCCGAAGCGCGCCGCCGTCAGGCCCCAGTGCCGCGTGTACTCGCGCGGGTTCGGGAAGAAGGCGTCGTTCATGCGTTCCTGCTGGATGCGCAGCGTCATGACGACGTCCGGGTCCTCGGCCAGGGCGGTGTCGAGGTCGTGGTGCACCGCGGCGCCGAACGGTGTCGTCGTGGCGGGCAGCAGGGTCGGTGGCGCGGCGAAGGTCACGCTCGCGCCGAGGGTGCGGAGCAGCCAGGCGTTCGAGCGGGCGACACGGCTGTGCAGCACGTCGCCGATGATCAGGACCCGCACGCCGTCGAGGCCCTGGCCGCGCGAACCGGTGCCGTGCAGGCGGCGGCGCATCGTGAAGGCGTCGAGCAGCGCCTGCGTCGGGTGCTCGTGGGTGCCGTCGCCGGCGTTGACCACCGGCACGTCGATCCAGTCGGCGTCGGCGAGCACCCGCGGGGCGCCGGACGCGCCGTGGCGCATGACGATGCCGTCGATGCCCATCGCGCCGAGGGTCTGCACGGTGTCCTTCAGGGATTCGCCCTTCGAGACGCTCGAGCCCTTCGCGGCGAAGTTCAGGACGTCGGCGGACAGGCGCTTCGCGGCGGCCTCGAACGAGATGCGCGTGCGCGTGGAGTCCTCGAAGAACAGGTTCACCACGGTCTTGCCGCGCAGGGCCGGGAGCTTCCGGACCTCGCGCGTGTTGACCTCGGCCATCTCCTCGGCGACGTCGAGGATGTGGACGGCCTGGTCGCGGGACAGGTCGGCGGTGGAGAGCAGGTGCCGCATCACGCCACCCCCTGCTCGATGAACACGGTGTCGTCGCCGTCGGTCTCGGCCAGGTGCAGGGTGACCCGCTCGTCGGACGCCGTGGGCAGGTTCTTGCCGACGTGGTCCGCGCGGATCGGCAGTTCGCGGTGGCCGCGGTCGACGAGCACGGCGAGCCGGACGGCACGCGGCCGGCCGATGCCCTGCAGCGCGTCGAGCGCGGCGCGGACGGTGCGGCCGGAGTACAGCACGTCGTCGACGAGCACGACGACCTTGCCGTCGATGCCACCGGCGGGGATGACCGTCCGGTGCGGGGCTCGACCGATGCCGTGGCCGAGGTCGTCGCGGTGCATGGTGACGTCGAGCGTGCCGACACGCTCCGTCCCGATGCCACCGGCCGCCGAGGACCACTCCGGCTCGATGCCGGCCAGGATCCGGCCGAGGCGTTCCGCCAGGACGGCGCCGCGGGTCGGGATGCCGAGGAGCACGAGGTCCGAGCCCCCGTGGTTGGCTTCGAGGATCTCGTGCGCGATGCGTGTCAGGGCACGCGTGATGTCGGGCTGTTGCAGGACCGTTCTGGTTCCCACGTCGACCCCCTTCCCCGCCTCACTGGACGGCATTAAAGGATGCTGACGTGGCCAACCCTACCGGGACTCCTGGTCTCCTGCGACCGTCCGACCAGACGGTGCACGACCGCCGGCGACGGCCCCGAGCACGCCGTTGACGAAGCCGGCAGAGTCCTCGGTGGACAGCGACTGCGCGAGCTCGACCGCCTCGGCGATCGCGACGGCGTCGGGGACCTCGGGGTTGAACCGGAGCTCCCAGACGGCCATCCGCAGGATGCAGCGGTCGAGGACCGGCATCCGGGCGATCGACCAGCCCTGGGCGTGGTCGACGATCACGGCGTCGATCTCGTGACGGGCGTCGTCGACACCCGTGACGATCTGCCGGGCGTAGTCCCAGCTGGAGGCACGCTCCGGCTGGTCCAGGTGCCGGACCGTCTCGGTGGCGAGCACGTCCGCGATCGGCAGCTCGCGCACCTCGGCGACGTACAGCATGTCGAGGGCGCGCTTGCGGGCCTTCGAACGAGCACTCATACGGTCAGCGCCTAGGAGTTGACGCGGCCGAGGAAGCTGCCGTCGCGCGTGTCGATCTTCACCAGGGTGCCGCTCTCCAGGTACAGCGGGACCTGGATGCGGTGACCGGTCGCGATGATGGTCGCGTCCTTGGTGCCACCGGACGAACGGTCACCCTGCAGGCCGGGCTCGGTCTCGACCTCGGTGACGATCGACGTCGGGAGCTCGACGTACAGCGGGTTGCCCTCGTTCATGGCGATGGTGACCATCGCGGACTCGAGCAGGTAGTTCTTGGCGTCGCCGACCACGGTCGCGGAGACCGGGATCTGGTCGTACGTGTCGGTGTCCATGAACACGTAGGAGTCGCCGTCCTCGTAGAGGAACTGGTAGTCACGACGGTCGACGACAGCGGTGTCGATCTTCGCGCCGGCGTTGAACGTGCGGTCCACGACCTTGCCGGAGACGACGTTCTTGAGCTTCGTGCGGACGAACGCGCCGCCCTTGCCCGGCTTGACGTGCTGGAACTCGACGACCGACCACAGCTGGCCGTCGATGATGAGAACGGCGCCGTTCTTGATGTCTGTGGTACTGGCCATGAGTCGTCGGTGTCCCGTTCGGTCGTGTTGTGAAGTGTCCTCGGGCCGCGGACGGCCCCGGACGAGTGTAGCGGACGCCCGCCCGGCGGCCGGAGCGGTGCCCGTCGCGCTCAGCGCCGTCGTCGGGCGAGCCAGGCGTCGACCGCCGCCCAGGCGAGCAGCACCACCGCCGCTCCCCCGAGCAACGCACCCGCGACCCCGGTGGACAGGGTCGCCGTCGGCCGCGCCGGCAACGACAGGTACACGATCGCCAGGACCCCCGCCCCGGCCCCGAGGAGCACGAGCAGGATGCGCCGGATCATGCCGGACACGAGCTGCCGGTCGCGGCTGTCCGCGAAGAGCCGGATGTTCACCGTGAACCGGCCGGTCTCGATCGCCTCGCCGATGCGGTCCACCCGGCGCGGCAGCCGGCGGGCCGCGGACACGACCCCGAGCAGCTCCTTCGCCGCCAGGTCGCGGAGCTTGCCCGGCCGGAGTTGGTCGGTGATCTGCTCCCGGGCGAGTCCGCGGGACTCCTCGAGCAGGTCGAAGGACGGTGCGAGCGTGCGGAGTGTGCCCTCGAAGATCGCCAGGGCACGCGCCGCAGCGACGAAGTCCGGCGGCGGCTTCAACCGGTACCGCCCGAAGACCTCGACCGCGTCGTCCACGGTGTCGACGCCGATGCGTGCACCCGGGCCGAGCTCGTCCGCGACGAAGCGGGCGATGTCCCGACGGAAGTCGGGCTCGTCGTGCGCATCGCGCACGGGCGCCATCCGCAGGACCGCATCAGCGATCCGCGACGTGTCGTCCTGCAGGTAGGCGGCCAACAGGTCCTGGACCGTGTCCCGGAGACCCGGGTCGAGCCTCCCGACCGATCCGAAGTCGATCAACGCGGGCCGCCCGTCGGGCAGCACCAGGACGTTCCCCGGGTGCAGGTCCGCGTGGTACAGGCCGTCGAAGACGACCTGGCGCAGGAAGGCGCGGAGGATCGCGCGCATCGGCGCGTCGAGGTCGCGCTCGGAGCGCTCGGCGCGGATCACGCTGAGCGTGTCGCCCTCCAGGAACTCCATCACCAGCACGCGCCGGCCGGACAGGTCCGGGTACGGGTCCGGGAACCGGACCTCGTCCGGACGCGCACTGCGGGCCTGGGCCGCACGGAGCGCAGTGAGGTTCCGCAGCTCGGACACGAAGTCCACCTGACGGATCAGGTCGTCCGCGTACTGGCCGGCGATGTCCTGCACGCCGACCTGTCGCGCCTCGGTCGACCACCTGGCCATGAACCGGACGACCCGCAGGGCGATGTCGACGTCGCGGCGCACGGCGGCGTCGATGCCCGGCCGCTGCACCTTCACGGCGACCGCGGTGCCGTCGGGCAGCCGGGCGCGGTGCACCTGCGCGATCGACGCAGCCGCCACCGGCACCGGGTCGAACGTGGCGAAGACCTGGTCGACCGGCGCACCGAGCTCCTGCTCGAGCAGCGCACGGACCTCGTCCGCCGGCGCCGCCGTGACGTTCCGCTGCAGGTGCGCGAGTCCCTCGGTCCACTCCTCGGGCAGCAGGTCGTCGCGCGTGGAGAGCAGCTGGCCCATCTTCACGAACCCGCCGCCGGCTTCCTCGAGCGCGCGGCGCAGGTGCTCGGCCTGGTCGCGACGCAGGTCCGAGGTCGCCGGGTCGTGCGAGAAGTCGAGGCGGCGGAAGGGGACCAGGTGGTGTCGGCGGGCGATCGAGAGGAGTTCGGTGAAACGCCGGCCCCGGGAGCGCAGCGTGCCGGTGTCGGCGTCGCGCGGGCCGGAGAGGTCGCTCAGTCGGGGTGGGGTGGGCACGCCCGTCAGTCTGCTCCCCGCTGCTGGGTCCGCCGCGTGCGGGTGGTGCCGTCCGTCACGTCGTCCCATCCTCCTCCACAGCCTGGAGGCCCGGCGCGGCTTCCACAGGTCCGCGCGGGCCCGGCGCGGGGCTCGGTCTCTGCAGTGGATTCGTCGGGGCCTGCGCTGACCGAGCAGGCTAGACGCCGACCTCCTGGTAGGCGGTGAAGAGCAGGTGGTCCTCGGGGCCCTCGAGCACGACGGGTTTGCCGACGCCGTCCAGGATGATGAACCGCAGCATGCCGGCACGGGCCTTCTTGTCGCGACGCATGGTTGCGAGCAGCCCCTGCCACCGTCCGACGCCGTACGAGGTCGGAAGCTCGAGCGACTCCAGGATCGTCCGGTGACGGTCGACCGTGGCGTCGTCCAGGTGTCCGGTCAGCCGGGCGAGTTCGGCGGCGAACACCATGCCGACCGACACCGCCGCGCCGTGGCGCCACTGGTACCGCTCGGCGTGCTCGATCGCGTGCCCCAGGGTGTGCCCGTAGTTCAGGATCTCGCGTCGGCCCTGCTCGGTGAAGTCGTCCGACACGACCTCGGCCTTGAGCGCGATGGCGAGCTCGACGACCCGGCGGAACTCCGGCGTCGTCGGGTCGGTCACCCGGGCGACGTCGGCCTCGACGATGTCCAGGATCTCGGGCACGGCGATGAACCCGGCCTTCACGATCTCGGCGAACCCGGTCAGGATCTCGTTGCGCGGCAGGGTGCGGGCGAGGTCGAGGTCCACGACGACGGCGCGGGGAGCGGAGAAGGCGCCGACCAGGTTCTTGCCCTCGTTCGTGTTGATGCCCGTCTTGCCGCCGACGCTGGCGTCCACCATGCCGAGCACGCTCGTCGGGACGGACACGTACGCGACACCGCGCAGCCAGGTCGCGGCGACGAAGCCGGCGAGGTCGGTGACGGCACCGCCGCCCAGGCCGATGACCGCGTCGGTGCGGGTGAAGTCGGCCTGCCCCATGATCTGCCAGCAGAACGCCGCGACCTCGACACGCTTGGCGCCTTCGGCATCGGGGACCTCGGCGATCAGGGCCTCGAGGCCTGCTTCGACCAGGAGTGCTCGGAGCTCGTTCGCCCGGGCGCCGAGCGTCGGCGAGTGCACGATCAGGACCTTCGCGACGCGCGGGCCCAGGATCCCGGGCAGGGTGCCGAGCAGGTCCGTGCCGACGGCCACCGTGTAGCCGTCGTCACCGCCCACCCGGATCTCGGTGGTCCCGGCGGGCAGGGTCGGCTCGGTCACGGTGCTCCTTCGGTGCTGGTGGTGCTGCTGGTCGTGCTGCTGGGCGCGGCGTGAGTGCCAGCGTCGCTGCGCACCCACGTGACGACGTCGTCGACCACACGGGACATCGACCGTCGGGACGTGTCGACCACGACGTGCGCGAGTTCGGCGTAGGTGGCCGCTCGCTCGTCCATGATCGTCTGCCAGGCGTCGATCCCACCGTTCGCCAGCAACGGCCGGTCGGACCCGGCGATGCGCTCGGCGACGGCCTCGGGCGAGACGGTGAGCAGGACGATGCGCGCTCCGGTCAGGGCCCGCCGGGTGTCCGCGTGGGTGACGGCTCCCCCGCCGACGGCGACGACGCCGCCCGTGGACAGCGCTGCCCGGACGGCTTCGGCCTCGAGCGCACGGAACGCCGGCTCACCGCGGTCGGCGAAGATGCCGGGGATCGGTCCGTGCTCGCGGACGATGGCCCGGTCGGTGTCCGTGAACGGCACACCGAGGGCCTTCGCCACCCGCTTGCCGACGCTCGACTTGCCGGCACCCATCGGGCCGATGACGACCACGGGCGCGTCGGCGCGTCGGACGTCGGTGCTCACAGGTCGGTCGAGGTCGCCGAGGGCTCGGTCCGGCGCGTGCGCAGGGTCTCCGGGATCGCGGCCAGGTAGGCGTCGAGGTTGCGCTTGGTCTCGACGACGTTGTCGCCGCCGAACTTCTCGAGCACCGCGTCGGCGAGCACCAGGGCCACCATCGCCTCGGCGACGACCCCCGCAGCCGGCACAGCGCAGACGTCCGAGCGCTGGTGGTGCGCCGCGGCGTCCTCACCGGAGACGACGTCCACCGTGTGCAGGGCGTGCGGGATCGTGGCGATCGGCTTCATGCCGGCTCGGACGCGCAGCACGGTGCCCGTGGACATCCCGCCCTCGGTCCCACCGGCACGGTCGCTCGTGCGGTAGATCTCGCCGTCCTCGCGGTACAGCTCGTCGTGGGCCGCGGAGCCACGGCGACCGGCGGTCGCGAAGCCGTCGCCGACCTCGACACCCTTGATGGCCTGGATGCCCATGATCGCCGCGGCGAGGCGGGCGTCGAGCCGGCGGTCCCAGTGGACGTGCGAGCCGAGGCCGGGCGGAACACCGTAGAACAGCACCTCGACGACACCGCCGAGGGTGTCGCCGTCCTTCTTGGCGGCCTCGACCTCGGTGACCATGCGCGCGGAGGTCTCGGCGTCGAAGCAGCGCAGCTGGTCCTCGTCGAGGCGGTCCACGTCGTCGGGCAGCGGCAGGTCGGTGCCGTCCGGCACCCGGACCGTCCCGACCTGCAGCGTGTGCGCCACCGAACGGATGCCGAGTTCGGCCAGGAAGGACTTCGCGACGGCTCCGAGCGCCACGCGTGCCGCGGTCTCACGGGCGCTCGCACGCTCCAGGACCGGGCGGGCCTCGTCGAAGCCGTACTTCTGCATGCCGACCAGGTCGGCGTGACCCGGACGCGGTCGGGTGAGCGGGGCGCTCCGGCCGCGGGACATCTCGGTGGACTCGATCGGCTCGGGGTTCATGACCTCGACCCACTTCGGCCACTCGGTGTTGCCGATGCGGATCGCGATGGGGCTGCCGAGCGAGTAACCGTGTCGGACGCCGCCGGACACGTGCAGCTCGTCCTGCTCGAACTTCATCCGCGAGCCGCGGCCGTAGCCGAGCTTGCGGCGTGCGAGGTCGGCACGGATGGACTCGAACGACACCGGGACACCCGCGGGCAGGCCCTCGAGCATGGCGATCAGTTCGGGTCCGTGGGACTCACCAGCGGTCAACCAACGAAGCATGCGGCAATCCTCCCACAGCGTTCGTCCGTGCGACGTCGGCGCCTACTGGTAGTCGGGGTGCGCTCGCAGCCAGGCCTGGAACTGTTCGACCGCGACCAGGTGCTGGTCGTAGGTGTCCGAGAAGACCGTCTTGCCCGACTCCAGGTCGACCGTCACGAAGTACAGCCACTTGCCCGCGGCCGGAGCCGTGACCGCCTTGATCGCGACGTCACCCGGGTTCGAGATCGGTGCGGGCGGCAGCCCCTCGTGCACGTAGGTGTTGTACTCGTTCGAGGCGTCCGCGCGCTCCTCGTCGGTCGTGGTCACGGTGTGCGTGTTGCCCGTGCCGTACGCGACCGTGGCGTCGGACTGGAGCTTCATGCCCTGGTCGAGCCGGTTCTGGAACACCCGCGCGACCTTCGGGTAGTCGGCCGCGAGCCCGGCTTCCTTCTGCACCAGCGACGCGAAGACGATGGTGCGCTCCTGGTCGGCCTCCTTGACGCCGGCGGCGGCGAGGTGCTCCTTCATCGTGTCGACCATCGACTTGAAGTACTGTTCGGCGGACCAGCCCGGGTTGATCGGGTAGGTCGCGGGGAAGAGCCAGCCCTCGAGCGTCGTGACGCCTGCCGGCAGGTCGTACGCCGACAGGTCCTTCGCGGCCGCGTCGACCTGCTTCTTCGTCAGGCCGGCCTTCGAGACCATGCCGGCCTCGATGTCGGCCAGCGCGGTGCCCTCGGGGATGATGATCGACGCCTGGACCCGGTTGTCCTTGTCCTGCAGGGCGGCCAGCGCGGACTTCGAGCTCATCTGCTTCTTCAGCGCGTACGAACCGGGCTGGAACTGCACGTCCGGCGAGGCGAGCAGGAGCTTGTAGAACACCTTCGAGTCCTTGACGACGCCGCTGCGCTGCAACGTCGCGGCGACGTTCTCGCCGATGTCCCCCTGCTTGATGGTGATGGTCACCTTCGAGGTGCCGTCACCGGTGTAGTCGTCGGGCTCCTGCGCACCGCTGATCGCGCCGATCAGCTGCTGGATCTTCGGGGCGGCGAACGTGTAGGCCCCGACACCCGCGGCCAGCACCACCGCGACGATCACGAGCCCGGCGACGAGCGGTCCGCGTCGACGCTTCGGTCGCGGGTCGCGCGGCTGCCTGGAGGAGCGTCCTCTGCCGCCTCGTCCGCCGCGTCCGCCGCCTCCCGCGGCGCCACCTCCGCCGGTCGCGTCGCCGTGGTCCGTCCCGTCGGCACCGGACCCGCCGCCCGCGGCGGTCGCCGCGGACCCGGTCGGCAGTTCGCCGGTCAGGAGTGCTGCGACCTCGGGGTGCAGCTCGTCGGGGCTGGTGGCGATCGGTGCGTCGGCGGGAGACGCCGGGCGTTCGTCGCGTGTGGTCGCCGGAGCATCGTCGGCCGGCTCGGGGGCCTGCGGCTCGTCGGTGGGCTCCGGGGCGGGTGAGCCGGCGACGCGGGCTCGTTCGGCCTCGAGTGCGCGGGCTTCGCGTCGGGACATCGGAGGCGCGGGCGGTGGGGTCACCCGACCAGCGTCGTCGCGGTCATCGGTGCCTGTCGTGCGGTCGGAAGTCGCCTTCCGCCGCTCGGCGTCGTTGCCGGGCGCGATGATCGCGTTCCAGTCCAGATCGTCTGCCAACGTCCTCGGTCTCTCGGTCGGGAACTCCACCTGGGCACCGTCGTCCGCGGACTGACGACGGGAGCACCCTTGCGCGGTACCGGGCAGCCCTGTCAGGGAAGCGTGGTGCCCGGAGGGGCACCTGCACTGCGCTCGTGGTCGAGCGCGTGTTGCAGAATGATAACAGCGGCTGCTTGGTCGATCACGGCCCGGGACTTCTTCGTGTTCTTGCCGGCCTGGTGCAGCCCGCGCTGGGCGGTCACCGTCGACAGTCGTTCGTCCACCAGGCGCACCGGACGACGCGCTGCGATCCGGGCGGCGAACACGCGGGCGTCCTCGGTCGAGGCGGTGTCCCCGCCCGACATCGACAGGGGCAGACCGACCACGACCTCGACGACGTCGTACTCGTCCGCGAGCTCGAGGATGCGCCGGAGGTCCTTCGAGTCGTCGCGACGGACGGTCTCGACCGGCGTCGCCAGCAGGCCGTCACGGTCGCACACCGCGACCCCGATCCGGGCGCGCCCGACGTCGACGCCGAGCCGCCGCCCGGACCGGATGCCCACGGTCAGCCCGCGAGCCGTGCGGTCACGGCACGGAGCGCCGCGGGGAGCGCGGCCGCGTCGGTCCCGCCGCCCTGCGCCAGGTCCGGCTTGCCACCGCCACCGCCACCGAGCACGCCGGCGGCCTCCTTCGCCAGGGGGCCCGCCTGCACGCCCGCAGCACGAGCGGCGTCGTTGGTCGCGACGATCACGATCGGCTTGCCACCGACGACCGCCCCGAGCACGACGACGGCAGCACCGTCACCGAGCTGGCCCCGCACACCGGTGGCGAGCGAGCGCAGGTCGTCGCCGGACTGCAGTCCGTCGACCGTCTCGGCGACCACGGTGGTGGCACCGACGGTCGTGGCGTTGCGGGCGATGGCGGGCACGCGCTGCTGCAGGTTCGCCGACTCGTACTCGGCGAGCTTCTTCTGGGCGCTCCGCAGGTCCTCCATCAGGTTCTGCACGCGGGCCGGCAGGTCGGCACGGGGTGCCTTGAGCGCGCTGGAGAGCTGCGACACGATCGTGCGCTCGACGGCGAGGTCGCGGAACCCCTCGAGCCCGACCAGCGCTTCGACGCGGCGGTTCGTCGAACCGACGCTCGACTCCCCCACCAGGTTGACCAGTCCGATCTGTGCACTCGAGGCCACGTGGGTGCCACCGCAGAGCTCGCGGGACCACGGGCCGCCGATGTCGACCATGCGGACCTCGGCGCCGTACTTCTCACCGAACAGGGCCTGCGCGCCGAGGGCCTTCGCCTCGTCGATGGGCAGGATGCGCGTGGACACCTCGAGGTCTGTGCGGATCGCGGTGTTCACGACCTCCTCGATCTCGGAGCGGGTCTCGAGCGACACGGGCTGCGACCACGAGAAGTCGAGGCGCATGTAGCCGGACTTGTTGTACGAACCGGCCTGCAGCGCCTCCGGCCCCAGGATGTCGCGGAGCGCCGCGTTCACCAGGTGCGTCGCGGAGTGTGCCTGGGTCGCGCCACGGCGGTACTCGGCATCGACGACGGTGCTCGCGGCGTCGCCGACCCCGACCTCGCCGGAGCGGACCTGCACGGTGTGGCTCCAGAGCCCGGAGACCGGTCGCTGGACGTCGAGGACCTCGAGGTCGAACCCGTTGCCGACGATCGAGCCCTGGTCGGCGTCCTGGCCGCCGGACTCGGCGTACAGCGAGGTCTCGCCGAGGATGACCTCGGCGATGTCGCCCACCACCGCGCGGTCGACGCTGACGCCGTCCACGATGATGCCGAGCACGCGCGTCTCGGTCTCGAGTGCGTCGTAGCCCAGGAAGGTCGTCTCGCCCTTCGCCCGGAACGCGCTGTAGACGCTCAGGTCGGCGATCGCGGTCTTCTTGCTCTTCGCGTCGGCCTTCGCCCGGGCGCGCTGCTCGGACATCAGGGTCTCGAAGGCTGTGCGGTCGACGTGCACGCCGGCTTCCTCGGCCATCTCCATCGTCAGGTCGATGGGGAACCCGAAGGTGTCGTGCAGCAGGAACGCCGTGTCGCCGCCGATCGACGGGGCACCGTCCTGCTTCGCGCGCTCGACCGCGACGTCGAGGATGGTCGTGCCCTGCGCCAGGGTGCGGAGGAAGGTCTCCTCTTCCGCGTAGGCGATGCGGGAGATCCGGTCGTAGTCGGACGCCACCTCGGGGTAGGCGTCGCGCATCGCGTCGCGGGACGCCGGGAAGAGCTCGGGGAACGTGGCGGCCTCGACGCCGAGCAGGCGCATGGCGCGCACGGTCCGGCGGAGCAGGCGACGGAGGATGTACCCGCGGCCCTCGTTCGACGGGCTCACGCCGTCGGCGATGAGCATCAGCGAGGAACGGACGTGGTCGGCGATGACGCGCATGCGCACGTCGTCCTCGTGCACGGCACCGTAGCGACGGCCGGAGATCTCGGCCGCGCGGTCGAGCACCGGGCGCACCTGGTCGATCTCGTACATGTTGTCGACGCCCTGCTTGATGAAGGCGACGCGCTCGAGCCCCATGCCGGTGTCGATGTTCTTGTTCGGCAGTTCGCCCGTGATCTCGAAGTCGTACTTCGACCGCACGTCGGCGATCTGGTACTGCATGAAGACGAGGTTCCAGATCTCGACGTAGCGGTCGTCGTCGGTGGCCGGGCCGCCGTCGATGCCGTGGTCGGGGCCGCGGTCGAAGAAGATCTCGGAGCAGGGACCCGCGGGTCCGGGCTGCCCGGTCGACCAGTAGTTCGTGTCCTTGCCCAGACGCTGGATCCGCTCGTCGGGCAGCGACGAGTGCTGCTTCCAGAAGGCGATCGCCTCGTCGTCCTCTTCGTAGACGGTGACCCAGAGGTCGTCGGGCGAGAAGCCGAGCCCCCCGTCGGTCTCCGACTTGGTGAGGAACTCCCAGGCGAACTGGATCGCCTGCTCCTTGAAGTAGTCGCCGAACGAGAAGTTCCCGTTCATCTGGAAGAACGTGCCGTGGCGAGGGGTCTTGCCGACCTCTTCGATGTCGTTCGTCCGGATGCACTTCTGCACGCTCGTCGCCCGCGGGAACGGCGCCGGGATGAGCCCGGTCAGGTACGGGATGAACGGCACCATGCCGGCGACCGTGAAGAGGAGCGACGGGTCGTCGGAGACGAGGGACGCGGACGGGACGACGGTGTGGCCGCGGTCACCGAAATGCTGGAGCCAACGGCGGCGGATCTCTGCGGTCTGCATGGTGCTTCCTGGGTTCAGGTCGTGGGTGGAGGAGAGTCGTGACAGCTCGAAGCGGAGCGCTCAGACGTCCGTGCGGAGCTCGGCGTCGCGCGATCGGTAGCCGTCCGCGACGGCACCCGTGAAGGCCTTCGTCTTGGCGTTCACCTCGGCGAAGAGCCGGGCGCCACCGGAGGTCTGGGCGACCCGGTGTGCGACGGCGAAGCCGATGACGATGCCGACGGCGACGAAGAACAGCTGCTTCACGGTGCCTCTCCCTCTGTGCACCCGGGCGGTGCATGCCCGGACAAGCTTAGCCGCCGGTGCCGGAACGCCGAACGGCGGGTCGCCCTCGAGAGGACGACCCGCCGTTCGGGTGTGTTCAGTGGATCAGCGAGCTGCGTAGTGCTCGACGACGAGCTGCACTTCACAGGTCACGGGGACCTCGGCGCGCTTCGGGCGACGCACGAGGCGGGCCTGGAGCTTCTCGATCTCGACCTCGAGGTAGCCCGGGACCTTCGGGAGGACTTCCTGGTGGCCACCGGCAGCGGCGACCTGGAAGGGCTCCATCGACTCGGACTTCGCCTTGACGTGGATCAGCTGGCCCTCCTTGACGCGGAAGGAGGGGCGGTCGACGAGCTTGCCGTCGACGAGGATGTGACGGTGCACGATCAGCTGACGGGCCTGCGCGGTGGTGCGGGCGAACCCGGCACGGACCACGAGGGCGTCGAGGCGCTGCTCGAGGAGCTCGACCAGGTTCTCACCGGTCAGGCCCTTCGTCTTGCGGGCCTCTTCGAAGACGATGCGGAGCTGCTTCTCGCGGATGCCGTACTGGGCGCGCAGACGCTGCTTCTCACGGAGACGGACGGCGTAGTCGCTGTCCGCACGACGGCGCGTACGGCCGTGCTCACCGGGCCCGTAGGGGCGCTTCTCGAGGTAACGGGCCGCCTTCGGCGTCAGCGGGATGCCGAGCGCGCGCGACAGGCGGGTCTTGCTGCGGGTACGTGACTTGGTAGACACAGGGTCCTTTTCTCTGTTCGGACTGAATACTCGCCGGGCACTCCAACAGCACGCTCAGTGGTGCAGCACGTGCTCGGTCCCGACGACGGGATCCAGAGGGATGAGCCTGTGGGATCGGACGGCTACAGTCCGAACCTCTGCCCCCGTACCACCGGAGTGGCACTCTGTCCTCGACGCAGCCGTGCTCGAGGACCAGGACGTAGGCCCGGCAATGCTAGCAGCATCCAGCCCGGCGCAGAAGCACCGACACTAGTGACCGCGTGTGATCTTCCGGAGTCGTTCGAGCCGCGGCCCGACCTCTCGCTCGTACCCGTTGGCCGTCGGGGTGTAGTACTCGGTGCCCTCGAGGGCGTCCGGCAGGTACTGCTGCTCGGCGACCCCGTGCTCGGCGTCGTGCGAGTAGACGTACCCCTTGCCGTGCCCGAGTCGCTTCGCCCCGGCGTAGTGCGCGTCGCGCAGGTGCATCGGCACCGTGCCCATCCGCCCCGCCTTGACGTCGGCCATCGCCTGGTTCACCCCGTTGTAGGCGGCGTTCGACTTCGGTGCCGTCGCCAGGTAGACGACCGCCTCGGCCAGGGGGATGCGACCCTCGGGCATGCCGATGAGCTGGACGGCCTGCGCCGCGGCGACCGCGATGGACAGCGCCTGCGGGTCGGCCATGCCGATGTCCTCGGACGCGGAGATGATGATCCGCCGCGCGATGAACCGGGAGTCCTCGCCGGCCTCGATCATGCGGGCGAGGTAGTGCAAGGCTGCGTCGACGTCGCTCCCCCGTACCGACTTGATGAACGCGCTGATGACGTCGTAGTGCTCGTCGCCCTGTCGGTCGTAGCGGAGCAGGGCCCGGTCGACGGCGGCGGCGACGGTGTCGGCGTCGACGACCGGCACGGTGTCGTCGTCGTCGTCCTGCGCCGCGGTGGCCGATGCCGCAGCGGCCTCGAGCGCGGTGAGGGCGCGTCGGGCGTCACCGGAGGCGAGCCGGATGATCGCACTGCGGGCTTCGTCGCCCAGGACGACGGCGCCGCCGAGGCCCCGGGGGTCCTCGACCGCACGGTCGACGAGCATGCCGAGGTCGGGATCGGTGAGTGGTTTGAGCGTCAGGAGCAGCGAGCGGGAGAGCAGCGGCGAGATGACCGAGAACGACGGGTTCTCGGTGGTGGCGGCGATCAGGATCACCCACCCGTTCTCGACGCCGGGCAGCAGGGCGTCCTGCTGGGCCTTGCTGAAGCGGTGGATCTCGTCGAGGAACAGCACCGTGGTCGACCCGTACAGGTCGCGGTGGGTCAGTGCCTTCTCCATGACCTCGCGAACGTCCTTCACGCCGGCGGTCACGGCGGAGAGCTCGACGAACTCGCGGCCGGACTGGCGTGCGATGGCCTGCGCCAGCGTGGTCTTCCCGGTGCCGGGCGGACCCCAGAGGATCACGGAGACCCCGCCGGGGTTGTCACGCGTGCCGGTGGCGAGCTGCACGAGGGGTGAGCCCCGCCCGAGCAGGTGCTGCTGGCCGGCGACCTCGTCGAGGCTGGTCGGTCGCATCCGGACGGCGAGCGGGACGGAACCCTGCGCGAGACCGGCGCGACCACCCGTGGTGGGCGCGTGCATGCCCGAACGATCCGCTGCCATCCTGCAATCGTAAGCCGCACCACCGACGCACGCCGCGCCTCCGAGCCGGTGGCGGTGACCGTTCGGCTACGCTCGTTGCACACTGCGACGAGAGGGCAGACCAGCACCGTGGCACCGAAGAACCCAGCGCGTGACAACCGTGAGGCGCGCGAGCGGCTCCGCCTCTACCAAGCCCGTCAGGGCCTGCACGAGCGGCAGCGCAGCCGCCGTGTGCGCGACAACCTGATCGGTGCAGGCGCCCTCGTCCTCGTCGCGGCCCTCGCCACCGGGTCGCAGCTCGCCTTCGCCGGGTCGCGGGGGTCGGACGCCCCGACACCGAGCACCTCCGCGTCGTCCACGGCGACGCCGTCGGCCAGTGCGACGGCCGGCAACACCGGCGACGTGCCGAGCAAGTCGATCGCGAAGGGCGCGACCTGGACGGGCACGCTCACGCTCAACAAGAGCATCGACCTCGGCATCGAGCTCGACGGGGCGAAGGCACCGCAGGCCGCGAGTGCCGAGATCTCGTTGATCCGCGACCAGTTCTACAACGGCACCACGTGCCACCGACTCGCCGACAGCGCCGGTCTGAAGTTCCTGCAGTGCGGATCCGCGAACGGCGACGGTACCGGCGACGCGGGCTTCGAGTACGGCCCGCTCGAGAACGTGCCGAAGGACGGCGTCTACGAGAAGGGCACGATCGCGATCGCTCGGTCGGACTCCCCCTACTCGCAGTCGACGCAGTTCTTCATCGTCTACGGGGACACCACGCTCGACGGCTCCACAGGCGGCTACACGGTCGTCGGGAAGGTCACGAGCGGCCTGTCCGAGCTCGAGTCGGAGATCGCTGCGAAGGGCATCGCGTCCCCCGGCAGCGACGGCACCGGCGAGCCGAAGGTGGCGACGAAGATCACCGACGCGACCATCGCGGAGCAGAAGTAGTCCACAACCCGTCGCACCGGTCGGGCGGCGGAGCCCGTCCGTGCAATAGGCTGACGACCTGACCGTGCCGACGGTGACGTCGGCGATGCACGACCACGATCGAGGCGAGACCTGTGGGATCTGACGAAGCAACGACCTGGGGGCGGGTCGACGAGAACGGGACCGTGTACGTCCGGTACGAAGAGACCGAACGTGCTGTCGGTGAGTACCCGGACGCCACCCCTGAAGAAGCACTCGCCTACTTCGCGCGGAAGTACGCCGACCTCGAGGGGCAGGTGAAGATCGCCGAGCAGCGCGTCCAGCGCGGCGCGTCGGCGAACGACGTCGCCCGGACGGTCGAGCACCTGACGGCCCTGGTGGCCGACGCACGGGTGGTGGGCGACATCAAGTCGCTCGAGACCCGCGTGGGTGTCCTGGCCGAGCAGCTCGGCTCGCTCACCAAGGAGCAGGCAGAGCAGGCGCAGCAGGCCCTGCAGGACGCGCTGGCGCACCGCACCGCCCTGGTGGAGGAAGCCGAGGCACTCGCCGCGGTCGACCCGGCGCGCGCGCAGTGGAAGCAGATCACGGCGCAGCTCGACGACGTGTTCGCACGCTGGCAGCAGCACCAGCACGACGGGCCCCGGATCCCCAAGAACGAGGCGAACGACCTCTGGAAGCGGTTCCGCGCAGCGCGATCCACCGTCGACCAGCACCGTCGTGCCTTCTACTCCGAACTGGACGCACAGCACCGTGACGCCCGGACCCGCAAGCAGGAGCTCGTGGCGCAGGCCGAGGCCCTCGCACCCCGCGGCTCCGACGCGATCCCGGACTACCGTCAGCTCCTCGACGACTGGAAGAACGCCGGGCGGGCGGGCAAGCGGCACGACGACGCACTCTGGGCGCGCTTCAAGGCCGCCGGTGACGTGCTGTTCGAGCAGCGCCACGCCGAGAGCGCGGCCGAGAACGAAGAGTTCTCCGCCAACCTCGAAGCGAAGCAGGCCCTGCTGACCGAGGCCGAGCCGCTCCTGCAGGCGACCGACCGGGTCGCCGCGCGCAAGACCCTGACCGGGATCCAGCGCCGGTGGGACGAGATCGGCAAGGTCCCCCGCGCCGATGTCCGTCGTGTCGAGGACCGCCTGCGCGCGATCGAGGACCACGTCCGTGGGCTCGAGGACGCGCACTGGAAGGAATCGAACCCGGAGCGCAAGGCCCGTCAGAACGGTCTCGCGAGCCAGCTCGAGGACGCCATCGGCAAGCTCCAGTCCGAGCTCGCCGCGGCCCAGGCCACCGGTGACGCCCGGAAGATCAAGGACGCGCAGGAAGCCCTCGACGCCCGCAAGATCTGGCTCGACGCCCTGGGCGGCTGAGCCGCAGCACCACCCACGACGCCCCCGCGACCGGAACGGTCACGGGGGCGTCGTGGTGCGGGCCGAGCACAGCGTGCAGGCCGACTCAGCGTGCAGGCCGGATCAGCGTGCAGGCCGGATCAGCGTGATCGCGGGGACGGCGGACACGCGGCTCAGACCGGCGCGGGCAGCCCGAGGAGCAGTCGGATGTCCAGGTCGTCCTGGCGCATCTGCGCGGCGAGCTCGTCCATCGACGAGAACTTCACCATGCCGCGAACGTACGACACGAAGAGCACCGAGATCCGGTCGCCGTACAGGTCGATGTCGACGTCGAGCAGGTGTGCCTCGATCTGCTTGGCCGGCACGCCCTCGAACGTCGGGTTGTTGCCGACCGACACCGCGGCCGGGTAGACCGTGCCGTCGTGGAGCACCCGCGCAGCGTAGACACCGTCGGCGGGGACGAACCCCTCGCACGCCGGATCGAGGTTCGCGGTGGGGTACCCCATCGCGCGGCCGCGCTGGTTGCCGTGCACCACGACGCTGCGGACGGCGTGTTCACGCCCGAGGAGCCGTGCGGCCTCGGCGACGCGGCCCTGGCCGAGCAGCTCACGGATCCAGGTGGAGGACACCCGGCGCTCGTCGTCGGGTCGGACGTCGTCGATCAGGTCCACGTCGTCGATGAGCTCGACCGTGAACCCGTGCTGCTCCCCCAGGACACGCAGCAGGGAGACGTCACCGGCGCCCTTCGCGCCGAAGCGGAAGTCACTGCCGACGAACACCAGGCGGGCGTGCAGGGTGTCGACGAGGATCTCGGACACGAACGCCTCGGGCGACTTCGACTGGAGTTCCTGGTCGAAGCGGAGCAGCAGGGTCGCGTCGACCCCGGCGTCCTCGAGCAGTTCGCGGCGTTGCGCGGTGCTCGTCAGGGCCGGCGGGACGTGCGGTGGGTCGATCACGTTGAGTGGGTGCCGGTCGAACGTGACCACGGTCGCCACGAGGTCGTGCTCGCGCGCGGCACGCTCCAGGTGCGCGATGACGGCTCGGTGCCCGACGTGCACACCGTCGAACTTGCCGATGGTGACCGCACTCGGCCCGAACCCGTCCGCCACGTCGGCGGTGTCCTCGTAGAACTGCACGGCGGCCCCTACTCGCTCGCCGGGGCAGTGGACGAGGACGCAACCGGTGTCGGCTCGGCGACCGCGGTGCGGTGGTGCTTGCGGAGCCACCAGAGCCCGGCGATCGGGAGCACGAGCGGCGCGAAGGCGTAGCCCATGCCGTAGTACGACCAGATGGTGTCGTCGGGGAACAGCTGACGGTCGAACAGCGACAGGGTGCCGATGACGAGCACCCCGGTCATCTCGAACGCGATCGTGACGCAGGCGACCCGGTACCAGAACCGACCGGGCACGATGAGGGCGATCATCGCGACGATGTACACCACCGCGGCGACGGCGCTGAGCGTGTACGCGAACGGTGCGAACGAGAACTTCTCGATGATCTGCACGACGCTGCGTCCGGTCGCCGCCAGCGCGAGGATGCCGTACACGGCGATGAGGACGCGGCCGATGCCGGTCGCGAGTGAGGATCTGGTCGCCATTGCACCGATTCTACCGACGCGCGGCTGCGCGCATGACCTGCGACGTCAGTTCAACGCGAACCAGATCTGGTACATCCGGTAGACCATCACCGCGACGGTGAAGGCCCCGGCGCCGAGCACCACGGTGCTCCACTTCGTCCGGTCGATCAGCGCCCACACGACCGCGGCCGGTGGGACGAGCAGCACCGACACCGCGTACACCCCGAACTCGAGTGCGTTGCCGTCGGGCGGGCTGCCCGTCGCCGGCAGCACGATCGAGATGACACCCTGCACCAGGAGCAGCAGCTCGATCAGCACGAGTGCGCCGACGGTGTAGTCGTTCGGCTTCCAGCCGACGAACCCCACGACGACCGCGAAGAGCCCCACCACGACCGCGAGCACCAGTTGCACCCACATGAACCACTCGATCACGCGCGCGCTCCGGTCTGCGAGGAGGACGACGCACCGGGCGCCGGGAAGTTGGTGATGACCCGGAGCAGCCCGCGCCGGACGGACACCAGGCCCACGAGCCGGTCGTCGGAGGCGGTGACCGCTGCCACCGGCCCGTCCGAGTCGGGGTGCTCCGCGGCGACGCGCTTGCCGTCGGTGAGGTCCTTCGCCGACGCGGCATCGAGGGTGACGGAGGAGAACAGTCGGCGGGCGATGTCCGCCGGACGTGCGAGCGCGGCGCGGACGTCGACGGCATCGTCCTCGAGGTCGATCGCGTCCTGCACGTCGAACGGTCCGACCCGGGTCCGACGGAGCGCGACGAGGTGTGCGCCGGTGCCGAGCGTCGCGCCGACGTCACGGGCGAGCGCACGGACGTAGGTGCCCGAGGAGCAGGTGACGACGACATCGAGGTCCACCACGGCGACGTCCGTGCCGTCCACGGTGACGGTCCGGTCGTTGCGGTTCGTGACGTCGAACTGCGAGACGGTCACCGTGCGGGACTTGAGTTCGACCGCCTCACCCTTCCGCGCCAGGTCGTAGGCGCGGCGCCCGTCGACCTTGATCGCACTGACGGTGGACGGGACCTGGTCGATCACACCGCGCTGTTCGGCGACGGCAGCCTCGACGGCGGCCTCCGAGACGTCGGCAACGGCCACACCGGGAGCCGTGGTGGGCGTGCCGTCGGCGTCGTCGGAGTCCGTCGACACACCGAGCCGGATGGTCGCCGTGTACGTCTTGTCGAGCCCCACCAGGTGCGTGAGCAACCGGGTCGACGGCCCGATGCCGAGCAGGAGCAGCCCGGTGGCCATGGGGTCGAGGGTGCCCGCGTGGCCGACCTTCTTCAGGCCGAGTCGCCGGCGGGCGATGGAGACCGCCCGGTGGCTGGAGATCCCCTGCGGTTTGTCGACGAGGAGGATGCCGTCCGGCGCGGTTTCGAGCACCAGGAGAGATTACCAGCGCCGGTCAGCAGGCGTCGTTCCACTCACGGCGGGGGTGCTCGGGATCGGTGACGTCGAGCACCGCGGAGGCCGCGATCTTGACGTCGGCCCGGCGCTCGAGCCGCCCGGCTTCCTGCTCCACCCACAGCGACCAGCGCCACAGGGTGCGGACCCCGGGGGCGAGGAGGCCCCGCCCGTGCACGATCAACACGCCGTCGCCGGCACCGGTCGTGCGGAAGGGCGTGACCAGATCAGCCCGGAGCGTGTCCTGGTCGGCCGACGGCGCAGCGGCCGCCATGGCGGAGACCCCGTGCTGCTCGAACCCGGAGACGAGCGCGGCGGCGACCCGTTCGAGGTCGGTGCCGTCCTGCCCGTCGATGCCGATGACGGTGCGGTTGGTGCCGACCTGCGCGATCGCCTCTGCAGCGATCGCGGCCATCGTGTCGGTCTCTTCGGGTGCCCAGCGTGCCATGCGTCCACCGTAGGCTGTCGTGGTGAACGCGAGTCGGGCCTCCAGACAGAATGTGGACAACCCGACCGCGGGAGCCGGTGTGCAGGAACCGGCCACGCCGGAACGGCCCGACATCGCCACCCCGCTGATCGCGTGGTTCCGGCAGCAGGCGCGGGACCTGCCGTGGCGCCGCCCCGGCTTCCCCGCCTGGGGCACCCTGGTCAGCGAGATCATGCTGCAGCAGACGCAGGTCGCGCGCGTGATCCCCCGTCTGGAGGCGTGGCTCACCCGGTGGCCGACGCCTCGCGACCTCGCGGACTCGCCTCCGTCCGAGGCGGTGCGCGCCTGGGACCGGCTCGGCTACCCGCGACGCGCGCTCGCGCTGCACGCGGCGGCGACCGCGATCGCGACCGACCACGGCAACGTCGTGCCGCGCGACGTCGACGCCCTGCTCGCGCTGCCGGGCATCGGCGACTACACCGCTCGCGCCGTCGCGGTCTTCGCGTACGGCGACCGGCACCCGGTCGTCGACGTCAACGTGCGCCGCGTGCTCGCACGGGCGGTCCTCGGCCAGGGCGAACCCGGGCCGGCGAAGGCGAAGCAGGACCTCCCGCTGATGGAGTCCGTCCTGCCGGTGGACCGTGACGACGCCGCGGCCACGAACGCCGCCGTGATGGAGCTCGGCGCCCTGGTGTGCGTCTCACGCTCCCCCGCGTGCGACGCCTGCCCGATCGCGGACCGCTGCGCCTGGCGTGCTGCCGGCTACCCGGAGCACGACGGACCGCGGGCACCGCGCCAGGCGAAGTTCGCCGGCAGTGATCGGCAGGTCCGCGGCCTGATCATGGCCGAGCTGCGCGCCAGCGACGTGCCGGTCACCCGGTCCGAGATCGAACCGGTGTGGCCGGACGCAGACCAGCGCGACCGGGCGCTCGCGTCGCTGCTGCGTGACGGACTCGCCGTCGGCGACGACGCGAGCGGCTACCAGCTGCCCGGGGTCTAGGAACGGGCTTCGGCGGCGCCGTCGTCCTCGGAGTCGTCGTCCTCGTCGTCCTCGTCGCGCTTGTACGGGTCGGCGTCGCCGGCGTACGTCGCGCCGACCGAGGCCGCACGGACCTGCTCGTCGCGCACCTGGGCCTGCACGAGCAGGTCCTCCATGTGCGCCGACGTCTCGGGCAGGGCGTCCGCGATGAACTCCAGCGACGGCGTGAGCCGGGCGGTGATGTTCTTGCCGACCTCGGACCGGAGCATGCCGGTCGCGGCCTTGAGCGCCGCTGCGGAGTCTGCGCGCTCCTCGTCGGTGCCGTAGACGGTGTAGAAGATCGACGCGTGCTGCAGGTCACCGGTCACACGGACGTCGGTGATCGTGACGAACCCGAGTCGCGGGTCCCGCAGACCCTTGTCGAGCCGGCGTGCGACGACTTCCTTGATGCGGTCCGCCATCTTGCGTGCGCGCTGCGGATCGGCCATGTGGGTGCCTCCTGAGGCAGTGGCGGGACGCTTCCCGCCGGTGGTCCTGCGTGGGAAAGGGGTCGGGCCCCGGCCTCCCGCGTGGGGAGGCCGGGGCCCAGAGGAGTCACGCGATCAGTCGCGCGGCTTCTCGACGAGTTCGGTCGTCTCGACCTCGTCGCCGATCTGGATGTCGTTGAACTTGCCCAGACCGATACCGGCTTCGAAGTCCGTGCGGACCTCGGTCACGTCGTCCTTGAAGCGACGCAGCGACTCGATGGCCAGGCCATCGGCGACCACGACGCCCTCGCGGATGACGCGCGCTTTGGCGTTGCGCGTGATCGTGCCGGAGCGGACGATGACACCCGCGATGTTGCCGAACTTCGAGGAACGGAACACCTCGCGGATCTCGGCGACGCCCGACTGGACCTCTTCGTACTCGGGCTTGAGCATGCCCTTGAGGGACTGCTCGATGTCGTCGAGTGCGTTGTAGATGACCGAGTAGAAGCGCACATCGATGCCTTCGCGCGCCGCACGTTCACGGGCCTTGACGTCCGGACGGACGTTGAAGCCGATGACGATGGCGTTGTCGATCGTGGCGAGGTCGATGTCCGACTCCGTGATCGCACCGACACCGCGGTGCAGGATGCGGAGCTGGACGCTGTCGTCGACCTCGATGTCCAGGAGCGACTGCTCGAGTGCCTCGACGGCACCGGAGACGTCACCCTTGATGATGAGGTTGAGCGACTCGACCTTGCCCTCTTCGAGCGCACGGGTGAAGTCCTCGAGCGAGATGCGCTTGCGCGACTTCGCCAGCAGGGCGTTGCGCTCGGCCGCTTCACGCTTCTCAGCAATCTGACGGGCCGTGCGGTCTTCTTCCGTGACGAGGAAGGTGTCACCGGCGCGGGGCACCGAGGACAGACCCTGCACCTGGACCGGGCGGCTCGGCGTCGCAGCCTTGACCGCGACCCCGTTCTCGTCCGTCATCGCACGGACACGGCCGTACGCCGTGCCGGCCACGATGGCGTCACCGACGTGGAGCGTGCCGGACTGGATGAGCACCGTGGCGACTGCACCGCGACCCTTGTCGAGTCGGGCTTCGATCGCCACACCACGTGCGTCCTTGTCGGGGTTGGCACGCAGGTCGAGACCGGCGTCCGCGGTGAGCAGCACGGCGTCCAGGAGCTCCTGGATGCCGATGTTCTGCCGCGCCGACACGTCGACGAACATGACGTCGCCGCCGTACTCCTCGGCCACCAGGTTGTACTCGGTGAGCTGCTGGCGGACCTTGGCGGGGTTCGCGCCTTCCTTGTCGATCTTGTTGACCGCGACGACGATCGGCACACCGGCCGACTGCGCGTGGTTCAACGCCTCGATGGTCTGGGGCATGATGCCGTCGTCCGCCGCGACCACGAGGATCGCGATGTCCGTCACCTGGGCACCACGGGCACGCATGGCCGTGAAGGCTTCGTGACCCGGGGTGTCGATGAAGGTGATCGGGCGGTCGATGCCCTCGTGCTGGGCGACGATCTGGTACGCACCGATGTGCTGGGTGATGCCACCGGCCTCGCCCTCGACGACCTTCGAGTTGCGGATCGCGTCGAGGAGGCGGGTCTTGCCGTGGTCGACGTGACCCATGACGGTGACCACCGGCGGCCGCTGCTGCAGCACGTCGTCGTCTTCGTCCTCGAGTTCTGCTTCGAGGTCGATGTCGAAGCCCTCGAGGAGCTCCTTGTCCTCGTCCTCGGGCGAGACGATCTGGATCTTGTAGCCCAGCTCGTCGCCCAGGACCTCGAACGTGGCCTCGTCCAGCGACTCGGTCGCGGTCGCCATCTCACCGAGGTGGAACAGCACCGTCACGAGGTTGCCGGGCATGGCGTCGATCTTGTCCGCGAAGTCCGAGATGCTCGCACCACGACGGAGTCGGACGACCGTGTTGCCGTCGCCGCGAGGGACCTGCACACCGCCGAGCGACGGGGCCTGACGCATCTCGTACTCGGCGCGCTTCGTCCGCTTCGACTTGCGGGCACGGCTCTTGCCGCCACCGCGACCGAACGCACCGGCGGTACCACCACCGGGGCCACGACCACGGCCACCGCCACCGGCGGGACGCGGGCCGCTGAAGGCCGGACGCGGGAAGCCGCCACCGGCACCGCCGCCGGCACCCGGACGTGCACCGGGGCCGCCACGGCCACCACCCTGGCCCGGGCGCTGCCCGAAGCCGTTGGGACGGTTGCCCTGACCGGGACCACCCGGACGCGGAGCACCCGGACGGGGCGTGCCCGGACGCGGGGGCTGCGGACGTGGGATGCCACCGCCACCGGCTGCGCCGGCGGCCGGGCGCTGGCCCATGCCCTGGTTGGAGGAGTACGGGTTGTTGCCGGGGCGCGGCGGGCGCGAGCCCATGCCCTGGTTCGACGAGTACGGGTTGTTGCCCGGACGTGCACCCGGCTTGGGGCCACCCGGCTTCGGACCGGCCGCCGCGGGAGCCTTCGGGCTGCTGCCCGGCTTCACCGCGTCGGACTTCGGTGCCTCGTCGGTCGAGTCGCCGGCCTGCGCGGCGGCCTGCTGCTCAGCGGCCTGCTTCTCGGCACGGGCCTTCTGCGCGGCCTCGGCCTCGGCCTGCCGCTGGGCGACGGACTTCGGTGCGGCCGGTGCCGGCACGTCGGCAGCGGGTGTTGCCGGGGCCTCGGGCTCCGGCGCGGGGGCCGGACGAGCCGGACCCGGACGGGGGCCGCCGGGCTTGGGTGCACTCGACTTCGGCGCGCTGGCCTTGGCGGGTGCGCTCGGCGCGGACGCCGAGTCGGCGGGCTTCGACGCGGGGACGCCGTCTGCCTGCAGGGCGGCACGGAGCTTCCGTGCCACGGGGGCTCGATGCTCGAGCTGGCACCCCGGACGAACTCGCCGAGCTCCTTGAGCTTTTCGAGTGCGGTCTTGCTGTCGACGCCGAGTTCGCTTGCGATCTCGTGTACGCGTGGTTTAGCCACTGTTCTCCTTCACGGGTCCCACCCCGTGAAGGGGCAGGACTCAATGGATGACGGGTCTCACTTCGAGCCGCTCATCAGTTGTCCATAAGCCGTTCAGCCTGTTCTGTCATGTCCGGGCGCTCGGCCGGTTCCTGTGGGAGACCGGCGATGTGGTCGAGCACCGCGGACGTGTCGGGATCGCGATCCAACCGGAGCGCACGGCGGAAAGCCCTGCGCTTGACGGCCAGATCGTAGGCATCGACGGTCGGTGTGAGCCATGCTCCCCGGCCCGGCATGACTGCCTTCGGATCCGCCACGACACGGCCATCGCTCAGGGCGACGACTCGGAGGAGGGAGGATCGGGAAGCGCGACGGCGACTGCCGATGCACGTTCTGACGGGAACCACTCTACTCCTTGCCTCGGACGTGCGCGATCCGGCGCGCCCTCGAGGGGCACGCCGGGGGCGAAATCGTCCTAGTCCACGCCGTCCAGGATGGAGTCCGGCTGGATGTCGATGCGTGCACCGGTGAGCTTCGCGGCGAGGCGGGCGTTCTGGCCTTCCTTGCCGATCGCGAGCGACAGCTGGTAGTCCGGCACGAGTGCGCGGACGGCCTTGGTCGAGGCGTCGAGCACGAACGCGCTCGTCACCTTGGCCGGCGACAGGGCGCTCGCGACGAACGACGCCAGGTCGGACGAGTAGTCGACGATGTCGATCTTCTCGGCACCGAGCTCGTTCGTGACGGACCGGACACGTGCGCCGAGCTCGCCGATGCAGGCGCCCTTCGCGTTGACACCGGGCTCGTTGGCCTTGACGGCGATCTTCGTGCGGTGACCAGCCTCGCGGGCGAGGGAGGTGATCTCGACGACGCCGGACGCGATCTCCGGGACCTCGAGCGCGAAGAGCTTCCGGACCAGGCCCGGGTGCGTGCGCGAGACGGTGATCTGCGGACCCTTGTTGCCGCGGGCGACACTCGTCACGTAGACGCGGATGCGGGAGCCGTGCGTGTAGGACTCCCCCGGCACCTGCTCCTCGGGCGGCAGGATCGCCTCGATCGTGCCGAGGTCGACGTGCACCATCTTCGGGTTCGGGCCTTGCTGGACCACGCCGGCGACGATGTCGCCTTCCTTGCCGCGGAACTCGCCGAGGATCTTGTCGTCGCCGATGTCGCGCAGGCGCTGGTTGATGACCTGCTTCGCCGCGAAGGCCGCGATGCGCCCGAAGTCGCTCGGCTGGTCGACGGCTTCACCGATGACGGTGCCCTCGTCGTCGAGCTCGGGGACGTAGACACTGACCTCGCCGGACTTGCGGTCGAGCTCCACACGCGACTGCGCGTGGGCCGGCTCGCCGTTCTCGTCGGCGTGCTTCTGGTAGGCGGTCAGGATGGCAGATTCGATGATCTGGACGAGCTCGTCGAACGGGATCTCCCGCTCGCGCTCCATGAGTCGCAGGACTGCGAGATCGATCTTCACCGAGGTGCCTCCGTATTCAGATGAGTCGCTCCTGCGGGGTGGAACTGCGCAGAAGTCGGCCACAAGCGTACCCCAGAACCAGACGGCGGACAGGAGGCCCGTGGCGGCGTCGCCACGGGCCTCCCGTCCGTCAGGTGGTCACGTCCAGGTCGTGACACGCCGTCGTCTCGCCGAGACGCCGCCAGATCCGACGAGACGCCGCCCGATGGGGCGGCGTCTCGTCGGATCGGGGGTGTCCAGCGGACACGACGGCGTCGTGTCAGATCGCGCGGACCGCGTCGAGCAGTTCGGCCACCGGCACGTCGCGGCGGTCGCCCGTCGCACGGTCCCACAGCTCGACGACGCCGTCGGCGGCGCCGCGACCCGCGACGACGACGATCGGCATGCCGAGCAGTTCGGCGTCACGGAGCTTCACGCCGGGCGACACCTTCGGGCGGTCGTCGTAGAGCACGTCGAACCGTTCGCCCTCGAGCTCGGCGACGACCGAGGACGCCAGCTCGTAGGCGACCTGGTCGCGACCCGTGGCGACGATGTGCACGTCGAACGGTGCGACGTTCTTCGGCCAGACCAGGCCCTTCTCGTCGTTGTGGGACTCGGCCAGGATCGCGAGGATGCGGGTCACGCCGATGCCGTAGGAGCCCATCGTCACCGTGGCGAGCTTGCCGTTCTCGTCCTGCACCTTGAGGCCGAGCGCCTCGGCGTACTTGCGACCGAGCTGGAAGACGTGCCCGATCTCCATGCCGCGGGCGGTCTCGAGGGGGCCGGAGCCGTCCGGGGACGGGTCGCCGGCACGGACGTCGGAGACCTCGACGACACCGTCGGCCACGAAGTCGCGGCCGGCGACGAGGCCGGAGACGTGCACGCCGCGCTCGTTGGCGCCGGTGATCCAGCTCGTGCCGTCGACCACGCGCGGGTCGACGAAGTAGCGGATGCCGGTGGCGCTGTCGGCACCGAGGACCTGCGGGCCGATGTAGCCCTTCACCAGGCCACGGTGCTTCTTGAAGTCGTCGTCGCCGGCGGCCTCGACCTCGGCCGGGGCGAACGACACCTCGGCGCGCTTCAGGTCGACGTCGCGGTCACCGGGCAGGCCGACGACCACGACCTCGCGCGTGCCGTCGAGGTGCGTGAGCGCGAGGACGACGTTCTTCAGCGTGTCGGCCGCGGTCCACGGTGCGCCGTCGCGCGGGGCGACCTGGTTGGCGTGGGCGACGAGGGTGTCGATCGTCGGGGTGTCCGACGCCGGCAGGAGCACGGGTTCGGGCTGGCCCTCGATCGGCAGGGACTCGGGGACCGGGGTGACGTACGCCTCGACGTTGGCCGCGTAACCGCCGGCGCTGCGGACGAAGGTGTCCTCGCCGACGCCGATCGGGTGCAGGAACTCCTCGGACTTGGAGCCGCCCATCGCGCCGGCGTCGGCCTTGACGATGACGTAGTCGAGGCCCAGGCGGGCGAAGATCTTCTCGTACGCATCGCGCATGACCTGGTAGCTGCGCTCGAGCCCCTCGTCCGTGAGGTCGAACGAGTAGGCGTCCTTCATCGTGAACTCGCGGCCGCGCAGGAGGCCGGCGCGGGGCCGGGCCTCGTCGCGGTACTTGTCCTGGATCTGGAACAGGGTGACCGGCAGGTCCTTGTAGGACGAGTACAGGTCCTTCACCAGGAGCGCGAACATCTCCTCGTGCGTGGGGGCGAGCAGGTAGTCGGACCCCTTGCGGTCCTGCAGGCGGAACATGCCGTCGCCGTACTCGGTCCAGCGGTTCGTCGCCTCGTACGGCTCACGCGGCAGGAGCGCTGGCAGCAGGACCTCCTGCGCACCGGCTGCGACCATCTCGTCGCGGATGATCGCCTCGATCTTGGCGCGCACCCGGAGGCCGAGCGGCAGCCAGGCGAAGATCCCCGGGGACTGGCGACGGACGTACCCGGCGCGGACGAGCAGCTTGTGGCTCGTCACCTCGGCGTCGGAGGGGTCGTCGCGGAGCGTACGGAGGAACAGATGCGAAAGCCGTGTGACCACGGGGCAAGCCTAGTGGCGGCGGGCTGGCGGCGCGGGCTCCCTACGGTGTCCCCGCCGCTGTGCGCGAGGATCGCCGCTCGGCACGGTGCGAGGTTCGCCGGATCGTGCGGCACGAGCCGCTCGGTGCGCGCCTGCAGGCTCGCACGGGGCGATCAACCCGGCTGCCGCTCGCGAAGTCCGCACCGTGCCGACGGGACGCACGTCGACCAGCCGCGCCGGGCCTCCAGGCCGTTCCCCGGTGCGGCAGGCGCGTCGCCGACGTCGCCGACGTCGCCGGCGTCGCCGGCGTCGCGGAGCAGCGCTGCACGGTGCGGGGTTGATCGGCAGGTGCGGCACCAGCCGCTCCGTGCGCGCCTGCAGGCTCGCACGGGGCGATCAACCCCACACGGAAGCGCGAAGCCCGCACCGTGCAGACCGGCGCCGGCACCAGCACCGCACGACGACGGACCGGAGGCCCGGTGCCAGCTGGCACCGGGCCTCCGGTCAGGATGGTGGTCGCGCCTACGGCGCCATGATCACCTGGGGCGTGCCGGTGGCGGCCGCGGGACCCATCTCGTCCGCGATGCGGTTCGCCTCGTTGATGAGCGTCTGGACGATCTCGGCCTCGGGCACGGTCTTGACGACCTGGCCCTTGACGAAGATCTGCCCCTTGCCGTTGCCGGAGGCGACGCCGAGGTCGGCCTCACGCGCCTCGCCCGGTCCGTTCACGACGCAGCCCATGACGGCCACGCGGAGCGGGACGGTCATGCCCTCGAGCCCCTTCGTGACGTCGTTCGCGAGCTGGTAGACGTCGACCTGGGCGCGGCCGCAGCTGGGGCAGGAGACGATCTCGAGCTTGCGCTCCCGCAGGTTGAGCGACTGCAGGATCTGCAGGCCGACCTTGACCTCTTGCGCGGGCGGGGCCGAGAGCGACACGCGGATGGTGTCACCGATGCCCTCGGCCAGCAGGATGCCGAACGCGGTGGCGCTCTTGATGGTGCCCTGGAACTCCGGCCCGGCCTCGGTCACACCGAGGTGCAGCGGCCAGTCACCAGCGGCGGCGAGCTGGCGGTAGGCCTTCACCATGACGATCGGGTCGTTGTGCTTGACCGAGATCTTGAAGTCGTGGAAGTCGTGCTCCTCGAACAGGGAGGCTTCCCACACGGCGGACTCGACGAGCGCCTCGGGGGTGGCCTTGCCGTACTTCTGGAGCAGGCTCGGCTCGAGCGACCCCGCGTTCACACCGATGCGGAGCGAGACGCCGGCGTCCTTGGCAGCCTTGGCGATCGCGCCGACCTGGTCGTCGAACTTGCGGATGTTGCCCGGGTTGACGCGGACCGCCGCGCAGCCGGCGTCGATCGCCTGGAAGACGTACTTCGGCTGGAAGTGGATGTCGGCGATCACGGGGATCTGCGACTTCTTCGCGATGATCGCCAGCGCGTCGGCGTCGTCCTGCGTGGGCACGGCGACCCGGACGATGTCGCAGCCCGACGCCGTGAGCTCGGCGATCTGCTGCAGCGTCGCGTTGATGTTGGTGGTCTGCGTCGTGGTCATCGACTGCACGGACACCGGGGCGTCGCCGCCCACGAGCACCTTGCCGACCCGGATCTGCCGCGACTTGCGACGCGGAGCGAGGGTTTCGGGGGACTTGGGCATACCGAGGTTGACTGCGGGCACGTGAGCACTCTACGCGCTCGGTCTGACCATGCCTGCTCCGGCCCCCGTGGGTCCGTTCAGAGCTCCCTGACCGAGTCCACGACCGTGATGAGCGGGGCGTAGAGCCGCATCACCGCGAGGGCCCGGTCGTGGTCCGCGTCGCTGGCGCCGGCGCAGGCGTCGGCCACGACCGTCACCGTCGCGCCGGCATCCGCCGCCGCCAGCGCGGTCGACAGCACGCAGCAGTCGGTCGACACCCCCGTGAGCACCAGGTGCGGATGGTCGCCGACGACGGCCTGGAGGCCCGTCCCCCACTTGCCGAAGGTCGGTTCCGTGACGACGGGGTCGTTCCGGTCCGCGGCAGCAGACGCGAAGGGCTCGGTGAGCGCGTACAGCGGGTCGGCGTCCGGGAGCAGAGCGAATGGCCATTCACGGTAGTACGGCACCCACGCACCCTCGGGCTGGACCGGGGCGACGAAGCGGGTGAAGACCGTGCGACCGGTGAACCGGGGCAGGAGCCGTTCGATGCCGGCGCCGGCGTGGTCGAAGCGCGGTGCCGCCCACGGGTTCTCGCCCGTGAAGACCTGCTGCATGTCGATGACGACGAGCCAGGCGTCGTCGGGGACCTCCGCGCTCATCGCAGGTCGTCCGGGGTGCCGAGTGCTTCCGGGGTGCTCAGTGCTTCCTGACGGCGGATCGACCCACGCGCGAACAGCAGCGTGCCGAGGAACCCGACCAGCAGGGCCACGAGCACGCCGAGGTTCGCGTACGCCCAGGCCCCTCCGCGTCCGCCGAGTCCGAACGGGCCGAGCAGGTAGCCCTGCCAGTTCAGCCACGCGGGGACGCCGTACGTGTTCGTGACCAGACCCCAGCCGAGCACCGTGCCGAGCACGACGAGCGCGATCGGCAGCCACCGGACGTCTCCGTAGCGCCCGCGGCGATCGTCGAGCTCCGCCTCGGCGTAGGCGCGACGACGGAGCAGGACATCGGCGACGAAGATGCCGGCCCACGCGGCGATCGGCACCCCGAGGGTCACGAGGAACGCCTGGAACGGCTTCACGAAGCTCTCCGAGAAGAAGGCGATGTACACGGCGCCGGCGACCATGAACGCGCCGTCGACCCCGGCGGCGACCGGCCGCGGGATCTTCACGCCGGCGCTGAGCAGCGCGAGGCCCGACGAGTAGATGTCGAGGACGGCTCCCCCGACGAGCCCGAGGATCGCCACGATCGCGAACGGGACGAGGAACCAGATCGGCAGGATCGTGGTGAGCGCGCCGATCGGGTCGTCCTGGATCGCCGCGTTCAGGTCCGGCGAGGACCCGGCGAGCAGGACGCCGAAGACCACGAGGATCGCCGGTGCCAGTGCGCCACCGAGGGTCGTCCACCCGACGACGCCACCGGTGGACGCGCCCCGCGGCAGGTACCGCGAGTAGTCGGCGGCGGCGTTCACCCAGCCCAGGCCGAACCCGGTCATCACGAGCACGAGCGCCCCGATGACGTTCTGGGTGCTGCCGGACGGCAGGGCACCGAGCGCCGCGAAGTCGATCGTCGGCGCGGCGAGCACGATGTAGACGACGGTCAACACGGCGGTGACGACGGTGATCACGGTCTGCAGGCGCATGATCACGTCGAACCCGGCGATCCCGGCGCCGACCACGAGCGCTGCGACGACGATCAGCGCGACGACCTTCGTCAGCACCCCGCCGTCCCAACCGAGCTCGGTGAAGACGGTCGAGGTCGCCAGGACCGCCAGCGCGGCGAGCGAGGTCTCCCACCCGACGGTGAGGACCCAGCTGAGGAACGAGGGCACCCGGTTGCCGCGGACCCCGAACGCCGCTCGGCTCAGCACCATGGTCGGCGCCGAACCGCGCTTGCCGGCGATCGCGACGATGCCGCACAGCAGGAACGAGAACACCACCCCGATGACCGAGACGATCGTCGCCTGGGCCAGCGAGATACCGAACCCGATGACGAACGACCCGTACGCGATGCCGAGGACGGAGATGTTCGCCGCGAACCACGGCCAGAACAGCCCCCTCGGGGAGCCCTTCCGATCCGACTCGGCGATGACGTCGAGCCCCTGTCGTTCGACGGCGCGAACCTCGGGAGGGTTCGTGGCGGCTGTGCTCATGCGCTGAGCGTAGTGGCTCCGAGCGCTACCCGAACAGGTTCACAGGTCGGACGATGTCGGCGTAGATGAGCAGCGCGCTCATGCCCGCCAGCAGCACCACGACGACCATCGTCAGCGGCATCGTCTTCGCCAGGTCGATGGGCCCCGGGTCGGCCTTGCCGACGAGCTTGAACGACCGTCGTTTGATCGCTTCCCACAGCGCGCCCGCGATGTGCCCGCCGTCGAGCGGCAGCAGCGGCACCATGTTGAGCACGAACAGGCCGATGTTGAGCGAGGCCAGCAGCCCGAGGATCGTGTACGCCTTGTCGACCACGGGGACACCGCTCATCGACGAGACCTCCCCGATCGCACGACCGACACCGACCACCGACACGGGGCTGTCCTGCGACCGCTCCTGCGCACCGAACGCGGCGTTCCACACCGCGACCAGACGCTGCGGCAGGTCGATGATCAGGTGCGCCGACGCGGCGATCTGGGCGCCCGTCGCGGGCAGGACCGCGGCCGGGGACTGCCGCACCAGGGACTGACCGATGCTGACGCCGACCACGCCGACGCGCTGGGTCTTCGTGGTGCCGTCGTCGTTCTTGACGACCTTCCCCTCGGCGTCGTAGACGTCACGGGTGGCGGTCGTCGGGGTGATCTCGAGCGTCTTCCGCGCGCCGTCGCGGTCGACGACCACGGTGACCTGCTCACCCGCGGACTCCTGGAAGACCTGGGAGACGCGCGTGATCGTGGGGTCCTGCTCGCCGTTCACCGAGAGCACGACGTCGCCGGACTCGATGCCGGCCTGCTTCGCCGGGGACACGGCGTCGCCGGGCGAACACTCGGTCGTCCGGCTGTTCGGCAGGACGCAGCCGACACTCGACGTGAAGGTCGTGGTCGGTGCCCCGAACCCGCACAGCAGCACGCCGAACAGCACGATGCCGATCACCAGGTTCATCGCCGGGCCTGCGACCATCACGATGATCCGCTTCCACGGCGTCAGGCGGTAGAAGGCGCGGGAGTCGTCGCCGCCGGAGTCCGCGATCTGCTCGGCGCTGGCCTGACGGGCGTCCTGCACGAACGCGCTGTACATCCCCGTGTTCGTGATCTCGCGGCCCGAAGCGCGCGGCTTGAGCATGCCCACCATCGAGATGTACCCGCCCAGCAGGATCGGGCGGATGCCGTACTCGGTCTCACCCCGCTTGAACGACCACATCGCCTTGCCGAAGCCCAGCGAGTACTGCGTCACCTTGACGTTGAAGAGCTTCGCGAAGGACAGGTGCCCCAGCTCGTGGAGTCCGATCGAGACCAGCAGGCCGATGATGAAGACGACCACGCCGAGGACGAAGAGCAGGACGGATTCGACGGTCACCGGGAAAGAGTACGGGACTGATTCCATGACGGAGCCGAGCGCCGTCTGCGAGGCGAGCTGGGCCTCCAGGCCGGTGCGTCACGTCCGCGGTCTGCCGCCTCCGCGTCGGACGGGAGGCGCGACCCGCGTCAGCGGGTCAGTGCGCGGTCCGCAGCGGTGCGCGCACACTGCTCCGCAGCGAGCACGCCGTCGAGTGACGGCTCCCCCGCGGTGTGCTCCTCGACGACGCGCTCGACCGTGTCGACGATGTCCAGGAAACCGATCGCGCCGGCGTGGAACGCGGCGACGGCCTGCTCGTTCGCGGCGTTGAACACGGCCGGGAACGTCCCACCCAGTTCGCCCACCCGCTTCGCGAGGGCAACGGCTCCGAAGGCGTCCTGGTCGAGGGGCTCGAACGTCCACGTGCTCGCGGTCGTCCAGTCGAGCGGGACGCCGACGCCGGGCACGCGGTCCGGCCAGGCCAGGCCGAGCGCGATCGGCAGCCGCATGTCCGGCGGCGATGCCTGGGCGATGGTGGAGCCGTCGACGAACTCGACCATCGAGTGCACGATCGACTGCGCGTGCACGGTGACGTCGATGCGGTCGTACGGCACGCCGAAGAGCAGGTGCGCCTCGATGACCTCGAGCCCCTTGTTCACCAGGGTCGCGGAGTTCGTCGTGACGACGAGTCCCATGTCCCAGGTGGGGTGCGCCAGCGCCTGGGCGGGGGTGACGTCGCGGAGCTGCTCACGGGTGCGCCCGCGGAAGGGACCGCCGCTCGCGGTGAGGACGAGCCGCTGCACCTCGGTGTCGGCGCCGGAACGGAGCGCCTGCGCGATCGCGGAGTGCTCGCTGTCGACGGGCACGATCTGCCCGGGCGCCGCGGCCTGCTGCACGAGCGAGCCGCCGACGATCAGGCTCTCCTTGTTGGCGAGGGCCAGTGTGGCGCCGCTCTCGAGCGCCGCGAGCGTCGGCCCGAGGCCGACCGAGCCCGTGATGCCGTTCAGGACGACGTCGGCCTCGACGCTGCGGATGAGCTGCTCCGAGTCCGCCGCACCGAACGCCGTGTCGCGGACGCCGAACCGGGCGGCCTGCTCGGCGACCAGTGCACGGTTGCTGCCGGCAGTGAGCCCGACGACCTCGAACCGGTCGGGGTTGCGGGCGACGACGTCGAGCGCCTGGGTGCCGATCGAGCCGGTGCTGCCGAGGACGACGATGCGCCGACGCTCCGGACCGGCGCTGCCGACGCGGTCGTCCGTCACGGTCAGCCCTTGGCGAGGATGTCGACGACGAAGACGAGCGTGGCGTTCTTCGGGATGCCCGAGCCCTCCCGCGGGTTGGCGCCGTAGGCGTCCTCCGGCGTGGCGACGATGAGCACCTGCGAGCCGACCTTCTGGCCGACGAGCCCGGTGACGAAGCCCTTGATGAGCGCGCTCTCCGAGACGGTGAAGGTGGTGGGGACGCCCTTCGACCACGAGGAGTCGAACTCCTTGCCGGTGTCGTAGACGACGCCCTTGTACTGCACGAGCGCGGTGTCGCCGTCGGCGATCGCGGCGCCGTCGCCCTGCTTCAGCACCTCGACCGTGGTCTTCGTGGGTGCCTTCACGCCCTTCGGGACCGTGATCTCCGGCTCACCGGAAGCCTTGTCCTTGACCGTGGGCAGTCCCGGGTCCTGGTCCTGCGGGGTGCCGTTCGCCTTGGTCGGGGTCTGCGCGACGACGTCGGCGACCACGACGATCTCGCCGCCGGTGTTGAAGCCGAGTGCGGAGGACTGTCCGACCGCGGCGATCCGGTCGCCGACCTTCGAGCAGGCCAGGAGCGCGCCGAAGCCCTTGCCACCGACGGAGAGCACCTGCGGGTTGCCCTCGTCGAAGCCGACGGTGCCGAGCTTCTTGGCGTCGGACGCCTCGTACACGCTGTAGGAGACCTGCGCGTAGTCGCCCTCGTCGAGGGACGCGCCCTTGCCCTGCACGAGCCGGGTGGCCTGCGGGGTCTTGGCGGACAGACCGGACGCGAACTTCACGCTCGGCGCCTGCGCTCCCCCGAACGCCCCGGTCGCCTTGATCGAGTCGGACGACTTGCCGGGGTCGGGGCACGAGGTGATCGCCGAGGCCGTGGCACTGGCCGACGGGGTCGGCGAGGCCGAGGGCCCGCTCGAACCGGAGCCGGAGCAGGCGGCGAGTCCCAGCACGACGGCGGGGACGATGGCGATCGGGAGCAGGCGGAGACGCTTCACGGGAACCTAGTCTGCCCCACCAGCCGAAGAGTCCCCTGCCAATGACGCAGGTCGGACGACCAGCTGCGGCTCGTGGTGCACCGGGAACGCCACCGACCGCGCGATGAAGCAGAGCTCGTTGGCCGTGGTGTGCGCGGCCTCGGCGTCCGCCACCCGGTCGGCCTCGAGGATCGTGACCACCGGGTGCAGGGTCGCCTCGGTCAGCTCGCCCGACCCGTCGCGGTTCAGGCGGAGCGACGCGGTCGCGGTATCCCGGTAGTCGACGACGGTGAAGCCCTTCGTGACCGCGACGTGCAGGTAGCTGAGCATGTGGCACTGGGCCAGTGCCGCGACCACCATCTCCTCGGGGTTCCAACGATCTCGGTCCCCGCGGAACGTCGGGTCGGCGGAGCCGGGGACGTCGGGCTTGCCGGTGGCCGAGACGACGTGTTCGCGGCCGTAGTCGCGGTACCCGGAGGTGCCGGTCCCGCGGTCGCCGGTCCAGCTGACGGAGACCTCGTAGGAGTGGTCGTGCACGGGTGCGCCCCTTCGCCTTGGCTAGCATGGCGGCATGACGGTGAGCCCCGAAGTCCGCAGTGATCGCCATCCTCTCACCGCCGACGGTTCCGTCGAGTTGGCGGTGCTCGAACGCTCAGGGTTCGACGAGAGCCGACACGTCGGAGCCGGCGTCGTCGTCGACGCGACCGGCACGGTGATCGACTCCGTCGGCGACGTGACCGCGAGCATCTACCCGCGTTCCACCATGAAGCCGTTCCAGGCGCTGGCGGTCCGACGAGCCGGTGCGCTGTTCTCCGACGAGGAGCTCGTCCTCACCACCGCGAGCCACGCCGGCACCGCCGCGCACCAGGCGCTCGCCCTGCACATGCTCGAGTCCTTCGACCACGTCGAGGCCGACCTCGGTTGCCCGCCGGACATGCCCTTCGACCGCGGGACCGCCCGCACGATGGACGGCCCCCGCCGACTGGCCATGAACTGCTCCGGCAAGCACGCCGGCATGCTCGCCGCCTGCCGGGTGAACGGGTGGGACGAAGCCACGTACCTGGACACGGAGCACCCGTTGCAGCAGCGGGTGCGTTCCGTGGTCGAGGAGTACACGCACGAGACCGTCGACCTGGTCGGCACGGACGGCTGCGGCGCTCCCGTGTTCCCACTGACCCTGACCGGGCTCGCGCGCGGGTTCGCCGGGGTCGTGGCACGGGCCGACGACGACTCCGCCGCCCTGACCGACGCGGTCCTGGCCCACCCGTGGGCGATCGACGGCGTCGGACGTGCGAACACGGTGACCATCGAGCGGCTGCAGGTGCTCGCGAAGTTCGGTGCCGAGGGCGTCATGGTCATGGGGTTGCCCGGCGGTGCGGCGGTCGCGGTGAAGGTGCTCGACGGCTCGCAACGGGCCGGCACCCTGGCAGCCCTGGCCCTGCTCGAGCGCAACGGGCTCGTCGCGGCCGACGGGGTGGCCGACGTGCTCGAGGCGACCGGTGAGCGGGTCCTCGGTGGCGGTGTGCCCGTCGGGACGGTGCGCGCGGGCGCCGGACTGCGCTGATGCTCGGTCGTCGCTGATCGATCGGCGCCCCCGTCCGGCGCGCTTCCTCAGCCGGTGCCGACGGGGTCGAGGTCGAGCAGCGGGAGCGCCGGGGCGACCCGGACGACGTCGTGGTCGTCGGATCGGCGGACGGAACAGCCGTACCGCGTGACCTCGACGGTGACGTCCCGGTGTCGGGGCACCGATCCGAGCCCGGCCACGAGCACCACGGTGCCGAGCGGTCGGCCGCCCTCGTCCATCCACACCGCGACCGAGGTGCCCCGCGGCAGGGTGCGCGGCGAGGGCTCGTCGGTGGTCGGTCCCCCGGCGTCGAGGAGTCCGGGTGCGGCGGCCCACCGCAGGTCGTCCCCGTCGTGGACGGCAGCGGCACGGAGCTGCTCGGCGAGCCCGCGGAACACCGCGAGAGCCAGTGCCCCGGTCCCGACGACCGCGACGTGTGACGTCGCATCGACCCGGACCACGTGATCGCCGGGACCGTGTCCGAGGACGAGTGTGGGTGACCCACCATCGGCGTCGGGGACGAGGGCCGGCGGCTGCAGCACGTGGAGGCGTTCCGACGTGTCAGGAGGTGTGCCCGGAGCACCGACCCGGTCGGGGATCGACGGCGCGACCACCACCACCGGACGGTCCGCCGGGAGCGCCGACGCGGAACGGTGGAACACCACGTCGACCAGGGCGCAGCACGCGCCTGCGCCGAGCAGGACACCGTGCCCGACGCCGCTGAGCGGCGCGAGGACGCCGACCACGACGAGCGCGACCGCGGCCCCCACGACCACGCAGCGAGCGGTGAACCGGGACATGTCCCCATCGCACCAGGAAACGGGTGCCCGGCGTTGGCCCGGGAGCGGATCTGTGGAGAAGTGCCCTACTGCACCAGGAAGAACTGCTCACCGATGTCGACGCGCGCGCCCCGCTCGACGCGGTACCGGCGACCGGGCTCGCAGCGGCGGATGGATCCGTCGATGTGCCGGACGACCGTGCCGTTGCCGGAGAACCGGTCCGAGACCCACAGGTCATCGCCGTCCCGGCCGAGCTCGAGGTGGGTCTTCGACACGGACTTGCCCGGATCGTGCACGGTCAGCAGGTCGTCGTAGCGCTCCCCCGGCTGCGGTCGGGGCAGTCGACCGAGAAGCCCGGTGCCGTGCACGCCGAGTCGCTCACCCGTGCTGAAGTGCAGCACGAACGGAGCCCGGGTCGGGGTCTTCGCGACGATGCGGGTCTCGTCGACGTCCTCGTCGAGGTCGTCGACTCCGGCGTTCGAGTCCGGCCGGTCAGCAGGTTGCAGGGGCAGCGCCGGTCCGGTCACGCCCGGGATCGGGGGCAGGGGCAGGGGCGCAGCGAGCGGTGCGCCCGTGGTCGTGGTGGACGGCGCCGAGGACGGCGCGGCGACGGAACCCGGCACGGGTGGGATCGGCGAATCCGCGACGAAAGGCGCCCCGCGCGGTGGCTCCGATTCGGTCTCCGGTGCAGCGTGCGCCCCGCGGGGGCGTCCGCTCGGACTCGACTGCTCCACGTCGGCGGGGACGGACTCGTCGTCCGCCTGGATCTCGTCATCCGGCTCGTCGAGTGCTGCGTCGTCGGCAGACCCGTCTGGGTCCGCGGGCTCGTCCGCACTGCTGTCGTGCCCGTCTGCCTGGTTCGTGGCGGTGCTCGCCTCGGACGTCTCGGTGCCGGCGGTGTCGTCCGCTGCCCAGTCGGGCCGGGTCATCGGCAACGGCATGACCGGGCCGGTGAAGGCCGCGGTCACGGCGGGCCGGACCGCCCCGCACTCACCGCAGAAGATGTCGTCCGGCTCGAGCCGGTTGCCGCAGACGTGGCAGATGGTCGTCTCGTGCATGCCCGGTGTGACGAGCGGGGCCGGACGCGGCGGACGGCGGTCGATCAGCGGTTCGACCACGGCGGTGTCCCCGGGCTGCGGGGGCGACACGACGGGCGACTGGTCGTCATCGGCAGCGGTCTCCGAGGCGGCGACGGTCAGGTGGTCCGGCTCCGGCGCGGAAACGACCGGCGCGTCGGACGCACGCGCGGAAGCCGGAGCGTCTTGCTCGGCGACCGGTTCGGACGGTGCTCCCGGCATGGGCGGGACGACCGGCTCGGCGGGTGCCTCGGCGGCGGCAGGTGCGCCCCGGCCCACCCACCAGGACGGACCGGCGGGTGCTGCCGGCGGTGCGGAGTCGGCTGGCGGTGCCCAGACGGGCAGGGCGGGCTCGGGCGCGACAGGCGCGACGGGAGCGACGGGAGCGGCTGGCGGAGACGGCACCGACTGTTGCACGGTGGGCGCATCGGCGTCGTTCGCCGGCGCCGCGGGTGTCGCGGGTCGACCGGGTGCCGGGGCGATCCGGGTCCGCTCGGGGTCGTCGGCGTCGAGCGGGTCGGACGCGTAGGCGTCGGGGTCCAGGACCGGCTCGGCCGCTGACCGGTCCGCCGCACCCGACCAGTCGTCGAGCCCCGACCCGGCACCGTGCACGTGCGAGGGCGCCTGTCGTGGGGCGAGGTCATCGGGACGCTGCACCGGCACGGGGGCCGGCGGTTCCTCGCCGCGGCGGTCGGCACCGGTGAGCCAGGCACGGGTCGCGGGGTCGAGCGTGGATTCGGGCAACCAGGCGTCGGAGGCGGGGTCCGATCGTCGGCCGTGCGCGTCGGGCTGCTGCAACGGCGGCGGCGGTGCCTGCTCGACGGGGGTCGGCGCGACCGGGCGACGGCTCGCCGCAGCGGTGACCGCGCGGCCGCACTCACCGCAGAAGATCGCCCCGTCCGGGAGCATCGATCCGCAGTGTTCGCATCTGATCACGTGGTGCCTCTGTCCTCACTCGGCCGACCACGACGCTCGTCCGGCCTCTGGACATCGTAGTCGCCGCGCCCCGGTGCACCCTGGCCGCCGGTCCCCCGACGAGCCCGCGCCGTCGGACGCCGCAGCGTTCCCCGCAGGGACCGGAGCGAGACCGCCGTACGGAACCGCTCCCGGCGGGTGCGGTCGCGGCGCAACGAGCCGATCGCGTCGTCGGTCGCGGACCACATGCGGTCGGCGGTGGTCTGGTCGGGGTCGCTCGGTCCGAACACCGCGCGGTCGGCCAGCGCAGCGAGTCCGGTACCGCCCTCGCCGGGTGCGCCGACGACGGCTTCACGACGGGTGGCGGAACGCCGCACGTCATGCCCACGGTCGAGCAGCTGGTCACGGTACTCGTCCCAGGCACCGACGATGCGGCCCCGCGGCGAGGCGGCGTTCCGCCGTCGGCGCCGTCGCAGTCGCTTCAGCAGCACGATCACGGCGAACGGCAGGAGCACGAGTGCGACCACGCCGAGGGTCCCGAGTGCCCAGGGCAGCACCGCGAGCAGGATCTGGAGCCAGAGCGGCTGCACCGGCGGCGTGTTCCGGTCACTCTCCGGAGGCGCCTGCTGGTCCTGGTCCTGCTGGTCCACCGGAGGCGGCGGCACGACGGTCTCCGGCCGGGTCACCGGCTGCGGGGTCTGCTGCTGCTCGTTCGGGATGTCGCGCACCTCGGGGTTCGGGTTGAGCATCACCCATCCCCACTGCGCGGTGTCCACCTCGATGCGAGCCGTCACGTCGGACCCGCGGAAGGTCGTCGTCCCCCCGCGCTGTGCGGTGCCGTTCCGGCCAGAGTCTCCCCCGGCGGTGAAGCCCATCACGACCCGTGCGCGGAACCCGATCTCGTCCGCCATGAGTGCGGCGGCCGCGGCGTACTGCTCCTGGTCGCCGATCATCAGGGGTGCGGTCAGGAGCTCCTGGACCCGGTCGGCGCCGTGGCCCGACCGGCTCTTCCGGTCGTCACCGACACCGTGGCTGACGTACCCGTTCCGCTGCAGCGCCTGCAGCGCGGCGAGGAGCTTCGCCCCGGGCGCCGACACGTCCTTCGTGGTCGACTCCACGGTGTCGCGGACGGCGTCGGGGACGTCCCGCGCGGTGGGCACGGCAGCGCTCCCCGGCCGGGCGGTGGCGAGCTGCCGTTCGGTCGGCTGGTCGGGCAGCACCGCGGTGAGGTCGTAGGAGGTGCCGTCGCCGACGCCGCCCACCACCGCGCCGGTGCTGGTCGACCCGTTGTAGAAGAACGCGCCGCGCTCGTCGTCGGCGTCCTTCCCGGTGAACTGCACACGTTCCAGGTCGCCGACGGTGGGCAACCAGACGCCGCGGTAGCCGTCGACGGTCACCCCGACGTCGACCGTGGTGCCCCGGACACCCCGGACGTCGACCGCGGTCGGCACCCGTTCAAAGGTGCCCGAGCCGGCCGAACCGTCGGACCCGCCGACACGGTAGACCACGCCGTCGTACGTGTCGAGCGTCGCGATGCGGACGAACCCGTCCTTCGGCAGACCGGTCACCCGGAGCTGGGTGGCGTCCGATGCCGTCGACTCCTCGTAGGCACGGAACCCGCTGAGCGGACTGACGTAGTCGCGGGGGTCGAACGGCTTCACGACGTCGGTGCGCGCGACCGTGCGGTCCCCGGACGGCGGAGCGACCAGGCCGAGACCGGTCGCCACGACCGCCGCGGCCACGATGGTCCCCGTGCCGACGAGCGCCGGACGGACGATCGACCGCGCGACCGGCACACGGGAACCGATGGTGGTGGCCACCGCGACCGCGCGACGCGCGTGCCGCACCGTCAGCGCCCAGACGAGCGCGATGCCGACCAGGACGACGGCCGTCACGATCGACGTGTCGAGCCGGCTCGGCCCGACGACCACGCCCACCGCGAAGAGCACGAGTGCCGGGATGCTCGCGAGTTCCTGCCTGGAGGCGCGGGTCGCCACGCTCACGGCGGTCACCGTGGCGACGAGCAGCGTCACGAAGTACGGCACGAGCAACGCTTCGTACGACCCCACGGGCAGGCTGATGGTCACCAGCTGCTTCCAGCCGAGGGCGACGCCCGCGAAGAGGTCGAGGAATCCGCGCCCGGTGGGCAGCAGGCCGTTGGCCTGACTCGGCACGGCGGCGGGGACACCGCTCACCGTGAAGGCGGCGACCGTCGCGATCGCCACGACGGCCGTCGGCAGCCGGAACAGGGTGCCGAGGAGCGCGACGACCGTCCCGATGACGATCGCGGTGACCGCCGCGGTGAGCATCGCTGAGTCGCGGTACACCGGCCACCACGACGCGCTCGCGACGGCCAGCAGCAGCCAGACCGCCAGGGTGCCGCCGGCGAGCCGGAACGGGACGAGACGTCGGGCATCGCGACGGTCCGACCGTCGCGTGGAACGCCTCGCCCGGTCCGCCGAGGGTGCCGGGGTGGTCACGGGTGCGGCGCTCACGCTGCCGACGCCGATCGGTGCAGGGCGTGCCGGAGGTCGTCCAGGTAGCCGATGGTCATCACGGTCAGGCCGGCGACCCGCAGGAACCGGGGCTGGGCCTCGGGCTCGCAGATCACCGCGACGACCTCCACCCCGACGGGGAACCGGGTTGCGGCGAGCCGCAGGGCGGGCAGGCCGACGGTGGACCCCACCACGAGGAACGCGACGGAGATGCCCTCGGTGTCGCTGCCGACGATCCGCGAGACCTCGGCGATGGGCAGGCAGGCGTCGGCGAGGCCGACCGAGGCGAAGTCGTCGAGCAGGCGCGTGGGCGTCACGGTCGGGAGCGTCCGCACGGCGTAGACGGCGCGCTTGGCGAACTCCGGGGTGCGCTGCGACACCACGACCGAGACCTCACGGCCGTCACGGATCGCCCGGGCACCGAGCGACGCCGCGGCGCTCACCGCGAGCTCGAACTCCTCGTCGTCGGCGAACTCGCCGCGGGCGATGCCGAGCGCGACCACGAGGTGCGAGCGTCGGGTGTCCTCGAACTGCCGGACCATGAGCGCGCCGGACTTGGCGGTCGACTTCCAGTGGATGGTGCGGGGGTCGTCACCGGGCATGTACTCGCGGATCGCGTGGAAGGCGATGTCCGACGGCGACAGGTCGGTCGTCGCCTGCCCCTCGAGGTCGCGCACCAGGCCCGTGCTCGTCGACGGGATCGCGATCGTGCGCGGGTGCACGATGACCTGCTCGCGGGCGGTCCAGACGACCTCGCGGCGGACGAGCCCGACCGGGTCGGCGCGGACCCCGGTCACGGGACCGACGTCGAGCACCCCGCGGCGGAGCGTGGGGACGGGAACCTGCCGCTCGAACGTGCCCTGCGGCCCGATGGCGGGGATCGCCACGTCCACGAGGCCCGATCCGACCGGCACCTCGACGGTCGTCGGCACCGACGGCAACCGTGTGGGGTTCTCGGCCGTGACGATCACACCGGCCTCGTCGCCGACCGCTACGCGGTGCTGCGGCAACCGCATCCGGATCGCGAGCCGCGACCGGCCGATCAGCGCCACCGCAGCGACGACCGCGAGCACCGCACCGGCGAACCCGACGACGACGATCTCCCGCAAGCCGAACCGGTAGCCGGCCACGAACGCGACGAGCGTCAGCGCGGCGACCGTCCACCCGAGCCCGGTGACGACGGACGAGACCTCGCCCCAGAGACGCAGGACGAGCCTCCAGGCCGTTGCCCAGAGCCGGACGATCCCGATGACCGCATCCGCTGCGACGCCGTCGCGGTCACCGACGATGCGCGTCCGGACGTTGGTCATGCCGGTGACGGTCCCCGTGCGCTCGTACGCCGTCGTGCCACGACGCGACCGCGTCGAGGACGGACGGCGCGAGCGCGTGGAGACGGACCGGCGGTCCGTCACGTCGTGACTCGGTCGGCGGGCGGCGGGGTCTCCACCAGCAGCTGTGCGATGACGCTCGGTGCGCTGACGCCGTCGAACTCGGCCTCGGCGTCGAGCACCAGGCGGTGTGCGAGGACGGGGACCGCAAGCGCCTTCACGTCGTCCGGGGTGACGTAGTGCCGGCCGCTCAGCGCCGCGAGGACGCGGGACGCGCGGATCAGGCCCATCGCACCGCGGACGCTGACGCCGAGTCGGACCTCGCTCGCCGAGCGGGTCGCGTCGACCAGGCGGGCGACGTAGTCGGCGATCACGGCGTCGACGTGCACGGTGCGCGCCAGGGCCGCCATCTCGGTGATGGTCGCGGCGGGCACGACGCTCGCCAGCGGGACCGACGCCGAGGGAGCCGACGAGGTCTCCAGGATCTTCACCGTCGCGGCGTGGTCCGGGTAGCCGATCGACGTCTTCATCAGGAAGCGGTCGAGCTGCGCCTCGGGCAGGCGGTACGTGCCGGCCTGCTCGATCGGGTTCTGGGTCGCGATGACCATGAACGGCGCAGCGAGACGGTGGTTGACGCCGTCCACCGTGATCGCGGACTCCTCCATCGCCTCGAGCAGCGCGGACTGGGTCTTCGGGCTGGCACGGTTGATCTCGTCGGCGAGCACGATGTTCGCGAAGACCGGCCCGCGGTGGAAGTCGAACTCCTGCGTCCGCTGGTCGTAGACGCTGATGCCGGTGATGTCACCCGGCAGCAGGTCGGGGGTGAACTGGATGCGGTTCGTGGTTCCCTGCACGCTCTGCGCCATCGCCCGGGCCAGGCTCGTCTTGCCCGTGCCGGGGACGTCCTCGAGGAGCAGGTGTCCCTCGCTCAGCATCGCCGTGACCGCGAGGCGGATCACGAACGTCTTCCCGAGGAGCACCTGCTCGACGTTGGTCACGATGCGTCCTGCGACGTCGGCGAACCAGGTGGCCTGCTCCGGGGTCATGCTCATGCGGGATGGTCCTTCGGTCGTGGCTGGAGGTGCAGCAGAGGGCTGGTCGGGGCGGCGGTGGTCAGCCGCCGGGGGCGGGTTCCGGGGCCGGTTGCTCTGGCGGAGGTTCCGGGGCGGCTGCGACCGGGAACGGTTCGGTCGCTTCGCCGGCCTGGGTCGAACCGGATCCGTCCGTCGCGCTGACGTACGCGCGGACCTTGACGGACTTGGCGAAGAACGGTGGTTCGGGAGGAGTTTGCCCGGCGTCCCAGCTCGATGTCGTGGGGAATCCGTCACCGTCGTCGCTCGCGTACCAGTACGCGGTGTACCGCACCGTGATCCCACTGCCGCTGGGGCCCGTCACGGCGATCGCCTGTCCTTGCTGGGCGGTCGTCACCGTCAGGTTCGCATCGAACGCGGTGGCGTTCCCCGTCCAGGAGTCAGCATCAGACGTGCAGAAGCTGCTCCCTGGGCCGCCGCATGCGCGGAGGGTCAGGGGTGCTGAGACGTTGCGGGCGCCGGACCCGGGCACGCCCGTCCACGTCTGACCAGGCTGGAGCGTGATCGGCTGTCCGCCGGTCTCGAGCTGGTAGTGATGTGCAGGCCGCGACGGGGCGGTGACGCTCACGTTCCAGAGGTTGGTGCCAGCCGGCACGACGCCAACCGAGGTTCTGCCGGTACCCGACGGGCGTTCGTAGGTCACGGCGTCGACGTACTCGACGTTGCAGAAGTAGCCGTTGGTCACGGTCACCGCGTACCGGGTCGACCCACCGCCGACACCCGAGTCGCGCGTCGGACTCGAGCTGCCGAGTGAGTTCGAGGAAGGCGAAGCGCAGTTCACGTTGCCGGAACGGAACACGGCGTAGCGGAGCCCCGAGCCGCCCGCGGCATCACCGGCGCTCCAGGTCACGGTCACGGTCGACCGACCCGAGGAGTCTGCCTGGTCTCCGGCGACCGCCTGCAGGTTCGTCGGCTTGCCGGGCGTCCCGACAGCGCTGCCGGTCGCGGACGCGGAGTTCCACTGCACGACGGTGCCGTTGCGGTCGGCGTCGTTGCGGGCCGACACGGTGACCTTGTACTGGGCAGCACTCTGCGCACCGGTGAACGAGGTGTTCGTGGCGGTCCCGGTGTGGCGAGTTGTCGACAGGCCCGGGCCCTCGATCGAGACGATGTAGTCGTCGACCGCGCTGCCGTTGTTCGGCGCGGACACCTTGCCCCACTTGACGTCGAGCTGGTTCGGCGTCGACTTGCTCGGCGTGACGGTGATGCCCTTCGGCGGTGCCGGCACGAAGTCCGCGCTCACCGGGGCCGAGCGGGCCGAGGGCTTCGAGTCGCCGATCGCGTTGGTCGCCACGACCTGGAACCGGTAGGACGCCTTCGGGTCGAGTCCCGTGAGCGTGCACACCGTCGCGGTGCCGCAGTTCTTCGAGACACCGTTGGTCCCGACGACGCGGTAGCCGGTGATGGGCGAGTTGTTGCCCTGCGGCGTCGACCAGGTGAGGGTGGCCTGGCCACCGTCGTAGGAGCCGGTCCGGCTGGGCGCACCGGGGGCATCGGGAACGTCCTGCACCGAGATCGTGACGTCGCCCCAGACGTAGCGGTCGGGATCGTTCGTCGCGTCCGCCACCTGGTACTGCAGGTGGGCGTCGCCGGGCTTCGCTGTGGCTGCGACCGAGACCTGCAGGCGGGTGCGGTCACCGCTCGGGGTGACGGTGACACCGCTCGGCAGCCCGCCGGACAGTCCGCGGATGTTCACCACGCGCAGACGCTCACCCGGGAACGGGTTGGTCGGCTGGTCGTTCGTGAGCACGTCGATGGTGGTGGTCGCCCCGCGTTTGGTCACCGATCGGTCGGCGCCGGGCTGCACCACCGGTCGCGTGGAGGCGACGACACCGACGGTGACCGTCCCGGCACGCCCGGCGTTGGCGTCGTCGGCGACACCGATCCCGACGGACGCCGTCGTGTTCTTCTTCGCGGTGTCGGCGACCGAGATCGTGAGCTGCTGCTTCGCGATCGACGCGGTCGTCCCCGCTGCGGGCCGCCCGACGATCGAGTACCGGAGTTCCGGCAGGTCCTTCGGGTACGGGTAGTCGGTCAGCTTCGTGAGGTCGATCTTGCGGGTCTCCCCCGGCTGCATCTCGACCGAGGAGCCCGTGAACGCCGGCGGCTGGTTCGACCGGGGCGTCACCGTGATCGGCAGCACGAGTGTGGCGACGCGTCCCTTGCCGCCGTTCGCCGACGACCCGTCGGTGACCTCGAACGAGATCGACGCCCTGCCGTAGTAGAGCTTCGCCGACGTGAACTGCAGCGTCGACGAGTCCACCACGAGACTCTGCCCGTTGGCGTGGGTGGCCTTGACCGTGCCGCGGTCGGTGATCTTCGCGGTCTTGCCGTTCGCGGTGACGACGAAGTCCTGCAGCGGGATGCGGACGGTCGCCTCGCTCTTCACCGTGACCGCGCCCGCGCTGCGGTTGATCTGGGGCAGGGCATCGTCGAAGCCCGGCACGTTGATGAAACCGTAGGACACGATGTCCGGATGGTCGATCCGAGCGACCGAGAACGGGATCACCTGCGAGTCGTCGGTCAACCGCACGGTGATGCGGCCGTCGTCGGTGGGCTTCGCCGTGTCGCCGTAGCCGGGGACGACGCCGACCCGCAGGTCGGCCGCGGTGCCCTCGGCGAAGAAGACGTTGTCGAGCACGTCGACGGTCACGCTCTGCCGGTGCAGGATGTCCTGCAGGTCGAGGGTGGTGTCGTCGACCTCGGGCCGGAGCGGCTGGGCGTCCGGGTCGACGGTCACCGTGAGGAAGGCCGTGCTCGATCCCCCGCTGGTGTTCGCGACGGTGTACAGGACCGCGAAGTCACCGCTCTTCGCCGACTTCGGGGGCGTGACGCGGATCTGCTGCTTGCGGAGGATCTTCGCGGTGACGTCCTCTGCCGTGGGCTCCGCCTGTGCGACGGTGAGCTGCCCACCCTCGGGGTCGGAGTCGTTCTGCAGGACGCGCACCGTGACCGAGCCGCCCGGCCGGATGGTGACGTGGTCGGCCTCGGCCACGGGGTTCGACGCCTGCTCGGCGCGCGGCGCGATGCCGACGCGCACGGTGCCGCTCGCACGGGCGCCGAGAGCGTCCACCACGGTGTAGGTGAACTCGTCGGTGCCGGCTGAGTAGTCGCCGGCCTCGTAGGTCAGGGCGTCCGCGGCCACGTCGGTGACCGATCCCTTGTCGGGGTTGGAACCCACGCCGACGAGCTGGACGGAGTCGCCGTCCGGGTCGATCCCGTTCAGGGGCACGCTGACCCGCACCGACGAACCGGCGACGACGCGCGCGGTGACGGTCTGCGGGACCGGCGGGTTGTTCGTGGCGGCGTCGCGCTCGCGCACCGAGATCGACACGGCGGCGTCGGCGTACTGGCCGTCGGGCCCGGCGACCCGGTAGACGGCGGTGTAGTTGCCCGGCGTCTTCGGGGCGAGGTACCGCAGGTGGTCACCGGAGACGAACAGCAGCCCGCCGTCGCCCGGCACGTTCTGCACCAGCTCGGGCTGCAGCGTCAGCGGCTCGCCTTCTGGCTGGGTGTCGTTGTCGAGCACGTCGATGTTCGCGACGTCGCCGACACGCACCGTGGAGCTGTCCGGTTGGGCGACCGGTGGCTGGATGCGGTCGGGCTTCGGGATCTCGACGACGGTGATCGTGCCAGGGGACGACGCCAGGCCGTTGGTCTCGGTGTACCCGAACGAGACCGGTCCGTCGAGCGGTGCCGTGAGGGTGACCCGGACCGTGTGCTGGTCGAGGATGCTCGCCTGCACGCCGCTGCCGCGTCCGGGGCCGTCGAGCGCCGTCACGAGCAGCACGCCGCCCGCCGGGTCGATGTCGGTCGCGGTGACGTCGGTGTCCTTCGAGGACAGGGTGTTGACGAACACCGTCTTCGGCGTGGTGATCGGCGCCGTCGACGCGTCCGGTGGCGCGAGGACGGTCACACGGACGATGCCGCTCGACGTCTTCACGCCGTCGGTCACCGTGTACTCGAGCTGGTGGTCGCCCGCCCGTTCACCCTGCACGCGGAACGTGCCGGCGTCGTAGCTCGGGGTGACGGTGAGGCCGGACGCCGAGGACACACTCGTCAGCGTCACGGTGCCGTTGCCGCCCCGCACGTGGTCGAGCGGCTCGACCGTGAACGCCTTGCCCGCGTAGCCGGACACGGGGAACGGATCGGCACGCAGCGGGACGGTGCCCTGCTTGGCCACCCGGACCGTCACGGCGCCCCGGCCGTCCGCGCGGCCGTCGCTCACGACCAGCTGCACGGACCGTTCGCCGGTCCGACCGCTGTCGTTCCGGAAGTCGAGCAGACCGTCGGGCGTGGTGGACACCCGGTCGCCGTTCGACGCCGTGGCCGACTCCAGGTACACCGGGTCGCCGTCCGGGTCGACCCAGTCGCCGAGGACGTTCGTCACGACGTGCCCGTTCTGGACGACGTCGGCAGAGGTGTCGCGCACCTGCCGCGGTGCTTCGTTCTGGCTGTCGGGGCGGACGGTGACCCGGACGGTCGCGGTGTCGGAGCCGCCGTTGCCGTCGGTGATCGTGTACGGGAACGTCACGGTTCCGGTGGCGCGCGACGACAGCGTCACCTGGAGGCGTTGACCGTCGCCGACGATCGCGACGCGGCCGGCGGACTTCGAGATGGTGCCGACCTTGCTCACGATGATCGGGTCACCGTTCGGGTCGTAGTCGTTGAGCAGGACCGGGAGGCTCGTGGTGCGTCCCGGACGAGCGCCCAGTTCGTCGTCGACCGCGACCGGCGGCTTCTGGTCCTTGTCGACCTCGGGGTCGTCGTCGGAGACCTGCTCCCGTTGCTGCTGGTCGTCCCGCTTGATCAGGTCGGCCCAGTTGTCGATGAGCTGACCGCTCCGGTCGATGGCCCAGGAACGGCCGCTCGCCGGGTCGTTGGCGACGACGGTGTCGCCGTTGTGCAGGATCTGCAGTTCGCTCGTGCCGCCGGTGCTCGCCAGCCGCTGCAGCGCGTTGCCGTCGCAGGTGTCGATCGCCTGTCCGCCCGCCCATGCCGCGTAGGTGCACGATCCGTCGACGTAGGGCCGGGCGGCGCGTCCGGAGACCTGGAGCGCGGTGGCGTCCACGGCACCGGAGGCGCTGACCCGGACCAGGCCCGCTGTGCCGGCGACGGTCACCTGGGCCGTCGTGTCCGACGAACGCTGCAGCGCCGGCGACGAGCCCACCCGGTCACCGAGCTCGACGGTGCGGCCGTCGACCGACAGGGCACCGCTCGTGCGGTCGAGCACGGCGAGGTGCCCGTCGAACGTCGCGACCTGGAAGTCGTCGCCGCGGTCCATCTTGACCTTCCACCGTTGGTCGACGGTGAGTGTCGTGCCGACGTCGACGAGCGATGCCGTCCCGGTCTTCGCGGAGTAGACCGCGACGTGCCCGTCGGAGGCGTCGAAGACGGTGTCGGCGCCGAGGGTCAGGTCGGCCTTGGCCGACGCGTCGAACTCGGCGAGGTCGCTCGCGGGTGTGGCCCAGAGCTCGCCCGTGTCGGCATTGCCGATGACCGCGGTGTCACCGGCGAAGAAGACATGTGGCGTCCCCGCCGGCAGGGTGATGGCGTCACCGACGGTGGCGTCGGCGACGTTGACCTGTGCGACGGTGCCCTTCGTCTCGTCGACGCTGTAGACGGTGGATCCACGCTGCAGCACCGAGAGGTCGTCGCTGGCCGTCTCGACCGCGGTGTTGAGCTGCAGGATGCCGGTGTTCGCCCGTCCGACGGCGCCGTACTCGGCAGAGGGCACCCACACGGTGCCGTCCCCGAGGTCGACGCGCTGCGTGTGGTACCCGGTGGACACGATGGCGGTGGTCGCGACGACGGCGGCGACGAGCACCGAGACGCCCGTCGTCACCGCGGCGGAGCGGTGCTTCGCGAGGAGGGCGCGGATCACCCGGCGCTCCCGATCGTCGCGCACTTCTGCGCACTCGCAGCGCCCGTCTTGCCGTCCCGGTTCACCGCGACGGCGATGCACTCCTCGTCGCCCCGGTCACCGGAGACGACGAAGGTCGTGCCGGTCTGCTGGCTCGAGGAGCCGTTCGACGAGATGACGTAGGTGTCGCCGCTGCGCAGGCCCGGGTCGGTCCAGCTGAACGACACCGACTGCGGGGACGTCTCGGCACGGAGTTCGGCGACGACGGGGATCGCCCCGGCGCCGAGTCGTCCGACGACGACGACGACCGTGGCGACGGCGAGGGCGGCGACCACGACGACGGTGAGGGAGGTCGCCCAGACCAGGGTCGAACGGCTCCGGCGGCGGCTCCGCGTCACGGAACCGGTGCGGTGCACCGTGCCGACGCTGTGGCCGCCGCCGGCCACGACACCGCCCTGCACGGCGCGTCGGGTCCGGCGGCGGCCACCGACACGGGTCGGCGGCTGCAGCTCACGGATCATCGTGCGGTCGCCGTGTGGGGTCGGTGTGGAGATCGCCCAGGCCTCGACCGCGACGTCGGCGGACGTCTGCGGGATGCCGAGCTCGGCCTCGACCTGCTGGAACCCGCGCACGAGCTCGATCACCGACGCCGGGCGCCCCTGCGGCTTGCGCGACAGTGCCGAGGCGAGCAGTCGCTCGAGCGAGGGCGGCACGTCGGTGCGTCCGGTGGGCTTCACCCCGCCCTTGTCGATCCGGTGCATCAGGTCGTTCGCACCGTTCTTGCCGCCACGGACCTCGAACGGGCTGCGCCCCGCCAGGAGCGAGTAGACGGTGGCAGCGAGCGAGTACACCTCGGACTGGATAGTGCCGCGCGACTCGTCGATCAGGACCTCGGGGGCCGACCACGGGATCGACATGCCGATCGGCTCGTCCGGGTCGGTGCCGCCGATGGTCGCGGCGATGCCGAAGTCGGAGAGCACGGGGTTGCCGTAGGCGGTCAGCAGGATGTTCGACGGCTTGATGTCGCGGTGCAGCACGCCCTCGCGGTGTGCGGTCTCGAGGGCGGATCCGATGCGGATGCCGATCGACAGCACCTCGGAGACCGGGATCGGTTCGCGACGGTACCGCTCGCTGAGCGACGACGAGCAGAGCTCCATCACGAGGTACGGGCGACCGTCCGCCGCGACGCTCGCCTGCAGGACGGTGAGGATCGACGGGTGCGTGCTCAGCCGTGCCATCAGGTTCGCCTCGGCCTGGAACATCTGCCGGACACGGTCGTCGACGACCTCGTCCAGCAGCACCTTGACCGCGACCTGGCGCCGGGGCATGTCCTGCTCGTAGAGGAAGACGTCGGCGAAGCCACCGGACCCGAGGACGTGCACGGGACTGAAACCGCCGATCACGGGCGGGTTGGACGGCAGGCGTCTCGCCATGGTCCTCTCCTCCCCCCGGCCGAGCGGCCAGCTCTCTCGACGTGGCCATGTCATTGTACGAAGCGTGGGTGACCGACATTCCGCACGTCGGTCCCCCACCGGTCGACGTGTTCCCCCAGTTCGGGGGCCAGCTAGTGCCGCGGCAGCGTGTCCTCGAGGTCACCGTCGTCCGGTGCGGCGTCGACCTGCAGCACCACCACGGTGACGTTGTCCCGGCCCCCGGCCACGACGGCGTCGCCGACCAGGCGCTCCGCCAGGTCCTGCGCGCCCGGCTCGCGTGCGGCGATCCGGGCGATGCCGGCGTCGCCGAGCTCCTTGGTCAGCCCGTCCGAGCAGACGATGTAGCGGTCACCGGCCCGCAGGGGCAGGGTCCACCAGTCCGGCGCCGGCGGCTCACCGAAGCCGACGGCTCGCGTGATGACGTTGCTGTCGGGGTGCTGTTCGGCGTCCTCGGCCCGCAACAGGCCGGCGTCCACCATCTCCTGCACCACCGAGTGGTCGACGGTGACGCGACGGAGCACGCCGTCCTCGATGCGGTAGGTACGCGAGTCGCCGACGTTGAACACGAGCGCCGCGGGCTGCCCGAGCGACGCCACGAGTGCGATCCCGGTGACCGTGGTACCTGCGCCGATGGCGTTGCCGCCGGCTGCACGCTCGATGTCGGCCGTCGCCAGGAGCAGGGCACGCTGGATGCCCTGCCGCGTGGTGAACGGTTCCGCGGTGACCTGTTCGAGCCGACGCACGACCGCGTCGCTGGCGCGGTCGCCTGCCAGGTGCCCGCCCATGCCGTCGGCGACGACGAAGAACGGCGCACCGACGATGTAGCTGTCCTCGTTGTGGTCACGCCGTCGACCGACGTCGGTCGCGGCTCCCCACGAGAGCGTCAGGGTGGCGCCGTCGGCACCGGGGACGTCGATGGCGTGCGCAGTGGCTGCTCGGCCGAGTTCGGTCACGTGTCAGGATCGCTCTCTGGTGGGTCGGGGCGTGCCGTGTGCTGTCTGATCGGAGGGCCACGGGAGAACCGGAGGCGCCCCATCTGCCGTCGGTGCGACCCGGAGGTACGGCGAGAGGACCTCGATGGCGTTGCCGTCACCGATCTCGACTACCGTACCCGTCAGCGCGACGATCGACGCACCCGAAGCCATGCGGTAGGCGGGTGCACCGGCCGGGCGGACGACCGTCCCGTTGGTGGACCGGAGGTCCTGCACGACGACGGCCTCGCCCTCGGCGTGCATCCGCACGTGCGATGAGGACACCTGTCCGTACACCGACCGCACGGTCACGAGTTCGGGCTGCGGACCGCGGGTGACCCGCGGCAGCGACGGCCGTCGGCCGATGACCACCGGGTGGTCGAGCCGGAAGGTGCGGTCGCCGATGCGGATGGACGGCACGCGTGCCGTCGGCGCTGCGGGGACCGACGGCACGGTCGGGAGGCCCGGGGCAGCACCCACGGACGGGCCCGGCCCGGCGCCCGGTCGCGCTGGCAGCCGGACGACGGTGTCCTCCGGATCGGCGTCGTCAGCCGGCGCCGGCACCCGGACGGCGCCGTCGTGTCCGGGCCGGATGACGGTGTCGCCGAGGACCCCGTCGTCGGACGCGGACGCCGGGTCCGCTCCGGTGCCGGAACCGCCCGGTGCTGCGCCACGGATGACCGTGTCGCCGATGGCGTCGGCCGTCCGGTCACCGCCCGGCGATCGTCGGGGTCGCCGGATGACGGTGTCCTCGATGTCGTCGTCGCGCAACCGGAGCCCTCCCAGTGTGGTCTCCCCCACCGTAGACGATCCTGTCGACCCCAGGTCATCGCCGCTCCCACGACGGCCCACTGCCGGCGATGACCGAGCGCAGGACCAGCCCCGCGAGCGGGTCGTCCGCGCGGGTCTCGAGGGCGTAGCGTGCCCGGGTCTCCGCCCGTGCCCACGATCCGAGCGCCCAGGCGCACCACGCCCCGAGCGACAGGGCACCCGCAGCGCCCGACGAGCCGTCGAACGGGCCGTCCTGTGCCCGCCACAGCCGCCAGGCATCAGCACACCGATCCCCTGCGAGCCGGACCCTGGCACGGTCGGGCGCTGGGCCGAACCCGTGGAGCGCCGGCGGCGTCGGATCGGCGAAGGGGTCGAACACGCGGATCGACCGGGGATCCGGTGCGCCCTGTGCCGCGATGAAGGGGACCAGGGCCATCCGGGGCGCGAGCGCGCCGCACGCTGTCACCACGGCCGTCGCAGCGGCCGTCGACAGGTCGGCACGACCGGGCGCGACCAGCGCGGCCGCCGCGGCGGGGAGGGTGACCGCAGCGGCGATCTCGCGAGGGTAACGGACTGCGGAACCGGGGTCGGACTGTGCCGTGAGAGGGATCATGCACGTCATCGAAACGTGCTGCGGGCCTCCAGGCAGGGGCGCCCCGGCCATCTGTGGACCGGAGCGCCACTGACGACGCTTGTGGAGGACGGACCGGGCGGGTCCCGCTCAGGCCGTGACGGGCTCCAGGCTCTCGGCGACCAGATCCCAGCCGCCCTCGTTCGGTTCGACGACGACACCGTGCGCAGCAGCCCACTCGACCAGGTCGCCCATGCTGCCGATGCTCGCACCGGTGCGGGCGAGCAGCGCCACCAGGCGACCCTTCGCCGTCTTGTTCCAGTGGTTCAGGGCTCGACGACGGCCGGAGCCGTCGACGCTCACCACCCGTGGTGCCACCGCTCCGGGCACGGGGCCGAGCTGCCGGTACCCCTCGGACCGCAGGTCGAGCACCAGGCCGTCCGCACGGGTCAGCAGGGAACGGGTCGACACCGCCGGCCAGTGCGCGGCCAACCGGATCGAACCGAGCCGCGAGTCGTGCGACAGCCGGTACGCCGGGATCGGGTCCCCCGCACCGATCGGCCCGAACATCGCGGACTGCACGATCACGTGCTCCGCCCACCACTCCCGGGTCGCAGCGTCCGCGTCCTGGGCGCCCAACGGGTCGTACAGGACCCCCGTGTACCGCTCGATCGCAGGCATGGTGCCCGAGGTCTCGAGCTCGAGGTTCCGGAGACGCTCGGCGATCGACTTCGGACCGAGCTTGAGTGCCGTCCTGGCCGCGGACTCCTCGGAACTGACGAAGCGGGCCGCGGTGATCACCGCGGCCCGCTCATCGGCCAGTTCCGGGAACGAGAGCGCACGCAGATCGAGCGTGCGACTCGTGTCCCCGCCCTCCCGCTTCGTCTCCGAAGGCGGGAGCAGGACGGTCAGTCCGGTCAGGACGCCAGCGCGGCCTGCCGCGCGACGATCGTCACCGTGTCGTGCTCGACCGACAGGAAGCCGTCCTCGGCGTCGACCGCGACGGTCGACCCATCGGCCCGCGTGATGCGGACCTGACCCTGCGCCAGGATCGCGAGCATCGGCTCGTGTCCGGCGAGGATGCCGATCTGGCCCTCTGTCGTCCGTGCGACGACCATGGTGGTGTCGCCCGACCAGACCTCACGGTCAGCCGAGACGACGCTCACGTTGAGACCCGCCATGTCAGCGGTTCTCCTTCTGGATCTGCGCCCACTTCTCTTCCACGTCGTTGATGCCACCGACGTTGAAGAACGCCTGGGTCGCAACGTGGTCGAACTCGCCGTCGGCGATGGCACGGAAGGACTCGATGGTGTCCTTGAGGGGCACCGTGGAGCCCTCGACACCCGTGAACTTCTTCGCCATGTAGGTGTTCTGCGAGAGGAACTGCTGGATACGACGAGCGCGCTCGACGGTGATCTTGTCCTCTTCGGAGAGCTCGTCGACACCGAGGATGGCGATGATCTCCTGCAGTTCCTTGTTCTTCTGGAGGATCTGCTTGACGCGCGTGGCCGTCTCGTAGTGGTCGGCACCCAGGTAACGCGGGTCCATGATGCGCGACGTCGACGCCAGCGGGTCGATCGCGGGGTACAGACCCTGCGACGCGATCTCACGGGAGAGCTCGGTCGTCGCGTCGAGGTGCGCGAACGTGGTGGCCGGAGCCGGGTCGGTGTAGTCGTCAGCCGGCACGTAGATCGCCTGCAGCGAGGTGATCGAGTGACCACGCGTCGAGGTGATGCGCTCCTGGAGCACACCCATCTCGTCGGCGAGGTTGGGCTGGTAGCCCACGGCGGACGGCATGCGACCGAGCAGCGTCGAGACCTCGGAGCCGGCCTGCGTGAAGCGGAAGATGTTGTCGATGAAGAGGAGCACGTCCTGCTTCTGGACATCGCGGAAGCTACTCCGCCATCGTCAGCGCCGACAGGGCCACGCGGAGACGCGTTCCCGGCGGCTCGTCCATCTGGCCGAACACGAGGGCCGTCTTGTCGAAGACACCCGCCTCTTCCATCTCACCGATGAGGTCGTTGCCCTCACGGGTGCGCTCACCGACACCGGCGAACACCGACACACCGCCGTGGTCCTGCGCGACGCGCTGGATCATCTCCTGGATGAGGACGGTCTTGCCGACGCCCGCACCACCGAAGAGGCCGATCTTGCCACCCTGCACGTACGGGGTGAGGAGGTCGATGGACTTGATGCCGGTCTCGAACATCGAGGTCTTGGACTCGAGCTGGTCGAAGGCCGGGGCCTTGCGGTGGATCGGCCAGCGCTCGGTGATCTCGAGCTTCTCGTCCGTGTTGAGCACGTTGCCGAGGACGTCGAAGACCTTGCCCTTGGTGACGTCCCCGACGGGGACCGAGATCGGAGCGCCCGAGTCACGGACCTCCTGGCCACGGACCAGGCCGTCGGTCGGCTTCAGGGAGATGGCACGAACGAGGTCGTCGCCGAGGTGCTGCGCGACCTCGAGGCCGATCTCCTGCGACGAGTCACCGATGGTGATGGTCGTGAACAGGAGGTTGTACATCTCCGGGATTGCGTCGTGGGGGAACTCGATGTCGACGACGGGGCCCGTGACGCGGGCGATCCGGCCGACACCGGGCGCCGACGACGTCTCGACCGCGGTGGTTGCGGTGTCGGTCATGGCTGGTGCCTTCCTGAGGGTGGGTATCTGTCCGCGAACGACGCGGACTACTTCTTCTTCGACGAGAGGGCGTCGGCGCCGCCGACGATCTCGGAGATCTGCTGGGTGATCTCCGCCTGACGCGCGTTGTTCGCGAGTCGGGTGAAGTCACGGATCAGCGAGTCGGCGTTGTCGCTGGCCGCCTTCATCGCCTTCTGCCGTGCGGCGTGCTCGGAAGCAGCCGACTGCAGCATGGCGTTGAAGATGCGGCTCTCGATGTAGACCGGGAGCAGCGAGTCGAGCACCGCGTCGGCGTCCGGCTCGAACTCGTAGAGCGGCAGGGGCTCGTTGCCCTCGGGCTCATCGATGCCCTCGACGACCTCGAGGGGCAGCAGGCGAACGACCTGGGGCTCCTGGGTCGCCAGGCTGATGAACCGGTTGAACACGATGTGGATCTCGTCCACGCCGCCCGCAGCGGTGTCCTGGAGGAACTTCGCCACGACGGCGTCGCCGATCTCCTTGGCCGTCGAGAACTCCGGCTGGTCGGTGTTGCCGACCCACTGCTGCTCGGACGGTCGCTCACGGAACGCGAAGTACCCGACGGACTTGCGACCGACCAGGTAGTAGACGACGTCCTTGCCCTCGCTGCGGAGCAGGGAGGCGAGCTCCTCGCCCTGCTTGAGGACGTTCGTGCTGAACGCACCGTTCAGGCCGCGGTCCGAGGTGAAGAGCACGACGGCTGCACGGGTCGACGACTCCGGCTCGGTGGTCAGCACGTGGTCGACGTTCGAGAACGTCGCCACGGCCGACACCGCACGCGTGACGGCCCGCGAGTACGGACCGGACGCAGCCATACGGGCCTGCGCCTTCTGGATCCGCGACGCCGAGATCAGCTCCATCGCGCGGGTGACCTTCTTCGTGGTCTTCGCCGACTTGATCCGCTGGCGGTAGACCCGGACCTGCGCCGCCATCTAGCGACGACCCTTGACGATCTGCTCCTGGTCGACGTCCTCGGCCTCGGCCGCGTCGAACTGCTCGGAGCCGAGGGTCTTGCCGTCGCTCGTCTGGAAGCTCTTCGTGAACTCGTCGATCTGCTTGTCCATCTCGGCGACGGTGTCGTCGCTGAGCTGGTTCGTCTCGCGCAGGGTCGTGAGCACGTCGGAGTTGCGACGCAGGTGGTCGAGCAGCTCGGACTCGAAGCGGAGCACGTCCGGCACCGGGACGGTGTCGAGCTTGCCGTTCGTGCCGGCCCAGATCGAGACGACCTGCTCCTCGACCGGGTACGGCGAGTACTGCGGCTGCTTGAGGAGCTCGGTCAGACGTGCACCGCGCTCCAGCTGACGACGCGACGCCTGGTCGAGGTCGGACGCGAACATCGCGAACGCCTCGAGCGAGCGGTACTGCGCCAGCTCGAGCTTCAGCGTGCCGGAGACCTTCTTGATCGACTTCACCTGGGCGTCACCACCGACGCGGGACACCGAGATGCCCACGTCGACGGCCGGACGCTGGTTCGCGTTGAAGAGGTCCGACTGCAGGAAGATCTGGCCGTCGGTGATGGAGATGACGTTGGTCGGGATGTACGCCGAGACGTCGTTCGCCTTGGTCTCGATGATCGGGAGACCCGTCATCGAGCCCGCGCCGAGCTCGTCGGACAGCTTCGCGCAACGCTCCAGCAGACGGGAGTGCAGGTAGAAGACGTCACCCGGGTAGGCCTCGCGGCCCGGCGGACGACGCAGCAGGAGCGACACCGCACGGTAGGCCTCGGCCTGCTTCGACAGGTCATCGAAGATGATGAGGACGTGCTTGCCCTGGTACATCCAGTGCTGGCCGATGGCCGAACCGGTGTACGGGGCGAGGTACTTGAAGCCGGCCGGGTCGGAGGCCGGAGCGGCGACGATGGTGGTGTACTCCATCGCACCGGCGTCCTCGAGCGCACCCTTGACGGAGGCGATCGTGGAGCCCTTCTGGCCGATGGCGACGTAGATGCAGCGGACCTGCTTGTCCTCGTCGCCGGACTCCCAGTTGGCCTTCTGGTTGATGATCGTGTCGATCGCGATGGCCGTCTTGCCGGTCTGGCGGTCGCCGATGATCAGCTGACGCTGACCACGGCCGACGGGGATCATCGCGTCGATGGCCTTGATGCCGGTCTGCAGCGGCTGGTGGACCGACTTGCGGGCCATGACGCCGGGGGCCTGCAGCTCGAGGGCACGACGGCCTTCGGCTGCGATCTCGCCGAGACCGTCGATCGGGGCGCCGAGCGGGTCGACGACGCGACCGAGGAAGGCGTCGCCGACGGGGGCGGAGAGGACCTCACCCGTGCGGGTGACCTCCATGCCCTCTTCGATGCCGCCGAACTCGCCGAGCACGATGGCGCCGATCGAGTCCTCATCGAGGTTCTGCGCCAGGCCGAGCGTGCCGTCCGCGAAGCGGATGAGCTCGTTCGCCATGACGCCGGGGAGACCCTCGACGTGGGCGATGCCGTCACCGGCGTCGGTGACGTGCCCGACCTCGGCCGTGGAGGCCTTCGTCGGCTCGTAGTTCGAGACGAAGTCCTTCAGGGCATCACGGATCTCATCGGGGCTGATGGTGATGTCTGCCATGGGATTTTCCTTGTGGTTTTCCGGGGCCCTTCGGCTCCGAGAGGGTGACGCTGCCGAACTCGGCAGTTCCCGTTGTGGACTTGGGGAGGAGCGGCTTCGACCGTACGCCTAGCCGGCGAGCTGGAGCCGGAGCTCCGAGAGTCGCGTGGACACGGTGCCGTCGATGACGTCGCCGCCGATCTGCACCCGGACCCCGCCGACGACCGTGGGGTCGACGACCTGGTTGATGCTGATGTCCTTGCCGTACCGCTCGGACAGACCGCGCGTGACGCGGGCCGACTGGGCGGGGGTCAGGTGCGTCGCCGTGACGACCGTCGCGACGAGCTTGCCGGCCTGCTCGGCCACGATGCGCGATGCGTCGCGGACGATCTCACCGATGCGACGACCACGGGGCTGCTGCACCAGGGACGACACGATGATGACCGTCTGCTCCGACGCCTTGGCACCGAGGAGCCGCTCCACGAGCGCGCCCTTCTGCTCGGGGCTGCCGAGCTTGGTGCCGAGCGCCAGCTCGAGTCCGGCGTCCGAACGGACGGCGGTCTCGAAGGCGAACAACTCCGACTCGATCGACGAGTCCGGACCCGCGGTGGCGGCGACGGCGCGGATGCCCGCGTCCTCGATGCCGGCGAGCAGGTCCTGCTGCGAGGACCAGCGCGAGCCAGCCACCGCGGTCAGGACCGCACGCGTCGCGTCCGACTGTCCGGCGAAGACACGGTCGATGAGGACCTTCTTGCCGGCCGCGTCGGCCGTGGGGTCGGACAGCAGCCCGAGCAGCTGCGGCGCACCGGCGATCGCACGCCCGGAGGCGAGGATCTCGGCACCCGCGACCAGGCCGGCGCTCGGACCGAGGTCCGAGAGCACCGCCCTGGTGGACGCGAGTGCTTCTCTGGTAGCGCTGCGCATGCTCAGTGCTCCCCCGTCTTCGTGGCCTGCGAGGCCTCGAGGTCGGCGAGGAAGCGGTCGACCACTGCGGTGGACTTGGCGTCGTCCTTGAGGGACTCACCGATCACGCCGGACGCGAGGTCCAGCGCGAGGGTGCCCACTTCGGACCGGAGTGCCTGGACGGCGCTCTGGCGCTCGGCCTCGATCTGCGCCTGGGCGTTGGCCGTGATGCGTGCTGCATCGGCGGTCGCCTGCTCGCGGACCTCGTTGCCGATCGCCGTGGCGTCGGCGCGGGCCTGCTCACGGATGCGCGATGCCTCGGCACGTGCATCAGCGAGCTGCTTGTTGTACTCCTCGAGCGCAGCAGCGGCCTGCTCCTGAGCGGCCTCGGCCTTCTTGATGCCGCCCTCGATGGCCTCGGTGCGCTCATCGAGCATCTTCGTGATGCGCGGCGTGACGACACGCCACATCACCAGGAAGATGATGACGAAGGCAAGCGCCGACCAGACGACGTCGTACAACGGCGGGATCAGCGGGTTGTGCGTCTCCTCCGCCGCGATGATGAGTGCGTTGTGCATCGAGGAGCCTTAGTTGGTGCCGGTGAAGATGAAGTACGTGGCGATACCGATGAAGGCCAGGGCCTCGGTGAAGGCGATACCGATGTACATGAGGGTCGTCAGGCGGCCCTGGAGCTCGGGCTGGCGAGCGACGGACTCGATCGTCTTACCGACGACGATGCCGACGCCGATGGCCGGGCCGATCGCTGCGAGGCCGTAGCCAACCGTCGCGATGTTGCCGTTGATCTCCGCGAGAACGGTCGTTGCGTCCACGTGTTTTCCTTTCGAGGTGCGGGTCCGACGGTCGTCGGTCCCGTAGGGGGTCAGTGAGGAATCAGTGCTCGTCAGCCAGCGCCAGCTGGATGTAGACGGCGGTGAGGAGCATGAAGACGTAGGCCTGCAGCAGCGCGACGAGGACCTCGAAGAAGCTGAACGCGATGCCGAACGCGATGGTCCCGACGCCGAAGGCCTTGAAGCCGAGCGAAGCGTCGAAGAAGAAGAACTGCGTGGCCGAGAAGAACAGCACGAGGAGCAGGTGCCCCACGACCATGTTCATCAGGAGTCGCAGCGTCAGGGTGACGGGACGGAGCACGAAGGTCGAGACCAGCTCGATCGGCGTCACGATGATGTAGAGGAACCACGGCACACCGGGCGGGAAGAGCGAGTTCCGGAGGAACGTGCCCGGGTGCTTGCGGAGACCGGCGTAGATGAACGCGACGTACGCGACGATCGCCAGGATCATCGGCATCGCGATGCGACTGGTCCCGCCGAGGTTCATGAACGGCACCAGACCGGTCAGGTTCATGAACAGCACGCCGAAGAAGATCGTCGCCAGGAGCGGCAGGAAGCGCTTGCCGTCCTTCTCGCCGAGGTTGTCGAACGTGTTGCGGCGGACGACGTCGAACGCGTACTCGATGAACGCCTGACCGCGGTTCGGCACGAGCTTCAGTGCACGGGTACCCACGAACGCGAACACCAGGAGCACGGCGACGGCGAAGAATCGGATGAGGACGAGCCGATCGATCTCGAACGGCGTCCCTGCCCACAGAAGAGCATCGGGGAAGAACTCGTTGATCGACGGACCATGGAACTCGGCGGCCTTGCTGCTCCCCGCCGCGACGGTGTCAACCGCAGCGGAGAGGGACAGGGGAAGAGCGTGGGATAGCAGCGCTGTCTCCTGTGTCGGCGCGCGCACATCATGGCACGCGATGGTGGACGTTGTGGAGGCTCGCCCGCCCCGAGCGAAAGGCTCCGGTAGCGGACTTCGAGAAGCCTATCAGGTGCGAGAGGCTTCCCGGCTTCTCAGACGCGGGGGGTCGGGTTCCCAGCGTCCGCGGAGTCGTCGAGACCGTCGCCCGGCAGCCGGACGTCGATCGGGGTGCGGGCCTTCGCGACCGCGACGACGTCGATCACCAGGGAGCCGACGACCCCCGCGATGATCACGATCGCCAGCACCGGGAAGTCGACCCAGTCGCGGTCCCTGAGCAGGACCAGCAGCACGATGAAGACGATGAACTTCAGCAGCCAGGTGCCCATCACGATCCCGAAGAACGCACCCGAGATCATCTGGCCCTTCGACACCCGCAGCGCGACGAGGACACTGACCGCGGTGAGGCCGAGGAACACGACGCTCAGCACCGCGCCGAGCAGTCCCCCGACCAGCCCGGGGCCGTCCCCGACGAGGAACCCGATGAGTCCGCCGACGACCGCCAGGGCGACGGCGAGGACCGCTCCCCAGGTGATGATGCGGCGGAACACCGGCCGGACGTGGTCGAGCGCGTTCGGTGCGGTCACGTGATGTCTCCAGGGATCGTGCGGTCGTTGGCGGCCCGGTCGAGCGGGTCGAGGCTCGCGTCCACCACGGCGGCGGAGCGGTTGGCGGTCTGCGCGGCGATCTCGGCGCGCTTCCGTCCGAGCGGCGCGAACGTCGCGACGGCGCAGACGGTGAAGCCGACGGACACGAAGACGACGACCCAGTACCAGTCCACGAAGAGGAACAGCAGGCACCCGAAGGCGACGGTCGCGGTCCAGGCGTAGAAGATCAGCACCGCGTGGAAGTGCGAGTGCCCCATGTCGAGCAGGCGGTGGTGCAGGTGCTTCCGGTCGGCCGAGAACGGCGACTTCCCCGCGCTGAGCCGTCGGGTGACCGCGAGCCCGAAGTCCAGGATCGGGACGATCAGGATCGCGAACGGCAGCAGGATCGGGATGAACGCCGGCAGCAGCGCCTGGCGTGTCTGGACCGCCGCCGGGTCGATGTTGCCCGTGACCGAGACCGCACTCGTGGCCATCAGGAACCCGACGAGCAGCGCGCCGGCATCCCCCATGAAGAGCTTCGCGGGGTGCCAGTTCAGGATGAGGAAGCCGAAGCAGGCCCCGACGAGGACCGCGGTGAGCAGCGACGGCAGGTTGAAGAAGAACTCGGTCTGCACGACCACGCGGTTGATGAAGAACGTGTAGAGGAAGAACACGCCGCCGGCGATGATCGCGACACCGGCCACCAGCCCGTCGAGCCCGTCGATGAAGTTCACCGCGTTCATCACGAGCACCACGGCCAGCACGGTGAAGATCAGGCTCATGTACGACGACCCGACGCCCAGCGTGTTGCCGATCGGCAGCGACACGATCGCGACGCCCTGCCAGGCGAGGATGCCCGCCGCGATGATCTGCCCGGCGAGCTTCGTCATCCAGTCGAGGTCCCAGATGTCGTCCGCGACGCCGAGGACCACGATGATCGTCGCTCCCCCGAGCACCGCGAGCACACGGCCCGGCTCGGAGAACACCAACCGGAAGTAGTCGGTCCCCGCGATCGACGGGAACAGGAACCAGGCCGCCAGCAGCGAGACGATGACGCCGATGTACATCGCGATGCCGCCGAGCCGCGGCGTCGGGGTGCGGTGCACGTCCCGCTCGCGGACCTGCGGGTACCACTTGTACTTCAGCCCGAGCTTCCAGACGATCAGGCTCATCACGAAGCTCACGACCGCGGCGATGGCCCCCGCGAGCAGGTAGTACTTCATGTGACGAGGTCGGCTCCGACGACCCGGATGATCTCCTCGTCGGGGATCACCCCGTGCCGGACGATGCGGAGCTTCCCGCCGTCCGACAGCCCGGTGGCGTCGACGATGGTCGACCCCGTGCTGGCCTCGAAGCCGTCGTGCACCTCGATCGGCCCGCCGTCCAGGTAGATCGCGACGCTGTCACCGAGCATGCGTTCGGCGGCGTCGACGTCCATCGCGGCCGGGTCGCCCGTGGAGTTCGCGGACGAGACCGCCAGGGGCCCGACCTCCTGCAACAGCTCGAGGGCGATCCGTGAGTCCGGCATCCGCAGGGCGACCGTGCCCCGCGTCTCGCCGAGGTCCCAGTCGAGCGACGGCTGGGCGTGCAGGATGACGGTCAGCCCGCCGGGCCAGAACTCGGCCACCAGGTCGCGCACCGGCTGCGGGACATCGCTGGCGAGGGCGTCGAGCGTGGGCGGACCGGGGATGAGCACGGGCGGCGGGGACTGCCGTGTGCGGCCCTTCGCGTCGAGCAGCCGCTGCACGGCGGTCGCGCTGAAGGCGTCCGCGGCGAGGCCGTAGACGGTGTCGGTGGGGACCACGACGAGCTCTCCGCGTCCGAGGGCGGCGCGTGCGAGCCGCATCCCGGTCAGGAGCCCGTCGGAGTCGGTGCAGTCGTATCGGGATGCCATGACTCGACGATGATAGTGCGACACAATGGTGGACATCGTGAACGAGACGCCTGCACCCCCGCTCCTGTTCCTCTTCGACATGGACGACGTCCTGGTCCGGTACGACTGGAAGGTGCGCATGGCCGCACTCTCCGAGTTCACCGGACACGCGTTCCAGGAGCTCCGACGCCGCTGGTGGGACTGCGGTCACGAGATGCGCGCCGAGGCCGGTGGGTTCGCGGACGGCGACGAGTACCTCGCTGCGTTCGAGCGCGCGATGGAGTGCGACGTCCCCGAGGCCGACTGGGCCCGGATCCGCGGCGCCGCGATGACCGAGCTGCCGGAACGCATCGAGGCGGTCCGGATCGCGAGCGAGCACGGGCGTGTCGGGCTGCTCACCAACAACGGTCCGCTCGCCGGCCGGTGGATCCACGAGTGGGCACCGTCCCTGCCCGAGGTCTTCGGCGAGCACCTCGACACGACGAGCAACTTCGGCGCCCGGAAGCCCGAACCCGAGGTCTTCCAGCGTGCGATCGCCCACCACGGGGTCCCCGCGGAGCGCACCTTCTTCGCCGACGACATGCCCGAGAACATCGCGGGTGCGCGGAGCGTCGGCATCCACGCGGTGCTGGTCGAGCACGACACCGACCTTCGCGAGCACGTCCGCGCCTTCGTCGCGGCGCAGCGCGAGACCTCCCCCGTCGCCTGACGAGCGCTCACACCCGCCGACACGCCGTCGTCTTGTCAGGACGCCGCCAGACACCGCGGCGTCTCGCGCACATCGCGGCGTCTCACCGACACGACGGCGTCTCACCGCAGCCGACGGCGGGCGAGGACGGCCTGGAGGCGCGGCTCACCCCCGCCTAGCGCGTCGCGGTGGTCGTGCGGTCGCGACCTGTCAGGTCGACGTGCGTCTCCGGGGTGCGGAACCCCCGGCCCGCCAGGACCTGCCGGACGCCGGCGCCCTGCGGCTCGGCGTGCTCGATGACCAGTGCTCCCCCGGGCACCAGCAACCGCCAGGCCGTCTCGGCGAGGGCGCGCACGGCGTCGAGGCCGTCCGGCCCACCGTAGAGCGCCATCGCCGGGTCGTGGTCGCGGACCTCGGGGTCGACCGGGATCGCGTCGTCCGGCACGTACGGCGGGTTCGACACGACGACGGAGACGGTGCCGTCGAGTTCCGGCAGCGCGTCGGCGAGGTCGCCGTCGACGAGCCGCACGGTCCCGCCGTGGGCATCGACGTTGCGCCGGGTCCAGGGCAGTGCCTCGGGCGACCGCTCGACCGCGTAGACCACGGCGTTCGGCACCTCGGTGTCCATCGCGATCGCGATCGCACCGCTTCCGGAGCCCAGGTCGACGGCGATCGGCTCGGGCACGGCGGTCGCGCGCAGGGCATCGATGCCGAACTGCACGACGCCCTCGGTCTCCGGACGGGGCACGAACACGCCCGGTCCGACCGCCAGGGTGAGCGCGCGGAAGTACGCATGCCCAGTGATGTGCTGCAGCGGCTCACGGGTGGCTCGGCGGGCGACCGCGTGCCGGAAGCGCTCGACGTGCTCCGGGGCGATGCCGCCGCCGATCAGCGCCCGGGCCTGGACGGCACCGCGCGAGGTGTCGGTCGCCCAGGCGAGCAGCAGCTCGGCGTCGACCCGGGGCGTGGGGACGCCGACGGCGACGAGCGCCGCGGTCGCCTGCTCGAGCAGGCGATCCGCGGCGTACGTGAGGGGCGTGTCGGCGGTGATACGGGCCTCCAGGCTGGGTGTGCGGTTACGCGTCCTGGTCGCCGATGGCGGCCAGCCGCGCCTCTTCGTCCGCCTGGATGGCGGACTGGATGACGGGCTCGAGGGCACCGTTCATCACGCGGTCGAGGTCGTACGCCTTGTAGCCGGTGCGGTGGTCCGCGATCCGGTTCTCCGGGAAGTTGTACGTACGGATGCGCTCCGAACGGTCCATCCCGCGGATCTGCGACTTGCGCGCGTCCGAGGCGATCGCGTCGAGCTCCTCCTGCTGGCGCGCGAGGATGCGTGCACGGAGCACGCGCATGCCGGCCTCACGGTTCTGCAGCTGCGACTTCTCGTTCTGCATCGCCACCGTGATGCCCGTGGGCAGGTGGGTGATGCGGACCGCGGAGTCCGTCGTGTTGACCGACTGGCCGCCCGGACCGGAGGACCGGTAGACGTCGATCTTCAGGTCGTTCTGGTTGATCTGGACCTCTTCGGGCTCGTCCACCTCGGGGAACACCAGCACGCCGGTGGTCGAGGTGTGGATGCGCCCCTGCGACTCGGTCTGCGGCACACGCTGGACGCGGTGCACACCGCCCTCGTACTTCAGGTGTGCCCAGACGCCCTGGGACGGGTCGGTCGTGTTCGACTTGATCGCGACCTGGACGTCCTTGTAGCCACCCAGGTCGGACTCGGTGCGCTCGAGGAGCTCGACCTTCCAACCCTTGGTCTCGGCGTAGTGCGAGTACATGCGCAGGAGGTCGGCCGCGAACAGCGCCGATTCCTCGCCGCCCTCGCCGCCCTTGATCTCCATGATGACGTCGCGGCCGTCGTCCGGGTCGCGCGGGATGAGCAGCCGCCGGAGACGCTCCTGGCGCTCCGACAGCTGCTCCTCGAGCCCGGGGACCTCGTCCGCGAACGCCGCGTCCTCACGCGCGAGTTCCTGGGCGGCGGCGAGGTCGTCCCCCGCCGCCTGCCAGGCCTCGTACGCGGACTTGATCTGGTTGAGCTCGGCGTACCGCCGGTTCACCTTCTTCGCCCGGGCCGCATCGGCGTGGAGCGCGGGGTCCGACAGCTGCTGCGTCAGGTCCTCGTGTTCCGCCAGCAGCCCCGCTACCGACTCGAACACGCGTTACTCCTGGTGGCCGTTGTGGTGGGCGCCGGTCGAGGGGACCGACTTCTGCACCTGCACCAGGAACTCGACGTTCGACTGCGTCTCCTTGAGGTTCCGCAGCACGATCTCGAGGGCCTGCTGCGGGTCGAGCCCGGCGAGGGCCCGGCGCAGACGCCAGGTGATCTTGACCTCGTCCGCGGAGAGCAGCTGCTCCTCGCGACGGGTACCAGAGGCGTTCACGTCGACCGCGGGGAAGATCCGCTTGTCGGCGAGGTGACGGTTCAGGCGGAGCTCCATGTTGCCGGTGCCCTTGAACTCCTCGAAGATGACCTCGTCCATCTTGGAGCCGGTCTCGACGAGCGCGGTCGCGAGGATGGTCAGCGAGCCGCCGTCCTCGATGTTGCGCGCGGCGCCGAAGAAGCGCTTCGGCGGGTAGAGCGCCGCCGAGTCGACGCCACCGGAGAGCACGCGGCCCGACGGCGGGGTCGACAGGTTGTACGCACGGCCCAGGCGGGTGATCGAGTCGAGCAGCAGCACGACGTCGTGGCCCAGCTCCACCAGGCGCTTCGCACGCTCGATGGCGAGCTCGGCGACGGTGGTGTGGTCCTCGGCGGGACGGTCGAAGGTCGAGGCGATGACCTCGCCCTTCACCGTGCGCTGCATGTCGGTGACCTCTTCGGGCCGCTCGTCGACGAGGACGACCATCAGGTGCGCCTCGGGGTTGTTCTTGGCGACGGCGTTCGCGATGGCCTGCAGCACGACGGTCTTGCCGGCCTTCGGCGGGGACACGATGAGACCGCGCTGGCCCTTGCCGATCGGCGACACGAGGTCGATGATGCGGGTCGACAGCTTGCCCGGCTCCGTCTCGAGGCGCAGGCGCTCGTTCGGGTACAGCGGGGTGAGGTCGTTGAAGTCGACACGGGCCGCGGCCTCGTCGGCGGACTGGCCGTTGATCGACTCGACGGCCACGAGCGCGTTGTACTTCTGACGGCTCTGCTGCTCGCCGTCACGCGGCTGCTTGATCGAACCGACGACGGCGTCGCCCTTGCGCAGGTGGTACTTCTTCACCTGGCCGAGGGAGACGTAGACGTCGCTCGGGCCCGGCAGGTAGCCGGTGGTGCGGACGAACGCGTAGTTGTCGAGGACGTCGAGGATGCCCGCGATCGGGATCAGGACGTCGTCCTCGGTGACCTCGGGCTCGAAGTCGTCGTTCTGGCCGCCACGGCCGCGCTTGCGGTCGCGCTGGCGACGGCTGCGGCCGCTCTCGGCCTCGTCGGCGTGCTGTTGCTGCTGCTGCTTCTGCTGGCCGCTGGTCTGCTGCTTCTGCTGACCGGCGTTCTGCTGCTTCTGGTCGGACTTGTCGTCCTGCTTGGCGTCGGCCTGCTTCGGCTGGTCGTTCTGCTTGCCGTTCTGCTGCTCGCCGCCGTTCTGCTTCTGCTGGTTCTGCTGGCCGCCGTTCTGCTGGCCGCCGTTCTGCTGGCCGTTCTGGTCGGCGCCGTTCTGCTTCTGCTGGCCGCCGTTCTGGCCACCGTTCTGCTGGTCGGCGCCGTTCTGCTGCTCGCCGTTCTCGGCGTTCTGCCCACGGCCACGACCGCGACCACGGCTGCGACGACCGCGGCGCGAGCCGCCCTCGCCCTGCTCGGAGTTCTGGTCGCCCTGGTCGTTCTGGTCGCCGGACTCGTTCTGGTCCTGGTCGGCCTGCACGGCGGACGTCGGGGCCTGCTGGCTCTGCTGGCCCTGCTGCTGGGCAGCCTGGTTCGGCTGCTCGGCCTCGGCCGGTGCCGACGCCTGCTGGCCCTGCTCGGCGCCACGCTGCTCGGTGCGCTGCTCGGCGTTCCGCTGGCCACGGCCGCGGCGCTGCGAGCCGGACTGCGCGGCTTCCTGCGCGTCCTTCTCGGCGCGGACCTGGTCGAGCCCGGCGAGGAGGTCCTCGGTGCCGGTCTGACCGTGGTTGGTGTGCTCGGCGGCCGAGGTCGGTGCGGCGTTCACGGTGCCACCGGACGACGCACGGCGCGAACGACGGGCACGGCTCGGGGCTGCCGACTCGGCGGGTGCCTCGGAGTCGGCGACGGGGGCCTCGGCAGCGGGCTGCGCGGGCGTCTCGGCGGGTTCCGGCAGGGTCGGCTGCTCGGTGGCAGCCGGCTCGGCGGGGGTCTCGGGGACGACGGCGGCCGGGGCGGCCGGCGTCTCGTCGACGGGGCGCTTGTCCTCGATGGAGGCGATCAGGTCGCCCTTGCGGAGCTTGGAGAGCCCGGTGATGCCGAGCGAGGAGGCGATGCGCTGGAGCTCCGGGAGACGGAGGGCACGCAGGTCGCTGGGGATCTCCACCTGGGCGGAGTTGTTGTCGGTCAAGGTCGGTGTTTCCTTTCGAACCGCAGAACGCGGAGAGTTTCCACCGTCCCGGATGCAGTGAGCATCGACCGCCGTTCAGACGACGGATCGGGATTCGGTGATCAGAAAGAGATGCACACTCGCGCACCGGACCCTGCGACGTCGTAGGAGCTGTCCTGGAGGACGAGCGATCCGTACGGTTACGCGGGTTCGGCTTCGAGCGCCGAGTGCGCTGCCACTGTAGCACCACCGAGATCGACGGCCAGCATGAGCGGCCGCCAGTCGGATTCGGCGTGTCGCTGGACCAGGTCGGCGGCGGTCAGCCGCTGTGCCGGGTCGCTGCCGAGGACGAGCAGGCTCGGCCCCGCACCGGAGACCACCGCGGCCAGGCCGTGCTGCCGGAGCAGCCGGATCAGGGCGTCGGTCTCGGGCATGGCGCTGGCGCGGTACGCCTGGTGCAGACGGTCCTCGGTCGCGGCGAGCAACAGCTCGGGGCTCTGGATGAGCGCCGCGACGAGCAGCGCCGAGCGGGAGACGTTGAACGCGGCGTCGGCGTGCGGGACCTGCTCGGGCTGCAGGGAGCGCGCGAGCTTGGTGGAGAGCGTCGAGGTCGGCACGAACACCACCGGGGCGACACCGCGGTGCACCAGGAGCCGTTTGTACGCCGGGCCCTCGGCGGTCATCCACGCGATCGTCAGGCCGCCGAAGAGCGCCGGCGCGACGTTGTCCGGGTGGCCCTCCATCTCGGTGGCCAGGGTCAGGAGCGTCGAGGCGTCGAGGTCGACGATGCCCTCGAGCAGGCCGCGGGCCGCCATCAGCCCCGCGACGATCGCCGCGGCGGACGAGCCGAGACCGCGCCCGTGCGGGATCGCGTTCGTCGCGTGCAGCTCGAGGCCGGGCTGGTCGACACCGGCGTGTTCGAACCCTCGGCGGACGGCACGGACGACCAGGTTCGAGTCGTCGGTGGCGACCTCACCGGCGCCGACGCCCTCGACCGTGACGGTCGCGCCGGGTTCGGGGCGCACGCGCACCACGACCTCGTCGTAGAGCGAGAGCGCGAGGCCGAGCGAGTCGAAGCCGGGGCCGAGGTTCGCCGACGTGGCCGGCACCCGGACGCGGACCGTCGATCCGGCCGGCAGTGTCCGGACCGCCCGTCCGGCCGGTACAGCGCTGCGGGCGGTGACGCCCTCCCCCGGTCCGGACGAGCGGTCGGAGATCACTGCTCGCTGACCAGACCGAGCACGTCGGCGATCGACTTCGTGTCGACCGGCACGCTCGTCGGGGTGACCTCGCCGCCGTCCGGCGTGCGGAGGGCCCACTGCGGGTCCTTCAGGCCGTGACCCGTGACCGTGATGACGACCTTCGCGCCCTTCGGCACGACACCGGCGTCGGCGCGCTCGAGCAGCCCGGCGACACCGATCGCCGACGCGGGCTCGACGAAGACGCCGACCTCGGCCGACAGGATGCGGTGCGCGGCGAGGATGGCCTCGTCGCTGATCGCACCGAAGTAGCCGTCGGTCTCCTGCTGCGCCTCGAGCGCGAACTGCCACGAGGCCGGGTTGCCGATGCGGATGGCCGACGCGATGGTGTCCGGGTGCCGGACGACCTCGCCGTGCACGATCGGGGCGGAACCGGCGGCCTGGAACCCGAACATGCGGGGCAGCTTGGTGCTCCGACCGGCGGCGACGTCCTCGCGGTAGCCGCGCGAGTACGCGGTGTAGTTGCCCGCGTTGCCGACGGGCAGGAAGTGGAAGTCCGGTGCGTCACCGAGGACGTCGACGACCTCGAACGCGGCGGTCTTCTGCCCCTCGATGCGGTCGTTGTTGACGGAGTTGACGAGGTGCACCGGGTAGTTCGCCGCCAGGTCGCGGGCGATGTCGAGGCAGTCGTCGAAGTTACCCTGCACCTGCAGCAGCTGGGCGTCGTGGGCGACGGCCTGGCTGAGCTTGCCCATGGCGATCTTGCCCTCGGGCACGAGCACCGCGGCGGTGATGCCGGCGTGCGTCGCGTACGCGGCGGCCGAGGCGCTGGTGTTGCCGGTCGAGGCGCAGATGACGGCCTTCGCGCCGTGCTCGACGGCCTTCGAGATCGCCATCGTCATGCCGCGGTCCTTGAACGAGCCCGTCGGGTTCATGCCCTCGAACTTCACGTAGACCTCGGCGCCGGTGCGCTCGGAGAGCCGACGAGCCGGGATGAGCGGCGTGCCGCCCTCACCGAGGGTGACGATGGGCGTCGCCTCGGTCACGTCGAGTCGGTCGGCGTACTCGCGCAGGACTCCCTGCCACTGGTGGGCCATCAGGCTTCTCTCTCTGTCCGGTGGGGTGGATCTGGTGGTGGTTCGGCTCGGCGAGCCTGCTGGTCGGCCTGGAGGCCCGTGGTCGCGTCAGCGACCGACGACGCGCAGGACGCTGGTGACGTCCAGGACGACGTCCTCGCCGCGGAGGGCGACGACGGTGTCCGCGAGGTCGGCCTCGCGCGCCAGGTGGGTGCCGATGACGAGCGTCGCGGTCCCCTCGGCTGCGCCGGTGGTGGTCTGCTCGACCGTCTCGACGCTGACGCCGTGCTTGGCGAGCACGCCCGCGACGGTCGACAGCACGCCGGGTGCGTCCGTGACGTGCAGGGTGATCTGGTAGCTCGTGCGAACGGTGCCGATCGGGAACACCGGCAGCTCGGACTGCGTCGACTCGGCGACGCCCGGGCCACCGATGACGTGCCGACGAGCCGCGGAGACCAGGTCGCCGAGGACCGCCGAGGCCGTCTCGACGCCACCGGCACCCGCGCCGTAGAACATCAGGTCACCGGCGGCTTCAGCCTCGACGAACACGGCGTTCTTCGCTCCGTGCACGCTCGCGAGCGGGTGCGACTCGGGCACGAGGGCCGGGTAGACGCGGGCGCTGACGCCCTCGCGGCCGTCCTCGTCCGTCAGCCGCTCCGCGGTCGCCAGGATCTTCACGACGTAGCCGGCCTTGCGGGCGGCGCGGACCTGCTCGATCGTGACGTGGGTGATGCCCTCGCGGTGCACGGCGGCGAGCGGCACCGAGGTGTGGAACGCGAGCGAGGCCAGGATCGCGGCCTTCTGCGCGGCGTCGTAGCCCTCGATGTCGGCGGTCGGGTCGGCCTCGGCGTACCCGAGCTCCGTCGCGGTGGCCAGGGCGTCCTCGAACGTGGAACCCTTGCGGTCCATCAGGTCGAGGATGAAGTTGGTCGTGCCGTTGACGATGCCCATGATCCGGACGATGCGGTCACCGGCGAGCGAGTCGTGCAGCGGACGGATGATCGGGATCGCACCGGCCACGGCGGCCTCGTAGTAGAGCTGTGCACCGACCTGCTCGGCCGCGGCGAAGAGCTCCGGGCCGTGGGTGGCGAGCAGCGCCTTGTTGCCGGTGACGACGTCGGCGCCGGACTGCAGCGCCTGGAGCACGAGGGTGCGCGCCGGCTCGATGCCGCCGATGAGCTCGACGACGATGTCCGCGCCGAGGATGAGCGACGCAGCGTCCGTGGTGAAGAGCTCCGCCGGCAGGTCGACGTCGCGCTCCGCGTCCACGTCGCGCACGGCGATCCCGACGAGCTCCAGCCCGGCTCCGGCGCGCGAGGCCAGCTCGTCGCCGTGCTCGAGGAGCAGTCGCGCGACCTGGGAACCGACCGAGCCGGCCCCGAGCAGCGCGACACGGACGTTGCGGTATTCGATCATCTGGTAGCGGTTCCTGTCGATGGGGGCACGCCCTGCGGGGTGGGCGGACCCGGTCGGGTCGGGGGTCAGCGGCCGGTGCCCTCGGCGGGCACGGCGGCGACCCCGGTGTCACGGGCGAGCAGGTCGTCGATCGTCTCGCCCCGCACGAGGATACGGGCTGTGCCGTCCGCGACGGCGACGACCGGCGGGCGGCCCACGTGGTTGTAGTTGCTCGACAGCGCCCAGCAGTAGGCACCGGTGGCCGCCACGGCCAGCAGGTCGCCGCGCTGCACGTCGCCGGGCAGGTACTCGTCGTTCACCACGACGTCGCCGCTCTCGCAGTGCTTGCCGACGACGCGGCTCAGCACCGCTGGTGCGTCGGAGGTGCGGGCGAGCCGGGCCGTGTAGTCGGCGCCGTACAGGGCCGGACGGATGTTGTCGCTCATCCCGCCGTCGACCGAGACGTACGTGCGGGTCGCGCTGCCGCCGTCGTCGGTCTCGAGCGTGACGGGCTTGATCGTGCCGACGCGGTACAGCGTCACCCCGGGCGGGCCGATGACGTACCGGCCCGGCTCGACGGCGATGTCCGGCACCGGGATGCCGCGTTCGGCGCAGGCCTCGCCGATGATCGCGGCCAGTGCATCGGCGACGTCCTCGGGGGCGAACGCCGAGTCGGCCTCGGTGTAGTCGATGCCCCAGCCGCCGCCGAGGTTCAGCTCGGGCACCGGGCCGGTGGCGACGAGCGTCGCGTGCACGTCCATCAGCCGACGTGCTGCCTCGCGGAAGCCGGCGTCGTCGAAGATCTGCGAACCGATGTGCGAGTGCAGGCCGACGAAGGCGAGCGAGGGCTCGGCACGGACGGCTGCCGCGGCGTCGACGGCCTCGGACAGCGGGACGCCGAACTTCTGGTCCTCGCGAGCGGTCGCCAGGTACTCGTGGGTGGACGCGTGCACGCCGGTGTTGATCCGGATGCGCACACGCTGCACGACCCCGGCGTCGGCGGCGGCGCGGGCGACGCGCTGCACCTCTTCGTGGCTGTCGAGCACGATCGTGCCGACGCCGACCTCGAGGGCACGGGCGATCTCGGCGTCGGACTTGTCGTTGCCGTGGAAGCCGAGCCGACCGGGGTCGATGCCACCGGCCAGGGCGACCGCGAGCTCACCGGCGGTGCAGACGTCGACGCGCAGGTCCGCCTCGGCCATCCACGCGACCACCTGCGTCGTCAGGAACGCCTTGCCGGCGTAGTAGACGTGCGCGTGACTGCCGATGCGTTCGAAGGCCTCGGTGAAGGCGTTCCGCACCCGCACCGCACGGGACTGCACGTCACGCTCGTCGACGACGTACAGCGGCGTGCCGAACCGGGCGACCAGGTCGGTCGCGCTGATGCCACCGATCGCCAGGGTGCCGTCGTCGGTCCGCGTCGCGGACGCGGGCCAGATGCGGTCCACCAGTTCGGAGGCGTCCGTCGGGAACCGCAGCCGCGGCGGTGCAAGGGGGTTCTCGCTCACGGGACCCGATCCTACCGACGCGAGCCACGCCTCCCGGGCCGCGTTACGCACCCGTCCGCTCAGCGGCAGCTGCCGACGGTCCGCAGGCCGTCCTCGGTGAGCGGCAGCGCGTCCGCGGTGATGCGGACCGTCGCGTCCGACTTCGACACGTCGAGTGAGCGCACCCGCAGCGCCTCGGGCAGGAACTGCGCGGTGCAGACCTGCACCGGGACGCCGGTGACACCCGGGATCGAGTCGACCTTCAGACCGAGGTCGGAGTTCGTGATCCGGACGCTCTCCGGGGTGATCGAGATACCGCGGCCGTCGTCCTGCGCGACGACGGCACCCTTGGCGGCGTAGGTGATGTCGTAGCCGAGCACCGACGACGACCCGGTCAGCTCGACCCCACCGTCGGCCAGGCTGAGGCGGTCGAAGAGCGGGCTGTACTTCGCCAGGTCCTTGACGCTCGACGACGCCAGGGTGACCGTGCCGTCGACGTCGCGGACGTCACCCTTGCCGTCCACCGGGACGTCCTGCGCAGTGACGTCGGCGGCGAGCGGGATGCCGTCGACCGTGAGCTTCTCCGAGGAGATCTCGACGCGATCGAGCGTGCCGCTGATGAGCTGCGGGATGACGATGCCCTCGGCGTGCGCGTCGACCTGGCCGGTCGTGCCGTCGGGCAGCGACTGCTCGACCTGCTGGGCGATGATCCGGTCGACGACGCCGCGCAGCACGAACTCGGCGACGACGACGAGGCCGGCGAGCACCACGACGAGCACGAGCAGGACGACGGGCCAGCGGCGGCGCTTGGTGGGGCGTTCGGTGGCTGCAGGCATGCGTCCTAGCCTGCCAGCCCGGCCTGCGGCGCAGCTGCGGCCGGGCGCGGCCGGGCGCGGCCGGGCTGCGGCCGGGCGCGGCCAGGACGCAAAACACCGGTGTTCGCGCTCGACACCCCGGGATGCGGGTGTTCGGTGCGCGAACACCGGTGTCTTGCGGAGAGGGCGACCGCTACATGCGGGACGGAGCCGACACGCCGAGCAGGCCGAGGCCGTTCCGGACGACCTGGCCGGTGGCGTCGTTCAGCCACAGGCGCGTGCGGTGCAGGTCGGTCACGGGCTCGTCGCCGAGGGGCGTGACGCGGCAGGAGTCGTACCAGCGGTGGTACAGGCCGGCCAGCTGCTCGATGTAGCGCGCGATGCGGTGCGGCTCGCGCAGCTCGGCGGCGTGCCGGACGACCCGCGGGTACTCGGCGAGGGCTCCGAGGAGCGCGCTCTCCGACTCGTGGGTCAGCAGCGAGGCGTCGAACACCGACCGGTCGACCCCGGCGGCCGCGGCGTTCCGGGCCACCGACTGGGTGCGGGCGTGGGCGTACTGCACGTAGAAGACGGGGTTGTCGTTCGTGCGCTTCGTGAGCAGGTCGAGGTCGATGTCGATCGCGGTGTCGCTGGCGAAGCGGACCAGGGCGTAGCGGCCGGCGTCGACACCGACGGCGTCGACCAGGTCCTCCATCGTGACGATGGTGCCGTTGCGCTTCGACATGCGCATCGGTTCGCCGTCCTTGAGCAGGTTGACCATCTGCCCGATCAGGATCTCGAGGTTCTTGCCCGGCTCGTCGCCGAACGCGGCGCACATCGCCATCAGCCGGCCGACGTAGCCGTGGTGGTCGGCGCCCAGCATGATCAGGTTGCGCTCGAACCCGCGCTCGCGCTTGTCGAGGTAGTACGCCAGGTCACCGGCGATGTACGCGGGTTCGCCGTCCGACTTGATGACGACGCGGTCGCGGTCGTCGCCGAAGTCGGTGGTGCGGAGCCACTCGGCGCCCTCGGCCTCGTACATCACACCGGCCGACCGCAGTCGGGCGATGGCACGCTCGACGGCCTTCGACTCGTGTAGCGCGTTCTCGTGGAAGTAGACGTCGAAGTCGACGCCGAAGTCATGCAGCGACGACTTGATGTCGGCGAACATGAAGTCGACGCCCTCGCGGCGGAAGAGCTCCTGCGCCTCGTCACGCGGCAGGTCGCGGACGTCGGTGCCCGGCTCGAGGGTCGCGATGACCCGTGCCGCGATCTCGGCGATGTAGGCGCCGCCGTAGCCGTCCTCGGGCGTCGGCTCACCGAGGGCGCTGGCCACGAGGGAGCGGGCGAAGCGGTCGATCTGCGCGCCGTGGTCGTTGAAGTAGTACTCGCGGGTGACGAGCCCGCCCTGCGCCTGGAACACGCGGGCCAGGCTGTCGCCGACCGCTGCCCAGCGCACGCCGCCCATGTGGATCGGACCGGTGGGGTTGGCGGAGACGAACTCCAGGTTGATCCGGACGCCGTCGTACAGGTCCCCGGTGCCGAAGGACTCGCCGCCGTCGACGATGGTGCGCGCGATCTCACCCGCGGCGGCGGCTTCGAGCGTGATGTTGATGAAGCCCGGGCCGGCGACGTCGACCGAGTCCACGCCGTCGAGCTCGGTCAGCTCACCGGCGATCTCGGTCGCGAGCTCGCGCGGGTTCGTGCCGAGCCGCTTCGCGAGCTGCATGGCCGCGTTCGAGGCCCAGTCACCGTGGGCGCGGTTCTTCGGACGCTCGAGCACCACGTGGGACTCCTCGATCGTCACGGTGTCGGACGCGCCTCGGCGCTCGACGATCCCGGTCAGGATCGACAGGTACGCGGCGGAGAGTTCGGCTGGAGTCACGAGGACCGATCCTACCGGGACGCCCAGGTCCGCACCGATCGATGCAGCATCATGTCGGGATGACCCCCCGCAGCCGTGCCCGGGCGCTCACCGTCGCCACCCTCACCACCGCAGCAGCCGTCGTGCTCGCCGGGTGCTCGGGCGGCGGGGCCAGCACCCCGTCGGCCCGTGGCACCCCCGCGGGCAAGCCGGTGTCGCAGACCTGCGGGGAACTCCTGCCGATGAGCGCCCTGTCCGTGTACGGGCAGACCTTCGAGCTCGACGACTCGTTCACACCGGCGAAGGGCTCCCCCGCCGCGACCATCGCGAAGCAGCAGGGCCGCGTCTGCCGGTTCGTGAGCACCGACGCGGACGCCACGGCGATCACGTTCGCGGTCGCCGACCTGCCTGAGAAGTCGCTCACCAACCTGAAGGACGCCCTGTACGAGCGGGGCGGATCGGTCCCCACCTACCGCGTCGAGGGGTACTTCGCCCTGAACGGTGCCGTCGGCCGGGCGGATGCCTTCGCCGACCCGTACTGGATCACCGCGCAGTCGACGCTGTTCACGGAGCCGGGTGGGGCGCAGCCCGTCGTCGACGCGGTGCGGGCCGCGCTGCAGCCGTCCGCGACGGGGTCGGCGACGCCTGCGGGCTGACGCACGCGGGCCGGCACGGTGCGCGGTCCGCCACCCGGTGCGCGGTTGCGTGCCCGGTGCGCGCTTCCAGCGCCGCACGGAACGCGGAACACCGCACCGGAACGCAACCCGCGCACCGTGCGGACGGGAGGCCCGTGGCGGGCCCGCACCGCGCCTCCCGTCCGGCGACCCCCGCGTCCACAGCGCGACACGCGCTGTCCAGGACCACCCACCGGACCTGCTACGGTTGTTCACACCCCTTGGCCCCCATAGCTCAGGGGATAGAGCACTGCCCTCCGGAGGCAGGGGCGGAGGTTCGAATCCTCCTGGGGGCACTGGACACACCCGCGCAAGCAGACGTCTTCGCTGCGCTCTGTCGGCTGCGCACGATGTCGCCTGCGGCGACCTTCCCCCGTTGGGGCTCCTCGTCGAGTGAGCAGAACGCGACGGGTCGAGGCGGGTGACCCGACGTCTTCTGCTCACTCGGCGCGCGACGCCCCGCCCCGCCCCTGCGCTACCCCGTGTTTCCGAGCGGGACACCTCGGTCCCCTAGGATCACGGGCCGGTCGTCCCGCACGCGACCGGGAAGAGGCCTCGATGACCACCGGCACCGGGAACGCGCAGCTCGAACTCGCCCGCGGCGGCGACGCACCCGCCCCACGGACCCTGTTCGACGTCCTTTCGGCGACCGCGGCGACCCATCCGGACGCCACCGCGCTCGAGGACCCCGCCGGCAGCGTCGACTACGCCGCCCTGCTCGACCTGGTGCACGCGCAGGCCGACGACCTCGCACGCCGGGGCGTCCGGCGCGGGGACCGGGTCGGGGTGCGGATCCCCTCCGGCGGGCGCGACCTGTACCTGTCGATCCTCGCCGTGCTGGCCGCCGGAGCCGCCTACGTGCCCGTCGATGCCGACGACCCCGAGGAACGCGCCACCCTGGTGTTCGGCGAAGCCGGTGTCGTCGGGGTGATCGGTGCCGGCGGCGTCCTGCGCGATCGTGACGGCACGGAACTGCCCGTGACCGACCCTGCGGCGAGCGCCGAGCTCCCCCGCGAGACCGACGACGCGTGGATCATCTTCACGTCCGGGTCGACCGGGGTGCCGAAGGGCGTGGCGGTCACCCACCGCAGTGCTGCGGCGTTCGTGGACGCCGAGGCGCGGATGTTCCTGCAGGCGGCGCCGATCGGTCCGGGTGACCGGGTGCTGGCGGGGCTGAGTGTGGCCTTCGACGCGTCGTGCGAGGAGATGTGGTTGGCGTGGGGGCACGGTGCCGCGTTGGTGCCGGCGCCCCGGTCGCTGGTGCGGACGGGGGTGGACCTGGGGCCGTGGCTCATCGCGCACACGATCACGGTGGTGTCGACGGTGCCGACGCTCGCGGCGTTGTGGCCGGACGATGCGCTGGAGCAGGTGCGGCTGGTGATCTTCGGTGGTGAGGCGTGCCCGCCGGAGCTGGCGGCGCGCATCGCGAGTCGTGACCGTGAGGTGTGGAACACGTACGGGCCGACCGAGGCGACGGTGGTGGCGTGCGGGTCCCTGCTCGACGGGAGCCAGCCGATCCGGATCGGGTTGCCGCTGGACGGGTGGGACCTGGCCGTGGTGGACGGTGCCGGGCAGCGGGTGGAGCCGGGCGGTGTCGGTGAGCTGGTGATCGGTGGGGTCGGGCTGGGGCGGTACCTGGACCCGGCGAAGGACGCGGAGAAGTACGCGCCGTTCCCGGAGCTCGGGTGGGAGCGGGCGTACCGGAGCGGGGACCTGGTGCGGTACGAGCCCGAGGGGCTGGTGTTCCAGGGGCGTGCGGACGACCAGGTGAAGCTCGGCGGTCGGCGGATCGAGCTCGGTGAGATCGATGCGGCGCTGCAGGCCCTGGACGACGTGGCGGGTGGTGCTGCGGTGGTGCAGCGGACCCCGGCGGGGAACCAGGTGCTCGTCGGGTACGTGGCGCCGGTGGCGGGGGCGACGGTGGACGTGGCGGCGGCGAACGCACGGTTGCGCCAGGAGTTGCCGGCGGCGCTGGTGCCGTTGGTGGCGGTGGTGGAGTCGCTGCCGACACGGACGTCGGGCAAGGTCGACCGTGCGGCGCTGCCGTGGCCGTTGCCGGGGGCGACGGACGCGGCGATGCTGCCGGACACGGTGGCGTGGATCGCCGAGCGGTGGTCGGCGATCCTCGGGGTGCCGGTGGCGAGCGTCGACGACGACTTCTTCGCGCACGGCGGTGGGTCGTTGACGGCGGCGCAGCTGGTGTCGGCCATCCGTGAGCGGTTCCCGACGACGACGGTGGCTGACGTGTACGACCACCCGCGGATCGGGGCGTTGGCGGCGGCGCTGGACGAGTCCGGGCCGGTCGAGGCGTCGTCGCGCGACGTGGCTCCGGTCCCCCCGGCGACGGGGCTGCTGATGACGCTGCTCGGGCTGCCGGTGCAGGTGCTCCGCGGGCTGCGGGTGCTGACGTGGACGGCCCTGGTGGCTGCGGTGCTGCACGCGACGACGTTGCCGTTCCTGCCGGTGCTGCCCTGGCCGGTGCTGGTGCTGATGCTCCTGGTGTTCGTGACGCCGATCGGCAAGATGGCGCTGACGGCGGTGCTGGCGCGGCTGCTGCTCGCCGGGGTCGGTCCGGGCTCGTACCCCCGTGGGGGTTCGGTGCACCTGCGGGTGTGGTTGGCCGAGCGCATCGCCGAGGCGGTGGACGGCCCGTCGACCGCGGGTGCCCCGTGGATCAGCTACTACGCACGGGCGCTCGGTGCGCGGATCGGGCGGGACGTCGACCTGCACACACTGCCGCCGGTGACCGGGATGCTGACGATCGGCAAGCGCGCGTCGATCGAACCCGAGGTCGACCTTGCCGGGCACTGGCTCGACGGCGACGTGTTCCACCTGGGGCACGTCCGCATCGACGACGACGCCGTGGTGCGGAGCCGGACGACGCTGCTGCCGGGGGCGCACGTCGGCGCGGGTGCCGAGGTGACGGCGGGTTCCGCCGTCGGCGGTCCGGTGCCGGCGGGCGAACGCTGGGCGGGGGCGCCGGCGGAACGCGTCGGGTCGGCTCGCGGCGACCGGGAGGCCCGCCCTGCGGTCCGTCGCCGCTGGCTGCTCGCGTACGGGGCCGGGTCCCTGGCGGTGGCCGGGTTGCCGGTGGTCGGTGTCGCGGTCGGACTGCTGGTCGCCCTGGCCCTGGTGGGGCGGGCGTCGGCCCTGGGCGACGCGGTGCTCCGCGCGCTGGTGACGGTCCCCCTGGCGACGGTCGTCGCCGGTGCGGTGTACGCGCTGCTGGTGGTGGTCGCGGTGCGGTTGCTCGGCATCGGCCTGCACGAGGGGCGGCACCCGGTGCGCTCCCGGATCGGCTGGCAGGTGTGGTCGACCGAGCGGGTGCTCGACGCGGCGCGGACCCTGCTGTTCCCGCTGTACGCCTCGCTCGTGACGCCGGTGTGGTTGCGCCTGCTCGGCGCCCGGGTCGGTCGGGACACCGAGATCTCCACGGTGCTGCTCATCCCGGCGCTGACGCAGATCGCGTCGGGGGCGTTCCTGGCCGACGACACCATGGTGGCCACCTACGAGCTCGGCGGCGGTCGGGTGCGGATCGGTCGGTCGAAGGTCGGTCGTCGGGCGTTCCTCGGCAACAGCGGGATGACGGGCGCCGGACGCTCGGTGCCGCGCGAGGCCCTGGTGGCGGTGCTGTCCGCCGTGCCGAAGAAGGCCAAGCGCGGGTCGTCGTGGCTCGGATCACCCCCGGTGCGGCTGCGACGAGCGGCGACGGAGTTCGACGAGGCACGCACGTTCCGTCCGTCCAGGCGGCTCAAGGTCTCCCGCGGCTGCTGGGAGCTGCTGCGCCTGGTCGCCCCGATGGTGTCCGCCGCGATCGCGCTCGGCGTGGCCGGCACACTGCTGGCGCTGTGGTCGGCCGTCGGGATCGGGTGGACGGTGCTGCTCGCCGGTCCGGTGCTCATCGCCGCCGGTGCCGTCGCCGCAGTGGTGTCGACGATCGCGAAGTGGGCGTTCGTCGGCCGGATCACCGCCCGGGAGCACCCGCTGTGGTCGTCGTTCGTGTGGCGCAACGAGGTGCAGGACACCTTCGTCGAGACCGTCGCCCGGCCGTGGTTCGCCGAGCAGGCCACCGGCACCCCTGCTCTGGCCGTCTGGTTGCGGAGCCTCGGCGCGACGATCGGGCGCGGGACCTGGCTCGAGACGTACTGGCTGCCCGAGGCCGACCTGGTCACCATCGGGTCCGGGGCGTCGGTGGCGCGGGGCACGGTCGTGCAGACGCACCTGTTCCACGACCGCGTGATGCAGCTCGACACCGTCCGGCTCGACGCTGGCGCCACGCTCGGGCCGCACAGCGTGGTCCTGCCGGCGGCCGGCATCGGTGCCGGGGCGACCGTCGGACCGTCCTCGCTCGTGATGCGCGGTGAGCAGGTGCCGCCGGGGTCCCGCTGGGCCGGCAACCCGATCGCTCCGTGGACAGCGGCACCGCCCTCGGTGACAGCCCCACCGGCACCATGAGGTTGACTGTCCCCGTGCCCACCGATCCCGCTGCAGACCCCTACACCCCGCACAGCGGCGACCGACGTTGGAGTGCGGAGCACTACGAGCTCCGGCTCGACTACCGCGTCGCCACCAACCGCCTGGACGGCACCGCGACGATCACCGCGCGCGCCCTCGAACCCCTCGACAAGGTCGTCATCGACCTGCACGGGCTCACGGTCGACCGCGTCGACGTCGACGGCCGACGCGCCAAGAAGGTGTCGACCGCCACGCACAAGGTGACCGTCACCCCGGCCGACCCGATCGCCGCCGACACCGTGTTCAGCGTGCACCTGCGGTACCGGGGCACCCCGCACCCCGTGCGCAGCGCATGGGGGCAGCTCGGGTGGGAGGAACTCTCCGACGGCGTGATCGTCGCCGCGCAGCCCACCGGGGCGCCGTCGTGGTTCCCGTGCAACGACCGCCCCGACGACAAGGCCACCTACCGCATCGAGATCGCGGCCGAGGCGGCGTACGACGTCCTGGCGAACGGCGAGCTGCTCGCCAAGGAACGTGACCGCGTCGGCACCCGCTGGACCTACGCCACCACCGAGCCGATGGCGACGTACCTGGCGACCGTGCAGATCGGCCGCTACCGCACCGCGAAGCTGCGCACGAGCGGCGTCCCCGTGACACTGCACCACCCCGCCGACCTCGCCGCCGCCGCGAAGACCGACTTCGGCCAGGTGCCGGAGATGCTCGCGCTCTTCGGTGACCGGTTCGGCCCCTACCCGTTCGCGGCGTACGCCGTCGTGGTGACCGACGACGACCTCGAGATCCCGCTCGAGGCCCACGGCCTGGCGGTGTTCGGCCGGAACCACGTCGACGGCGAGCACGGCACCGACCGTCTCATCGCCCACGAGCTCGCCCACCAGTGGTTCGGCAACTCCGTGACCGTCACCCGGTGGCAGGACATCTGGCTGCACGAGGGGTTCGCCTGCTACGCCGAGTGGCTGTGGTCCGAGGACCGCGGCGACGACACCGCCGACGTGTTGGCCGAGCGGTACCGGCAGGGACTGCTCGAGCAGCCGGAGGACCTGGTGGTCGGTGACCCGGGCGCAAAGGACATGTTCGACGACCGCGTCTACAAGCGCGGCGCCCTCGCCCTGCACGCCGTCCGCCGCACGTTCGGCGACGACGCCTTCTTCACCGGGCTGCGGAGCATCACCGAGCGGCACCGGCACGGATCCGTCACCGTGCAGGCCGTGCTCAGCGCCTTCGCGGACGCCGCCGGCCGCTCCGTCGCGGACGTCCACGCGGTGACCGGGCCCTGGGTCGACGAGGTGTCCGTGCCGGCGCTGCCCGCTGGCTAGCAGGCTTCGCCGCGTCGACTATCCCGCCAGCTCGCCGTCGACCGGGTCGCAGCTGACCTCGGACCACACCGCGTCGAGCGACAGCCCGACCACACCGGCGACCGACGCGATCGTCGAGAACGCCGGCGTCGCGATGCGCCCGGTCTCGATCTTCCGGAGCGTCTCCGGCGAGATCCCCGCAGCCAGGGCGGTGTCCACGATCGACCGCGGACCCCGGGCACGACGGAGCAGCGCACCGAGGCGACGACCGCGCGCGACCTCGTCCGGGCGGAGTGGGAGACGGACCATGACCACATAGTAATACCGGTATGATCATCCGCGTGATCGAGATCCTGACCCCCGCCGAGGTCGACAAGGGCCGCGCCACCGGAGCCCTCGTCGGCACGATCCTGCAGACCCTGCGCGAACGCACCCGCGTCGGCACGAACCTGCTCGAGATCGATCGGTGGGCGAAGGAGATGATCGAGGCCGCCGGCGCCGACTCCTGCTACGTCGACTACGCCCCCTCGTTCGGCCGCGGCCCCTTCGGCCACCACATCTGCACCGCCGTGAACGACGCCGTCCTGCACGGACTGCCCCACGATCAGGCGCTGCGTGACGGCGACCTGCTGACCCTCGACCTCGCGGTCTCCCTCGACGGCATCGCCGCCGACGCCGCGATCAGCTTCGTCGTCGGCACCGCGCGCCCCGAGGACACCGCACTCATCGACGCCACCGAGCGAGCGCTGGCCGCGGGCATCGCCGCCGCCGGACCCGGGGCACGCATCGGCGACCTGTCGCACGCGATCGGCACCGTGCTCGAAGCCGCGGGCTACCCGGTGAACGTCGAGTTCGGCGGACACGGCATCGGCTCCACCATGCACCAGGACCCGCACGTGTCGAACACCGGCCGCCCGGGCCGCGGCTACACGCTCCGACCGGGGCTCCTGCTCGCGCTCGAACCGTGGGTGATGGCGGACACCGACGTCCTGGTCACCGACCCGGACGGCTGGACCCTGCGGAGCGCCACCGGAGCGCGGACCGCCCACACGGAACACACCATCGCGATCACCGAGGACGGCGCCGAGGTGCTCACGCTCCCCCGCTGACCGTCCCGACCACGTCGACGGGCAGGCCACCCGCTGCGACGACGAGCACCACGTCCGGCGCGGGGAACAGCACGGTGAGCGGTTGTCCGACACCCTCGAAGCGGGCCGTGCCGCCGACCACGTCGACGTCCACCGCGAGCGGGTCGACGCGCAGCCCACGTCCGTCGCGTTTCAGCACGGCCTCCTTGGCCGCCCACGCGGCAGCGAGGAGCGCCGGGTCCCCGTCGGCCCGGAACAGTTCCCCCGGCGTGAAGGCGTCGAGCGGCGCGGCGGCGACCCGGGACACCCGTTCGACGTCGACACCGAGTGCCGCCGGTCCGACCGCGAGGGCGACGACGCCCGGTGCGCGCGACAGGCTCGCGCCGACCGGGACGCCCGCAGCACTCGCCCACGGACGGCCGTGGTCGGCCTCCGCGCAGTGCGGGCACACGCGCCCCGCGCGCACCGCGACCGGCTCGGCACCCGTCGCCGACGCGACGGCGGCGACCAGTGCCTCCCGGTCGTCCGCGCGCGCAGCGCCCGGTGTCCGGATGGTCACCGTGACGGCCTGGAGGCGCGGCTCACCGACCCGGGCAGCGCCCGTCGGTCGTGTGGCCCGGCCCAGAGCGGATCAGGCGTGCGTCAGCGCGATGAGCGCGACGTTCATGGTGCTGTACTGACCCTCGGAGCGGGTCGCCTGGCGGACTCGTCCGCGCAGGACCTCGTAGCGGCCGTCGTGCTCGCGCACGAAACCGATCACGCCCGTCGCCGGAGTCGACACCCGGTGGTAGCCGTCCTCGAGCGGGACGACCTCGGTGCTCGTGGTGCGTTCCATCGTTCTTCCCCTTCCGTTCATCCTCGAACAGTGGCGCCAGCATACCCCGGTACGGGGGACAGGACGTCCACAGGAAGCACCCTCCGGAGCGTTCCCCCAGAGTCTGGCGGTGCCCCTGCGTGGCCTGGATAGACTCCGGGCGACAGCGCCCTCGTGGCGCGGTCCGGGGCGGTGCCACGGGGTACCGACCGGCGACGGACGGAGGACGGATGCGAGCGGTCCAGCACGGATCGGACACGGACGGATCGAGCGGGCACAGGGGGACAACGCGGCTGTGGAGCCGTGTGACGGCCGCCCTCGTCGCGATGCTGATCGTCCTGGCTCCGGCAGCGACCGCCCACGCCACGGCGCCCGTCGACCTGGGCGGGACGTACGTCCTCGACGAGGCCGACGCGCTGACCGCACCACAGCAGGCGCGGGTCGAACAGGCCGTGCAAGACCTGTACGCCGAGACGCAGACGCAGCTGTACGTCGTGTTCGTGCCCTCCTTCTCCGATCCAACCGACCACACCGAGTGGGGTCGGGCGGTGCTCGAGAAGAACCAGATCGACAGCGGCGGCATCCTGCTCTCGGTCGCGGTCACCGAGCGCAACTACGACGTGCAGCAGACGAACGAGACCGCGATCTCGGAGTCCGACGTGCAGAACGCCGTCGACGATTCGCTGCTGCCCCGGCTCAAGCAGGATGACTGGTCCGGCGCCGCCGTGGCCTTCGCCGACGGGCTGACCCAGTCGCAGGCCCCGGTCGACCTCACCTGGCTGTGGATCCTGCTGCTCGTCGTGGTCGTCGGACTCGTCGTCGTGGTCCTGGTCGTCCGGACCCGCAACAAGCGCCGCACCGCCGCAGCCACCGAGGCACAGGAAGCCTCGCTCGCCGACCTCGAACGCAGCGCCGGCGGCGCCCTGGTCACGATCGACGACGAACTCCGCACCGCCGAGCAAGAGGTCGGGTTCGCGAGCGCGCAGTTCGGCCCCGACGCCGCCAAGCCCTTCGCCGACGCCGTGCAGGCCGCCCAGCGCGAGGTCCGCAAGGCCTTCACGATCCGGCAGCAGCTCGACGACGAGATCCCCGACACCCCCCAGCAGCGCGCCGAGTGGGCGAACCAGATCATCGTCATCTGCGAACGGGCGCACGCCGCGATCGAGGAACAGACCGAGGCGTTCGACCAGCTCCGCTCGCTCGAGGACGGCGTCGAGGACGCCGCCGCGTCGCTCGCCCAGGCCGTGGCCGCCGCACCGGCCTCGGTGGGGTCGGCAGCCGCCGCACTCGACCGCGTCCGCGCCCGCTACACCGGCCGCACCCTCGCAACCGTGGCGAACAACGTCGACCAGGCCCACCAGGTGCTCGCCTTCGCGACCGAACGCTCCAACGCGGCCACCGCCTCGATCGCCGCCGGCGACAAGGGCGAGGCGGTCGTCGCCGTGCGCGACGCCCAGCACGCCCTCGCCCAGGTGCAGCAGCTCACCGACGGCGCACTCGCCGCCGAGCAGTCCTTCGACGAGGCCACCGCCCGCGCCGAGGCGATGCGCATCGACATCCAGGGCGACGTCGCCGCCGCCCGCAGCCTGCGCTCCGGCGGCCCGGACCTCGCCGCAGCGGTCACCCGCGCCGAAGCCGTGCTCCGCCAGGGGCTCGACCCGAAGGACCCGGTCGCCGCCGTCGACGCCCTGACCCGGGCGAACACCGAGATCGACCAGGCCATCGCCGCGGCACGGGGTGCCGAGGAACAGCGCCAGCGCGCCACCCAGGCACTCGACGCCGCCCTGCGCGACGCCCGGAACCGGATCAGCCAGGCCCGCGACTACGTCTCCCTGCACCGCGGCGGCATCGGTCCGACTGCCCGGACGCGACTGTCCGAGGCCCAGCGTGCCTACGACGACGCCGTCGAACTCGCCCCGAGCAACCCCGGCCAGGCGCTGAACGCCGCCCGCGCGGCCGAGCAGTACGCCGCAGCCGCGATGGACGCCGCGAACGACGACCTGGACGGCTGGGGCGGCGGTCAGGGCGGAGGCGGTGGCGGCGCCCAGCTCGGCGGACTCGTCACCGGACTCGTCCTCGGCGGCCTGCTCGGTGGTCGCGGCGGCAGCTACGGCGGCGGTTCCTTCGGGGGCGGCGGCTTCGGCGGCGGCGGCTTCAGCGGCGGTGGCGGCTTCGGCGGAGGTGGCGGCGGAGGGGGCGGCGGCTTCTCCGGCGGCGGCCGCTTCTGACCCGACGGACTCCCCCGGCACCCAGAACCAGACACGACCCGACAACACCGTCCACAGGACTTCCACGAAAGGGAACAGCAATGGCCAAGCAGACCATCTTCGGACGCATCTCCACCCTCGTGCGCGCGAACATCAACCAGATCATCGACGACGCCGAGGACCCGCAGAAGATGCTGGACCAGCTCGTCCGCGACTACACGAACAACATCGCCGACGCGAAGACCGCGATCGCGCAGACCATCGGCAACGTCCGCCTGCTCGAGCAGGACCACGAGGAGGACAAGAAGGCCGCGGTCGAGTGGGGCCAGAAGGCCGCCAACGCCTCCACCGCAGCCGACAAGTACCGCTCCGAGGGCAAGTCGGCCGAGGCCGACAAGTTCGACAACCTCGCCAAGATCGCGATCGGCAAGCAGATCGCTGCCGAGCAGGAGGTCAAGGACGCCGAGCCGAACCTGGCGTCGCAGAACGAGGCCGTCGAGAAGCTCAAGACCGGTCTCGCCGGCATGGAGCAGAAGCTCGAGCAGCTCCGCGCGAAGCGGGACAACCTCGTCGCCCGCTCGAAGACCGCCGAGGCCCAGTCCCGCGTCAACGACGCCCTCGGCAACATCGACGTGCTCGACCCGACGAGCGACCTCGGCCGCTTCGAGGAGAAGGTCCGCCGCGAAGAGGCGAAGGTGCTCGGCCAGCAGGAGCTGCAGTCGTCGAGCCTCGACGCCCAGTTCGAGAGCCTCGAGGACGTCGGCAAGGACGCCGAGGTCGAAGCACGGCTCGCCGCGCTGAAGTCCGGCGGATCCTCGAGCATCTGACGAACACCCTGACGACGCCGGACCCCAGCTGACAGACTGAGACGATGCACTTCCTCGTGGTCGGTCAGTGGCAGGGTTCGGCGTCGTCGCGCGCGATGCGCCTGGGTGACGGCGCGTCGGCGATCGCAGCCGACCTCCCCCGGGCGTCCACCACCGTGGTCGATGTCCCGGCCGGCGCCGGAGACCGCCTCGAGACCGCGGTCGCCCGCTACACCTCGGTGCTCGCCGTCGCCGAACGCGTCGCGGAGGAGACCGCCGTCGCCACCGAACCGGTGCTCGTCGTCGGCGGTGACGGCGCCAGTGTCCTCGGCACGACCGCCGCCCTTCTGCCGGACACCGCGTTCGTCCGGATCTCCGGCTCCAGCGGGTACCGCGCGCTCAACCGTGCCCAGCCCGTCGCCGCCGAGACCGCCGCCCTGCGTCTGCTGGTCGACCGCCCCGACGACCTGTTCCCCGGCCTGCCGGTGGTGCCGGCGTCCTCGGTCGTCGTCGCCGGGGTCCGCGGGGTCGAGGACGCCGAGCGCGCCGCCCTCGACAAGGCCGGGATCGTGCACCTCGACGTCGACGCCGCCACACCGGACGCCCTCGCCGCAGCGGTCGAGCGCACCGGTGCGTCGTCCGTCTTCGTGCACGTCGACCTCGACGTCCTCGACCCGTCCGAGGTCGACGGACTGCTCGAACCCGTGCCGTTCGGCCTCGACGGCGCAGCGCTCGTCGAGCGCATCCAGGCCGCGACGCGCGGCCGGCGCCTCGTCGGCGCCGCACTCACCGGGTTCGCGCCCGTCGACCCGGGCCGTGCAGTGGACGACCTCGGCGTGATCCTGCGCGTCGTCGGCGCGGTGACCAGCGCCTCCCGGGTGGGTTGACCACGCACCCCGCGCGCCCGGCGCACCCCATGCCGGTCCGCGTACGCTCGGCCGCATGACGGACTACGACCTCATCGTGATCGGCGCCGGCGCAGTCGGCGAGAACGTGGCGGACTACGCCAGGAAGCGCGACCTGTCGGTCGCCATCGTGGAGGCCGAGCTCGTCGGCGGCGAATGCTCGTACTGGGCGTGCATGCCCTCGAAGGCACTCCTGCGCAGCGGACACGCCCTCGCCGCGGCCAAGCGGCTCGACGGTGCGAAGCAGGCCGTGACCGGCACGCTCGACGCCGCCCACGTGCTGGCCCGCCGCAACTCGTTCACCTCGGACTGGAAGGACGACAGCCAGGTCTCGTGGCTCGAGTCCGCCGGCATCGACCTGATCCGCGGGCACGCCCGCATCACCGGACCGAAGACCATCGACGTCGACGGCGAGACGCACACCGCCCGTGCTGCCGTCGCGGTCGTCACCGGTTCCCTGCACACGCTGCCCCCGGTGCCCGGTCTCGCCGACGCGAAGCCGTGGGGCACCCGCGAGGGCACCAGCGCCCAGCAGGTCCCCGAGAGCCTGCTCGTCATCGGCGGCGGCGTCTCCGGCTCCGAACTCGCCACCGCGTGGGCCTCGCTCGGCGCGAAGGTCACCCTCGTCGCCCGGCACGGCCTGCTCGGCGGCATGGAGCCCTTCGCCGGGGAACTCGTCGCCGACTCCCTGGGCGAACTCGGTGTCGACGTCCGCACCGGCGTCAACCCGGTCCGCGTCGACCGTGACGAGCACGGCCTCGTCACGACGGAACTCGACGACGGCACCACGGTCATCACGAGCGAGGTGCTCGCCGCCACCGGCCGCGCCGCCCACACACGCGACCTCGGGCTCGAGACGGTCGGCCTGACCGCCGGAGACTGGCTCGACGTCGACGACACGATGCTCGTGCACGGCACCGACTGGCTGTACGCCGTCGGCGACGTCAACCACCGCGTCCTGCTCACCCACCAGGGCAAGTACCAGGCCCGCGCCGCTGGCGAGGCGATCGCCGCCCGGTACCAGGGCACGCCGCTGCACACCGAGCCGTGGGGTGCGCACGTCGCCACCGCCGACCACGCCGCCGCGCCGCAGGTCACCTTCACCGACCCCGAGGTCGCGAGCGTCGGCCTGACCGAGGCGAAGGCCCGTGAGCAGGGGATGAACGTCCGCGCCGTCGAGTACGACCTCGGTGCGATCGCCGGGTCCTCGCTGCAGGCCGACGGCTACACGGGCCGCGCGAAGATGGTCGTCGACGAGGACCGCCGGGTCGTCGTGGGCGTCACGTTCGTCGGCCAGGACGTCGCCGAGATGCTGCACGGCGCCACCGTCGCCGTCGTGGGCGAGGTCCCGATCGACCGCCTGTGGCACGCGGTGCCCGCCTACCCCACGATGAACGAGGTCTGGCTGCGCCTGCTCGAGACCTACGGCCGCCCGGCCTGAGCGTGCGCAACCCGCTGCTCGACTCCCCCGTCTCCCTGGCGGGGTGGGCGTTCGCGACGGCCGTCGGGCTCGCCGTGGGCGTCCCGCTGTCGACCGGGCGGATCCGGGTGGTCGACGGGCTCGTGGTCTGCACGGGGCTCCCACGCTGGGTCTTCCGTCGAGGCGGCACCTGCGTCGGCTCGGTGTACCTGACCCGCGACAACGACGGCCCGCGGGTGCTCCGGCACGAGCGGGTGCACGTCGAGCAGTGGCGGCGGTACGGCATGCTCATGCCGCTGCTCTACGCCGTCGCCGGCCGGGATCCGCTGCGGAACCGCTTCGAGGTCGAGGCCGGCCTGGAGGACGGCGGGTACCGCTGACGGGTGCGGCGGGTGCGGTGCGGGTGCGGGTGCGGGTGCGACCTCGGCGGACGTGTCGGCCGACGGCTCGGTCGGTCACAACACCCCGCCTTGAGCGCGGCGAGCGGTCGCAGCCCGTCGCCTGCGGCGCCGCCAGCCGACAGTTCGTGACCACATGACGCCCGGCCCACGACGTGTCGTGACCACTCGGCGGCAGGCCCTCCAGGCGACGAAACGCGACCAGTCGACGGCCTGGAGGCGCGTGGCGGGCCCGCCACGGGCCTCCCGGCCGCCGCGCCCCACCCCACTGCACCCGGTCGCGGGTCGCAACAACCCGCCAGGCGCGCAGCGAGCGGTCGCAGACCGTCGCCTGCGGCGCCGCCAGCCGACGGTTCCTGACCACTCGCGCGCTGGCCCACGACGTGTCGTGACCACTCGGCAGCAGGCGGGCCAGGCGACGAAACGCGACCAGCCGACGGCCTGGAGGCGCGTGTCGGCGCCGCCACGGGCCTCCCGGCCGCCGCGCCCCACCCCACTGCACCCGGTCGCCGGTCGCAACAACCCGCCAGGCGCGCAGCGAGCGGTCGCAGACCGTCGCCTGCGGCGCCGCCAGCCGACGGCTCGTGACCACACGACGTGCGGCCCACGACGAGTCGTGACCACTCGGCAGCAGGCGGGCCAGGCGACGAAACGCGACCAGCCGACGGCCTGGAGGCGCGTGTCGGCGCCGCCACGGGCCTCCCGGCCGCCGCGCCCCACCCCGCTGCACCCGCGCACCGGTCGCAACAACCCGCCGGGCCCGCGCCGAGCGGTCGCAGACCGTCGCCTGCGGCGCTGCCAGCCGACGGCTCGTGACCACACGACGTGCGGCCCACGACGAGTCGTGACCACTCGGCAGCAGGCGGGCCAGGCGACGAAACGCGACCGGCCGACGGCCTGGAGGCGCGTGCCGGCGCCGGGACAGGGCCACGGCCGGTCGCAACACCCCGCCGGGCCCGCGCCGCGCGGTCGCAGACCGTCGCCTGCGGCGCCGCCAGCCGACGGTTCCTGACCACTCGCGCGCCGGCCCACGACGAGTCGTGACCAGCCCCACCCGGCCGCCGGCGCAGCCGCGTCAGGCCGCGGGCCGCCGGGGCACCACGAGCGGCGTGCCGGTCTCGGGGTCGGGGACGACGACGCACGGCAGGCCGAAGACGTCCTCGACGAGGTCCGCGGTGAGCACCGACGCCGGCTCCCCCGAAGCGACGATCGCACCGTCGCGCATCGCGATGACGTGGGTGGCGTAGCGGGCGGCCTGGTTCAGGTCGTGCAGCACCGCGACGACCGTGCGGCCGGCGGCGTGCAGCGTCGAGGCGAGTTCGAGCACGTCGTACTGGTGCGCGATGTCGAGGAACGTCGTCGGCTCGTCGAGCAGCACGATGTCGGTCTGCTGCGCGAGCACCATCGCGATCCACACCCGCTGCCGCTGCCCGCCGGAGAGCTCGTCGACGCTGCGGTCGGCGAGTTCCACCGTCGACGTCTGCTCCAGTGCGGCCTGCACGGCCTGCCGGTCGGACCCGGACGACGGGTGCAGCAGGTCCTGGTGCGGGAACCGGCCCCGGGACACGAGGTCGCGCACGGTGATGCCGTCGGGGGCGATCGGGGTCTGCGGGAGCATCCCGACCCGGCGGGCGACGGCCTTCGGGCGGTACGAGTCGATCGGCGCACCGTCGAGGTACACCGTGCCGGCACGGGGCTTCAGGGTGCGGGCGAAGGACTTCAGCAGCGTCGACTTGCCGCAGGCGTTCGGGCCGACGATGACCGTCAGCTCACCGTCGGGGATGTCGACGTCGAGCGTGTCCACCACGACCCGGTCGTCGTACGCCAGGGTCAGCCCGCGGGCGCCCAGCGCGGTGGTCGGGACCGGGCCGTGCGCGGCACCCGCGGTCGGCATCAGTGCTCGGCCTTGCCGTGCCGCCAGTAGCCCATGAACGCGACCTGCTTGCGGTCGATGCCGACGCCGCGCACCAGGTGGCGGCGGAGTTCCTTGACGCAGCCGGCCTCGCCCGCGATCCACGCGTACACGGGACGATCGTCGACCGCGGCGGGGACGTCCCACAGCACCTGCTCGTCGACGTCGACGTCGGTGAGCTCGGCGGCCGGCTCGCACGCGGCGGCAACGGCTGGTGCGACGGTGGAGGCCCAGGCGTGCACCTGGTCGGTCATCCGGACGCCGTGCGTGGCGCCGTTCCGGGCGATCCAGCGGACCTCGACCCCGGCGGGCGCGCTGACGGGCAGCCGGTCGGCGTCGGTGGGCACCTCGATGAAGACGTGGCCGACGGTCGAGACGTCGAGGGCTTCGAGGATGGCGCAGATCGCCGGTGCGGCGGTCTCGTCCCCGGCGAGCAGGATCCGGTTCGCGTGCCCGGGAGCGAACTCGGCGGCACCGGTCGGCAGGTCCTCCGGCGACTCGGGCACGTGCGGCCCGACGATGCGCAGCTCGTCACCGACGCGGCACACAGACACCCAGCGCGACGCCGGACCGGTGTCGCCGTGCGCGACGAAGTCGATGTCGAGCTCGCGGGCGTCCGGCCGGAACGAACGGACCGTGTACGTGCGGAGCGGGTTCCGGGTCTCGTCCGGCAGCGCGCGCCAGGCGGCGTACCAGTCCTCGTCCTCGGGCAGTTCGGAGAAGCCGATGCCGGGCAGGGGCAGCACGATCTTGATCCGCTGGTCGAGACCGACCGAGGAGAAGTCGGCGAGCGCGTCGCCCGTCAGCGTGACCCGGACGAAGTTCGGGGTGAGCGACGTCACGGCGGCCACACGGACGGAGAAGACGCGATACCGGGTTGCCACGGAACCGAGTATGGCATGCCTTACCTAACGTCTCCAGGCCCCCGGAACGGTGCGAGGATCGTCCCCGTGTCCGATGCCGCCGACGACGAATTCGCCGACCTGCCCGCCCTCGCCAGCGCGAGCGGCGTGACCACGCCGCTCCGCGCCTCCAGGCAGGTGGTCCGCACCGCGGACGGGCAGGAGATCTCCGCGATCCGGTGGGGCGACGTCGGCCAGGAGGCCCGGATCACCTACCTGCACGGGCTCGGCATCGACGCCCACAGCTTCGACACCACGGCACTCGCCGTGGGCGAGCCGGCGGTCGCCCTCGACCTGCCCGGCCACGGTCGGTCGTCGTGGCGGGAGGACGCGGACTACGCGGCCGCCGCGACCGCGCCGAGCGTGCTCGCCGCGCTCGACGCGCTCGCGGTGCCGCCGGGGGTCGTCGTCGGGCACTCGCTCGGCGCCATCCTGTCCGCTCGGCTCGCGGCCACCGCGCCGGAGCGTGTCACAGGACTCGTGCTCGTCGACATGTCGCCGGACTTCGCGCAGCGTGCGGTCGACCGGATCGCCCGTGCGCTCGAGGCCGAGGAGCCGTTCGAGTCCCTCGAGCAGGTCGTCGACCGGGCGATCGAGGCTCGGGTCGGCGACGACCGGCAGGTGCTGCTGCGCGAGGCCCGGCACACGACGGCCCTCGGTGCGGACGGACGGCTCGTCCGCCGGCACCACTTCCCGCACCTGCCCGCCGGCCGGACGTCGTCGGTGGGGCGCTTCGCCGACGCGTGGCCGGACCTCGAGGCCCTGCGCGTGCCGATCCTGCTCGTCCGGGGCGACCGCGGGTACGTCTCCCCGAAGCTGCACGCCGGGTTCGCCGAGCGTCTGCCGGACGCCGAGATCGTGACGGTGACCTCGCGGCACGCGGTGCAGAACCAGGCGCCCCTCGAACTGGCGTCGGCGATCCGGGCATGGGCGGGGCGGCACGGATTGTTGCACCCGATCGAAGAACCGTCGCCGGACGGCCCCGGCCGCCGGTAGCCTCGTGCGAGCGCGAGGCCCGATCCCGCCCTCGCGCCCGGAAGGAACCCACCACCCCATGAGTCCGCTCCTGCTCCGTCGTCCTGCACGCACCTCGCGCACCGGGCGCGCTGTCGTCGCCGCCACCGCGGTCGCCGTCGTCGTAGCCCTCGCGCTGACCGGCTGCTCCGGCTCGTCCGACACCACCGGCGGCAAGGACGCCACGGTCCGTGTCGGGCTCGTGCTCGAGCCGACGAGTCTCGACATCCGCACCCAGTCCGGGGCGGCGCTCGACCAGGTGCTCATCGACAACGTGTACCAGGGGCTCGTCGGCCGGACCGCCCAGGGCGACGTCCGCGACGTGCTGGCCTCGTCGCACCAGGTGTCCGACGACGGCCTGACGTACACGTTCACGCTGCGGGACGGCACGACGTTCCAGGACGGCAAGCCGGTCACCGCGGCCGACGTCGTGTGGTCGCTCGAGCAGGTCAAGTCGAACGACTCGTACGTCGACTCGGCCAAGCTCGCGGGCGTCACGTCGATCACCTCGCCGTCCGCGGACTCCGTCGTGCTGCAACTCGCGAAGCCCGACTCCGACCTGCTCTGGAACCTGACCGGTCGCGCCGGCCTGGTGCTCGAGAAGGCCGCGGACAACGACCTGTCCGACAGTGCGAACGGCACCGGTCCGTTCGAGGTGGCGGACTGGAAGCAGGGCGACTCGCTCACCTTCGACCGCAACGAGGACTACTGGGGCACGAAGGCGAAGGTCGCGAAGATCGTCTTCCGGTACATCACCGACCCGTCGACCGCCGTCAACGCGATGGCGAACGGTGACCTCGACGTCCTGAACCCGGTCGACGGCACCCTGAAGAGCCAGCTGCAGGGCAACGGCGACATCACGCTGCACAGCGGCAAGACGACCGACAAGTACACGCTGGCGTTCAACGACCGCAAGGAACCCTTCACCGACAAGCGCGTGCGCCAGGCGATCCGGCAGGCGATCGACGCGAAGGCGCTCATCAAGGCGATCGGCGGCACCGGCGTGGAGCAGGGCGGCCCGATCCCGGAGCTCGACCCCGGCTACGAGGACCTGACCGACATCGACGCGTACGACCCCGCGAACGCGAAGAAGCTCCTCGCCGCCGCCGGGCAGCAGGACCTGAAGCTGACGCTCACCTACGCGAACATCTACCCGACCACCATCGGCGACGTGCTGAAGTCCCAGCTCGCCGACGTCGGGATCACCCTGACCGTCAAGCGCGTCGACTTCGCCACCTGGCTGTCCTCGGTGTTCCAGGCGCCGAAGTCCGGCGAGCGGGACTTCGACCTGTCGATGGTCGACCACGTCGAGGCGCGTGACTTCGGCAACTGGGCGAACCCGGACTACTACTTCGGCTACGACAACCCGAAGGTGCAGGCGCTCTACGCCCGGTCGATCGCGGCGACCGACGAGGCCACCAAGACCGAGGCACTGCGGAAGGCCGCACGCATCGTCAGCGAGGACGCGGCCGGCGAGTGGCTCTACACCGCGACCGAGATCACCGCGGTGCGCTCCGGCGTGACGGGCTTCCCGGTCGACGGCGGCAACTCGCGCCTCGACCTGTCGAAGCTCGCGGTCAAGTGAGGCGGAGCCACACCACGCCCCGGAGCGGCCGCGTGCCCGGGGCGCACTCCCTCCCCGTAGCATCGGTGTCGTGACCCGGTTCCTCATCGGGCGGGCGCTCCTGCTCGTCGTCGGCCTGCTCGTGGCGAGCGTCATCATCTTCGCCACGCTCCGCGTGCTGCCCGGTGACGTCGCCCAGGTCGTCGCCGGCACGCAGTCGACCCCGGCGCAGGTGGAGCAGCTCCGCCAGCAGCTCGGACTCGACCGGCCCGTCGTGGTGCAGTACCTCGACTGGATCGGCGGGGTGTTCCGCGGTGACCTCGGCCGTTCCCTGGTGACGAACGGTGCCGTCGCTCCGGAGATCGCGCAGAAGCTCGCGATCACCCTGCCGCTCGCCGCGATGTCGCTGGTGACCGCCCTGGTGATCGGCGTGCCGCTCGGGGTCGTCGCCGCGGTGCTCCGTCGCCGCCCGGGAGGTGCCGTCATCGGGTTCGTCGCACAGGCCGTCGCCGCCGTGCCCGTCGTGTGGGCCGGCATGCTCCTGGTCGCGCTGTTCGCCGTGACGCTGCACTGGCTGCCGACGCAGGGCTTCCCGCTCGACGGCTGGTCGGAACCCGGGCGGGCGTTCGCGTCGCTCGTGCTGCCCGCGCTGACCATCGGTGCTGTCGAGGGGGCCGTGATCCTGCGGTTCACCCGCTCCGCCACGCTCTCCGTCCTCGACGCCGACCACCTGCGCACCGCGGCCGCGATCGGCCTCACCCGCACGCAGGCCCTGCTCCGTCACGGGCTGCCGAGCGTCGCCCTGACGGTGCTCGCCGTCCTCGGGGTGCAGATCGCCGGGCTCCTCGTCGGGGCCGTCGTCGTCGAACAGCTGTTCTCGCTGCCCGGGGTCGGTCGGATGCTCGTGACCGACGTCGGCCGCCGTGACATCACCAAGGTGCAGTCCGAACTGCTCGTGCTCACGGGGCTCGTGCTGCTCGTCGGGTTCGCCGTCGACGTCGTGCACCGCACCCTCGACCCCCGACAGCGCGAGGTGCAGGGATGATCCGCCGCCTGGTGTCCCGACCGACCGGGGTCTTCGCCGTCGTCGTGCTCGGCCTGCTGGTCGTGCTCGCCGCCGTGTCGCTCGTCTGGACGCCGCAGGACCCGTTCCGCGCCGACCCGTTCCACCAGTGGGAGGGACCGAGCGCCGCGCACTGGTTCGGCACCGATGCCGCCGGCCGCGACATCGCCAGCTACCTGCTCGCCGGCACCCGCACCACCGTGCTCGTCGCCGTCGGCTCCGGCGTGATCGCGAGCGTCGTCGGCATCGTCCTCACCGCGATCGGTTCGCTCACCGCCCGCTGGGTGCGCGAGGGCACCGCGGTCCTGCTCGACATCCTGGTGGCGTTCCCGACCCTGCTCACCGCGATGCTCCTGACCGCGGTGTTCGGCGGGTCGCTCGGCGTGGTGATCGTCAGCGTCGGGCTGTCCTTCGGCGTCACGATCGCCCGCGTTGCCCGCGGCGAGATCCGGCGGATCGCCCGGAGCGACTACGTCACCGCGGCGCGGGCATCGGGCGTCGGCGGTGCCGGGGTGCTGTTCCGCCACCTGGTGCCGAACGCGGCGCCGCTGTTCACCGTGCAGCTGTCGCTCGCGATGGCCACGGCCGTGCTCGCAGAGGCCGGGCTGTCCTACCTGGGCTACGGCGCAGGGTCCGACACCGCGTCGTGGGGCAGCCTGCTGTCCGACCTGCAGACCTACATCGGGGTCCACCCGTGGAGTGCGACCTGGCCGGGCGCCGCCATCGCCCTCGTCGTCGCGGCACTCTCGCTGCTCGGCGACGCGGTGCGCGACGCCTCCGACCCGCGGCTGACGACGAGCGACCGCAGCACCGATGACCGTCGCAGCGATCCGGCGACGACCACCCCGGGGGTGACCGCATGACCGCCGACGCACGCGACGGATCCGGCCCCACCGGCGGAGCCGGCACCGACGAGACCACCGCAGCCTCCGGGCTCGAGGTGCGCGGGTTGTCGGTCCGCATCACGGGGCGGACGATCCTCGACGACGTCAGCTTCACCGTGCCTCCCGGCCAGCGCGTCGGCGTGATCGGCGCGAGCGGATCCGGCAAGTCGATGACCTCGCTCGCCCTGATGGGCCTTGCGCCCACCGGCGCCGTCATGACCGGCAGCGTCCGCCTGGACGGCACCGAACTCGTCGGCCTGCCCGACCGCGAGCGCGCGCGACACCGCGGATCGGGCATCGCGATGGTGTTCCAGGAGCCGGGCACCGCGCTCGACCCGTTGCGACGGGTCGGCGGGCAGATCGCCGAGCCGCTGCGCCTGCACCGCGGGCTCGACCGTCGCGCGGCCCGCGCGGCGGCCGTCGACCTGGCGGCGTCCGTGGGCCTGCCCGACCCGGAATCGCTGCTGCGGCAGTACCCGCACCAGCTGTCCGGCGGGCAGCGGCAGCGGATCTGCATCGCGATGGCGATGGCGGGCGAGCCGTCGTACCTGGTGGCCGACGAACCGACCACGGCGCTCGACGTCACGACCGAGGCACGCATCCTCGACCTGTTCGAGCACCTGCGCGCGGGCATGGTGTTCGTCACCCACGACCTCGCCGTGCTCGCGCGCATCGCCGACACCGCCGTGGTGCTCGACGCCGGCCGGGTGGTCGAGCAGGGCCGGGTCGCGGACCTGCTCGCCGCGCCGCAGCACCCCGCCACCGCCGCGCTCGTCGACGCCGCACGTGCCACCGCCAGGAGGACCGCCCCGTGACCCTCCCCGCCCTGGAGGCCACCGGTCTCCACCGCACCTACCGCCTCCCCCGCCGCGGCCTGTTCGAACCCGGTCCGGTCCGCACCGCCGTCGACGGTGTCGACCTGACGGTCGCCCCCGGCGCACGGCTCGGCATCGTCGGCGAATCGGGGTCCGGCAAGTCCACGCTGGTCCGGCTGCTCGCCGGCCTGGAGGGCCCTTCCGCCGGCACCGTCGCCGCCTCCGGTCGTCCGGTGGTCGCGTCCCGGTCCGCGCGCGCCTTGCGCTGGTTCCGTCGCGAGACCGGCGTGGTGTTCCAGGACCCGTACGCGTCCCTCGACCCGCGGATGCGCGTCGGTGCGATCGTCGCCGAGCCGCTGCGGGCACTGCAGGTCCCGGGGTCGCACGACGAGCTCGTGCGTGCCGTGCTGGAGCGCGTCGACCTGCCCGCGGACACGGTCGACCGGTACCCACACGAGTTCTCCGGCGGGCAGCGGCAGCGGATCGCGATCGCCCGGGCCGTGGTGCACTCGCCCCGGATCCTGTTCGGCGACGAGCCGATGAGCGCCCTCGACGTGGTGGTCCGCGCCCGGGTGATCGAGCTGTTCCGATCGCTCGCCGACGACCTCGGGCTGACGCTCGTGCTGGTGTCGCACGACATCGGCGTCGTGCAGCGGCTGTGCGACACGGTCGCGGTGATGTCCCACGGCAGGGTCGTCGAGCACGGGCCGGTTTCGCTCCTCGATGCGCCGCAGCACCCGGTGACGCGGGCGTTGGTGGCGGCGGCGCCGACGCTGCCGTAGGCGGGCGGGCGGGCGGCGGGCGGCGGCGGGCGGCGGGCGGCGGGCGGCGGCGCACCGTGCGCGTCCCGTCACCCCGTGCGAGCTTGCCCGCACGGAGCCGGCCTACAAGGCCGCGCCGAACAAGCAACACCGCACCACATGCACGAAACCGCACCGTGCGCCCAGCCAGGAGGCACGACACCGGCCCGCCCCGCGCCTCCCGACCGACGCACACGAGCCCACCGCACCGTGCACGCCCCGCCACCCCGTGCGAGCTTGCCCGCACGGAGCCGGCCTACAAGGCCGCACCGAACAAGCAACACCGCACCACATGCACGAAACCGCACCGTGCGCCAGCCAGGAGGCACGGCACCGGACCGGCCCGCGCCTCCCGACCAGACGCACACGAGTCCACCGCACCGTGCGCGCCCCGCCACTCCGTGCGGGCTTGCCCGCACGGAGCCGGCCTACAAGGCCGCACCGAACAAGCAACACGCACCACATGCATGAAACCGCACCGTGCGACAGCCAGGAGGCACGGCACCGGCCCGCCCCGCGCCTCCAGACCGACGCACACGCGTCCACCGCACCGTGCACGCTCCGCCACTCCGTGCGGGCTTGCCCGCACGGAGCCGGCCAACAAGGCCGCACCGAGCGTGCAACGCCGCACCAGCCTGACAACGCCGCACGGTGCGCCCCGCGCCCCGCGCCCCGCGCCCCGCGCCCCACGCCCCGCGCGCACCCGGAGCCGCCCGGACCTGGCCTCAGGCGGTCCAGGCGGCCGGGTGCCGCCGCTGCCAGCGCAACCGGCGCTCGAGCTGCGCGCCGATCGCGAGCAGGACGCGCTCGCCGCCGGGGCGTCCGATCAGCTGCACGCCCATCGGCAGCCCGCCCCCGTCGGGGTGGTCGTCGTCGGTCACGCCGACCGGCAACGTGATCGCGGGGAGCCCGGACACGTTCGCCATCGACGTCCACGGCGAGTAGGCGCACTGGCGGCGGAAGTCCTCGTCCGGGTCGTCGCCGTACCAGCCGAGGGGCCGCGGCGTCATCGCGAGGGTCGGCGTGAGCACCGCGTCGAACCGGTCGAACGCGCCGATGAGCGTCGTCGAGAAGGTGTCGAGCGTCGTCATCGCGTCGAGGACCTGCGTGGCGGACAGTGCCTGCCCACGCGCCACGAGCCAACCCACGAGCGGGGTCAGCGCCGACAGGTCGATTCCGGGCACCAGCGGCAGGCGGGCAGCCGAGCTCTCCCACGCCACCCGGAACGCGTCGGCGTAGGGCACGCGGGGCATCCGGACGTCCTCGACGCCGTGCCCGACCTCGCCGAGCACCCGCACGGCCGTCTCCACGGCGGCACGGGCAGCGGGATCGACGACCACGTCGACGGTGTCGTCCCACGGCGAACCGTCGAGCACCCCGACGACGAACCGGCCCTCGCCGCGGACGGCGGCCGCGGTGAACGGCCCCTCGCCGACGTCGGGGGTGACGAGGGCGTACGGCGACGGCTCCGGCAGCCCGGTCGGCGCGACCAGCGCGTCGAGGAGCATGCCCGCGTCGGCGACGGAGCGGGTGAGCGGTCCGGCGACCGACAGGCCGCCGACGCCGGAGCGGCCGGGCATGGACGGCACACGACCGCGGCTCGGCTTCAGCCCGACGAGTCCGGTCGCCGCCGCGGGGATCCGCACCGACCCGCCGCCGTCCGAACCGATCGCGGCCGGCAGCAGCCCGGCGGCGACGGCGACGGCCGCACCGCTCGACGACCCGCCCGGCGCCCGCGTGGTGTCGTAGGGGTTCCGGGTCACGCCGAGCCGGGTCTCGGACGACGAGGACATACCGAACTCCGGTGACGCCGTCTTGCCGAGGCTGACCGTGCCCGCCGCGTCGAGCGCGGCGACGAGCGGGTGGTCGGCCGCGGCGGGCCGCTCCGGCAGGCTCGCGGTGCCGTTCCGCGTGGGGACACCGGCGCGGTCGTACAGGTCCTTGTCGGCGGACGGGAGGCCCCACAACGGTCTCGACGTCGGCACCAGGTGGCCGAGGCGGTCGGCTCGGGCCCGGGCCGCGTCCGCGGTGACCGTCACGAAGGCGCCGAGTCCGGCGTCCAGGCGTTCCACGCGGGCCAGGTAGTGCTCGGTGGCCTCGAGGGCGGTCGCCTCCCCTCGACGGATCCAGTCCCAGAGTTCCTGTGCGGAGAGGTGGTGGAGTTCGAACACGGCTCCGAGCCTAGGCGGCGGCCCGTATCCTTCGACGGTGGACACGACTCTCCCCTCCGGCACGACGAAGCGCCGGATCGAACTGCGGCTCGTGAAGCCCCTGTTCGCCTGGTTCGCCCGGCCGACCGTCACCGTCGACGGGGTGGGGCACCCGGCGCAGTGGGGCACCGGCACGTGGGCGGTGCCGGACGACGGCGACACGGTGATCGGCGTGTACCTGTTCAACCGCGCGTGGCGGTTCGGGGCGGCTTCGGTGCCGGTGGGTGGTTCGAACGCGCTCGAGTACCGGGGCGGGCTGCTGCCGATCGGTGCGGGCCGGTTGACGCCGCGGGGCTGAGGGTCGCGCCGGTGGTGCCGCTCCCGCGTGGCACGATGGGCGCATGACCGCCACGCTCGTCGCCAAGGGCCTGTCCGGCGGGTACGCCGCTCGCACGCTGTTCGACTCCCTCGACCTGACGGTGGCGCCGGGCGACGTGATCGGGGTCGTCGGCGTGAACGGTGCCGGCAAGTCCACGCTGCTCCGGCTGCTGGCCGGGGTCGACGAGCCGCTGGCCGGCACGGTCTCCCTGGCGCCGACGGACGCGTTCGTGGGGTGGCTCCCCCAGGAGCACGAGCGCATCGCGGGCGAGACCGTCGCGGCGTACCTCGGGCGCCGGACCGGCTGCACCGAGGCGACGGTGACGATGGACGCAGCGGCGGCGGCCCTCGGGGACCCCGACGCCGGCGACGCAGCGGCCGACCGGTACTCGGCGGCGCTCGACCGCTGGCTCGCCGCGGGGGCCGCCGACCTGGAGGACCGGATCCCGGCGGTGCTCGCCGACCTCGGCCTCGAGCCCGGTACCGGCGACTCCGCTGCGGACGGCGTCGGCCCGGACTCCCTGATGACCGCGCTGTCCGGTGGGCAGGTCGCCCGCGTCGGGCTCGCCGCGCTGCTGCTGTCACGGTTCGACATCGTCCTGCTCGACGAGCCGACCAACGACCTCGACCTGGACGGCCTCGACCGACTCGAGGCGTTCGTGCGCGGGCTGCGCGGCGGGGTGGTGCTCGTCAGCCACGACCGTGAGTTCCTGGCGCGCTCGGTGACCTCGGTGCTCGAGCTCGACCTGGCGCAGTCGTCGAACCGGCTGTTCGGTGGCGGGTACGACTCGTTCCTCGAGGAGCGCGAGATCGCCCGGCAGCACAAGCGGGACGCGTACGACGAGTTCGCGTCGACGAAGGCCGACCTGGTCTCGCGGGCACGGACGCAGCGCGAGTGGTCGAGCCAGGGTGTCCGGAACGCCATGAAGAAGAGCCCGGACAACGACAAGATCCGCCGCCGTGCCGCCTCGGAGTCGAGCGAGAAGCAGGCGCAGAAGGTCCGGCAGATGGAGTCCCGCATCGCCCGGCTCGACGAGGTCGAGGAGCCGCGCAAGGAGTGGCAGCTCGAGTTCACGATCGGCAGCGCACCCCGGTCGTCGGCCGTCGTCGCGACGCTGTCGAACGCCACGTTCACCCAGGGCGACTTCACCCTCGGCCCGGTCTCGCTGCAGGTCGACGGCGGTGACCGGATCGGCATCACCGGTCCGAACGGCGCCGGCAAGTCCACCCTGCTGCGGGCGCTGCTCGGCAAGCAGGCGCCGACGACGGGCACGGCCTCGCTCGGCTCGAGCGTCGCGGTCGGCGAGGTCGACCAGGCGCGTGCGGCGTTCACCGGCGACCAGCCCCTGGCGGCGGCGTTCGAGGCGATCGTCCCCGAGTACACGACGGCCGACGTGCGGACGCTGCTCGCGAAGTTCGGGCTCAAGGCGGACCACGTCGGCCGACCGGCCTCGGCACTCTCCCCCGGCGAGCGCACCCGGGCCGGGCTCGCACTGCTGCAGGCCCGCGGGGTGAACGTGCTCGTGCTCGACGAGCCGACCAACCACCTGGACCTCACTGCGATCGAGCAGCTCGAGCAGGCACTGGAGTCCTACGACGGGACCCTGCTGCTCGTCACACACGACCGGCGCATGCTGGAGACCGTCCGACTCGACCGGCAGTGGCGGGTCGAGGGCGGCACCGTCACCGAACGCTGACGGATCCACCGAACGCTGACGGATCGACCGAGGGGGACGCACCATGCGACGCAACACCTGGATCGCGACGACCGCCGGGGTGGTGGTGCTCGCCGTCGCCGCCGTCGTGGTGGGGGTGAGCGTCGGGTCGCCCGAGCCCGAGCCGGAGTCGACCCGCGCGGCACGGGCGACGACGACACCGACCCCGAGTGCCACGCGGACGCCGACGCTCGCGGCCGTCCCCGCCGCACCGTCCGACGCGACCCTGGCCGCGCTGCCGCTGGCGTTCCACGACGCGGTCGTCCCGCAGTTGCTCGACGGTTCGGACGTGGAGCCGGAGGACACCTGGCAGATCGCGACCCCGCGCACGCCGCTCGTCGCCCTGTACGCGAGCCCGTCGAGCCGCGCCCGGCCGGTGGCGACCCTGTCCCACCTGGTGTCGACGATCAACCGGCCCGCTGCGACGGCGGTCTGGGGTCGCTCCCCCGGCAAGGACGGCGGGATGCTCCTGGTGTCGACGCCGTCCCGCAACCGCACCCCCGGTGACGGCGGCGACCCGGACGCCCCGAGCGCGACGTTCGCCTGGGCCCGGGCCGCCGACTTCACGGTGGTGCGCACCGACCGGATGATCACGGTCGACGTCGCCGCCAGCACCGTGTCCGTCGTCACCCGGTCGGGCAAGGTCACCGCGACCGAGGCGGCCCGGCTCGGCACGCCGGAGGACCCCACCCCGGCCGACACCGCCACCTACGTCGAGGCGGCGTACGTCGACACCCGCGTCGCGTACACGCAGGGCAACCCGATCATCCTGACCGGGGCGCACTCGTCCCGGATCCCGTCCTACGGCGGCAACGCTGCCCTGACCGCGCTGCACTACTACCCAGATCCGACCGGCAGCTCGCACGGCTGCGTGCGGATCTCGGCGGAGATGACCCGCACCCTGGCGGCACTGCCCGTCGGGACGCCGATCCGGTTCAACTGAGCACCGGCACCACCCGATCAGCCTCGCGGGATCCGGACGAGTCCGAGCCGCTCGACGACCTCGGCGCTCTCTTCTTCCGGGGTGCGGTCGGCGGCGATCGTCACGTGGGCCTCGTCGGGCTGCGGCGGCTCGAGCGTGGCGAGCTGCGACTGCAGCAGCGACGTCGGCATGAAGTGCCCGGAGCGCTGCGCCATCCGCTCCTCGATGAGCGCGCCGTCACCGGCGACGTGCACGAACACCACCCCGGGGGCCCGCAGCACGTCGCGGTACGAGCGCTTCAGGGCCGAGCAGGTCACGACGCCGTTCGTCCCGGCGTCCAGGTGTCCGCTGATCCAGCCGGCGACGACGTCGAGCCACGGCCAGCGGTCCTCGTCGGTGAGCGGGGTGCCGGCGTGCATCTTGTCGACGTTCGCCTGCGGGTGCATCGCGTCGCCCTCGGCGAACTCCCACCCGACCTGCTCCGCCACCATCGCGGCGACGGTCGACTTGCCGGACCCGGAGACCCCCATCACGACCAGGACGCGGGCGTCGAGCCCGGTGTCGGCCGCACCGGCAGCAGCGGTCGCACCGTGGTCTGCTGCGCCGCTCATCGGATGAACACCCCGGCCAGCAGGACCCCGAGCAGACCGAACACCGAGATGAGGCACTCGAGCACCGTCCACGTCTTGAACGTCTGCCCGACGGTGGTGCCGAGGTACCCCTTCACCAGCCAGAACCCGGCGTCGTTGACGTGCGACAGGAACACCGAGCCAGCACCGATCGCGAGCACGAGCAGCGACGTCATCGGCGTCGACAGGTCGGCGGCGATCGGTGCCATGATGCCCGCGGCGGTCACCGTGGCGACCGTGGCGGAACCGGTCGCGACGCGCACCAGGGCCGAGACGATCCAGGCGACGAGCAGCACGGAGACGCCGGAGTCCTTCACGGCGTCGGCGATCACGCCGCCGATGCCGGTGTCGATGAGCACCTGCTTGAAGCCACCGCCTGCGCCGACGATGAGCAGCACCCCGGCGATCGGGGGCAGCGCGCTCTCGAGCGACTTCGACACCGCGGAGCGGTCCATGCCGCCGCCGATCGCGAAGAAGACCATGGCGTAGACGGCGGCGATGCCGATGGCGATCATCGGGGAGCCGAGGAAGTCGAGCAGGCTCACCCACGAGCCGGCGGCGTCCGGTGCGGTGGCCTCACGGATCGCCTGGGCGAGCATGAGCACGACCGGCAGCAGGATGCCGATCAGGGCGACGGTGAACGACGGGCTGCGCGGCTCGCTGATGACGCGCGTGAAGTCGCTCTTGCCGTTGGGCAGGGACGCGGTGTCCTGCGTGGCGGGGCCGCGCCGGGCCTCCCGTCCGGGGTGCGCCGGGTCGTCGGCGAAGGCGGCGGACCCGGAACCCGACCCCGAGGCGGAACCCGACCCCGGCCCGGCGGTGGCGACCGCCCCACGCGACCCGAACATGTCGGGCACCGGGATGTCGACCCAGCGGGCCGCGAAGCGGGCGAAGAGCGGCCCGGCCAGGATGATCACCGGGATCGCCAGCACGATGCCGAAAGCGAGCGTGGTGCCGAGGTTCGCGCCGACGGTGGAGATCGCGACGAGCGGGCCGGGGTGCGGCGGGACGAACGCGTGCATCGTGGACAGGCCGACCAGGGCGGGGACGGCGATCTTCATGATCGGCACCTCGCTGCGCTTGGCGACGAGCACGATGATCGGGATGAGCAGGACGAGGCCGACCTCGAAGAACATCGGCAGCCCGATGAGCGCCCCGATCAGGGCCATCGTCCACGGCAGCGCCGCCTTCGACGACTTCCGCACCAGGGTGTCCACCACGCGGTCCGCTGCTCCGGAGTCGACGAGCATCTTGCCGAACATCGCCCCGAGTCCGACCAGGATGCCGACGCTCGTCATGGTCGCGCCGAAGCCGTCGCCGAAGCTGGTGACCGCCTTGTCCGGAGCGAGCCCTGCACCGATACCGACGCCGAGCGCACCGATCGTGAGCGCGATGAACGGGTGCACCTTGAGCCAGGTGATGAGCGCGATGATCACCACGATGCCGACGAGTGCCGCGATGATCAGCTGCGGGATCGAACCGGACGGGTCGACCGTCTCGGTGGTGCCACCTGCGGCGAGCAGGTGGTCCGGGAGAGCGTGAGGCATCAGCGCCCCTTCCTGGAGTCGCTGCTGCGCGGCTCCGTCGCCTTCGTGTCGAGGGTGGACTGGCGCGACGAACGCCGACCCTCAATAATCTGATTAATCAGACTATACGACGTCGTCCCGCGCGCCAACCGCCCGTCCCCGGAGTCTGCCGCTTCGATGGGATCGGTGTCACGGCGACCGCGTGACCCGTACTGCACGGAGGAACGATGCCCACGGCACGCGGACTGCACGCCCAGGTGCTCGACACCCTGGGCCAGCGGATCGTCGACGGCGACCTGGCCACGGGTGCCGTCGTGCGACCCGAGCTGGTCGCCGACGAGTTCGGGGTGTCCCGCTCGGTCGTCCGCGAGGCCCTGCGCGTGCTGCAGTCGCTCGGCCTGGTCGAGCCCCGGCAGCGCGTCGGCACGCTCGTCCGCGACATCACCGCCTGGGAACTGCTCGCCCCGACCGTCATCCGGTGGCGGGGCACGTCACCGGCGTACTTCGTGCAGCAGCGCGAGCTGGTCGAACTCCGGCTCGGGGTCGAACCGGTCGCGGCGTCCCTGACCGCCGGCACCGACGGCGCCTCCGCCGTGCTCGCCGCCGCCGAGGACATGCTCGACGCCTGCGGGCGCGAGGACAGCCGCGCCTACCTGGAGGCCGACGTCCGCTTCCACCGTGCACTGCTCACCGGGTCGGGGAACGCCGTGTTCGCGCACTTCGCCGGCACCGTCGAGGCGCTCCTGCGCACCCGGACGTCGGAGTCGCGCGACCCGATCACGCGCTGGACGCGCGAAGCGGCGCTCCGGCACCAGGCGGTCGGTCGCGCAGCGGTCGACGGCGATGCCGACGCCGCTGCGGCAGCGGCGACCGCGCTGCTGCGCGTGACGCGCGACGAGTTCATCACCGAGGCTGCGGCGGGCTGACGCGACCGGGCGACGGCCTGGAGGCGCGTGCCGGGCCCGCCACGGGCCTCCCGTCCGCCCTGCAGGGAGCGACCACACCAGCGCTCGACCCGGAGCTGCTGGTCACCACGGGCAGAGCCGCACCCACATGAGCGGTCGCTCAGGAGGTTCAGGACTTGCGCCCCACGGGTTGTGGTGCGCGCGGTCCTGACTAGCCTGTTGCCGGGGGAGCATCTAGGGTTCCTCGACCGAAATCGGAGGAATCTCGTGCAACGACAGACCCGTGTCGCTCGAACAGTGGCGATGATCGCCATCGCCGCGACGACGATGGTCGGGCTGGTCGGGTTGGCCGGTCCAGCGCAGGCCGACCCTGCGTTCTCGGTGTCCGGGACGTTGACCGGCAAACCGTCCGCCACAGCCGCCGCTGTCCCGCTCGCCGGCGTCGAGGTCTACCTCAGTGGCCTCGCGGGAAACTACGTTTCCGCGTACGCGTACACCGACGCGGCGGGGCACTGGTCGATCTCCGAGATCGACGACCACTCCAGCGGCGCCGACGACGTCCCGCTCGCCGCGGGCTCGTACACGGTCCAGTTCAACTGCGCCACCACCGGCAGGAGCAGCTGCAACCACGACTACGTCGTGGAGTACCTCGGCCACACGCTCCTGTCGAGTGACTCGACCAAGGTCACACTGACTGCAGCCCACCCGACGGCATTCGCTGACGACGAACTCGCTCGGGGCGCGGCGGTCTCGGGCACGGTGACCACCGCCGACGGCACGCCGATCGCCGGCGCGTCGGTGTCGGCGAACCCGGTGGGTGGCTTCTCGAACAGCCACACGACCACGGCCGCCGACGGCAGCTACACCCTCGACCAACTGACGACGACGAACGACGTCATCAGCGCGGGCTTCTACGACTCCGCGCACCCCGACGCGCACGGTTTCCCGATCCGGTACAGCACGCAGTGGTGGGACCACGCATCCACGCAGGGTGCCGCGACGCCGGTCCCGCTGGTCCCGGCCTCCACGAAGCCCGACATCGACTTCGCGCTGTCCGTCACGCCGTTCGTGAGCGGGCGGGTGGTCGACGCCGCGGGGAACGGTGTCCCCGCACTCACCATGGTCCCGATGCGCTTCGATCCGGGCACCGACCAGTTCGTCGGGCCGAGGTCGGGTCCGAACGAGACCGACGCGCAGGGGTACTTCCGGCTCACTGGCGACCTCGGTTCCGCGACCCGGTACAAGCTGCTGTTCTCCGACTCGCTCGGCAGCGACGACGAGAACCCGCAGACCCGGACTCCGTTCGAGACGACCTGGTACCGCGACGCCGCTTCGTTCGACGACGCGACCGTCATCACCGTGCCGACGAGCGGGAGCGCGGACCTCGGCCCGATCCCCGTATCCCCGCACACGGGTGCGTTGCGCTTCATCGGCAACCCGGTCATCCAGCAGGACCAGTTCCAGGACGGCTTGCTCGTGGTCAGTGGTGTCGCCGCCTCCCCGGGGACGGCGAAGAGCACTGCTCAGTGGTACCGCGACGGCACTGCGATCAGCGGAGCGACGAGCTACTCGTACACGCCGGTCGCAGCGGACGAGGGGACCGTCCTCACCGTCACCGTCACCGCGAAGCTCGGCACCGAGACGGCCTCTGCGACGTCCGCGGGGTACGAGGCGCCGTCGGACGAGTAGTCGCTCGGACCGCTCTCCGCAGTGACGAGTGCCGGGCGCTCGACGTGCCGGAGCGCGCGCGTTCAGACGGCGGGGTCGCCGTGGCGGCGACCGGGCGACGTCCTGGAGGCGCGTGCCGGGCCCGCCACGGGCCTCCCGTCCGCCCTGCGGCCACGTGGCGAGCGTGACGGACGTCCGTCAGGTCCGTCAGGTCCGTATCGGTGCCGGCGCCGGTGCCGGCACCGGTGCCGGTGCCGGTGCCGTCAGCGGCGGCGGGCGAACAGCCGTGGCCCGCGCAGGCGGAGCCGCATCGTGACGGTGCCGAGCCAGCGGTCGTACTTGTAGCCGACCTTGCCCATCCGGCCGACCTCCTCGAAGCCGAGCCGCTCGTGCAGCCGGATCGACGCCTCGGCCTGCCGGTCCGCGATGACCGCCACCACCTCGCGCACCCCGGCCAACCGGCACTCGTCGAGCAGGGCCTCCATCAGCGCACGGCCGAGGCCCTTGCCACCGGACGCGGCACCGAGGTAGATCGAGTCCTCGACGACGTGGTTCGAGCGGTCCCGCGGGTTCCACGCGTCGACCAGCGCGTACCCGAGGATCTGCCCGGCGGGGTTCTCCGCGACCAGGAACGGCAGCCGGCGCTTGCGGATGTCGTCGTAGCGCTTCTTCCATGCGGCGTACGTGAACGCCGACGGGTCGAAGGTCACCGACGAGTTCCGGACGTAGTGCGTGTGGATCTCGCGCACGTGGGGCAGGTCCCCCACCTCGGCCGCACGGATGCGGTACTCGAAGGCCGTCTCGGTCGCCGCCGGGGCACGCAGGTGTCGCGGCAGGACCCGCCGTCGCTGGTATTCCTCCTCGAGCACGTGCCGAGCCTACTGAGCGGGCAGCGTCCAGTCGACGGGCGGTGCGCCCTGCGACTCGAGCAGGGCGTTCACCTGCGAGAACGGGCGGCTGCCGAAGAACCCGCGGGACGCGCTGAGCGGACTCGGGTGGGCCGAGGCGACGACCGGGGTGTCGCCGAGGAGCGGCCGCACCGACCCGGCCTGGGCGCCCCAGAGCACGGTAACGAGCGGGGTACCGCGGGCGACGAGCGCTCGGACGGCCTGGTCGGTCACCGCTTCCCAGCCCTTGCCGCGGTGGCTGCCGGCCTCACCTGCCTGCACGGTGAGCACCCGGTTGAGCAGCAGCACGCCCTGGTCGGACCACGCCCGCAGGTCACCGTGCGCAGGCGGTGTCACCCCGACGTCGTCGGACAGCTCGCGGTAGATGTTCGCCAGGCTCCGCGGCACCGGACGGACCGCGGGGTCGACGGCGAACGACAGGCCGATCGGGTGGCCGGGCGTCGGGTAGGGGTCCTGGCCGATGACCAGCACCCTGACGGCGTCGAACGGGGTCGTGAACGCGCGCAGGACGTCACTGCCGGCGGGCAGCCAGTGCCGACCCGCAGCGGTCTCGTCACGGAGCCACGTACCGATCCGGTGCACGTCGTCCTCGACCGGGGCGAGCGCCGACGCCCAGCCGGGGTCGACCAGGTCGGCGAGCGGCCGCGGTTCCACGTCGGCTACGCGCCCATGGTGGCGACGGACACCGACTCCTCGCCGGCCATCACGCGCCAGACGCTGCCGGTCCCCCGGACCTCGAGCGCCCCTTCACCGACGACGAGCGTGGTGTCCTCGTCGATCGCGAGCCCGGCGGTGACGAACTCGGCCTCGGCGCTGGCGATGAGCCGCGCGAGCGTGCCGGCCTGCACCGCGTGGACGTCGATCGTCAGGTCGACCAGCCCGAGGCCCTCGCGGAGCTCGACCTCGTCCAGGCCCTCGGACGCGGCCTCGGGGCAGATCTCGACGCCACCGATGCGCCAGCCGCCCACCAGGGCACGGTCGGCGGCGATCATCGCGCCGGCCGAGTAGCCGAGGTAGGGCAGACCGTCGGAGACGAGCAGGCGGAGCTGGTCCACCAGCGGCGCGATCGCCGCGAGGTAGTCGGGCGTGACACCGCCGCCGATCACCAGGGCGTCGACATCGCTCAGGACCGTCGTGTCGAAGACCTGGCCGGCAGCGACCTCGGTGACGAACACCTCGGCTGTTCGCGGGCCACCGAGGACCTCGGCGATGTCGGCGGTCGACGCCGGGCTGCCGCCGTCCGGGCCCGCCACGGAGAGCAGGGCGATGCGGGGGACGCTGCGGCCGACCGCCGCCGAACGGGCGGTGGCCTCGGCGAGGAACGGCGCGGCGGCGTCCGAGGCGGCGAACAGCCCGCCGCCGACCAGGTGGATGCTCACGACTCGGCCGTCACGGGCGCCAGGGCGCTCCACGGGAACGTGATCCAGCCGTCGACCCGGCGCCACACGTGGTCGGGCTCCAGGACGGTGCCGGGCTTCGAGTACAGGCAGGCGCTCCGGACGTCGCCGCCGGCGTTCCGGATGATGTCGACCACCAGGCGCAGGGTGCGGCCGGAGTCGGACACGTCGTCGACCACCAGGACCCGCTTGCCGGCCAGGCTCGGGGCGTCGAGGGCGGGGGCGAGCACGACCGGCTCCTCCAGCCGCTGCTCGACGTCGGTGTAGAACTCGACGTTGATCGAGCCGCACTCCTTGGTGCCGAGGGCGTACGCCACGGCGCCGGCGATGATCAGTCCGCCGCGGGCGACAGCGACGACGACCTCGGGCTCGAAGCCACTGGACAGGACGTCCTTGGCGAGCAGGCGTGCGGCGTCACCGAACTCCAGCCAGCCGAGTACCTCGGGCCCGCTCGTCACGGTCACGGTGGACGGAGCCGCGGGCTCGGGTTCGCTGCTGATCGGCATCCGACCACGGTACCGGCAGGGAGCCCACGCCCGCGACCCGCGCCCGCCGCCCGGGCGCTGCGCGGGTGGCGGCGGTGCACCGCGCGGGTGGCCGCGGTGCGCTGCGCGGGTGGCCGGGTGCGCGGCGCACCGGCTGCTCAGCGCGGCGTCAGCGGGCCGCGCGCCAGCTTGTGCTGTGCCGACTGCGCCACCGGCCGGATCGTCACCAGGTCGAGGTTCACGTGCGGCGGCAGCTCCACCGCGTGCACGATCGCCTCGGCGACGTCGTCGGCCACCAGCGGCTCCGGCACGTCGTCGTACACCGCGGCGGCCTTCTGCTCGTCGCCGCGGAACCGGGTGAGCGCGAACTCGTCGGTCTTCACCATGCCCGGCGCGATCTCGACGACCCGGATCGGCTCGCCGTTCAGTTCGAGCCGGAGTGCGCCGACCAGGGCGTGCTCTGCGAACTTCGCCGCGTTGTAGCCGCCGCCGTTCTCGTACGCGACGAACCCGGCGGTGCTGGTCACCGTGACGATGTCGGCTCCCCCGGACACCCGAGCCCGGTCACGCAGGTGCGGCAGCAGCGCGGAGACCACTCGCTTCGTGCCGATCACGTTGACCTCGAACATGGCGCGCCAGTCGTCGACGTCGGACTCCTCGACGCTCGCGGAGCCGAACGCCCCGCCGGCGTTGTTCACCAGGACGTCGGCGCCGCCGAGGTCCGCGACCCGCGCGGCGAGCGCCGTCACGTCGTCGGCGTCCGTGATGTCGGCCACCAGGGTGTCCGCCCCGGTCTGGGCGGCGAGCGCTTCGAGCTTCGCGGTGCGGCGGGCCACGGCGAGCACGTCCCAGCCCCGCGACCGGAACAGCCGGACGGTGGCCGCCCCGATGCCCGAGCTCGCTCCGGTGACGACTGCGCGCCGTGCTGCCATGTGATCTGCCTCCTGCGTCGGTGACCGGAGCACGTGGTGGCCCGGTCCGTCCACCGTACCGAGCGGGACGGTTCCGGCACCGCACCAGGCCGTCCAGGTCACGATCCGGTAACGTGACCGGCGATGACGACGGATGCCGCCCCTCCCGCCCCCTCGGCCCCGGCGACGCAGCTCGAGCCCGGTCGAGCCCCGCGCCGGATCCCGATGTGGGACACCGCGCGCTTCGTCGCGGTCACGCTCGTGGTCATCGGCCACGCGATCCAGCGGCAGACGCCGGCGAGCGAGCACGCCCTGGCGCTCTACACGTTCATCTACGCGTTCCACATGCCGGCGTTCGGCGTGATCAGCGGGTACTTCTCGTCGGCGGACACCCCGACGGCGAAGCGGATGCGCCGGACGATCACGGACATCGTCGTGCCGTACATCATCATGCAGACGATCTGGACCGTGGTGCAGGGCATCGTCGAGGGCGGCAAGGACTTCAACCCGACGCAGCCGACGTGGACCCTGTGGTTCCTGCTGGCCCTCGGCATCTTCAAGCTGATCCTGCCGTACCTGGCGCAGCTGCGGTGGCCGCTGTTCTGGGCGGTCGTGTTCAGCATCGGCGTCGGGTACTTCGACAACGTCGACTCGACGCTCTCGCTGTCCCGTGCGATCAGCCTGCTGCCGTTCTTCCTGCTCGGCTGGCAGGTCAAGCAGTGGGGCGTCTTCGACCGCTGGTACGAGGCGTCGCGCCGCACGGTCGTCCGGGTGCGGGTGGCGGCCGCCGTGGTGTTCGCCGCGTGGGCGGTGTCGTGCGCGGTCTGGATCCCGCAGTTCAAGGAGTTCGACCTGCACCACTGGTTCTTCTACGACGACTCCTACTCGGGGCTCGGCGAGGACGCCTGGTGGGCCGGCGCGGTGCGCTTCGGCCTGATGCTGCTCGCGACGCTGCTGACGGCGTCGTTCCTGGTGCTCATCCCCCGCCGGAACGTCTGGATCACCCGGTTCGGCGCCGCGACGATGTACGTCTACCTGCTCCACACGTTCGTGCTCTACCCGATCCGGGAGTCCGGCGTCCTGGCAGGCGAGCACTCGGCCTGGCCGTTCGTGCTGCTGATGGTCGTCATCGCCTGCGTCGTCAGCCTCTTCCTGGCGCAGCCCTTCGTGCGGCGCGGGATGCGCTGGCTGCTCGAGCCGAAGGTCGACTGGCTGTTCCGCCGCGACGCCGCGTAGCGGTGCCACCCCGCACCGTGCGCGTTCCTCCGGCCGGTGCGAGCTTGCCTGTTCGGTGCGGCGCTGCCGCTCCGCACCGGACCACCGACCTCGCACCGTCCGACGGAACCCCGCACCGTGCGCGTTCCTCCGGCCCGTGCGAGCTTGCCCGTCCCGTGCGGCGCGGCAGCTCCGCACCGGACCACCGACCTCGCACCGTCCGACGGTGACAGCACGGTGCGGACGGCCGGCCGGGAGGCCCGTGGCGCGTCGGGCGCGCGCGTTACGTCCCGAGGCGGGTGCGCTGGTGTGGACCCGGCCACCTGCGTACCGTGACCGGGGACGCAGCGCCGCACATGCCTCCCGGCCGACGGCGCGACCGCACGAGAACCGCACCCGACAGGAGCACCGATGAGCACGAACGACGCCGCCGCCTGGCAGTTCGAGACCACCCAGGTCCACGCCGGCGCGCAGCCGGACCCGACCACGGGGGCCCGAGCGACGCCGATCTACAAGACGACCTCGTACGTCTTCGCGAACTCGGACGAAGCGCGCGACGTGTTCGCGCTCGCCAAGCCGGGCAACATCTACTCCCGGATCACGAACCCGACGAACGACGTCGTCGAGCAGCGGATCGCGGCGCTCGAAGGCGGTTCGGGGGCCCTGCTCGTCGCGTCCGGCCAGGCTGCCGAGACCTACGCGGTCCTGAACATCGCCGGGGCGGGCGACCACATCGTGTCGTCGTCGTCGATCTACGGCGGTACGTACAACCTGTTCAAGTACACGCTGGCGAAGCTCGGCATCGAGACGACGTTCGTCGAGGACCAGGACGACCTCGAGGAGTGGCGCCGCGCCGTCCGCCCGAACACGAAGCTGTTCTTCGCCGAGACCATCGGCAACCCGAAGATCAACGTCCTCGACATCACCGGGGTCAGCGACGTCGCGCACGAGTCCGGTGTCCCGCTGATCGTCGACAACACCATCGCGACGCCGTACCTGATCCGTCCGTTCGAGCACGGTGCCGACATCGTCGTGCACTCGGCCACGAAGTTCCTCGGCGGACACGGCACCGTCATCGGCGGGCTCATCGTCGACGGCGGGACGTTCGCGTGGTCACAGCACGCCGACCGGTTCCCGGAGTTCAGCACCCCGGACCCGTCGTACCACGGTGCGGTCTTCACCGAGGCCGTCGGCGACGCACTCGCCTACATCGTCAAGGCCCGGGTGCAGCTGCTCCGTGACCTCGGCGCCTCGAACTCGGCGGACACGGCGTTCGCGCTGCTGCAGGGCATCGAGACCCTGTCGCTCCGCATCGAGCGGCACGTGTCCAACGCCCAGGAGATCGCCGAGTGGCTCGACCAGCACCCCGACGTCGCCACCGTCGCCTACGCGGGCCTGCCGACGTCGCCCTGGTACGCCGCAGCCAACCGGTACGCGCCGAAGGGCGTCGGTGCCGTGCTGTCGTTCGAGCTCAAGGGCGGGGTGCCCGCGGGCAAGGCGTTCGTCGACAACCTGCAGCTGTTCTCGCACCTGGCGAACATCGGTGACGTCCGTTCCCTCGTCATCCACCCGGCGTCGACCACCCACTCGCAGCTCACGCCCGAGCAGCAGCTCACCACCGGGGTCACGCCCGGCCTGGTGCGACTGTCGGTCGGCATCGAGAACATCGCCGACCTGAAGGCAGACCTCGAGGCCGGGCTCGCCGCTGCCCGGGCGGTCGCGCAGGAGAGCCAGCGCGCGTAGGGCTCGCCGCGCCGCCGGCACCACTCGCTCGATGCGTGTGCATGTTCCGACGTCCCACGTGTCGATCGACGCGTGGGACGTCGTTCGTTGCACACGCATCCGGTACGTGTGCATGATGCGACGATTGACGAGTCGAACAACGCGCACGATGTCGGAACATGCGCACACACGGGGGCGGCACCCGGGCCCGGGGCCCGGCGACGCGCCGGACGTGACGTAACACGGCAGCGGCGACCCGCGCCTCCCGGCAGACTGGACGCACCATGGACTGGCAGACGACCCCCGAGGACTCCGTGCCGTCCACCCTGGTGCCCGGCACCGAACTCGGCACCCTGGGCAAGCCGCCCGTGACCGGCGCCTGGCGCCCCGGTGACCACCCGGGTGCACGGCACTTCGCGTCGCTCGGCGAGCAGTGGGTGCGCGGCGGCCGCCTGCCGTCAGTGCGCGTGGCGTACGAGACGTGGGGCACGCTCAACGCGGCTCGCGACAACGCCGTGCTCGTCCTGCACGCGCTCACCGGGGACTCGCACGTCACGGGGCCCGCCGGCCCCGGACACCGCACCGCCGGCTGGTGGGGCGACGTCGTCGGACCCGGCCGGGCGATCGACACCGACCGGTGGTTCGTGATCGCGCCGAACATGCTCGGCGGCTGTCAGGGCACCACCGGACCGTCGTCGGTGTCGCCGACGGGCGCGGAGTGGGGTTCGCGGTTCCCGTTCCTGACGGTGCGGGACCAGGTCGAGGTGCAGGCGCAGCTCGCCGACCGGCTCGGCATCGACACCTTCGCGGCCGTCGTCGGCGGATCGATGGGCGGCATGCACGCCCTCGAGTTCGCGGTCTCGCACCCGGCGCGGGTCGGGCGGCTGGCGGTCCTGGCGTCGACGGCGCAGACCACCGCCGACCAGATCGCGGCGAACTCGCTGCAGCGGGCGGCGATCCAGATGGACCCGGCGTTCGCGGGCGGCGACTACTACGAGGCCGACACCGGCGAGGGGCCGCACCGCGGACTGTCGTTGGCACGGCGGATGGCGCTCATGACCTACCGGGCCTCGGACGAGCTGAACAGCCGCTTTGCGCGGTCCTGGCAGAGCGACGTCTCACCGCTCGGCGACGACGGACGCTTCTCGGTGGAGAGCTACCTCGACTTCCACGGCAACAAGTTCACCCGGCGGTTCGACGCCTCGAGCTACGTGACGCTGACGTACGCGATGGACTCGCACGACGTCGGTGCCGGGCGCGGCGGGGTGGCGGCGGCGCTGGCGCTCGTGACCGCGCGGACCCTGGTCGTGGGCATCTCGAGCGACCGGCTGTTCCCCGTCGAGGACCAGCACCGGATCGCCGCAGGCGTGCCGGACGCGCTCGACGGTGACACCGCGGCGGTGATCGAGAGCGAGTTCGGACACGACGGGTTCCTCATCGAACACGAGCAGGTCGGGGCGCACCTGCGGCGGCTGCTCGAGTCCTGAACCGGTGCCGCAGAGCGCGGGCGGCGCGCCGAAGACCCCCCAACGGGTGGCGCGCGTGGAATGATGGCGTGGAGCTCGGCACTGACCGACGCTCGGTTTCCCGCTCCACCCAGATCGTCACCAACCAGGACATCGATGGACTTCATCGCACAGGAACGCGACCGCTTGCTGCGGTCGGCGACCCGTGTCGTGGGCATCGTCTGCGCGCTCGTCAGCGTCGTGGGCATCGTCTCCGCTGCAGCCGTGCCCGTGCCGGTCCTCGTCGGCGCACTCCTGTGCATCGCCGCGATGATCACCGCGCTGGTGTGCTTCGGCCGCGGCGGCGAAGTGTGGTGGACCGCCGCCGTCGTCGTCGCCGGGCTCGCCACCATGGTGCTGCTCTTCACCGGCGTCGACGACACGGCCCGGCCGCTCATCGCCAGCGCCGTGATGCCCCTGGCCGCCGGCGGGCTCTCGGCACCGCTGATGGCGCAGCGTCGGCACCCGTTCGGGCTCGGTATCACCATCGCCGGAGGCGGCGTGGTCGTCGTGCTCATGGTCTGGGGTTCGGGTTCGATCCTGTCGACCCCGGTCAGCGGCGCACTGCTCGGGTGGATCCTGATGGCCGTCGTGGCGATCTGGATCTCGCGCAGCATCCCCCGCGTGGCCCGCCGGATCTACAGCATCGGCACCGCCCACCGCGCCGAACGGCAGGCCAGCGAGACCGAGGCGCAGCGACGCCAGGGTGCCCGTCTGCTGCACGACACCGTGCTCGCGACCCTGACGCTGCTCGCCCACTCCGGCGTCGGCGTCTCCGAGCAGGCGATGCGCGAGCAGGCCGCCGAGGACGCCCGGCTGCTTCGGCACCTGCGCCTCGGCGCGACCCCGCAGCCCTCGCAGTCCGGCGACTACTCGCTCACCCGCGAAGAGGAATCACCGCTCGGGCAGACCCTCGAATCGGTCAAGCAGCGCTTCGGCCGGATGGGCCTCGAGGTCAGCTGGCACGGCACCGGGCAGGTCCTGCTGCCGTCGAACGTGCTCGACGCGTTCCTGCTCGCACTCGGCGAGTGCCTGGAGAACGTCCGTCGGCACGCCGGCGTCGGCGAGGCACACGTCACGATCGTCCACGACAACGAGGTCGTCCGAGCCATGGTCACCGACTCCGGTGTCGGCTTCGACCTGACCACCGTCAGCGCCGAACGCCTCGGGTTCAAGGAGAGCGTCGTGAACCGTCTGCGCGAGGTCGGCGGCGACGCGAAGCTCTTCTCCGCGCCGGGCTCCGGCACCACCGTCGTCCTGGAGGCACCGCGATGAGCCGGATCCCCGAGGACACCATCGGCCGCAGTCTGCCCGGCGAGACCGCTCCGCCGGCGCCCCGCACCCGTCGCGAGGCGCGCGAGCGCTACCGCACGAGCGAGCGCCGCCAGGCCCGAGGACTCCCCTCGACGTCCACCGGCGCCCGGTCCCTGCGCCAGGCCGCCAAACCAGGCGCGTCACTCGGTGCCGGGTACCTGGGCCTCGGCGCCGCGATCCTCACCGCGATCGAAGCCGTCGCCGGCATCGCGTTCTTCCTGGTGCGCTGGAACGAGTACTCCGACCCGTTGCTGCCCACGGTCGCCTGGGTGCTCTACATCGTCGCGGCCGTCGGGGTCGGGCTCAGCGTCCTGACCTACGGCGAACGGCTGACGGGGCCGGCGTTCGCGCTGATCTGCGTCGTGCTGGCCTGCGTGGTCACGCTCGACTTCATCGGCATCTGGCCCGAGCACGACATCGCCCACACCGCGAGCGCCTCGATGGCAGCCGGGTTCGCGCTGCTGCCGATCGCCACGCTCCGACCCGCCCGCGAGGTCGCCGCCGCCATCGGCGTGCTCGGCATCGCGTTCGTGGTGATGGCCGTCGTGTCGACGCCGATCACGCACGACACCCTGCCCGGCATCGTGTCCCTGCTCTCGCTCGTCGTCGTGCCGCCGTCGCTCGCCCTGTACGTCGTGCAGCGGTTCCGCCAACTCGTGCAGCGTGAGCTCGACCGGGTGCTCGTGCAGAGCAACGTGCAGGCGCCGCAGTTCGCCGTCGGCATGCTCGCCTCGGACGAGCTCGCCCGGCTCGACCTCGCCGCCGAGAAGCTGCTCGACGCCGTCGCGAACGGCACCGACCCGCTGCCGTTGTCCGACGCCTCGAGCTCCGTCGCCGCGTCCCTCGCCACCGAGCTCCGTCTGCACCTGATCGAGGGCCGCCGTGAGACCTGGCTCTACCACGCGATCACCGAGTCCGACCACCTCGGTCGTTCGGTGAGCGTCGCGGACCCGACCGCCCTGGCCGGACACCTCTCCCCCACGCAGCGCGACGGCCTGCTGCAGGCGATCTGGCAGATGGTCGGCGACGGCCGTACCGCGCAGCCCGGCATGCCCGTCGTCTCGGTCACGCTCGGCCCGATCGGCTCCGACGGCCACCCGGTCAGCGACGACACCATGGACGTGCCCGTCGTCATCGAGTCCCGCGGGGTGCCCCGGCGCAGCCTCGGCCCGACGGCCTGGAGCGCCCTGCAGCGCATCGGCCAGTACACCGAGACCGTTCGCGACGGCACGCTGCACATCGTCGCGCACTGCGTCGTGAACCGACATCCGTCGATGTAGCTGGCGGACACCAGCACGCCTCACCCGCTTCCGGCCGGGATCCTCCTAGGATCGGCCGAGCAATCCGCACCGAGAAAGGACGCCAGCATGGCGACTCCAGAGGAACCGATCCGACTCGCACTGGTCGACGACCACAGGATGCTCCTCGGCGCGCTCACGGAGTGGATCCGGAACGCCGCCGACGACATCACCCTGGTCGCCGCCGTCACGACCTGGCCGGAGCTCCTGACGAGCCCCGCGTTCCCGGTCGACGTGGTGCTGCTGGACCTGGACCTCAAGGACTCCATCCCGGTGTCGCTGAAGATCTCGACGCTCAAGACCGCCGGCGTCAAGACCGTCGTGATGAGCACCTACTCGGAGCCGAACGTCGTGCGCGAAGCCCTGGGCGCCGGCGCCCTCGGCTACCTGGTCAAGAGCGAGGACGCCGACATGATCGTCGAGGCGATCCGCTCCGCCCAGCGCGGCGAGCAGTACGTCTCGGCCGAGCTCGACCTCGCCATCAACAGCGGCGACGTCGGCGGCGTCCCGAAGCTCAGCGCGCAGGAGCGTCGTGTGATGGCCCTGTACGGCGGCGGCGAGCCCGTCAAGAGCGTCGCCTACCAGCTCGGCATCTCCGAGGAGACCGCGAAGAGCTACCTCAAGCGGATCCGCGAGAAGTACCGCGTCGCCGGTTTCGACGTCGGCACGAAGGTGGCGCTCCGGAAGCGGGCGATCACCGACGGCATCATCGTGCAGGACGGCAGCCCCCTGGGGCTCTGACGCGCGTCGCGTCGCGCATCGAGTGAGCAGAAGACGTCGGGTCCCGTCACGGAACCCGACGTCTTCTGCTCACTCGGGGCGGTCTTCCGCGCCACGTGACGGACGGGAGGCCCGTGGCGGCGCCGCCACGGGCCTCCCGTCCGGTGGGTGCGTGCGCGAACCCCGCGTGTCAGGCCATCGGGACCGGTGCGGTGATCGGACCGGTGGACGGCGACGAGGAACGGACAGCCCCTCGGGTGCTCCGCCGTTCGACGGCGTAGCTCGCCATCGTGACGAGCACACCGAGCAGCGCCAGGCCGATGCCGAGCCAGCCCGGGGCGAGGAACCCGAAGCCGGACGCGATGACCGCGCCGCCCAGGGCCGCACCGATCGAGTTGCCGATGTTGAACGCCGAGTGGTTCAGCGCCGCGGCGATCGTGCGCGCATCACCCGCGACGTCCATCAGGCGCGACTGCACCGCCGGCGGGATGGCCGACGAGGTCGCCCCGAGCAGGAACGCACCGAGCAGCATGCCCCAGAGCCACTGCGCCGTGAGGACCGTGATGAGCAGGGCACCGATGAGCGAGAACATGCCGACGTAGATGGTGCGCTTCACGCTGTGGTCGGCCAGGTGTCCGCCGAGGACCCCGCCGACGACCATGCCGATGCCCACGACGACGAGCACGATCGGCACGAACGACTCCGACATACCGGTGACGTTCTGCACGAGCGGCGAGATGTACGAGTAGACGGCGAAGAAGCCACCGAACCCGACGGCGCCGAGGCCCATCACGATCCACACCTGCGGCACGCGGAACGCCCGGAGCTCACGGCCGATCGTGGCGTGCTCGTCGCGGGCGCTCTTCGGCACGAAGGCCGCGACGGCCAGGAACGTCAGGGCGAACAGTGCGGCGACGACGCCGTACGCGACCCGCCAGCCGGCCATCTGGCCGACCCAGGTGATCGCGGGGACACCGACGACGTTCGCGACCGACAGACCGAGCAGCACCATGGCGATGCCCTTGCCGCGCTTGCCCGGACCCATCATGTCGCCGGCGACGATCGAGGCGATGCCGAAGTACGCGCCGTGCGGCAGCCCGGCCACGAAGCGGGCGACGAGCACCAGGCCGAACGAGGGCAGCAGGGCGCTCGCGATCGTCGCGACGACGAAGCCGACGAGCAGCACGAGGATCAGGCCCTTGCGTGGGAACCGTGCGGACATCGCCGCGATGGTCGGCGCACCGACCACCACCCCGAGGGCGTACGCGCTGACGAGCCAGCCGGCGTGGGCGATCCCGGCGTCGGGGTCGATGCCGTACTGCTCGGGGAGCAGGGCCTGCGCGATGTTCGGCAGCAGACCCATCGCGACGAACTCGGTCGAGCCGATGGCGAAGCCACCGAGGGCGAGCGAGATGAGCGCGAGGGTGCGACGCGCAGGCGTGAGCTGTGACATGGGGCCTGTTCTGTGCGGGAGGGAGATAGAACTGTCCACAGTGCGGGACCGCGGCGATCGGGAACGCGGCGACGGCTGCAGCCGGTTCGGCAGACCGGTCCGCGCAGTGCGTGCGTGCGACGGTCGATCACGCCGTCACGACCGGGGGTGCCGGTCCGGGTTCAGCGACGAACGGGACGGTCCGGGTGGCGTCGTGGCTGACTGCCGCGACGACCCGGTCTCAGCAGTGTAGACCGCTCCAAAGGGCGAACGGAAGCGCACGCAACTACAGTGGCCGGAACGGGCCGCGCTCCCGGCCGGGCGCTCCTGGCGAGCACCGAGGCGCTGCGGTCGAACGATGCGCACGACACGGACGGGGGCGGTGGACCGGTGAAGCGGAGGAACAGGGCGGGCTTCTCTGGCGTCCTGGCGGTGAGTTCACTGCTGCTCGCAGCCTGCTCCGGGGTGCCCGCCACGCCGAGCCCCGGAGACGTCCAGCAGGGATTCGTCGGAACGTGGGCACAGGACGACCGGGGGCAGTCGGTGCTGGTGCTGGACGAGGACGGCACATTCCGGGCACAGGACTTCCCCGCTGCCCTGGTCTGCGACGGCTCGGGGAACGGCGGGTACCAGCTCGACGCCTGCAGGTCCCGCCCGAGCACCGTGTCGGCCGACGGCACATGGACCGTGGCCGAAGGGCAGTTCGGCGTGGTCCGGCTCGACAGTGGCGAGAAGTCGTTCGCCACCGCGTACCAGCATCACACGAGCTTCTTCGGCCATGACTTCGTGCTCGGGTTCTACACGGGGTCACTCGAACGGCCGGAGCCGGACTACGTGTTCGAGCGGGTGCAGCAGCGCGCGGAAGGCGTGCACGGGGCGCTCGAGCGCTGAGGGCACCGCCCCGACCCGTGGCGGTCAGGCTGCGCGGCGACCCTGCCCGGCGACACCGCTCGACGCACCCTGCAGCTCGGGCAGCTCGTCACGGTGCACCCATCCGGTGCCGCACTCCGCGCAGCTCGCCCAGGCGTTCTCGCCCTGTTCGTCCGTGTCGATGACGACCGTTCGCAGGTCGCAGTCGGGGCACCAGCCGTCGTGCATCATCACGCGCTCCTCATCGTCGTCTCGGAGGCCACCGGAAGTGGCTCGATCCCGACCATGAGACACCCGGCCACCGACATCCGAGGGACCGGTCCGGCGTGTCGGGCGACGGCGCCGCGGGCTACTCGCCGAGCGCGGCCTCGAGCCGTTCGAGCTTGCCGTCGATCTCGCCGGTGTGCCCGGGGCGGATGTCGGCCTTGAGCACGAGCGACACCCGCGTGCCGTACGCACCGACGGCCTCAGTGGCGCGCTTGACGACGTCCATGACCTCGTCCCACTCCCCCTCGATCTCGGTGAACATCGACGAGGTGCGGTTCGGCAGCCCGCTCTCGCGCACCACGCGGACAGCGGCCGCGACGGCATCGTGCACGGATCCGTCGGACGTTGCAGCGGGACCACCGGACGGAGCGACGGAAAAGGCGACGATCATGCGTCCATCCTGCCCGGCTCGGGCTGGTCGCGCACGGACGGCGACGAGCGCGCCGGCACCCGTCCGGGCCCCGCAGCCCGCCCCATCCGCACCAGCACGACCACGCTCCACACCAGGATCGCGACCTCGAGTACGTTCCGCACCGTGAGCACCACGAGGATCCACGGCTGCACGCCGAGCAACTGGTCGTAGTAGCCCGGGTAGATCACCTGCGTGAGCAGCGCCATCGGCAGGGCGGTCACCGCGATCGGCACGAACCGGCGCGCACTGGGGGTGCCTGCGGCGAGCCCCCACACGATCGGCACCGCGAACCAGCCGATGTACTGCGGCGACCCCACCTTGTTCGTCGCGATGAGCGCGGCCACGAACAGGAGCGCGAGCACCGGCGCGAGCTCGGCCCGACGGGCACCGCGGCGGGCGGCCCAGAGCGCGAGCACGACCCCGGCCACCACGACGACGGCCATCAACGGCGTCGACACCGCGGCGGCGGCGGACGTGCCGGCACCGGACACCTCGAAGGTCAGGATCTCCTGGTTGTAGAACACCGCTGCCCCCGGAACGCCGGAGGCTGCGGCCCACATGAACGGCGTCGCGAGCGGCGACTCGATCTGCAGCGCGCGACCGGTCTGCTCGCCGATGAACGACAGCAGGAACGGCGCACCACCCCACAGCACGTCGACGAGCACGATCAGCGCACTCAGCACCAGCGCACCGGCGAGCACGCCACGGCGATGTCCACGACGCACGAGCAGCAGCACCGCGACGAGTGCCGCCGGCCACACCTTCGTCCACGCACCGGCGGTGAACAGCGCGGAAGCGACGGCCGGCCTCGAGGCCACGAACGCCACCCCCACCAGCGCGAACGCCGTCGCGACGGTGTCGATCCGGCCCAGTGCGATCGGCCCGAGCACGAGCAGGAACAGCAGCCACCACCAGGCGACCCGCACGCCGTGCACGCCGAAGCGGTCCGACGACCCCACGCGCGCCCGGAACCGCCACAGGAACGCGCACGCCGCGGCGTCGAGCAGCACCATCAGCAGCAGCCAGCCGGTGCCAATCGACTCGACGCCCCCGAGGGCCGCTGCGGCCATCGGCACGATCGCCAGGATCGGGTACACCCACGCGCCGTCGATGCCCACCCAGAAGTCCGCGCTCCGCCCGGTCTCGATCCAGCGGCTGTAGGTGATGGTCACGTCACCGAGCGGCAGGTTCGCCGACACGAGGGTCAGCCACCACAGGAAGCCGTGCACGGCGACGAACGCCAGGACGAAGCCGGCGAGTTCGAGCCACCGGGTCGAGGTCCTCTGCACCGGACGAGCGTAGCGGCAGGACCGGAGACGATCCCCGCCACGGACTCAGGGTCTCCCGAGCATGACGTGTCACCGTTCAGCTCGTGACCTCCGACACCCCGCGCAAGCGCCGCAAGGCCGTCATCTGGATCTCCGTCATCGCCGCCGTCGTCGTCCTCGGCGTCGTCGGCGCGGTGGTCTTCACGAACGTCTACACGAGCAACGAGAACGCGAAGGCCTCGGCCGCGCCGTCCGTCGCGGCGACGCGCCAGGCCTCCACCCTCGACGACACCGACCTGTCCGGCGAGTGGACGGTCGGCGGCGACTCCGAGGCCGGGTACCGCGTCCACGAGGTCCTGAACGGCTCCGACGTCACCGTCACCGGCCGCACCGACAGCGTCTCGGGCACCGCGACCGTCGACGGCACGAGCATCACCGCCGCGAAGATCACGGTGCAGGTCGGCGACATCACCACCGACTCGGACCAGCGCGACTCGTACTTCCGCGACTCCGCCATGGACACCGCGGCCTTCCCCGAGGCCACGTTCGAGCTCACCGCACCGATCGCGGACGCGGTGCCGAGGGGCTCCGACACGACGACCGTGACGGCTCCGGGGAAGCTCACGCTGCACGGCGTCACGAAGGACGTCACCGCGAAGCTGCAGGTCGGCCTGAACGGCGACGGCGTCGACATCTCCGGCTCGGTCCCGATCACCTTCTCGGACTACGGCGTGCAGGCGCCGAGCCTGGGGTTCGTCAAGGTCGACGACGCCGGTTCCGTCGAGTTCCTGGTGCACGCCACCCCCGCGACCTGACGTCCGCGACGCGCGTCACGCCCGTGACGTGACCGCCGAACCCACTGCGTTCGCATCCTTCGACAGAACACGCGTCGATCACCTCGTGGATCGTCGGAAGGTGCACGCGCACCGACCGCTACCCGCGCGCATCCCCGTCCACGACGAGGTCCCGGACGACCCCGGGCAGCTCGGCGATGAGCGTCGTCATCGGGAACGGCCCGCCGCCGGATGCCCGTCGCGCCGCGAGCCCGTGCACCACCGCGGCCGACGCGGCCAGGTGCGCGAGGTCGGACGGCGTGAGCGACGACCCGGCAGCCTCGACGGCGCCCTGCCGCGCGGCGACGAGTGCCCCGAGGACCCCGCCGAGCACGTCCCCGGCGCCGGCGGCCGCGAGCCACGGCGTCGCCGACGACGCCACCAACCGCACCGACCCGTCCGGGGTGACCACGTGGGTCCGCTCCCCCTTGAGCAGCACGACGCTGCCGGACCGCTCGGCCGCACGGAGCGCCGCGGCGGCCGGGTCCTGCTCGATGTCGGCGCGATCCGCCCCCAGGAACGAAGCGAGCTCACCGGCGTGCGGTGTGAGCACGGCGAGCGGCCCGAGGTCGACGAGCGGGATCGCCCCGGCGTCGACGACGACCGGGACGCCGTCGTCAGAGGCGTGCGAGAAGCCCGACGCCGTCGCCTCGTCCAGGTCGCCGAGCGACGACGCCGAGATGCCGGAGCCGACGAGCCAGGCCTGCACGCGGCCGACGCCGGACACGACCTCGGGGCGGCGGGTGAGCACGTGGTCGGTGGCGCGTGCGGGTCCGACGTACCGGACCATGCCGACGCCGGTGTGCACGGCGGCGTCGACCCCGAGCACGGCGGCGCCGGGGTACTGGTCGGACCCGGTCGCGATGCCGAGCACCCCGCGCCGGTACTTGGTGGACTCCCCCGTCGGCGCGGTGACCCACGCGGCGGCATCGGACGGTCGGACGGGCACGAAGTCGTTCACCGGCCCCACGTTACGGTGGAGGCCATGAGCCTGTTCCTGCCTGGTCGCGTGGTGGTCTTCGACTACGGCGAGGTGATCAGCCGGACGCCGCACGCCTCGCGGGACGCCCTGGTGGCCGCCACCGGTGTCCCGGCGGAGGAACTGTTCCCGGTGTACCAGGAGCTCCGGCACGACCTGGACCGCGGCGACCTGTCCGTCGTGGCGTACTGGCGTGCCATCGCGGAACGGACCGGACGGAACTGGAGCATCTCCGAGATCCACCGGTTCTGGGCGATCGACTTCACCGGGTGGTTCGAGGTCGAGCCGGAGACCCTCGACATCGTCGAGGAGCTGCACGACGCCGGCACCCGCGTGGCGCTGCTCTCCAACGCGGGCTTCGACTTCGGCGACCCGTACCGACGATCCCCGATGGGCTCGCTGTTCGAGACCGTCGTGGTGAGCGCCGAGGAGCACGTCCTGAAGCCCGCGGCATCCATCTACCGCGACACCTGTGCGCGCTTGGGAATCGACCCGGGTCAGATGGTGTTCGTGGACAACAGGGCCGAGAACGCCACCGGTGCGGAAGCGATCGGGGCGGTCGGCCACCACTACACGTCGCCGGCGTCGCTGCGGTCGTTCCTGACGGAACTGGCCGAGGCACCGGCACCCGTCCTCTGAGGAGCCCGCGTGACGCACGCCCTGTTCGACCCGATCACCGTCCGTGACCTGACCGTCCGCAACCGCATCTGGGTCTCCCCGATGTGCCAGTACTCGGTGGACCAGCAGGACGGCGTGCCGACCCCGTGGCACCTCGTGCACCTGGGCGGGTTCGCGAAGGGCGGTGCCGGCGCGGTCGTGGTCGAGGCGACGGGCGTCGTGCCCGAGGGACGGATCACCCCGCAGGACCTGGGGCTGTGGAACGACCAGCAGCGCGACGCCTACAAGCCGATCGTCGACTTCCTGCACGACCAGGGCGCCGCAGCGGGCATCCAGCTGGCGCACGCCGGCCGCAAGGCCTCGACGTACCGCCCCTGGGACGCGACGCACGGCACAGTCCCCGCCGACCAGGGCGGCTGGACCACCGTCGCCCCGTCAGCCGTGGCGTTCGACGGCTACGACGTGCCCCGCGAGCTCGCGGTCGAGGACATCCGCGTCGTCGCGCTCGCCTTCGCCCAGTCCGCCCGCCGCGCGGTGGAGGCCGGGTTCGACCTGGTCGAGATCCACGCCGCCCACGGGTACCTGCTGCACCAGTTCCTGTCGCCGCTGAGCAACCAGCGCACCGACCAGTACGGCGGCTCGCTCGAGAACCGTGCCCGCGCGCTGCTCGAGGTCGTCGACGCCGTGCGTGCCGAGGTCGGCGAGGGCTTCCCGATCGTCGTCCGCTTCTCGGCCACCGACTGGGTCGACGGCGGGCTCACGCTCGACGAGACCACGGTCGTCGCCCGCTGGGCCGCCGAGCGCGGTGCCGACCTGGCCGACGTGTCGACCGGCGGCAACGTCGCGAGCGCGCCGATCCCGGTCGGCCCCGGCTACCAGGTACCGCACGCCGCAGCGATCAAGCGCGACGCCGGCATCCCGACCATCGCGGTGGGGATGATCTCCGAGGCGTTCCAGGCCGAGCAGATCGTCGCGACCGGCCTGGCCGACGTGGTGATGATCGGGCGCGAGATGCTCCGCGACCCGTCGTTCGCGCTCCGCGCCGCGCTGGAACTCCGCGTGGCGGTCGACTACGAGCCGCAGCAGTACCACCGCGCGCGGATCACGGCGTAGACGGCGGACCGGATCTGTACGGTTCCACGGCTCCGAGCCCGCGCAGGCGGTACGATTGGCAGCACTGTGGACGATCCCCCGAATAGTTCTTCGCCTCACTCATCCGCCGCTCACTCGGTGAGCTGCACGTCATCCCTGTGCGCGAACGGGGGTGAATCATGAGTCCGATCGACATCGTCATGCTGATCGGCGGCATCCTGCTGACCCTCGGCACGGGTGTCTTCGTCGCGTCCGAGTTCGCGCTGGTGAACCTCGACCGCGCCGACGTCGAAGCACGGCGTGACCGCGGAGAGGCCGGCCTCGCACCGGTCATCGGCGCGCTGAAGGTCACCTCGACCCACCTGTCCAGCGCGCAGCTCGGCATCACGCTGACCACGCTGCTGACCGGCTACCTGCTCGAACCCTCGATCGCGAAGCTGCTCGAGGCACCGTTCCTGGCGATGAACCTGCCGGAGGGCATCGTCGAGACCGTCGGCTCGATCGTGGCGCTCGTCATCGCGACCCTGCTGTCGATGATCCTCGGCGAGCTCGTGCCGAAGAACTTCGCGCTGGCGCTGCCGCTGCAGACCGCACGGCTCGTGGTCCCGCTGCAGATCGCGTTCACGACGGTCTTCAAGCCGGCGGTCGCGCTGCTGAACGGCACCGCGAACGCCGTACTGCGCTCGATGGGCATCGAGCCGCAGGAAGAGCTCTCCGGCGCCCGCAGTGCCGAGGAGCTCACCTCGCTGCTGCGCCGGTCGGCGTCCGAGGGCTCGCTCGAGCAGGACACCGCGACGCTCCTCGAGCGCACCATCTCGTTCTCCGAGCTGAGCGCCAGTGACGTGATGACCCCGCGCCCCCGGCTCTCCACGATCCGGGTGTCCGAGTCCGCCGAGGACGTCATCGCCCTCGCGCGCAAGACCGGCTTCAGCCGCTTCCCCGTCATCGAGGAGGACGCGGACGACGTCGTCGGCATCGTGCACGTCAAGCAGGCCGTCGCCGTGCCGCGCGAGAAGCGTCCGGAGGTCCCCGTCGGGGCGCTCATGACCGACGCCGAGCGCGTGCCGGAGACGATGCCGGGCGACACCCTGCTCGCCGAGGTCCGCGGCCGCGGGTACCAGATGGTCATCGTCGTCGACGAGTACGGCGGCACCGCCGGGGTCGTCACGCTGGAGGACCTGATCGAGGAGATCGTCGGCGAGGTCTCCGACGAGCACGACCGCGCACGCATCGACGTGGTCCGCTCCCGAGACTGGCTGACCTTCCCCGGTCTGCTGCGTCCCGACGAGCTCGAGGACCGCGCCGGTGTGAAGGTGCCCGAGGACGGCCCGTACGAGACCGTCGGTGGGTTCGTCATGTCGACGTTGGGCCGTCTGCCCGTCGTCGGCGACGAGGTCCCGCTGGACGGCGGCGTGTTCCGCGTCGAGCGTCTGGACGGCCGCCGGATCGACCGCATCCGCTGGACCCCGACGCGCGAGCCGACCGACACGGCGGCCACCGCGATCATCATCCCGTCCACCAAGAGCACCCCGACCACCATGAAGGCCGCGGCCACCACGACGAAGGGCAGCACCCGATGAGCTCCGACTGGTGGGGCATCTTCTGGCTCGTCGTCCTGCTGCTGGGCAACGCGTACTTCGTCGCGGCGGAGTTCGCGGTCATCTCGGCACGCCGCTCGCAGATCGAGCCCCGCGCCGAAGAGGGCTCGAAGGCTGCGCAGATGACGCTGTGGGCGATGGAGCACGCCACCCGCATGCTCGCGACGACGCAGCTCGGCATCACGGTCTGCTCGCTGCTCATCCTGAACGTCTCCGAGCCGGCGATCCACCACCTGCTCGAGGTCCCGCTGCACCTGACCGGCTGGAGCGCCGAGGTGATCGGCACGGTGGCCTTCGTGTTCACGCTGCTGCTCGTGTCGTTCCTGCACGTCGTGTTCGGCGAGATGGTGCCGAAGAACATCTCGTTCTCGATGCCGGACCGCGCCGCGCTGCTGCTCGTGCCGACGCTCTGGTACATCGGCCACGGCCTGCACTGGGTCATCGTCGGCCTGAACGAGGTGGCGAACGCCGTGCTGCGACTGTTCCGCGTCGAGCCGAGGGACGAAGCGGTGAGCGCGTTCACGGTGGAAGAGGTGCAGACCATCGTGGAGCAGTCCCGCCGCGAGGGCACCCTGACCGACGACGGCAAGCTCGCCCTGGCGTTCGAGTTCACCGAGAAGAAGGTCCGTGACGTGGCCGTGCCGATGGCCGAGCTCGTCACACTGCCCGACGACGCCACCCCCGGCGACGTCGAGCACGCCGTGGCACAGCGTGGGTTCTCCCGCTACGTGCTCGTCGGCGAGGACGGCTCCCCCACGGGCTACGTGCACGTGAAGGACGTCATCGACCTGCGACCGGACGAGTTCGACGACCCGGTGCCGCCGAAGCGCATCCGCCAGCTCATCTCGCTGTACACCGAGATGGACCTCGAGGACGCGCTCGCGACCATGCGGGCCGCCGGCCGCCACGTGGCGCGTGCGTTCGACGCGGACGGCCGCACACTCGGTGTGCTGTTCCTCGAGGACATCCTCGAGGAACTCGTCGGCGAGGTCGAGGACGCGACCCGACGCCGGTAGACGCTCCGGCAGGACGGACGGGAGGCGCGGTGCCAGCTGGCACCGCGCCTCCCGTCCGTTCGTGGTCGCGACCAGGGCGACGCGCGCCCCGTCCGCGCTACCAGCTGACGGGCAGGGGCTTGCCCTCTTCGTACCCGGCGGCGGACTGGATGCCGACCAGCGCACGCTCGGAGAACTCGGCGAGCGACGATGCGCCCGCGTAGGTCGCGGAGCTGCGGACGCCGGTGGTGATCATGTCGAGCAGGTCCTCGACGCTCGGGCGCTCCGGGTCGAGGTAGATCGTCGACGACGAGATCCCCTCGGCGAAGAGTTCCTTGCGGGCCCGCTCGTACGGGTCGAGCCGCTCGAAGCGCTCGCGGACGGCCTTGGCCGAGGCCATGCCCCAGCTCTCCTTGTACGCCTTGCCCGCAGTGTCGCGGCGCAGGACACCGGGCGCTTCGAGCGTGCCGGCGAACCACGAGCCGATCATGACCGCGGACGCCCCGGCGGCCAGCGCGAGGGCGACGTCGCGCGGGTAGCGCACCCCGCCGTCGGCCCAGACGTGCGCGCCGAGCGACCGAGCGGCGGCGGCCGTCTCGAGCACGGCGGAGAACTGCGGGCGGCCGACGGCGGTCATCATGCGGGTCGTGCACATGGCGCCCGGCCCGACACCGACCTTGATGATGTCCGCCCCGGCGCCGACCAGGTGCGCGACGGCGTCGGCGGTGACGACGTTGCCGGCGACGAGCGGGATGCCGAGCTGCAGGGACGAGACCGTGCGGAGGGCACGGAGCATGCCGTCCTGGTGTCCGTGCGCGGTGTCGAGGACCAGGACGTCCACGCCCGCGGCGGCCAGCGCCTTCGCCTTGGCCGCGACGTCACCGTTGATGCCGAGCGCGGCGGCGACCCGGAGCCGCCCGGAGGCGTCGACGGCGGGCGTGTAGATGTCGGAGCGGATCGCGCTCGTCTGGCTCGTGGTGCCGACGACCCGACCGTGCCGCATCACCGGCGCGAAGTCGACCTCGGCGGCGGAGAGCACCTGGTGGACGTGGCGGGGCGTCCCGGCGTCCTCGGCGTCGATGGCGGTCGAGGCTCCGTGCAGCAGGTCGCCGAGGACGGCGTCGGGGCCGGCGGTGCCGAGGCGGGTGGCGGGCACGCAGCCGAGGTACTCGCCGTCGGCGTCGCGGACGACCACGCCACGGCCGGCGACCGGCAGGAGCTGCTCCAGGGCCTCGGCGACGGTGGTCTGCGCCCCCATGTCGTAGGCGGTGTCGAAGTCGACCGGCTGGTCCTTCACCCAGCGGATCGCGGCGTCGAGGTCCTGCAGGTGCATGTCCTGCGGCAGCACGCCGAGGCCACCGCGCCGGGCGAGCGTGGCGGCGAGCCGGGGGCCCGTGACCGAGTTCATGTTGGCACTGACGATCGGGATCGTGGCGCCGCTGCCGTCGTTCGCCGCCAGGTCGACGTCGAAGCGGCTCGTCACACCGGAACGGCTCGGGACGAGGAAGACGTCGGAGTAGGTCAGATCGTGCGTCGGCCGCGTCTCGTAGAACCTCATGCGCTCCACTGTACGGCTCCGGTCACGGCCCCGACCGGGTGCCCACGGGCCACCGACTCGCGCCGCGGCTGACACGGAACGGACATGTCGGAGCGGCTAGGCTTGGCACCTGTGCGGCGCAGGGTTGCTCCGCACGACACACACGAGCATCTATCGACGGAGAGTGGGCGATCGGCTGTGTCGAGCCATCTGACCGGAACGGACGAGACCGCGGGCGAATTCGGGGCGAACGAGTGGCTCGTCGACGAGCTCTACGAGCAGTTCGTCGCGGACAAGGAGTCGGTCGACAAGTCCTGGTGGCCGGTCCTCGAGAGCTACCACCGCACGCAGGTCGGTGGCGCTGCGGCCCCGGCCCAGTCCCCCGCGCAGCCGGCACCGGCCCAGCAGCAGTCGTCGACGCAGCAGCCCGCCACCGGTGACGCTCCGGGCGAGGCCAAGTCCGGTCCGATCCAGGCGAAGACCACCTCGCGCCAGCCGGCACCGCAGCCGATCCCGGCCGAGGCGAACGACGCCGCGGACGACCACGAGGAGACCCACGAAGACGTGGCGACCCCGCTCCGGGGCATGGCGAAGACCCTGGCGTCGAACATGGACGCCTCGCTGACGGTCCCGACCGCCACGAGCGTCCGCACCATCCCGGCGAAGCTGATGATCGACAACCGCATCGTCATCAACAACCACCTGCGGCGGGCCCGCGGCGGCAAGATCTCCTTCACGCACCTGATCGGGTGGGCGATGGTGCAGGCGCTGAAGGACTTCCCGAGCCAGAACGTCTTCTACGAAGAGCGCGACGGCAAGCCGTTCGTCGTCGCCCCGGCGCACGTGAACCTCGGCATCGCGATCGACGTCCCCAAGAAGGACGGCACCCGCTCGCTCCTGGTGCCGAGCATCAAGCGGGCCGAGTCCCTGACGTTCGGCCAGTTCCTCTCCGCCTACGAGGACCTCGTCAAGCGCGCCCGTGACAACAAGCTCACCCCGGCGGACTTCCAGGGCACGACGATCTCGCTCACCAACCCGGGCGGCATCGGCACCGTGCACTCGGTCCCCCGTCTGACGAAGGGGCAGGGTTCGATCATCGGCGCCGGTGCCCTGGAGTACCCGGCGCAGTTCCAGGGATCGGCGTCGAAGACCCTGGTCGAGCTCGGCATCGGCAAGACCATCACCCTGACGAGCACCTACGACCACCGTGTCATCCAGGGCGCCGGTTCGGGCGAGTACCTCAAGCACGTGCACGAGCGCCTGATCGGTGAGCACGGGTTCTACGACGGCATCTTCGCCGCGCTCCGGATCCCGTACAAGCCGATCCAGTGGGCGAACGACATCAACGTCGACCTGGCGCACCGGGTGAACAAGACCGCGCGCGTGCAGGAGCTCATCAACAGCTTCCGCGTCCGTGGGCACCTGATGGCCGACATCGACCCGCTCGAGTACCGCCAGCGCACCCACCCCGACCTCGAGATCGAGAGCCACGGGCTCACCTTCTGGGACCTCGACCGCGAGTTCGTCACCGGCGGGCTCGCCGGCACCACCTCGGCACCGCTCCGCGACGTCCTCGGGATCCTGCGCGACGCGTACTGCCGCACGGTCGGCATCGAGTACATGCACATCCAGGACCCGGAACAGCGTCGCTGGGTGCAGGAGCGCATCGAGGTGCCGTACTCGAAGCCGTCGAAGGAAGAGCAGCTCCGCGTCCTCGGCAAGCTCAACGAGGCCGAGGCGTTCGAGACCTTCCTGCAGACCAAGTACGTCGGGCAGAAGCGCTTCTCGCTCGAGGGCGGCGAGTCCACCATCGCCTTCCTCGACACCCTGATCCAGCACGCCGCCGGAGCCGGACTGGCCGAGGTCGCGATCGGCATGGCCCACCGTGGCCGTCTGAACGTGCTGACGAACATCGCCGGCAAGACCTACGGGCAGATCTTCCGTGAGTTCGAGGGCTCATCGCTGCCGGGCACGGTGTCCGGTCAGGGCTCCGGCGACGTGAAGTACCACGTCGGCACCGAGGGCGTGTTCCGCACGTCCGACGGCTCGAGCATCCCGGTGACGATCGCCGCGAACCCGTCCCACCTCGAGGCCGTCGACGGCGTGCTCGAGGGCATCGTCCGCGCCAAGCAGGACCGCGAGGCCCCCGGCAGCTTCGGCGTGCTCCCCGTGCTCGTGCACGGCGACGCGGCGATGGCGGGCCAGGGCGTGGTCGTCGAGACGCTCCAGATGTCGCAGCTCCGCGGCTACCGCACGGGCGGCACGGTCCACCTCGTCATCAACAACCAGGTCGGGTTCACCACCCCGCCCGAGTCCGCGCGCAGCTCGGTGTACTCCACCGACGTCGCGAAGACGATCCAGGCGCCGATCTTCCACGTGAACGGTGACGACCCCGAGGCCGTCGCCCGCGTCGCCGAGCTCGCCTTCGCGTACCGCGAGGAGTTCCACCGCGACGTCGTGATCGACCTGATCTGCTACCGCCGTCGCGGCCACAACGAGGGCGACGACCCCTCGATGACGCAGCCGCTGATGTACAACCTCATCGAGGCGAAGCGCTCCGTCCGCACGCTGTACACCGAGGCCCTCGTCGGCCGTGGTGACATCACGCAAGAGGAGTACGACGAAGCGCACCGCGACTTCCAGGACCGCCTGGAACGCGCCTTCGCCGAGACGCACGAGGCGCAGACCGGCACCATCCCGGTGATCGAGGTCGACGACGACGGTGCGGTGCAGGGCCTCGAGCGCCCGGCAGCGCAGCGCGACGACTCCGAGGTCGAGGTGCACGAGACCGCCGTGTCCGACGAGCTCGTCCGGGCGATCGGCGACGCACACAGCAACCCGCCCGCCGGGTTCTCCATCCACCCGAAGCTGCAGCAGCTGCTGACCAAGCGCACCGAGATGACGCGCAACGGCGGCATCGACTGGGCGATGGCCGAGCTCATGGCGATCGGGTCGATCCTGGTCGAGGGCAAGCCGGTCCGCCTCGCCGGACAGGACGCCCGCCGTGGCACCTTCGTCCAGCGCCAGTCGGTCTTCCACGACCGGGTGAACGGCCAGGAGTGGCTGCCGCTGTCGAACCTCACCGAGGACCAGGCCCGGTTCTACGTGTACGACTCGCTGCTGAGCGAGTACGCGGCGATGGCCTTCGAGTACGGCTACTCGGTGGAACGCCCCGAGTCCCTCGTGCTCTGGGAAGCGCAGTTCGGTGACTTCGCGAACGGCGCCCAGATCGTCATCGACGAGTTCATCTCGTCCGCCGAGCAGAAGTGGGGACAGCGCTCCGGCCTCGTCCTGCTGCTGCCGCACGGGTACGAGGGCCAGGGGCCGGACCACTCGTCGGCACGCATCGAGCGGTACCTGCAGCTGTGCGCCGAGGACAACATGATCGTCGCACGACCGTCGACCCCGGCGTCGTACTTCCACCTGCTCCGTCGACAGGCCTGGGCCCGTCCGCAGAAGCCGCTCATCGTGTTCTCGCCGAAGGCGATGCTCCGGCTCCGCCAGGCGACGAGCGCGGTCGAGGACTTCACGACGGGCACGTTCGAGCCCGTGCTGGACGACCACCGGATCACCGACAAGGGTGCCGTCCGCCGGGTCGTGCTGCACTCCGGCAAGGTGCACCACGACCTGCGCGCCGAGGTCGACAAGCGCGGGATCACCGACGTCGCGCTCGTCCGCCTCGAGCAGCTCGCGCCGCTCCCCCTCGACCGCATCCTCGAGGTGCTGGCCGGCTACCCGGACGCCGACGTCGTGTGGGCACAGGAGGAGCCGGAGAACCAGGGCGCCTGGCCGTTCGTCTGCATGAACCTGTCGCCGCACCTGGGCGGCCGACCGTTGTCCGTCGCGGCCCGCTCGGCGAGTGCAGCACCGGCCACCGGGTCGTCGAAGCGCTCCGCACAAGAGGCCGCGGACGTCATCGACACGGCACTGAGCACGTCGGCGTAACCACGAGGAAGCGCCCCGTGTGGGAGTCCGATGGACTCCCACGCGGGGCGCTTCGCTGTTCCCGAGGAGTGCGACGCCCCTAGGCGAACTTGGTGTACCGGACTCCGGCGTCGTGGTACCCGCGCTTCTGGTAGAACCGGTGCGCGTTGTCCGTCGCTGCCGCACTGACCGCGCTGAGGCGACGCGCGCCCTGCTCGACGGCCCACGCTTCGAACGTGTCGATGAGTGCGGAACCGGTGCCGAGCCTCCGGGCCGTGTCGTCGACGACCAGCAGCAGCAGCTGCGCCGTCGGTTCGTCGCTGGCGTACGCCCACGTGACCTGGGCCCCGGCCACGGCGGCCACACGGCCGTCGTCCCCCCGGACGACCCAGGTGCGGTGCCCGGCCTCGGGCGTGAGCCGTTCGAGGCGGGCGCGCATCGACGCGTCGTCGACGTCGTGACCGAGCAGGCGGACGAGGGCGGCGACGTCGGCGACGTCCGTGTCGGACCAGGCGGTGGTCGACTCGACGGTGAGGGTCATGTCGGCCAACCTACCCGGGCCGCCGGTCGTGTTGCGACGGGCTTCCATAACAACTGATATTCATATACTCTGCTGTCATATCACCCGCCGGGTGATCCCGACCGACAGGACAGCCATGCACATCACCTCCCGCCACGGCCGCACCGCAGCCTGGATCGCGTTCCCGCTCGCCGTCGTCGCCAGCGGTGCCCTCATCGCCACGGCCTCGTACGCCGCCTTCTCGAGCAGCACCGACAACGCCGCGAACAGCTGGCGCACCGGCGCCGTCTCGCTCACCGACGACGACCAGGGCGTCGCGATGTTCGACGCCGACGATCTGGTGCCCGGGTCCAGCGGCTCGAACTGCATCACCGTCACGGCGAACACCACCAACGCCTCGACCGTGAAGCTCTTCACCACCGACCAGGCCGACGACGACGCACTCGCCGAGCACGTGGGACTGACCGTCGAGCGCGGCAGCCTCGGCACCCCCGGAGACTGCAGCACCTTCACCACGGCGACGACCGTGCACGACGGGACGCTCGCCGGCCTGATGGAGTCCGAGTCCTTCGGCACCGGCGTCGACGCGTGGCAGCCGGCGACGGGTACGGCGAGCACGACCTACCGCTTCAGCTACGACCTGAGCGCGGGCGCCCCGAACACCGTGCAGTCGTCCGAGGCGGGCACCACGTTCGTGTGGGAAGCGCAGACCGACTGACCCCGTCCCGAACCCGACCCGCCCGACCCGCCCGACCCGAGGAGCAGCCGATGCCGAACGCCACCACCCGCCGTCACGTCCGCTGCGCCGGCGACGTGCCCCGGCTGCTCCTCGCGGTCACGGCACGCACGGTCCTCTGGTCGGCCCTGCTGCTCGCGCTGTGGGCGTCGCTCCCCGCGGCCCTCGGGTGGCACGTGACGACCGTCGTCTCCGACTCGATGGCCCCCGGCATCCGGACCGGGGACGTCGTCGCCGCGATGCCGTCCGGCCCGGACACCGTCGAGGCCGGACGGGTGCTGCTCGTCGAGGACCCGGACCACCGGGACCGACTCCGGCTGCACCGGCTCGAACGCGTCGAACAGGACGGGGCCCTGCGCCTGCGCGGGGACGCCAACCCGACGGCCGACCGGACTGCCGTCGCCCCGGACGCCGTCCTCGGTGTCGGCGTCCTGCGCTTCCCGTGGGTCGGGCTGCCCGGTGTCTGGATCCGCGGGGGCGACTGGACCTCCCTGTTGCTGACCGGTGTCGTCGCCGCCGTGCTCGTCGTCGCCGGGCGGGCCGACCGGGACATCACCGCCGGTCGCCCCTGCCGGACCTGCGGCGCGCCGCGCCGGGACCTCCACTCGCCGGTCGTCGCGGAGCCCGGCACCGTCACCGTCACCGCCGTGTCGTCGTCCACCGTGCCGGTCGCGGCGTTCACGGCGGCTGCCATCGTCCTCACCCTGCTCGCCGCAGCGGGAGCGGGAACCGGGTTCGGGGCCGGAGCCGGTTTCAGCGGTTCGACCGGCACCGCCTCGGCACTCGGCACCGGCGGGTTCGGGTGCTTCCACCAGCCCGCACCCGGCGCGGCACTCGCGTGGGACTTCGCCGAGAAGAGCGGCCCCCGGGTCGTGGACTCGAGCGGGTCCGGGGCCGACGGCACCTTCACGCCCGCCGCTGCCCGGGTCGACGCCGACTGCGCCACGAACCCGTACGCGACGTTCTGGACCGAGGACGGGGCCGAAGGGTGGGCGGTCACCGACACCGCGGTCGACGCTCCGAACGCCTTCACGATCGAGGTCTGGTTCCGCACCCAGGACACCGACGGCGGGCGCGTGTTCGGCTTCGGCTCGGACCGCTCTGCCGCGTCCCAGTACCGCGACCGGCACCTGTACATCGGTGCCGACGGAGTCCTGCGGTTCGGCGTCGAGGGATCAGGGTCGCAGTTCAAGTTCACGCTGGGATCGACGGCGACGGTCACCGACGGCGAATGGCACCACGCGGTCGCGACGTTCCAGTCGCGATCGATGGCGCTCTGGGTCGACGGCCAGCTGCAGGGCAGTCGTTCCGATGCCGTCACCCTGCGGCAGTACGCCGGACACTGGCGCGCCGGACGCCAGACGCTGGCCGGTTGGCCGAACGCCGGCGACTACGTCTACACCGGCGACGTGGACACGGTCCGGGTGCACGAGCGCGTCCTCGACGCAGCGGCGATCACCCGTGCGTTCCAGGCCGGCCGCTGACGCCGGACCGGGCCGAGGCGAACGCCGATGCCTGACCAGTCCGGGCGCCACCCGAGCCGGGCGTGCGCCCGGCCTGTGACGTCAGTGCGTCGACTGTTCCTGCCGGATGCGCTCGAGGATCTCGCTGCGCAGCTGGTCCGGAGCGGTCTCCTTGCACGCACGGCGGACGGTCTCCATGAGCACGACGCCGACGCGGTGCTCGGTCTGGCAGTCCTCGCACCCGTCCATGTGCTCGCGGATGTCCGCAGCGTCCTCGTGGCGGAGCTCGTCGTGCAGGAACTCCTCGAGTTCGGCCTTCGCCTTCGAGCAGTCGCAGCCGCTCATCGTGCGTCCTTCCGTCCGGTGCGACCCGTGGCCGCGGTTGCCTTCGTCGTCGGCGCCGCGCCCCGGCCTCGTCCGCGCATCGTCGCCGTCGACGCTGCATCCGGGACGATGCCGGTCTCACGGGCGTGGTCCGCCAGGAGCCCACGGAGGAGCCGGCGACCACGGTGGAGGCGGCTCATGACCGTCCCCACGGGGGTCTTCATGATGTCGGCGATCTCCTGGTACGAGAAGCCTTCGACATCGGCGAAGTAGACGGCCATCCGGAAGTCCTCGGGGATGGCCTGCAGGGCGTCCTTCACGGCGGAGGACGGCAGGTGGTCGATCGCGTCGGCCTCGGCGGACCGGGCGGAGATCGACTGGGTGACGCTCTCGGCGCCGCCGAGCTGCCAGTCCTCGAGCTCGTCGATGGTGCCCTGGTACGGGTTCCGCTGGTTCTTGCGGTACGTGTTGATGAACGTGTTCGTGAGGATCCGGTACAACCAGGCCTTCAGGTTCGTGCCCTGCTTGAACTGGCGGAACGCGGCGAACGCCTTGACGAATGTCTCCTGCACCAGGTCCGACGCGTCGGCCGGGTTGCGGGTCATCCGCATGGCCGCGCCGTAGAGCTGGTCCATGAAGGGCAGGGCCTGGTCCTCGAACAGGGACCGCAGCTCCGCCTCGGAGACGGTCTTCGCGTCCACGGGCTCGTCGGCTGCGTCGTCGAGGGCGGTCTGCTCGTCTTCGACGGCGTCGAGCTGCACCTCGGTCTCGTCGACCAGGTGGTGCGGAGCTGCCTGCGGTTCGTCGGTCGTCATCGCGGCCAAGTCTAGGCCGAGCGTGCCGAGCGTCGTCGGCACCGCGGTCAGCACGGTCGCCGTGCTGGTCCGCTCTCGAGCGAGTGTTGCTGTCGCCACTGATCCTCCCGGTGCGTTCAGTACCCTGGTGAACCGATGGCAGACACGACGCATTCCCAGAGCGGGACCCAGCCCGCCGCACCCTGGATCGCCCCGGTCGCAGGGGGGCCGCTGCGCGGTGACGTCGCGCTGCCCGGGTCGAAGTCGCTGACGAACCGGGAGCTCGTGCTCGCGGCCCTCGCCGACGGCCCCTCGACGATCCGGCTGCCGCTGCACTCGCGCGACTCCGCACTGATGATCGCCGGCCTCCGGGCGCTCGGCGTCGGCATCGAGGAACTCGCGCCCGCAGCCGGCACCGCCCCGAACCCCTACGGCCCGGACCTCCGGGTCACGCCCGCCCCGATGCACGGCGACGTCCGCCTGGACTGCGGGCTGGCCGGCACCGTGATGCGCTTCCTGCCGCCGCTCGCCGCCCTGGCCGTCGGGCCCGTCACGGTCGACGGCGACCCCTACGCCCGCAAGCGGCCGATGCACGCCATCGTGCAGGGCCTCGTGGACCTCGGTGTCGACGTCACGGACGACGGCGGGGGCTCGATGCCGTTCTCGTTCACCGGCACCGGCTCGGTGCGCGGGGGTGCACTGACGATCGACGCGTCGGCGTCCTCGCAGTTCGTCTCCGGGCTCCTGCTGTCGGCACCCCGCTTCGACGAGGGACTGCACCTGACCCACGTCGGCGAGCGTCTGCCGAGCATGCCGCACATCGAGATGACCGTCGCGGCGCTCCGTGCCCGCGGCGTCCGGGTCGACGAACCGTCGGTCGGCGAGTGGGTCGTGCACCCCGGTCCGATCGGCGCGCGCGACGTCACGATCGAGCCCGACCTGTCGAACGCCGCTCCGTTCGCGGTGGCCGCGCTCGTCGCGGGCGGTACGGTCCGCATCCGCACCTGGCCCACCGAGACGACGCAGGTCGGCGCCGACCTCGAGACGCTCCTGCCCCTGTGGGGGGCGACCGTGGCCCGTGACGGTGACGACCTGCTCGTCGACGGCGGCGTCGGGATCCGCGGCGGGGCCTCCTTGCCGGGTCTCGAACTCGACCTGAGCCGCGGCGGCGAACTCGCACCGGCGCTCGTCGCGCTGGCCGCGCTGGCCGGCGGGCCGAGCGAGATCACCGGCATCGGGCACCTGCGGGGCCACGAGACGGACCGCCTGGCCGCGCTGGCGGCGGACCTCAACCGGTCTGGAGGCGCAGTGCACGAACTCGACGACGGCCTGCGGATCGAGCCGGCGCCGCTCCACGGCAGCGCATGGGGCGCGTACGACGACCACCGGATGGCGACCGCTGGGGCGATCGTGGGCCTCGTCGTCGACGGCGTCGCCGTCGACGACATCGGGTCGACGGCGAAGACGCTGCCGCAGTTCCCGGAGCTGTGGGCGGCACTCGTCGCTTCCTCGGTCCGTGCTGCACCGGTGAGTGGGGACTGACGCATGAGCTGGTGGGACGACGCCGACGGTGACGACACCGACGCGGACGAGCCGTACGGGCAGTACGACGAGTCGAGCGTCCGGGTGCGTCCGAACCCGAAGGGCAACCGGCCACGCACGAAGACCCGGCCGACCTACGACGACGCCCCCGTCGGGTGGGTGACGAACGTCGACCGCGGGCGGTTCGGGGTGCTGATCGACGACCACGTCATCACGGCCACGAAGGCCCGCGAGCTCGGCAAGAAGTCCGTGGTCACGGGCGACCACGTGTCGCTCGTCGGGGACGTCTCCGGGGACCCCGGGTCGCTCGCGCGCATCGTGAAGGTCGCCGAACGCACCACCCTGCTGCGCCGGAGCGCCGACGACTCCGACGAGGTCGAGCGCGTCATCGTGGCGAACGCCGACCAGATGCTCATCGTGGTGGCCGCCGCCGACCCCGAGCCGCGCACCCGCCTGATCGACCGGTACCTGGTGGCGGCGTTCGACGCGGGGCTCGACCCGATCCTCTGCATCACGAAGACCGACCTCGCCGACCCGGCTGCGTTCCTGGCGCACTTCGGCTGCCTGGACCTGCGGATCGTGACGAGCCGTTCGGACGACGTCCCGCTCGAGGCGCTGCACGAGCTGCTCGACGACAAGGTGACCGTGACCGTCGGGCACTCCGGCGTCGGCAAGTCGACCCTGGTGAACGCGTTGACCGGGTCCACGCGGGCGATCGGCGTCGTGAACTCCGTGACCGGCCGGGGGCGGCACACGTCCTCGTCGTCGATCGCGCTGCGGGTCCGTGACGGTGGCTGGATCATCGACACCCCGGGCGTGCGGTCGTTCGGCCTGGGGCACGTCGACCCCGCGAACGTGTTCCGGGCGTTCGCCTCGCACGCGATCCCGGTGCTTCCCGCGCGGGACGGCATCCCGTTGGCGCAGGCGCACGACTGGGAGATCGTCGACCGGGTGCAGGACGGGGAGCTCGGGCCGACCGGTGTCGAGCGGCTCGACTCGTTCCGGGCGCTGCTGACCGGGATGGGCGCGTCGGACCCCGGTTCGGAGTAGCGCGAGGGGCGGTGGCTGCGGGCGCTGGTCGGCGGCCGGTCGGCGCTCGGCGGTTGGTCGGCGGCTGGTCGGCGCTCGGCGCTGGTCGGCGGCTGGTCACGACACCCCGCGGTGTGTGCGTCGAGCGGTCACGAACTGTCGGCTGGCGGCGCGGCATCCGACAGTTCGTGACCGCCCGAGCGCCGGCGCGCGGTGAGTCGTGACCACTCAGCCCGCGCCCGCCCCGTCGCACCGCGCAGACCTCGCACCGTGCGAGGGGCTCTGAACGGTGCGAGGTCGCGCGCTCCGTGCGGGCTCGCGGCCTCGCACGGAGCGGGCAACCTCGCACCGGACGACGACTCGACTCCGGGCCTGCGTCGACAAGCACGCACCGGCGTTGTACAGTTGGCGATCGTGTCCGAAGTTGCAAAGTACAACTTTGCGCCGACCCCCGCTGTCGACGCCCCGTCCCCGAGCACGACGACGACGTCGCACGCGCACCACTCCCCCACGCACAAGTCCTCGCGAGCCCCGAAGCCGCAGGGCTCCGACAGCATCCTGCGCCCGGCCGGCCTCGGTCGCGTGCTGCTGACGTTCGCCTCGCACATCCTCGTGCCGCTGTTCCTGGCCGCGGGCATGGGCCTGGCGTACCTCGGCGCCTTCCACGCCCCGGCGCCGCACGAACTCCCCGTCGGCATCGTCGGCCAGGGCGCCGCCACCCAGGTGTTCGCCCAGACCGTGACCGACCAGTCCGGCGGCGCCCTCGTGGCCCACGTCGTCGCCTCGACGAAGGCCGCCGAGCAGCAGGTGCGCGACCGCGACCTCGCGGCGGTCTACGCGCCCACCGCGACCGGTGCCACGCTCTTCGTCTCGACCGCCGCGTCGGAGACGACCGCGAGCGCCGCACAGAAGGTGTTCCTGCCGATCGCCTACGACCAGCACGTGCCGTTCCGGGTCGTCGACGTCGTGCCCACGGGCAGCCAGGACACCACCGGCCAGGGGCTGTTCTTCCTGCTCGTGGCCCTGAGCGTCGGCGGGTACGCGTCCGCGATCGCCGTGGCCTCGGTCGCGACGAAGCTCCGTACCGTGTGGACCGCGGTCATCGGCCTGGCCACCGCCGGGGTCGTCGCGGGGATCGGTGTGGTCGTCGCCGGCCCGGTCTACGGCGTCATCACCACGCACCACTGGCAGGTGTTCCTGTTCGCCTGGCTCTACGACGCGATCATCGTCGCGCTCGGCGTCGGGCTGCACCCCGTGCTCGGACGGTGGACCACCCCGATCCTCACGATGCTGTTCGTGATGCTGAACTTCACGTCCTCCGGCGGGATCTTCCAGCCGGCGTTCCAGCCGGGGTTCTTCGCCGCGCTGCACACCTTCTGGAGCGGCGCGGCGTGGTTGCAGGCCGCACAGGACCTGCAGTAGCTTCCCGGATGCGTCGCTCGGCCGGCCGTCCCTCGTGCTCGCCCTCTGGCTGGCGGCGGCGCTCCTGCTCTGTGCCGTCGTGCACGGGCTCGTCGCACGCCGGACCCGCATCGCCCGCGAACGCGAGGTCACCCGGCTCGAGGAAGAAGAGGTCGTCGCCGCGTAGCGACGGTAGGTTGGGCGACGTGGACCTCAGCGCCGACCTGGACTTCGCCCGCTCCCTCGCCGACACCGCCGACGCGATCAGCCTCGAGCGCTTCCGTGCCGCCGACCTGCACGTGACGAAGAAGGCCGACAGCACGCACGTCACCGACGCCGACCAGGCGGTCGAACGGGCCCTGCGCGAGCGGCTCGCCGCCGAGCGACCGGACGACGCGTTCCTCGGTGAGGAGACCACGGCCGACACCGGAGCCGAGGCCGTCAGCGAAGGGCACCGGCAGTGGGTGGTCGACCCGATCGACGGCACCGCCAACTACCTGCGTGGCGTGCCGGTGTGGGCGACCCTGATCGCGCTCGCGGTCGACGGTCGCCCGGTGCTCGGCGTCGTCAGCGCTCCGGCCCTCGGCAAGCGCTGGTGGGCGGCCGAGGGTTCCGGTGCGTTCTCGTTGGACGGACCGCTCCGGGTGTCCGGGGTCGCCGACCTGGCCGACGCCAGCCTGAGCTACAACAGCATCCAGCAGTGGGACGACGACGACCGCCTCGAGCCGCTCGTCGACCTGTCCCGCCGGGTCTGGCGCACCCGGGCCTACGGCGACATGTGGTCGTACATGATGGTGGCCGAGGGCGTCCTCGACGTCGCCGGCGAACCCGACCTGAAGCCGTGGGACATCGCCGCCCTCGTCCCCATCGTCGAGGAGGCCGGCGGTCGCTTCACCTCGCTCGACGGCGACCCCGGGCCCTGGCACGGCAGCGCCCTCGCCACGAACGGCCTGGTGCACGACGCCGTCGTCGAGGTCATCCGCCGCGAGTCCTAGGCCGGCGGCAGAGCGGATCGGCCGCCCTCGAGCGGATCGGCCGCCCTCGAGCGGATCGGCCGCCCTCGAGCGGATCAGCCGCGGTCGGCGGGCTCCGCAGCCGCGTCGGAACGCTCGGACTCCCCCTCGGACCGCCGCGCCGCCCGGCGACGTGCCACCAGGTCCGCGCCCGCCAGCACCAACGCCAGCGCCATCAGCGACACCGTGAACGTCGTGCCGCTGCGGAACGCGTCGTGGTACGCGTCGAGCCGGCTGCCCGGACCGGACCCGCCGGACCCCGACCCCGCCGTCTGGCTCCGGACGATGCCGTAGAAGATGCTCGTCGCGACCGCGGTACCGATCGCCGTCCCGACCCGCTGCCCGAGCTGCTGCATCGAGCCCGCGACACCGGACTGCTCGACGGGGATCTCGGCCAGGGTCAGCGTCTGGTTCGGTGACACCACGAACCCGCCACCGAGACCACCCACCAGGAACGCTCCGGCCATCGCCCACGGGGTGACCTCCGGCGGAGTGGCGACCGCGGCGAGCATGAGCAGCAGGAAGCCGACGACGACCATCCCGAGCCCGGCGACGACCAGCGCCCGCCCGACCCGGTCGACGATCCGTCCGCCGATGTACGAGCCCACGGCACTCGTCGCCGCGAAGGGGATGCTCACCATGCCGGCGAACAGCGGCGAGAGGCCGAGGCCCTCCTGCAGGTAGAGCGTCACCATGAGGAAGGACGCCGGCAGCGCCGCGAAGTAGACGGCGACGATCGACAGTCCGTTGCGGTACGACGACAGTCGGAAGAGCTCGAAGTGCACCACGGGCGACTTGCCCTGCCGCTTGAACCGCTGTTCCCAGAGCACGAACAGCACGAGGAACACCGCGAAGCCGACCAGCCAGAACCAGCGCGTCGCGGAACCACCACCGCCGCTGGTCAGCACGAAGGGCAGCATCAGGGTGACGATGGCCGCACCGAGCAGCAGGATGCCGACGACGTCCAGTTCGCGGTCCTGCGCCGTCCCCTGAGCCCCCTTCGGCAGCAGGCGGATGGCGAAGACGAGCGCGGCGATGCCGAGGGGCACGTTCATCCAGAACAGCAGCCGCCAGCCGGACTCCTCGCCGCCGATCGCGATGAGGCCACCACCGATGGTCGGGCCGAGTGCGGTGGAGATGCCGATCATCGCGCCGAACAGCCCGAACGCACGGCCCCGCTCCGGCCCCCGGAACAGCTGCTGCACGAGTCCGATGACCTGGGGCATCTGGATGCCGGCGGCGAAGCCCTGCAGGATCCGGGTGACGATCAGGACCTCGATGTTCGGCGCCACGGCGCACAGCAGACTCGATCCGGTGAACGCGCTGAGCCCCACGATGAACATGACCCGTCGGCTCTTCAGGTCGCCGAGCCGGCCGGCGGGCACGAGGGCGAGACCGAAGGCCAGCGCGTACCCCGCCACGATGAGCTGGAGCGACGAACTGGTGGCCCCGAGGGACTGCTCGATCGAGGGCAGCCCGACGTTCACCTTCGACAGGTCGAGGATCGTCAGGGCCGCGACCGCCACGCAGACGGCGAAGGCGCGCCACCGGGTGCGGTCATCGAGGCGGGCGTCGGTCGGTTCGGCGTTGGACATCCCGTCCGTGGTACACCTGCGGCGACGAACACGGTCCGGACAGCCCTGTACCCCGGTTGGCTCCGACGGCCCCGATCGGCTCGTTCGGACACCCCGCAGCGAGCGGAAGAGGGGCCCCCTCGTGGCCCCCCGTACTGGGGGCACGGATGTGGACATCCGTCCGCGCGAGTCCGCTCAGCGGGACGAGACCTGAGTTATCGTGCTCCAGACGGCAGGTCACGTGACGCCCTCGGATTCCCTAGATCCGAACGGTGGAACCGACCCGTCGTGTTCGTCCGAAGACCCTAACCCGAGGGGTGATACAGACGATGACATCATCGTTCCCGAGCGGAACCGAGTGCACCCTCACTCGACGACCGCATCCAATCCACGACAGTTCCGGCGCGCGCTCAGTCGCCGCCTCTCGTCCGCGCTCCGCCACGGTCACCCGCCGTGCAGCAGCCCGGTCCGCCGCAGTGCGCCCCGTCGCAGCGACCCCCGTGTTCGCCGACGCCCTCCTCGCAGCATCCGCCTCCGGACCCGGAGGCCGGTGAGTCATGGCACTCACCGGTCGACGTCTCGAGGTCGACCGGATCGCGACCCTCGCAGTGCTCCCACGGGAGTCCGCGATGGTCGTGGTCGGCGACCCTGGTTCCGGACGCAGCAGCGTCCTCGACGCGGTCTCGAACCGCGTTTCCCTGCCCATCGTCCGGGTCGGTGTCAACGGGAGTGAATCCCGCTGGCCACTGGCCGGGGTGACCTCCCTGTTCACCGCGCTGGACGACCCACGAGCGACCGCGCACATCGCCCACCTGCTGCAGGCCGGTGGGACCGCGGCCGCTGTGACGGCCGGACTGGCGGCGGCGCACGACTTCCTCGACGCCGTGCACGCTCTGACCCTGCCGCCGACGCTCGTCCTCATCGACGACCTCGACCGGATGGACACGGAGAGCCAGGAGCTCATCGCGTTCCTCGCCGGACGACTCGCGGGCACCGCCCTACGCGTCGTGGCGACGGTCCGCTCGGTGCCGTCGGACGGTCCGCTCGCGGCCCTGCCGACCCTGCGCATCGAGCCGCTGCCGTCGGACGAGGCCCTGCTCCTCGCCCGGTCCATGGCACCGGCCGAGGCGAACGACGGCGTCCTCGCCGTCCTCGCCGAGGAGACCGGCGGCAACCCCGGCGCGCTCCGCGAACAGCTCGCGGTGCTCACCCGGGAGCAGCTCACCGGTGCCGAGCCGATCGTGCTCCCGCTCCGCCCCACTCCGACCACCGAGGCCATCGCTGCGCTCGCACTCGAGCCGGCCGCAGGACGCGATCTGGACGTCCTCGCGAAGCTCGCCCTGGTGCCCGTCGCGAAGACCACGGCGTGGGACCGGGACGAGCTGGACGACCTGGTCGGGGCCGGTCTCGCGACCGTCCGCGGGCAGAGCGTCACCGTGCGGCATCCGCTGGTCCGTTCCGCGCTCTACTGGCGGATGCCCGCCCGTGACCGCCGCGCGGCACACGCCGAGCTGGCCACCGCGAGCGCCGAGACCGACCCGCGGTCGGCCGCGTGGCACCGGAGCTTCGTCGACGACGTCCCCGACGTGGTCGCACTGCTGCAGGCCGCACGGTCGTACGTCGTGGACGGTGCCGTGCACGCCGCGATCGCGCTGACCGAGCGTGCCCTGCACATCGGTGGCGGGACCGAGGACGAGCACGTCGCGCTCCTCGGGGTCGCGGAGGCCATGCTCGGCAAGCGTCTGCTCGGTTTCGCCGCGCGGTACCTGGCGGCGCTCCGTCCGTTCCGGACGACGCCGAACGAGGTCCGCCGGCTGCGTCTGCAGTACTCGGCCGAGTACCTCAGCGGTGACGCCGTGCACGCGGACGAGTTGCTCGTCCCCGTCGACGCGACCGACCCCACCGAGGTGGACGCCGTCGCCGGACTGATGGCCATGGTGGCGTGCTTCCGCGCCGAGGCGTGGGAGCTCGACCAGGCGAAGGACCTGCTGCACCGGATCGAACCGCTCGAGGCGTCGGCGTCCGCGCACACCCTCGAGATCACGACGACCGCGCGCGAGCTCATCGCCGCGGTGGACGGCGTGCTGCCGCCCGACACCGAGCTGCACGACGGGCTCGCGACGTCGGCGCTCGTGGCGATGTCCGACCCGGCCCTGCTGCTCCTCGCCCACGCGCTGAGCATCGGCGAGCGCTACCGGAGCGCGCGACGGGTGTTCGCACTCGTGCTCGCCCGTGGGCAGGAGTCCGCGGCGGTGTGGAACGAGGCGGCCCGGTACCTGACGTCCGAGAACGAGGTGCGCTCCGGCAACTTCCGGCAGGCGCTCCGCGCGATCGACGTCTGGGAGTCCGGCTCGTCCGTCGCCGAGCGGCTGCGTGAGCCGTCCCGGGCGATCGCCGTCGCGTGGCGGCACTTCGCTGAGGGCCGGTCGGCCGAGGCGCTCGACGTGGTGGACCGGTGCCTCGAGCACCGTTCGACGAGTCGGCTCTGGGGTGCGACGGCGAAGCTGCACGCGCTCCGCGGCAAGGTCCTGCTGCTCGACGGTCGGCTCGACGAGGCAGCGACCGCGCTCGAGGCCGCCGACGCGATCGGCCGGTCGCTCCGGAACCCGGCGGTGCTCCGGCACCTCGGTGACCTGGTCGAGGCGTACGTGCGCCTCGGTCGGATCGACGATGCCCGGACGATCACGGCCCGTCTCGCTGCGGACCACCACGCCCGCCCGGGTCGGTGGGGTGCCCTGGTGCTGGCGCGGAGCCTGGCGCTCGTCGCCGACGACACCACCCGCGAGTCGGCTCGTCGCCGCGCGCTGGAGCTGTTCCAGCCGCACGACTCGCAGTACGAGCGGGCCCGGACGTTCGCGGCGCTGGCCGCGGTCGGCAACCCCGCGGAGCGTCCGCGCCTGGGTGCGGCGGCCGCAGCGGCCTACGAGGCGGCGGGCCTGCGTCGTCCGCTCGTGACCCCGGCGCCGGCTGCGGCGATGCCGCCGTTCGGCACGGGCTCGTCGTCGGTCCGGTCCGCGCCGGTGCTGTCGCCGGCGTTCCCCGGGACGCCGCGCAGCGCGCCGGACGCGTCGGCGGTGCTCACGTCGCTGACCGCCGAGGAGCGCGCGGTGGTGCAGAAGGTCACCGAGGGGTACCGCAACCGTGAGATCGCGTCGTCGCTGTTCATGTCGCAGCGCACGGTGGAACTGCGGCTCACGCAGATCTACCGCAAGGTCGGCGCGCGGTCGCGATCGCACCTGGTCGCGCTCCTCACGTAGGAGACGCCACCACAGGATGAAGGGGAGGCCCGGTACCAGCTGGTACCGGGCCTCCTGTCCGTCTGCGCTCCACGTCTTCACGCAACCGACCTCGCAGGCTCGGTCGGCGCTGGCGCCGCGCGCCGCTGGCGCGTCGCTCCACGCGAAGCGCGCGCGGTTGCGGGAGTCCGCACGCGCCCGCAGGGCGGTGTGCCCCCGCGCGCGGGGAACCGCAAGAGCGGCCGACCGGTGTTGCCGTGGGGTCGGCGGCGGGTGAGGCTTCTCCTGCACCGACCGCCGTGCCCCTCCCCCGGGGCCAGCCCGCGGTACCCCCGTCCGGTACCCGAGCCCCTCGGCCCAACGACACCGACGTCCGTCCTCGCCTGATCCGAGGACGGGCGCCGGTTCCCTCGCCCAGGGGACCCGGACGCGCGGCAGACCCGACGGCGGTCGGTGCAGCCCCACCGCCCCGTTCCACCCACCCTCGCTCCCCCGAAGGGACAACCGATGTGCGGCATCATCGCGGCCCGCGTGTCTGACGACGCGACCCCCTACCTGCTCGACGGACTCGAACGACTCGAGTACCGCGGGTACGACTCCGCCGGCATCGCCGTCCGGACGGCCGTCGGCGGCGCCGAGACGATCCGCTCGGTCTCCCGCGTCGGCGACCTGCGCACGCTCGTCGCGGCCCGTTCCGGCGACGCGCTCACCGGCATCGGCATCGGCCACACCCGCTGGGCCACGCACGGTGCGGTGCGTGAGGCGAACGCACACCCGCACGCCGACTGCACCGGCCGGATCTCGATCGTGCACAACGGCATCATCGAGAACGCGGAGCGGCTGCGGCAGACGCTCGAGGCGCAGGGGCACCGGTTCCGGTCCGACGTCGACTCCGAGGTCATCGCCCACCTGGTCGAGCGGGCCCTGACGGTCGACCCGGACCTGATGCTCGCGGTGCAGATCGCGACGGCGCAGCTCGAGGGGTCGTGGGCGATCGTGGTGCTGGACGCCCGGGACGGCCGGATGGTCGTGGCGGCGGACCGTTCCCCGCTGGTCGTCGCCCGCTCCGGCCGCGGTGACTTCGTGGCGAGCGACATCGGTGCGATCGCCGAGTGGTGCGAGACGTTCGTGGCGCTCCGCGACGGCGACGTCGTCGAGCTCGGCGAAGCCTGGACCTGGTCGTCCGACGGCATCACGGTGCCCGTGCCGTTCCCCACGGCGTCCCCGTTCGCCGCGGCCGCGCTCGACCTCGGTGACCACACCGACCACATGGCCAAGGAGATCGGCGAGCAGGCCGACGTCGTCGCGACGATCCTGGAACGGGTGGCCCGGCGCACCGCCGACGGCAGCATGTGGGTGGGCCTCGGTCTGGCCGGCTTCCACCGGCTGGCGATCGTCGCCTGCGGCACGTCGTTGAACGCCGGTCAGGTGATCGCGACGGCACTGCGCGGGATCGGCGGGGTGCCGACCGACATCGTCGTCGCGAGCGAGGCCGACCAGGCCGTGCTCGGTCCTGGCACCCTGGTCGTCGCGATCAGCCAGTCGGGTGAGACGGCCGACGTGCTCCGCGCCCTGGACCGGTTCGAGGACCGCCACCCGGTGCTCGCGCTGACGAACAACATGCACTCCTCGCTGGCCCGACGAGCGGACGCCGTGCTCGACTGCCACGCCGGTCCGGAGATCGGGGTCGCCGCCACGAAGACGTTCACGGCGCAGGTCGTCGTCGGCGTCGCGGCGATGATCGCCGCGATGGTCGCCTCCGGCCGCATCGAGCCGTCGCACGCCCAGGTGCTCGTCGACGAGCTGCTCGACCTGCCCGCCCGGATCGAGCACGCCGCGCGGGTGTCCGCCGAGCGGATGCCGCTGCTGGCGTCGAGCGTCAAGGAGGCGACCGGATTCCTGTTCCTCGGCCGTGGCACCGGGCTGCCGTACGCCGCCGAGGGCGCCCTGAAGCTCAAGGAGCTCAGCTACCGCTGGGCCGAGGCCTACCCCGCCGGTGAACTCAAGCACGGACCGCTCGCCCTGGTGGACGAGGGCACACCGGTGGTCGTCATCGACCACGGCGAACCGAAGATCCGGTCGGCGATCGCCGAGGTCCGGGCCCGCGGTGGCTTCGTCATCACCATCGGCGGCGAGTCGGCGGACATCCCCGCGCTCGGCCGCCGTGGCACCGGTGACCTGGCCTGGGGCGCGATGACGGCGCCGTGGGGTCCGCTCGAGGCCGTCGTGCCGCTGCAGATGCTCGCCCGTGAACTCGCCCTGCAGCTCGGGTGCGACGTCGACAAACCCCGGAACCTGGCGAAGTCGGTGACGGTCGAGTAGCCGGGCGCCGACGCGTGAACCGCCTGACGGTGTTCCTCGCTGTCCTCACCGCCCTGGCGATCGCCAGCACCGTGGTCCTGGTCACGGTGGTGCTGACGACCGCCGTGCTCCCCTGACGCCGGTCCCGCAGGATCTTCCTGGGCGGGGCTGCGATGCTGGTGGCTTGACCACCGCAGCCCCGCCCCTCGTCTTCGTCGCGCTCCTCGTCGGCGCCGTCCTGCCGTTCGTGCCGTTCGTCGGCCGTGTGGCACGCATCGCCGCCACCATCGCGCACGAGGTCGGACACGCGATCGTCGTCGTGCCGTTCGGCGGACGCATCCAGCGCATCGAACTGCACCCGGACGGCTCCGGCGAGGCCTGGGTCCAACTCGGACGGGTGCCCGGCGGCATCCGGTGGCTCGTCCGCATCCTCAACCTGTACGCCGGCTACAGCGCACCACTGTGGGCGGGTGTGCTCCTGGTCACCGGGGTGCTGCACGGCTCCCGCTGGCTGCCCGTGGTGGTGCTCGCGGTCATCGGCCTCGTGGCGCTCGCCTTCGTCCGGAACTGGTTCGGCCTGCTCGTCGTGCTCGGCTTCGACGCCCTCGCCCTGTGGGTGGCCGTCCGCCCGTCCGAGGTGACCGTGCTGGTGGTCGCCGCCGTCGGGGCCTTCTTCGTCGTCGACGGCCTGCGGTCGGTGGTGCAGGTCGGTCGCTGGCTGCTCACCGGCGCCCGGGTGCAGACCGACTTCCACATCGCCGCAGCCGAGATGCGGGTGCCGGCGTCGCTGTGGTTCGTGCTGTTCGTCCTCGTCAACGCCGTCGCGGTGTGGCTGGCGCGTGAGCCCCTGCTCCAGGTCTGGGACACCGTCGTCGCCGGGGTCCGCGCGCTCGTCTGAGGGGTGGCGGCCACGTAACCGGGGGCCGCAATCGCCTGTCCGCTCCGAGGGGCTGCGAGGCTACCGCCACACGACCCCCGGAGGTGTCCCATGGCGACCGACGACCACGGCTTCGCGACCGAACAGGTGCACGGCGGCTTCGTGCCCGACGCCGGGCACGGCGCCCGGGTGCCCGCGATCCACATGTCCTCCGGGTTCCTGTTCGACGACTTCGACCAGGCCCGTGACCGCTTCGCCGACACCGACGACGGCTACACCTACACGCGACTCGGCAACCCCACGAACGCCGACGTCGAGCGTCGCGTGGCGCTGCTCGAACGCGGGGTCCAGGCGATCCTGGTCGGCAGCGGCCAGGCGGCGGCGACCGTGGCGTTCCTCGGTCTGCTGCAGACCGGCGACCACGTCGTCAGCGCCCGGAGCATCTACGAGGGCACCCGCGGACTGCTGCTGCAGAACCTCGGCCGGCTCGGCATCGAGGTCGACTTCGTCACCGACGCCCGCGACCTCGACGCCTGGGCAGCCGCGGTCCGGCCGAACACCAAGGCGTTCTTCGCCGAGACGATCCCCAACCCGAAGAACGACGTCCTCGACATCGCCGGCGTCGCCGAGACCGCGCACCGCGCCGGGGTCCCGCTGATCGTCGACAACACCCTCGCCACGCCGTACCTGGTGCGCCCGGTCGAGCACGGTGCGGACATCGTCGTGCACTCGGCGTCGAAGTTCCTGTCCGGGCACGGTGCCGGACTCGGCGGGGTGGTCGTCGACGGCGGCCGTTTCGACTGGTCCGCCGCCCCCGAGCGCTGGACGCACCTGACCAGCCCCGAACGGTCCCTCGGCGGCGAGAGCTACGTCGAGCGGTACGGCAACCGGGCGTTCGCCGTGTTCGCCCGCGACGTCGTCGCCGCACGCATCGGTCCGGCGCCGTCCCCGTTCAACGCGTTCCTGCTCCGCCAGGGCATCGAGACGCTGTCGCTGCGGGTGGAACGCCACTGCGCGAACGCGCTGGCCGTCGCGTCCTGGCTGGACCAGCAGCCGGAGGTGACGAGCGTCGACCATGCGGGCCTGGCCTCCAGTCCGTTCCACGACCTCGCCCAGCGCTACCTGCCCCGTGGGGCCGGATCCGTCTTCGCCTTCACGCTCGCCGGTGGCGGAGCCGCCGCGCGCGCGTTCATCGACGCCGTGCAGCTGTTCAGCCGGATGACCCACCTGGGCGACGTCCGCTCGCTGATCCTGCACCCGGCGACCACCACCCACGCCGGCCGCACGCCGGAAGAACGCGCCGAGCAGGGCATCGACGACGGCCTGATCCGGCTGTCGGTGGGCATCGAGGACATCGCGGACCTGCTCCGCGACCTGGAACGCGGGTTCGCCGCCGTGCGGTCCGCAGCGACCACCGGCCTGGAGGCACGTGGAGCGTCCGACGCGCACCGCTCGTCGGTCGGTGGGCCGGCCCTCGACCGGCGGGAGTGCTGAATGGCCGAGCTGCAGCACTTCGGGTACTTCTTCTCGCGGGGCTTCGGCCCGCAGGCGTGGGGGCGGTCCGACTGGGACTGGGGCCACGACTGGACGAAGCCGGACCTGTACCAGCAGTCCGTCCGGACACTCGAGCAGGCCGGCATGGACCTGGTCATCGCCGAGGACGCCGTCTCGCTCGGGAACCCCGCGACCCTCGACCTGCGCATCCGGCAGGCGTACGGCGGCCCGAAGCACGACCCGCTGCTGCTCGCCCCGTACCTGTTCGCCGCCACCTCGCACATCGGCATCGCGCCGACCGTCAACGCGGGGATCACCCCGCCGTACCTGGCGGCACGGCAGTTCGCGACCCTGGCACACCTGTCCTCGGACCGCCTGGGGATCAACGTCGTCACCGACGTCGGCAGTGCACGGCACGCCGGCCTGCCGCCGCTGCCCCACGACCAGGCGTACGACCGCGCCGAGGAGTGGATCACGCTGCTCCGCCGGCTCTGGCACTCGTGGGGCGACGGGTACGTCGGGGCACCGGACTCCTGGCACTTCGCGGACGGGGACGCCCTCGACGCGTTCCACCACGAGGGCGCCCACTTCACCGCCGACGGGCCGCTCAACGCGTTGCCGCTCGCCTCGGACCCGGTCGTCGTCTCCCCCGGCGGCTCCGGTCGCGGGCTCGCGTTCGCCGGGACCCACTCGGACGTGCAGCTCGCGCTCGCGCCGTTGTCGGCCGCCGCGGTGACGGACTACCGAGCACGGGTGATCGCTGCAGCGGAAGCGGCGGGGCGCTCCGCGTCGGACCTGCGGATCCTGTTCGTGCTCAAGCCGGTGATCGTGTCCTCGCCGGAGGAGGCAGACCGCATCGTCGCGGCGTCCGAGCACCCCACCGACGACGCGCTGCGTGCGGCGGCCATCGCGTGGTCGAGCGACTCCGAGACCGACCTGCTCGCGCTCGACCTGGACGCCCCGGTGCCCGACGGGACCTTCGGTGAGCACGTCTCGGCCGGCACGATCCGCGGGCTGCTCGGGGACACCCCGGACGCACCGCTGCGGGAGCTGCTCACCCGCAAGGCACGGCAGGGGCGGATCGCGTCACGCTCGGGGTTCGTGGGGACCGCCGACGAGTTCGCGGACTTCATCGAGGAGCTCGGCAGCGACGCCGACAACGACGGGATCATCTTCTCGGGTGACCTGCACCCGGCGCAGATCCACCGGATGTTCGGCGACCTGGTGCCCGTGCTCCGGCGCCGCGGGCTGCTGCGACGGGACTACGGCGCCGGAGGGATCCGGGCGAACCTGTTCGACTTCTAGCGGGAGCGGCGGCGAGCTACTTCTTCTTGGACTTCTTGTCGTCGTCCTTCTTGGACTGCTTCTTGCCGTCGTCCTTCTTCGACTGCTTCTTCTTGCCGTCGTCCTTCTTCGACTGCTTCTTCTTGTCGTCGTCCTTCTTCGACTGCTTCTTCTTGTCGCCGTCCTTCTTCGACTGCTTCTTCTTGCCGTCGTCCTGCTTCGACTTCGCCTTGCTCGCACCCGTCGGCAGCGGGAGGACGGCCGACACGGCCTCCGTCTCCGCCTGCGAGGCGTCGGCGTCGGCGTCGTCGGACGCGGCCTCGGTCTCCGGCGACTCCACCCCGTCGATCGGCGCGACGACCACGGCGGAGCCGGTGTCCAGCTCGACGTCGACAGCGTGCTCCTCGAGCACCGGCGCCAGGGCATCGGCGACCCGTTCGACCGTGAGCACCGCGTCCGCCTCGGCGAGTCGGAGCAGCGCCTGTGCGGTCCGCACGCGGGTCGTGGACCGGCGCGCGAGGACGTCGGACCGTGCCCCCTCGAGGAACGTCCGCAGGGCGCGTTCCACGACGGAGCGGCCGCGCGGGGCAGCGCGGTCGAGCCGGTCGAGTTCCCCGGCGACCCCGGAGACGTCGTCGGCGACGTGCTCGTGCCGGACCGACTCGATGAGCGCGGCGATGGCGGCGGCGGCACGTTCCACCCCGGCGGAGCGCTGGTCGAGCACGACGAGCATCTCGACCACCGACCCGTACGTGACGGTCTCGAGCCGCACCGGTTCGGCACCGCGGCCGCGGACGACCAGTCGGGTGTCGGGGTTCGGCAGCCAGGCAGCGAGGGCGGCGACCGTGGCGACGGAGCCCACGATCCGCTCGTACTCGCTGAGCACCACTCGTTCTTGCTCCCGCAGACGGACACGGATCGCGATCTCCTGCACCACGTGCTGACCTCTCGTTCGGGTTCGACGCGAGCGTGTTCTGCGCGCCTGCTCCGCAGCGTAGTCCTCGGACGTGGCGGAACAGGAAACGCCCCGGCACTGTCCAGGGGACGGTGCCGGGGCGTTCAGGTGGCTCAGCGTGACAGCGGTTCGTCGTTCGGCGAATGGTGGAGATGGGGGGAATCGAACCCCCGTCCATCGCTGCAATTCGACGTCTTCTACGGGCGTATCCGGATAGTTCGTTCTGCTCGGCCCCGTCCTTTGCTACCGGCTTCTAGGACGACGGGCCCAGTCTCAGTGCAAGTCCCGCACGGCCCTGAGGCGCAACCGTGCAGCAAGTCCTCTGGATGACGTCGGGATCAGGTTAGGGGACGGTCACCTGGCCGACGGACTTCATGTGCTGGGCTGCTTACGCAGCGAGAGCGAAGTCAGTGCGCTTGGAATTGGCACTTGTTGGTTTCCACGGATCGTTAACGAGATAACCGTGGGTCCTCGGCCCGCTTCCCGTCGGCACACAGGCAATGTCGAAACCGATCATCCCCATGCGGGCCGGACGTGCGAACCGCTGTCACGCTGTTGAGTTGCCAATGCCCCGATCGGAGCAGTCCCCCAGTCTAGCCGAGGACGTGCGTCGGCGCTACTCGCCGACGCGGTTCCGCGTGCGCATGGCCCGCTCGGCCTCACGCTTGTCGGTCTTCTCGCGCAGGGCCTGGCGCTTGTCGAACTCGCGCTTGCCCTTCGCGACGGCGATCTCGATCTTGGCCCGACCGTCGTGGAAGTAGATCTGCAACGGCACCAGGGTGTAGCCACCCTGCGCCGTCTTGTGCGAGATCTTCACGATCTGCTGCTTGTGCAGGAGCAGCTTGCGCTTCCGTCGGGGCGAGTGGTTGTTCCACGTGCCCTCGGTGTACTCCGGGATGTGCACGGCGTCGATCCAGGCTTCGCCACCGTCGATGAAGGCGTACCCATCGACGAGTGACGCACGCCCCATGCGCAGGGACTTCACCTCGGTGCCGGACAGGACCATGCCTGCTTCGTACGTGTCCTCGATGAGGTAGTCGTGTCGGGCGCGACGGTTCGTCGCGACGATCTTCTCACCGCGTTCCTTCGCCATGACGACTCCTCTCGATGGTGACCGGTGCACTGCGCCGGACGGTTCCGCGCAGCCCTACAGACTACTCAACACGAAGCGGGCGGCGCACCTTCCCGGCGCGCCGCCCGCTGGCGGATGCTGCGCTGCGTCAGACCTTCAGGTACCGACGGATGGCGATCGATGCCGATGCCGCTGCGAGGAGCACCCCGATCACGATCACCGCGGGGACCACGATGGCCGCGTCCCCCATGCCGATGAACGCCGTGCCGGTGAAGCGCTCCGCCAGGAAGTTCCGGACGAAGAACCACACCACGGCGGTGATCGCGCCGCCGGCCAGGACGGCTCCGATGGCTGCGGCGATCACCCCCTCGAGCACGAACGGTGTCTGGATGAACCGGTTCGACGCACCCACGAGTCGCATGATGCCGAGCTCTCGCCGTCGACTGAACGCCGACAACCGGATCGTCGTCGCGATGAGCAGCACGGCCGCCACGAGCATGAGCCCCGCGATGCCGATCGCCGTGTACGACGATGCGTTGAGCAGGTTGAAGATCGGTTGCAGGTACCCGCGTTGGTCGACGACGCTCTGCACGCCGGCGACCTTCGACAGGCTTTCGACCAGGACATCGGCCTGCGACGGGTTCTTCAGGTTGACCCAGAAGGTCTCGTTCAGGTACTCCGGCTTGACGAACTCCGTCGCGGCCGAGTCCTTGAACTGCTCCTTGAACCGGGTGAAGGCCTGGTCCTGGTTCTCGTAGTAGGTCTTCTCGATGTAGGGCTTGAGCGTCGACGACTCGAGTTGCGCCTGGACCTGTTCGCGCTGGTCCGCGGTGGCCTTCGCGCCGGTGCAGTTGCCCGTGGTGTCGGTGTCGGTGCACAGGTAGACGGCGACCTGCGCCCGGTCGTACCAGTACCCCTTCATCTGGTTGATCTGCATCTGCAGCAGGATCGCGGTACCGACGAAGGTCAGTGAGATGAAGGTCACGAGGACGACGGAGACGACCATCGACGCGTTGCGCCGCAGGCCCGAGCCGACCTCGGACATGACGAGTCCGAGCCTCATCGGATGAGCCCCGGGATCGTCTGGATGCCGGTGGTGTTGGACACGGTGCCTCGCTGGATCGGGACGGCCTGGGTCTGGTAGCCGCCGGACTGCTCGTCACGCAGGACGGTCCCGTTCGAGAGCTCGATGACCCGCCGCTGCATCTGGTTCACGATGCTGGCGTCGTGCGTCGCCATCAGCACGGTGGTGCCTCCCTGGTTGATGCGTTCGAGGAGCGCCATGATGCCGGCGGACGTGGTGGGGTCCAGGTTTCCGGTGGGCTCGTCGGCCAGCAGGATCGCCGGCTTGTTCACGACGGCGCGGGCGATGGCCACACGCTGCTGCTCACCACCGGAGAGTTCGTGCGGCATGCGGGTGGCCTTGCCGGCGAGTCCGACGAGCTTCAGCACGTCGGTCACGGCTTCACTGATGAAGCCCTTGCTCTTGCCGATGACCTGCAGCGAGAACGCCACGTTGTCGAACACGTTCTTGTTCGGCAGCAGACGGAAGTCCTGGAACACCACGCCGAGGTTGCGTCGGAAGTACGGGACCTTCCGCGACGCCAGGGACCCGAGGCGCTGCCCGAGCACGTGGATCTGCCCGCTGGTGGGCTTCTCCTCCTTGAGCACGAGGCGCAGGAAGCTGGACTTGCCGGAACCGGACGCGCCCACGAGGAACACGAACTCACCCTTGAGGATCTCGAGGGTGAGGTTGTCGAGCGCCGGACTCGGGTTGCCCGAGTAGACCTTGGTGACCTGGTCGAATTTGATCATGACCGGATCAGGGTAGGTCGCCCCGCTTGGAAAGCAAGCGAGGCGCGCGGCTCACGGACCCCTAGTCGGCGACGGATTGCTTGCGCCAGCGGATGCCGGCGTTGATGAAGCCGTCCAGATCGCCGTCGAACACGGCTGAGGGGTTGTTCACCTCGTGCTCCGTCCGGAGGTCCTTGACCATCTGGTACGGCGCCAGGACGTACGAGCGGATCTGGTCGCCCCAGCTCGCCGTGATGTTGCCGGCGAGCTCCTTCTTCTTCGCGTTCTCCTCTTCCTTCTTCAGCAGGAGCAGGCGCGACTGCAGCACGCGCATGGCGGCTGCGCGGTTCTGGATCTGTGACTTCTCGTTCTGCATCGAGACCACGGTGCCGGTCGGGATGTGCGTCAGCCGCACCGCCGAGTCGGTCGTGTTGACGGACTGTCCGCCGGGGCCCGACGAGCGGAACACGTCGACACGGATGTCGTTCTCGGGGATGTCGATGACGGCGGTCTCCGGCATGAGCGGGATGACCTCGACCGCGGCGAAGGACGTCTGGCGCTTGCCGGCGGCGCCGAACGGCGACATCCGGACCAGGCGGTGGGTGCCGGCCTCGACCGACAGCGTGCCGAACGCGTGCGGGGCGTCGATCTCGAACGTCGCGGACTTGATGCCCGCTTCTTCGGCGTAGGAGGTGTCCATCACGGTGGTCTTGAAGTTGTGCTGCTCGGCGTACCGGAGGTACATGCGGAGGAGCATCTCGGCGAAGTCCGCCGCGTCGACACCACCGGCGCCGGCACGGATCGTGATGACGGCCGGACGGTCGTCGTACTCGCCGTCGAGGAGCGTCTGCACCTCGAAGTCGCCGATCATCTTCTGGATCGCCTTGAGCTCGGCGAGGGCTTCGTCGGCCGACTCCTGGTCGTCGCCCTCGTTCGCCATCTCGACCAGCACCTCGAGGTCGTCGATGCGCTGCTCGGTGTCGGTGATCTTCTTCAGCTCCGACTGCCGGTGCGAGAGCGAGCTCGTCACCTGCTGCGCGTGGTCGACGTCGTCCCAGAGGTCCTGGGCCCCGGCCTGCTCGCTGAGGTCGGCGATCTCACGCTGCAGGCGGTCGACGTCGACCACCGAGCGGATGTTGCCGAAGGTCTCGCGAAGGGCGGAGAGCTGCTCGGTGAAGTCCAGTTCGACCATGGTCATCGATCCTACCGGCGCGAGTCCGACTCGGCCGACCGGGGGTCAGTAGTCGATGTGCTCCGTCCGTCCCGACGACAGGGCACGAGTGGCCGCCTCGGCGATGGCCTGGGCCCTGAGCCCGTCCTCCAGGGAGACCGGCGGCTCGGATCCGGACTCGAGCGACGCGACGAAGGCGGCGAGCGTCGCGGCGTAGGTGGGCTGCACACGCTCGAACCAGCCGTCGTGGAGTCCGTCCGCGACGATCTGCCCATCGGTGTAACGAGCGACGTTCCCGCGGTGGTTCCGCCGCGACTCGACGAGTCCGGACGATCCCATGACCTCGATGCGCTCGTCGTAGCCGTAGCCGGTGCGCCGCACGCTGTCGATCTGCACGAGCGCGCCGGAGGGCATCGTGAGAGTCGTGACCGATGTGTCCACGTCGCCGAACTCGCGGATGGCCGGGTCGACGAGCGCCGAACCCGCCACCGCGACCGTCACCGGGTCCTCGCCGGTGATCCACCGCACGAGGTCGAAGAAGTGCACGGTCTGGTCGCGGAGCTGGCCGCCGGAGACCCGCAGGTAGTCGAGCGGCGGCATGGACGGGCCACGGGAGCTGAGCTGGAGGAGTTCGACCGCACCGATCTCCCCCGCGGCGACGATGCGTTGCAACTCGGCGTGGTCACGGTCCCACCGCCGGTTGAAGTCGAGCATCGCCGGCACGCCGCTGGCACGCACGTGCTCCACCACCGCGACCGCGTCGGCGTACCCGGCAGCGATGGGTTTCTCGCAGAGCACGGCGATCCCGGCGTCGGCGGCAGCGCGCAGGTGCTGCGCGTGGGTGTCGGTGGAGGAAGCGACGAAGACCGCGTCGACCTGCGCCGCGTCGAACGCCTCGTCCTGGGTGAGCGCCCGGGTGCCGTGGCGTGCCGCCAGCGACGCAGCGCGGTCACGATCGACGTCGTGGATCCCCACGAAGTCGACGTCGGTGTGCGCTGCGAGGGACGCGGCGTGCACAGCGCCGATGAACCCGGCGCCGACGAGGGCAAAGCGTTGCGTCATGATCAGCCCACCAGGATCGCGGTCAGGTCGTGCATCGTGCGTGCGACGACGGCGGGATCCTGTTCGTTCGCCCGGTCGGAGAACATCTCGGTGACCCACCATCCGTCGTAGCCGGTGGCCTTGATCGCCTCGACCCACTGCTGCAGCGGGATCGCGCCACCGCCGATCACGACGTTGCGGTGGACGGCTTGGTCGGGAACCGTCCGGTCGCGGTCCAGGTCGAACCCGTCCGACAGGTGGACGGCCTTGATGACCGACGCGGGCAGCGCTCGGACCTCGGCCAGCGTGTCCCCGGTCGTCCAGAAGTGCCAGGTGTCGAGTGCGATGCCGACGTTGTCGCGCCCGGCCTCCTCGATGATGTCCAGCGCGTGCCGGCATCGGTTGAGGTGCGCCCACGCGAGGGGCTCCAGGTAGACCTCGAGTCCGTGGTCCGCGGCGATGTCCGCCGCCAGACGGACGTTCGCTCCGGTGATGCGGACCGCTGCGTCCTCGTCGAGCCCCAGCGTCGCCCGGTACCGGGTGTCGTCGTCGGCCAGGCGGCCCGCGCGGTGGTCACGGACGACCGCGGAATCGACCGGCCCGGTGCACAGCTGCACGATGGGCGCCCCGACGGCGGTCGCCACACCGCACATGCGCTCGACCTCCGCCACGAAGTCGTCGCGACCGGCACCCTGACGCTCGATGTCGAGCACCGCACCGAGCCCCGTCACTTCGAGCCCCTCGAGCAGCGGCGGCAGCGTCCGGATGTCGTAGCCGGCGTCGAGGTACCGGTAGAGCTTCGGGCTCTGCAGCTCGATCCCGCCGTACCCGGCTTCCCTCGCCAGTCGGATGTCCTGGACGACGTTGCCGTGGAACGTCGTCGTGACGTTCATGGAGATCTTCGGGGGCATCTGCGCTCGCTTCGTTGGACAGCACTGGAATGAACTGGACCGGTCCAGAATAGGACTAGCCTGCATCCATGTCGAGACCGCACCACGCCCCGACCATCCGGGACGTCGCCGAGCACGCCGGGGTCTCGAAGTCGCTGGTCTCGCTCGCGCTCCGCGGCGACCCAGGGGTCAGTGACGCTCGTCGCGCGGCCGTCGAACGAGCAGTCGCCGAACTCGGCTACCGACCGAACCGCGCAGCCAGGAGCCTCGGTGAGCAGCGGACGGGCACCGTCGGCGTGCTGCTGAACGACCTGCGGAACCCCTGGTTCGTCGACCTGCTCGCCGGCCTGACCGCCACACTCGACACCGTCGGGCTGGCACCCATCCTGGTCGACTCGGCGACCACCCGGCGTGTGGGCGGCTCCCCCGTGGACATGCTCCTGCGACAACAGGTCGACGGGATCGTCGTGGTCGGCACCACCGAGGACGACGCCGCGCTCCGACGGGCCGCCCAGGAGATCCCGGTGGTCCTCGCCGGGACCTACGAGCCTGACGACCTGCACACCGACGTGGTCGTGAACGACGACCACGCCGGCGCGTCGATCGCGACCGAGCACCTCCTCGCACTCGGGCACACGCGGATCGGTCACCTCGTCGGCCCGGGGCGCGTCGGGGAGCTCCGCGAGCAGGGTTTCCGCACGACGATGACCCGCCACGGTGCCGACGCCGTCGTGGTGCCGGCCGGCATGAGCGAGGAGAGCGGGTACGCGGCGGCCCGACGAGTCCTGGCCACGGCTGACCGTCCGACCGCGCTCGTCGCCTACAACGACCTCGTCGCCATCGGCGCGTTGTCCGCGGCCGACGACCTGGGCCTGGCCGTCCCGGACGATGTGTCGCTCGTCGGCTACGACGACACGTACCTCGGCAGCATCCGGCACATCTCGCTGACCACGGTCGACAACGGGACCTTCGCGATCGGGGCCCAGGCCGCACGCTGGCTCGGGGAACGCGTGCACGGCCGAACGCCGGAGCCGCGCGTGCACCGAGTGCCGGTGTCACTGGTGGTGCGGCGCACGACGAGCAGTCCGAGACCGACGGCCGACGACCGCTGACGACGGACGCGCCGACCGTGCGGTGTCCCAGCGCTCCCGCCTGTCCGGCGCGCTGGGAAACGGCAGACCGGGAGGCCCGGCGCAGGTCCGTCACACCGGTCACGGTGACGTCGACCGGGGGCCTGCCACCCGCGTCCGCCCGCGGCGCGACACGCCGGCGGACGCCGCTGTGTCAGGATCGCGTCGCTGGCGACACTCCTGAGGTGAGAGGGGGCAACCGTGGATGACGGTGCCAACGCCGACGCAGCACTGAGGCGTCGACTCGCGAACGGCGAACGTGCGGCGTTGGCTGACGCGTTCGATCGGTACGCGCCCACCCTGACCCGCTTCGCATGGGCCCTGGCCTCCAGCAGCGAGGACGCCGAACGGATCGTGCAGGACACCTTCCTCACGCTCTGGCAGCGCGGCGGAACGCTCCGTCTGGCGACCGACGCCCTGCTGCCCTGGCTGCTCGTCGTGTGCCGCGACCACGCGCGCCGCCCCGGCACGGGTGACGGCGACACCGCAGGTCCCGACGCGGACGGTGCCCGCGTCGGACTGCGTTGGGTCCGCGACGAGATCGATGCGCTGGCACCCGTCGACCGCCGCCTCTGCGAAGCCTGCCTCGTCGACGGACGCTCCTACGCGGACGCCGCCGAGGCCCTCGGCCTCACCGTCGACGCTGCTCCCCGCGGTGCAGCCCGATCCCGTGCCCGACTGCAGAAGGCGGTGATGCACGATGAACACTGAGCCTCCCTCCGGCGACGACCTGCAGCGCATGCTCGTCGCGATGAAGCGCACCGTGCTCACCCGCGCGACCGAACAGCGCCCTGCGCCGCGCCGACGTGGTCGCCGCGCCGCGATCGTCATCGGTGTCGTCGCCCTGCTCGGCCTCGGGATCACCGGTGGTGGCGTCGCACTCGGCGTGATCCCGCAGCCGTTCCCCGCCGACCCCGCCCCCGTCTCCACGCCGGGGCCCACCGAACCGGCCACGACCAGCACCCCGGAGTCCGCTCCGGTCCAGGAGACCCCGGAGCCCACAGCCCCACCGACACGATCCACTGCCCCGACACCGAGCAAGGGCCCCTTCGCGCTCGACGACCCGTCCTCGTGGACCATCTCGGGCAACGAGGTCGGTCCGATCGCGCTCGGCGGCGCCACGGAGGCGGAGAGCGACGACCTCGCGCAGGCGTACCGTCTGGTGCCCGCGACGCCGAGCACGTGCACGGCTCCGGGAACGTGGGCGCGCGACGGCAGCCCGACGCTGCGGATCACCGAGGAGGACGACCGCGTGACCGGGGTCCTGATCGGCACCGAGGGTGACTCTGCCCGGACGACGACGGCTGGGCCGACGACCGCCGCGGGGATCGGTGTGGGGTCGAGCTCCGATGCACTCCGGGCCGCGTACCCGTCACTCACGGAACGGATCTCGACACCGGACGGATCCTGGTCGCGGTGGGACGTCCAGCTGCCCGGCGGCCTCGTCTCGTTCCAACTCGGCGAGGGCGGGGCGAACGTCGAATCGGTGTGGGTCAGCGCGGAGCAGAACCTGCCCACCGCGGTCTGCGACCTCTGAGCGTCGAGGTACCCGGACCGGACCGGCCGGTCATCCACTGAGCGCGGAGACACGACTGGACAGGTCTTGTACATGTACGCTCATGGCATGCCGATCACCTCGAAGCGACGTCTCGTCGCCGACGCGCTCCGCGACGAGATCGCGACGGGGCGGTACCGAGCCGGCGAGCGCCTGCCCGGCGAGCACGACCTGGCCGTGCGCTTCGCCGTCAGTCGTGGCACCGTCCGAGCTGCCCTCGCCGACCTCGCAGACGACGAGTACATCGCCACCCGGGGTGGGATCGGCTCGGTCGTCACGTTCGACGGCGCCTCCCTCGACCCCCGCGGCGGCTGGGCACGGTCCATCGCCGCTTCCGGGACCGAGGTGTCGACCCGCACCCTGCGCATCGAGCGGTTCGAGGACGCAGCGCTCCAGACCGAGGTCGATGCCGCCAGCGCGACGTTCGTCGCGGTCGACCGGCTCCGTGTCGTCGTCGGTGGCAGTCCGGTGTCCCTGGAGCGCAGCGTCGTGCCGCACCTGGGGCGCCTGGCGTCCGCGACCACCGACGGACTCGTCGACGGCTCCCTGACGGCCACGATCGCCGAGACCGGTCTGGTGCCGGCGAGCGCCGAGCAGTGGATCGACGTCGTGCCGCTCGACATCGACGACGCGGCCTTGCTCGACCGCACCGCGGGCACGCCGTTCCTGCGCAGCCGACGCATCGCACGCACGGCCGAAGGCGCGTTCGTCGAGCGTGTGGACAGCCTCCTCGACCCCGACCGCTTCCGACTGCACATGCGCTTCGGGACCACGTCACGACCCCACGACAGGACACCGTGAACCAGCACCGCCTCCGAGACCACGCCCTCGCTGCCCTGACGGGCCTGGCGATCGGCGACGCCCTCGGCATGCCGACCCAGTCGATGTCCCGCGCGCAGATCCTCGCCGACCACGGGGCCATCGCCGGGTTCGCCGACGCCGGACCGCACCAGCGCATCGCCACCGGCATGCCGGCTGGCACGATCACCGACGACACCGAACAGGCCCTGATGCTCGCCGAGCTGCTGCTCGAGGGCAACGGACGACTGGACCCGGTCCGCTTCGCCGAGGCGCTCATCGCCTGGGAGCGCGGGATGGAGGCGAAGGGCTCGCTCGACCTGCTCGGCCCGAGCACGAAGACCGCGGTGCAGCGGATCCTCGACGGCGTCCCCGCGTCCGAGGCGGGCTCGACCGGCACGACGAACGGGGCCGCGATGCGGATCACACCGGTCGGCGTCGCCGTGCCCTCGAACGACCTGGTCCGCTTGGTCGACGCCGTCCAGGACGCCAGCCGCGTCACCCACGACACCGGACTCGGCATCGCCGGAGCGAGCGCGATCGCCGGGGCCGTGAGCGCCGGCATCGACGGGGCGACCCGGTCCGGAGCGCTCGACGCCGCGGTCGCCGCCGCCACGATCGGCGCGGAGCGCGGCCACTGGGTCGCCGGTGCGGACATCGCTGCGAGGACGACGTGGGCGCGTGAGCACCTGCCGACCGTGCCCGCGTCCGCGCAGATCGACACGATCACGCGGCTCATCGGCACGAGCGTGGCCAGCCAGGAGTCCGTCGTCGCCGCACTCGCCCTCGTCGCCCTCGACCTCGACCCGTGGCAGACCCTCTGCGCAGCGGCTGCACTCGGCGGCGACACCGACACGATCGCCGCGATGGCCGGTGCGGTGCTCGGCGCCGTCCACGGGCCGGATGCCTGGCCCGCCGATGCCGTCGCCACCGTGACCACGGTCAACGACCTCCGGCTCGACCGGGTCGTCGACGGACTCCTCACCCTCCGCGCGGGCAGCTGACCCGCCTCCCCCCTCCCCCCACGCTGTGGCGTCGCCTGGACAGGCCGACGCACGGTTTCGCGCACCACCCTTCCGACGACGTAAGAGGAACCGAACCATGTCCCACACGCCCACCACGCTCAGCAGCGGCACGCTGACGACGATCGAGCAGCGGGGCATCGAGCCCGTGCCCCACGACGAACGGACCGGTACGCCCGGCGCGCTGTTCTGGGTCTGGTTCGCCGCGAACATCTCCATCCTCGGTCTTCCGCTCGGTGCGACCCTGGTCGCGTTCCAGGGCCTGACCATCTGGCAGGCGTTGCTCGTCGCGGTGATCGGCGCCGCAGGGTCCTTCGCGGTCGTCGGCGTGATCTCCGTCGCCGGCCGCCGCGGCGGTGCTCCGGGTCTGACCCTCAGCCGAGCGGTGTTCGGCGTCCGCGGGAACATCGGGCCGACGTTCGTGTCGCTGCTGTCGCGGCTCGGCTGGGAGACGGTGAACACCACGACGGCGGCGTTCGTGCTCCTGTCGCTGTTCACGATCCTGTTCGGGACGGGCGGTGACGCGAAGGCGAACCCGGTGTTGACGATCGTCGCGATCCTGGTGTTCGTCGTCGCCACGGTGCTGGTCTCCGGCCTCGGGCACGCGTTCATCGTCGCCGTCCAGAAGTGGGCGACGTGGGTGTTCGGTGCGCTCAACGTGTTCGTCGCGGTCTTCCTCGTGCTGCGCGTCGACTGGGACGTCGTCGGGTCCCAGCCCGCGGGCCCCGTCGCCGCGATGGTCATCGGCATCGGCACGATCGCAGCCGGTACCGGCATCGGTTGGGCCACGGCCGGAGCGGACATCGCCCGCTACACCCGCACCTCGTCGAAGGCCGGCGCGCTCATCGCGTCGAGTGCCGCCGGTGCGGGCATCCCGCTCGTCGTCCTGGTCGGCCTCGGCGCGCTCGTCTCCGCCGGAGACCCGACGCTGGCGCAGGCCGGTGACCCGGTCGCTGCGATCCGCGACCTGCTGCCGAGCTGGATGGCGATCCCGTACCTCATCGCGGCGTTCGGTGGCCTGCTGCTGTCGAACCACCTGTCCGTGTACTCGGCGAGCCTCACCACGCTGACCCTCGGCATCAAGGTCCCGCGCGTGTGGGCGGTCGCGGTCGACGTGGTCGTCACCACACTCGGCGCGATGTACTTCATGCTCGTGGCCGACGGTTTCTACGCCCCGTTCATCACGTTCATCTCCGTCCTCGCCGTCCCGATCACCGCGTGGCTCGGCGTCTTCACCGCCGACATGGTCCGGCGGCGCTGGTACGACCCGGCGGCGCTCCTCGACCTGCGCGCTGGCGGCCGGTACTGGTACCGCGGTGGTGTCGCCTGGGGTGCCCTTACCGCCTGGATCGTCGCGATCGTGATCGGCTTCCTGTTCACCGAGGTGCAGGTCGGTGACGCGGACCCCGTCTTCGTCGGTGCGTTCTCCGCGACCTGGATCGGCGCGAACGGACTCGGCTGGGTGATCACGTTCATCGTCGCTGCCGCGGTCTACCTGCTGACCGGCGGAGCACGCGGCCGGCTCACCGAGCACGAGCCGGCCACCACCACGGACGCCGGGGCGCGCGCCTGATGCCCCGCCTCGTCTCGGTCGGCAACGTCATCGTCGACATCGTCATGCGCGTCGACGCGATCCCGGATCCGGGCGGCGACGTCATCGCCTCCGCGTCGGAGATCACCGCGGGCGGCGGCCTGAACACGATGGTCGCCGCTGTCCGGGACGGACTCGACGTCGCGTTCGGGGGGCAGTACGGCAGCGGGCCGTTCGGCGACGTGGTGCGTCGCGCGCTCGCCACGTCCGGCGTGGACGTCCTGCAGCCCGGTCTCGACGACGTCGACAGCGGGTACTGCGTCGCACTCGTGGACGCCTCGACGGAGCGGACCTTCGTCACGAGCGTCGGCGCAGAGGGGCAGCTCGGCCGCGCCGACCTCGACCGGATCGCCCTCGTCGCCGACGACACCGTGTTCGTGTCCGGCTACGGCCTCGCGCACGCCGTCAACGGGCGAGCGATCGCCGACTGGCTCGGGGGTGTCCCCGACTCAGTCCGCGTCGTCCTGGACCCGTCGCCGCTGGTCGACACGCTGCCCCCGGCGGTGCTCGGCCCCGTCATGGCGCGTGCGGACGTGGTCAGCGCCAACGGACGGGAGGCGCGACTCATGGCTCCCACGTCCGCGGGACTCCCCGAGGCGGTCACCACGATCGCCGCGGCCGCCCGCGGGACCGCCCTGGTGCGCGACGGCGCAGCCGGCTGCTGGGTCGTCGAGCCCGGCGCCTCCCCCGTGCTGGTCCCCGGCTTCCGGGTCGTCGCGGTGGACTCCAACGGTGCGGGAGACGCCCACGGCGGAGTGCTCGTCGCTGCGCTGTCCCGTGGTGCGTCGCTCGTCGAGGCCGTCCGCCGGGCGAACGCCGCGGCGGCCCTCGCGGTCACCAGGAACGGTCCGGCGACAGCGCCGACCGCAGCCGAGACGGACGCGCTCCTCGCCCGGCTGGTGTGACGCGTCGACACGGGTTCCCGGGGGCGGCCGTGCGCTCGATCGGCTACCCGGGACGCCGGTGCGACCGGGAGACGGCGTACCGCCGGAGCCGCACTCCCTCACGCCGTTCGATCGACGACAGGACCGCGTCGTAGTGCTCCAGGACTCGGATGGACCCGGCGTTGTCATCGCGGCAGAGCGCGATCACGGGGTCGATCCCGACTCGCGAGGCGTGGGCGAGCACCTGGCCCAGCGCCCACGTCGCCACGCCGCGGCCCCGTGCTGACGGGCGGATCCCGTACCCGACGTGGCCGAACCGGTGCACGCCGGCGGTGTCTCCCGGAGCCCGGAGTGCGATCCCGCCCAGGACACGGCCGTCCTCGACGATCCACCAGAGCGCGCCGGGCCTGGCGTGCACTCGGCCGACCCAGGTGCGGAACCCGTCCTCGTCACTGACGTCGTCGTGCGCCGTGATCCCGAACCCGTCCTCGTGCAGACCCGGCCCCCACTCGGCATGCGCTTCAGCCCACGCCTCGTACAACGCCGTCTGCGGTCGCACCAACTCGAGCATGTCCAAGTATCACAACGATGCGGGTCGGTCGCGAGGCCCTCGTGGAGATCGCGTCGAGGACGGTCCTGTCGGATTACCATCGGGCCGTGGCTGGAACAGGTCTGCTCGCAGTGAGCATCGCGGTCTTGCTGGGCACCGTCGCGATCGTCCTGTGGCGCGTGCGGAACCCGGCCTGGGTGCGTGACGCTCGGCTCGCCCAGAACGCCAGTCCCGTGTCCAGTCTGCTCATGCTCGCCTTCGGTGCAGTCGTGACGACGCTCGTCCTCGTCCTCGGGGTCTTCTGGGTCGGGACCGGGCACGGCGTCGTCGGGTGGGCGATGGTCGGTCTTGCAGCGACCGGGCTCTCGCACGTCTGGGTCGGTGTGTGGATCCGACGGCAGCCGCTCCCGCAGCCGCGCGCGACCCGCACCCGCCGTGACCCGTAGAGTCGCGAGGCTCTCGACGTCAGGACGAGAACGATGTCCAGCACCGCAACCGTGCCCCGTGGCGTCCAGCCCGACGGAAGAGGCCCTACCGCCCGAGCAGCGGCTCCCGCGACGCCATCCCCGCGGCACCGGCCCGCGCGACCGCATCCGGCAGCGCAGCCAGGAACGCGTCGACGTCGGCGTCGGTCGTCGTGTGCCCGAGTGTGATCCGGAGCGCACCGCGGGCGTCCTGCTCCGACAGCCCCATCGCGAGCAGCACGTGCGACGCCTCGGGCACCCCGGCCTGGCACGCCGATCCGGTCGACACCGCGACCCCGGCGGCGTCGAGCAGGAACAGGAGCGAATCGCCCTCGCACCCGGGGAACGTGAAGTGCGCGTTGCCCGGCAGCCGGTCGGTGGGGTCCCCCATCAGCACGGCTGACGGCACGGCCGCACGCACCCCGGCGACCAGGCGGTCCCGCAGGGCGGCGAGCGCCGGGTGCGGCATCGGCTCGGCGACCACGGCGCCGGCCGCCACGCCGAAGGCCGCAGCCGCAGGGGCGTCCTGCGTGCCGCTCCGCACCTGCCGCTGCTGCCCACCACCGTGGATGAGGGGTTCGACGGTCGCCTTCCGTCCGAGCACGAGCGCACCGATGCCGACGGGCCCGCCGATCTTGTGGGCGGAGACGCTGAGGGCGTCGAGGCCGGACGCCGCGAACGACACGGGCACCTGGCCGTAGGCGGCGACCGCGTCGCTGTGCACGGGCACGCCGGCGGCGTGCGCGAGTTCGACGATCCGTGACACGGGCTGGATGGTGCCCACCTCGTTGTTCGCCCACAGGAACGTGACCAGGGCGACGTCCGAGGCGTCGGCGAGCCGCGCCTCCAGTCCGGCGAGGTCGACGCGACCCTGCGCGTCCAACGGGACCACGTCGACGACGGCCCCCTCGTGCGTCTCCAACCAGGTCAGGGTGTCGACGGTGGCGTGGTGCTCGCCGCCCGGGACGATGATGCGGGGCCGCTGGCGGTCACGCTGGCGAGCCCAGAACAGGCCCTTCACGGCGAGGTTGATGCTCTCGGTGCCGCCGGAGGTGAACACGACCTCGACCGGGTCCGCGTCGAGCGAGCGGGCGACGGCGGCGCGGCCGTCCTCGAGCAGCATCTTCGCGCGCTGACCGGCGCTGTGGATGGACGACGGGTTGCCGACGGTGCCCAGGGCATCGGTGAAGGCGGCGAGCGCCTCCGGCAGGATCGGCGTCGTCGCGGCGTGGTCGAGGTAGACCGACACATGCACCCCCTGGATCGAGCAGTGTCCAGGATACGCGCCGGTCCTCGTACCCTTGTCGCGTGCACGAGACAGCGATCGACCTGACGCCGGGGTTCTCCCTGGGCGGGACCGTCCCCCGGTTCACCCTGCGGTCCGCGACGGCGACGGGCGTCGTCCTGGTCGTGACGAGCGCGGGAAGCGCCGACGGCGCGGACGGGACCGACCGCTCCGACGGCTCCGAGGGCCGGCCGACCCGACACCCGCTCGAGCGCGTGCCGGACACGGACGTGTGGACCGGCGAGGTCCCCGGGGTCGTGCCCGGCGACCGGTACCACCTGCTCGTCGACGGCCCGGTCGGCCCGCGGCACGAGTTCGACCCGACGCGTCCGCTGCTCGACCCGTACGCGCGGGGCATCCTGCCGACGGGGAACGACGAAGCAGCCGGCCCGCGCTGGACCAGCGTCGTCGTCGACGACGCCTTCGACTGGGGCGGCGTCGTGAAGCCGCAGGTCCCGCTCGACCGCGCCGTCGTCTACGAGGCGAACGTCCGCACCCTGACGGCCGCGAACCCGCACCTGCCGGAACACCTGCGCGGCACGTACGCCGGGGTCGCACACGAGAGCACGATCGCGCACCTGCACCGCATCGGCGTCACCACGCTCGAGCTGCTGCCCGTGCAGGCCTTCGACACCGAGCGGTGGCTCCGCGACGCCGGCAGGCAGAACGCCTGGGGCTACAACACGCTCGGGTTCTTCGCCCCGCACGCCGCGCACGCCTCGGCGCCGGCGCAGCAGGAAGGCGCCGACGCCGTCCTGCGCGAGTTCAAGGGCATGGTCCGGCTGCTGCACGAGGCCGGCATCCAGGTCGTCCTGGACGTCGTCTACAACCACACCGCGGAAGAGGGCCTGGGTGGCCCGACGACGAGCCTGCGCGGCATCGACGGTGCGAACCAGTACCGCTGGGCGCACTCCGCCTCGCCGTACCGGGACGGCTACTACGACACCACCGGGTGCGGGAACACGCTCGACACCTCGGTCGAGGCGACCGCGGACCTCATCGTCGACAGCCTGGTGTACTGGGCGCGCGAGGTGCAGGTCGACGGCTTCCGCTTCGACCTGATGGCCGCCCTGGCCCGCGACGGCGAGCACCGGTTCGACCCGTCGCACCCGCTGCTCGAACGCATCCGGAACCACCCCGACCTGCAGGACACCCTGGTGGTCGCCGAGCCGTGGGACGTCGGCCCCGACGGCTGGAAGACCGGGGCGTTCGGTGCGGCCGGGGACCGCACGAGCGAGTGGAACGACGGCTTCCGGAACACGGTCAGGCAGTTCTGGCTCACCGACATCGCCGAGGAGCGCCGCACCGGCCTGCCGCAGACCGGGATCGGCCGGCTGGCTGAAGCGTTGTCGGGGTCGAGGAGTGTCTTCGGCGCCGACCGCGGCCCGCTGGCGAGCGTGAACTTCGTCACCGCACACGACGGCTTCACCCTGCTCGACCTGGTGTCGTACGACGGCAAGCACAACGAGGCCAACGGCGAGGACAACCGCGACGGGTCGAACGACAACCGCTCGTTCAACCACGGCATCGAGGGCGACACCGCCGACCGGGGGGTCCGCGCCGCGCGTGGTCGGTCGATGCGCAACCTGGTGGCGACGCTCATGCTGTCCGCCGGGGTGCCGATGCTCACCGCCGGCGACGAGCGGAGCCGCACCCAGCACGGCAACAACAACGCCTACGTGGTGTCCGACGATCTGACCCCGGTCGACTGGTCCGACGACGAGGACGCCGAGACGATGACCGAGGCCGTCGCCGCGCTGGCCCGGTTCCGGCAGGCGCACCCGTCACTCCGGCCCACCCGCTTCGGCGTCGAGGGCCAGGAGACACCGGGGGCCTCGCGGATGTCCTGGTACGGACCGGACGGGCAGCCGATGACGATCGAGGGGTGGGACCAGCCGGTGCACCGCGCCCTGCAGTACTTCGTCGAGTCGACACCGGAGCACGAGCCCTTCGACCGCGTCCTGGTGGTCGTGCACGGCAGCGGCCGTACCCGCGACCTGACCCTGCCGGTGCGCGAGGACGTCCTCGGGTACCGCCTGGCCTGGTCGAGCGAGAAGCACCGAGACCACGAGCGCCTCCGTCCCGCCGGGCAGGTCTTCACCGCCTACGGCCCCGGCATCCACCTGTTCGAGGTGGCGTAGCGCGAGCAGGCGGGTGCGGCCGGGCACAGCGACCGACAGGCGGACGGGAGGCTCGTGGCGGCCCCGCCACGGGCCTTGCGTCCGGTCCTCCACAGGGTCCACGGCGCGCCCGGCCCCTCCACAGTGGGCGGAATCCGGGGAACGCGGAGCCGCCCGCCGGGTAGCGTCGCTTCCGTGGCCACCGCAGACCGACCCCGACGCCCGAAGATCGGGCGCATCCCGATCACCGAGCTCGCCCCGAGGACGCCGAACGGCTTCCCCGGCAAGGCATTCGACGGCGAGGTGATCACGTTCGGTGCGACCGTCTTCCGAGAAGGACACGGCATCATCGGCGCCGACCTCGTCCTCGAACGCCCAGACGGTGGAACACGCACCGTCCCCATGACCCTCGGTGCCCCCGGCACCGACCGCTACGACGCCACGGTGCAGGTCGACCACGTCGGCGTCTGGACCTGGCACGTCGAGTCGTACTCCGACGACTGGGCGAGCTGGCTGCACGGCGCACGCCTGAAGATCGCAGCCGGCGTCGACACCGAGGCGACGCTGCTCGACGGCGCCGTGCTGCTCGACCGGCTGGCCGACGAGACCGGCTCCCCCGCCGCCACACGCGCCGCCGCACGGGTCCGCGACACCGACCTCGACCCGGCGGAACGCCTGGCCGCCGTCGACGACCCGCGCATCGTCGCCGAGGTCGAGGAAGCCCCCCTCACCTCGCTCCGCACGCACTCCGCCACCCAGCTGCTCGACGTCGAACGCACCCGCGCCGGCGTCGGCGCCTGGTACGAGTTCTTCCCCCGCTCCGAAGGCGCGAAGAAGAACCCCGACGGCTCCTGGAAGAGCGGTGACTTCCGCACCGCGGCCCGCCGCCTGCCCGCCGTCGCCCGGATGGGCTTCGACGTCATCTACCTGCCGCCGATCCACCCCATCGGCACCACCGCCCGCAAGGGGCCGAACAACACGCTCACGCCCGGGCCGAACGACCCCGGCAGCCCCTGGGCGATCGGCTCCCCCGAAGGCGGGCACGACGCGATCCACCCCGACCTCGGCACCGAGGACGACTTCCGCGACTTCGTCGAGACGGCGAAGAACACCGGCATGGAAGTCGCGCTCGACTTCGCGCTCCAGTGCTCCCCCGACCACCCCTGGGTCACCCAGCACCCGGAGTGGTTCACGCAGCGCGCCGACGGCTCCATCGCGACCGCCGAGAACCCGCCGAAGCGCTACCAGGACATCTACCCGATCCAGTTCGACACCGACCCCGAGGGCCTGGTCACCGAGGTCGAGCGCGTCCTGCGCCACTGGATCGCCTTCGGCATCCGCATCTTCCGCGTCGACAACCCGCACACCAAGCCGCTGTGGTTCTGGGAACGGGTCATCCGTGAGATCCGCGACGAGCACCCCGACACCGTGTTCCTGGCCGAGGCGTTCACCCGCCCGGCGATGATGCGCGCGCTCGCCGAAGCCGGGTTCCAGCAGTCGTACTCGTACTTCACCTGGCGCAACACCAAGGACGAGATCGAGGACTACTTCACCGAGCTCTCGCACGAGACGAGCGACTACCTGCGCCCGAACCTCTTCGTGAACACCCCCGACATCCTCACCGAGTACCTGCAGTTCGGCGGCCGAGCCGGCTACAAGGTGCGTGCGTCGCTCGCCGCCACCGGTGCGCCGACGTGGGGCATGTACGCCGGGTACGAGCTGTTCGAGGACGTCGCACGACCGGGCTCCGAAGAGAACATCGACAACGAGAAGTACGAGTACAAGCCGCGCGACTTCGCGCTGGCCGAGGCCGAGGGCGCGTCCCTCGCCCCGTACGTCACGATGCTCAACCGGTTCCGGGCGGCGCACCCCGCGCTGCGACAGCTGCGGAACCTGCACGTGCACGCCGCTGACGACCCGGCGATCGTCGTCTACTCGAAGCACCTGTCGGGTGACTTCATCCGGTCGGGTCGGCCCGACACGGTGATCGTCGTCGCCAACGTCGACCCGCACTCCGCCCGTGAGACCACCGTGCACCTGGACCTCGCCGCACTCGGTCTGCCGACCGAGGGCCTGTTCGACGTCCGTGACGTCGTGACCGGTCAGCGCTGGACCTGGGGCGCGTCGAACTACGTCCGCCTGGACACGTTCCAGGAGCCCGTGCACCTGCTCGTCGTGGAAGGACCCCACCGATGACCCCCGAACCGACCGACCCCACGAAGCGCGGACCGGCCGTGCCGCCGGTACCGCCTCCGCCGCCGGCCGTGCCGCGCTACGAGCCGAAGGTGTCCGCTCCCGCCGAGGACCTGCCCGGTGCCCCTCCGGCCGAGCGCGAGGCGCCCGACCGCGGCGTGGCGGAGTCCGCGACGCTCGCCGGACACCCCGCCGACCCGACGCACCCGCGGCAGCCGTCCGTGGCGGCAGCCTCGTCGTCGGACGACCCGCAGGCCCCGACCGGAGGCTCGGCACCGGTCGTCCGTCCGGCGTCCGTCGACGCCCTGGTCGCCCCCGGCGCCGCTGCCGCCTCCCCGGCTCCGGCCGATGCCCCGGCCCCGGCCGTCGGCACTGCCGGTGCCGCCACGGACCCGCGCCCGGCACCGATCGAGGACTGGCTGCGCCTGCAGGTGGCCGAGGGCCGGTGGTCCCAGCCGCACGACGTGCTCGGCCCGCACCCCGTCGACGGCGGCACGAGCGTCCGCGTCGTCCGCCACCTGGCCCGCGCGGTGCGACTCGTCCGCCCCGACGGCGACGACATCGAGCTCACGCACGAGGGCGACGGGCTCTGGGCCGGCGCCACGGCCGACACGCTCGGTCGGTACCGCGTCGAGTCGGAGTACGACTACGACGCGTCAACGGACGAGGACGACGCCACCTGGACCACCGACGACGCGTACCGGTTCGCCCCGACGCTCGGCGAGCTCGACCTGCACCTGTTCGGCGAAGGCCGCGACGAGCAGCTCTGGCAGCACCTCGGTGCACACGCCCGCACGGTCGACGGGGTCGACGGGGTCGCGTTCGCCGTCTGGGCACCGCGCGCCACCGCCGTGCGTGTCATCGGGGACTTCGAGGGCTGGGAAGGCCGCACCACCGCGATGCGCCGTCTGAGCGACCTCGGTGTCTGGGAACTCTTCTGGCCCGGTGCCGTCGTCGGCCAGCGCTACAAGTTCCAGATCCTCACCGACTCCGGCTGGGTGGAGCGGGCCGACCCGTTCGCCCGCGAAGCCGAGATCGCGCCGGCGACGGCCTCCGTCATCACCGAGTCCACGTACACGTGGTCCGAGGGCGACGCCGCGTGGATGGAGCGCCGTGCGCAGACCACCACGCACGACGCCCCCATGAGCGTCTACGAGGTGCACCTCGGCTCGTGGCGCCCCGGCCTGTCGTACCGCGAGGTCGCCGACCAGCTCATCGGGCACATGGAGTACACCGGCTTCACGCACGTGGAGTTCCTGCCGCTCTCCGAGCACCCGTTCGGTGGCTCGTGGGGCTACCAGGTCACCGGGTACTACGCCCCGACCGCACGCTTCGGTTCACCGGACGACCTGCGCTACCTGATCGACCGCCTGCACTCCGCGGGCATCGGCGTGATCATGGACTGGGTCCCCGGGCACTTCCCGAAGGACGAGTGGGCGCTCGGCCGCTTCGACGGCTACGCCCTGTTCGAGCACCCCGACCCCCGCCGCGGTGAGCAGCTCGACTGGGGCACCTACGTCTTCGACTTCGGGCAGCCGCAGGTCCGCAACTTCCTGGTCGCGAACGCGCTGTACTGGCTCGAGGAGTTCCACATCGACGGTCTGCGCGTCGACGCGGTGGCGTCGATGCTGTACCTCGACTACTCCCGCACCGACTGGCTGCCGAACATCCACGGTGGGCGCGAGAACCTCGACGCGATCGCCTTCCTGCAGGAGACGAACGCGACGGCGTACAAGCGGTACCCCGGCATCGTGATGATCGCGGAGGAGAGCACCTCGTGGCCGGGGGTGACCCAGCCGACGAGCGCCGGTGGGCTCGGCTTCGGGCAGAAGTGGAACATGGGCTGGATGCACGACTCGCTCGAATACGTGCAGCGCGACCCCGCCTACCGCAGCTACCACCACGACGAGATCACGTTCTCGTTCGTCTACGCGTTCAGCGAGCAGTTCACCCTGCCGGTCAGCCACGACGAGGTCGTGCACGGCAAGGGCTCCCTGTACGGCAAGATGCCCGGCGACGAGTGGCAGAAGCTCGCGAACGTGCGCGCCTACCTGGCGTTCATGTGGGCGCACCCCGGCAAGCAGCTGCTCTTCATGGGCCAGGAGTTCGCGCAGCCCGCGGAGTGGTCCGAGGCGAAGGGCCTCGACTGGTGGCTCCTCGACCAGCCCGGCCACCGCGGCGTGCAGGACCTCGTCGCCGAACTCAACCGCGTCTACAAGGACTCCCCGGCGCTCTGGACCCACGACTCGACGGCCGACGGCTTCGAGTGGCTCGAGGGCGGCGACGCACCGCACTCGACCCTCGGGTTCCTGCGGAAGGACGGCGATGACCGCGTCGCGGTGTTCGTCAACTTCTCCGGCGTCCCGGTGGAGCGTCGCTTCGGGCTGCCGACCGCGGGCGAGTGGCACGAGGTGCTCAACACCGACGCGGCCGAGTACGGCGGCTCCGGAGTCGGCAACCTCGGCGTCGTCACCGCCGAGGACACCCCGTGGGCGGGCCGCCCGGCCTCAGCGCACGTCGTGGTCCCGCCGCTCGGCGCCGTCTGGCTGAAGCTGGCCCGGTAACCCGGCCCGCGTCCAGGACGCGACCGACCGACAGACGGGAGGCCCGGTGCCAGCTGGCACCGGGCCTCCCGTCTGTCTCGTTGCGGGTCCGGGCGGTCCTGCTCGAGACGCCGTCGTCCTCGCGACGCCGTCGTGTCCGCGAGACGCCGCGGAAACGCCGAGACGCCGCCGGATCCGGCGGCGTCTCGGCGTGACGACGGCGTCTGCTGCGCCGCACGGACCCGGCAGGGGCTAGTACAGCGCGTTCGCCAGGCGGCGGCGGGCCGCGACCACGCGCGGGTCCTCGGAACCGATGAGCTCGAAGTACTCGACGAGCCGCACGCGCAGGGCTTCACGGTCATCGCCGAACACGGTCGGGACGAGGTCGAGCAGGCGCCCGAAGGCGTCGTCGACGTGTCCGCCCGAGATGTCGAGGTCGGCGACGGCGAGCTGCGCCTGGACGTCGTGCGGGCCTGCGGCTGCAGCGGCGCGGATCTCGTCGGCCGTCCGGCCGTTCAGCCGGTCGAGCAGCGACACCTGCGCGAGCCCGGCGACGGCCATCTGGTCGTGCGGGTCCTGCAGGATGGCGGTCTTGTACTCCTCGATCGCGGTGGCGTAGTCGCCCTGCTCGATCGCGTCGTACGCGGCCTGGTGGTGCGGCGGGAGCGGCTCCGGCTCCGGCTCGCCCTGCTCCGCGTCGACGTCCGCCGCTGCGCCGTCGACGGACACGCGACCGGACACCCCGTTCTGCTCGGCGGCCTGGAGCACCTGCTCGTAGACGTCGCGGACCTGCGCCTCGGGCAGTGCGCCGACGAAGAGCCCGAGCGGGCGTCCGCCGATCACGGCTGCGACGGTCGGGATCGACTGCGCCTGGAACGCCTGCACGAGCTGCGGGTTCGTGTCGGCGTCCACCTTGGCGAGCACCACGCGGCCGTCGTACTCGGCGGTGAGCTGCTCGAGGATCGGTGAGAGCTGCTTGCACGGCCCGCACCACTCGGCCCAGATGTCCACGATGACCGGGACGACGTTCGACAGCTCCAGGACGTCCTGGAACGTCGCGTCGGTGACGTCGATGACGAGCGACGGGACCGTCGGGCCGGCGCCGCTCGCAGTGCCGACGTCGGAACCGGGCGCGGCACCGCCTGCTGGACCCGCCGGGGCCGGAGCGCCGGACGGCTGGGGCGGCCGCTGTGCGCGGTCGACGAGGGACGACAGGTCCACGGCTCCGCGGAGCCCGGACGGGGTCGGGGGGATGTTGCTCATTGCACCTCACTTGCTGCGGTCAGGCCCTGCGTGAACCCGAGCAGGACCACTTTGCCATCCGAGGCGACCGGCGGCACGTAGAAGAGCAGCTGGACGCTGTAGGTGGCGCTGATGCCCTTCTTGCTCGTGTCGACGCCGGACAGTGCCTTCACGGCACCTTCGGTGTTCACCTCGGCGCCCGACGCGGTCGGGGTCACCTTCTCGATCTCGTCCAGGTCGGCGGAAACCAGGGCGCCGGCGTCGTCCGTCGCGATGGCGACGGCGGAGTCGGCGGGGACCTCGGACGAGTACTCGATCTTCGCCGTGTCCGGCAGCGCCTTGGCCTTCTTGTCCTTGTACGCCTTGCCGATGGTCGTGCGGAGTGCGTCACCCTCGGTGGTGAACAGGTCGGCGTACTCGCTGGCGGTGTCCTTCGACAGGATGTCGCCGTAGGCGGTCGCGACCTGGTCCGGCTGGATGGTCAGGAGCTTCGACTCCGGCGCGAGCAGCGCCGCACCGATGGTCGTCGGGGCGAGGCTCGGGATCTTCGCGTCGGCCTCGAGCGACACGTCGTACGCGACCTTGTAGGGATCACGGGCGCTGTCCTGCACCAGGGTCAGGGCCTGCGGCGCCGACTTGGCGTCACAGTCCTCGGCGACGATCGTGAAGACCGTCCGCGGCCAGGTGTCGGTCTGCTGCGGCAGCGCGACGCACACCTGCGCTGCGGAGATCGCCGGCGGCGCCTTGACGTCCGAGTCCTTGCCGCGGATCGAGTAGTTGGCCAGCCGGAGGTCGAGCGCCGCGCCGGAGAACCGGGTGCGGACCAGGTCGCGGTCGCGCGCCCCGTCGGCCTGCTTCGCGACGGCCGCGGCGCGCTGCACGATGCGGGTGATCTGCTGCTTGGTCGCGGCGGTCGGCTCGGTGGGCTCCGCCGCCCCCGTGGCAGTGGCCGTCGGGGTCGGCGTGGCCAGCGACGGGTCGCCGCCCTGCGGCCAGTAGTCCGACGAGCAGCCGGCCAGGGTCAGGGCACCGACGAGCAGCACCGGGACGCCGACGAACGCGCGGGTCCCACGACGACCGGGGCGAGGCACCTGCGCCCCGGCGGCGGCGGCACGGCGCGAGGCACGTACCCGCGGCGGACGGCTGCCACCGCTGCGACGGCGGGGACCGCGGCCACGGCGCTGGTGCAGGAAGGCGAGGACGAGCAGCACGAGGCCTCCGAGGACGAACACGCCGCCGGCCACGAGCAGCGGACCGACCGCCGGCGTTGCGGTGTCCTGCGGCCAGGTGACGGACACGTCGCTCGGTGCGGCGGCCTTGCCGTCGCTCACGACCAGGACCGAGACGTCCTGGGGCAGGCGGACGGTGAACTGTCCGGCACCGTCGTACTCCTGGTACCAGAGGTCGCTGCCCTTCGGCGACGGCACGCTCGTCTCGCTGCCCGAGGTCGACCCGACCAGCGAGCCCTTCTCGGCGTCGAAGCGGAGCGTGGTGTGCTCGGCGTCACCGATCCAGGCGTCGACGTCGGCGGTCTTGCCGTACGCCGCGAACACCTTGCCGGAGCCGGACACGTTGATGCGCTGGTAACCGGGGTTGGCGTTGAGCGTCGTCCCCGGGATCACCGTCACCGGGGCGGAACTGGTCGTCGAGCTCTCGGCCACGAGCGAGGACGGCGGCGCGAACACGGTCCGCTGCCCCACCGCCAGCACCACGAGCAGCAGGCCGATGACGAAACTGACGATCGCCAGGACGAATCGCACGAACACTCTCCCTACCGCGCCGGGGTGGGGATGTCGGCGCGCGAATCAGCGACTCAGGATAGCGAGCATCGCTGGACAGTGCATCAATCCGCGCTGTCGCCGGACTCAGACGACCCGCTCCGGCCGCCACTACAATCGACCGCGGGCCGATCCGGGCCCTCCGCCGAGCACCCAGGAGCGACACGTGGCGAACGACGAGGCCGAGTTCGGAACCGAGCTGCGCGGGTACCGCCGCGACGAGGTGGAGCGTTCACTGAACGACCTGCGCCGCGAGCTCATCAAGTCGAACAACGACCGCGCCGACGCCGCGAAGGAGATCCGTCTCCTGCAGGCCCGCGTGTCCGAGCTGCAGGGCGAGCTGGACGAAGCCGGCACCCCCACGTACAGCGGTCTGGGCACCCGCCTCGAGTCCACGCTGCGTGTTGCCGAGGAACAGTCGACCCGGCTCATCAGCCAGGCCGACATCGACGCCCAGCGGCTCCGAGCCTCGAGCCGCGCCGAAGCTGAGCGCACCGTCCGCGAAGCGCAGGAAGAAGCGCGCGACGCCCTCGAGGACGCCCGCACCCGCGCCACCAACGAGCTGACCCGTGCCCGCGCCGAAGCCGCCGACACCGTCGAGCGCTCCCGCGCCGAGGCCGGTCTGCTCACGCAGGACGCCCGCAACGAGGCAGCCGCCATCCGCGGTGCCGCGGTGACCGAGGCCGCCGAGGTCCGCTCCGTCGCCATCCGCGAGACGAACGCACTGCGCGCCCAGGTCGAGCACGAGGTCGCGGAGCTGCGTGAGATCGCCCAGCGCGAGTCCGCCGACGCCCGCACCGCCGCAGCCGAGCTCGACCGTGAGACCGAGCACCGCCGTTCGGTCTTCGAAGCCGACCACACCCGCCGTACCGAGGACCTCGACCGCGAGGAGACGAGCCGGCGCGAGGCCCTCGAGCGCGAGGTCACCGAGGGCCGCGCCGCCTGGCACCGCGAACGGGACGAGGAGCAGCAGGCACACGCGCTGGCCCTCGAGACCGGTCGCGCCGAACTCGAGTCCGAGGTCGCGCGTCGGCGGGCCGAGCTCGACAGCGAGATCGGTGACCGCCGCCGCGAACTGGACGAGGAACTCGCGGCCGCCCGCGCCGAGTGGGAGCGCGAACTCGCCGTGGCCCGCACCGACCTCGAGCAGGAGATCGAAGCAGCCCGCGCCCAGCTGCGCGTCGACGAGGAACAGACCCGCGTCGAGAACGCGCGCCTGGTGCAGGAGACCGCCGACCGGATCGCCCGCGAACTCGAGCAGCACGACGCCCGGATCGCGCAGGAGCGGGCCGAAGCCGACGCAGCAGCCGAGCGTGCCGTCCGCGAGCACGAGAACGCCATCGCCGCCCGCCGCGAACGCGAGCACGCCGAGGTCGACGCCGAGATCGCCGACCGCCGGACCGCCGAGCTCGGGGTGCTCGAAGCCGAGCGCACCGCCCTGCAGCAGGAGATCGACACCGCCCGCGCCGCCCTCGTGAAGGAACGCGACGAGGTCCGTGCCGAGATCGCCCGGGCACGCGACGAAGCCCGCACGACCCTCGAGTCGGAACTCGCGGCCCGCCGCGACGACGCCGAGCAGGACTACCTGCAGAAGCACCACGAGACCGTGACCGAGACGCAGAAGTACCTGGACGAGGCGAACCTGCAGCTCGCCGAGGCCACGCGCCGCGCCACCGAGGCCCGTGAGCGAGCCGAGCGTCTGCAGCAGGAAGCCGACGACCTCGAGCGCACCAGCACGGCCGAGGCGCAGGAGCACGCACGCACCATCGTCGCCGACGCTCAAGACCGGGTGCACCGGATGGTCGCCGACGCCGAGGAGCGCACCGCCGGTGTCATCGCCGAGGCCGAGGACCGCCTGGCGGCGATCCGCACCGAGCGCGAGGCCGTCGCGGGCTACCTCGAGAACCTCCGCGGGGTCCTCACGAACGCGACCGGCCTGCTCGGCACGGCGCCAACCGCAGCGTCCGCTGCGGACGAGCGCGACGACGTGGAGGCGACCGAGCGCTGACGGTCACCGGCCCGGAGGCCCGACACGCGCCTCCAGGCCGCCCCACCTGCAGCAGGTGGCGGGGCGCACGGCGTGCCGTGGGCGTTGCTCAGACCGGCCAGTGGGTCGGCAGCGGTGCGCTGCCCGGGACGACGAGGTCGGCGATCGCGTCGAGCACGATCCGCACGTACCGCTCCCCCACCCACAGGTGCTTCGCGCCCGCGACGGGCACCACCCGGACGTTGGGAGCGAGCGCGAACCGCGCGGCCGCAGCTTCGGGCTGCAGGAAGTCGTCGTGCTCCGGCACGAGCGCCACGACCGGGACGTCGACGGCGGCCCAGCGGGCGAGCTCGGCGTCCGACGTGCGGTGCAGCGGCGGTGACAGCAGGACGACCCCGGCGACGGTGCCGGCCTCGACGTGTTCGAGTGCGTGCTTGAGGATGACCTCGGTGCCGAACGACCACCCCACCAGCCACGGCGTCGGCAGCCCGCGGTCGACGACCTCGGCGACAGCGGCACGCAGGTCGAAGCCCTCGGAGACGCCGTCGCCGAAGCCCCCTCGGACGTGCCGCGCGGCGACGTGACGGATCGGAAGTTGAACCGCAGCACCGCGATGTCGGCCAGGGCCGGCAACCGGGCAGCGGCCTTCTTGAGCACGTGGGAGTCCATGAAGCCGTGTGCGGTCGGCAGGGGGTGGAGCGTGACGATGGTGCCGCGGGCAGGCGCGTCGGCGGGCTCGGCCAGTTCCCCGACGAGCGTCAGGTGGTCGTCCGTGACCAGCTCGACCTCGGTGCGTCGGGCGGGCAGCTCGGTCGCGGAGCGGATCTCGGTGTCGTGCGTCACGTCGCGCTCGGTCATGCGATGCTCCAGCAGTGGTTGTGCCAGTGCCGACGGGACGCCAGGTCGGCGGCGTCACCCAGGACGCCGTCCGCGCGCCAGACCACCACGTGGGCGGTGCCGGGCGACACGGTGCCACCGCAGCCCGGGCAGATGTACTCCTTCTGCGCCGACGCGGCGGAGATCGGCTGCACCTGGTACTCGCGACCGTGGCGGACCTCGGTGCGCTTCCACGAACTCATCAGCCGATCGAGGGTGGACTCCTCGTCAGGCTCGACGTCGCGACCACGGGGACGCCGCGGCCGATTGCTGCGCGGCACCCGAGCAGCCGATCAGTACCAGTTGTTGGCCTGGCTGTGACCCCACGCACCACAGGGGGTGCCGTACACGCCGGCGATGTAGTTGAGACCCCAGGTGATCTGCGTCGCCGGGTTCGTCTGCCAGTCGGCGCCGGCCGTGGCCATCTTGCTGCCGGGCAGGGCCTGCGGGATGCCGTACGCACCGCTCGGGTTGTAGGCGTTCACCCGCCAGCCGGACTCCTTGTTCCAGAGCGAGACCAGGCAGTTGTACTGGTCAGTGCCCCAGCCGCGGGCCGTGACCTGCTGCAGGGCGATCGCCTGCGCGCTGCCGGGGTCGGGGGTCGCGGCGGTGGCCGCGAGCGTGTTGGCGGCCGAGACCGGCTCGGAATCGGGGGCTGCGGCATCCGCGGCGTCGTCGGTGGCATCGGCGTCGTCGTCTTCGACGACGGGCTTCACGACCTTCGGGGCCGGCACCGTCACGCCGTAGCCGTCGCGGTCGGCAGCGGCCTCGCCGTAGGTGCCGTGTGCGGTGTACTGCTGGGGTGCCGGGGCCTTCACGAGCACCGGGGTGTCGACGGCGGCCTGTGCCACGTCGGCCTGCAGCGGGTTGAACAGCGACCCGCCGACGAACAGGAACACGCCGACGAACGACAGCATCGGGGCCGTCGCGCGCTTGCGGGCCACGGCGTTGACCGACGCGACACGGGCTGGCTCGGCCAGCTTCGGCGTCGTACGGCGCTGGACCGTCGCGGTGCGCTGCTTCGGGGAACGCTGCTCGGCGACGAGCGCGTCGTGGGCGAAGGACGCCACACGCTCGTCCGAGACGCGGTTCGCCGCGACCGACTTCGGCGTGGCCACCGGCCCCGTCGCCGCTGCCTGCGGGGTCACCCCGAACGCCGACGTCTCCGTCGTGCGGGTTCGCTGCATTGCCGCGCGGCGCTCACCGGAAGCCTGGAGGCTGAGGTGCTCGCGGGTATCGCGGTCGGAGCTTGAATCTGCCGTGTGCCTGCCCATGAGTAGGACCAGGGTAACGGAACGATCACGGAAAGCGAAGCACCTGGGGACAGCGCGTCGTCATCGGACAGCGAGCATCACTTCGACGACGGCGTCGAGCACCGCGTCGACCTGCGCCTCGCGGTACCCGCCGTGCTTCGGGCGGAACACGATCGAGCGCACCTCGGTGAGACTGAGCGGCTTGCCTTCGCGGAAGTACCCCGCGAGTCGGGCGGCGAAGGCATCGACGTCCTTCGGGTGGTAGCCGGTGCCGAGGACGCTCACCCGGCTGAACCGCTGGCCGTCGGGCCGCTCGAGGCGTGCCACGACGTCCGACGCCTTCGTCCGCGCCTCGGCGTACCAGGCCTTCTTGCCGACCTCGCTCATCTCCCGCTCACGCTCGCGCGCCGCGAAGGCGTCCTCCAGCCGCTCGAGAGCGGCGTCGACGTGCGAGGTGGAGTAGCCGCCCTTGCGCATCGAGAACGCCGTGGCACGGATCTTCGCAGCCTCGATGCCGGGGGCACTGTCGTCGGCGGAGTACGCGCGCCGGGCGTCCTCGAGGAAACGCTCGACTTCGTCGACGTCGTAACCGAGGGCGGAACGGGCTGCGGTCGGGAAGGTGGTGGCCACGGCGTCATTCTGCCAGTCCCGACCCGTGGCACAACCTGGACGCGCTGAGTGCCACGTACAGCCCGGCCCGGGGGCGGGTCAGTGGTTGACGACCAGGTACAGCACGTAGGCGACCGCGGCCGACGGCAGGATGCTGTCGATGCGGTCGAGCAGTCCACCGTGCCCGGGCAGGAACGACGAGATGTCCTTGATGCCGAGGTCACGCTTGATCATCGACTCGGTCAGGTCGCCGAGCGTGGCCGACCCGGAGATGAGCACACCCAGCACGACACCGGTCCACCAGGGCAGCCCGAGCATGAACACGGCCACCAGGATGCCGACGACGATGCTCGCCGCCACGGACCCGGCGAAACCCTCCCACGTCTTCTTGGGGCTGATGCGGGGTGCCATCGGGTGCTTGCCGAGGTTCAGGCCGGTCGCGTACGCACCGGTGTCGACCGCGACGACCACGAGGATGAAGCCGATCACCCAGAGGTTGCCGTCCCGCTGGGCGGAGAGCAGCACGACGCAGGCACCAAGCAACGAGATGTACGCCTGGACGAACAGCCCGTTCGTCAGGTCACGGACGACGTTGGCGGCCGGGGGCTTCTGCCGGGCGAGGGCGACCTCGACCAGGCGCCAGACGCTGATCAGGACGATGCCGCCGAGCAGCGTGAACAGCGCCGGGGCCTGCCCGTACAGGAACGCCGCCGGCACCACCGCGATCGCGACGGCGACGCTCGGGATCCGCGGGACGTCGCGGCCGGCGAAGCGCATCGCGCTCGTCAGCTCGTAGACGCCGACGCCCAGCAGGAACGCCGCGACCACCATGAAGGACGGCGTGAACAGGAGCAGCGTGCCGAGCATGACGACCGCGAACGCGAGCGCGATGCCGATCGCCGCCGGCAGGTTGCGCCCGGTCCGCGCCGTCAGTGCTTCGTTCCGCGCACCGAAGTCGGCCTTGCGCTGGCGGAGCTGCGCCTCGAAGTCGGTGCGCGCCGCACGTGCGCGCGCATCGAAGTCCTGGCGGAGCCCCTTCTTCACAGGCCCGCTCGTCGCGGGCCCGTGCTCTGCTGTGGGGCGGTCATCGCCCTGGTCGGAGCGACGCATCAGACCTCGAGGAGTTCGGCTTCCTTCTTCTTCAGCGCGTCGTCGATCTGGTCGACGTGCTTCTTCGTCAGGCCCTCGAGGTCCTTGTCGCCACGCGAGATCTCGTCGTCGGAGATCTCACCCTTGAGCGCGTCGAGGTCGTCCTTGGCCTTGCGGCGGATGTTGCGGATGACGACCTTGTGGTCCTCGCCCTTCGTCCGCACGAGCTTGACGAACTCCTTGCGGCGGTCCTTGGTGAGCTCGGGGATCGTCACGCGGACGATGTCGCCGTCGTTCGTCGGGCTGGCACCGAGGTTCGGGAACGTCGCGATGGCGCGCTCGATCTCCTTGAGCGCCGACTTGTCGTACGGCGTGACGATGAGCGTTCGGGCCTCGGGCGTCTGCAGCGACGCGAGCTGCGCGAGCGGCGTCGGGGTGCCGTAGTACTCGACCGGGATCTTCTGGAAGAGCGCCGCGTTGATGCGGCCGGTGCGGACGGTCGAGAAGTCGTCCTTGGCGACCTCGACAGCCTTCGCCATCTTCTCGGTGGCTTCGGTCAGGACATCACTGATCACGGTGTTACTCCTTCGGTACTGGCGTCGAGTCTAGTCAGCGCCGGGGGTCAGTTGCTGACGACGGTGCCGATGCGCTCGCCACGGATGGCGGCCTGGACGTTGCCGTCGCCCTCCATGCCGAAGACGTGCATCGGCATGCCGTTGTCCATGCAGAGCGAGAACGCGGTGGCGTCGACGACCTTGAGGCCCTTGAGCAGTGCGTCCTGGTAGGTCACGTGGTGCAGCTTCTCGGCCGAGGCGTCCTTCTTCGGGTCCGCGGTGTACACGCCGTCGACACCGTTCTTGGCGACGAGGACCTCGTCCGCCTTGATCTCGAGCGCACGCTGCGCCGCCACCGTGTCGGTGGAGAAGTACGGCAGACCGGCGCCGGCACCGAAGATGACGACCCGGCCCTTCTCGAGGTGCCGCTCGGCCCGCCGCGGGATGTACGGCTCGGCGACCTGGGTCATCGCAATGGCGGACTGCACGCGCGTCGCGGCGCCGGCCTGCTCGAGGAAGTCCTGCAGCGCGAGCGCGTTCATCACCGTGCCGAGCATGCCCATGTAGTCGGCGCGTCCGCGGTCCATGCCGCGCTGCGAGAGCTCGGCGCCACGGAAGAAGTTGCCTCCGCCGACGACGATCGCGATCTCGACCTCGCGCGCGGCGACGGCGATCTCCTTGGCGATGGTGCCGATCACGTCGGGGTTCACCCCGAGGGAGCCGGCGCCGAACGCCTCTCCCGACAGCTTCAGCAGAACGCGGCGTCGTCCGGTCTTCTCGTCGGTCATCTGGTCCGCACCCTTCGTCGTGGTCTCGTGGAAATGTACTCGCGGATGTGTCGCGCGCGTGTCGTGTCGGTGCGCGCGAAAAACGGGGCCAGGAACCTCGTTGGTTCCTGACCCCGTCACGGGTTCGTTACGCGCCGACCTTGACGCGGGCGAAGCCCTGGATCGTGATGCCGGCGTTCTCGGCGGCCTTCGCGACGGAGATCTTGTTGTCCTTCGCGTAGTCCTGGTCGAGGAGCGACACCTGCTTGATGTAGGCGTTCACCCGACCCTCGACGATCTTCGGGAGGGCGGCCTCGGGCTTGCCCTCTTCGCGCGTGATCGCCTCGACGGTCGCACGCTCCTTCTCGATGGCCTCGGCCGGGACCTCGTCGCGGGTCAGGTACGTCGGGTTCGCGAACGCGACGTGCTGGGCGATCGAACGCGCCTCGGCGGCGTTGTCACCCTCGTACGCGATGACGACGGCGATCTGCGGCGGCAGGTCCTGGCTGGTCTTGTGCAGGTAGATCTCGAAGGCCGAGCCCTCGACACGGCGGACCGTGCGGACCTCGAGCTTCTCGCCCAGCGCGGCAGCCGACTCGTTGACGACCTCGAGGACGGTCTTGCCGTCCAGCGGTGCAGCGTTGGCGGCGGCGACGTCGGCGGCACCGGCAGCGGCGACCGCACCCAGCACCTTGTCGGCGAGGGTCGTGAACTTCTCGTTCTTGGCGACGAAGTCGGTCTCGCTCGCGAGCTCGACGACCGTGGCGGCGCCGTTCTCGGAGGTCGCGACGACGACGCCTTCGGAGGTGGCTCGGTCGTCGCGCTTGGCGACGGCCTTGGCACCCTTGATGCGGAGCAGCTCGACGGCCTTGTCGTAGTCGCCGTCGGCCTCGACGAGCGCGTTCTTCGCGTCCATCATGCCGGCGCCGAGGTCCTCGCGGAGCTTCTTCACGTCAGCAGCGGTGAAGTTTGCCATTGACTGGAGTCCTTTCTGGACTGTACGTGTGTGGAGAGTGGAGTGCAGTCGGGGCGCCGGACCCGGTGGGTCCGACGCCCCGGCAGCTCACTCGGCGGGGGTGGTCTCCGCGGCTGCCTCGGCCTCGGCCGTCGGCTCCGCGTTCTTCGCCTCGTCAGCGATCGGCTCGCCGATCTCCTTCGCGGCGACCTGCGCGTCAGCGTTGTTCTCCTCGACGGTCGCACCCTCGGGGGCGGCGTCGGCGGACGGGGTTGCCGTCTCGCCACCGAGGAGCTCCTGCTCCCACTCGGCGAGGGGCTCGCTGGCCTCGTCCTCGTCGCCACCGTTGTGGCGGGTCTTCAGGCCCTCGGCCGCGGCGTCGGCGACGATGCGGGTCAGGAGACCGACGGAGCGGATCGCGTCGTCGTTGCCCGGGATCGGGTACGTGATCTCGTCGGGGTCGCAGTTGGTGTCGAGGATGCCGATGATCGGGATACCGAGCTTCTGCGCCTCGTCGACGGCGAGGTGCTCCTTCTTGGTGTCGACGATCCAGAGCGCGCTCGGGGTCCGCGTGAGGTTGCGGATACCACCGAGGGTCTTGTGGAGCTTGTCCAGCTCGCGCTTCTTGATGAGGAGCTCCTTCTTGGTGAAGCCCTTCGTCGTGTCGTCGAAGTCGATCTCCTCGAGCTCCTTCATGCGCGCGAGGCGCTTGGAGACCGTCTGGAAGTTCGTGAGCAGACCGCCGAGCCAACGCTGGTTGACGTACGGCTGGCCGACGCGGGTCGCCTGCTCGGCGATGGAGCCCTGGGCCTGCTTCTTGGTGCCCACGAAGAGGATCGTGCCACCGTGCGCGACCGTCTCCTTGACGAAGTCGTACGCGCGGTCGATGAAGGCCAGCGACTGCTGCAGGTCGATGATGTGGATGCCCGAGCGCTCGGCGAGGATGAAGCGCTTCACCTTCGGGTTCCACCGACGGGTCTGGTGTCCGAAGTGGACGCCGCTGTCGAGCAGCTGGCGGATGGTGACGACGGCCATGTGCCGTCCTCCTTCTGTGTTCTCGGCGCGCAGCCGTGCTCTCGCACGTCGCTGCGGACCTGTTGCGGTTGTGTCGATCGCGACCGTCGGTCGTGATCCCTGGTGTCCTGGCACGCGACCGCCCGCTCGTGAGAGCGGGACCGGTGGTCGGGTACCGAGCCGATGAGGGCCTGGTGGACACGCGAAGTCAGCGCGCATCAGCACGCTGCTGGATAGATGCTAACAGAAGGGAGGCCCGGATCACGCGCGCCTCGCGGCTGACGTGATCCGGGCCTCCTGTCCGGTCGATCCGGCGGATCTCCGCGGCTCCGGCCGTCCTGATCAGGCCTTGGCGTCCACCGTGTCGCCGTCGGCGGAGATGCCCATCTCCTCGAGCGAGCGGCCCTTCGTCTCCGGGATCTTCGCGATGACGAAGAAGAGCGACAGCAGCGCGAACAGCGCGTAGATGCCGTACGTGACCGTGAGGTTGAAGCCCGAGAGCACCGGGAACGAGATCGTCACGATGAAGTTCGCGATCCAGTTGGCGGCGGAACCGATCCCCAGCGCCGTGGCACGGATGCGGTTCGGGAACATCTCACCGAGCAGGACCCACATCAGCGGACCCCAAGTAGCGCCGAAGGACACCACGAAGAGGTTCGCGAAGATCAGCGCGATGACGCCCCACGAGCCGGGGAGGCTCGGGCTGCCGTCGACGATCGTCGCCTGCGAGAACGCGATGGCGACCATGGTGAGCGAGACGAACATGCCCGCGGAACCCGCGACCAGCAGCGGCTTGCGGCCGACCTTGTCGACCAGGAAGATCGCGATGAAGGTCACGGCGACGTTGACCACCGAGGTGATCGTGGAGATGAGGAACGAGTCCTCCTCCTTGAAGCCGACCGCCTGCCAGAGCGTCGTCGAGTAGTAGAAGATCACGTTGATGCCGACGAACTGCTGCAGCACCGCCAGGATGATGCCCACCCAGACGATCGGCTGGAGCCCGAAGCGGTTGCCCCGGATGGAGCCCTTCTTCTCGCTGGCTTCCTTCTTGATGCCGTCCTGGATCTCCTCCAGGCTCGTGTTCACGGTGTCGCGCGGCACGATCTTGCCCATCACCACGCGCGCGTCGTCGTCCCGCCCCTTGGTGAGCAGGTACCGCGGGGACTCCGGCAGCGTGATCGCCAGGACGCCGTAGACGACCGAGGGGATCACCCCGACCAGGAACATCCAGCGCCAGGCAGCCAGGCCCCAGACCTCGGCCGACGCGCTGCCCGCGGTCACGGCGAAGAGCTGGTCGGACAGGAGCGCGGCGAAGATACCGAGCGTGATCGCGAGCTGCTGGAACGAGGCCAGCCGCCCGCGGATCGCCTTCGGGGAGACCTCGGAGATGTACGCCGGTGCGATGACCGAGGCGGTACCGATGCCGAGACCGCCGACGAGACGCCAGACCACGAGGTCCCACGTGGCGAACGCGAACGCCGATCCGATCGACGAGACGAAGAACAGCACGGCGGCCCAGAACATGATCCGGGTGCGGCCGTAGCGGTCGGCGAGACGGCCCGCGAAGTAGGCGCCGAACGCGCAGCCGATCAGGGCCGAGGCGACCGCGAAGCCGCTGGCCGCGTCGGAGAGGTTGAACTCACCCTTGATCGCGTCGACGGCGCCGTTGATGACGGACGAGTCGAAGCCGAACAGGAAGCCACCGACCGCCGCCGCGATGGCGAACAGGGTGACCTTCCCCTTGAACGCACGGTCTTCGCCGTGCCCGGTGGTCGTGGTGGACACGATGCTCCTGGGTTCTGCCGCCGTGCCGGTGTGCAGCACGGTGCCCCGGCGGTCGGCTGGTTCGCCGTCCGAGCGGCGTTGCGTGTTCCGGAGCGGCCCCGACTGTACTCCTCGCCCGGGATGTGGTCATAACCGGGTGCGAGATCGGGACGACTGGTCGGCGTGCCGACGCGGAACGACGGTGTCGCTGTCGGACGACGTCGACTCCGTCGCATCGGCCGTCGCGTCGTTCCTCCCCAGGCCTGGAGGCGCGACTCCCCCTCCACGGATCGCCCCGTGTCCGCCACGGGGCCGGTTCCACGGCCGAGGCTGGGGACATGCGATCGAGCTCCCGTCCCGTCCTGCTGTCCGTGGTGTGCGCGGCGGTGCTGTGCCTAACGGCGGCGTTCGATGCGGGGGTGTTCGGGGCGGCGACGTTCGGTGCTGCGCCGTCGTCGGGGGCCGGGCCGTCGGTGACTCCTGCGGCCGACGCGGACCGAGCCGAGGCCCGCTGGGCCTGGCCGACCGGGTCACGGGTGGTCGAGCGTGCGTGGGAGGCGCCGTCCTCCGACTACGCCGCCGGCCACCGCGGCATCGACGTCCCCGCGGCCCTGGGGACGACCGCGTCGGCGGTGGCGGACGGCACCGTGGCGTTCGCCGGCGCGGTCGGCGGCCGCACCGTCGTGACGATCGACCACGGCAGCGGGCTGGTCAGCACGCTCGACTCGGTGACGCCCCTGGTCGCCGCCGGTGACGAGGTCGTGCAGGGCGATGCAGTCGGGCGCGTCTCGGTCGGGCACTGTCCGGCGACGGCACCGTGCCTCCACCTGGGTGCGCGGGTCGACGGTCGCTACGTCGACCCGATGCCGTACCTGCCGCCTGCCGAGTGGCCGGTGCTGCTGCCCGAGTCGGCGTGGCCCGGCTGAGTCCACCGGCGACCGAGCGTCAGGGACGTCGGCGAAGCGTCAGGCGCGCGGGTGCGCCGTCCGGTAGACCTCGCGCAGCCGCCCCGAAGACACGTGCGTGTAGATCTGCGTCGTCCCCAGGCTCGCGTGCCCGAGGAGTTCCTGCACCGCACGCAGGTCTGCTCCCCCGTCGAGCAGGTGCGTCGCCGCGGTGTGGCGGAACGTGTGCGGCCCGCTCGGGCCCTCGCCCGGCAGGTCGCCGAGCAACCGGGCCACCACGCGGTACGCACTGCGGACGCCGAGTCGGGCGCCACGGTCGCCGAGGAACAGCGCCGTGCTCGCCGGGCCGTCGCTCCGAGCAGCGAGGGCGGGCCGTCCGCGCTCCAGCCATGCCTCGAGCGCGTCCCGCGCCGGAACGCCGAACGGCACCACGCGTTCCTTGCCGCCCTTGCCGAGGACCCACACGGTCAAGCGTCCGCGATCGACGTCGGTCACGTCGATCCCGACGAGTTCGCTGACCCGGATCGCCGCCGCGTACAGGAGCTCGACGAGGGCCAGGTCCCGCAGCGCCGTCGGGTCGTCCGTCGCGGCCCGGGCACCGAGCCCGTCGAGCAGGGTGCGCACCTGGTCTGCGGACACCACTCGGGGCAGGTGCGCTCCACCCTTCGGCGCACGGAGCCGGACCCCGGCATCCTTCGGGGTCACCCCGGTCTCGCTCGCCCACCGGGTGAACGCCCGCACGGACGAGGACCGTCGGGCGATGGTCGACCGGGCCAGCCCCCGCTGGTCGGCGTCCCACAGCCAGTCACGCAGGAGCTCCAGCTCGACGTCGGCGACGCGGTCGACGCTGCGGCCGCCCGCGAAGGCGACGAGCTGCTCGAGGTCGTTGGCGTAGGCGCGGAGGGTCTGCTCGCTGAGACCCCGCGCGTGCCGCGCGTGTCCGAGGAAGGCGTGCACCGCCGCCTCGAGTCGATCGTCCGTCCGCGAAGCCACGACGTCAGCGTACGGCTGCAGACCGTCATGCCCGCCCCCACCCGCCGCCGCTCGGGACGACGAGCCCCTGCAGCTGCGCCAGCGCGAGCGCGTCGGCGACGTCCGCAGTCGACATCCCGGCTCGGCGGGCGATCTCGGCTTCGGGCAGCGCACGACGGCCGAGCGCGTCGAGGACCCGGACCACCTCGGGGTCCTGCCTGCCGGACAGCAACGGCTCGTCCGGCACCGCTCCCCCACCGGTCCCGGACACCGCACGGATCGCCGCGACCGGATCGCCGGGGTGCACGACGATCTCCGCCCGCCCCTGCGCGATGAGCCGGTGGCATCCGACCGACGCCGAGGACGCGAAGGCTCCGGGCACGGCGAACACCGGCCGCCCGAGCTGCGCGGCGTGGTGAGCGGTGTTGAGCGCCCCGGAGCGAGCACCGGCCTCGACCACCACCGTGACGTCGGCCAGCGCGGCGATCAGCCGGTTCCGAGCGAGGAAACGCCACCGCGTCGGTCGTGTCCCCGGTGCCGACTCGGCGAGCAGGGCGCCCTGCCGTGCCACGTTGTGGAGCAGCTGCGCGTTGCCCACCGGGTAGAGCTGGTCGATGCCACCGGCCAGGACCGCGATCGTGGGTGTTCCGGCAGCGACGGCCACGCGGTGCGCCACGGCGTCGATGCCGTAGGCGCCACCGCTGACGACGCGGAATCCGGCGTCCACCGCCGTCGAGGTGATCTCCGCGGTCGCCTCGGCACCGGCCACCGTGTTCGCCCGGGACCCCACGACCCCGAGCACCGGCGTCCCGTCGCCGAGGCGGACGCCGGGGCTGCGCGTCCACAGGACCACCGGGGCGTGCGGCCCGAGGTCGTCCAGCGACGAGGGCCACCCGTCGCTCTCCGGGACGAGCAGACCGGCGCCGACCGCACCGGCGGCCGCGAGGACGTCGCCCACCTCGACGCTGGCCAGCCGGGGCCGCCAGCGCTCCACCGCGGTCCGCAGCACCCCGAGCAGCACCGCGGGGTCCTCGGCTCCGGGGACCTCGGCCTCGACGCAGTCCCCCAGCAGCGCGTCGTGGTCGCCGTCCGCGGCGAGCAACACCCCACCGAGTGCGCGCTCCGGCCCGAGCCCGGCGAGGAGCTCGCCGGCGACGGAGTCCCCGGGTTCGACGATGGCCGACCACGCGACCCGTGCCGCGGCCTGCACCGGGTCGACCGCGGCGCCGCTGCGTCCGAGCAGGCGCGCCACGGTGTCGAGGAGCTCCGTGCCCGCCGGCATCACAGCGCGCTCCGCAGGGCCAGGGCACCCCGGATGTGCTCACCCGTGGGCCGGTCGACGGCATCGAGGTCGGCGAGCGTCCACGCCAGTCGCATCACGCGGTCCCAGCCGCGCATCGTCAGGGTGCCGAGGTCGAGTGCACGGTCGAGGTCCGCGGTCGACCCGGGTTCGATGCGCCCGTCGGCGCGGAGCCAGGTCCCGGTGACCTCGGCGTTGCGGGACCATCCCGTCCCGTGCAGCCGCTCCGCCATGCGGGCCCGCGCTGCCGCGACCGCTGCACGTGCGACCGCCGTGGTCGGCGTGCTGCCGTCCGCGGCGCGCATCCGCCCCGTCGTCACCCGGGGCACGAGCACGCGGATGTCCATGCGGTCGAGCAACGGCCCGGACATCCGCCCGAGGTACCGGCGAACGGTGCTCGGCGAGCACTCACAGGGTTGCCCGTGGGCACCACCGGCGTTCCCGCACGGGCAGGGGTTCGCCGCGAGGACGACCTGGCAGCGTGCGGGGAACTCGGCGGCGCCCGCCGCCCGGTGGACGGTGATCCGACCGGACTCGAGCGGTTGCCGGAGCGCGTCGAGCACGGCCCGGGGGAACTCCGGCGCCTCGTCGAGGAACAGGATGCCCCCGGTGGCGCGCGACACGGCCCCCGGACGCAGCACCCCCGACCCACCGCCGATGAGCGAGACCGCCGAGGCGGAGTGGTGCGGGGCTTCCCACGGTGGCTTCGTGCTCCAGGACGCGGGGCCGAGTCCGGCGACGGACCGGACCGCGGCGACCTCGAGCGCGGTCTCGTCGTCCAGGTCCGGCAGCAGCCCGGGCAGCCGCTCGGCGAGCATCGTCTTGCCGGCACCCGGCGGCCCGAGCAGCAGCGCGTGGTGTCCCCCGGCCGCCGCCGCGATCACGGCTCGGACCCCGACCGGGTTCCCCACGACGTCGGACAGCTCGGCCACGGGACGCGGCACCGACGGGATCGGGACCGGCAGCACCGGGTCGACCTCGACCTCCGGCAGGAGCGCCCCGGCGTCGATGGCCGCCGCCCGCAGCGAGTCCACACCCCGGACCCGCACACCGCTGACGACACGGGCCTCGGTCAGGTTGCCGACGGGCAGCACCACGCGGTCGACACCGGCGTCGCGCGCGGCGATGAGCATCGGGATCACCCCGGGGACCGGACGCACCCGACCGTCGAGGCCGAGCTCGCCGATGTACACGACACGCTCCGAGACGTCCGGCGCGAGTCCCGCGCCGGCGAGCACCGCCATCGCGATGGCCAGGTCGAACCCGGAACCGCGCTTCGGGATCGCAGCGGGGGTCAGGTTCACGGTGATCCGACGGGCGGGCAAGGGGCACCCCGCGTTCGCGGCCGCGGATCGCACGCGTTCCCGCGCCTCGCCCAACGAGGTGTCGGGAAGCCCGATGATGCTGAACGCCGGGAGCTGACTGGTGAGGTGGGCTTCGACTTCGATGCAGCGGCCGGTGACCCCCAGCAGCGCGACCGCGGCCGCGCGGCCGATGCCGGTCACAGCACGCCTGCCAGGTGTTCGACGACGATGCGGGGTCCGTCGACGTGGACCGCGACGACGTCCACGCGGACCGCACGTGCCGAGACCTCGGGATGCGCGTCGAACCACTCGGGGACGAGCCGACGCATCCGGGTGAGCTTCGCTGCGGTGATCGCCTCGAACGGGTGCCCGGTCGCCGCACCGGACCGGGTCTTCACCTCGATGAACGCGAGCGTGCAGGAATCCCACGCGACGATGTCGATCTCCCCGCGCGCACATCGCCAGTTCCGTTCGAGGACACGGAATCCCCGAGCTTCGAGCCAGACCACCGCGCGTTCTTCACCGAATCGCCCGAGTCGGCCGTTCCGGAGCGACCGCCCCGGTGGGCGTTGCACCTGTTGTTCCATGTCGTTGCCTCCACGACAACGATCTCGGGAACGAACAGCCGCATCAGTGACGATGCAGAATCTGTGGAATCAGTGCGAGCAGATTGCCACTGTGGAGGAAAGAAGAAGGACCCGGGCGATCGAGATCACCCGGGTCCTGCTGCGGCGAGCGTCAGTGCGCTGCTGCGTACGCTTCCTGCACCTGCGTCGAGATACGACCACGGGACGAGACTTCGTACCCGTTCTCCTTGGCCCACTCGCGGATCTTGCCGAGCTCTTCCGAGTTGCCGCGCTTGGGTGCGGACTTCGGGGCGGAACCGCCACCGGTCCGACGACCGGAGACCTTGCGCGCCGCGGCGACGTAATCGGAGATCGCCTCGCGGAACTTGTCGACGTTGTCGTTCGACAGGTCGATCTCGTACGACGAGCCGTCGAACGCGAATTCGACCGTCCGGCCTTCACCGGTGGTGATGGGGGAATCGTCGAGGTCGTCGACGAGCTGGACGGTGACCTTCTGTGCCATGGGGTGCTCCTGTTCGTGGGGCGGTTAAATCGCCATCAGAATAGCGCGAACAATTCCACGGCGCTTCGGATCACCGGCGATTCACCGAGAAAGCAGCAGAATGAAAAGCGACGATCACTCGTCGAGTGCGAGTTCCTTCGGCAGTTCGAGTTCCCGCGTCGTGAGCTCCTCGACATTCACGTCCTTGAACGTGAGCACGCGGACACCCTTGACGAACCGGTCGGAACGGTAGACGTCCCAGACCCAGACGTCGTTCATGGTCAGTTCGAAGTAGAAGTCGTGCTCCGTGTCACGGCGCACGAGTTCGACCTCGTTCGCCAAGTAGAAACGGCGCTCCGTCTCGACCACGTAACGGAACTGCGAGACCACGTCTCGGTACTCGCGGTACAGGGCCAGCTCGACCTCGCGGTCGTAGTCGTCGAATTCGTCCTCATCCATTGCGCCCACAGTCTACGGCGACGGACGCCCGAGCGGAGGACCGGTGAGGGCCGCGGGGGCGTCGAGTTCGTCGAACCCGTCCAGCGCGACGCTCGAGGCCTGGTGCAGCCACGACTTCCGGTGCAGGGTGTGCGCCCCGACCGTCCGGATCGCGTCGTAGTGCGCCGTCGACCCGTACCCCTTGTTCGACACCCAGCCGTAGTGCGGAGCGTCGTCGTGCGCCGTGATCATGACGGCGTCACGCGCGACCTTGGCCACCACGGACGCCGCGGCCACCGAGGCGCAGTCGCGGTCGGCCTTGACCCGCACGACGACCTCGAGCGGTTCCGTCGCCGGCCGGAGGGATGCGGGGATGGCCCTGCTCAACCAGTCGAACGAGCCGTCGAGCACGACCACTGCGCCGTCGAGGGACACCCCGTCTGCGACCAGGGAACCGAGCGCCTGCGCCCCGGCAGCACCGAGGGCGGGGACGATGCCCTGCTGGTCGACGAACTCCGCCGAGGCCATGCCGACCGCTGTCCGCGCCCAACGCTGCACGACGGGCACCAGGTCGGTCCGGCGCGCTTCGGAGAGCAGCTTCGAGTCGGCGAGCCCCTGGGGCACACGTCCGATGTCGAGCGTCACCGCGGCCACTCCGACCCCGACCGGACCGGCGATGGCGCCACGGCCGACCTCGTCCATGCCGATCACGGTCACGCGGCCCTCGGCCAGCAGCCGTTTCTCGACCCGGAGCGACGGACGTACGGCGGTCACTCGTCGCGCTCCTCCACGCCGGCGAACACCTCGGGGTGGTCGTCGAGCCAGGTCCACCGGCTCGCGGGCCAGGAGATGACGAACGCGCGGCCGGTGACGTCGGACATCGGGACGAAGCCCTTCGACGGGGTGTCGCCGTTGTACCGGGAGTCCTTCGAGTCGTTCCGGTTGTCGCCCATCACCCAGATGGTGCCCTTCGGCACGGTCACCGAGAAGTCGGTCGCCGAGGCCGGGGCACCGGCGGGCAGCTTCAGGTACGGCTCCTTGATGGGGACGCCGTTGACGGACATCTGCCCGAGGTCGTTGCAGCACGACACCTTGTCACCCGGCAGTCCGATGACGCGCTTGATGAGGTGGTCGTCGCTGTCCCCCGTGCCGAGCCCGACCTGCGTCAGGGCCCAGTCGATGGCCTTGGCGGGCTGCGTGTCCGGCGTGACGTTCGGCACGTCGGAACCGGTGAGCCATCCGCCCGGGTCCTTGAAGACGACGACGTCCCCCCGCTTCAGCGCCACGGTTCCGGGAACGAGCTCGTTGACGATCACGCGGTCGTTGATCTGCAGCGTGTTCTCCATCGACGCCGACGGGATGTAGAACGACCGGATCAGGAACGTCTTCACCAGGAACGACACGAGGAGTGCCGCGATGAAGATGATGACGAGGTCGCGGAGGAATGTGAGGACACCGTTCCGTTGCTTCTCGGCACGTGGCCTGCGCCCCGAATCGTCTGTCGTGTCCGTCATTTCCGCTCTCGTTCGAACCGCTCGCTCTGCCGCAATGGGAAGAGCCCCCCGTCGATGCACAACCGTACATGGACGAGGGGCTCGCAGCGTCGTCCGGCTCGCGGACGTTCACTGTGAAGGCGATCAGGCGTCGCGCTTCTCCTTGATCTTGCGGCGAGCCGCCTTGCCGCGGAGCTCGCGCAGGTAGTAGAGCTTCGCACGACGGACGTCACCCTTGGTGACGATCTCGATGTGGTCGATGATCGGCGAGTGCACCGGGAACCAGCGCTCGACGCCGACCTGGAAGCTCACCTTGCGGACCTTGAAGGTCTCGCCGATGCCGTGGCCCTGACGGCCGATGACGACACCCTGGAAGACCTGGATACGCGAGCGCGTGCCTTCGATGATGTTGACGTGCACCTTGATGGTGTCGCCGGGACGGAAGTCCGGGACGTCGGTCCGCAGCGATGCTGCGTCGACGTTGTCGAGGAGCTGGCTCATGGTGGGTTTCACTCTCTGCGGACGCACACGGGTCGCCGCGGATAGAAGGTTCGGAAAGTGGTGGTGCGTGCCCGGTGTCGGCGACTCCCCCGTGGCAGAGTCCAGCCAGGGCACAGCGTTCAATACTGCCACAGAGAGCGCGCGAGGCAAAACGACGAGGATGGACCCATGATCGAACTCCGCACCCCCGCCGAGCTGGACGGCCTGCGTGTCGCCGGCCGGTTCGTCGCCGACGTGCTCGACGAACTGCTCGAGACGGTCGACGTCGGCGTGAACCTGCTCGACCTCGACCGCGTCGCGGCCCGGATGATCGCCGAGCGCGCGGCCGAGAGCTGCTACGTCGACTACCACCCGTCGTTCGGGATGTCGCCGTTCGGCAAGAACCTCTGCACGTCGGTCAACGACGCCGCCCTGCACGGCCTGCCGCACGACTACGCGCTGCAGGACGGCGACCTGGTGAGCCTGGACTTCGCCGCGAGCGTCGACGGTTGGGTCGCGGACTCCGCCGTCAGCGTCCAGGTCGGGACGCCGCGTGCCGAGGACCAGGCCCTGATCGCCACCGTCGAGCGGGCGTTGGCGGCCGGCATCGCCCAGGCCGCCCCCGGCAACAAGCTCGGCGACGTCTCGCACGCCATCGGACACGTCGCGCACCAGGCCGGTCACGACGTCAACCTGCAGTTCGGCGGGCACGGCGTCGGCCGCACGATGCACGGGGACCCGCACGTGCCGAACGACGGCCGTCCGGGCCGCGGGCTCAAGCTCCGGCCGGGGCTGGTCGTCGCCATCGAACCGTGGCTCATGCAGACGACCGACGAGCTCTCCCAGGACGACGACGGCTGGACCCTGCGCAGCGTCGACGGCTCGCGCGCTGCGCACGTCGAGCACACCGTGGCGGTCACCGAGGCCGGACCCGAGGTCCTGACCCTGCGTCGCGCCCAGCGCGACCAGTAGCGGGCCTGGAGGCGCGGCACCAGCTGGCACCGCGCCTCCAGTCCGTCACGCGTCGCCCCCACCCCACCGAGGCGACAGACCTCGCGGGCCGCGGACCGTCAGAACAGCGAAAGCGACAGGTGTCCGCGGATGTTCCGCGGACGTCTGTCGCTTTCCCAGGACGGGTCGCGCTACGCGTCGGGCAGCAGGTCCGGACGGACGCGCCGCGTCCGCTCCAGCTGCTGCTCGTGCCGCCAGGCACCGACGCGGGCGTGGTGCCCGCTGAGCAGGACGTCGGGGACGTCCAGGCCGCGCCACGACGCGGGCTTGGTGTACGAGGGGTACTCGAGCAGACCGTCCTCGTGGGACTCCTCGACCAGTGACTCGGGGTTGCCTACCACGCCGGGGACCAGTCGACCGACGGCCTCGATGATCGCCATCGCGGCGACCTCGCCACCGTTCAGCACGTAGTCACCGAGGGAGAGCTCGACGACGGTGGCGCGCGATGACGCCCACTCGAAGACGCGGGCGTCGATGCCCTCGTACCGCCCGCAGGCGAACACGAGGTGGTCGGACGTCGACGCGAGCGAGCGCGCGATCGACTGCGTGAAGGGGGTGCCGGCCGGCGTCGGGACCACCAGGGTCGACGAGCCGTCGGGGCGGAAGAGCGCTTCGAGCGCCTGCGCCCACGGTTCCGGCTTCATCACCATGCCGGCGCCACCGCCGTACGGGGTGTCGTCGACGGTGCGGTGCCGGTCGGTGGTCCACGACCGCAGGTCGTGCACGTGCAGGTCGAGCAGGCCGCCGGAGCGCGCCTTGCCGAGCAGGGACACGTCCAGCACGGAGAAGAACTCCGGGAAGATCGTGACGATGTCGATCCGCACGGCAGCTAGTCCGTGACCGTCTCGGGGCGCGAGGTGTCCTCGGGGTCCTCGAACAGGCCCTGCGGCGGCGTGACCGTGACGGTGCCGGCAGCGATGTCGACCGCGGGCACGATGGCGGAGACGAACGGCACGAGGACCTCGCCGCGGGTCGGCGTGTCGATCGCGAGCAGGTCCTGCGCGGGCATGTGGTCCACACGGGCGACGGTGCCGACCTCGGCGCCGTCGCGCAGGACCTTCAACCCGACGAGCTGGTGGTCGTACCAGGCGTCGTCCTCACCGGTCTCGGCGTCGGCGTCCTGCTCGACCCAGAGGATGATGCGTGCCAGGGACTCGGCGCCGGTGCGGTCGTCGATCCCGGCGAAGAACGCGACGGGGTGACCGTTGTACCAGCGGAGTTCGTCCAGCTCGAGGGTCTTGCCCGACCACGGAGAGTCGTCGGGGACCTGGAGCGTGAAGGTGGCGCCCGGGGTGAACCGACGATCCGGGTCGTCGGTGTAGAGCTCGAGCTTGATGCCGCCCTTGAGCCCGTGCGCCTTCGTGATTCGACCCACCCGGAGCTGGGTCGTCTCCCTAGGAATCGGTGTCCACCACGTCGACCCGCACGCGCTTGCCGTCGGCCAGGGCCGTGACGAGGGTGCGGAGCGCCTTGGCGGTGCGCCCGGCGCGACCGATCACGCGGCCGAGGTCCTCGGGGTGCACACGCACCTCGAGGACCTCGCCGCGTGGGGAGGTGGAGCTGGCGACGCGCACGTCGTCAGGGTGATCGACGATCCCCTTGACGAGGTGCGTCAGCGCGGATTCGAGCAAGGACTACGCCTCGGTCGTCTCGTCGGCGGTCTCGGCGTCGTCGGCCTTGGCGGCGGGAGCCGTCTTCTCCGACTTCGGCTTGAGGACGGCCTTCTTCGAGGAGTCGACCTGGAAGGCCTGCTTCGGCTCGGCCACCTTGACCTTGGACTCGGTGTCCTTCTCGCCCTTGAACTTGGCCCAGTCGCCGGTCAGCTTGAGGAGGGCCGCGACCTGCTCGGTCGGCTGCGCGCCGACGCCGAGCCAGTAGAGCGCACGCTCGGACTCGATCTTGATGACCGAGGGCTCCTCGGTGGGGTGGTACTGACCGATCTCCTCGAGGACACGACCATCGCGCTTGGTGCGCGAGTCGGCGACGACGATGCGGTAGTAGGGCGCACGGATCTTACCGAGACGCTTCAGACGGATCTTGACAGCCACAATTGCTCCTGTTTGCTTTCGTTGTGGTTGAACTGGAACCGCGGGCGTGGGGGCACACACGGCGAAAGCTCGAGAGAGATCGCTCACAGCTGGATAGAGGGTCGAGCTGCGGCGATTCGACCGTTCATTCTTGCAGATTCCCGGCCGTGATGCGAGCCGACTCGCTACGGGGCGAGGCGCCGCACCGCTTCGAGGGCTTCGGACGTCGCCCGGACCGCGTCCACGCTCCGTGCGTCCCGCGCGCCGCCGACGACGGCGTACGGCACGCCGGCGGCCTGGAGGCCCGTGGCGAGTCCGTCGGGCGCGTCACCCTCGGTGTCGCTCGCCCGCTCCTGCCCGGCGCAGACCACGACGGTGTCCGCCGGCACGCCGACCTCGTCCCCGTGCTCGTCGCGGATCCAGAGCACCCCGGGTTCGATGCGCAGGTACTCCTGCACGCCGCCGACCATCCGCACGCCGGCGTCGCGCAGCCGACCGATCGCGACCCACCGCGAGGTGATGCCGATCCCGTGGCCGAACTTGCCCGATCGGCGGAGCACCGTCACGTCCGGCCCCGGTCGGGTGGTGCGCGGTGCCGCGGGGAGCCGCTGCGGGACGTCACCGACGAGTTCCTCGGACACGTCGAGGTCCCAGCGCGCCGCGAACCCGGCGGCCCGGACGGCCTCGTCGGGCGACTCGGTCAGGAACGCCGCGGTGTCCACCCCGATGCCGCCGCCGCCGATGATCGCGACGGTGCCCTCGGGGACGCCGTCCCGCAGCGCCCGCTCGTAGGACAGCACGTGCGGCAGGTCGCTGCCGGGGACGTCGATGCTCCGCGGGACCACCCCGGGCGCGAGGACGACGGCGTCGCTGTCGACGAGGTCCCGAGCCGTGGCCGGGCGTCCGAGGTGGATGGTCGCGCCCCGCTCCTCGAGCTCCGTGCGGGCGGACCGCACCGTGGCGGCGTAGTCCTCCTTCCCCGGGACGAGTGCGGCGAGGCCGAACTGGCCGCCGAGACGGTCGGACGCCTCCCAGAGGGTGACCTCGTGGCCGCGGCGGGCGGCGTCCACCGCCGCGGCGAGCCCGGCCGGACCGCCGCCGACGACGTCGACGCGCTTCGGGTCGGCCGTCGGGCGTGCGGGGAACGCGACCTCGCGGCCGGCGCGGGGGTTCACCAGGCACGACACCGGTGCGCCGATGATCGACCGGTCGAGGCACGCCTGGTTGCAGCCGATGCAGGTGTTCACGAGGGCGAACCGGCCGGCCAGGGAGCGGTCGACGAGTGCGGGATCGGCCAGGAACGGTCGGGCGAGGGCGACGGCGTCGAGCAGGCCGTCGGCGAGCACCGCCTCGCCGTCCCGCAGGTCCGTCATCCGGTTCGAGGCGATCACGCGGACGTGCGGGTGCGGGGACGCGCGCACCACCCCGGCGATCCGGGACGCGTACGCCAGCCAGGCCCCGTGCGGCACCGCGGCCTGCACCGTCGGGGTGCGGGACTCGTGCCAGCCGATGCCGACCGAGATGCCGTCGAGCCCGAGCGGCAGCAGGTCGTGCACGAGTGCGTCGACCTCGTCGTCGGTCGAGGAGCCGGGCATCAGGTCGGCGCCGGACAGCCGGATCGTCACTGCGAGGTCCGGGACGGCGGTGCGCACGGCCCGGACGACCTCGATCGCGAACCGCCGACGACGTGCTGCGTCGCCGCCCCACTCGTCGTCGCGCAGGTTCGTCAGCGGCGACTGGAACTGGTTGATCAGGTACCCCTCGGACGCCATGATCTCCACGCCGTCGAACCCGATCGCGCGGGCGGTGCGGGCAGCGGCGGCGAAGTCCTCGATGGTCCGCTCGACCTCGGCCGCCGTCAGCGCGGTCGGCACCACGCCCCGGGCGGCTGCCCACGGCAGGGCCGAGGGCGCCACGACGCGCTGCGGGTCCCCGTGCCGGTCGACCATCCCCGACGCCAGGGCGTACCGACCGGCGTGGAACAGCTGCGCCAGGATCGTCCCGCCCTCGTCGTGCACGGCCTGCACCGCGACCCGGAACCGCTCGTCGGCTCCCCCGACCCCGAACACCGCGAAGTCCGGACCGCCGCGGGCCTCGTCGTTGACCGCGATGCCGCCGGTGATGATGCACGCGGTTCCGCCGGCCGCACGCTCCCGGTAGAACGCGGCCATGCCGGCACCACCGTCGTCCTGCACCTCGAGCCCGGTGTGCATCGACCCCATCACCACCCGGTTCGGCAGGTGCAGGGGCCCGAGGGTCCAGGGTGACGCCACGCTCCGGAGCGACTCCGGGACGACGGGGGCGGAAGCGACGCTGCTCATGCGCCCATTCTGCGGGGTCCGTGCGACCGGCGGACGGATCGTTGTGCGTGTCCGACAACGTTCCGGGCAGGATGGACGGCATGGACATCCGCTTCACCGAGTCCCGCCCGTCGACCATCGGCGTCGAGTGGGAACTCCCGCTGGTCGACCTGTCGACCGGCGACCTCGCGCCCCGCGCCCCTGCCGTCATCGCCGCCGTGCACGAGCGGCTCGGTGACCCCGACCGCGTCACCGAGGAGCTGCTGACCAACACGGTCGAGGTCGTGTCGAGCGTCCACGATCGGGTGGGTGCGGCGACGAGCGAGCTGTCCGGCATCATCGGCGAGGTCATCGACGCCGCCGAACCGCTCGACGCCCAGGTGATGTGCTCCGGCACGCACCCGTTCGCCGTCTGGGACCAGCAGGAGATCACCCCGGACAGCGAGCACTACACGACCCTGATCGACCGCACCCGCTGGTGGGGACGCCAGATGCTCATCTGGGGGGTGCACGTGCACGTCGGCATCGACGACCGCGACAAGGCGGTCCCGATCATGAACGCGATGCTCGCCTACGTTCCGCACCTGCAGGCGTTCACGGCGTCGAGCCCGTTCTGGGGCGGGACCGACACCGGGTACGCCTCGAACCGTGCGCTCATGTTCCAGCAGCTCCCGACCGGTGGACTCCCGCCACAGCTCGGTGCCTGGGCGAACTTCGAGGAGGTCGTGGGCGACCTCACGCACACCGGCGTCATCGACAGCGTGAAGGACCTGCGCTGGGACATCCGCCCCTCGCCCGGCTGGGGCACCCTGGAGAACCGCGTGTCCGACGGCATCTCGACCCTGCACGAGGTCGGTGCCGTCACCGCGCTGGTGCAGTGCCTGGTCACCGCGTGCTCGGACCGGCTCGACGCCGGTGAGACCCTGCCGACGATGCAGCCGTGGTTCATCCGCGAGAACAAGTGGCGCGCGGCCCGCTACGGCATGGAGGCCGAGATCATCACGAACGTCGCCGGTGACGAGCGGCTCGTGACCGACGAGGTGCACGACCTGGTGCAGCGGCTCGACCCGATCGCGGAGCGGCTCGGCTGCCAGGACGAACTGCACCACCTCGACACGATGATCGAGCGCGGCGCCTCGTACCAGCGGCAGCTGCAGGTCGCGCGCGAGAACGGCGGCGACCTGCGCGCGGTGGTCCGCCACCTGGTCACGGAGTTCCGCGACGCGCTCTGACGCACCAACCCGGACCGGGTGTACCCGGTCCAATCGGGCGTACCTGGACGTTCCTTCCGACCAGGTACGCCCGATTCAGGTTTCCAGCGCGCGTGCGATGAGAAGGAACGTCGCGACCGGACGACGGACGGGAGGCCCGGTGCCAGCTGGCTCCCCTCCCTCGCAGGCTCGGTCAGCGCGCCCCGCGTGCCGCTGGCGCGTCACGCTGAGCGGAGCGCGCCCGTCCGTCAGGTGGTCGCGATCGCGAGCCGCGTCAGCGACCCAGGAACTTCTGCAGCGACGCGAGCTCTTCCTCGGTCGGCGCCTTGGAACCCTTGGCGCCACCGAGGCCGAGGCCGGAGCCCTGCGGGGCCTGCTGCGGTGCAGCCGCGGCACCGGCCGCGAGGGCCGCGCGCTTGGCCGGGTTGCCGACCTTCGACTTCTTCTTGCCACCCTGCTGCTGCTTCTTGCCGCCGTGCATGCCCGGGATCGGACCCATGCCCGGCATCTGCGGCACGCCGCCGCGGGCGACGGTCTTCATCATCTTGGCGGCCTGCTCGAACCGGTTCACCAGGGCGTTGACCTCGGTGACGGTCGATCCGGCGCCGCGCGCGATGCGCAGACGACGCGAACCGTTCAGCAGCTTCGGGAGCTCGCGCTCCTGGGGCGTCATCGACTGGATGATCGCCTCGGTGCGGACGATCTCGCGCTCGTCGAAGTTGTCGAGCGCCTCGCGCATGCCCTTGGCGCCCGGGAGCATGCCGAGCATGCCCTTGATGGAGCCGGCCTTGCGGAGCTGCTGCATCTGCTGCAGGAAGTCGTTCAGCGTGAAGTTGTCGGTCGCGATCTTGTCCGCGACCTTGCGCGCCTCTTCCTCGTCGAAGGCACCCTGCGCCTGCTCGATGAGGGACAGGATGTCGCCGAGGTCGAGGATCCGGCTCGCCATGCGGTCCGGGTGGAACGGCTCGAAGTCGTCGAGCGACTCACCCGTCGACGCGAACATGATCGGGCGGCCGGTCACGCTGGCCACCGACAGGGCAGCACCACCGCGGGCGTCACCGTCGAGCTTCGACAGGACGACACCGGTGAAGTCGACGCCTTCCTGGAACGCGCGGGCCGTGTTGACGGCGTCCTGACCGATCATCGCGTCGATGACGAACAGGACCTCGTCCGGGTCGACGGCCTTGCGGATGTTCGCCGCCTGCTTCATCAGCTCGGCGTCGACACCGAGACGACCGGCGGTGTCCACGATGACGGTGTCGTACTGCTGGTCGATCGCGGCCTTGATGGCGTTCTTGGCGACCTTGACCGGGTCGCCGACACCGTTGCCGGGCTCGGGCGCGAAGACGTGCACGCCGGCCTGCTCGCCGACGACCTGCAGCTGCTGCACGGCGTTCGGTCGCTGCAGGTCCGCCGCGACGAGCATCGGGGTGTGGCCGTCCTTCTTGAGCCACTTGCCGAGCTTGCCGGCCAGGGTCGTCTTACCGGCACCCTGCAGACCCGCGAGCATGATGACCGTCGGCGGCTTCTTCGCGAACTCGAGCCGTCGCTGCTGCCCGCCGAGGATGCCGACGAGTTCCTCGTTGACGATCTGGACGACCTGCTGCGCCGGGTTGAGCGCGCGGTTGACCTCGTCGGAGAGGGCACGCTCGCGCACCGAGGCGGTGAACGCCTTGACGACCTCGAGCGCGACGTCGGCGTCGAGGAGGGCCCGCCGGATCTCGCGGACGGTGCCGTCGACGTCGGACGGAGTCAGCCGACCCTTGCTCCGCAGATTGCGGAAGGTCTCGGTCAGCCGATCGGAGAGTGAGCCGAATTGCGCCATGATCCGTCGATTCTACAAGGCTCGCGCAGGCCGCACCGGTCCGTTCACCGCAGGAGGACACCCTCGGTCAGTTCGAGCGGTGCCCCGAGGCCCAGGTCGACGATCACCGGCGCGCTCGACGGACTCCGGTCACCGGTCGGGAACCAGCGCCGGTCGGGCGACACCAGGATCACGAGGCCGTCCACGTCGCCGACCGCGGCGAAGGACTCCCCCGGCGGGTTCGCGTAGGGCTCGAGACCGGCGCGTCGCAGGGCATCGACGGCGCCGAGGACGTCGGGGACGGGGACGCCGACCTCGCTGATGGAGACGAGCGGGACGACCGTGTTCTCGCCCGCGTCTGCGGGCAGGTCCCGCCGCTCGATGAGCTCGAGGAGCTGCTCGTCGGGCCCCTCGAAGTAGACCGACCGCGAGTTCCAGTTCGGCGGCCCCTCGAACTCGTCCTGGTCATCGGCACCGAGCACCGTCGTCAGTCCGGCGATCCAGGCCTTGGCCGCGTCGAACGTCCCGATGGGGATCGTGATCGCCAGGTGCAGGGCTCCGGTCATCTCGGGCAGTTCACGGAACACGAGGAGCGACGACCCCACGACGACGCGCACCGCGGCGTCGACGATCTCGACCGGACACCCCAGCCGTTCGTAGAACCGGGCGGTGTCGTCGAGGGAACGGGTGGCGAGGTGTACCTGGCGGATGTCCATGTCCACATCGGACCATCTCAACCATAGTTGAGGTCAAGGAGACGGTTGTTGGACGCCGTCCAGAAACTGTCGTACGCTCGCCGCATGCCGGAACTCGAGATCGTGCACCACCCCGGGCTGCTCGACTACGCCGACGGTCTCGCTCTGCAGCGGGACCTGCACGCCGCCGTCGTCGCAGGCCGTTCCCCCGGAGCCCTCGTGCTGTGCGAGCACCCGTCCGTGTACACCGCCGGACGCCGCACCGAACCCTCCGACCTGCCGACGAACGGCGCCCCCGTCGTCGACACCGACCGCGGCGGTCGCATCACCTGGCACGGCCCGGGGCAGCTCGTCGCCTACCCGATCGTCCGACTCGCCGAACCCCTCGACGTCGTCGCCTGGGTGCGCGACCTGGAGCAGGTCATCATCGACGCTGCTGCCGCCGTCGGAGTGCACGCCGAACGGGTCGACGGGCGCAGCGGCGCATGGGTGCCGGGCTCGGACGGCTCCCCCGCCGCCAAGATCGGCGCCATCGGGCTGCACGTCGCCGAGGGCGTGACGAGCCACGGCATCGCGATCAACTGCGACAACGCCCTCGACGCCTACCGAGCGATCGTCCCGTGCGGCATCGCGGACGCCGGGGTCACGACGCTGAGCGCCGCCGCGGCGCACCTGGGGCTCGCTCCCGTGACCGTCGACGACCTCGCACCCCTGGTAGCGCACGGCGTCCAACAGACCGTCGACGGCATGCACCGCGGCCACCGGATCAGCACGACAGCCCCCAGCACCAGCACCAGCACCAGCACGAGTACCAGCACCGCGCCCGCCCGACAGGAGACCCTCGTATGACCCTCGCCCCCGAAGGCCGCCGCATGCTCCGGGTCGAGGCCCGGAACGCCGAGACCCCGATCGAGACGAAACCCGGGTGGATCAAGACCCGCGCCACGCAGGGCCCCGAGTTCCGCGAGCTGTCCGCCCTGGTCAAGGACCAGCAGCTGCACACCGTCTGCCAGGAGGCCGGCTGCCCGAACATCTTCGAGTGCTGGGAGGACCGCGAGGCGACGTTCCTGATCGGCGGATCGCAGTGCACCCGCCGCTGCGACTTCTGCCAGATCGACACCGGCAAGCCGGAACCGCTCGACCGCGACGAGCCCCGCCGGGTCGCGGACTCCGTCGTCTCGATGGGCCTGAAGTACGCGACGGTGACCGGCGTCGCACGGGACGACCTGCCCGACGGCGGCTCCTGGCTCTACGCCGAGACGATCCGGCAGATCCACGAGCACTCCCCCGGCACCGGCGTCGAGATCCTGGTGCCGGACTTCAACGGCCGGCCGGACCAGCTCGGCCAGGTGTTCGACGCCCGCCCCGAGGTCTTCGCGCACAACGTCGAGACCGTCCCGAGGATCTTCAAGAGGATCCGACCGGCGTTCACGTTCGAACGCTCCCTGGACGTCATCGCCCAGGGCCGCGACGCCGGACTCGTCACGAAGTCGAACCTGATCCTCGGCATGGGCGAGGATCACATCGAGATCGAGGACGCCCTGCAGCGCCTGCACGACGTCGGCACGGACATCATCACGCTGACGCAGTACCTCCGCCCGTCACCGCGGCACCTGCCGGTCGCGCGCTGGGTCAGCCCTGCGGAGTTCGTCGAGCTCCGCCAGCTCGCCGAGCAGATGGGCTTCGCGGGGGTCCTCGCCGGACCGCTGGTGCGGTCGTCGTACCGCGCGGGTCGACTGTGGGCACGGGCGACGGTGGCCCGCGGCGGCTCGGTTCCCGAGCACCTGGCCCACCTGCTCGACGCGACCCCCGGTCGCCAGGCCGTCTGACGCTCCGGGCGACGCTCCGGACAGACGCCAGGCGCGGTGCCGGCTGGCACCGCGCCTGGCGTCCGTCAGGTGGTGACGGCTACTTCGCGTCGGCTTCCACCGACTCCTTCGGCTCACCCGACGGGGTGAGCCCGCGCTCCTGGCGGCGCTTCGAGACCACGAGCGAGGCGATCGTCGCGACCGTGATCGTCAGGGCGATGAAGCCCAGCGAGAACCAGATCGGGATCTCCGGCGCCCACTCGATGTGCTCGCCACCGTTGATGAAGGGCAGCTCGTTGACGTGCATGGCGTGGAAGACGAGCTTCACACCGATGAACGCCAGGATGACGGCCAGGCCCTGACCCAGGTAGATGAGGCGCTCGAGCAGACCGGCGATCAGGAAGTACAGCTGCCGGAGCCCGAGGAGCGAGAACGCGTTCGCGGTGAACACGATGAAGGCGTCCTGCGTCAGCCCGAAGATCGCGGGGATGGAGTCGAGCGCGAACAGCACGTCGGTGAGGCCGATGGCGACCATGACGAGCAGCATCGGGGTGAACAGGCGCTTGCCGTCGACGCGGGTGGTCAGGCGGTCACCGTCGTAGTGGTCCGAGGTCGGGATGAAGCGCTTGAGGATCCGGATGAGCCGCGAATCGCCCTCGTTGCCGTGGTCGTTGCCGCTGCGGGCCTGCGACCAGGCGAGCCAGAACAGCAGCGCACCGAACAGGTAGAAGACCCACGAGAAGTTCTCGATGATCGTGACGCCGAGGGCGATGAACACACCGCGGGCGACGAGCGCGATCGCGACGCCGACCAGCAGGACCTTCTGCTGGAACTCCTTCGGCACGGCGAAGCTCGACATGATGATGAGGAAGACGAAGAGGTTGTCGACCGACAACGCCTTCTCGGTCAGCCAGCCGGCGAAGTACTCACCACCGGCCTGTCCGCCGCCGAACACCAGGATCCCGATGCCGAACAGGATGGCCAGGCCGATGTAGAAGGCCGACCAGAACGCGGATTCGCGGATGTGGGGCACGTGCGGCGTGCGCACGTGCGAGTAGAAGTCGAACACGAGCAGCGCGAGGATGCCGGCGATCGTGATGAGCCAGACGAAGAGTGGGACGTCCACGGTTTCCTTCAGGTAGGGCGTGCCACTGGTGTGCGGGTACGCCGAGGCCTGAAGGTCTCTTCCGTCGCCCCGCACCGGAACCGGTGCCGCACGACCGGCGCCCCGGGGCCGGATCGTTCCGGACCGTACTGACGGGGTCACCGAGAGGGAATACTCCCCTTCGTGTCCCCGAGCATACCGGGCACAGCGGACATGTGCCGCGCTCTAAGCTGGGAGCATGGCGAGTTCTTGGTCACTGTCCACACGGCTGCGCGGCCTCTTCCAGCGCAAGACGATCGACGAGACCACGTGGGAGGACCTCGAGACCGCCCTGATCGGCGCCGACTTCGGCCCGGACATCTCCGAGGAGATCATCGAGGACCTGCACGCCCGCGTCGACCGGTACGGCACGACCGACCCCGCCGACCTGCAGCGCATGCTCCGTGAGGTCCTCGAGGAACGGCTCTCGAAGCTCGACACCACCCTGAAGCTCAGCGCGCGGCCCGCCGTGGTGCTCGTCGTCGGGGTGAACGGTGTCGGCAAGACCACGACGATCGGCAAGTTCGCCAAGTTCCTGAAGACCTACGACCGCACGGTGCTCGTCGGGGCGGCGGACACGTTCCGCGCCGCGGCGGTCGAGCAGGTCGCCACCTGGGCCCAGCGCGCCGGGGTCGACGTCGTCCGTCCGTCGCAGCCCGGGCAGGACCCCGCGTCGGTGGCGTACCAGACCGTCGAGAAGGCGATCCGCGACCAGACCGAGATCGTCGTCATCGACACCGCCGGGCGCCTGCACACCAAGGCCGGGCTGATGGACGAGCTCACCAAGATCAAGCGCGTCGTCGAGAAGCAGACCGAGATCAGCGAGGTCCTGCTCGTCCTCGACGCGACGACCGGCCAGAACGGACTCGCCCAGGCCCAGGCCTTCATCGAGGGCGCCGGCGTGACCGGCCTCGTCATCACGAAGCTCGACGGCTCGGCCAAGGCCGGCTTCGTGCTCAGCGTGCAGGAGAAGACCGGCATCCCGATCAAGCTCATCGGGCAGGGCGAGGGCATCAACGACCTGACGGGCTTCACGCCGCACGTGTTCGTGCAGAACCTCGTCGGCTGAGCGGGCGCGGTCCCGCCGCGCGAGCGAACGCGATGCGGCGCCGAGGAGTAGCGTCCCGTTCTGGTCCGGGCATCTGCTCGGTCTCGTTCCAGGGATAGGAGACCCTCATGCCCGCACTGCTGATCATCGCGATCATCGTCGGCCTCGTCCTGCTCTTCAGCGGCATCTTCGTCGGCGCCCTGAAGCTCCTGCTCTGGGTGGGCATCGTGCTCATCCTGCTCGGGATCATCGGCTGGCTGCTCCGGACGATCCGCGGTCGCGCGTAGCGACCCGGCGTCCTGTCCGGACGCACCTGACGGAACAGGAGGCGCGGTGCCAGCTGGCACCGCGCCTCCTGTCTGTCGCGGTCGCGACCAGGGCGCCTACGCGACCGCGTCCGCCGGCTCGCGCTTCTGCACCCGCTGCCCGACGACGGCGGAGACGCCGTCCTGCCGCATCGACACCCCGTACAGGGCGTCCGCGATCTCCATCGTGCGCTTCTGGTGCGTGATGACGATGAGCTGCGACGACTCGCGCAGGCGCTCGAACACGGTCAGCAGACGGCCGAGGTTGGCGTCGTCGAGCGCCGCCTCGACCTCGTCCATGATGTAGAACGGCGACGGCCTCGCGGTGAAGATCGCGACGAGGAGCGCCACCGCAGCCAGCGACCGCTCGCCGCCGGACAGCAGCGTCAGGCGGTCGATCTTCTTGCCGGCGGGCTTCACCTGCACGTCGATCCCGGTGCCCAGCAGGTCGGACGGATCGGTCAGGTTGATCGACCCCGATCCGCCCGGGAACAGGATCGGGAAGATGACGTCGAACGCTTCCTTCGTGTCGTTGAACGCGGACTCGAAGATCGTCTGCATCTTCGTGTCGAGCTCGTCGATGATCGTCAGCAGGTCCGTCCGGGTCTTCTGCAGGTCCTCGAGCTGCTCGGCGAGGAACGCGTGCCGCTGCTCGAGCGCCTGGAACTCCTCGAGCGCGAGCGGGTTCACCTTGCCGAGCTGCCCGAGGTCGCGCTCGGCGGCCTTGAGCCGGCGCTCCTGCTCGGCGCGGACGTAGGGGACGGTCTCGACGTCGGCGGGGTCGATCTCGTCGGTCGTGTCGAACTCGGGCAGGGCGGGGCCGCCGGGCAGGGTGGACGCAGGCTCGACGAGGGCCAGGTCGTCGGCCGGCTCGTCAGTGCCGTCGTCGGTGCTCATCTCGGCGTCTGCGTCTTCGTGCGCGTCCGCGCGGTCCGGCTCGGGCACGCCCGCGGCGTCGGCGGCGACGGCCGCCGCTGCGCGCTCCGCCTCGCGGTGCTTCCGCGCGAGCACCCGCGGGTCCACGAGCACGTCGACCGGCACCGGCACGTGCGGCCCGTACTCGGCCACCAGTACCGCCTCGGTCAGCCCGAGCTCGCTCTGCGCCCGGTCGAGGACGCCGGAGACGTGCAGCTTCTTCTCGTAGATCTCCATCTCGAGGGAGTGCACGCCGTCGGTGATGGTCTGCAGGCGGTCGCGGAGTTCACGTTCCTCGTTGCGGATCGTCTGCAGCTCGGTGTTGCGCTTCGACCGCTCGGCTTCCTCGGTCGCCAGCTGCACCCGCGCCTCGGCCAGCGAACGGTCGACCGCGCCGAGCACCCCGGGCAGGTCGGCGAGCACGGCTTCGGCGGTGCGGATCTGTCCGCGGCGGATCACCGCGAGCCGCGCGGCTTCCTCAGCGGCGGCACGCTCGGCCTCCAGCTGGCGTTCGAGCTGGTCGGCGCGGTTTCGTTCGGCGCGCACCCGCTCGCGCACGGTCTCGACCTGGATGCGCTGCTCGACCTCGGCGGCGCGCGCGGCCTCGAGCGCGTCCTGCAGCGCGGGGCGCTCGGACGCGTCGACCACGGGGCGGTCCTGCTCGGTGAAGGTCCGGTGGGCCGACTCGGCCTCGGCCAGCGCCGCCTCGGCGGTCTCGACGGCACCGTCGGTCTCCGCCAGCGCGGCGCGCAGCCGCTCGACCTCGGCCGCGGCGTTCTCCGCCTTCGCCCGCGTCGACGCACTCGTGCGGTCGTACTCGGCCTTCGCCCGCGTGTACGCCCGGGATGCCGCGTCGGCCTCGTCCGCACGACGGCGTGCGTCCTCGACGGCGCTGCGCGCGGCCTGGAGGCCCGTGGCGGCGTCCTCGGCGTCAGTCACGATCGCGTCGCGTCGGGTCACGGCGTCGTCGCGCTCCGCGACGAGCTCGATACGCGAGGTCACGCGTTCCCCGCCGCCGGTCACGCGGACCGCACGGACGAGGTCGCCGGACCGCGTGACCACCGTGGCCTGCGGGGCGGCGGTGAGCACCGCCTCCAGGTCGAGGTCGTCGGTCTCCGCGACCAGCGTGTCGCGCAGGATCGACGCGAGCGCCGGCGGTCCCTGCACCAGGTCGGTGGCACGGCGGACGCCGGCCGGCAGGGTCGCGGGCAGAGCGGTGGAGACGGGCACGGCGTCCGCGACGACGACGTCGATCCGGCCGAGGTCAGCGGCACGGGCGTGGTCGACGGCGTCGAGCGCCACACCGCGGCCGTCGGCGAGCACGGCGTCGGCGAGGCCCTCGAGCGCGGTGGCGATCGCGGCCTCGAACCCGGGCGACACGGTCAGGCTGTCGGCCAGGCGACCGACGATGCCCGCGCGGCCGGCGTCGATCAGGGCCTGCGAGCCGTCACGGACCTCGATCGACATGCCGAGCGCGGTGACCCGGGCGTCCAGGGCGTCCCGCTCGCGTTCGAGGGCGTGCAGCCGGTCGCGCTGCTCGTCGCGCGCGCTCTGGGCCCGTTCGAGCTCGGCGCGCGCCTGCTCGAGGGTCTGCGCGAGTGCGGCCTCGTCGACACCTTCGGACGGGTCGACCCCGAGTTCGGCGAGGGCCGCCGCAGCACGCTCGGCACGCTCCCCGGCCTCGGCGAGAGCCCGCTCCCGCCGTTCACGGTCGGCGACGGCGGAACCGCGCTTCGACCGCGCGACGTCGACGGCACTGGCGAGCCGCTGCGCCTCGAGGTCGTGCTGCGAGACCCGGGCGGCCTGCGCGGCGATCCGCTCGTCGAGGGCGTCGAGGGCGACCCGGGCGTCCTGCACGGCACGGGCCGTCGTCGCCGAGCCGCCCTGCATCTCGTCGGCACGGGCCGCGAGGCGATCGGCCTCGGCGCGGACCCCGGCCACCTGCTCCTGGGTGACGGTCGGGCCCTGCTGCGGGGCGTCGGCCTGCTGCGCCAGGAACATCAGGCGCTGGTTCGCCAGGCTCGACAGGCCGCGGAGGCGCTCCTGCACGCTCTCGAGCCGGTGCACGACGGTGCGGGCGCGGTCGACGTCGTCGCCGACCATGCTCTGCTCGACGTGCTGCTGGCGCACCCGGGTCTGGTCGAGCCGTTCGGTCAGGACGATGCGCTCGGACTTGCGGCCGGCCTCGACCTCCTGGTGGTCGTGCAGCTCGCGGCGCAGGCGCACCACGTCGTCGGCCAGGATGCGGGCCTTGGCGTCGCGGAAGACCGCGGCGACCGACTGGGCCTTGCGCGCGACCTCGGCCTGTCGCCCGAGGGGCTTCAGCTGCCGCCGGATCTCACCGGCCAGGTCGGACAAGCGGGTCAGGTTGGTCTGCATCGCGTCGAGCTTGCGGAGGGTCTTCTCCTTGCGGCGGCGGTGCTTCAGGATCCCCGCGGCCTCCTCGATGAAGCCGCGGCGGTCCTCCGGCGTGGCGTGCAGCACCTTGTCGAGCTGCCCCTGCCCGACGATCACGTGCATCTCACGGCCCAGGCCGGTGTCGCTCAGCAGCTCCTGCACGTCGAGCAGTCGGCAGTTCTCACCGTTGATGGCGTACTCGCTGCCGCCGTTGCGGAACAGCGTGCGCGCGATCGTCACCTCGGAGTACTCGATCGGCAGCAGGCCGTCGCTGTTGTCGATGGTCAGCAGCACCTGGGCGCGACCGAGCGGACCGCGGGTGGAGGTGCCGGCGAAGATGACGTCCTCCATCTTGCCGCCGCGCAGGGTCTTCGCCCCCTGCTCCCCCATCACCCAGGCCAGGGCGTCCACCACGTTCGACTTGCCGGAGCCGTTCGGGCCGACGATGCACGTCACGCCCGGCTCGAACGCGAACGTCGTCGGCTGCGCGAAGGACTTGAACCCCTTGATGGTCAGGCTCTTCAAGTACATGCGGTCTCCGGATGCTCAGGTTGGCGTCAGGCTAACGCGTGCGGGCACGGGGACGCGGTTGGCACACGGGACAGATGTGGCTCGACCGGTTCATGAAGGCCTCGCGGACGATCGTGGTGCCGCAGCGGGGGCACGGCTTGCCCTGCTGGCCGTAGACGTTCAGGCGCTGCGAGAAGTACCCGGACTGCCCGTTCACGTTGACGTACTGGGCGTCGAAGCTCGTGCCGCCGTCCTCGAGCGCCCGGCGCAGGATGGCGCGGACCTCGTCGAGCAGGCGTCGCAGGTCGGCGCGGGTGAGCCGGTCGGCGGCGCGGTCGTAGTGCAGCTTCGCCGCCCACAGCGACTCGTCGGCGTAGATGTTGCCGATGCCGCTCACGACACCCTGGTCGAGCAGCACCCGCTTGATGCCGCTCGAGCGCTTCCGGGCCATCGCGGTGAACCGGTCGTCGTCGAACGCGGGATCGAGTGGGTCACGCGCGATGTGCGACACCTGGCCGGGCACCCATCGGCGCCACACGGCGTCGGGGTCGGTCGCGTCGACCTGCCCGCCGAACCCGGCGGGAGCTCCGTCGATCGTCGGCACCATCGCGTCGATCGCCATCGAACCGAACGTGCGCTGGTCGACGAACTCGAGCTCCACCGGGGGTTCCGGCGCACCCGCACGGTCGGTGCCCGCGGGCTGCACGTCGATGAGGATCCGCCGGTGCTTCGCCGCCTGCCGACCACGGCCCAGCAGGATCTGCCCGCTCATGCCGAGGTGGGCGACGAGTGCCTCGGGGCGGTCCCCGTCGTGCTCGGGCTGCAGCGGCATCCAGAGGAACTTGCCCCGGCGGACGGCGGCGGCGATGGTGCGACCGGTCAGTCGGTCGGCGAAGTCCTCGGCGGGGCCGTCGTGCCGGGTCAGGGCACGGTCGTCGACCACGTCGACGTGCAGGACCCGCGCGCCGCTGACGGCGGGTTCGAGGCCGGCGCGGACGACCTCGACCTCGGGGAGTTCGGGCACGCGGTCAGGCCGCTCGACCGGACAGCCGCGTCCACGCGTCGAGCGCGGCGGCCATCTCGGCTGCCTTCTTGCTCGACCCGGTGCCGGTGGCGATGTCCTCGCCCTGCAGGACGACCGTGGCCGTGAAGGTCTTGTCGTGGTCCGGGCCGGTCTCGGTGACGCGGTACGCCGGGTTGCCGAGCGAGCGGCTCGAGGCGAGCTCCTGCAGGCTCGTCTTCGGGTCCATCGCGGCGCCGAAGCGGTCCGGGTCGATCATGAGCGGCTCGACCAGACGGAGCACGAGCTCGGTGGCCGGGTCGGGGCCGGCCGACAGGTACGTCGCGCCGATCACGGCTTCGACCGTGTCGGCCAGGATCGACGACTTGTCGCGCCCACCGGTCTGTTCCTCGCCCTTGCCGAGGCGCAGGTAGCGGCCGAGCCCGATCATCCGGGCGATCTCGGCCAGCGCCACGGTCGACACCAGGCTCGCTCGACGCTTGGCGAGGTCGCCTTCGTCGAGGTCGGGGAACGACCGGTAGAGCTTCACGGTCACGGCCTGGCCGAGGATCGAGTCCCCGAGGAACTCGAGGCGCTCGTTGTGCTTGATGCCGCCGTGCTCGTAGGCGTAGGAACGGTGCGTCAGGGCGAGCTGGAGCAGCTCGAGATCGATGTCGACCCCGAGGATGCCCTGCAGACGAACGACGTCCGGCCCCGCGGGGCGAGACCCCGCAGCGCCGGACGTTGTCGTCATGCGTTCGGTCCGATCAGACGTCGGCGACCTTGCGGCCCTTGTACTCCATGTACAGGGGCGTGCCGGCCGAGTCCTCGACGACCTTCGCGCGGTGCGGGAGGCTGTAGGTGACCTGACCGTTCTCGATCGTCTTGACGAGCTGGATCGGCGTGGCCTTCCACTGCGAACGACGGGCGTGCGTGTTCGCACGGGACTGCTTGCGCTTGGGAACGGCCATGGTGAATCTCTTTCGGTTGGTCGGTGGTCGGAACGGGGGCTGGCGGTGTCGGGACCTACTCGGTCTCGGCCCGCTCCTCGCCCTCGGTGGTCTTCGGTGCGGTGGTGTCACCGTCGGTGGATCCTGCAGCACTGTCGTCGAGAGCGATCCCGCTGAGCGCTGCCCACCGGGGGTCGATCACCTGACGAGCGGGCTGCTCGCCGAGGTCGGCCAGACGCTCACCCGTCACCGGGTCGAGTCCTGGGCAGTCCGGTCGGCAGACCGGCTGGAACGGCAGCGACAGCACCACCGCATCTCGAACGACCTGTTCGGTGTCCACGTGGTCATCGCGAACGAAGAAGTCGAAATCCTCCGAGGCATCATACGCGAACAGCTCGGCGAAATCGACCTCGATCGGTTCGCTGATGTCGATGAGGCAGCGCGAGCACTCCCCCGCGGCGTCGGCTGAAGCGTGCCCGGACACGAGGACGCCCTCGTGCAGGCCTTCGAGCTTGACGTCGATCCGCAGTTCCGCACCCTGGCGGACGGCGATCAGACCGGCCCCCATCGCGTCGGGCACCTCGATGTCGAGCGAGTGCTCGCGCATCTCGCCCGGCCGGTGCGCGAGGTCGCGCACGCGCAGGGCGTAGGGGCTGTTCACGGGGGAAGACACGATCGACAAGCCTAGCGCGATCCAGGCCGAGAGTCGAGGTGGCGACAGGCGTGTCCGGACGCGGTGCCGCCCCGGGGACGCTCAGCGGGCCGCGAGGGCGTCCGCGACGGTCTTCGGCACGTAGGGCGTGACGTCGCCGCCGAGGGACGACACCTGGCGGATGAGCGAGCTCGACACGTGCGCCCGCGATGCCTCGGGCAGCAGGAACACCGTCTCGACGTCGGCCAGGTGGCGGTTCATGATGGCCATCGGGGTCTCGTACGCGACGTCCTCGCCGGACCGCACGCCCTTCACCAGGACCTTCGCGCCGACCTGCCGGCAGTAGTCGACCAGCAGGCCCGACGTCCATTCGCCGACCGTGACCGTCCCGGGCGCGCCGACCTCGACCAGCGAGTCCCGGATGAGCCGGACCCGGTCGACCGCCTCGAACATCGCCGGCTTCTTGTCGGGGTTGTGCACCACGAGGACGTGCACCTCGTCGAAGAGCCCGGCCGCGCGGCCGATGACGTCGAGGTGCCCGAGGGTGACGGGGTCGAAGGAACCGGGGACCACCGCGATCTGCGCCATGGCAGCGACGATACCGCGCGCGCCGTCGTGCCCCCGGGTCAGTTCTTGCCGAGGAACGCCGCGTCGGACTCGTCGAGGCGCCGGGCGAGCGCGTCGCGGAGGGCCGGCGACCCCTCGAGCTCCGGGTCGGGTTCGAGTACCCGCTCGGCCTCTTCGCGCGCGTCGACGATGAGGTCCGCGTGCTCGACCACCCGGAGCAGGTTGAGCGAGGACCGCCCTCCGGACTGCCGTTCACCCAGGACGTCGCCTTCGCGTCGGAGCTCGAGGTCGATCCGGGCGAGCTCGAAGCCGTCGTCCGAGGCGGCCACCGCGTCGACGCGCTCACGCGAGGTGGTCTCGAGCTCGGCCGTGGTGACGAGCAGGCAGACACCGGCCCACTGCCCACGGCCGATGCGACCGCGCAGCTGGTGGAGCTGCGAGACACCGAACCGGTCGGCGTCGAGGACCGCCATCATCGCCGCGTTCGGCACGTCGACCCCGACCTCGATCACGGTCGTGGCCACGACGACGTCGAGGTCACCGGCGGCGAAGGACGTCATCACGCGGTCCTTCTCGTCGGCGGTCATCCGGCCGTGCAGGACCGCGATCGAGCGCCCCTCGAGCGCGGGCATGGTGCGCATCCGCTCGGCCGTGGCGAGGACGGTCGCAGGAGCGCGCTTCGGGGCGTCGGCCTCGGCTTCGGCGGGTTCCGGCTCCCCGTCGTCCTCGGTGTGGGCGTCGTCGATGGCCGGACAGACGACGAACGCCTGCCGGCCCTTCGCGAGTTCCTCGGCCATCCGCGACCAGATCCGGGGCTCCCAGCCGGGGTGCTCCGCGAGCGGGACGGTGAAGGTCTCGACGCCGGCACGCCCCGACGGCATGCCCGTGATGGTCGAGACGTCGAGGTCGCCGAACACGGTCATCGCGACGGTGCGCGGGATCGGTGTGGCCGTGAGCACGAGCACGTGCGGCGGGGTCGTGCCCTTGGTGCGGAGGGCCTCGCGCTGCTCGACGCCGAAGCGGTGCTGCTCGTCGACCACCACGAGTCCGAGCTCGGCGAAGTCCACCCGGTCGCCCAGGAGGGCGTGGGTGCCGACGACCAGCCGTGAGCTGCCCGACACCGCGGCGAGCAGGGCACGACGGCGTTCGTCGGTGGACTGCGACCCCGTCAGGATCACCGGTCGGAGTTCGGCCGCCAGGTCCGGACCGAGGAACTTCACGATGGACCGCAGGTGCTGCGCCGCGAGCACCTCGGTCGGGGCGATGAGCGCGGACTGCCCGCCGGACTCGGCCACGGTGAGCATGGCCCGGATCGCCACGAGGGTCTTGCCGGAACCGACCTCACCCTGGATCAGGCGGTGCATGGGCCAGGTACGGGCGAGGTCGTGGTCGATGTCGGCACCGACGGCACGCTGGTCGTCGGTCAGCGTGAAGGGCAGGGTGGCGTCGAAGCGTTCGAGGATGCCACCGGGAGCGGCCACGCGCGGCGTCGCCGCGGTGCGACGGGCCGCGATCCGGCGCTGCACCAGGGCGGTCTGCAGCACGAACGCCTCGCGGTAGCGCAGGGCGTCCTGCGCGCGCTTGAAGTCGGCGACCTTCTCGGGGCGGTGCAGCAGTTCGAGAGCCCGGCGGAACGGCACGAGGTCGAGCCGGGACCGCGCGGACGCGGGCACGGGGTCGGGCAGGTCCGGCAGGGTGTCGAGGACGATGCCGATGGACTTCGCGATCTGCCACGAGGTGAGCGAGGCCGTCGCCGGGTAGATCGGGATCGGCTGGCGCGACCACCGGATCGCTTCGTCGGAACCGGGGTCGGCGGTGGCCCGTGGGTCGTCCGGGTCGAACAGCTCGTAGTCCGGGTGGGCGAGCTGCCGGGCACCGCGGTAGTCGCTGACCTTGCCGGAGAAGATGCCGCGGGCACCGGGCACGAGGTCCTTCGTGCGCCATCCCTGGTTGAAGAACGTCAGGGTGAGCAGCCCCTTGCCGTCACCGATCTTCGCTTCGAGGATGGAGCCACGACGCGCGCGCATGGTGCGTTCGCGGACGTCGACCACCTCGGCCACGATGGTGACCGGTTCGCCGATCGCGAGCGAGTCGAGGGCCGTCAGCGCACCACGCTCGGCGTACCGACGCGGCGCGTGCTCGAGGAACTCCCCCACCGTGCGGTAGCCGAAGGCCTTCTCGATCGCGGTCGCCGTCCGACCGCCGAGGACGTTCGCGAGCCGCGCGTCGAGCGGCGCCGGACCGAGGTCGGGCGCGGCCGGCGCAGCGGGGGTTCCGGAGGTGACCACGGTCCAACGGTACCGGGCACGACCGACCCCACCCGCGCCTCCCGAACGGGCCTGTGGAGAACGCCGGAACGGACCCGCCGGGCCGATACGGTGGCTGCATGACCCGCATCATCGCCGGCGCCGCCGGCTCCCTGACGCTCCGCGTGCCGAAGTCCGGCACCCGGCCGACGAGCGACCGCGTGCGTGAGGCGCTGTTCTCGTCGCTCGAGGCGCGGGGACTGGTCGAGGACACGTCGGTGGCCGACCTGTACGCGGGCACGGGCGCGCTCGGGCTCGAAGCGGCGTCGCGCGGGGCCGTCGAGGTGGTCCTGGTGGACCGGGCGTCCGCAGCGGCGCAGGCGTGCCGGGCGAACGCGAAGGCCGTGCAGCAGCGGATCCCCGGTGTCCGGATCGACGTGCAGCCGCAGCCCGTGCTCGGGTACCTGCGCGGAACCGTCCGCACCTTCGACCTGGTGTTCATCGACCCGCCCTACGACGTCACGGAGCACGAGCTCGCCGAGGTGCTCGAGGCGCTGGCGCCCAAGCTGACTCCCGACGCCGTCGTCGTGGTCGAGCGGAGCAAGCGCTCCCCCGAACCCACCTGGCCGACGGGGCTCGCGCCGTTCAGCAAGCGCAGCTACGGCGAGACCGTCGCGTGGGAGGCCGTCGCCGCCGACTGAGGCGCGGCGCGCCTGTGCACGCGTTCTGCGACAGTGCACCTGTCGAACGACGCGTGTCCTGTCGCAACACGGTCCTGCACCGACCGGATCGGGTCAGCCGGGTCAGCCGGCGGCGCCGTCCCAGTCGGCGTAGGGGTCCCAGCCGGTCGTCGGCACCGGGGAGCCGGCGCGCAACAGGTCTGCGTCGCCACGCTCCCGCACGACGCCGATGCGGCGGAAGCCCCCGGGCAGGACGACGTCGGCGGGGAACGTGGCGAGGAGTCCGTGGTCCTCGCCGCCGTGCAGCGCGGCGTCGTCGAGTTCGGCCTCGGCGTCGATCTCCAGCGTGACGCGGCTCGCGCGTGCCATCCGGCCGGCATCGATCGCCAGGCCGTCCGACAGGTCGAGCATCGCGGTGGCCCCCGTCTGCGCGGCGAGCGGGCCGTCGGCGATCGGCGGGACCGGGCGACGCTGCCGTCCGACGTCGGGGTCCGTGTCGGCGCCGCTCGTCACGGTCGCTGCGCGGTCCGGTTCGCCCCGGTCGTCCACGCCGTCGCGGAACAGCCGGGACAGCCCACGTGCGGCACGACCCGTCTCGCCGGACACCGCGAGCACGTCACCGACCCGGGCGCCCGACCGCAGCACGGGTGCGAGGCCGCGCAGGTCGCCGAAGGCGGTGACGGTGACCGTGAACGTGGCCGAGGTGGAGAGGTCCCCACCGACCACCCCGCACCCCGGCGCGAGCGCGTCGACGGCGAGCCGGAAGCCGTCGGCGATGCCCTCGAGGACCGCGACGGGGGTGTCCTGCGGCGCTGCCAGGGCGATCACGAGGCCACTCGGCACCGCACCCATCGCCGCGACGTCGGAGAGGTTCGTGGCGGCGGCCTTCCACCCGACGTCCGTCGGCGACGACCATGCCCACCGGAAGTCCGGACCGTGGACCATCATGTCGGTCGTGACGACGAACCGACCGTCGGGTGCTGCCACCACCGCGCAGTCGTCACCGGGGCCGAGGATCGGCGTCCCGGTCGGCAGGCTGCTCGTGATCCGGTCGAGGACGACGAGTTCGCCGAGCTCCCCCACCGTCGGTCCGTTCCAGGCGTCGTCCGTCGCGTCCACACGAGAACGGTAGCCTGGACGGTGATGGACACCGCGCGCCGCACCCCTCGGACCCTCGCGATCGTCGGGGTCGTGATCACCCTCGCCGCCGGGCTGACCGGGTGCACGAACGCCGTCTCGATGACCGCAGCGCCGTCGGCCGACGCCGCAGCGTGTGCCGCCGTGCAGGTCCGACTGCCCGCGACCGTGGGCTCCGAGTTCGACCTGCGGAACACGAACGCACAGGCCACGGCGGCCTGGGGCGACCCCGAGGTGGCGATCTACCACTGCGGCGTCGCCGTGCCCACCGTGTCCGACCTGCCGTGCTTCTCGCAGGGCGGCGTCGACTGGATCCGCGACGACCGCGGCGACCAGGTCGTCTTCACCACGTTCGGACGGTCGCCGGCCGTGCAGGTCGTCGTCGACTCGACGAAGACCACGTCGGTCGTGCAGGAGCTGTCCGACGCCGTGTCGTCGCTGCCGAAGGACGGACACGAGTGCCTCGACCCGGCGGACGTGCAGGGCTGACCGACCTGGTCAGCGGACGGCGGCGCGACCCAGTTCGATGAGCTCGGTGACCAGCTCGCCGTAGGACACGCCCGACGCCGCCCAGCAGCGCGGGTACATCGACAGCGGCGTGAAGCCCGGCATCGTGTTGACCTCGTTCACGACGAAGCCGTCGTCGGTCAGGAAGCAGTCGACACGGGCCAGGCCCGAACCGCCGATGGCCTCGAACGCGCGCGCGCCGATCGAGCGGATCTCGTCGGTCTGCGCCTCGGTCAGCGGGGCCGGGCAGAGGAGCGACTCGTCGCCGCCCAGGTACTTCGAGGCGAAGTCGTAGAAGCCGTCCTCGGCCACCACGATCTCGCCGGGCAGGCTCGTCCGCGGCGCACCGTCGCGCCCCTCGAGCACGGCCACCTCGACCTCGCGGCCGATCACCCGCGGCTCGATGATGACCTTGGAGTCGTGCTCGAACGCCAGGTCCATGGCGGCACCCAGCTGCGAGGGGTCGTCGACGCGCGAGACGCCCATGCTCGATCCCGCTCGGGCCGGCTTGACGAACAGCGGCCAGCCGTGTGCCGCGACCGTCTCGGCGACGTCGACCGGGTCGGCCGCCCACTGCCGGCGGAGCACCGTGGTCCACGGGGCGACCCGCAGCCCGGCGTGCTCGAGCACGGCCTTGGCGACGTGCTTGTCCATCGCCAGGGCGCTCGCGAGCACGCCGTCGCCGACGTAGGGCAGCCCGGCGATCTCGAGCAGGCCCTGGATCGTGCCGTCCTCACCGAAGGGGCCGTGCAGGATCGGGAACACCACGTCGACCGGGATCGCGGTGACGGTGCCGTCGGGGTGCGACACGACGAGTTCGTTCGTGGCCGGGGACGTCGGGAACGCGATCCGCGTGCCGTTGTCGGCCACGGTCGGCAGCGCGCCGTCGCGGATCGTCCACTGCGCCGGGTCGTCGGACTGCAGCGTGAAGGCACCGTCCTGGGTGATCCCGATCGGCACCAGGTCGTACTCGGACCGGTCGACGACGTCCATGATGCCGCCTGCGGTCACGCAGCTGATCTCGTGCTCGCTCGATCGACCGCCGAAGAGCACGGCGACGGTGGTCCTGGGCATGGGGGTTCCCTCGGGGATCGTGGGCACGGGAGTCCCTTCGTGACTCGGTGCGGGACCGGTCACTCGCCCTGCGGCTCGTCGGTCTCGGTGAGGTGCGGCGCGATGTTGCGCGGATCGAGCCTACCGGCGAGGACCTCGCCCACCTGGCTGACGATGGGCATGTCGACACCGTTCGCCGCGGCCAGCTCGAGGATCGGGGCGACCGAGGCCAGCCCCTCCGCCGTCTGGTTCATCTGGCGGACGACCTCGTCGAACCGGTAGCCCTGACCGAGCAGCCGCCCGGCGGTGTTGTTCCGCGACAGCGGCGACTGGCACGTGGCGATGAGGTCACCGAGGCCCGCGAGCCCGGACAGCGTTGACGACTGCGCACCGAGCGACACCGCGAAGTCGGTCATCTCGGCCAGGCCGCGGGTGATGATCGAGGCCTTGGTGTTCTCGCCGTAGCCGACCCCGTCGACGATGCCGATCGCCACGGCGATGAGGTTCTTCAGCACGCCGCCGAACTCGGTGCCGATGACGTCGGTGTTGATGAACGACCGGAAGTACGGGTTCGTCGCGACGGCGGCGACGTCGGTGGCGGTCTCCAGCGAGGACGACGACACCACGGCGGCGGTCGGCTGCCGGCGGGCGATCTCGAGCGCCAGGTTCGGGCCGCTGGCCACGGCGATGCGATCCTGGTCGATGCCGAGGCCCTGCAGCAGGACCTCGCTCATCCGCAGCCCCGTGCTCTTCTCGACGCCCTTCATCAGGCTGACGACCGGCACGTCGGCGGGCAGCAGCTCGCGGATCGCGGCGAGGTTCGATCGCAGGGTCTGCGAGGGCACCGAGACGTACACCTGCGAGGCACCGTCGAGCACGCGCTCGAGGGACGTCGAGGCGGTCAGCGTGCGCGGCAGGTTGATGCCGGGCAGGTAGTCCGAGTTGCGCTTGGTCTCGGTGATCTCGCGGGCGACCTCGGGGCGCCGGGCCCACACCACGGTGGACGCACCGCCCTCGGCCAGCACCTTCGCGAACGTGGTGCCCCAGCTACCGGCACCGATCACGGCCACCCGGGGCTTGTCGGTCGACTGCATGACCACCCGGATCGCAGCGGTGTCGAAGGCCCCGGGAGCCGCCGCAGCGGGGTCGGGTCGGTCGTCGTGGGGGCGGAGGTCACTCAAACCGGCCGGTCTCCTTCTGGTTGTTCGCCGCCGGGTCCCAGCGGGTCGCGGGTGCCCGTTCACCACGGAGCACCTCGAGCAGCGCGGTGATCTCGCGCATGACGAGTTCGGTGGCCTCGCCGAGCATCTGCTGGTCGATCGGCCGACCGCGGTACGCCGACAGGTCGACCGGGTCGCCGATGATCACGTCGACGCGCGACGGCGGGAACAGCCGGAGCTTCTTGCCGTACCGCGCCATGATGTTCTGCGTGCCCCAGTGGGCCATCGGGATGATCGGGACGTCGTTCTCGAGCGCGATCCGGACCGCGCCCGTCTTGCCGCGCATCGGCCACAGGTCCGGGTCGCGCGTGAGCGTGCCCTCGGGGTAGACGATGATCGCCCCGCCCTGCTCGACGAGCGACCGGCCGCCGCCGAGCGGGTCGCTCAGACGCGTCCGGCCGGAGCGTTCGACCGGGATCTGCCCCATGCCGGACATGAGCTTGCCGACCACGGGGACCGTGAACAGCGACGCCTTCGCCAGGAACCGCGGCGCCCGCTTCGAGATGTACACGGCGGTGCCCACGACCAGCGGGTCGATGTTCGTGAAGTGGTTCGGCGCGAGCACGAACGCGCCCTCCGCCGGCAGGCGGTTCGGGCCGTGCCAGTGGTAGCGCGCCGAGAACCGGAACGTCGGGATGACGATGGAGGCGACGATGCGGAACGCGGTGTTCAGCTCGCCGCGGCGCCACCGGCGCCCACGCACGGGGATGCCGGTCGCGACCTGCGCGTCGGAGCCGCCACGGGCCTCCAGACCGTCGCCCTTGCCTTCAGCCCGCACGGTGCCTACCCAGCGAAGTCGAAGTCGGCGCCGAGCTTGCGCAGCTTCGGGATGAAGTGCTCGTAGCCGCGGCTGATGATGCCGACGTTGGTGATGTGCGACTCACCCTCGGCGGTCAGCGCCGCGATGAGGTGGCTGAAGCCACCGCGCAGGTCGGGGACGCGGACGTTCGCGGCGTGCAGCTTCGTGGGCCCGGTGACGACGGCGGCCTGCTCGAACGGTCGGCGGGCGACACGGCGGTCGTGGCCGGGGAGCCCCTCCTTGTGCACGACGATGTCGGCACCCATCTCGTTCAGGGCGTCGGTGAAGCCGAAGCGGTTCTCGTAGACGGTCTCGTGCACGATGCTCTGGCCGTCGGCCTGCGTCAGCGCGACGACGAGCGGCTGCTGCCAGTCCGTCATGAAGCCGGGGTGCACGTCGGTCTCGATGACGACGGGCTTCAGGGTGTCCAGCTCGCGGTAGAACCGGATGCCGTCCTCCTGGATGTCGAACCCGCCGCCGACCTTGCGGAAGACGTTGAGGAACGTCATGAGCTCCTGCTGGTTCGCACCCTCGACGAAGATGTCGCCGTTGGTGGCGAGCGCTGCGGAGGCCCAGCTCGCGGCCTCGTTGCGGTCGTTGATCGCACGGTGCGTGTAGCCGCGGAGCGACTCGACACCCTCGATGAAGATGACACGGTTCGGCTCGACCGAGACGATGGCGCCCATCTTCTGCAGGATCGCGATGAGGTCCATGATCTCGGGCTCGATCGCGGCGTTCCGCAGCTCCGTGACGCCCTTGGCGAGGGTCGCCGAGAGCAGGACCTGCTCGGTGGCGCCGACGCTCGGGTACGGCAGCTCGATGGAGGCGCCGGTCAGGCCGTCCGGGGCCGTCAGGTGGATGCCGTTGACCTGCTTGTCGACGACCGCGCCCATGGCGCGGAGCGCGTCGAGGTGGAAGTCGATCGGGCGGTCGCCGATGCGGCAGCCGCCGAGGTCGGGGATGAACGCCTCGCCGAGCTTGTGCAGCAGCGGGCCGCAGAACAGGATCGGGATGCGGCTCGAGCCGGCGTGGGCGTCGATCTCGGCGAAGTGCGCCGACTCGACGCGCGACGGGTCGAGGATGAGCTCGCCTCGTGCCGGATCGGTGATGCGCACGCCGTGCACCTCGAGCAGCCCGCGGACCACCTTGACGTCGGAGATGTCCGGCACGTCACGGAGGATCGACGGGGTGTCACCGAGCAGCGACGCCACCATGGCCTTGGTCGCGAGGTTCTTCGCCCCACGGACCTCGATGCGCCCCACGAGGGGCTTGCCCCCGCGGATGACGATCTCGTCCGACGTGAGGCCCACGCGCGCCCCTGCGGCCGCTGCGTCCTGTACGAGAGAGTTCACTACTTCACCGGCAATGTCTTCGGCCGCCAACTGGAGCGGCGGGATTCGAACTCCGTGATCGAGGTCTCGTCACGGAGGGTGAGCCCGATGTCGTCGAGCCCTTCCATCAACCGCCAACGAGTGTAAGCGTCGATCTCGAAGGGGACGTCCACATCCCCCAGCGACACGCGCTGCGTCACGAGGTCGACCGTCGCCTCGACGCCCGGGTTCGCCTCGATGACGGCCCACAGCCGCTCGACTTCCGGTTCGGTCACGATCGCGGTGACCAGGCCCTGCTTGCCGGCGTTGCCCCGGAAGATGTCCGCGAACCGGGGCGAGATCACGACCGAGAAGCCGAAGTCACGGAGCGCCCAGACGGCGTGCTCGCGGGACGACCCCGTGCCGAAGTCGGGGCCGGCGATCAGGACGCGGGCGCCCTGGTAGCGCTCCTGGTTCAGGACGAAGTCGGGGTCCTGGCGCCACCCGGAGAACAGGGCGTCCTCGAAGCCGGTCTTCGTGACGCGCTTCAGGTAGACCGCGGGGATGATCTGGTCGGTGTCGACGTTGGACCGCTTGAGCGGGGCCGCGATGCCGGTGACGGTGGTGATCTTGTCCATCAGAAGGTCCCCTCGGTGGCGGTGGCGGACGTCGCCGCCGCGATCTCGTCGTCGGTCTCCAGGTCCCACGGGCTGGACAGCGTGCCGCGCACCGCGGTGGCCGCGGCGACGAGCGGCGACACCAGGTGCGTACGGCCGCCCTTGCCCTGGCGCCCCTCGAAGTTGCGGTTCGAGGTGCTCGCGCAGCGCTCCCCCGGTGCCAGCTGGTCCGGGTTCATGCCGAGGCACATCGAGCAGCCGGCGAACCGCCACTCGGCGCCGAACTCGGTGAACACCTTGTCGAGCCCCTCGGCCTCGGCCTCGAGCCGGACGCGGGCGGAGCCGGGCACGACCATCACCCGGACGCCGTCGGCCTTGGTGCGGCCCTTGATGATCGACGCGAAGGCCCGCAGGTCCTCGATGCGCGAGTTCGTGCAGGACCCCATGAACACCGCGTCGACGGCGATGTCCTTCATCGGGGTGCCGGCGGTGATGTCCATGTACTCCAGGGCTCGGCGTGCTGCGGCCTGGTCGTTGGGGTCGCTGTAGCTCGACGGGTCCGGCACGTTCTCGGACAGCGAGACGCCCTGGCCGGGGTTCGTGCCCCAGGTGACGAAGGGCTCGAGGTCGTCGGCGTCGATGAACACCTCGGCGTCGAACACGGCGTCGTCGTCGGTGGCGAGGGTCTCCCAGTAGGCGACGGCGTCGTCCCAGTCCGCACCGGTCGGGGCGTGGTCGCGGCCCTGCACGTAGTCGTAGGTCGTCTGGTCGGGGGCGACCATGCCGGCGCGGGCACCGGCCTCGATCGACATGTTGCAGATCGTCATGCGCCCCTCCATCGAGAGCGCGCGGATCGCGGAGCCGCGGTACTCGAGCACGTAGCCCTGGCCGCCGCCGGTGCCGATCTTCGCGATGACGGCCAGGATGATGTCCTTCGCCGTCACCCCGGGGCGCAGCGTGCCCTCGACCGTGATCGCCATCGTCTTGAACGGCTTGAGCGGCAGGGTCTGCGTGGCGAGGACGTGCTCGACCTCGGACGTGCCGATGCCGAAGGCCATCGCACCGAAGGCCCCGTGGGTGCTGGTGTGCGAGTCGCCGCAGACCACGGTGATGCCGGGCATGGTGAGGCCGAGCTGCGGGCCGACCACGTGGACGATGCCCTGCTCCTTGTCACCCAGGGAGTGCAGGCGGACGCCGAACTCCTCGCAGTTGCGACGGAGGGTCTCGATCTGGATCCGGCTCGTCGGGTCCGCGATGGGGCGGTCGATGGCGAGCGTGGGGGTGTTGTGGTCCTCGGTCGCGATCGTCAGGTCGAGGCGACGGACCGGCCGACCGGCCTGCCGCAGGCCGTCGAACGCCTGCGGACTCGTCACCTCGTGCACGAGGTGGAGGTCGATGTAGAGGAGGTCGGGGTTGCCGTCCTCACCCTTGACCACGACGTGGTCGTCCCACACCTTCTCGGCGAGCGTCTTTCCCATGAGCCCGGCCCTCCTCGTCCTCGTCGTTGCGCCGCGACCGCGGCACGATCAGCCGACTCTACCATTGGTATACCAACGCGCGGCACCCCGCCCGTGGCGGGTCCGTCACCCCGCCGTCGCACGCCCGTCACCCCGTGACGGCGCGGCCTGGAGGCCCGAGGCGACTCCCCGACACCTGTCGCGGTGGGAAGATGGGGACGACATGACGACACCTGCGCACTCGACCCGGACCATCAACCTCGAGGGCGCGGCCCGCGCCGCGATCGCCGGTGGCGCACCGCTCGCGCTGCTCATCGCCCTCGGGATGCCCGGGTACGCCGCCTTCGCCATGTTCGCCGGGTTCACCGCCATCTTCGGTGCGACCGAGCCCTACCGGCAGCGTGCCGTCACCACCGGCGTCGCGGGTGCACTGCAGACGCTCTGCATGTTCGCCGGCGTCGGGGTCGGGCTCGTCGGGTCGCCGCTCTGGCTGCAGGCCGTGGGTCTCGTCGTCGTCCTGGTGGTCGCGGTCTGCACCCTCTCCGCGCTCCGGGCGATCCCCGCTCAGCCGATCTTCCCGGTGTTCGCGTTCGTCGTGTCCGCACTCGTCCCGATGCGTCCGGCGGACGTCCCGCTCGTCGCGACGATCATCGTGTGCTCGGTGGTCTGGGCCTGGCTCGTCGCGATGTCCGGTTCGGTGCTCCGCCGGGTGCTCCACCCGCACGCCCCGCACCGGTTCCGCCCGCTGGCCGACCGCAAGCACCGCTCGCTCGCGGTCCTCGGGACCCCGGCCCTGTGGGAGACCGTCGGGCTCAACGTCGTCGGGTCACTCGTCGCCGGTGCGGTCGCGGAGTCGATCCCCGGACTCGGCCACCCGTACTGGGCCGTCATCGCGGTGGTGTCGACGCTGCCGGCGATCCGGCAGCGGCACACCGTCGTCCGCGCCGGGCAGCGTGTGGTCGGCACGATCGGGGGCACCGTGGTCGCGGTCGGCGTCCTGCTGCTCGAACCGTCGGCGTGGTGGATCGTCGTGCTGGCCGTCGTCGGGCAGTTCTTCGCCGAGATCTTCGTCGCCCGGAACTACGCCGTGTGCCTGCTGTTCCTCACCCCGCTTGCGTTGGCGGTCTCGTGGCTGAGCCTGCCCGAGGCGCCCCAGCTGCTCGCGCTCGACCGGATCGCGCAGACCGTGCTCGGTGCCGTGGTCAGCGTGGGGCTGCTGCTCGTCGGGCGTGCGATCGAGCGCCGGCGCGGCCGTGCCCTCGGTGCGACGAGCGCGATCCGCACGGTCTGACGCACCCGGTCGTTCCGGGCGTTCCTGGTCATTCCTTCCGACCAGGGATGCCCGATTCCGCCTGCCATCGCGCGTGACAGGGGAAGGAACGGGCGCGGACGACGGACGGGAGGCCCGTGGCGGGGCCGCCACGGGCCTCCCGTCCGTCCGTGGTCACGACCACCGCGCCCTGCGAAAGCGACAGATCGCTGCGGAACAACCGCGGAAGTCTGTCGCTCTCGCGGACGGGACCGCACCGGGTGCCGCGGGTCTGTCGCTTTCGTGAGCACCGCACGCCCCACCAGCGCGTCAGTCGCGCGGCTGGATGTTCCAGGCGTCGATGACGGGGCGGCCGTGCTCGTAGCCCAGGACGCTGACCGAGGCGGTGCCGAGCTTCAGCACGGCACCGTCCTGCGGTGCGAGCCGGATCCACGCGGCGCCGAGCGCCCGCAGCACGTGGCCGTGCGCGATGAACACGGCGTCGTGGCCCTCGGCGAGCACCGGACGGGCACGGTTCAGGATGCGCTCGACGCGGACCCGGACCTCGGCGGCGTTCTCACCGGGCGTGTCGCCGGCGGGGACCCCGTCGGTCCACAGGTCCCACGGTCCGTGGCGCAGCACCTTGATCTGCGGGGTGGTGAGGCCCTCGTACGCGCCGTAGTCCCACTCGTACAGGTCCTCGTCGAGCTCCGGCTCGACGCCGATCAGGTGTGCGGTGTCGCGGGCGCGCTGCAGCGGGCTCGACAGCGCCAGCGCGAACGACCGGTCCCCGAGGTACCGGCCTGCGCGCTTCGCCTGCTCGACGCCGTTGTCGGTGAGCGGGATGTCGGTGCGGCCGGTGTGTTGCCCGCTCTTCGACCACTCCGTCTCTCCGTGACGGACGAGGACGAGTTCGCCGGGGCGTTCCGAGGTCATGAGTTCCTTCCGATCCAAAGGCCGAGCGCAGCTGCGCCGACTGAGACGACGAGCATCCCGAGGCCGTTCAGGACGGCGAGCCGGGTCTTGCCGGATCGGAGGAGCTGTACGGTCTCGACGCTCGCCGTCGAGAACGTCGTGTACCCACCCATCATGCCCGTCCCGAGCACCGCGACCGTCGAGGCGGGGATGGTGCCGGCCTGTCCGAGGCCCGTCAGCACGCCGAGCAGGAGCGACCCGGACACGTTGATGAGCAGCGTGCCGACCGGGAACCCGGCGAACCGCGAACGGGCCACGCGGCCCTTGACGAGCCCGTCGAGCACGAAGCGCAGCGCGGCGCCTGCTCCCCCGCCGACCGCGACGAGGAGCAGTTCGACGGGGCTCATCGGGCATCCTGCAGCGGTTCGGGGCGGGTGCGGGGCCGGGTGGCCGCGGCGACCCAGAGACCGAGGACGACCGCGGCGAGTCCGAGCACGACCGACAGCAGGGCGTACCCGCTGCCGGCCGTCCACCGGCCGAGGTCGAGCAGCTGCGCGGTGTCGTCCGCGAGCGTGCTGTAGGTCGTGAAGCCGCCCAGGACGCCGGTGCCGACGAACAGCCGGGCCGCACGACGACGACCGACGTCGGCGCCGCGGCGTGCGAGCGCGTCGAGCAGGAACCCGAGGCAGAACGCCCCGACGACGTTGATCGCCAGGATGGTCCAGCTGATGCCGTCGTGTGCGGGGAACGCCGCAGCGAGCAGTGCGCGGACGGTGGTCCCGATCGCGCCGCCGAGGGCGACCAGGGCGATGAAGCCCCATCGCAGGTGTGGTGGGCGCTCATCGGTCATCGGTACTCCTATCGCCGAGCACGCCGGATCGTCTCCGCGCGTGCGGTGTTCGGGATAGGGACCGTTGGCGGCTGGTGCGCGGTTGGGTCCGGCAGGCCCCACTGCCGGGTCTGGCGACGTCGACAGCGTACCGCCCCACCCGCGGCGCCCGCGATCGCCCGCACCTGGACGGTCTGTGGATGCGCACATGTGCCGAGCCGGGTCGACACCGCCTGTCGGAGGGGACGACGAAACCCCCGCAGAGCAGGAGCTCGACGGGGGTTTCGTGTGCTGGTGGGTGCTTGTCAAAACCCGAACTGGCGCGTATTGGCACGGATCGGCGATCCGCTTTCGGGCCCGTATGTACAACGCGACCCTCAGCGCTTGTACACATCGTAACTTTCCCCAGGTCAGGGCCCGGTGTTCGCCGCCGACCTCGCATATCGGGGCAGGTATTCACGGCGCGCCACAGGCCGGGAGTTCACAGCTCTGGCTGCGGCGTCGGGAGGGGGCCTCGGCACGCGTCGTCCGGGGCCCGGCAGCCCGTTCGCGATTGCGCAACTCCCAGCTTGCATCCACCCTCGCGTTGTCGACCTTTCGACCGGTCAGGTGCGCAGCATCGTGCCGACGAACGGAGCGACCGCCGTGTCGCACAAGTGACTCGACAAGTGCGCTTCCAGTCAGCCGATGTCGCGCTCCTCCGCACAGGCGTGCTCGGCGCATTCACCGCGTAAAGCAGCCTCGCTTCCAATGCTTTCGACCTCTCTTGCGGCACAAATAGCCCGGCACCCGTGGTGCTCGTCGCAGCACCGCTATATCAGCAGGGTTGGCCGCGGCCGCTATCCGGGAGCGCTCGCGCAGGCAAACATGATCGGACGGCTCATGGTCACTGTCCCGCCGGCGGCGACACCGAAAGATGCGCGGGGTTCGGTATCGCAGCGGACCGTTGACGATGGCAGCGAACTTGGCCAGACACGTAATCTTGACGCCATCCGCCGCGGCCGTGAGACGAAGGAACAGTTTTGACGTACGCCCCCTCGCCCTTTTCGGGCGATCCGATCGATCAGGCGGCATCAGAGGACCGCGACGCCCCTACACCGCCTCCACGATTGGATCCGTTCGACCCGCTGCCGCTCGGTCAGCTTGAGTGGCCCCGCTTCGAGCAGCTGCTGGTCGACGTCCTGGAGGGCGTCGAGGGCCTCAGCAACGTGCGCCCGTACGGTCGATCCGGCCAGAGCCAGGCCGGGTTGGACATCATCGGCGAGCGTGCGGACGGTTCGGTCGTCGGGGTGCAATGCAAGCGGTACCAGACCTTCTCCCCATCGCAGCTCGCAGACGCGGTGACGACGTTCGTGAACGCGGAGCGTCCGTTCCCAGTCGCGAAGTTTGTCATCGCGACCAGCAGCGCGACGGTGGACAAAGCGCTCGACGACGAGCGGCTGCGCCAGCAGCAGCGTATGCCGGACGTGCCGCTTGAAGTGTGGGGGGTTGAGCGGATCTCGCGGATGCTGCGTAGGGCCCCAGCGACGGTTCGTCGATACTTCGGTGAGCCAACCGTGCAAGCGTTCTGCGACCCGACCGTGTCGGCGCACCCGGTCCCCTACCCCGACGTCGACTCGGTGCAGCTCAGCGATGCCCTGTCACGGACACCGGAAGTTGAAACGGGCGCCAAGGCGCTATTCGACCAGGCGGCATCTCTGCCCGCCGCGGAGGCATTGCCGCTCGTCGAGGAAGCGCAGCAGCGACTCCAAAGCGCCGGTTTCGCGGTGTACTCGGCCGCACACGAGGCGGAGCGGAGTCGATTGCTCATGGAGCTGGACCGCGGTGACGAGGCCGGATCCCGCATCGTGGCGGCCCTCTGGAGCGCTGTGGACGGCGGCAGCGTCAGCCGACTCGGCACCATCCACGCTTCCCTCCACGGTGTCGCCGAGGATCGACCGTCAGCGCACATCCGCTCGCTGCTCACTCTCGTCAGCGCAGTGCAGCGTCTCATCGACGGCCCTGGAGCGCTACCGGCTGACGACGAACTGACGGTAGGGCCGATGTTCGACCGAGCCCGCCTGGTGCTCCTCGCTGCGGAGGTGGCCTTCGCGGCGGACGATGTCGACTGGATCGCTGGGCATCTCGACGTCGTGAGCGCGCACGTCGAGGAGCTGCGTGAGTATCCGCTGCTCCGGCTCCGCCTGAGGCTACTCATCGCCGAGGTCACCGAGGACTGGGTGGACCTGCTCCATGAGGCACGCACGCATCGCTCGGACGGTGGCCTCGACGGCGCCGCGCTCACCCTTGCCCGATGCGCACGCCACGTCGCGCTTCGCGAACGCTTCCGAGAAGCGGACGCCCTATGGGAGGAGGCCGCGATCAAGGCAACTTTGACTAAGCGTTGGCGTGATGCGGCGGCGTGGACGTTCAGCCGCCGCAGCTACCGGCTGTACTGGTCAGTGGGCACGGTCAACACGCTGCTCTCTCTGCAACAGACGTTCCGGTCCCAAGGCGACGCTGCGCGAATCGTTCCCGGTGATGACGAGGCGATCGAGGCGGCGCTGCGGATGCTGCGCGAAGACACTGTCGGGGCGGCCCGGCGTGGGCTGACGAGCGCGCGGCAGGCGTTGCGAGACGCGATGGTCCGCGGCTATTGGGGGCAGGAAGCCGAGGCGCGGCTCATTCTCGGCGACCTGCTCGCCAAGCTCGACGACCGCGAAGGCGCCGCCCATCAGTATGCGGTCGCCGCGAACAGCGCGGGCAAGAAACTGCTCAACGCGTCGCCCGACGCGTTCATCGACAATCTGTCTGACCTCACCAGCGGCAACTACTGGACGAGGGGGACTGCGTTGCAACTCCTCGCCACTGAAGCCGACATGATCCCGGACGATCGGGTTCCGACCGTGATCGCAGCGATCGAGGCGGCGATAGCGCGCGCGGACGCTGGTGCGCCCGATCAGCCAGCATTCGCGTTCTCCCACTACAACGGGGCTGTCGCCGCGTTGGCGGGGATCGCCGAGCGGTTGCCGGCCGAGTTCGCCTCCCGGATGCTTCGGCACTTCATGGACCAGCCACCTCTCGACGCAAACAGCTACCGCTTCCACGACGAGAATGAGGCGCGCGCCGTCGCGGGCATCGCGCAATCTCACCCAGCCTTGGCTTCCGACGCCATCGCACACCTCGTCCGGCTACTGGCGAGATCGCAGCCGGCACGGAATGACCAGACCTACCGAACTCTCGACGAGTTGCGGTCCATCTCGGAGCCGCTCCTACGCGACCTTGCAGGCGGCGGCGACCGGTGGGCTCGCGACTTCCTCGCCGGCGCCAGCGATCCCCACGTGGCCGACGCCGATGCATCGGCGGCGATGGAGCGACTCAGCACGCCGCTAAAATTCAGTCCGGGCGTGACGACGGTCGGCACGCGTGCTCCCGAAGATGCAGTGCTTGCGCTGGGGCGTCCGAAACCCGAGATCGACGCCGCGTGTCAGGAACTCGTGGCCCGCGGCAGCGACCAACGAGTTGCCTGGATGGACCGAGTCGATTACTTGCGCGCTGCTATCACCCTCGCACCAGGGCTCTCCGAGACGTCATGTTCCGCCCTCTTGCCAAAGGCGGAGCTGCTCGCAGTGGCACCTACCCCGACCGATGAGTCCGCCGGTCCGTTCGCATCGCCCGACTCGGTGACCGTCGACCGCTCTGGGCGCGTGCGCCTCGAAGCGATCCACCTTGCCGCGATGCTGGCACGATCGGACGTGGATCGCGCGCGTCTGAGGAGCATTGCCCTCGGCTTCGTCCGCGGGCAGAATTCCGATCGACAGGCCGTCCGAGCGTTGGACGTGCTCGGCAATCTCACCGAAGCCGACGTGGCGTTCCTCTCCGGACAAGGGGAATACGCGCGGGCGCGAGCGGCGATGGCGTGGGCAGACCAAGTGCAAGCGAATCCAGAGAGTCCCCTCGCACACCTCGGCGTCCGACTTGCCGTCGATCCACACCCGCTGGTCCGGCGCAGCCTCGCGAGGCAAGTGGCCGAGATCGTTGCGCCCGTAGCGGCCGTAGCTGAAGTCGGCCAACGGCTAGCCGACGATCCTCGGTTCAGTGTCCGGCGACTGATTGCACCGTGATCGTCGGTCTGACCACCGCGGCGCTCAAAAGCTGCCGCAGACCATGGCCCGGTAACTGGCTCCACAGCGGGGCGAGCGCTTCGAATCGGACTGCCGTTCGAATATTCGAGGTCTTGATGTTATGATAGAGCCATGCCTTCAGATCTTGCCGACCGCGCAGCACTCCTGCGCACCCTTCGGCTCGCCCATGGGCTGACTCAGGTCGACCTCGCTCAGGTGACCGGTGTCTCTCAAGCGGCCCTCTCGAAGGCGGAGCGGGGTCGCGAAGACCTTGAGGCTGACCGGTGGGCGACATTGGAGCGTGCCCTCGCCGTGCCCGCCGGGACACTCATTGATGCTCCTGGGCTCCCCACGGACGCACGCATCTTCCACCGCCGACAGAAAACCACCCCCGAAACGGCACTGAAGCGAGTGCGAGCCGAACTGGATCTGGTGAGCCTTCGGATGGGTGGGCTCCTTGGTGAGTCCGTTCCCCCGCTCCAGCTTCGTCGTCACCCGGTTCCGGACGACGGGTTCGACACCCCCGCCGATATCGCTGCGATGGTGCGCCGCGACCTCAACCTCCCCGACGGTCCGATCCTGGATCTCGTTGCCGTTGCTGAGGACGCTGGCATCGTCATTGTCACCGCCGATCTCGACTCCGTGCAGGTCGACGCGATCGCGGGATGGCCGGAACAAGCGTCGCCTATCATCCTCGTCTCTCGGCACGCATCCGCGGAACGACAACGTTTCACAGTCGCGCATGAACTGGGGCACGCGGTCATGCATTCTGCGGAACCGTCGCCGTCGCACGAGCACGAGGCAGATGCGTTCGCGAGTGCGTTCTTGATACCCGCGTCTTCCTTCCGCAACGACTGGGCCGGTTCCGACCTCGATGCGCTGCTGCGTCTGAAGCGGCATTGGCGTGTGTCGCTCGCCGCGGTGATCCGACGCGCGTTCGACCTCGACCTGATTAGTGACCGCGAGTACCGATCGCTGAACGTCACCCTGGCGACGACTGGGATGCGGCGACGTGAGCCGGAGCCGCTGCCCGTGGAGAAACCGCACATGCTTCGACGCGTAGTTGACGATGCCTTGAAGCGCGGCGCGACCTTGTCCCAACTTGCCCACAACGCCTACATGCTTGAACCCGAGTTCCGCGCCACCTTCCTGGAGGAGCAGGCCGATGCCTAACCAGTACAGCGTGATCAGCAACCAGAATCTCCGCTCTGCCATCCCGGCGCCGGCGTCACCTCGTCGAGTCGAAGTCGGTAGGGCGCGAGACCTCCTGCGAGGCCGTCAGCTCTTCATTCTCGGTGAGGACGTCGTCGAGGCCGCACCGTGGGTGAACACACCGTGCACCGGTATCGTCACAACCGGCGCGTACGGACCGCGGCAGGCACGGCAGCTGAAGGACGCACACCCCGATCAGGCACTGATCGTCGAGCCGTCGCGCATCGAGGGCGAACATGGCTACTGGGCCACGCCAGAAGATCCCTTCTTCCTTGGGAACTCGGACATGCTCATCCGCCCCACTCTCGGCGACGCACTGGACGAGCTGCGTGCCGCCCACAGCATGATCGCGATCACGCCGACCGGACAGATGCGCGCCGGAGACACAGAAGCACTCAAGGCTGCCCTGGCCCTCTCAAACGACATCGACCGTGAAGACACCGCGTTCTTGATCCCTATCGGCGGGAAAGTGCTCGATCGGGACGACACGGTCCAGCAGCTGATCGCGGTCATCAATCGCAGTCGTCACCCCGTCCTGCTCGCCCTGTCTTCGGACACGAACCCGGTGCACAACGACCGCCGCCGACGCGCCTACCGCCGCGTCTTCCAGGAAGCGACGAACATGGTCATCCCCTGGCGCACAGACATCAGCGGGTTCGACGCCCGCGCGTACGGCGCGGCTGGGATGGCGATCGGCGTCATCCCCTCGAAGCGGCGATTGACACCGGTCGGTAGGACCGGCGGACAGTCCGCAGACCCGTCCGACAAGGCCCCTCACATGTTCATCGGCGACCTGCTCCGGTTCGTTCGATCGACCGAACTGCGCCGGCACTGGTTTGTCGATGTCGAGAGCATCAGCTGCACGTGTGGAATCTGCGAGGGTCAACCAATCGACCGGCTCTTCCACAGTGACGAAGACCGGCTGATCGGACACCTCCACAACGCGTTGGACCTTCAGCGGCTGCACGCGCAGACTCTCGAGTTCATCGACGCCGATTTGCCGACCTGGTGGGCCGCGCAAGCAGCTGCGGCACTGGATGCGTACGCGCAGCTGCAATCACACCTGGGTCGTGCCGTCACGATTCCTGATGACGTCACGTTCTGGAGCCAGCGTTGAAGTGGTTGTCTTAGACGCCTCTAGCTGTGCCGTGGGTGCCGGATGGCGTGGGCGAACTGTCGGTACACCGTCTCCGCCACGAGCCAGCGAGACGTGGTGAATCGTCGCGGGGCGTAGTCGGCCGCTTCGACGACGTCACGGTAGCCAAGCGATTCCTGAATCGTGAGCCCAATGCCGTAGTAGCTTGCTTCGGTCGCCGCCGCCTGCTCGTTCCGAAGCGGGGTCGTCATCACGATGCGGCGCCGCCCGTAACCGTTCCACAGATGCGCTGTGCGGATCGCCCGGGCCCAGCGTGAGGCACTGATACGTATCTCAACGATGCGCACAGGGACGTCTGCCAGCCGCTGCCCCCAGACATCACCGTCCGGATCGGTCACAAGCTCGACTACTCCCTCGCGAGTGCTCGCGAGCTGCGCTGCCGAGTCCAGGAAACGCGAAGGTACCGCCGAAAGGTCGTGCATTGGCAGAGCCAGCAGCGTCGCGAGGTCCCGTTCGTCCTCAATCGCGGTCAGACCTACCCGCTCACGCCGCTTGTGCTCCGCCGCGTCGACGGCGTACATGATCGTCACCTCGGAGCCGAGGACAGACGCCGTGTGACGGCAAAGAATCTCGCCTGGGTGAAGCATCTCCGCGTCCTGGAGAGACACCGTTTCCAGCTGCACGATGTTCACCTCTCAGCCTCAAACGACGCGGTCGACAGCGCGATGGCAGCCTCCCAAAACGGATGCCCTTCCGCGCGACGATACCGTTGCGGCTCAGTGCGCGTACCGCGTTCCAGTCGGTCCAGCAACCGCACCGCCTCCAGGTCGACGATCACGCGTCGCACAGCGGGCTGTGTCAGTTTAAGGTCCGCTTGCAGGACAGTCGCATCGGTCTCCGCGGGCCCCTGGCCGATGGCAGTTGCTACACGCAAGAAGTGCACATCGTTGAACAAGGTCTTCGACCACGTTCGTGCGGTTGCTGCGTCTCGCTGTGACATGCCCTCATTGTAATACGAAAAACGTTTTTCGATTTCCGAACGATGCCGGTGACTCTTCGGAGGCGTCCGCCGCTCTCCCTCACCATGCACGAGGGCGCCGGCGAACTCGTGCGCGACACCTCGGACCGCCACAGCCGTCAGTGTCGGTGTCGGTGTCGGTCCCCAGGTTGCTTCGCGACGCTTACCGCGAGGATCCTCGATCGGAATGCGCTCCGGCCATGGGCTTAGTTCCGGTGCCGCCTCCTTGCTGAGCGCCCTCGTCAGTTCCGCGGTTGGGCTGCGCTCTGACTCGTCCGGCGCACCTCGCCCGCGCGCCTCGCCAAGCAGGTAGTCACGTAGCTCAACGACCTACTCGGCAGCCCGACGAACCGGCCGTCGTCGGCAGACCGTCAGGGCTCACCCTCGCAGAGCTATTGACTCACCGTTGTTGACCGCAACACCGTGAATCGGCGAGTTCGTCTGCGAGAGCGGACGGGCCCTGCACCAAGTCACCCCGGACGGATGAGAAGCCCCGGCCCGGACGCAGACGCCGTGTCCTCGCACGCCCGTGGTGGCGCTGTCCTTTCCGGGAAGCGACTTCGAAGCGATGTGGGCGACTGCTCCTGGAGGCCCTTGCCAAAGCCAGCTACTGACCGCCAGGGGCTTACGGCGACACAGGCCGCGCTCATCCTCGACCGCGATCATTCACGACGTGCTCAACTAAGAGCGCTGGGACAAGGACGAAGCCGTCTGCAGGGGTGGTCAGCTTGAGCGAGGGACTTCTTCCAAGGACCCTGCCACGAACGGCCCGGCCCTCAGCTCAGATGGCTTCACTCGCCCAGGACACGTCTCCGGGCAGGTAAAGGCTTCACCGTGTTGAACGCCTCTCGCCGCCGACGCCTTCTACAGGTAGGGTTGCCAACGCTGAACGCCTAACCGCGCGCGACCAGCCGAGCGAGCTTATGGGGGAAAGATGCAGTTCCGCTACGAGGATGGATCAGTCGTTCCCACGAACGAAACCGACGTACTGTTCGTCCGGCCCCTGAGGTGGAACGACTGGTGGCAATGGAAAACTTCCTTCTACGTCACCTACGTGGACCCCGACGGCACCAAAATTGATATCGGCGGAGTCAAGATAGCCAAAACCGACCAGGAATACGTACGCTCTACTCTTACAAACGGTGATCGAACTGAGCTCAAGTCTCGCTTCACCACCCTTAACTCTAGCTACTTATCAGTCGGCCAGGATGAGTCGTATTATCGTAATTTGCATTCCGCACTAGGCTCTGAGCGATTCCACCAGGTGCTAGGCGACCTCAAAGATATCGCATACAGACCGACTCTACTTGATAAGTACCGCGCAACGCCAGTTGTTCAAGAATCACTGCTGCGCGACGTTCCGGAGACTTCCGTCAGAGGAGTTTTCCGACGGATCATTGATGGGGTCGCTGCAGCAGCAACTTACCAGTTCAAATACACTCGCCCGAGTGCAGCACCATCATGGCTGGCGAATCCCCTCGAATTGGACTTCGAAGTTCGCCCGGAATCGAAGCCGCCAACAAACGTTCACGTGCTCATCGGACGCAATGGATCTGGCAAAACGACCTTGCTGAGTTCACTAACTCGCGTACTGCTCGGCATTGGCAACAAGATGGATGGTGAGGTTGTTGGTGCGGATGGGCAGCCGCCGCAACTGGCCAACCTTGTCCACATCGGATTCAGCGCCTTCGACGTAGTTGACGTACCGGTTCGCGACGATCCGCGCGCTTACAACATCGCGTATTCGTACGTAGGTCTTCATTATATTGGGAGTAAACGAAAAAGCGCGGCCGACTTTGATCACGGAGACACCGAAGACCTACGCCAATCGAAACGAACTCGTCCTGCAGAGGATCTCAATCGAGCATTCTCGGAAAGCGCTTGGCGCGTCATTGGAGCCAAATCGCGAGATCTCTGGCGTGACGCGCTCGGCAATCTCGAGTCCGATCCGAATTTCGCGGACGCACAAGTGAGCGCACTAGCCGACTATTCACTGGATGATGGAGAGCGAGCGTTCAAGGCTGACGCAAGCGAACTTTTCGGACAATTGAGTTCGGGGCACAAGATCGTGCTTTTGAGCGTCACGAGATTGGTTCAAACCGTCACTGAGCAATCTATCGTACTCATCGACGAGCCCGAAGGGCACCTGCACCCACCACTACTCGCAGCATTTATTCGCACCCTCTCGGATCTGATGCAGGTGCGCAACGGTATGGCGATCATCGCAACGCATTCACCGGTAATTCTCCAGGAAGTGCCCCGCAAATGTGTCTGGCGGGTTGGCAGAAATGGGAACATACAAACAGCCGACCGGCCAGATCGCGAGACATTCGGCGAGAACGTCGGAGTTTTGACCAGCACAGTCTTCGGGCTCGAAGTGACCGCATCCGGTTTCAACAAAATGTTGATCGACGAAGCTCTTACCCTTGGGTCCTATGACGCGGTAGTTCAAGCGTTCCACGACGAGCTTGGCTTTGAAGCTCGCGCTCTGCTCCGTGCTTGGTTCGCGAATCGTGTAGAACGATGAGGCGGCAGGAACCCCCGATTTTCCGGACAGAGCACGTCATCAGTGCTCTTGGCAATGGCGCACGGCTCAATCGGGTCAAGAAGGTAGCCGATGCCGTCATTGCGGGCGAGGTCGAGTATTTAGAGCGTGCGGCGCGGCTGGAGTTGAGCGCCACCGACATCCATCATTCGGAAATAACATCGCAAGTTGAAAGCGACATCGAGCACGTGTACGACAGTGCGATGTCGAACAAGAAGGGATCAGCGCGGACCTTCTATAACTTATTGCGTACCGTTCCCTATAACAAATGTCTAATCTGCGTTGCCCGCGACGCTGGGGCTCTTGATCACTATCTGCCCCGAGAGCGCTGGCCTCGTTTGGCGATCGTCCCGGCCAACCTGGTAGCCATTTGCGACGAATGCAATCGGCTGAAGGGGTCAAAGTGGGGGGATACCCCGGAGACGCAATATCTGCACCCGTATTTCGATGACCTGGGGACCGGAGCCTGGCTGCGAGCTGAGGTCTTGGAAGAGCCGCTTGCGCCGCTAATCTGGTCCGTGCAACGCCCGTCTGATTGGGACGATTCGACCTACGAGAAGGTGGAAAAACACTTCGAACGATTCGAGTTAGCCGAACTGTATGCACAACATTCAGCATCACTCTTGGCTTCTCTACGTCCTCGGATGATCGAGATCTATCAGGCCGGCGGTGCGGGCTCCCTGAAGGAAGACATTCTAGGGCATGCACGGAGCTTCCGGATATCAGCCGTGGACTATTGGTCAGCGAGTGCAATGCAGGCTTGGGGAGAAAGCGATTGGTTCTGTAACGGCGAGTGGGATACGGCATTCCACGAGCCCGTTACACCGGCAGATTCAGGTGCTGTGGCATAAGCATCAGGCTGTCTGGCTTCCATCCACGTGATGATCATTGGCGTTAGGCAGGCCGCAGTTCGACCTTCCAAACCATAGAAATTATAGGGGTTGGTGAGTTATGAAGGTCGTGGTCATTTTCGGTCGGTGCAGAACGGCGCGGCTCAGCGCTGGTAGAGACATCGCATGGGCATGCTGCTCGTAGCTGCTGAGCAAGCTGCTTGTCGACAGCTCGGTTCGCCGAGCAGATCTCTAGCGACCTCGGTCGCCGCAACTACATGCACGATGGTCCCGTGGATACGCGCCAAAGGTCGCCAATAGCTGCATCCGTTGCTTAAGCGGCGTGACGCCGTCGCATGAGCGCGGCGTCGCTCCCGCAGATTAGGCATCAACGCGACTCCGTCCGAGGAACCCAGGGAGGTGTTTGTCGGCAGGACGGGCATGGGACCTCGGCGATATCCCGGGAAGCGTTGCACCAGGTACATGTGTATGTCAGCGCGCTCGAAGCGTCCCCGTCCGCGTGATAGCGCACGGTAGCGTCGGTGTCGAGCTGCAGCTGCGCGGACGCGGCCGCGTAGTCGCCGGTTAGTTGCTCCGCTATCACGGCAAGCGCTGACCGGTGCGCGCTGCTGCCTGCAAGAGCTTCGTGAACGGCTGCAGACTCGCGCTCGGTGTTGGCTAGGACAGCGAGATACGAATAATACTGACCGGTCCACGATGGATGCGGAGGCAGGCGTGCGACACCCTCGGCGACCGGCGGAAGCTTCGCGTTTAGCACCAGCAACAGGGCCTGCTTCACGATCCACAGCGACTCGGACGTAAACGCCTCCACCAGTGCTACAGCGAGGTCGGCGGAAATCTGCTGGGCGCCGGAGATCGGAGTGAGGCTAGGAACGACCGCCAGGCTCGTAAACTCCGCCGCCTCATCCGCTGATGCCAGGACCGCGGCAGCTTCGGCCGAGACGTAGTGGCGGTTCAAGGTATGCGCGTCAATCACAGCCTCAAACCAGGTCGTGACGACGCGCGGATCCTCCTTAGCAGCGGCCCGCCACTCGGGAATCGATTCGTCCCCCCATCCGATGGCCTCGAGCAGCTTCAGCAGTTCGCGCATTCGCCACCGTTCAACGGGGCTCTCCGCCGGCGTGGCGTGACCGAGCGACACAACGACGCGGAGCAACCATCCCAGGCCGTGGAAGTCTTCAAACGCTTCCTGAAGCAACCGCACGATCGGAACGATTTGGGGTGGCGCGGGGTCGGTGTACCCCAAGTCTGTGAGGCGGCCACGAACGGTGTCATACGTCTTCATTGACAGCTGCTTCGCCATCGCGAACAGCGCGTCAGCCGCTCCTTCCCGCAGCTCGCCCAGGTGATCGACTGCAAGTTCAAGGATCTCGTCGACTCCCGAAACATACTGTTCCTTGCGATCGATTATCAGCACACCGTTCGTGGACTGCGAAGATACTGCTGGCATTGGTCGAGGTCCAAAGACGAGGCTCTCCAACGAGTTCCGCTCGTCATCGGTCAACAAGCGGCTGTGCTTGTGCGCGTGACGAAGGCCCGCGAGCAAGTTGACGAGTGCGCGCCGCGAGTCGGACAGGTCTAGCGCCGCGATCTGTTCGTCGCGAACCGTTGCGAGTTTTTCCGGAAGGTCAGCGCGTACCAGCGCAAGCACGCACCGCCACCCGTCCCCATCGGTGCGGCTTTGCGACCTCGCGATCCACGACGTCACACCGTGGTCCGCTTCGATCGGAGGAAGCTTGTTGCGTGCCCCAGCAGCAAGCGCGTGAATAATCCTGCGGGTAAGGGCGTCGTCTGCGGAACCCCAGGTGGGCCAAAGGTCGGCGATCCATTGCACAGCTTGAAGTCGTCCCATGGACTGATCGTCGCGCTCCGCGACCCCGACGAGCAGCTCGCGCAGAGTCTCATCCTTTTCGGTGGCGAGTTGCACGATGTTCTTCGAGTCTGCATCCTCCACCGCCGCGCTCACCCATGTCTGCTTTTCGGGCATCGGACATGTCTGAAGCCAGGTGACGGTTGCAAGCTCCGCGAACTGTCGATTCCGAGCGAACAGTTCATCGCCTTCGGAGACAAACACCCCGACGCGCTCATCCCAAAAGTGGACAATTTCGGCAGCGAGCTTCGCGCACAGACGCTCTGGATGTCCCCACCCCGTCAGTGTCGCCGCCACGGCCTTAGATGCAACCTCGATGCGCACCCGCGGGCTATCCGTGAGGAGGCGTCCGATCGCCACGAACCCGTCGGTAAGCATGTCACTGCGCAAGGCCAAGTCGAAATCGTCACGGCCTGCGGTTCTCTTAATCTCCCATCGCTCCACACTGTCGGAAATGACGTCTTGCAGCAGCTCTGCCGAGGAGGACGTAGCCGGTCGATCGCTCCCGATGCGGACCGTGGCGAGGCTGGCAAGCAGCGGGATTTTCCAGATGTCAGAGACAGAGTGGGAGGCGCTGGCGAGAAGGAGTTCGCGGCCAGTGAGCCACGCGTCGCGTTGCGTGTCGGGTTGGTCGGCTGCGAGTGCCACTAGCAACGCCCGCAATGAAACGTCGAGCCGTTGTGGAGGCTGCAAGCGCAGCACCGGGAGATCGAGGACTCGCAGCGCGTCGGCAGCGCTCGGGCGGGTCGACACGATGAACCCAACGTCGGTGGGCAGCTCGTCAAGGACCGCTTTCAGCCCTACCGCGACGGCACCTCGACGCTCTCGGGCTTCGTCGAGGCCGTCGACAATCAGGACGGCTTCGCCCCGTAGCACCGCATCGTGCAGCACTCGCACCATCACCTCCGCCGAGACGCTCGCTGCGGTCTCCGCCGGTTTTCGCAGCAGCGCCGAGAGCGTGATGTTTGTGCTGATGGCGGCAGCGAGCACGTCCTCTCGGAGATTGATGGCGATTGGCAACGGGGCTTCTGGATCCGCTGCCATCCGTGCCGCGATTTGCCGCAATGCTTCCGACTTGCCGACGCCGGGGTGCCCTGTGAGGCAGAACCGGTCATTCCGGCGCGCAACGTTCCACAGGTCGCTCGACGACTCCATGTCATGGCTCGTCACGTGCGGGCTGGTGGGTACGACAGTCCAGGAGTCAAGCAGCTTGTTGACCTGCACTGAGCCGACCCCAGGAGCGAGGAGCGACATGTCAAGTCGATCGAGCTTTGACGCGACCGCCGCTCGGTACGCCGTCAACGCTGCATGCTCCGCGGCTTCCTGGTTCCCTGGCGTTCCGTCGAGGTTGCGGATTACGTCGATGTCAGCGGCTGCGATCGCCCTGATCCAGTCCGCCGGCCCCGTCCACTCCTGACGGGCCGCGGCCTCTTGCATGAACGTCCGCAGTGCTCGGAACGCGGCGGGCGCCGACCGGTGAGAGACAATCGTGTCCGCGAGCAACGCCACAGCATTGTCGTGCTGCGCGTCCCCGTCCGCTTCCACCGCGCATTGCAGTAGCTGCACATGCGGAAGCAGCGTCGCCGCGTCGCCACCCCGCTGCGTCAATACCGCCGCGAACTTGTCGACGTCGGCCTGCGCCACCTTCCCAAGGTCGACTCGACGTCTGGAGACGCTTCGGTCGATCTTTGGCTGAAGGTTGCGCAGGATGCCCCTTAGCTCCCTCGACACCAAGGCGACGCGATCGTCCGGTTTCAGCGCTTGAGCGATCCATTGGTCGACCGCGTCCCGAAGCGCCTTATCGTTGCCGGCAACCCGTTTGCTTTGTATGAACCACGTCGCTCCCGATGCCATCTGGCATTCGATGTCATCCACGGCCGCACCCGATTCGAGGTGCAGCCCGACCGGCACTGAGTCGGGCCTGCCAGCGACATCCCTACCGACCAACCCGTGCACCGCCAACCACGCTGCAACGCCGGCACGGTGGATGCTGCCCAACTCGTCGGAGGCACCGCCGCTGCTGCTCCGTTGCGTCATTGAGTTCCTCCAGTTCCGTCGCAAGCTTCGCAACACGGCGAAGCTCCGGGACAGAACTCAGTATCGCAATGTCTAGCAGGCGCCCGTTAACGAGTCAGTGGATGCACCGCACCGCCCCCGCTCGCGTCTCACGGTAGCCATCGGAACCCACGCCCCCGGTAGAGCGGACTCTGCATCGCCGATGACAGGCTCGGTCTTGGGCCTCCTGACGAGCTGCTTCGGCCATCCCTTCCAGGGCAAGTACCGCTGTGACCAACGCCCCCGACACGAGCTGTTGAGTGGGTGCGGCTACGCGGACAACGCAATGAGTGACGAGCATTTGAGTTGCGGCGGTAGCCCCCAGCTCCGTCAGGGTCGTCACGCCCGGAAACAGCGGCAGCGACCCTCACTTGACGCTTCAAGTTGGCGCCAGCACCGTCCGCACCTGGCGGGCGCGCAGCTCCCGCCAGCCTGCGCCACCCATCCGCCAGCGGCAGCTATGAGGTCATCGCGTAGGCGCCGACCCTCGGAAGCGTCGAGACCGTCTTCCTCCGCGAGCTGAGCGAGGTGCGTGTCAAGTCGGGCCCCGTTCAATGGATGATGCGTCCAAATAGCGTCACGGAGGAGCGATGCGACGACGTCCTGGTCGAGGCCTTGCCTCAGACCATCGACGAGGGATGCCTCAACGGATCGATACGGGAAGTCACCGAATCGCCACACCGTGTCCTCCGGGGGCGTGATCACGTCAGGCTGAAGCGACACGAAGTCAGACGTGACTGTCGGCAGGCTCACACCAGGAGGGATGGAGAGGACCGTGTCGATCGGCGCGTAGCCGAAGCCCCACCGATCGTAGGCCGGTCCGCCGCCCAGCACCGGCGTCGGCGCTGGTTCATGTTGGTGTTTCACCCACCGTTCCGTGAGCGTCCTTGCCGGGTCGGTGAGGAGCCAGAGGGCTTCCGCTTCCTTGATCGGCGAGACGCTGGTTACCACTGCAGCGTGCGCCCATACACCCGGTAGAACCGGGTGTAGGTCGCCCGTCGAAGTCATCCTGCGAAGGGTCTGTTTCGTGGATCTGGTGCCATGGTGTGCCGCGATCTGCGCCGCGACCACCAGGCCGTGTTGCGCCGCGCAGAAGCGAAGGATGCTGTGTCGGGCGGTGGCGTCCATGAGCGGAAGAATACGCACAAGAACGTCTCGCTGGAATCACTCGCGGCTAGATGCGTACTTTACTCGCTGAGTCGGGAACAATGCATGATATTGACGTGACGGTTCGCCGAGGTGGTGACTGCGCGTATTCTTGTCGCACTTTTCTTCAAGCTTGCTGATGAGCATTGAGGTTGCTTTCGTCACTACCTTAGAGTCTAGCGCAAGATGAGAGGCGACCTGGCGATGACGCGGATGAGCGAAGACGAAGCGCGCGCGATTCGAGAGGGCCCGGCGAAGGCGATAACCGCGGGATGACATACAGCGAGACCGAACTTGAGAGGTGGGATCAGCAGCTCCGCCGTGCCCGAGCGCTTCCACTGCCTGACACGCTGACGCCCGCAGAACGCGACGTGTGGCCAACGGCCGATGGTCTGCCCTCTCACGACCTGAGCGTGGCGGGTGAGACACGCATCGCCGTCGCCGGGGATTGGGAATCGCAGGATCGCACCGTATTTCCCTTGCTCCGCCGCCTGAAAGCAGCGGCGCCGGACATCCGCACCATCGTGCAGCTCGGCGACCTGCAATGGCGACCGCCAATTGCACCTGCGAAGCGGAGCCGCCTCCAGGGTCAGAACTTCGTGCAGAGACTCGACCAAGAACTTCAAGCGAACGACATCGACCGCGTTATCGTGATTCCTGGCAACCACGACTGGTGGGAACGTCTACACACTGAGTTCAGTGCCCACCCCGACCGATTCCTCCGCGCCGGACAACGCATCTGGCTTGCGCCCCGCGGCAAGCGGTTCCAACTCGCAAACCATTCCTACCTGTGCATGGGTGGTGCCGCATCCCTCGAACGAGACGGCGGCCCATACGAGACACCGACCGAGGCAGACATCGACCATGCCATAAGTGGCGGATCCACGGACGTGCTGCTCACGCACGAGGCGGTGAACGCTGGAATCGGAGCAGTCGAGGACGCCATCAGGGCTCCTTCAACCTTCACCGCACACCGGCGGCACCGGTCACGCATCTCCCGGGCGAGGGTCACGCGTCTGTGGAGTGCGCTCCAGCCTGGGCTGACGTTTCATGGGCACATGCACGTTGCGGGGTCGGCTGTGCGGTCTGACGGCCGAGTGGTCCACAGCCTGAACCTGGTCCGCCAGCCCCGACATGTTGCCATCCTCACCCTCGCCGATCTCGGCGTGACGTGGCTGGACGACCTCTAGACGCTAGTAGCTCTCCGCCGTCCGACGCCCGCGAGTGCCACGCCGAGCAGCGGTCCACCTCACGTCGGCCTGAAATTTGACAGCGGGCGTGGGGCAAGTCAGCCTGAGGCGGAGCAGCTAGAAGAAATTTTTTGGCAAATCGTGCCGGCTTTCAATCGATCGCTCGATCCGCAGCAGCAAGCCGATCGGGGCGCTTGACGCCCCTCAGGACGCGCGGGAACGGTCAGTTCCGGCATACAGTACACATTTTGCACCCGTTGTCAACGCCACGATGATCTCCCTAACGACCTTACGAGGCTGAAGGGAGTCACGCCGGTGACGACGACGCTGCAAGCGGCCACAGAACGGCTGACCCGCGAACAGGTAGTTCTTCTCGCGGAGGAACAGGAGCGCTGCGCATCCGCTGGCGCCTACCCCTTCGAAATCGACTGGGTGCAGGTTCGCGATGCCATTCCGGGCGCAGCACCCCGGTCCCGGCACGCCCTCCGAGCGGCAGGCGTTCAAAACCTCGCCAACGAAGTCGCGCAGGCCGTTGAGGACGGCGTTCGCACTCCCCAGCAGATCACCGCGACGCTGCGCGCCCGATTCGGCGACGCGCTGCAAACGGACCAGATCCACCGCGCCCTCTACAAGCTTGTCCGCCAGGGCCTCGTCGTCCGGGTCGGACCTGCCCAGTACGAACCGACGAAGGGATAACCACGAACCCATGACCACCCGCCATTGTGCGGGGTGCGCGAAACAACAACCTCAACGACTGTGTCGGAGGCGGGCATGCGAAAGCCTCTCCGACTGGGTTACCGCCCATGGTGTCGAGAGAGGCTTTCAAAGGTCCTGGAACGGGATCTATCACCATCGTAGCGGTCGCACGCTCCGCTGGCAACGCTCGGCGAACACTTCAGCGCGCCCATTTCACCGCACCGCCATCGCCCGTCATACCCGAGCCCCGAATGCCACGAAGAGGGCACCAGGGCTGGGTACCGCATGAGCGCCCGGAAGCAGGGCGCATCGGTCACGCGGCAACCCGTCGCACGCCGGATCAACGGTGTGCTCTGCCGCACCGGCCTCGACGCGATCAACGCATGGCACCCGGAGAAGAAGCGCGCCGCGTTCTGGCGTCAGCACGCCGAGTTCATCCGCGCCGCGGCAGCGAAGGTTGCCTCCGAGTCCCCGCTGTCCGGCCAGAACCAAGTCCTCGCACTCGAAGCATTCGTCCGTTGGGCTGTTGAGTCGCACGTGTCCCTCGACACGGAAGTTCTCTTCCACCCGGACACCGTCGAACGCTACGCACTCCACGGTATGAGGCACCTGTCCCAGACCAGCCGCACCACCCGACGGTCCGTCATCGGAAAGATCGCAGCCGCGAACACCCGACGGGCGCCATGGTCTCCCCCTCCGAAGCGAATGGGCCGCCACGCCATCCCCGTCCCGTACACGGAACGGGACGTCGAGCTGCTGCTGCGCGCCGGACGCGAACAGCCCTTCCAACGGCGGCAACGTTCCGTCCTCGGGATGATCTACCTCTGCGCCGGCGCAGGCGTCTCCCCATCCGACGTTGTCCGCGTCCGCGGTGTCGATGTCATTGAAGACGACGGGTACGTGCGTGTCCGTGTCGGCGGGAAACACCCCCGCATCGTCACCGTCCGCGACCAGTTTGCGGCACCGCTGGTCGAACTCGCCCGCGATGCCGGCGACACATGGCTGCTCGGCGCGAACGTCGACCCCGACGGCAAGAGCCCACTCGAAGTGCATCTACACGGCATCCGCAAACCCCACTGGATGCCCAAGCTGTCGAGCCACCGACTCCGCTACACGTGGATGGTCGCAGTCCTCGATGACGGCATCCCTTTCGCCGACTTCATGGACGCCGCCGGCCTCACCACAGCCTCACAACTCGGTGAACTGCTGCCACTCCTCAACCGCCACGACACGAATGCCACCAACGCTCTGATGGCGGGCCGCCATGGCTAACGCGCAGAATCGCCGCCAGCCCCTGTCTACAACGTCAGCGATCCGCCTCGCCATCAAATGGGTTGATCGCAGCGGCCTTGTTCCCTTCCTCAACCAGCACCTCGTCAAGCGCACCGGCCGGCCCCTCACCCTCAGCTGGCGGGCGGTGCTCTACACCTACTGCGCGTACCTCCTCGCGAACCGGACCGCGGAATTCGTCCTCGCCGACCTCGACGAATGGGCGGACAGTCTCACCCATGGCCAACGACTCAACCTGCTCCTCCCCGGCAAACGGCAGGACTACCGCACCCTGCAACGCGCACTGCAACGCATCGGTGGTCTGTTTGACGAGCACACTGGCCTCTGCGTGAACCAACGCACCGGCGAACTGATGTCTACCATGACCATCGACGCGTTCAGCAACCGTCTCATCCAAGCCGCACTCCCCGACTGGCTGCCCACGCCCCGCACCGTCGCCATCGACGGCGTCGACCATGAGACCTGGGCTCGACGCCAATCCCAAGTCAAACTCGCCGACGTCGACCAGGACAACATCCCAGCCGACGCCAAAGCATCCCAGAAAACCCGACGCGAGTACGTCAACAACAAGTACGGACTCCCCCGACTCGGCCCGGACGAACGTCTCCAGCACTCACTCGACCCCACCGCACGAGAAGGTCACAGAACCGTCAACAACGGAGTCGGCAGCAGCGGCATGTACCTCGGACACGAAGTTCACGACGCCGTCCTCACCCGCGAACTCGACGGCCCCATCGTCCCCCACGTCGCCCTCGGCGCGGTCCTCACCCCAGCAGGCAGCAATCGCGCAGCCGGCGGCCTCACACTCATCGACCAGCTCGCCGTCCGACCCGACATGCTGCTCGCAGACCGCGGTTACACCTACCACCGATACGAGAATTGGGGCTCCAAGCTCCACGCGCGAGGCATCAGACAACAGTTCGACCTTCACCCAAGGCAACGCCGCGTCGAATCCGGCCCCGTACCCGGCACGCTCCAGATCGACGGCGCGTTCTACTCCGATGCCCTCCCCGAAGAACTCCGCGACCTCCCCACCCGCAACTGGCGCTCCACCATGGAAGCGAAAGTCGCCCTCAGCAAACGGTACGAAGAACGACGCCCGTACGAGTACCGTCCCTTCTCACACAAAGCGAACGGCAAGTACCGCATGCGCGGCCCCGCATGGACCGGACAAGTCCGCTGCGTCAACCACCCCGAGTCCATGCGCGGCAGCCTCAACCGCCCCACAACCAACTGCCGCCGCGGCACAAAATGCGGCTGCGACGGCACCTTCACCATCGACCCCAACACGTGGGAATCTCGGCCCGACATCGCATGGCGCGAACTCCAACAGCCGACCTACGGGACGGCCGAACACGCCAAGAGCTACTTCCGGCGCGTCGCCGTCGAGTCCTTCCACGCAGAACTCAAGACCCACCGCGGCAAACTCGGCCGCTACTTCACCCGCATCTTCGGCAAGAACCGCAACAGCATCGCCATCGCCATCCTTATCGGCGCCGTCAACATCCGCATCATCCGCGACGGCTACGCCATCCATGACCCCTTCGCTCCACTGGACGGCGCCCTCCCCGACTACATCCCAAGCCGCACGGTAGCCCCCAAGCTCGACGACGTCGAAGTAGACGAACCACCACCAGAAGAGCAGCCGCTACCCCGCGCCGCGTAGGCCACGACACCCGACCACCCGCACACCAGCACAAACAGCCCTGCCCGGAAACACTCCGCGCAGGGCTTCTTCACGTCCTGCGACGTGATCAGCGCCCATCGCAGCCCGAGAAAGCGCCTCGCCCGCCATCGCCACACCGAGCCGGGTGTCCAGAAACCGCAAAACTCCCGCTAGGCGAGTGCCTAGCGGGAGTTTTGACGTCCTGACTGTCGAGTTTTGACAATCACTCCTGGTGACCCCAGCGGGATTCGAACCCGCGTTACCGCCGTGAGAGGGCAGCGTACTAGGCCGCTATACGATGGGGCCGCGGCTGTTGTCGGACTCGGAGCATGTCACCTGTGGTGACCCCAGCGGGATTCGAACCCGCGTTACCGCCGTGAGAGGGCAGCGTACTAGGCCGCTATACGATGGGGCCGTTCCGACAACTCGACAAGTATTGCACAAGCCCTGCATCCGCACCAAAACGGGGCGTGTCGCCCGGGTGCGCCGTCGTGCTGCGCCCGGCATACGGCGCTCGCTGCACGTGCAGATTCCGACGGAACACCGGTCGAACGACGCGCGTTCTGTCGCAACATGCACACGCATCCGTTGCGTGCGCATCGATCGACGAAACACCCGTCGAACGACGCGCAGTCTGTCGCAACATGCGCACGCATCGGTCGCGCGGCCGTGGACGCGACCGCCCCTCGGACGGGAGGCGCGGGGCGGGCCCGCCACGGGCCTCCCGTCCGCCCGCGCGGTCAGATCGTGAGCGACTCCCCCGGCCGCAGCACGACGAGCGACCCCGCGGGTTCGACGGCCTCGCGCAGCCGCCCCGTGTGCATGTCGTAGCCGATGTCGGAGAGCGTGGCCTCGTGGATCGGGTACGCGCGGGACGGCGCGATCGCGGCGACGGCGTCCATCATCTCGCCGACCTTGAGCCACGGTGCCCCGACGGGCGCTGCGAGGACCTCGACGGGGACGCCCGGGTCCGTGTACGAGTCTCCCGGGTGGAACAGCCGGCCGTTCACGAGCACGCCGGTGTTGTCGACGATCGGCACCGAGGAGTGGATGAGCTGGTGTCGGGTGCCGTGGAAGGAGAGCTCGAACGGGCCGACGGTGCGGTGGTCGCCGTCGGTCACGACCTCGACCGCGATGCCGGAGTCGGCGAGCGCCGCGCGGACGCCTTCGGGGCCGAACACCACGGCATCGGGGTCGGCGGCGAGGATCCGGTGCAGCTGTTCGGGCGTGACGTGGTCCGGGTGCTCGTGGGTCACGACGACGGCGACGACACCCGTGACGTCGACCGGGCGGGTGAAGTTGCCCGGGTCGAGCACCAGGCGGGTGTTGCCCTCGGTGATGATCTGGCAGGCGTGTTCGAGTTTCGTGACCTCCATGCGGGCGAGGCTACGCCGAGCCGAGCCGAGCCGAGCCGAGCGAGGGAGGGCCGCGGGGGCTGCGTCGGCTCGGAACGACATCGCCGTTGTCGTGAGACATCGGGAACGTCGTTCCGAGTCGATCACGCCCACGCCCACGCCTACGCCGCCCACGCCCACGCCACCCACGCGCCGCCGACCTCACCCCGGCGGCGGCCCCGTCGACGCGCGGGCGACCAGGTGCGCCGGTGCCGCCGCGATCGGGCCGGCCACACCGCCGTCGACCTCGGCGAGCACCGCCCGCGCCGCGGTCCGCCCCTGGGCGACCGGGTCCTGCGCGACGGTGGTGAGTCCGACGGTGGCACCGAACTCGTGGCCGTCGATCCCCATCACGGACACGGCTTCGGGTACTGCGAGGCCGGCTCGGTGGGCGGCCAGCAGGACGCCGAGGGCCATCTCGTCCGAGGCGCAGAGCACCGCCGTCGGTCGCGCGGTCGCCGGCTCGGCGAACAGCACGGCCCCGGCGGCGGTCCCACCGGCGAACGAGAACCGGCCGTCCAGGGACCACCGTTCCGGCACCGCGGACCCCGCCGACCGCATCGCGTCGAGGAACCCGTCCCGTCGCAGGTGCGGCACGGCGACGTTCAGGCCGGCCTCGTCCTGGCCGCCCACGTAGGCGATCCGCCGGTGGCCGAGGCCGTGCAGGTGCTCGACGGCGATCCGGGTGACCTCGCGGTCGTCGACGCCCACGTTCCGCAGGCCCGGTGCGGGGCCGCCGATGACGACCATGGGGTGCCGGCTGAGTTCGAGCTCGGCCCGTTCGGTGGCGTCGAGCACCAGGGAGAGCAGCACGAGGCCGTCGACGCGGTGGCGCAGCATCGAGCGCCGGAACGCCCGGTCGCGGTCGCCGCCCGGGCCGCCGAGGTTGTAGAGGACCAGGTCGTACCCGGCCTGGCGGAGCTCCGCGTCGACACCGCCGAGTGCCTTGACGTAGAACCAGCGGTCGAGGACGGGCACGACCACCCCGACGGCGCGCTGACGCCCGGTGGCGAGGCCGGCCGCCGCCGAACTCGGGACGTACCCGAGTTCGTCGGCGACCCGGCGCACCTCGTCGATCGTGGTGTCGGCCACGTTCGACATGCCGCGGAGCGCCCGCGACACCGTGGACTTCGACAGCCCCGTGACGGTCGCGATCTCCTGGATCCCCATCGGTGCGACCCGGGAGGCCCGTCAGCCGTCCGTCCCGTGCGTCACGTCCGCCGGTCGGTCGGCCGCAGTGCCGGGGGTTGCGTGCGCGACGGCCGCTGCGGCTCGACGGGCGCCGTGCGGCGCTCGACGACCGGCTGGTGCGAGCTCGTCCCACCCGCTGTGCCGGTGCACCCGCCCGTCCGCGGAGGGTCGTGGCCGACGCCGGTGGTCGTCGCCGCGCGCGGTGCGGAACCCAGCGATGGCGGGAGTGGCACCGACACCGTCGACCTCGGCGTGCCGGCGGAGCACCCGCACCCGCCAGCGGTCGAGGGCGACGACACCGAGCACGCACACCAGCAGGGTGAGCGCCCAGCCGAGTGCCGGTCGCCCGGTGAGCTCGCAGAACACCGTGACGCCGAGGAACAGCACGCCGAACATGCCGACGAAGCCGATGGATTCCTCGATGTGGGCGGTGGGACGGGTGGGTCCGCGCTGGGCCATGGCCGTCAGCCCTTCACGCCGCCGGCGGTGAGCCCCGCCACGATGCGCCGCTGGAAGATCAACACGAGGACCACGAGCGGTATCGTGACGATCGTGCCGGCGGCCATCACCGCCGTGTAGGGCTCCTGGTGCGGCTGCGACCCGGCGAACGAGGCGATCGCCACGGTCACCGGCTGTGTCGCGTCGCTCGAGAGCTGCGACGAGATGAGGTACTCGTTCCAGCTCGAGATGAACGCCAGGATCGCCGTGGTGAACACCGCGGGCGCCGCGAGCGGCAGGATGATCCGCCGGAACGCCTGCACCCGGGTGCACCCGTCGATGCGGGCAGCCTCTTCGAGGTCCCACGGCATCTCGCGGAAGAACGACGCGAGCGTGTACACGGTCAAGGGCAGCACGAACGAGATGCTCGGCAGGATGAGTGCCTGGTACGACCCCATCCAGCCGATGTCGGTGAACAGCTGGAACAGCGGCGAGATGAGGGCGACACCGGGGAACATCGACGCGGCCAGGATCGCACCGGCGATGAACGACTTGCCGCGGAACTCGAGCCGGGCCAGCGCGTACGCCGCCGTGGTGCCGACGAGCAGGGCGATGACGGTCACCGCGACGCCGATGAACACGCTGTTCAGGAGGGCTCTGCCGAGGTGGTTGCCCAGTGCCGTCGAGAACGCGGTCGCGTAGTTGTCGAGGGTCACGTGGGTGAACCACGGGGTGGCGTCGAACGTGTACCCGACCTCGCGGAAGCTCGTGACCACCATCCAGTAGAACGGCAGGAGGCACCAGACGGCGATGACGACGGCCTGCACGGCGGTCCGGAGCTTCGGGCCCGTCTCGCGTCGGACCCGCACGTCGGGACGGTCCGTCGCCCGGTCGCGGGTCGCGGTGGTGCGGCGGGGACGATCTGCTGCGAGGGTCACTTGAGTTCACCCTTCTGCTGGGCTGCCTGCGTCTGCACGACGTTCGCGCCGAGGAACCGGACGAAGACGAACGCGACGATGAAGACGATGAGGAACGTGATGGTGGACAGGGCGGATGCGGCGTTGAACCCCTGCCGGATCTGGTCGACGACCAGCACGGACAGCGACACGGTCGCGTTCCCGGAACCACCACCACCGCCGGTCATGATCGCGATGAGGTCGTAGATGCGCAGGGCATCGAGGACGCGGAACAGGATGGCGACCATCAGGGCCGGCCGGACGAGCGGCAGCGTGATGAGGAAGAAGCGTTGGAGCGTCGAAGCGCCGTCCATCTTCCCCGCCTCGTAGACGTCCTCGGGGATGAGCTGCAGGCCCGCGAGGATCAGCAGCGCCATGAACGGCGTCGTCTTCCAGGTGTCGGCGATGACGATGGCGAACCGTGACGCCCACTCGTCGGAGAACCAGAGGACCTGGTGCCCGATCACGTGGTTGAGCACGCCGTTCGCGTCGAAGATGAAGTACCAGAGCTTCGCGGTGACGGCGGTCGGGATCGCCCACGGCACCAGGATGGCGGCGCGGACGAGGGCGCGGCCCCTGAAGTTGCGGTTCATGATGATCGCCATCCACAGACCGATGACGGTCTCGAGGACCACGGTCACGATCGTGAAGAAGAACGTGTTCCCGAAGGCGACCCAGAACTGGGAGCCGAGGTTGCCGGGTGGGCACGCGACGTCCCCGCACCGCTGGCCGAGCCAGTGCACGTAGTTCGTGACGCCGGCGAAGCCGCCCTCGACGAACAGACCGGTCGCCTTGTCGAGGCCCTGGTCGAGCTGGAACGACTGGATGACCGCGCTGACCACGGGGTACCCGATGACGACCGCCAGGAGCACGATCGTCGGGCCGATGAGGTACACGGCCCACCGGCCGTGCTCGGCGTTGAGCCCGCCCTTGCGCCGCTGGGGCTTCGGTTCCGTGCCCGTCGGGTTCGGGACGGCTGCGGGGATCTCGGTTGCTGCTGACACGTGTCGGCCTCCTTGCCGGGGGTGTCGGAACGCAAGTGGGGACGGAGGGGAGGCCCGTGGCGGACCCGCCACGGGCCTCCTGTCCGGAAGGTGCGGCGGAAGCCGCGGTGCGGCCGCTAGCTCCCGCTGTCGGTCGCGGCCTTGAGGGCGTCCTGCATGTCCTTCATGGCTTCGTCGACCGACTTCGACCCCTTGAGCGCCGCGTAGGTGTTGTCCTGGATCGCCTTCGTGACGGCCGGGTAGAACGGCGTGACCGGGCGCGGCTCCGCCGACTCGATCGACTTGAGCAGCGTCGGCAGGTAGGGCAGCTGCTTCGTCAGCTCGGGGTCCGTGTAGAGGTCACCGACGACCGGTGCGAGCGAGCCCTGGGTCGCGAAGAACTTCTGCGTCTCGTCCGAGGTCAGGAACTCGAGGAAGTCGTGCGCCGTCGCCTTGTGCTTCGAGTACACGCTGATGGCCGCGTTGTGCCCACCGAGCGTCGAGGCTCCGACGCCGTCGGCACCGGGGATCGGCGCGATGCCGAAGGTGTCCTTGACCTTCGACGAGCCGTCGGTCTTGGCGAGGCTGTAGACGTAGGGCCAGTTGCGCAGGAACAGCAGCTTGCCGTCCTCGAACGCGGTGCGGCCCTGCTCCTCCTGGTAGGTGATCGCCTCGGCCGGGATGTTCCCGTCCTGGAACGCGTCGACCAGGTTCTGCAGACCGGCCTTCGCCTTGTCGGTGTCGACGTCGGGAGCACCGTCGCTGCCGAGCACCGAACCGCCGGAGCCGTTGATCGCCTCGGACGCGTTGACGGTGAGGCCCTCGTACTTCGCGAACTGCCCCGCGTAGCAACCGATGCCGGCGGCCTTCGCGATCGTGCAGTCGTCCATCATCTCCTTCCACGTGGTGGGAGGCGTCTTGACGAGGTCCTTGCGGTAGTAGAGCAGCGCGCCGTCCGAGGTCTGCGGCGCGGCGTAGAGGGTGTCGTTGTAGGTCGCGGTCTTCACCGTCGACGGCAGGAGCTTCGAGGTGTCGAGCTTCATCTCGCCGGTGAGCGGCGTGAGCCACTTCTTCGCGGCGAACTCGGCGGTCCAGACGACGTCCACGTCGACGACGTCGTAGTTCTCGTCCTTGGCCTGGAAGTGCTGCACCAGGTCGTCGTGCTGCTGGTCGGCCTGGTCGGACTGTTCCTTGAAGGTGACCTTCTCGTCCGGGTGGGCCTTGTTCCACTTCGCGATCAGCGGGCGGACGACGTTCGAGTTGTCCTTGCCCTGCACGTAGGTGATGGGTCCGCGGCTGTCCTGGCCGCTCTTGGCGTCGTCGTCCGCCGAACTGCCGCTCGAGCATCCGGTGAGCACGAGCCCGATGACCGCGACCCCCGCAACGGACGCGAACCGCACCCTGGCGCGTGTTGTCTTCACAGCGTTGTCTCCTCGTTGAGATCACCAGGACGGCTCGGTCGGAGCACGACACCGCTGCCCTGGAGCAGGCGACACTGCCTGCTGGAGGAGGAAGCTACGCCCGGTCCGACCGGAGCGCAACCGGTTGCATCGGATCCGTGACCTGAGCGTGACCCATGAGCTTCCCGTGTCTTCCTGGGTGAGCGCTCACCCTCGTCCGGGGCACACGCGCCGTGCGGAACCCCGCACGAACCCCGCCACTGCGCCGATCTCCCGTTGTCGGCCGCTCCGGGCCGTCGTAGCGTCCCGCACATGGCCATCCCCTCCACCGCCGCCACCGTGCCCGCACCGCGCCGGGTGATCGGCGTCGACCTCGACGCCCCGCTCCCCCGGCTCGTCGCCGACGAGACCAGCGAGTCCGCCATGGTGATCGGCTACCGCGGCGGCCACCCCACCGGCACGCTCGACGTGCTGCTCACCGACGACCCCGCCGACGCGGCCCGCGCGCTCGAGGCCCTGCAGGAGACCGTGCTGGCCGACGTCCCCGTCGTGGCCGACGAGGACCTGCCGACCATCTCGGTCGTGGTGTCCACCGTCGTCGACCGCGTCGAGGACCTCGGCAAGCTGCTCGACGTCCTCGAGCACCTGGACTACCCGCGGCACGAGGTCATCCTCGTCGACAACCGGGTGCGCGTCCCCGCCGGTGACGCGCTGCCCGCGATGCTGGCCGGGCGGGACGTCCGCCTGGTCGAGGAACGTCGCCCGGGCCTGTCCGCCGGTCGCAACGCCGGTGTCGCCGCCGCGACCGGCGACGTGATCGCCTTCACCGACGACGACGTCCGCGTCGACCCGCAGTGGCTCCGCGCGATCGGTTCGCGGTTCGTCAGCGAGCCGGACCTGCAGGCCGTCACCGGCGTGATCCTGCCGAGCGAGCTGACCACCCCCGCGCAGATCTGGTACGAGGCGTACTACGGCGGGTTCAGCGCCGAGCGCACCTTCTCGCCCGTCACGATCGTCCCCGAGGACGTCCCCGGCACCATGCGGCACGCCCGCGTCCGTGCCCTCACCCCGTCGGGCCAGGTGCTCAAGCGCTTCGCCGTCTACGGCATCGGGGCGTACGGCGCCGGCGCGAACATGGCCTACCGACGCACCCTGATCGACACCGTCGGTGGCTTCGACCCCACGCTCGGCGCCGGCTCCCCCGCCCGCGGCGGTGAGGACCTGGCGATGTTCGTCGAGACGCTCTGGCGCGGCGGGAGGATCGGCTTCGAACCCCGCGCGGTCGTGCACCACCGGCACCGGCAGACCATCGAGGACCTGCACAAGCAGCTGCACGGCAACGGCGTCGGGTTCACCGCGCTGATGTTCGCGCTCGCCGCGAAGGACAAGCGGCACGTCGCCGTCCTCGCCCGCCTGATGCCGCTCGCCGCGAAGGTCAAGTCGAAGCAGATGGTGTCCCGTCTGGCCGGGCGCCGCGACGCCGCCACCGAGGTCACGAACGAGGCCTCGACCACACGCATCCCGAAGACCCTGGCGTACCACGAGCTGCGCGGCTTCCCCGCGGGTCCGGCCGCCTGGTTCCGGAGCCGTCGTCGCTGGCGCGACGTCGAGGCGGGACGGTTCCGGCCCTAGCCGGTCCCCCGCGCGGAACGGGAGGCCCGTGGCAGCGTCGCCACGGGCCTCCCGTCCGTTCTGCCGCGCACGCGGAACGCGACAGAGCACGCGTCGATCGACGCGTGCTCTGTCGCAAAGCCGGTGCCGGCGTGCCCGCGCCTCAGCGCGCGGTCAGCCGCCCGGCCAGGTACCGCCACGGCCCGCCCAGCGCGGCCACGAGTTCAGCGCGCTTCAGCCCGCGCGTCGCCTCGGTGAACTCGGCGTCCACGGGCCAGCCGCCGATCGCGTCGACCGGGCGATCGTCCGCTCCCTGCCCCAGGGCACCGAGCCGCCGCACCGCCCCGGCCGCCCGCCGCAGCACCGCGAACGCGGTCGACGGCCGCAGGACGAGCTTCGTCACCCACGCGCCGAGGCCCGTGCCGTAACCGATGGCCTGCGACCGCAGAGCGGCACGGTCCTTCCGGTGTTCGTGCCACACGACGGCCGAGGGCTCCACGGCGAGCGCCCCACCGGCGAGCAGGACCCGGGTGAACAGGTCGGGGTCCTCGCCGGCCCGGGCCCGGGTGCCGGGGCCGAGGGCGACGTCGAAGCCGCCGAGCTGGCGGACCGCGTCGCGGCGCACGGACATGTTGGCCCCCGTGCCGAAGGCCCCGACGGTGAACGGGAACAGGGGTTCGTCGACCGGAGGGCTCGCCGTGCGGAGGACCCGGCGCTCGAGGTTCCGGGCCCAGGTGACCCGCTCGTCGAAGTAGCGCTGCGTGGGGGTGCGGAGCTCGCCGCTCGGTACCAGTCCGGTGACGCACCAGACGTCGCTGTCCCGCTCGTAGGCGGCGGCGATGGCGGCCATCCAGCGCGGGTCGGCGACGACGTCGTCGTCGATGAAGGCGACGACCGTGCCGGACGCGAGCGCGAGGCCGGCGTTGCGGGCACGCGAGACTCCGGCGCGGGGCTCGAGGACGTAGTGCACCCGCGGGTCACCGAGCGCGGCGACGACGTCGCGCGTCCCGGTCGTGACCGGCGCGTTGTCGACGACGAACACCTCGAAGTCGTCGTACGCCGACGCCAGGACGGACCGGACGGCGCGGTCGAGTGACGCGGCGCGTTCGCGCGTGCCGATGACGACCGAGACGCGTGCGCCGGATGCGGGCGCGTCGACCGCGGGGCCCGGTGCCGGCAGTCGGCGCAGGACGGGTCCGAGCTCGGCCGGGTCCACCGCCCCGCCCTCGTCGACGCGCACGTCCACGAACCCGGCGACGTCGTCGCCGTCGCGGACCATCAGGCGTGCCCGGCGGAAGCCGGTGGCGCCGGCCAGCTGGACGGTGTCCGCGGCGAGCGCGGCGGACCGGTCGACGGCACCGACCCAGGCGGCTCCGGCCCAGGTGGGGGCGTGGGTCGAGGGCATCGCGGGCTCGAGTGTCAGGGCTCGGGCCGCGGTGGTGGTGTGGTCGGTCATGCTCGTCCCGTCGGGCCGCTCTCATCGGGTGGACCTGGCCATGGTCACCGGCCGACGACAGGGGGTCAACGGCGTTGCTCGGAGGATGCGGGGAGCCTGCGGTTTGCCGCCAGTAGAGTGGCGAACACGCCGGGCGATCGCCCCGGTGCGCACCGGCTGCCCGCCGAGCACGAGGAGGACGAATGCCCCAGGCTCGCACGACGGCCCGGCCCGGCCCGACCAGGCGTCCGCGGCCGCAGTTGCACCTGGTGCCCGAGACCTCGGGGGGTCTCCTCACGCTCGTGGCCGACGACGACGCGACCGAGTCCGGCTGCTCGAGCTGCGGGCACGCCGAAGGGGCGCACGAGCACTACCGTCCCGGCACCGACTGCGCCCTCTGCGACTGCCCGAAGTTCCGCCGCAGCCGCTGACCGGCCCCGCGTCCGATCGGTCCGAGCGGCCGGTCTGCGGGAAACCGCCGTTCCCCCGCACCCGCCCCTGACCGGCCTTGTCGGGGTTCCCGGGCCCGCTTAGCGTCGCGGACATGGCCATCTCCCCCACGCCGCTCGCGTGCATCGTCCTCGCCCACGAGGACCCGACGCACGTCCGTCGGCTCGTGGCGGCGCTCGACCCGTTCCCGGTGTTCCTGCACTGCGACGCGAGCACCGACGACGACGCGTTCGCAGCGATGACGGCCGACCTGCCCGAGCGGGTCCGCGTGCTGCCCCGGATGCGCACCGGCTGGGCGAAGTGGGAGAACGTCGCGGCCGAGGTCGCAGGCTACCGTGCTGCCCTCGCGGAGACCGACGCGACGCACGTGGCCGTGCTGACCGGCAGCGACTACCCGTTGGCCGGTGCCGCGGAGATCGCCGCGGTCATGGCGGCGAACCCCGGTCGGTCGTTCGTCGACGTGCAGCCGCTCCCGCACCCCGCGTGGGGTCGTGACGGTGGCCGTTCCCGCGTGCGTTTCCGGCACTGGGCGTGGCGGAAGCACATGCTGCGCCTGCCGATCCCCCGCAGGGCGCCGCGCGGCGTCGTGTTCGGCGGTGGCTCGCAGCTCAAGGTCCTGGCGCGGCACCATGCGCAGGGCGTCGTCGACGTGGTCGACGGCCGGCCGGACCTGGTGACCTTCTGGGAGCGTGTGTGGATCGGTGACGAGACCTTCGTGCCGTCGGTGTTGCTGACCCCCGCGTTCACCCCCGACTTCGCCGACGCCCACGTCGCGCACCCGCTGTGGTGGATCGGGTGGGACGGCACGAAGCAGAAGAGCCCGCCGTGGCTCGGGATCGAGGACGCCGGACGGGTGCTGGAACGCCGTGCCTCGGCCGACCAGTCCGCCCCGTTCCTGTTCGCCCGCAAGTTCTCGACGGAACGCAGCGGCGACCTGCTCGACGTCGTCGACGCCGCGTTCGGGCTGCGCACCGGTGCCCGACGCGACGACGAACCGGCGGTGGTGTCGCGGTGACCGTCCCCCAGACCCGACGCGAGGCCCGTGCAGCCGAGGCCGCCGTCGAGCAGCCCGCCTCGCCCGGAGCGCTCTCCACGGACACCGGTTCGACGGCGGTGGCCCGCGGCTCGTCGGTGCTGTTCGGACGCGGCCTGCTCTACGTCGTGGTGTGGTCGATGCAGCTCGTCGTGAGTTCGCTCATCTCGCCCGTGCTGGCGCACCTGATGCCACCGGCCGAGTTCGGTGTGCTGGCCTCGGCGATCGCGCTCTACCAGGCGCTCGTGGTCGTCGCGGTGTGCGGCATCGACCAGGCGGCGGTGCTGCAGCGGGCCGAGGACGGCGACGACCGACGGGCGCGCGGCCTGCTGTTCGTCGGCATGGTCACCGCCGTCACCGTCACGGTGTTCGCACTCGTCTCGATCCCGCTGTGGGGGGACGCCGCGGGCTTCGTCGACCAGCACCCGCTGCTCCTGGTGGCCGTCCTGTGGACCGGGCCCGCCGCGATCGTGCAGCTCTCCCTCGCCCTGCTGGTGGCACAGGACCGCATCCGGGTCTTCGCGGTGACGAGCCTGCTGTCGTCGGTCGGCGGGTCGGTCATCGGCCTCGGGCTGCTGGCCGCCGTGCACGCCGACGCCACCACCTACGCCTGGGGCGGCGTCGTCGCCCAGGGCGTCGCGATGGTCATCGGCATCGTCGCGACCAGGCCCCGGTTCCGTGGCCTGTTCGACCACCGCACCACCGCTCGCGCCTTCCGGCTGGGCGTCCCGATCGCGCTCGGCAGCCTGTCGTACTTCGTCCTGAACGCCGGCGACCGGCTCGTCGTGCAGCGCCTGCTCGGTGCCGACGAGGTCGCCCGCTACCAGATCGCCTACGTCGTCGGGTCCGCGGTCATCCTGCTGCTGACCTTCACGAACCAGGCGTGGGCGCCGCACTTCGCCGCCCTCCGCGACGCCGTCGCCCGTCGTCGGCTCGCGATGCACGCCCGCGACGAGCTCTACGTGCTCCTCGCCCCCGTGCTCCTCGCCGTGACGCTCGTGTCGCCCGTGGCCCTGCCGATCCTCGCGCCGGCCTCGTACCGCGTCGAGTCGCTCACCGTCGTCGTGTTCGTGGTCGCCCTGACCGCGTTCCCCGTGGTCGCGAGCGGCGCCACCGGCCGACTGCTGCTGGTGGAGCGCCGCGGCGTGACCGTGGGAGTGATCGGTGCGGTCGCCGGTGTCGTCAACATCGCCGCAAACCTGGTGCTCGTGCCGCTGACCGGCATCGTCGGCGCCGGCATCGCGACCGTGATCGCCTACGGGATCCTCGCCGTCCTGCAGCAGGCGGCGCTCCCGGACCGCCGCGAGTGGCGGGGGCCCGGACGCCGGGTGCTGCTGGCCGTCGGCATCGCCCTGGTGCTCGCCGCGGCGTCGCTGCTGGCACCGCAGGACCTCACCTGGAACATCGTCAGGGTCGTCGGTGTCGTCGCCTGCATGCCCTGGTTCTTCCGTCGACTGCAACTCGCCCGCGGAGGCTCGGCATGACCAGTCCCACCGCCCACCGCACACTCCGTGTCGTCGTCGCCACGAACGGGCTCACCATCACCGGCGGCGTCGAGCGCTGCGTCCTCGAGGACGTCGGCGAGCTCGTGTCCGCTGGGCACGACGTCGAGGTCTGGCACCGCCCTGCGCCGACCGGTCGCCCGGACGACGGCCGTGCGCCCTTCGACCGTCTCGGTGTCCGGCTCCGCCCAGCACGGGACTACTCCTTCTCGGTGCGGACCGCACCGCGGGACCTGCTGCGCTTCGTCGGCGAGGGCCTCCGCCTCCGCCGGTCCCGCCCCGACGTCCTCTGGCTGAACCGGCCGGAGTTCCTGCCGTGGGGCCGCGTCGTGTCGTTCGTGTCCGGCGTCCCCCTCGCGGTGCACCTGCACCACGCCCCGAACTACCGCCGCCTCGGGCCGTTCGCGGGGGGCCGGACGCGGTTCTTCGCGGTCTCCACCGCGATGGCGCGGGCCTGGACGGCAGCCGGGGCACCGGCCGACCGCATCGACGCGGTGCCGAACGGCGTCGACACCTCGGCCTTCCCGCTGGCCACGCCCGCCAGCACCCGCCGCGCCCGTGCGGCGCTCGGCATCGACGACGACCGCCCCGTGGTGCTCCACTACGGTCGCCTCACGCGTTCGAAGGGCGTGCTCGCCCTCCTGGAGGCCTGGGGGCGCGTCCACGCGTCGACCCGCGTCCTCGTCGGGCACGGCACACCGCCCGCCCCGGCCCCGGTGCTCGTCCTCGCCGGAGCGCTCTCCGCCGCCGACGCCCCCGCGGTGCGCCGCGCGATCGCGGCGCTGCCACCGGGGTCCGTCATCGTGGTGCCGGAGCGCGACGACGTCGTCCCCGTGCTGCACGCCGCCGACGTCGTGGTGGCGCCCTCCATCGAACCGGAGGGCTACGGCCGCGTCGTCGTCGAGGCGATGTCGACCGGCCGCCCCGTCGTCGCGGCCGCATCGGGCGGCACCGCCGAGATCCTGCGCGGCGAGTGGGCCCGGTTCACCGTCGAACCGACCGACACCGACGCGCTCGCCGACACGCTGATCGAGGCACTGCACGCGAGCGGCACCGAGCCAGGCCTGGCGGACCGCTGCCGAGCCTGGGTACGGGACCACCACGGCCGTGACCGTCACGTCGCGGCGCTGCTGCAGGCACTCCGCGACCACGCGGAGCACTGAGCGTCGACCACGCCCCGGTCTCGGTGCGGGGTCCGGAGCAGCTCAGTCGGTCGGGGCGTCGGACGGCAGCGTCGCCGCGGGCGCAGCCCCGGCAGACGGCACGTCGATGGTCAGCCAGTCGATGAGCAGCGAGCCCTCGGCGTCGGCGGGCGGGTCCCCACCGTTCGAGCCCGCCTGGACGACCAGGTGCATCGGTGCCGTCGGGATGTTCTCCGTCGTGGTGCCGACGACCTCGTCGTCGACCAGGAACGACATCCGCTCGGGCGTCCACTCGATCGTGTAGGTGTGCCAGTCGGCCAGCGAGGCCGAGGTCTGCTCGTGGACGCACTTCTCGGCCGGATCGGACAGGCAGTGCACGTTGAGCCAGGCCGGCGCACCGAGTGCCCCCTCCGGGAAGTCGATCTCACCGTCCGACCACAGGTTCTGATCGCTCCACAGCAGGACGGCGACGCCGTACCCGTCGACCTCGTCGCTCTTCATCCGGATGCTGTAGCGGCCGGAGGTCTGTCCGCCCCAGTGCCCGTCGACGAGCGGCACCACACCGCCGGCGAGCGGGACACCGGCGCTGGTGGTCCGGAGTCGCACGTCGAGCAGGCCGTCGTGCGTGGACAGCGTCGACGCCTGGTACCGCCCGGTCCCCGCGGTGTCCGCGAAGCCGTGGTACGCGACGAAGCGCTCGGCGTACCGCGACTCGAAGGTCCGGTTCGTGGCGGTGTCGGCGAAGTCCTCGCCGAACACCCGGGTCCACCCGGCCGGCTGGTCGGAGGGCATCGAGACGCCACTGGGATCGTCGAGGGTCACGTCGTCCCCGCTCGCGGTGGTGGTGGCGGTCGCGGTGCCGGCGACGATGCCGGCGGCGGCCAGGAGCGCACCGGCGGCGAAGGCGGCGCGTCGTGCGCGGCGGCGCGGCGGGCGGTGCCGGGACAGGCCGCGTCCGTGTGCCGGTGCCGCGCCGTTGGCCGACGCCGCGTCGTCGGCGACGTGTTCCGACCACGTGGGGCGGGCCTCCTGGCGGTCCCCCTGGTCGTCGGTCATCCGGTCGTCCAGGCGCGGAGCTCGGAGAGCCCGACGTTGCCGGTGCTGTCCGAGACGCCCGTCACCGTGAAGCGCACCCACGAGACGCTGCGCGGGGTGAAGTCGACGGTCAGGGCGTCGCCGCCGTCCGGCAGGGAACCGACCGCGACCTGACTGCCGTCCGAGAACGTCAGGATCCCGCTGGTGACCTGGTCGGCGCTGTTCGGACGGTCGTGCAGCACGATCCGGCCGAGGCGCTGCGAGGCGGCCCAGTCGAGCTGGATCCAGACGCCGGTCCGCCCCCACGGGGCGACCCACTCGGCGGTGGTGTCGGCGGGGTAGCCCGAGACGACCCCGTCGACCGCCTTGTCGACCGTCTGCCCGGTGGACGCGTCGTCCCACGCGGCCGTCGGCACGGCCGAGGCGGTGACGTCGGATGCCGTCGGCGTCGGATCCGGGGTCGGCGTCGGGGTCGGCGTCGGCGTCGGCGTCGGCGTCGGCGTCGGCGGCGGCTCCGGGGCGAACGCCCGGATCTCGGCCAGACCGACGTTCCGTGTCGTCCGGCTCACCGAGCCGACGGTGAACCGGACCCACGTGACGTGGCGCGCAGCGAACGCCACGCGCTGCACGGCACCGCCGTCGTCGAGCGCCGGGACGGCCACGCTCGAGCCGTCCGAGAAGGTCAGCGTGCCGCCGGTGACCCGGTCGTCCCCGTTCGGCCGGTCGGCGAGGTCGACCTCGTGCAACGTGGTACCCGCGGCCCAGTCGAGCTGGATCCACGTCCCGACGCCGCCCCACGGGGCAGCCCACTCGGCCGTCGGGGCGTCCGGGTAGCCGCTGACGACGCCGTCGACGGCCTTGGCGGCGGTCTGGCCGTCGGCCGGGTTCTCGGCGCTCGCCGTGACCGATGCGCCGGAGGTGACGTCGGTGCCGTGCTCGGGCAGCGGGTCCGTCGGCGGTTCGGTGGACGACCCGACGGTGTACTGCCGGCTCAGCCAGGAGCCCTCGGGGCGGGACGCGCACGCCGAGGTCGACGCGCAGGTCTCCCCGTCGTGCGCCGCGTAGGCGAAGAACGCCGCCGACTTGGCCGCGGTCTGTGCCGCCGTCAGGTTCGAGGGTCGGTCCGCGATCGGGTAGCCGAGGTACCCCGTGAAGGTGTGGGACGTCGCCGACGCGGCCTGGGCCTCGGCGGCCAGGTAGGCGACGGTGTGGTGGTCACTGTGGTCGCCGTCACCGTAGGACCCGCCGTGGTCGAGGGTGTGGACCTCGGTGGGCGCGTAGTCGGTGAACAGTCCGCCGACGGTCGCGCGCAGGTCGGCGAGGGAGTACGACGCCGGCTGCGACGCGTCAGCGACGGTGTGGATCGTCGGGATGTGGCCCTGGTACAGCTTCTCGAGGCTCTCGTCGTCGTCGGCCGCGAAGCCCGAACCGTCGACGTCGCCGTCCGGCAGCTGGAGGAACACCAGGCTGAGCGCCGGGTCGGTGGCCAGGGTCTCGGTGTGCAGTGTGCGTCCCGCGACGGTGGCCTGTCCGGTCGTCCAGACCGGGTCGACGCCGGCGATCTCGGCGTAGGACGCCATCAGCCCGTCCTGACGCGCCTGCCAGTACCAGGCGGGCTTGCCGGCGTCGCCAGCGGTGACGACCACGGAGCGGACGCACTTGCCCGCGTCGACGTCCGCACGGAGTTCGGTGCCGGAGAACAGCAGGTCGTCGTCGGCGTGCGCCACCAGGGTGAGGACACGACCGGCGCTGCAGTCGACACCGGCCGGGCCGGGCACCGCCGGACCACCGCCCTCGGAACGGCTGGTCGGCGTCGATGCCGAGGCCGCAGCACGCGTCGCGTCGAGGGCCGGGGCGGCGAGCGCCACCAGCGCGAGGACCGCCGCGGCGGACGCGGCACCGATGCGCCACGCCCGCCCGGTCCGCCGACGGTCAGTCCGCGGCATGCGCGAGGCCCGCCTGGGTGATCCGGTAGACCGTCGTGGTGCCGGAGCCCCACACACGCTTCCAGTACGGCGAGTCGGCCATGGCTGCCCGGACCCGCTGGTAGTCGACCTCGGTCTGGTACCCGTAGCGCTCGTCGTACGCGCCGAACGGCTCCGCGACCATGGCGTAGTACTGCGTGGCCGGCCACTCGAGCACCAGCGAACGGGTCATCTCGGAGACGTCGTCGACGGCGTCGTAGCCCCGGGGTCCCGGGTAGTCGCCGAGCACCTCGCGGGACAACCAGCCCACGTCGAAGTAGCGCGACCCGGTGTTGCTGGGGACGGCGTTCGCCGAACCGGTCAGCAGCATGACGGAACCCTTCGGGGCGGTGGCGTCGTAGAACTGCGTCGCGGCGGACTGGCTGCGCGGGGGCACGCGGTTCCAGTCGAGGGCGGTCTGGCCGAAGGCGCCGACGGCGACCATCGCGGCCACGGCGGCGGCGGCGAAGACGGCCGTGACCGCCGTCGGTCGGAAGGTGCGCTCGAGCAGCTCACCGGCCCACGCGAAGCGGCCGCTCGGCCTGGGCAGGCCGGCCGCCAGGATCGCGATCCATGGTGTCGCGAACAGCACGACCCGGAAGATGCCCTCCTGGCCGTAGTTCGTCGCGACGAGCAACGAGATCGGGCTCGCGGCGGCGGTGAGCAGGCCCCAGTGCACGCGGTCACGACGCATGAGCACGGTGAGCACCGCCACGAGGCCGAGCACGATGAGTGCCACGGCCGGCACGTCGAACGCGAGCCGGGTGACGAGCGGTTTCGGCAGCACCGTCATGTCGTGCGACGGCGGCTGCACGTTGTCGAGCACCTTGCCGACCGCCGCCAGGGACAGGAACTTGCCGAGCACGTCGCCGTTCAGCATCGCGAACCCGATCGCCGGCACGAGCACGACGACAGGCAGCCACCAGGGGCGGAGCAACCGGAACACGACGAGGGTCACGAGCGCCGCGACCGTCAGGTAGGGCGAGATCTGGTGGGTCACGACGAGCACGATGCCGATCGCCGTGATCGCGATGATCCGGGACAGGCCGACACGGCGTGGACGGAGCACGGTGGTCCGCAGGCCGTCGTCGGTGGTCACGGCGGTCCGGCGCAGCGGGCCGACGGCGAGCACCAGGATCACCAGGGACATCAGGATGCCGACGGACTGGGGCGAGAAGTACGTCGTGTTGAGCGAACCGGTCATCGCCGTCAGGAACGCGGCGATCCACGGACGACGGTTGCCCGGCAGCCAGTTGGCGGCCAGGACACCGACCGCGATCGTCGTGCTGAAGGCGAGCAGGACGGGGACCCACGCGGCGATGGTCATGGCGTTGTCGATGCCGCCGACGTCCGCGACCCAGGCGCCACCAGCGAACAGGCCGGACCACGTCTGGAAGATGTCGGCCGTGGGGTTCGTCCCGCCCCAGCGTCGGATGTACTCCAGGACTCCGATGTGCCGGGCGGCCGCCATCACGGTCGGCATGCCGTAGGTGATCGCCTGGGCGAGCTGGATGCTCCCACCGAGCACCACGACGGGGACCGCGAGTCCGCGGCCGCGCACCACGGCGACGACGGCGGCCGCGACGACGATCGCGAGGCCGATCACCAGGCCGGGGCCCAGCGATCCGAACAGGCCGTCGGGCACCGGATCGCCGACGTGGGTCAGCGCGGCGACGACGATGACGAGCAGACCGGCCACCGAAGCGGCGGTCACGGTGTGCGTCGGTGACCACCGGCGCGCCGGTGCGGCACCGTCGGTGGGCAGCAGGCGGGCGCGCCGGAGTTCGGCGAGGTCCCGCGGCACCGCGATCGCCAGGGCGAGGGCGGTGAGCACGACGACCCCGACGAACGGCACCGTCGGTTCCCAGATGCGGAACGTCGCCATCGTGTAGCCGATCGCGATCGTGCCGACCAGCGACGCCGTGACGGCGAAGACGCTGAACCGGGCGAGCGGCATCGGACGGACGAGCAGGAGCGGTGCGACACCGAGCAGCGCGAACAGGAAGACGCCGATCGCGCTCCCCCGCAGCACCGGCAGGTCACCGACGGCGCCGACGACCGCGACGAGCAGCGTCGCGGTGACGAGCCCCGCGGCGCTCAGCCGGGTGAGCGGCCCCATGGCGTCCGCCACCACCGGGCGGCCCGAGCGGGTACCGGCCAGGCCGTGCCGGAGCTCGTGACGACCGCGTGCGGTGCGGTCGATGGTGCCGCCACCCCGCAGGCGTTCGACGAGCGCCAGGACGGGTGCGGTGAGCACCGACCGTCGTTCGACGCCCCGCAGCCGCCGTTCGGTCGCGGCGAACTCCGCGTCGACCGGGTCCGTCGCGCGGGCCCGGTCCGTGCCGGTGTCCCCGGCGACGTCCGACGCACGGTCGCCCTGTTCGAGACCGAGCCGGGCGAAGGCGTTGATCGCCTCGGGGGCCGCGTCCACCGAAGCGGTGAAGGTGTCGCGGTCGAAGGCGTTCTTGGTCATCCAGGCTCCGAGTCCGTGGCCGTGGGCAGCGGCGGCCGCGCGGAGCGACGCGACGTCGTCCGCCGATCGCTGCCACGCGATGGCGGCCGGTTCGACGGCGATCGCGGATCCGGCGAACAGCAGTCGTGTGAAGAGGTCGAGGTCGTCGCCGCCACCGACGCTGGTGCCGGGACCGAAGGCGGTGTCGAACCCACCGATCCGGAGCGCGGCCGCACGGCGGACGGCGAGGTTCGCGCCGGTGCCGTACGCGGCGGCGGCGAAGGGGTGCAGCGGCAGGTCGTCCACCGCGTCGTCGAGCCGGAACACCCGACGACGGACGGTGCGCGCCCCCGGGGTGTGGGCGTCGTGCCAGCGCTGTGCCGGGGTGCGGAGTTCCGCACTCGGCACGAGACCGGTGACGCAGTCCACGTCGTCAGCGGCCGCGAAGGCACGGGCGACGGCGTCGACCCAGTCACCGTCGACGACGGCGCCTTCGTCGACGAACGCGACGACCTCGCCCGAGGCGGCGAGCAGACCGGCGTTCCGCGCGGCGGCGAGCCCCTCACCCGGCGCGGCGATGGTGGTGACCCGGCGTCCGCCGATGTCGACCGTCGCCACGCCCTCGTCGTCGGCACCGCGGGAGACGACCACGACGTCGAAGTCGGGGTACCGGTTCGCCAGCACCGAGCGCATGGTCGTGCCGGCGGCGCTGTCCGTGCAGAGCACCACGGTGACGGACGGCAGCACCAGACCTGCTGCCGGCCGACGCTCGGGGGCCGGCATGGGCCGGATCGCGCGCTGCAGCGCACGGACGTCGATCGTGCCGCCGATGCGGCGGCGTTCGGTGATCTCGGTCTCGACGAAGCCGAGCGGCTCACCGCGGTCGCGGACGAGCAGCCGGGCACGCCCGTACCCGGCCGATCCCTGCAGGGCGATGACGTCCCGGTGGCTCGACGCGTGCACGTCGGCCCGGTCCACCTCGCCGATCCAGAGCGCGCCGTCCCACGTGGGGACGAGCGGTCCGCTCACGATCGGCGAGAGGACCATCGCCAGGGTCGCGCGGGTCACGGCGTCCCCACCGTCTGCGGGAGCGGGGCGGGTGCCGGCGGGGTCCGCACGACGAGGGTGCCGAGGACCCGGCCGACGGCGTAGCCCGCGACCGTCGAGACGACGGAGAGCGCGATGGCGTACGCCCGCAGGCCTCCGCCACGACCGACGTGGCGGAGTTCCCGCAGCACGGCGCCCGGGATCACACGGGTCAGGTAGGTCGACTCGCTGGCGAGCGAGTCCCCCGTGCCGACCCGGCGGCTCAGGACGGCCTTCGAGATGCCCTCGTAGTAGCTGCGACGACGCAGGTACCGCATGGTGACACGGTCCGGTGAGACCCGGTGCGACACGTTCGACCGCGGTTCGTGGCGGATCCGCGCACCCGGACGGGCCTGGGCGATGCGGATGCAGAGCTCGGTCTCCTCGCACCCGAGCGGCTGGTTGCCGACCCGACCGATGCCGGAGCGGAACCCGCCCGCGAGCAGGATCGCGTCGCGGCGGAAGGCCATGCTCGAGCCGATCACGTTGCGGACGTCGCCGGGGGTCTCCGGCAGGCCGCGGTACGAGCAGCCGACGATCCAGAGCAGCTCGTCGGCGTACGGGCCGGCGCCGGTGGCGGTCGGCCAGGACGGGGTGGCGCGGCCCCCGACGCCGACGACCTCGGGGTCCTCGAGCGCGGTGAGCATGTGCCCGAGCCAGTCCGGGTCCGCCGTGGCGTCGTCGTCCAGGAACGCGACGACGTCGGCGTCCGTCAGGGCGACGCCCGTGTTCCGGGCACCGGACAGCCCGCGGTCCTCGGTGTTCGGGACGACGCGGAGTCCGGGCCAGCGGGCCGCGGCGCGCAGCAGGAGCTCGGGCTCGTGGTCGATCACGACGACGACCTCGGGCGCCTCGGGCTGACGCCTGGCCGACTCGACGCTGTCCTGCAGGTCGCCCCAGCGCTGCTGGGTGTAGGCGCAGATGACGACCGCGACGCTCGTCACGCGACGTCCTCTTCGAGGATGCCGGCGGTCGCGGCGACGGGGGTGCCGACCGGAGCGTGCCCGGCGGCGTGCACCGGAGCGTGCCCGGCGGCGTGCACCGGAGCGTGCCCGGCGGCGTGCACCGGAGCGTGCCCGGCGGCGTGCACCGGAGCGTGCCCGGCAACGAGCTGCTGGGCCGGCGGCACGACGCTCATCGCCGCCCGGCGGACCTCGGCACGGCCGATGGCGGCGCGACGGCGCTCGTGCATGATCGACTTCAGCACGCGGATCCCGTCGGTCACGGCGTTCAGGTTGCTGGAGCCGTGCACGCGGAGCTTCTCGTGGCTCGGCACCTCGGTGATCGCGAGTTCGGCGGCCGACCAGCGGCAGGTGAGGACGGTCTCGATCTCGAACCCGTCGCCCCACAGCATCGAGCCGTCGGCCGGCTTCGGCAGCTCGGACGACAGCAGACCGATCTCCGGCAGCACGTCGGCCCAGAAGGCGTTGTAGCCGTAGCAGAGGTCGCTGTAGCGGGTGCCGAGGATGACGTTGCAGAGCAGGTTCAGGCCGCGGTTGCCCATGTTGCGGACGATCGTGATGTCGTCGCTGCCGCCGCCGAGCGAGTACCGGGTGCCCTTCGCGACGTCGGCGCCCTCGACGAGTGCCTGGACGAACCGAGGGATCTCGTCGGGGTCCGCGGAGCAGTCGGCGTCGAACATCACGACGACGTCGCCGGTGACGGCCTCGAACCCGCACGCCAGGGCGTTGCCCTTGCCCTTGCGCGTCTGGTGCACGACGCGGATGCCGGGCATGACCCGCTGGGCCGTGGCGATCGTGTCGTCGACGGAGTTGCCGTCGACCAGGATCACCTCGTACACGGGCGGGAGCTTCGGGAGGATGATCTCGAGGTTGCGGGCCTCGTTCCGCGCCGGGATGACGACGGAGACCCTCGGGTCTGCAGGGCGGACGGTACGTACGGGCATGGCGCGGTCCTGTCGGGTCAGGGTTGCTGTCGGGTGGTGGCTCGTCGAGACGAGCGGTGCGTCCTCGGATGACGCCTCGACGACGGTGATCGTCGTCGGTCGAGCAGCGGGACGCGGGTACGACGCCGCCGGCTTGCCGCGGGTGAGTGGGTACTCTCCCCCGCGGTTCCAACCATCGCCGTGGCCGGCGGGAGGGTCAATGCACGCTGCGGTCCCTTGCGGACACCCGGGTGCGGATACGGAAACCCGCAACGCTCGCGCAGGTGGGCCGCCGGGCGCGGCGGCCGACGGGTGGTGGACGAGCCACGAGCGGACGGGAGGCGCGGTGCCGGCCGGCCCCGCGCCTCCCGTCCGCTTCCTGGTCGCGACCACCGCACCCGGTGCGCAGCCGCTCAGCTCCGGGGTGCGTGCTCCGTCGCGAACGCGGCCCGCAGCGCCGTCGCGAGGTCGGCGACGTGCGGTTCCCGCAGCAGCGAGCTGTGCTCGGCGGCGATCCGTACCGTCTCGGTCTCCCCGCGCAGCAGCGCGGACCAGCCGGCGGCGTCGGGGTTCGCGTCGGCGAGCACGTAGGTGGCGCGCCCGTGGAACGGCGTCGGGTGGTGCCGTCTGGTCACGAGCTCGGCCTGGTCGAAGAACGCGTCGAAGTGTCGCTGGCCGCCGTGACGCAGGACGCCGGCCGTGTAGGCCCGGAGGCGCTTGGCGACGTGGTCGCCCCACGACGTCCCGGACGGCAGCACGCGCCGGAGTGCCCCGTCCACGCGCTGCCGCACGGCCCGCACGGTGGGGTTGCGGTGCTCGCGCGGCTCGAGCCGACCGAAGTGCAGCCGAGCGGTGTCGGACCCGGTCCGCGGCAGGTACGTGTCGAGGAGCGCGAGGTGCTCGACCTGCTCGCCGCTCTCGGTGAGCAGCCGGGCGATCTCCAGCGCGACCAGTCCGCCGAGCGAGTGCCCGACGAGCACGTACGGTCCCCGGGGCTGGACGATGCGCATCAGGGCGACCCAGCGGCGGGCGCTCCGCTCGATGGTCCAGTCCGGCACCCCGCGGCGTTCGAGCCCGTGCTGCTGGAACGCGTACACGTCGTGCTCGGGCAGGTGGCGCGACAGCGGCAGGAACGTCAGCGCCAGGGCACCGCCACCCGCGAAGCAGAACACCGGCGGACGGCCGCCCTCGCGCGCCTCGGACACCTTCACGACGTCGGGGTGGCTCGGCAGCGCGCTCGTCCCGCTCCGCACACGGCGGGCGAAGGCGCGGAGCGTCGGGTGCTCGAGCACGTCGGACGAGCGCAGGTCGACCCCGAGCCGGTCCTGCACGACGGCGAGCATCTCCTCGGCGGACAGCGAGTCGCCGCCGAGCGCGGAGAAGTCCTCGTCCAGGTGCACGCCCCGCAGACCGAGCACCTCGGCCCAGATCTGCCCGACGACGAGCTCCCACTGGTCGTACTCACCCTCGACCATCTCGGTCTCGACGCTCGGCGCCCCGGGGAGTCCGGCCCGGTCGACCTTGCCGCGCTCGTTCCGGGGCAGCTCGGTCATCGGCACGATCGACGCCGGCACCATGTACTCGGGCAGGCGCTCACGGAGCGCCCGGCGGAGCGCGCCCGGTGCCAGGGTGCGGTGCCCCGGGCGACCGACCACGTAGGCGACGAGCCGGGTGACGGAACCGGGGTCGACCTGTGCCGTCACGACCGCGTCGTGCACCTCGGGGACCGCGCGGAGCGCCGCCTCGACCTCGCTCGGCTCGACCAGGTAGCCGCGGACCTTCACGGCGTCGTCGGACCGGCCGAGCAGCACGAGCCGGCCGTCGGGGTCGACGCGTGCCAGGTCGCCCTGCCGCCAGCTCGGGGTCCCGACGGGGATGCCGACGGCGGACTCGGCCTCGCCGGTGCGACCGTCCCGTTCGGCGGTCTTCTCCGGCGCGCCCCAGTAGCCCGCGGTCAGGGCGTCGGAGACGACGACGAGCTCGCCGGTCTCCCCCGGGTCGGCCCGGCTGCCGTCCTCACGGAGCACGAGCACGGTCTTGCCGGGCAGTGGCCACCCGGCGGGCACCACGCCCTCGGGCACCGGCTCGCCCGGGGCCACCGGGCAGTACGCGACGCATGCCGTCTCGCTCGAACCGAAGGCGTTCAGGAGCAGCGTGTCCGGGTCCAGGTGCGGTCGGGCTGCGGCGAGGTCGGCGCCGGTGACGGGTTCGCCCGTGGTCATCAGGAAGCGCAGGCCGCCGAGCACCGGTGCGGTCCCGGCTGCGGTCCCGTGCGCTCCGGGGGCGCTCTGCGACCCGACGATCGAGCGCAGCAGGTGCGGGGTGCAGACGAGCACGTTCACGCCGTCGTCGCGGAACCGTCCGAGCAGCCGTTCGACACCGAGGTCACGCGGCTCGAGCAGCACGATCGTGCCGCCGCACAGCAGTGTGTCGAACGAGAACAGCAGCCCGGCCGCGAACGACAGCGGCAGGACCACACCGAGGCGGTCGCCGGGGCCGAGGCCCAGGGCGAGGGCGTCCTGCTCGGCGTTGGCGATCTGCTGCCGGTGCGTCAGGACGACGCCCTTCGGCATGCCGGTCGAGCCCGAGGTGAAGACGATCGCGAAGGGGTCCCGCCCGCCGGGGGCGCCTGCGGTGTCCGTCGTGGGGGCACCACCGGGTGCGGTTGCGGTGTCCGTCGCAGGGGCATCGCCGGGTGCGCCCACGTCCAGCAGCTCGCCGAGTGCGTGCACGCGGCCGTCCCGCTCCGCGACGACACCGGCGGCCGGTGCCGCTCGTTCGGTGTCGGCCACGATCTCGTCGACTCCGGCGAGCCGGGCCACGTGCGCCAGCCGTGCGGCGGGCAGGTGGTCGTCGAGCACCACCACGGTCCGACCGGCACGCACCAGCGCCAGGATCCCGATCACGGCCTCGGTCGACTGTCCCGCCATCAGCCCGACCGGCTTCGACGCCCCGCCGGGGGTCTCGTCCACGCCGGCGCCGCTGTGGTCGTCGGGCCGGAGCGTCACGGTCAGGGCTGCGGCCAGCGCGCGGGACGCCCGGTCCGCCTGGGCGTAGGTGTACGGACGGCCGTTCCCCGCGAGCGCGGCGGCGTCGCCCCGGAGCGCCACCACGCGGTCCCAGCGGTCCAGCACGGAGTGGTCGGCCGCCGCGGGGACGGCGGTCGGGTGGTGCCAGGGATCGACGGTCGTCAGCGGGTCGGCGGAGGTCACGATGACACCTCGGGTGCTCGGCAGCGGACCGCCACGACTCCCGCGACGGTCTTCCGACCGTAGGACCGCGCTCCCCGCGCACGCGAGCAGGTGCCGGGTGGGTGCGGGGAACCGCAACCCGGCCTGGAGGCGCGGCCCGCGCCCGCCACGGAGGCTGCGGATCCGGATCGATCGGTCCACCGCCCTGGGCAGTTCTCGCGCAGCGGTGGCTCACCGCTCGGGGATCGTGCGGTTCCGCGCAACCGCCCCGCGGAACGAGAACAGCCCCCGGGAGATCCCGGGGGCTGTTCATCGAGTGCTGGGGTACCTGGACTCGAACCAAGAACGACGGTACCAGAAACCGCTGTGTTGCCAATTACACCATACCCCAAAAGGCCTGTCGGCCTTCTGGCCCGGTCACCCGGGGCACGATCAACTACTGTACAGCATCCCGGAGGTCCGTGAGACCACCAACCAGGTCTCGGTGCACGGCAGCAGCGGTCGCGGCTCCGTGCCCGGCGGCGACGATGAGCTGTTCCGGGCCGGGCGGCGTGACGTCTCCCACTGCGTAGAGCCCCGGGACCGATGTCCGGCCGACCCGGTCGACCACCAGGAGTCCCTGCGGGTCGCGCTGCAGGCCTCCGAGCGACCCGGGCGTGTCCGCGTCCGCGGTCGTCGTCGTGCTCCCACCGACGTTGGCGCTGGCGTTGGCCTTGGTGCTCTCGCTGGCGCTGGCGCTGGTGCTCTCGCCGGCGCTGGTGCCCGTGCTGGTGTGCAGCCAGTCGAGGTCCGCGTGCCACACCGGGCGGACGAACCCTCCGGCGCGTGGCTCGACGTGGCCGTCGGCGAGCCGGACGCCGGTCATCCCGGTGCGGTCCCCCTCCAGGTCCTCGACGGCCCGCTCGTCCACGACGACACCGGCCGCCGCCAAGCGTGCGCGACCCGCATCGTCGATCGGCGCGATGCCGTTCGTGTAGACGATCAGGTCGTCCGTCCACGACGCGATGAGCAGCGCGCGGTCGACCACGTCGTCGGTCTCGCAGATGAACGCGAGCGGCTGCCCTGCCTTGTCGTACGCATCGCACTCGACGCAGCTGTGCACCGCCGTGCCGTAGAACGCGCGGAGCATCGGCAGTGCCGGGAACTCCTCACGCAGCCCGGTGGCGACGACGACCGTCCGGGCGCGGGCGTCGAGTTCGGTGCCGCGCCACGAACCGTGCACCCGCCAGGTGTCCGTGTCGGGGTCCGGAGCCACCAGGTCGACGACGGACTGCACGACCGTCGCTTCCGGGTAGCCCTCGACCTCGGTCCGGCCGAGCTTCCGGAGCTCGAGCGGCGAGATGCCGTCCCGCGTCAGGAACCCGTGCGACCGCAGGGTGGCGGCGTTCCGGGGCCGATTCGCGTCGACGAGCAGCACGGTCCGCTTCGCCCGGACCAGGTTGAGCGCCGCGCTCAGGCCGGCCGGCCCGGCGCCGATGACCGCCACGTCGTGCACGATCGGCACGGCCTGCTCGGTGCTGCTCACGGTCGGTCAGCGCGCCGCGAGGGCGCGGAGCCGGGTCAGGGTGGACTCCTTGCCCAGGATCTCCATCGACTCGAACAGCGGCGGGCTGATCCGACGCCCGGACACGGCGACGCGCAACGGGCCGAAGGCCACTCGGGGCTTCAGTCCGAGCTCGTCGATGAGGGTCGCACGGAGCGCACCCTCGATCGACTCGGTGGTCCAGTCCTGCACCCCCTCGAGCGCCGCGATGCCCGCCGTCAGAACGGTCGCCGTGTCGCCCTTGAGCGATGCCAGCGCGTCGTCCTCGACCACCAGATCGGCGTCGGCCGTGAACAGGAACCCGAGCATCGCCGGTGCCTCACCGAGCAGCTGCATGCGCTCCTGGACGAGCGGGGCGGCCTTCGTCAGGACCTCGAGCTGCTCCGGGGTCGCCGGGTCGCTGACGAACTCCGTCAGGTACGGCAGCAGGCGCGACCGGAAGTCGTCCGGTGCGAGCAGCCGGATGTGGTCCCCGTTGATCGCCTCGGCCTTCTTGTGGTCGAAGCGGGCCGGGTTCGGGTTGACGTCGGTGACGTCGAACGCCGCGACCATCTCGTCGATCGAGAACACGTCGCGGTCAGGGCCGATCGACCACCCGAGCAGTGCCAGGTAGTTGACGAGCCCCTCGGGGATCATGCCGGCGGCGCGGTGGTGGAACAGGTTCGACTCGGGGTCACGCTTCGAGAGCTTCTTGTTCCCCTCCCCCATCACGTACGGCAGGTGTCCGAACACCGGGATGGACGGCGCGAGGCCGATCTCGTACAGCGCCTCGTACAGGGCGATCTGTCGCGGGGTCGACGACAGCAGGTCTTCACCACGGAGCACGTGGGTGATCCCCATCAGGGCGTCGTCGACCGGGTTGGTGAACGTGTAGAGCGGCTTGCCGTTCGGGCGGACCACCACGAAGTCCGGGAAGGTGCCCTGCTTGAACGTGATCTCGCCGCGCACCAGGTCGTCGAAGCTCAGGTCGCGGTCCGGCACACGCAGACGGAGCGCCGGCTCGCGACCCTCGTCACGGAAGGCCTGGCGCTCGGCGTCGGTCAGGTCACGCTCGTGATTGTCGTAGCCCTGCTTGGGATCACGACCGGCTGCCTTGTTGCGGGCTTCCATCTCGTCCGGCGTGACGAAGGACTCGTAGATGTGTCCGGACGCCTTGAGCTTCGCGATCACGTCGTCGTAGATCGCGGTGCGCTCGGACTGCCGGTACGGTCCGTGCTCGCCACCGGCGTCGACGCCTTCGTCGCAGTCGAGCCGGAGCCAACGGAGCGCGTCGAGGATCTGCGCGTACGATTCCTCGCTGTCGCGGGCGGCGTCGGTGTCCTCGATGCGGAACACGAGCTTGCCGCCGGTGTGGCGAGCGTAGGCCCAGTTGAAGAGGGCGGTGCGGATGAGCCCCACGTGCGGGGTCCCCGTCGGGCTCGGGCAGAAGCGGACGCGGATGTCGGAGCCGGAGGCGGTGGTGAATGGCGCAGTCATGACCCGCCAACCCTACCGCGGCACCAGCCCGTCCTTCCTGCGCTGTGGATGACGCAGGACAACCCCGTGAACGCAGAAAACCCCTGACCATGAATGGTCAGGGGTTCCCTGGTGTTACTACGTTAAGTCCGGCGGCGTCCTACTCTCCCACAAGGTCCCCCTTGCAGTACCATCGGCGCTGAGAGGCTTAGCTTCCGGGTTCGGAATGTGACCGGGCGTTTCCCTCTCGCTATGACCACCGGAACACTCTCGACCAGATCATACATTGGTCTCAAAGCTGTCCCAGCTACTGCCCTCGGTGAAGAGGGCAGAGCGGTGTATTCAGTTTCGATTCCCGATCGTCTGTCGGGAACCACAAAGTGGACGCGAGCCCGTGCAACAAGTGCACGGAAATCAGTGTGTTATCAAGTCTTCGGCTTATTAGTACCGGTCAGCTCCACGGGTCGTTAGTCCCCGCTTCCACATCCGGCCTATCAACCCAGTAGTCTGCTGGGAGCCTCTCACACTCAAGGTGCATGGAAATCTCATCTCGAAGACGGCTTCCCGCTTAGATGCTTTCAGCGGTTATCCGGTCCGAACGTAGCTAATCAGCGGTGCCCTTGGCAGAACAACTGACACACCAGAGGTTCGTCCATCCCGGTCCTCTCGTACTAGGGATAGATCTTCTCAAATTTCCAACGCGCGCAGCGGATAGGGACCGAACTGTCTCACGACGTTCTAAACCCAGCTCGCGTACCGCTTTAATGGGCGAACAGCCCAACCCTTGGGACCTACTCCAGCCCCAGGATGCGACGAGCCGACATCGAGGTGCCAAACCATGCCGTCGATATGGACTCTTGGGCAAGATCAGCCTGTTATCCCCGAGGTACCTTTTATCCGTTGAGCGACAGCGCTTCCACAAGCCACTGCCGGATCACTAGTCCCGACTTTCGTCCCTGCTCGACCTGTCAGTCTCACAGTCAAGCTCCCTTGTGCACTTACACTCGCCACCTGATTGCCAACCAGGTTGAGGGAACCTTTGGGCGCCTCCGTTACTCTTTGGGAGGCAACCGCCCCAGTTAAACTACCCATCAGGCACTGTCCATGAACCCGATCAGGGTCCTACGTTAGACATCCAAAGTGACCAGAGTGGTATTTCAACAATGACTCCACGAACACTAGCGTGCCCGCTTCACAGTCTCCCACCTATCCTACACAAGCCACTCCGAACACCAATACCAAACTGTAGTAAAGGTCACGGGGTCTTTCCGTCCTGCTGCGCGTAACGAGCATCTTTACTCGTAGTGCAATTTCGCCGAGTTCGCGGTTGAGACAGCTGGGAAGTCGTTACGCCATTCGTGCAGGTCGGAACTTACCCGACAAGGAATTTCGCTACCTTAGGATGGTTATAGTTACCACCGCCGTTTACTGGGGCTTAAATTCAGAGCTTCGCCCAAAGGCTAACCCTTCCTCTTAACCTTCCAGCACCGGGCAGGCGTCAGTCCGTATACATCGTCTTGCGACTTCGCACGGACCTGTGTTTTTAGTAAACAGTCGCTTCCCACTGGTCTCTGCGGCCTTCAACGCTCACGGAGTAAATCCGGTCACGTGTCCGGCCCCCCTTCTCCCGAAGTTACGGGGGCATTTTGCCGAGTTCCTTAACCACGATTCTCTCGATCTCCTTGGTATTCTCTACCTGACCACCTGAGTCGGTTTCGGGTACGGGCGACTGCAACCTCGCGTCGATGCTTTTCTCGGCAGCATAGGATCACTGATTTCCCCTTACGGGTACGCGTCGGATCTCAGGCACACAGACGACGGATTTGCCTATCGTCAGCCCTACATCCTTACACCAGGTTCACCTTACGGATACCATCGCCTGGCTCAGCTACCTTCCTGCGTCACACCTGTTCATACGCTAACCGCACCAGCATGGGGTCGAGCGTTAGACCGGCCACCATCACCCCGAAGGGATCCGGTTGTACCGGGTTAGGACTCTTAGCACCACTGGATTAGCTTGGGCGGTTGTTCGCCGGTACGGGAATATCAACCCGTTGTCCATCGACTACGCCTGTCGGCCTCGCCTTAGGTCCCGACTTACCCAGGGCGGATTAACCTGGCCCTGGAACCCTTGGTCTTTCGGAGGACGGGTTTCTCACCCGTCTTTCGCTACTCATGCCTGCATTCTCACTCGTGTAGCGTCCACGGCTGGATCACTCCGCCGCTTCACTCGCCACACGACGCTCTCCTACCACTCCGCACGACTGAACCACGAAGGCTTGTCTATAGTGCGAAATCTACAACTTCGGTGGTGTGCTTGAGCCCCGTTACATTGTCGGCGCGGAATCACTTGACCAGTGAGCTATTACGCACTCTTTCAAGGGTGGCTGCTTCTAAGCCAACCTCCTGGTTGTCTGTGCAACTCCACATCCTTTCCCACTTAGCACACGCTTAGGGACCTTAGTTGGTAGTCTGGGTTGTTTCCCTCTCGACGATGAAGCTTATCCCCCACCGTCTCACTGCTGCGCTCTCACTCACCGGCATTCGGAGTTTGGCTGACGTCAGTAACCTGCTGAGGCCCATCGGCCATCCAGTAGCTCTACCTCCGGCGAGAAACACGCAACGCTGCACCTAAATGCATTTCGGAGAGAACCAGCTATCACGAAGTTTGATTGGCCTTTCACCCCTATCCACAGCTCATCCCCTCCATTTTCAACTGAAGTGGGTTCGGTCCTCCACGACGTCTTACCGTCGCTTCAACCTGGCCATGGATAGATCACTTCGCTTCGGGTCTAGAACATGCGACTCAAACGCCCTATTCAGACTCGCTTTCGCTACGGCTGCCCCTCACGGGTTAACCTCGCCACATATCACTAACTCGCAGGCTCATTCTTCAAAAGGCACGCCGTCACCCCTACTAAGGAGGCTCCGACGGTTTGTAAGCAAACGGTTTCAGGTACTATTTCACTCCCCTCCCGGGGTACTTTTCACCTTTCCCTCACGGTACTTGTCCGCTATCGGTCATCTGGGAGTATTTAGGCTTATCAGGTGGTCCTGACAGATTCACACGGGATTTCTCGGGCCCCGTGCTACTTGGGATACACATCCGGCCATAACACCATTTCGTCTACGGGGCTGGCACCCACTACGGCCCGGCTTTCAAACCGGTTCGACTATGATGCGCTGTAACCGCCCCAGTCCGGCAGAACTGAGTGACGTGTCCCACAACCCCGACCATGCAACGCCCGCCGGCTATCACACATGATCGGTTTAGCCTCATCCGCTTTCGCTCGCCACTACTCACGGAATCACATGTTGTTTTCTCTTCCTGTGGGTACTGAGATGTTTCACTTCCCCACGTTCCCTCTACCCGCCCTATATATTCAGGCGGGAGTCACCAGGTCGCAAAACGCCTGGCGGGGTTTCCCCATTCGGAAATCCTCGGATCAAAGCTCGATTATCAGCTCCCCGAGGCTTATCGCAGATTTCTACGTCCTTCATCGGCTCCAGATGCCAAGGCATCCACCGTTTGCTCTTAGAAACTTGACCACAAAGATTAAAATTGCGATCCAACGTCACCACTCAACAACCCAAAGGCTGATCATGGATGACGCGAATCAAAGATGCTCGCGTCCACTGTGTAGTTCTCAACATACGATCGGCACCAGCACTCCCCCACCACAACAGCAGGATCACACTGGCCCGACGAAGGACCCGTAGGCCCAACCCCCACCACCACTCACGTAGCAGCAGGAAGCCTGGTCCCTCAGGACCCAACAACGTGCACCAGCTGAGCGCTCCACCCCCGACCCGTCCCAACCCTGCAAGCAGAGCGTACTGAGGTCGGAAGCATCACTCCCAACTGCACTGTCAATGTTCCACCCATGAGCTACCCGTCGGACACGTTCGGTCCGAAACAGGCGCCTGGACCAGCAACCAACCACCCCTAATGGGCGACCAGCACTGACCAGATGCTCCTTAGAAAGGAGGTGATCCAGCCGCACCTTCCGGTACGGCTACCTTGTTACGACTTAGTCCTAATCACCGATCCCACCTTCGACGGCTCCTTCCACAAGGGTTAGGCCACCGGCTTCGGGTGTTACCGACTTTCATGACTTGACGGGCGGTGTGTACAAGGCCCGGGAACGTATTCACCGCAGCGTTGCTGATCTGCGATTACTAGCGACTCCGACTTCATGAGGTCGAGTTGCAGACCTCAATCCGAACTGAGACCGGCTTTTTGGGATTCGCTCCACCTTACGGTATCGCAGCCCTTTGTACCGGCCATTGTAGCATGCGTGAAGCCCAAGACATAAGGGGCATGATGATTTGACGTCATCCCCACCTTCCTCCGAGTTGACCCCGGCAGTCTCCTATGAGTCCCCGGCATAACCCGCTGGCAACATAGAACGAGGGTTGCGCTCGTTGCGGGACTTAACCCAACATCTCACGACACGAGCTGACGACAACCATGCACCACCTGTACACCGACCACAAGGGGGCGACCATCTCTGGCCGTTTCCGGTGTATGTCAAGCCTTGGTAAGGTTCTTCGCGTTGCATCGAATTAATCCGCATGCTCCGCCGCTTGTGCGGGCCCCCGTCAATTCCTTTGAGTTTTAGCCTTGCGGCCGTACTCCCCAGGCGGGGCGCTTAATGCGTTAGCTACGACACAGAAACCGTGGAAAGGTCCCTACATCTAGCGCCCAACGTTTACGGCATGGACTACCAGGGTATCTAATCCTGTTCGCTCCCCATGCTTTCGCTCCTCAGCGTCAGTTACGGCCCAGAGATCTGCCTTCGCCATCGGTGTTCCTCCTGATATCTGCGCATTCCACCGCTACACCAGGAATTCCAATCTCCCCTACCGCACTCTAGTCTGCCCGTACCCACTGCAAGCCCGAGGTTGAGCCTCGGGATTTCACAGCAGACGCGACAAACCGCCTACGAGCTCTTTACGCCCAATAATTCCGGACAACGCTTGCACCCTACGTATTACCGCGGCTGCTGGCACGTAGTTAGCCGGTGCTTTTTCTGCAGGTACCGTCACTTTCGCTTCTTCCCTACTAAAAGAGGTTTACAACCCGAAGGCCGTCATCCCTCACGCGGCGTTGCTGCATCAGGCTTTCGCCCATTGTGCAATATTCCCCACTGCTGCCTCCCGTAGGAGTCTGGGCCGTGTCTCAGTCCCAGTGTGGCCGGTCACCCTCTCAGGCCGGCTACCCGTCGTCGCCTTGGTGAGCCATTACCTCACCAACAAGCTGATAGGCCGCGAGTCCATCCCCAACCAAAAAATCTTTCCACCACCAGACCATGCGGCCAGTGATCATATCCAGTATTAGACGTCGTTTCCAACGCTTATCCCAGAGTCAGGGGCAGGTTACTCACGTGTTACTCACCCGTTCGCCACTAATCCACCCAGCAAGCTGGGCATCATCGTTCGACTTGCATGTGTTAAGCACGCCGCCAGCGTTCGTCCTGAGCCAGGATCAAACTCTCCGTAAAAAAATACAGACCCAACACCCGAAGGCATCAGACCGAGTTGATTCTGACTGTTGACTGTCTACTGACAATCTTCAATCCAAAAGGAATTGCTTCATGACCCAGTCAGCAAGCCGACCAGGCACGAGGTCAATCAATAAATTGGCATTGACAATGTGCACGCTGTTGAGTTCTCAAGGACCAGACGCACTCCCCGCTCGACCCACAAAAGGATTCCGCCAGAGAGGCATTCGTCTTGTACAACACCCGGGCTCACGACCAGAAGATCATGGATCCGAGGGCTGGTTGCCTGAGCGGGACCCCGTCCGGACTGCATCTCCAGGTGTTGAACCCGGTGATCGTCTCGGCCGTTCCGTTCTCCGCCTCAGCGGCAACGAGTGATTACTTTACGCAGAGGTGAACGGCAGCGCCAAGCCGGGCCACATCCCGGGCGTGTCGGTCATCCCGCCCGGGACGACGGCTCCCCCGACAACGACGGACGGCCCGCTCCCCACCTGGGGAACGGGCCGTCCGAGAGCGTTGTCAGTGCCGAGCGATGACCGGGTTCTTGAGCGTGCCGATGCCGGAGATGGTGACCTCGACGATCTCACCGTCGCGGATCTGGCCGACGCCGGCCGGGGTGCCGGTCAGGATCACGTCGCCGGGCAGGAGGGTCCAGATCGAGGACACGAACTCGACGAGCGACGGGATGTCGTGCACCATCTCGTTCGTCGACGCCGCCTGTCGCAGGTCACCGTCGACGCGGGTCTCGAGGCGGATGTCCGACGGGTCGATCTCGGTCTCGATCACCGGGCCGAGCGGGCAGAACGTGTCGAAGCCCTTCGATCGGGTCCACTGCCCGTCCCGTGCCTGCAGGTCACGGGCCGTCACGTCGTTGGCGATCGTGTAGCCGAGGATGACGCTCGCGAAGTCCTCGCGCCGGACGTTCTTGGCGAGCGACCCGATCACGATCGCGAGCTCGCCCTCGTGGTCGACGCGGCCGATGTCCGCCGGCAGTCGGATGGGTTCGTCCGGACCGATCACCGAGGTGTTCGGCTTGAGGAACACCACCGGGTCGTCACCGGCACGTTCGTCCATCTCGGAGGCGTGCTCCGAGTAGTTTAGCCCGACGCCGATCACCTTCGACCGCGGGATGACGGGGGCGAGGAGCTTGGCGTCGGCGAGTGCGACGCGCTCCCCAGTGGTCTCGAACCCCTGGTACATCGGGTCCCCGGCGAGCACCACCAGGTGCCGCTCGTCGAGGATTCCGTACCGGGGGTCTTCACCCTTGCTGCTGAACCGTGCGATCTTCACCGTTCGACCCTACCCACGCCTGCCGGTCGATCAGGACGCGTCGGTCAGCTTGGTCATCCACCCGTGTGGGTCGGGACGACGGCCGTACTGGATGTCGGTGAGCTCGTCGCGCAGCGACATCGTGAGTTCCCCGGCCCCCACGGTCGGCGAACCGATCGTGAAGCCCTCGCCCCGGAGTTCGGCGATCGGGGTCACCACGGCGGCGGTACCGCACGCGAAGGCCTCGGTGATGGAGCCGTCCGCGACGCCGTCACGCCACTCGTCGAGCGTCACCCGGCGCTTCTCGACCGTCAGGCCGCGGTCCTCGGCCAGCTGCAGGATCGAGTCACGCGTGATCCCCTCGAGGATGGACTCGGAGTCGGGCGTCACGAGGGTGCCGTCGGACTTGACCAGGACGACGTTCATGCCGCCGAGTTCTTCGAGGTACTTGCCCTCCACCGAGTCGAGGAACATGACCTGCTGGCAGCCGTGCTCGTAGGCCTCTTGCTGGGGCAGCAGCGACGAGGCGTAGTTGCCGCCGGTCTTCGCGGCGCCGGTCCCGCCCTTGCCGGCGCGCGCGTACTGCGTCGACAGCCAGATCGACACCGGCTTCGGGCCGGAGGTGAAGTACGCCCCGGCGGGGCTCGCGATGCAGTGGTACGCGACGGCCTGGGCGGCGCGGACCCCGAGGAACGACTCCGTCGCGATCATGAACGGCCGCAGGTACAGGCTCGTTTCGGGCGCCGAGGGCACCCAGTCGACGTCGGTCTGCACGAGCTGCCGGATCGACTCGACGAACGCCTCGACCGGGAGCTCCGGGAGCGCCAGGCGTCGGGCGGACCGCTGGAAGCGCTTCGCGTTGGCGTCCGGTCGGAACGACCAGACCGAGCCGTCTGCGTGCCGGTAGGCCTTGAGCCCCTCGAAGATCTCCTGGGCGTAGTGCAGGACACTCGCGCTCGGGTCGAGGGACAGCGGGCCGTACGGGTGGATCGACGCGCTGTGCCAGCCGTCGTCCAGCGTCCACTCGACAGTGGCCATGTGGTCGGTGAAGTGCTTGCCGAAGCCCGGGTCGGCGAGGATCTGCTCCCGCTCCGCGGCTGCGCGGCGGTCGGCGGACGGGGTGCTGGCGAACTCGAGTCCGAAGGCGGTGTCGGTGCTCATGGGGAGGACTCCTTCTCAGGCGGTGGTGGTGCGTGCCGTGACCGCGGCGGCGATCGCGTCGCCGATCTCGGCCGTGCGACGGGGCGTGGTGCCCCGGTCTGCGAGGTCGGACTCCACCGCAGCCGTCACCGCCGCCGCCAGGTCACCGCGACCGAGGTGGTCGAGCAACAGGGCGACGGAGCGGATCGCGGCAGTGGGGTCGGCCTGCTGCTGGCCTGCGATGTCCGGTGCGGAACCGTGGACCGGCTCGAACATGCTGGGGAAGGTGCCGTCCGGGTTGATGTTGCCCGAGGCCGCCAGACCGATGCCGCCGCTGATCGCGCCGGCCAGGTCGGTGATGATGTCGCCGAACAGGTTGTCGGTGACGATGACGTCGAACCGTGCGGGGTCACGGACCATGTGGATGGTGACCGCGTCCACGTGCTGGTAGTCGACGGTGACGTCCGGGTACTCGGCGCCGACAGCCGCGACGGTGCGCTGCCAGAGGGCTCCGGCGTGCACCAGGACGTTGCTCTTGTGGACGAGGGTCAGGTGCCGACGCGGGCGTCGGTCCGCCAACGCGAAGGCGTACCGCACGACCCGCTCGACACCGAAGGCGGTGTTCAACGAGACCTCGGTCGCGATCTCGTGCGGGGTACCGGTCCGGATCGCACCGCCGTTGCCGACGTACGGCCCTTCGGTGCCTTCGCGCACGACCACGAAGTCGACCTCGCCGGGGTCGGCGAGCGGCGTCGGGACGGCCGGGTGCACCGTCGTCGGGCGCAGGTTCACGTAGTGGTCGAACGCGAAGCGGAGCTTGAGGAGGAGCCCCCGCTCGATGATGCCGCCGGCGAGCCGCGGGTCACGCGGGTCGCCGCCGACCGCACCGAGCAGGATCGCGTCGTGCTGCGCGATGGCCGCCATGTCGTCGTCGGTCAGGATGTCCCCGGTCTCCAGGTACCGTGCGGCACCGAGGGAGAACGGGGTCTCCTGCACCACGAGGTCGTCCGGCAGGACCGCGTGCAGGACCTTCAGGGCCTCGGCGACGACCTCGGGGCCGATGCCGTCGCCACGGATGACCGCGAGTCGGATCGTCTGCGCAGTGCTCATGTCCGCCACTCCCCTAGAGCGTGATGTCGATCTCGCGGAGCGAGGACGCGTCGATCGCCGAGCGGACGTGCTCGAGGATCTCGGCAGGGACGGGTGAGTCGACCGTCAGCACGCTCAGCGCCTGGCCGCCCGCGGCTTCGCGCGAGATCTGCATCGCGGCGATGTTGATGCCGGCCTGGCCGAACTCCTTGCCGTAGACCGCGACGATGCCCGGTCGGTCGGTGTACTCCATCACGACGTGGTGCCGGTCGAGCGGCACCTCGACGTCGTGCCCGTTGATCTCGACGAGCTTCTCGACCTGCTTCGGGCCGGTGAGCGTGCCGGACACGCTGATCGCCGGGCCGTCCGACTGCGCGCCGCGGATGGTGAGCACGTTGCGGTACTCGGGGCTGTCGGTCTCGGTGATCAGACGGACGGTGACCCCGCGCTGCTCCGCGATGAGCGGGGCGTTGACGTAGGAGACCTGGTCGCTCACGACGTCGGTGAAAACACCCTTGAGTGCCGCGAGCTTCAGCACGCTGACGTCGTACTCGGCCAGCTCGCCGTGCACCTCGACGTCGATGCTGGTGACCGGCGAGGTCGCGAGCGCGGTGAAGACCTGGCCGAGCTTCTCGACGAGCGGGATGCCGGGGCGCACGTACGGGTCGATGACCCCGCCGGCGACGTTCACGGCGTCGGGGACGAGCTCGCCGCCGAGGGCGAGACGGACCGACTTGGCGACCGAGACGCCCGCCTTCTCCTGCGCTTCGTCGGTGGAGGCGCCGAGGTGCGGCGTCACGACGACGTTCGGCAGCGCCAGGAGCGGCGAGTCCTTCGGGGGCTCGGCGACGAAGACGTCGAGACCGGCACCGGCGATGGTGTTCGACGTGAGGGCCCGGTGCAGGGCGTCCTCGTCGATCAGGCCGCCGCGGGCCACGTTCACGACGAACGCGGTCGGCTTCATGAGCGCGAACTGGGCGTCCGAGATCATGCCCAGCGTCTCCGGCGTCCGCGGCATGTGGATCGTGGTGAAGTCCGCCCGACGCAGCAGGTCGTCGAGGGAGACGAGCTCGACCCCGAGCTGCTGCGCACGTGCCGTGGTGACGTAGGGGTCGTACGCGATGACCGTCACGCCGAAGGCCTGCAGCCGCTGGGTGATGAGCGCGCCGATGCGGCCGAGGCCGATGATGCCGACGGTCTTCTCGTAGAGCTCGACACCGGTGTACGACGAGCGCTTCCACGCACCGGCGGCCAGCGAGGCGTGAGCGGCCGGGATGTGCCGCGCGAGCGACAGGATGTGTCCGACCGTGAGCTCCGCCGCCGAGATGATGTTCGAGGTCGGCGCGTTCACGACCATCACGCCGGCGGTCGTCGCCGCCTTGATGTCGACGTTGTCGAGGCCGACACCGGCACGGGCGACGACCTTGAGGCTCGGTGCCGCGGCGATCGCCTCGGCGTCGATCTTGGTGGCGGACCGCACGAGGACGGCGTGCGCGTCGGACAGCGCCGCCAGGAGCGCCGGACGGTCGGTGCCGTCCACGTTCCGGATCTCGAAGTCGGGCCCGAGGGCGTCGACCGTTGCGGGCGAGAGTTCTTCGGCGATCAGGACGACCGGCTTCGACACAGCAGCTGTTTCCTCACTCGAGACGGTTGGTATCCCACCATGCTATCGACGCGGGCCGGTGGTGACGACCGCGGGAGCGGTCCTGTGGAGAACCACACGACGGCCAGGGCCCACGCCGCCGGTTCCGGAGCGCCGCGCCAGCGGCGGTCCGGCCGTGCCGGTGGGGAGAGGCGCGGGGCGGTGCCGCACCGCGCCTCCTGGCCGTCGGCGGGTCGCGTCAGAAGTCCAGCAGCGTCGGGACGAACAGCTGGAGGTCGAGCCAGAGGGCGCCGGCGCCCGCGAAGGCGACCACGAACACCGCGATCGTGACGGGCAGGCTCGAACGCCGGGTGATGACGATCGCCGCGACGAACGCGACCGGCGCGATGAGGATGTCGAGCACGAGCCACAGCCACGGGGTGCTGGTCTGCAGCGAGTCGCCACCGGAGGTCGTCTGGAGGAACGCGTTGAAGGCGTCCACTCGCTGGTTGATCTGCGTCAGGTTGCCGACGGCCTGCACCGTCATGTACGCGAACAGCGCCGCGAACACGACCCAGACCACGAGCTTCGCGACCACGGGGGCGCTGCTCCGGCGGGTCGTCGCCGGCACTGCCCCGGTCACCCGAAGCTCCGCGTCAGGAGGAACGGCCAGGGGAAGAGCACGACGGCACCGAGGAGCATCCAGAGCAGGCGGGTCCGCGTGCGGCTGCTGCGCGCCGCCCAGAGCACCACCGTGAACCAGAGTGCCGGCGCGAGGATCGCGAGGAAGCGGAGCACCTCGACGAAGAGCGTCAGGACCGTGTCGACGCCGGAGACGTACGCGGTCGACGCGGTGAGGAGCCAGGCCACCGTGTAGAGCAGGTAGAGGCCACCGAAGATGCCGAACCCGACGAGTGCACCGGAGGTCTCGGGGGCCTCGGGGTCGCGCGCTCCGCGGTCGCGGACCGCCACCGGGTTGTGCGCCGCGTCGACGTGCGTGGCGTCGTCGGCGTCACCCCAGCTGAGGGCGGCGTCGTCGGTGTCGACGGCGTTCGGCACGTCCGGGTCGATCGACCCGTCTGGTGGGGATGCTGCCGTGGTCATGCCCCGATTCTACGAGGGACGCGACGTCGGGCGGACCAGCGGGTGTCGGCGAGTGGCGCGGCGGCGGCGTCGGTCAGACGTCGGCAGGCTGCGTCGCGAGCACCCCGGCGACCACGTCACGGACTGCCGGGAAGAGCGGGTGGCTCTCCATCAGGCCCGTGAGGATCTCGGTCAGCGCGTGCGCGGTCGCCCCGGAACGAAGGAGCGCGTGCAGCTCGATCGAGTCCGGGTCGTTCTCGTCGTCGAAGGCGAGTGCCGCACGGACGGCCCCGAGCAGGTGCTCGACGGGCAGGCCGCGCTCGGCGAGCTGCGATGCCGGGCCGACGAAGCGTTCACGACGGCCGAGCTTGCGGAGCGGATTGCGTCCGACTCGCGCCGTGGAGTCCGGCAGGTGCGGGTTCGCGATGCGGGACAGGTTCGCGGCGACGTAGCGCGCGTGGTCCTCGGGGTCGAAGCCGTGCTTCGCGATGAGCAGCGCGGTGGTCTCGGCGAGCACGCCGTCGACCTCGGCGCGGACAGCGTCGTCCTCCAGGGCTTCACGGATGAGCCGGATGCCCCGCACGTACCCGTGGTAGGCGGCCGTGGCGTGGGCGGTGTTCACCGTGTAGAGCTTGCGCTCGACGAACGGCTGCAGGTCGTCGACCCAGGTGACGCCCTCGATCGTCGGCGGTTCGGCGTCGGAACCCAGGAACGGGGTGCGCTCGATGACCCACTCGTAGAACGGTTCGAGCACGACGTCGAGGCCACCCGACTGGCCGAGGACGCCGGACTGGTCGGGCACGATGCGGTCGATGGCGCAGTTCGCGAAGACGGCGGCGATGTCGCGGTCTTCGAGGATCGGAGCGCGGCGGATGCTGGCGTGCAGGGAGTCGGTCGCGTTGAACGCGTTCTCGCACGCGACGATCGTGACGTCGCCGTGCTCGAGCGGTCGTGCCGCGAGCCCTTCGGCGATGAGCGGCGCGACGAGCGGGAGCGTGCGGGCCCCCACTGCGGTGGTCACGACGTCGGCCTCGGCGATGGCCCGGACCACGCGCTCGCGGTCGGTCTTGCTGTTCAGGGCACGGAACCCGTAGACGAGGTGCTCGACCGGCATCTCGCCGACCTCGTGCACCACGAAGCGTCCGGCTTCGTTGAGGGCCGAGACCACGCGTTCGTCGACGTCGACGAAGGTGAGCTCGTAGCCGCTCGCCACGAGGAACTGGCCCACGAACCCGCGCCCGATCTTGCCGGCGCCGATGTGGACCGCTCGCTTCGTCACCGCCATCCGACGATCATCCCATGCTGGTCGGGGCGGTCCTGACCGCCGGAGCGCAGCACGGCCGACGAGTGTCGGGAATCGGCCGCGGGGAGCGCGGAGGCATGCCGGTCCGCGGCGTGGGGGCTGGAGAAGAGCTGCTGCATAACGTTCGGGTCACATCGCGAGGCGGCGGTGCAGGGTGCACCGCCGCCTCGTCGTCGAGTGTTCTCGGAAGACTACCGCGCGGCCGAGCCGTCGACGTAGTCACCGTCGTTCTGCTTCCACGCGAAGAGCGCGCGGAGCTCACGGCCGGTGGCCTCGATGGGGTGCCCCTCGCCCTTGGCGCGGAGTGCCTTGAACTCGGGGGCGCCGGCGTCCTGATCGTCGATGAAGCGCTTCGCGAAGGCCCCGTTCTGGATGTCCGCGAGCACCGCCTTCATGTTCTCCTTGACGTCCGGCGAGATCACGCGGGGGCCGGAGACGTAGTCACCGAACTCGGCGGTGTCGGAGATCGACCAGCGCTGCTTGGTGAGGCCGCCCTCCCAGATGAGGTCGACGATGAGCTTGAGCTCGTGCAGGACCTCGAAGTAGGCGATCTGCGGCTGGTAGCCCGCCTCGACCAGGGTCTCGAAGCCGTACTGGATGAGCTGCGAGGTACCACCGCAGAGGACGGCCTGCTCACCGAACAGGTCGGTCTCGGTCTCCTCGGTGAAGGTCGTCTTGATGCCGCCGGAGCGGAGCCCGCCGATGGCCTTGGAGTACGACCACGCGAGGTCCCAGGCGGAACCGGACGCGTCGACCTCGACGGCGACGATGACGGGGACGCCACGGCCGGCCTCGTACTCGCGGCGGACGGTGTGGCCGGGGCCCTTCGGCGCGACGAGCGACACGTCGACGCCTTCGGGGGCCTCGATGTAGCCGAAGCGGATGTTGAAGCCGTGGCCGAAGACGAGCGTCGCGCCCGGCTTGAGGTTCGGGCGGATGTCCTCGGCGTAGACGATGCGCTGGACCTGGTCCGGCGCGAGGATGACGACGACGTCGGCCCAGGCCGTGGCGTCGGCCGGCGTGTGGACCTCGAAGCCCGCCTCTTCGGCCTTCTGCCGGCTCTTCGAGCCCTCCTTGAGGCCGATCTTCACCTCGACGCCCGAGTCACGGAGGTTGAGTGCGTGGGCGTGGCCCTGCGAGCCGTAGCCGATGACCGCGACCTTCTTGCCCTGGATGAGCGTCAGGTCGGCGTCAGCGTCGTACACGATGTCAGTCACGAGGGTGTGTCTCCTTGGTTCTGTGGGAGTGCCGGGCACCGTCGGCGCCCGGGAAGGGTGTGACGGGCGCTCAGCGCACCCGATCGGTGATGCTCTTCGGTCCGCGGCCCATGCCGAGGAGACCCGCACGGGCGAGCTCCTTGACGCCGTAGGGCTCGAGCACGCGGAGGATCGCCTGGATCTTGCCGGGGTCGCCGGTCACCTCGACGATCAGGGAGTCGGTCGCCACGTCGACGACCTGGGCACGGAACAGGTTCACTGCTTCGAGCACCGCCGAACGCGTCTGGTTGTCGACGCGCACCTTCACGAGCATGTGCTCGCGCTGGACCGACTGCGAGAAGTCCAGTTCGACGATCTTGATGACGTTCACCAGCTTGTTGAGCTGCTTCGTCACCTGTTCCAGCGGCAGGTCCTCGACGTCGACGACGACCGTGATCCGGCTGAGGCCGTCCACCTCGGTGTTGCCGACGGCGAGCGACTCGATGTTGAACCCGCGTCGGGCGAACAGTCCGGCGACACGGGTCAGCAGACCGGGCTTGTCCTCGACGAGGAGGGAGAGGACGTGGCTCATGCGGTTTCTCCCGTCATGTCGGCGTCTTCGTCGTCCCAGGTGGGCGCGAGTGCCTGGGCGTACTCGATGGACGAGTTGCTGACGCCCTGCGGGACCATCGGCCAGACCATGGAGTCACGGCTCACGACGAAGTCGATGACCACCGGACGGTCGTTGGTGGCGAGGGCGAGCTCGATCGCGGCGTCGACCTCGTCGGCCTTCTCGACGCGGATGCCGAGGGCACCGTACGCGTCGGCCAGCTTCACGAAGTCCGGCACACGGCGCGAGGCGTGCCCCGTCTCGAGGTCGGTGAACGAGTGCCGGCCGTCGTAGAACAGCGTCTGCCACTGCCGGACCATGCCGAGCGACGAGTTGTTGATGATCGCGACCTTGATCGGGATGTCGTTGATGACGCAGGTCGCGAGTTCCTGGTTCGTCATCTGGAAGCAGCCGTCGCCGTCGATCGCCCAGACCACGCGGTCGGGCTGGGCGACCTTCGCTCCCATCGCCGCGGGGACCGAGTAGCCCATGGTGCCGGCACCGCCGGAGTTGAGCCAGGCGTTGGGCCGCTCGTACTTGATGAACTGCGCGGACCACATCTGGTGCTGCCCGACACCGGAGGCGTACACGGCCTCGGGGCCGGAGAGCTCCCCGATGCGCTTGATGATGCCCTGCGGGGCGAGCAGCCCGTCGGTCGGCTCGGCGTACCCGAGCGGGAAGTCGGTCTTGAGCTGGTGGAGCTCCGCCCACCACTCCTCCGTCGAGGCGCGGTCCTCGACCGCGATGCCACCCCAGGCGTCGAGCAGGTCGACCAGGACCTCGCGGGCATCGCCGACGATCGGGACGTCGGCGAAGCGGATCTTCGAGATCTCGGCGGGGTCGATGTCGACGTGCACGACCTTGGCGTCCGGCGCGAACTCGTCGGCCTTGCCGGTGACACGGTCGTCGAAGCGGGCACCGAGGGCGACGATCAGGTCGCTGTCCTGCAGGCCGAGCACCGCCGGCACCGTGCCGTGCATGCCGGGCATGCCGAGGTGCTGCGGGTGCGAGTCCGGGAACGCGCCGCGCGCCATCAGCGTCGTGACGACCGGCGCACCGGTCGCCTCGGCGAAGCGGAGGAGTTCGGCGGTCGCACCGGAGCGGATGACGCCGCCGCCGACGTAGAGCACCGGACGCTGCGCCTCGGACAGCAGCTGGGCGGCCGCGGTGATCTGCTTGCCGTGCGCCTTGGTGACCGGGCGGTAGCCGGGCAGGTCGAGCTTGGGCGGCCACACGTAGGGCGCGGACTTCTGCTGCGCGTCCTTGGTGATGTCCACCAGCACCGGGCCGGGGCGACCGGTCGTCGCGATGAGGTGCGCCGCGGCGAGGGTCGCCGGCACGTCGGCCGGGTCGGTCACCAGGAACGAGTGCTTCGTGATCGGCATCGTGATGCCGACGATGTCCGCTTCCTGGAAGGCGTCGGTGCCCATCAGCGTCGAGAACACCTGGCCGGTGATCGCGATGAACGGCACCGAGTCCATGTAGGCGTCGGCGATGGCGGTGACGAGGTTCGTCGCGCCGGGACCCGACGTGGCGATGGCGACGCCGACCTTGCCGGACGACGAGGCGTAGCCCTCGGCGGCGTGGCCGGCGCCCTGCTCGTGACGGACGAGGATGTGCCGGATCGTGGTGGACGCCATCAGCTCGTCGTAGAACGGGATGATGGCTCCGCCGGGCAGGCCGAAGACGTCGGTGATCCCGAGGTGCTCGAGCGTCCGGAGGACGGCTCCCGAGCCGGTCAGGATCTCCGGCGACCGGCGTGCACCGGCGGCCGCGGACAACGGAGTTGCTTCCGTGGGCATGAGTGGTCCTTGCCTGAGTGGTGGCGGTGGTGCGGGTGTCGGACGCTAGCCCGTGACCGCGCCCTGGGCAGCGGACTTGACGAGCTTGGCGTACTTCGCGAGGACTCCGCGGGTGTAGCGCGGGGGCAGCGGGGCCCAGCCATCACGGCGGGCCTCCAGCTCGGCCGGGTCGACCAGTAGGTCGAGCGAACGAGCCGCGATGTCGACACGGATGCGGTCGCCATCACGAACGAAAGCGACTGGACCTGCGTCCACTGCTTCCGGTGCGATGTGGCCGATGCAGAGGCCGGTTGTGCCGCCTGAGAATCGACCGTCGGTCAAGAGTAGTACATCCTTGCCGAGGCCGGCGCCCTTGATGGCCGCCGTGATGGCGAGCATCTCGCGCATGCCTGGGCCGCCCTTGGGGCCCTCGTAGCGGATGACGACGACGTCGCCCTTCTGGATGCCTCCCTCGGTCAGGGCGTCCATCGCCGCGCGCTCACGGTCGAACACACGAGCCGGGCCCTCGAAGACCGAGGCGTCGAAGCCCGCGGTCTTCACCACGGCGCCCTCGGGTGCGAACGAACCCTGCAGGACGGTCAGGCCACCGGTTTCGTGGATCGGGTTGTCGAGGGTGCGGAAGACCTCGCCGTCGAGTGCCGGCGGGTCGATCTCGGCGAGGTTCTCGGCGACGGTCTTGCCCGTCACGGTCATGCAGTCGCCGTGCAGCAGGCCCGCGTCGAGCAGCGCCTTCATGATCACGGGGATGCCGCCGTTGCGGTCGACGTCGACCATGACGTACTTGCCGAAGGGCTTCATGTCGGCCAGGTGCGGGACCTTCGAGCCGATGCGGTTGAAGTCGTCCAGCGACAGCTCGACCTCGGCCTCGTAGGCGATCGCGAGCAGGTGCAGGATGACGTTGGTGGAACCGCCGAGGGCCATCGCGACGGCGATCGCGTTCTCGAAGGCTTCCTTCGTGAGGATCTGGCGTGCGGTGATGCCGTGCTCGAGCATGTTCACCACGGCCTCGCCGGAGCGGTGCGCGTAGTAGTCACGGCGACGGTCCGCGCTCGGCGGAGCAGCCGAACCCGGCAGCGACATGCCGAGGGCCTCGGCGACCGAGGCCATCGTGTTCGCGGTGTACATGCCACCGCAGGCGCCCTCGCCGGGGACGATGGCGCACTCGATCTTCTTCAGCTCTTCCTCGCTCATGGTGCCGGCCTTGCACGCGCCGACGCCCTCGAAGGAGTCGATGATCGTGACTTCCTTCATCGTGCCGTCGGCCTGCTTCACGTAGCCCGGCATGACCGAACCCGCGTACAGGAAGACGCTCGCCAGGTCGAGGCGTGCGGCGGCCATCAGCATGCCGGGCAGCGACTTGTCGCAGCCGGCGAGCAGGACCGTGCCGTCGAGGCGCTCGGCGTTGACGACGGTCTCGACGCTGTCCGCGATGACCTCACGCGAGACGAGGGAGAAGTGCATGCCCTCGTGGCCCATCGAGATGCCGTCGGAGACGGAGATGGTGCCGAACTGCAGCGGGTATCCGCCACCGGAGTGCACGCCCTCCTTCGCACCCTGTGCGAGACGGTCGAGCGACAGGTTGCAGGGCGTGATCTCGTTCCACGAGGACGCGATGCCGATCTGCGGCTTGCTCCAGTCCTCGTCTCCCATACCGACGGCCCGCAGCATGCCACGCGAGGTGGTTGCTTCGATCCCGTCGGTGACGACCCGGCTGCGCGGCTTGACGTCGATATCAGGCATGGGATGAGTCTAGGACGGTTTGGGATACCAGCCGTCCACCCCCGTGCTTTCTCATGCTCGGGGGCCGTTATCAGCGGGTGGCGCGCAGCCTCGCCAGCTGCTTCAGGACCCCGGTCAGTGCCGCCGGGTCGGCGATGCGGTACCCGGCCCGGGTCTCGCCCGGTCCGACCTTCACCCCGACGTCGCCGTCGCCGAGCACGCGGAAGGCGTCCTCGTCGGTGACGTCGTCGCCGGCGAAGAACACCGCGTCGGCGCCGTGCAGGTCGCGGAGCCGGGCGATGGCGTCACCCTTCGTGACGTGCCGCACCGCGAACTCGACGATGTCCTTGCCACCGCGCTCGAGCACCTCGGGGTCGGCCTCGTGCGCAGCACGGCTCGCCGCCGCGTCCGCCTCGGCTGCGACCTCGGCGGAGACACGTCGGGTGTGCACCCCGTGCCCGGCGGGCTTGTGCTCGATGACGACGCCCGGGAACCGTGCCCCGACCTCGTCGAGCGCCGCACCGATCCGTGCGACACGATCGACCTCGTCGTCCGTCAGCGCGGCCTCGTCGTGGCCGTCCACGCGCCACTCGACGCCGTGCGAGCCGACGAGCGCCATGTCCTCGGGCGCGTGGGTCACCTCGGCGAGGCTGCCGAGGGGACGCCCGGACACCAGCACCACCTCGGTGTCCTTCGCGCGGTGCAGGGTCAGCACCGCCGCCCACGAGCCGGGCAGCGCCCCGACCTGCGACGGGTCGTCGGCGAAGGGGGCCAGCGTGCCGTCGAAGTCGAGGGCGACGATGAGTCGCGGCGCAGCCGCGAGCGTCTCGAGGGCCGCGTCGATGGCGGACTGGTCGGTGGTGGTCTCAGTCATCACGTGCCTCCCGGGTGTCCTCGGCAGCCCTGGCGGACTGGGCGTCCTGGTCGAAGATCGACATGTTGTCGGTCTGCGCCTCACGGTGCTGCTCGCGCGGGTCGGCGGCGGACGGGTCGATCTGGGCGTTCCGCGGCGCGTGGCGGTCGAGCGCCTCGAGGAACGAGCGCGACCAGCGCGCAACGTCGTTGTCGCGGACCCGCTTGCGGAGCGCACGCATGCGCGTCGACCGCTCGCGACGCGGCATCTGGATCGCACGTTCGATCGAGTCCTTGAGCGCACCGATGTCGTGCGGGTTGACGATCACGGCCTGCTTGAGTTCGTCGGCTGCCCCGGCGAACTCGGACAGGATCAGCACGCCGTCGTTGTCGAACCGGGCGGCGACGTACTCCTTCGCGACGAGGTTCATGCCGTCCCGCAGCGCCGTGACGAGCATGATGTCGGCGGCCAGGTACAGCGCCACCATCTCCTCGCGCGGGTAGCCGTGGTGCAGGTACGAGATCGGCTGGTGGCCGATGACACCGAGGTCGCCGTTGATGCGGCCGACGCTCAGCTCGATCTCGTCGCGGAGCGCCGCGTACGAGTCGACACGCTCGCGGCTCGGGCTCGCGACCTGGATGAGGGTGGCGTCCTCGACCGCGATGCGGCCGTCCTCCACCAGCTCACCGAAGGCCTTGATGCGGTGCCGGATGCCCTTGGTGTAGTCGAGCCGGTCGACGCCGAGCAGCACCGTCTTGGGGTTGCCGAGGCTCGCGCGGATCTCCCGCGCACGCTCCTGCACCTCGGGCTTGCGGGCGATCGCCTCGAAGCTCTCGGCGTCGATCGAGATCGGGAAGTGCCGTGCCTCGACGTGACGGACCGTGATGCCCTTGCGGCTGCGCGGGGCGGCCGGGTCGTCGACGGGGACGTCGATCGTGGTGCCCTTGGTCGTGTAGCCCTTGATGTGCCGCACCGCGCGCAGGAAGTCGCTGGCGTCGTCGTGACGCTGGAAGCCGATGACGTCGGCGCCGAGCAGCCCGTCGAGGATCTGCGCACGCCACGGCAGCTGCGCGTAGATGCCGACCGGCGGGAACGGGATGTGGTTGAAGAAGCCGATGGTCAGGTCGGGACGCTTCGCCCGGAGCAGGGCCGGCACGAGCTGCAGCTGGTAGTCCTGCACCCAGACGATGCCGTCCTGCTCGACGATCTCGGCGATCTGCTCGGCGAAGCGCTCGTTGACCCGCTTGTACGCGTTCCACCAGTCACGGTGGTAGCTCGGGTGCTCGATGACGTCGTGGTACAGCGGCCAGAGCGTGTCGTTGCTGAAGCCCTCGTAGTACTCCTCGACGTCGTCGTCGGAGAGCGGCACGGGCACGATGTGGATGCCCTCGTTGTCGAACGGTGCCACCTCGACCTCGGCCTGCCCCACCCAGCCGACCCAGGCTCCGTCGTTCGCGCGCATCACGGGTTCGAGGGCGGTGACGAGGCCGCCGGGCGAGTGCCGCCAGCCCTCGTTGCCGTCCTGGTCGACGACGCGGTCCACCGGGAGACGGTTGGAGGCGACGACGAACGAGTAGCGGGTCTGTTCGGTGCGGTCTGCAGGCATGGGGTGGTGTGATCTCCGTTCCGCCCGGCCGGAGCCGGGTGCGTCGGGTGCGTCGGTGCGTCGGCCGGCGTGGTGTGCCGGGTCCGGCGTGCTGCGCCGGGTGCGCTGCCGAAGTTACCAGCGTGGGGACAGCACATTCACGGGCGATCGGCGGTTCCGCTACGCTGCAGGCACGTGTCGGGGGGACACGGGTGCTGGAGTGCGGCGCCGGCCTCCCGGTCGGAGAGGACCCCCAGCCGTGAGCGAGAACCCGCCCAATCAGCCCGTCCCGCCGTCGCAGCCCGGCGGCCAGCCCGGCGGCCAGCCCGGCCCCGGCCAGCCGGCTTGGAACGGCCAGCCCGCCTGGCAGCAGCAACAGCAGCCTGGAGGCCCGCAGCAGTGGCCGGGTCAGCCCGCCCCCGCCGCGCAGCCGTCCGATGCGTTCGGTCGCTTCCTGCGGTCCGTGTCCGGTCGCGACTGGCTGGCGGCCGTCCTCGCCGCCGTCGGCGGCTGGGTCGCGGCCTCCGTCGTCGCGGGGCTCTCCCTGCTCATCACCGTCGGGCTGCTCGCGTCCGGCGGCAGCGGTTCGGCCGCTCCGTCCTCCGGGTCCGGCACCGACCTCGGCGCGGGTCAGGCCCCCGACGTGGAGTCCCTGCTCTCCGGCGTGAGCGTCCTGCTCGGTGCGCCGGCGCAGCTCGTCGCCCTCGCCGACCTCGGCCGGCTGCACCTGTCCGGGTCGATCGGGTTCCTCGGTTCCGGATCGGGCTCGCTCGCCGTGGTGCCGGCGCTGGTGTTCGCCGCGCAGGTCGTGCTGGCCGTCGTGCTCACCCGGCGGATCCGCAGCCGTGCACTCGGTCGCTCCCAGGTGCTCGTCACCGCGGTGGTCTCCGGTCTGGTGACCACGGTGCTCACGAACGTCGCGGCCGCACTGTTCGCGATCCGGTTCCCGTCGGTTTCCGGTGCGGTCATCGAGCCGGTGCACGCCGTCGGTGTCGGCAGCATCCTCGGGGCGTTCGTCATCGGTGCCCTGGCGGCGCTCCTCGCTCGGCCCTCCGTGCTCGCCGGTCGCAGCGTCTTCGCCGCCCGTCTGCTCGGCACGCTCCGCGTCGCCGCGTCGCAGCTGACGGTCCTCGTCGTGCTGGTCGCCGTCGTCGTCATCGTCGTCGCGCTCATCGCCCAGCCCTCCTACGGCTCCGCACTGCCGCTGTTGCTCGGCAACGTCGCGATCGGGCTCACGGCGCTCGGGTTCTTCGGTGGTGTGGGCACGTCCGGCTTCGGGTCAGCCAGCGACACCGCCTCGGTGTTCGGCGGAGCGGGTGGCTGGACCTGGCTCGTCGTGCTGTTCGTCGTCGTCACCTCGATCGTGGCCGGGCTCGCACTCGCCGTCCGCCGCAACGACCGGATGCGCTCGACGCTGGACTGGGTCGTCACGCCGCTCGTGTGGTTCGCCCTCGGCCTGCTGTTCTTCGTCCTCGGCACCGGGGTCGTCTCGTACCAGGTGAGCAGCACGAGTTCGGTGGACGGGTCCGGGTCGATCGGCATCGCGCCCTGGACGCCGATCGTCTTCGCCCTGTGGGGTGGCGCGATCGAGGTCGTCGCCCGGTACCTGGCTCCGGTGCTCCTGCCCCGTCTCGGCGGTGCCGTGGTGCTCCGCACGTCGCGTGTGGTCGGGGCGGACCCCCGCCCCGTGGTGCCGCAGGCGTTCCCGGCCGCAGCCCCCGCCGACACGGGCATGCCCGCTGCCCCGGCGGCTCCCGCCGACCAGACCGTTCCCGGTGCGCCTGCCGCGCCCGGTGTGCCGGATGCTCCCGGTGCATCGGGTGCTCCGGCGGCTGCCGGCGATCCGGCTGCCGCCGCGTGGACCACTCCCCCGGCCGCCGACCAGCAGGCGCCGTACCCGCCGTCCGGGTCCGCCCCGCAGTCCGCGTACGGGTCGCAGCCGCCCTACGGCGCGGGCAACCTGCCGCCCTACGGGGCGCAGCCGGCGTCCGGTGGTCAGCCGGCGTACGGGTCGCAGCCGTTCATCGGCGGGGGCGCCCCGGCCCCCGCCCCGATGTCCCCGCGGGCCAAGAAGATCCTGGTCCGTTCGCTCATCGCCGGCGGTGCCGTGATCGTGGTCGTCGTCGCGGGTGCGGTCACGACGAGCGTCCTCCGCGCCAACGTGTGGGGCCCGGCCCCGACGGTGAAGTCGTACGTGCAGGCCATCGCCAGCGGTGACGCCGACACCGCCGCCGACCTGAGCGACGTGCCGGACGACGCCGCGATGCTCGACACGAAGGTGCTGCGGAGTGCGAAGGACCGTCCGTCCGACATCCACGTCGGGCGGGTCGCCCAGACCGGGGACTCGGCGATCGCCACCCTGAGCTACACGCAGGACGGCAAGAACCGCTCCGGTCAGGTGACGTTGCGCCGGACCGGCACCTCGTTCCTGGTGAAGGACGAGTGGCGTGTCACGCAGCCGCTCGCCCAGCAGGTGACCCTGACGGCGTCCGAAGTGCTCGAGGGTGCACCGGTGACCGTCGGCGGCAAGGAGATCGGGAAGATCAGCGACGGCAAGTTCACGTCCCTCGCCTACCCCGGCAGCTACGAGGTCTCGGTCGGCGGGTCGAAGTACTTCACCGGCGGCACCGAGAAGGTGAGCGTCGGGGCGGTCTCGTCCGGCTACGTCGACTTCGCGCCGAAGGCCACCAAGGCCCTCGAGCAGGACGCCGAGCAGTACGTGTCCGACCTGATCGACGACTGCGCCGAGAAGACCGAGCTCCGCGCCCTGAGCGGCTGCCCCTGGTACGGACCGTACGACGCCGACGGCGGCGTGCGGTACGACGTCACGTCGATGCCCGAGCTGGAGGTCGAGGCATCACGCTCCGGCACCGTGATGGTGACGAGCACGAAGGACGGGAGCGTCTCGTACGACTACAAGTCCTACCTCGGTGACAAGAAGCGCGGCGAGGACTCGTTCAGCGTGAGCGAGTACCTGAAGGTCGAGGACGGCAAGCTCGTCTCGGCGTACTGAGCAGGAGCCGACTGATCGGCTCAGGCTGAACGGGAGTCGCTGCACCGACTCCCCGGCACCACGACGGCCGACCCGCGATCCTCGCGGGTCGGCCGTCTCAGTAGGCTGACGGACATGGTCAGGACACGGGCGTGGTGCAAGGGCGACACGGTCGAGCGGGACTTCCCCGTCGACCGGATCTCCGACCTCGTCGCCGACCCGGACACCTTCGTGTGGATCGACCACACCGACCCGACGTCGGCCGACCTCGAGCAGATCGAGGAAGAACTCGGGATCCACGCCCTCGCCGTCGAGGACGCCGTCGAGCACGGCCAACGCCCGAAACTCGACCGGTACCGGGACAGCCTGTTCCTGGTCGTCTACGACGTGGGCGGTACGGACGACGCCGGCAACCTGATCACGCACGAGGTCAAGGCGTTCGTGACGGAACGCGCCCTCGTCACGATCCACGGGTCCGACGTCGACACCGCCCGGATGGAGCACCGTCTGAGCGCGAACGCCGACATGGCCGGACACGGCGTGCCGTGGCTGGTGTGGGCGCTGCTGGACGCCGTCGTCGACCGGGCCACCGACACCGTCGAGGACCTGGAGCGGCAGATCGATGCGCTCGAGGACGACCTGTTCGAGCCGGGCGATCCCCGTGAGCAGCAGGTCCAGCGACGGTCGTTCCGGCTCCGCAAGACCCTCGGGGTGCTCCGGCGGCTGGTCGTGCCGACGCGGGACAGCGTCGCGTCGTTGCTGCACGGCGACGCGGAGACGATCTCGAACGGCATCCGGCCCTACTTCCGCGACGTCGAGGACCACCTCGTCTCGATCGCCGACTCGGTCGAACAGCTCCGCGACGCCGTGTCGAGCGTGCTGGAGACGACCCTGAACCTGGCATCGAACCGGCAGAACACCGTGATGAAGAAGGTCACGAGCTGGGCGGCGATCATCGCGATCCCGACCGGGGTGACGAGCTTCTTCGGGCAGAACGTCGCGTTCCCGGGCGAGGGCGCCTGGAGCGGACTCTGGGCGTCGCTCGCGATCATCACCGCGTCGTCGCTCGTGCTCTACCGCGTCTTCAAGACCCGCGACTGGCTCTGAGCGACGGCCCCGCCCGCGTCAGAGGGCGAGCGCCAGGACCCCGGCGACGACGGTGAGCGGCGCCACGATGCACCCGAGCGCCATGTACCGGCCCCACGACAGGTGCACACCCTCGGCCGACAGCCGTGCGTGCCACAGCAGCGTCGCGAGCGAGGCCCACGGCGTGATGAGGCAACCGGCGTTCACACCGATCAGCAGTGCCGCGTACCGCAGGGCCTCGTGCCCGGCAGCTGGTTCGAGCACCAGGTACGCCGGCAGGTTGTCGATGCCGTTGGCCGCCACCGCGCCGGCACCACCGAGCAGCAGCAGCGGCCCCGTTCCGGTTCCACCCTGCAGCGCGTGCACGATCGGGTCGGTGATGCCGGTCGTGTGCAGCGCCTCGACCACCACGAAGAGCCCGGCGGCGAACACCAGGGTGGACCACGGCACGCGGGACACCCGGAGCTCGGACGGCGACCGGAACGCCGCGACCACGACGAGCACCACGGCGGCCAGGACCGCGGCGATCCACACGGTCACCCCGGCGGTCAGGGCGACGACGAGCGCGACGAGCACGGCGGAGGCAGCCCAGAAGGACACCGGGTCGCTCGGCTTGCGGACGGACACCGGTGTGTAGCGGCCGAAGAGCTTGCCCCGGAACACCACCAGCAGGACGACGCACGGCACGACCACGCCGGCGACCGCGGGCCAGGCCATCAGCCCGGCGAACGCCAGCGGGCCGTCGAGCCCCATCCGGTCGACGGCGAGCAGGTTGGTCAGGTTGGACACCGGCAGCAGCAGCGACGCGGTGTTCGCGAGCCAGACCGTGGTCAGCGCGAACGGCATCGGGGGCAGACCCACGCGCCGTGCGAGCGAGATCACGATGGGGGTGAGGAGCACCGCGGTGGTGTCGATCGACAGGAAGACGGTGCAGAGGACGGCGAGCACGACGACCGCGCCCCAGAGGCCGATGGTGCGCCCGCCACCGACCCGGGCGGCGACGTCGGCGAGGCGGTCGAAGACCCCGGCGTCCGCAGCGAGCTCGGCGACGATCGTCAGCCCGAGCACGAACCCGAGGACCGGCAGGACCCGGTCCGCGAGCACGGCGAGGTCGTCGAGGGGCAGCAACCCGAACACGACGCAGACCGCGCCGACCACGAGCAGGGCCGCTCCGATGACCGCTTGACGCACGAACGCTCCTTCACCCGGTGCCGCGGCCGGGTGACCGGCGGCGCTCCAATGTACGGGCCGGTAGCGTTGTCAGCACGACGACAGGAGGCCTCTGTGCGCAAGTTCATGTTCAACGGTGCGGTGTGGAGTTCGCTCATCAGCGGCTACAGCGTGCTGCAGACCACCCGACAAGGACCGCGTGACTGGCGGCTCGCGCTGACCTGGGTCGCGTGGATCGCCACGACGATCGTGGCGATCGGCACGGTCGTCGAGGACGACCGCGCCGTCAAGGCACGCCAGCCGTAGGTCGCGAACGCGACCACCGAGATGACGGGAGGCCCGTGGCGGATCCGCCACGGGCCTCCCGTCCGTCGTCCGTCCCGTGCACGGCACGCGGTCACGTCACCGGGTCAGCGCTCGGACTCCGGGATGCCGGACGTCTGGATCGGTCCGGTGAAGAGCGCGCCGCGCTCGTCGTCGCCGAACAGCTGTGAGTCGCCCTCGGTCGCGCGACCGCGTCCGCGTCGGCGGGGCGCCGTCGGCTCGGTGAGCTGGACGCGCTGCACCGGCAGGGCGTCCGGGTGGGTGCGCTGGATCCACTCGACCATCTCCTCGCGGACGTAGCAGCGCAGGTCGAACAGGCCGCCGGCGTCCGGCGCCGTCACGAGGATGCGGACGCGGACCAGTCCCCCGACGGCGTCGGTGACCTGGAGCACCTTGACCCGGCGGTCCCAGATCGTCGACGTCTCGAGGATCCGGTCGAGCTCGGCGCGCATGTCGGCCGGGCTCACCCGCCAGTCGAGGTCGAACTCGACGGCGCCGAGGAGCTCGCTGCCGGTCCGCGTCCAGTTCTCGAACGGGGTGCTCGTGAAGTACGTCGACGGCAGCACGAACCGCCGGTCGTCCCACAGGTGCACGACGACGTAGGTCAGCGTGATCTCCTCGATCCGCCCCCACTGCTGCTCGACCACGACGACGTCGTCCACCCGGATCGACCCGGAGAAGGCGAGCTGCATGCCGGCGAACACGTTGCCGAGTGTGGACTGCGCGGCGAGGCCCGCGACGACGGAGATGAGGCCGGCGCTGGCGAGCACGCTCGCGCCCGCCGCCTCGACCCCGTCGAAGGTCAGCAGGATCGCTCCGACGGCGATGATGACGAGCAGGGCGACCGTGAGCCGACGGATGATGAGCACCTGGGTGCGGATGCGGCGCGCCTGCCGGTTGTCGGGCACGTCGATGCGGAAGCGGTGCAGCCCGAGGTCCTCGAGGAAGATCGCGACGTGGCACGCGAGCCAGCAGCCGACCGCGATCGTGACGATGAGGAAGCCGTGCACGACCTCGTCCCGCCACGGGTAGGCGTCGGCGTTCCGCGGGATGCTCGAGGTGAACGCGATCCAGAGCAGCACCACCAGCAGCACGGTCCGGAACGGGTGCTTCGTCCGGCGAGAGAGCACGCCGGCCCAGCGTTCCCGGCGCGCGACCGCCCGCAGGACCAGGTGCAGGACGAGGGCGACGACGGCGGTGACGAGCAGGGCGAACCCGGTCGCGACGAGCAGTCGGAGGAGGATGTCCATCCCTCCATGCAAGCAACGGACGACGGCCGTCGTTCAGGTTCGGGCCGCCGTCGGCTGTGCGGACGTTCAGCAGCTTCCGTTCGTCGGAACGGGGGTTTGCGTGACGGCCCGGTCCGGAGCGCATGTAGGTTGTCGCGCATGACAGCGCAGAACGACACGGGTGTGAACCGAGCGCCGGCGAACGACTTCTCGCACGAGCAGGAGGGCTACCAGCACGGTCTGAAGCCCCGGCAACTGCAGATGATCGCGATCGGCGGCGCGATCGGCACCGGGCTCTTCCTGGGTGCCGGCGCACGACTGCACACCGCGGGCCCCGCGCTCGCGCTGACGTACCTGGTCGCCGGCGTCTTCGCCTTCTTCATCCTGCGTGCACTCGGCGAGCTCGTGCTGCACCGGCCGTCCTCGGGGTCCTTCATCTCGTACGCCCGAGAGTTCTACGGCGAGAAGTTCGCGTACGCGGCCGGCTGGATGTACTTCCTGAACTGGGCGATGACCTCCATCGTCGACACCACCGCCGTCGCGATCTACCTGCAGTACTGGTCCGCCTTCACCGCGGCGCCGCAGTGGCTGCTCGCACTGATCGCCCTGATCGTCGTCCTCGCGGCGAACATGGTCGCCGTGAAGGTGTTCGGCGAGCTCGAGTTCTGGTTCGCCCTGATCAAGGTGGCCGCGCTGGTGGCGTTCCTGGTCGTCGCGATCGTCTGGCTCGTCTTCGCGTTCCCCGTCGAGGCCGGTGGCGAGGCCGTCCGGACCGGGTTCACGATCTGGGGTGACAACGGCGGGCTGTTCCCGAAGGGGCTGCTCCCCGCGGTGATCGTGATCCAGGGCGTCGTCTTCGCCTACGCCGCGATCGAACTCGTCGGCACGGCATCGGGTGAGACGCAGAACGCCGAGAAGGTCATCCCGCGTGCGATCAACTCCGTCGTCTTCCGCATCGCGGTGTTCTACGTCGGGTCGATCGTCCTGCTCTCCCTGCTGCTGCCGTACACCTCGTACAAGGACGGCGAGAGCCCGTTCGTGACGTTCTTCTCGTCGCTCGGCAACCCGCACGTCGGCGCGATCGTCGGCGGCATCATGAACTTCGTCGTGCTCACCGCCGCGTTGTCGTCGCTGAACGCGGGCCTGTACTCGACCGGCCGGGCGCTGCACTCGATGGGCATGAACGGGTCCGCGCCGAAGTGGACCACGAAGATGTCGAAGGGCGGTGTGCCGTACGCCGGCATCCTGCTCACGGCGGCCTTCACCGTCGCGGGTGTCGTGCTCAACTACTTCGTCCCGAAGCAGGCGTTCGAGATCGCGCTGAACATCGCCAGTCTCGGCATCATCACCGCGTGGGGCACGATCATCCTGTGCCAGATGCGGCTGCGCCAGTGGGCCAAGCAGGGTCTGGCGAAGGAACCCTCGTTCAAGCTGCCCGGCGCTCCGGTCACCGCCTGGCTGACCCTGGCGTTCCTCGCCTCGGTCATCGTCCTGATGGCGATCGACTACCCGGTCGGCACGTACACGATCGCGTCCCTCGTGGTCATCATCCCGCTGCTCATCGTCGGCTGGTTCCTGCAGCGCGACCGCATCCTGCGCATCGCCGCCCTGCGCGAGGGCGTCACGGGTCCGTACCCGATCGGCGTCCGCAACCCGGCTGCCCAGGTCCGCCGTGACGACGACCGGAACGGAGACGGGGTCTAGCACGCCCCGGTTGTCCCCGGAACGCAAGGCCGCACCGCGCGATCACGAACGGTCCGGCACCCGTCGCTACCATCAGCGGGTGCCGGACCGTTCTGTTTCCCCCACCCTCGACCTGCAGCTCAGCTGGCGGGGTGCGTTCGGACGCCTCCGGGTGTTCGCGGACCGGCTCGAGGCCGAGACCGACTACCAGCGCGAGGCACGCACGGTGGTGCCGATGGACGCCGTGCAGGGGTGGCGCCTCGGGCCGTGCGACGAGGACGCGGTCTGCGTCGAGTTCGTCGCGGAGCAGGAGACCTACCGGGTGCTGCTCGACACCCCGGACGAGCAGCTCGCTGCGCTGGCGATCCGGAAGGTGCTCGGGCCCCCGCTGGAGTCCTGAGGACGCAGGGTCAGTCGTCGGTGTCGACGCGGTCGGTGACGACGTCACCGGAGCCGGCGTCGATGCGCACGCTGTGCTTCGTGCCGGACGAGTCGAGCACGTCGCCCTCCCAGACCACCGTGCCGACGTGGTCGTCGAGCCCGAGCTCGGTGACGGTCCCGGCGTGCAGGTCCTGGAAGGCGTCGACGGCCTGCTTGACGCTCAGGTCGGCGGCTGTGACGAAGCGCTCGTGCTCGGCCGTGTCGTCCGCGTCGCCGGCTTCGGTCTGCGGGGTGCCGGCGACCGAGGTGCCGTCGGCGTTCGTGTGCACCTCGTGCTCGGTGCCGTCCTTCGTCACGACGAGGACCTCGTAGGCGGAGGCGCCCTGCTCCTGCTCGACCGAGATGACGGTGCCCGAGCCGACCTCGCCGCGTGCGGTGGCGACCGCTGCGAGCAGGGCCTTGTTCGAGCCGACCGCCGCCGCGCCGGGCGAGGACGAGCCGGTGCCGCTGCCGCTGCCGGCGGAGTCCGTGGCCGACGAGCCGACCGAGCCGGAGCCGGCCGAGCCCGTGTCGTCGTCGGAGTCGTCGCTGGCGCAACCGGTGAGGGCGAGAGCCGCCACGATCGGCAGGGCGGCGAACGCGGCGACGCGGCGGGCGGACGGCTTCTGGTGCTGGGTGCGGAAGTTCATGTGACGAGCATCTCGTCGGGGTGCTGAAGCAGGCCTGAAGCGACCTGTTCAGCCGCCGAGTGCGATGCGGACGACGAACCGGGCGCCGCCGAGTGGTGACGCGACGACGGTCGCGTCACCACCGTGCGCACGGACGGCGTCCCGCACGATGGCGAGTCCGAGGCCCGCGCCGCCCGCATCGCGGCTGCGGGCCTCGTCGAGACGGACGAACCGCTCGAAGACGCGTTCCCGCTCGCCCTCGGGCACGCCGGCGCCGTCGTCGTCCACCGTGAGCACCGCCGACCCGTCGTGCTCGGTGAGCGAGACTGCGACGCGGGTGCTCGCGTGCCGGACGGCGTTGTCGACGAGGTTCCGGACCACTCCGGCCAGCACGCGCTCGTCGCCGAGGACCCGCGCCGCCGAGATCGCCGAGCCGTCCACCCAGACCGCGCGCACGGCGCCGTCCGGTCCGGACCAGGCCCCGGCCTCTGCCCCGGTCGTGGCCCGTGCTCGTGCGCGGGCCACGGCGTCGAGGGCGAGGTCGTCGAGGTCGACGGGGCGCCGTGCCCGGATCCCGCCCTCGTCGAGGCGGGAGAGCTCGAGGAGCCCGGCGACGAGGTCCTGCAGGCGCACCGCCTCGGACCTGACGACGTCGGCGAGGTCGGCCACGTCGGAGCGTTCCGGGTGGGCGACGGCGACCTCGGCGTGCTGCCGGATCGACGCGATCGGTGACCGGAGCTCGTGGGAGGCGTCGGAGACGAACCGCCGCTGGCTCTCCGCGGACCGGTCGAGGCGGTCGAGCATCGCGTTCATCGTCGTCGCGAGCCGCGCGACCTCGTCACCGGTGTCCGGCACCTCGACCCGAGCGTCCGGGTGGGCGGCACGGATCGTCTCGACCTCGGTGCGCATCCGCTCCACGGGCCGCAGCGACCGCCCGGTGACGGCCCAGGTGACCGCCACCAGCAGCAGCACGAGCACGGGCACCCCGACCGCGAGGAGCGCGACGGCGGTGCGGACCGCGGTGTCGGCCTGGTCGAGCGAGGCGCCGTAGACGAGCGTCGCCTCGCCGCCGCCCGGCAGGTCCACGTCGTCCGCGACGAGCAGCCACCGTTCACCGTCGTGGGACCACCGGGACTCGTCGGCGGTGGGCAGGGCGTCGCCGTCCGCGTCCTCGCCGTGCGCCAGGACCGCTCCGCCGTCGCCGATCACCTGCACCAGGACGTCCTCGTAGTCGGTGACCGCGGACGCGCCGTCCGCCTCGACCCGGGAGGACACCTGCTCGAGCCCGGCCTCGGCCGAGGTGCGCACGCCGTCGAGCAGCACGAGCCGCAGCACGACGACGAACGCCACCGCGCCGATGACCAGGGCCGCGAGCACGACGAGCCCCGCGCCGAGGGTGGTCCGGGCGCGGACCGATCGGAAGCGCCGTGGTCGGGTCGGCGCGGCCCCGCTCACGCCGGGACGCGTGCCCGGGCTCGACCCGTCAGCCACCGTCGGCCGCCAACCGGTACCCGGCGCCGCGGACCGTCTCGATCGCGGCACGCCCGAAGGGCCGGTCGAGCTTTCGACGGAGGTGCCCGACGTACACCTCGACGATGTTCGGGTCCCCCTCGAAGTCGACGTCCCAGACGTTCTCGATGACGTCCCGCTTCGACCGCACCTGCCCCGGGTGCCGTGCGAGGTACTCGAGCACGGCGAACTCGCGGCTGGTCAGCTCGACCTGGGTCCCGCCCCGGGCCACGGTGCGCGCCGCGGGGTCGACCACCAGGTCGCCGAGCGTCAGCACCGTGGGGCGCTCCCGTGCGCCGCGGCGGACGAGCGCCCGGAGCCGGGCGACGAGCACCGGGTGCGAGAACGGCTTCGTGACGTAGTCGTCGGCCCCCGCGTCGAGTGCCTCGACCTGGTCCCACTCGCCGTCCTTCGCGGTCAGCATCAGCACGGGGGTCCAGTCACCGTCGGCACGGAGCTGGGCGCACACGGCCCAGCCGCTCAGGCCGGGCATCATCAGGTCGAGCACGATCGCGTCGTAGCGGAACTCCCGCGCGTGCCACAGGCCGTCCACGCCGTCGTTCGCGACGTCGACCGCCCACCCCTCGGCCTCGAGCCCGCGGCGCACCCCATCGGCGAGCCGGACCTCGTCGTCGACCACCAGCACACGCATGGCACCGATCCTGCCGTGCCCCGCTGAAGCAGGGCTGAAGCGGCCCGCGATCGTGGCCAGGGGCGGACGGGAGGCCCGTGGCGGCACCGCCACGCGCCTCCTGTCCGGCGGTGGTCCGGACCAGGGCCGCGCAGCCCGCCTGCGCGGGCTCAGACCAGCAGCAGGATCCCCGCGATGACGGAGGCGACGGCGATGGCGAGCGCGACGAGCAGGAGCACGAGGTGCACCGTGTAGAACGTCGTCGGCTTGCCGGCGGCGTCACGGGCACGCGTGTCCGTCGCGACGCGCTGGAAGAAGCGCGGCCAGGTGATGACGTTGAACACGGCACCGAGGAACAGGACGACTGCGGCGAAGACGAGCACGGTCCGATCCTAGACAACCCACGACCGGGACGAGACCGGGCGGGTGGTGCTCGGCCGCCCCCAACGCGGCCGAGTCCCGACCCGGCGAGGCCACAGGATCTGTAGCACTTGCTACAGACTGTACACGGCATGCCCCACAGCGTCGAGCACCGAACGGCTACGCGGTCTCGAGGGCGGCCTCGGCATCGGCGAGGACGGCACGCTCCGACTCGGTCAGGGACGCCCGTGCACCGCGGACCCCGTCGTTGATCTCGACGATGCGGCGGCTGAGGAGCGTCGCGGGGTCGTCGGTCGGCGGGTAGGCGTTGTCCACCCCGAGCCGCTCGTGCAGGGGCGCCAGACGCTGCAGCGCTGCGTCCACCCTGCGGGCACGGCGTCGGCGCGAGATCCGGTGCCCGAACACGAGCAGGAGCATCCCGGACGCCACGCACAGCACCGCTCCCGGCGTGGTGACGTCGTAGGGCAGCGAGAGCGCGTGCGTGACCTGCAGGTCACCGACGACGTGGGCGACGTCCATCACGACGACCACGACCATGCGGACGACCCCGAGCACGCCGCCGAGGACCAGGACCCACAATCCCACCAGGTCCGTGGTCGTCCGGGCCTCGCGCAGGCGCAGCACGCAGATGAAGCCCGTCGCGCCGAGTGCCACACCGAGGTAGACGGTCTGCGCGATCGAGTAGACCGTGGCCGCCGGGTGCGAACCGGCGTCGAGCATGAAGGTCGTCGTGGTCGCGGGCTTGTCGAGCACGGTGAACGCGACGAGGACCACCACGACCACCACCACGAAGGACACCAGGACCGCGTTCCGGAGCCAGGGTCGTGCCGCCCCGACCGCCTTCGCCACGCCCCACAGCAGCGTGCTCGTGCCGGCCACCATGAGGCAGTCGCTGATCACGGTCACGACGTTGAACCCACCCAGCCGCGGATCGAGCCAGCGGTACAGCGGGTCGACGTTCGTGACGATGGTGGCGGCGAAGAGCAGGAACGTGAACGCGAGGGTGCGGTCCTGCCCGCGCTGCAGGACCAGCAGCACGATCGTCCCGACGAGGAGCAGCACCGCCTGGACGACGGCGATGATCACCCGAAGACCCCGCGGAAGGCACTCGGGCGGCCGCGGTGCTGGCGGATCACGGTGGCCAGGCGGTCGGCGAAGACCTCGGCCTCGTGCTCGTACGTGTTCGAGAACAGCCCACGGGCCAGCGCCCGTTCGACCTTGTACTCGGGCAGGTCGGGGATGACGTCGCGGATGTAGGCGCTCTGCGGGGCGTGCTCCTGGTGCCGGTGCAGGACGTGGCCGAGCTCGTGGCCGATGACGAACGACCGGAAGGTCGGCGACGCGGTCGGCGAGATCATCACGAGGTGCGCGTGGTCGAGCGTGGCCACGAAGCCGCAGACGGGCTCGGCAGCCAGGAACGACTCCTCGCGCACCACGATCGGCTTGCCGACGACGTCGGCCGCGGCAGCGACGGCCTGGTCGACGTCCGACCAGCCCTCTGCCGCACCACGAGCCCAGAAGGCGTCGACGAGCGCGTCGGTCATGCGACGCTCCCCCGCTGCGATTCCTCCTCGAGCACCTCGGCGATGCGTCGGAGCGCGTCGGGCGACAGTTCGCCGGGGAAGGTCCGCGCCGCGAAGCCGCTCACGCGGGCGGACCGCAGGGACCGGACGAGGGCGAGCTGGGCGCCGATGCGTTCCGGTACCTCGCTGTCCTCGAGCAGGAAGCGTTCGTCGACCTCGAAGAACCCGGCCAGCAGGCGCAGGAGCTCGGTGTCGCGGTTGCGGCGGCCGTCGCCGGAGAGCATGTAGGTCCACTTGGCCCGGGACAGGGACCCGCCGTGGGCCGCGACGTATTCTTCGATCGAGGCGAACGGCACGGGGGCACCGCGCTGGGACTCCTCGAAGTCGAGGAGCAGGTTGAGGCGGCGCGCGAGCTCGGCGGCGTCGAGCGCCCCGCCCTTCAGATCACCCGTGTCCATCTCGGACTCCTCCCCAGCCGTGTCCGCGCGGGGTGTCGGTCCGGCGCGTGGACGCCATGCTAGCGCGGACACCCGACACCGCGCCGTTACCCTCGTGGGCATGCCCCGCCGCTTCCCCGCCACCGTCGCGGCACGCATCGAGCACGAGATCGTCATCACGAAGTCGCGCTTCATCACCACCGTGGCGCCCGTGTCCGGCGTCGAGGACGCCGACCGCGTGATCGCCGAGGTCCGCCGACGGTACTGGGACGCCCGGCACAACTGCACGGCTATGGTCACGGGCGTGCTCGGCGACCAGGCCCGCTCCTCGGACGACGGGGAACCCTCGGGCACGGCCGGCGTCCCGATGCTCGAGGTCCTGCGCCGCCGCGACCTGACCGACGTCGTCGTGGTCGTCACGCGCTACTTCGGCGGGGTGAAGCTCGGCGCGGGCGGGCTCGTCCGGGCCTACTCGACCTCGGTCTCCGAAGCGCTCGACACCGCCGTGCCCGTTCGTCGCGAGGCCCTGACGCAGGTGCGCTTCGACGTCGACCACGCCGATGCCGGGCGGCTCGACAACGTGCTGCGCGACTGGGTCCGGCACCACCACGCGACGCTCGGCCCGACCGAGTACGGGCAGGCGGCGACCTTCGAGGTGTGGGTCCCCCAGGACGCGCTCGGGGCGCTGACCGCCGACCTCGCCGCGGCGTCGGCCGGCGCGCTCGAACCCGTCGTCGGCGAGGAACGGATCGTCGACGTACCCACCGGCTGACGTCCGGTCCGACCGAAGCCCGGTCCGGACTGACTTCTGCGCTCCGGCACACCTCGGGCGTGTCCAGGTGCCGGAGCGCGAAGACCCCTGGAACGCACGAACGCCCCGACTCGATGAGCCGGGGCGTTCGTCCTGCGGTGCACCCCCTCGGACTTGAACCGAGAACCCACTGATTAAGAGTCAGTTGCTCTGCCAATTGAGCTAGAGGTGCATGTTCCGGCTTCCGTGCCGCAACGGGAATCAACAATAGCATGGGTTTCGCGCGCCCACGACCACTCGCGGGCGCACGACGCGAACAGGAGCACCATGACCGACCGTCTCGTCCCCGGCGACACCGCCCCCGACTTCACGCTGCCCGACCAGGACGGCGTCCAGCACTCCCTGGCCGCCCTGCGCGGCAAGAAGGTCATCGTGTACTTCTACCCGGCGGCCTCCACCCCGGGCTGCACCACCGAGGCCTGTGACTTCCGCGACAACATGTCCTCGCTGCAGGCCGCCGGCTACGAGGTGCTCGGCGTCTCGAAGGACGACCAGGCGAAGCTCAAGACGTTCCAGCACGAGCAGGCGCTGACCTTCCCGCTGCTGAGCGACCCCGACCTCGCCGTGCACAAGGCGTACGCGGCCTGGGGCGAGAAGAACAACTACGGCAAGATCGTCACCGGCACGATCCGCTCCACGATCGTGGTCGACGAGGACGGCGCCGTGCAGCTGCCGCTCTACAACGTCAAGGCCACCGGGCACGTGGCGAGCCTGCGGAAGAAGCTCGGCCTGGTCTGAGAGCCGGCCACGCACCGGAGGCCCGGTGCCGGTTCCGAGAACCGGCACCGGGCCTCCTGTGTGTGGCGGACCAGACCGTCTACTCGACCGGGCGCGCGAGCGCGGCCGTCACCGACCGCGACAGCACCAGCGTGATGCCGAGCAGGGCCGGGATGAGCAGCACCCAGCCGACCGCGGCGACCCGGAAGACGCCCTGGAACGCCCCGATCGCGATGGCGCCCTGCAGGACCTGCCAGACGATGATGCCCGAGCGCACCCACGACCGGCCGTGCCACAGGCCGTTCAGCAGCGCACCGAGCCAGAGCGCAGCGATGGCGACGAGGACGGTGAGGGCGATGCCCGACGCGATGCTCGTGGCCGGCGCGACGAGCAGTTCGACGACCAACACGACGGTCACGACCGCCAGTGCGAGGAACTCGAGGCCGACCACGACGAGCAACCCCAGCATCGCCGGCGACCGGCGCGCGACGGGGGCGGAGGGTTCGGTGTCGTTCGGGGTGTCGTCGTGCACAGTGATCCTCCAGCATCGGAACCCTTGATTTGGCCCTACCAGTATGGAACGATATTGGAGGTCGTTTGGACGGCACGATGTGGTGTGCGTCTCCCGTGGTTCATCGCTCCTCCCCCGAGCGTCTCGCGGGCGTCAGATTCGCTTCATGCGGACTCCTCCCCACAGTTGTCCCCTCCATGCCGCATGCATGGTCAGCGTTCCGATCCCCCGAACCACGGCCCCGGCCTGCCGTTCGAGCATCGACATCAAGGAGCACCACACATGGACTGGCGTGACAAGGCTGCCTGCCTCACCGCAGACCCCGAGCTCTTCTTCCCCGTCGGGAACACCGGGCCCGCCGTCGACCAGATCGAGAAGGCCAAGTCGGTCTGTGCGCGTTGCACGGTCACCGAGATGTGCCTGCAGTACGCACTCGAGAACAACCAGGACTCGGGTGTCTGGGGTGGTCTCAGCGAGGACGAGCGTCGTGCGCTGAAGCGTCGCGCCGCCCGCGCCCGCCGCGCGTCCTGACCCCGGTCGTCTGACACCACGACGCCCGTCGTCCCTTCGGGGACGGCGGGCGTCGTCGTGCGCGCGGGGATCGTCATGCGCGGGGGTCGTCATGCAAAACACCGGTGTTCACGCATCGAACACCCGGACACGGGTGTTCGACCGGTGAACACCGGTGTTGTGCGGCGCTCGGACTAGGCGGCGGGTGCGGTCAGCCAGCGGAACGGGATGCTGATCGTCACCTCGGTGCCGCTGCCCGTCAGCGTGTGCCAGTCGATGGTGCCGCCGAGCTCGCCCTGGATGAGCGTGCGGACGATCTGCGTCCCGAGGCCCGACCCGACCTTGCCCTCGGGGAGCCCGACGCCGTTGTCGCGGACCTCGATCTCCAGGTGGTCGTCGAAACGGCGGGCGACGATCTCGACCTCGCCGTCGCGGCCGTCCAGCCCGTGCTCGACGGCGTTCGTCACGAGTTCGGTGAGGCCGAGGGCGAGCGGCGTCGCGGCCTCGGAGGGCAGCACCCCGAACTCACCGGTCTTCTTCGGGTGCACGGTCGTGTTGTGCGACGCGGCGACCTCGGTGACCAACTTGAGGACCGAGTCGAACACCTCGTCGAAGTCCACCGTCTGGCTGAGCCCGCTCGACAGCGTGTCGTGCACGACGGCGATGGCGGCGACACGGCGCATGGCGTTCTGCAGCGAGGTCCGCGCTTCGTCCGAGTGTGTGCGTCGTGCCTGGATCCGCAGCAGGGAGGCGACGGTCTGCAGGTTGTTCTTCACGCGGTGGTGGATCTCGCGGATCGTGGCGTCCTTGGTGATGAGCTCGCGCTCCTGGTGCCGCAGCTCGGACACGTCGCGGCACAGCACGATGGCGCCGATGCGCTCACCGTGGTCGCGGAGCGGGATCGAGCGGAGCGACACCGTGACGCCCTTCGACTCGATGTCGGCCCGCCACGGCGCCCGGCCGGTGACCACGAGCGGCAGGGACTCGTCGACGTCGAGCTGGGCGCCGATGAGCTCGGTGGTGACCTCGGCGAGGGACTTCCGCTCGAGTTCCCCCTCGAAGCCCATCCGGTTGAAGGCGCTCAGGCCGTTCGGGCTCGCGAACGTCACGGTGCCGGCGGTGTCCAGGCGCAGCAGGCCGTCGCTGGCGCGGGGCGCCCCACGGCGGGGGCCCGCCGGTGCGCCGAGGTCGGGGAAGTCACCGGTCGCGATCATGCCGAACAGGTCGTTCGCGCTCGCGGTGAAGTTGAGCTCCTGGCGGCTCGGGGTCCGCATCTCGTCCTGGTTGGAGTGCCGGGTCACGACGGCGATCGGCCGTTCGGTGGTCTCGGCGCTCTTCGGGCTCAGGCGGCGGAGCACCGGGATCGCGCGGACGCGGGTCGGGGTGTCCTCGTACCAGTCCGGCTCGGCGGAGTCGACGACGCGGGAACCAGCGAAGCTCTCGGTCACCTGGCCGCGCCACTCCTCGCGGATCTCCTGCCCGACGATGTCCCGGTAGAACAGCGTCGCCGCGGAGCTCGGGCGGGCGTGTGCGACGGCCACGAACGAGCCGTCCTCGGCGGTCGGGACCCAGAGCACCATGTCGGCGAAGGACAGGTCGGCGAGGAGCTGCCAGTCCCCCACGAGCAGGTGGAGCCACTCCACGTCTGCTTCCGAGGAACGGCCTTGCGCGAGGACGAGGTCACTGAGGGTCGACACCCAACCAGTCTAGGTCCGCCGCCTTGTGGAGAACGTCGCCCTCTCCACAGGGGAGACAGCGTTGTATTTCGTATGTCGTACGCCCCATACGCTCGCTCCAACGACGGAAGGGGCAGGGGTGGCAGAGCAGGCACGCCGCATCGATCACGAGACGACGGCGGTGCACCCACCGCCCCTGCGGATCGTGGAACCGGCACCGGAACCAGCCGCGGCGTCCGGTCCCCCGGAGCCCGAGTCGACCGCTCGGGCGCTCGGGCTCTGCGTCGCCGAGGTGCTCACCGGGGCACGCGAGGTCGACAGCATCGCCCGGTGGATCAGCGACGACGTGCAGCGCCACCTGCAGCAGCGGGCCGCGGTGGCGGCGCACGCCCGGGGACCCGGCCAGCGGGCCCGAGGGCGCCCGGTGCTCCGGGTCGGCAGCGTCCTGGTCTGCCGCCCCGCGGACGGCGTCGCAGAGGCGACGGTCATCGTGCACACGCGCAGCCACGCGCGAGCGGTCGCGATGCGCCTCGAGACGCGGCACGGTCGGTGGCAGGCGACCGCCATCGGCGTCCTGTAGGTGTGCCCGCTGCCGACCTGGAGGCCCGTGGCGGCGCCGCCACGGGCCTCCGATCCGGCAGGCGGCACGCATCGCTCGCGCGCGGGACGCTAGTTCTTCTTGGTGGCCTGTCGACGCTCGGCGCGGTTGCTCGCCGCAGCCTGACCGGAGGCCGTGGCCGCGTTGCCGAACGCGGAGCCCTGCTCCGGCTCGGCAGCCGCTTCGGCCTCGGCCTGGGCGCGCTGCGCACGAGCGGTGGCGGCCTGCTCGAGGCGCCCCTTCTCGTCGCGGACCTCGACCTCGCCGTCGATGGACGGTGCCGAGTACTCGAGGCCGGAGACCTCGTCCTCGCCGAGCCCCTTGGCCTCGATGACCGCGTTCTCGCCGTCGGACTGCACCTGGACCTCGAGGTTGAACAGGTAGCCGACGGACTCTTCGCGGATCTGCCCCATCATCGTCTGGAACAGTGCGTAGCCCTCGCGCTGGTACTCGACCAGCGGGTCACGCTGCGCCATCGCGCGGAGGCCGATGCCGTCCTTCAGGTAGTCCATCTCGTACAGGTGGTCGCGCCAGCGGCGGTCGATCACCGAGAGCACCACACGACGCTCGAGCTCGCGCATCGCCTCGTCGCCGAGGAGTTCCTCACGCTGCTGGTAGGCCAGCTTGGCGTCGGAGAGGATCTCGCGGGCCAGGAAGTCTCGCGACGCCTTGCCCTTCGAGCCGGCCTCGGTGATGACCTCGTCGATGGAGATCGAGATCGGGTAGAGGGTGCCGAGCTCGGTCCACATGGCGTCGAGGTCCCAGTCGTCCGGGGAGCCTTCGCCCGTGTGGGTGTCGATGACGTCGTCGATGACCGCCTTGAGGAAGGCCTGCGCGCGGTCGTGCAGGTCGTCGCCCTCGAGGATGTGGCGGCGGTCGCTGTAGATCGCCTCACGCTGACGGTTCAGGACGTCGTCGTACTTCAGGACGTTCTTGCGGATCTCGGCGTTGCGGCCCTCGACCTGAGACTGGGCGGACCGGATCGCGCGGCCGACGAGCTTGTTCTCGATCGCCAGGTCGTCCGGGACGTTCGAGCGGCCCATCAGGCTCTCGGCGGCACCGGAGTTGAACAGGCGCATCAGGTCGTCGGTCAGCGACAGGTAGAAGCGGCTCTCGCCCGGGTCACCCTGGCGGCCGGAACGACCACGCAGCTGGTTGTCGATGCGTCGCGACTCGTGGCGCTCGGTGCCGAGCACGTACAGGCCGCCGACTGCGCGGACCTTGTCGCCCTCTTCCTCGACCTCGGCCTTGACGCGGGCGAACACGTCGTCCCACGCGGCTTCGTACTCGTCGGGGGTCTCGGTCGGCGACAGGCCCTTCGCGTGCATCTCCTGCACGGCGAGGAACTCCGCGTTGCCACCGAGCATGATGTCGGTACCACGACCGGCCATGTTCGTCGCGACGGTCACAGCGCCGAAGCGACCGGCCTGGGCGACGATCGCGGCTTCACGGGCGTGGTTCTTCGCGTTGAGGACCTCGTGCTTCACACCCTGCTTGGCGAGGAGCTTCGACAGGTACTCGGACTTCTCGACGCTCGTGGTACCGACGAGGACGGGCTGGCCCTTCTCGTGACGCTCCGCGATGTCCTCGGCGACCTGCTCGAACTTCGACTTCTCGTTCTTGTAGACGAGGTCCGTCTGGTCGATGCGCTGCATCGGCTTGTTCGTCGGGATGGCGACGACGCCGAGCTTGTAGGTCGACATGAACTCGGCCGCCTCGGTCTCGGCGGTACCGGTCATGCCGGAGAGCTTCTGGTACAGGCGGAAGTAGTTCTGCAGCGTGACGGTGGCGAGGGTCTGGTTCTCGGCCTTGACCTCGACGCCTTCCTTGGCCTCGATCGCCTGGTGGATGCCCTCGTTGTAGCGGCGGCCCATCAGGATGCGGCCGGTGTGCTCGTCGACGATGAGCACCTCGCCGTTCATCACGACGTAGTCCTTGTCCTTCTTGAACAGGGCGACGGCCTTGATGGAGTTGTTCAGGAACGAGATGAGCGGGGTGTTCGCCGACTCGTACAGGTTGTCGATGCCGAGGTAGTCCTCGACCTTCTCGATGCCGGGCTCGAGGACGCCGACGGTGCGCTTCTTCTCGTCGACCTCGTAGTCCTCGCCCGGGGTCAGGCGCGTGGCGATCGAGGCGAACTCGGTGAACCACCGGTTGGCCTCGCCCGACGACGGACCGGAGATGATGAGCGGCGTCCGGGCCTCGTCGATGAGGATCGAGTCGACCTCGTCCACGACGGCGAAGAAGTGGCCGCGCTGCACCATGTCGGAGGCCTGCCACGCCATGTTGTCGCGCAGGTAGTCGAAGCCGAACTCGTTGTTCGTGCCGTAGGTGATGTCGGCGGCGTACTGCTCGCGACGCTCCGGCGGGCTCTGGTTCGCGATGATGCAGCCGGTGGTCATGCCGAGCGCGCGGAAGACGCGGCCCATGATCTCGGACTGGTACGAGGCCAGGTAGTCGTTGACCGTGATGACGTGCACGCCGCGCGACGGGATCGCGTTGAGGTACGCGGCGGTCGTCGCGACGAGGGTCTTGCCCTCACCGGTCTTCATCTCGGCGATGTTGCCGAGGTGCAGGGCCGCGCCACCCATGAGCTGCACGTCGAAGTGCCGCATGCCCAGGGTGCGCTTCGCGGCTTCACGCACGGCGGCGAACGCCTCGGGCAGGAGGTCGTCGAGGGTCTCGCCGTTGGCGTACCGCTCGCGCAGCTCCTTGGTCTCGCCGTGGAGTTCCTCGTCGGTGAGGCTCGAGAAGTCGTCCTCGAGGTCGTTGATGGCCGAGGCGTACGCCTTCAGCCGACGGAGGGTTCGTCCTTCGCCGATGCGGAGGACCTTCTCCAGCACGTTTGCCACGTGAACTCCTTACGGGGTCGTCGCGCGCGACCTGCACGCCCGATCGACCAGTCATGCTAGCAACCCGCGAACGCTCGGCGCTGTGAGCGCCGCGGCTGCCGCGGACACGGGTGTGCGCGGCCCGCGAACGGACCGCGCACACGGAGCGGAACCGGAGGCTCCGCGAGGACGTCAGGCGATCGCCGCTGCGCGCTCCGCGTCGGAGTCCGCCGTGGCCGAGGCCTGCGCCCGGCCGGCGGGCACCTCGTCGATCCCGATCACGCCGTAGTCCCAGCCCTTGCGTCGGTAGACGACGCTCGGACGACGGGTCTCCGCGTCGAGGAACAGGTAGAAGTCGTGCCCGACGAGTTCCATGTGGTAGAGGGCGTCGTCGACCGTCATCGGGGCGGCCTCGAACACCTTGTGCCGGATGACGACCGGGCTGTACACCTCGTTCTCGTCCTCGGCGGTGTCCTGGTCGACGACCGGGACCGCACCGGTCGCGACCTCCTCGATGAGCTTGCCGTCGGCGGGGACGACACCCATGCCGTCGAACGCACTGCCGGCGGCCTCGGCGACCGAGGTGGGACGGTGGCGGCCGTGGTGCACCTTGCGGCGGTCACGCGCCCGACGGAGGCGCTCCATGATCCGCGCGAAGGCGAGGTCGAAGGCGGCGTACTTGTCCGACGCCGCGGACTCGGCCCGCACGAGCGGCCCCGGCCCGATCAGCGTGAGCTCCACGCGGTCCTCGCCCTGGCTGCCGCTCGACTTCTCGTGGTGGCGGCTGATGCGCACCTCGAAGGCGAGGGCGCGGTCGGCGAGCACGTCGATCTTCTCGGACTTCTGCTCGACGTAGGTGCGGAAACGGTCGGTGACCCCGACGTTCCGGCCCGTGATCGTCACGTCCATGTGGCGGCTCCCATCCAGTGTCGGCGCGTCGCCTCCGTCCGGCGACCCGAACGCCTTGCCGCGAGGCTAGACCCGGCGCACCCTCGGCGTCACGGGGCGTCGGCGAGTCTGTCGGACACTCACCGGACGCTCAGTGGACACCGGGTGTTCACGGAGCCGTCATTCGTCGACGCTTGCCAGGGCGACGCAGCGCGCCACCCGACCACCCGCCGACCGCACGGCGCGGACACCCTCGGCCATCGTCACGCCGGTCGTGACGACGTCGTCGACGAGCACCACGTGGCGGCCGGCGACCCCGACCGCGCGCAGGGTGCCGACGGTGGCGGCGACCCGCTCCACCGCCGATCGTTCCTTCTGCCCGGGCCCCGCACCCCGGCGTCCGGCCCGGGTCCGGACGAGCCGCCCCGTCCGCCGGACACCGCCGCGGGCGAGCAGGAGCACCACCGGGTCGAACCCGCGGCGCCGGGCACCCGCACGGGACGGCGGGACGCGGAGCACCACGGTGCCGTCCGGTGCCGCGGCGAGCGCCGTCCGGACGAGTGCACCGAACCGGCCACCGAGCGGACGGGCGACGTCGACCCGGCCGCGCAGCTTCAGCTCGAGGACCAGGGTGCGGACCAGCCCCTCGTACTCGAAGGCGGCGTCGAGCCGGACGCCGGCGACGAGCCGGACGCGCCCGGGGCGTGCGTCGAGCGCCGCGCGGCACGGCGGGCAGAGTGCGCGGTCCGGGCGGCCGCAGCCCAGGCAGGCGACGGGGAGGAACAGTCCGAGCACGGCGAGCAGGGCGTCACGCCACGGGGTGGGGGCGTCGTCAGGGGGCACGATCACGATCGTGGCGGTGACCGGACGACGGCGGTGGGCCGGTGTGCCGGGCTGTGGACGGGCCTCCAGGCCGGGTGCGGTGTGGAGGAGGGTGCCGTCAGCGCTGGACGCCGAGCACGTCGGCGGTGACGCCCGTCGTGTCCCAGCCACCACCGGTGGACTGCAGGACGTCACCGCTCGACATCCGGAGCAGCAGCGCCCCGCCGCTGCCCCCGCTGATCGCGGTCGCGCGGCCGTCGGGCTTCGGCAGGGTGCTCGACTTGCCGCCGATGGTCGTGCGCACGATGTTCGGGCCGCTGGTGGTCTGTCCGACCGAGGCGACGTCGGTGTCGTTCACCCACGTGGCGTCGACGGCGGTGCCGCTGGCGGCCTGCACCCGGACGGGGGCACCGAACGAGCTGGGTGACCGGTCGGACCCGCGGATGATCGCCATCACGTACAGGCCGGGTCCGTCGGCGGTCTCGATGAGCGCGAGCGCCCTGGTGGAGTCGCGGGACACCTGGAACGACACGAGGTCGCCGCGCGGCAGGGTGGTGCGGACCTCGTGCGGGTCGCCGCCGAGGCCGTACGCGGTGATGCGGCGGGGGTCGGACTGTTCTCCGACCCACACGAAGCCGAGGTCGTCGACGGCGGGGGCGACGAGGTCCTCGCGTGCGTCGACGCGCAGGCGGTCCTTGCCGCGCACGACGACGGCGCCGTCCCGGTTGCCGACGGCCGCGGTGGTGCCGGATGCCGACAGGGCGATCGAGGTCGGGTCGAGGCCGGCGATCGCCGCACCGACGCCGCTGCCGAGTTCGGCGACCTTGCCGGTGCCCGAGGCTGCGTAGCCGACGACGCCGTCGTGTTCGACCAGGGGTCTGGGGTCGACGTCGGGGTTCTGCTGGGCGTCCGCTCCCCCGGAGTCCGGCACCGACAGCGTCGCGCCCTCGATCGTCATCGACACCGACGAGATGGTGGCGACCGAGGCGAGGGACTTGCTGAGCTGTTCGCGCATCCGGACCTTGTCGATGGTGCTCGCGCCCAGGGCGTCCCTCGACAGGTCGACGAGGGCCGTGCCGCTGTCGATCGTCACCGCGTTGAGGGACAGTTGGGTGCCCTCCGGGAACGACGAGACGACGGCCCCCTTCAGCCAGTCGGCGGGGCCGGCGAGCAGGGCGCTGGCGATGCGGGTGCTGGTGGAGGACCGGGCGAGGAACCAGCGCTGGTCGGGCACGAGGAAGCGGTAGGTGGGGTCGTAGAAGTACAGCGCGTGCGGCTGGAACACCGACTCGAAGCTGACCGGCGACAGGATGATGCCGTCCGGGGCGTAGGCGATGCGCCACTCGCCGTCCTCGCGGACGAACTGGAACGTCAGCGTCGACGAGGTGGGGCGGACGGCCTGGGTGTACTCCCCCTCGGCGTCCACGGTGGCGCTGGCCGTCATCGTGTACGTGAGCTCACGGTCGTCGGCGCGCTCGACGGTGCCGCTACCGTCGCGGATCGTGACGCCCTGCCGCGGGTTCCACCGCTGGGCGAAGTCGTCCGCCAGGAACTGCCGGGCGATCGCGTAGTTGTCCTGGGCGCCGGTGGCCGCGGCGATGAACCCGCGGAGGATGGCCGTCTGGTCGGATCCGGTGATCGGCTTGTCCGGCCGGAAGTCGACGCCCGAGAGCGACTCGTCCTTGATGGTCTGCCCGGTGCGCACGGCGCCGTCGGTGGGGATCGCTGCGCAGGCGGTGACCGCGAACAGGCTGACCGCGGCGAGCGCGACGGCGAGGACGTGGCGGATCCGGTGGCGCATCAGGACTCCTCTCGCACGGCGCGGGGGCCGTCGTACGACTCGTCGAGTTCGGGCAGCGGGATGGCCGAGGTGGCGGTCGTCCCCTGTTCGTTGCGGGGCAGGGTCAGCACGAACGTCGACCCTTCGCCCGGCCGGGACCACACGTCGATGCGGCCACCGTGGAGCTTGGCGTCGCCGAGGCTGATCGCGAGACCGAGCCCGGTGCCGCCGATGGTGCGCTTGCGGCTCGGGTCGGCGCGCCAGAAACGGTCGAACACCCGTCCGGCGTCCTCCGGCGGCATGCCGACCCCCTGGTCACGGACGGCGATGGCGACGGTGCGCGCATCGCTGTCGACGACGACCTGCACGGGCTTGGCGTCGCCGTGCTCGATCGCGTTGCCGACCAGGTTGCGGAGGATCCGGCGGACGCGCTTGGCGTCGAGCCGCATGGTCGTGTGGCCGCCGGGCGTGGCGAGCTGCAGGTCGATGCCGGCGCGTTCGGCCAGCGGACGGAACTCGTCGACGATGTCCGCGGCGATGGACGCCGGCACGACGGGCGCGGTGTCGAGCTGGACCGCCTGGGCGTCGTAGCGGGAGATCTCGAGCAGGTCGGCGAGGAGCAGTTCGAAGCGCTCCACCTGGGCGTGCAGGAGCTCGGCGGACCGACCGACCGACGGTTCGAACGCGTGCCGGGAGTCGTAGAGCATGTCGCCGGCGAGCCGGATCGTGGTGAGCGGGGTGCGGAGTTCGTGCGAGACGTCGGAGACGAACCGCTGCTGCACGCGCGAGAGCTCGGCGAGCTGGGTGATCTGGCGGCTGACCGCCTCGGCCATGCCGTTGAAGCTCCGCGCCAGGGTCGCCAGGTCGTCCTGGCCGCGCACCGGGATGCGTTCGTCGAGGCGACCAGCGGCGATCTTCCGGCTCGTCTCGGCGGCACCGCGGATCGGCACGACGACGAGCCGGACGACGAGCGAGGTGACCAGGGCGATGAGCACCATGAGCGCCACACCGCCGATGGACAGCGTCTGGGACACGAAGTCCAGGGTCTGCTGCGCGTCCGAGAGGTCGTAGACCAGGTAGAGCTCGTACTGCCCGGCGCTCGGGATCTGCAGGGTTGACCCGACGGCGAGCCCCGGCACCCGGCGTCCGTCGTCGTCGAGCTGGACGGGCTGCAGGCTGAGTCGACCGGTGTTCTGCCCCACTTCCTTCCGCAGGTCGTCGGTGATCACCGCGTCCGGGAAGTCCTGGCTGGCGATGGTCTGCAGCGTCTGCGGGGTGGACTGGCCCGGGCTCCGCTCGATCGCGATGCTCGTCCCGCCGGGGCTCGTCGTGTTCGACAGGATCGCCTGCTGCGCCTCGTTCTGCAGGGTCTCGAGCTCGGACTGGTTGTTGTCCTCGGCCGCGGTCGCCGCGTCGAAGATCCCCTGGGCGACGATGGTGGCCCGGGCCGACTCCGACTCGATCTGGTCACGGCGCTGCGAGTAGACGTTCGTCGAGATGCTCACCATGACCGCGGTGCCGATGATCCCCACCGCGAGCCCCGTCGTCATCACGGTGATGGCGACCGAGCGGAACATGAGCGAGCGCCGCCACAGGTACGCGATCGGGCGCCAGCCCCGTCGGAGCCAGCGCCGCATCCGGCGACGGCCACGGTCGACGACACCGATCGAGACCGTGGCGCCGCTGACACCGCGGGCCGGGCCCGACGGGCGCGTCGAGGGCGGCACGGTGCTCAGGCTCCTCCGGCGCGGTACCCGACGCCGCGCACCGTGGTGACGGTCTTCGGGTTGTCCGGGTCGTGCTCGATCTTCGCGCGGAGCCGCTGCACGTGGACGTTCACCAGCCGGGTGTCCGCCTTGTAGTGGTAGCCCCAGACCTGTTCGAGCAGCATCTCGCGGGTGAAGACCTGGTTGGGCTTCTCGGCGAGCGCCCGGAGCAGGTCGAACTCGAGCGGCGTGAGCGCGATCACGGTGTCGCCGCGGCGCACCTCGTGCCCGGCGACGTCGACCGTGACGTCGCCGACGTGCAGCACGGTGGCGTCGGATGCGCTGGGCCGCAGTCGGGTGCGGATGCGCGCGACGAGCTCCTTCGGGTTGAAGGGCTTCACGACGTAGTCGTCGGCACCGTTCTCGAGCCCGAGGACGACGTCGGCGGTGTCGCTCTTCGCGGTGAGCATGATGATCGGTGTGCCGCTCTCGGCACGGATGCGCTTGCACACCTCGATGCCGTCGATGCCGGGCAGCATGACGTCGAGCAGGACGAGGTCCGGCTTGGTGGCGTGGAACGCGTCGACGGCGTCGTTGCCGTCGGCGCTGAACTCGGGTTCGTACCCCTCGGAGCGGAGCACGATGCCGATCATCTCGGAGAGGGCCTGGTCGTCGTCGACGACGAGGATGCGCGGTGTCATGTGATCTGGACTCCGGGTGGCGTGCGGGAGTGCCGTGGTCGGCACGTGTCCCCACACGATAGCCGAGGCCCCGCCGCGCGGGGTTTTCCGACAGGATGGGGGTGGGACGTGCATCGCTGGCACGGTCCGACACGACGAGGGGGCTGGAGTCATGTCCGATTGGCACACACCGGGCGGTGGGCAGCAGGGTGCGCCGACACCGCCGGCGTCCGGACCGACACAGGGACCCGGACCCCAGCCAGGAGGCCCGCCCCGCTTCTCGGTGCCGCCGCAGCCCGCCCCGGGGTCGGGTCAGGGGCGACCGGGCGGTCCGTCCGGCGGCTCGCGTCCGGTGATCCCGCTGCGCCCGCTCGGTCTCGGCGACGTCCTGGCCGGCGCGTTCACGGTCTTCCGTCGGAACGCCCGCGTGCTGCTGCTCTGGAGCGTGCTGCTGAGCGGTGTGCTCGGCCTGCTGTCGACGCTGGCCAGCACGTTCGGGCAGCAGGCACTGCAGTCGCGGATGTTCTCCGCCCTCGACGGCGGCAGCGGCGCCGGCTCGGTGGCCGCGGGCACGCTGACGCTCACGGCGCTCATGTCGATCGGGCTGCCCTTCCTCGCCTACCTCGGTCGCGGGTTCCTCGTCGCGCCGGTCGCCGCGGACACCGGGCAGCGGGTGCTCGGCCGCCGCGCCACGTTCCGCGGACTGTGGGCGCTGCTGGCCGGACGCCGCTGGACGGTCGTCGCGTGGATGCTCGTGCAGACCGCTGCGGGCGTCGTCATCGCGATCGTCGCCGGGCTCGTCTTCTTCGGGGTCTTCGCGACGATCGGTGCCGCCGGCTCCGGGACCGGCTGGTTCGTGCTGGCGCTCGTGCTCTTCGTGCTCGGGCTCGGTGTCGTGGTCGTGTGGCTCGGCATCCGCTTCGTGTTCACCGTCCCGACGATCGCGCTCGAGGGCCGACCGGTCTTCGCCGCTGCCGCCCAGTCGTGGCGCCTGACCCGCGGGGCCTTCTGGCGGACCTTCGGCATCCTGCTGCTCGTGCAGCTGATGTTCGGCTTCGCGGCGTCCATCGCGTCGATCCCGCTCACCGTCGGCACCGTGCTCGTCGGGGGCACGTTCGACCCGCTCGGGCAGACCGGCGGTCCGTCGGGCGCCGGCGCCGGTGCGGTCATCGCGATCGTCATCGGCAGCCTGCTCGCGATGGCGGTGCAGTGCATCACCGACGTCCTGAGCGCGTCGGTCACCACGTTCCTGGCCATCGACCGGCGGATCCGCACCGAGGCCCTGGACCAGCGGATCGCGTCGCACCTGGACTCCGGGCAGCCGACCGACCCGTTCGCGCCGTCCGAGCCCGTCGCGCGGCCGCCGTGGCCCCCGCAGCAGCAGTGGGGCGGCCAGCAGTGGCAGGCGCAGCAGCAGCAGCAGCAGTGGCCGGGGCAGCAGCAGTGGTCCGGGCAGCAGCAACCGCAGTGGCAGCCCGCACAGCAGCAGCAACCGCAGTGGCACCCCACCCAGCAGCCGTGGCAGCCGGGGCAGCAACAGCCGCAGTCCCAGTCGCAGCAGCCGCCCTGGCAGCAGGGTCCGGGCCAGTCGCCGCCGAACGGCAACGCGTGACGGCGGTCGACCCGGACGAGGCGCGTCGTCTGCTCGAACGCGAACTCGACCGGTCCGCCTACGACGGTGCCCAGCCGACGTGGTGGGACCGGGCCTCGCGGTCCTTCCTCGACTGGCTCGGCTCGCTCCGCGCCGACGGTCTCGACTCCCCCGCCGCGGCCCGCACCGCGCTGGTGATCGCGATCGTGGTGCTCGTCGCGGTCGTCGTGCTCGTCGTCGTCGCGCGGGGGCTCCCCCGACGGCGCGCCCGGGCCGGCGACGGCGACACCGGCGGGGTCTTCGACGCCGACGACCTGCGCTCCGCCCGCGAACTCCTCGAGGCGGCCCAGGCCGCAGTGCGCCGCGCCGACTGGTCGGCAGCGGTGCTGGACGGCTTCCGCGCGATCGCCCGCGGACTCGGTGAGCGCGACCTGGTGCCCGACGTGCCCGGTGCGACCGCCCGCACGATCGCCGCACGCGGCGCCGTGCCGTTCCCCGCGTCAGCCGGTGCGCTCGACGCCGCGGCGACGTCCTTCGACGCGGTCCGGTACCTCGGTGCCGAGGCCGACCAGGACACCGCCCTCCGCGTGCTCGACACCGAGCAGACCGTCCGACAGGCCCGCCCGGCGCGGGTCGAGGCACCGGTGGTGCCGGCATGACGGCCGACACCGCCACCCGGACGAGCGCCGCCCCGGCCTCGGCCCCGGCCTCGGCTCCGGCCTCGGATCCGGCTTCCGGTCCGGCCGAGGGACGCCGGTTCCGCTTCGGTTTCTGGGTCGTGATCGTCCTGGTCGGGGTCCTGCTCGCCGCCCTGACGGCGGTCGTGCAGGGCACCGAGAAGGGCGCACCGCGCGCACTCGACCCGACCTCGACGACGGCGAGCGGATCCGCCGCCCTGGTGCGCGTCATCGAGCAGCGCGGCACCGCGGTCACCGTGACCGACACCCTCGACGGCACCGGCGCGCTCGACGGCGGCACGGTGTTCATCGACGACGCCGACGGCGCGCTCGACCCCGCCGTCGCGGAACGGATCGCGCGCACCGCCCGGCACGTCGTGGTCGTGGGGACGAGCGGCGCCGGCCTCGACGCGCTGCTCGGCTTCCCGATCGACCCGCCCGGCCAGATCGACGGCAACGCCACCGTCTCGACGACCTCGTGCGGGATCCCCGCGGCGGCCTCGGCAGCGCGGGTCACGACCGCAGGCTCCGGGTACACCGTGCAGGACGAGAGCGCCGAGCGGTGCGCGCCGACCGGTGCGGGCGACTCCCGCGTCTGGGGCCTCGTCCGCACCACCACGCCGGGCGGTGACGTGACGCTGGTCGGCACCACCTCGGCGTTCCGGAACGACACCATCGCCACCGCCGGGAACGCCGCGCTGGCCCTCGGGCTGCTCGGCGGCGACGAGCGGCTCGTCTGGTACACCCCGACGGTCGGGACACCCGACGCCGCTCCGACCCTCGGCGAGCTCGCCCCGCCGTGGGTGCCGAGTGCCCTCGCCCTGCTCGCCCTCGTCGCCGTGGCTGCGGGCGTCTGGCGTGGTCGGCGCCTCGGCCCGCTCGTCGTCGAGCGGTTGCCCGTCGTCGTCCGGGCCGCCGAGACGACCGAGGGACGCGCCCGGATGTACGCCCGCACGCGGGACCGCACCCACGCGCTGGACACCCTGCGCGTCGCCGCCGTCCGACGGATCGCCCGGCTGCTCGGGCTCCCCCGCTCCGCCCACGTCGACGAGGTCGTCCGCGCCGCTGCGCAGGCGACCGGCATCCCGCACACCCGTGTCGGCGCCGTGCTCGTCGGCGGGACCACCGACGACGACCGCGCGCTCGTCGACGGCACCGCGGCGCTCGACGACCTCGAACGCGCCGTCCGCCGGGTGACCTCCGGCGACCACCCGACCTCTGACCCCGACCGACCAGGAGCACGACCGTGACCGACCTGCCCCCTGCCACCACCGAGCACGCCGCGCCGGAGCCCGACCACTCGAGCGCCGCCGGCACCGACCTGCGCGACGCGTTCGGCCGGGTCCGCACCGAGGTCGCCAAGGCCGTCGTCGGCCAGGAGGGCGCGGTCTCCGGCATGATCGTGGGCCTCCTCGCCCAGGGGCACGTGCTGCTCGAGGGCGTCCCCGGTGTCGCCAAGACCCTGCTCGTGCGCAGCCTCGCCGCCGCGATGACGCTCGACACGAAGCGCATCCAGTTCACGCCCGACCTGATGCCCGGCGACGTCACCGGATCGCTCGTCTACGACGCGTCGACCGGCACGTTCCCGTTCCGCGAGGGCCCCGTGTTCACCAACGTCCTGCTCGCCGACGAGGTCAACCGGACGCCCCCGAAGACCCAGTCGGCCCTGCTCGAGGCGATGGAGGAACGCCAGGTCAGCGTCGACGGCGACGCCCGTGCGCTGCCCGACCCGTTCTTCGTCGCCGCGACGATGAACCCGATCGAGTTCGAGGGCACGTACACGCTGCCCGAGGCGCAGCTCGACCGGTTCCTCATGAAGCTGACCCTCGACATCCCCCCGCGTGACGTCGAGTGGCAGGTGCTCCGACGCCACGCCGACGGGTTCGTCCCGCGCGACGTGCGGTCGGCCGGCATCACCCCGGTGGTCGGCGTCGACGAGGTCGTGCGGGCGCAGCGCGCAGTCCGCGGCGTCGGTGCCCGCGACGACGTGCTCGCCTACATCGTCGACCTGGCCCGGGCCACGCGTCAGGCGCCCTCGGTCCGGGTCGGCGTCAGTCCCCGTGGCGCGACGGCCCTGCTCGCGGCCGCGAAGGCCTGGGCGTGGCTCACCGGCTACGACGCGATCACCCCGGACCACGTGCAGGCGATGGCCCTGCCGGTCTGGCGGCACCGCCTGCGGGTCGCCGCGGACGCCGAGCTCGAGGGCGTCGGCGCCGACGGCGTGCTCCAGCAGGTGCTCGAGCAGGTGCGGGTGCCGATCTAGTGGCGGTCTCCGGTCGGTTCGTCGCGCTCCTCGCCGTCGCCCTCGTCCCCACCGTGCTGCTCGGCAGCGGGTGGGCGGGCCTGGCGTGGGTCGGGGTGGTGCTGCTCGCCGCCGTGCTCGACGTCCTGCTCGCCGCCGACCTGCGCCGGGTCCGGGTGGAACGCCGGATGCCGCGGCTCGCCCGACGTGACAGCACCGCCGACGGCACGCTCGTGCTCGCGAACGACGGGACCCGGACGGTCCGTGGCGTGGTCCGCGACATGTGGGAGCCGTCGGCCGGCCACCGCCCCCGGCGGATCCGGATGACGGTGCCCGGCGGGGAGCGACGGACGGCGCGGATGCGCTTCACACCGTTCCGCCGCGGCCGACGTCGCACCACCGGGGTCGCCGTGCGGTCCTTCGGCCCCCTGGGCCTCGCGGCGCGCCAGCGGGTCGTGGCAGCACCGGGCGAACTCGTCGTCACGCCGCCCTTCCGGTCGCGGCGGCACCTGCCGTCACGCCTGGCACGGCTCCGCGAGCTCGACGGCGAGACCACCCTGCAGCTCCGCGGGCACGGCACCGAGTTCGACTCGCTGCGCGACTACGTCCGCGGTGACGACGTGCGCTCCATCGACTGGCGGGCGACCGCTCGGCGACAGGACCTCGTCGTCCGCACGTGGCGGCCGGAGCGTGACCGGCGCGTCGTCGTCGTGGTGGACGCGGGGCGAGCGGGTGCCGGCCGTGTCGCCGACGAGCCACGGCTCGACACGTTCATCGAGTCGGCGCTGCTCCTCGGCGCGCTCGCTGCCGCCGCCGGTGACCGGGTCGACCTGGTCGTCCTCGACGACACCGCGCACGACCGCGTGCACGGCGCCACCCGCACCGACGTCGTGCAGCGCTTCGGCGAAGCACTCGCGATGGCCGAACCCGGGCTCGCCGCGACCGACTGGGCGTCCGTGCCCGCACTCGTCGACTCGATCACGACCTCGCGCGCACTGGTCGTCCTCGCCTCGAGCCTGGACTCCGTCGGTGGCTCGGGTGACCTGCTCGCCGTGCTCCCCCGGCTGTCCCGGCGGCACGCGGTGGTCGTGACGAGCATCGAGGACCCGGCCGTCGAGCGGATGGCACACGGCGGGGTGGACCCGACCACGTCGATCCGCACCGCGCGGGGCGGACGGGTGCCGGGCCTCCCCACCGGCGCGGAGCGCGACGTCTACCGACGCGCCGCCGCGGAACGCACGCTGCTCGACGCGGACGGAGCGGCCGACGTCGCACGCCGATCCGGCGCCGAGGTCGTCCGTGGCGCGCCGGCGGACGTCCCGCCGCTCGTCGCCGACGCCTACATCCGGGCGAAGGCCTCCGGCCGACTCTGAACCGGGGCAGGCCCTAGCCCGCCACCAGGGCGGTGGAGCCGCGCTCGAACTCCTCGAGGTCGCCGCGCTCCCCCGCCCGGTAGGCGCGACCGCCGAGCACCCACTGGTACGCGAGCACCGCGACCAGGGCGATCGTGCCGATGCCGATCTTGATCGGCCACGGCCAGTCCTGCCGCGTCACCACGCCCTCGACGATGCCGGACAGCAGCAGGGTCAGGGTCAGGCCGATCGCGATGGTGATGAGTGCCCGGCCGTCCTCGGCGAGGGCCTGGGCGCGGGTGCGACCGGGGCCCGGTGCCACCCACGACCAGAAGATCATCAGCCCCGCGCCACCGGCCAGGAAGACCGAGTAGAGCTCCAGCTGCCCGTGCGGGGAGATGTAGAGGAAGAAGTCGGCCAGGCGTCCCTGGGAGTGCATGATCGCCGCGGACACCCCCAGGCTGACGGCGTTCTGCATGATCGAGAACGGCACGAAGACCCCGGTGATCCCGAAGGCGACCATCGTCGCGGCGATGTACGCGTTGTTCGTCCAGACCTGCGCCGTGAACGCCCCGAGACCGCGGTTCGAGTAGTAGTCGACGAAGTCCTGCGTGGCGTACCGGCGCAGGGCCTCGTCGCTGCCGAAGGTCGCCGTCGCACCGGGGGTCGTGGTGATCCAGATCGCGACGATCGCCCCGATCGCCACCGTCGCGAGCGCGACCCAGATGGTCACCCAGCGGATCCGGTAGAGCGCCGCGGGGAGCTGCCGCGTGAAGAACAGTGCGACCGCGGTCAGCGGGTCGACGGGGGTGCCGGTGAAGCGCAGTCGGGCGCGGAACAGCGTGAGCGAGAGCCGGTCGCCGGTCACGGTGCGCGGTGCGGCACCGCGGATGCGGGCGAGGTCGGTGGCGGCCTCCTGGTAGCCGGCGACGAGCCGGTCGACGTCCGCACCGGACCGGTGCCGGGCACGCGCCAGCCGGTCGAGCTCCTGCCACCGGTCACGATGCACCTCGGCGTAGGCATCCAGGTCCACGAGTTCCCCCTCAGGTCGCGCGATCTCCGACAGAATGATCCCATGCCGAAGCCCCGCACGCCGCGTGACCTCGCCGACGCCCGGTTCTCGCGCGATCTCGACGAGACCGCCGACGAGCTCGTGGTGGGCGAGGGTGTCGCGCTCGACGTCCAACCCGCCGGACTCGTGCTGCGGCTCGCAGCGGCCCTGCTGGACGGCCTGTGCGTCCTCGTCCTGTTCGTGCTCGCGATGTTCGGGGTCGCACGACTCTGGCCGAGGGGCCTCGAACCCGCCTGGGGTGCTGCGCTGAACATCGTGCTGCTCGTCGTCGTGCTGGTGCTGGTCCCCGCCGCGGTCGAGACGGTGACGAAGGGGCGGAGCGTCGGACGGTTCGCCACCGGCACCCGGGTGGTCCGGCTCGACGGCGGTTCGATCGGGTTCCGGCACGCCTTCACCCGGTCGCTCGTCGGCCTGTTCGAGCTCTGGATGACGTTCGGGTCGGTCGCCCTGCTCGTCGCGCTGTTCGGCACCCGGCCGAGGCGCCTCGGGGACCTGCTCGCAGGCACGATCGTGCAGCACGAGCGCCTGCCGAAACAGCGCGACCCCGAGGTGCTCCTGCCACCGGAACTGGCGGCGTGGGCCGGCGTCGCGGACGTCTCGGCGCTGCCGCAGCGGTTGGAGAACCGGCTCGGCGCGTTCTTCCGCGGGGCGGCGCTGATGCGACCGGAACTGCGCGAGGCAGCGGCGCAGTCGCTCGCGGCCGAGGTGTCGGCGTTCGCCCACCCCGTGCCGCCCGTGCCGCCCGAGGTGTTCCTGGCCGGGGTCGTCGTGCTGCGTCGTCGTCGGGACGTCCGGGCGCTGGGCGCCCGCGCCGAGCTGCTCACCGCAGCGGGGTCCACGGCGTCGGCGCGCCCGCCGGGCTTCCCCGCTGACGCAGCGCGCGGCGCGGGCTGCTCGCAAGACACCGGTGTTCGCGCGCTGAACACCCGCGTGCCGGGGTGCAACGTGCGAACACCGGTGTCGTGCGGGAGCGCAGGAACGCCGAGCTCAGTAGCGGTAGTGGTCCGGCTTGAAGGGGCCCTCGACGAGGACACCGATGTACGCGGCCTGCTCCGGACGCAGCGACGTCAGCTGCACCCCGAGGGCGTCGAGGTGCAGGCGCGCGACCTTCTCGTCCAGGTGCTTCGGCAGCACGTACACGCCGGTCGGGTACTCGTCGCGCCGGGTGTGCAGCTCGATCTGCGCGAGCACCTGGTTCGTGAACGAGTTGCTCATCACGAACGACGGGTGGCCCGTCGCGTTGCCGAGGTTCATGAGCCGCCCCTCGGACAGCACCAGGATCGACCGCCCGGTCGGCAGCCGCCACTCGTGCACCTGCGGCTTGATCTCGACCTTCGAGACGCCGGGCAGCGCCTCGAGCCCGGCCATGTCGATCTCGTTGTCGAAGTGCCCCACGTTCGCGACGATCGCCAGGTGCTTCAGCCCGAGCATCTCGTCGACCCCGACCACGCCCAGGTTGCCGGTGCACGTGATGACCATGTCGACGGTGTCGACGACGTCCGCCAGGCGCGCGACCTGGTAGCCGTCCATCGCCGCCTGCAGCGCACAGATGGGGTCGACCTCGCTGACGATGACGCGGGCGCCCTGCCCGCGGAGCGCCTCGGCCGCCCCCTTGCCGACGTCGCCGTAGCCGACGACGAAGGCGACCTTGCCGCCGATGAGCACGTCGGTGGCGCGGTTCAGACCGTCGGGCAGCGAGTGCCGGATGCCGTACTTGTTGTCGAACTTCGACTTCGTCACGGAGTCGTTGACGTTGATCGCCGGGAACTTCAGCTCGCCGTTCCGGAACAGCTCGTACAGACGGTGCACGCCCGTCGTGGTCTCCTCGGTGACGCCCTGGATGTCGGCCGCGATGCGGGTCCAGCGGTCGGACGAGGTCTCGAGCGACCGCGCGACGGTGTCGAGCACGATCTTCCACTCGGCGCTGGCGTCCGGCTCGGCGACCGGTGCGGCACCGGCGGCCTCGGCGTCGGCGCCGGTGTGCACGAGCATGGTGGCGTCGCCGCCGTCGTCCAGGATCAGGTTCGGGCCGGTCCAGTCCGCACCGGCCGCGGCGGCCTCGTCGCTCCAGTCGAAGATGCGGCTGGTGCACCACCAGCACTCCTCGAGCGTCTCGCCCTTCCACGCGAACACCGGGACGCCGGCGGGGGCGTCCGGGGTGCCGGTGGGTCCGACGGCGACCGCCGCGGCGGCTTCGTCCTGGGTGGAGAAGATGTTGCAGCTGGCCCAGCGCACCTGGGCGCCGAGGGCGACGAGCGTCTCGATGAGCACGGCGGTCTGCACCGTCATGTGCAGGGACCCGGCGATGCGCGCGCCGGCGAGCGGCTGCGCCGCGGCGAACTCGTCACGCAGTGACATCAGGCCCGGCATCTCGTTCTCGGCGAGGCGGATCTGGTGCCGGCCCGCCTCGGCGAGGGACAGGTCGGCGACGCGGAACACAGCAGCGGTGCGGGTTTCGGTGGGCATGCCCGCCAGTCTTCCATGCCGGGAGGCGCGGGTCACCAGCCGATCCCGGTCACGTTCCCCGGGCCTCCAGATCGCCCTCACCCACGCCGCGGACGCGCGCCGTCAGTCCGCGTCGCGCGGGAGCGGCTCGCGCCGCACCACCTGCCAGCCGCGCGGGACGCGCAGCGTTGCCGCGTGGCGGGCGCAGAGGTCGTAGCCGTGCGGTTCGACCCGGGTCGACAGCGGACCGATGACGACCATGGAGTCGCCGTAGTCGTAGGTCAGGGTCGACGAAGCGCTGTTGGCACACGCCACCTTGCTGCAGATCCGCACGTCCATGTCGTCAGGGAGCCTAGCGGAGCGTCCGGCGTGCACCCGTCCCCGCGTACGATGTGGGGATGCGTCGGAAGCCTCGCCTCGTCACCCCGGTCGACCGCGGTCGGGGGCGCTCCCGGCACGGCCGTGGCGGGCGTTCGAGCGTCACCGGACCCGAACTCGCGCCGATCATCACCCGCGCCGAGGCGTTCGACCGCATCGTCGGTGACAGTGCGCACTACCTGCTCGGCCTGTGGCCCGAGGAACTCGCGGGCGTGGTCTTCCAGGTGGCGGACATGCCGAGCGACCAGACCCTGCCGGACGAGATGCCACGTTGGCGCATCGACCGTGACACCCGCCGCGTGACCGTGTTCCGCATCCCCGTGGAGCGGGTGAACCGGAGCCCCGAGAAGGACGACTCCGACCGCCGCATCATCATCGAGACCGCGGTGTTCCGCGCGGTGGGCGAGCTGATCGGCAAGGACCCGTGGGACCTGGCACCGGACCGCTACCGACACTGGTGAGCCGGACCGACCGGCCGCACCGCGCCGACAGGCCGGTGAGCCGGACCGACTGCACCGTGCCGATCAGCCACTGAACGGGGCCGCCGGTCCGCCCGTCAGGGGTAGACGCGCACCGGCGTGGACACGTCGGTGGCCGGGCGCACCGGGAACCCGGCGATCCCGTCGGCACCGCGGTACGTGACCCCCGCGACGACGCCGTCGGTGCCGGTCAGCGTGAGCTGCTTCGCCGTCGGCACCGACAGGGTCCCGGTGGCGCCGGACAGGAGCGTCAGGGTGCGTCGTTCGTCGCCCGACCGCACCGTGACCGTGCGGTCCTCGCTCGTGGGGTTCACGAAGTTCAGCCGCACACCCTCGCCCGGCGCGATGGCGGTGATGGTCTCGTCGCCGAGCGGCTCGGCGGAGGCGAACCACCCGAGGTCGGTGCCGGTGCTGGTGCCGTCGGTGGGCGTCGTGGTGCGCGCCCCGGTGACGATCGGCTGGGTCGACGTGACGGTGAACGAGTACCGGCCGTCCGGGAAGTCGTCGAGCGGGACGTCGGTCACGACGCCGGGCTCGGCGGTGGCGTTGACGGTCGTGCCGCCGCCGTCGGCCGTGCTGATGCCGAGGGTGACGCGGGCCGACTTCGTGCCCGGCACGAACAGTCGGACGACCGGTGCCGCGTCGGCCGTGTCGTCACCACGCTGGGCGGCCTGCGCGTCGGCGAGGACGACGGCGGGGATGACCTGGGACCGGGACGGCGCAGCGCCGCCGGAGACGATGTCGAAGCCGCCCGGGGTCAGGGTGCGGACGACGGTCTCCTGCATGTGCGCGACGATCTGCCCACCGGACGACGTGACGTGCACGACCGTCGACGCGGCGTCGGACACGAAGCCCGACAGCGGGACGACCTTCTGCGTGTTCGGTGCCACGACGATGCCGGTGGTCCCGGGGGCGCTGACCGTCCCGTCGCCGTCGTAGATCGCCAGGTCGACCGTGGCGTTGACGTCCGTCGGGTTCGAGAGCGTCACGAGGCTCGTGCGACCGGTCTCGGTCGATCCGCCGACGAGCCACGTGGACTGGGTGGGGTCGTCGCACGAGGCCGCTCCGGCCCCCACCAGGTCGCCGCTCGAGACGCTCTGGAAGCTGCTGCCCGCGACCTGCGGGGTCGACTCCCCCGCTGGCGCCGTCAGGAGCCGGGGGTCGCTGCCGCCGGTGGTCGAGGCGTCGAGCGCGGACCGCTCGACCGTGGAACCGGTCGTCGCGGTCGCGACGGTGGCGGTGCCGACGGTGCTCGCCTGCGTCGCGTCGTTGCCCGCGTCGTCGGACAGACGCAGTGCGCTGCCGGCGCAGACACGTTCGGCGGCGGCGGGGACCGGCGTGACGGTGCGCCCGGCGGGTCGGCCGGGTTCCGACTCGGTGCCGATGGCGTGCGCCGCGGTGACGGCGCCCGCCGCGACGACGACGGCGACGGCCGTGGCGGTGCCGCGGACGATCCAGCGCCGGACGGAGGAGGGGGTGGTGCTCATTCGTCGCGCTCCTCGTCGAAGGTGGTGGCGGGTTCCTCGGCCTCGATGACGTTCGAGGTGGCACGGCGGCGGCGCGGGGCCGTCGGGACCGCGAGCAGGGCTGCGGCGCCGAAGACCACGCCGAGCACGACGAGGTACAGCACGTGGGTGGCCTGGGTCGCCGCGGAGCCGGAGCGCGTGCGGTCGACCTCGCCGTCGTAGTGGAACAGCTGCCCGTTGGTGGTCTCGCCGATGCTGGTGAAGAGCGCGTTCTGGCCGATGGCACCGGCGGCCCGGTCGTGCACCGTCTGCGCCTCGGGGTCGTCGCCCGCGTCGTCGATGAGCACGAAGCTCACGCCGAGTTCGCGGAGCGCCGGCCGGGGGTCGTACCCGCTGCGACTGGCCAGGTTGCCCGCGAGCGTGGTCAGCCGCGAGCCGGACTCGCTCAGCCGGAGCGCGGTCGCGTCGAGCGTCGACTGGTCGTCGAGGGTGGACCCCTGCCCGCGTTCGAGCGTGACGGCGAGCGACCCGTCGTCCTGCGGCACGACCACGAGCGTGCCGACGTCGGGGTTCGCCTGGGCCTCGGCGTTCACGTAGGCGCTGAGCACGCGGCCCGTGGTCGGCTCGATCGTGGCGGTGCCGAGGTAGAACGCCGCGAACGCCGGCGCGACGGCGATCCCGGCGAGCACCGTCGCGACGAGCCCTGTGACCGGTGCGGCCTTCGGCAGCACGTCGATGCCGATGCACGCCGCCACCACGAGGGCGAGCCAGTACACGGACAACCCGCTGCCGGGCCAGACGATGGTGGTGGTGGAACCGACACCGGTGACGGTGACGTGGGTGGCGGCGAAGGCCGTGGCGAAGCCGAGGAGCGCGATGACGAGCGCGGAGCCGGCGACCGCCCAGCGGTGGCCGAGCACCGCCCCGATCGCGGCGACGGCGACCGGCAGGGCCAGGACGGCCATCACGATCGGCAGGGCCCCGACGACGAGCGTCAGCCCGGAGGTCGCGGGCAGCCAGCCGCTCCAGTCGGGCAGGGGCTGCCCGATGGCCAGCTGCAGGGCGGACGGTGCCCGGGTCGCGGACGGCGCCCCGGGGTCGGCGAACACGGCGAGCAGGTTGCCGCGTGCTGCCTGCGCCAGGATCAGCGGCAGGAACAGCACCGCGGTCGGCACCGGGATGAACACGCGACGGTGGGCCCGGCGCCAGCCGACCAGCAGCGCCACGAGCCAGCCGATCAGCAGGACCGGCAGCAGCGACGGAGCCGAGGCGGCGACCACGGCGAATAGCAGCGACGCACCCGAGGCCCAGGCCCACGAGCGGTGCGCCTCGAGCACGGCGACGAACAGCCACGGCAGGACCAGGTGCGCGATCACGGCGCCGAGGTGCCCGGTCGTCACCGCGCCGACGAGCGACGGGGCGATGGCGTAGAGCGACGCGCCGATGACCGGCACCCAGGTGCGGGTCGTGACCTTGCGGACCGCGAACCAGGCACCGAGGGCGGACAGCGGGAACGCGACGAGCATGACGAGCACGACCGCGGTGGACGGCGACCAGAAGACGATCGAGCCGAGCACGGCGAGCACCGCGGTGAAGGGGTCGGACGGGCCCGTGAAGCCGGTGCCGAGCGAGTGGAAGCCGTACCCGACGTTCTGCCAGAGCTGACCGGGGGTCGCGGAGAGCGGCAGGAGTCCCCCGCCGGTCAGGGCCGGCGAGCCGAGCAGCGGGTAGAGCGTCACGACGCTGAGCGCCGCGGCGGCCAGGACCACCCAGATCCCGCCGTCGCCGAGGAACGACGCCCGGGCGATCGGGGCGTCCTCGACGCGGGCGAGTTCGACGTCGCGCGAGGTGGTGCGGTGCTCGTACACCCGACGCCAGCTCACCCGGAGCGGTTCGACGGCCGCCCAGCCGAGCTGCTTCGTGCGGGCGAGGTTCTTGCGTGCACGGCCCGTGCCGCCGCCGAACGCGACCGCGAACGCGGCGGAGAGCTCGGGGACCACGGCGGCTGGGTGCTTCGCGACCAGGTGCCCGAGGGCGCGGCCGACCGCGAAGGGCACGAGCGTGAGCCAGTGCAGCCAGACGAGCGCGATGGGGGCGTACGTCATCCGACGGTGCAGCTGCGCCTGCCGGTGCATCCGGACGCGCCGCGCCTCGGACACACGCTTGCGCCCGAACTCCTCGATCGGTCCGGCGCTGGTGACCCTGGCCTCGGGCACGAGGGCCACGCGGTGTCCGGCGAGGCGGACCCGGACCGAGAAGTCGAGCGCCGCGTCGACGTCCGGCAGTGCCGGGTCGAACCCGCCGAGTTCGTTCCAGACCGAGCGACGCACGAGCATGCCGCCGGCGGTGACGCCGAGCACGTCGGTGTTGCGGTCGTGCTGGCCCTGGTCGAGCTCGTCCTGCACCAGGACGATCGAGCGGCCGAAGCGGGTCATGCTCTCGCCGAACGCGCGGATCAGCGACGGATCGTCGTCGGCGACGAGCTTCGGACCGGCGACGACGACCGACGGCGCGATCTCGACGGCGCCCAGCAGGTCGGCGAGCGCGGTCGGTGCCGGCGCGTTGTCGTGGCCGAGGATCCACAGCCACTCGTCGACCGGCTCGTCGGTCGCGGCGGGCGGCGCGCTGCGCTCGCCCTGCCGGACGGCGTCACCGAACGACCGGCCCGCCGGGAGGCGGACGAGCTGCGCGGACCCACCGAAGGACAGTTCGGCGGTCGAACCGTCGGTCGTGCCGACGTCGACGACCACGAGGTTCTCGGGGTGGCGGGTCTGGGCGGCGAGCGCGTCCAGGGTCCGGTCGAGGTGGGCCGCCCCGTTGGCGGCGACGAGGATCGCGGTGACTCTGGGCTGCATGACGGGCGTCACTCTACGGTCTGGAGGCGCGGTGCCGGCTGCGGACGGCGGCGCGCCGTGAAGCTGTGGACGCGCTCACCGCGCGGTGCGGGGCGGGCAGAGGCGGTGGCCTTCCGGCGCCTTCGTCGCAGGCTCCTCAGGGCCGCAGTCGCACGGCGCTGGCGCGCCGTGGACGCTCCTACGCCCGTTTCCGCAGCTTGCGGCGTTCCCGCTCGGAGAGGCCACCCCAGATGCCGAAGCGTTCGTCGTTCTCGAGCGCGTACTCGAGGCACTGCGCCCGGACCTCGCACGAGGTGCAGATCTTCTTCGCCTCGCGCGTGGAGCCGCCCTTCTCGGGGAAGAACGCCTCGGGGTCGGTCTGTGCGCATAGCGAGTCGACCTGCCAGGCGAGCGGGTTCTCCTCGTCGTCCGCCTCGGGACGTCGGACCCCGGGGACGCCGAGCGCCACGGGATCGACGTGCCAGTCCTCCGGAACTCCGGCGTGGAACTCGGAACCGTTCACCCTGATCACCCCTGCCGCCTCGACAACGAACCCCAACTCTTGCGGCCGTTGCCTGTAATTACAGCGGTGTCATTCGCCTGAGTCAAGTCGCGGATCATAGAAGGCACTGACCGCTCCAGCGTGTCATGTCCCCCGTTTGGGCGTGTCGCGCCGCTCGGGTGGGCCTTCCGGGGGACAACTGACTCGTCCTCAGGCGCTCAGGAGGCGCTGCGGCGGGCCTCCCACGCGCTCGAGACCATCTCGTCCAGGGAGTGCCGCATCGCCCACTCGAGGTCTCGGGCGGCGGCTTCGCCGGTCGCGACGATGCGGGCCGGGTCGCCGGGGCGCCGCGGTGCGATCTCGGGGTCGAAGGCGATCCCGGTGCCGGCAGCCATCGCGTCCATGATCTGCCGGACGCTCACGCCGTCGCCGCTGCCGAGGTTGTAGGCGCGCTCGAGCGGCTCCCCGGCCTCGAGCTTCCGTGCGGCCACGGCGTGCGAGTGCGCCAGGTCGGCCACGTGCACGTAGTCGCGGACACAGGTGCCGTCCGGGGTGGCGTAGTCGTCGCCGTTGATCCGCGGGGTCCGGCCGGCGAGCAGCGCGTCGAAGACCAGCGGGAACAGGTTGTGCGGGCTGGCGTCGTACAGGTCGGGCTCCCCCGAGCCGACGACGTTGAAGTACCGGAGCGACGTGGTGGCGAATCCGGCGGCGACCTCCATGTCGCGCAGCAGCCACTCGCCGATGAGCTTCGACTCGCCGTACGGCGACTCCGGGTTCTTCGGGGTGGACTCGACCACGGTCTCGACGTCCGGCGTGCCGTAGACCGCCGCGCTCGACGAGAAGACCGCCTTGGTGACGCCGGTCTCGGCCATCGCGCGGAGCAGGGTCGCCATGCCGGTGACGTTCTGCTCGTAGGTGTGCAGCGGGCGCTCGACGGAGACGCCGGCGTACTTGAACCCCGCGACGTGGACCACGCCGGTGACCTCGTGCTCGCGCAGGGTGCGCGCCACGAGCTCCCCGTCGAGGATCGTGCCCTCGACGAACGGCACGTCGTCCGGCACGAACGCGCGGAAGCCGCTCGAGAGGTCGTCGAACGCGACCGTGTCGATGCCGGCCGAGCGCAGTGCTCGGACGACGTGGGACCCGATGTACCCGGCACCGCCGGTGACCAGCCAACTCATGCTCGCCACGCTAGCGGACGTCGGCGACGCCACGGTGGCGGTGTGCGGGTCCGCGCCGCCGCGTGCGGTTCCGCGCCGGTTCCGCGACGGCGTCCCCGGCCAGGACGCCTGTCTTGGGCGCGCGCGGGTCCTGGGCGCCGGTCCTAGGCGCCGGTGGCGATGAACACCGTCGACGTGATGCCGTCGGACGAGTCCGCCTCGACGGTCACGTCGCCCTCGTCCGGCGTGATGAAGCACGACTCGCCCTTGCGGAGCAGGGTGGCCGACTGCGCGCCGACGAGCGTGACGACGCCCTCGGTGCAGATCGCGATCGACGGTCCGACGAGCGGCGCGACCCCGCCCGTGCTCAGGCCGGCCGGGCGGCCGTCGCCGTCCACCCGCAGCAGCGCGAAGCCGACGCCGTCCGGTGCGAACCGGTCGACGCCGCCGGCGATGCGCTCCGGCTCGAGGACCGGGGCCGGGTAGGCGGTGAAGTCGAGCACCCGCAGGAGCTCCGGCACGTCGACGTGCTTCGGCGTCAGCCCGCCGCGGAGCACGTTGTCCGACGGTGCCATCAGCTCGATGCCGAGCCCGTCGAGGTAGGCGTGGATGTTGCCGGCGGGCAGGTACATCGCCTGCCCCGCACCGAGCGTCACACGGTGCATGAGCAGGGAGACCACGATGCCGGGGTCGCCCGGCCAGCTGGTCGCCAGGTCGCGCACGGTCGCGGTGTTCGGGGTGAGCAGGTCGTCGTCGAGGGCGACGGCCAGGTCGCTCGCGGCCTGCACCACGGCGAGTGCGGACTCGTCGGCGGTCTCGAGCCAGCGGACGGTGTCCTCGAGCCCGTGCAGCAGGTGCACCTCGAGCGGACCGAGCCGTCCGGTGCCGGCGTCGAGCACGCGCACCTCGGCGAGGGTCTCCTCGACGGGGCGGAAGCCGCTCAGCGCCTCGAACCGCTCGCTCAGCGCGACGACGAGCTCGGGCTTCGGGAACGGGTCCTTGTAGTTGCGAGCCGGGTCGCCGAGCGGGATGCCCTCGCGCTCTTCACGGGCGAAGCCCTCCGCCGCCTGCTCCGGGGTGGGGTGCGCCTGCAGCGAGAGCGGTGCGGCCGCCGCGAGCACCTTGAGCAGGAACGGCAGGTCGGTGCGGTCCGGACCGAGGGCGGTCTCCGGCTCGTCGGCGATCCAGTCGCGGAGCGTGTCGGCTCCGCCCACCATGGCGGGGTTGACGACGACGCTGGGGCTGCCGGCGTGGGCGCCGAGCCAGAGCTCCGCCTGCGGGGCACCCGTGACGGTGCGGCCGAGGAGCTCCGGGATCGCGGTGACCGAGCCCCAGGCGTAGTCGCGGGGGGTGTTCGTGATGCCGAGGAACATGGGCCAGAGCCTACCGGCGCCGCCGAGGAGTCCTGCGGACGGCGACCGGCCGGTACCCTGGCGTCGTGACGAACACCTGGCCGCTGGCGCGCGGGGCCGTACCGGAGCGCGAGGCGTTCGCCTTCGGGGCGACGACCCTGTTCGTGCTGTTCGCGGGCGACGCCGTGCCGAACACCCTCACCTGGGTCGGGGCCGGTGTCCTCTGGGCCCTCGTCGCCGCCTGGGGCACCACGATCCTGGTCCGGGCGAAGCCGCCGCTCGTCCGCACCCCCTGGGCGCTCTGGGCGTTCCTCGGCTGGTGCCTGGTGACGCTGGTCTGGTCGCACTGGCGGTTCGCGACGATCTCGAGCCTGACCGTGCAGGTGATCTGCGCCGCCGTGGCGTTCACGATCGCCTCGACCCTGACGTGGCGGCGGATCACCGACGCCATGAGCCTCGCGCTCCGCTGGGTCCTGATGCTCTCGCTGCTGTTCGAAGCCGTCGTCGCGGTGTTCGTCCGCCACCCGATCGCGCCGATCTGGACCGACTACGGCGACCGCGACGTCCCCGACGCGTTCTACTTCTCTCGCGCCGAGCTCTTCACCGGTGGCCGGATCCAGGGCCTGCCGGGCAACGCGAACCTGCTCGCCATGGTCGCCCTGCTGGTCGCGATCGTGGTCGCCGTGCAGTTCGCCGAGGGCCGGATCCGCCGCAACCAAGCTATCGGCTGGCTCCTCGTCGCCGCACTCGGCTTCGTCCTCACCCGCTCGTCGACGGTCATCGCCGCTGCCCTCGTGGTCGCCGTGGTCGCCCTGGTCGCGGTGTGGATGCGCCGTGTGCCGACCGAGCGCCGCACCCCGCGCTACCTGCTGCTCGCGGTGGGCGCGATCGTCGTCGCCGTCGCCGCGGCCGTGCTGCGTGGTCCGGTCTCCGAGCTGCTCGGCAAGGGCTCGGACGCCACCGGTCGGGGCGAGATCTGGGGCAAGGTGCTCGGGCTGATCGACCAGCACCCCGTGGGTGGCTGGGGCTGGATCGGGTACTGGTGGCCCGGCATCCCGACGCTCGCCGACCTGGCGCACCGCAAGGGTGTCACCTACCTGCAGGCCCACGACGCCTACCTGGACGTCTGGATGCAGACCGGCATCATCGGCCTGGTGCTCTTCGCGATCTACGTGGTGACGACGCTGTCGCGCTCGTGGGCCTGCGCGACCCGCATCGGGTACGACGCCACGCTGCGTCCGCGGTCGTTCGACCCGGTGTCGCTCCTGCCGCTCCTGGTCGTCGTCGCGCTGCTCGTGCAGTCCGTCGCCGAGTCCCGCCTGCTCTACCAGGGGAACTGGGTGCTCTTCGCCCTGCTCGCGATCAAGACCCGCATCGTGCTGACCGGCGAGGAACCCGTGTCCACCGGCGACGGCCCCCGCACGCCGCTGGCCAAGCGCGAGTTCCGCTGGGCCGGCACGCGCTGACCCGGGCGCTCCCTCAGCGCGACAGCCAGGAGCACGCCACCGGGGACGACCACGGGTTCGACCGCACCCGGGCGACCTCGAGCGACGGGTCCGCGTCGCACGCCTCGACCGCCGCCGGCAACTGCCCGGCCCACACCGGGCCGTCGCTGCGCCGCGTGTCCGCCGGCGCGACGTGCAGCACGGCCGACGCGACGACGGCGGTGACCACGCACCAACCGGCCAGCGCACCGACGAAGCGACCCGCGCCTCCTGTCCGTGCCGCCACACGCGACCAGCGGGGCGCGTCCACCAGCGCGGCGGCGGCGACCACCGCGGCGCTCACGAGCAGCAGGCCGGCAGCGGCGGCGTAGCGCTGCGGCGGCAGGGCGGCCATCGCGCTCACCGGCGCGGACCAGCGGACGCCGGCACCGTGGTTGGCGAGGACGGCCACCCACCACACCGCGACCGAACCGGCGGCGAGTGCCGTGACCATCCACCGGGTGCCTGTCGGCCCGACGACCACGGCCGCCACCAGGACGACCAGCAGCAGGGCGGCGGGGACCAGGACCACGGCCCAGCCGTGCTCCACCACCGCCGTCAGCGCGGCGCCGAGGTCCGGACCCCAGGCACCCGCCACGGGACGCAGCAGGTACCCGGCGAGCACGTCCACGACCGCCGGCGACCCCGTGGCGAGGGCACGCGGGTTCGTCAGGGCCGTGACGCCCTGCGCGGCCAGGGCGACGACCACGACGACCGTGACGGGCAGCGCGGACCACCGACCGGATGCGCCGGGCGTTCGGCCTCGGGGCGTCCACGCGAGGAGCAACAGGGGCGCGAACAGTGCGGTGAGGGGTTCGGTGAGCACGGCGACACCAGCGACCACGGCGAGCGCGCCCGCGCCCCACCAGGAGCGGCTGCGGAAGGTGAAGACCCACGGCACCAGGACGAGCAGGAACCAGTGCAGGTTCGCCGCGTTGCCGCTGATCTCGTACGGGGCGAGCGGCAGGACGACGGGGACGGCGGCGAGCACCAGCCGGAACGGCCACGGGCGGACGACGTCGCGGGACAGCACGAACACCAGGGCGCAGACCCCGCCGACCACCGCGCAGGACGCCAGTGCCACCACCTGCGCGTACCGTTCGGGCGGCAGCGCGTAGCCGAGGTCGACGATGAGCCGGGGCAGCAGGTGCAGGTAGCCGGCGTAGGGGTGCAGCAGCGTGTCGACGGGCCCCATCGCGATCCGTTCGCGCAGGAACACGCCGCCGTCCTCGGCCCAGACGGTGTTCCGCGCCACCGGACCGAGGCGGTACCAGGCCAGTGCGGTCGTGAGCAGGCCGACGAGGACCGCGACGAGCGGGACGCCGACGACCCTGCGCGCGACGTCCATTCGGTGAGGATAGATCGCTCATCGCGCATCGTCGATACAGCCACACCGCGATGTGGTGTGCTCGTCACAAGGTCGTGCGCCAAGATGGACGCGTGACGGACGGCCGGGTGAGCAGACAGGTGCTCGGGCGCCGGTACCTCTCCGCCTGGATCGGCTTCTCGGCCGGTGGACGGTTCAGCCAGGCGCTCGCGACGGTCATCGTGCTGTTCGGGTTCGGCCAGCCCACGGTGGAGACACTCGTCGGTCAGGCGGGGACCTGGGCGGTGCTCGTGACGCTGTTCGTGCTCGCGGGGCTGAGTCTGCTGGGACAGCGCTACCGGATCGAGTGGCACGGGGTCCTCCCCCTCTCGCTGTTGGCCTTCGTCGGCTACTGCGCGTTGAGCGTGCTGTGGAGCGAGTACTCCTGGTTCGCGCTCCGCGGGCTCGTGCAGACCGTGTGCTTCATCGGCCTCGGGCTGTACCTGGCGCTCGGCCGCGACCTGGTGCAGGTGATCCGGGCCTCGGGCGACGCCTTCCGGATCCTGCTCGTGACCGCCCTCGGGCTCGAGGTCCTGTCCGGCCTGGTGCTCGACGTCCCGTTCCCGGCGTTCGGCATCCGCGGTGACATCGCGTACGGCGGCCCGATCCAGGGCATCGGCGGCACACGCAACTTCATGGGCTTCATCGCCGCCATGGCACTGGTCACCTTCGTGGTCGAGTTCCTCACCCGGTCCGTCACGCTCTGGCGCGCGATCGCCTCGACCTCGCTCGCCGTCATCGCCCTGATGCTCGTGCAGTCCCCCATCACCGGCCTGGCGATGATCGCACTCGCCGTCACCGCACTGGCGCTCTGGTCACTCCGGCACGCGCGACCGGCGACCAGACCGGTGGTCAACGGCGTCCTCGGCGCGGTCGTCCTGCTGACCCTGGCCGTCGGGGTGCTCGCGCGGCACCGGCTGCTCGCCGAGATCGGGGCGGCCGGCGGCACCGCGACGCGCACGGACCTGTGGTCCCAGATCCGGGTCCTGGTGGAGCGCTACCCGATCCAGGGCTGGGGCTGGGTGGGGACCTGGCCGACCGAGCCGGTGGTGCCGTACGTGACGCTCATCGACCCCGCCGGCGTCCGCTTCACCTCGGGCCTGAACGCCTTCGTGGACGCCTGGCTGCAGATCGGCTTCGCGGGCACGCTCATCCTCGGGATCACGGCGCTGCTCGCGTTCGCGCGGGCCTGGGTGACGGCGACGACGTTCCCCGGGGTGGCGTACGTGTGGCCGGCCGCGGTGCTCGTGCTGCTCGCCGTCACCAGCACGGCGGAGAGCTACCTGCTGCACGGTGCGGGGCTGATGTTCTTCGTGACGGTGCTCGTGATCGCCGCGCGGCGGCGCTCGTGGCGCCGGCACCTGCCGCGCGTGTAGCGACGGACCGGAGGCCCGTGGCGGCCCCGCACCGCGCCTCCAGGCCGTCACGTCGAACGTTCCGGGCGCGCGCATCGTGAGCAGGAGTGGTCGCCCCGGCGGACGGGACCCGACCGTTCCTGTGCACGAAGCGATCGCGCGCTCCGGGCCTCGCGCTACGGGCGCGTGCGGCGACCGAGACGGCGCTGCACACCCCACCGGGTGACACGGAGCATCGCCTCGACCACGATGGACCGGCTCATCTTGGAGACCCCGTGCACGCGGTCGCGGAACCGGATCGGCACCTCGACGATGCGGCCGCCGAGGGCGTCCACGCGCAGCGTCATGTCCACCTGGAAGCAGTACCCCTTCGAGTCCACCGACCCGAGGTCCATCCGCGCGATCGCCGACGAGCGGTACACGCGGTACCCGGCGGTGATGTCGCGCACGTCGAGGCCGAGCACCAGGCGGGCGTAGGTGTTCGCCCCGCGGCTGAGCGCCTGGCGTCGGAGCGGCCAGTCGACGACCGAGCCACCCGGCACCCAGCGGGACCCGATCGCGAGCAGGACGTCCTCGGACGCGGTCACGGCGTCGATCATGGCCGGCAACCGGTCGGCCGGGTGCGAGCCGTCGGCGTCCATCTCGACCAGCAGCGGGTAGCCGCGCTCCAGACCCCACCGGAAGCCGGCGACGTACGCCGTGCCGAGCCCGGCCTTGCCGGGGCGCTGCAGCAGGTGCACGCGGTCGTCAGCGGCGGCCAGCGACCGCACGATGTCCCCGGTGCCGTCCGGGCTGCCGTCGTCGACGACGAGCACGTGGGCACCGGGCACCGCCGCCAGCACGGCGGCCGTGATCGCGCGGATGTTCTCGGCCTCGTCGTAGGTCGGGACGATGACGAGGGCGGCGGTGTCCCCCGGGGTCACCGGTTCAGGCGCCGCTTCACCTTGCCTGCGACGCTGCGGGGGCCCTCGGTGCGCAGGTAGTGCACGGCGCGACCGAGGTCGTAGCGGACACCGGAGAGCTTCTTGCGCTCCGGCACGCGGACGCGCATCTTGTGCGGCTCGATCGAGGACGTCGTGTCGCGCACCGACTTGTCCGCAGCGCGGATCGGGTTCCGGCAGAACTCGACGAGCGGGGCGAGGACGTTCTCCCACGTGAACTGCTCGCGCACACGGTCGACGTTGCCGATGAACTCGGTGCGGGCCTTCTTGTCGAAGAGCGCCGTCTCGAGCGCGGTCGCCAGGCCGTCGACGTCCTGCTCGTGCACCGCGATGCCGAGCTTCTGCTCCGCGACGAGGTCACCGAACGAGTCGCCGGCCGTCGTGACGATCGGCAGACGTGCCCACAGGTAGTCGAGGATGCGGGTGCGGAACGAGAACGTCGTCTCGAGGTGCTCGTAGTGCGTCGAGACGCCGGCGTCGGCCTCGAGCAGGTAGGCGCCGCGCTCCTCGTACGGGATCCACTGGTCGTTGAAGAACACGTGCTTGCCGGTGAGCCCGAGGGCGTCCGCCTCGGCGCGGACCTTCGCCACGATGTCCATCTCGGGGACGTCGGGGTTCGGGTGCTGCACACCCATGAAGAAGAGCTTGACCGACGGACGGCGCTCGGCGAGCCGGGCGATCGAGCGGACCAGGGTGATCGGGTCGAACCAGTCGTAGATCCCCCCGCCCCAGACGACGAGCTTGTCGTTCTTGCCGATGCCCGGCACGACGCCCTTGACCCGCTGCTGGTCGTGCACCGGCGGGGTCGAGGACAGGCCGAACGGCACGACGCCGATGAGCGAGCGCAGGTCGGCGTCACGCGAGTACGTGCGGGCGTTCACGCGGCCGGAGCCGGCGAGCTGCCCGAGCCAGAACATCCGCTGACGCTCCGAGGCACAGATGAAGTAGTCGCCGAGCTCGAGCTGGTGGTTCAGCGTGTCCGAGGCGTCGAGGATCTGGCGGTTCCACTTGTCGACGTCGTCGCTGCGGCCCTGTTCGAGCTGCTCGAGGTGCAGCGGGTCGTAGACGTCGACGACCAGGATCTTGCTGGTCGACTCGAGCACGGGGAACAGCCGGAGCGCGTGGCCCTGCACGATGATGACGTCGGCCCAGCCCTCGTGCTCGACCATCTGGCGCGGGTGGCGGTGCGGGACCGTGACGACCTCGTACGAGGGGTCGATCGGCGACGAGCGGGTGAGGCTGACCACGCGGACGTCGTGCTCCGATGCCAGCTGCTTCGCCATCTGGGTGGCACGGATCGCCGGACCGGCCATCTTCGCGCCGATCGAGTCGCCCGTGATGATGAGGACGCGGCGACGGGTGCCGACCTCGAGCACGCCGAGGGAGTGCACGATCTTGTCGTAGCCGGCCAGGTAGTTCTCGATCGGGTACGCGGGCTCGTCGCGGTTGCCGAACAGGCGGAGGAGCTCGCGGTCGGACCGGACACGGGTCGCCTGGATCTGGCGGCGGGACTCGGTCATCGACGGCAGCTGCTCGACGAACTGGTCGACGCCGTAGATGCCCGCCATGCTCGTCTTCGGCACCGGGATGGTGGGGACGCTGTCGTCGCCGGGGTTGCGCAGGTCGAGCTCGGTGGAGTCGAGCTCCCCGCGGCCCACGGCACGGCGGACGGCGAGCGCCAGCGAACCGGGCAGCGCCGCGGCGAGCTGTTCGTCACCGAGGTTCTTGTAGAGCGTGAACAGTGCGTTGCGCTCGAGCAGGTAGGTCTCGCGGAAGTCGCCGAACTTGTTCATCGACGCGTGGTGCTTGTGGAACGCGACGGACTTCGGCTGGTACCGGAAGCGCCAGCCGAGCAGGTTGAGCCGCCAGCCGAGGTCGACGTCCTCGTAGAACATGAAGTAGCGGTCGTCGAAGCCGTCGAGCTGCTCGAAGAGCTCGGCGCGGATGAACATCGCGGCGCCGGTGCCGAACAGGACGTCGGTCTCGCTCTCCCACCGGCCGGTGTCCGGCGACCCGGCGAAGGGCTTGTAGCCCATGCCGTACCAGGTCATCGCGGCCTCGGTGAAGTCGACGTTGACGCCTTCCCAGTCGAGGACCTTCGAGGCGACGGCACCGATGTCGGCACCGGAGGCGAACGTGGCCATGGCCTCGCGCACCCAGCCGGTGTCCGGACGGGCGTCGTTGTTGAGGAACGCCACGACCTCGCCGGAGGACTTCTCGACGCCGAGGTTGCACCCGCCCGTGAACCCGAGGTTCGCACCAGCGTCGATCAGGGTGAAGTCGAGGGACGAGGCCTTCAGCCGACCGAGGTGCTCGGGGCCCGAACCGTTCTCGACGACGATCACCTCGAGCTTGTCCTGCGGCCAGTCCTGCTTGCGGAGCTCCGCGATGCTCGTCAGGGTGTCGTCCGTGCCCTTGTAGTTCACGAGGATGACGGAAACGACTCCCGGCTTGCGCTCTGTCACGCGAGTTCCTCCAGCAGCTGCCGCGCACCGGGCGCGGGTAGGTGGCTCGGCCAGCGGGGTGCCGCGGGCCGATGACACCCTACAAGGCGCGCCCACCGACTCCCTGCCGCCGCTGCGGATTCGTGCAGAATGGCGTGCGTGACCGCTGTGATCCCGAGCACCCCCATGCCCTCCCCCTCCGCGAGGACTACGCGGCCCTCGCGGCCGACGAGCACGCCGAGGGCCCCCGCGGCACGATCCGCTTCGCGGTCTCGACCGCCGATCCGGCCGAGGGCAAGGGCGACCTGTTCGTCGCGCTCGGCCTCGCGCGGGCACTCCGGGCCGAGGGCTGGGGCGTGGCGATGTGGCCGTTGGCGCGCTGGGGCGAGGAGCTCCCCGCCGACACCGCCGTCGTGGTCAGCATGATCGAGTCCTTCGTGCCCGGCTACGTCCCCGCCGGCACCGCCCTGGTGGCGTGGGTGCGGAACTGGACCGCCAAGTGGGCAGCCCTGCCGTACCTGGACGAGTTCGACGCCGTCTGGACCTCGTCCGAGGCCGCCCGCGACGCGGTCGCCGCGGGCTACAGCGGCCCCGTCGAGGTCGTCCCGATCGGCGTGGACACCGAGCTGTTCACGACCGACGCCACCGCACCGCGCGAACGTACCGACCGCGCCGTCACCACCGTCAACTTCTGGGGTGTCCGCCGCCGTGTGCAGGACGTCCTGGCCGAGGTCGCCCCGACCGAACCGATCGTCTGGTTCGCCGCGAACGTCGACCACGTCGAGGCCTCGGCCGGCGTCGAGCTCCGCCCAGCGGTGTCCTACTTCGCGCTGCCCGAGGTCTACCGCGCAGCCGGTTTCGTCGTCGACGACGTGATCGAGCCGGCCGCCGAGTACGGCACCCTGAACTCCCGCCTGTACGAGTCGCTCGCGTCCGGCGCGCTGCCCGTCACCGACTGCGCGCTCGGGCTCGACGAGCTCGGCCTGTCCGACGTGCCGGTGTTCGACGACGCCGACTCGCTCGAGCGCGTGCTCGCGATGCCCCGCGACGAGCGCACGGCCCTGGTCGCCCGGCTCCGCGCCGTGGTGCTCGAGCGGCACTCGTTCCGCACCCGTGCCGAGCAGGTCGGCCCGTCGCTCGACGCCGCCGTCGCCGCCGCCTCGGGTCGGAGCGGCGAGCGTGGCGCGTTCCTGCGCTGGGCCACCGCCCAGCGCGAGACGCTCCGGCAGGCCGAGCACGACCGCGACGTCCACCTGTCCGGCGTGCACGACATCAACGCACGCCTGGTCGCGTCGGAGCAGCAGGTCGGCGCGTACGACACCGCACGCCGCCGGGCCGAGGCGGAGCGCGACCAGATCGCGGCCCGCTTCGAGGGCCTCACGCGCTCGCCCGAGTACCGGCTGCTGCACGGCGTCGGTCTGATGGCGCGGCGCGCACGCCGCTGACGGCGGTCGACGCGACCAACAGACGGACGGGAGGCCCGGTACCAGCTGGTACCAGGCCTCCCGTCCGTCGTGGTGACCGTCTACTGCACGGTGACGGTCTTGGTGCCGAAGCTCTTGTAGGTGCCGCTCGGCAGGTCCTGGAAGTAGACGCGCACGGTGTGCGTGCCCTTCTTCAGCCCGGTGAACTCCCGCGACAGTCCCACGTCCGACCCCCAGTCCGGGTGCGCGGCCTGCACGTCGGTCCGGGTCGCGTTCGCGGTGCCCGGCGAGACGGCCACGCCGTCCAGGTGGATCTTGTAGCCGACCGGGTCCCAGACGTCCGGGTCGATGGCCCAGCCGGCGACCGTGATGGTGCCGACGCCGCCGGTGACCGACTCGTACAGGCCCTTGACCGAACCGGTCTTGCCCGTCTTGCCGGTGGTGGGCGGGTCGGTGACCCGCACGCTCTTCGTGCCGAAGCTCTTGTAGGTGCCGCTCGGCAGCTCCTGGAAGTACACCCGCACCGAGTGGGTGCCGGCGGTCAGCCCGGGGATCTTCAGGGACAGGCCGACGTCGGAACCCCAGGCGGGGTGCACGGCCTCGACGTCGGTCCGCTTCGCGTTCGCGGCTCCGGGGGCGATGGCGACACCGTCGACGTGGATCTTGTACTGCACCGGGTCCCAGACGTCGGGGTCGATCGCCCAGCCGCGCACCGTGGCGCTGTTCACGCCGCCGGTCACGGACTCGTACGCGCCCTTGACCGAACCCGTCTTGCCCGTCTTGCCCGTCGTCCCCGACGCGTCGGGTTCGGCGGACGATGCGGCGGTCACGGTCACGGACTTGGTGCCGAAGCTGACGTACTTGCCGCCCTGCAGGTCCTGGAAGTAGACGCGCACGGTGTGCTTGCCGGCCTTCAGTCCGGTGAGCCGGAGCGTCAGGCCGACGTCCGAGCCCCAGGTGGGGTGGTCCGCCGCGACGTCGGTGCGCGTGGCGTCCGCGACACCGCTGTTCGTGCTCACGCCGTCGACGTGGATCTTGTACTTGACCGGGTCCCAGACGTCCGGGTCGATCGCCCAGCCCCGCACGGTGGCCGTGCCGACGCCGCCGGTGACGGAGTCGTACGAGCCGCGGACCTTGCCGGTCTTGCCGGTCTTGCCGGTGGTGGGGGCGTCGACGACGACGGACTTCGACGCGACCTTGACGTACTTCGTGCCGGGCTTGTCCACCACGTAGAGCGTCACCGCGCGCTTGCCGGCGGACATCCCACCGATCGTCTTCGAGAAGCCGAGTGTGCTGCCGACGCCCGGGTAGACCTTCGCCACGTCGGTGCGGGTCGTGTCGGCCGTGCCGGTCGCCTTGCTCACGCCGTCGACCAGGATCTTCCACGAGCCGGGCTTCGACGAGTCGGGGTCGAGGACCCAGCCGCTCGCCGAGATCGTGCCGACGCCGCCGGTCACCGAGTCGAGGACGCCCTTCGGCGCTTCGCTCGTGACGGTGCGGGTGTAGCAGCCGAGCAGGGTGTTGCCGCCGCGGCCCTGGTTGATGGCGTACGTGCAGACGTTGTGCTTGCCGAGGCTCAGCCCGGTCAGGGTCGTCGAGAACCCGTGCCGGGTGTTGTTCGCCCCGAGGGTGCCCGCCAGGTCGCTGCGGTTCGCGTCGGCGGTGATGGTCTTCGCGCCGTCACCGTCGACGTAGAACGCGACGCGCAGGGGGTTCGTCGTGTCGGGGTCGGCGGCCCATCCCCGGACCGTCAGGGTCGAGGTGGCGGTGGCGGTCACCGCGTCGACGTTGCCGACCGGGTTGCCGCTGCCGCTGGAGGCGCCGAACCAGTCGGTGTACATGCGCCAGAAGTTGCGGTTGCCGTAGGCCGAGCAGCCGTCGCCGCTGCCGTAGAGGTTCGACATCGCCGCGGCGTTCGGCGTGTACGGCGTGTAGATGTAGAGCGCCGCGGTGGCCTGGTTCTGGATGTAGACGGACTTGCGGCCGCACGCGGCGTTCGGGTTGAGCAGGATCGAGTTCGTCCGGCCCGCCTGGTACGCCCACGAGGTCGGCGTCGCCTGGTACCGCTTGAACTGCAGCGCGGCGGCGTAGACCTGCTGGCCGAAGCCGAAGTACGCCGGGTCGCACGGGGCGGTGTCCGGGCACGCGAAGCCGGTGGCGTGCAGGTACATGTAGGACGTCGGCGAGGACGTCGTCACGATGCCCTGCTCCTTCTGCAGGAGCACGAGCAGCACCTTCTGGCTGATGCCGCACGCGGCACCGACCTGGGCGATCATCGTCGCGGCGCTCTTGGTGCCGCCGGCGATGGCCTTGCACCGGCCGGAGACCGCGCCGATCGAGCTCATCTTCTGCGAGAAGTCCTTCAGGCAGGCGGGCCCACCCGAGGCCTTGCGGCAGTTCGGTGCGACGCTCGTCAGGAACGACTGCACGGCGGCGGCGCTCATGGCCGAGCCGTTGTAGAAGTTCGCGTCGCTGATGATGTTGCCCGGGTCGAAGTCCGAGGCGACGGCGGCCGACGCCGACCGGGTCGTGGTCTGCTCCGAGAGCACCGTGCCGAAGGTCAGACCGCTCACCGCGACGGCGAGGGACGCCACGAGCGCGAGGGAGCTGCGGAGGGACCGCCGGACGGGGCGGTCATCGCTGTCGGGACGGGGGGAACGGGTGGGGCGCATCACGGGACCTCGGCGGTCAGGGGGTCGGACGTCGTCGACGCGGAGCCGATGGCGTAGGTCAGGGTGACGGACCAGGTGCCGCTCGGCACCTTCGCCGCGGGGAACGACACCTGCGCGCAGTTCACCGACGAGGCACTCGCCTGCGCGGTGCTCGTGGCCTTCCGCGTGACGCCGTTCTTCGTCGCGGTGAAGGTGCACTTCCCGCTCGTGTCGGTGGTGCCGGAGACCAGGCCGCCGGCCTGGAGCGTCTTCGAGCCGGTGTCCCAGCCGGCGTAGGTCACGACGGCCGTGGCCGGGAACTCCGACGGGTCGGTGTCCGGCTGGTTCGTCGCGCCGCTGCCCGGGAACGGACCGGGGGTGTCGTCGTCTCCGGCGCCGGAGTCGGTGCCGCCGTCGCCGGACGCACCGTCGGTCGGCGACGGGGCCGCTCCGGTGGGTGCCGCGGTCGCCGAGGCGTCGCCGGTCGGGGTCGCACTCGGGGTGCGCGTGGCGGAGGCCGACGGCGACGGGGTGGCGTCGTCGCCACCACCGGAACAACCGGCCACGAGGAGACTGAGTGCACCGACCACCGCGAACGCAGCGATCGGCCTGGATGCGAGGAGCATGCTGACGGGCCGTCCTGAGGATGTTGACAAGGGTCCGGGTTGCAACAACGGTAACTCGAAAGTGAAGGTTGAGGGTTGGATCGGCCGGAATCACCCCCACTCGGGGTGCACGACGGCCGTCGCCCAACCCCGCCACGCGGGCCCGGTGAGTATGCTGTTCCGGTCCTGCCCCCACGAACGAAGAGACGTATGGTCGACCAAGCCCGCATGACCGCGCTCGCGAAGGAACCCCTCGTCGTGATCGGCGCTCCGACGAGCGCCTTCCGCGGAACCTTCCGCGAGCTGCGCGACGTCTTCCGGCAGCGCGAGATGCTCGGCATGCTCGTCCGACGTGACCTGAAGGCCCGGTACAAGGACTCGGCACTCGGGTTCGTCTGGACGCTCGTGCGCCCGCTGACCCAGCTGCTCATCTACTACTTCGTCATCGGCAAGGTCCTCGGCGCCGCCAACGGCATCGACAACTTCGCCATCTACGTCTTCACCGGCCTGACCGCCTACACGCTCTTCAGCGAGATCGTCGCCGGGTCGACGGGCTCGATCGTCGGCAACTCCGGGCTGATCAAGAAGGTCTACGTCCCGCGCGAGGTCTTCCCGCTCGCCAGTGTGGGCGCGGCCCTGGTGAACTTCACCATCCAGTTCGCGATCCTGCTCGCCGCGACGGTCGTGATCGGGGTCTTCCCCTGGCACGAGGGGCTGGTCTACCTGATCCCCTCGCTCGCCGTCATCCTGGTCTACGGCGCGGCCATCGGTCTCGTGCTGTCCGCGCTCAACGTGTACCTGCGCGACGTGCAGTTCGTCATCGACGTCGGCCTGATGGTCCTGCTCTGGGCCTCGCCGATCGTCTACTCCTACGCGCGCGTGGTCGCCACGGTGAACGCCGACTGGCTCATCACCGCGTACACGAACAACCCGCTGACGCTGGCGGTGCTCGGCCTGCAGAACGCGATCTGGCTGCACGACCCGGCCGACGTCACGTACCCGGAACACCTGATGCTGCGGCTGGGGATCGCCTTCGTGATCGGGCTCTTCTGCCTCATCGGTGCGCAGCGGATCTTCTCCCGCCTGCAGGGCAACTTCGCGCAGGAGCTCTAGACCATGGCCATCAGCACCCCCGTCGCCCCGACGACCACCGGCGACACCGCCGACCGTCCCGACGTCATCGTCATCGACCACGTGCGCAAGCGCTTCACGGTGCGCAAGGACAACACCCTGCGCGAGCGCATCGTCACCCTCGGTCGCGCCGGCCGCAAGCACCGCCAGGACTTCTGGGCCCTCGACGACGTCACCGTGTCGATCCAGGCCGGCTCGACCGTCGGACTGATCGGTCAGAACGGCTCCGGCAAGTCGACCCTGCTCAAGGCGATCGGCGGCATCATCCAGCCGACGTCCGGCACGGTGTCCCGCCGCGGTCGCCTCGCCGCGCTGCTCGAGCTCGGCGCCGGGTTCCACCCCGACCTGTCCGGCCGCGAGAACGTGTACCTCAACGCGAGCCTGCTCGGCCTCAGCCGCAAGCAGACCGACGAGAAGTTCGACGACATCCTGGCCTTCTCGGGCATCGGGGACTTCATCGACACCCAGGTCAAGTTCTACTCATCGGGCATGTACGTGCGGCTCGCCTTCGCGGTCGCCGTCCACACCGACCCCGACGTGCTGCTCGTCGACGAGGTCCTGGCGGTCGGTGACGAGGCCTTCCAGCGCAAGTGCCTCGACCGCATCCGCACCTTCCAGGAAGCCGGCAAGACGATCATCATCGTCACGCACTCGCTCAGCCAGGTGCAGGAGATGTGCGACCGCGTCGTCCTGCTCAACAAGGGCAAGGTGCTGCACGACGGCGACCCCGTGCAGGCGGTGAGCATGTTCCGCGAGGTGCTCGAGGAACGCCGCCAGGGCGAGCTCAGCACCGACGTCGCCGTCGGCCGCGGCAAGGTCCTCGGTGCGAGCGTGCACGTCGACGGCAAGGAGCCCCGCGCGGACGTCATGCCCGGCGACGACCTCGTCGTGGACATGGAGTTCGAGCACCTGGACGGCATCGCCGACTGGGAGGCCGCAGTCCAGATCAACAACGCCGGCGGCCAGGTCGTCTACGGCACCACCACCGGCATCATGGGCCTCGAACTGCACCCGCTGCACGGCCGCCGGAAGCTCCGTCTCCGCATCGCGGACACCGCCTTCGGCACCGGCAAGTAGCTTCATCAACGTGTCGATGATGGACTCCGCGGGTCGCCACCTGCACGACATGCCGGAGTGCGACTCGTTCGAGGTCCCCTCGTTCGGCAACGCCGTCGGCACCGTCTACGCGCAGCCCACGGTCGAGGAGCTCGACTGACCCCGGTCGACGGCGACACCGGGGCCCGTGCAGTCGGCGCTCCCCGAGCCGACGACACGTTGCGCACCGCCGTCGTCGTCGTCAACTGGAACCGCGCCGACCTGACCACCGCGGCCGTCCGCGCCGTGCTCGACGAGGGCACCGCCGACGACGTCATCGTCGTCGACAACGGGTCGTCGGACGACTCGGTCGCCGTGCTCCGCCAGGCACTGCCGGACGCGACCGTCGTCGCGCGGGACGACAACGGCGGGTTCGCGGCCGGCGCCAACACCGGCATCCGGCACACCGACGCCGACGTCGTCGTGCTCCTGAACAACGACGCCGTGCCCGCGCCGGGCTTCGTCGCGGCGCTCCGCGACCACCTGGCGCACGCCGGGCCCGAGGTCGCGGCGGTGACGGGCCGCATCGTGCTCGCCGGACGCTGGACGGTCCTCCCGGCCGGTGCGGAACCAGCACCCGATGCGCGCGTGCTGCGCGACCACGACGGGCGGCACTGGACGCCGTCGGCGGACGGCGAGGTCCGGCTCAACTCGACCGGCGTCCGTGTCGACCGCGACGGCAACGGCATGGACCGCGACTGGTTCGCCCCCGTGGACCGGGTCGCCGACGTCGACGTCTTCGGGTTCTCCGGCGGCGCCTCCGCGCTGCGGCGCACGGCCCTGGACGACGTCGGCCTGCTCGACGAGTCGCTCTTCATGTACTACGAGGACACCGAGCTCGCCTGGCGGCTCCGCCGCCGCGGCTGGCGCGTCGAGCACGCCGCCGACGCGGTCGTCGAGCACGACCACTCGGCGTCGTCCGGCGTGCAGAGCGACCTGTTCGTCTTCCGGAACGCCCGCAACCGCATCGTCGTCGCCCTCTGGCACGCCCCCTGGCCGACCGTCGCGCGGGCGAGCGTCCGCACGCTGGGCCGCGGTCTGCGCGGGCTGGCCACCGGTCGCACCCGCCGGGAGGCGCGGCTCGTCCTGGCAGCGTTCGCGGACGTCGCGGGGACCCTGCCGGTCCACCTCGCGCGCCGGCTGCGCGAGACCCGGCGCGCGTCCGTCCCGCGCCGCCGCGTGGACCCGGGCGCATGAGCGCAGCGGGCTATCCTGGACACTCCCCCGTCGACGGCCACGGCCACGACGCCCCCGCCCGGAAGGAACCACGCGTGCCGCAGCTCACCGTCCTCGTCGACGGGACCGCGGTACCGCAGGCGCTCGGCGGCGTCGGACGCTACGTCGAAGGGGTCGTGTCGCACCTGAGCGACCCGTCGCTCGACGTCCACCTGGTCGTCCGTCCCGTGCACGCCGCGCACTTCCGCTCGCTCGCGCCGAACGCCACCGTGCACACGGCGCCGGCGTGGACCGACTCGGTACCGCTGCGGTTCCTGTGGGAGCAGACCGGACTGCCGGCGCTCGGCTGTCGGCTCGGTGCGCGGGTGCTGCACTCCCCGCACTACACGTTCCCGTTGGGCTGGCGCGGCGGGTCCGTCGTCACGCTGCACGACGCCACGTTCTTCTCGAACCCCGAGTGGCACTCGCGCCTGAAGCGCACCTTCTTCACGTGGTGGAGCCGTCGTTCGCTGCGCACCCGGCCCGTCGTCATCGTGCCGAGCGCGGCCACCGCGACCGAGGCCGCCCGGGTCGTCCACGGCATCCGTGCCGACGTCCGGGTCGCACCGCTCGGCGTCGACCGCACGGTGTTCCACGAGCCCGACGTCGCCGCGGTCGAGGACGCCCGGATCGCCGCCGCCCTGCCCGAGGGCGCACCGTGGATCGCGTTCCTCGGCACCATCGAACCGCGGAAGAACGTCACCGCGCTGCTCGACGCGTACGCCGCGGTGCGGTCCGCGCGGGCGGCCGGCGGCGCGGACACGCCGTGGCTGGTCCTGTCGGGGGCGCGCGGCTGGGACGAGGCCGCGATCGCACGCCTCGACGCCCTGCAGCCCACCGACCACGTCATCGAGGCGGGGTACCTGCCGCTCGAGGACCTCGCCGGCTTCCTCGGCGGTGCGGAGTTCGTCGTCTACCCGTCCCTGGGCGAGGGCTTCGGCCTGCCCGTGGTCGAGGCGATGGCCTCCGGCGCCTGCGTCCTGACCACCCGGCGGTTGTCGCTGCCCGAGGTCGGTGGCGACGCGGCCGTCTACACCGAGCCCGACGCGACGGCACTGGCCGCCGCGATGACAGCGCTGCTCGACGACCCGGCGCTCGTGGCCTCGCACCGTGCGGCGGCGCTGGCGCGGGCGGACGAGTTCACCTGGGACGCCACCGCCGCCGTGCACGTCGAGGCGTACGAGTCCGTCGGTGGGAGGACGCGGTGATCCGGGTCGCGGTGCTCACGGTCACCTACAACACCGGTGAGACCATCCGGCCGTTCCTGGCGAGCGTCGCCGGCGCCTCGAAGGACCCGGTCGCCGTCGTCATCGCGGACAACGGCTCGGCCGACATCGACGCGCTCCGGGCGATCGGTGAGTCCTACGGCGCCGTCGTGGTGTCCTCCGGCGGCAACCGCGGGTACGGCGGCGGGGTCGACGCAGCCCTGAGCGCCCTCGACGACGTACTGCCCGACGTGCGACCGGAGTTCCTGCTCGTGACGAACCCCGACGTGGTGCTCGGCGAGGGCTCGATCGACGAGCTCGTGGCCGCGGCCGACCGGATGCCGTCCGGTGGGTCGTTCGGCCCCCGGATCCTCGACGACCAGGGCGAGACCTACCCGTCCGCCCGGCAGCTCCCCTCGCTCCGGACCGGCCTCGGCCACGCGGCGTTCTCGCGGTTCTGGCCCGCGAACCCGTGGAGCCAGCGGTACTGGTCCACCACGAAGGTCGTCGAACGCGAGGCCGGCTGGCTCTCGGGTGCGTGCTTCCTCATCCGCACCGACCTGTTCCGCCAGCTCGGGGGCTTCGACGAGTCGTACTTCATGTACTTCGAGGACGTCGACCTCGGGCAGCGCGTCGGTCGTGCCGGCCGGGCGAACGTGTACGTGCCGTCGTCGGTCGTCACCCACACCGGTGCCCACTCGACGTCGTCCAACCGCCGCCGCATGGAGATCGAGCACCACCGGAGCGCCTACCGGTTCCTGTCGCGGAAGTACCGGGCGTGGTGGCTCTGGCCCCTGCGGGTCGCCCTGCACGCAGGCCTGTCGCTCCGCGCCCGCTGGGTGACGCGCAAGTAGCCCCCGCCCACCGGTACCCCGGTCGCCCAGGTCGCCCAGGTCGCAAAACACCGGTGTCCACGTGTTACACCGCGATCTGGGAGTGTTCGACGTGCGAACACCGGTGTCTTGCGGGTACCCGGCGCCACTAGGCTCGGCGCCGTGCAACGTGATCCCGGACCCTGGCTCGGCTGCGGCCCGATCCACTCCGCCCGCCGCTACTGGACCGGAGCCTTCACGTTCCGCAGCGGCCGTGCGAGCCGCGCCGAGTTCTGGTGGGCACGCGGGGCCGACCTGCTCGTGGTCTGGCTCGTGCTCACCCTCGTGCCGATGATCACCGGTGTCCGGGGCGCCGACGACTCGATGACCGACTTCCAGAACACCCCCGGGTTCCTCGGGATCGGACAGTCCGTCCTGACCCTCGAGGGCAGCGACCACGGATGGCGCATCCTCGCCGAGGGCTCCCCGTCGCAGTGGGTGCTCTTCGCGTGGTGCATCGTCACCGCGATCCCGAACCTGGCACTCGGCGCACGGCGGCTCCGTGACATCGGGACCCCGGCATGGATGGCGTTCTTCGGCGCCTTCCCGGTCATCGACTGGTTCCTCCTACTCGGCGCGCTCCGACGTAGTTGGCGCCCGACGCTCCCACCGGAACCGGACCCGTCAGGCGCCGAACTCCCTGTCGCCCACCGCGCCGCCTGACCCGCCTGAGCCGAACCCCGCCCGCGCCGGAACCTGGTTCGCGAGGAGTCGGGTCAGGAGCGGAGGCGGGTGCGTTCGGTTCGAGCTGCCTCGAGCAGGACGGCGGCACGGGCGTCGAAGGAGTGCTCGGCGGCGATGTACTCGGCCACGACGGCCCGCTCGGCAGCAGTCGGCCAGGCGTACGACGGGTCCAGCAGCGCGGCGAGTTCGTCGCGGGAGCGCGCGACCGCGAGCGTCGGCACGTCGAGCACGTCGGACAGCCCGGCGACCTCGTCGGTGACGACGACTCCCCCGGACGCCAGCACGTCGAACACCCGGTTCGACACGAAGCCGCCCGCCGCCATGTCCGGCCAGTGGTCGTTGAGCACCACACGCGCCGAGGCGTAGGCCGCCGCGACCTCGGGCCGGGTCAGCGACGATTCGCCGAGCGACTCCGCGGGGACGACCTCGTCCCACCCCGGACCGTGCACGCGCAGGTCGGCACCGAGCCCGACCGCGTCGGACACGATGGGGCGCGCGGCGCCGCGGGTCGAGCCGACGAACACCACGCGGTCGGCATCGGGGCTCGTCGCCGCCCGCGAGCCCGGGTGGAACACCGCGGGGTCGGTCGCCTGCAGCAGCGTCCGGACCGGCACGCCCGAACGATCGGCCGCGGCAGCCGCCCACACCGGACCGGCCGCGAAGGCGACGTCGAACGACCGCAGCTCGGTGTCGGCGACGTCATCAGGGTGGCTGATCACCCAGAGCAGGTTCACCGAGGCGGGGTTCGGCGGCACCCGATCCAGCCCGCGGATCACCAGCGTCACGTCGTCCGCAGCATCGTCGTCGCGCACGTGGGCGTCTCGCCGGTCGATCCGGACGCGCTGCCCGAACCGTTTGAGGGCACCGGCCAGCTCGGCGGCGAAGTGCACGTCGCCCCACCCGTCGCCCTCCGGCCCGGCAGGCGCGGCGATCTTCAGCGACCAGCTCAGGTGCTCGGCGTCGCCGTCGGTCGTTCCCGGGCCCGGGGAAACCGGCCGTGCTCCCCACGGCGGCAGCGGCGGGCCGGCGACGACCGGGCCGCCGTCGGGCTCGCGGTCGCGCCACGCGGCGACCGCGTCGACGGTCGCCGCGTCGATGGTGCGGCCGGCCTCGACCGTGCGGGTCGCGTGACCGACGACGCGCACCGGTCCGCCGCGGGCATCGGCGACCGCGCGGGTCCAGGCTGTCAGGGTCACGCGTTCGTCCGGGAGGCACGGTGCCGGCACCAGCGCCGCCCCCGGCACCGAGAGCACCGGCTGGTCCGCCGCGAAGACGGTGTCGACGTCGGTCACCGTGTCGGCACGGTCGTCCGACCACGGCAGCGCGCCGGGGCGCAGCAGCCGGGCACCGGAGCGGAACGTGCCGTCCGGCATCCGGACGCGGGCCTGCGCGACCGAGCCCGCCGCCGCGAGTTCGCGCAGTGCCGACACCTCGAGCGACACCGACGTGTCGACCACCACGAGCGTCCGGCCCACGCCGGCGGCCACCCCGGCGTTGATCGCCGAGCCGAGCCCGTCGACGGGTTCCGTTCGGACCCAGGGCGACCGACGACCGAACGGGTCGACCGGCGACGCATCGGCGACGTAGCTCACGGCCCGGACGTCAGCGCCACGACCGAAGGCATCGTGGGCGACCGACACCAGCCGGGCGACCTCGGCGTGCCGGTCCGAGCGGGTCGTCACGAGCACCGTGACGTCGTGGTCCAGCCGCGGCAGCGGGTCCGGGAACCCCGCCACGCGGACGACCTCAGCCGTCGTCGCGGGCGCGGGACGGGCCTCCCGGTCGGGGTGGTCGGCAGCCGTCGCGTCGCGACGACGGCGACCGAACCACCCGGAACCGGAGGCCACGGGCGGTGCTAGACGCCGAGGAGTCGCTGGAGGTAGACGCCGTAGCCGCCCTTGACCAGCGGCGCAGCGAGCTCGGCGAGCTGCGCGTCGTCGATCCAGCCGTTGCGCCAGGCGATCTCCTCGATGCACCCGATCTTGAAGCCCTGACGGTCCTCGATGACCTTCACGTACTCCGACGCCTGCATCATCGACTCGAACGTGCCGGTGTCGAGCCACGCCGTGCCGCGGTCGAGGACCTGGACGCCGAGCTCACCGGCCTCGAGGTAGCGCTCGTTGACCGTCGAGATCTCGAGTTCCCCGCGGGCGCTCGGCTCGATGGTCTTGGCGATCTCGATGACCTTGTTGTCGTAGAAGTACAGGCCGGGGACGGCGTAGTTCGACTTCGGCTCGGCCGGCTTCTCCTCGATGGAGACGGCGGTGAAGTCGTCGTCGAACTCCACGACGCCGTACGCCTTCGGGTCGGCCACGTGGTACGCGAAGATCGTCGCGCCGTCGACCTCGGTGTTCTTCCGCAGGTTCGTGCCGAGGCCGGTGCCGTGGAAGATGTTGTCGCCGAGGACGAGCGCGACGCTGTCGTCGCCGATGAACTCCTCACCGATGACGAAGGCCTGGGCGAGACCGTCCGGGGACGGCTGGACGGCGTACTCGATCTCCATGCCGAACGCCGAGCCGTCGCCGAGCAGGGCCCGGAACTGGTCGTTGTACTCCGGGGTCGTGATGACCAGCACCTGTCGGATGCCCGCCATCATCAGGGTCGACAGCGGGTAGTAGACCATCGGCTTGTCGTAGATCGGCATGAGCTGCTTGCTGATGCCCTTGGTGATCGGCCAGAGGCGCGTGCCGGAACCGCCGGCGAGGATGATGCCCTTCATCGCTTTCCCCTTACTTCTTCGTCCGGAGCGATTCGGTGTACGCGACGCACTCCTCGTACGTCGGCAGCAGCCCCTGGGCCGCGGCTTCTTCGAGGGTGGGGGCGCTGGTGTCCTTCTCGGACAGCACCAGCTCGCCGAGACCCTCGGGCAGGTCGAGCCCGACCGTCGGGTCGAGGATGGTGATCCCCTTCTCGCGCTCGGGGTCGTAGTGCGCGCTGACCAGGTAGTTCACCGTCGACTGGTCCTCGAGCGCGACGATCGCGTGGCCGAGCCCCTCGGACAGGTAGACGGCCTTGCGGTCGACGTCGTCGATGCGGACCGAGTCCCACTGGCCGAACGTCGGGGACCCGACGCGGATGTCGACGATGTAGTCGATGAACGCCCCGCGCACGGCGGTGACGTACTTCGCCTGGCTCGGTGCGACGAGGGCGTAGTGGATGCCGCGGGCGACACCGGCCGCGGAGATCGACATGTTCACCTGGCGGAGGTCGAGCGGGTGACCGACGGTCTCCTCGAGGACGTCGGCGCGGTACGCCTCGAGGAATGCTCCTCGTGCGTCGCCGTGCTGGACGGGCGTGAACTCCCACGCGCCAGGGATCTTCAGTTCGCGGATCTGCACCGTGGAAGCCTAGCAAGCCGTGAGTTCGCATAGGCTGTCATGGTTCTGCGCATTGCCGACTCCCGAAACGAGACCAAGCGAGCCCGTGAAGCTATTCGTCCAGATCCCCTGCCTCAACGAGGAGAACACCCTCGCCAGCGTCATCGACTCCATCCCACGGGAGATCGACGGCATCGACGAGATCGAGATCCTGGTGATCAACGACGGCAGCACCGACCGCACCGTCGAGGTCGCCAAGGAGCACGGCGTCAAGCACTTCGTGCACCACACCACGAACATGGGCCTCGCCCGCTCGTTCCGTGACGGCGTCGACTACGCGCTGCTCCACGGTGCCGACATCGTCGTGAACACCGACGGGGACAACCAGTACCCGCAGGCACAGATCGCCGAACTCGTGCAGCCGATCCTGCGGAAGGAAGCCGAGATCGTCATCGGCGACCGGCAGACGCGCACCATCGAGCACTTCTCCGGCTTCAAGAAGGCCATGCAGCGCTTCGGCTCGTGGGTCGCGAGCCGTGCGGCCGGGCTCGACCTGCCCGACGCGGCGAGCGGGTTCCGCGCGTACTCGAAGCTACTCGCTCATCCGCCTGAACATCGTGACGCGCTTCAGCTACTGCATGGAGACCATCGTGCAGGCCGGGTACAAGCGCCTGGCGATCGCGTCGGTGCCGATCACGACGAACCCGAAGACCCGCGAGTCGCGGCTCTTCAACAACATCTTCCAGCACATGTTCGAGTCCGGCTCGGCGATCGCCCGCGTCTACCTGATGTACCGGCCGATGGCGCTGTTCCTCTGGGTCGCGGCGGTGCTCGGAGCACTCGGACTCTGGCCGCTCATCCGGTACCTGGTGCTCCTGGCGATGCACACCGGCGGCAACCACCTGCAGTCGATCATCCTCGGTGTCGTCCTGCTCATCACCGCGCTCCTGTCGATCGTCATCGGCGTCGTGGCCGACCTCACCCGCCTGAACCGCACGCTGGCCGAGGAGCAGCTCGACCTGCAGAAACTGCAGCGGTATGGCGACTGACCCGGCGTCGGCGATGCTGAAGGGCCGAACGCGGTTCGCGCTCTGGCTCCGTCGCCCTTCGTCCTGGGTCGAGATCGTCGCCTGGGCCGCGCTCGTGGCGTTCATCGCCTGCACCATCGGGCCCGCGCTGATCGGTCAGGGCACGTTCCTGAACACCGGCATGCTCAGCCGGTACACCCCGTGGGGTGAGTCGCTCGAGACCCTGCGGAACTCGACGAACATCCTGAGCAGTGACACCCTCGACAGCGTCACACCCCAGACGACGCTCCTGGTCAAGCTCGCGCACGAAGGCGTGTTCGGGTCATGGAACCCGTACGTCGCCGGGGGCGTCGAACTCGGCGGCGTGCCGAACTCCGGGGCGTGGTCCCCGCTGTCGCTCCCCTGGTGGATCCTGCCGTTCTCGGCCGCGGCCGGCGCGGTGAAACTCCTCGAGATCGTCGCGATCACGGCCGGCATGTCCCTGCTGCTGCGTCGGTGGGGCGTCCCGCGGGCCGCGTGGCCGATCGCCTCGCTCGTCTTCGCGTCGTCCGGCTTCATGGTCGCGTGGTCGAACTGGCCGCAGACCCGGGTGGCCGCCTTCCTGCCGCTGCTGTTCTGGGCCATCGACCGGGCCGCCGTCGAGCTCCGTGCACGCGACCTGTTCAGCGTCGGCCTCGTCGTCACCGCGATGCTGCTCGGGGGCTTCCCGGCGATCGTCGGCTACGGGCTCTTCGTCGGTGGCCTCTTCTTCCTGGCCCGCACGATCGTGGCCCACCGCGCACTCCGCCAGGTGCTCGTCAGTGCGGGGATCGCCCTCGGCGGGATCGTCCTCGGTGTCCTGCTCGCCGCCTGGCAACTCGTGCCGTTCGCGATCAGCGCCGCGAACGTCGTCGACTTCGGCGGTCGCGGTCAGCGCGGCGGTGCCGGCATCGGGTCCGCGCCCCTGGTGAGTTCCTGGATCCCGGACATCACGTCGCTGGCGAGCACCGGCCGCGCGTGGGGCCTCCGCAACCCGGTCGAGGAGTACTCGTACATCGGCATCGCCGCGGTGGTGCTCATCGCCGCCGCCGTCCTGATCCGCCCGGGTCGACGCGACGCAGCGTCCGCCGGCGGAGCAGCGCCCGCCACCGCACCGGCGCGCGACGCCGACGCCGCGCTGGTCTGGCGTCGGCAGCGCGGTGTCGTGCCGATCGTCGCGTCGCTGCTGGCGTTCAGCGTCGTGCTGGTGTTCCTCGGCGGCCCGCTCCTGGCCGCGGTCCGGGAACTCCCGGTGTTCGACTCGAGTCCGATCGGTCGAGCGCGTGTCCTCGTGGGCTTCTTCGCCGCGGTGCTCGCCGGCATCGGGTTCGGACGCGTCGTCGAGCCCGAGACGCTGCGCGACGAACTCGCACGGTTCCGCCGTGCCACGCCGCTCCGGCGCGCGGGCCGGATCGCGACGGTCGTCCTCGTCGTGCTGTTCACCGCGTCGGTCGGGCTGCAGACGGCGCTGGCGCTCGACACGGTGCCGGCCGACGTGCTGCACCGGACCAAGCTCCTCGTCCTCGTCACCGGGGTCGTCGGTGCCGGGACGGCCGTCCTCGTCCTCGTCCCGTGGCTCCTGCGGATCCGTGCGCTCCGCGTCGCCGCCGCGATGGGCATCGTCGCCGCGGTCTGCGTGCCCGCCGTCGCCGCGACGGTCCGCTGGTGGCCCATCGCGCCGAACTCGACGTTCTACCCGTCGTCGCCGGCGATCGACTACCTGCAGGAGCACGTGTCCGCCCAGGACCGCTTCGCCACCGCCGGCACCGCGACGTTGCCCGGGTCGGCCTCGTACTACGGCATCCGCTCGACCACCGGGCACGCGTTCCAGACGCGGGAGTGGAAGCAGCTCATGCGGACCGTCGACCCGACGACGTACCCGACGGCCACGTACCTGACGTTCGCGCCCGACGAGATGACCCACTTGGTCGACTCCGCCGTCCTCGACCGCGTCGCCACGAAGTACGTCGTCGCCGACCCCTCCGCCCCGATCGCCGGGACCCCCGAGGCCGGCGCCCGCCGTACGGGGTGGACGGACCTGACGACGAGGCGACCGTCCGTCGACGGGCCGAGCAACTCCGGTCCCGTGAACGGCGTGACCCTCACCGGCCCGCCGCAGCTCACGACGTCGGCTCGGGGCATGACCCTCACCGTCGCGATCGTCGCGGACGGCACCGGGAAGACCCTCGCCGAGACCGAGAGCTGGGTGCCCGCCCTCGGCGGCCCCCGCAACGTCGCCGTCGCGGGGTCGAGCATCCCGTCGCGTGTGCAGTGGCACGCCCAGATCACCGTCACCGGGCAGTCGCAGCCGGTCGCGATCGGCACGGGCACCGGCGGGAAGGCCGTCCTGGACACCGTCCGGCCCGTCGCCGGCCAGGGCGTGTCGGTCGTGCACACCGGCGACGCAACGATCTACCAGCGCAGCTCGGCGCTCGACCGGGTGCGGTGGGCGTCCGACCAGCGGGTGCTCGCATCGACGGACAACCGGCTCGCGGCACTCGCCGGGCACGCGCTCTCCGACGACACCGTCGTCCTCAGCACGTCCACCGACCACCGGGCCGACCGGACGGGTGACGCCGTGGTCCGGCTACGGCCGAGTGCCCCGAGCGAGACCGTCGCCGACGTCGATGCGACCGGTGGCGGCTGGCTCGTGGTCGCGGACTCGCTCCGGCGTCCGGGCTGGCACGCCACGGTGGACGGCGAGCCGACCGACCTCGTCGCCGCGGACAACGCCGGTGGCGCGGTCTGGGTCCCGCGGGGCTCGCACACCGTCCGGCTGTCCTACTCGGTGCCCGGGCTCACCGCCGGGTGGCTCGTCACGGGCGGGACCGTCGGGATCGCCGTGCTCACGACCGTGACCGTGCTCGTCGTCGGCCGTCGTCGACGTCGACGTGCCCGCACGGCCGACTGAGCCTCGGCCCCGTACAATCGGCTTTCGATCCGACGACCCCGCCGGTGCCGCCATCCGCGTCGCCGTCGACAACGCAAAGGAAGAGACCTCGTGAAGATCCTCGTCACCGGAGGAGCCGGCTTCATCGGCTCGAACTTCGTCCGCCGCACGCTGGAGGACGCGTACCCCGGCCTCGAGGGCGCCGAGGTCGTCGTCTACGACGCGCTGACCTACTCCGGCAACGAAGCGAACCTCGCCCCGGTCGCCGACTCCCCCCGCTACACCTTCGTCCACGGTGACATCCGCGACGCCGCGAAGCTCGACGAGGTCGTCCCGACCGTCGACGCGATCGTGCACTTCGCCGCCGAGTCCCACGTCGACCGCTCGGTCCGCGACTCCGGCATCTTCGTCGAGACCAACGTCGTCGGCACCCAGCGTCTGCTCGACGCGGCACTCCGCCACGGCACCGAGCGCTTCGTGCACGTCTCCACCGACGAGGTCTACGGCTCCATCAGCGAGGGTTCGTGGGACGAGGAACGCCCGCTCGAGCCGAACTCGCCGTACTCGGCGTCGAAGGCCGGCAGCGACCTGCTCGCCCGCAGCTACCACCGCACGCACGGGCTGAACCTCTCGATCACGCGCTGCTCGAACAACTACGGCCCGTACCACTTCCCCGAGAAGGTCATCCCGCTGTTCGTCACCAACCTGATCGACGACGTGCACGTCCCGCTGTACGGCGAGGGCAACAACATCCGCGACTGGCTGCACGTCGACGACCACACCCGCGGCATCGCGATGGTCCTGACCCGCGGCCGCGCCGGCGAGATCTACAACATCGGCGGCGGCACCGAGCTGACCAACAAGGAGCTCACGCAGCTGCTCCTCGACGCGACCGGCAAGGACTGGTCGTACGTCGACCGCGTCGCCGACCGACTCGGGCACGACCTGCGCTACTCGGTCGACATCTCGAAGATCCAGGCCGAGCTCGGCTACGAGCCGCAGGTCCCGTTCGAGCAGGGCCTGGCAGACGTCGTGCAGTGGTACCGCGAGAACCGCGCCTGGTGGGAGCCGCTCAAGCAGCGTGCGGCCCTGAGCTGAACCGGCACACCGTGACCAGGTACCTCATCACCGGAGCGGCCGGCATGCTCGGCCAGGACCTCCAGGCCGCGCTCGCGGGCCGCGACGTCACCGCGCTGTCGCGGGCCGACCTCGACATCACCGACCCGGCCGCGGTGGACGCCGCCGTGGCCGGGCACGACGTCGTGGTCAACTCGGCCGCGTACACCAAGGTCGACGACGCGGAAGACCACGAGGACGACGCCCACGCGGTGAACGCGACCGGGCCGAAGCTCCTCGCCGAGGCCGCCGTCCGCCACGGCGCGAAGCTCGTCACCGTGTCGACCGACTACGTGTTCGACGGCAACGGCACGGCGCCCTACGCCGAGGACGCCCCGACCGACCCGATCAACGCCTACGGCCGCACGAAGGCCGCCGGCGAGGCCTTGGTGCGCGCGATCGCCCCGGACACCTCGTACGTCGTCCGCACCGCGTGGATCTACGGCGCACACGGGCCGAACTTCGCCGCGACGATGCTCCGGCTCGCCGGCTCGCACGACACCGTCAGCGTCGTCACCGACCAGGTCGGCCAGCCGACGTGGACCGGCGACCTCGCCGCCCGGATCGTCGAACTCGTCGACGGGGACGCCCCGGCCGGCATCTACCACGGCACGAACGCGGGCCAGGGGTCCTGGTTCGACTTCACGCAGGCCATCTACCGCGAGCTCGGGCTCGACCCGGAGCGCGTCCTGCCCACGGACAGTGCGGCGTTCGTCCGTCCGGCACCGCGTCCGGCGTACAGCGTGCTCGGCCACGACGGCTGGTCGCGCGCCGGCCTCGCGCCGATGCGCGACTGGCGCGAGGCGCTGCACGCCGCCGTCGCGGCGGGTGCGCTGACCGCGTAGGCGCGGCTCTCGGCCAGGAGGCGCGGGTCGGTCCCGGGACGTCGGGAACCCGACCCGCGCCTCCAGACCGCCCACCGACCGCGCCCAGGGGGCGCCGGGACCACCCTGGTAGTGTCGGGCAGCCGAGCGCGGGGCCGGCTCTCGGCCCCTGACCAGGGGTCCACGGACCACCGGTCCACGAACCACGACGAGGAGCACAGCACCATGACCACCCTCCACGTCATCGTCGACCAGATCGTCGCTCCCGTGCCGGGCGGCATCGGGCGCTACGCCGAGGAACTGGCGCGGCACCTCGTCGAGCACGCGCCGAGCGGGTGCGAGGTCGCGGGCGTGGTCTCCGCCGTCGGGTCCGACGAGATGGCGCACCTGCGGAAGCTCCTGCCGGGGCTGTCCGACCTGCAGCGGCTCCCGCTGCCGCGGCGCGAGCTGTCGCTCGCCTGGCAGGGCGGGTTCGTCGGCGGCATCGCGAAGGGCATGGTGCACGCGCCGAGCGTGCTCGCACCACTGGTCAAGCACGACCGTTTCCAGGACCCGGGTCGGCAGACCGTGGTCACCGTGCACGACGTCGTGCCGTGGACCAACCCCGAGACCCTGACGCCGCGCGGCGTCCACTTCCACAAGGCGATGGTGAAGCGGGCGTGGAAGCACGCCGACGCCGTCGTGGTGCCGACCCACGCCGTCGCGGGGGCCCTGAACGAGATCCACCGCTTCGACGACCGGCTCCGCGTCATCGGCGGCGCCCCGAGCGGACGCCTCCGGCTGCCCGTCGACGCCGACCTGCGCGCGGAACGTCTCGGCCTGCCCGACCGCTACGTGCTCGCGGTCGGCACGCTCGAGCCCCGCAAGGCCCTGGCCTCCCTGATCGAGGCGATGGCCCACCCGGACGCTCCGGCCGACATCCCCCTCGTCATCTCGGGCCCGGACGGCTGGGGAGACGTCGACGTGTACGGCACCGCGGAGCGTGCGGGCCTGTCACGCGACCGGGTGAAGGTCCTCGGCCGCATCGACGACGCAGACCTCGCGGTGGTCTACGACCGCGCGACGGTGTTCGTGTTCCCGAGCCTCGCCGAGGGGTTCGGCCTGCCCGTGATCGAGGCGATGAGCTTCGGTACCCCGGTGATCCACTCCGACGACCCCGCCGTGGCCGAGGTCGCCTCGGACGCCGGGGTCACCGTCGCCCGGTCGCCGCGGGAGTCCTACCCGGCACGACTCGCCCAGGCGGTCTACCAGGTCGTGCACGACCCGAACCTGGCCAGCCGACTGGCGGTGGCGGGTCCGGACCGCGCACGCATGTACGACTGGTCGGACTCCGCGGCGGAGACCTGGCAGCTGCACGCCGACCTCTGACGGTCGGACCGCGTCAGCCCTTGTACGTGTAGGTGCTGACCCAGTCGATGTAGAGGTGCCCCGCGTCGCCCCAGTCGCCGACCTGGAACATGTACCGGTGCGCCGTCTTCGGCACATGGCTGGTGACCGTCTTGATCACCTTGCCGTCGAGGCGGTAGCGGACGGACTTCCCGGGGATCCACTCGATCGAGTACGTGTGCCACGACCGCCAGGAGACACCGGTGCCCACGCTCACCGCGTTCGCCTCCTGTCCCGCGATCATCGAGTGGTGGTGCAGCATCGGCTGCTGGTCGAAGTTGGCTTCGGGGTAGTCGATCTCCCCGTCGGCCCAGCGGTCGGACGACGGCCAGAGCATGAAGGCCGCGCCGTTGCCGGCACCACCGGTCGCCTTGGCACGGACGATGAACTTCCCGCCCTTGTGGCCCCAGGCGCCCGTCGGCGTGCCGAAGGTGCCGGCGGCGCCGTGCTTGCCGTCGAGCTTGACGTCCATGTACCCGTGGTGCGAGCTGATCTGCGACCCCGAGTAGTACATGCCGCCGGTGCCGTCCGGGTACGGCTGCCACGACCTCGCGTACTGCTTCGCGAAGGCCCCCTTGGCGCTGGCCGGGGTGCTGAACTGCTCGCGGAAGGTCTGCTTGAACTTCCCGACGTCGCCGAGCGGTGCCGAGCTGGCGGTCGCTGCGGTCCCCTGGCCGAGCGGGCCGGCGACGAGTGCTGCTCCGAGGAGCACGACGGCGAGTGCGGCTCTCCTGGTGGCGCGTTCCTGCATGGGCTCGGTCACTCCCTGACGTGACGGTTCGCACCCGTTCGGTGTGGGTGCCGGGCGACCGGATCTCGGCTGCCCGGCGTTCACGGTAGTTGCTGTCCACGATGTGCGTCCGGGGGTTGACACAGCTGCGTACCCCCAGTAAGCGGGCCTTGCACGATGACCGAACCGTCGGCTGGAAGTCCTGGTCAGAGCGCGTGGCGCGACCGGGAGCCCCGTCGACTCGAGCAGGGGTCGTCGTCTGCGCCGTCCGATCAGGGCCGGGCGCGACGACGACGCGTGACGAGCGCGACCACGACGGCTGCCAGCACCGCGACGACGACGACCACGGCCGCGACCTCGGCGACGTGCACCGAGGTGAGCATCGAGTCGTACTGCGACTTCGTCGAGACGAAGCCCCGTTCAGCAGGGCCGAACCAGCCGGACACCGGGTTCAACGGACCGGCGGCGTGCAGGGCGAACCCGCAGACCACCGCGGCGACCACGGCGATCACGGCGAGGACGAGGACGGGGACGGCGCGGCGCATCCCGCTACCGTAGCGCGGCCCAGGACCCGATCGCGGCCCAGCCCAGCCCTGCCCCGCCGCGTCAGAGTGCGTCGCGGAGGCGCGCGGCCTTCTCCTCGACCAGGCGCTCGAGCCCGTGGGCGTACTCCGTCAGCCGAGCGGCGACGGCCGGCTCCGAGGAACCGATGATGCGCGCCGCCAACAGACCGGCGTTGGCGGCTCCGTTGATCGCCATCGTCGCCACCGGGATGCCCGCCGGCATCTGCACGATCGAGAGCAGCGAGTCGAGGCCGTCCAGGCGCGCGAGCTGCACCGGGACGCCGATCACCGGCAGCGTGGTCATCGAGGCCACCATGCCGGGCAGGTGTGCTGCGCCGCCGGCCCCGGCGATGACGACCCGGATGCCGCGCTCGGCGGCGGCGCGGGCGAAGCGGGTCATCTTGTCCGGGGTGCGGTGCGCCGACACGACGTCCGCCTCGAACGGGATGCCGAGTTCGGAGAGGATCTCCGCCGCGGCCCGCATGGTCGGCCAGTCGGAGTCCGACCCCATGATGATCGAGACGAGCGGCTGTGCGGGTGCGGCGGTGTCGGTCACGCGACGAGCCTAGCCGAGCAGGACCCGCCGCCAGGTGTCGCCGTCGTGGCCGATCGTGCGGTCCTCGGCGACCCAGCGCGCAGCGCGCTCGTCCGGTCGGCCACGTTCGACAGCGGTCCGCACGGCGTCCCGCCACGCTCCGACGTCATCCGTGACGGCCACGGCGCCGTGCGCCCGTGCCACCGCGTACGACGGCCGGTCCGAGACCACGGCGGGCAGTCCGAGCGCGGTGTACTCCAGGAACTTCAGGTCGCTCTTCGCGCGGTTGAACTCCTCGTCGCGCAGGGGTGCGACACCCGCTCGCCAGCGCTCCCGGTGCGCCACGAGCCAGCGGGAGAAGGCCGGGTAGTGCCCGTCGGGGACGTCGACCCGGCGGAACCAGTCCGCGCCGCCCTCGTCCGTCACGCCGATGACCTCGAGCCGGATCGGGGTGCCGTCCGCAGTGGCGAGGTCGGCGAAGACGTCACGGAGCAGTTCGAGGTCGGCGGCGTGGGTGAGCGTGCCCATGTACAGCACCCGGTGCTCCCCCTCGGGGCGCTCGTCGTCATCGTCGTCCGTCGGGCCGGCGGTCCAGATCTCCGGGTCGAGGGCGTTCGGCACGACGACGACGTCCCGCGCGACCGGACGGACGACGTCGGCGAGTTCGGGCGTGCTCACGACGACGGTGTCGGCACCCCGCACCAGGGCGTCGATCGAGGCGAGCCGGTCGGGGTCGTACTCGGCACGGGCCAGTCGTTCGCGCCCGGAATCGGTGAAGAAGTCGTCGTCGACCTCGGCCACGACGCGGATCCCCCGGGCCGCGGCGGCCGCCAGGAAGGGCTGCACGTCGTCACGCGGCAGGATGTCACGCTGCACCAGGAGTGCGGCGTACGGCGTCGTGTCGGAGCCGTCGACGAACGCGGCCGGGTCCACCTGACGGGCCTCGGCGGTGCCGCTCGACGCCAGGTGCTCGGTGCGCCGGACCACACGGACGTGTGCCGAGGCCGGGTGCGCGCCCCCACCGCCGGCAACGACGTACCCGAGCACGGGCAGGGGCACCGGCTGCGGTGGGGCCCCGACGACCACACGGCGCAGGCGTCGGGCGGCCCGGCGGACGAGATCACGCGGCATGCGTCCATCCTCTCGCACCCGGAACCTCGCACCGGACGCCGAACGCCGCACGCCGCACGCCGCCTCAGCGCACCCGCACCGTCCGGCACGTTGACGCCGTGCGGTCCGCTCCGGTCCCGGTGTTGTGCGCGACCGCGCAGACCGTGTGCTTGCCGGCCGCCACCCGGACCGTGCCCGCGAAGCCGTGCGAACGGCCGGAGCCCCAGGTCGCGTCCACGTCGGCGCGCTTCCGGCCGGCGTCCAGTGACGTCACCCGTCTGCCGTCGACCGTGATCGCCACCCGGGTCGCCGCGGTCACCGCGTCGCCGTCGAACGCCCAGCCGCGCACGGCGATGCCGCGGGCCACGGCCGTGACGGACTCGAGCCCGGCGTAGGGGTCGTGCCGGTAGGCGCGGACGGTCGAGCAGCCGAGCGCGGTGTCCGATCCGGCGCCGATGTTCACCGCGGTGACGCAGACACGGCGAGCGCCGGCCGCGGTGGGCAGCACGACGTCGAAGCCGTGGGTCGCGCCGACACCGGCGCGGGCGTCGACGTCGGGACGGTCGAGCCCGGCGGTGGCGACGCCGGCCGCGGCCCCGTCCACGGTGGCACGGACCCGCACGGGCTGCGTGGGGTCGTCCTCGTCGTAGGCCCACCCGGACACGCGGACGCCGCCGCCGGTGCCGGCGACGGCCTCGAGCGCCCCACGGGGTGTCATGTCGGCAGCGGGTGCCCCCAGGCGTGCGTTCGCGACGAGGGCCTGCGCGTAGGCCGAGAACCACTTGCCGGCGGCCGGGGCACCGTTGCAGGTGCCGTCGCTCGCGCCGGGGGTCTTCACCCACAGCAGGGCGTCGAGCGCCGTGCCGTCGGACACCACCCGGGGCGAGGTACCGAGTCCGGCGCCGGGTCCGTTGCACCACGTGCCGCGCCAGCCCTGCCCGTTGCGCGAGGTGTCGATCACGTAGTGGGACCCCCCGGTCGCGGCGGACACCTTCTGCGCGTACGCCTGCTCCTGGGCGGTCGGGTAGTAGTTCGCGACGTTCGTGAAGAAGCCGCGGGCCTGCTGCACCCCCGCGCTGTTCAGTCGCGACGCCATCAGTGCGGGCTGCACCCAGTTCGAGTTGCCGGCGTCCAGGTACGCGGGGACCCCGGCAGCGGTCAGGCCGGCGACGGTGCGGGAGAGGATCCGGTAGCGCTGCTCGTCGAGCGCCGTGCTGCACTTGGCGTTGCTGAGCATCGCGAGCGAGTCCGGTTCGACGACGACGGCTGCACGGTGCCCGGTGAGCGCCGCGGTGACCTGGTCGACCCAGTCGTCGTAGGAACGCTCGTCGAACCCGCCGGCCGAGTACCCGCCGCAGTCACGGTCGGGGATCGCGTAGAGCACGAACACGGGGGTGGTGCCGGACTGCTCGGCCCCGGTCAGGGCGGTGCTGATGGTCTTGGTCAGCTGTGTCCCCTGCGTCCAGTCGCCGAGCCAGGTGGCGACGGGGTAGCGGGCGATGGTCCCGGCCGCCGCGGCACCGGCCGGGTCGGTGGCTGCGAGGGCGGTCTGGGCCTTCGCCGCCTCGCTCGTGGGCGACCGGTACGGCCCGGCGCCGTAGAGCGACGCGGACGTCGCCGAGCGGATGGCGGAAGCCGAGGTCGCTGCCGACGCGGTCGCGGTCGGCAGCAGGCCGGCGACGGCAGCGACGAGGGCGACTGCGGCGGCGCAGACGGCGGTACGGCGCGGACGGCGGCGCATGGAGACTCCCCTGGACGTGTGTTCCCTGACTGCTCCAGGAGAACACGCGTTCCCGTCCCCCACCAGCCTCCCGAGCGGGTGCCACCCGAGGGGGTGTCCGCAGACCGGCCGACAAGTGCGTCCCGCGCCGACACGACACGGGAGGCCCGTGGCGGCGTCACCACGGGCCTCCCGTGTCGTCATCCGGTCACGTCGAGGACGCGACCTCAGTCGTCGAAGTGGGCAGCGGCCGCGCGAGCGCGGTAGACGACGTCGTCGACGTCGTCGCCGAGCACCGTGACGTGCCCGATCTTCCGCCCGGCCCGGGGTGCCTTGCCGTAGAAGTGGTACTTGGCCTCGGGGAAGGCCTGGAGTGCGGCTGGGTACCGGGCGGCGAGGTCGCCGTCGGCGGGTCCGCCGAGCACGTTGACCATGACGGACGCCGGGGCGAACGAGCCGGTGGCACCGAGCGGCAGGTCGAGGACGGCACGCAGGTGCTGCTCGAACTGGCTCGTGGTGGCGCCGTCGATGGTCCAGTGCCCGGTGTTGTGCGGACGCATCGCGAGCTCGTTGATGAGGATGCGCTCGTCGTCGGTCTGGAACAGCTCGACGGCGAGCACACCGGTGACCCCGAGTTCCTCGGCGATGCGGACGGCGATCGACTCGGTCAGGTCGGCGATCCGGCCGGCGCTGTCCGGGGCCGGAGCGATGACCTCGGCGCAGACGCCGTCGCGCTGCACGGTCTCGACGAGCGGCCAGGCGACGACCTGCCCGGAGGGGCGGCGTGCCACGGACTGCGCGAGTTCGCGGGTGAAGGGGACGAGCTCCTCGACCAGGAGGGCCTGGTCGCCGCCGGCCTCGGCCACGGCGATGAACCAGTCGTCGACCTCGGCGGCGTCGGAGACGACCCGGACACCCTTGCCGTCGTACCCGCCCCGCGGGGTCTTGACGACGGCTCGGCCACCGTGGTCGGCCAGGAACCCGCGGAGCTCGTCGGGGTCGTGCACGGCCGCCCAGTCGGGCACCGGCAGGCCGAGGTCGCTCAGCCGGCGACGCATCGTGATCTTGTCCTGCGCGACGGCCAGCGCGTCGGGGCCGGGGTGGACCGCCACGCCCGCGTCGACCAGCGTGCGCAGAACGTCCTGGGGCACGTGTTCGTGGTCGAAGGTGACGACGTCGACCTGTCGGGCGAACTCGAGCACCGTGGCGGCGTCGTGGTAGTCGCCCTCGGCGGTGGCGGCGATGCTCGCCGACATGCCCGGCCCCTCGGCGAGCACCCGGATGTCGATCCCGAGTTCGACCGCGGCCGGCACCATCATCCGTGCCAGCTGTCCCCCACCGATGACCCCGACGCGCAACGCCATGCTGTGTGATCCTTCCGGCGCTCCCACCGCGCGGTGGGAACGCGTTGTCTACAATCGCTGTTCGGGTCGTGCTCTGGACGACCGGTCACAACTCTACGGATCCTGGAGGGCTCGTGCGGCGCCTCATCGCCCAGCTGGCACGCTTCGGCGTCGTCGGTGCCGTCGGCTTCGTCGTGGACACCACGGTGTTCAACGTGCTGCGCATCACCGTCCTGAACCCCGAGGACGTCCACTCGGGCCCGTTCTGGGCGAAGGTCATCTCCACCGTCGTGGCGATCTTCGTCAACTGGATGGGCAACCGGTACTGGACGTTCCGTGAGCAGCGTCGCGCCGTGGCCACCCGCGAGGGTGTCGAGTTCGTCGTCGTCTCGCTCGGCGGCATGGTCATCGCCCTCGCCTGCCTCGGGGTCTCGCACTACGCCATGGGGCTCACCTCGGTGCTCGCCGACAACGTCGCGAACATCGTCGGGCTCGTGCTCGGCACGGTCTTCCGGTTCTGGCTCTACAAGGTCTGGGTCTACCACCCCGAGCGCACCGCCACGCAGCCGGCCACCGCCGACGAGTCGGTGTCCGACGGGCCGCGGGTCCCCCACGACGCCTGACCTAGGATCGGTGGGGTGACGGCCGAGACGACCACCACCCCTGCTCCACCCCGCACCGCGCGCTGGGAACGTGTCGCGATCGCGGTGATCACGGCGACCTTCGGGCTGTGGCTCGTGGCGTGGGCGTTGATCGTCCCGGTGTTCGAAGCGCCCGACGAGACCGCGCACATCGACGCCTCGGTGCACCTCGCCCTCGGCGACGCGTGGGCGGCCCCCGGCGAGCTGTTCGTCACCAACGCCGTGCAGGCCGCCAAGGTCGAGCAGGCGACGAAGCCGTCCGACGAGTGGTCGACGGTGGGCGAGTTGCTGCAGAACGCCCCCGGCCCCTCGGGGACGGTCAACCAGATGACCCAGCACCCGCCGACCGCCTACCTGGCCGGAGCCGCCGTGCTCCGTGCCGTCGACTTCGGGGAACTCCGCTGGGACCACGCGTTCATCGCCCTCCGCCTGGCCGACGTGCTGGCCGTGACCGCGCTGCCGCTGCTCGCCTGGGCGTCGGTGCGCCGGGTGACCCGCAGCCCCCGCGCCGCGCTGATCGGCGCCCTCGCCGTGTTCGCGACGCCCGAGCTCGCGTCCATCGGCTCGTCGTTCTCCAACGACGCCCCCGTCCTGCTCGTCGCCGGGATCGTCGTCTGGCTCGCCACGCGTCTGCTCACCGGGGACACCCGCTGGCGCACCACGATCGCACTGGCTGCGGTCCTCGGGGCCCTGGTCTGGATCAAGGGCACGGGGTTGCCGGCGGTGCCGTTCGTCGCGGTGGTGGTGCTGTTCGCCGGCGCCGGGGTGCTGTCCCTGCGGCAACGGATCGTGCGCTCGGTCGTCGCGATGGCGGTCTCCGGCGGCATCGGCGCGTGGTGGTGGCTGCACAACCTGGTGTCGTACGGGCGGATCCAGCCGAACGGCTACACGGCCATGCGGCCCCCGAAGGACTTCCCGCCGGGTGAGAGCCCCACGCTCGGGCACTTCCTCGACGTCAGCTGGGGCACCCTCGCCCGCACGTTCTGGGGCAGCTTCGGCGGCCGGGCACAGGTCACGATCGGTGATCTGCTCACCGCCGTCCTCACCCTGGTCGCCCTCGTGGTGCTCGTCGGCTGGGCGTTCCGCCGCGGCCCGGACCTGCGGACGGCGCTCTGCCTCGCGGTGTTCCCGGCGCTCCTGATCGGCATCCAGAACCGCACGAGCGCGCACTCGTACCTGACCACCACCGAGGTCGCCGCCACCCAGGGCCGGTACTACTTCCCCGCGATCGTCTGCCTGATCGTGCTGAGCGCGCTCGCGTGGCGGCGGCTGGTACCGGCCGGCCGGGCACGCGCCTGGGTCGCCGTGGCACTGGCCGTCGTGCTGCCCGCCGTGGGCGTGTACGGCTTCGCGGTGGCGTCCGCCTGGTTCTGGAACGCGGCGGTGTTCCCGGTGACGGGGCGTGGGCTGCTGCGCTACTCCGAGATCGGCCCGGTGCCACCCGCGGTGCTCGTGGTCGTCGTGGCGCTGGTCGCGGTGGGCCTCGTCGCCTCGGTCGTGCAGGTCGCGCGCGCCGACCGTCGCGCCCTGTCGACGACGGTTCCCGTCCGCTGACACGCCCGGCCGCGGAGCGCCGGGCGGGCACGACGTGCCGCAGGCGCGGCCCCGAGGGGTCGCGAACCGTCGTCTGGAGCGTCTCCAGGCGACACTTCGTGACCACTCGGCGGACGGCGCACGGCGCGGGTTGGACGCCCCTGCGAGACGGACGGGAGGCCCGGTGCCAGCTGGCACGGGCCTCCCGTCCGTCGCCAGGCGCGCCACGGCCGCCCGGTGTGCAGAAGACGTCGGGTCCCGACACGGGACCCGACGTCTTCTGCACACTCGCTGCCGCGTCAGGCGGCGGGGACGCCACCCTCGACCGCGGAGGGGTCGTCCGTCGGCCGGTCGCGCCGGAACCACGTGGGGGCCGCGGCGCAGAGCAGGAAGAGTCCGTCGACCGCGAGGCTCCAGACACGGGTGACGACGACGACCACGAGGGCGATCGGCACCGGCATCACGAGGGCCAGCAGGAGGGCCTGGACGCCCTCGCGGACACCGAGCCCGCCGGGCGCGAAGACGGCCAGCATGCTGATCGCCGAGGCCATGCTGGCGGCACCGATCACGAAGGCCGCGTCGGTGATCTTCAGCGAGGGGTACACCCCGAGGGTGATGAAGTAGTACGCCGTGCCGGACAGCACCGCTCCGGCGACGTAGAGACCGGCCCCGCCGAGGACGGTGCCGAGGTTCGGGCGGACGTCGGCTTCGAGCGGCTTGCGGCGCAGGATCTTCAGCGCGATCCCGATCAGGAACACGAAGACCCGCGGGATCAGGCAGACGACACAGCCGACGAACGCCGCGATCATCAGGACGATGAGCCACGGGTCGAGGTTGTGGGTGCGCGGGTCGATGAGCAGCAGCACGAGCGCCAGGGCCAGGGTCGCGGCGATCTGTAGGGCTCCCTCGAGCAGGCCGCTCACACCGAGACGGGCCTTCGAGACGCCGTGCTTCGAGGCGAAGTAGACCTTGCCGATGATCCAGGTGGCAGCACCCGGGATGTAGCGGCCCATCCAGGACTTCGCGTACACGTAGGTCAGGGTGACGCCACTGCCCTTCAGCCCGGTCGCACCGAGTCGTCGCAGCAGGTAGAACCAGATGCCGACGCCCCAGTAGCGGAACCCGAGGCTGATCACCGTCGCGAGGGCCACCCACGACCACTGCCAGTCGAGTCCGGCGAGCTGCCCCCAGTCGACGCCGCGCACGTACAGCACGAGGAACACCGCGAGCAGGACGTAGAAGACGATCGGGATCGCCTTGCCGAGGAACCGTCGTCGCTTCGACGGACGCTTCCCCTCGGGCGCGGGGGTGTCGCTGGTGCTGACGGACAAACGGGTCTCCTGCTCAGGTCTCGGGCTCAGGTCATGGTAGACGGTGGGGCGGGCCGCTCCCTGCGGTGCCGCTGCGGCCCTCGCTCGCCCCGTCGCTCGCGCTACCGGGCGAGCTTGATGACCTGGACGCGGCAGGGGACCTCGGGGTCGGTCGACCGGTCGGTGCTGCACGAGATCGTCGCGTTGTACGTGCCGACGACCTTGCCGGCCGCCGAGTAGTCGCGCGCCGGGGCGGTGGCCGCGTCGAACTGCACGAAGTACTGCACGCCCTGGTCGAGGAACAGCTTGCGCATCGCGTCCGACTGGTAGGTGTACCCCTGACCTGAACGACCGTACACACGCGTGTCGGTCAGGAAGGCGAGCGACGCCAGCGACCGGTAGTTCGACCCGATGACGGTGGCGTCCTCGGGGAGCGCGCCGCTCGCCCGGATCTGGTCGGCGAGCCGGACGATCTCCGGCACCCGGGTCGGGCCGAGGACGCGCAGCGGCTCGGTCCGGTTGACCGACGGGTAGAACGGCGCCGGCGATCCGAGCCAGTTCTGCGTGTACGACGCCAGGGGCACCACGGCGATCGCCAGGCACGCGACGATCGTCCGCACCACACCACGACGGCGCACCAGTCGCCAGACCGCCGGCAGCATGAGCGCACCGATCATCGCGGTCAGGTAGAAGAGCGGCCAGTAGTAGCGCGCGTTGCCGCCGCCGCTCGACGACGACGTGATCATGCCGTAGCCGACGAAGTAGACCAGGGTCGTCGCGGCGACGATGCAGGTGAAGGCGTAGCGGCGGAAGCGCACGACACCGATGACGAGTGCGGCGGCGAAGAGCAGCGCGATCGGCGCCGCGAACGGGGCGAACGTGCTGATCTTCTGCAGGTAGTACGGCAGGGCGAGCATGCGCTCGTGCAGGTAGTAGCCGGCGCGGGCGGCGATGCCGGACTCCTTCGTGACCTTCGGCGCGGTGTCGTCGCTGGACGACGAGGTGGCCGGCGGCACCACGGCGGGGTCCGGGTTGTCCATCGGGCCCTGCTTGTAGACCGACGGGGTGAAGTCCTCGTTCGGCGAGAAGGCGTGGTCGTTGGGCGGGACCGGCAGGAACGGCCAGTCCGTGGCTCGACCGCCGTCGTCGAACTTCGAGCCGATGTTGACCGACAGCGACGACCCGAGCGTCACGGTGTCGTACTTGGCGGTCAGGGCACCGACCCAGGGGGCGATGACGACGACGAACACGACGATCGTCGCGACGGGCGCCGTCCACCAGTGCCGCACGGGCTCGTGGCGACGGCGGGCGGACCAGACGCGCAGCAGCAGCCAGAGGATCACGGCCCCGATGGCCACCGGCAGCAGGAACAGCTTGGTGAAGTAGCCGAGGGCTGCGACGGCACCGAGCACGGCTCCGGAGACGACCCGCGCCCGCGTCGATCCGTGCAGCGCCTGGTCGGCCCACCGGAGTGCCCAGAGGAACCCGACGACCCACGCGACGACGAGCAGGTCCGGGGTCTGCACCGGCACGGCGCTCATCAGCGCGGGGATCGCCGTGACCATGAAGACCAGGGCCGGGACGATGCGGTGGTTCTGCGACCAGACGAGCCACCCGCCGATGCCGAGCACCACGGCCGCGGCGAAGCAGTTGACGATCGCGAAGGCCGTCTGCAGGCCGAGGCCGAGCGCGACGAACGGCGCCATCATCCACGAGACCAGCGGCGACCAGTACGCGTTGATCGCATCGGGCAGCCAGCCGTTCGCGTACTCGCGCGCGATGCCCATGTAGGAGATGCCGTCGACGTTGGTGACGCCGAGACGGTTGTGGTAGGCCACCGCAGCGCAGAGGACGACGCCGACCACCGTGAGGACCGCGAGGAGCAGGGGTGCGACCAGGTGCCGGTACCGTCGGGAAGCCGTCCCCGAACGGCCTCGAACGGGCTCGTGGGCGGACTGCGGTGCTGCGGGCGTCGTCACGGTCACGTGCTTCATCATGACATCCGATCGCTTGTCGGACCGCACCGGGCCGGATCGCGAGGGACGCTCGGCGTGTGGGAGACTGCCGGGGACCCCGCTCCGACCACCACGAGGACGTTCGTTGGCCACCGAAACCCGCGCAGCCGAAACCGCAGCCGAACCGAGGGCCGCCGCTCCCCGAGCCGGGGGCCGTCTCGAGTTCCCGTACCTGGACGGTCTCCGCGGACTCGCCGCCCTCGCCGTGGTGTTCTACCACGCGTACCTCTTCACGGGGATGCGGGGCACCGGTCCGACCGAGCTGCCGTGGCTCCGTCCGTTCATCGGGTGGGGCTACCTCGGCGTCCCGCTGTTCATCGTGCTGTCCGGCTACGTGCTGATGCTCCCCGTCGTGACCCGGTTCGACCGCTACCGGTTGCCGGGCGGCTTCTGGAAGTTCATCTGGCGCCGCGCACGACGGATCATCCCGCCGTACTGGGCGTCGCTCGTCGTCTTCGCGCTCATCATCCTGTTCGTCCCCGTGATGGGGCAGCCGGGTGGCACGCAGTGGGACACGAAGTTGCCGATGGGTTGGGGAACCTTCCTCACGCACTTCTTCCTGGTGCACGACTTCTTCCCGCAGTACATCGGCAAGATCAACGGCCCGATGTGGACGGTCGCCGTCGAGTGGCAGATCTACTTCCTCATGCCGCTGCTGATCCTGCCGCTCTGGAAGGTCTTCGGCGGCTGGGCGACGGCGTCCTCGCTGGTCCTGATCGGCATGTGGATGGGCTCCGAGAGCCGCTACTCGTGGATGCACCCGTGGTTCGTCGGCCTCTTCGCGGTCGGCATGCTGGCCGCCGAACTCACCGTGAAGGCCCGTGACGAGCACCTGACCGGCAAGCTGAACGCCTCGAAGCTCGGCGGCCCGCGGTGGCAGGGCGGCGTGTTCGTCGCCGCGATGTTCGTCGGGATGCTCCTCGTCTTCTTCCGCAACCGCGACTACTGGCAGCACCAGACCTGGCCGTCCGAGGTCGTCCTCGGCATCTTCGCCGGCATCCTGCTGACCTGGATGGGACGCCGAGCCGTGTCCGGGCAGCACACCTGGCTGGCACGGTTCTTCGCCTGGAAGCCGTTCGTGCTCGCCGGCCTCGTGTCGTACTCGGTCTACCTCTTCCACAGCCCGCTGCTCGGACTCGGCAACCTGCTGCTCCTGCCGATGGGCCTGTACCCGAAGTGGCAGTTCCTGCTGATGGTCTTCGTGGTGATCCCGGTCACCCTGGCCATCTGCGTCGGGATGTGGTGGCTCGTCGAGCGCAACTTCCTCAACCGCCGGCAGAAGCACGCCACGCGCGAGGTCGCCTCGCGCGGGCGCCTGCCGGAGGTCGAGACCGACGACACCGACACAGCGCCGCGCCGGCGACGGTAGCCCACCGCGGCGGGTGCCGCCCGTGTGCGCCTGACGGACATGTGTCGCCGAGGCCGGGTAGCATCACTCGGACCTCGGCGTGGGAGATCAGGCCCACGGCATCTCGACAGGGAAGACGAGACCACATGCGCGCACCGATCAGCAGACTCCTCGGACTCGGCACCGCCGCCGCCGTCGCCGGGGCCATCACCTTCGCCAGCGGCCCGGCCGTCGGCGTCACCACGACCGACCCCGCGACCGCGGCACCGGCCCCCACGGCGGGTACGTCGGCAGCGGCGCCGGCGGCAGAGGCACCCAGCGAGCAGCTGTCCATCGCGGAGATGGACCGCACCGGCAACCACACCATGGGTGCCGGCATCGCCGCGCACGCCGGCGAGTCCCACGTCACGACCGCCTCGCCCGACGCCCTGTCCGGCGGCGTGAGCGCGCAGGCCCTCAGCTCCTCCGCCGCTGCCGCCTCCGCCGTCGGTCCGCCCCCGGGCCGGGTGCAGGGCTTCGACATCAGCGCGTGGCAGCCGAGCGTGAACTTCCGGCAGGCGTACGGCAACGGCGCCCGGTTCGTGTACGTCAAGGCGACCGAGGGCACCTCGTACGTCAGCTCGACGTACAAGCAGCAGTACGCGACCGCGAAGCAGCGCAACCTGTACCGCGGTGGCTACGTCTACGCCCAGCCGAGCCAGGCGAGCGGCGCCGCGACGGCGAACTACTTCTTCGCGCACGGCGGCCAGTGGAGCAAGGACGGCAAGACCCTGCCGCCGCTGCTCGACATCGAGTACGGCAGCGCCGCCCAGGGCACCTGCTACGGCAAGTCGTGGTCGTCGATGCGCAGCTGGATCAAGGACTTCAACCGGACGGTCGTCGCCAAGACGGGTCGGTACCCCGCGATCTACACCACGACCGACTGGTGGAAGCGCTGCACGAACAACAGCAACCAGTTCTCGAAGAACCCGTTGTTCGTCGCGATCTACCCGGTGAAGGACTTCACCACGCCCGGCACCCTCGGCCGCAGCTGGTCGAAGTGGACCTTCTGGCAGTGGGCGTCCAGCGGCACGCTCCCCGGCGACCAGGACGTCTACCGCAACGACATCACCTACCTGAAGCGCTTCGCCTCCCGGACGAGCTGACGCCCGTCAGGCACGCGGCTGCACCGTGCGCACGACGGACAGGAGGCCCGTGGCGGTGTCGCCACGGGCCTCCTGTCCGTCACGGCCGCGCGTTCGCGCCCGTCGTGTCAGCGGACGTCGCGCGTCGCCTCGGCGAAGTCGGCGTCGAGTGCGGTCGCCATGCGGGCCACGCCCTCGGCGAGCTGCGCACGGACCGTGTCGCGGTCCGCGTCGAGCGCCTCGAGCTGCGCCGTGACGTCGTCGACGAACGTGGGCTCGAGCGCGGCCTCGATCGGCTTCGAGTACGCCTGCTGCCCCATCTGCTCGAAGAACAGCCGACCCTTGTCGACGTAGTAGAGCACCGCGGCCGGCACCCCGGCGATGGTCGCCACGATCGCCGAGTGCAGGCGGCTCGCCAGGAACAGGCGGCTGCGGGACATCAGCCCGGCGTACTCGGACGGCGAGAACTCGTCGGCCTCGACCACGTGGGTGCGGTCGGCGTGCCGCATCAGCGCGATGACCTCGCGGGCGAACGCGGCGTCACCCTCGGACGCCTCCATGTGCATCGGGTAGAACACCACGTCGGCGTCCCAGCGGTCGATGACGCGGTCGGCCAGGTCGGCGACGGCCTGGCGGTAGGTCACGAGTTTGTCGCTGTCGACACCGGTCTGACGGAAACGCTTCGGCAGGAACCGGAACGGGATCCAGCCGCTGCGCTTGTAGTGGAACCAGCGGCGGACGCCGAAGCCGATCGAGCCGTCGAGCTGCTCGGCGGTCAGGCCGGTGGTGCGCTCGAGCCGCTCGAGCACCTCGGCGTCGGGCGGGGTGACCGTCCCGACGACGGCGGGGTCGAAGGACGACACGATCGGCGTCGTCACGCCCCAGGACAGGAGCTTCTCGCGGGACTCGTCGTCACGGACGGCGAACGCGCTGCACAGGTCGACGGTGGCGCGGATCAGGCGCTTGCTGACCCCGGCGGTGGTCGGGCCGATGCCCTGGAACGCCCCGACGAGGTTCTTGTTGACCGCACGGACGAGCAGCATCTTGCCGAACCAGTACACGAGGCCGAGCTTGTTCGTGTAGTCCTTCAGGATCTCGCCGCCACCCCAGAGCACCACGTCGGCGCCGCGGGCGGCACGCAGCAGGGCGAACAGGTCGCCGATGCCCGTGCTGTACGGGGAGACCGGCAGGAACCGGATCCCGAACCACGCGGCGTCCCGCTCGGGGTACTGGGACAGGGACACGATCTCGGCGTCGGGCCACCGGCGGCGGACGAGCTCGACGTTGCCGGCGAGGATCGCCCGGTCCCCGCGGTTGTGGGGCGAATCGCTATTGTGGATCAGTACGCGCACGGGGTGAGAGCCTACCGGACCGTCCCCCGCCACCCCCGGAAAGGCACGATGTCCCGCACCACTCGCTCCGCCCGCTCCCCCCAGGGACGCCCCCGCCTGCTCGTCCTGGGCTCGACGTTCCCGGCCCGACCGGACGACGGGGTGCCGGCGTTCGTGCTCGACCTCGCCCACCAAGAGGCGACCGAGTTCGACACCCTCGTCCTCACGCCCCGCGTGCCCGGCGGTGCCACGAAGGAGCGCATCGGCGAGGTCGCGGTCCGTCGCTACCCGTACTTCCCGCGTCGCTTCGAGGACCTGGCCGACGGCGCGATCCTCGACAACCTCAAGGAACGCCGCTCCCGCATCGTGCAGGTGCCCGCCCTGGTGCTCGCGCAGTACCTGGCCGTGCGGCGCGTGGTGCGTTCTGCGAGGCCCGACGCCATCCACGCGCACTGGGCCATCCCCCAGGCCCTCGTCGCGACCCTGGCCGCTCCGGGCGTGCCCGTCGTCGTGACCACCCACGGCGGGGACATCTACGCGCTCCGTGCGGCTCCCCTCGTCCGCCTCAAGCGGTGGATCTTCGGGCGGTCAGCGCACGTCACCACCGTCAACTCCGAGATGCGTGATCGGCTGACCGAGTGGGGCGTGCCCGAGTCACGCTCGACCGTGATCCCGATGGGTGTCGACCTGGGCCCGGCCCGCGACACCCGCGCGCGCGTCGCGCCACAGGAGCACCACGTGGTCGCCGTCGGGCGGTTGGTCGAGAAGAAGGGCTTCGGCAACCTGATCGAGGCGCTCCGCGGCCTGGGCGACGACGTGCCGTGGCGGCTCACCGTCGTCGGTGACGGCCCGTACCGGACCCAGCTCGAGCAGCAGGCTGCAGGGCTGCCGGTGTCGTTCCTCGGCCAGCGTGGCCGCACCGAGGTCCTCGAGACCCTGGCCTCGGCGACCGTCGTCGCCGTTCCGTCGATCCCGGCGGCGAACGGCGACCAGGAGGGCCTGCCGGTGACCCTGCTCGAGGCCGCGGCGGTCGGCGCCGCGATCGTGGCGAGCGACCTGCCCGGCATCCGGGACGTCGTGCAGGACGACGTGTCCGGCGTGCTCGTGCCCCCGGGCGACGTCCCGGCACTCCGCGCGGCACTGCAGCGCGTGCTCACCGACGACACGGCGCGGACGCGCTACCAGGAGCAGGCCGTCGTCTCGGCGGCGGAGTTCTCCACCGAACGGATCGGCGAGCGGTACCGCGCGGTGCTGCGCGCAGCCATCGGCTGACCACGCGATGAACGCACAGGAGGCCCGGTGCCGGTCCCACGGACCGGCACCGGGCCTCCTGTCGGTCGCGGCTAGCGCCCCATGCCGCGGTACGTGAAGCCGGCGGCGGTCCACGCCTCGCGGTCGAGGCAGTTGCGGCCGTCGATGACGACGGGCGACGCAACGAGCGCGGCAGCGGCCGTCGCGTCGAGCTCGCGGAACTCGGTCCACTCGGTCAGCACGAGCACGAGCTCCGCTCCACCCAGCGCCTCGGCAGCGCTCTCGACGTAGTCGAGCTCGGGGTGCACGCGGCGCGCGGTGACGACGGCCTCGGGGTCGTACGCCGAGACGACGGCGCCGAGTTCGTGCAGGCGAGCAGCGATGTCGAGTGCCGGCGAGTCGCGGACGTCGTCAGAGTTCGGCTTGAAGGCCAGGCCGAGCACGGCGACGCGCTTGCCGCTGACGACCCCACCGAGCAGCTCCTGCGCCAGCTCGACGACGTGCGCGCGACGGCGCAGGTTCGTGGCGTCGACGTCGGCCAGGAACGCCAGGGACTCCCCGACGCCCAGCTCGTTCGCCCGCGCCTGGAACGCGCGGATGTCCTTCGGCAGGCATCCGCCACCGAAGCCGAGACCGGCGTTCAGGAACTTGCGGCCGATGCGGGCGTCGTGGCCGATCGCGTCGGCGAGCGCCGTGACGTCGGCACCGGCGACCTCGGCGATCTCGGCGATCGAGTTGATGAAGGAGATCTTCGTGGCGAGGAACGCGTTGGCGCTGATCTTCACGAGCTCGGCGGTGGGCAGGTTGACGACGAGTCGGGGCGTGCCGGTGGACAGTGCCTCGGCGTAGACCTCGTCGAGGGCGGCGACGGCCTGCTCGCCGGCCGCACCGTCGGGCACGCCGTACACGAAGCGGTCCGGCGCGATGGTGTCCTGCACCGCGAAGCCCTCACGCAGGAACTCGGGGTTCCAGACGAGCGTGGCACCGGGGACGGCCTCGCTGACCTCGGCGGCCAGGCGCGCCGCGGTGCCGACGGGCACGGTCGACTTGCCGACGACGAACTCGCCGGCGGCCAAGTGCGGGGTGAGCGCGGCGACGGCGGCGTTCACGTAGGTCAGGTCCGCGGCGCCGGTGGGGCCCTGCGGGGTGCCGACGGCGAGGAAGTGCACGCGGGCACCGGCGACCTCGGCCATGTCGGTGGTGAAGCGGATCCGACCGGACTCGAGGGCCTCGGTCAGGATCTCGGGCAGGCCGGGCTCGAAGAAGGGGGCCTCGCCGGCAGCGAGCCGCTCGATCTTGGTGGGGTCGACGTCCACAGCGACGACCTCGTGTCCGAGTTTGGCCATGGAGGCGGCGTGCACGGCACCGAGGTAGCCGCAGCCGATGACAGAGATACGCACGTCGAAGACGGTACCGGTTTCTCGCCGAAGTCTCACCACTGCTCCCCAGGGGGTGTCGCGGCGTCCGCGGTCAGGCCCGCACGTCGCCCCACGGCGGACGGTCCGGACCGCCGACGATCTCGTCCCAGTCCGGCTCACGGTGCCGACGCCTGGCCTCGTACGCCTCCACCAGGTCGTGCAGCACGGCGACGACGAGGTCGGCGTGCGGCACGTCGGCGAGGACCACCGCCGGGTCGTCCCCGGGGAACACCAGCACGTCACCGGAGCGGAACAGGCCCTGCAGGCCCCGACGCCGCACCGTGACGTCGTAGCCGCGGGAGTGCAGGAGCTCCCGCCGCGTCCGGGTGCCGAGGCCGCCCACCACGACCAGACGACGGGTGGTGACCACGTACCGCTCCGACATCCACCGGAACAGCGGGACCGCGCCGCCGAACACGACGAGCACCAGGACGACGAGCGCGACGACGGCGTTCAGCCACGCCAGCTGGGCCTGGAACACGCCGAAGCCGAACCCGCCGGCCGCGGTGACGAGCACGACGAACACCGCCGGGCGCACCAGCCGACGGGCGTGCGGTCGCAGGCGTGCGACGACACGTTCGGGCGGGGGCTCGGCGGTCATGCCGTCATGCATACCGCAGGTGGGTGACGTCCCCCACCGCGACGCCCCTGGTGCGCCCCGCCTGGTCCCGGATCGTGATGCGACCGGCGTCGTCGATGCCGGTCGCGTCGGCTTCCTCGACGCTGCCGTCCGGCAGCTCGAGACGGATGCGGCGACCGATCGTGCCGCACGCGGCGCGGACGTGGGTCCGGACCGTCTCGGCGGCGTGACCACCCGCGACCAGGCCGGCCACCGCCTCCAGGACGGAGCGCAGGAACGCGGACAGGACCGCGTCGGCCAGGGCGGGTGCGTCGTCGGCCGCGCCCGCAAGCAGGAGCGAGGTGGACGTGGGGGTGGGCAGCCGGTCGGCCGGGATCGTCAGGTTGACGCCGGCGCCGACCACGACGCTGCCGTCGGCGGCGACCTGGCAGAGGATCCCGCACACCTTGTGCCCGCCGACCTGCACGTCGTTCGGCCACTTCACTACGACGTCCGCGCCGGCGGGGAGCACCGACGCGATCGCGTCGCGCATCGCCGCACCGGCGACCAGGGGCAGCCAGCCGCGGTCGTGGTCGTCGAGGTCGGCGCGGACGAGCACGCTGGCGGCGAGCGTCTCACCGGCCGGAGCGGTCCAGGTGCGGTCGAGCCGGCCCCGCCCCGCGGTCTGGTGCAGGGTCGCGACGACGCTGCCGTGCTGCTGCTCGGGCGCTGCGGCGAGCAGGTCCGCGTTGGTGGACCCGGTCTCGGCGGGGGCGGTGATGGTCGCGCCCGTCGACCGGACCGCCTCGCTGGTGGCGGGGAACGACGGCGACGGGGATGTGGACATGCACGCAAATGTACGGGCAGGAACCGTGGGGGTCCTCCAACCGGCAGCGTCCCACCCGCCGGTAGGGTGAGCGGGTGACTTCAGGAGACACCCCCGATCTGTCGACGACGGCCGGACGGCTGGCCGACCTCCGCGACCGGTACCACGAGGCCGTGACCGCCGCGGGCGAATCCGCCATCGCCAAGCAGCACGCGAAGGGCAAGGGCACCGCTCGCGAACGCATCGAGCAGCTGCTCGATCCGAACTCCTTCGTGGAGTTCGACGAGTTCGTGCGGCACCGCACCACGTCGTTCGGCATGGACGCCAAGCGCCCCTACGGTGACGCGGTCGTCACCGGCGTCGGCACGATCCACGGCCGGAACGTCGCCGTGTACGCGCAGGACTTCACGGTCTTCGGCGGGTCGCTCGGCGAGGTCGCCGGCGAGAAGATCATCAAGGTCATGCAGCACGCGCTCAAGACGGGCGTGCCGATCATCGGCATCCTCGACTCCGGCGGCGCCCGCATCCAGGAAGGCGTCGTCGCGCTCGGCAAGTACGGCGAGATCTTCCGCCTCAACACCCAGGCCTCCGGCGTCATCCCGCAGCTCTCCATCGTGATGGGCCCGGCGGCCGGCGGTGCGGTGTACTCCCCGCCCTCACCGACTTCGTGATCATGGTCGACAAGACCAGCCACATGTTCGTCACCGGTCCGGACGTCATCAAGACCGTCACCGGCGAGGACGTCGGCTTCGAGGAGCTCGGCGGCGCCCAGACGCACAACGCGGTCTCCGGTGTGGCCCACTACATGGCCGAGGACGAGACCGACGCGCTCGACTACGCCCGCTCGCTGATCGGGTTCCTGCCGGACAACAACCTGTCCGACCCGCCCGCGTACGACGTCGCCCCGGAGCTCGAGACCACGGACGCCGACCACGAGCTCGACGTCGTGATCCCGGACTCCACGAACCAGCCGTACGACGTCACCACGATCATCGAGCACATCGTCGACGACGGTGAGTTCCTCGAGGTCCAGCCGCTCTTCGCGCCGAACATCCTGATCGGCTTCGGCCGGGTCGAGGGCCGAACGGTCGGCATCATCGCGAACCAGCCGCAGGCGATGGCCGGCACGCTGAACATCGACGCCGGCGAGAAGGCCGCCCGCTTCGTGCGGTTCTGCGACGCCTTCGGCATCCCGATCCTGACCCTGGTCGACGTGCCCGGCTACCTGCCCGGCACCGACCAGGAGTGGACCGGCGTCATCCGCCGCGGCGCGAAGTTGCTCTACGCCTACGCCGAGGCCACCGTCCCGCTCGTCACCGTCATCACCCGCAAGGCCTACGGCGGCGCGTACATCGTGATGGGCTCGAAGCAGCTCGGCGCCGACATCAACCTCGCGTGGCCGACCGCCGAGATCGCCGTGATGGGCGGTCAGGGCGCCGTCAACATCCTGTACCGCGCCGAGATCAAGCGGGCCGAGGAGTCCGGCGAGGACGTCGCCGCGGTCCGGACGAAGCTCGCCAACGAGTACACGTACAACGTGGCGTCGCCGTACCTGGCGGCCGAGCGTGGTGAGCTCGACGGCATCATCCAGCCGCACGCCACCCGCGTGTCGGTCATCAAGGCCCTCCGGTCGCTGCGGGGCAAGCGTGCAACGCTGCCGCCGAAGAAGCACGGGAACATCCCGCTCTGATGGGACGCCACGCAGCACCCGTGCCCTCGGACGAGCCCGCTTCGGTGGCGGACGTCCGGGTGGTCTCCGGCGGACCCACCCCCGAGGAGCTCGCCGCCGTCGTGGCCGTCCTGCAGCGGCAGGCCGACGAGGCCGCGGCGGCCGGACGCGCTGCCGTCGTCGTCGAACCGCGCACCGGCTGGGACGTGGCGGCTCGGGGGCTCCGCCGCCCGCTCGAGGACGGACCGGGCGCCTGGGGTCGATCGCTCCGCTGATGTACCCCTCGGTGCGCGGCCGATCATGACGGTCACGGGGCGCACTTCCCGGTCGGTATCCCCTCGCTCGGGGGACACGATCTGCGGATGCGGACCGGAAATGCCGAAATTGTCCCCCATAATGACGACTGACATGCAGCTGGTGCGTGGGCATAGTAGTTGGTGTTCGGTGTCCTTCAACGAAAGACATCGCTGGTCGGTGGCCGACTAGGGTACGAAGCCACCGCCCGCTGCGGGGCAGGGCGACATTCGGGTTGTCGCTCAGCCTCGGGTCGCGAACGGGCCGGTCGGTATCCGACCGGCCCGTTCCCCGTTCCCGGGGGCGTCCAGCGCGTGCTGGCGGGCGTCGGTGCGGCTCGCGGGGCCGATGCAGAACGACAGCGCCGACGTCGCGCGACGACGACATGGTCGCTTCCTCGCACGCGCCAGCCCGGCGCGCCCCCCTGACGGCCGGGAGGCTCGTGCCGGGGCCGCCGCGCGCCTCCCGGCTGTCCCCCATCGCGCCCACCGCAGTGCGCGTCCGCACCACGTTCGCGACGGTCCACGCGTCGATCACGTGGTGCATCGTCGCGACACGCGCGCGGCCGCGTGGCCGCGCGCTACGCCGGCTCGTGCCGCGGGATCTCGAGCCAGAGCGCGACGGAGTCGTCCTCGTCACCGTCGTCGTCGTCCAGCCTCGCTCCGAGCGCGGCCGACTCGCTCGCCGCCACGTCGAGGCGGAGCCCGACGACGGTCACCGCGGAGTCGGAGCCCTCGCCGACGGTCCGGACGATGACGTTGTCGGCGTCGCGGGCCTGCCGCAGCGCCTCGGCGACGCGGGCGTGGATGCGACGGATGTCCGGGGCGTCCAGGTCGTCGAGCCCGCCGTCGTCGTGCAGCTGGACGGTCGCTCCGCGGCGACGCAGGCGCATCACCTCGTCGCGGACGTCGTCCGACAGCAGCGACCGGCCGCGGATCTCGTCACGGATGGCCTGCTCGAGGTGCAGGCACTCGGCACGGTCGGCCTCGTCCAGGTCCCCGCAGGAGTCGATGATGCGCTGGAGCATCGGCAGGGCCATCCGGGTGGTCTGGCTCAGCCGGAACTGCCGCTCGAACACGTGGGCGTCCTGCGCAGCCTGCCAGTCGGCGGTCTCCTGCTCGGCGAGGACGAGCTCACGGGTGTTGCGGATGGCGCGGCTCATCGCGGCCGCGAAGACGGTGGCGATCGCGACCCAGGCGACACTGCCGACCACGCCCAGACCGCCGAGCGAGCCGAGGCCGGCCCAGGCGACGGTGTACACGGTCAGGAACAGCACGCCGGCCCACGCGAACGGACCCCGGCCGCGCACGACGAGCACGACCATGAGCGTGCCGATCGCCGCGATCCACCAGGTGGCGGAGCCGGGTCCGCGACCCTCGACGACGACCGGGGCGGCGATCACCGGCATCACGATCGCGGTGGCGAGGGAGAAGCAGGCCGTCCAGACCGGCAGGATCTTGCCGGGGACGAACAGTGCGAGGCCGGTGGCCGCGGCGTAGAGCGCCATGCAGGCGATGATCGGGGCGACCTGGTCGACCCGCGGGAGCGTGGCCGCGGCGAGGACCAGGTGGTAGACGGAGAACAGCGACGCGAGTCCGAGGGCGATGCTCGCCGGCAGGGAGACCTTCATGCGGTCGTCCTCGCAGCCGGCGACCACGTGAGCACGATGCGGGTGCCCTCGCCCGGCGCGGTGTGCACCTCGGCGTGCCCGTCGACGGTCGCGATCCGCTCGACGATGGAGCGGCGGACCCCCAGGCGTTCAGCGGGGATGGCCGCGACGTCGAACCCGCGGCCGTCGTCGCCGACCTCGACGCGCACGCCCTGCCCCTGCTGCTCGATGCTGACCCAGCGGGAGACGTCGCAGTCGCCGGCGTGCTGCACGCTGTTCACCGCGGCCTGCAGCGCCGCCGAGGCCAGCGCGTCCGCGACCGACGCGGGCAGGCGGACCGACCCGGTCGTCGTCGGGACGAGGCGGACGGGCGCGGGGAGGGCGCCGATCCCCTCGCGGATGCGCGCCCGGAGTTCCCCGAGCGCGACCGGTTCGACGTCGCCCGGGCCGTCGGTGGCCGCGGCCTCGAGGTGGTCGATCGCGTTCCGGGCCATCCTCGCCGCGAGGGTCTTGGCCTCGAGCGTGTCGGCACGTGCAGCGGAGAGCAGCGTCGTCAGGACGCTGTCGTGCACGATCGCGTCCACCTGGACCCGTTCGACCTCCGTCGCGTGCTCCCGGATGGCGAGCGAGTACCGCCGCACGGCCGTGGACTGCGCCGTGTCGACCGCCGTGGCCGCGCGGCGCAGCACCACCGCGATGACGAGCACCGCGCCGCTGAGGAGCGCCGTGTAGACCCCGTCGAGCAGCACCGCGAGGACGCCGACGTCGCCGCCGAGCGGGCTGAGCCGGACGACGACGTACACCGCCGGCACGAGCGCGGTGTAGACCGTCGCACGCCACGTGGCGAAGCCCATCGCCGCCGCCGTGCAGCCGACCGTGCAGAACCACCACGGCCACGGCTGCTGCGACGACGGGATGGGCTCCTGCACGGTCGCCGTCCACGTCACGAGCGCGACGAGGAACAGCAGCGCGCAGATGATCTGCGCCATCTGGGCGACCCGCTGCACGAAGGCCGCTACGCCGATGAGCACGAACGACGCCGCGAGCGCGAGCATCAGCGTCGGCCCCCAGAACGGGTCGAGGTACGGCAGCTGCTGCACGACCGCCGGCGCGTCGACGATGCCGAGCCCGATCGCGGCCATCGCCAGGAGGATCGCGAACGCCCGCTCCACCGATGCCTGCGTGATCGAGGCGCGGACGCTGCGCGCCGGATCGGCACCGAACGGTGCCGGTTCGACGGCCGTCCGCCCCGGCTCAGCCGCGGTGACCATCCGTGTCAGCGACCGTCGCCGTCGGGGTCGATGCCCGAGTCGAGCCCCGGGAGGATCCCGTCCTCGACGGCCCGACGCAGCAGGTCGACCTTCGTCGGGGCCGGACGGCCGACCTCGACGTACTTCACCCGGATCCGGTCGAGGTACTCACGCGCCGTCGAGTAGCCGATGCCGAGCTGCTGGGCGGCGAGCTTGAGCGGGAGCCCCGAGGCGTAGAGGTGCAGGATCTCGCGCTCGCGGCGGCCGAGCTGCGCCTTCGCGAAGTCACGGTCGGCGTCGATGGCGCTCGCCCACTCGAGGTTGTTGAGCACGTCGCCCCGAGCGACGGTGGCGACCGCGGCCATCACCGTCTTGGTGGCGGAGGACTTCGGGATGACGCCGGCAGCCCCTGCTGCGAGCGCCTCACGCACGTTGGCGACCCGGTCCGCGATGGAGTGCACGAGCACCGCCGATCCCGTCCCCTGCACGCCCTTGACGTTCTCGGTGACGGTCGAGCCGTCACCGAGGGACAGGTCGAGGACGACGACGTCGACCTCTCGCCCGTCGAGGTTCTGGACGTACTCGGGGACGCTGGCGGCGGTGAGCACCACCTCGAACCCCTCGTTCTGGCACGCCGCCTGGATCCCGAGTCGGACGGACTCGTGGTCGTCGACGATCGCGACCCGGACCGGCCTGGTGGCCGCCCCTGACGTCTCGGTGCTGGTGGTTGTCGTTCCTGCTGCCACTGTGGCCTCTCGTTCCGATGCGCGACGCCGGCCCCTGAAACCGGAGTGCCATCAACGACCCAGGATACCCAGCCCGGACTCAGGTGCGGGGCTTCTCGGCCGCGCCACGCTGGTCGGTCCGCCTATTGGTGGACACCCCGACACGCAAGGAACGGCGGTCGAACGAGCCCCGGCCCTCAGCGCGTGGGGACCAGGCGCGCGACGGCTTCCAGGTGGTGGGTGTGCGGGAACAGGTCGAAGGCCCGCAGGGCCTCGAGCCGGTACCCCAGGTCGGCGAACGTCGCGACGTCGCGTGCCAGTGCCACCGGGTCGCACGCCACGTAGACGACCTGCTCCGGCTGGAGCGCGGCGATCTGCACGACCACGTCCCGCCCGGCGCCGGAGCGCGGCGGGTCGAGCACGACCGTGCCGGCGCGGAAGCGGTCCTTCTCGGCGCGCGAGGCGTTGGCCACGGTGTTCGTCAGCCAGCGGTCGACCCGGCCGGTCTCGGCACGTGCGCCGAGCCACTCGGACAGGTTCTCCTGCGCGTGCTCGGTGGCACGGGCGGCGCTCTCGACGCTCGTGATGCGCGCCTTCGGGCCGACCAGGTCGCCGAGTGCGGCGGCGAGCAGACCGACACCGCCGTACAGGTCGAGGTGGGTGCCCTCGGGGTCGAGGCGGTCGCGGTCGACCAGGTCCTGCACGGCCTCGGTCAGCACGGAAGCGGCGGCACGGTGCACCTGCCAGAACCCGTTGTCGTCGACCTGGAAGGTGCGCTCCCCCACGACCTCGGTCACCACGGTGGGCTTCTGGTCGTCGATGACGAGCCGTGCCCCCTCGGAACCGCTCGGCGCGAGGACGTCGATGACCGACGAGCCCGGCAGCGCACCACGGCCGAGCGGGGCGCTCTGCTGCACGACGGCGGTCGCGAGCGGCAGGCTGGCGACGGGGATCACGGAGTGGGAGCGGGCAGCGAAGGGGCCGGCGGTGCCCTGCTCGTCGACGTGCAGTCGGACACGGGTGCGCCAGCCGAGGCCGTTCGCCGCGTCGTCGCCGGGCGCGGCCTCGACGACGACGTCGTGGCCGAGCACCTCGGAGAGGTCCATCCGCGCGAAGCGTGCGAACGAGTCGACGAGGACGTCGTGCTTCAGCGTGCGCTGGTGTGCGAGGGCGATGTGGCCGAACTCGGCACCGCCCGGGCGCGTCTCGGGGTCGCGATCGAGGGCTGCCTCGGGCCACACGTGGTCGACGCGGTGCTCGCTCGGCGTCAGGACACGGACCGTGTCGGCGCGCCAGAACGACTTCTTGCGGTCCTCGGTCACCCGGGCGACGACGCGCTCCCCGGGGATCGCGTCCGAGACGAAGACCACCCGTCCTTCGTGCCGTGCCACCGAGATGCCGCCGTGGGCGATCCCGGTGACGTCGAGTTCGAGCAGCGTGCCGACGGATTCACCCATGGTGAGATGGTCCCATGCGTCTGTACCTCGCGAGTACATCCCCCGCCCGCCGAGCACTCCTCGCCCAGTCCGGGATCGAACCCGTCCTCGTGTCCCCCGGGGTCGACGAGGACGCCGTCGGCGCCGACGCCGCGGCATCGCTCGGCCGCGACCTGACCGGTCCGGAACTCGTCTCGCTCCTCGCCGTCGCGAAGGCGTCGGCCGTCGCGGACGCCACGGTGGCCGGGTCGCCGGTCGACGGGGTCGTGTTCGGCGGCGACTCCGCCTTCGAGGTCGACGGGCAGCTGTACGGCAAGCCGCACGACCCGGAGGTCGCGCGCGAGCGCTGGCGGCAGATGCTGGCCGCCGGCGGCGGCACGCTGTGGAGCGGGCACTGCGTGATCGACCGGCGACGGGACGACCGGCGCCCGGACCTGGAGCCGACCACGGGACGGCCTGGAGGCACGGGACCGGCCCGCACCGTGCCTCCCGTCCGGTCCCTGGTCACGTCCGCCGCCGGCGTCCCCGAGCTCGGCGACGTCGCCCCCGGCGGGTCGGCGCTGGCCGCCGACGGCGACCGCGTGGTCGCCGTCGACAGCGCGGTGCTGACCTTCGCCGACGACGTGTCCCCCGACGAGATCGACGCGTACGTCGCGACCGGCGAGCCGCTCGAGGTCGCCGGCGCGTTCACCATCGACGGCCGGGCCGCCGCGTACATCACGCGGATCGAGGGGGCACCGTCCGCGGTGATCGGGATGTCCCTGCCGATGCTGCGCTCGATGCTCCTGCGTGGCTTCGGCATCGACTGGCACGATCTGTGGGCACTGTAGACATCCGCACCTGATCCGGGTGCTTCTTTGTGGGCGTCAGTCAAAACGCACGCACGCCGCACGAATACGCTGCTGTGTCATGCCCCGTATCAGCAAGGTCCTCATCGCGAACCGCGGCGAGATCGCCGTCCGCATCATCCGCGCGGCCCGCGACGCGGGCAAGGCATCGGTCGCGGTCTACGCCGACCAGGACCGCGATGCCCAGCACGCCCGCCTCGCCGACGAGGCCTACGCGCTGAACGGCACCACGAGCGCCGACACGTACCTGGTCATCGACAAGATCATCTCGGTCGCCCGCCGCTCCGGTGCGGACGCCGTGCACCCGGGCTACGGGTTCCTTGCCGAGAACGCCGACTTCGCCCGCGCCGTCATCGACGCCGGGCTCGTCTGGATCGGACCGTCGCCGGACTCGATCGAGCGCCTCGGTGACAAGGTCTCCGCGCGCCACGTCGCCGAGAAGGTCGGCGCGCCGCTCGCTCCCGGCACCATCGAGCCCGTCAAGGACGCCTCCGAGGTCATCGCGTTCGCCGACGAGGTCGGCCTGCCGGTCGCCATCAAGGCGGCGTTCGGTGGCGGTGGCCGCGGGCTGAAGGTCGCACGGACCCGCGACGAGGTCGCCTCGCAGTTCGAGTCCGCCACGCGCGAGGCGATCGCCGCGTTCGGTCGCGGCGAGTGCTTCGTCGAGAAGTACCTGGACAAGCCGCGCCACGTCGAGACCCAGTGCCTGGCGGACGAGCACGGCAACGTCGTCGTGGTCTCCACCCGCGACTGCTCGCTGCAGCGTCGCCACCAGAAGCTCGTCGAGGAAGCCCCGGCGCCGTACCTGACGCCCGAGCAGCAGACCGCGCTGTACGAGTCGTCGAAGGCGATCCTGCGCGAGGTCGGCTACGTCGGTGCCGGCACCTGCGAGTTCCTCATCGGCGCCGACGGCACCGTGTCGTTCCTCGAGGTGAACACCCGCCTGCAGGTCGAGCACTGCGTGTCCGAAGAGGTCACCGGCATCGACCTGGTGCGCGAGCAGTTCCGCATCGCCGAGGGCGGCGTGCTCGACTACTCGGACCCGGAACCGCGTGGACACTCGTTCGAGTTCCGCATCAACGGCGAGGACCCGGGCCGCAACTTCTTCCCCGCGCCCGGCCCCGTGCACGCGTTCAACGCACCGTCCGGCCCCGGCGTCCGCGTCGACTCGGGTGTCGTCGCGGGTGACGTCGTGTCCGGCTCGTTCGACTCGATGCTCGCGAAGCTGATCGTCACCGGCGCCACCCGTACCGAGGCGCTCGAGCGTTCCCGACGCGCACTGGCCGAGTTCGAGGTCACCGGCCTGCCGACCGTGCTCCCGTTCCACCGTGCCGTGGTGTCCGACCCGGCGTTCGCGACCGACGACTCCTCGCCGTTCTCGGTGTACACGCAGTGGATCGAGACCGACTTCGTCAACGAGATCCCGGCGTGGAGCGGCTCCCCCGAGGAACTGCCGGCCCCGGCTGCGCGCGACAGCGTCGTCGTCGAGGTGCAGGGCAAGCGCATCGAGGTCACCATGCCGTCGATCGTCGGTGGCGGTGCTGCCGGTGCCGGTGTCGCCGGTCGTCGTCCCGCCGGGCCAACCGCTCCCCCGAAGCGCCGCTCATCGGCCGTCCGTGGCGGTCTGGCGAAGTCCGGGTCGTCCGTGGCGTCGCCCATGCAGGCCACCGTGGTGAAGCTCGCGGTCGCCGAGGGTGACACCGTGGTGAAGGGCGACCTGCTCGTCGTGCTCGAGGCCATGAAGATGGAGCAGCCCGTGCAGGCCCACAAGGACGGTGTCGTCACCGGGCTGAACGCCCCGGTCGGCCAGACGGTCTCGTCCGGTCACGTGCTGCTCGAGCTCGCGTAGCGCGCGGGTTCCCTCCCGTCCGCTCGAGCCGCGCCCCGCTGCGGTCATCGCGCCCCGACTCTTCGGGGCGCGATGACCATCAGAGGGCGCGGCTCGCAGCATGACGCCAGGCGGCACCCCAGTCCGGACCGAGCGGCACCCCAGCGTCGTGCAGGATCCGTGGGAGCTGCCCCGCGGGCATCGCGTCCGACCACATCACTCGTGCGAAGCCGTTGACCCCACGGCGGCGGCGGAGACGGTCCTCACGGCGCTTCTCGTCGACCAGGGCGTCTGCCGCTGTCCGCCCTCGCCGCGGGTCGTCGAACTTCACCCGACCGTCGAACTCGACGATCACCCCGGCTTCCGCGAACCACAGGTCCACCCGGTCGCGGAGCATGCCGTCGTGCCGGAACTCCTGCTGCAGCACCGGGTCCGGAGCGCCGAGCACGTGCGCACCCCATCGTGTGATGCTCTCCCCCGGTGACTCGGCGAGCGGGTCCGCGTGCTCGACCAGATCCCGCGCGCGTCGATGCCCCCGAGCACGGCGATTCCCCAGTGCTTCGAGGATCGTCGCCCGCTCGACGCCTCGCCGCAGGACCGCGTCGAGCACGACGATGGCACACCACGGGTGTTCGCGGAGGGCGACGTCGACCGCCGTCTCGGTCAACGTCGTGACGGGCACGCCGTCGACCTGGACGGAGGACGGTCGCCGGCCGGCGCTGCCGACGCGTTGGATGCTCCGCTTGACCTGGCCCCGGTCCCGGGACGGATCGGTCACCGTGACACGCTCGCCGAACACCCCGATCCACGGAAGTCCGAGCATGGCGACCGCCGACCGGTGTGACACCACGACGGAGCCCCTCCCGCCGCCGAGCACACTCCGCACGAGCATGCGGTGTCGTTCGCGTCCCGTCATGGACGCCCACTCACCCGACCCGACGTACGTGCCACGGTGCACCCGGACGAGGGCGCCGGCATCCGCTGCGCGGCGGATCGCCGACGCACGACCTGGGTCCTGCCCGAGGCCGACGGTCGAGATGCGGTCGTGGTCCATGCTCCGATGATCGCGACGCACGGGCCACCGTGGGCGGGGTCCGCGCGATCTGTGGACAGGCCGCGGGGCAACGCGCCCCGCTGCGGGCGTTGCGCCCCGAAGAGTCGGGGCGCAATGCCCGCAGCGGGGCGCAACACGAACGAGCAGGGCGCGAGCAGGGCGCGACGCGAACGAGCGGAAGCCCACCCCGCCCTAGGACACCAGGGGGCGCACGGCGTCGGCGATGGCGTCGACCAGGCGCTGGGCCTCGGCGGGGGTGTCCGCGACGGTGTCGATGTAGACCTTCACCTTGGGCTCGGTCCCGCTCGGGCGGACGATCACCCGTGCGTCGCCGGCCAGGTCGTAGCGCAGGATGTCCGACGGCGGGAAGCCCTGCACCCCGTCCGAGTAGTCCGTCACCGTGTGCACGTCGAGGCCACCGAGGGACGCAGGCGGCGTGGACCGGAGCGACGCCATGACCTCGCCGATGCGCGACAGGTCGTCGACCCGGGTCGCGACCTGCCCCGAGGCGAACGCCCCGAACTCGGCGGCGAAGGCGTCGAGCTGCCCGGCGATCGACGATCCGGCCGCGGCGAGGTCCGACGCCAACGACAGCAGCTCCAGCGCCGCCGAGATGCCGTCCTTGTCGCGCACGACCGACGGGTCGACCAGGTAGCCCAGGGCCTCCTCGTAGCCGAACAGCAGCCCGGGCACCCGCGACACCCACTTGAAGCCGGTCAGGGTGTCGCGGTACTCCAGCCCGTGGCGCGCAGCCACCCGGGCCAACGCTGGCGACGAGACGATCGACGCAGCGAGGGTGCCGGTCGCGCCGGACTCGGACGCCCGTGCAGCGGCCCGCCACCCCAGCAACCAGCCGACCTCGTTGCCCGACAGCCGACGGTACGACCGCGCACCGACGTCCGAGGCGGTCGGGATCGCGAGCGCGAGCCGGTCGGCGTCGGGGTCGTTCGCGATCACCAGGTCGGCACCGACGGCGACACCACGGGCGATCGCCAGGTCCATCGCGCCCGGTTCCTCGGGGTTCGGGAAGGACACCGTGGGGAACGCACCGTCGGGATCGATCTGCTCCGGGACGACCGCCGGCTCGGCGAACCCTGCCGCGGCGAACACCGCACGCGCGGTCTCCCACCCGACGCCGTGCATGGCCGTGTAGACGACCTTCGGCTGCTCGTCGACCGGGAGCGCCGGAGCGGGCACGATCGCGGCTGTGGCGGCCACGTAGGCATCGACCAGGGCCGACGTCGCGACGGTGTAGTCCGTGCCGCGCGGCAGATCGGCGACCGAACCAGCGGCGACCGCGTCGATGGCGGCCGCGATCTCGCCGTCGACGGGCGGCACGATCTGCGAACCGTCGTCGTCCTGTCCGAGGTAGACCTTGTACCCGTTGTCCCGCGGCGGGTTGTGGCTCGCCGTCACCATGACGCCGGCACCGACGTCGAGGTGCCGGACGGCGAACGCGAGCACCGGCGTCGGCAGGGCCGAGGGCAGCAGGGTGACCTCGAGTCCGAGACCCCGCATGACCTCGGCGGAGTCGCGCGCGAAGACGTCCGAGTTCACCCGGCCGTCGTAGCCGATGACGACACTCGGCGAACGCCCGGTCTCGATCAGGAACCGTGCGAGCCCCGCCGCCGCCTGGGTCACGACGACACGGTTCATCCGCAGCGGGCCCCAGCCGAGCTCGGCGCGGAGTCCGGCGGTGCCGAACTGCAGTCGCCCGTCGAACCGCTCGGCGAGCGCCCGGACCGCGGGACCGTCACCGTCGGCGGCCTCGTCGATCGCCGCGGCCAGCTCGTCGCGGGTCTCCGGGTCGGGGTCCTGCGCCAGCCACGCCCGCGCGGTGCCGAGCACCCGGTCGAGGTCGAGCTTCACGACGCCGGCTGCCCGAGTGCGGTGACGACGCGTGCGAGCAGGTCCGCGATCACCGGCTCCGCCTGCTTGCCCGCCTCGAGCACCTCGGTGTGCGACAGCGGCGTCTTCTGGATGCCGGCGGCGAGGTTCGTGATGAGCGAGAACCCGAGGACCTCCATGCCGGCCTGGCGGGCAGCGATGGCCTCGAGCGCGGTCGACATGCCGACGATGTGCCCGCCGATGGCCTTCGCCATCTGGACCTCGGCCGGGGTCTCGTAGTGCGGGCCGCGGAACTGCGTGTACACGCCCTCGTCGAGCGACGGGTCGACCGTCCGGGCCATCTCACGCAGGCGCGCCGAGTACAGGTCGGTCAGGTCGATGAACGTCGCGCCCTCGAGTGGGCTGTCGGCGGTCAGGTTGATGTGGTCGCTGATGAGCACCGGGGTGCCGGGCGTCCAGTGTTCCTTGATGCCACCGGCACCGTTGGTCAGCACCATGATCGAGGCACCCGTCGCCGCGGCGGTGCGGACGCTGTGCACGACCCGGCGGACGCCGTGACCCTCGTAGTAGTGCGTGCGGGCGCCGATGACGAGCGCGTGGCGGCCGTCGGCGAGGCGGATCGACCGGATCGTGCCGGAGTGTCCGGGGACGGCCGAGGCGCTGAAGCCGGGGACCTGGTCGGCCGGGATCTCGGACACGGTCTCACCGATGATGTCGGCGGCCTTGCCCCAACCCGAACCGAGGGTCAGTGCGATGTCGTGCCGCTCGATGCCTGACTGTTCGGCGATGACGGCGGCGGCGTCCCGCGCGACCTCGAACGGGTCGGCAGCGGGGTCGTTCAGCGGGTTCTCGGTGCTCATGCCCCAACTCTAAAGGGCGCACTACGCGCTCAGTGCTCGCCGAGCGCCCGGTCGACCGCCGCCGTGATCTCGCCCTGGTCGAAGTGGTTCTTGATCACGATCACCTCGGCGTAGGTGTCCCCGATCGCCTCGACGAACTCCTGACTCGTCAGGATCACGTTGGCGTCGTCGGAGACGTCCCGCACCGATGCGACGTCCGCAGCGACGACGGACGCCGACAGCCCGAGGGTGTCGAGCGCCTTCTCGGCGTTCACCTTGAGGATGCCGCTCGACCCGATGCCGGCACCGCAGATGGTCACGATCTTCACGCGGAGACCCCCATGATCGCGCGGACCTCGTCCGCCGTGGTCGCCGCCGCGATCCGCCCGGTGACGGTGGCGTCGTTGAACAGGTTCGCGATCTCGCCGATCGACTCCAGGTGGGTGCCGACCTCGGCCACCGCGAGCCCGAGCACGACACGGACGGGGTCGTTGTGCGGGTGGCCGAACGCCACCGGCGATGCGAGCGTCACGACCGCGAGTCCGTCCCGCACCACGGCGCCACCGGGCCGGGCATGCGCGAACGCGAGCCCCGGCGAGATGACGATGTACGGCCCGTGTTCCTCGACCATGCCGATCATGGCGTCGGTGTACTCGTCGGTGGTGGCGCCCGACGCGACGAGCGCACCGCCGACCAGGCGCATCGCGTCACGCCATGCGGGCGCGTCCGCACCGAGGAGGACGGCGGTGTCCGGCAGCGGCGGCAGTCCCATGCGTCAGGCCTCCTGGTACCCGGCCGTGATGGTGGCGATGATCTCCTCGCGGTCCTCGAGCGGCAGGAACGAGCCGAGCGCGGCGTTGATCTGGAACGCCGCCAGGTCGTCGAGGTCGTAGCCGAACGTGCCGGCGAGCAGTGCGAGCTCCTTCGACAGCGAAGTGCCGCTCATCAGGCGGTTGTCGGTGTTCACCGTGACGCGGAAGCCGAGCTGGTAGAGCACGTCGAACGGGTGGTCGGCGAGGTCGTCGCCCCACGCGGCGATCGCCCCGGTCTGCAGGTTGGACGACGGCGAGACCTCGAGCGGGATCTCACGGTCACGGACCCACGAGGCGACCTCGCCCAGGGAGGCCAGCGTCGAGCCGTCCCCGGCGTCGGACAGGGCGACGTCCTCGAAGATGCGGACGCCGTGTCCGAGGCGGAGCGCCCGGCCGTCGACGAGCGCGGAGCGGATCGAGGCGAGTCCGTCGGCTTCGCCCGCGTGGACGGTGACCGGGAACAGCTCGGAGGCCAGGTGGTCGAAGGCTGCGCGGTGGTTCGAGGCGGGGAACCCGGCTTCGGCGCCGGCGATGTCGAAGCCGACGACCCCGGCGTCGCGGTGCCGGACGGCGAGTTCAGCGATCTCGAGCGACCGGTCGGCGTGCCGCATCGCGGTGACGAGCTGGCCGACACGGATGCGCCCACCGGCGGCGTCGACGGCTTCCTCGATGCCGACCTGCACCGCCTCGACCGTCTGGTCGAGCGTCAGCCCGCCCTGCAGGTGCTGCTCCGGCGCCCAGCGGACCTCGCCGTAGACGACGCCGTCGGTGACCAGGTCCTCGACGAACTCGCGGGCGACGCGGGTGAGCTGCGGTGCGGTCTGCATGACGGACGTGGTCACGTCGAACGTCTTCAGGTACTCGACGAGCGAGCCGGAGTTCGACTGGTCGGCGAACCACTGCCCGAGCTCTCCCGGGTCGGTGGTGGGGAGCGTGACACCCGCCGAGGCTGCGAGCTCGATGATGGTAGCGGGACGCAGGCCGCCGTCGAGGTGGTCGTGCAGCGAGACCTTCGGCAGGTCGTTGATGACCGCCCCGGCGTCGGGCAGGCGGTAGGTCGGGGCGTCGGCGCTCATTCCCCCAGGCTATCGGTGGTCACCGCCGCCGCGCAGGCACCTGTGCACAACCCACAACGGAAGACACTGGAGGCTCCCCACAGCTGTGCAGGGAGCCTCCGGTCGGCCGGGTGGCCGGGTTCAGGACCCGATGCGCTCGCGCACGATCGGACCACGTGCTGCGGCGGGAGAGTCCGCCGAGCCGATCGCCCACGCCCCCTCGAGCGACTCCAGCGCGCGCGGGATCCGCGACGCGTCATCGGAGTGCAGCGTCCACAGCGGCTGCCCCTCGGTCACGGTGTCCCCCGGCTTGACGTGCAGCTCGATGCCCGCACCGGCCTGCACCGGGTCCTGCGCACGGGCACGACCGGCTCCGAGCCGCCAGGCCGAGACGCCGAACGGCAGCGCGTCCTGCTGCGTGAGGACCCCGGACGTCGGCGCGGTCACGACGTGCTGTTCCCGGGCGACGGGCAGCGCCGCGGACGGGTCCCCGCCCTGCGCCTCGATCATCCGACGCCACGTGTCCATGGCCCGGCCGTCGGCGAGTGCCGCAGCGGGGTCGGCGTCGGGCAGTCCGGCGAGCGTCAGCATCTCGCTCGCGAGTGCCACGGTCAGCTCGACGACGTCGGCCGGTCCGCCACCGGCGAGCACCTCGACCGACTCCCGCACCTCGAGCGCGTTGCCGATCGTCAGTCCGAGCGGGACCTCCATGTCGGTCAGCAGCGCCGAGGTCGCCACCCCGGCGTCGTTGCCGAGGTCGACCATGGTCTGCGCGAGCTCCTTCGACGCCTCGTACGTCGGCATGAACGCGCCGGACCCGAACTTGACGTCGAGCACGAGCGCACCGGTGCCCTCGGCGATCTTCTTCGACATGATGCTCGACGCGATGAGCGGGATGCACTCGACGGTGCCGGTGATGTCGCGGAGCGCGTAGAGCTTCTTGTCCGCGGGGGCCAGCCCGGACCCGGCGGCGCAGATGACCGCGCCGACGTCCTGCAGCACCTGCATCATGCGGTCGTTCGAGATCGACGCCTGCCACCCGGGGATCGACTCGAGCTTGTCGAGCGTGCCGCCCGTGTGCCCGAGTCCGCGGCCCGACAGCTGCGGCACGGCGACGCCGAACGACGCCACCAGGGGTGCCAGCGGCAGGGTGATCTTGTCGCCGACCCCGCCGGTGGAGTGCTTGTCGACCGTCGTCTTGCCGAGCGACGAGAACGACATCCGCTCCCCCGACGCGATCATCGCGAGCGTGAGGTCCTTGATCTCGCGCCGCTCCATGCCGTTCAGGAAGATCGCCATCGCCATCGCGGCCATCTGCGGGTCCTCGACGTAGCCGCGGGTGTACGCGTCGACGAGCCAGTCCACCTCGGCGGTGCTCAGCGCGCCGCCGGAGCGCTTCGTACGGATGAGGTCGACGGTGTCGAACGGCTCGACTGCCATGTCAGTGCTCCTGCTGGTAGGTGGCGAGGGTGCGCGGCCCGAAGGCGTCCGGCAGGACCTCGTCGATGGTGCGGATGCCGGAGAGCGTCTCGAGGAGCATGCCCTCGGTGGAGTGCTCGAACAGCAGCTGGCGGCAGCGCCCGCACGGCATCAGGGTCGCCCCGTCGCCGTCGACGCACGTGAACGCGACGAGCTTGCCGCCGCCGGTCATGTGCAGCTGCGACACGAGCGAGCACTCGGCGCAGAGCGTCACCCCGTAGCTCGCGTTCTCGATGTTGCAGCCGGAGACGATCCGGCCGTCGTCGGTGAGCGCCGCGGCGCCCACCGGGAACGACGAGTACGGCGCGTAGGCGCGCCGCATCGCGGCCGTGGCGGCGTCCCGCAGGGCGCCCCAGTCCACGTCGTCGGCCGGGAGGCCCGTGGCCGCGTCCGTCAGGTCGGTGGCGGTGACCCCCTGGTCACCCGCAGCGTGCGTGTCGGTCATGTGTCGTGCCTCCAGGCCGGTGGGTGGTTCGCAAAACACCGGTGTTCGTCGATCGAACACCCGCGAACCGCGGTGCGGAGCACGAACACCGGTGTCTTGCGGAAGGGAACTAACTCTTGATGTAGGGCTTGCCGGACGCGGCGGGCCCGCGCGACTGCCCGACCAGGCCTGCCACGGCGAAGATCGTCACCACGTACGGCAGCATCAGCAGGAACTCGCTCGGCACGGGTGAGTCGATCGCTCCGAGCGTGTTCTGCAGGTTCGACGCGAAGCCGAACAGCAGCGCCGCGAGCGTCGCCTTGATCGGGTCCCACCGGCCGAAGATGACGGCGGCCAGGGCGATGTAGCCGGCGCCCGCGGTCATGTCCTTCGTGAACGGCCCGACCGCGTCGAGCGTGAAGTACGCCCCGCCGAGACCGGCGATCGCACCGGCGAGGGAGACGTTCCAGAACCGGGTGCTCGTGACGTTGATGCCCACCGTGTCGGCGGCCTGCGGGTGCTCGCCGACGGCGCGGAGCCGCAGCCCCCAGCGGGTCTTGAACAGCCCGAAGGTGACCACCGCGACGGCGATGTAGGCGAGGTAGACCACGACGGTCTGCTCGAAGAACACCGGTCCGATGACCGGGATCTGGTGCAGCAGCGGGATCTCGACCTTCGGGAACCGGATGCCGATGTTGAGCGTCTCCTCGTTCGGGGAGAGCACCTGCGAGTACAGGAAGCCGGTCAGGCCGGAGATGAACGCGTTGATGACGACACCGACGATGACCTGGTCGACCAGGTACTTGATGCTGAACGCCGCGAGGACGAACGACACGAGCATGCCGGCGACGAGCGCGGCGACGAGGCCGACCCAGGGCGACCCGGTGATCGACGCGACCATCGCGGAGCTGAACGCACCGGCGAGGAACTGGCCCTCGATCGCGATGTTCACGACGCCGACCCGTTCGGAGATGACGCCGCCGAGGGCACCGAACACGAGCGGCACGCTCAGGCTCAGCGCGCCGAGCAGCAGGCCGGGGATCGGCAGGGACGAACCGGCGGCGGCCCAGGTCAGGAACCCGACGACGAACACCACCGCGAAGACCGACGTGACCCACAGCGCGACCCGGCGCAGCGCACGCGTCTCGATGAACGCGTAGACCGTCAGGATCGCGAGCAGGACGATGACGACGATGCCCGTCCCGAGCGCGGGCAACGGGACGTTCGGCAGCGCGAAGAAGTCACCGGCGTTCGCCAGGCGGAACGTGGTGGTGCCGGAACGCGGCAGCAGGCCGAACAGCACGATCGCGATGAGCGTGAACACGCCGTACCCGATCGGGAGCTTCCAGCTCCTGGTGGTCTCGAGCGGGCGGTCCGCGAGCGGCGACGCGGGGGCCGCGGTGGGGCTGAGGGTGCTCATGCGGCGACCGCCTTCTTGCTGGTCTTGTTCGTCTTCGTGCGCTTGCGGGCGCCCGGCTGCGGGATCCGGAAGATCGCGCGGACGAGCGGCGGCGCCGCGATGAAGAGGACGATGAGGGCCTGGATGACCCCGACGATGTCGATCGGGATGCCGTTGGCGGCCTGCATGGCGTAGCCACCGTTCTTCAGCACGCCGAACAGGATGGCCGCCCAGAACACGCCCCACGGCTTGGAACGGCCGAGCAGGGCCACCGTGATGGCGTCGAAGCCGATGCCGGCGTCGATGCCCGAGGTGAAGCCCGACGTGACGGCGCCCTGCACCTGGTAGGCGCCGGCGATGCCCACCAGGGCACCGGAGATCAGCATCACCCAGATGGTCAGCGACGGGACGCTCATGCCGGCCACGCGGGCGGCACGGGGGTTCTCACCGATGGTGCGGAACCGGAAGCCGAGGGACGACTTGTTGACGAGCCACCAGACCACGACGACCGCGAGGATCGCGACGATGAACCCCAGGTCCACGCCGTACCGGACTCCGAAGAGCTGCGGCAGCAGGGCGCTGTCCTTCGTGGGGGGCGAGATCGGGTTGCTGCTGCCCGGGGCCTGCAGCAGGCCCGGGGTGCGGAGCAGGTAGCTGACCAGGTAGAGCGCGACGTAGTTGAGCATGATCGTGACGACCACCTCGTTCGCACCCGTCCGGGCCTTCAGCACCCCGACGATGCCACCCCACACGGCGCCGCCGACGATGCCGGCGAGGATCGTGAGCGGGATGTGGACCGCGGCGGGGCCGTCGAACGAGAACCCGACCCACCCGGCGGCCGCGGCCCCCATCAGGATCTGGCCCTGGCCGCCGATGTTGAACAGTCCGGCGCGGAACGACAGCGCGATCCCCAGGCCCGCGGCGATGAGCGGCACCGAGTAGTCGACGGAGCGCGTGAGCGGCCCGATCGCCTGCTGGAACGAGTCCGCGCCGAAGTTGAACACCGAGCCCTGGAACAGCGAGGCGTACGCGCCGCCGACCGCGGTGCCGACCGCCTGGAGCATGTCCGTCGGGCGGGCGAAGAAGTACCCGGCGGTGGCACGGACGTTCTCGTCCGTCACCGCGATGAGGATGCCGCAGGCGACCAGCGCGAGGACGACGGCGAGCACCGTGACGAGCACGGAGCCGTTCAGGATCCCCTGCAGGGCGGCGTGCCAGCGGTCGCCGCCGGCGCCGTTGCGGCGCTCGGTGTCCGCTGCCGAGTCCGTCATCAGGTGCGGGGTCGACTCGACCTCCTGCAGACGGTCGTCGGTGAGCGGGGCGTCGGCGGTGTCGTTCGCCGCCGGGGCCGGCTGCTGCGTGTTGTCTGGCGGTGGGGTGGTCACGCTGCCAGCTCCGTTCCGGTCGTGGGTGTGGCGTGGATCTCGCCGGCCGAACCGGTCATGCGGCCAGCTCCGTTCCGGTCGTGGGTGTGGCGTGGATCTCGCCGGCCGAACCGGTCATGCGGCCAGCTCCGTTCCTTCAGGGATCTCCCCGGCCATCATGAGGCCGAGGACGTCGCGGGGGGTGGTCGCGGGGACGATGCCGACGATGCCACCGCGGTACATCACGGCGATGCGGTCGGCCAGTGCGACGACCTCGTCGAGCTCGGTGGAGACGACGATGACCGGCACACCGGTGTCGCGGGTGGCGACGATGCGCTTGTGGACGAACTCGATCGAGCCGACGTCGATGCCGCGGGTGGGCTGCGCGGCGACGAACAGCCGCAGTTCGCGGCTCAGCTCGCGCGCCAGGACGATCTTCTGCTGGTTGCCGCCGGACAGCCGACCGGCAGCGGTGGTGCGACCAGGCGTCCGGATGTCGAACTCGGCGATCTTCTCGTCGGCGAACGCGTCACGCTCCGCCGACCGGATGGTGCCGGCGCGGACGAACTCGGCGTGGTCGGCGCGGTCGAGCATCAGGTTCTCGGCGATGGTGAACTCGCCGACCAGGCCGTCCTCCTTGCGGTCCTCGGGGACGAAGCCGACGCCCGCGTCGAGCACCTGCTTGACGCTCCGGCCGGTGAGTTCCTTGCCGTCCAGGGTGATGCGGCCACCGTGCGCGGGCTCGAGGCCCATGATCGCCTCGGTGAGCTCGGTCTGCCCGTTGCCCTGCACCCCGGCGATCGCCAGGACCTCGCCGCGACGCACCGTGAAGGAGACGTCGTCGACGAGCACGATGCCGGACGGGTCGGTGACGGTGAGGTGCTCGACGACCAGGGCGTCGTCGCCACCGGTCGAGGGTTCCTTGTCGACCACGAGCGAGACGGCGCGGCCGACCATCAGCGCGGCCAGCTCGTTGTTCGTGGCGGTCGGCGAAGCTTCGCCGACGACCTTGCCGAGGCGGATGACCGTGATGCGGTCGGCGACCTCGCGCACCTCACGGAGCTTGTGGGTGATGAAGACGATGGCGGTGCCGGCTTCGCGGAGCTGGCGCATGATGCCCATCAGCTCGTCGGTCTCCTGCGGGGTGAGGACGGCCGTCGGCTCGTCGAACACCAGCACGGAGGCATCGCGGGACAGCGCCTTGATGATCTCGACGCGCTGCTGCACACCGACGGGCAGGTCCTCGACCTTGGCGTCCGGGTCCACGTCGAACCCGAAACGGTCCGAGATCTCCTGCACGCGCTTGCGGGCACCGGCCAGGTCGAGACGGCCACCGAAGGTCGTCTGCTCCTGCCCGAGCATCACGTTCTCGGCGACCGTGAACACGGGCACGAGCATGAAGTGCTGGTGCACCATGCCGATGCCGGCGCGCATGGCGTCACCGGGGCCGTCGAAGTCCTGCACCACGTCGTCGAGCAGGATCTCGCCCTCGTCGGCGTCGTACAGGCCGTACAGGACGTTCATCAGGGTGGACTTGCCGGCGCCGTTCTCACCCAGGAGGCAGTGGACCTCACCCGGCTCGACGGTGAGCGAGATGTGGTCGTTGGCGACCAGGGCGCCGAACCGCTTGGTGATGCCGCGGAGTTCGAGCTTCATGTTCGGGAGTCTATTTCTGTCTCGCGCGCGCCACGCGGGCGCACGCTGTCGCGTGCACCCTGCGGAAGCACGGTCTGGCGCGCACCCTTGGGTGCACGGTCTGGGGGTGCACCCTGGGGATGCACGGTCTGGGGTGCGCCACCTGGGCGCACGAGAACGCGGGCGAGGGATGCTCCCCCGCCCGCGTTCACCGGGTCAGGACTGGGTCTTGACCTTGATCGAGCCGTCGATGATGCCGGCCTTCACGTCGTCGAGCTCGCCCTGCAGGCCCTTGTCGACCTTGGACTCGAAGTCGTGGAACGGAGCGATGCCGACGCCGTCGTTCTTCAGGGTGCCGACGTACGGCTCCTTCGAGAACTTGTCGTCAGCCGCCTGCTCGACGACGTCCTTCACGGCCGGGCGCATGCCCTTCTCGACCGAGGTGAAGGCGATGTCCTTGTAGCGGGGGTCGGCCTCGTAGAGGTCGCTGTCCGCGCCGATCAGGACGGAACCGTTGTCGGCGTCCTTGATGGCCTCGGCAGCGGACTGGTAGATCGGGCCACCGACGGGCAGGATCACGTCGGCGTCCTGGTCGAGGAGCGTCTGCGCGACCGACTTGGCCTGCGTGCCGGCCTCGAAGCCACCGGTGAAGGAACCCTTGCCGGTGTCGACGTTCCAGCCGACGACCTTGACGTCCTTGTCCTTCTGCTCGTTGTAGTACTTCACGCCGTCCGCGAAGCCGTCCATGAAGATGGTGACGGTCGGGATCTGCATGCCGCCGAAGGTGCCGACGACGCCGGTCTTCGAGTACGACGCCGCCGCGTAGCCGGCGAGGAACGCGGCCTGCGAGGTGTCGAACGTGATCGGCTTGACGTTCTTGGCGTCGATCGAGTTGTCGTCGATGATCGCGAAGTCGGTGTCGGGGTTCGCAGCGGCCTGCTTCTTCGTCGCGTCGGCCAGGTTGAAGCCGACGGTCACGACGAGGTTGCAGTTCTGGCCGATGAGCTGCTCGATGTTCGAGTCGTAGACGGTGGCGTCCTTGGACTCGGCTTCCTTGTAGGTGGCGCCGAGGTCCTTGGCGGCGTCCTTCATGCCCTCGTAGCCGAGCTGGTTGAACGACTTGTCGTCGAACCCACCGGCGTCGGAGACCATGCAGGGGCGGAAGTCGGTCTTCTTCGCCGTTTCGGTGGTGGACGGCGCCGAGGCACAGCCGGCCAGGACGGCGACGGTGCCGGCGAGCGCGAGGCCGCTGAGGACGACCTGTCGGGTACGAGATGTCACGGGTTGGTTCCTCCGGGGAGCGTGCCCGGACCACGTGCGTTCCGGGCGATCGTGGCGACAGTACACGACCGTCGGGTCGGTACAGGACCCGTTGCGGGGGTCCCGTGGATCGGTTACGGGATCGCGACCCCGCCGAAACGCGCCCGTAACGCGGGGTCGCCCGCTCACCCCCAGTTCGAGGGGTTTGTCGGTGGAGCGCTACAGGACGTCGCCCCGGCCGCTGATCTTCAGGGCATCCACGACACCCTTCACCCGCTGGGCGTTCGCGCTCGTGGTGACGAGCAGGGCGTCCGGGGTGTCCACGACGACGATGTCCTCGACGCCGATGAGCGAGATGAGTCGCTGGCTGTGCGAGATCACGATGCCGCTCGACGAGTCCGCCAGGATGCGCGCACCGTCCCCGAGCACCGCGAGGTTGTTCGGTCGCCCACCGGACTGCAGCTTGGCGAGCGAGGCGAAGTCGCCCACGTCGTCCCAGTCGAAGTCGCCGGGCACGACGGCCATGCGACCAGCAGCAGCAGCGGGCTCGGCGACTGTGTAGTCGATCGCGATCTTCTCGAGCGTGGGCCAGACCGCGTCGACGACCGCGCCGCGCGCCGAGGTGTCCCAGGCGTCCGCCAGCTCGTTGATGCCGGCCAGCAGGGTCGGGTTGTTCCGGCCGATCTCCTCGAGCAGCACGTCGGCGCGGGCGATGAACATGCCAGCGTTCCACAGGTACGTGCCCTGCTCGACGTACGAGCGGGCGGTGTCCAGGTCGGGCTTCTCGACGAACGACCGGACGGCGTGCGCGGTCGGTGCGCCCTCGATGTCCAGGGTGTCGCCGTGCGCGTGGATGTAGCCGAAGCCGATCGCGGGCTCCGTCGGCGTGATGCCGATGGTCGTGACGTAGCCGGCGCGTGCGACGGCGACGGCTTCGCGGACCGAGCGGCGGAAACCGCGTGCGTCGCCGATGACGTGGTCGGCCGCGAAGGACCCGATGACGACGTCGGGCTCGCGGCGCACCAGGATCGCCGCGGCCAGGCCGATGGCCGCCGTCGAGTCCTTCGGCTCGCTCTCGAGCACCACGTTGTGGTCCTCGACGCCGGGCAGCTGCGACTCGACCGCGACGCGGTGCGCACGGCCGGTGACGACCATGATCCGCTGGTCGCCGGCGAGCGGCGCCAGGCGGTCCCAGGTCTGCCGCAGCAGCGAGGTGCCGGAACCCGTCAGGTCGTGCAGGAACTTGGGTGCGTCCGCGCGCGACAACGGCCACAGGCGCGATCCGATGCCCCCTGCGGGGATGATCGCGTAGAAGTCTTCGAGAGCGTCAGCCACGCGCTCACCGTACCGGTCCCACCGGGCGGATCCTGGGTGGTCTCCGCACGATTCCCGCATGCGGCCTCCCGCAGGGCTCCGTCCGGCGTCCGCACCGGAGGGCGTCGCGTTGTTCACCCGGCGCGCGCGTCCCGTTCACGTCGTCGGCCCCGTCGGGTCACGTCACGCCCGGAGCATGGGCAGCACCATGAGCGCACGCAGCGTGGAGCGCGGCACGTCCCCCCGGACCGTCGCCGTCGTGACCGAGAGCTTCCTGCCCACCCTCAACGGCGTGACCACGAGTGTCCTGGCGGTCCTCGACCACCTGGAACGACGTGGTCACCGCGCGGTCGTGATCGCCCCGGACACCCCCGGACTCGCGCAGTTCCGCTCGCGCAGCGCGGTCGAGCGCTACCGCTCCTTCGACGTCCACCGTGTCCCTGCGGTCGCCTACCGGCAGTTCCCGGTGGCGCTCCCCCACCCGGTGCTCGACACGATCCTCGCCGCCTCCGGCGCCGACGTGCTCCACGCCGCGAGTCCGTTCCTGCTGGGTGGGCGCGCGATCACGGCGGCCGGGAGGCTCGGCATCCCCTCCGTCGCCGTCTTCCAGACCGACGTTGCCGGGTTCGCCCGCCGCAACGGCCTGACCGCGACCGTCCCGTTGGTGCGGAAGATCCTCGGACGCATCCACGCGGGCGCCTCGCTGACGCTCGCCCCGTCGAGCGCGACGGCCGCGATGCTCGCCGAGGACGGCGTACCGCGCGTCGCCCGCTGGGGTCGCGGCGTCGACACCGAACTGTTCCACCCCGCACGCCGGACGTCGGGGCACGTGCGCGCGCTCCGCCGCCGGCTCGCCCCGAACGGCGAGACGATCGTCGGGTACGTCGGTCGCCTCGCCCCGGAGAAGGAGGTCGAGCGACTCGCCGAACTCGGTGGTGTCCCGGGCATCCGGGTCGTCGTCGCCGGCGGCGGTCCGTCGCGGGCGATGCTCGAGCGGCGGCTCCGGCACCTCGAGGTCACCTTCACCGGCCCCTTGCGCGGCGACGCCCTCGCCGACGCGTACGCAGCACTCGACCTGTTCGTGCACACCGGTCCGGCCGAGACCTTCGGGCAGACCCTGCAGGAGGCCCACGCCTCCGGCCTACCGGTGATCGCACCGGCGTCCGGCGGCCCGCTCGACCTGGTCGCCCCGGGGCTCGACGGGGAGCTCTACGACGCCGACGCACCCCAGGCACTGCGGTACGCCGTCCTGCGGCTGCACCACGACCGCGCCCTGGCCGAGCGGATGGGTTCGGCCGGTCGGCTCCGCGTCGAGGGGACCACGTGGGAGGCCGTCGGCGACCAGCTCCTCGACCACCACGACACGGCCCGGACCATCGGCGCGCCGCCCGTCGGACGGGGCCTCCGGGCAGGTCGGGACGAGAAGGTCAGCGCTCGCGCATAGGATGGGTCGTGTTCCACACGAACACGAACGGCAAGGGCTCGCCGATCGGGCGAGCCCGTCCTATGGAAGGACGAGCTCATGGCTGAGCACACCGGCGGGGGTACGGCGACGGCGGTGCCCGACGTCTCGATCGAAGCGCCCAGGGCTTCTCGGACGCCACAGGGCACGCTCTACCGCGGATCCATCGGGATGTGGTCGTGGGTCCTCCACCGCATCACCGGCGTCGCGATCTACTTCTTCCTGCTCGTGCACATCCTCGACACGGCACTCGTGCGGCTCTCCCCCGAGGCCTACAACGCCGTCATCGGCACGTACAAGACCCCGATCATGAACCTCGGCGAGATCGCGCTGGTGATGGCCATCGTGTTCCACGCGTTCAACGGCCTGCGGATCATCCTGATCGACTTCTGGCCCAGGGGCCCGAAGTACCAGCGGGCCATGTTCTGGATCGTCATGGTCCTGTGGGCGGTGGCGATCGCGGGCTTCCTGCCCCGCCAGCTCATGAACCTCGTCGCGGACTTCAACTGAGGGGCACGGACATGACCACGCAGATCGTCGAACCTCCCCGCTCGGCAGCGGCCGCCCGGAGCACCACCAACTGGGAGAAGTGGGGCTGGATCTACATGCGCGCCTCGGGCGTCCTGCTCGTCGTGCTGATCTTCGGCCACCTCTTCGTCAACATGGTGGCGGGCGAGGGCGTCAAGCAGATCGACTTCGCCTTCGTAGCCGGCAAGTGGGCCAACCCGTTCTGGAAGGTCTGGGACTCGCTCATGCTGGTCCTCGCCCTCATCCACGGCTCGAACGGCATGCGCACCATCGTCAACGACTACGTGTCGAAGCCGGGCATCCGCAAGACGCTCCTCATCGCGATCCTGGCCGCCTGCGTCGTGCTGATCGTGCTCGGGCTCCTCGTCTGCTGGACCTTCGACCCGTGCCCCGCCGGCGCAGCTGCCGCCGACCTGCCGTCCTTCTGCCCGGCGCAGTAGCACCACCACCGTTGCTGCCCGCGTTCCCACCGTCTACGGAAAGACCCCTGTGACCGAGACCACCGTCCACCACCACCAGTTCGACATCGTCATCATCGGCGCCGGAGGCGCGGGCATGCGAGCCGCGATCGAAGCCGGCCCGAAGGCGAAGACGGCCGTCATCTCGAAGCTCTACCCCACCCGGTCGCACACCGGTGCGGCGCAGGGCGGGATGGCCGCAGCCCTCGCGAACGTCGAAGAGGACTCGTGGGAGTGGCACACCTTCGACACGATCAAGGGCGGCGACTACCTGGTCGACCAGGACGCCGCCGAGATCCTCGCGAAAGAGGCGATCGACGCCGTCATCGACCTCGAGAACATGGGCCTGCCGTTCAACCGCACGCCCGAGGGCAAGATCGACCAGCGGCGTTTCGGTGGGCACACCCGCGACCACGGCAAGTCCCCGGTCCGCCGGGCCTGCTACGCCGCCGACCGCACCGGGCACATGATCCTGCAGACGCTGTTCCAGAACTGCGTGAAGCTCGGCGTCGAGTTCTACAACGAGTTCTACGCACTCGACCTCATCATGGTCGACGTCGTCGGCGAGGACGGCGTCACCCGCCAGCAGCCGGCCGGCGTCGTCGCGTTCGAGCTCGCGACCGGTGAGCTCCACGTCTTCCACGCCAAGGCGATGATCTTCGCGACCGGCGGCTTCGGCAAGATGTACAAGACCACCTCGAACGCGCACACCCTGACCGGCGACGGCGTCGGCATCGTCTGGCGCAAGGGCCTGCCGCTCGAGGACATGGAGTTCTTCCAGTTCCACCCGACCGGCCTCGCAGGGCTCGGGATCCTGCTGACCGAGGGTGCCCGCGGTGAGGGCGCGATCCTCCGGAACGCCTCGGGTGAGCGCTTCATGGAGCGGTACGCCCCCACCATCAAGGACCTCGCTCCGCGTGACATCGTCGCGCGCTGCATGGTGCAGGAAGTGGCAGAAGGTCGCGGCGCCGGTCCGAACAAGGACTACGTGCTGCTCGACTGCACGCACCTGGGTGCCGAGGTCCTCGAGACGAAGCTGCCGGACATCACCGAGTTCGCCCGGACGTACCTCGGTGTCGACCCCGTCGTCGAGCCGGTCCCCGTCATGCCGACCGCGCACTACGCGATGGGCGGGATCCCGACGAACGTCAAGGCCGAGGTCCTGTACGACAACACCACCGTCGTCCCCGGGCTGTACGCCGCCGGCGAGTGCGCCTGCGTCTCCGTGCACGGCTCGAACCGTCTCGGCACGAACTCGCTGCTCGACATCAACGTCTTCGGCAAGCGCTCGGGCAACAACGCCGCCGAGTGGGTCCAGACCGCCGAGTTCCTCCCGCTGCCGGAAGACCCGGCTGCCGGCGTCCGCGGCATGCTCGACCAGCTCCGCGCCTCCACCGGCACCGAGCGCGTCTCTGCCCTCCGCAAGGAACTGCAAGAGGAGATGGACAAGAACGCGCAGGTGTTCCGCACGGACGAGTCGCTCGCCCGTGTCACCGAGACCCTGCACACACTGCGCAACCGTTTCATGCAGGTCTCCGTGCAGGACAAGGGCAAGCGGTTCAACACCGACCTGCTCGAGGCCGTCGAGCTCGGGTTCCTGCTCGACCTGGCCGAGGTCGTCGTCTACTCCGCACGCAACCGCAAGGAGAGCCGCGGCGGACACATGCGCGACGACTACCCGAAGCGCGACGACGAGAACTACATGCAGCACACCATGGCGTACCTGACGGGCGACCCGCACTCGTCGCTCGCCGACGACCACATCACGCTCGACTGGAAGCCTGTCGTCATCACGCGGTACCAGCCGATGGAGAGGAAGCTACTGAGATGACCGACACCCTGGTCTCCGAAGCACCCCGCACCGACACCGTGCAGGACGCCCCTCCCGGATCCTTCTCCGTCACGGTCATCGTCCGTCGCTACGATCCCGACGTCGACGACGAGCCGCGCTGGCAGGACTTCGACGTGATGATGCTGCCGACCGACCGCATCCTCGATGCCCTGCACAAGATCAAGTGGGAGCAGGACGGGTCGCTGACCTTCCGCCGTTCCTGCGCGCACGGTGTCTGCGGCTCCGACGCGATGCGCATCAACGGTCGGAACCGTCTGGCGTGCAAGACCCTGATCAAGGACCTCGACGTCTCGAAGCCGATCTACGTCGAGGCGATCAAGGGCCTGCCGCTCGAGAAGGACCTCGTCGTCGACATGGAGCCCTTCTTCCAGAGCTACCGCGAGGTGCAGCCGTTCCTGCAGTCCTCGTCGGCCCCGACGCCCGGCAAGGAGCGTGTGCAGTCCGTCGCCGACCGCGCCCGCTTCGACGACACCACGAAGTGCATCCTCTGCGCGGCGTGCACGTCGTCCTGCCCGGTGTTCTGGACCGACGGGCAGTACTTCGGCCCCGCCGCGATCGTGAACGCCCACCGCTTCATCTTCGACTCCCGCGACGACGCCGCGAACGTCCGTCTCGACATCCTCAACGACAAGGAAGGCGTCTGGCGCTGCCGGACCACCTTCAACTGCACCGACGCGTGCCCTCGCGGAATCCAGGTGACGAAGGCGATCTCCGAGGTCAAGCAGGCGATCATGCGGGGTCGGGCGTAGTCCCGGCTCCGTCCAAGCTCCGCACCACGCCGACCGATAGGCTCCCGACCATGACGTTCGCGGACACCCGCCCCATCCTCGACCAGCTCGGCTACACGACCCGGTACGTGCAGCTCCCCGGTGAGACCCTGCACGAGCCGCCGGTCGAGGGGGCGCTCCGCATCGTCCAGACCGACGCCTCCGACTACGCGCTCGAGGTCGTCGACTACGGCACGGCTCGTCGGCTCGCGCAGGCCACGGGCGAGGACGACGCGGTGGAGATGCTGCGCCGGTTCCTGAACCGTCCGTTCCCGCAGCCGCGCGACATCCCCCGCCACGAGCTCGACGGGCTCCGTGACCGTGCGGCGTCGACCTACCCGCAGCTCGCGCAGCAGGTCTCCCAGGCGGGCGAACAGGGCCTGACCATCCAGATCCCGGCCGGCGTCCCCGTCGACCGCATCGGTGGCCCGGACGGCTACCTGCTCCACCCGCTCGACACCCCGCTGCCCAGCCGCTCGCTGCCGCCGCACGTGACCTCGTCGCCCGAGACGCACCGCTACGTCGTCGACCGGCCGTTCCTGGTGAACGTCCGCTTCGTCCAGCCGTGGTTCGAGCAGCCGGGCGGTGCCCTGCGCTTCCAGATCGCCGACCCGTCCGCCACCGTGCGCGACCTGGTCGTCGACGGCGCGCTCGTCCGTCTCCGGGTGGTCTGACCGTCCAACGAGAACAGCCCACCCTGCGCTCGATGCGTGGGGTGGGCTGTTCTCGTTCGTGGAGCTACCGCAGGTCAGGGCGGTCGTACTGCGCGCCGGCCGGGTTCGACGGCAGGCAGCCGAACACGATCGCAGCCGCGCTGACGAACAGCGCGATCAGCCAGAACGGGCCTGCCAGGTTCGCGTCGTGCACGCGACGCCAGCCCAGCGCGATGCCCGGCACGATCGTGGCGAGCCACCACAGGAAGGAGAGGCCGAGCAGCACGAAGGCGAACGGCGACGGAGCGCTGCTCCCCGTGGGGTTGCCGTACTCGTCGACGCCGCTACTCGCCCCGACCGTCGCGAACAGGACGGCGTAGAACCCGCCGAACAACACGATGGTCACGATGGCGTTGGCGAGGACGAAGTACCAGAACTCACTCCGACTGGCGCGCCCGTCGAACCGGGCGTACTTCTTGAAGAACCGCGTGAACGCATCGAGGAACCCGATGCCGTACCACGGCGCCCAGAGCGGCGGGGTGCCGTCAGGCCCGAGCGGGATCGGCTGCGCGAACTGCGGGTACGGGTCGACGTAGGGCTGGGCGTACGGCTGCTGCCCGTACCCAGGCTGCTGCCCGTACCCAGGCTGCTGCCCGTACCCGGGCTGCTGCCCGTAGCCCGGCTGCTGCCCGTACCCAGGCTGCTGCCCGTACCCGGGCTGCCCCTGCGGCTGGTCGCCGCCCGGCTGGCCCCACTGCGGCGTCCCGTCGTTGCTCATCGGCTCGTGTCCGGACGGTCGTACCGAGCGCCCTGCGGGTTCGACGGCAGCAGTCCGAAGACGACACCGGCGACGCCGATGAACAGCGCGATGATCCACAGTGCACCGGACAGGTTCGCGTCGTGCAGGCGTCGCCAGCCCAGGGCGAGCGACGGCACCAGGGTCGCGAGGCCCCAGAGCACCAGCAGGACGAGCACCACCCAGAAGATCGGCGGGACCGGGTCCACCACCTGGTACGCAGTGCCGTAGTAGTCGACCGTCCGGGCGTTGAGCGTGGTGAGGCGGATGACGGCGCCGATGGTCACCAGGGCCCCGGTGACGATCGTGTTCGCCAGGAACCACCACCAGAACTCACTCCGACTCGCACGACCGCTGAACGTGGCGTACTTCGCGAAGAAGCGGGCGATGGCCTTCGGGAACGAGATGCCGTACCACGGAGCCCATCGCGGCGGGACGCCCGCGGCGCCGGTCGGCTGACCGGTCTGCTCCGCGGGCGTCCACTGCTGCGTGCTGTCGGTCATCGGACACCCTGCGGACGGTCGTACCGCGCGCCCTGCGGGTTCGAGGGCAGCAGACCGAAGACGATGCCGACGATGCCGACGAAGAGCGCGATGATCCACAGCGCACCGGGGAGGTTCGCGTCGTGCAGTCGGCGCCAGCCGAGGGCGAGCGTCGGGACGATGATCGCCAGGCCCCAGAGCAGGGCGACGATGCCGACGATGACGAAGAGGGCGGACGGCTCGGTGACGGTCGACTGGACGCTGGTGGACGTCGCAGTCGACATCGACACGGTCGAGCGCTCGGAGGTGGCGATGCCGATGCCGTACAGGATGCCCAGGACGATGCCGATGATCCCGTTGGCCAGGTACCACCACCAGAACTCGCTCCGGCTGGCGCGACCGCTGAAGGTCGCGTACTTCTTGAAGAAGCGGCCGACGGCCTTGCCGAACGAGATCCCGTACCACGGTGCCCACAGCGGCGGTTCCCCGTCGTGCCCGGTCGGCGGCTGCTGGCCGTACTGCGGCATGCCACCGAACTGGGCGTTCGGCTGGTTGTTCGGATCCTGCGGGTACTGGTCGCTCACGTGGTCCCCCTCGAGTGTTGGCTGATGTACACGTCCGAGTCAACCAGAACTCCCGAGCGGGCGGCAGGGCCGATCCGCCGCGCTACCCCTGCTGCGGTCGGTCGTACTGCTGCCCCTGCGGGTTCGTCGACATCAGGCCGATGATCAACGAGAACAGGATGCCGATGGGCGGGATGATGAAGAACAGCGCGAACATGCCGCTGAGGTTCACGTCGTGCAGCCGGCGCACGGTCAACGCGATGAACCCGAGGGCGCAGGCGAGGCTCCAGAGGCTGCCGAGTCCGTCCGAGCCGTCGTTGACGAACGGCAACACGTCGAACCCGCTGCCGATGATGCCGGCGGCCGCCGACCCGATCAGGTACCAGAGCGCCCAGAACCAGTACTCCGACTGGCTGGCCCGACCGTCGAAGCGCACGTACTTCTTCCAGAACCGCAGGAACGCCTGGGGGAAGGGGATGCCGTACCAGGGCGCCCAGAGCGGCGGCTCGGATCTCCCACCACTCGGCTGACCCGGACCGGGCTGCCCGTACTGCCCTGGAGGCTGCTGCCCCGGCTGCCCCCACGGCTGCTGGCCGGACTGCCCCGGCTGCTGCCCGTACGGGTCCCTGGGTGGGTACTGGTCACTCATGCGTGCGTTCCTTCCGGCGTGTGCTGTCGGTCCACACAGAGTGTGGCACTCCCCCGAGCCGGCGAGCGTCATCCGCGGGGACGACACCCGGCTCGGTCTCGCGTCAGGGCAGGAGGGCGAGCTTGCCCCCGGGGTGCCCGGACTCCAGCAACTCCGCCGCCGCCTTCGCCTCGGACAACGGGAACGTCCGCGCGACCGGGACCTCGAGCCCTCCGGCACCGGCGAGGTCGATGAGCCGCTGCCGCACCGAGTCCCGGAACGCCTTGCTGGCCGGCTGTGCCCCACCCACGGCGGCGATGCCGTCCGATGCGGCCCGCGCCTGCGCGGCGATCGTCACGATCCGTGACCGGTCCGCGACCAACGCGAGCGAGACGTCGACGGCCTCGTCGGTGCCGACGCAGTCCAGTGCCACGTCGATGCCGGAGGGTGCGAGATCACGGACACGCGCCTCCAGGCCGTCGCCGTACGCGACCCATTCGCCACCGAAGCGTCGCACGACGTCCGCACCACGCTCCGACGCGGTGCCGATGACGCGCGTGCCCAGCAGCCGCAGCTGCTGGAGCAGGCTGACGCCGACCGCGCCCGAGGCGCCGTGCACCAGGACGGTGTCGCGCCCCTCGGCGCGGGTGACGCGGAGCATGTCGGCGGCGGTCGAGCCGGCGAGGAGCAGGTTGGCGGCCTCCGCGAAACCGAGCGCGGCGGGCTTCGCGAAGACGTCGGCCGCGGGCACCGTGACCGACTCGGCCCACCCGCCGCTGATGCGGAAGGCGAGGACCTCGTCGCCGACCACTCCCCCGCCGGACGCGATCTCGGTGTCGGGGCCGACGGCGGACAGGACACCGGCGACCTCGTACCCGACGGCGATCGGCAGGTCCGCGGGGTCGCCCTGGCGGGTGTGCTTCGTGTCAGCAGGGTTCATGCCGGCGGCGCGGACGGCGATCGTGACCTCGCCGGGGCCGGGCGCCGGCACATCGGTGTCGACGTACTCCAGGACTTCGCTGCCGCCGAACCGTGGGGCCACCCAGTAGCTTCGTCATGCGGGCGACGCTACGCGTCGCGGCCCCGGGACGAACGGGAGGCCCGTCACCAGCTGGTGACGGGCCTCCCGTTCGTCGGTGCTGACGTCGTCAGGCGCGTGCGGACCGGATCCGGTCGGCGAACGCGGCGTGCAGCGGGTGCTCCGCACCGAGACCGGTGATCTGCGTGGCCACGTCGGCGTCCGACGTGTCCGATGCGAGGAGAGCCTGCAGTTCGAGGCTCTGTTCGTCGTCCGCGACGTCGAAGCGGAGCGCAGCGGCCATCGCGTCGAGCAGCGCGGTCGGTTCGGTGCCGTCTTCGGCCAGCGCTGCGGCGGGCGAGACGAACCGCTCGTCACGCGACAGCTTGCGGAGCGGCTGTCGGCCGACGCGGGTCACCGTGTCGGGCAGGTGCGGGTTCTCGAACCGGCCGATGATCGCCTGCACGTAGGCGCGGTGCACCTCGGGGTCGAGCTCGTGCCGGCGGACCAGCAGATCGCTCGTCTCAGCGAGTACGGACTCGAGCTCGGAGCGCACGGCGGGGATCGCGATGGCGTCCGAGATCTTGTCGGCCCCGGCGACGAAGCCGTGGTACGCGACGGTGGCGTGTCCGGTGTTGACCGTGAAGAGCTTGCGCTCGATCGAGGCGGCGAGGCCGTCGACGTAGTGCGCGCCGGGGATCTCCGGCTCGTTCCCACCGAACGGTGTGCGGTCGATGGCCCACTCGAAGTAGGTCTCCACGGTCACGTCGAGTCCGCCGCCCTCGGGCTGCGCGGGCACGATGCGGTCGACGGCGGTGTTCGCGAACACGGCCTTCGCCAGGGCGGCGTCGCGGCCGTCCTCGGGCAGGGCAGCGACGATGAACTCGCGCAGGCGGTCCGTGGCGTTCAGGGCGTTCTCGCATGCCATCACGGCGATCGGTGCGGCGTCCGCGTCACGGGCGACCAGCGCGCGTGCGATGACCGGGGCGATGAACTTCAGGACGTTCGGGCCGACGGCGCACGTGACGATCGCGGCCGTGGCGATCTCGGCGACCACGCCGTCCTCGTCCTGCGCGCTGTTCAGTGCGCGGAACTCCGTGACCTCGTGGTCCTGGGCGCCGGACCCGACCTCGTGCACGGTGTACGAGTCGGCTGCGGCCAGGGCGTCGATGAGCGGGGCGGCGACGTCGGCGAAGACGACCTCGTACCCGGCCTGGTGGAGCAGGAGCCCGACGAAGCCACGGCCGATGTTGCCGGCGCCGAAGTGGACGGCGGTGCTGGTGCTCACTCGTTGACCTCGCCGAGGATCGCCAGGATCGCGGCGGTGCCGGCGGCGTCGGTGAGCTTCTGGACCTCGTCCTCGTCGGAGAACACGATCGCGATCTTCGACAGGATGTCGAGGTGCTCGTTGTTCACGCCGGCGATGCCGACGACGAAGCGCACGGGGTTGCCGTCCCAGTCGATCGGGCTGGCGTAGCGGATGAACGACAGGGCGGACGACTTGATGGCGTCCTTCGCGTCGTTGGTGCCGTGCGGGATCGCGAGGAAGTTGCCCATGTAGGTGGACACGCTCTTCTCGCGCTCGAGCATCGCCGGGTAGTAGTCGGCCGTGACCGCGCCCGCAGCTTCGAGGATCTCGGCCGCCTCCTTCATCGCCTCCGACTTGGTCGGCGCGGTGTCCTCGGTGTGGATGCGGATCTGGCTCTCCTGCAGGACGGGCATCGGGGGTTCTCCTTGTGTTGAGGACGTGATGGAGGGGACGGGTCAGCCCCGTCCCCTCCGATACTGCACTTCGTTACTGGTTGTGGCGTTACTGGTTCTTCAGCTGCTCGACGACCTGGTCGTACTGCGGCGCGTTCATGAAGTTGCCGACCGACACGTGCTGCGCGTTCGGGTTCTTCTGCTTCGCCCGGTCCGTCAGCTCTTCCTGCGTGATGATCAGGTCCTCGTCACCGGACAGGTTCGCGATCGCCTTGTTGGAGACCGTGACCCCTTCGATGCCCGCCTTCTTGATCTTGTTGCGCAGGACGCTGGCGCCCATGGCGCTGGAGCCCATGCCGGCGTCGCAGGCGAAGACCAGGTTCTGGACCTTCGTCGCCGTCGCCGTGCTCGCCGAGCCGACGCCGCCGAGGGAGGCCTCGGCCTCTTCCTCGTTGGCCGGGGAGTTGTTGCCGAGCAGGCCGGCGGTCGCGGAGTTGACGTCGCGGCCCTTGTTGGCCTGGAGCTTCGCCATCGCGGCGCTCATGTCGCCGTCGTTGCCCATCTCGCGGTCACGCTTGCGGGTGGCGAGGAGGAAGAACGACGCGACCGCGAACGTGACTGCCGCGGACAGGACGACCGACAGGATGACGCCGAGGAAACTGTCCCGCGGCGTGTTCAGGAACACCGCGAAGATCGACCCGGGGGACGCAGGTGCCGTCAGGCCGGAGTTGAAGATGACGTTCGTCAGCACGCCCGTGCCGCCACCGAGGATCACCGCGATGAACATGACCGGCTTCTGCAGCACGTACGGGAAGTAGATCTCGTGGATGCCGCCGAAGAACTGGATGATGATCGCGCCGGGGGCGGTCGAACGAGCGATGCCGACACCGAAGATGGTGAACGCCAGCAGCAGGCCGAGGCCGGGGCCGGGGTTCGCCTCGAGCAGGAACAGGATCGACTTGCCCGACTCCTTGACCTGGTCCACGCCGAGCTGGTCGAGCACGCCGTGGTTGATCGCGTTGTTGAGGAAGAACACCTTCGCCGGCTCGATGAAGACGCTCGCGAGCGGGAGCAGGGAGTGGTTGATCAGGAACTCGACGGCTGCACCCAGTGCGGTCGCGATCCCGGTGAAGACCTTCGACAGCCAGAAGAACCCGGCCAGGAACAACCCGAACCCGAGGATGCCGGCGGCGTAGTTGTTGACCAGCATCTCGAAGCCCGGCTTGATCTTGCCGTCCCAGAGACGGTCCAGCTGCTTGATGATGTACGCACCGAGCGGCCCGCAGATCATCGCACCGAGGATCATCGTCGAGTCGGAGCCGAGGATGACGCCCATCGCGAAGATCGAGCCGACGACTGCACCGCGGGTCTCGTAGACCATGCGGCCACCCTGGAACGCGATCGCGAGCGGGATGAGGTACGTCAGGATCGGGCCGACGACACCCACGACACTGCCGTCGCGGGACCCGCCGAGGGCTGCGACCGGCGTCCAGCCGTCCGGGATGAAGAAGGCCGTGATGATGCCCCACGCGATGAAGATCGCGATGTTGGGCATGACCATGCCGGAGAGGAACGTGCCGAACTTCTGAACGGCGACGCGTGCGCCGCCCCGCGACTTCGCGGGTGCGTCGGGCGCTGCAACGGACGACGTTGTCATGTGCGGTGACTTTCTGTGTGGTGGAGCTGCTGCGTGGTGCTGGGAGGGTGGTGCTGGGAGTGGTGGGTCAGGCGGCGTGCACCGCGGACGCGGCAGCGGACTTCGCGGCCGCCGCCGTGCTCGCGGCGAGTGCCGCCGTCGCCATCTCGCGGGCCTGTTCGAGCGTGTAGCGACCGAGTTCGGCGCGCACGTCGGCCAGGGCCGCGGGGGTCATGGAGAGGGTGGTGGCGCCGAGACCGACCAGGACGACGGCGAGCAGCGGGTCGGCTGCTGCCTCGCCGCAGATCCCGACGGGCTTGCCGGCGGTCGCGCCCGCGGTGCCGAGCTGCGCGACGAGGCGCAGGACGGCGGGGTGCCACGGGTCCTGGTAGGACGCGACGGTGCCGAGCATGCGGTCGGCGGCCATCGTGTACTGGGTCAGGTCGTTCGTGCCGATCGACACGAAGTCGGCGTTCTGGAACACCTGGTCGGCCATCAGCGCGAGCGACGGCACCTCGGCCATGACGCCCGCGGTGCGGATGCCCAGCTCACGCGCCAGGGTGACGAAGTACTCGGTCTCCTCAGCGTCGGCGACCATCGGGGCCATCACCCACAGGTCGGCCTCGGTCGCGGCGTCGGCCTGGGCGAGCGCGGTGAGCTGGTCGCGCAGGACCTCGGGGTGGTTCCGCAGGGCACGGAGACCGCGGCGCCCGAGGGCGGGGTTCTCCTCGTCCTTGTCGGTGAGGAACGGCAGCGGCTTGTCGGCGCCGGCGTCGAGCGCACGCACGACCACCTTCTTGCCGGGGAACGCCGCGAGGAGCTGGCGGTACGACTCGGTCTGCTCGTCGACCGTGGGGGCCTTGGGCGAGTCGAGGAAGAGGAACTCGGTGCGGAAGAGCCCCACGCCCTCCGCACCGAGAGCAACGGCGCCGGCGGCGTCGGCGGGGCTGCCGAGGTTCGCGAGCAGGGGCACGACGTGGCCGTCGGCGAGGGCACCGGCGGTGAGCGGTGCCGCTGCGGCGGCGAGGCGGTCGGCGATGCGGCGCTCGACGTCCGCGACCAGTGCGGCGTCGGGGTCGGTCACGACCGTGCCGGCGATGGCGTCGACCACGACGGACTGGCCGTCGACCAGGTCGTCCGCACCGGTCACACCGACGATGGCGGTGATGCCCTTGGCACGGGCGAGGATCGCGGTGTGCGAGGTCGGGCCGCCGTCACGGGTGACGAGCGCCAGGACCTTGTCGAGGTCGAGCAGGGCGGTGTCGGCCGGTGCGAGGTCGCGGGCGACGAGGACGAAAGGGGTGTCCGACTCGGGGACACCGGGGGCGTGCACGCCGCGGAGCTTGGCGATGATGCGCTGGGCGACGTCGTCGAGGTCGGCCGCGCGCTCCCCCATGTAGCCACCCATGCCGACGAGCAGGTCGCGGAACTGTGCGAAGGCCTCGTACACGGCACGCTCGGCGTTCGTGCCGCCGTCGATGCGGGCGTGCACGTCGTCGAGCAGCGTCGGGTCCTGCGCCATCAGCGCCTGGGCCTCGAGCACGGCCTGGGCGTCGCCACCGGCGAGCTGTCCGCGCTTGTTGAGGTCGTCCGCCACGGCGGCGAGTGCGTCGTGCACGGCCTGCTTCGCGTCGTCCGCAGAACCCACCAGGGCGTCCTTCGACGGTTCGCCGAGCGGGTCAGCCATCCGGAGTACGGGGCCGTGGGCGACGCCACGGCCGACGCCGGTGCCGAGCAGTTCGGACATTCGAGACTCCTTCATCTCACGCGCGCTTGCGGTGGGGTGGATCGTTCGGTGCACGCGACACGGGAACAGACCACGCCCGTGCGGCTGATCAGCACACTACCCCGATCAGCGTTGACAAACAAACACATCCGGGGATAAAAATACAGAAACAGATGCCCGTTTGCGTCTGGCGGATCGACCGAAGGCACCGACATCACGGATGTCGCGCCCGAACATGTCCGTTCCGTTCCGACCCGAGACGACGAGGTCCGATGTACGCACCAGAACGCCACCAGCGCATCGTCGAGCAGGCGCGCGCGCAGGGCCGGGTGGACGTCAAGGACCTGGCCGAGCTGCTCGCCGTCACGCCCGAGACCATCCGCCGCGACCTGACGAGCCTCGAGCGCCGCGGCCTCGTCCGGCGCGCGCACGGCGGCGCGATCCCGGTCGAGCGCATCACCCTGCACCCCGGCGTCGGTGACCGCGGCGGCATCAACCAGACCGAGAAGATGGTCATCGCCGAGGCCGCCCTGGCGGAACTGCCCGAGAACGGCTCGATCATGATCGACGCCGGCACCTCGACCATCTGCCTGGCCGAGATGCTCCCGACCGACCGCGGCCTGACGGTCGTCACGCACTCGCTGCCGGTCGCCACCGCCGTCGCGAACCGCCCGGGCCTCGACCTGCACCTGCTCGGCGGCAACATCCGCAGCGACTCGCTGGCCGGCGTCGGCACGTGGACGCACCAGCTCATCGGCATGGTCAGCGTCGACGTCGCCTTCATCAGCATCAACGGCATCACGCCGGAGCGCGGCCTGACGACCCACAACGTGGCCGAGGCCGCCGTGAAGAGCGCGATGATCAAGTCCGCACGGCGGAGCATCCTGCTCGCCGACCACACCAAGTTCGGCCGCGAGGAGTTCGGACGCGTCGCCCCGCTCGCCGCGATCGACACGATCATCACCGACCCCGCCGTCAACCTCGACCTGGTCCGCGAGGTCGAGGCCGCCGGCACCGAGGTCTTCTGGCCCGGCCGAGCCTGACCGTGCCCCGTTCCCGCCCACCCAGCGCTCGCTAGCATGAGCCAACCACCCGTCGACAGGAGTACATCGATGTCCGAAGCCACCCGCACCGTGACCGTCGCCAGCGCATCCGGCCTGCACGCTCGCCCCGCCTCCCTCTTCGTCCAGACCGTGACGGCGTCGGGGCACCAGGTCACGATCGCCAAGGGCGACAAGTCCGGGAACGCCGGCAGCATCCTCGCCCTGCTCGGACTCGGCATCGAGCACGGCGACGAGGTCACCCTCACCGTCTCGGGCGACGACGCCGAGACCACCGCGGACAGCCTGGTCGAGTTCCTCGGGACGGACCACGACGCGGCCTGATCGCGCAGGTCGCGTCCTGCACGCGACCACCAGACGGACGGGAGGCACGGTGCCAGCTGGCACCGTGCCTCCCGTCCGTCCGTCGGGGGCGTCCAGGGCTGTCGGCACCCGCCGATAAGGTGTTCTGCATGACACGCCTGCGCCTCGCATCCGTCAACGTGAACGGCGTCCGCGCCGCCTTCCGCAAGGGCATGGGCGACTGGCTCGCCACCCGTGACGTCGACGTGCTGGCCCTGCAGGAAGTGCGCGCGTCGAGCGACGACCTGACGGCGCTGCTCGGCGACGAGTGGGACATCGTGCACGACCCGGCGACCGCGAAGGGTCGCGCCGGCGTGGCCATCGCGTCCCGACACTCGGCGCAGATCCACCGCGTCGCGCTCGGACCGGACGACTTCGACTCCGCCGGCCGGTGGCTCGAAGCCGACTACGAGATCGGCGGCACCACCGTGACCGTGGTCTCGACGTACGTGCACTCGGGCGAGGTCGACACCCCCAAGCAGGACGAGAAGTGGAAGTTCCTCGACGCGATGACCGAGCGGCTGCCCGCACTCCGGGCGCACAACCCGCTCGCGGTCGTCGTCGGTGACCTGAACGTCGGGCACGACCAGCGCGACATCAAGAACTGGAAGGGCAACGTCAAGCGTGCCGGCTTCCTGCCGCGCGAGCGTGCCTACTTCTCGCGGTTCTTCGGTGCCGACGGCGAGCCCGTCGAGGGCGCCGACGGCTCCACGGGTCCCGGCCTCGGGTGGGTCGACGTGGGGCGCGCCCAGGCCGGTGACGTCGACGGGCCGTTCACGTGGTGGTCGTGGCGCGGTCAGGCCTTCGACAACGACACGGGCTGGCGCATCGACTACCAGATGGCGACGCCCGACCTGGCCGCGAAGGTCACGGAGTACACGGTCGACCGCGCTGCGGCGTACGACCAGCGATGGTCCGACCACGCCCCCGTGGTCGTCGACTACGAACTCTGACCTCTCTTCTCTCGCTTCACCTGACGCACCGGAGCACCACCATGACCAAGACCCGCATCTTCTCGGGCATCCAGCCGTCCGCCGGCTCGCTGCACCTCGGCAACTACGTCGGGGCACTCATGCAGTGGAGGACTCTGCTCGACGACTACGACGCCATCTACTGCGTCGTCGACATGCACGCGATCACGTCCCCGCAGGACCCTGCCGAGCTCCGTGCGAACACCCGGGCCACGGCCGCGCAGTACATCGCGTCGGGCATCGACCCGTCGAAGGCGACGCTGTTCGTGCAGTCCCACGTCCCCGCACACGCCGAGCTCGCCTGGGTGCTGAACACCCTGACCGGCTTCGGCGAGGCGAGCCGGATGACCCAGTTCAAGGACAAGTCGGCGCGCCAGGGCGCCGAGGCGGCGTCGGTCGGGCTCTTCACCTACCCGATCCTGATGGCCGCCGACATCCTGCTGTACGACACCAAGGTCGTGCCGGTCGGTGACGACCAGCGACAGCACGTCGAGCTGACCCGCGACCTGGCCGGACGCTTCAACTCGCGGTTCGGCGACACCTTCGTCACGCCCGAGGCGCGGATCCTGACCGAGACCGCGCGCATCTACGACCTGCAGGACCCGACCAGCAAGATGAGCAAGTCCGCAGCGTCGGAGAACGGCCTCATCCGCCTGCTCGACGACCCGAAGCGCACCGCGAAGAAGATCAAGTCGGCCGTCACCGACGACGAGCGCGAGATCCGGGCCGACCGCCAGGCCAAGCCCGGTGTGACGAACCTGCTGTCGATCCTGTCGGCGTTCACCGGCACGTCGATCGCCGCGCTCGAGGAGTCGTTCGCCGGCAAGGGCTACGGCGACCTGAAGGGCGAGGTCGCCGACGCCGTCGTGGCCGAGCTCGAACCGGTCCGCGCCCGCACGCTCGAACTGCTCGACGACCCGGCCGAGCTCGACCGCCTGCTCGCCGTCGGTGCCGACCGTGCCGAGTCCATCGCGCAGGACACCCTGGCCCGCGTCTACGACCGCATCGGGTTCGTCCCGCGGTCGCGCGGCTGAGCGTGCAGCCCGTCACGCTCGAGTCGGCGCGCGTCCGGCTCGACCTGCCCACCCGCGCCGACACCGCGGCGATCACCGAAGCCTGCCAGGACCCGGAGATCGTCCGGTGGACCACGGTCCCGAACCCGTACCGCGAACAGGACGCCCGCACCTTCGTCGACGCGCTCGTCGGCCCGGGCTGGGCCTCGGACCGTGAGTACACCTGGGCGATCAGGCCCGCCGGCTCGACGTGGCTCGCGGGCATCATCAGCTACCGCACCGCCGGCCGCGACCTCGGGTTCTGGCTCGCGCCGTCCGCGCGCGGCGCCGGGATCATGCACGACGCCGTCCGGCTCGTCGTGGACTGGGCGCTCGAGCAGGGCGCCCCGGACGTCTACTGGGAGTGCTACGAGGGCAACACGGCGTCGGCGGCTGTCGCCCGTGCGGCCGGGTTCTCGTACACGGGCCGCGGCGAAGCCCGTGTGCCGGACCGGGACGGGGGCCCCACGGCGGCGTGGACGGCGCTCCGACGCGCCGACGGCGCACCTGCCTCCGACCTCCCGTGGCCCGTCGTCTGAACACGCTCACAACCATGGTGACGCGTCACCCGAATGCCGCCGGTAGGCTCGGCCCGTGAGCGACACGGCACGACCCACCGAGGTCCGAGCGATGCGCCGCGGGCTCGAACTCGCGGCCCTCGGACCCGCTGTCGGCGACCACGCACGCGTCGGCGCGGTGATCCTGTCCCCCACCGGCGAGGTCCTCGCCGAGGGCTGGCACAAGGGTGCCGGGACCCCGCACGCCGAGGTCGACGCGATGGCCAAGGTCGACCCGGCGCTGCTCCGCGGCGCGACAGCGGTCGTCACCCTCGAGCCCTGCAACCACGTCGGTCGCACCGGCCCCTGTGCCGTGGCACTGCTCGACGCCGGAGTCGCCCGGGTCGTGTACGCGATCGACGACCCCGGAGCCGACGTGCACGGCGGCGCCGACCGACTGCGCGCAGCGGGGGTCCAGGTCGTCTCCGGGGTCCTGGCCGACCAGGCCGAAGCGTTCCTCGAACGGTGGCTCCTGTCGGTGCGGCTCGGTCGCCCGTGGGTCACCGTGAAGTGGGCGTCCAGCCTCGACGGGCGTGCCGCCGCTGCCGACGGCACGAGCAAGTGGATCACCGGCGCCGCCGCCCGCCAGCACGTCCACGAGCAGCGTGCCGCCCACGACGCGATCCTCGTCGGCACCGGCACCGTCCTGGCGGACGACCCGAGTCTGACCGCCCGCGGTGACGCCGGCGAGCTGCTCGCCGACCAGCCGCTCGCCGTGGTGCTCGGCGACCGCCCGGTGCCCGACGACGCCGCGGTCCGCCGGCACCCGCGCGGACTCATCGCCCTGCCCGGACACGACCTGGCCACGTCGCTCGGAGCCCTGCGTGGGCACGGCGTGCACTCGGTGTTCGTCGAAGGGGGTCCGACGGTCGCCTCGGCGCTGATCGCCGCCGGACTCGTGGACGAGTACCTCGTGTACATCGCCCCGGTCCTGCTCGGCGGTCCCCGAGTGGCCCTCGGCGACCTGGGCGTGGGAAGCATCTCCGACCGTCGCCGGTTGGACGTACTATCGACCACCAGCCTCGGCCCCGACCTGCTGGTCCGAGCCCGGCCGCAGCGGACACAGCACCACGACCACCAGCTGCAGCGGCAGCACGACGCGACATCCGGGCTCGGGAACGACGGGCCCACGAACGACCGGAGCACCACATGACCGACGCGCTGACCTCGCCCACGCCGGGGAGCCCGGTCCACTTCGAGGTGTCCACGAACGTGCCGACCACCCACGGCACCTTCCAGATGCGCGCCTACCGCGACCTCGTCACGAGCGCGGAGCACGTCGCCATCATCGGCGCCCTGCCCGACGGCTCGCTGCCCGCCGACGGCGCGCTCGTCCGCGTGCACTCCGAGTGCCTGACCGGCGAGGCCTTCGGCTCGCTGAAGTGCGAGTGCGGCCCCCAGCTCGACGCGGCGCTCGACACCATCGCGGCCGAGGGCGGCGTGGTGATCTACCTGCGCGGGCACGAGGGCCGCGGCATCGGTCTCATCAACAAGCTCAAGGCCTACCGCCTGCAGGAAGACGGTCTCGACACGCTCGACGCCAACCTCGCGCTCGGGCTGCCTGCGGACTCCCGTGCCTACGGCGGTGCCGCGGGCATCCTCGCCGACCTCGGCATCACCCGCGTCCGGCTGCTGTCGAACAACCCCGAGAAGCGCCGCCAGCTCGAGGAGCACGGCATCACCGTCGACTCCCTCGTGCCGCTCGTCGTCGGCATCTCGGCGCAGAACGCCGGGTACCTCGACACCAAGCGCGACCGGATGGGCCACCAGCTGCCCGAGCACCTCGAAGCCGGGGCCGGCGCCGGCGCCTGAGCGCGCACGGGCAACGGACGGCCGCGACCAGCTGACTCTGGGCTGATTCGCAGCCAGACGACATCTGTCGTATGATCGGGCTTCCGTCACAAGCGGTCCCCCTCAGCCGAACGCACCCGATCGGCGCCCGCGCCACCCCGCGCGAACCGATCGGTGTCCGCCGTCCGGACCCTCGTGCTCTCCCCGGGAGCACGCAGCACGGAAGACCCCGCCCTGTCATGACCGCCGCTCCGGCACCCGCAACGCCCACCTCCGCTCCGGCCCCCGCCGGCAACCCGCGCTCCCGCGTCGTCATCGCCAGCCTCGTCGGCACGTCGATCGAGTTCTACGACTTCTACGTCTACGCGACCGCCGCAGTGCTCGTCTTCCCCACGCTGTTCTTCCCCAACGAGGACCCGACAGCCTCGCAGCTGTCGTCGTTCGTCACCTTCGCCCTGGCGTTCTTCGCCCGGCCGGTCGGGTCGATCATCTTCGGGCACTTCGGTGACCGGATCGGCCGCAAGACCACCCTCGTCGCGTCGCTGCTCGTGATGGGCACGGCCACGTTCCTGATCGGCTGCCTGCCGACGTTCGACACCGTCGGGGTGTGGGCTCCGGTCCTGCTCGCCGTGATGCGCTTCACCCAGGGAGTCGGCCTCGGCGGCGAGTGGTCCGGTGCGGCGCTGCTCGCGACCGAGAACGCGCCGAAGGGCAAGCGCGGCGTGTTCGGCTCGATGCCACAGCTCGGCGCACCCATCGGCTTCCTGCTCGCGAACGGCCTGTTCATCGCCATCAACGCGGCGATGCCCGCCGGTGCCGACGGCTCCCCGAACGCCGACTTCCAGGCGTGGGGCTGGCGCATCCCGTTCCTGCTGTCCGCGGTGCTCGTCATCATCGGCCTGTACGTGCGGTTCAAGCTCGTCGAGTCGCCGGTGTTCCGCGGGGTGCAGGAGTCCGGCACGGTCGCGAAGGTCCCGCTCGGCCGGGTGTTCCGCACCTCGTGGAAGGCCGTCATCGTCGGCACCTTCGGCATGGTCGCCACCTACGTGCTCTTCTACTTCCTGACGACGTTCACCCTGCAGTACGGCACCACCGGCACCGTGAACAGCGCGCTCGTGCCGAAGGTCGGTCTCGGGTACTCCCGCGGTGAGTTCCTGACGCTGCTGATGATCGGCGTCGTGTTCTTCGGGATCTTCACGCCGATCGCGGGCCTGCTCGCCGACCGGTTCGGCCGCCGCAAGACCCTCATCCCGACCACGATCGGCATCGCGCTGTTCGGCCTGACGTTCCAGTTCTGGTTCGCGGCGTCGAGCGGGCCGATCACGGTGGTGACGTTCCTCATCGTGGGGCTCTCCCTGATGGGTCTGACCTTCGGCCCGATGGGTGCGCTGCTGCCCGAGCTGTTCCCGACGAACGTCCGGTACACCGGCTCGGCCATCGCCTACAACGTCGCGTCGATCCTCGGTGCGTCGCTCGCGCCGACGGTCGCGCTGGCGCTCTGGCGGCCGGACGGCGACATCTTCTTCGTCGGCCTGTACCTGACGATCGCCGCGGTCGTGACGCTGGTCGCGCTGCTCTTCGTGCGCGAGACGAAGTCGAAGGACATCGCCGACGCCTGATCGGCGACCACCTGACGGACGGGGAGGCCCCCGCTCAGCAGCGACGCGAAGCGTTGCGCGGGGCGCGCCGACCGAGCCTGCGAGGGAGGGGTGCCAGCTGGCACCGGGCCTCCCGTCCGTCGCGTGCGTGCCTCGCGCCCCCGCCCTGCGCAACACGCCGTCGTACCGGCAAGGCACCGCAAGCCCGCCGAGACGCCGCCGAATCCGGCGGCGTCTCGCGCGCGTGGCGGCGTCGAACGAAGACGCCGGCGTCTGCGCACCTCACCCGGCACTCGTCAACCCAGGTTGACGAGTGTCGGTGCGTCAATGTACGTTGACAGGCATGGACCGACCGACCATCACGAGCCTCGCGGCCGGAGCCTCGGGGGACGACCCGTTCTCCGCCCTCGCCAGCGTGCGGGAGCTGCGTCGTGAGCTCGACCGGGCCGAGGAACTCGCCGCACGCCGTGCACGCACCGCCGGCGCATCGTGGCAGGAGATCGCGACGCTGCTCGGTGTCAGCCGACAGGCAGTGCACAAGAAGTACGGCAGAAACTAGGAGCACGATGAGCTTCCCCTTCGCACGCCCGAAGACCTCCGACGGCCCCCGCGCCACGTTCGGTCGCCTGCTGTCCTACCTGTTCGAGAACAAGCCCGCGATGGTGGTCATCATCGTGCTGAGCGTCCTCGGCGCGGGGGCGTCGCTCGCCCAGCCGCTGCTGGTCAACCAGGTGATCACGGCGGTGCAGCAGGGCAACACCCTCAGCACGCTCGTGTGGCTGCTGGTCGGGCTCGTCATGATCGCGGGCGTGCTGAACGGCGTGCAGCACTTCCTGCTGCAGCGCGCGGGTGAGGGCGTGGTGCTCTCCACCCGCCGCAAGCTCATCGCGCGCATCCTCAACCTGCCCATCTCGGAGTTCGACACCCGCCGCACCGGCGACCTGGTGTCCCGTGTCGGCAGCGACACCACGCTCCTGCGCGCCGTCCTGACCCAGGGGCTCATCGAGTCGATCGGCGGCGCGCTGACGTTCGTCGGCGCCGTCATCGCGATGGCCGTCATCGACCCGCTGTTGCTCGTGATCGTCGTGGTCATCGTCCTGGTCGCGATCGTCGTCGTCGGCGGACTGAGCCGTCGCATCCGGGTCGCGTCGAAGCGCGCGCAGGAGAAGGTCGGTGACCTCACCGCCGCGGTCGAACGCGGGATCGGCGCGGTCCGCACCATCCGTGCAGCGGGCGCGACCGAGCGCGAGGTGCACGAGGTCGACGGCCACGCGACCGAGGCGTACAAGCGGGGGCTCGACATCGCCAAGATGTCCGCCTTCGTCGTCCCCGTCGCGAGCATCGTCATGCAGGTCGCGTTCATCGCCGTCCTGGGCGTCGGCGGCGCGCAGGTCGCGGCCGGTACCATCACCATCGCGACGCTCATCACGTTCATCCTGCTGCTCTTCATGATGATCATGCCGCTCGGCCAGGCGATGGGCGCGGTCGTCGCCGTCGCCCAGGCGCTCGGCGCCCTCGGCCGCATCGAAGAGATCCTGCACCTGCCGACCGAGTCCCAGGACGACGCGTCCGTCCGGCCGGCTGCGGCGGTCGCGACGGACGACGCCATCGCGTTCGAGCACGTGTCGTTCCGGTACCGCCGCCAGGCGGACGCCTCGGGTGCCGACGGCGCGGTCGCGTCCGACCCCGCGGATCACCCAGGAGGCCCGGATCGCGTCGACGACGAGCGACCGGTCGACGACGTGGTGCTCCACGACGTGTCGTTCCGCGTGCCGCGCGGGTCGCGCGTCGCACTCGTGGGTCCGTCCGGTGCCGGCAAGTCGACGACCCTGGCGCTGATCGAGCGGTTCTACGACCCCACCGACGGCGTCATCCGCCTGGGCGGCATCGACGTGCGCGGGATGGACCGCGACGAGCTCCGTGCCCAGATCGGCTACGTCGAGCAGGACGCACCCGTGCTCGCCGGCACGATCCGCGCCAACCTGCTGCTCGGGTCGCCCGACGCCACCGAGGACGACTGCGTCCGCGTGCTCGAGGCGGTCAACCTCGGCGAGGTCCTGCACCGCGATCCCCGCGGCCTCGACGCGCAGGTCGGTGAGGACGGCGTGATGCTCTCCGGCGGGGAACGGCAGCGCCTGGCCATCGCCCGTGCGCTGCTCGCCGCTCCCCCGATCCTGCTGCTCGACGAGTCGACGTCGTCCCTCGACGGGGTCAACGAGCAGAAGATGCGGCTCGCGATCGACGCCGTCGCCGAGGACCGCACGCTCCTCGTCATCGCCCACCGGCTGTCGACCGTGGTCGACTCCGACGTGATCGTCGTGCTCGAGCGCGGCCGCGTCGTGGGCAGCGGCACGCACTCCGAGCTCGTGCAGTCGACCCCGCTCTACCGCGACCTGGCGAAGCACCAGCTGCTGGTGTGAGCGTCGGTGCGGCCGCGTCCACCGCGGCCGCACCGTGGGACCACGCGCAGGCTCAGGCGGCGAACGGGTCCGGGGTGAGCACGTAGACGGTCTCGAGGTACTCCTCGATGCCCTCGTGTGCCCCCTCACGGCCGAGGCCCGACGACTTCACGCCGCCGAACGGGAACGCCGCGTTCGACACGACGCCCGTGTTCAGGCCGAGCATGCCGGTCTCCAGGCGCTCGGCGAGCCGCTGACCACGCCGGAAGTCGGTCGTGAAGGCGTAGGCGACGAGGCCGTACTCGGTGTCGTTCGCGAGCCGGATGCCCTCGTCCTCGGTGCTGAAGCGCGTGACCGACGCGACCGGTCCGAATATCTCCGTCGTCATGATCTCCGAGCCGGGCTGCACGTCGTCGATCACCGTCGCCTCGTAGAACGTGCCCGGACGGTCGATCCGGTGTCCGCCGGTGACGAGCCGCGCACCCCGGCCGACGGCGTCGTCGACGAGCCCGGCGGCCTTGTCCACGGCGCGGTCGTCGATGAGCGGTCCGAGCGTCGTCCCGTCCTCGGTGCCCCGGCCGACGCGCAGTGCGTCGACCTTCGCGGTGAGGGCTGCGACGAACGCGTCGGCGATGCCGTCCTGCACGAAGAACCGGTTCGCAGCGGTGCAGGCCTCGCCCGTGTTCCGGAACTTCGCGAGCATCGCGGCGTCCACAGCCGTGTCGAGGTCGGCGTCGTCGAACACGAGCAGCGGAGCGTTGCCGCCGAGCTCCATGCTCGTCTTGAGCACGTTGTCGGCCGCCTGCTTGAGCAGTGCCGACCCGACCGGGGTCGAGCCCGTGAACGTGAGCTTGCGCAGGCGCGGGTCGGCGATGATCGGTCCGGACAGTCCCTTGGCGTCGCTCGACGGGATCACGTTGAGCACACCGTCCGGCAGCCCCGCGCGGCGGAACAGCTCGACCAGGAACAGGGTCGTCAGCGGGGTCAGGTCGGCAGGCTTCGCGACCACGGTGCAACCGGCGGCCAGCGCCGGGCCGATCTTCCGGGTCGCCATCGCGAGCGGGAAGTTCCACGGCGTGATGGCGTAGACGGGGCCGACCGGACGCTTCAGCACGATCGCCCGGCCGGTGCCCTCGGGGTTCGTGCGGTAGTCGCCGGTGATGCGGACGGCCTCCTCCGAGAACCAGCGCAGGAACTCGCCGCCGTAGACGACCTCACCCCGGGCCTCGGCCAGGGGCTTGCCCATCTCGAGCGACATGAGGGCCGCCAGGTCGTCGGTGTGCTCGTGCACCAGGTCGAAGGTCCGGCGGAGGATGTCGGAACGCGTGCGCGGGGCCGTTGCCGCCCAGGACTCCTGCGCTGCGGCCGCGGCGTCGAGCGCGGCGATGCCGTCCTCGGCGCTGGCGTCGGCGACCTCGGCCAGCACGGCGCCGGTCGACGGGTCGTGCACGGCGAAGGTGGACCCGCTCGACGAGGCACGCCAGGTGCCGCCGATGAACAGGCCGGTGGGGACGCCCTGGACGCGGACGTGCTCGTCCGCGACGGTCGTCACGAGACGCGCGTCGTCCGCGGCGTCGGTGGTGGGGGTGTCGTTCGTGGTGGTTTCGGTCACAGTCGTGCTCCTCCTGGGTTCGCGAGGCCCTCGTCCATGTCGCTGCGGTCGACGTGTCCGCCGGCCGCCCGTATCTCGTCCAGCGCCCGGGCACTGCGCTCAGCGTCGACGCCGGCCACCAGGTCCTGGTACACGGCGACGTCGAGGCCCGCGGCACGGGCGTCGAGTGCCGATGCCCGGACACAGTGGTCGGTCGCCATCCCGACGACGTCGACCGTGTGCACGCGGCGTTCGGCGAGTACTGCGGCGAGCGGGACGCCCGCCTCGGTCCGGGCCTGGAACGCCGAGTAGTCCGGCGTGCCCTGGCCCTTGAAGACCTCGACGTCGATCAGGGCGGTGTCGAGATCGGGATGGTAGTCGGCGCCCGGCGAGCCCGCGACGCAGTGCACCGGCCAGGTGTCCACGAAGTCGGGTCCCTCGGGTCCGGCGAAGTGCCCACCGTTGTCGTCGTCGCCGTGGTGCCAGTCGCGGGACGCCACGATCAGGTCGTACTCGTCCCCGTGCCGACCGAGGAACGCCGTGATGCGCTCCGCGAGCGCCGTTCCCCCGGTGACCGCGAGCGCACCGCCCTCGGTGAAGTCGTTCTGGACGTCCACGACGAGCAGTGCTCTTGCCATGGATCCATCCAACACCCGTCGGCTCAGGAGCCGGTGAGCTTGCTCCCGCACGAGTAGGTGGCGGCCGTCACCGCGTCCAGTGCCGGCAGGGCGGCCGCGCGTGGTGAACCGATGGCGTAGAAGGCGAAGGTCAACCGGGAGCCGTCAGCAGCGTCGATGTAGCCGCCGAGGGTGTTCGCGCTGTCGATCCAGCCGGTCTTCGCGTGCACCTTGCCGCGCGCGACGGCGTTCGCCCCGGTGAACCGGCTGGCGAGGGTGCCGGACTGCCCGGACACCGGCAGGGCGTTCGCGAGCGTCCCGAGGCCCTTCGCGCCCGAGGCGACCTGCACCATGAGGTGCGCGACGAACTCCGGCGACACGGCGTTCGAGGCGCTCTCGCCCGAGCCGTCCTTGATCGTGATGCCGGCCGGGTCGAGGCCGTACGAGCGGAGCGCCGACTGGTACACCGATGTCAGTGAGGCCGCCGAGCCGTTCGACCCCGACTCCTTCGACGAGATCCGGGCGAGCATCTCGGCCAGGGTGTTGTCCGAGTTCGGGATCATCTGCCCGATGAGCGTCGACACCGGCTGCGAGTTCACCGTCGCGATCGTCTCGGTACCTGTGGTCGCACGCTTGACGATCTGCGCGGAACCTGCGCCCGCGACGCCCGCGTTGGCCAGTGCTGTCCGGAACGCGGCGCCGGCACGACCGACGGGGTCCTCCGACCGGGGCGAGGTCGCCGCGGCGGGGTTCGCCCGGTCACCGTCGACCATCAGCGCGGTGACCTCCGGCTGGTACCCGATGGTGCGCTCGGACACCGGCCACGTGGGGTCCCAGGCGTCGGCGTCGCTCCAGTAGGAGTCGTCGGTGACGATGGTGGTGATCGGGGTGTCGCCGACCTTGGCCTTCACCTGCTGCGCGAGCTGCGCGAGGGTCGGGGCGCCCGGGTAGACGGTGCCACCACCGGCGGACAGGGTGGCGTCCCCGTGGCCGACCAGGGCGACGGTGTTCGCGGACTCCCGTGCGACGGTCGTCGGGATGCGGTGGTCGCCCCCGAGCACCGAGAGCGCGGTCGCCGAGGTGAGGGTCTTCATGACGCTGCCGGTCTGGGCAGCCCGCTCCCCGTTCTTCGAGAACAGGACCTTGCCCGTCTTCGCGTCCATCACGTACCCCTCGAAGTCACCGAGGCCGCTCGCCGACGCGGCGGTGGCGATCGAACAGGTCCGGAGTGCGGACGGGCCGGCCAGGTCCTTCGGCACCGCACGGGCGGCCGCGGTCGGGGTCGGGGACGGCTTCGTCGCCGGGCGCTTCGTGGTGGTCGTCGAGTCCGGCGCCGAGGACCCGCTCCGGGTCGGGCTCGGCGCGGCGGCCGACCGGGAGTCCGAGGTCGTGGCCGCCGCGACGGCGACGGCCCCACCGGAGCCGACCACCAGGAGCGCCGCGAGCCCACCCGCGATCCAGGGCACCGGGCGTCGCGCCGCGGAGGCACGCACCGCGGCGACGGCGGCGCGGAACCGCTCCGGGACGGAAGGCGGGGTGGGCTGCTGCTCGGACATCTCGACCGATCCTACGGAACTGCGGCAGGAGCCTCCAGGCCGGATGCGGGATCCGTGGCGGACGGGAGCCGGATCAGGGCGCCGTGGCGGGACCGTCGGCCGGGTAGTGGACCCCGACCTGGCGACGTGCCTCGTCCAGCACGGCCATGATCGCGACCGTCTCGGCCGGGTCCATCGGGCCGCCGTCGTGGCGGCCGGACGTGATCATCGACTCGAAGGCGCGCGCCTCGTGCGCGTAGCCGGCGAGCTCCTCGCGACCGTCGAACTCCTCGACCACGACGCCGTCACGATCGCGGATCCGCCAGGTGGTCGGCGTGTACCAGGTGGAGTCGATGTCGATGCGGCCGGACTCACCGATGACCGACGCCGTGTTCGGGCTGCGCAGGTCCATGCCGAAGTGGATCATCGACTGTGCGCCGCCCTCGTGTGTCATCACCAGGCCCATCTGCTCGTCGACGCCCTGCTCGCTCAGCGTGCCCGCCGCGACCAGCGCTGTCGGCACCCCGAGCACGTCCACCGCGAAGGACACCGGGTAGATCCCGAGGTCGAGCATCGCTCCCCCACCGAGTGCCGGGTCGCGCAGCCGGTGGTCGGGGTCCGTCGGCAGGGCCTGGTGGTGGGTCGCCTCGACGACCATCGGGCGGCCGATGCGGCCCTCGGCGACGACCTCGCGGATCATCGCCATCTGGGGCAGGAACCGCGTCCACATCGCCTCCATCACCGCGACACCCGCCTGCCTCGCGGCGTCGACGACCGTCCGGGCCTCGGCCGCGGTCATCGTGAAGGCCTTCTCGACCAGGACGTGCTTGCCCGCGCGGATCGCGAGCAGGGCGTCCTCGGCGTGCCGGACGTGCGGGGTCGCGACGTAGACCGCGTCGACCTGGTCGTCCGCGACGAGGTCCTCGTACGACCCGTGCGCCCGCTCGACGCCGAACTCGGCGGCGAAGGCCTCGGCGTGCGCGCCGGTGCGACTGCCCACAGCCGTGAACACGACGCCTGCCGCGGTGCAGTCACCCACGAAGGAGCGTGCGATGCCGCCTGTACCGATGACTCCCCAGCGAACCGTCATGGGTCCTGTCTACCAGCGCCGCGGCGGTGGCGCCTCGCGGTGCTGGGCTGCTGCGCGGGGCTGCCGGTGCTGCGCGGTGCTGGGCTGCTGCGCGGTGCGGCCGGTGCCGTGCGTCAGCGGCGGTGTTTGCCGAGCGCGGCGTCGGGAGCGGCCAGCGGGTGGTTCCGGAACCAGCGCAGGAGCTCGCGCGCGCGGCTGGTGTCCGCACTCGCGTCGCCCTGGGCGAGGAACGCGTCGAAGCCGTCGGGCAGGTCGCCATCGACCTCGCGGTGGAACGCCATCTTCCACTCGCCGAAGCGCCGGGTGTGGATGCGCTCCTCGACCAGCAGGCCGATCTCGGTGTGCCGCGGGTCGTCGGTGATCCGCCGGTAGGTCTCGAGCACGGCCGCTTCGGGACCCTCGAGCAGCTGCATGAACCGGCCGTCCTTGTAGACGAGCAGGCCGGACAGGTCGGACGCGGTGTTGTGCTCCCGCGCGTGCTCGAGCAACGCGTCGAGCAGCTCCTGGTCGAACACCTGGTTCGCCGCGCTCATGTAGACCAGGGACAGCAGCATGACGACCTCTCGGTGACGACGGAACGGGTTCCCACTCATCGTGGACCGCCCCGACGACGACGGGCAGCCCCAGAACGGGGAACGGCCCCACCCGCGCACCCGCGTCGAGGTTCGGGTCATCGACGCGAGCACACGGGTGTCGGGTCGTACGACCGGACTGATTCGGAGCCCCCGTCCGGGGGGTTTGGTCACTCCGCGTCGTAAGTGCGGACCCAGTCGATCTGGACGTGCCCCGGGGCGCCCCAGTTGCCGATCTGGAACATGTAGCGGTGCGGGGTGGTGGGCACGTTCCGCGGCACCGTGAACACGAGCTTGCCGTCGAGGTAGTACCGGATGATCTTCCCCGGCACCCACTCCGTCGTGTAGGTGTGCCAGTCGTTCCAGGACACCCGGGTGTTGTAGTGCTCGGTGCGGCGTTCGAGTCCCTGGAGCATCGAGTGGTGGAAGACCCGCGGGGAGCCGTCGAACTGGCCCTCCGGGTAGTTCAGCTCGCCGTCCGCCCAGGCGTTGGACGTCGGCCAGAGCATCACCGCGATCCCGTTGCCGTCGCCCCCGGTCGCCCGCGCACGGATGCTGAAGGTGCCGCCGACGTGCGACCAGGCGCCGGTGGGGGTGCCGAAGGTGCCGGCGGCGCCCCGCTCACCGTCCAACGCGACGTCCAGGTAGCCGTCGTGCGCGCTGATGAGCTCGTCCGAGTAGTACTGCCGCCGGCGCCGTCGGGGTATGGCTGCCACGAGTTCCGGTACGTCTCGGCGAAGGGACCACCGGCCGCAGCGGGGGTGTCGAAGTCTTCCGAGAAGGTCGGCTCACGGTCGGCCAGGTACGCCGGCCCGGTCGAGGACCCCGTCGGCGTCGCGGACGATGGGGCACCCGGCGACGCGGTCGACGCAGATGTCGCCCGCGACTCGGGCACGGCCGCTGCGGTCATCGCGAGCGCTCCGGCGGTGGCGGCGACCAGGACGACGACCAGCACACGCTTCAACACGGCGTCACTGCCGTCGGTGCGATGAGCTGGCGCTCGGTCATGGTGTCCCCCGTATCGCGGACAAGGCTAGTCCGCGCGAACGCCAGGGGTCTGTCCCTCGGGTGAGGGACACGGATTTCGTCCGGAATACGAAAACCCCGGTCAGAGCCACTTCGAGCAGGTCTGACCGGGGTGTTCACGGAGCCGCCTGTCGGAATCGAACCGACGACCTATTCATTACGAGTGAATCGCTCTACCGACTGAGCTAAGGCGGCGCACACTCCATGTCCGGAGTGGCACGAGCAATGACTATACAGGTTCAGACGAGTGAACGCGAAACCAGCACGCCGAGCTCGGAGAAGGACCGTTCGAGTTCGTCGACCAGGTGGGTTCCGGCCTCGGAACCCGACCACTCCCACCACGCGTGGCGCAGGGCGGCGAGGGCGACGATGGCCGCGAGACCGGCGCGGCGACGGAGCGCATCGGCGTCCGCGGCGAGCTCGGGGTCGGCGCGCTCGAGACGACGTGCGACGGCATCCTGCAGTTCCGCCTGGAACTCCTTCATCGACGCCATGCGCCGGCTGAACAGCTCCGGGTTGGCGCGGAGGACCTGCTGCCGCTCCTCGATGAGGCCACGTTCCTCGATCAGTTCGCGCGTGGAGTGCACGAGCAGGGTGCCGATGTCAGCGAGCAGTTCACCGTTCGGCCCCCCGGCGACGAACGTCTGCAACGCCTGGTCGTCCGGCAGCTGCGGGTCGTCGCCGAGGATCGCCTGTTCCTTGCTCGGGAAGTAGTTGAAGAACGTCCGGGGCGAGACGTCAGCACGGCGGGATATCTCGTCCACCGTCACCGCGCCGAGGCCGTCCTCGATGGCGATCCGGAGCGCAGCCTGCTGGATGGCGCGCCGGGTGGCGCGGCGCTTCCGTTCGCGCAGGCCGGGTTCAGCGTCGGGCATGCCGTGATTCTCGCATGCCCGGCCTCAGCGGCGGGCGCGTGCGATCGTGACGAGCAGCGCTTCGAGGGCCAGCAGTGCCGCGACGTTCGCAGCGATGCGCTGACGCGCCAGGGCCACGGCGTCCAGCACCTGGAGCGCGGCGGCGGGCGGGGTCGTCGGCAGTGCGTGCTCGAGCTGCTCACGCATGGCCAGGTTGACCGGTTCCGCCGGAGCACCGAGCCCCATCAGGAGCAGGTCGCGGTACAGGGACGAGACGTCCACCAGGATCCGGTCGAGCCCGTCGCGCAGGCTCCGGGTCGCTCGGCGTTTCTGGTCGTCCTCGAGCGCACGGAGCTGCGACCGGAGTGCCGGCGGGATCGTCCCGCCCGGCTCGACACCGAGCGAGCGCAGGGCCGCATCGCGTTCTTCCGAGTCGCGCTGCTCGGTGATGGACTTGGCGTCTTCGTCGGCGACGGCGAGGAGCTCGGCGGCAGCCATGACGGCGTCACCGACGCTCCGCACACCGAGCACGGTGGTCAGGGTCCGGCGTCGACGATCACGGGCCGGCTCGCTCGTGGCCAGGCGCTGCGCCATGCCGATGTGGCTCTGCGCCTGACGAGCGGCGTCCATCGCGAGAGCACGGTCGACACCGGTCCGGGCCACGAGCAGGTCGGCGACGGACTCGATGCCGGGCACACGCAGGCGGACCGAACGGACGCGCGACCGGATCGTCGGCAGCAAGTCGGCTTCACTGGGCGCGCAGAGGATCCACACCGTGCGCTCCGGTGGTTCCTCGAGCGCCTTGAGCAGCAGGTTCGAGGTCCGCTCGGTCATGCGGTCGGCGTCCTCGATGATGACGACGCGGTAGCGCCCGACCGACGGCGAGTAGTACGACGAGGTGACGAGCTGCCGGATCTCGTCGATCGTGATGATCACGCGCTGGGTCGTGAGCACCGAGACGTCGGGGTGGGTCTTCGCGGTGATCTGCCGCAGGGTGTGGTCGTCGTCGGGGCCGTTGCCCACGAGCGCAGCCGCGAAGGCGGTCGCCACGTTCGACCGACCGGACCCGGGCGGGCCGGTGATGAGCCACGAGTGGGTCATGCCGCCGGTACCGTCGGTCGACTCGGCCGCATTGCGCAGCGATGCGACCGCTTCTTCCTGCCCGGTCAGGCCGTCCCACACGCTCACGGGACCATCCTGTCAGTGACCACCGTCACGCTGCGTCGATCCCGACGAGCGGGGCGACCGCGCGACGGACTGCGTCCTGCACGGCATCGGTCGGAGCTGCGGCGTCGACCACGAGGAAGCGTGCGGGCTCCGCGGCCGCCATGGCGAGGAACGCCTGCCGGACGGACTCGTGGAACGCCGCGGCCTCGGACTCGAGGCGGTCGAAGGTGTCCCCCCGTGCCGCGGCCACCCGGGCACGCCCGAGCGTGACGTCGAGGTCGAGCAGGATCGTGAGGTCCGGTGCCAGGCCGTCGGCGGCCCATTCCGACACCGAGCGGACCTGCTCGGCGCCGAGCCCCCGCGCGACACCCTGGTAGGCGACGGACGAGTCGATGTAGCGGTCCTGCAGCACGACGTCACCGCGTGCGATCGCCGGACGGACGACGGTCTCGACGTGCTGGGCGCGATCAGCCGCGTACAGCAGCGCCTCGGCCCGGGGCGCGATGTGGCCCCGCTCGTGCAGGACCATCTGGCGGATCCGGACGCCGAGGTCGGTGCCACCGGGCTCGCGGGTGCGCACCACCGTCCGGCCGTGCGCACCGAGCCACGCCGAGAGCAGCTCCGCCTGGGTCGTCTTGCCCGCGCCGTCGCCGCCCTCGAGCGTGATGAAGCGACCGGTCACTTCTTCTTGGCCGCCGTCCGACGAGCCGGGGTCTTCTTCTTGACGGGCCCCTTGGCGCGCTTGTCCGCGATGAGCTGGACGGCGCGGGCGTGGTCGACGGCCTCGACGTCCTCGCCCTTCGGGATGGTCGCGTTCGTCTCGCCGTCGGTGACGTACGGACCGAACCGGCCGTCCTTCATCTTGATCGCCTTGCCGGACACCGGGTCGGCGTCGAACTCCTTGAGCGCGGCACTGGCGGTGCGGCCGCCGTACTTCGGCTGTGCGAACAGCTCGAGTGCGCCGGGCAGGTCGATGTCGAAGATCGCGTCCTCGCCGGGCAGGGTCCGGGTGTCGGTCCCCTTCTTCAGGTACGGACCGTACCGGCCGTTCTGCGCCGTGATGTCGTTGCCGGTCTCCGGGTCCTGACCGACGACGCGGGGCAGGTCGAGGAGCTTCAGCGCGGTCTCGAGGTCGACCGTCTGCGGGTCCATCGACTTGAAGAGCGAAGCGGTGCGTTCCTTCGGAGCCGCGGCCTTCTTCGTCGTCTTCTTCGCGGGGGCCTTCTTCGCGGGGGCCTTCTTCGCCGTCGCTGTCGCCGTCTCGCTCGTCGCGGTCGCAGCAGCCGCCTCGTCCGCCGGGGCCTCTGCCGGTGCAGGCGACTCGACGACCTCGCCGGTCTTCGGGTCCACGGTGGGCTCGGGCTCCGGGGTGCGCTCGGTGACGTACGGACCGAAGCGGCCGTCCTTCGCCAGGACTTCCTTGCCGGTCTCCGGGTTGATCCCGACGACGCGGTCGCCGATCACCGGAGCGTCGACGAGTTCCTTCGCCTTCGCGACGGTCAGTTCGTCGGGGGCGAGGTCCTCGGGGACGTTGACGCGCCGGGGCTTCTCGGGGTCGTCGCTCGGCACCTCGATGTAGGGACCGTACCGACCGATCCGGAGCGTGAGGCCCGGAGCGAGCTCGACCGAGTTGATCTCGCGGGCGTCGATCTCACCGAGGTTGTCGATGACCGTCCGCAGGCCGCGCTGGTCGTCGTCGCCGCCACCGAAGTAGAAGCCCTTGAGCCAGTCCACCCGGTCGGCGTCGCCGCGGGCGATGCGGTCGAGGTCTTCTTCCATCTCGGCGGTGAAGTCGTACTCCACGAGCTCGCCGAAGTACTCCTCGAGCAGGCGCACCACGCTGAAGGCGATCCAGTTCGGCACGAGCTGCGTGCCGCGGAGCGAGACGTAGCCGCGGTCGATGATCGTCGGGCTGATCGTGGGGTAGGTCGACGGGCGTCCGATCCCCAGCTCTTCCAGCGTCTTGATCAGGCTCGCCTCGGTGAAGCGCGGCGGCGGGGTGGTGTCGTGCCCCTTCGCCTCGACGTCGGTGACCGCGAGGTGCTCGCCCTTGGCCACGTTCGGCAGGGCGACGTCCTGGCCGGCGCGATCGCTGGACTCGTGCCGGTCCTCGTCGCGGCCTTCTTCGTACGCGCTGAGGAAGCCGCGGAAGGTGATGACGGTGCCGGAGGCGGTGAACTCGGCGTCGGTGCCGTTCGCGGTCGACGCGATGCCCTCCACCGACTCGGTGGAGGCGATGCCGAGCACGATCGACGCGGTCGAACCCTTGGCGTCGGCCATCTGCGACGCGATGGTGCGCTTCCAGATGAGGTCGTAGAGACGCCACTCGACACCGGTCAGGGTGCCCTGGAGGTCCTGCGGGGTGCGGAAGGAGTCGCCGGCTGGACGGATCGCCTCGTGCGCCTCTTGCGCGTTCTTGCTCTTGCTCGCGTACAGGCGGGGCTTGTCGGGGACGGTGGCCGAGCCGTACAGGTCGGCCGCCTGCTTGCGGGCCGCGTCGATCGCCTGCTTCGAGAGCGAGACCGAGTCGGTACGGATGTAGGTGATGTACCCGTTCTCGTACAGCGTCTGCGCGGCACGGGCGGTCTGTCGCGGCGACAGACGGAGCTTGCGCGCGGCTTCCTGCTGGAGCGTCGACGTGGTGAACGGAGCGGCCGGGCGTCGCGTGTAGGGCTTCGAGTCGACGCTGCGGACGGTGGCGTCACCGGCGCGCTCGAGGACGGTCGTCAGCGACGCGGCAGCGGCCTCGTCGAGGCGGACGACGTCGCCGCTGAGCGCGCCGCGGTCGTCGAAGTCACGGCCGGAGGCGACGCGGGTGCCGTGGATCCGGGCGAGTCGCGCGGAGAAGGAGGACTCTCCGGCCTTCTCGAACCGGGCGGACAGGTCCCAGTAGTTGGCGGACACGAACGCCAGGCGCTCGCGCTCACGGTCGACCACGAGACGGGTGGCGGCGGACTGCACACGGCCGGCCGACAGTCCGGGGGCGACCTTGCGCCACAGGACCGGCGAGACCTCGTACCCGTAGAGACGGTCGAGGATGCGGCGGGTCTCCTGTGCGTCGACGAGGGCGGTGTCGAGCTCACGGGTGGCTTCCTGCGCGCGCTGGATCGCCTCCTTCGTGATCTCGTGGAAGACCATCCGCTTGACGGGGACCTTCGGCTTCAGGACCTGCAGCAGGTGCCATGCGATGGCTTCGCCCTCGCGGTCTTCATCTGTTGCGAGGTAGAGCTCGTCGGCGTCCTTCAGGGCGCGCTTCAGCTCGGAGACGGTCTTCTTCTTGGCGTCGGACACGACGTAGTACGGCTCGAAGCCGTTGTCGACGTCCACCGAGAACTTGCCGAGGGAGCCCTTCTTGAGCTCGGGCGGCAGGTTCTTCGGCTCGACGAGGTCGCGGATGTGTCCGACAGAGGCCTGGACTTCGTATCCGTCACCGAGGTATTGCGCGATCGTCTTCGCCTTCGCAGGGCTCTCGACGATCACGAGCTTCTTCGTGCCTGGCACGTGTCTCCTTGATCGATGGTGCTGATCGGCCCTGTCCACGAGCGTGTCCGGGTCGACCGGGACATCGGTGACCGCGGGCCGACAGGCACACCATACACATAGTGTTCGGGCGGGTTGCCTGCCGGACCGGCCACCGCGAGCGCGCCGGTGACGAACGGACCGGTGCCCACGACCACGCGGACCCGGGCCGTGGTCGCGAGGAGTTCGCAGGTGTCGAGGGTGGCCCCGTTCGCCGTCGCGATCCGGGTGGCGACCGCGCACGGCTCCCCCGGGACCAGCCCGGAGGCGGCCGCAGCGGTCCCGACGGCCGCGGCGTCGGCGGCACCCTGTGCGCGGAGGGCCTGCGTGCGGTGGCCGGCTGCGGCGAGCGCCGTCGACCCGACGAGGACCCCCACGCCGAGGACCGCCACGAGCAGCACGGTCGCCGAGCCCCGTTGACCGTCGGGACGCACCACGTCAGCCCCCTCGGGCCACGGCGCACCCCGTCGCGGTCAGCGGGAGCGCCGCGAAGGGACCGGTCCCGCCGCGCGTGGCGTCGACGCACACCAGGTCGCCGTCGGCCCGGACGACGATCGAGGCCCCCGGGGCGATCCGTTCGGCCGCGGACCGCCCCTGGGAGTCGTCGTCGCGACCGATCGCCCGCGCTGCGGTGGCGGCGGCGAGTTGCAGCCGACCCTGCGCATCGACGACGAGCACCGCCGCGACGAGCGCGGTCAGCACGAGGGCCACCACGGGCAGCGCGACCGCGAACTCGACCGTCACCGAGCCACGCTCACAGCGAGAGCGCGCCACGGACGAGGTCGGTGAGGATGGTCTGGACCTCGCCCGAGCGCATCACCGCGACGAGCACTCCGGCGAAGGCCACGGCGGCGAGGATGACGACCGCGTACTCGGCGGTGGCCGATCCCCGGTCGTCGCGCAGTCGGGCGCGCCACCGTGCGACGAGGGAACGGTGGCGACGGTGGCGGATGGCCCGACGGATGCGGTGGTCGGGAGGTGACGTGGTGCTCATGGAGTCCGTCCTTTCTGTTCGGTGGGACCAGCCTGTCCGGGCTGCGGTGGCGACGACGGTGTCCCGACCGCATCTGTGGAGAGGTCACCCCGGTCCGCCCACCGTGGAGGAGAGGACCCCCACCACCACGGGCACCACCCCCACGAGCACGAACGCCGGCAGGACGCACACCCCGAGCGGCAGCACCAGGCGCACGGCCAGGCGTTCCGCCGCCACGAGCCCGTCGGCAGCGGCTTCGTCGCGGACGTCCTCGGCAGCGCGTCGGAGCAGCCCCGCGGCGGGGACCCCAGCGCGCCGGGCGAGGTCGAGCACCTCCCGCAGACGATCGACGTCCCCCGCGGGTGGGACGGCTGCGGCGGACGCCTCGGCGACGGCCTGCCCGGCGGTGGTCCACGATCCGCCTCCGGCCACCGCCACGGCCCAGGCGTCGAGGAGCACCCCGGGGACGTGGCCGTCGGGCGTCGCGGAACGGACCAGCCGCGCCGTCCACCGTCGTCCGGCGAGGACGAGGGCTGCGGCGGTGCCCGAGCACACCCAGCCGGCCGGCGAACCGACCAGGACCTCGACGGCGCCCGCACCCCAGGCCGCCCCGAGGCCCAACCCGAAGAGCGGCAGCGCGAGGACGACGCGGGCGCTCGTCCGCGGACCGGCCAGGGCGACCCGGATCGCGCGGTCCGAGGCGGCGGCGCGCCGGAGCGCGCCGGCGAGCCCGCGGAGGGTCTCGGCGACGGGTGCTCCCGTCCGGTCCGCGACGCGCAGGACGACGGCGACGTCCTGCTGGGCCGGTCCGCCGGCGCCGGGCAGCCCGCCGACGAGCTGCCACGCTCGCGGCGGCGGGACACCCGCCGCGACCAGCGTCGCCACCCGGTCGAGCACCCCCGCCACCCGAGCGGGGCCGTCAGCGGTGTGTCGGCTCACCGCAGCCCGTCCACCGGGCGCACCTCGAGCCTCCCGTCCGGACCGACGTGCAACGTGCCCACGCCGCCGAGCCGCCGCTGTCCGGCTCGTCGCTCCACGTGCAGGACCAGGTCGAAGGCGCTGACGGCCTGCCGGGCCAGCACCTCGGCACCGAGGCCGGCGAGCGCTCCGAGTGCTTCGAGGCGCGCAGCGACGTCGGCGATGCCGTTGGCGTGCACCGTGCCCGCTCCGCCGTCGTGCCCGGTGTTCAGGGCGGAGAGGAGTTCGCGGACCTCGGCGCCACGGCACTCCCCCACGACGATCCGGTCGGGTCGCATCCGGAGCGCTTCGCGCACGAGTCGGTCGAGACCGAGCCCGCCGACCCCCTCGGCGTTCGCCTGCCGCGCCTCGAGCGCGACGACGTGCGGGTGGGCGATCCGGAGCTCTGCGACGTCCTCCACCGTCACGATGCGCTCGTCGACGGGGACGCTCCCGAGCATCGCCGCGAGCAGGGTGGTCTTGCCGCTGCCGGTCGCACCGGTGACCAGGACGTTCCGGCGCGCGGCGACGGCGTCCTCGACGACCGACCGCGGAACGAACGCGAAGGTCCCGCCGCGTTCGAGGGCGGCGAGCGATGGTCGGTGGACCTGTGGCAGTCGGATCGACACGGCGGTGCCCCCGACGGACACCGGGGCCAGGACGACGTGGACCCGGACACCGTCACCGTGCCGGACGTCCGCGCACGGCGTGGTCTCGTCGACGTGACGACCACCGAGCGCGACGAGGCGGGTCGCGAGTTCGCGGGCACGCGTCTCGGTCAGCCGAGGCTGGACGGCTTCGAGTCCGGTGCCGCGGTCGACCCACGTCCCCACGCCGCCGAGCACCAGGACGTCCGTCACGGCGGCGTCTGCCACCAGGGCCGCGAGTTCCTCGAACTCGACGACCACGGCCGCACGGCGACGTGCCGGCGGTGCGGCGCCGGGCAGGAACGGGGCGGAAGGAGGGGGCGGTGGCGAGAGCGCTGCCGACGCGGACGCAGACGCAGACGCAGACGACGTCAGCGCGTGCGACGCCGACGTGGACGCGGACGAACCACGCGCAAGCGGAGAAAGCGGAGGAGCACGGTGGAGTGGCATGCCGCCGACGGTAGGGAGCGCTCGAGGGCGCCGATCGGCCGGTCCCCACTTCTGTGGACAACACCGAGCTGCCCTACCAACGGACCGGTTTGTCCCCCGAAACGGAAAGCCGTACCCCGGTCGATGATCGGACACCGATGCCACCGGGATCACGCACCACCCCTGCTCCCGGCGTCCGGACTGGACGTAGCACCTGCTACGCAAGAACATGCAGAATGCATGCACGAGCATGGACCGGTCTGTCCACGCGACCGGCGTCCTTGTGCGGATCGGGGCACATGCCAGAGCCCGACGAGCGGCCGATGCTCGAGTCAGACCCCGGGAAACAGAAGAGGCGGCACCGGTTGGGGGGAACAGGTGCCGCCTTGACATCGAGGGATTGGGGGGAATCCGATTCGATGCCGCCGGAAACGAGTCCAGCGAGAACTACTGTACCCCACGATCACCCCTCCGGGGCAACCCCGGACACGACCTCCGGGCGTGCCGCACCCCGACCCGGCCGAGGGGTAGTCTCCGGATGCACGCAGGCACCGGCGACGGATGCCACCAGAGGCCGCAACGACGCGAAAGGACATCGATGTCCACTCCGACCCAGACCGACCCCCGAGGCGACGACGGAGCGACGTTCGCGCCGCCACCCGAGTTCGTGGCCGACGCGGTCGCCGGCGAGGACCTCCACCACGCAGCCGCAGCGGACCGCGAGGCCTTCTGGGCCGAGCAGTCCCGGTCCCTGCTCGACTGGCGCACCCCGTTCACGCAGACCCTGGACTGGTCCGGCGCCCCGTTCGCGAAGTGGTTCGCCGACGGCACGCTCAACGTCGCCGAGAACTGCCTCGACCGGCACGTGCGGGCGGGCAACGGCGACCGTGTCGCGATCCACTTCGAGGGTGCCCCGGGCGACACGCGCCGGATCACCTACGCCGAGCTCACCGCCGAGGTGCAGCGCGCCGCGAACATGCTCACCGACCTCGGTGTCGGCCAGGGCGACCGCGTGGTCGTCTACCTGCCGCTCATCCCCGAGGCCGTCGTGACGATGCTCGCCGTCGCCCGCATCGGCGCCGTGCACTCGGTCGTCTTCGGTGGGTTCAGCGCCGAGAGCCTCCGTGCCCGGATCGAGGACGCCGGCGCGAAGCTCGTCGTCACCGCCGACGGTGGCTGGCGGCGCGGCGCCGTCTCACCGCTCAAGCCCGCCGTCGACGAGGCGCTGACCGGCGAGGGCACGGACACGGTCGAGCACGTCCTGGTCGTCAAGCGCGGCGGCAACGACATCGCGTGGAACGACCGCGACGTCTGGTGGCACGACGAGCTGGCGAAGGCGGCGCCGACCCACGAGGCCCAGGCGTTCCCCGCCGAGACCCCGCTGTTCATCCTGTACACCTCGGGCACGACCGGGAAGCCGAAGGGCATCGTGCACACCTCCGGCGGCTACCTGACCCAGGCGGCGTACACGCACAAGAACGTCTTCGACATGCACCCGGAGAAGGACGTCTACTGGTGCACCGCCGACATCGGCTGGATCACCGGCCACTCCTACGTCGTCTACGGCCCGCTCGCCAACGGCGTCACCCAGGTGCTCTACGAGGGCACCCCGGACGAGCCGAAGCCCGGCCGCTGGTGGGACCTCGTCGACGCGTACGGCGTCACCGTCCTCTACACCGCACCCACGGCGGTCCGCGCCGCGATGAAGGCCGGCCGCGAGATCCCCGAAGCGCGCAGCCTCGAGACCCTCCGCCTGCTCGGCAGCGTCGGCGAACCGATCAACCCCGAGGCGTGGCAGTGGTACCGCCAGGTCATCGGCCACGACCGCACGCCGATCGTCGACACCTGGTGGCAGACCGAGACCGGCGCCATCATGATCTCCGCGCTGCCCGGCGTCACGAAGCTCAAGCCCGGTGCCGCGCAGACGCCCCTGCCGGGCATCGTCGCCGAGATCGTCGACGACGACGGCAACCGTGCCGACCACGGCGAGAGCGGCTACCTCACGATCACCGAACCGTGGCCGTCGATGGCCCGCGGCATCTGGAACGACCCGGACCGGTTCGTGGAGACGTACTGGTCACGGTTCCCCGGCCGCTACTTCGCCGGCGACGGCGCGCGGCTCGACGGGCAGGGCGACATCTGGGTGCAGGGGCGCGTCGACGACGTCATGAACGTCTCGGGACACCGCCTGTCGACGGCTGAGATCGAGTCGGCCCTGGTCGGCCACGAGGGCGTCGCCGAGGCCGCCGTGGTCGGGGCCGCGGACGAGACCACCGGGCAGGCCGTCGTCGCCTTCGTCATCCTGACCGCCGAGGCCGCCGCCGACGTCGACCGCGAGACCGTCGCCGCAGAGCTCCGCAACTGGGTCGGCAAGCGGATCGGCGCGATCGCGAAGCCGCGCCAGGTCGTCATCGTGCCGGAGCTGCCGAAGACACGTTCCGGCAAGATCATGCGGCGGCTGCTCCGCGACGCGGCCGAGGGCCGTCGCATCGGCGACACGACGACGCTGGCCGACCCGGCGATCATGGCGACCATCGCGGAACTCATGTAGTCCGTGTCACGCAGGTGGGGCCTCCAGTCCATGTCGGACGGGAGGCCCCACCTGCGTTCGCTTCACTGCTGACGGTCCGTCAGGACGTCAGTTCCACCACCAGCTCGACCTCGACCGGCGCATCCAGCGGGAGCACCGCGACGCCCACCGCGCTCCGCGCGTGGACGCCGGCGTCGCCGAAGACCTCGCCGACCAGGGTCGACGCGCCGTTGGCGACGCCGGGCTGACCGGTGAACGACGGGTCCGACGCGACGAAGACGGTGACCTTGACGACACGGGCCACGCGGTCGAGCGAACCGGCGACCGACTGCACGGCGGCCAGGGCGTTCAGCGCGGCCACGCGAGCCTGGGCGGCAGCGGTCTCCGCGTCGACGTCGGTACCGACCTTGCCGGTCACGGGCAGTGTGCCGTCGACGAAGGGCAGCTGGCCCGCCGTGTAGACGTACTGGCCCGTCACGACGGCGGGCACGTAGGCGGCGACGGGCGCGGCGACCGCAGGGATAGTCAGGCCGAGTTCGGCGAGTCGGTCCGAGACGGTCATGCGTCGGCCTTGGGGCGCTTCAGGTAGGCGACGAGGCCACCCTCGGGTCCGGTGACGATCTGGACCAGCTCCCAACCCTCGTCCCCGTAGTTGTTGAGGATCGCGGTGGTGTTGTGGATCATCAGCGGCGTGGTGAAGTACTCCCAGCGAGTCATGCGGTTCCTTGCCAGCCTTTCAGTCGGGGGTGTCGTTTAGGCTGCATCCTATGTCTGCCCAGAAGACGTCTGCATCGCGGACCAAGCCCGTCTCAGCAGTCGGCGCCTTCATCGGATTCGTCGGGTTCAGTGCCCTCGCCGGCCTGCTCGTCACGATCGGCGTCACGCCGGCCATCGCCGTCGCCGGTGTCACGACGACGTCCACGATCGGCGTGTTCGAGTCCCTGCCGGAGTACATCGAGATCGGTGACCTGCCGCAGCGCAACGAGCTGTACGCGTACTCGGGCGGCAAGTCCGTGCACTTCGCCACCCTGTACGACCAGAACCGCCAAGAGCTGAAGTTCGACCAGATCAGCGACCAGCTGAAGAACGCGGCGATCGACGGCGAGGACAAGCGCTTCTACGACCACGGCGGCGTCGACATGACGTCGCTCATCCGCGCCGGTGTGGGCAGCATCGCGGGCGGCCTCGGCGACTCGGGCGGTGGGTCGACGCTGACCATGCAGCTCGTCCGCAACATCAAGATGAACGAAGCCCTGAACCTCCCCACCAAGAAGGAGCAGGAGAAGGCCTACAACGAGGCCGTCGAGCAGACCATCCCCCGCAAGCTGGAGGAGATGAAGCTCGCGATCGGGCTGGCGAAGAAGTACTCCAAGAAGGAGATCCTCACCGCCTACCTGAACATCGCCTACTTCGGCGACCAGACGTACGGCGTCCAGGCCGCGGCGCAGCACTACTACAACAAGAGCGCCACCGACCTGACCCCGGCCGAGGCCGCGTCGCTCATCGCGATCGTGCAGTACCCCGAGGCGCGCAACCTGTCGAACCCGAAGAAGTACGACGCCAACGTCGCCAGACGCAACGTCGTGCTCCGATCGATGTACGCCCAGAAGAACCTCACCGAGGCCGAGTACCGCAAGGCCCGCCTGTCGAAGCCGGCGGACTACGTGCACCTGACGCAGCCCTCGCAGGGCTGCCGCGCCTCGGTCGGCGACGGCTCGCAGTTCTTCTGCGACTACGCCAAGAAGGTCGTGCTCGAGATGTCGCAGCTCGGCTCGTCACAGAAGGCTCGCGACACCGCGTGGCGGAACGGCGGCTACAAGATCCAGACGACGCTGAACATCGACCTGAACGCCGAGCAGAAGCGTCTCGTCAACACGTACGACAACAAGGCCGAGACGAACCTGGCTCTGGGCGCCACGCTCAACTCGATCGAGGCAGGCTCCGGCCGCATCGTCACGATGGCACAGAACAAGGACTTCGACGAGTCGTTGAAGTCCGCGCCGACATCGACGTCCCTGAACTACAGCGTCGACGAGAAGTACGGCAGCGCCAAGGGGTTCCAGACCGGCTCGACGTACAAGCTCTTCACCCTGCTCGCTTGGCTGCAGGCCGGGCACGGGCTGAACGAGGTCGTCAGTGGCGCGCCGCGTGACATGTCGACGGGGTGGACCCAGTGCGGCCAGCCGTACTACGTCGGAGGCGGATACCGGCCGAAGAACGACAGTCCCGGCGAGAGCGGCAACTACACCGTCGCCGCGGCGACGGCGCAGTCCATCAACCTGGCGTTCCTCAACATGGCGCAGAAGCTCGACCTCTGCGACATCAAGAAGGTCGCCGAATCCCTCGGCGTCCACCGTGCGGACGGCGGAGAGCTCCTCTCCAACCCGTCGTCGGTCCTCGGCATCAACGAGATCGCGCCCATGACGATGGCCGCCGCGTACGCCGCCGTCGCGAACAACGGCATCTACTGCAAGCCGATCGCCATCGACCAGATCACCTCGCCGTCCGGCAAGAAGCTCGGCGGACAGACCAAGGACTGCAAGCAGGCGATCGACCCCGAGGTCGCTCACGCCGCCGTCTACGCTATGAAGGGCACGATCGCCAACGGCACCGCTCGCGGCGCACAGACCCCGGACGGCATGCAGCTGTTCGGCAAGACGGGTACGACCGACGACGGCAACCAGATCTGGCTGGTCGGCTCGAGCTCGCGTGTCGCCACCGCCTACTGGCAGGGCAACACCGACGGCAAGCTCACCAACCTCCGCAACTTCAGCAACGGGGTGAGCGGCACGTACGCCGCCAGCCGTGCGGACGTGTGGCGGCAGGCGCAGACGCCGGTCAACGCGATCTACCCAGCGGGTCCGTTCACCAACCCGAACACCTCGGCGCTCCGCGGCAACGCCAAGGCACTGCCGAACCTGCAGGGCAAGACGGCGGACGAGGCCCGCGCTGCGATCTCGGGCGCCGGGTTCACCTACGTCGACGGCGGAGCACGCCCCGGCCCGGGGAACCCCGGTTCCGTGACCTCCACCTCCCCGGCGGCGGGTGCGCTCTTGTCCTCGGGCTCGAGCGTCACCGTCTACACGTCGGACGGCACCCAGGCGACCGTTCCGGAGATCGGCGGCAACTCCCTCGGGGATGCCCGCTCGGCCCTGAACGACGCCGGCTTCACCAACGTCAGCATCACCGATGACTACGCCAAGGGCGGCGGCGGCAAGACCTGCAAGGTCGCCGCGGTCGACCCGGCGATCAGCTCCACGGCGAACAAGGACGACCAGGTGCGGATCAAGCTCTACGGCGACAAGGACGGCAAGGCTCCCAAGGACTGCAAGTGACCCGCAGCCGCGCCGCACTCGGCGTCCTCGCTGCAGGCGCGGCCGTCGGGGCTGCTTCGGCAGCGTGGGGTTCGCTCGTCGAACGTCGCCGCTTCGGGATCCGGTGGGAGACCGTCCCGGTGCTCCCGCCGGGTTCCCGTGACGTGACGGTCCTGCACCTGTCCGACATCCACATGGCCCCGTGGCAGGCCGACAAGCAGCAGTGGCTGCGCGACCTGAGCCTGGTCGAACCGGACTTCATCGTGAACACCGGGGACAACCTCGGCCACGCGACCGCGAACGCTGCCGTGGAGTACGCGCTCGAGCCGTTCCGCGGGGTGCCCGGGGTGTTCGCCTACGGGTCGAACGACTTCTTCGGGCCGTCCCCGCGCAACCCGCTCAAGTAGCTTCTCGGGCCCGAGCCGGATGCACAAGGCGGCGGAGCCCGTCGGTCTCGACATCGACCGGCAGACGGCGTTCTTCGAGTCGCTCGGCTGGCTCGACCTGAACGACCAGGCGCACGCGATCGAGCTCCGCGGCTCCCGGTTCGAGCTGTTCGGCACCTCGGACGCGCACCGCGACTGGGACCGCCTCGACCTGCTGCCCACCAACGTCGACGAGATGCGCAGCGACGTGCCGTGGTCCGAGGACGAGGACGGCCCCGCTCCCGTCGCGATCGGTGTCACGCACGCCCCATACCGCCGTGTGCTCGACGCCTTCGTGACGCAGGGCGCCGACATCATCTTCGCCGGGCACACCCACGGCGGCCAGGTCGCGGTCCCCGGGGTCGGTGCGCTCGTCACGAACTGTGACCTCCCCCGCCGGTACGCCAGCGGGCTGCACAAGTGGGAGCACCGCAACCACTGGTCGTGGCTCGAGGTCTCGGCAGGCCTCGGCACCTCGATCTACGCGCCCGTCCGGTTCGCCTGCCGACCCGAGGCCGTCGTGGTCACCCTCACCGCACGGGCTTCCTGAACCGACGCGCCCGGGAGTTCGCCGGATGGTCGTGAGCACCCTGGATCATCGGATAGTATTGTCTGGTTGCTCCGGTACGGAGTGATCACACCGCGGGGTGTGGCGCAGCTTGGTAGCGCGCCTCGTTCGGGACGAGGAGGTCGCAGGTTCAAATCCTGTCACCCCGACACTGTGTTGAGACAGTACGAAGAAGGCCCTGGTTCTCCGGAACCAGGGCCTTCTGCTTTCCCCGGACACCCTCGACATCGAAGAACCACTCCAGGTCCCGCCGTCGGGTCGCCGCGAGCGCGACGGCAGCGGACCTCGAGCGGCGGGTACGGGCTCGTTCGGCGACGAGTCCGTCAACGCACCGGGCGAGCAGCGCGCGATGTGTCCGGTGGCCCATCGTGCGGCGTGCGACACATCCGCACGGCACCACGGCCGATACGCTCGCGACCGTCATGGACATCCCCGATCGACTCGCTGCCCTCCTCGCGCAGATCGCCGCGCAGTTCCCCGACATCGCCGACGACCCGGTGCTGACGCAGAACCTGGTCGAGAACGTGACGTCGATGATCGCCGAGGCGCACGAGCGCTACGCAGCTGGAGCCGAGGCCAGCGTGGTGAGCAACGCCTACCTGGATCCCGACCACCTGGATCCCGACCACCTGGCGACCGGCAGTCTGCACGCCGAGCAGGCGCAGCACCCGGCCGGTGCCATGCTCGCGGCGGAGATGCTGTTCGACGCCTACCTGCCGGTCTTCGTCGACGAGGTCGGTGCGACGTCCACCGCCGAGGTCCTGCGGGCCACGAGGGCCTTGCACGCCGGCATCTGGAGCCGGTTCCCGGCCGGGGCAGTCGCGTACACGGAGGCACTGCGCCAACGCCTCACCACGGCGCACCTGGACTCCCGCACCCAGATCGCGCGGGACCTGCACGACCGCGTCGCCCACGGCATCCTCGCCGGGTTGCAGCGCCTCGACCTCGTCCTGCTGACGGACCCGCCGTCCGACGAGCGCGCCGACCAGCTCGAGGACGCCGCACGGCTGCTCCGGAGCGCCCTCGGCGACGTGCAGGACCTCGCGGTGAGCCTGCACGCCCGGGTCGGTGACGCGCTGCTCGACGACGCGCTGCGCCGGCACGTGCACGACCTGTTCCCCGACGACGACCGGCTGTCCATCGAGTCGACGGGGACGCCCGCTGCGCTGCCGAACTGGCAGGCCGAGGAAGCGCTGACGATCCTGCTCGAGGCGCTCACGAACCGCAGCAAGCACGCCCCGGGCTCGACGACCTCGGTGCGCTTCGCGTGGTCCCCCGCCGCCGTGGTCGTGACGGTCGCCGACGACGGCCCGGGCTTCGACGTGCAGGGCGGCGCCGGCGGTCGCCTCGGGCAGCAGACGATGCGCGAGCGCGCCGCGGTGATCGGCGCTCGGCTCGCCGTCGAGAGCTCCCCGGGCACCGGCACCACCGTCCGCCTGACGATCCCGAGGGGCACCCTGTGACCGTCACCCACGTCGCCATCGTCGACGACCACCGGCTGTTCCGCGAAGGACTCGCCACGATCCTGGCCGCCGTCCCCACGATCCGCGTCGTCGCACACGGCGAACGACCGTCCGACGTCCTCGACTCCCCCGAGGCCGCCGCCATCGACGTCCTGCTCCTCGACGTCGAGCTCGACGGCCCGCCGGCGCGCACCACGATCGCCACGGTCCGCCGCACCCGCCCGGACATCCGCGTCGTGGTGCTCACGATGCACCGTGACGCCGTCCTCCGCCGCACCCTGCTCGACGCCGGTGCGGTCGACTTCGTCACGAAGGACACCCCGAGCCGCGAGCTCGTCGACCGGATCGCCCGGGCAGCCCACGCCGATGCGGCACCGGTCACGTTCCCCGTCGACCTGGTCACCGAGGCCCGTGCCGGCTCACCGTTGAGCGACCGCGAGCTCGAGGTCCTGCGACTCCTCGCCGCCGCGCGCACCAACGCCGAGATCGCCGCCGACCTGCAACTCGCGATCGGCACCGTCAAGCGGCACGTCTACAACGTCTTCCGCAAGCTCGACGTCGGGTCCCGCGTCGGGGCGGTCGCTGCAGCCACGCGCCTGGGCTTGCTCACCTGAGGCACCACACGAACGAGTGAGCAGAAGAAGTCGAGTCACGAGCGGGGGCCCGACATATTCTGCTCACTCGACGAACGAACCCGGACTAGCCGACGGACGACGCCCCGGCGCCAGCTGACGCACCCGCGGGCACGAGCTTGCCGGCGGCGTGCAGCCCGGCCACGACGTCGAGCGCCTGGTGCCGGTACCGCGCCTGCGCAGCGCCGGGCGACACGATCACACCGTTCGCCCCCGTCGACGCCACGAGCGCGTTGATCTTCTCCGCGACCTGTTCGGCGTTGCCGTAGGCCTGACGCTCGGTGCGAGCCGCGATGAACCGACGCTCGAGGTCGTTGAACTCGTACGCACGCGCCTCGTCCATCGACACCGGCTCGGGCTTCCGGCCGGAGCGCATCCGGATGAAGGAGATCATGCCCGGCGCGCTCTGCTCCTCGATCACGGCGGGGTCCTCGTCGGTGACGACCTGCACGCCGATCAGCGCGTTCGGCGTCTGCCGGAAGCGCGACGGACGGAACGAGTCGCGGTACAGGGCGAGCGCCGCCTCGGTGTTGTCCGACGCGAAGTGGTGGGCGAAGGCGAACGAGATGCCGAGCGCACCCGCGACCTGGGCGCTGTAGCCGGAGGACCCGAGCAGCCAGAACTCCGGCACGTCCCCGTACCCGGGCACGGCGCGGATGCGGGACAGCGGGTTCGCCTCGTCCATCCCGGTGAAGAAGCCGATGAGGTCGGCGAGCTGCTGCGGGAAGTCGTCGACGTCGAGTCGGTCGGTTCGGCGCAGCGCCATGGCGGTCGCGCCGTCGGTGCCGGGAGCGCGCCCGAGCCCGAGGTCGACACGGTCGCCGTACAGGGCACGGAGGGTGCCGAACTGCTCGGCGACGACGAGGGGTGCGTGGTTCGGCAGCATGACGCCACCGGATCCGATGCGGATCGTCGAGGTGGCCGCGCCCACCGCGCTCAGCAGCACCGCCGGGGCCGAGGACGTGATGCCCGGCATCCCGTGGTGCTCGGCGACCCAGAACCGCTCGTACCCGAGCTGCTCGGCGTGCACGGCCATGTCGACGGACCCCTGCAGGGCCTCGGTGTTGGACTGGCCGTACTCGCGGGTGGCCAGGTCGAGGACGGACAGGTGCAGGGTGTCGTCGGTCATGTGGTCACCAACGCGCTCCGGCGCACCTGCATTCCACGCGGCACCGGGACCTCGACCGGTCAGGACATGCCGCCGCACCGCCGCCGACCGGTCACCAGGTGACGCTTGGAGGTTGCGGCACCGACAGTCCGCGACCACTCGGCTGACGCACGCGGCGTGCCCTGGACGCGCGATGCGACGGCCGGGAGGCCCGTGGCGGGGCCGCGCCGCGCCTCCCGGCCGGCCTTCGGTTCCGTCTCGGACGCCGAGCGGTCACGACGTGCCGCGCGCGCCTTTCGGACCGGTCACGGACGGTCGCTCGACGGGCGCACCGCCGACGCGGCGTGACCGCGCGGCGAACCCAAGCGGGGTGTCGTGACCGGCAAGTGGACACGATCAGGGCGCATCATCGACGGGACGCGACCACTCGACGAATCCGACCTCGTGTCGTCGCCAGCCGGCACGAGCGGTCAGGCGCCGTCGAGGCGGCCGCCGGACTCCGTCAGGTAGCAGTTGGCGCAGAGCGACTCGTAGGCGACGTCGACACCGTCGATCGCGACCTGGGAGCCGTCGAAGACGAAGCGGCCGTCGACCGTGCGGGCGTTGAAGACCGCCTTGCGGCCACAGCGGCAGATCGTCTTGAGCTCTTCGAGGGAGTGCGCGACCTCGAGCAGGCGGGCGCTGCCGGGGAACGCCTCGGTGCGGAAGTCCGTGCGGATGCCGTAGGTGATCACGGGGACCTGGTCGAGGACCGCGATGCGCAGCAGGTCGTCGACCTGGCGCGGGGTGAGGAACTGCGCCTCGTCGACGAGCACGCAGCTGACCGGACGCACCATGCCGTCCAGGCGGTCCGACTCGGGGTCGACGGCTCCGGCGGCGGTGACGGCGTCGCGGACGTCGGCATCCGGCGAGAACACGATGTCGACGGTCCGGGTGACGCCGAGGCGGGAGACGATCTCACGGTCGCCCTTGGTGTCCACCGCCGGCTTGGCGAGCAGCACCCGGTGCCCGCGCTCCTCGTAGTTGTAGGCGGCCTGCAGCAAGCCCGTGCTCTTGCCGCTGTTCATCGCGCCGTAGCGGAAGTAGAGCTTCGCCACTACGCGAGGAACCCGTCCTCGGCGGCCCGACGGATGAGGTCGGACTTCTTCGAGGCGGGGCGGCCCACCTTGCTGTACTTCTCGCGCACGCGACGCAGGTAGGTCTTCGCGGTCTCGTACTGCACGTTCATCTGCGCGGCGACCTCGTTCGTCGAGTAGCCGGACACGTAGAGCCGCAGCGCCTCTTCCTCACCGGCGCTGAGCTTCGGCCGCTGGTGCGCGGTGGCCCCCGTCGGCAGCGGACGCCACTCGCGGGGCTGCGGGGTCTCGCGGGCGACGCCCATGATCTCGCGCGCGACGTCCATGACCTCGCGCATCGGCAGCGACTTCGACAGGAACGCCGCGGCGCCGGCGGCCAGGGCGCGGTCGCGGGACTCACGGCTGTCGACGCTCGAGAGCACGATCACCTTCGCCCCGGCGGCACGGCAGGTGCGCACGCGGGCTTCGATGGAGACGGGTTCCTTGAGCTGGAAGTCGAGGAACACCAGGTCGGTCGGGAAGCTGTCACTGTGGACCATCTCGAGCCAGGTGTGCGCGGTCAGGGCCAGGTCGAAGTCGAACGCGTTCACCGCGATCCAGCTCGACAGGCTGTCCAGCAGCACCTCGTGGTCGTCGAGGATGGCCAACCGAACACGTCGTGCTCCCGGGTTCGGGAGGGACGGCGACCCCTCCGAGAGCCTGTTCGGGTCAGTGCTGGTCATAGGAGAACCTTAGTGCGAGGGCGGAAGGACGGACTGCGACGTCGAGGTCGGGGAACGTCACGCGGAGGACGGCGAAGTACGGGTCGAAGGTGCGGTGGATGCCGATGTCGGAGTCCGCGACGGCGAGCTCCATCACGACCTCCACGCGGGCTGGTGGCGTGGCCGGCGTCGGCGCGCCAGCCGGCGACGCGGGGCCCGACGCGGGGCCTGACGCGGGGCCTGACGCGGAGCCTGACGCAGCGTCGGCTCGTCGCACCGTCGTCCGGAACCCGGCGGGGTCGACCGTCGAGGCGCGCAGGGCCGCTCGGACGAAGGTGCGGACCACCGTCCGCTGGTCGGTGTCGAGCGTCGCGATGAGGCCGTCGGGGTCGTCGACCAGCGGTGCTGCACCGCCGTCCACCCGGACGGCGAGCTCGAACCAGGTGCGGTCCGCGTCGGCGACCATCGACGCCCGGATGCCGTCGGCGATCGCACGCGCACGGGCACGGTCGGCGTCGGTGATGACGTCGCGCGTGCGGAGCTCGGCGAAGAACGGGGCGACGTCACGGGACAGGATGGTCGAACGGTCCTGCTGCACGCTCGCCGCGATGCCGTCCCGCTCGGCGCGAGCGACGGAGTACGACCCGGCACGGATCTGCACCCGCTCGGCGAGCCCCGCGAAGGTCCGTGCGAACACCGCCGCAGCAGCGGTCAGCACGAGTGTCGGGGCCGCGGCCAGGAACGCCGCGACGGCGACCGGCACCTCGTGCGGGAACTCCGCTGCGCCCGCCCCCCAGGCGACGGCGTTCACCGCGGCCAGCACGAGCCCGCCGATCGTCAGGTCGGTCCACGGTCGGTACGGGGCGACCATCACGATGCCCGTCGCGGTGAGCAGGGACATGAAGTCGTTCAGGGCGCTGCGGTCCGGCCCCCACTGCGCGGCGATGCTCGCGACCGAGGCCAGGCCGAGCAACCCGACGTGTGCGATGAAGGCCCAACGGGGGAACGGCGCGCGGAACGGACTCGAGGCGGTGAACACCACCACCGCCGAGGCCGCGACGAGCAGCACCGTGAGGGCGCTCAGCGTGGGGCTGCCCACGACGTCGCGGTCGAAGATCGACACGAGCAGGGCCCAGACGACGCTGCCCGCCCCGAGCACGACGACGAGCGGGCGGGACCCCATCGCGCCGAGCGGGTCGTACTGCTGCGCGGTGCGGCGGGGACCAGGGCGGGTCGCCCGGCCCGGACGGACCGCGGTCACCGCACAGCCCCTCGGTCGTCGGCGGCGGCCGGCACGGTGACGGCACCGGTGACCGGCACGTACGGCACCGTCATCATCACGCTCGTCCCGGAACCCGGCGACGACCAGATCTGGACGTCACCCCCGACCCGTCCGATGCGGTCGCGGACCGACCCGCGGAGCCCCATCCGGTCGGCGCCGGTGGCGTCTTCGTCGAACCCACGACCGTCGTCCACGACCATGACGGTGCAGGACGCACTGTCGTCGAACACGCTGACCTCGGCTGCGTCGGTGCCGGCGTGCTTCCGCACGTTCGCCAGGCACTGCGCGACGGCCCGGACGATCGCCGACAGTGCGCGTTGGTCGAGGCGGTCGAGCGCCGAGGTGTCACCGGACACGGTGACGTCGAGTCCGAGCGCACGGTGCTCGTCGACCATGCTGCCGAACGTCTCGGCCGCCGCACCCGGGCGCGGACGGGCGGCCGGGGCGAGCCAGCCCTTGCCGGTGAGCACCGCGACGTCCGCGTCGACGGTCTCGGCGAGGTGCGGGTCCATCGGACCGTCCGGTGCCAGCGCGATGGCACCGAGGTGGTTGAGCACCGTGTCGTGCAGGATCGCGGACGCCTCGGCCTCGACCCCGGCACGGTAGGCGGAGACGTGCTCTTCGCGGGCCGAGCGCAGGAGCTCGGGCTGCACCCGTTCGCTCCGTCCCGTGCTGCGAGTCGTGAAGAGCACGAGCGAGACCACGAAGCCCAGGGTGATCCAGGCCAGGATGAGCGGCCGGGGCGGCGCACCGTCCTGCGCGATGGCGATCCAGGTGGCGAGTCGCCCGGTCAGGAAGCCCACGAAGGACCACAGCACGACGCGGCGCGGCACGGCACCGGCTCCCCCGACCAGGATGAGCGGGATCACCGCGAGGGACATCAGGTACGAGGTCACCCAGCCGGTCGGGACCTGCTGCTGGACCCCGACGGCGAACCACCAGGCGCAGACGCCGCCGACCGCCAGGAACGCGATCGCCGAGAACCGGGTGCCGAACTGCACGTGCACGCCGATCATGGCGAGCATGGGGACGACCGCCAGCGCGGTGCCGACCACCTGCACCCCGGGCTCGGACAGGCCGTAGAGCACGAGCGTGATCACCGCGGCCAGCAGGGACCCGACGGCGCCGGCGTGGAAGGCGCGCACGGTCGACCACGCGTTCACTCGCGGCGCGAGGTGCGTGGGGATGCCGAGCACGAGGTGAGTCCTTCCGGGTGGCGAGGGCGCCGTCCACGATCCAACCACCGGAGCAGCGGCCGTGTACCCCGAAACCCGGGCCGTACGGCGACCCGCTCGATGATAGCCACCCGACCCCGGGTCTTGCTGTCCCCCGAACGTGGACCGGCCAGCGCCCGGCGGATGACCGATCAGAAGAGCGTCTGCGACACCTGGGGCCGGAGCGACCGTCGGTCGAACCCGGGGTCGGCACGCTTCAGCGGCGAGACCGTCGGCACCGACTGCTCCTGCGGCGGGCCGTCCGGCACACCCGGCGGCAGCGCACGCGGCCCCGAGAACCCCATCGACCCCGTGGCCGGGTCCACCCGCCCGAGCCCCACCCCGTGCGCCGCCAGGATCGGCCGGATGCGCTCCGACAACCACCGCCGGTAGTCCTTGGGTGCGTAGGTGTTGTCGAGGTACATCGCGCGGTACCGCTGCACCAGGTCGGGCCGTTCACGGCCGAGCCACTCGAACCACCACGGCTTCACACCCGGCCGCAGGTGCAGCGCCGAGTACGTGATGCTCGTCGCTCCGGCCGCGACCGACCGACCGACGGCGTCGTCGAGGTGCGCCCGGGTGTCGGTGATGTACGGCAGCACGGGCATCAGGAACACGGAGCAGTCGAGCCCCGCGTCACGGATGGCACGCACGGTCGCGAGCCGCGCCGACGTCGTCGGGGTGCCCGCCTCGACCGACTGCTGCAACGAGTCGTCGTACACGGCGATCGACATCGCGAGGTCCACCGGCACGACCTTCGCCGCCTCGGCCAGGAGCGGCAGGTCGCGCCGCAGCAGCGTGCCCTTCGTCAGGATGCTGAACGGAGTGCGCGACTCCGCCAGCGCCTCGATCACCCCGGGCATCAGCCGGTAGCGTCCCTCGGCCCGCTGGTACGGGTCGGTGTTCGTGCCGAGGGCCACCGGGTGGCGGTCCCACGTGGGCTTGCCGAGCTCACGACGCAGCACGTCGGCGACGTTCGTCTTCACCACGATCTGCTGGTCGAAGTCGGCGCCGCCGTCGAACTCCAGGTACGTGTGCGTCGGGCGGGCGAAGCAGTACACGCAGGCGTGGCTGCACCCGCGGTAGGGGTTGATCGTCCAGCCGTACGTGCCGGACCCGTCTGCGCTCGGCACCCGGTTCAGGGCGCTCTTCGCCAGGACCTCGTGGAAGGTCACCCCGGCGAACTCGGGCGTCGTCACGCTCCGGACGAACCCGCTGTTCGATTCCATCCCGGGCAGCGCGTCGCTCTGCTCCGCGTCGATCGCCTGTCCACTCCACCGCATGTCGTCATTCGAACACACGTTCGAACGGACTGCAAGCCGGAGCGGATCGCTGCAGGCCTCAGTGGTGCAGGCCGAGCACCTTCGCCGTGCGCTCGAGCGTGGCGTCGGCCAGCTCCGGGTCGTCACCGAGGTCCTGCCCGTACGTCGGCACCATGGCGCGGACGTCGTCCTGCCAGCCGTCCCACCGGTCGGGGAAGCACCGGTGCAGCATCGTGAGCATGATCGGCACGGCCGTCGACGCACCCGGTGACGCCCCGAGCAGCCCCGCGATGGAGCCGTCGGCGGCGGTGATGACCTCGGTGCCGAACTGCAGCACGCCGCCCTTGTCCTTGTCGGGCTTGATCACCTGGACGCGCTGTCCAGCCGTGATGCGGTGCCAGTTCTCGGGCTCGGCGCTCGGCATGAAGTCACGGAGCGCCTCGAACTTGGTGCGCTTCGAGGCGAGGAGCTGACCGACCAGGTAGCGGACCAGGTCGAAGTTCGAGAACGCCACGCTCAGCATCGGGCGGAGGTTGTGCGGTCGGATCGAGCGGAACAGGTCGAGCACCGATCCCTGCTTCAGGAACTTCGGGCTGAACCCGGCGTACGGGCCGAACATCAGCGACGAACCACCGTCGACGATGCGGGTGTCGAGGTGCGGCACCGACATCGGCGGAGCACCGACGCTCGCCTTGCCGTAGACCTTGGCCGAGTGCTTCTGCACCACCTCGGGGTCGTCGGTCCGCAGGAACTCCCCCGAGACCGGGAAACCGCCGTAGCCGCGGATCTCGGGGATGCCGGACTTCTGCAGCAGGTGCAGGGCGCCACCACCGGCGCCGACGAAGACGAACTTCGCGGCGATCCGCTGCGTCGACCGACCGATCTCGTTGCGGACGTTGAGCACCCAGCCCTCGGACACCTTCGAGCGGGTCAGGTTGGTGACCTGGTGCGAGGGCTCCATCTCGACGCCGTCGAGCTCGAGCTGGTCGAAGAGCTGGTGGGTGAGCGACCCGAAGTCGACGTCCGAGCCGGCCGCTGAGTACGTCGCAGCGATCGGCTGGTCCTTCTTGCGACCGGGGATGAGCGCCGGTGCCCACTGCCGGATCTGTGCGGGGTCGTCGGAGAACTCGATGCCGGCGAAGAGCGGGTGGTCGCGCATCGCTTCGTACCGCGCACGCATGTAGGCGACGTTGGCCTCGCCCCAGACGAAGGAGATGTGCGGCGTCGGGTTGATGAAGTTCGTCGGTTCCGGCAGCACGCCGGTCTCGACCAGGTGCGCCCAGAACTGTCGCGAGACCTGGAACTGTTCGTTGACCGTGACCGCCTTCGCGATGTCGACGCGGCCGTCCGGCAGTTCGGGCGTGTAGTTCAGCTCGCACAGCGCCGAGTGCCCGGTCCCCGCGTTGTTCCACGGGTTCGAGGACTCCTGCGCGACCGTGCCGAGCCGCTCGTACACGCGGATCTTCCAGCTCGGTTCGAGCTTGTGGATGATGGCCCCGAGCGTGGCACTCATGATGCCTCCGCCGATCAGGACGACGTCGATGGGGTCCACCTGCTTCTCTGCCACCCGTCGATCCTACCGGCGTCCCCCGACAGACGGACGGGAGGCCCGTGGCGGTGTCGCCACGGGCCTCCCGTCCGTCTGCTGGTCGCGCTCGGCGCGCGCTACGCGTCGACGGAGCGACGCGCGACGATGGTCTCGGCGATCTGCACCGCGTTGAGCGCGGCGCCCTTGCGCAGGTTGTCGTTGCTGACGAACAGCACCAGGCCGCGGCCCTCGGGCGCGGACTGGTCGGCGCGGATGCGGCCGACGAACGCCGGGTCCTGGCCCGCGGCCTGCAGCGGGGTCGGGACGTCGGACAGCTCGACGCCGGGCGCGCTCGACAGGATCTCGGTCGCGCGCTCGGGCGACAGCGGACGCTCGAACTCGGCGTGCACCGAGATGGAGTGACCGGTGAACACGGGGACGCGCACGCACGTGCCCGCGACGAGCAGGTCGGGGAGCTCGAGGATCTTCCGGCTCTCGTTGCGGAGCTTCTTCTCCTCGTCGGTCTCGCCCAGACCGTCCTCGACGATGCTGCCGGCGAGCGGCACGACGTCGAACGCGATCGGGCGGACGTACTTGACCGGCTCGGGGAACGTCACGGCGGATCCGTCGTGCGTCAGCGCAGCGGTGTCCTGCTCGAGGGCGGCCTTCGCCTGGCCCAGGAGTTCCTCGACGCCGGCGAGCCCGGAGCCGGAGACCGCCTGGTAGGTCGTGGCGACGAGGCGACGGAGCCCGGACTCGGTGTCGAGCACCTTGAGCACCGGCATGATCGCCATGGTCGTGCAGTTCGGGTTCGCGATGATGCCCTTGGGCGCCTGGTCGATGGCGTGCGGGTTCACCTCGCTCACGACGAGCGGGACGTCGGGGTCCATGCGCCAGGCGCTCGAGTTGTCGACGACGAGCGCCCCGGCGGCGGCGAACTTCGGCGCGAGGGCCCGCGAGGCGGTGGCCCCGGCGGAGAACAGCGCGATGTCGATGCCGGACGGGTCGGCGAGCTCGGAGTCCTCGACCACGATCTGCTCGCCGCGGAACGGCAGCGTCGTGCCGGCGGAACGAGCGCTCGCGAAGAAGCGGACCCGGTCGGCCGGGAACGCGCGCTCCTCGAGCAGGCGGCGCATCACGGCGCCGACCTGGCCGGTGGCGCCGACGACGGCGACGGTGAGGGTGGTCATGCGGTGCTCCTGGTGGTTCAGCGGATCAACGAGCCGGCGGGTGTCAGCGGCCGGTGCCGGCGTAGACGACGGCCTCGGCGTCGGCGTCGAGGCCGAACGCGCTGTGCACGACCCGCATCGCCTCGTTCAGGGTGTCGGCGCGGGTCACGACCGAGATGCGGATCTCGGACGTGGAGATCATCTCGATGTTGATCGACGCGTCGTGCAGGGCGCGGAAGAGCTGCGCCGAGACACCGGCGTTCGTGCGCATCCCAGCGCCGACCAGGGCGAGCTTGCCGATCTGGTCGTCGTACTGGATGCTCTCGTAGCCGATGTCGGCCTTCGCGACCTCGAGTGCCGTCAGCACCGTCTGGCCCTGGTCCTTCGGCAGGGTGAACGAGATGTCCGTCCGCCCGGTCGACGCAGCCGACACGTTCTGGACGATCATGTCGATGTTCGCCCCGGCGCGCGCGACGTTGGTGAAGATCTCGGCGGCCTTGCCCGGCTGGTCCGGGACCCCCACGACGGTGATCTTCCCCTCGGAGAGGTCTCCGGCGATCCCGGTGATGATCGGTTCTTCCACGGTTTCCCCCTCGGCAGGGTTGTAGACGATGGTGCCCTCGTTGTTGTTGAACGAGGACCGGACGTGCAGCGTGACCCCGTGCCGACGGGCGTACTCGACGGCGCGGATGTACAGGACCTTGGCACCCGAGGCTGCGAGCTCGAGCATCTCTTCGCTGGTGACGCGGTCGACCTTGCGGGCCTTCGGCACGACACGGGGGTCGGCGGTGAAGATGCCGTCGACGTCGGTGTAGATCTCGCAGACGTCGGCGTCGAGCGCTGCGGCGAGGGCGACGGCCGTGGTGTCGGAGCCGCCGCGGCCGAGCGTGGTGATCTCGCCCGTGGTGCGGTTGAAGCCCTGGAACCCGGCGACGATCGCGACGTGGCCGGAGTCGAGCGCCTCACGCACGCGCTTCGGGGTGACGTCGACGATGCGGGCCTTGCCGTGCTGGGCGTCGGTGAGCATGCCGGCCTGGCTGCCGGTGTACGACGACGCTTCGACCCCGAGGCTCTTGATCGCCATCGCGAGCAGCGCCATCGAGATGCGCTCCCCCGCGGTCAGGAGCATGTCGAGTTCACGGCCGGCGGGGATCGGCGTGACGGAGTGCGCCAGGTCGACGAGTTCGTCGGTGGTGTCGCCCATCGCCGACACCGCCACGACCACGTCGTTGCCGGCCTTCTTCGTCTCGACGATCCGCTTCGCCACGCGCTTGATGCTCTCGGCGTCCGCGACGGATGAACCACCGAACTTCTGCACGATCAAGGCCACTGGCTGGTACTCCCGGAGACGGCGACACCGCGAGGTCACGCGGTCTCACAATGGTAGAGGGTGTTTCGGGGATGTTGCGTGCGAGTGGGCCCCGACGCAAGGATCCTGCGTGGGGGTCAGCCGCCGACGACGCGGCGGCCTTCGAAGGCACGACCGAGCGTGACCTCGTCGGCGTACTCCAGGTCGCCACCGACCGGCAACCCCGACGCGAGCCGCGTGGTGCGGATGCCCATCGGGACGAGCAGCCGGCTGAGGTAGGTCGCCGTCGCCTCGCCCTCGAGGTTGGGGTCGGTCGCGATGATGACCTCGGCCACGGTGCCGTCGGCCAGGCGCGTCATGAGCTGCTGGATGCGCAGGTCGTCCGGGCCGATGCCGTCGATCGGGCTGATCGCCCCGCCGAGCACGTGGTACAGCCCGCGGAACTCGCGGGTCCGCTCGATCGCCGCGACGTCCTTCGCCTCTTCCACCACGCAGATGGTGGCGGGCGAACGACGCGGGTCACGGCAGATGCTGCACTGCACGTTCTCGGTGACGTTGCCGCAGATCTCGCAGAAGCGGACCCGCTCCTTGACGTCGGCGAGCAGCTCGGACAGTCGGCTCGGGTCGAACGACTCGGTCTGCAGGATGTGGAAGGCGATGCGCTGCGCCGACTTCGGGCCGATGCCGGGCAGGCGGCCGAACTCGTCGATGAGGTCCTGGACGATCCCGTCGTACATCAGGCACCGTCCTGGTGGAGGGCGGTCTCCTCGATGAACTGAGCGTTGAGGATCTCACGCACGACCGCCTCGCCGTACCGACCCGCGACCGGCGCGCGGCGCGCGGGCGGCGCGGTGCGCGGAGCAGCGGCGGCAGGTGCCGACGGCTGGGACGCGCGCTGCGGCGCGGCCTGCTGCGCCGGGGTCGCCGGCGCGGCGGCTGCGGTCGCCGCGCCGCGACCGATCCCCGGGTCGGGGAACGGTGCGCCGTCGTCGTACGGTTCGTCGTCGAGCGGGTAGTCGTCGACGGGAACGCCCGGCACGACGGGACCGCCGGGAGGCACGGCTGCCGCTCCGGACGCCGCCTGCTGCCCCGGGCTGGTCGGCTGGTCGGGCTGCCCACCCGTGGCACCAGCAGGTCGCGCGGGTGCTGCTGGCTGCGTCGGCTCCGTCGTGGTGGTCTCGGCGGCGGCGACCGGTGCGGACGCCGGTGCGGTGCCGAACGGTGCTGCCCAGCTCGGCTCGACGGACTCCGGGACGGCGTCGGCGGTGGGGTCGTTGGCGGGGATCGTCGCGACCGCCCAGTCGGTCACCGGTGCGCCCGAGGGAGCAGGGGTGGGATCGGCGGGTGCCGCGTCACGCTGCGGCGCGGGCGAGGTCGGTGCTCCGGGGGCCGGCGCGGCCTCCGGTGCCGGCGCGGCCTTCGCCGCCTGCTGTTCCGACACAGCCTCGGGTACCGCTGCTGCCGCAGGGGCTGCTTCCGGCTCCGCAGCTGCAGCGGGCACTGCCTGCGACTCCGGCGCCGGAGCAGCCGTTGTCGCGGGCGCGGGCGCGTCAGCAGACTTCGGCGCCGGGGACTCCGGTGCCGCGGCGGCGGGGGCCTGGGCAACGGGAGCCGGACGCTGGGCCGGCGCAGCCTGCTGCGCCGGAGCAGGTTGCTGGGCCGGAGCCGACTGCTGCTGCTGCTGCTGCTGCTGCGGACGCTGCTGCTGACCCGGCCCGCGGGCGACGAACTTCACGCGGAGCCCGAGCACGTCGACGATGGCGGCGCGCAGCAGTTCGCTGACGCTGGCCGAGGGATCGGACATCTCCTTGAACGAAGCGACGTCCTGCTGACTCGGGAACGTCAGCGTCAGGACGTCGTCGCGGAGCGCGGTGACCTGCGCCGTGACGACCACCGACCACGCCGAACGCTTGGCGTGCTGCACGTGCTCGACGATCTGCGGCCAGGAGTCACGCATCTGCTGGAAGCCGACGGCACCGACGGTCCGGACGGCGGGCTCGTCGCCGATCGTCGTGCCCTGACCGGTGGACGACGGACTGACCGGCTCAGCCCCGGACTTCGCGTCCTGGGGCTTCGAGGCCCCGGTCGAGGTCGGCGTCTGTGCGGGCGCTTCCGGAGCGCTCGGAGCGACCGCGGCCCAGGACGCCGCGGCGTCACGAGCGACGGCCCCGGAATCGGCCTGGGGCGCGCTCTGCTGTGCAGCCGGACGCTCGGGGGCCGTCGTGCGAGCCGCACCCGGTGCCGGAACGGGCGTCGGCGCGAGGGAGGGAGCAGGAGCTGCGGGAGCCGCGGGAGCCGCGGGAGCCGCGGCCGCCGGCTGCTCACGACGCGGTGCAGCGGCGACGGCCGGAGCGGACTGCTCACCGGCGCCGACCTGGTGCCCACCGGCGTCGTGTCCACCGACGTCACCGACACCGACACGACGTTCCAGGCGCTCCACCCGGGCGAGGGCTCCGCGCTGGGTGTCGTCGGCCTCGGGCACGAGCATCCGGGCCGTCATGAGTTCGAGGTGCAACCGGGGCGAGGTCGCACCGGTCATGTCGGTGAGGGCACGGTTCGCGATGTCGGCGGAGCGGGAGAGCCCCGTCGCACCGAAGACCCCGGCCTGGCGGCTCATGGTGTCGAGCTCTTCCGGCGAGACGCCGCGCAGGACGGCGGCGGCGCTCTCGTTCGTCGCCGCCACGACGATCAGGTCGCGCAGGCGCTCGAGCAGGTCCTCGACGAAGCGGCGGGGATCCTGCCCGGTCTGCACGACGCGGTCGATCGCGGCGAAGGCGGAAGCCGGGTCGGCGACGGCCAGGGCGTCGACGACGTCGTCGAGCAGGGCTGCGTCGGTGTAGCCGAGCAGGGCGACGGCACGCTCGTAGGCGATCGCACCGTCTTCGCTGCCGGCCATCAGCTGGTCGAGCAGCGACAGGGTGTCACGGACCGACCCGCCACCCGCGCGCACCACCAGGGGAAGGACGCCGGGTGCCACGGAGACGGACTCCTGCGTGCAGAGCTGCTCGATGTACTCGAGCATCACCGCGGGCGGGACGAGCCGGAACGGGTAGTGGTGGGTGCGCGACCGGATGGTGCCGATGACCTTCTCGGGTTCGGTCGTCGCGAAGATGAACTTGACGTGCTCCGGGGGTTCCTCGACCAGCTTGAGCAGCGCGTTGAAGCCCTGCGGCGTCACCATGTGCGCTTCGTCGAGGATGAAGATCTTGTAGCGGTCGCGAGCCGGGGCGAACACGGCACGGTCGCGCAGGTCACGTGCGTCGTCGACACCGTTGTGGCTCGCCGCGTCGATCTCGATGACGTCGAGCGATCCGCTGCCGTCGCGGGCGAGTTCGACGCAGCTCGGGCAGACACCGCACGGGGTGTCCGTCGGACCTTCGGCACAGTTCAGGCAGCGCGCGAGGATGCGGGCGGAGGTCGTCTTGCCGCAGCCACGGGGGCCGCTGAACAGGTAGGCGTGGTTGACGCGGTTCGTGCGGAGCGCCGTGCGGAGCGGGTCGGTGACCTGCGACTGCCCGATCAGCTCGGCGAAGTTCTCGGGCCGGTAACGGCGATACAGGGCGGTGACCACGCGACAAGGGTAGCCGTCACGACCGACAACCCGCGTGCCCGTCCACAGGTCGTCCCGCCGGGCCGGACCACCCGTCGGCGGCGGGCCGAGCGCCGGGACGACACCGCGCCTCCCGTCCGTCTGGCCGACGGGCGGGAGGCGCGGTGTGTGACGCGGGTGCGGACTCAGCCGCGGGTGCGGCGACGGAGGCTGCCGGCGAGGCGGGAGAGCCCCAGCAGCAGGAACCCGAGGGCCACCAGGCCCGCCGCGGTGCCGGCGATCGGGACGACGTCCGCGCCGGTCCAGGCGAGGCCACCGGTGCCGTTGCCGGAGCCGGAGCCGGAGCCACCGATCCCGGTGCCGGAGCCGTTCCCGGTGCCGGTACCGGTGCCGGTGCCCGTGCCGCCGCCGGTCCCCGGTGTACCGGGCAGACCGGGCGCCCCCGGCGTTCCAGGGGTGCCGGGCGTTCCGGGGGTCCCGGGCGTGCCCGGTTCCTCCGGGTCGACCGAGTCGTCCATGACCACGACGCGGACCATCTGCGCCTGCGAGGTGGAGCCACCGACCGTCTGGGTGACCCGCAGCATGTGGACGCCGACCGGCAGCGTCACCATGACCTCCCACTCGCCACCCCGGTCGGCCGTGGTGGCGACCGCGTCCCGGCCCATCGGCTGCACCGTGACGGTCGCAGCGGGCTCAGCGGTCCCCGTGACCACGAGGTCGTGGAAGCCGTCGTCGTCCGCCATCTGCTGCTCGCCCGGCATGGGCGAGGTGACCGCGAGCGGGTCCAGGGTGTCGACCACGATCGGCACCCGGGGCGCCGCCGAGTCCGTACCGTTCACGGACTGCGTGGCACCGATCGTCCACTCACCCTCGGGGACGCGTTCGAACACGACGCTCCACGCGCCCTCGTCGTCGGCCGTGGTGGTGCGGACCTGCCCGGTGGACAGGGTCACCGTCACCGGGGCGCCGGGGGTGGCCTGACCGGTCACCGTGAACGAGCCGGTGTCACCGAAGCCGTCCGCCGGGATCAGCTGCCCGGGGTCGGGACTCGTGATGACGATGCCCGTCGCCTGCGCGGCCACGACCGTGACGTCGACCGTCACCGGGTCGGAGGTCCGACCGCCGACCGTCTGCGTCACCGACACGGTGTGGTCCCCGAGGGGGACGCCACCGATCGTGACCGTCCACGAACCGTCGTCGCCGGCGGTCGTCGAGGCGGTCCGGCCGTCGATGTCGACCGTGACGGTCGCGCCGGGCTCGGCGGTGCCGCTCACCGGGACCGACGTCGTCGACCCCGTGGTCGAGAACGCCTGGCCGTCGGTCGGGCTCGAGATGACGACCGGCGTCACGGCCGTCACGGTGAAGCCGACCTGCGGAGCGTCGGTGCTGACGCCGTCGACCGTCTGGCTGGCGGTGACCGTGTGGGACCCCTCGGCGACGTCCGGCACCGTCACGGACCACGCACCGTCGTCGTCCGCGGTCGTGGTGACCGCGGTGCCGTCGTCGATGCGGACCGAGACGGCGGCGTTCGGTGCCGCGGTACCGGCCACGCGGACGTCGGTCGAACCGCCGAGCACGCGGTAGTCGGCGCCGTCGGCCGGGGCCGTCACGACGATCGCGTCCGCGGCGGCGACCACGACCGTCACGTCGCGCTCGATCGGGTCGGACGTCGTGCCGTTGACGACCTGGGTGACGACGAGCGTGTGGTCCCCCGCCGGTACGTCGACGAGCGTGGTCTCCCACCGCCCGTCGGTGCCGACGCGCACCACGACCGGGTCGGCGTCGTCGAGGACGACGCGGACCGTCGCGCCGGGCTGGCCTGCGCCGCCGACCGGGACGGTCGCGGTGGGGTCGGTGCTCGGCACGGTGAACGTGGTGTCGTCCGCCGGGGCGGTGACCGTCAACGCGGCGCCGGGTGCCACGGTGAAGGTGCTGCGGACCGGCGCGGACGTCGAGCCGTCCACCGTCTGGGTCGCACGGATCGTGTGCGCACCGACGGCGGTGTCCGGCAGCCCGACACTCCACGTTCCGGCGTCGGTCGCCGTCACGGTCACGGCGTCGCCGCCGTCGATCGTGACACGGACCTCGGCACCGGCCTCCGCCGCACCCGCGGCGGTGAGGGTCGCGAGCGAGTCGCGCTGGGCGACCCGGATCGTGGTCCCGTCCGCCGGGGTGGCGATCGTGATCGGGTCGGCGACGAGGACGCGGACGTCCACGGTCACCGGCGCGGACTCGGTGTCGTCGATGCGCTGCGTGACGCTGACGGTCGTGGTGCCGGCCGGCACGCCGGGGACCGAGACGCTCCAGGCGCCGTCGTCGTCCGCGGTGGTCGACTCGCTGCGACCGTCGCCCAGGTCGACCACGACGGTCGCACCCGGCTCGGCGGTTCCCGCCACGTCGACCGTCGTCGTGCCGTCCCCGTCGGCGACCGTGTACTCCTGGTCGGCCGTCGGCTCGGTGATGACGACGGGTGCGCCCGCCTCGATCTCGAAGGTCGTCTCGGCCGGGGTGGTCGAGGTCGAGCCGTCCACGGTCTGCGTCACCTCGACGGTGTGCTCGCCGACGCCCAGGTCCGGCACGTCGACGCTCCACGAGCCGTCGTCACCGGCCGTGACCTCGACGGGGTCGCGGTCGTCGACGGTGATCGTCACGGTGGCGCCCGGCTGTGCGTCACCGGCGACCGTCACGGTCGTCGTCGCGTCGCCGTCGGCCACCGTGATCGGGTCGTCGCCGGGCTCACGGATGACCAGGTCGGCAGCGGCGACCACGGACACCGGTCGGTCGACCGCCGCACTCGTGGTGCCGTTCACGGTCTGCGTGACCGAGGCCGTGAACGAGCCGGTCCGCACGTCCTCGACCGTGGTCGACCAGCGGCCGTCCTCGTCCACGGTCGCCGTGGCGGTCCCACCGTCGCCGAGGTCGACCGTGACGGTGGCACCCGGCTCACCGGTGCCCGCGAAGTCGACCCCGGTGGTGGCGTCGTCGTCCGCCACCGTGACGGTGGTGGCACCCCGCGGGGTGGACACGACGAGCGGGGCTCCGGCGCGGACCGACACGGCGGCGGTCACCGGCGTCGACGTCTGCCCGCCGACGATCTGCGTCGCGGTGACGCGGTGGTCGCCGACCGGGACGTCCCGGAAGGTGGTCTCCCACCGGCCGTCCTCGTCCGCGGTCACCGTCTCGGTCTCGCCGGTCGAGAGCCGGACCGTCACCTCGGCGTCGGGCTGCGCCCGACCGGTCACCTCGACGTCGGCGGTGCCGGACGTGTCGGCGACCGTCAGGACGTCGCCGTCCTCCGGGGTCACGATGGCGAGCGCCGTTCCGGCCCGCACCGTGACCGTCTGGTCCGGACTGGAGGCGGTGGTGCCGCCGACCGTCTGGCTGGCGGTCAGCGTCGGGGTGCCGACACCGACCCCACCGAACGTGACCGTCCAGTCGCCGTCGGTGTCCGCGGTGGTGGTCGCCTCGGCGTCGCCGAGTCGCACCGTGACGGGCGCGCCCGGCTCGGCCGAGCCGGTGACCACGACGTCGCGCGTCGCGTCCGCATCCGGCACGAACAGGACGACGTCCGTGGCCGGTGCGGTGATGGCGACCGCTGCGGCGGCCTCGATGGTCACCGTGCGCTCGACCGGGTCGGAGGTGCGCGGGTCGGAGACACTGCCGGCCAGGGTCTGGGTGACCGCGACCTGGTGCACGTCGACCCCGAGGTCGGGGAACGTGACCGACCACGTGCCGTCGGCGCCGACCGTCGTCCGCTGGTCCTCGGCCCCGGCGAGGGTCGCCGTGACCGCGGCACCGGGCTGGCCGGTACCGGTGACCGTGACGTCGCGCTCGACGTCGGGGCCGGCGACCGTGATCGGGTCGGTGTCCGGGCCGGTGATCGTGAGCGCGTTGGCCGTGACGACCTCGAAGGTGATCGGGACGGCGCTCGTCACGAAGTCCTCGACCTCCTGGCTGGCCGACACCGTGTACAGGCCCTTCGGGGCGAGACCGGTCGCGTCGACCGCCCACTGCCCGTCGTCGTCCGCCGTGGTGGTGAACCGGGTGCCGGGTCCGACCGAGACGGTGACCGCGGCGCCGGGCTCGGCCGTGCCGGTGATCCGGACGGTCGCGGTGGCGTCGGTGTCGATCACGACGAATCGTGCGCCGCTCGCCGGGGTGTCGATGACGATGGCGTTGCCGGGGACCACGGTGAAGTCACGCGTGACCACCGGGCCCTCGGTGCCGTTCACGGTCTGCACGGCCTCGACGGTGTGCTCGCCGATGCCGAGCTGCGTGGTCGGGAGCTCCCAGTTCCCGGCCGTGTCCGTGACGACCTCGACGGGGTCGCCCTCGTCGATCGTGACGGTGACGGTCGCGCCGGGCTCCGCGGTGCCGCGGACGACCACGTTGGCCTGCCCGCCGGTGCCGGCGGGGACCTGCTGGGCGTCACCCGGTGCCACGATGACGAGTTCGTCGCCGGCCTCGACCGCGAAGTCACGGCCGACCGGTTCCGAGGTCGCGCCGTCGACGGTCTGGGTGACCGTCGCGGTGTGGTCGCCGGTGCCGACGTCGGCGAGGACCACCGACCAGGCACCCTGCGGGTTCGCGGTGGTGGACACCGCATCGCCGTCGTCGAGGACGACCTCGATGCGGGCGCCGGGCTGCGCGGTGCCCCGCACGGTGACGTCGACGACGGAGTCGTCGGTGGCGACCGTGACGGTGGCATCCTGCGTCGGGGCGGTGACGGCGAGCGGGGCGCCCGCCTGCACCGTGACGACCTGGCGGACGGCCGGCGAGGTGGTCCCGCCGACGGTCTGCGTCGCCGAGATCGTGTACCGACCGACCGGGACGTCGGCAACGGTGAGCGTCCAGGTGCCGTCGTCAACGGCCGTCGTGGTCGCGGTCAGCCCGTCGCCGAGCGAGACCCGCACCCGGGCGCCGGCCTCGGCCGTGCCGGCCAGGTCGAGATCAGTGGTCGTGTCGGCGTCGAGCACGGTGACCACGTCGCCGTCCTCGGGCGCTGTGATCGCCAGCGGGTCCCCGGCCTCGACGGTGAAGGTGGACTCCACCGGACCCGAGGTGGTGCCGTCGACGGTCTGCAGTGCGGTGACGGTCCGCTCGCCGACCGGGACGTCCGCGAAGGTCGTCGTCCAGGCACCGTCCTCGTCGGCGGTGACCGCGGCGGTGAAGGACCCGCCGATCCCGACGGTGACCCGCGCGTCGGGCGCGGCCGAGCCGGACACCCGCACCGGGGTGGTCGAGGTCGCGTCCGCGACGGTGATGGTGCTGCCGTCGGTCGGTTCGTCGATGGTGAGCGCGGGCGCTGCCGTGACGGTGAAGTCGCGGGTGACAGCAGCGCTCGTCGTGCCGCCGAGGGTCTGCGTGACCTCGGCCGAGTACTCCCCGGCCGGGACGTCCGTCACGCTGGTCGACCAGGTGCCGTCGGCGTTCGCGCGGGTGGTGGCGGTCAGGCCGTCACCGAGGTCGACGTCCACGCGGGCTCCGGCCTGTGCGCTGCCGGAGAACGGGACGGACCGGGTGTCACCGGCGAGCGGGAAGTCCTGGTCCGGCGTGGGGGTGTCGACGGTCAGGCCGGCCGCGGCAGCGACCCGGAAGGACCGCGTCACGGGTGCCGAGGTCGTGTCGCCGACGGTCTGCGTCACGCTCGCCGTCTGGTCGCCGATGGGGACCTCGGGGACGGTGACGCTCCAGGCGCCGGCGTCGTCCGCGGTCCCGGTCGCGGTCACGCCGCCGCCCAGGTCGATGCTGATGGTCGCGTTCGGCGTCGCGGTGCCCGTCAGGGTGACCGGGGCGCTCTCCCCCGTGGTGGTGAAGGTCTGACCGGTCGTCGGGGTGGTGATCGTGAGGGCGCGCTGTGCGACGACGGAGAAGTCCTGCGTCGCGGTGCCCGCCGTGATGCCGCCGACCGTCTGGGTCGCGGTCGCGGTGAAGGAACCGGTGGGGACGGCGGTGATGGTGGTCGTCCAGGTCCCGTCGGCAGCGACGGTCGCCGTGCCGGTCCGGTCCCCGCCGAGGCTGACGGCCACGGTCGCACCGGGCTCGCCGGCACCGCTCACGTCGACGCTGCGGGTCGAGGTCGCCGACGGCACGGGGAACTGCTGTCCGGCCGTGGGTGCCGTGATGGTCGGAGCCGCGAACGCCGTGGCGCGCACGGTCGAGGTGGCGAGGTCCACGGTGGCGACGTTCACCCCGGGGAGCACGGAGAGCCGCAGGGCGTGCACGCTCCGCGATCCGGTGTCGTACCCGCGGGGGTCGCGGAAGCCGGTGGTGTCCTGCGCGTTCACGGTGAGGTCGACGACCTGACGGAGCAGCAGCACCACGGGGCGCAGCAGGGTGGAGACGGCCGAGGTCGTCGCCGTGAGCGTCGCGCCGAGGTTCGTCAGGGCGGCGCCCGTGACGAGCGGACGCACGATGGTCTGCAGCGCCGGGACCACGATCGTGTTCACCGCCGGGGCGAGCAGCGTGCCGAGGGCGTTCAGCCCGAGCGGCCCACCGGTGGCGGTCACGGTGGCGGTGGCTGGCGCCGTGCCGGCCAGGGCGCCGAGCGTGGTGTCCGCGCGCAGCGCGAGTCCGGCGAGCGGGAGGCCGGCAGCGGTGATGTTCGCGGTGACGTTCACCCGGACCGCCGTCGAGTTGATCGTGTTCACGACCGCGGTCTGCAGCGCCGTCGGCAGCTGGGTACCGAGGATCGTCGTGATGCTCCGGTTGATCGAGTCCACTGCGGCCTCGGTCAGCACCGACGTGTTCGCCGGCTGGCCGTTCAACGTGGTCAGCTGGTCGAGGTCGACGGTGATCGCGCCCGTCGCCGGCGTGATCGTCACGGCACCGTCGGTCAGGGGTTCCTGCAGGACCCGGGTCAGGGTGTCGTCGAGGTTGAGATCGACCGTCGCGGTGACGTTCGTGCCGTTGACGTTCACCAGGCCGAGGGCCGTGCCACGGAGCAGCCGCTGGATGTCGGCGGTCAGGGCGGTGGTGGTGCCGGAGAGTGCGCCGTTCGCGCCGACGGCCGAGTTCACCGAGGACGACAGTGTCCGCAGGTCGGCCCGCAGCGCGGTGCTGAGCCCGGCGACCGCCGGGCTCGTCAGGTCGAGGTCCGCGCCGGCGATCCGGTAGTCCGTCGTCGTCTCGACGGTGGTGCCGCGCGTCGCCTGGATCCGGGACGCCAGGGCGCCGACCCGCAGCTGCGCGTTCGACAGCACCGTGGTGTCGGCACCGACGCGCGAGAACAGCGGGTTGAGGTCGAGCGTCGCGGCGCCGGCGCCGGTGCCGGCCCCGGTGCCGACGCCGATGCCGCCGTCGTTCGTGAGCAGGCCGGACGACGCGGTCGCACCCGTCGCCGAGGTCGTGGCGTACTGGCCGTCGACGCCGAGGGTCAGGATGCCGTTCTGACCGAGCAGGTCGATGTCGTTGCCGAGGTCGACCCCGACGGCCTCGAGCGCCGTCAGGTTGAGCGGCTGGTTCGTGGTGCCGCCGCCCGAGGTGGCGCCCCGAGCCGAGTACGCGCCGCCGAGTTCGGCGACCGCATCGGCGTCGACGATGCCGGAGCCGCTGAGCAGCAGCCCCTCAGCCTCGACGACGTCGGTCTGGGCGGCCGCAGCGGGTTGGATCGCCACGGTGGCGGCGATGAGCGCCGTCACCGTGGCGACGACGCCGCCGCGCAGGAGGAGCCGCCGGTGGTCCGTCGCTCGTCCTCGAGCTGGGCCGCCGGCGCGGGTGATCCGTCGTGTCCGTTCGTCCGCTGCGGTGGGTACAGGGGTACCGGGCAGCGACGCGTGCCTGCGCATGCGTGTCTCTTTTCCTGGCGGGCACGCCCGCCACCTGATCCTCGGAATCCACCGCTGGTGAGGCGGTGGTGGCTCCTCCGCTGGTGAGGCGGTGGAGGGTCGGAATCCTGGTTGGGGATTCCTGAGCGGAATCTTTACACACGATCAGGTTGGTGTCCGCACGTGACGCCGAAAAAGTGGGCTGGCCCTCCCGAACGGGGGGGTGTCGGCCCGGGCCGGGCCGGGCCGGAGCGGAGCTCAGGCCGGCAACGAAGAAGACTCCTCACGCACCCGCACACGAGATCAGCGCAGCCCTGGTTACCCTCCGGGAACGAAGAAGACTCCTCACGCACCCGCCAGAGCCTGGTTACCCTTGCTGCGTTTCCGCCCTGGGGGAGTTGGCCTGGATGGCGTCACGTGAGGAGCCGCCGAGAAGTCTACCGGACGCGACGGGCAGACTCGAACACATGAAGATCGCCATCGCCGGAGGACACGGCCAGATCGCCCTGCTCCTCGCCCGCCAGATCACCGACGCCGGCCACGACGCCGTCGCCATCGTCCGCAACCCCGCGCACGTGGCCGATGTCGAGCAACAGGGGGCCCGTGCGATCGTCGCGGACCTGGAGCAGCTCGGCGACGACGACCTGGCGCTGCGCTTGCGTGGGGTGGATGCCGTGGTCTTCGCCGCCGGTGCCGGACCGAACAGCGGCGCCGAACGGAAGCTCACGGTCGACCGCGACGGCGCGATCCTGCTCGCCGACGCCGCCGAGCGTGCCGGCATCGAGCGCTACGTGATGATCTCGGCGATGGCGGCCGACACCTACGACCCCCAGCTCGCAGTCGTGCCCGCCCAGGACGACGCCGCGGTGTTCCAGGTCTACCTGCGGGCGAAGGCCGAGGCCGACGCGAACCTGCGGGCTCGACGCCTCCGCTGGACGATCGTGCGTCCCGGCGGGCTGCTGGACACTCCCCCGCAGGGAACCGTCGACGTCGGCCGGACGGTGCCACGAGGCTCGATCCCCCGTGCGGACGTCGCGACCGTCGTCCTGCACGCACTGCTCGACGATGCCGCGGTCGGCGTGCAGTTCGAGGTCACCAGTGGCGACACCCCGATCCCGGCGGCGCTGAACGCCCTCACCTGACCCGTCGGTGCAGCCGGCACCGTGCGCGCTTCGTCACCCCGTGCGAGCTCCTCGCCGAAGGTGATGGGCCACGCACCGTGCGCGCCTGCTCACCCCGTGCGGACTTCCGCGCCCCGTGCCGCGCCGCAAACGCGCACCCAGCAGCCAACACCGCACCCACCCACGAACACCGCACCGTGCCGCCGCGACGCAACCCACCGACGGACGGGAGGCACGCAGCCAACCCACCCCGCGCCTCCCGTCCGCACCGTGCGCACCTACTCAACCCGTGCGGACTTGCGCGCCCCGTGCCGCGCTACAAGCGCGCACCCAGCAGGCAACCCCGCACCCACCCACGAACACCGCACCGTGCCGCCGCGACGCAACCCACCGACGGACGGGAGGCACGCAGCCAGCCCGCCCCGCGCCTCCCGTCCGCACCGTGCGCACTTGCTCAACCCGTGCGGACTTGCGCGCCCCGTGCCGCGCTGCAAGCGCGCACCCAGCAGGCAACCCCGCACCAGCCGACGAACACCGCACCGTGCCGCCGCGACACCGCGACACCGCGACGTGCGACGTCGCGACGCGCGACGCCGCGACGGCACCCCTCAGAGCGCGACCGCAGCCGACTGCCGAGCGATCTCGAGTTCCTCGTTCGTCGGGATCACGAGCACCGCGACCCGCGAGTTGTCCGTCGAGATGCGGCGGGCGTCCCGCGACGCCAGCTCGTTCCGGTCCGGGTCGACCTCGATGCCCAGGTGCTCGAGCCCCGCGAGCACGCGGCGCCGCAGCAGCGCGTTGTTCTCGCCGACCCCTGCGGTGAACACGACCGCGTCGAGCCCGCCGAGCTGTGCCGTGTAGGCGCCCACGTAGCGACGGATGCGGTGGCGGTACACGGCGAGCGCCGCCTCCGCCTGCTCGTCGCCCTTGGTGGCGGCGTCCTGCACGTCGCGCATGTCGCCGCTGCCCGTCAGGCCGAGCAGGCCGGACCGCTTGTTGAGCATGGTGTCGAGCTCGTCGAAGGTCATCCCGGCCTCGCGGTGCAGGTGGATCAGGACCGCGGGGTCCAGGTCGCCGGAGCGGGTGCCCATGACGAGCCCCTCGAGCGGGGTGAGCCCCATCGAGGTCTCGATGGACTTCCCGCCGTCGATCGCCGCGACCGAGGCGCCGTTGCCCAGGTGCAGCACGATCGTCTTGAGCTCGGCGAGCGGCCGGTCGAGGAACTCCGCGGCCTGCTCGGAGACGTACTTGTGGCTGGTGCCGTGCATGCCGTAGCGGCGGATCCCGTACTCGGCGGCCAGGTCGGCGGGGATCGCGTACGTGTAGGCGTGCGGCGGCATCGTCTGGTGGAACGCGGTGTCGAACACGGCGACGTGCGGGACGTCCGAGAACACCTGCTTCGCGGCCCGGATCCCCTCGAGGTTGGCGGGGTTGTGCAGCGGCGCGAGGCTGTTGAGGTCCTCGATCTGCTGCTCGACCTGGTCGGTGACGACCGTCGCGCGGTCGAAGGTGGTGCCGCCGTGGACGACGCGGTGGCCGACGACTGCGGGCGGGTGCTCGTCGAACGACGGGCCGACCTTCGCGAACGCGTCGATCATCGCCTGGAACCCGGCCGCGTGGTCGGGCACCGACGCGGCGTCGTTCGACGACGACTCCCCCGTCAGCGCGTTGGTGTGCTTCCAGGCCCCGGCGGATTCGCCGATGCGCTCGACGAGGCCGGAGGCGAGCGTGCGCTCGTCCTCGAGCTCGATGAGCTGGTACTTGAACGAACTCGAGCCGGAGTTGACGACGAGGGCTGCGGTCACGGGGTGGTCACTTTCTGTCGGGCCTGGAGGCGCGGTGCGGGTCGGGCGGTCAGGCCGCGTCGGTCGCGGTGCCGGCCTGGATCGCGGTGATCGCGACGGTGTTCACGATGTCGCCCACCAGGGCGCCGCGCGACAGGTCGTTGATCGGCTTGCGCAGACCCTGCAGGACCGGGCCGATCGCCACGGCACCGGCCGAACGCTGCACGGCCTTGTACGTGTTGTTGCCGGTGTTGAGGTCCGGGAAGATGAACACCGTCGCCCGGCCGGCCACCGGGGAGTCCGGCATCTTGGTCGACGCGACCGTGGGGTCGGCCGCGGCGTCGTACTGGATCGGGCCCTCCACGAGCAGGTCGGGCCGGCGTTCCCGCACGAACGCGGTGCCGGCGCGCACCTTGTCGACGTCGGCGCCGGAGCCGCTGTCACCGGTGGAGTAGCTGAGCATGGCGACGCGCGGGTCGATGCCGAACTGGGTCGCGGTCTCGGCGGAGGAGATCGCGATGTCGGCGAGCTGCTCGCTCGTCGGGTCCGGGATCACCGCGCAGTCGCCGTAGACCAGCACGCGGTCGGCGAGCGCCATCAGGAACACGCTCGACACGATCGAGGTGTCCGGACGGGTCTTGATGATCTCGAACGACGGTCGGATGGTGTGCGCCGTGGTGTGCTTCGCGCCGGAGACCATGCCGTCGGCGAGCCCGAGCTGCACCATCATCGTGCCGAAGTACGAGACGTCGGTGACGGTGTCGCGGGCAAGCTCGATCGACATCCCCTTGTGGGCGCGGAGCCGGGTGTACTCCTCGGCGAAGCGTTCGCGCAGCTCGGGGTCGAACGGCGAGACGAGCTGCGCGGCCTCGAGGTCGAGGCCGAGCTCGGTCGCCCGGGTGCGGATGGCGGCGGGGTCGCCGAGGATCGTGAGGTCGCAGACCTGGCGCTGCAGCAGGGTGGAGGCGGCGCGGAGGATGCGGTCGTCCTCGCCCTCGGGCAGGACGATGCGCTTGCCGTAGCTGCGGGCCCGGTCGAGCAGGCCGTGCTCGAACATCAGCGGGGTGACGACGCCGGAGGGGGCGAGCTGCAGGCGGTCGCGCAGGGCCTCAGCGTCGACGTGCTGCTCGAACAGCGCGAGCGCCAGGTCGGCCTTCCGGGGCGAGTCCGCGGCCAGACGGCCACGGGTCTGGGTGATGCGCAGGGCGGTGTCGTACGTCCCGAGGTCGTTCCGCGCGATCGGCAGCGAGCTCGACAGGCCCTCGAGCAGCCGGGACACCTGCGGGGCGATCTCGAACCCGCCGTTCAGGATGACGCCGGCCAGGCTCGGGAACGTCTCGGACTGGTTGGCGAGCAGCGTGGCGATGAGGACGTCGCTCCGGTCACCGGGGACCACGACGATGCCGCCCTCGATCAGCCGGGGCAGGACGTTCTCCATGCTCATGCCCGCGACCACGGTGCCGAGTGCCTCGCGGTCGAGCAGGGCGTCGTCACCGCGCACCAGGGTGGCACCGGTGGCCTGCAGCAGAGCGCGGACCGTCGGGGCGACGAGCACGCGGTCCTCGGGGATCGCCCACACCGGGACGTCGGGGTGGTCGTCGTGCACGGCCTGCTCGACGCTCGTCACGATGGCGGCGAGGGCGTCCGGGTCGGCGCGGTTCACCACGACGCCGAACAGCTGCGCGTGTGCCGCCCGCAGCTCGCTGGTCGTGACGTCCGCGACCTGCGCCATGCCCTCGGGGCTGCGGGCCGCACGCTCGGCGGCGTCGCGTCCACCCAGCACGAGGAGCACCGGGGCGCCGAGGTTCGCGGCGACCTTCGCGTTGAAGGACAGCTCGGTGGGGCTGCCCACGTCGGTGTAGTCGGACCCGAGCACCACGACGGCGTCGCACTGCCGCTCCACCTGGGCGAACCGGGTGACGATGGTGCCGAGCGCCGCCTCGGGGTCGGCGTGCACGTCGTCGTAGGTGACCCCGACGGCGTCGTCGTAGGAGATGCCGACGGCCGTGTGCTGCAGCAGCAGTTCGAGGACGTAGTCGGGCTCGACCACCGAGCGGGCGACGGGCCGGAACACGCCGACGCGGCCGACGGACCGGGCGAGGGTCTCGAGGACACCGAGGGCGACGGTGCTCTTGCCCGTGTGCCCTTCTGCTGACGTGATGTAGATGCGGGTCGACACGACGCCCAGGGTAGTCGCCGGACGTGTCACGACATCTGGGAGCACCGGCACCGACGACACGCGGTCGTGAGCACCGCGCAGAACCTGTACCATTGGGTGTCGCCGTCGCGAGACGGTGTCAGGAGAATTCGCCTAGTGGCCTATGGCGCACGCTTGGAAAGCGTGTTGGGTGCAAGCCCTCGGGGGTTCGAATCCCCCATTCTCCGCAGCGAACGAGCAGCACGAACGAAGGACCCGCACCGGCTCGGTGCGGGTCCTTCGTCGTTCCGCAGGCACAGTGGTCCCCCACCCGGCGGACCAGCACGTGCCCTGGTGCCCCTGCGTTGGCCGGGAAACGCTGATCAGGGGTGGAACGGGCTGTCCCCGATACCCGTCGGTCGCCTATGCTGGCCGAGCGAACGGCTCCGGGACGAGCCGACCGCGGTGCATCGAGCGGCAGGGGCGTCGCTCGGAAGGCGTGCTGGTCAGCGTGCCCGGAACACCTGAGGGGACGAGGAGACGCGCCATGGGGGAGACCACCGTGCCGGCGGCCGTGCCCGTTCGCCTGTCCGTCTTCGACACGGTCCTCCGCCCGCGCCGCTCGCTCGTCCGCTCCACGGCGCTGAGCATCGCCTTCTCGGCCGTGCCGCTCGCCGTCGCCCTGGTCTGGGTCTCGTTCCCGTTCCGCACCTGGGCTGTCTTCGCCGGCATCGTCGTCGCGATGGCCGCGGCCGTCGGCGTCGTGTTCGTCCGGCTGCACACCGCGTTCATCGGGATCGACGACGACGGCGTGACGATCCGCGGGGTGCTCACCGCGCACCGCCGGATCCCCCGTGACCGCGTGCACAGCCTGGTCCTCGCCACGACGTTCGGCTCGTCGGTGGACCGGACCGTGCGAGAACTCGTCGCGTTCGACCGGATCGGCACCCACCTGTTCCGGCTCCGGGCCGACGTCTGGGGCGACGACGGACTCGACCGGGTGGTCGACGCGCTCGGCGTGCAGGTCGTCGAGGACGCTCGGCCGGTCTCGGTCCGCACCTTCGCGAAGCGGTACCCGACGAGCCGCGCCTGGTACGAGCAGCGTGCGGCGTTCCTGCTCGTGGGCGGCCTCGTCGTGCTGGTCGTCGGCGGGCTGCTCGCCGTCGAGTTCGCCGGCCTCGACGCCCCCTGAACCAGCCGCACGGCAACGGTCAGCGTCGCCGCCGCAGCGTCGAGAAGATCCCCCGGACCACTTCCTTCGCGATGGTCCCGCCGAGCCCTGCGCCGAGCAGATCGGTCAGCGGGTCGTCCGCGGACCGCCGCGTCCCGGGCCGGGTCGTCCGACCGGAACCACCGGTCCGACCGGAACGCCGCGACTCCGACGCCCGCTCGGCACGCTCGAACTCCCGCTGTTGCCGTTCGAACTCCCGCTGGGCCTCGACCGCCGACGCGTCCGCGGCGGAGTCGGCAGCGGCGGCTTCGGCAGCAGCAGCGGCCTCGGCGGCCGCGGCCTCCATGCGACGCGCGAGCACCTCGCGGGCCGAGTCCGGGTCGACGCGGGTGCCGTAGGTCGCCAGGAGCGGTGAGGCCTGCACCCGGGCGGCCATCTCGTCGGCCGGCATCGGGTCCATCGACCCCTGCGGTGCGCGCAGCCGGGTCCACGCGACCGGGGTCGGAGCACCACGTTCGTTCATCACCGTGACGATCGCCTCACCGGTCGCGAGCGACGTGAGCACCTCCCCCAGGTCGTAGTCGCTCGTCGGGTACGTCGACACCGTCGCCCGGAGCGCCTTCGCGTCGTCCGGCGTGTGCGCGCGGAGCTGGTGCTGGATGCGCGATCCGAGCTGCGCGAGCACGTCGTTCGGCACGTCCTTCGGGGTCTGCGTCACGAAGAAGACCCCGACGCCCTTCGACCGGATGAGCCGAACGGTCCGCACGATCTGCTCGGTGAAGTCCTTCGACGCACCGCTGAACAACAGGTGCGCCTCGTCCAGGAAGAACACGAGCTTCGGCTTCTCCTGGTCGCCGACCTCGGGCAGCTCGTTGAACAGGTCGGCCAGCAACCACATCAGGAACGTCGAGAAGACCTCCGGCCGGTCCTGCACACCGGGCACCTCGAGCAGGCTGACGATCCCCCGCCCGTCCGCCGCCGTCCGCAGGAACACCTGTGTGTCGATCTCGGGCTCGCCGAAGAACTGGTCGGCACCCTGGTCGGCGAAGGTGACGAGCTCGCGCAGGATCACCCCGGCGGTCTGCTTCGACAGGCCCCCGAGCTCGGCGAGTTCCCCCTTGCCCTGGTCGCTCACCAGGAACGTCAGCACGCTCCGCAGGTCGTCGAGGTCCACCAGCGCGAGGCCCTGCTGCGCGGCGTAGTGGAACACCAGGCCGAGCGAGGACTCCTGCGTGTCGTTCAGCCCGAGCACCTTCGACAGCAGCAGCGGTCCGAAGCCCGACACGGTGGCACGGATCGGCACGCCGGTGCCCTGCCCGCCCAACGAGAACAGTTCGGCCTGGCTCGCGACGCCCTGCCACTGCTGACCGATGCCCGCGGTGCGGTCGAGGAGCTTGTCGTTCGCCTGCCCCGCGACGGCCAGACCCGACAGGTCGCCCTTGACGTCGGCGGCGAACACGGGCACCCCGTTCGCCGCGATCTGCTCGGCGAGCACCTGCAGCGTCCGGGTCTTGCCGGTGCCGGTCGCCCCCGCCACCAGCCCGTGCCGGTTCAGCATCGCGAGCGGGATCCGGACCTGCACGTCGGGCACCGCTGCGCCGTTGACCAGGGCGCCGAGTTCGATCGCGCCGCCGTCGACGGCGTAGCCGTCGCGGATCGCGGCGACCGCGTCCGGTCCGAGCGGGCCGGCTTCGGCACGGACGGGAGGCACGGTGCCGGTCGCCGTCGTCGCCACCGGATCCGGGGCGGTCGCGTCGACCGCCGCGCCAGGGGTGGTGGGGACCGGTGCGACCGGAGCGGTGGGCTCCGCGTCGGGCGCGAGCCGCGCCTCCTGGCCGGTGGGTGGCGGGGACCCGACGACCGCGGGTTCCGCGTCGGGGGTCTGGCTCGCCTGCTCCTCCGCCGTCAGGGCGGCGGCGAGCTCCTCGGCGCGCCGCACCGCTTCGTCGGCGAGCCGACGTGGCTCGTCGGCAGCTTGCCTCGCTGCCTCGGCAGCCGCCCGTGCCCGCTCCGTCGCGTCGCTCATGGGCACAGCCTAGGGAGTCTGACCCGCGGCGGTTCGGGGTCAGTGCGTGAGCGCGGGGACCGTCCTGGGGCGGACCACGAACCAGAGCACGAGGATCGCGACCGCGGCGGTCGACGCCATCACGATCGCCATCGGGCTGGCCGTCGTGATGCCGAGCCAGCCGACCACCGGCGAGATGAGCCCGGCGACGCCGAAGTTCAGGGCGCCGAGCACCGAGGCGGCGGTCCCCGCCTCTTTCCCGTGGGCGGCGAGACCGATGACCTGGACGAGCGGGAACGAGAACCCGCACGCGGCGATGAAGAACCAGAGCGGCACGAGCACGCCGACCAGACCGGCACCGAGCTGGTCGAGGACGATGATCGCGAGCGACGCCAGCAGCAGGGTCGCGGTCGAGCACGCCAGGATCCACTGCGGACCGACACGCTGGGCGAGCCGCGACGAGATCTGCACACCGAGGACGACCCCGACCGAGTTGACCGCGAAGAGCAGTCCGTACTGTTGCGCGTCGAGACCGTAGACCTGCTGGAACAGGAACGGCGACGCGCTGAGGTACGAGAACAGGCCGCTGAACACCATCGCGCCGATGAGCGCGACGCCGACGAAGATCCGGTCGGAGAACAGCGCCTTGTAGCGCTGGCCGATGGTGGAGTGCCCGGCCTCGTGCCGGCGGGCCGGCGGCAGGGTCTCGACGATGAGCAGGACCGAGGCGATCACCACGGCGAGGCCGTAGCAGGCGAGGAAGACGAAGATGCCGCGCCAGCTGGTGAACTGCAGCATCTGCGAACCGATGAGCGGTGCGAGGATCGGCGCGAGGCCGTTCACCATCGCCAGTCGGGACAACATGCGCACCAGCGGCTTGCCGCCGAACAGGTCGCGCACCGTCGCCATCGCCACCACACCACCGGCCGCGGCACCCATGCCCTGCAGCACGCGGAACACCGCGAGCAGTTCGATGTCCGGTGCGGTCGCCGCACCGATCGAGGCGGCGATGTGCACCGTCGTCGCGATGATCAGCGGCAGGCGGCGGCCCACCTTGTCGCTCCACGGGCCGACCAGGAGCTGCCCGATGGCGAAGCCGAGCGTCGTCGCGGTGAGCGTCAGCTGGACCGCGCCGTCGGTGACGCCGAACTGGTCCTTGATCGCCGGGAACGCCGGCAGGTAGAGGTCGATCGTGAACGGGCCGAGCGCCGTCAGGGCGCCCAGGACGAAGACGTAGACGAGTCGCTGCCTGCGGGAGAGCGAGTCTCCCGGGTGCAGGACGACCCGGAGCGAACCGGTGGTGGCGGGCGCGGTCACGAGACAGGAGTCCTTCGACGATGAGGGGGCGGAGGGTGATCGCGGGCCGATCGAATCGATTCGTCCGCGGAACCATCCTACGGTCGCCCGTGTGTGCTCGGCGCCGCCGGTGTCGGCCGCCCGCGTGAAGCGGCTCGTGCTGTCCCGCTGCCGCGCGCGGACCATGCGGTAGCGTCGGACTGCTCGGGGGCCTTCCGGGTGAAGCGGATCAGAAGGGGGTGGGCGTCATGGTGGATGCCCGGATCCTGCACACCACAGCAGCACTGCGCGAGGCGATCCTGCGTCTCGCCGCAGACCGACCGGTCTCGGAGATCACCGTCGCCGACGTCACACGTGCCGCAGGGATCAACCGCGCCACGTTCTACTCGCACGCGGTCTCCCCCGGGTCGTTGCTCGCCGACGTCCTGACGCCGGAGCTCGACCGCATCCGGCAGGAGGACGCCGACGACCGCCGGGCCGCCGCCGACCGGGGCGCCGGAGCCGACGAACTCGCGACCATCACCCGGCGCGGCATCAACGCCGTCGTCGAGCACGTGATGACGCACCGCGACATCTACGGCAAGGCCCTCCCCGACCCGAACGACGCCTCGCTGCACCGGCTGCTCGTCGAGCACTTCACGGTGTCGAGCGCCCTGCACATCCGCGAGCTCGACCCCGCCCGTCGGCCCGACCTGCTCGACGACGTCGCCGCGGGGTTCGTGGCGCAGGGGTTCGTCGGGGCGATCGAGGCCTGGCTCGCCGGGCCCCGACGGTCGCGGAAGGCGCTGGTGGAGACGATCACGCTGTCGTTCCCGGCGTGGTGGAGCTGAGCGGACTGCTCCTACTCGGCGTCGGCCGTCTCGCCGTCGGTGGGCTCGCTCTCCGGCTTCTCACCACGCTGCAGGGACTGCACGACCTGGACCGCCGCCGCCGCGGTGGCCGCGTCGTCGCCCTCTGACGGCACGCGGTAGTCGGCGGACACCCCGTCGCCACCGGTGCCGGTCGCGGGCAGCGGATCCCCCAGGGACACCACCACGACCCCGGCGTCGTGGGCGGTCTGGACCACGCCGGTCAGTGCAGAGGCCCGGGCGGGGTGCACGAGCAGGGCCTTGGCGCCCTTGCGGACGAGCTGGGCGACCGCGGTCCGCTGGGATGCAGCGGCACCCGATGCCGGAGCGACGCGGACGTCGGGCCGGAACCCGGCGTCGGCCAGGTCGGTGCGGAGCCGGTCGGCCAGGGCCGCGTCGTCGTGGACCAGGACGACACCGATCACGGCCTGCTGGTCGAAGCCCCCGTCGGAGCTCGTCAGGTCGGTGCTCTGCACCGGCGTGGGGGCAGCCGACGTCGTCCCCTGGCACCCGGCCAGGGTCAGGGCCGCCGCCAGGGCGACGGTCACGGCGACGATGCGCAGCACGGTGTCTCCTCTTCGGTCCGGTGTGCCACGCTACCCGGCGGCCGGGCCCTGCGACGACGACACGGCTCCGCCCGGGCCCGCCGAGGCCGTCGTCGCTGGTGCCGGCACGGGACCGAGCCTTCGGACGGCCGCGATCGCGACGCCAGCGAAGCCGATCATCGCCGCGAACACCAGCGGGAACGACACCGTCCCGTCGGCTCCGCCGGTCGCGGTGAAGAGCAGGCCGGTCACCGCGAGGCCGATCACGCTGCCCGCGGCGTCCGCGATCGTCAGGGCCGAGCTCGCGAACCCGTCGTCGCCCTCACCCGAGAAGCGCAGGGTCAGCATCGACGCGCGGGGGTAGATCGCTCCCATGCCCGCGCCGCCGACGAACCAGCCGGCGACCAGCACCCACCACGACAGGTCGAACGTGGCCACCGCGAGCGCTGCGACCAGGCTCACGAGCACGAGTGTGAGTCCGGCCCCGAAGGTCCGACGAGCGGTGAGCCGCTGCTCCCCCAGGCGGCCGTGCGCCCAGCTCGACGCGGCCCAGCTGATCGCCGCCACCGTCAAGGCGAGTCCGGCAGCCGACGGTGACAGCCCGTGTTCGGCCTGCAGCAGGAACGGCACGTACGCCTCGCTCCCGAAGAAGGACGCGGCGACGAGCCCCCGCAGCAGCACGACCGACGGCAGCCCGGCCGCGGCCCGGAACGTGCCGGTCGGCAGCAGCGGCCGCAGGGCGAACCAGGTGCCGACCAGCCCGACGACGACGGCTGCGACCATGCCCCACGGGGTCAGGTCGGGCGCGACGTTGAGCAGCAGGATCGACACGGCCGCGGCCACCGACCAGCTGATCCGGGCCCGCTGCCACGGTGGGCGGAGCGCCGCCGCCGGAGGGTGCAGCCGGCCGAGCGTCGGCACGAGCAGGACGAACGCGGCGAGCGCGATCACCAGGGCCCCGGCGAACACCCAGTGCCAGTTCCAGGTGTCGGTGACGATGCCGGCCAGGGCAGGGCCGATCAGTGCCGGTACCACCCAGGCGGCGGCGAACCCGGCGAACACCGGTCCGTGCAGCTCCGCGGGGAAGATCCGGGCGACCAGCACGTACAGCACCACGTCGATGGCCCCGGCGCCGAAGCCCTCGATGAGCCGCCCGGCCAGGAACACCTCCATGGTCGGCGCGAGCATCACCACGGCGGTCCCCACCGCGAAGAACACCGCCGACACCCAGGCCACGATCCGGCCGCCCGCGCGGTCGCTCCAGTTGCCGGCGAGCACCATGCCGGGCACCCCGGCGGCGAGCGGGGCGGCGAAGGCGAGCGCGTACAGGGTCTCGCCGTCCAGGTCGCGGCTGATCACCGGCATGATCGTCGTCATCGCCAGGTTCTGGAACGCCGCGACGCCGACGATCGCGACCATGCCGATCGTCGCCAGGGCGTACGGCCCGCTCAACAGGCTGGTCCGCGACGCCGTCGTGCTCACCCGATCATCGTAGGGGCGGCCGCCGACGACGCGTCAGCGTGTCCCGCGGGTGCGCGTCAGCGCGGCAGCAGGTCCCCCGTCAGCGCGGCAGCAGGCCCCGCGTCAGCGCGTCAGCGTCAGCGTCAGCGTCAGCGCGTCAGCGTCAGCGTCAGCGTCAGCGTCAGCGCGCCAGCGCCTGCTCCAGGTCTGCCACCAGGTCGCCGGCGTCCTCGATGCCCACCGACAGCCGCACGACGTTCTCCGGCACGGCCAGTTCGGTGCCCTTCACCGACGCGTGGGTCATCTCGCTCGGGTACCCGATGAGCGACTCCACCCCGCCGAGCGACTCGGCCAGGGCGAACAGCTCCGTCGACTCCGCGAACCGCTTCGCGGCCTCGGCACCACCGGACAGGGCGACCGAGAGCATGCCGCCGAAGCCGCGCATCTGACGAGCGGCGACGTCGTGCCCCGGGTGCTCGGGCAGGCCCGGGTAGTAGACGCGCTCGACACCCGGCGCGACGACGAGGGCCTCGGCGACGGCCTGCGCGTTCCGCGAGTGCCGCTCCATCCGCACGGCGAGCGTCTTGATGCCACGGGTGGTCAGGTAGGCGTCGAACGGCGACGAGATCGCACCGGCGCCGAACTGCAGGAACTGCACCTTCGCCGCGAGCTCCTCGTCCGCCAGCACGACGGCGCCGCCGACGACGTCGGAGTGTCCGCCGAGGTACTTCGTGGTCGAGTACACGACGACGTCGGCGCCGAGCGACAGCGGCTGCTGCAGGTACGGCGACGCGAAGGTGTTGTCGACGACCACCAGCGCGCCCGACTCGTGCCCGAGGGTCGCGAGCGCGGCGATGTCGGCGATCTTCATGAGCGGGTTCGTCGGCGTCTCGACCCAGAGCACGGTGGTGGCCGGTGCGCCCTGCAGCGCTGCCCGGACCTGGTCGAGGTCGCTCATGTCGACGACGACGAGTTCGACGCCCCACGGCACGTGCAGCCGGCTCACCAGGCGGTGGGTGCCGCCGTACACGTCGTTGCCCATCACGACGCGGCCACCGGGGACCAGCGCGGCGCGGAGCAGGGCGTCCTCGGCGGCGAGCCCGGACGCGAACGACGACGCCGCGACGCCACCGTCCAGGTCGGCCAGGAGCACCTGCAGCGAGTCACGCGTCGGGTTGCCGGCGCGCGAGTACTCGTAGCCGTTGCGCATGCCACCGACGCCGTCCTGCACGTAGGTCGACGTCAGGTGGATCGGCGGGATGACGGCGCCGGTGGTCTCGTCGGGCTCCTGGCCGGCGTGGACGGCCCGGGTGCTGAACTCGGTCATGCTCGGTGGTTCCTTACTCGGAGAGGTAGGTGAGGAGGTCGTGCCGGGTCAGCACGGTGACGGGTTTGCCGTCCGCGACGACGAGGAACGCGTCGGCCGACTCAAGCGCACGACGAGCCGCTGACACCGACTCGCCGACGCCGATGAGCGGCAGCGGGTCGCCGACGAAGTCCGACAGGGCGTCCGACATCTTCGCGGTACCGGTGAAGACCTGCTCGAGCAGTGCCTTCTCCTCGACGGCACCGACGACCTCGCCGATGACGACGGGCGGCTCCGCGTTGAGCACGGGCATCTGCGAGACGCCGTACGTGGTCATGATGTCGACGACGTCGCGCACGGTGTCCGTCGGGTGCGCGTGCACCAGGTCGGGCAGGCGGCCGTCCTTGCCGGCGATGAGCGAGCCGACGGTGCGCTCGTCGTCCGTCTCGGCGAACCCGTACGAGCGCATCCACCGGTCGTTGAAGATCTTGCCGAGGTACCCACGTCCGCCGTCCGGCAGCAACACCACCACGACGTCGTCCTCGGTCAGGTCACGGGCGGCCTGGAGTGCCGCGACGTCGGCCATGCCGCTCGACCCGCCGACGAGCAGTCCTTCTTCACGCGCCAGACGACGGGTCATCGCGAAGGAGTCGGCGTCCGACACGGCGATGATCTCGTCCGGCACGCCGGCGTCGTAGGCGCTCGGCCAGAAGTCCTCGCCGACGCCCTCGACCAGGTACGGACGACCGGTACCGCCGGAGTACACGGAGCCCTCGGGGTCGGCCCCGACGATGCGGACGCCGCCGCCGGACGCCTCCTTCAAGTACCGTCCGGTGCCCGAGATCGTGCCGCCGGTACCGACGCCCGCGACGAAGTGGGTGATCTGCCCCTCGGTGTCGCGCCAGATCTCCGGACCGGTGGTCTCGTAGTGGCTGCGAGGGCCGTTCGGGTTGGCGTACTGGTTCGGCTTGTAGGCGCCCGGGATCTCCTGCACGAGCCGGTCCGACACCGAGTAGTAGGACTCGGGGTCCTCGGGCGCGACCGCGGTCGGGGTGACGACGATCTCGGCGCCGTACGCCGTCAGGACGTTGCGCTTGTCCTCGCCGACCTTGTCGGGCAGCACGAACACGCACCGGTAGCCGCGCTGCTGTGCGACCAGGGCCAGGCCGACGCCGGTGTTGCCGGAGGTCGGTTCGACGATGGTGCCGCCGGGACGCAGGTCGCCGGACGCCTCGGCCGCGTCGATGATCCGGGTGGCGATGCGGTCCTTCGACGACCCACCGGGGTTCAGGTACTCGACCTTCACCAGGATGGTCGCCCGCACCCCCTCGGTCACCCGGTTGAGCTTGACGAGCGGGGTGTCGCCGACCAGGTCGACGACGGAGTTCGCGTAACGCACGGCATGGAGTCTAGGACGCGGTCCCCGCGTCGCGCTGGGATGTGTCGTGCGCGGACAACGCATCCTGATCGCCCCGCCGGTTGCCCCGCCCTGGTCGCGCTGCGCGGCGGACGGGAGGCCCGTGCGGACGCCGCCACGGGCCTCCTGTCCGGCACCCGGTCCGGACCACCGCCGTCAGGGGCGGACGACGTCCGCCGTCGTGTTCTGCTGCCGGTGCAGCTGCGCGTACGTGCCGTCGAGGGCCAGGAGTTCGTCGTGTGTGCCCTGCTCGACGATCCGGCCGTGGTCGAGGACGAAGATGACGTCGGCGTCGCGGATCGTGGAGAGCCGGTGCGCGATCGAGATGGTGGTCCGACCGGCCGCCGCGGTGTCGAGGGCCGTCTGCACGACGTGTTCGGAGATGGAGTCGAGCGCACTGGTGGCCTCGTCGAGGACGAGCACCGGCGGGTCCTTGAGCATGACCCGGGCGATGGCGATGCGCTGCTTCTCGCCACCGGACAGCCGGTAGCCGCGCTCCCCCACGACGGTGTCGTAGCCGTCCGGGAACGACGCGATCGTGTCGTGGATGTTCGCCGCGCGGGCCGCTCGCTCGAGCTCGTCGTCGGTGGCGTCGGGCTTGGCGTACCGCAGGTTCTCGCCGATCGTGGCGTGGAACAGGTACGTCTCCTGGCTGACGATGCCGACGTGCCGCATGAGGTCCTCGTGCACCAGGTGGCGGACGTCCTGGCCGGCGAACCGCACGGACCCCTCGGTGGCCTCGTACAGCCGGGGCACCAGGTAGGACACCGTCGTCTTGCCGGCGCCGGAGGGCCCGACGAAGGCGGCGAACTGCCCGGGGTGGAGCTCGAACGACACCCCGCGCAGGGTCGGCTTGTCGGCTTCACCGTCGGGGTAGGTGAAGACGACGTCCTCGAAGGCGACGTGGCCGACCTTCGACTCGTCCACGGGCTGCGCGGTCGGCGAGTCCGTGATGGCCGGCTCGAGGTCGAAGTACTCGAAGATGCGGGCGAAGAGCGCACCGGAGGTCTGCAGGTCGAGGACCACGCGCAACAGCCCGACCGTCGGGAACAGCAGGCGGGACTGCACCGTCGTGAACGCGACGATCGTGCCGGCCGTGATCGGGACGTCGCCGATGATCAGGTACGCGGCGACGACGTAGATGATCGCCGGGATGATCGACAGGAAGATCTGCACGATGGCGAAGAACCACTGCCCCGACATCTGCTGCCGAACCTGCAGGGTGATCTGGTTGCGGTTCTCGTCCCCGTAGCGGCGGGTCTCGCTGGCCTGCTGGTTGAAGCTCTTCGCGAGCAGGATGCCGGAGACGCTCAGGACCTCTTGCGTGATGGCCGTCATGTCGGACAGCGATTCCTGCGTCTGCCCGGCGATCCGCGCCCGCACCTGCCCGACCCGCCGCTGCGCGATGACGAGCAGCGGGAGCAAGACCACCGCGACGAGCGTCATCTGCCAGCTCAGCAGCAGCATCGCGACCACGGCGGCGATCACGGTCACGGTGTTGCCGAGCACCGACGAGATCGTGTTGTTCAGCACGCTCGCCACACCGCCGACGTCGTTCTGCAGGCGCGACTGGATGACGCCGGTCTTGGTGCGGGTGAAGAACGCGAGTTCCATCCGCTGCAGGTGCGCGAACAGGCGCATCCGCATCGCACCCATGACCTTGTTGCCGACGGTCGCGGTCAGGTACGTCTGCCACACGCCGACCCCGGCGCTCGCGATCCAGAGCAGGACCATGGCGGACACGAGCTCGACCAGCACCGGGACGTCGGGGCGGCCGGACGGCGGGAACAGCCCGCGGTCGAACGCCTGCTGGGTGAGCAGCGGCGGCACGACCGAGATGGCCGCGCCGACCAGCACGAGGACGATCGTGAGCCCGATCGCCCGGCGGTGCGGCTCGAAGAGCGCGGCGATGCGACGGACCAGGTGCGGGATCTTCGGCGCCTCGGCGTTGGCGGCCTTCTGCGCGCGGAAGTCACCGCTCGAGATGCGTCCGCTCCCGCGCGGACCACCACCCCGCCCGCTGTGTCCCATGCTCATGGAGCCACCGTAGCCCCGCGCTCGGACATCGACCGTCCTCTCCACAGCACCGCAGTATTTGACCCCGTTCAGGGGGCGTGCGAGCATGTGCCGTCCCCGTCCCCGCACCACCGAGGTCCCATGTCGTCCGCGCCGTCACGTCCCACGTCCCTGGGGGCGCAGCTCGCCCGCCGCAAGCCGATCGAGCAGCTGCAGGCCGAAGCCTCCCGCGGGGTGAACGGCGAACCGCTCCGTCGGTCGCTCGGGGTCTGGCAGCTGACGATGATCAGCGTCGGGGCCACGCTCGGCACCGGCATCCTGGTCGTCCTCGGTACCGCGGTCCCGCTCGCCGGTCCCGCGGTCTGGATCTCGTTCGTCGTCGCGGGGATCGCCGCGCTGCTCTCGGCGCTGTCGTACGCCGAGATGGCCGGTGCCGTCCCGACCTCGGGGTCCAGCTACTCGTACACCTACGCCACGATGGGCGAGGGCATCGCCTGGATCTGCGGCTGGTGCCTGGTGCTCGAGTACGCCGTCTCGGTGGCCGCGGTCGCCGTGGGTGCCAGCGAGTACGTCGACGAGACCCTCCGCGTGTTCGGGCTGCACCTGCCCACCGCGCTCGCCGCTCCCCCGGTCGACGGCGGCGTGGTCAACCTGCCCGCCGCGGTCCTGGTCCTGCTCGCCACCGTCGTGCTGCTGCCAGGAGCCCGCGAGAGCGCCTGGGTGAACACGGTCATGGTGATCGTGAAGATCGCCCTGCTGGTCTTCTTCGTCGTCGTGGCGTTCACGGCGTTCCGGGCGCAGAACTTCGAGCCGCTCGCACCGATGGGCGCCGCCGGGGTCACCGCAGCGGCGTCACGGCTGTTCTTCTCGTACATCGGCTTCGACGCGGCCTCGACCGCAGGTGAAGAGGCGAAGAACCCCCGCCGCGACCTTCCCCGGGCGATCATCGGCTCCATCGCGCTCATCACGGCGCTGTACATCCTGGTCGCGATCGCCGCCATCGGGGCCCGCTCGTGGACGGCGTTCTCGTCGTCCGAGGCGTCGCTCGTCCGCATCGTGGTCGACGTCACGGGGCAGCCGCTCGTCGCCCTCGTGTTCTCGATCGGGGCGGTCGTCGCCATCGCCAGTGTCGTGCTCACCGTCCTGTACGGCCAGACCCGCATCCTGCTCACGATGTCCCGCGACGGCCTGGTTCCGAAGGTCTTCGGCCGGGTCTCCCGCCGCACCGGCACCCCGATCGCGAACACGCTGATCATCGGCATCGCCGTGACGATCGTCGCCGCGCTCGTGCCCCTCGGGGAGCTCGCCGACGCCACGAGCATCGGGACCCTGGTCGCCTTCGCCCTGGTGAACGTCTCCGTCATCGTGCTCCGTCGCTCGCAGCCCGACCTGGAGCGCTCGTACCGGGTGCCGCTGTTCCCCGTCGTCCCGATCCTCGGCGCCCTGAGCTGCGTGCTGCTCGCGGTGTTCCTCGGCGCCACCACCTGGATCGCGTTCGGCATCTGGATGGTCGCCGGCGCCCTGCTCTACCTGGCCTACGGCCGCCGCCACAGCACGCTGCGCTGACGCGCCCCGCTGCCCCGCGGCCGCGCCGCGGCCGCGCCTCCGCGCCGCCGCCCCGACCCGCCCGCGACGAGTCTCGGCCAAGCGGACTCTCTACGGCTCACGAAAGCGCGAGAGTGTCTGCCCAGACGAGACTCGGCACATTCCTCGGGACAGTCGTGCACCTGCGCTTTCCACAGATCCCGCCGGAGGGCACACAGCGCACATCCGAGTCCGCACACTCGCATCATGCAGCTTCACCGGACACGCCCCGATCTCCTCCGCGCCGAGCGGTCGGATCCATCGCGAGCACGACAACTCCGACGGCTCCATGCCGCTGGGCGAGTCATCCGGCTCCGTGCGGGTGTCTACCTCGACAAGCGGGTGTGGGATGCACTCGACACGTCGGACAAGCACCTCGCCATGGCTTGGGCTCTCGCTCCTGACCTGAGTCCGACCAGCGCGTTCTCCCACGTCACGGCTGCACTCATCCATGGCTGGCCGTTGATCGGACCGGCTCCGGAGCGGATCCACGTCGTCGACTGGACGCTGGTCGGTGTCGAACACCGGGTCGGGCTCATTCGACACGGCATCGACCCCGCTGGCCTGTGCCTCGGCCCCAGTCGATTCGACGGCGTCCCTGTGGTCGATGCGCTCGGAACGGCGGTGGCCGTCGCGCGAACGTGCGACCCGGCGGTCGCCGCCGTGGCCATCGACCATGCAGTGCGCATGAAGGCGATCGACAGGAAAGTGTTCGAGGAGCACCTGCCGCCACCCGCATCGCGCGGTGGCCGGAGGGCTCGGCTCGTCGCCACCGCGCTCGATCCGGCACACGAGTCACCCGGTGAGTCCTACTCTTCGATCCGACTCGTGCAACTGGGAGTGACCAACATCCACCCGCAGCATGAGTTCATCACGAACGGGTTCCGTGACCGAGTCGACTTCTGGTTGCCCGACGCCGGAGTCGTCGTCGAGTTCGATGGCAAGCAGAAGTACGTCGACCGCGAGATGCTCGCAGGTCGCGATCCCAGCGAGGTCCTCTGGCAGGAGAAGCGCCGGGAGGACCGCATCCGTACCCACCGAGAAGTTCGGTCCGTCATCCGAGTGACCTGGTGGCACCTCGAGAGCCTCGACCGGTTCCGTGCGCTGCTCCGTTCGCACGGGGTGTTGATCACTCCGTGAGCAGCATCGGCGACAATCGAGTCTCGGCTCAACGGACAACTTCCCGCTCCAGCGGCTGGCAAAGTGTCCGCTCAGCCGAGTCTCGGCGAAAGGTGCCGCAGACAGCCCCCACCCCGCACACGACGAAGGCCGCCACCCCGAGGGGCAGCGGCCTTCGTGACCGGAACGGTCGAGACTACGCGAGCTCGATCGTGGCGCCAGCGGCCTCGAGGGTCGCCTTCGCCTTGTCGGCGGTCTCCTTGTTCGCACCCTCGAGGATCTTGGCGTCGGCGGTCTCGACGAGCGCCTTGGCCTCACCGAGGCCGAGCGACGTCAGGCCACGGACCTCCTTGATGACCTGGATCTTCTTGTCACCAGCGGACTTGAGGATGACGTCGAACTCGGTCTTCTCCTCAGCGGCCTCGGCCGGGGCAGCGGCGGCCGGAGCGGCAGCAGCGGCCGGGGCAGCAGCGGTGACCTCGAAGACCTCTTCGAACTTCTTCACGAAGTCCGAGAGCTCGATGAGCGTGAGCTCCTTGAAGGCCTCGATGAGCTCGTCCTGCGAAAGCTTCGCCATGATTTTCTCCTACTACTAGCTAGTACGTGTGGTTGATGAACGCGAGCCTGATCAGGCCGCGGACTCCTGCTTCTCGCGAAGGGCGTCCACGGTGCGGACGGCCTGCGAGAGGGGTGCCTGGAACAGGTACGCAGCACCGAACAGCGAGGCCTTGAGTGCGCCGGCGAGCTTGCCGAGCAGCACTTCACGGGACTCGAGGTCGGCGAGCTTGTCCACCTCGGTCGCGGTGAGCGGGTTACCGTCGAAGTAACCGCCCTTCACCACGAGCTCGGGGTTCGCCTTGGCGAATGCACGCAGCGACTTCGCGACGGCGACGGTGTCACCGTGGACGAAGGCGAGAGCGGACGGACCGGCGAGTTCGTCGTCGAACGACGAGATGCCGGCGTTGTTCGCCGCGATCTTGGTCAGCGTGTTCTTCACCACGGCGTACGTGGCGTGCTCACGGATCGAGTTGCGGAGCTCCTTGAGCTGCGCGACCGTGAGACCGCGGTACTCGGTGAGCAGAACGGCGTTCGAGCTACGGAAGGACTCCGTGAGCTCGGCGACCGCAGCTTCCTTGTTCGCCATGGTTCTCCTTGGGGGTCTTGCCGGCAGCCCCAGGTCCACGAACGAAAAAAGCTCCGGCGCAGAGGCTCGGAGCTGCTCTCACCAGATGGTGGGAGTGGTTCGGAACACCTGCGCGGGATGCCTCACGAGTGAGGACCTTCGGTCACGATGTTCACAAACACGTTGCAAGCAGCACGACATCCGGCGGTCTTTGGCTTCGAGAACAGTAGCAGATGCCGTGGACGAGACCAAACAGCGGTCGGGAGGCGCGGTGCGGGCCCGCCCCGCGCCTCCCCTCCGTCAGTGGGTGCGGTCCACCGCAGCGGGCGTCGCCGACCAGTCGGCGGACCCGGCCCGCTCGGCCGGCTCGGCCGACGACGACGACGACGACGACGCGATTGACCCCGCCGCGGCGGCAGCCGCAGCAGGGTCGCGCGGCAGGTGCACCGTGAACACCGTGTCCCCGGGCTCGCTCGTGACCTCGACCCGCCCGCCGTGCGCCTGCACGACCGCGGCGACGATGGCGAGCCCGAGCCCGGTCGACCCGACCGTGCGGGAGCGCGAGCTGTCGGCACGGGCGAACCGCTCGAACAGCTTCGGCAGGAACTCCGGGTCGATGCCCTGGCCGGTGTCGCGCACGGTCAGGTCCACGCCACCGTCGACCGGGGCGAGCCCGACCGTGATGCGGGTGCCCTCGGGCGTGTGGGTCCGGGCGTTCGTGACGAGGTTGACGAAGACCTGGTGCAGGCGTGCGGCGTCCCCCGTGATGGTGACCGGCTCCGGTGGGACGTCGACCTCGATGGGGTGTTCGGGTGAGGCGGCGTGGGCGTCGTTCACGGCGTCGAGCACCAGGCCGGTCAGGTCGACCTCGGCGAACTGGATCTCGCGGCCCTCGTCGAGTCGGGCGAGGAGCAGCAGGTCCTCCACCATCGAGGTCATCCGGATGGACTCGGACTCGATGCGGCTCATCGCGTAGACGACGTCCCTCGGCAGGTCGCCGCCCATGCGCCGGGTGAGCTCGGCGTACCCGCGCACCGAGGCGAGCGGGGTCCGGAGCTCGTGCGAGGCGTCGGCGACGAACTGGCGCACCTTCTGCTCCGAGCGTTCCCGCGCCTGCATCGCACTGCCGATGTGCCCGAGCATCCGGTTGAAGGCGCTGCCGACCCGGCCGACCTCGGTGCGGGGGTCGGTGTCCGGCACACGGACACCGTCGAGGGCGTCACTGCGGTCGAGCGGCATGCGCGCGACGGTCGAGGCGGTCTCGGCGACGCGGTCGAGCGGCCGCAGGGAGCGCCGGACCACGAGGGCGGCGACCAGTGAGGCGGCGAGGAGTGCGAGTCCGGTGACGACCAGCACGACGCCCAGGAGCTTCCAGACGCTCTCGTAGACGGGTGCCATCGGCAGGCCGACCACGAGCACGGCAGGCCCGACGGTCGCCGCGGTCACCCGGTAGCGACCGAGGTCACCGCCGAGGTCGATGGTGTGTGGACGCCCGTCGACGTGCACCCCGCCGAGCGGCGCGACCACCGGCGCCGAGAGACGCTCGATCCCCCCGGCGTTGTCCAGCACGCTCCCGACGATGACGTCCCCGTTGAGGAAGTAGACCGTCAGGGTCCCGGACGCCTGTCCGGACGGGCGGCCGATGTCCAGACCCGGCCCGCTCCCGCCCTGCTGCTCGACGGATCGCTGCGCACGGTTCGTGGCGAACTGCAGCTGCTCGTCGATCGCGGAGCGCTGGATCGAGAACAACGCGATGATGCTCCCCGCCCCGATCACCGCACTCACGGCGACGACGAGGGCGACGATGCTCAGGACGAGCCGACGCCGCAGGGTCACGAGGTCGGCTTGATGACGTACCCGACGCCGCGCACCGTGTGGATCATCGGCGTCTCGCCGGCGTCGATCTTCTTGCGCAGGTAGGAGATGTAGATCTCGACGACCGAGGACTTGCCGCCGAAGTCGTACGACCACACACGGTCCAGGATCTGCGCCTTCGAGAGCACGCGACGGGGGTTCCGCATCAGGAAGCGAAGGAGTTCGAACTCGGTGGCCGTCAGTTCGATCGGCCGGCCGGCGCGGTGCACCTCGTACGACTCCTCGTCGAGCACCAGGTCGCCGACGACGATGCGCGAGTCTCCGGCCTCGGAGATCGAGATCTGCGAGCGGCGGATGAGCCCGCGCAGACGCGCCACGACCTCTTCCAGGGAGAACGGCTTCGTGACGTAGTCGTCACCACCGGCGGTGAGTCCGGTGACACGGTCCTCGACGGAGTCCTTGGCGGTGAGGAACAGCACCGGTGTGTCGTCGTTGTTCTGCCGCAGCCGGCTCAGCACCTGCAGCCCGTCGAGGTCGGGCATCATCACGTCGAGCACCATCGCGTCGGGCTTGAACTCCCGCGCGGTCGTCAGGGCGTCCTGCCCGCCGTTCGCGCTCTTGACGTCCCAGCCCTCGTACCGCAGCGCCATGGACAACAGGTCGGTGAGGCTGGCTTCGTCGTCGACGACCAGGATGCGCAACGGGGTTCCGTCGGCACGTGTGAGGCGCGGGGCTGCTGCGGGCTGGGAGATGGTCACGTCTTCGAGTATCGAGAAGTTCCTATGAGTCGTCTGTGGCCCAGCCCAGTGCGTTCTGTGGATCGAGGACACGTCCACGGCCCGACGCTCCGTACGTTGGGAGCATGTTGCGATCTGCAGCCTGGCCGTCGTCGGCCCGGCACCTGGAAACCGCGCGGATCGAACGGACGACCGGGAGGCCCGGCTCGACACCGACGGACCGCCTGGCGGTCGCGCAGGCGGTCGCCGCCGCCACCCCGCCCCTGTCCGCCGGCACGGCCGGCGGCTTCTTCGGCACGCTCGCCGCGGTCGCCGCAGCGGACGTCGCCACTGCCCGCACCGTCGAACCGCACCTGGACGCCCTCGGGATCCTGGCGCAAGCCGGGGTCGACGCCCCGGACGGTTCCACCTGGGGCGTCTTCGCCGCCGAGGGCCTGGGGCTGCGGCTCGACGCCGCACCACAGGACGACGGCACGGTCCTGCTCCACGGCAGGAAGCCGTGGTGCTCGCTCGCCTCGACGCTCTCGCACGCCCTGGTCACCGCGCACCTGGGTGACGAGCGCGTCCTGGTCGCCGTGGACCTGCGACAGCCGGGCGTCACCGTGCACGACGAGGCCTGGGTCGCACGCGGCATGCCCGACGTGCCGAGCGGACCGGTCGACTTCGACGGTGTCCGGGCACGCCCCGTCGGCGCCCCCGGCTGGTACCTGGAGCGTCCGGGCTTCGCGTGGGGCGGCATCGGTGTCGCAGCCTGCTGGTGGGGCGGCGCGGTCGGGCTCGCACGGGTGCTCCGCGACGCCGCGGCCGCGCACCCGGAGTCCGAGCTGCTGCAGGCGGCCCTCGGTGCCACCGTCGCCGACCTCGCCGACGCCGAGGACGCCCTCGCCGACGCCGCTGCCCGGATCGACGGCTCCGACCCGGCCTCCGACGACACCGACTGGCGGCTGCTCGCCCAGACGGTGCGGTCGCGGGTGCGCCGGTCGGTCGACGCGGTGCGCGAACGGGTGGTCGCGACGATCGGCCCGGCACCGCTGACCGCCGATGCCGCCGTCGCCGCACGGGTCGCCGACCTCGAGCTCTACGTCCTGCAGGACCACGGTGCACGCGACCTCGCCCGCATCGGCCGGACGGTGCTCGAGCGCGGCGGTGTCGCGTGGTGAACTTCGACCACCGCGAACCGGGGACCGACCCGGCGGCGTGGACACGGTTCCTCGACGGCGTGGACGCACCGGCGATCGACCTGGCCGACACCGGGTCCGTGCTCGTCGTCGCACCGCACCCCGACGACGAGACCCTCGGTGCCGGTGGCCTGATCGCGGCTGCAGCGCAGGCTGGCACCCCCGTGCACGTGCTGCTCCTCACCCGCGGCGAGCGCTCCCACCCGGACTCCCCCACGACGACCCCGGAGGCACTCGCCGCCGCACGCGACACGGAGTTCGATGCGGCCGTGCGCGTCCTGCACCCCGACGTCACGTCGACCTCGGTCGGGATCCCGGACGGCACGACCCGCGAACACCGCGACCGCGTGACGGAGGCCGTCGACCAGGCGCTGGCCGCGGCCACGCACCCGGTGCTCCTCGTCGCACCGTGGCGTGGAGACGGGCACCGTGACCACCGCATCGCGGGCGAGGTCGCCGAGGCCGCCGCGGCGAGCGCCACCGACGTCGACCTGCTCGCGTACCCGATCTGGGCGTGGCACTGGGACGAGCCGGAGCACTCCGTCGCCCCGTGGGACCGCGCTCGAGCGCTGCCGCTGACCGAGGGCCTCGTCGCCCGGAAGCGTGCCGCCCTCGATGCCTACCCGTCGCAGACCCGGCCGCTCTCGCCCGCGGTCGGCGACGAGGCGATCGTCGACGACCGGCACGCCGCGCACCACCTGCGGACGACCGAGTGGTTCTTCGTGCCGGAGTCCGCCGCGTCGCGGTCTCGCGAGTCGTTCGACGCGCACTACGACCGGAAGCCCGAGGGGTGGGACTTCGACGGGTCCTGGTACGAGCAGCGCAAGCGGGCCGTGACACTGGCGGCGCTCCCCCGCCCGCGTTTCCGCTCGGCGCTCGAGCTCGGTTGTGCGACCGGTGTCCTGACCGCCGCCCTGGCCGAACGCGCGGACGACGTGCTCGGCACCGACATCTCGGCGGCACCGCTCGAGCGTGCCGCCCGCCGTGCCCCGACCGCGCGGTTCGTGCAGGCGGCCCTGCCGTCCGAGTGGCCGGAGGGCCGCTGGGACCTGGTGGTGATGTCCGAGGTCGGGTACTACCTGTCCCCGGCCGACCTCGACGCCACGATCGACCGCGTGCTCACCTCGCTCGACGACGACGGCGTGCTCGTCGCCTGTCACTGGCGGCACCCCGACGACGAGGCCGTGTCGAGCGGCGACGCGGTGGACGCGCGGCTGACCGAACGCTGGCCGCGTCCCGCCCTGCTCCGGCACGTGGAAGCGGACTTCGTGCTGAGCGTGCTGCCCGGCCCGGCGGTCACGTCGGTGGCCCGGGCCGAGGGGATCGTCCGGTGACCGGACCCCACCACCGACCGCGCATCGACGTGGTCGTCCCGGCGCACGACGAGGCCGACCGGATCGCCGCGTGCCTCGGATCGCTCCTGGTGGCGGTCGACCGGCTGGCCACGGAGCGGCCCGGGGTCGACGCGGCGATCACGGTGGTGCTGGACGGTTGCACGGACGACACCGCTGCCGTGGTCGATCGGTACCCGGTCGACGTCCTGACCACGGACCGGGTCGGGGTCGGTCGGGCACGGTCCATCGGGGCGACGCACGCGCTGCGAGCGCACGACGGCGACCCGGTGGCTCGGTGGCTCGCGCACACCGACGCCGATTCGCGCGTGCACGAGCGGTGGCTCGTCCAGCAGTCCGACGCACTGGCGTCCGGCGCGCAGGTGCTCGTGGGCGCCGTCGTCCCGGACCCGGACGACCTGGCGCCCGCGGTGTTCGACCGGTGGACGAGGGCGCACCCGCCGGGCGCCGCGCTCGGTCACGTGCACGGCGCCAACCTCGGCGTGCTCGCCGCGGCGTACGTCACGCTCGGCGGGTTCGACCCCGTCCCCGAACACGAGGACGCCCGCCTGGTCACCCGGGCCCGAGCGCTCGGGTTCCGCGTGGACGCGACCGTCGAGCTGCCGGTGGTGACGAGCGGGCGCTTCGCGGGCAGGACCCCGGGCGGGTACGCCGAACACCTGCGCCAGCAGTACGGCGACGTCGGCTGACCGTCCTAGGTGGAGGTGGGGCGTCGGCCGGTGAACCGCTCCACCCAGCCGGTGACCGTCCCGAGGCGGATCGCCGCAGCACGTCGTCGCCGCCGGCCGAACGGTGCGCCCACGAGCGCCCATCCGGTCGCCAGGAGGTGACGGAGGACCTCGCGGGGACGCCAGGCGGCGCCGTGCGCTCGGTGCTTGTCGACGAGGACACGGTCCCAGCGCGCGTAGTGCCGGTTGTTCCGGAACAGCTCCCGGGTGCCTCGGCGGAGTCGGTACTGCACCGATGCGGACGGTTCGAAGTGGGTCGGGAACCCGAGGTAGGTCGCACGCCATGCCAGGTCGATGTCCTCGGCGGCACCGAGCGACGTGTCGAAGCCCCCGGTGGCCTCGAGGACGGTGCGCCGCATGCCGAGGTTGGCAGCGGACGTGTGCGGGAGGTGCCCGAACCGCACGATCGGCCACGCCTGCTCGGGCGCTTCCCACATCCACGGCTCGTTGAGCGCGTCGTGCAGCAGCGGCCCCGTGCAGACACCGGCATCGGCCAGCCCGCGGACCATCCCCGCGATCCAGGTGTCCGCGACGACGTCGTCAGCGTCGCAGAACAGCACGATGTGGGAGCGGAGTGCCCGCCAACCGGCGTTCCGCGCCGGGGCAGCGCCTCGGATCGCGGACGAGTCGATGGAGCGGACCGTCCAGCCGCGCGGCCACTCCTCTGCAGCGATGCGCGCGTCGACCAGGTGACGGGGTTCACCGTTGCAACTGACCACGATCTCGACGGGTCCGGTCCACGTCTGCCGGGCGAGCGCTGCGAACTGGGGGCCGAGCTCGACGGTGGTGCGCTGTCCGACCGGGATGACGACGCCGACCGTGGGCTGCGGTGCGACGCCGCTCATCGTGCGGGTTCCCGTTGGCCGGCCGTCGCGCCGATCATCGTGGCCGCCGTGGTGATCCCGGCAGCGGGGGTCACCCCCGTGGCGTGGAGGTCGCCGACGAGGACACCGCCGGCGAGCCCGGCGGTCCGACCACAGGCGAGGTCGGACGGACGGTCACCGACGATCCAGGACCCGGCGAGCCGGATGCCGAACGTCGCTGCCGCCGCGAGGACCATGCCGGGTCCGGGCTTCCGCCACGGGTCCGGGTCACCGGGCAGTCGAGCACTCCCGACGATCACGTCGACGTCCGCGCCGTGGGACTGCATGGCTCGGCGGATGCGCCCGTTCACGGTGTCGAAGCCGGACCAGTCGTACCAGCCCCGGGCGATGCCGCTCTGGTTCGTCACGACGACCACCGGGACGCCGTCGTGCCAGGCCGCAGCAGCCGATTCGATGGCGTCGGGGACGAGCTCGGTGCGGTCGAGCGACCCGACGTGTCCGTGGTCGACGATGAGCACACCGTCCCGGTCGAGGAACAGTGCGTCGACGCCGTCGAGCGGCCGTTCGGAGAGCCGTTCCAACGACCGGTGCCGGTCACGCGACGCGGACACGGGTCCCGGTCTCCGAGAAGGCGAACGGGACGACGCGTTCGGGGCCGAGGGCCCGGACGAACGCAGCACGCTCGGACGGGGGCACGACGAACAGCATGTGCCCGCCGCCGCCGGCACCGAGCAGTTTCCCGCCGGTGGCCCCGAGCGTGCGTCCGTGCTCGTACAGCTCGACGACGGGGCTCGCCGTCGTTCCGAGCACCGCGGCCTTGAGCGTCCATGCCTCGTGCAGGGCCGGGCCGAACGAGTCGGTGCGACCGGCGGCGAGCTCGTCGCCCATCACCCGGGCGAGCTCCACCATCCGTGTCACGCGGTCCCGCGCTCCGCCCGGCCGCGACATCGTGCGGGACTGGCGGCCGAGTTGCTGTCCGGCGTCCCGCCCGATCAGGGTGTCGACCAGCACGAGCGACGATTCGAGGTCCTGCCTGGCACGCTCCGGCATGTCGATGGGCGTCGCGACCGTCGAGCCGTCGGTGCCGAAGTCGTAGCGACGGAGTCCCCCGTGGGCGGACGCGGTCTGGTCCTGCAGGCCCACCGGACGCGCGCAGCGGATCATCTCGATCTCACTGGCCGTGGCGGCGAGCGCGCTCGGCTCGAGGTCGGCACCGCGGAGTGCCGCCAACGCCGCCACCAGGCTGGTGACGACCGCGCCGGAGGTGCCGAGGCCGGTCCCGGAGCTCCGGACGTCGGAGTGGATCGAGACGTCGACCGGGACCGCCGGGGTGTCGTGCAGCAGGGCTTCGCGCACGAAGTCGTGCTCGATGGCTGCCGGGGAGTCCGCCGTCTGCACGCCGTCGGTCACGACGCGGATCCCACCACGTGCACGGGGGCGGACGACGGTCTCGACGGCCAGGTCGATCGTGGTGCTGACCACGCACCCGGGCTGCTCGGAGAAGTACGCGGGGAGGTCGCTGCCCCCACCGAAGAAGGAGACGCGGAGCGGGGAGCGGGCGATGATCACGAGCGGGCGACCTGGACGCCGGCGACGAAGGCACGGGTGAGCGCGTGGTGGTACGCGACGTGGAAGTCCTCGATGACGTCGATGTCACACGACGGCACCACGGCGGCGACGTCGACGAGGTCGAGGATCGGCGGGAGTCCCTGCATCGCCCCGGTGAAGGCGAGCGTGACGGCGCCGCGGTCGCGGGCGAAGTCGAGCGCGCGCAGCACGTTGGCGGATCCCCCGGAGGCGCTGAGCCCGAACACGACGTCCCCGGTGCGCATGAGGACCCGCAGCTGCTCGAGGAAGACGTCGTCGTAGTCGAAGTCGTTGCCGACGGCGGTCATCATTGCGGCGTTGTCGGTCAGGGCGAGGATCCGCAGCCGCTCGGCGACCGGAGCGAGCGGGTCGGCCTGACGGGACGGAGCCAGGCTCTTCGCGAGGTCGGCCGCCATGTGGCTCGCCAACGCCGCGCAGGCCCCGTTGCCGAAGACGAAGACCGAGCGTCCGTCGCGGTGGGCGTCGACGAGCACGGCCGCGATGCGCGCGATCTCGTCGACGGGGAACCGACGGGCGAACCGGTCGACCTGGACGGAGTACGCCTCGACGATCTGCGCGGCGGCCCGCAGGTCAGGGGCTGTGGTGGTGAGCATGGCTGTCCTTCGTTCGGTGTCGACGACCAGCATACCCATTACACATGCGAAATATCAACGGCGAAAAGCAACCGCTGCGGCGAACGCGGTCGTGTAGCCGTCGATCGACCCGGTCTCGTGCCAGTCGCCGTGGATCCGTGCGGCCTGCACGCCCCCGTCGAGTGCGAGCGCGCCGAGCGCAGCACTGAGGTAGAGCTCCCCGTCGGCCGCAGGGGCAACGGCGCGCAGCGCTCCGAGCACCGCTGGCGTGACCACGTACCCACCGACCGAAGCGAGCCCGTCGACGGGCGGGTCGACCGGCTTCTCGACGAGTTCGACGACCCTCCCGCTGGCGTCCACACGAGCGACACCGCAGCGTCGGAGCGCCGCACGCGGAGCACGCACGACAGCGATGACGGGCAGTCCAGTCCTGCGGTGACGGTCGAGCACGACGGCGCTGCGGTTCTCACCGAAGACGACCTCGTCACCCCAGAGCACGAGGAAGGACTCATCGCGCACGCGGGTCGCAGCCGACAGGATCGCTCCCCCGTTGCCCGGCCCGGCAGTCTGGAGACAGGTCTCCAACTCGACGCCCCGCGCTCGGGCGTCCGGCCGGAGGACGTCCGTGACGTAGTCGTTCAAGGCCGTCTTGTCCGGCCGGGTGACGAGGACGATGCGCTCGATCCCGGCGCCGATCAGTTCGTCGACCACGATGTCCAGCGTCGGCCGGTCGCCGAGTGGCAGCAGCTCCTTCGGGATCGCTTGCGTCAGGCGACCGAGTCGGGTGCCGCGACCGGCGGCGGGGATGACAGCCGTCCGCACGGGTGGGACCGGGGGGACGGGATCAGGGAACCGGGCCACGGGCGAGCGCCTTCCTGGGACGGGGACGGGGAGGTCGTCGGCGCCGACGGGGCAGGGCCGATCGGACGTCGGGGAACACGAGGGCGACGAGCAGTGCCGCCAGTGCTGCCAGGATGCCCGGCACGAGCACGGAGCCGATCGGATCAGCACCGAACCCGCTTCGGACCACGGCCGACACGAGGACCGCGGCGCTCGTGGCCGCGGCCGCGGGGAGGACCGGGAGTCCGAGGTCGCGCAACCGCAGACCGGATCCCTTCGTCGCCACCAGGAAGGCCGGCACCACGAGCCCGGAGCAGGCCACCGCGTACGCGGCAGCCATGCCCTGCGGCCCCCAGACGGTGCCGACGACGAGGGCGCCGACGAGGACCGGCTGGGTGACCAGCGCCCAACGGACCTGTCGCCCGGCGCGGCCACTGGCGATGAAGTACCAGACGGCCGCGAACCCGAGCGCCTGCGCCCCGCCCGCGACGACGAGGAACGGCAGGAGTGCCGCGGAGCCGAGCCAGTCGTCACCGAACAGCAGGTGGACGATCGGGCCGGCGAGCGCCCCGAGCACGGCGAGGACCGGCCACGCCAGGAGCGTCACCGTGCCGACGAGTCGCCGGAACCGCTCACGGAGCACCACGGCGTCGACGCCCGCCATCGCCGGGACCGCGATCCGTTGGACAGCCGCCCCGATCTGGTCCAGCGGCAGGGTCATCAGCTGCACGGCCTGGGCCCACAAGCCGGACGCCGCCGGGCCGAAGAGCGCCGCCACCAGCACGCGGTCCCCTGCCCTGGCGACGAGCGAGACCAGCTGGACCAAGGACACGTCCCGCGCGAGCGCGGCCATGGTGCGGACCGAACGCCACGGTGCTGCCGTGCCGCGGGGCACGCGGCGCAGGACGACGACGCCGACCGTGATCACGATCCACAGGGCCACCACCTGCGCCACCATCGCGACGGATCCGGCGCCGACGAGCGCGAGACCGATCGACAGGGTGGAACCGAGCACCACGGCGATCGACTCGACGAGTGCGACCCGTCCCATCTCGTGCTGGCGCACCATCGAGGCGATCGGGACGGCGACGAGGCCGGCGAGCGGGAAGGCCACTGCGATCGCCAGGAGCAGCCCGCCGGACGGCGACGACGGCAGCGCCCGGAGGACGAGGAGACCGGCGGCGGCGACGAGGGCCCCCAGCAGGATCCCAGTCAGGGAGCTCGCCCGGTGGAGCGCGACGTGGACGTCCGCCGGGAGCGCACCCGAACGCAGGACGACCGCAGCGAACCCGCTGTTGCGGACCAGCTCGAGGACGACACCGAGCGCGAGCACCGCCGCGGCGACCCCGTAGGCGTCCGGCCCCAAGACGCGTGCCACGACGACGTTCGAGACGATCTGCACGGAGGCCCGGAAAGCGGTCGCGGCGATGCTGAACACCCCACTCCGCACGATCGCCACGCATCCAGAATATCACGTGTCATCCTTTGCCGGGGGTCGCTTACGCGGTTCATCGGAAGCAGCAGTGACCGCCACAACCACGCTGCCTAGGTTCTCCTCCGTCGGCCCCGCCGCGTGCTCTGCGCGGCCGGTGACCCCAGCCGGCCACCACCGAGGAGAACCATGTTCCTGACCTACCTCAGGCGCGAACTCACGAACCGCAAGAAGCAGACGGTCATCATCGCGATCGGGATGGCCCTGGCCATCGCCCTCGTGGTGATCGTGTCGTCGATCTCGGGTGGCGTGCAGGCCGCGCAGTCGAGCGTCCTGCAGTCCGTCTACGGCGTCGGCACCGACATCACCGTCACCAAGACCGCGACGGCGTCGACGAACGGCGGGCGTCCGAGCTTCGACTTCGGCAGCCGGAGCGACAGTGACGACGACAGCGGTTCGACCGACCTGTCCCAGTCGCGACTGGCGGTCGCCCGCGGCACGAGCACCCTGAACGCCGCGAACCTGTCCACGATCACGAGCACCGACGGCGTCAAGGCCGCAACGGGTGTCCTGACCCTCGAGAACAGCACGTTCTCCGGCCAGGTCCAGCAGCAGTCGACCGACGACAGCAGCACGGACAGCAGCAGCGACAGCACGACCCAGCAGGGCCCGCCGAGTGGGGACACCGGCGGTGGCGGCGGGTTCGGCGGTGGGTCGTTCAGCGTCGACTCGTTCACGGTGACCGGCATCCCGGTGTCCGGCGCGACGGTCGGTCCGCTCACGAGCACCGAGCTCACGAAGGGGCGCACCTTCGCCGCGAAGGACGCGGGCAAGGACGTCGTCGTGCTCGATGCGTCGTACGCGAAGAGCGAGTCGAAGGCGGTCGGCGACACCGTCGACATCGGCGGCACGGACTTCACCGTCATCGGCATCGTCAGCTCCACCGGCTCGGCCTCGACCACGGGCTCGAACACCTACATCCCGCTCGACACCGCGCAGGCGCTGGCCGACCTCGACGGGAAGGTCACCTCCATCTCCGTCTCCGCCGAGTCGTCGTCCGACGTCAGCACCATCAAGTCCGCACTGCAGGCGAAGCTGCCGAGTGCCACCGTCTCCACCGAGGCCGACCTGGCCTCGAGCGTGTCCGGGTCGCTCAGCACCGCGTCGAGCCTGGTCGCGAACCTCGGCACGTGGCTGTCGATCGTCGTGCTCGCCGCGGCGTTCCTCATCGCGATCCTCTTCACGATCTCCGGCGTGACCCGCCGCACCCGCGAGTTCGGGACCCTCAAGGCGATCGGCTGGTCGAACGGCCGCATCACCCGACAGGTGGCCGGCGAGTCCCTGGTGCAGGGCCTGATCGGCGGCGTGCTCGGCGCTGCAGCCGGCCTGATCGGCATCCTCGTGGTGAACGTCATCAGCCCGACGATCTCGGCGAGCGCCTCGAGCACGACCGGCGGGGGTGCCGGTGGCGGCGGTGGCATGCCCGGCGGCGCAGCGACCGCGGCCGCGGGCAGCGGCACGACGGGCGGTGCACCGGCCGGTGGCTTCGGCGGCGGCGCGAGCACCGCGTCGACGACCGACGTGGTGCTGCACGCCCCGGTGACCGTCGAGGTGATCCTGCTGGCGATCGGCCTGGCGATCCTCGGCGGGCTCATCGCCGGCGCGCTCGGCGGCTGGCGTGCGAGCCGGCTCCGTCCGGCCGAAGCGCTCCGGAGCGTGGCCTGATGCCCGGCCGCACCGACACGACCGAACCGACGACAGGAGCACCCGTGACCAGCACCGACACCGCGACCGGCGAGGCGGAGGCGCGCCGTGCCTCCAGTCCGATGTACCGGCTGACGAACGTCAGCAAGACCTACCAGCAGAAGAACCGGACCGTCACCGCCCTGACGAACGTGCACCTGACGATCCCGCAGGGGCAACTCGTGGCCGTCCAGGGGCCGACCGGCGGCGGGAAGTCGACGCTGCTGCAGATGCTCGGAGCGCTCGACCGGCCGAGTGCCGGGTCGATCCACCTCGGTGGCGACCGGGACGTGGCGAAGCTCGGCGACGGCGCGCTGACCGACCTGCGGGCGACCGAGATCGGCTTCGTGTTCCAGAGCTTCAACCTGATACCGACGCTGACGGCGCTCGAGAACGTCGAGACGGCGTTCGCGGGGTCGCTCGCGAACCGGTCCCGGACCGAGGTCCGCGAGCGTGCGGTGGCTGCCCTCGGCGAGGTCGGGCTGGGTGAGCGGATGGAGCACCTGCCGGCCGAGCTCTCCGGCGGACAGCAGCAGCGGGTGGCGATCGCCCGGGCGCTGGTGAAGAACCCGAGCGTGCTGCTCGCCGACGAGCCGACGGGTGCGCTCGACGAGTCGACCCGCGACGAGATCATGGCGCTCATCGAGAAGCAGTGGCGGGAGCGCGGGCTGACCGTCGTCATCGTCACGCACGACTCGTGGGTTGCGAAGCGGGCCGAGCGGCGCCTGCACATCAAGCAGGGGCAGGTGTGCGAGGTCTAGCGGGGCAGGCGGGTGCGCGGGCAGGCGCGGGGCGTCCGCCCGCGTTCCGCGCTGAGCGACAGTCCACGCCTCCAGGAGCGCGTGGACTGTCGCTCAGCGCGTGAGGACGCCGCCGATCCCCCCGGCGCTCCCGCTACCGCGCCACCGGGTAGTCGCAGTACGCGAACCACGTCGAGTCCGGCGCCCACGGCGGCACGTTGACCGTCCCCTGCCCGCCGTCGAGCGCCACCAGGGTCTCCGGCTGCACGGCGATCCGGGCACCGCAGACGAGCGAGCCGGGCAGCAGCCGGAGCTCGACGCGGTGGTCGGCCGGGTGGCCCTGCACGCCGGGCTCGTACGACAGGGACAGCAGGTGTGCGCCGTCGGGCGACAGGTGCGGGAACCAGTTCACCCGCTCGTCGTTCGTGATCCGGACGGGGTCGTCGGCGCCGGGCCGGAGTGACGCGAGCTGCGCGGTCCCCGGTGTGAAGCGCTCGGTGTTCCAGAGCAGCGTGCCGTCGGCGGTGATCGTGCAGCCGTCGTCGGCGTGCTCGTCCCGCGTGACGAACGTCGGCTCACCGGTCGCGGGGTCGAGCATCGCGACGTCGGTCGTCCAGACGCCGTCCTCGGACAGCTCCCCCACGATCGCGGCGAGCGCGCTGCCGTCCGGGGCGATGCCGTGCAGGTAGAACTTCCGCTTGGTCGGCAGGGCCGCAGCGACGTCGGTGATCCGGGTCGCGGGGCCGCCGTCCGGCAACGGGACCCGGTACAGCTCGCCGTCGCGGGCGCTCACCACGATCGAGGTGCTGGACGGGTCGAGCACGTGGTCGTTGTTGATCTCGTCGACACCGTCCATCGGCACCGGCACGAGCGCGGTCTCGTCGAGCACGGTGCCGCTGTCGGCCGACGGCAACCGCAGCAGCCAGAGGTCGCCGTCGCCGTTCAGCACCAGGGTGTCGGCGTCCAGGACGTTCGGCGCCTCGACGAGCACCGTTGCCGACTCGAACACGAGCCGCGCGGTCCGTGACCCGACGTCGTACACGTGCACGCGGCTGGTCTGTCCGGGCAGCAGCTGCCGCCCCCGGGTCTCGTCGCTCATGCTTCCATCCTGTCGGTCGTCGGGTGGTCGGGGTCGGTGGGGAACGGCAGAACACCGGTGTTCACGCTGCGCACCGCGTGATGCGGGGGTGTCGAGCGTGAACACCGGTGTCTTGCGGAAAGGGGGTCGCCTACTTCACGGCGCCCGCGGTCAGGCCGGCCACGAACTGGCGCTGGACCACGAGGAACGCGGCCACGACCGGGATCGACACGACGAGCGACGCCGCCATGACCTGGTTCCAGTACACGTTCGTCTGCGTCGAGTACTGCTGCAGACCGACCGCCAGGGTCGAACCGAGCCCGTTCGTCATGACCGAGGCGAAGAGGACCTCACCCCAGGCCGTCATGAACGAGTAGATCCCGACCGCCACCAGACCCGGACGGGCCGACGGCAGGATGACCCGGAACAGGGCACCCATCGGACCCGAACCGTCGACCATCGCGGCCTCGTCGAGCTCGCGCGGGATGGTCTCGAAGTACCCGGCGAGCATCCAGATCGAGAACGGGAGCGTGAACGTCAGGTACGTGATGATCAGCCCGAGCCACGACCCGACGAGCTGGATCCCCAGGGTGTTGCCGAGGTTCGTGAAGATCAGGAACAGCGGCAGCAGGAACAGCACGCCGGGGAACATCTGCGTGGAGAGCACCGCGGTGGTGAAGGTGCTCTTGCCCTTGAAGTTCCAGCGCGAGACACCGTAGGCGGCGAACGTCGCGATGATCAGCGAGAACACCGTCGCCACCGTGCACACGACGAGCGAGTTGATGAAGTACCGGCCGAGCGGCACCGTCGACCACATGTCGATGAACGGCTGGAAGGTGATCCGCGACGGGATCCACGTGAAGTTGTCCTGCACGTCGCCGAGGGGCTTGATGGCCGTGGTGATCATCACGTAGAGCGGCACGACCGTGAACAGCGTCAGGACGACCAGGGTGATGATCTTGAAGGACTTGGCGCCAGTTGTCTCACGCACGGACGGACCTCCGGTTGGTCACGGCGAGGTAGATGCCGGTGACGACGAGCAGGAAGAGCAGGAGCAGGACGCTCATCGCGGCGCCGGAACCGAAGTTCCAGGTGATGAACGACGCGTTGTAGATGTGGAAGCTCAGCAGGTCCGCGGCCGGTGGCTGCGCGGTCGAGCCGAACAGCACGAACGGTGTGTTGAAGTCGTTGAACGTCCACAGGAACATCACGAGCACGAGCGTCACGTTGACCGGACGGACCATCGGCAGCGTGATCGAGCGCCACTGCCGGAACGGCTTGGCGCCGTCGACCGAGGCGGCCTCGTACACGTCGTTCGGCACGGACTGCAGGCCGGCCATCAGCATCAGGAACGCGAACGGCCAGGTCTTCCAGATGGCCACGACGACGACCGCGACGAAGGCGTTGTTGCCGATGAGCCAGAACGGGGCGTTGCCACCGAACAGTCCGAGCTGGTCGACCAGCAGGTGGTTCAGTGCCCCCGAGTCCCGCTGGAACATGAACTTCCAGGTGATGACGCCGGCGTACATCGGCAGCGCGTACGGCACGAGGAACAGGGTGCGGAACAGCCCGCGTCCGGCGAACGGCTTCTGCAGCGCGACGGCTGCGGCCATGCCGAACGTCCAGGAGAGCCCGACCACGAGGACCGTGAAGGCACACGTGATGAGGAACGAGTTGAGGACCCCGCGGCCGATCGCCTGGTCGAAGTCGACCACGACCTGGTAGTTCCGGAACCCGGCGAAGGGCGCGGCGCCCCAGTTCGCGATGAAGTGACTTGGTGAGCTGGATGAACGAGATCCAGATGCCGGTGAGCATCGGGACGATGTGGATGAGCAGCTCGAACAGGATGGCCGGCGCGACGAGCGCGTAGGGCAGCCAGTGGGTCTTGCGCTTGCGACCTGGCGGACGGCCCGACATCGTCGGGGCCTTCGTGTGCGTCAGGTCGATGCGCTCCGAGTCGGGCAGGACCGTCGTGGACATCTGGTGGGGCCTTTCGGCAGGAGGGGCGTGCAGGTGCGGTCCGCGCGTGCCGTGGCAGCCGGGAGGCGCGGGGTGCGTGGGGCGTGTGCCTCACGGCCGACGGGTGGTCGGCTCTGGAGCGTCAGGGGCTGGAGGCCCGGGCGCGTCCTGCGGACGCGACCCGGGCCTCCAGGGTGGATCAACCGGCGGCCTGGGACACCTGGTCCTGGGCGGTCTGCAGAGCCGACTTGATGTCGGCCTCGGAGACCTTGGAACCGGTCGCGATCTTGGCGAACATGTCGTTCATCGCCTTGCCGACCGTGGACTCGAACTGGTCCTCGGCGGGCACCAGCGGGAGCGGCTTCGCCTTGTTGTTGTAGATGTCGAGGAACGTCTTCGTCTGCTCGTCCGTGACGGAGTCAGCAGCCTTGGCGAGCACCGGCAGGGCCGAGTACGGCTTGTCCAGCGTCGTCTGCGTGTCCATGCTCGTCATGTACTTGACGAACTCGAGCGCGCCGTCCTTGTTCTTCGTGTTCTTGAAGACCGACAGGTTGATGCCAGCGGGGAACGAGGCGATCTGCTCGCCACCGCTCGGGGCGGGCAGGGCCACGACGCCGTACTCGGACGACTTCATGCCGAGCGACTCGATGGTCGCGTTCGCGTTGTTCTGGTTGAGGATGAACGCGGCCTTCTTCTTCGCGAAGTCCGTGGTGGACTGCGTCGCGTTGTCGTACTGCGCGTTCGACGGGTTGGCGACCTTCGAGTCCTGCATGAGGTCGAGGTACCGCTTGATGCCGTCGACGTTGGCCTTCGAGGTGAAGGTCGGCTTGCCGTCCTTGTCGAACCACTCGCCACCGTTCTGCGCCGAGTTGATGAACGCGAAGTGCGAGTTCTCGGTGTACGAACCGCCTGCGAGGCTGAAGCCGTAGGTGTCACCCTTGGTCAGCTTCTCGGCGTCCGAGACCATCTCCTCCCACGTGGTGGGCGGGGTGATGCCGGCGTCGGACAGCATCTTCTTGTTGTAGTACAGGCCGTAGGCGAGGCCGTAGAGCGGGACGCTCGTGACCGTCTTGTCGGGCGCGCCACCGGTGGACAGGGCGACCTTGCCGAACTTGTCCGCGCCGCCGATCGCCTTCATCTCGGCGTCACCGAACTCCTGGAAGGCGCCGGTGGCCTGGAGCGAGGTCGCCCAGGTGTTGCCGATGTTGACGACGTCCGGGCCCTGGCCCGAGGTGACGGCGGTCTGGATCTTGTTCTGCAGGTCGTTCCAGCCGATGACCTGGAGGTCGACCTTGATCCCGGTCTCCTTGGTGAACTTCTCGAGGACGGGGGTCAGCACCTCCTTGTCGTTCTGCAGGGACGTGCCCTGGTTGGACGCCCAGTAGGTGAGCGTCTTGGAGTCGCCGGCGTCGCCGGACGATCCGGAGGAGCAGGCTGCGAGGCCGGTCACGGTGAGTGCGGCGGCCGCGGTGATGGCCAGTGCGCGGATGGCAGTGCGCATGACTCTCTACTTTCTCGTCGTTGAGATGGTGCAGGGATGGTGCAGAGGTGGAGCTGGTGCTGCGGATGGTGCTGGTCGGGTGCTGCTGTGGGTTGCGGGCAGCGCCCCGGCGGTCAGGCCAGGGTGCGTTCCGCGGGGTCCCAGCCCTCGGGGAGGGTCGGGGAGGGCGACACGGTGCTCTCGACGAGCACCGCCTCGCCACGTTCTGCTGCCTCGGCGATGGAGACCATCACGTCGAGGACGTGGAAGGCGAGCGCACCGGGGACGCGGTTCGTCTCGCCGGCCCGCAGCGAGCGGGCCAGGTCGACCACGCCGGTGCCGCGCGAGGAGGTGGAGCCGACCGCGGGGATCGTCTCGGGCTCTTCGGCACCGAGCAGGTACAGCTCGGTGTCGCCGTCGAAGTTGTTCGGGTCGGGGAACACGACGGTGCCGGTCTCCCCCGCGATCTCGACGAAGCCGGTCCGGCCCCGGTCGGACTCGAACGAGAAGACGCTCTGCGCGCTCCCGCCGTTCTCGAACTCGATGAGCGCGGAGTGGTTCGTCGGGACGTCCACCGGGAACTCGGTGCCGGCCTTCGGTCCGGAGCCGATGGTGCGGGTGGCGCGGGACTTCGACGCCGTCGCCGTGACCTTCTTCACCGGTCCGAACGCCTGGACGAGGGTGGTGATGTAGTACGGGCCGATGTCGAACAGCGGACCGGCGCCGTACGCGAAGAGGAACTCGGGGCTCGGGTGCCACGACTCGGGTCCGGGGCTCTGGAACAGCGTCAGGCCGTTGAGCGGCGTGCCGATGCGGCCCTCGCGGATGGTGCGGAGCGCGGTCTGCAGGCCGGCGCCGAGGAACGTGTCCGGGGCGACGCTGACCGTCTTGCCCGCGGCGGCCGCGGCGTCACGGAGCTCCGCGGCGCTGGCACGGTCGAGGGCGTAGGGCTTCTCGCCCCAGACGTGCTTGCCTGCGGCCAGGGCCTGCAGCGCGACCTCGACGTGGGCAGCCGGGATCGTCAGGTTCACGACGATCTCGATGTCGTCGTCGGCCAGGAGCTCCTCGACGGTGCCCGAGCCGGGGACGCCCCACTTCTCGGCCTGGGCGGCAGCGCGCGGCAGGTCGATGTCGGCGATGAAGCGGACCGTCACGTCGGGGAAGACCGTGAGGTTCGACAGGTACTGGTCCGAGATGACCCCGGCGCCGATGACGCCGACGCCGACCGGGCCGGTGCGCAGCGTGCTGTCGGTCGCCGTCGCAGCGGCGGTCGTGGTGTCGGTCATGCGCGGGCCCCCTCGAGGAACGTGTAGGAGTCGGCGACGGCCTGGAGGACGTCACCGTCGTGGTCGTCGAGCTCGACGACGTGCAGGGCCTCGGGTGCGGCGGCGATGATGTCGCGGATCGGCATGATGCCGTTGCCGACGGCGACCTGCTGCTTGTCGTCGTGCGAGCCGTCGCCGTCCTTGACGTGCAGGAACCGGACCTTGTCGCCGTACTTGCCGATGACCGCGACCGGGTCGTCCCCGCCGACCTGCACCCAGTAGGTGTCGAGCTCGAGCACGACGTCGTCGGACAGGGCGTCGGCGAAGACCTCGTAGGCGCTGACGCCGTCGATGCGGTTCGAGAACTCGAACGCGTGGTTGTGGTAGCCGAGCACCAGACCGTGGTCGGCCGCCCGCGGGGCGAGCGCGCTGAGTTCGCGGGCGATCGCCTCGACGTCCTCGCGGGTGGTCCAGCGAGCCTCGTCGATGTGCGGGTCGATGAGCGTCCCGAACCCGAGGGTGGTGGACGCGTGGAAGATGCGCTCGAGGTCCTGCTCGCCGGCGTCGAGCAGCCGGGCGTGGCCGCTCGGGGCGGCGAGGCCTGCGCTCCGCAGGGCGGCGGCGAGTTCGTCGGCGTCGTCGACGAAGCCGAAGGCCTCGACGTTCGTGTAGCCGATGTCGGCGATGCGCTGCAGGGTGCCGGGCAGATCGGCGCTGAGGGCATCGCGGACCGTGTAGAGCTGGACCGAGAGCGGTTGGGTCACCAGGGTTCTCCTCGTCGAGATGGTGCGGTCGTCAGTGACCGATCGTCACACTACGAGCACTTTTGTCGGCGGTCAAGCAGAAGTCGAAGGAATGTCGACGGACTTCATTGCGTGGCGCGAACGATGTGTGCTTCACTCCCCACATGGTCGACTTGAACCGGACGGCAGCGTCGCCTCCGGTCGGGACGAGCGAGCTCTTCCAGATCCTCCGCGACGGCGTGCCGCGCACCAGGGCCGAGCTCGCCGCACTGACAGGACTCGCACGCTCCACCATCGGCGTGCGCCTCGACTCCCTGATCGACATCGGACTCGTCGGTGCCGTCGACACCGCCGTCTCCACCGGCGGCCGTCCGCCCGCCCAGGTGGCGCTGAAGCCCCGCGCCCGGCTCGTCATCGCCGCCGACCTCGGTGCGTCGCACGGCCGCGTCGCCGTCACCGACCTGGTCGCGGCACCGCTCGCCACCCGTGATGCCCGGATCGACATCGCGGCCGGCCCGGTGCCGACGCTGTCGTGGCTCGTCGAGACGATCGACGACCTGCTCGCCGAGGTCGGGCGCAGCCGACAGGACGTCATCGCGATCGGCATCGGCGTCCCCGGACCCGTCGAGTTCTCCACCGGACGACCGGCCAACCCGCCGATCATGCCCGGCTGGGACGGCTTCGACGTGCCCTCGTGGCTCCGCCAGCACATCGCCGCCCACGTCCTGCTCGACAACGACGTGAACATCGCCGCGCTCGGCGAACGGGAGCACGGCTGGCCGGACATCGACCACCTGCTGTTCGTGAAGGTCGCCACCGGCATCGGTTCCGGCATCGTGTCCGAGGGCCGGCTGCAGCGCGGTGCCCAGGGCACCGCCGGGGACATCGGGCACGTGCGCGTCTCACGCGCCGGCGACGTCCCCTGCCACTGCGGCAACACCGGCTGCCTCGAGGCCGTCGCCTCCGGTCCGGCCATCGCCCGGGCCCTCCGCGCGAAGGGGCACGACGTGCACACCGGAGCCGACGTCATCGACCTGGTGAACCGATCGGACCTCGACGCGATCTACGCCGTCCGGCAGGCGGGCCGTGACATCGGCGAAGTGCTGGCGACGTGCATCTCGCTCATCAACCCGTCCGTCATCGCGCTCGGCGGATCGATCACGCAGGCGGGTGAGCACCTGCTCGCCGGCGTCCGTGAGGTCGTCTACTCCCGCTCGATGCCCCTCGCCAGCGAGCACCTCGTCATCGTGCAGTCCCGTGCGGGCTCCCTCGCAGCGCTGCAGGGTGCCGCGGCCCTCGCCATCGGCTACGCCCTCTCCCCCGCCGGGGTCGACGAGCTCGTCGCCTTCGCCGAGGGCCGCGAACTGGCCTCCTGACGCACACCCGCCCGCCGCGTGAGCGCGTCGGTTTCGGTCTTGCCGGTGGTCGGGGGGACAATCGTGGGGTGACGATCGTGCAGCCCACCCTGTGGGGCGACCTGGACCCCGGTCTGGAGGCGTATCCCGCCCCCGGTACGCCGGTCCCGGCCGCGCGTGACGCGTTCACCGCCCTGCGCGGCCACACCGAGCGCATCGTCGCGCACTCCTCGGACCGCGTCGCGTGGCTCCGCGCCCGCGCCATGGGCATCACCGCCACCGACGTCGCCCGGCTCGCCTCCCTGCGCGCCGTCGAGGCCGTCGTCACCGAGAAGCGCTACGGCTCCCGGTTCTCCGGCAACGCGTTCACCGAGCACGGGAAGGACCGCGAACCGGTCATCGCCGCCTGGGTGGCCGCCACCCACGGCATCCAGCCCTCGGCGCACCTGTTCCACGCCGCCGCGAACCGCGCGCACCTCGCCACCCCGGACGGCGTCGGGGTCGACGAGTCGTCCCGTGTGGTGCTCGCCGAGATCAAGACCACCGGCAAGGGCTGGCGGAGCATCCCCCGGCACTACCTCCGGCAGATCTGGTGGCAGCAGTACGTGCTCGGCGCCGACCGCACCCTGTTCGTGTGGGAACGCCACGACGGGTTCGTCCCGGTGGCCGACGAACCCGAGTGCCGCTGGGTCGACCGCGACGACGACCAGATCCGGGGGCTGGTGCAGCTCGCCGACCTGGTGCTCGACAAACTGCGCGGCTTCCGCTCCTAGACCGTCAGCTGGACCGTCTGCTGGACCGTCACCAGCTAGACCTTCACCAGCCGCAACCGGCTCATCCCCACGACCAGGATCCCGAGCAAGGTGATCGACACCGCGATCCCGACGACGTAGATCGCGACGACACCGTAGCCCTGCGCGGGGTCGAGGAACGGGTACGGCACCCACCCGTCGGTCGCACCGCGGACGAGCACCACAGTGGTCCAGACCGCCGGGTAGAGCAGGAACCACCACACGTGCCGGAGCAGCAGCCGTGCTCGGTCCGAGAACAGCAGCCAGTCGAGCACCGCGTACACCGGGATGATCTTGTGCACGATGTCGTTCGACCACGGCACCGAGGCCGACACGTTCGCGCCCGTGAGCAGCGTGTTGTAGACGATGCCCGTCGTCGCGATGTACACCGTGGCGGCACCGCGGAGCACCGAGACGGCGAGGTCCGCCCGCTTGCGACGTGCCGCGGCGACGAGCGTCACCGCGAGGGCCACGGCGATGATCAGGTTCGACTGGATCGTGAAGTAGCCGAAGAAGTTCCAGAACGAGTAGGTCGGGGACTTCGCGCTCTCGAGCCACTGCGCGACGACCGCGACGACGATGGCGATGACGGCGATCAGCCGGAGCGAGTTCACGAGGGTGCGCACCACACCACGTTATCGGGACACGCGCCCCACATGCGGAAAGGACCCGCACCGTTGCCGGTGCGGGTCCTTCCACGAGTCAGTGGACTCAGATGCTGTTGACGTCCAGCGGGATGCCGGGACCGAAGGTCGTCGAGACGGCGCCCTTCATGACGTAACGGCCCTTCGAGGACGACGGCTTGAGGCGGTTGATCTCCTCGAGCGCGGTCGAGATGTTCTCGTCGAGCTGCTCCGGCGTGAACGAGGCCTTGCCGACGACGAAGTGCACGTTGGCGTGCTTGTCGACGCGGAACTCGATCTTGCCGCCCTTGATGTCGTTGACTGCCTGCGCGACGTTCGGGGTCACGGTGCCGGTCTTCGGGTTGGGCATGAGGCCACGCGGGCCGAGCACCTTGCCGAGACGACCGACCTTGCCCATGAGCTCCGGGGTCGAGACGGCGGAGTCGAACGAGGTGTAGCCCTCGGCGACCTTCGCGATGAGCTCGTCGCCACCGACCTCGTCGGCGCCGGCGGCGATGGCGGCCTCAGCAGCCGCGCCCGTCGCGAAGACGATGACGCGGGCGGTCTTGCCCGTGCCGTGCGGCAGGATGACCGTGCCGCGGACCATCTGGTCGGCCTTGCGGGGGTCGACGCCGAGCTTGAGCGCGACCTCGACCGTGGAGTCGGTCTTCGAGGAACCGGTCTCCTTGGCCAGGGCGACGGCCTCGGTCGGGGTGTAGAACTTGTCGGCCTCGATCTTCGCGGCCGCGGCCTGGTAGGCCTTGGACTTCTTCGCCATGGTGGTCTCCTTGCGAGATACGTGGTTGGCGAGCCGGCGAGGCTCTCCCACGGAAAGGTGTCTGGTGGTGGGCCGGAGCCCGATCGGTGCTTAGGCCTCGACCGTGATGCCCATCGAGCGTGCGGTGCCGGCGATGATCTTCGCGGCCTGCTCGATGTCGTTGGCGTTCAGGTCGGCCTGCTTGGTCTCGGCGATCTGACGGACCTGGTCCATCGAGATCTTCGCGACCTTGACCGTGTGCGGGGTCGAGGACCCCTTCTGCACACCAGCAGCCTTCTTGATGAGCTCGGCGGCCGGCGGGGTCTTCAGGACGAACGTGAACGAACGGTCCTCGTAGACGGTGATCTCGACCGGCACGACGTTGCCACGCTGCGACTCGGTCGCCGCGTTGTACGCCTTGCAGAACTCCATGATGTTGACGCCGTGCTGACCGAGCGCCGGACCGATCGGGGGTGCCGGGTTGGCGGCTCCCGCGTTGATCTGCAGCTTGATCAGGCCCGTGACCTTCTTCTTCGGTGCCATGACTTGTCTTCCTCCTGGAATCGAACACACGGGGATCCGTGCACTCTCCCGCTGGTCCGGCCGTTCCGGACAGCGGTGAAGGCCCGCTCGCACGAGGCGCGCGGGCCCAAACCCGTTCAGTGTAGTCGATCTCGGTGATCGCTACAGCGTGGTGGTCGCTAGAGCTTGGTGACCTGGTCGAAGCTGAGCTCGACCGGGGTCTCGCGCTCGAACAGCGAGACGAGGACGGTGAGCTTGCCGCTCTCCGGCTTGATCTCGGAGATCGAACCCGGAAGACCCGCGAACGAGCCTTCCTTGATCGTGATCGTCTCGCCGATCTCGAAGTCGACCTCGGCTGCGGGCTGTGCCTGCAGCGAGCCGCTGCCCTTCGCGCCACCCTTGGTCGGGGCGGCCTCGGCCACCTGCACCAGGGACTTGAGCATCCCGAACGCCTCGTCGAAGCGGAGCGGGGTCGGGTTGTGGGCGTTGCCGACGAAGCCGGTGACACCCGGGGTGTGGCGGACGACCGACCACGAGTCCTCGTTGAGGTCCATGCGGACGAGCACGTACGAGGGGATCCGGACGCGGGTGACCAGCTTGCGCTGCCCGTTCTTGATCTCGACGACGTCCTCCATCGGGACCTCGACCTGGTAGATGTAGTCCTCCATCGACATCGAGACCATGCGGTTCTCGATGTTCGACTTCACGCGGCGCTCGAAGCCCGCGTAGGAGTGGATGACGTACCACTTGCCCGGCTTCATCCGCAGCTCGGCCTTGAAGGCCTCGTACGGGTCAACCTCGGCGGGCTCGTCGTCCTCGTCCTCGGCGTCGAGTGCCTCGTCGGCAGCGAGCGTCTCGTTGGCCTCGGCGGCGGTCTCGGACTCGAGCTCGACTTCTTCCTCGTCCTCGACGGCCTCGACGGCGGCCTCGGCCTCGTCGGCGGAGTCGATCTCGAGGGCGTCGTCCACGACGGCGTCGGCTTCGGGGTCGCGGGACTCCTGCAGAGCCGTCAGCGCTTCGTCGAGGCCGGCGTCGACGGTGCCGTCGTCGGGCTCGGAGCTGAGGCCGAGCGACTCGTCGTCGTCGCCCTCGATCGAGATCGCACGCTCTTCAGCGGACTCGACGGAGCGTCCTTCGCCGGTCTCGACGTCGCCTTCCTGGTTCTCCTCGACCTCGGAGGACTGCTCGGCAGCCGTCGCGAGGTCGATGTCATCGCGGGAGTTGTCAGACACAGTCGATTCTTTCCGTTCGGTGGTTCGGGTCGGGTTGGCGGTCGGTCATGGTCACGATCGACGCCGTCTCGGGCGACCGTACTCCTCGGAACGGCTGCGCACGGCAACCGACGTCGGGGTCAGGCCGTGGGCCCGTTGCCGAAGACGTACCCGACGCCGAGACCGAACACGAAGTCGAGGATCGACACCAGGATCATCATGACGACGACGAACACGAGCACGACACCCGTGTAGCTGAAGAGTTCCTTGCGGGTCGGCGTCACGACCTTGCGCAGCTCGCCGATCACCTGACGGATGAAGAGCACGATGGCAGCGATGGGCCCGCGGCGCTCGGCCCGGTCCTGCTTCGCCTGGGCGACGACGTCGTCCGCCGTCGTCTCCATGTCTTTGCTCGCCAACTTCTACCCTTCCAGAGTTGCAGGGCGGACAGGACTCGAACCTGCAACCTGCGGTTTTGGAGACCGCTGCTCTACCAATTGAGCCACCGCCCTTCGCAACACGGTTCGTCACCGATCCGCGTTCCGGTGGACGAGTCTACGGGAGTCCGTCACACGGTGTCCACTTGACCCCTTCCACGGCGTGCCGCGCCGGTAGGCTGAGCCCCGTGAGCACCGCAGCCCCAGGCCCCGAGTCCACCGCCCACGTGTCCCCCGACACCCTCGCCACCGCGTCGGCCGATCGCCCGCGCATCGCGTCCCGCATCGCCGCCATCGCCGAGTCCGCGACGCTCAAGGTCGATGCCAAGGCCAAGGCGCTCAAGGCCGCCGGGCGCCCGGTGATCTCGTTCGCCGCCGGCGAGCCCGACTTCGCGACCCCGCAGCACGTCGTCGATGCCGCGGTCGCCGCGGCGCAGGACCCGAAGAACCACCGCTACACCCCCGCCACCGGCCTGCCCGAACTGAAGCAGGCCATCGCCGACAAGACCGCCCGGGTGTCCGGCGTCACGGTCGAGCCGTCGCAGGTCATCGTGACGAACGGCGGCAAGCAGGCGGTGTACCAGGCGTTCCAGACCATCGTCGACGCCGGTGACGAGGTCCTGCTGCCCGCGCCGTACTGGACCACCTACCCCGAGGCCATCCGCCTGGCCGGTGGCGAGCCGGTCGAGGTCTTCGCCGGCAGCGACCAGGACTACCTGGTGACCGTCGAGCAGCTCGAGGCAGCCCGCACCCCGAAGACCAAGGCACTGCTGTTCTGCTCGCCGTCGAACCCCACCGGCGCGGTGTACTCGGCCGAGCAGACCCGGGCGATCGGCGAGTGGGCGCTCGAGCACGGCATCTGGGTGATCAGCGACGAGATCTACCAGGACCTGGTGTACGACGGCGTCCGCTTCGCCGGCATCCTGGCCGAGGTCCCCGCCCTGGCCGACACCACGATCCTGGTGAACGGCGTCGCGAAGACCTACGCCATGACGGGCTGGCGTGTCGGGTGGTTCATCGGCCCGACCGACGCCGTCAAGGCCGCTTCCAACCTGCAGTCGCACCTGTCGTCCAACGTCTCCAACGTGTCGCAGCGTGCCGCGATCGCCGCGCTGACCGGTCCCCAGGAACCCGTCGCCGCGATGCGCGAGGCCTTCGATCGTCGACGTCGGTCGATCGTGGACGGCCTCAACGCGATCCCGGGGTTCCGGACGCCGACCCCGCAGGGCGCCTTCTACGTCTACCCGGACGTCACCGAACTGCTCGGCCGCGAATGGGCCGGTGCCACCCCGACGACCACGCTCGAGCTGGCCGACCTGATCCTCGAGCACGCCGAGGTCGCGGTCGTCCCCGGTGAGGCCTTCGGTCCGTCCGGCTACCTGCGTCTGTCGTACGCGCTGGGCGACGAGGACATCGCCGAGGGCGTCGCCCGACTGGCGGAGTTCTTCGCGTAGACACTGCCGGACACGGAACGGGCCACCTCGTCGAGGTGGCCCGTTCTTCCCGTTCCGGGAGGCGCGTGGAGCGTCGTGCTCGTCGGTCCCGTCGCGCGGACACTCAGCCGAGCAGGTCCCCCACCACCACGGGTTCCGGGACGAGCGAGACACCGAAGCGGTTCAGGACGCTCACCTGCACGTACCGGGCGAGCTCGGCCACCTGCGCGGCCGTCGCCCCGCCGCGGTTCGTCAGTGCGAGGGTGTGCTTCGACGAGATCGCCGCGCGCGAACCCGGCACCGCGTACCCCCGGTGGACGCCGGCGTGCTCGATGAGCCAGGCCGCACTGAGCTTGACGTCGTCGCCCGCGGGCCAGCGCGGAGCATCAGCTGGCAGGGTCTCGGCGAACGCGGGCGAGACGATCGGGTTCGTGAAGAACGATCCGGCGCTCCAGGTGTCGTGGTCGTCCCCGTCGAGCACCATGCCCTTGGAACCGCGCAGCCGCAGGACCTCGTCGCGGACGGTCGTGGGCGGCACGAGCGCGCCGAGGTCGACACCGAGCGAACCGGCGAGCTGCGCGTACTGCACGGGCACGCCGTGCTCCCCCGCGAGTCCGAGCCGGAACTCCACCGTCAGCACGACACCGCGCCGACCGTGCTTGAGGGTCGACGTGCGGTAGCCCAGCGCCAGCTCGGCTACCGGGACCCACGCGCGCTCCCCCGTGGCCGCATCCAGGAACTCGACGCGGGTGAGCACGTCGGCGAGTTCGACCCCGTAGGCGCCGATGTTCTGCACGGGGGACGCACCGACCGTGCCCGGGATGCCGCTGAGGGCCTCCAGGCCGGTCCAGCCGTTCGCGACCGTCGTGGCGACGAACGGGTCCCACGGTTCACCGGCGGCGACGCGGACGGTGACGCCGTCGGCGTCGCGGTCCGCGTCGACGCCCGTCGTGCGGACCAGCACGACGGTGCCGTCGAAGCCCTGGTCGGCGACCAGCAGGTTGCTGCCGCCGCCGAGGACGAGCCACTCGTGGTCGTCGAAGGCGTCGGTCGCGTGGGCGACGAGCTCGTCGGTCGTCGTCGCCGTCAGCAGCCGGGTGGCGGGCCCGCCGACGCGGAGCGTCGTCAGGTCGGCCAGCACCGGCTCGGACACGGTCAGTGGAACACCACCGTGACCTGCGCCTTGCCGAGCACGGTCTGCCCGGCGGCGGTCACGGTGAGGTCGATGCGCTTCGGACGGCCGTCCTCGTCGACGGTGCCGACCTTCGCGACGATGCCGACCGTGGCACCCTGCTCCGGGTCGACGACGACGGGGCGCGTGAAACGGACGCCGTAGCCCGCGACCCAGCCGCGGTCGCCGAGCCACTCGGCCACCGGCTGCACGGCGATCCCCATGGTGAGCATGCCGTGGGCGAGGACGCCGGGCAGACCGACCGAGGCGGCGACGTCGTCGCGGTAGTGGATCGGGTTGAAGTCGCCCGAGGCGCCGGCGTACCGGACGAGCGAATCACGGGTGAGGTGCACGGCACGTTCGGCGACGATGGTGCCGACCTCGAGCGCGGTGGCGGGTGCGGCGGTCATGCGTCGTCTCCTCGGACCACGAGGGTGGAGGTCGCCGTGACGACGTGCTCCCCCTCGGCGTCGTTCATGGTGCTCTGGGCCGTGACCATCGCGTTGCCGCCGAGGGTCTTCACGCTGGTCACCGTCAGGGTCGCGGTGAGCTCGTCACCGGCGACGATCGGACGGTCGTAGGTGAAGGACTGCTCGCCGTGGACCACGCGGGAGAAGTCGATGCCGGCGTCGGGCTCGTTCAGGAGCTGCGCGAGCGTGGCTTCCTGCACGACGACGGCGAACGTCGGGGGTGCGACCACGTCGGCGTACCCGGCGGCGCGGGCGGCGTCCGGATCGTGGTGGACGGGGTTGGTCGCGAACACCGCACGAGAGAACTCGCGCACCTTCTCGCGGCCGACCAGGTAGGGCTGGGCCGGCGGGAACGTCCTGCCGACGAGCTCGGGGTTCACTGACACCACGGCAGTCTACTGAAGGCCCGTCCGGGCGGGTCCGTCCGGGCGGGTCCGTCCGGGCGGGTCCGTCCGGGCGGGTCCGTCTGGCGCTCGGGCCGCACTGTCGGCCATGAGAACGCATCAGTTAGACTGTCTGAGACCGATTCGGGGGAATCGGTGCGTGCCGTTCGGCACGCGTTCGTTCGGGACGGGGAGGGCCGATGGACACCACGACGGAGTTCGCCGTGCACACGGGCGACCGGTGCACCGCCATGGAGGTCGCCGCCGCCGCGCTGCGCCGCACCGGTCACCACGTCGAGTCGACGGGTGGCACGATGACCGCGACGGCAGGCAGCCGGGCGCTCACCATCCTGCTCGGCGCGCTCGTGCAGCCGGCCCGGGAGTACCGCCGGTACGAGCTGTCCACCGTCGTGGACGGTGCCACCACGACGATCTCGCTGCGCCGGGCCGGACACGGCACGGCCGTGTCCGGCGGCAGCATCGGAGCGAACCGGCGTCGGGCCGCCTGGCACGAGGTCACCGCCGCCGTCGAGGACGCGTTCCGCACCGCCGGGGTGCTCGCGACGCGGACCGACACCGGCTCCCACCGCACCCGGTAGCGGGCTGCAGCACGTGGCCGCCCGGCGCACCGTGCCCGGATCGGTCACCGATGACCCCGTCGGCCATCTAGGTTGGGCGCGGGGCCCGGGAAAGGAACCGCCATGAGCATGGAGAGCGCTGCCTGGAGCTCGCTGTACAAGATCTCGTCCGCGCAGGGCGGCAAGCACGGGTTCTCCCGCGCGACCGTTAGACGGATCCTGACGTTCGCGGTGCCGTACCGGGCGAAGCTGCTGGTGTTCATCGCCCTCTCCGTCGTCGGTGCCTTCCTCGCCGTCGCGACGCCGGTGCTCGCGGGACAGGTGGTCGACGTCATCGTCGCCCGGGGCGAGGTCGCCACCATCGTCCGGCTGGCCGTGGTCATCGCCCTGGTCGCCGTCGCCGACGCCGCCGTGTCGCTGACGACACGCTGGTACTCGGCACGGATCGGCGAGGGCGTGATCCTGGACCTCCGCACCGCCGTCTTCGACCACGTGCAGAAGATGCCGATCGCGTTCTTCACCCGCACCCGGACCGGCGCGCTCGTGAGCCGCCTGAACAACGACGTGATCGGTGCGCAGCAGGCCTTCAGCGGCACCCTGTCCGGCGTGGTCACGAACCTGGTGGCGCTGGTCCTCACCCTGATCGTCATGCTCAGCACCTCGTGGCTCGTGACGGTCCTCGCCGTGGTAATGCTGCCGCTCTTCCTGGTCCCCGCGCGCCGGATGGGCAGCCGCCTGGCCGCGCTGCGCCGCGAGGCCGCCGACCACAACTCCGCGATGAGCACCCAGATGACCGAGCGCTTCTCGGCACCCGGCGCCACCCTCGTCAAGCTGTTCGGCCGGCCCGACGAGGAGGCCGAGGAGTTCCGCGTCCGCGCTGCCCGCGTCCGCGACATCGGGGTCCGGACCGCGATGCTGCAGTTCGTCTTCTTCACCGCACTGATGCTCGTCTCCGCACTCGCCCTGGCGCTCGTGTACGGGCTCGGCGGCTTCCTCGCGCTCGCCGGGCGGCTGGACACCGGCGAGGTCGTCACCCTGGCGCTCCTGCTCACCCGCCTGTACGCGCCGCTGACCAGCCTGGCGAACGCCCGGGTGGAGATCATGAGCGCCGTGGTCAGCTTCGAGCGCGTCTTCGAGGTCCTGGACCTCGAACCGCTCATCCAGGAGCAGCCGGACGCGGTCACCATCCCCGACGGGCCGGTGTCCGTCGAGTTCGACGACGTCCGGTTCGCCTACCCGTCCGCCGACAAGGTGTCCCTCGCCTCGCTCGAGGAGGTCGCGACGCTCGACACCCGCGGCGGCGAGGAGGTCCTGCACGGGCTGTCCTTCCGGATCGAGCCGGGCCAGACCGTCGCCCTCGTCGGGACGTCGGGTGCGGGCAAGTCCACGGTCGCGCAGTTGCTCTCGCGCCTGTACGACGTCGACAGCGGCACCGTCCGCCTGGCGGGCACGGACGTCCGCGACGTCACCTTCGCCTCGATGCGGCACACCCTCGGCATGGTGACGCAGGACGGCCACCTGTTCCACGAGACCATCCGCTCCAACCTGCGGTTCGCGCGGCCCGAGGCGACCGAGGACGAGGTGTGGGACGCCGTCCGTCGCGCTCGTCTCGAACCGCTCATCCGGTCCCTGCCCGACCAGCTGGACACGATGGTGGGAGAACGCGGCTACCGGCTGTCCGGCGGTGAGCGGCAGCGCATGACCATCGCGCGGCTCCTGCTCGCCCAGCCGCGCGTCGTCATCCTCGACGAGGCGACGGCAGCGCTGGACTCGACGTCCGAGGCCGCCGTGCAGGCCGCACTCGGCGAGGCGCTCGAGGGACGGACCGCGATGGTGATCGCCCACCGACTCTCCACCATCCGCAGCGCGGACCTGATCCTGGTGGTCGAGGACGGCTCGATCGTGGAGCGCGGTACGCACGACGAGCTGCTGGCCACCGGTGGGCGGTACGAGGAGCTGCACCGGACCCAGTTCGCCGCGCAGGAGAACGTCGATACCGACGCGGAAGCAGCGGTGGACTGAGCGGGCAGTCGGGCAGTCGGGCGGCGCAGCAGGGGTCTGCGCCGCCACCAACAGAGAAGGCCCCCTGACCCAGGGGATCCTGGACGAGAGGGCCTTGCGCGTAGCGAGGGCGGGACTTGAACCCGCGACCCCACGATTATGAGTCGTGTGCTCTAACCAACTGAGCTACCCCGCCAGAGATCCGGAGCGGCGTGCGCACCGGGTCGGAGCCCCGAGTCAGGATTGAACTGACGACCCCCTCCTTACCATGGAGGTGCTCTACCACTGAGCTATCGGGGCGATGTGCCGCGAACGGCACCACACGAGGATAGCAGACCTCCGACGCTGCTCCGGAACCGGACGAGACGCCCGGGCGTGCCGCGTCGTGGGCCGCTAGTTCGCGTTGGCCTTGAGCCACGCCAGCGGGTCCACCGGGACTCCGTCGACGTGGACCTCGAGGTGCAGGTGCGGGCCCGTGGAGTTGCCCGTGCTGCCGACGAGACCGAGGATGTCGCCGACCTCGACGTGCTGGCCGGTGACCACCTTGAAGGAGTTGTCCTCCATGTGGCCGTAGACGCTGACGAACTGCTTGCCGTCGACGTCGTGCTCCACCCAGACGTCGTTGCCGAAGCCGCCGTCGTTCGCCTGCACCTTGATCACGGTGCCGGCGGCGATGACACCGATCGGGGTGCCCTCACCCGGTGCGAAGTCGACGCCCATGTGGTTCGTCGAGCAGAACGAGCACCCGGCGACCTGGCGGCCCCCGAAGCCCGAGGTGATCGGGACGCCGGTCAGGAACGGCCACTGGATCGTGCCCGTCGGGTCGTTCGTGAAGCTCGAGGAGTCGACGTTCGCGTACTGCGTGGCATCGGACACCGTGAACTGGTCTCGGGCGGTGGAACCGTCGGCGGCAGCCCCGACCTGCATCGACTGGGTGGCACCACCGGAGGTGGCACGAGCCGCGGTCGACCCGGACTCGGGCACCCAGAGGGCCTGCGCCGGCAGGGAGGTCGAGACGACCAGGCCGGCCGCGAAGAGCAGGGCGCCGACGGCGGTCACGCGCGAGGCCGACCGGCGGAACGACGCGCCCCGCTTCCGGGTCGGCGCTGCGACGGGCGTGCTGGTGGAGGGGATGTGGCGCGTTGCGCGGTCGACCGGGGCCGGGGCCGTCGTGGCTGTCCGGCCGTTGCGGCGGCGCGAGGCGGGGACCTGACCGGCCACGCGGCGGGGCGCAGATGTGGGAGCGACGGGGGCGACGGACTGCGCCTGCACGTCGGGCGAGGTGGGTGCCGGCGGCGTCTGGATGCGCGAGGCCGGGCGCGCGGGCGACGCCGGCGCGAAGTCGATCGGCGACACGGGGGCCGCAGGGGTCCCCGGCGTGGCCGCTCCGATGACGTCGTCGAAGCTCGGACCCGTCGAGTCCTGCGCCGTGGTCGAGCCCTTGGCCGCTGCTCGTTCTGCCTCGATCCGAGCGCGTCGGGTCTGGTGGACGACCGGGGTGGCGGCGTCGACGGAACCGTCGGTGGGAGCGGACGACAGAGGAGTACGGGGCATGCGTGCGGTGGCGATCCTGATCGGAGAAGGGCCCACTCGTTGGTAACGAGCAGATAACGGGACCTGAGCACGCTAGCAGGCGACGTCCCAGGTCGCCAGTCGTGGTCATGTCCACCCAGGACCCCCGGAGGTGGTGCCCGGCGGGTCGTCAGGCCGGCACGGATCCGAGCGCACCGGCCTCGAGCCGACGCACCAGCGCCTCGAGTTCGTCGGCGACGGCGGGGCTCGCGAACAGGAAGGAGCGGGTCCCCCCGGCCTCCCAGATGCGGATGGTCGCGCCGGCCTCCTGTGCCACGAGGGCCCCGCCCGCCATGTCCCACGGGTTGATCCCGCGTTCGTAGTAGGCGTCCACCGTCCCCGCCCCGACCGCGCAGCAGTCGAGCGACGCCGCTCCCCCACGGCGGATGTCCCGCACCTCGCCGATGAGACCGGCGAGCACCGCCACCTGCTCGCGACGACGGTCTGCCGTGTACCCGAACCCGGTGGCGACGAGCGTCTCCGCCAGCGACCCGGGCGCGGCGACGGACAACGGCTCCCCGTCACGCGTCGCGCCCTGTCCGGCGGCCGCGCGGAAGACGGTGCCCGTCGCCGGTGCCACGACGACGCCCGCGATCGGCTCCCAGGTCATCGGGTCGGCCCCGCCGCGGACGACACCGATGCTCACGCCGTACTCGTCGCTGCCGTACAGGTAGTTGACCGTGCCGTCGATCGGGTCCACCACCCACGTGATGCCCGAGGCCCCCGAGGCGGATCCGGACTCCTCGCCGTGGAAAGCGTCGTCGGGACGGGCCTCGGCGATGCGGGCACGGATCAGCGCCTCGACCTCGCGGTCAGCGGCCGTGACCACGTCGACGATGCTCGACTTCCGGTCCGCGACCTCGACCCCCTCGGCGCGGCGCCGTGCGGCCAGCGCCGCGGCGTCACGGGCGATCGACTCGGCGAGGTCGGCGAACTGGGCGGGGGTGAGGTCGGAGGCCATGCACCCATCCTCCCGGAAACACCATCGGCCCCGTCCGCAGTGGACGGGGCCGATCAGATGGTGGCAAGTGAGGGATTCGAACCCCCGAAGGCTACGCCGGCTGATTTACAGTCAGATCCCTTTGGCCGCTTGGGTAACTTGCCATGCGCACCCAGCCGGTGTGATCACCAACCGAAGGCGCGCACAAAAGCATAGCGGATCGCTGACGGTGGTCGTGACCACCGTCAGCCGATCCGCGCGACCGGAACCGGGCCTCCTGTCCGCCGTTAGGCTGTTCCGCATGGCAGACAGTTCCTTCGACGTGGTCAGCAAGGTCGACAAGATGGAGGCGGAGAACGCCCTCAACCAGGCGGCCAAGGAGATCGAGCAGCGGTACGACTTCAAGGGTGCCGACGCCTCGGTCGCGTTCAGCGGTGAGGACGTCCTGATCAAGGCGAACTCGGAAGAGCGCGCCAAGGCGGTCCTCGACGTGCTGCAGAGCAAGGCGATCAAGCGCAACATCAGCCTGAAGAGCCTGGACGCCGGCGACCCGTACCCCTCGGGCAAGGAGTACCGCATCGAGGTCAAGTTCAAGAACGGCATCGAGCAGGACGTGGCGAAGAAGATCGGTGCGTTCCTGCGTGCCAACGCCCCGAAAACCGTGAAGAGCCAGATCCAGGGTGACGAGCTCCGCGTCTCGTCGAAGAGCCGTGACGACCTGCAGAACACGATCCAGCTCCTCAAGGGTGAAGAGTTCGACGTCCCGTTGCAGTTCATCAACTTCCGCTGACCCGCGGCCCCTGCGAACGACACCCGACACCGGCACCCCGTGGAGCACTGGCTCACCGTCGTCATCACCGTCCTGCTCGTCCTGCTGGACCTGGCGATCCGCGTCTTCTCGATCATCTACGTCCCGATCAACCGGAAGCCGCAGACCGCGACGGCGTGGCTGCTCGCGATCTTCCTCATCCCCTACATCGGCTTCATCGTCTTCCTGGTCATCGGGTCGACGAAGCTCCCGCGCGCCCGACGCGAGAAGCAGACCGAGATCAACGCGTACATCCTCGAGCAGACCGAGGGCATCGAGCGGGTCCGCCGTGACCACCCGTGGCCCGCGTGGCTGGAGAGCGTCACACGGCTGAACCGCGAGCTCGGAGCGATGCCGTTGGTCGGGGGCAACTCGGCGGAGCTCTACCCCGACTCCGAGGAGTCCATCGCCGAGATGACCCGGGCGATCGACCAGTCCCGCCGCTTCGTGCACGTCGAGTTCTACATCGCGACGCTCGACGACACCACCCGGCCCTTCTTCGAGGCGCTCGCGCGGGCACAGTCCCGCGGTGTGACCGTGCGGTTCCTGCTCGACCACTGGGCCAGCCGCGGGTACCCGGGGTACAAGGACACCCTGGCGTTCATGGACCAGGCGGGCATCGAGTGGCACCTGATGCTCCCGCTCCTGCCGCTGCAGGGCAAGTTCCAGCGTCCCGACCTCCGCAACCACCGGAAGATCATGGTGCTCGACGGCTCGGTCGCGTTCACCGGCTCGCAGAACCTGATCGACGCCTCCTACGACATCAGGTCCCACGTCGAGAAGGGCATGGTCTACAAGGACCTGTTCGCCCGGTTCGAGGGGCCGGTCGTCGCCGGGCTCAACGCCCTGTTCGTCACCGACTGGTACAGCGAGACCGACGAGCTGCTGCTGCGTGAGAGCGACCCCGTCCAGCGGGCCGACCGCGGCGACGCGCTCGACTGCCAGGTGGTGCCGTCCGGACCGGGGTTCGACGGCGAGAACAACCTGCGCCTGTTCAACGCGCTGCTCTACTCCGCACAGCAGAAGGTGTCGATCACCTCGCCGTACTTCGTGCCCGACGACTCGATGCTCTACGCCATCACCACGACGGCGCAGCGTGGGGTCGAGGTCGAACTGTTCGTCGGCGAGATGGGCGACCACACGATGACCTGGCACGCGCAGCGCTCCTACTACGAGGGACTCCTGCGGGCCGGCGTGAAGATCTGGCTCTACCGCGCGCCGACGATCCTGCACGCCAAGCACTTCACGATCGACGACGAGGTGTCGGTGATCGGCTCGAGCAACATGGACATGCGCTCGTTCAGCCTGAACCTCGAGGTCTCCGTGATGGTGCGCGGTCACCGCTTCGTCGACGCCCTGCGCGAGGTGCAGGAAGCGTACAAGGAGCACAGCTTCGAACTCACGCTCGACGAGTGGGTCGACCGTCCGCGCCGTTCCAAGGTGCTCGACAACGTCGCGCGGCTCACGGCGGCGCTGCAGTAGCCGACGCTGTCGCAGCGTCGCAGCGCGCACCGTGGCGGCGCGCACCGTCGCACCGTCGCACCGTGCGTCGTCCTCCACCCGGTGCGACCTTGACCGCACCGTGCGTCGCGACAGCGGGGCACCCGGCGAGCAAGCCCGCGGTGAACGGACAACCCTGCACCGTGCGGTAAGTGTTCCGTGGCCGGTGCGGGTCCGCCAGGTGCGCTCAGCGCAGCGGGACGAGGGACGCCAGGGCTCCCACCACCCGCTCGAGCGGGCCGCGGCCGAGGAACCGCCGCCACAGCATCGCGAAGACCACCGAGCCGAGGGCGAACCAGCCCCAGGCCTCGGCCGACTCGGGGTACGTCGGCAGCGTCGCGAGGACCACGAGGTGCCCCGAGTACACCGTCAGGGGCATCGACCCGACAGCGGCGAGCGGGAACGCGATCCGCTCGGCGACCCTCCCGCGGCCGTCGAACACGAGCACGCAGAGCGCGATGAGCGCGACCGCGACGCCGGCCGTCCCGAGCACGTCGACGACCGACGACGAGTGGTCACGCGGGGACAGGAACAGCTGGGCGAGCGCCTGGCCGGGGGTCGAGCCCTCGCCCGCGTACGGCACGCCGGGGAACGCCAGGGCCGCGTCGTCCGGCAGCGGGGCGAGGAACGAGCCCGCGACGTACGCGGTGGCGGCGACCAGTGCGCCGGACACGAGGAGCGCGACCTGCCGGCCACGGTCCTCCAGGCCGACCCGGGCGACCGCGAGCCCCACCAGGACGTACGCCAAGAAGGTGACCACGGGGTAGACCAGGCCGAGCTGGACACCGACCATGCCCGCATCCGCGTAGGCGGGGGCGATCGCCAGCGCGGCGACGGGCGACAGCAGCGCGCAGACGGCGGCGATGCCGAGCAGCGCCGCCGGCCGGAGGCGGAGCACCGGGACCACGAGCAGGAACAGCACCCCGTACGTCGGCAGGATCACGTAGACCGGGGTGTCGAGCGCCATCAGCGCGAAGCCGATGACGACCACCACCACCGCACGGATCGCGAGCCGGGCGCGGATCCGTCCGATCGTCGGCGGGCCGGGCGGGTCCGTGCGGCCGCTCGTCAAGCCGATCGAGACACCGGCCAGGACTGCGAACAGGGTCGACGGGCGGCCGTGGGCGACGGCGGTCCAGGTCGCCGGGTCGGTCCACTCGAGCTGCTCCGCGATGCCGCCGACGTGGGCGGCCACCATGCCGAGCAGCGCGATCGCGCGCGCCACGTCGACGCCCTGCAACCGGACCCCCGACGCAGACGCGCCCCGCACCGCGGTGGGCGGGACGGGGCGCGTGTCGGTCACGGCAGTCAGCTCGTCGGTGCGTCGACGCGGCCGAGCGAGACGTCGATCATCTCGTCGCGCGGGACGACTTTGATGCGCTCACGGCCGTCGATCGACCCGAGGGCCTGCTCGTGGGTGTCGAGGTGGTGCCAGCCCTCGAGGTCGGTGTACTCGACACCGCGCTCGCGGAGCAGGGCCGGGATCGCCTCGTCCGAGGGGTCCTCCGGCGTCCACCAGCTCGCCTGGTCGTTGACGATGTGCTGCACGGTCTCCATGGCGTCGGACTTGGTGTGCCCGATGAGCCCGACCGGACCACGCTTGATCCAGCCGGTGGCGTACACACCGGGGATCTGCTGGTTGTCGTCGTCGAGGACCTGGCCCTCGTGGTTCGGGATGACGCCGTGCCGCTCGTCGAACGGGACACCGGGCAGCGGGGAACCGAAGTACCCGACGGCGCGGTAGGCGGCCTGGATCGGGATCTCGCGGATCTCGCCAGTGCCCTCGACGCCGCCCTCGCCGTTCGGACGGGTGCGCTCGTAACGGATGGCGGTCAGCTTGCCCTGCTCGTCGCCGACGAACTCGATCGGCTTCGCGTAGAAGTGCAGGTGGAGCCGACGGCTGGCCTGGCCGACCTCGCGCGTGCGCCACTGCTCGAGGACACGGTTGATGACCATGACCTGCTTGTTCGTCGCGATCGCGGTCTTCGATGCCTCGTCGTGGTCGAAGTCCTCGTCGTAGACGACCATGTCGACGTCGCGGACCTCGCCGAGCTCACGGAGCTCGAGGGGTGTGAACTTCACCTGCGCCGGGCCGCGGCGGCCGAAGACGTGCACGTCCGTGACCGGCGAGGCCTTGAGTCCCTGGTACACGTTCTCTGGGATCTCCGTCGGCAGCAGGTCGTCGGCGTGCTTCGCCAGGATGCGCGACACGTCGAGGGCCACGTTGCCGACGCCGATGACCGCGACGCTCTCGGCCTCGAGCGGCCAGGTGCGCGGGACGTCGGGGTGGCCGTCGAACCAGCTCACGAACTCGGCTGCACCGTACGAGCCGTCGAGGTCGACGCCGGGGATGTCGAGGTCGGCGTCCTTGATCGCACCCGTCGAGAAGACGACGGCGTTGTAGTGCTTCTTGAGGTCGTCGAGGGTGATGTCCTCGCCGTAGCGGACGTTGCCGAACAGCCGGACGACCCCGCGGTCGAGGACGTCGCGCAGGGCGTTGATGATGCCCTTGATCCGCGGGTGGTCGGGGGCGACGCCGTACCGGACCAGGCCGTAGGGCGCCGGGAGCTGCTCGAACAGGTCGATCGACACGTCGTAACCGCGGGCCTCGCGCAGCAGGATGTCCGCGGCGTAGATGCCGGCCGGGCCGGCGCCGACGATGGCGAGTCGGAGGGTGGGCACTGATCGTCTCCAGTTCGTTCGGGTGGGGGTTCCCGGGGGTGCCTCCCGACCGTGCCGCGGTGGGCGTGCCGTGTCGGGAGGGGTGTTCAGCGGCTTCGGTCGACGACGGAGTCCGCGAAGCGGGTGAGCGCCCGTTTCACGATGCCGTCGGGCAGCGGAGCGAGGGCGTCGACGGCTTCGCGGGCCCAGGCGACGGCGACCGCACGGGTCGCTGCGGTGGCCTCGTGCTCACGGAGGGCGGAGACGGCCGACTGGTACGGAGCGGAGTCGACCACGTCGTCGGGGGCGCCGTTGACGTCGCGCTCGATGCGCTCGACCAGGTGCTGTGCCGAGGGGTCCGTCACGGCCATCCGCCGCAGTTGCAGCATCGGCAGGGTGTCGACGCCTGCGCGCAGGTCGTTGCCGGCGATCTTGCCGGTCTTGTCCGTCGCGGGTGCGAGGTCGATGACGTCGTCGACGAGCTGGAAGGCCACACCGACCTTCTCGCCGAACGTGCCGACGGCGTCGAGGTAGGCACGGTCGGCACCGGAGAACATCACACCCGCGCGGGCGGCGGTGGCGATGAGTGAACCGGTCTTGTCGCTGAGCACCTGGATGTAGTGCTCCAGTGGGTCGTCGTGCGACTGCGGACCGGTGGTCTCGTGCAGCTGGCCCATGCAGAGGCGCTGGAACGTCTCGGCCTGCATCCGGATGCCCTCGGTGCCGAGGTCCGCGGTGATCAGGCTGGCGCGGGCGAAGAGCAGGTCGCCGGTCAGGATCGCCACGTTGTTGCCGTAGGTGATCTGCGCGGCGGGGACCCCGCGGCGCACCGGCGCCTCGTCCATGACGTCGTCGTGGTAGAGCGACGCCAAGTGGGTGGTCTCGATGCTCACCGCGGCCTTGACCACCGCGTCGGTCACGCCGTCGCCGAGCTGCGCGATGAGGAGCGTCAGCGTCGGACGGATGCGCTTGCCCCCGGCGGAGAGCAGGTACCGGCTGGTGGTGTCGGCGAGGGTGTCGGTGGAGCGCATGGCGTCCTCGAGCCCCTGCTCGACGAGCTCGAGCCCGTCGTCGACCGCGGAGATGAAGCGACGGTCGGCGGGCGTGGCGAACAACCGCTCGCCGATGCCCAGCGACGCGCGCAGGCTCGGCGCGCGACGTGCGACCGGGACGCTCGGATTCAAGTGCTGCTCCGTCTTCGGGGGTGGTGACCGGTCAGTCGGCGGCCGGGTCGACGCGCGGCTGCTCGCCGGTGTTCTGGTGGTCACGGCGGGCCTTCGCACGCCGTGCCGCGGACTCGCGCACCGTGTCGGCGACGGGCTTGCGGCCACGGTGCAGTGCGACGATACCGGCCGTCAGGTTGCGGTAGGCGACCACCGAGAAGCCGACACCGCGGAGCCACTGGGTCAGCACCTGCTGGTCGGGCCACGCGTCGATGGACTCGGCGAGGTACCGGTAGGCAGCCGGGTTGCTGCTCGAGAGCCGCGCGATGCCCGGGAGCACGCGCTTCAGGTAGGTGCCGTAGCCGAAGCGCAGCAGCGCACGCGGCGGCGTCGAGAACTCACAGATGACGACGCGGCCACCGGGCTTCAGGACGCGGAGCATCTCGGCGAGCGCCTGCTTCGGGTCGTTGACGTTGCGCAGTCCGAACGAGATCGTGACGGCGTCGAACGTGTCGTCGTCGAAGGGCAGCTGCTCGGCGTCGCCCTCGACGAAGGTGATCTCGGGGTGACGCTCACGGCCGACGGCGATCATGCCCGCGGACAGGTCGAGCGCGGTGACCTCGGCGCCCTTCTTGGCGAAGGCCGCCGCGCTGGTGCCCGTGCCCGCGGCGATGTCGAGGACCTTCTCGCCGGGCTGGGGGTCGACCGCGCGGACGGTGGCGACACGCCACAGCGGGGCGTTGCCCGCCGACAGGATGTCGTTCGTGAGGTCGTACTTGGCCGCGACGTCATCGAACATCGCCGCCACCTCGTCCGGGCGCTTGTTCAGGTCCGCTCTGCTCACGTGGTCAATCCTAGAGGTCCCGACCGAGCGTTCACCGGACTCGCAGCCACCCGGGCGGTGCGGGATCGGCGCGTAGCATCGGAGCCGTGACCCGAACCACCACGGCGGCGCCCCCGCTGACGGTCTCGACCCGGATCCTCGACGACCCGGGCACCGTCCTCCGCCACACGCTCCGCGACCGACCCCTCGCCTTCGTCCGGAACGGCGACGGCATCGTCGGCATCGGTGAGGCGCTTCGGTTCACCTTCACCGGCCCCGACCGGATGCGTGACGCGGCCGCGCTCTGGCGCAGTGTCGTCGCGACCGCCGTCGTCGACGACCCCGTCCAGCTGCGCGGCTCGGGGCTCGTCGCCTTCGGGTCGTTCGCGTTCGCCGACGACTCCGCCGACGAGAGCGTGCTCATCGTGCCCCGGGTGGTCCTCGGCCGCCGTCGGGGCAAGGCCTGGCTGACGGCCATCGACACCACGGCCGGCGCGGAGCCCCTGGCCTTCACCCGGACCTCGGTCCCGGTCCCCCGGGTCGGACCGCACGTCTCCGTCGAGCTGCGTCCCGGGCAGATCGACGAAGCCACCTACGCCGCCAACGTGTCCGAGGCCGTCCGCCGCATCGTGGCCGGGAGCGCCCAGAAGGTGGTGCTCGCCCGCGACCTGGTCGGCACGCTGCCGTCGGGGGCCGATCGACGAGCCGTCCTGCTCGACCTCGCCGCCGCCTACCCGCAGTGCGTGACCTTCGCAGTGGACGGGCTGGTCGGTGCCACGCCGGAGACCCTCGCCCGCACCGACGGCACGCGGCTGACCGCGCGGGTGCTCGCCGGCAGCGCCGCACGGGGCACCGACGAGGTCTCCGACCGTGCCGCCGCCGAGGCCCTGGCCAGCAGCGCCAAGGACGTCGAGGAGCACGCCTTCGCGATCGACAGCCTGCTCGCGGCCCTCGCACCGCTCGCCACGGACCTGCGCGCCGACGCCGAACCGTTCCGGCTGCAGCTGCCGAACCTGTGGCACCTGGCGACGGACGTGCAGGCGACGCTGCCGCCCGACACGACCTCGCTCGACGTCGCCGACGCGCTGCACCCGACGGCCGCGGTCGCGGGCACCCCGACCGACGTCGCGGTGCGGCTCGTCGCCGAGCTCGAGGGCGTCGACCGCGGTCGCTACGCCGGGCCGGTCGGCTGGATGAGCGCGACGGGCGACGGTGAGTGGATGCTCGCGCTGCGCAGCGCACGGATCGACGACGACGGCACCGTCCGCGCCTGGGCGGGCGCCGGGATCGTCGCCGGCTCGGAGCCCGAGCGCGAGGTCGCCGAGACGGCCCTGAAGTTCCGACCGATCACCGACGCCCTGGCCTGAAGCACCCCGGGGCCGCGCGGAGACCGGGTCGCAGCGTGGCCGGGGCACCCGTGGCCGGTCAGTCGGCCAGCGGTACTTCGATCACGACGCGCTCGGCGGGGTCCGTCAGCACGCGTTCGAGGTCGCCCCACGTGGCCGCCCGGCGGTACTCCCACCCGAGACCCGTGACGACCCGTTCGACGTCGACGTGCTGCGGGGTCGACATCATCCGGCGCATGTCGGCGTCCGGCGTGGTCTTCGCGACCTCGAGCCCGCGGAAGATGGCGCCACCGTGGTCGTTGCCGACGACGACCTGCACCCGGTGGGTGCGTTCCTCGGTGCCGGTGACGAACGCGCCGAGGTCGTGCAGCAGCGTCAGGTCGCCGAGGAGCACGCGCGTGGTGCCCACCGAGGCGGAGGACTGCTCGAGTGCCGCGGCGATGCCGAGCGCGGTCGAGACGGTGCCGTCGATGCCGGCCAGTCCGCGGTTCGCGTGCACCCGGATCTTCTTGCCGAGCACCCGGGCATCGGCTTCGCGGATGAGCTGCGAGGCGCCGAGGACCAGGCGGTCGTGCGGCCAGGTCACCCCCCAGACGGCGTCGGCGAGCATGGCCCGGTCGACGGGTCGGCGACGGAGCGCGACCTCGTCACGCAGGAACTTGTTCCGCTCGGCGCGGTCGGCGGAGCGCTTGGCGTCGAGGTCCGGGCCGGCGTCGCCGTCCCCCAGGATCCGTCGGCTGGCACCCACCCAGCGGCCGACCCACGCACGGTGCTCCGGGCGGGTGCGGCCCGTCACGCGGACGTCGGACACGAAGGTGGTCGCGGCGTCCGGTCGGGAGGCACGGGCCGGGTCGAAGGGGTCGGCCGCCGGTCCGCGGACGACGATCGTCTCGACCCCGTCGCGCTGCAGGAGCGCGGGGACCTCTCTGCTGAGGGTCGGGTGGCCGAGCACGACGGCGCGGCGGACGGCGCCACCGTGGTCCGCGTCGCGCAGGAGTTCACGGTAGGCCACGACCAGGTTGCGGCCGAAGCGCGCGCCGCTGGAGACCTCGGCGAGGAGCGGCGCCCCGAGTTCCCAGGCGATCCGCTCAGCTTCCTCGCCGGCGTCGTGCCCGGCGATGACGACGGTGGCCGGCTCGTCGTCCGGGGTGAGTTCGGCGACCGGCAGACCGGTGTGGGCGCGGCGGGTGGCGAAGGCGAGGTCGATCTCGTCGTCGGGGACGGCGGTGACGTGCTCCGGGGTGAGCCCGGCGGAGAGCGGCTCACGGAACGCGACGTTGAGCTGTGCGGGCCCCGGCTGCCCGGTGTGCCCGGCTGCGGCGGCGACCGTCTGTCGGGCGAGGGCGCGCAGGGTGTCGCGGACCGAGGCGTCGACGCCGTGCGCCGACGGGGCCTCGACGTCGCGGACGAAGGCGACGGCCTCGCCGAAGATCCCCGGTTGCACCGTGGTCTGGTTGCTCCCGATGCCGCGGAGCTCGTCGGGGCGGTCCGCACTCAGCACGATCATCGGCACGCCCGAGTGGTGCGCCTCGAGCACGGCGGGGTGCAGGTTCGCCACCGCGGTGCCCGACGTGGTCGCGACCGCGGCGGGTCGGTGCGTCTCGACCGCGAGCCCGAGCGCGAAGAACCCGGCGGTCCGTTCGTCCAACCGGACGTGCACGGTCAGTCCGCCGGCACGTTCGAGGGCGACCGCGGCGAGCGCGAGCGCCTGGGACCGGGAACCGGGGCTGACCACGACGTCGGTGACGCCGGCGCGGACGAGTTCCTGCAGGAGCGCGAGCGCGGTGTCGGTCGCCGGGCTGCCCGAGCCGGCGGGGCCGTCAGCGATCGGTGCGGCCGTCGTCGTCGCGCTCGTGGAACTGGTCTTCGAGGTCTCGGAGGGTCGCGTCGTCCTGGTCCTTGTCCGTGAGGGTGTCGCCCGGCTCCGGCGTGGTGCCGAGGAAGTCCGGGTCGTCTTCGGGTCCACGGTACCGGGCGGATGCACCGGGGTCCGTCGCGGGGGTGCGACCGAGCAGGAACCACAGGACGCCGCCCAGCACGGGCAGGATGATCACGAGCAGCAGCCACACACCGCGACGCAGGGAACGGATGCGCTGACGGGGCATCGTGCCGCAGTCGATGGCCGCGTACACCGTGAAGGCAACGGCGGCCACGACGACGATCAACCACAAGCGGACCATGCGGTGAAGTCTAGGTCGCGACCCTGTGATGCCCCTGCCGGTCGGCGCTTCCGTAGACTCACCGTGTGAAAGCGTGGCTCCTGTACACCCTGGCTCGGCTCGGCATCTTCGTGGTGGCGCTCGTGCTCCTCCTGCTCCTGACGCCGCTGAAGTGGTACTGGGCGACGATCATCGCCGCCCTGGTGGGTCTGCTCATCTCGTACATCGCACTGTCCGGACTCCGCACGCAGGTCGCCCTGAGCCTGGCGAACCGCCGCGGCGTCCCCGAGCGCGACGCCGACTCGGACTTCGAGGACGACTTCGTCGACGCCGCCGACTCGGATGCCGCAGCCGCTCCCGTCGTCCGTCCGGTGTCCGACGCGGACCGGCACGAAGCACGCCGGGACGCCGACGCCGACTGACCCCGGGCATGGGGTCGTCAGGTCGGAGCCGGAACGGTTACGGCTGCACGGCCAGGGTGATCCCGAGCACCACGCCGAAGGCGAGCGACGCGAACGACGACAGCTGCAGCGCCGTGATGAGCTCGCGGGGCTTCCGCGACGACACCCCGATCGCCAGGGCCGGCAGCGCCAGCAGCAGCGAGAAGTACGTGAAGCCCGTGCGGAAGTACAGCAGCACGAACCAGAGCAGCACGACGTACGGCAGCATCAGGAACAGGCCGAAGAGCACGCGGGCGACCGGACGGCCGACGACCACGGCGAGTGTCCGCTTGCCCGCCAGCTGGTCCTCGTCGATGTCGCGGATGTTGTTCACCATCAGGACCGCGCAGGCGAAGAACCCGGCGGCCACCGCGGCGGCCCAGCCACTCAGCGTGACCTCGCGGATCTGCACGAACTGCGTACCGAGCACGGCGACGAGTCCGAAGAACACGAACACGAACACCTCGCCGAGGGCGTTGTACCCGTACGGCTTCTTGCCGCCCGTGTAGAACCAGGCGGCGACGATGGCGGCGGCCCCGACGAGCAGCAGCCACCACAGCTGGGTGAGCAGCACGATGACCAGGCCGGCGACGGCTGCCAGGCCGAAGAACGTCAGGGCGACCGTGAGCACCGTCCGGGGCTTGGCCAGCCCGGCACCCGTGAGCCGTGCGGGTCCGACGCGGTACTCGTCGGTGCCGCGGACCCCGTCGGAGTAGTCGTTGCTGTAGTTCACGCCGATCTGCAGGAACAGCGCCACGGCCAGGGCGAGCAGCGCGACGGCGAGGTGGCTGCCCTTCGCCAGGTAGTCGCCGAAGTCCCCGGGCTCACCGCTGTCGACGAACGCGACGGCGGTGCCCAGCACGACCGGGACGACGCCGAGGGTCAGGGTGCGCAGACGCGCGCCGCCGATCCAGTCGCGTGCGGTCGCCTTCCGCTTGGTGCGGGCGGGGGCAGCGGCCTTCGCCGGGTTGCCGGACCGGCCCTGCTTCTGCGTCGAGTTCTTCGTTCGTGCCACGAGCACCGATCTTATTGCCGATGCGGCGCCCGCTGGCTCGCCCCTACGGCCCTGCCGGGTCGACGAGCGCCTGCACGGCCCGCCGGTCGGGTTTGCCGGACGCCAGCATCGGGATCCGGTCCACCAGGACCACGTCGGCCGGCCGGGCGGCACGGCCGAGGGCGGCTCCCACGTGGGCACGCACGGTATCCGGGTCGAGCGGTTGCTCGGTGACGACGACGGGGACCTCGCCCCACTCCCCCGCCGAGCGCCGCACGACGACGGCACTCTGCTGCCCGGGCAGCCCCCGGACGAGCCGTTCGACCGCCCCGAGCTGGACCTTCTCGCCACCGGAGATCACCACGTCGTCGAGGCGTCCGAGCACGCGGACGACCCCGCCGGACAGGGTCGCGGTGTCCCCGGTCCGGTACCACCGCAGCCCGTCCCGCTCGACGAAGGCCGATGCCGTGCGGTCGTCGTCGTCGAGGTACCCCTCGGCGAGCATCGGCCCGGCCAGGTGCAGCTCGTCGTCGACCAGTGCGGTGCGCACGGTGCCGAACGGGACGCCGTCGTACACGCACCCACCGCTCGTCTCGCTCGCGCCGTACGTCGTCACGATCCGGACCCCGGCGTCGTGCGCGCGCTGCCGGAGCGGCGCGGGGGTCGCCTGTCCGCCGACCAGGACCGCGTCGAACCCGGCGAGGGCGCGGGTGGCGTCCGGGTCGTCGAGCACCCGGGCGAGCTGGACCGGCACCAGCGAGGTGTACCGACGGGGCGCGGCCGGACCGGTGACGAGCCGTTCGGCCGCCTCGGTGAACGCGGCGGCCGCGAAGTGCCCGGGTGCCACGACGACGGGCTCGGTGCCGGCGGTGATCGAGCGGGTCAGGACGTTGAGGCCGGCGATGTAGTGCGTCGGCAGCGCGAGCACCCAGCGTCCCGGACCACCGAGCGCCGCGTCGGCCGCCGCCGCACCGGCGAGGAGCGCCTCGGACGACAGCGCCACGCGCTTGCCGGTCCCGGTGGACCCGCTCGTCTCGACCACCAGGGCGACCGCCTGCCGGACCTCGGCCGGAGGTGCCTTCGGCAGCGCCGGAGCCCCCTCGGCGACGGGGAGCAGCGCGGGGCCGCCGGCGAGCGCTGCCTCCAGGGCGCGCAGCACGGCCGACGGGTCCGACGTACCGGTCGCGACCAGCGGACGGGGCATCAGTAGTGCCAGGGGAACGCGGTCCACTCGGGAGCGCGCTTCTCGAGGAACGAGTCGCGACCCTCGACCGCCTCGTCGGTGCCGTACGCCAACCGCGTCGCCTCGCCCGCGAAGACCTGCTGACCGACCATGCCGTCGTCGACGGCGTTGAACGCGTACTTGAGCATCCGGATCGCCGTCGGGGACTTGCCGAGCACGATCTCGCCCCAGCGGATCGCCTCACGCTCGAGGTCCTCGTGGGGGACCACGGCGTTCACCGCACCCATCTCGTAGGCGCGCTGGGCGGAGTACTCCTGCGCGAGGAAGAAGACCTCGCGGGCGAACTTCTGCCCGATCTGCTTGGCGTAGTAGGCGCTGCCGTACCCGCCGTCGAACGAGCCGACGTCGGCGTCGGTCTGCTTGAACCTGCCGTGCTCGGCACTCGCGATGGTGAGGTCGCAGATGGCGTGCAGGGAGTGCCCACCGCCGGCGGCCCAGCCGGGGACGACCGCGATGACGACCTTGGGCATCATCCGGATGAGGCGCTGGACCTCGAGGATGTGGAGCCGCCCCATCGACGCCTGCGCGGCCGCGGGGTCGACGCCCTCGGGCGGTGCACCCTCGTCACCGACGTACTGGTAGCCGCTCCGTCCACGGATGCGCTGGTCGCCGCCGGAGCAGAACGCCCACCCGCCGTCCTTCGGGCTCGGGCCGTTGCCCGTGAGCAGGACGACACCGACACGGGGGTCCTGCCGTGCGTCGTCGAGGGCGCGGTAGAGCTCGTCGACCGTGCGCGGGCGGAAGGCGTTCCGGACCTCCGGACGGTCGAAGGCGACACGGACGATCCCCTTGGAGACGTGCTTGTGGTACGTGATGTCGGTGAACTGCTCCGCGATCGGAGCGGTGGTCCAGACGTCGGGGTCGAACAGGTCGGAGACGGGAGCAGCCATGCCCCCAACGTACCGCCGGGCGTCTGCCGGGTCAGGCGCCCATGTCGGTCAGGAGCTCCGGCGCGACGAACACCATGATCACGATGAGGATCACGGGGTTCGCGAAGAACGCCAGGACGACCCCGATGGCGCCGTACCAGCGGCCGAAGGATCCGACGGCGGCGACGAACCCGAGCACGGCGGCGATGAGCGTCAGGAACACGACGACGAAGCAGATGCCGAACGCGAAGTTCGTGTCACCGCCCATGAACACGGCGAACGCGCTGGCGTCGACCGCAGCGGAGACCACGGCGAGGCCCAGGGCGATCTTGCCGACGACGGGGTTGCGGCGCTTCTTGGAGGCCGCCTGCCGCACGTCGACGGTGTTGCGCTGCATGAGCCGGGCGAAGTCGTCGGACCAGGCTGTCGGACGCGCCGTCGCTCGGGACGGGTTCGCCGCGGGTCGGGCATCCGCGCTCGGACGGGCTGCAGACGCCGGACGGGCTGCCGGACGAGCGCCGGCGCTCGACGGGTCGGCCTGGCGCTGTGCTGCCCGCTGCTGTGCTGCGCGCTGCCGCGGATCCACCGCCACCGAGCCTCCCTCGTTCCGGGTCGTTCCCCTCGCCGACCGGAGCCGACCGATGCATGCTAGTGCCCTGCCCTGGCGGTCCCCTCCGAGGAACCGGCGGGCGACCTGGGTGCGGTGGGAGGATGGCGGACGTGCTCCCCGACCTCGCCGAACTCCTCGCCGACGCGCACGTGGTGGCCCTGCCCATGCGGGTGCGGTTCCGCGGCATCACCACGCGCGAGGCGGTCGTGCTGCGTGGCCCCGCAGGCTGGACGGAGTTCTCGCCGTTCGTCGAGTACGACGACGCCGAGGCAGCGGCATGGCTGCGCGCCACCGTCGACTTCGGGTGGACCGACCACGAGCCGGCCGCCGACTCCGTGCCGGTCAACGCCACCGTCCCGGCGATCGCCGCCGACGACGTCGCCGACCTGCTCGCCCGCTACCCCGGCTGCGCCACCGCGAAGGTCAAGGTCGCGGAGCCCGGCACCACCGTCGACGACGACGTCGCCCGTGTCGCGGCCGTCCGCCGGGTGATGGGGTCCGATGCTTCCGTCCGCGTCGACGCGAACGGGCTGTGGAGCGTCGAGCAGGCAGCCGCGGCACTCGAGCGGCTCGCACCGTTCGACCTGCAGTACGCCGAGCAGCCCTGCGCCACGGTGCCCGAGCTCGCCGAGCTCCGGACGCGGATCGCCGGCCTCGGGGTGCGGATCGCCGCGGACGAGAGCGTCCGGAAGGCGAGCGACCCCCTCGCGGTCGCCCGGGCCGGTGCCGCCGACGTCCTGGTCGTCAAGGCCCAGCCGCTCGGGGGCATCACCGCGGCGGGCGCGGTCATCGCCGACGCCGGGCTGCCGTGCGTCGTCTCGAGTGCGCTCGACACGTCGGTCGGACTCGGGATGGGGGCGTTCCTGGCCGCCGCGGCGATGACCCTGGGGTACGCCGCGGGCCTCGGGACGGCGGCGATGTTCGCCGGGGACGTGACGGCGGAGCCCCTGCTGCCGGTGGACGGCCGCGTGCCGGTGCGTCGGGTGGACGTCGCGGCGGAGATGGTCGAGCGGTACGCCGCGTCGCCGGAACGCACCGCGTGGTGGCGCGAGCGGGTGGCACGTGTGCACACCGTGCTGGCCGCAGCTGCTGCCGAGTAGCTCCGGGCGCGGGACGCCGTCGTCTCCGCAGAACGCCGTCGTCTCCGCAGAACGCCGTCGTCGCCGCAAGACGCCGCCGTCTCCGCAAGACGCCGTCGTCTCCGCAGAACGCCGTCGTCTCCGCAGAACGCCGTCGTCTCCGTTCGGCGCCGCCGAGTCGGCGAGACGCCGCCGGGAACGGCGGCGTCTCGCCGAGGACGCGGCGTCCAGCCGACACGACGGCGTCTTCCTGTCCGTGGACGCGACCGAACGACGGACGGGAGGCGCGGTGCCAGCTGGCACCGTGCCTCCCGTCCGGCCGTGGTCACGACCAGGGCCGCCTCAGCGACCGGTGTGGTTCACAGACCCGAGTAGCTGTGCAGGCCCTTGAAGAAGACGTTCACGACCGAGAAGTTGAACATCACCGCGGCGAAGCCGATCAAGGCCAGCCAGGACGACCGCGCACCGCGCCAGCCGCGGGTCGCACGGGCGTGGATGTAGCCCGCGTAGACGACCCAGATGATGAAGGTCCAGACCTCTTTCGTGTCCCAGCCCCAGTAGCGACCCCAGGCACGCTCGGCCCAGATCGCACCGGCGATCAGGGTGAAGGTCCAGAGGACGAAGCCGACGAGCAGGACGCGGTAGGTCAGGACCTCGAGCCGGTCGGCGTCCGGCAGCGTCGCCATGAAGCGGAGCTTGCCGGAGGCGGTGCGGCCCTGGCGGTACGTCTGCACGAGCTGCGCCACCGCGAGCCCCGCCCCGAGCGCGAAGAACCCGGTGCCGGAGATCGCCACGAAGACGTGGATGACGAGCCAGTACGACTGCAGGGCCGGCTGCAGCGGGACGACGGGGACCCAGTAGTTCACCGTCGCGATGCCGAGCAGGATGATCGTCAGGCCCGTGATGAAGACGCCGAGGAACTTCAGGTTCTGCCAGAACTGCACGAGCAGGAAGATCAGCGTGATCAGCGCCGTGCCCGTCAGCGAGAACTCGAACATGTTGCCCCACGGGACACGGTCGGCCGCGATGCCGCGGAGGACGACCGAGGCGACGTGCAGGACGAGCGCGAGGATCGTCATCGCCATGCCGACACGTTCGAACTTCGTGCTGCGGCCGGACGATCCGCCCGCTGGCGGCGCGGCGACCTGCTCGAGCACGACGGTGCCGCCCCGGACGGTCGCGACGGTCTTCGCCGCGCGTGCGGAAGAAGCGCTCGCCGCACCCGCCGAGCTGTCGTCGGCGCCCGCGTTCTTCGCGGCGGCCGTGACCTCGCCGGAGCGTTTGGCCATGTCGAGGGCGAACGAGATGAACGCGACCACGTACACCGCCATCGCGGAGTACGTGAGCACGACCGAGTAGGTCGCGAGGTTCGTGGTCATGTCGTTCACTGGGGCATCCTAACTCCGAGGTCCGACGTGTGGCGCTGTGCGATGTCCGCGACGGCCCGTTCGAGGTTCGGGTCCTCGCCGCGTGCGAGGCCGGCGTACTCGAGGTCGTACTCGCCGCCCTGCGTGTCCTTGCGCGGGACGACCTTCACCCAGACGCGACGGCGCGGGACGAACAGCGAGGTGAGCAGACCGAGGGTGGAGAGCAGGGCGAACCCGCCCACCCACAGCTGCGACGGGTCGTGGTGCACGTCGAGGGAGACGTACCGCTTGACGCCGTCGAACGTGATCGACCCGGCACCGTCCGGGAGCTTCTTCGTCTGCCCCGGCTTCAGCGCGAGGCTCGCCGTCGATGCGTCGGTGCCGGCGATCTGCTTCAGCCCGCCGGTGTTGAGTGTGTACACGCTCTGCGGCACGCCGTCGTCGAGGCCGAGGTCGCCGGTGTAGACCTGCAGCGTCAGGAGCGGGTTCTCGGTGTCCGGGTACGAGGACGTGTAGGCGCCGCTCGCGTTCTTCACCGCGGTGGGGTAGAAGAACCCGCGGATCCCGAGCTGGTCCGGCTTGGCGTCCGGGGCCTTGATCACGCCGAGCGAGGTGTAGTTCGCGTTCTGCGGCAGGAACGGCACGACGTCCTTGAACGCCACGTTGCCGTCGCCGTCGCGCACCGTGACCTGCATCGCGTAGCCGTTGCCGAGCAGGTAGACGTTGGTGCCACCCACGTGCAGCGGGTCGTTCACGCCGAGACGGCTGGTCTTCGGCTCGCCGCCCTTCTCGGTGCTCGTGACGGTGGCCGAGTAGTCGAGCGCCTGACCGAGGGCGTCGAGGTTCCGCTCCTCGTACTTCGTCACGAACTTGTCGAGGGTCAGGTTGTAGCCCTTGAGGTCGGTCTGCTGGAACCAGCGCCCGGGGTTGAACGAGTCGTACGAGCCGAGCACGTTGGAGAACGTCTGGCCCTCGACCAGCAGACGCTGACCGGTGAAGCCGAAGCCACCGCCGACACCGACCGCCAGGAGCACCCCGACGAGGGCCGAGTGGAACACCAGGTTGCCGGTCTCGCGCAGGTAGCCGCGCTCCGCGCTCACCGAGTCGCCGAACCGCTCGACGCGGTACCCGGACCGCTTCAGGATCGCCATCGCGCGCGTCACCGCGTGCTCGGCGGACGGGAGGCCCGTGGCCGGGTCGATCCCGGTGGTGCCGTCGATCATCGCGTCCGGTTGCACCGCCACGGTGCGGAATCCCGCCAGTCGCGTCAGACGCGCGGGCGTCTTCGGCGGACGGGTGCGCAGGGCCTGCCAGTGGTGCTTCGTGCGGGGCACGATGCAGCCGATGAGCGAGACGAAGAGCAGCAGGTAGATCGCCGAGAACCACACCGAGGTGTAGGTGTCGAAGACCTGGAGCTTGTCGAGGACCGGGAAGAGCTGCGGGTGGTCCGCCTTGTACTGCACGACGCCGTTCGGGTCGGCGGTGCGCTGCGGCACGAGCGAACCCGGGATCGCCGCGAGGGCCAGCAGCATGAGCAGGAACAGCGCCGTGCGCATGCTCGTCAGCTGCCGCCAGAAGAACCGGAGGTACCCGACGAAGCCGAGCTTCGGCTGGTTGACGCCGCCGTCGGTGGGGCCGGAGCCGTCGACGTGGTCGGACGGTCGCTGCGGGTCCGAAGCGGTGTCGGCTCCGTCGCCTGCACCCGTCGGGATGTGCTCGTTCGGGTCAGACCGCGGGGACAAAGCTCTGGATCACCGCCCCGACGCTCGACATGACGGCCGACCAGATTCCGGTGACCATGAGCAGACCGATGACGATCAGGATCGCTCCTCCGATGATGTTGACGGTGCGCATGTGACGCTTCACCGCCGAGATGGCTCCCGTGGCCCAGCCGGCGCCGAGCGCGACGAGGACGAACGGGATGCCGAGCCCGAGGCAGTACGCCACACCGAGCCACATGCCCTGCCAGGCACTGCCCGACTGCACGCTGAGCAGGTTGATGGCCGCGAGGGTCGGGCCGAGGCACGGCGTCCAGCCGAGGCCGAACACGATGCCGAGCAGCGGTGCGCCCAGCAGCCCCGTCGCGGGGGTCCAGCTGGGCTTGATGGTGCGCTGCAGGAACGTGAACCGTCCGACGAACACCAGGCCCATCGCGATGACGACGACCCCGAGGACCTGCGTGATGAGGTCACGCCAGCGGACGAGCCAGAAGCCGAGTGCCCCGAACACCGTCGTGTACGCCACGAACACCGCGGTGAACCCGACGATGAACAGCAGCACACCGAGCACCACACGACCCCGACGCTGCCCGCCCTCGGCGACACCGCCGACGTACCCGAGGTACCCCGGCACGAGCGGCAGCACGCACGGGGACAGGAACGACACGAGCCCGGCGAGCGCCGCCACGGGCAGCGCCACGGCCATCTGGCCGCTCAGGATCGCGTCGGCGAAGGGGTTGGAGGCCACGGGTCAGGAGGCCTTGCCTGCGTCGAGCTCGTCGCTGACCAGGGTCTTCAGGATGCCCGTGCCGTCGACCGCACCGAGGACGCGGGCAGCGACGCGCCCCTTGGTGTCGAGGACGATCGTCGCAGGCACCGCGTTCGGCGCGATCTGCCCGGACATCGCGAGCTGCATCGTGCCCGTGCGCTGGTCGAGGACGGTCGGGTACTGCACGTCGAAGGTGCGCTCGAAGGCGGCCGCGGTCGCTGCTTCGTCGCGGACGTTGACGCCGATGAACGCGACGTCGTCCGAGTCGGCGTACTCGTCGTGCACCTCGTTGAGGTACTTCGCCTCGGCACGGCAGGGCGGGCAGCTGGCGTACCAGAAGTTCAGGACGACGACCTTGCCCCGGAGGTCCTTCGACGAGACGGTGTCGCCGTTCGAGTCCTCGGCCCGGAAGGTCACCGGGTCGGTGCGGTCCTTCGCGGAGACCTCGGTCACCGCGCCGTCACCGGAGATGTAGTTCTGGGTCGTGCCGTTGCCGTACTGCTTCGCGAGGTCGCTGTTGTCCGTCGAGCACCCCGCCAGGGCGAGGGCGGCCACGACGACCGTCGCCGCGATCGTCGCGATGCGCTTCCTGCTGGTCGTGGTCTTCACACTGCTCCTTCGTCGACGGCGGTCGCGCGCAGTTCCTGCGCGGGGTCCGCGTACCCGACCTCGGTGAACCGACCGCTCGACGTGGCGGGCACACGCTCGACGGTGGTGATGCTCGACAGGTCGCAGCGACGCTTGCGCGGGTCGTGCCACAGGGGCTCCCCCGCGAGCTTCCGGTGGACCATCCAGATCGGCAGCTGGTGGCTGACCAGGACGACGTCGCCCTCGTCGACGCTCTCCCACGCCGTGGTCATCGCCGCGAGCATGCGGTTCGCGATCGACTCGTACGCCTCGCCCCAGCTGGGGCGCAGGGGGTTCGCGATCCACGGCCACTCCGCCGGACGGCCGAGCGAGCGCTTCGTGAACCCGGGGGCTGCCCCTCGTAGCGGTTGGTCGGCTCGATCAGCCGCTCGTCGAGCGTCACGTCGAGCCCGTAGGCCGCCGACCAGGGCGCGGCGGACTCCTGCGTGCGCTGCAGCGGGGACGCGACGACCCGACGGACGTCGATGCCGGCGTCCTTCCAGGCGGTCGCTGCGGCCTCGGCCATCTGCGCGCCGAGGTCACTCAGCCCGAAGCCCGGGAGCCGGCCGTAGAGGACGCGGCCCGGGTTGTGCACCTCTCCGTGCCGGACGAGGTGGAGACGGGTCGCGGGCATGGGTTCCAGTGTAGGTCGCCCGCGGTTCCCACCGCCCCCTCAGGAGATTCACCGGATGCGGAAGCACTCAGCCGCCGAGCTCTCCGGACAGCCGTCCGTGCAGCGCGATCGACCCCGTGTTGAGGTTCACCACCTCGACCGTCGAGCCGTGCTTGGCGAACCGCTGTTCGACCCCGTCGAGCGCCGCGACCGTGGACGCGTCGAACACGTGGGCGTCGGCCATGTCGATGATGATGTGCTCCGGGTCCTCTGCGTAGGAGAACCGCGTGACGAGGTCGTTCGACGAGGCGAAGAACAGCGCCCCGCGGACCCGGTACCGCACGGTGCGGTCGTCGACCGGCTCGCGCACCACGGTCACCACGTGCGCCACCCGTCGGGCGAAGACCAGGGCCGCCACGACCACACCGACGAGCACCCCGGTGGCGAGGTTCTCGGTCACGACGACCACCACGACGGTGATGAGCATGACCGCGGTCTCACCGAGCGGCATCCGCCGCAGGGTGCGCGGCCGGATGCTGTGCCAGTCGAAGGTCGCGACGCAGACCATGAGCATGACCGCCGTCAGGGCCGCCATCGGGATCTGGGCGACGAGGTCGTGGAGCACGATCGTCAGGACGAGCACCGAGACGCCGGCAGTGAAGGTCGAGATGCGCGTCCGGGCGCCCGCGGTCTTCACGTTGATCACCGTCTGGCCGATCATCGCGCACCCACCGGTCCCCCCGAAGAACGCCGACGCGATGTTCGCGACGCCCTGGCCCCACGACTCGCGCCACTTGCTCGACCCGGTCTCGGTGATGGAGTCGACGAGCTGCGCGGTGAGCAGCGTCTCGATCAGGCCGACGATCGCGACGCCGAACGCGTAGGGCGCGATGATCTGCAGGGTCTCGAAGCTGAACGGCGTCACGATGCCGTTGAAGCCGGGGAGTGCCGTCGGCAGTGCGCCCTCGTCGCCGACCGTCGGCACGGCCACGCTGAACACCATCGTGATGCCGGTGATGACGACCACCGCGATGAGCGGCGCGGGGATCGCCTTCGTCAGGAACGGGAACCCGACGATGATCGCGATGCCGAGTGCCGTCAGCGGCCAGACGATGAACGGGACGTCGTCGCCGAGCAGGTTCGGCAGCTGGGCGGTGAAGATGAGGATGGCCAGGGCGTTCACGAACGCGACGTTGACGCTGCGCGGGATGAAGCGCATCAGCCGCGCCACCCCGAGGAACCCGAGCAGGAGCTGGAACACCCCGCCCAGGACGATCGCGGGCACCAGGTACTCGATCCCGTGCTGTCGGACGAGCGGCGCGATGACGAGCGCCACCGAACCGGCGGCGGCGGACACCATGGCGGGTCGACCGCCCACGATCGAGATCACGATCGCGATGATGACGCTCGAGAAGAGGCCGACCGCGGGATCGACGCCGGCGACGACGGAGAACGAGATCGCCTCGGGGATGAGGGCCAGCGCGGTGACGATGCCGGCCAGGACCTCCCGGGTGAGCATGCGGGGCGAGCGGAGGGCGGCGAGGACGCTCGGGGCCGTCGGCGCGTGTGTGATCACGGACATCGTTCGGAACTCTACCTTCACGTGAGGGTAGAGTCGCGCTCCGTGAGCACCAGCGACGTCCCCGACACGATGCACATCGGCGAACTCGCCGACCGCGCCGGCATGTCCCTGCGCACGATCCGGCACTACGACGAGGTCGGGCTGCTCGTGCCGAGCGGCCGCACCACCGGCGGGTTCCGGGTGTACACCGCGCAGGACCTGGAACGACTGCTCGTGATCCGCCGGATGAAGCCGCTCGGGTTCACGCTCGACGAGATGGCCGAGCTGCTCCGTGTGGTCGACGCCCTCGCGGCGAAGGACCCCGAGGACGAACCCGCGCTGGCTGCACGTCTCGATGCGTACCTGGACGACGCCCGCACCCGCCACGCGAAGCTCGTCGAGCGCGCCGGCATGGCCGAGGAGTTCATCGGCACGCTCGGGTCACTCCGCGCTTCGCTCCCCTGACGTCGCGCCGTCTTCGGCGAGCACCCTGGCACGCATGCGCTGCCGCTCGAGTTCGAGCTTCAGCTCCCCTTCTTCGACATGGAGCTGCCAGTCGATCGCCCCGCGTTGCGCCCAGTCCCACGGGCTCTCGCCCGGCGCAGGACCGATGTACGGCCGCTCCACGGGAACCGTGTCCTCCTTCCGCACCAGCTCTCGCCAGGCACGGCGCAGACGAGTCGTCATCACTGTCTCCTCTTCTCGATGAACAGTTCCGCCAACACCCTTGCAGCGGGTTCTTCTCCGGCGGGGACTTTCTGCATGTCGTACATCGCCTGCGCCAGATTCCGGCCGATCTCGCGACGCCCGACCTCGGCCGCGGTGATCAGGTCGAACACCACGGTCAACCGCGCCCAGTAGCGGTCCCGTTGCTCCCGCCCGACGTCCCGCCGCCACCGGATGACCGCCCACAGCCCACCGACGAACGCCGCGAGCAGTGTGAACGCCGCAGTGCACAGCGCCACCACCACCACCGCGACCGCCGCAGGCGGCCAGGTCGCGAGCTCCCCCGTCCCCGTCCCCACCCGGTCCCCCTCTCGTCCCGCGACCCGGCCACGTCGACAACGCTAGGGAGTCCTCGCACGCCGCCACGGGCCTCCCGGCCATCGGTGGAGAACGCCGGACGCGGGCGGCCCTGTTGAGGGAGGAGCGCTGCCGCCCACGCCCCCGGACGCAGGCGGTTAGACTCGACCACCGTGATCGAACGCACCCGCATCGCCGACCTGGCAGCCCTCCCCGACGGTCCCGTCTCCGTGGCCGGATGGGTCGAGACCGTCCGAGACCAGAAGAAGGTGCAGTTCGTCGTGCTGCGCGACGAGACCGGCGCCGTCCAGCTCGTGAACCCGGCGACGCGCGAGGCCGAGGACGGCGACGACGCCGCACAGTCCGCGCTCGCGACCACCAACGAGATCTCCGGCCTGGCGCACGGCACCTTCGTGCACGTCACCGGCACGCTGAAGCACGACGAGCGCGTGAAGCTCGGCGGGCTCGAGGTCAAGATCGGTGCGCTGCAGGTGGTGAGCGCCGCGATCCCGGAGACCCCGATCGCCGACGACTCGTCGCTCGACAAGCGTCTCGACTGGCGCTTCCTCGACCTGCGCAACCGCAAGCAGAACCTGATCTTCCGCATCCAGACGACGCTCGAGCACGCGTTCCGCACGTACTGGGTCGACCGCGACTACATCGAGATCCACACCCCGAAGCTGATGGCGTCGGCGTCCGAGTCGCGCGCCGAACTGTTCCAGCTCGAGTACTTCGAGACCACCGCCTACCTGGCCCAGTCGCCGCAGAACTTCAAGCAGATGGCGCAGCCGGCCGGCTTCGGTGCCGTGTTCGAGATCGCCGACGCCTTCCGCGCCGACCCCTCGTTCACGAGCCGTCACGCCACCGAGTTCACCAGCGTCGACGCCGAGTTCTCGTGGATCGAGTCCCACGAGGACGTCATGGCGATGCACGAAGCGGTCCTGGTCGCCGGCATCACCGCCGTCCAGGAGAAGTACGGCAAGGACATCGAAGAGGTCTTCGGCTTCGAGCTGCAGGTCCCCGCGACGCCGTTCCCCCGCGTGACCCTGGCCGACGCGCGCAAGATCGTCGCCGACAGCGGCTACGACGTCGTCCGCGCCGACGGCGACCTGGACCCCGAGGGCGAGCGCCGCGTCGCCGCCTGGGCGAAGGAGCACCACGGCTCCGAGTTCGTCTTCGTCACGGAGTACGACGCCTCGATCCGGCCGTACTACCACATGCGGAAGCCCGGCGACCCGTCGGTCACCAACAGCTACGACCTCATCTTCAACGGCGCCGAGATCTCCACGGGTGCCCAGCGCGAGCACCGTGTCGACGTGCTCGAGGCGCAGGCCGTCGAGAAGGGTCTCGACCCGGAGGAGCTCGGCTGGTACCTCGACTTCTTCCGCTACGGCGTCCCGCCGCACGGCGGCTTCGGCATGGGCCTCGCGCGCGTGCTGATGCTCATGCTCGGTGAGCCGTCGATCCGCGAGGTCACGTACCTGTTCCGTGGCCCGACGCGCCTGACCCCGTAGTCACCAGCGAGTGAGCAGAAGAGGTCGCCTCCGGAAATCGGAGGCGACCTCTTCTGCTCACTGGACGCACGCAACGCACGCAGCGCCGGGGCGGGACGGGAGGCCCGGCTCAGCTCTGCCAGTCGATGGCGGCCCGCGCGGTGACCAGGTCGCGGATCTCGGCTGCCGCGGCCTGGTGCGCCGGATGCACCTGGTACTCGTCGAGTCCGGCGAGGTCGTCGAAGGTGGCGACGACCGCGACGTCGCTGTTCTTCTCCGGGTAGGCGACGTTCTCGACGACCTCGAGCGAACGGATCGACCCGATGGTGCCGGTGAGGCCGGTCAGGAGCTCACGGATCCGGGCGATGGACGCGGCGCGGTCGAGGTCCTCGCGCAGGGTCCAGGCGACGACGTGGGAGATCATGCGGGGGAACCGGCCTTCTCGAGGGCACGTGCGAGCCGGTCGGCGTCGACGTGCCAGTTGCTGTGGACGCGCCCGTCGATGAGCACCACGGGGATGTCCTCCGCGTACTCCTGGCGGAGGGCGTCGTCGTCGAGGATCGAGCGTTCCTGCAGGGTGACCCCCGGGTGGTCGGCGACGACGCGTTCGACCACGGGCCGGGCGTCGTCGCACAGGTGGCATCCGGGCTTCGTCAGGAACGTCACTGCGGGCATGGTCCCAGCGTAGCCCGGGAACGCAAAAGCCCCGGCGAACCGGGGCTTCTCGTGCAGGTCCTTCGACCTGCGCAGACCTGTTGAGGATCTACTTCTTGTTGCGTCGCTGGTGACGCGTCTTGCGAAGGAGCTTGCGGTGCTTCTTCTTCGCCATGCGCTTACGACGCTTCTTGATGACAGAACCCATGTGGACCTCGCTCGGACTGATGCTGATGTACGGACACCGGGCCGAAGAGACCGCGGAAAATCAACCTGCCCGAGTCTACCGGCTGCCCGCTGTGATGTCGAACGCGCGCTCAGCCGACGTCCGCCACACCACCGCGCAGCACGTCGGCGACGGCTGACTCGGGGACGCGGAAGGAGCGGCCGAAGCGGATCGCGGGGAGCTCCCCGGCGTGCACCATCCGGTAGACGGTCATCTTCGAGACGCGCATCATCTCGGCGACCTCAGCGACGGTGAGGAAGCGCACATCGTCGAAACTGCCGGTCATGGTCCGCCTTCGGGGCTCGCACGCGCTGCGCACGCCAGTGGTGTGACCTGTGTGGTCAGTGGCAACTGTAGAGGCGCGTGCGACCCGGTGTCCAGGATCAGTCCGAGCAGCGCGCACCGACCCTCGCCAGGTGCTCGCCGGCGGGTGTGACGGGACTCAGTCCTCGTCGCCCCGACGGGTGAAGCGCTTGCGGCTGCGGTCGACGACGCGCTCCCAGCCCTGCTGCGCGCCGGAGATCGCGGCGGTCGCCCGGTACGACGCCTCCGCCATGACGCGACCGAGTTCGGTGCCGACCTCCACCGTCGCCTTGCCGGCCGCACCGTTCCGGCGGATCGACACGGGCTGGCCGTCCGGCGTCCACGCCGTGGTGGCCGGGGTGCCGTCGGCGTCGACCGCCCCCGTGAACGGCAGGACCCATTCCTCCAGGCGCACGAGCGGCTCCGGGTCGAGTCGGTAGTAGCGGTGCTGCCCTTCTTCACGGCTGGTGACGAGACCGATGTCACGCAGGACACGCAGGTGCTTCGACACCGTGGGCTGGCTGACCCCGAGGCGTTCGACGAGCTGGCCGACGCTGAGCTCCCCGCCGGTGACGTCTGAACCGTAGGCGGACAGCAGGGTGCCGAGCAGCTCGCGCCGGGTCGGGTCCGCCACGACGGAGAAGATGTCGGCCATGGTGGCAAGGCTAGCCGGGGCACCACGGATGTACCATGACGAACCGTCCCGGCCCATGTCCTCGGAGGCATACGCATGCTCGACCGAACCGAGCCGATCCCGCACCACGTGGGTGTCGGCCGACGACGGGCGAGCCGGATCGCGACGGTGCTCCGCTCGTCACCGTCCCGGCTGGCGATCGTCGTGTTCATCGCGCTGATCTTCCTGTTCACGGTGCTCTTCATGACGCCGTGGGCCACGGCGGACCGCAGCAGCACCCACTTCGCGGACGCCCTGTTCACCGCCGCGTCGGTGGTCTGCGTCACGGGGTTGTCCACGGTCGACATGGCGACGCACTGGTCGGTGTTCGGCAAGGTCCTGGTGGTCATCGGCACCCAGATCGGCGCCGTCGGCGTGCTGACCTTCGCGTCGATCCTCGGCTTGTTCGTCACCCGCAAGCTCGGCCTGCGCGCCAAGCTGATGGCAGCTGGCGACTCGAACCCGCTCCGCACCCACCACGGCGCCGTGCCCGAGGGCCAGGCCGTCCGGCTCGGCGAGGTCGGCACCCTGCTCGCGACCGTGGCGGTGAGCACGCTGTCGATCGAGATCGTCCTCGGGCTGCTGCTCCTGCCGTCGGTGCTCATCGCCGGCATCCCGTTCTGGACCGCGGTCGGCGACTCCTTCTACTACGCGGCCATGGCCTTCACGAACACCGGGTTCTCGCCCAACGCCGACGGCCTGGACCCGTTCGCCCACGACTACTGGTTCCTGTCGCTCCTGATGGTGGGGGTCGTGGCGGGGTCCATCGGGTTCCCGGTGATCCGTGCCCTGACGAAGCAGTTGCGCACCCCGCGCCGCTGGCCGATCCACGTCAAGCTCACCCTGGCGACGAGCGCGGTCCTGCTCCTCGGCGGCGCGGCCGTCTACATCGCGCTCGAGGCGTCGAACCCGACGACCTTCGGCGAGGAAGGCGCCGGGCGCACCGCGTTCCAGGCACTCTTCCTGTCGACCATGACCCGGTCGGGTGGCTTCTCGCTCGTCGACTTCGACCAGCTCAACGGCTCGAGCCTGCTCGTCACCGACATGCTCATGTTCATCGGCGGCGGGTCCGCCTCGACCGCCGGTGGCATCAAGGTCACGACCCTCGCGGTGCTGTTCCTGGCCGCCGTCGCCGAGGCCCGCGGTCGTCAGAGCATGGAGGCCTTCGGCCGCCGGATCCCGAGCGACGTCCTGCGGGTCGCGGTGGCCATCGTGCTCTGGGGCGCGACGATCGTGGCGGTCGCGACGGTGGTGCTCCTGCAGATCACCGACGACTCGCTCGACCGCGTGCTCTTCGAGGTGATCTCGGCGTTCTCGACCAGTGGCCTGTCCTCCGGTGTGTCCGCGGACCTGCCCGAACCGGGCAAGTACGTCCTCGCCGCCACCATGTTCCTCGGCCGGGTCGGTACAGTGACCATCGCCGCTGCCCTGGCCGCCAGCCAGAGCCGGCAACTGTTCCGCCGTCCCGAGGAGAGGCCGATCGTTGGCTGACCGCACCCGTTCGTCGCACCAGCACGGTGCCATCAGTCACGACGCTCCCGTCCTGGTCATCGGGCTCGGTCGCTTCGGTGCCGCCACCGCCGGCCAGCTCGAACGCCAGGACCGCGAGGTGCTGGTCGTCGACACCGACGCCGGGCTGGTGCAGAAGTGGTCCGACCGGGTCACCCACGCGGTGCAGGCGGACGCCACCGACATCGACGCGCTCCGCCAGATCGGCGCACAGGACTTCGCCATCGCCGTCGTCGGCACCGGCAGTGACCTGGAGTCGAGCGTCCTGATCACGGCGAACCTGGTCGACCTCGGCGTCCCGCAGATCTGGGCGAAGGCCATCAGCCGGTCGCACGGCACGATCTTGTCCCGCATCGGCGCGAACCACGTCGTCTACCCGGAGCGTGAGGCCGGCGAGCGCACGGCGCACCTGGTCTCCGGCCGGATGCTCGACTTCATCGAGTTCGACGACGACTTCGCCGTGGTCAAGATGTTCCCGCCGCGCGCGGTCCGCGGCAAGGACCTCGCCACGACGGTCATCCGGACCCGCTTCGGCCTGACGGTGCTCGGCATCAAGCCGCCCGGCAGCCCGTTCGTGCCGGCGACGCCGGACAGTGTCATCGGCGAGGACGACGTCATCATCGTCTCGGGTTCGGAGAGCGACCTGGAGCGCTTCGCCGCGTACGAATAGCGCGGCCCGCTCAGCGGTGCCGCGCCAGCGGCACGCGGGCCGCGCCGACCGAGCCTGCGAGGGAGGGGCAGCGTCCGCACCGCACCCCGGCGCTGCGCTGCGCTACGACGCGGCGATCTCCTCGGCACGTGCGATCGCGGCGCGCGACGCGCGCAGCAGCGTGTCCGCCAGGTCGGCGTCCTGCAGCACCGCGACGGCACGCTCCGTCGTGCCCTTCGGGCTGGTGACCGCACGGCGCAGGTCGGCGGGCTCGCGGCCGGAGCGCTCGAGCAACTCGACGGCGCCCCGGACCGTGCCCTGCACCATCGTCGCCGCCTGTTCGTGGCTGAACCCGAGCTCCTCGGCGGCACGCTGCCACTGTTCGACCAGCAGGAAGACGTAGGCGGGTCCGGAGCCGGACACCGCGGACAGTGCGTCGAGCTGCGACTCGGGCACCTCGATGACCTGGCCCGAGGCGGTGAACACCGACGACGCAAGCGCGACGGCCTCGGCGTCGGCCGAGGTACCCGCGCTGATGCCGGTGACGCCGTGGCCGACGCCGATCGGGGTGTTCGGCAGGGCACGGACGACCCGGACACCGGCGGGCACCCGTGCCTCCATGCTCGCGGTGGTGGTGCCGACGGCGACGCTGACCAGGACGGCGCCGGGCTCCAGGGCACCGGCGACCTCGTCGAGCAGGTCCGCGATCATGTACGGCTTCACGCCGACCACGACGAGGGCGGCTCCGCGGACCGCCGCCCGGTTGGCGTCCGGGTCGGTGTCGCTCGCCGTGGCGTCGAGACCGTGCTCACGGTGGGCCGCTGCGGATGCCTCGGACTTGGTGGTCAGGGTCACGGTGGCCGGGTCGAGTCCCGCGGCGAGCAGGCCGTCGAGGACCGCGCCGGACATGGAACCGACCCCGAGCAGGGCGGTGCGGGGCAGGTCGATCGTCATGCTCCCGACCCTACCGACGCCACCCGCCTAGGATCGTGTCGCAGACCACGAGAAGGGGACAGCTGTGAGCGCTTCCGGAGGCACGAAGGCGATCTTCGCCGCACTCGGTGCCAACATCGGCATCGCGATCGTGAAGTTCATCGCGGCGGCGATCAGCGGCTCCGCGTCGATGCTGGCCGAGGGTGTGCACTCCCTGGCCGACTCGGCGAACCAGCTCCTGCTGCTGCTCGGTGGCCGCAAGGCCCGACGCGCCGCGGATCAAGAGCACCCCTTCGGCTACGGCCGTGAACGCTACGTGTACGCGTTCGTCGTCTCGATCATCCTGTTCTCGGTCGGCGGTGTGTTCTCGCTCTACGAGGGCATCGAGAAGCTCGCCCACCCGCACCCGCTCGAGAACTGGTGGCTGCCCCTCGTCGTGCTCGTCATCGCCATCGGGCTCGAGGGCTTCTCGCTCCGCACCGCCCTGAAGGAAGCCCGGCCGCAGAAGGGCTCGCAGAGCTGGGTGCAGTTCGTCCGCCGCGCGAAGGCCCCGGAGCTGCCCGTCGTGATGCTCGAGGACACCGCTGCCCTGTTCGGCCTGGTGTTCGCCCTGTTCGGCGTCGGCCTGACCGCGATCACCGGCAACGGGGTGTTCGACGCGATCGGCACCATGCTCATCGCGGCGCTGCTCATCGCCGTCGCAGTGGTGCTCGGCATCGAGACGAAGAGCCTGCTCGTCGGCGAGGGCGCCACAGCCGCCGACGTCGAGCGCATCAAGCAGGCGGTGCTCGACGGCCCCGAGGTCGACGCGATCATCCACCTGAAGACCCTGTACCTCGGGCCGGACGAGCTCATGGTCGGCGTGAAGGTCGCCGTCGACGGGGACCGCCGGCTCGGTGACGTCGCCGCGGGGATCGACACCGTCGAGCAGCGGGTCCGGAGCGCCGTGCCGATCGCCCGGGTGATCTACGTCGAGCCGGACGTCCTGCGCACCGGTCCGCAGCCGCCGACCGAGGCGATCGTCATCCTCGCCGCGGACTGAAGAAGTCGTCGAGCAACTCGGCACAGGCGGCCTCGAGCACGCCCCCGATGACCTCGGAGCGGTGCGGCAGCCGGCGGTCCCTGGCGATGTCGTAGACGCTGCCGCTGGCACCGGCCTTCGGGTCCCACGCGCCGAACACGACCCGGGGCACCCGCGCGGCCATGACCGCGCCGGCGCACATCGGGCACGGTTCGAGCGTCACCACGAGCGTGTGCTGCTCGAGGTGCCAGTCCCCCGTCACCGCCGCGGCGGCACGCAGTGCGAGGACCTCGGCATGGGCGGTCGGGTCCTGCCGCGCCTCGCGCTCGTTCCGGCCGGTGGCGACCACGGCCCCGTCGCGGTCGAGCACCACGGCGCCGACCGGCACGTCGTCGGTCTCCAGGCACCGTCGAGCCTCGTCGAGCGCGCGCTCCATCGCCGGGACGAACGGGCGGGCTGCGGGCTCCTCCACGGGACCTCCTGACGGTCGACGGCACGCTAGGCTCGACCCTATGCGAGTCCACGTCGCCGACCACCCGCTCATCACCCACAAGCTCTCGGTGCTCCGCGACCGTACGACGCCCTCTCCCACGTTCCGCGCCCTGACCGAGGAGCTCGTCACGCTCCTCGCGTACGAGGCCACGCGGGGCGTCCGGGTCACGGCGACGCCGATCGACACACCGGTCGCGCACACCATGGGCGTCGCGATCGCCAAGCCGCGCCCGCTCGTCGTCCCGATCCTCCGTGCCGGACTCGGCATGCTCGAGGGCATGGTCAAGCTCGTCCCGACGGCCGAGGTCGGCTTCCTCGGCATGGCCCGCAACGAGGAGACCCTCGAGCCGCAGACCTACGCCGAGCGCCTGCCCGACGACCTGACCGGGCGCCAGTGCTTCGTGCTCGACCCGATGCTCGCCACCGGTGGCACCCTGGCTGCTGCGATCGACTTCCTCTTCGCCCGCGGTGCGCAGGAGGTCACGTGCGTGTGCATCCTCGGCGCGCCAGAGGGCCTCGCGATGGTCGAGCAGGCCGTCGGCGACCGCAACGTCTCGATCGTCCTCGGCGCGCTGGACGAGAAGCTCGACGAGAACGGCTACATCGTCCCGGGTCTCGGCGACGCCGGCGACCGGCTCTACGGCCTGGCCGAGTAGCGACCACCCCACGGACAGGAGGCGCGGTGCCGGTCGGCACCGCGCCTCCTGTCGTCCGTGCGGTCGCGCTCACCGCACCGTCCGTGCGGACGGTTGACACCGCGTTGGTATACCGCAGATACTCGTCACATGACTGCAACCGTGTCCACCCGCGTCCTCTCCGAGGCGTGCTCCTCCGCAGGGGCAGTGGGGACCGTCGGCACGATGATGCCGACCATGTCGGTCATGCGTTGTCGAATGTGTGCCTGATCGGCACCCGTTCCAGCCGGATCCCCCGCGACACCACCCCCGTCGCGCGAGCGTGATCCCCGGGTGACGGACACCGTCGGCGACGCGCACCACGTCACGAGGTCTGTCTCCCGTTCCCCCGGGTCGGCCCCGGTCCGCAGCAGGACCGCAGGGCACATCGGCGTACCGCCGTACCCGGGATGACGCATTCGACACCGGCCGCCGCCCACCCGCGCACCGGCCACACCGCCCGGAGAACCACCATGTCGCTCACCATCGCCCAGCCCCGCACCGCGCTCCGCTCAGTACCGACCCCGACCGACCTCGGCACCGTGACGCCGATCCGCCCGCGACCCGTCTCCCCGGCGGCGAGCGGACCGGCCACCGCGCCGACGAGCCCGGTGGTCGCGCCGCAGCGGAACCGCGCCCTGCCGGAGGGCACCGAGGCTCGCGGCTTCGCCCTGTACGTCGGCATCGACGAAGCCAAGGCCGCGGCCGCCGGCACGACCCTGGCCGCGGTCGTCGAGCAGCTCAAGGCACTCACCGCCCAGCTCGTCCCGTCGTCCGAGACCTACGCGGCCGTCGCCGTCGCCGCCGAGCACTCCGGTGGCCGCGACGTCGACGTCGTCCGCCTCGCACTGCAGGACCGCTCCGCGGTGGCCGCCCGCAAGCAGGCCGAGAAGCCCGAACCCGAGGAGACGGGCGTCGTCATCGACATCTCCCGGAAGCGCGTGACCCTCGACGGTGAAGCCGCGCCCCTGACCTACAAGGAGTTCGAGCTCCTGCAGTTCCTGGTCCTCCGCGAGGGCCAGACCGTCGACCGCTCCGCGATCATCGAGGGCCTGTGGTCCGACGGCGAGGACGAGACCCCGAACGAGCGCACCATCGACGTGCACGTCCGTCGCCTCCGCTCCAAGCTCGGCGCCTTCGAGGAGATCGTCCGGACCGTGCGCGGCGTCGGCTACCGCTTCGACCGGCACGCGGACGTCGCAGTGTGGTACGCGTCGACCCCGTCACCCGACCTCTTCTGAAACGCTCCGACTGCTCTTGGTGAACTCGCAGCGAACCGGGCCCGGAGAGGCTGGCGCCCCGTTACCGCTTCGTTATACAGTCGGTGGTGCAGACGGTGTTTGCTGTGGCACCGCCTGCGGAATGTGATTGCAGGAAACTCTTGGTGCAAGGGAGAGGGCCGGTCGCCGACAGGTGGCCGGCCCTCGTGCATGTCGCCCGGCTCCTGTCGGAGCCCGTCGGTAGTGTGGTCAGTCCGACGACCGGAGGGAACGCGAACGTGAGCGAGACACGCCGCAGTGAGAAGGCGACCGCCGTGGCCGCCTGGGAAGCGCTGTTCCGCGCCCAGGTCGCCGTGATGCGGAGTCTCAACGCGGACTTCCCCGGCGACGAGATCTCGTTCAACGAGTACGACGTGTGCTTCAACCTGTCGACCCAGCCCGGTCGACGCTGCCGGATGCGCGACCTCACCGGGCACCTGCTGCTCACCCAGCCGAGCGTCAGCCGTCTGGTCGACCGACTGCTCGCCCGCGGCATCGTCGAGAAGCAGCCGGACCCCACCGATGCCCGCGGCGTGATCGTGGCGCTGACCCCGCACGGCTTCGACGTCTACCGGCAGGTCGCCGTGCAGCACGCGGCGAGCATCGCCCAGCAGGTGGGCGCCGGCCTGTCCGACCCCGAGCTCCGCACCCTCACCGAACTCTGCACCAAGCTCCGGCTGGCAGTCGGCACGGCACCGGGCCGGCGGTCGACGCCACGAGCGGTCACCACGCTGGATTCGGCGACGGTGTGACCGGCGCGATCGTCTGGCTCCGTGACGACCTGCGGCTGTCCGACAATCCGGCGCTCCGTGCGGCGATCGACCACGGCGGCGACGTCACCGTGGTGGTCGTCCTCGACGAGCAGTCCCCCGGACTCCGTCCGATCGGTGCGGCGAGCCGCTGGTGGCTGCACCACTCCCTGACCGCGCTCGACGCCGACCTGCGCGAGCGGGGTTCCCGGCTGGTCCTGCGACGCGGTGCCGCGGCGCAGACCATCGACCAGCTCGTCGCCGAGACGGGCGCGGACGCCGTGTACTGGAACCGTCGGTACGGCGCCGTCGAGCGCGACATCGACGCCGGGATCAAGGCCGCACTGCACGATCGCGGCATCGAGGCGCACAGCTTCGCCGCGAACCTGCTCTGGGAACCGTGGACGGTGCTCACCGGCCAGGGCGAGCCGTACAAGGTGTTCACGCCGTTCTGGAACGCCGTCCAGGCACTGCCCGAGCCACGGCACCCCCTGCCGGACCCGGACGACCTGCCCGCTGCGGCCGACGTCACCGGTGACGCACTGTCCGACTGGGCGCTGCTGCCGACGGAGCCCGACTGGGCCGGTGGGCTCCGCGACGCCTGGACCCCGGGCGAGCACGGCGCCCGGCAGCAGCTCGAGCACTTCGTCGAGCACGCGCTCGAGGACTACGACCAGCGGGACGAGCCCGCGATGGAGGCCACGAGCAGCCTCTCCCCGTTCCTGCGGTGGGGCGAGATCAGCCCGTACCAGGTGTGGCACCGTCTGCACGAGCGGCTCGAGCCCGCGCAGCGCCAGAACGCCTCGGCGTTCCTCCGGCAGCTGGCGTGGCGTGAGTTCAACTGGAACGAGTAGCTTCCACTGCGACGACATCACCACCGTCAACGTCCGTCGGAACTTCGACGCGTTCCCCTGGCGTGACCCCGAGGAAGCCGAGCTCGAGCGCTGGCGACAGGGCCTGACCGGCTTCGACCTGGTCGACGCCGGCATGCGCGAGCTCTGGCACAGCGGTGCGATGCACAACCGGGTGCGGCTGGCCGCCGGGAGCTTCCTGGTGAAGAACCTGCTCGTCGACTGGCGCGTCGGGGAGCAGTGGTTCTGGGACACGCTGGTCGACGCCGACCCCGCGAACAACGCGGCGAACTGGCAGTGGGTCGCGGGTTCCGGCTTCGACGCCGCACCGTACTTCCGTGTCTTCAACCCCGATCGGCAGCTCGAGCGGTTCGACCCGCACCGCGAGTACGTCCACCGCTGGGTCCCCGCCGACGAGCTGCGCCCCGAGCCGATGGTCGACCTGAAGGCGTCACGCCAGCGGGCGTTGGACGCCTACGAGCGGATGCGCCGCTCGTGAAGGATGCGCCGCTCGCGAACGATGCGCACCCCGCGGTGGCTGCGGTCGTCGACCAGGTCGACGAGCTGTTCCGCGCTCGTGTCGAACAGGGCATCGCGCCGAGCAGTGTGTGGGGCGTGTTCGACCGTTCCGGGCTCGTCGCCTCCGGCGGGCACGGCGACCGCGGTGACGGTCAGCGGCCGGACGCGGACACCGTGTACCGCATCGCCTCGTGCACCAAGAGCGTCACGGCCGCGACCCTGCTGACGCTCGTCGCCCGGGGTGCGCTCGACCTCGACGCCCCGATCAGCGACTTCGTTCCGGCCTTCGACGCCGTCGCCCTGCCGGCCCCGGACTCTCCCGTCCCCACGGTGCGGATGCTGCTGACGATGTCGGCCGGGTTCCCCACCGACGATCCCTGGGCTGACCGCCAGGAGTCCATCTCGGACGCCGAGCTCGACCAGGTCCTGCGTGCTGGCCTGCTGTTCGACTCGCTGCCCGGCACCCGTTTCGCGTACTCGAACCTGGGGTACGCACTGCTCGGCCGGGTCGTCGCCGTCGTGACGGGGCAGCCCTTCACCCAGGCCGCCAGCGAGATCGTGCTGCGTCCCCTCGGACTGGCCGACACGGTGTTCCGCGCCGACGAGTCCAGCGGGTTCGTGGTCACCGGTGTCCGCGGGCACGAGGGCGACTGGGAACCCCTGCCGATGACCGGGCCCGGCGCGTTCTCGTCGATCGGTGGACTGTTCTCGACCGTGCGCGACCTGGCTCGCTGGGCGACCCACCTCGGCTCTGGCTTCTCCGGCGCGCCCGAACCCGGTCCGGTCTCCCCCGCCGACCGCCGGCTCATGCAGCAGGCGATGCGGGTCGTCCCCCCGTCGGTCGTCCCGGGTTCGCCCCGCGCAACCGCGTACGGCTTCGGGCTGTTCGTCGAGCAGGACGACCGCTTCGGCGAACTCGTGTCCCACTCCGGCGGCTACCCGGGCTTCTCCGCCCACATGCGGTGGTCCGTGCGCGACGGCCTCGGGGTCGTCGCGTTCGAGAACGCCACCCAGGCCAAGGTCTCCGCTGCCGCGCAGCAGGCGCACGACCTCGTGCTCGGGGCGGCGCTGACGACGGACGCACCCGCGGCGACCGGACCGAGCACCGGGGCGGCGGTGACCAGCCGCGCGACGCGAGCCGCGCAGGCCGCGGTGATGCGCCTCCTGGCCGACTGGCGCGACGACCTGGCGGACGCGATCTGCACGCCCAACGTGGCGATGGACGTGCCCTACGACCGTCGACGGCGCGCGGTCGCCCAGGCCGTGTCCGAGGTCGGCGCCGACCTCGCTGCGACACCGGTGGCCGAGTCCTCTTCCGCACCGTCGCACCTGCGCTGGTGGATGCCCGGCGCGTGCGGGCGGCTGCGCGTCGAGATCCGGCTCGCACCAGTGGGTGCCGGACTCGTCCAGACCCTGAACGTGGTCGCCGAGCCGTCGGAGCGCTGACCCGCAGGCAGCAGCACCGCCGGTCAGATCACGCAGATCACGCAGATCACCCAGGTCGCTCAGGTCGCTCAGACCGGCGGCCGACCGCCCACGAAACCGAGTGCCCGAGCGGCGACCCGGGTGCCCTCGCGTGCCGCCGCACCGACCCGCACCGGGTCGGTCGCCCAGGCGCGGACGAACCCGGCGACGAAGGCGTCCCCGGCGCCGATGGTGTCGACGACGGTCGCGGGCGTCGCAGGGACCCGTTGGACGCTCCGCCCCCGGCGCCCGATCAGTGCGCCGTCCGCCCCCGCCGTGACGACGACCAGCGGGACGTGCTCGGTCAGCCGGCGCACCGCGGCGTCGAGGTCGTCCCCTCCGCCGAGGGCGAGCGCCTCCTGCTGGTCGGGGAAGAGCACGTCGACGCCCCGCAGCGCCTGGAGGAACCGGTCCGCGCCGACGGTCTCGATCACCGCGACCGACGAGGGGTCCACCGCGACGCGCGCCGGCCCTGTCCGGGCACACGCGACGAGTGCGGCGAGCCGGTCGACCCCGCCGCCGAGCATGGCGGCACCCGTCAGGTGCACGATGTCAGCACGTGCGACCAACGAGGGCGGGACGTCGGCCGCGCTGATCTTCCCGCTCGCAGCCGGATCGGACATCGCGGTGCGGCCGTGGTCGTTGCGGACGGAGACGACGACGCCGGTGGACGTCATCGCGTCGTAGCGCAGGTGGGCTCGGACCCCGGCGTCCTCGAGCGCACGCTCGTGCCGGTAGACGTCGTCGACCCCGACCCGGGCGACGACGTCGACCTCGGCCCCGAGCCAGCCGAGCCAGGTGGCCGTGTTGCCGCCGGCCCCGGTCGGACGGTGGCGGATCTGCGCTGCCGGGTCGTGCACCCCGATCCGGTGCGCGGTGGTGTGCACGAGGACGCCGTCCAGGACGTCGCCGACGACCAGGAAGCGTTTTCCGGCGCCACGGCGACGGCCCGCGACCACCCGTCCAGCGGGGGTCCCCTCGGGCCGTGACGGCGGCAGAGCGCGCTCGAACGGCATGGACATCCGCAACAGTGTACTTGGAAACGAGTATTTCTCCGTTTCTATCGGTGGAAACGGAGGGTGCACCAAGGATATGCCTCCTGTCAGGTCCGCTCCCGAAACTGATATACCGATGCTAGTATGTGAACGGTCGCGCGACCACCGCCACGACGACGGAGATGCCATGCCCAGGAAGCCCGACCCGACCCGCAAACCCGCGATCCTCGAGAAGGTGGTCGACCACTTCGTCGAGACCAAGATCGAGGACGTCACGGTCCGGGGCCTCGGCCGTGTGCTCGGGACGAGCGCCTACCCCGTCGTGTACCACTTCGGCTCGCGGGACGCCCTGATCGACTCCGTCGTCGAGCACCTCGCGGCCAACCGCCCGGCGACGGCGCTCGATCCGGCATCCGATGTGGATGCCCTCGCCGATCACCTGGTCGCGACCTTCGGCGGACTCGACGACCCGCACCGCGCGTTGGCCGCACGACTCACCTTCGAACTCGGATCGGTCGAGTCCCTCGACGGGCGCGACCGACAGCGCCGTGCGCACCGCTGCCACGTCGCGGCCATCCGGGCGTGGTGCCGCGAACACGGTGCCGACCCCGTCCTCGCCGAACGAGCTGCCCAACGCACGGTGATGGCAGCACGCGGAGCCCAGTGGAGCGCGCTGGTCGACCGTGCACAGACCGACGTCGACGCCGCACTGCGTCGCATCGCCCACGACCTCGCCGCCGGTGCGCCCGGCCGCGACGCCGTGCGCTGAGCCCGCGTGGCGGCGTCCCCACGACCAACCGATCGCGTCCCCGGCAGTCGCGCCCGGCCCGGAGCGCCCCGGGACCACGAACGGGAGGCACGGTGCCAGCTGGCACCGTGCCTCCCGTTCGTCAGGTCGTCACCGTGGCGACCCGCCGACGCGGATCAGAGCGTGACGAACCGCTGCGACTTCGCGTTCTCGAAACGAGCGGCGACGTTCTCCCAGTCGACGATGTTCCAGACGGCCTTGACGTAGTCCGCCTTGACGTTGAGGTAGTCGAGGTAGAAGGCGTGCTCCCACATGTCGAGCATGAAGATCGGGACGAGACCGAACGGGATGTTGCCCTGCTGGTCGAAGAGCTGGAACGTGGTGAGCTTCTGGCCCACGGTGTCCCAGGCCAGCACGGACCAGCCGGAGCCCTGGATGCCGTTCGCGACGGCGGCGAACTGCGCCTGGAACTGCTCGAACGAACCGAAGAACTCGTCGATCGCCGCGGCGAGCTCGCCCTCGGGGACCTTCGTGTCCGGACCGAGGTTGGTCCAGAAGATCGAGTGGTTCACGTGACCACCGAGGTGGAACGCGAGGTCCTTCTCGAGCTTGTTGATCGCACCGAAGTTGCCCGACTCACGGGCCTCACCGAGCTGCTGCAGCGCGGTGTTGGCACCGGTGACGTAGGCCTGGTGGTGCTTGTCGTGGTGCAGCTGCATGATCTTGCCGCTGATGTGCGGCTCGAGCGCGGCGTAGTCGTACGGCAGTTCCGGCAGGGTGTACTCAGCCATGTGAGGTCCTTTCGATCAGTGGGTTGTGGACGCGGCTCCGCGGCTCACGAGAGCCGGGAACGATCGGTGAGGGAGTGGAATTCCCGGTTGTGGTAGACCAGCGGCTCGCCACGGTCGGCGCCGACGATGATGTCGAGCACCTCGGCGACGACGACGGTCGAGCTGCCGATCGGGGTCGTCGACAGCGGTCGGCAGCGGAGGGCACTCGCCGCACTCGGCAGGTAGCGGTCGCCGGACGGCAGGGTGCCCCAGATCGGGTCGTCGGCCGCCGGGCTGCCCGTCGAGGCGAAGCGCTTGGCCAGTGCGACCCCGAGGGAGTCGACCAGGTGCACGACGAAGATCGGCGCACCGAGGACGACCCCGGCCGAGCCGGAGTTGGTGGAGAGCGAGAAGACGAGGACGGGTGGGTCGACGGCGACGCTCGCGACGCTCGAGGCGGTGAGGCCGGTCGGTCCGTCCGGGCCTTCGGCCGTGATGACGGCGACGCCGGCAGGGTGCCCGCGGAACGCGGACTTGTACGCGTCGGCGATGGTGGCCGGTGCTTCGTCGGGCATGGTGATCGTGGTCGTTCCTTCGGGAGGGGCTGCCGTCACTCGGCGGCTGTCACCCAACGTATGACCTGAACCCTGGTTGAGGTCAACGATTCACAGGTTCGGGGACGGCCGGGCGCGCCGTGGCGACGACTCCGCGCCCGCTCAGCGGCGCTTGAGCATGACGAGCGCACCCGCTGCCGCCACGACCATGAGCACCGCCGCGACGCCCGCGGTGATCGTCACGCCGGAGTCGAACGCCGCCCGTGCCGACTCGAGCAGTGCCTGCCCGGCGCCACCACCGAGCTGACCGGCCGCGGCGACCGCGCCACCGAGGGTCTCCTGTGCCGCGACGTGTGCCGACGAGGACAACCCGTCGGGCACCACGACGTGCGCCCGGTAGGTCGTCGCCAGGATCGTGCCGAGGACCGCGGTGCCGAGCACGGCGCCGATCTCGTACGCCGTCTCGGACATCGCCGATGCCGCACCGGCCTTGTCCGCCGGGGCCGTCGAGATGATGAGGTCGTTCGTCACCGTCTCGGACGCCCCGATGCCGATGCCGAGCAGCACGAACGCGAACGCCAGGGCCGCGATGGACGCGTGGTGTCCGAGGACCGCGACGAGGGCGTACGCCGCCGCCGAGAACAGCAGCGCCACCGACACGACCCACCGCGGTGCGACCCGGGCGACGACCGGCACGACCGCGAGCCCGGCGACGATGGTCAGCACCGACCCCGGGATGAGCACGACGCCGGACGCGAACGGATCGAGCCCGGCCACGAGCTGCAGGTGCTGGGCGATGAAGAACAGGAACCCGGTGAGCGAGAACATCGCCGCCAGGTTCATCAGCACGCTGCCGGTGAAGGCCGTGCTGCGGAACAGCCGCAGGTCGAGCATCGGCGTGCGGGACCGCAGCTGCCGGCGGACGAACGCGATGCCGCAGACGACACCGACGGCGAGCATGGCGATCGCGAGCCCCCGCTCCTCGGGGTGCACGACGGACTTGATGGCCCAGGCGATCGGTGCGAGGGCTCCGAGGGACAGGAACATGCTCGGCAGGTCGACCGGTCCGGGCAGCGGGTCGCGGGACTCCGGCACGCAGAACGGCACACCGACGAGCATGAGCACGAGGATCGGCACCGCGACCAGGAACACGCTGCCCCAGTGGAAGTGCGCGAGCAGGGCGCCACCGACGAGCGGGCCGAGCGCGTTGCCGGCGGCGAACATCGTCGACCAGACGGCGAGCGCCATCCGCCGCTCCCCCGCGTCGACGAACACGTTGCGGATGATCGACAGCGTGGCGGGCATGAGCATCGCGCCGAAGACCCCCATCGCGATCCGTGCCGCGACGAGCATCCAGGCGTCGGTCGCGAAGGCCGCGGCCACCGAGAACAGGGCGAAGCCGGTCGCGCCGATCACCAGGATCCGTCTGCGGCCGATCCGGTCGCCGATGCTGCCCATGACGACGAGCAGTCCGGCGAGCACGAGCGGGTACGCGTCCACGATCCAGAGCTGCGTGGTGGCGTCCGGGTTCAGCGCGCGGCTGATCGACGGCAGCGCGAAGCTCAGGATGGTGTTGTCCACCGAGATGAGCAGCACCGGCAACATGAGCACGGCGAGCGCCAGGAACCGTCGGGCGCGGCTCCCGGTGACGCGGGTGGCGACGGGGCTGGTGAGCAGTGCGGACACGGCGGACTCCTGGGACTTCGAGCCGGACCAGGTCGACGGCGGGTGGTACGTGGGGCAGACGAGACGGGACGCGGGATGGACACGCGCCCCGTCAGGACCCCGTTAGTGTACCGTCCGGACGGTTTTGGTTGCAAGTGCAACCGACGACGGCCGGGAGGCCCGTGGCGGTCGTGCCGTCTGCCGTCGGGCCGTCCTCTGGTCGCGTTCTCGGACCTACGCCGATTCGCGGAGCAGCAACCGGTGTCGCACCGTGCGCTCCACGGCCGCGCCGGAGCGCGGCAGCTCGCCCGCGAGCATGCCGAGCGCGAGGTCGAGGGCCTGGCCGGCGACCTCGTCCAGGTCGACGGCCAGCGTGGTGAGTGTCGGCGCGACGAGCGTCCCGAGCGGCAGGCCGTCGACACCGACCACGCGGACGTCACCGGGGACGTCGACGCCGGCACGACGGCACGCCGACAGCACGCCGAGGGCCAGCACGTCGTTGAACGCCAGGACCGCGTCCACACGGCGGTGCTCGGCGAGGATCCGCTCGGTCTGCTCGGCACCGGCCTCGGCGGTGGGCACGGACGCGATGACGAGGTCGGGCAGGTACCCGCGGTGCCGCAGCGCCGCGACCATGCGCTCCCCCGCTGGCTCGGCACACCGTCGGCGGCGGCGTCGAGCACGACGGGGTGCTTCACCCCGGTGTCGACGAGGTGGTCGGCGAGGTCCTCGATCGCGGCGGTCGGGTCGATCCGGACCGCGGCGCGGGTCACCGGGCCCGAGGGGTCGAGCTCGACGACGGGGACCGAGCCGAGCCGTTCGATCCACTCCGGCGCCCGGGACCCGAGGTAGCCGATCACGACGTCGGTCTGCGCGCCGAGGGACTCCACCATCCGGTCCGAGTCGCTCGCGAGCCCGACGTCCGCGAGCATGACGTTCCACCCGCGAGCGGCGGCCAGGCCGAGCACCGCCGACGCGAGCGCGGGGGCGTAGGGGTTCCGCAGGTCGTTGACGACGAGTCCGAGCTGGTGGTCGCCGCCGGTGACGAGCCCGCGGCCGAACCGCGACGGCCGGTAGTCGAGCGACGCCGCGGCCTGGAGCACGCGGTCCTTGGTCGCCGCGCTGATGCCGGACATGCCGTTCATCGCGCGGGTGACGGTCTGCCGGGACACCCCGGCGGCCGCGGCGACGTCGATGATCGTCGCGCGGCCGCCCGGGGTCAGGCGCGGAGGTCCAGCCATGCCACCTGTTCCGGGGTGAGGTCGACGGAGAGGCCGGTCATGGACGACCGGGCCTCCGCGATCGTACGGGGTCCGAAGAGCGGGAACGTCGGGAACGGCTGGTGGAGCACGTACGCCAGGGCGATCGCCGTCGCCGGGGCGCCGAACTGCTCCCCGAGTTCGCGTGCACGCCGGAGCCGCTCGAAGTTGTCGTCCGAGTAGTAGCAGCGGACGAGCTCGGCGTCACTGGTGTCCTCGGGCGTCGCGCGGCCGGTGAAGAAGCCGCGGGCCTGCGACGACCACGGCAGCAGCGGGACCTGGCGCTCCTCGAGCCAGGCCTTCGACGCGGCGTCGGTCGCGTGCTCGCAGCCGTCCCACGGCACGTCGTACGCCTCGGCGAGGCCGAAGTGGTTGCTCAGGACCTCGAACCCGTGCTTCCCGTTGGCCCGGGCGTAGGCGTTCGCCTCGTCGAAGCGTGCGGGGGTCCAGTTCGAGCCGCCGTAGACGCGGATGCGGCCGGCACGACGGTGCTCGTCGAGCACGTCGACGAACTCCCCCACCGGGATGTCCGGGTTGTCCCGGTGCATCATGTAGATGTCCGCGTAGTCGGTGCCCTGTCGGTCCAGGCTCTCGAGCAGCTGCCGGGTGATCGACTCCGGGTCGCAGTGCGGGGTGTGGGCCCCCTTCGTGATGACGACCACGTCCTCGCGGATCCCCCGGTTCTGGATCCACTTGCCGAGCCGCCCCTCGAGCACCCCGCCGCCGTAGATGTACCCGGTGTCGAAGACGTTGCCGCCCTGCTCGACGAACAGGTCGAAGATCGCGCTGGCGTGGGCCAGGTCGGGCTGGTTGTCGACACCCATCACCAGGCGGGACATCCGCTTGCCGACACCCGGCACCTCGCCGTACCGCATCGGGTTGCCGTCCTGCACTGCGAGCGGTCGGCCGGACACCGTCGGGATGTCGGCGGACTCGGCCTCGAACGGGTAGCGCAGGCCGATCGCCGCGCGCCACCGGTCGAGCGTGCGCGCGGTGGCGAGGGTCTCGTCGATGGTCATCTGCGCTGCCTCGACCGCACCGGCACGCAGGGCGTCGGTGGTGGCGTCGGCCTCTCGGGCGTAGGGGTGCTCTCCCGCGAAAGAAAGCGAACGAGGGGGTTCGTCGACCGTGCGGATCTCGATCGTGGGGTCGTCGCCGAGCGTCCAGGGGTCGGTGAGGACGATGCGGCCGCGCGTGCCGTACACCGACACCGCGTTGTCGTCCTGCACGGAGACGCCGGTGCGGACCGCCGCCGTGATCCCACCCTTGTAGGTGAGCTGCGCCACCGTCCACTCGTCGACGCCGGTCGGTCCGAGCGTGCCGGTGGCGGTGAGGTCCACGGGCTCGGCGACCGCGACCCCGGTGGCGGCCTGCACGATCGCCGCGGCCATCGTCACCGGGTAGCCGCCGACGTCGAGGATCCCGCCGCCGGCGGTGTCGACGTCGAACAGCCGCCCCGTGCGCTCCCCCGTCCGGAACGCGAACGAGGCGTCGATGTGGGTCACGTCGCCGATCACGCCGTCGCGGACCAGGTCGACCAGCGCAGCGGTCTGCGGGTGGAAGCGGTACATGAACGCCTCGACGAGCGGCAGGCCGGCCTGGCGAGCGGCATCGGTCAGCGCCATCGCGGTGCCGTGGTTCACGGCGAGGGGCTTCTCGCACAGCACGGCCTTGCCGGCCTGGAGTGCGGCGAGCACGAGCCGGGCGTGCCCGGTGTGCACGGTCGACACGTAGACGGCGTCGACGCGCGGGTCGGCGAGGACCTCGTCGTAGGTGCCGGCGGTCACGTCGGCGAACCCGTACCCGGCAGCCTCGTCGGCGAAGACCTGTGCGCGTTCGGTCGAGGAACTGCCGGCCGCCACCAGGACGCCCCCGCTGGCGGGCAGCTGCGAGAGGAAGCGTCGGGCGATGCCGCCGGGGCCGAGGACGGCCCACCCGGGGCGGTCCGTGGTGGTCGGGGTCGGGGTGGTGGCGGTGTTCGCCGTCTGCGCTGACATGCGGATCCTTGTCGTCTCGTGAACCTTCACGGTCGCTCCGACCGTAGCCCCTGCGGGCGCGATCAGCAACGGGCACACGGCACTTCGTGAGCGTTCACGGCGACTGCGGCCGTGCTGGCGTCCGCGCCCCCGGGAACTGCTCCTAGACTCTCGGCATGGCCAGTGCCCGCGACCGTGTCCTCGACAGCTTCGTCGCCATCGTGTGCGAAGAGGGCGAGCGCCCCGCCACCCTCGACGCCGTCGCCGCGCGCGCCGGTGTCTCGAAGGGTGGGCTGCTCTACCACTTCGGCTCGAAGGCCGCCCTGGTCGAGGGGCTCTGCGAACGGCTGTCGGACCTGTCCGCGATCGACGTCGAGCGCATGCAGGACGCCGAGGACGGCGCCGCGCGCTACTTCGTCCGCAACTGCCTGTTCGTCGGCAGCGAGCTCGACCTCGCCCTGCTCGCCGCGAGCCGCCTGCAGCAGGCCGGCTACGAAGAGGCGGGTCGCACCCTCGACGACACCGAGAACGCCTGGCTCACGACACTCGTCGACGCCCTGGGTGACGAGCCGACCGCGCAGGCTGTCAAGCTCCTCGGCGACGGGCTGTACCACCAGGCCTCACTCGGGGCCGCGAGCGAGGTCCGACCGAAGCGCGGCAGCGTCGACATGGAGACCCTGCTCGCCGTCGTCGACCGGCTGATCGCGACCCGACCCGGCGCGTGAACCGGCACACCCCCTGCTGGGGATAGACTGGGGAACGATCCACTCGTCGACACCCGGAGGTATCCCGTGGGCCGCGTCATCGCCGCTGTTTTCTCGATCCTGCTGCTGCTGGTGTCGATGTACCTGTTCGGGTTCGCCTTCCAGGTCGAGTCGGGCCAGGCCTTCGTCTTCATGGCGGGTGTGCTCCTGATGAGCCTCTCCTTCTTCCTGCCGATCCACGTGTTCGGCAAGCGCTAGCGGGCGCAGCCGCTCGACGAGCGCAGACAGAACGGCCCCGCACCTCACCGGTGCGGGGCCGTTCTGCGTGGAGCGTCAGGCCGAGAGCGGCTCAGGCCAGGACGCGCAGCGACCGCAACGTCACCGCGGTGCTGATCGCGGCGTGGGCGGCCTCGGCGCCCTTGTCCTCCTTGGAGCCGGGCAGCCCCGCACGGTCGAGGCCCTGCTGCTCGTCGTCCAGGGTGAGCACACCGAACCCGACGGGCTTGCCGGTGTCGATCGCGACCTGCGTCAGCCCGGTCGTCGCGGCGCCCGAGACGTACTCGAAGTGCGGGGTGCCACCGCGGATGATGACGCCGAGCGCGACCGCGGCGTCGAAACCGGCGCCGAGCGCGGTCTTCGCGACCACGGGCAGCTCGAAGCTGCCGGGGACGGGGATGACGTCGGCCGTCGCCCCGAGCCGCTCGACCTCGCGCTGCGCCCCGGCCAGCAGTCCCGCAGCGATCGTGTCGTGCCACTGTCCGGCGATGATGGCCACCCGGATCCCGGTGCCGTCGACCTGGTCGCGGTCCGCCGCGCCTGCTCCGCTCATCGTGTCGTTCCTTCCGTGGGCGCGGCAGTCGCTGCCGCCGCCCGGTCTGCCGCGTCCAGCCACTCGGCGAGCGCAGCGATGGTGATGACGGGCACGCCTTCGCGCGCCCCGAGTGCGACGAGCGCCGGCAGTCGCATCATGCTGCCGTCCTCGTCGACGATCTCGCAGATCGCCGCAGCGGGACGGAGTCCGGCCGCGGTGACGAGCTCGATCGCTGCTTCGGTGTGCCCGGCGCGCTCGCGGACCCCACCCGGTCGGGCGCGCAGGGGCACCACGTGGCCGGGTCGGTGCAGGTCGTCGCGCACCGAGTCCGGGTCGGCGAGGACCCGCAGGGTGCGGGCGCGGTCGTGGGCGCTGATGCCCGTGGTCACACCGACGGCCGCATCGACGGTGACCGTGTAGGCCGTACCGCGGACGTCCTCGTTGTGCGCCACCATCGGCGGCAGGTCGAGCGCGTCGGCGATCTCGGTGCTGACCGGCGCGCAGATGAACCCGGACGAGTGCGCGACGGTCCAGGCGATCCACTCCGGCGACGCGAGCTCGGCGGACAGGATGACGTCGCCCTCGTTCTCACGGTCCTCGTCGTCGACGACGATGACGGGGCGGCCCGCCGCGATCGACGCGATCGCGGTCTCGATGCTCGACGAGCCGAGCGCCTGCGGGACGGTGCCGGCCTCGGCGACCATCACCGGGCCTCCGATCCGGCGGTCTCGAGCGGCTGCGCGGCGGTCTCGAGGGACTGCGCCGCGGCGTCGAGCCGCAGCATGCGGCGGACGTGCCGGGCCAGCACGTCGGTCTCGACGTTCACCCGGTCACCCGGCACACGGAGCCCGAGCGTCGTGGCCTCGAGCGTCTCGGGGATCAGGCTCACCTCGAACCAGGCGGCGTCGGGGTGGGTGTCCTCTGGGGAGACGGCGCTGACCGTGAGCGAGACGCCGTCGAGCGCGACGGAGCCCTTGTCGACCACGAGCGGGCTGAGCGCCGGCGCGAGCGAGAACCGCACGCGCCGCCAGCCGTCGCCGTCGGAGGTCTCGAGCACCGTGGCGGTGCCGTCGATGTGGCCCTGCACGATGTGTCCGCCCAGGCGGTCGCCGACCGACGCAGCGCGCTCGAGGTTCAGGCGGTCCCCCACCCGGAGTGTGCCGTGGGCGCTCATGTCGAGGGTCTGCTTCATGACGAAGGCGGTGAAGGTCTCGGGGGTCTGTTCGACGACGGTCAGGCAGACACCGCTCGTGGCGATCGAGTCGCCGTGCCGGGCGTCCTGCACGACGACGGGGCCGTGCACGGTGAGCGCGACGGAGTCGCCCTGCTGCTCGACGGCGGTGACGGTGCCGAGTTCCTCGATGATGCCGGTGAACACTGGTGTCCTCTCAACGGGACTCCGGGGGCGTTCGACGATCGTCGGCATCGACGGACGGGTCGCACCCCACGGGTCGTGGGGTCGTCCTGTCCGCCCAGCGCGCCTCCCATCCGGACTTTCACCGTCGGTCCCGGATTTCCACCGGGTCAACATCTGGCGGGTTCGCACCCGTCGTCAGTTCGTGGACTGTCACCACCGGCTCGGATTTCCACCGACCCCGGAGCGCTTGCGTAGTCGGAACGATACCCCAGGCCGCTGACGGCCGCGCTCTGCTCGTGAGCGCCGTCGTAACCGGGCGTCTCCCCCGGACGGGTCCTGCGTCCGCGGTGTCCGTCGTCCAGACCGCGACGATCCACGAGTCGATCGACGAGCGGTCCGTCGGAACATGCACACGCATCCGATGCGCCGACGTGACCGGAGGTCTCCCCGGGCACGGTGACGAGGGGCGCCACGGTGTGACGCCCCTCGATCACCCGGCGGTCAGTGCCGGCGACGGAGCACGAGCGTGCCGACTCCGGCGAGGAGCAGCAGGAGCGCGAACCCTGCCGGCAGGACCGGCGAGCCGGCTCCCGTGTACGCGAGCTCCGGCTGGCCGTCACCGGCCGCGGCGGCTGCCGCGACGGTCCCGGCGCTGGTCCGGACCCCGCTGGTGGCGGCGGTCGTGGTGGTCGCCACGCCCGCTGTGGAGGCCCGGGTCGGCTCGACGACGTCTACCACAGCCACGGGGATGGTCACGGTGCCGGGCTCGGTGCCGGGCTCGGGGTCCGTCCCGGTGGGGACGGTTCCCGGGTCGGTCCCGGGGTCGGTGCCGGGATCGGTCCCGGGGTCGGTGCCGGGATCCGTGCCGGGGTCGGTTCCGGGGTCCGTGCCCGGGTCGGTCCCGGGGTCAGTACCCGGGTCGGTGCCGGGGTCCGTGCCGGTGCCGGTGCCCGGGGTGGTGCTGGCGCCGTCACCGACGATGCCGATCCCGTTGCCACCGATGGTGACCGGCAGGCTGATCACGGGGGTCACCTGCGTGCCGGAGAGCAGACCGCCGTCACCGGAGGTCGTGCCGCCGGTCGTCGGTGTCGTGGAGCCGGTACCGGTGGCCGGAGCCGTCGTGCCGGTGCTCGTGCCGTCACCGAGGACGCCGATCCCGTTGCCACCGATGGTGACCGGGACGGCGACGACCGGGCTGACCTGCGTGCCCGACGCTGTGCCGTCCGAACCCGAGGTCGAACCACCGGCGGCCGGAGCGGTCCCGGTGCCCGTGGTCGTGCCTGCGGCCGGAGCCGTGTTCGTCGAGGTACCCGTCCCGAGCAGTCCGATGCCGTTGTCCGCCACCGTGACCGGGATCGAGACCACCGGGGACACCTGCGTGCCCGAGGCCGTCCCGTCCGAACCCGAGGTCGAACCACCGGCCGCCGCGGCGGTCCCGGTGCCCGTGCTCGTGCCTGCGGCCGGAGCCGTGCTCGTCGAGCTGCCGTCACCGAGGACGCCGATGCCGTTGCCACCGATCGTCACCGGGACGTCGACCAGACCGGTCACCTGGGTGCCGGAGAGCAGTCCGTCGGTGCCCGAGGTGGTCGGCGCTGCCGGGGCCTCGGCGGCCGGAGCCGTCGGGGTCGTCGGTGCCGTTGCCTCGGGGGCGGTCGATGTCGACGTGCCGTCACCCAGGACGCCGATGCCGTTGCCGGACACCGTCACCGGGGCCGTCACGGTCGGGGCGACCTGGGTGCCGGAGGCGGTGCCGTCCTCCCCCGAGGTGCTCGGAGCGGGAGCCGCCGGGGCCGGAGCGGGAGCCGCCGGCGCCGGGGCCGGAGCCGGAGCAGCCGCGGGGGCAGCCGCGGGGGCGCTCGTCGAGACCGCGTCGCCGCCGACGGCCACGGCGTTGCCGCCGACCGTCACCGGTGCTGCGACGTCCGGCACCACCTGCGTGCCGGAGAGCGTGCCGTCCTCGCCCGAGGTGCTCGGGGACACGGCGGCGGGCGCCGGAGCAGCCGCCGGGGCCGGGGCAGCCCCGGCCGAGCCGGTCACGGTGGACACCGCGTCACCGAGCACGCCGATCGCGTTGCCGCCGAGGGACACCGGAGCGTCCACGGAGGGCGCCACCTGGGTGCCCGAGACGGTGCCGTCGGCACCCGAGGTCGTGGCCGCGTTCGCCGCAGCCGTGCCGCCGAGCGTGAGCCCGCCGACGAAGAGGGCGAACCAGAGCCCTCTGGAGACGTACTTGTTCATGGTCGTGCTCCCTGATCGAGATCGTCACCGACCGCGGACGCAGCCGGGATGTGTGCGTGCCTGCCGTGCCGGGCAGGCGCACCGATCTCAGTCAGGGGCGACGTCGTGCTCGCCGACGACCGATGCGGGGACCGCGTCGTCGGAGAGCGTGCCGCGAGACCCCGCGGCGAGGGAGACGATGTCGTCGGTCGTACCGACGATGCCGACGGCAGCTGCGCCGCCGGAGTTCGTGGAGGCGCTGCCACCGAGCACGCCGGCGTCGGTGCCGTCGAACGGGACCCCGTGGCCCTCGCCGTCCTCGGGGACGAGCAGCGCGTGTCCGCCGAGGGTCGCGTCCTGCACATCGACGGCCGTGACGACCGGACCGACCGTGGCCGTCGTGGCGGCTACGTCGACCGGCACCGACGGCCGGAGTCCGGCTGCGCGGTCGCCCACCGCACCGGCGGCGACGACACGCGCCGATGCGGGTGCGGTGGGCACCGTGGCGCCCTGCGTGGCGACGGTTCCGGGCCGGACGGGTGCGTTCGCGACCGGCGCCGACGGGACGGGCCCGGCGGGCGGGTTCGAGCCGCCGCCCACCGGGAGTGCTGGGACGTCGACGACGGGATCCGTGCCTCCTGGCAGGGCGCCGCCCACGGACGGGACGACGCCCTCGACCACGGCAGGGACGGTGCCGACGGTCGTGCCGACCGAGCCGAGCGTGTCGTCGACCAGGCCCGTGACCGGACCGGTGACGGTGCCGAGGGTGTCGTCGCCGAGGACCGTCCCGACCACCGGGACGCTGCCGACCACGTCGTCGACGGTGTCGACGACGGCGGTCACGGGGCGCACGCCGGTGACGTGTTCCACGGTGCCCGTGACGGGGCGCAGGACGTTCGCGACGGCGTCGGTGACCGGACGGGAGGCGGTGCTCACGTGGTCGACGACCTGTCGCACCGGGCGCGTGGCCGGGTCGGCCGCGGGGGCGGTCGTGGTCGTGGTCGGCTGGGCAGCCGGGGCAGCCGGGGCGGCAGGCGCCGGAGCGGGGCTCGACGGGGCCGGGGCGGCAGGCGCGGGAGCGGCGGGAGCAGGGGCGGCGGGGACCGCGGCAGGCACCGGGGCTGCGGGAGCGGGCGCCGATGCTGCCGGTGCCGGTGCCGGGGCTGCGGGAGCAGGTGCCGGTGCCGCGGGTGCCGGCACGACGGCCTTGCGGACGGGGTCCGTCACGCCGCCGACGACCTTGCCGACCTCGCCGGTCACCCCCTGCACGGTGCCACCGACGCCCTCGATCACGTTGCCGACGAGTCCGCGCTGCTCGGCAGCAGGCGGGGCCGTCGTGGCGGCGGATGCCGGGCGCGCGCCGAGCAGCAGGGACAGCAGCACGAGGGCAGCGAGGGTCCCGACGCCCAGCAGGACGATGCGGAGTGCGGCGCGCCAGGGTGCGCGCAACGGGTTGTCCATGCGCTCACCTCCTGATCTCGGCTGCGCACGTAGAGTGGTTGACCGGCAATGTACGCCGATCCGGTCCGGAACACACCCTGTTTCGGAAGAAATACTCAGGAAGGGCCGTCCGTGGTCTCGATCTTCAACGCTCCGACCCGCAACCTGGACATCGTCACGCTGCACGAGATCCTGCGGCTCCGGCAGGATGTCTTCGTCGTCGAGCAGGAGGCCGCGTACGGCGACATCGACGGCCGCGACCTCGAGCCGGGGACGGTGCAGTTCTGGGCCGGCAACGGCTCGGTGGACGCGACCCTGCGTCTGCTCCGCGAGCCCGACGGCACCGAGCGCATCGGCCGGGTCGCCACCGCGCAGCATGCCCGCGGGCAGGGACTCGCCGGGCAGCTCATGGAGGCGGCGATCGCCGAGTCGCGCTCGCCGAGCATCGCCCTCGGCGCCCAGTCCCACCTGGAGCAGTGGTACGGCCGCTTCGGATTCGTGCGTTCCGGGGACGAGTACCTCGAGGACCGCATCCCGCACATCCCGATGACGCGGAAGCGCTGACCCGGAGCTACTGCCCCGGGGCCCCTGACGCGGGGTTCGTGTCTCAGGCCCGCCAGCGCCGCAGTTCGTCGAACGAGCGGCCCTGGGTGGCGCGGTCGGCGACGAGGCGTTCGAACACGATGTTCGTCTGTGTCGTCGCCACCGAGGGGTCACCGCTGAGCTCGTCGGCGACGAAGTCCCGGAGCTGCTCGGTCGACTCGCACGCGATGTGCACGAGGAAGTCCTTGTCCCCGGCCAGGAACGACACGTCCTGCACGACCGGCACCCGCAGCAGGCGCTTCGCGAAGTCCCGCAGTTCGTGGCGAGCGGCGGCGTGCACGCGGACGGACACCATCGCCTCGATCGAGAACCCCAGGCGCGCGACGTCCACCTCGGCCCGGTAGCCGCGGATCACCCCGGCGTCCTCGAGGGCACGGACCCGGGCGAGGCACGTCGAGGGCGCGATGCCGACCGCGGCCGCGAGCCGGTTGTTCGGGATCCGGGCGTCCGCGGCGAGGGTCCAGAGGATGCGCTCGTCGACCTCGTCCAGGCGCGGAGCGGGGTCGGGGCGACGTGCGGGTCGGCCAGACACCCCTCGACGCTACCGCGGCGGCGCGAGCAGGGCGCGGAGGGCGTCCTCGAGCGCCGCCGACACGACGGCGTCGTCGGCGGATGCCAGGGGTTCCACCGCGGTGGACTGCCGGAGCATCGACATCCCGAGCACCACCGCGAGCGCGATCTCGGCCCGGACGAGCAGCGCGTCGGACCCGGCACCGCCGACGGTGCCCGCGAGCCGTTCGGCGTAGCGACGCAGCGTCTCGCGGCGGATGGCGTCGGCACCGTCGTCGCCGGAGGACCGGAGCAGGAGCATCAGCTGCAGCGAGTCGTCGTCGGTGGGCGTCCGCACGATGTGGGTGATGATCCCCGTGAGCGCCCGCTCGAGCCCCTGTTCGCTCGTCTCCTCGGCGCCCAGGTCACGGACGACGCGGTCGAGGCAGGCGCGGAACAGCCCTTCCTTCGACCCGAAGTACCGGTTGATCAGGGCGACGTTGACCCCGGCGTCCCCGGCGATCTCGCGCACGGTCGTCGCGCGGTACCCGTCGAAGGCGAACCGTCGGCGGGCGGCCTGCACGAGCAGGAGTCGGGTGGCCGCGGCGTCCTTGCTCATGGAGCGCAGCCTAGCGGTCCTCACAGGGATGTAAGCAAGCGTTGACATGCGGTCGTTCCGGCGTACGCTCGTGATGTCAGCAGTTGTTTACATCGACCACGAGCACACGGAGCACGATGACCGACACCATGCAGGGCCCACGGACCGGCTCGCACCCCACCACGAACGGGCGCCGGCCGAACAGCACGGCGATCATCGTCTCCCTGTCCCTCGGCGGCCTGTCCTTCGCGGTCCTGCAGTCGCTGGTCGCCCCGGCGCTGTCGACCATCGGCCAGGACCTCGGCGCCTCCACCAGTGCGACGAGCTGGGTGCTCACGGCCTACCTGCTCTCCGCCTCGGTGCTCACGCCGATCCTCGGTCGCCTCGGCGACATGATCGGCAAGCGCAAGGTCCTGATCGTCGTGCTGTCGATCCTGCTCGTCGGGGCCGTGCTCGCCGCCCTCGCGCCGAACCTCGGCGTGCTGATCGTCGGACGGGCACTGCAGGGCGCCGCCGGTGCCGTGATGCCGCTGTCGATCGGCATCGTGCGGGACGAGCTGCCGAAGGAGAAGGTCAGCGTCACGATCGGTCTGCTGTCGGCGATCTTCGGGATCGGTGCCGGTGTCGGCATCGTCGCGGCCGGCCCCATCGTCGAGCACCTGTCCTGGCACTGGCTGTTCTGGCTCCCCGCCGTGCTCGTCGTCATCGCGCTGCTCGGGGCGGTCTTCGGCATGCCGGAGTCCCCCGTGCGGAAGCCCGGACGCCTCGACACGGCCGGCACGTTCGTCCTGGCGGTGTCGCTCGTCGCGATCCTGCTCGCCGTCAGCGAGGGCGAGACCTGGGGCTGGGGCGACGCCAAGACCATCGGCCTGCTGGTCCTCGGCGCCGTCGCACTGGTCGTGTTCGTCCTCGTCGAGCTGCGGGTCGCCGAGCCGCTCATCGACGTGCGGCTCTTCGCCGTCTGCGGCGTCTGGACCGCCCACGTCGTCGCACTGGTCTTCGGGTTCGCGATGTTCGGCACCTTCGTCCTCGTCCCGACGCTCCTGCAGCTCCCGACGGCGCTCGGCTACGGCTTCGGCAAGGACGTCACCCAGGCCGGGCTCTTCCTGCTGCCGACCGTCGTGATGATGGTGGTCGCCGGGCCGATCGCCGGCGTCCTGGTGCGCAAGGTCGGCCCGAAGCCGCCGATGCTCATCGGCGGGTTCGCCATCGTCGCCGCGTTCGTGCTGCCAGCCATCGCACACGCCGAGCTGTGGCAGGTGGTGGCCTCCGGCGTCCTGACCGGCATCGGCATCGGCATGGCCCTGGCAGCCTGCTCGAACGCGATCATCGAGAGCGTCCCCGCGAACCAGACCGGCGAGGCCATCAGCGCCAACACGGTCGTCCGCACCATCGGCTCGAGCGTCGGCACCGCCGTCATCGCCGCGCTCATCACCTCGCACAGCACGCCGCAGGGGCTGCCGACCGACGACGCCTTCACGATCGGGTTCTGGGCGTGCACCGGGGTCGCGGTCGTGGCCGTGCTCGCAGCACTCGTCGCCCCGTCGATGCGTGCCCGCCGCGCAGCGGCCGCCGCCCGCGGGATCGACGACCTCGAGGAGGTCACCGAGTAGCGCGGTGGACCCGGCCACCCCGCCAGGCCCGTCCTGCGTCGTCGACGCGGGGCGGGCCTCCGCGTCCGTTGCACAACCTGGGAACGCACCGCACGCACGCGCGGCGGCGTGACGATCATCGGGTCGGTCGCGTCCTGTCAGGGGACGCGGACCGCCGCGCCCGGACAGGAGACCCTCATGAGCAGCACCGATCACGACGACACCACCGCACCCGGCCGGCCGTCGTTCCGCGACACCGTGACCGCCGGACTCGTGCAGAAGGCCCTCGAGCCGGTGCTGCGCGCGGTACGTGAGGAGGTCGCCTCGGCGCGGCGGGAGATCGGCGAGCGCGCCAGCGGTGCGAAGACCGGGCTGGTGCTCACCGGGGTGGCCGTCGGGTTCGCCCTGACGACCCTGGTCGCACTGGCGGGCTTCGCGGTGGCGCTGTTGGCCCTGGCCCTGCCGCTGTGGGCGGCGACCGGGATCACGTTCGCGGCGTTCGCGATCGTCACCGCGATCCTGTTCGTCGTCGGCCTGCGCGGGATCCGGCGCGGGGTACCGCCGGTGCCGAAGGACACGATCCGGGCGGCCAAGCAGCGGGTGACGCACGCGGCGGACGCCCCGGCGGACAGCGCCGCGCGCGACTGACGCCCCCGCTCCCGCCGTCGCTGCGGGCGCAGCGGCTGCTGCCGGCGCGGGCTGGGCTGGGCTACATCGCCAGGGTCATGCCGACCACGGCGACGGTCATCGCGAAGACCTCGCCGCTGCGGACGGCTCGCCGGTCCTCGCGCCCCCACTCGTACCGGAGCAGCCAGCCACTGAAGGCGCAGTAGCCGATCACGCCGGCACCGAGCACCGCGGACAGCGCGATGCCGTGCCCGGCGTGGTCACCGGCGACGCCCGAGGCGTGGCCCATCAGCAGCATCCCCGCCATCACGACGGCGGAGAGCGCGCGGTGCACGTCCATCGGCTCCGCACGGCGGCCGTCGGCGCGGCGTCGACGCATGACGGGCAGCGGTGCGAGCAACAGCAGCAGGGTGGCGGCGAACAGGGTCCACACGGCGCCGGCGTCGACGACGGGCATGAGCATCGCGACGAGCATCACGCCCGCCGGCACGATCACGCCCGGACGCGGCCGGTAGCGGTCACCGACGATGCAGCACACGGACGCGAACTGCGGCACGACCAGCATGGCGTCGGCGACGGTCTCGTGCACGTGGGGCGTCCTCGGTGCGGCGGAGTGGTGCGGGTGGGGTCAGTCCTCGGCGCGGGCAGCGGCCTTGGCGGCACGCTCCTGCTTCACGCGGGCGTTCTCGGCGTGCACGGCGGCCTGCGTCGCACGCTCACGGACGAGCCACTCGGGCTTCTGCTCGAGCAACGTCTTGATGTCCGCCGTCGTCAGCGCGTCGTCGATCCCGGCGCGGCTCAGACCCGAGATCGAGATGCCGAGCTTCTGCGCCACGACGGGCCGCGGGTGCGGGCCGTCGCGTCGGAGGTCCTCGAGCCAGGTCGGGGGTTCGGTCCGGAGCTCGTCGAAGGCGGTCCGCGTGAGGGGAGCGCTCTGGAAGGACTCCGGAGCGGCCGTCAGCAAGATGCCGAGCTTCTTCGCAGCCGTCTCGGGCTTCATGGTCTGTTCCTGCGCCATGAGGACAAGGGTACGGCCCCTATGCTCGTCTGCATGACCGCGGCTCTCACCATCGCCTTCGTGCCGGGGGTCTCCCCCGCAAAGTGGGCCCGTGTCTGGCGGGATCGCTTCCCCTCCATCGAGCTCCGGCTGCGGCCGATCGGTGCCGACGACGTCGACGACACGCTGGCGGGCGAGGCTGACATGGTCTTCGCGCGCATGCCCGTGTCCGAGCGGCACAACGCCATCCCGCTCTGGACCGAGACGGCCGTCGTCGCGATGCCCAAGGACTCCCCCTCGCCGAACTCGCCGAGGTCGACCTCGCCGACGCCGAGGTCCACGTGATCGACGCGGGCCCGGTGCCCGCCGACATCGACGGATCGCTCGACCTGGTCGAGGCGAACGTCGGCGTCGTGGTGCTCCCCCAGTCGCTGTTCCGCGCCGCCAGCCGCAAGGACCTGGTCGGTCGTCCGCTCATGGACGCCGAGGGCACGCGCATCGCGCTGGTCTGGCGGGACGAGGACGCCACCGAGACCACCGAGGAGTTCATCGGCGTGGTGCGCGGGCGGACCGCCAACAGTTCGCGCCAGCCAGGAGGCCCGGATCGCGACGGCGACGACGACTCACGTCCGGCTCGTGGCGGCGCCAAGGCCGGCTCGGGCGCCAAGGGCGCGTCGGGCGGGTCGGGTGCGTCGGGCTCCAAGGGCGCCGGCGGCGCCGGCGGCAAGGCCAAGGCGAAGTCACCCGGCAGCGGCAAGTCCGGCGCCGGCAAGAAGTCCAACACCGGCAAGGGGCCCACGCCCGGACGCGGCAAGATGCGCGGCAAGCCGAGCCGGGGCTCCAAGGGCAGCCGATGACCGACACGCGGCTCGTCGCGATGCCGGCCACGCGCCTCCCGGCCTGGCTCCACCGCACGATGGCCGAGTACGTCGAGTCGCGGATGCAGGCGGGCGAGAGCCGCGAGCAGGCCGAGGCGAACGAGCAGCAGTCGCGGGACCGCTGGTTCCCGGACGGCTCCCCCGCTGACGGCCACCTGGTGTGGGAGGTCCTCGACCAGGACGACACCGTCGTCGGGTCGCTCTGGATCGGGTCGTTCACGACGGGCAGCACCGACTGGTGGGTGTTCGACGTCGAGATCGACGAGGCGCACCGGCGTCGCGGGCACGCCCGTCGCGCGCTCGAGCTCGGGCACCGCGCCGCTGCCGAACGCGGTGCGACGAGCATCGGGCTGAACGTGTTCGGCTACAACACGGGAGCGCAGGAGCTGTACGCGGCCCTCGGGTACCAGGTGACGTCGGCGCAGATGCGGAAGCCGCTGCGCTAGCGCAGGACGGCCGCGGGCGCGGCGCCGGTCACAACACCCCGCCTGCATGGCCCCGAGCGGTCACGAAGTGTCGGCTGGCCGCGCCCGGAACGACGTGTCGTGACCGCTCGGCGGAGACCAGCGGGGATTCGTGACCGTGTGGAGGTCCGCGTCAGCGCAGGACGGCTGCGGCGGCGCGGGTCACCCGGTCGCCGCGCGATTCCTCGGCTGCTGCACGGGCCCGGGCGATGACGACGGCGTCGGCGCGCTCGGCTGATCCGTGGTCGAACGGAGGCTGCGGGTCGTACTCGATCTGCAGCTGGATCGCCTCGGCCGCGGGGCGTCCGGCGAGCTCGGCCGCGAGCCACAGCGCCATGTCGATGCCCGCGCTCACCCCGGCGGCGGTGACGACGGCGCCGTCCCGAGCGATCCGGGCGTCGACCGGCTGCGCACCGAAGGCCTCGAGCATCGGCTTCGAGGCCCAGTGGGTCGTCGCGCGACGGCCGGCGAGCAGCCCGGCGGCGCCGAGCACGAAGGCCCCGGTGCACACCGACGTCATCCACGTGGCGTCCTCGGCCTGGCGCCGGACGAAGGCCACGACGTCCGGGTCGAGCATCGCGTCGAAGGCACCGTCACCGCCGGGGACGACCAGCACGTCCGCGGCGCCTGCATCCTGGATCGTCACGGTGGGGACGAGCGCGAGGCCGCAGTCGCTCGGCACGGGGTCGAGCGTCGCCGCGACGTACTCGACGCGCGCGCCGGGCACGCGGCTGAGCACCTGGGCCGGACCGGTCAGGTCCAGCTGGGTCAGGTGCGGGAACAGCAGGAACGCGATCCGGATCTCGTCGGCCATGTCGTGACCATAGTCCCGGCGCTCTCGTTCTCGTGCTCGTGGGCTCGGCCGTCAGTTCCAGACGCCCGAGGTCCCGCGCCGGTGGCTGCCGACCAGGTGGGTGTCGACGATGCCGAGCGCTTCCATCAGGGCGTACATCGTCGTCGGCCCGACGAAGGCGAAGCCGCGCTTCCGCAGCGCCTTCGACAGCGCGAGGGACTCGTCCGACTTCGTCGGGACCTCGGCGGAGGACCGAGGCTCGGGCGTGGTCGTCGGCCGGAACGACCACACGAAGCCGGCGAGCCCGCCGTCCTGCCGCAGGGCGATCGTGGCGTTCGCGTTGGTGATCGTGGCGAGGATCTTCGCGCGGTTCCGGACGATCCCCGCGTCGGCCATCAGCCGCTCGACGTCGTCCTCGCCGAAGGCCGCGACTATGTCGGCATCGAAGTCGGCGAAGGCTGCGCGGAACGCCGGTCGCTTCGCCAGGATCGTGCGCCACGACAGACCGGACTGGAACGCCTCGAGCGACAGCCGCTCGAACACCCCGCGTTCATCGCGCACGGGCATGCCCCACTCGGTGTCGTAGTAGGCGCGCAGCAGCTCGTCCGACGACGCCCAGACCGGCCGGGCCAGGCCGTCGTCACCGGTGACGAGGTCGGGCACGGGCGGGACGGCGACGGGCTCGGTGCTCATGCGACCATCCTGGCGGGCGCCCCCGACACCCCAAGACTCACTCGGCGGGCGGACCGTCCTGCGTCGCCTGCTCGTCCATCCACACGTACTCCCAGCGGTGTCCGTCCGGGTCGGTGAAGCTCCGCTGGTACATGAAGCCGAGGTCCATCTCCGGGCGGTCCTCGGTGCCGCCGGCTGCCACCGCGGCGTCGACGACACGGTGGACGTCCTCCTTCGACGGTGCGCTGAGCGAGTTGATGACCTCGATCGTGTCCGGACCGGCGATCGTCTTGTCGGTGAAGTCCGCGAACTTCGCCGTCGTCAGGATCATGACGGAGATCGTGTCGCTCACCACCACGCACGCCGCGGTGTCGTCGCTGAACGCCGGGTTGATCGAGTACCCGAGCGCCTCGTAGAACGCCTTCGAGCGCTCGAGGTCGATGACGGGCAGGTTGATGAAGACCATCGTTTCCATGGCGGTTCCTTTCGTTCCGCTCAACCTGGACCCAGCTGGATCAGCGCGCAACCGTTTCGTGGGGGAACCAACCGGTACGGGCGTCCGACGATGAGGGCTGAAACGACGAAGTCGCTGTCGTGCGACAGCGACTTCGTCGTTCTGCGTCAGGCCGGGGATGCCCGAGCCAGACGGGCTCAGGCCAGCTCGCGCCCCTCGCCCGCGGCACGCTGGTGTGCCTCGGCCTCAGCCTGGCCGATGATGTCCTCGGCGGGCACGGGGTTCAGGCGGTCCCAGAGGAAGAACAGCCCGCCGCCGACGAGCAGCGAGATCCCGACCCACAGGTTGATGTGGATCCCGCCGGTCTTCTCGGGGTCGGTGTTCCAGTGCACGATCCCGACGATGGTGGTGATCACGCCGTACAGGACGAACAGGCCGCCGAGGATGCGGCGCAGGTCGAGCCGGCGGGTGGAGCGGACCAGGGCAGCCTTCTGCTCCTCGGTCATCGCGCCGGGGGTGGTGGTGTCACTCATGAGCAGTGGTCTCCTTCGCGGATCAGAGGAACGGGAGGTACAGGACGACGCACAGCACGAGCGCGACGGTGCCGAGCAGCGCGGGCGAGCGGTACCAGGCGGTGTCCGTCGCAACCGAGTCGCCGTGCAGGTCGATCTTGCCGATGCCGTAGACGAGCCCGCCGAGTTCCTTCTCGTCCTTCGGCTTGGTCAGCATCGAGACGACGAAGCCGACGACCAGCACGGTGACGAACGAGATGATCGCGCCGTACAGGGTCTCCGCGGTGGCCGTGGCGAACAGGTCGGGGTTCACCAGGTACGCGATCCAGGTGATCGTCGGGGTCACGATGCCGAGGACGTAGCCCCACAGCGCACCCTGCGTCGTCATGCGCTTCCACAGCAGGCCGAGGATGAACACGGCGAACAGCGGTGCGTTGAAGAACGAGAACAGCGTCTGCATGTAGGTCATGATGTTCGACGCCTGGGCCGCGATGAACGCGGTCGCGATGCCGACCACGACGCCGACGACGGTGACCCAGCGGCCCGTCTTCAGGTAGTGCAGGTCGGGCATGTTCGGGCGGATGTAGCGCTGCCAGATGTCGTAGGTGAAGACGGTGTTGAACGACGAGACGTTCGCCGCCATGCCGGCCATGAACGATGCCAGCAGACCGGTCACCGCGATGCCGAGCACACCGGTCGGCAGGTACATCTGGATGAGCTTCGGGATCGCGTCGTTGTAGGTCAACGTGCCGTCGGCGAACTGGTTGCCCACCACGGCCGCGGCGATGAGGCCGGGGATGACGACGATGGCCGGGATGAAGAGCTTCGGGATCGCGGCGATGAGCGGGGTGCGGCGGGCCGCGGACATGTTCTTCGCCGAGAATGCACGCTGCACCTCGGTGAAGTTGGTGGTCCAGTAGCCGAACCCGAGCACGAAGCCCAGGCCGAGCACGATGGCGAGCCAGTTGGCACCGATCGGGTTGGTGACGTCACCGAAGCCGGTGCCGGCCCAGGCCTGCAGGTGCTGCACACCCTGGGTCTTGGTGATCGCCTTCGACAGGCCGTCCCACCCGCCGACGCGGTGCAGACCGACGATCGTCAGCGGGATGAGCCCGGCGATGATCACGAAGAACTGCATGACCTCGTTGTAGATCGCGCTCGAGAGTCCGCCGAGGGTGATGTAGACGAGCACGAAGCCCGCGGAGACGATGATCGCCAGCCACTCCGGCCAGCCGAGCATGGCCTCGATGACGATGGCCATCGCGTACAGGTTGATGCCCGCGATGAGCACGTTCGACACCGCGAACGCGATCGCGTTCACCAGGTGCGGCGCCTTGCCGAAGCGGCGCAGCATGAACTCCGGCACCGAGCGGACCTTCGAGCCGTAGTAGAACGGCATCATCACGAGGCCGAGGAACACCATCGCGGGCACGGCGCCGACGAGGTAGTAGTGCAGGGTGGCCATGCCGATCTGGGCACCGTTCGCCGCCATGCCGAGGATCTCGGTGGCACCGAGGTTCGCGGACACGAACGCCAGGCCCGTGATCCACGCCGGCATCGAGCGGCCGGACAGGAAGAAGTCCATGCTCGTCCGGACCTGCTTGCGGGCGGTGAACCCGATCCCGATGACGACCGCGAAGTACACGATGATCATCAGGTAGTCGACCCAGCCCAAGTCGAGCCGGATCCCTTCGTTCGCTGCAGCGAGAACCATTCACATCTCCACGTCAGTGTGTTGCAGTCGACAACTCTGCCGACCCGGACGAAGACGTTACACCGGTTTGTGACCGTTCACATAGCCCGCGCATGCATCGTCCGCGCCGCGCATCGCTCCCCCGGTTCGCTACGCTCGGCCCATGACCGACGCGTCGCGCATCCTCGTCCTCAACGGCCCGAACCTCGACATCCTCGGGCGCCGCGACCCGGAGCAGTACGGCACCGTGACGCTCGCCGAGATCGAGGCGATCGTGCACACCGAGGCGGCGGTGCACGGGCTCGAGGCCGACTTCCGCCAGACCAACCGCGAGGGCGAGCTGGTGGAGTGGCTGCACGAGGCGCTCGACGACTTCGCCGCGGTCGTGATCAACCCCGCCGCGTACGCGCACACCTCGGTCGCACTGCACGACGCGGTGGAGGCCCTGTGGGTCCCCGTCGTCGAGGTGCACCTGTCGAACACGTGGAAGCGCGAGCCGTTCCGCCACGTCGACCACGTCGCCACCGCCGCGACGGCGGTCATCGCCGGCGCGGGTGCCGACGGCTACCGACTGGCGGTCGCGCACGTCGCGTCCCTGCTCGCCTGACCCGCAGACGACCGGGAGGCCCGTGGCGGCGCCGCCACGGGCCTCCCGTCCGCCTGCTGCTCACGCCGGGTCGCGCCCGTTCCTTCCAATCGCACGCGCGATGCCAGGTGGTTCCGGGCGTCCCTGATGGGAACTTCCGACCAGGGACACCCGGAAGCACCGGGTACGCCCGGAAGGACGGGGCGCACGCGCGCGGATCAGAAGTCGGCGGGACGCCGCACGTCGGTGAGGCCTGCGGTGGCGAAGCCGCCACGGATCAGCGGTACGGCGCGGCGCACGGCCTGGTCGATGCGGAGCTCGAGGTCGACGCTCGCGATGTCGTAGCCACCCTCGCGCTTGGTGAAGTCCCGCTCGTTGCCGAACACCCCGAGCGGCAGCGTCGTGGACTGGAAGAAGCCGAACAACGGGCGCATCTGGTGCTCGACGAGCAGGGCGTGCCGGTCGCTGCCACCGGTGGCAGTGAGGAGCACCGGGGTGTCGACGAGGTCGTACTGGCCGACCCAGTCGAAGAACAGCTTGAAGGCGCCGGAGTAGGCCGCGCGGAAGGCCGGGCTGCCGACGACGAGCACGTCCGCGGCCTCCACCGTCTCGAGGGCCCGGCGGGTGCGGTCGGACATCGTCTCGCGACCCGAGGCCGCGCCGAGGTCGGCCAGCAGCGGGCCGATTTCGATCGTCTCGGTCCGGGCGCCGTCGATCTCCTCGGCCAACCGGGCCACCGTCGCCGCGACCAGGGTCGAGGTGCGCGAGGGGTCCGATGGGCTGCCACTGACGCCGACGACCAGTTCTCCGCTCATGCGGTCGATGCTCACACGCTGCCGGGGCGGGCGGCACGTTCGTGACGACATGTGTCGGGTGCCAGTCGGTCGGGGTAGCGTCCGCGCCATGCAGACCTTCCTGCCGTACGCCGACTTCCGGGCTTCCGCCGAGGTCCTCGACGACCGGCGGCTCGGCAAGCAGCGCGTCGAGACCCTGCAGGTGATGCGCGCACTGACGCTCCCTGACTACGGCTGGCAGCACCACCCGGTGACGGCGATGTGGCGCGGCTACCGTCCGGCGCTGATGGCGTACCAGGAGGCCACGTGCCGTGTCTGGGCCGAGCGCGGGTACGCCGACACGTGTCTCGAGAAGACCCTGCTCGACCTGGGCCGGTTCCCGGAGGACCTGGCGGCGTACGAGCGCGGCGACGTGCCGATCCCGCCGTGGAACGACGACGAGGCCCTGCACGTCTCACACCGGTCGAAGCTCGTGCAGAAGGCGCCCGAGCACTACCGGGAGCTGTTCCCGGACGTACCGGACGACCTTGCCTACGTCTGGCCGGGGACCCCCGAACCGGCGACGCCCACCGTCTGACCGTCAGGCGACCGCCCGGCTCTCAGGCGACCGGTATCCAGCGGCCGCCCTCGCGCCGGGTGACCACGTCGGAGCGGATCTCGACGACGTCGCGCAGCCCGTCGACGGTGGCGTCCCGCACGGCTGCGGCGGCCCGGTCGTCCTCGGCCTCGAAGCGCACGACGGCGCACGGCACACCGCGGAGCAGTCGGACGTCCTCGGCCTCGACCACGGCGTGTTCGCGCACCAGGGATGCTGCGGCGGGCAGGACGGCGTCCGGGGCCGTCCCGGGCGCGAGGGCACCGATCGCCAGGGTCACGCGGTACGAGGGCATGCACCGACGCTACCGGGGAACCGGAACCCGCCGTGGGCTGCAGGGGAACCGACGCCGCTGGAGGGGTGCGGACGTCGACCCACGGCGGGATCGCGGTGTACGGCGGGACACGACGACAGGGGAACGTCGCGCCCCGCGCCGGACGCCGATCAGGGGGTCGACATCCGGTCTGGGTCCACCGCGCGGCTCGGTTCAGGGGAACCGCACGGTGGTGGACCTCAAGGGTGTTCGGTGTCCTCTCGGTACCGGTCCGTCTCGGTCGGTGCAGGCATCGACCGGTGGGCGGCGGCTGGCCGGACCATCGGGAGCAGGGCACTCCCGGCGGTCGCGAGCGCTCCGACCACGGCGATGAGCCCGAGCGGGGCCGTGCCGAGGTCGTGCTGCGCTGCCAGGGCGAGCGCGACGAGGGTGGCCGGCGCCGGCAGGAGCTGCACCGCTCGGAAGCGGTCGTCCCGTCGTGTCCGGGCCACCATCACGTTCGCCATGACGACACTCTGACGCAGATCGGTTGTCCGCAGAAGAGGGGACACGTACCCAGAGATGGAGTAGAACGTCTAGTACACCTCAGCCGAGGGCGCGGACGGTCGCCACGGCGTCGGCCACGGCCCCCACGACGAACGGGACATCGCCGGCCGTGAGCGTCGCGTCGAACGTCAGACGGAGCCCGGTCCGGGCCACGTCCTCGGGGATCCCGAGCGCCGTGAGCACGTGCGAGGCTTCCGTGCTGCCCGCTGCGCAGGCGCTGCCCGACGACGACACGACGTCGCGCTGCTCGAGCTCGAGCAGGACGGTCTCGCCGTTGACGCCCGGGAAGCAGAACGACGCGTGCCCGGGCAGCCGGTGCTCCCGCGACCCGGAGACGAACGCACCGGGGACGGCGGCGAGCACGCCGTCGAGCACCGCGTCGCGCACCGTGGTCGCCGTGCCCGCCCCCGACCGCACCGACTCCGCCGCCAGCCCGAGCGCCGTGGCCACCGCCACCGCTCCGGCCACGTCCTCGGTGCCGGACCGCCGGCCCCGTTCCTGACCACCGCCGTGCAGCAGCGGCTCGAGCGGGACGCCGGAACCCACGGCGAGCACGCCGGTGCCCTTCGGAGCACCGAGCTTGTGCCCGGACAACGACAGCGCGTCGACGCCCAGGGTCCCGAGGCCGATCGGCAGCCAGGGCGCGGACTGCACGGCGTCGGTGTGGAACCGCGCCCCGACCTCGTGCGCCACCGCGGCGAGCACGGGGACGTCCTGCACGGTGCCGATCTCGTTGTCGGCGTGCGCGATCGAGACGAGCGTGGTGTCGGGGCGGAGCGCCGCGCGCAGCACCGCCGGGTCGACGCGGCCGTCCGGCCCGACGGGCAGCACGGTGACGTCGAAGTCGTGGAAGCGGGCGAGGTAGGCGCAGCTCTCGAGCACGGCCTCGTGCTCGATGGCGCTCGTGACCACGTGCCGACCGCGGGGCGCGGCGAGGGCGATCCCCTTGATCGCGGTGTTCGCCCCCTCGGTGCCGCCGGTGGTGAAGACGACCTCGGCGGGCCGGCACCCGAGCACCGCGGCGACGGCGGCCCGTGCGGCGGTGAGTCCTCGCGCGGCCTCGTCCCCGACCCCGTGCGTCGACGAGGGGTTGCCGAACACCCCCGTCAGGTAGGGCCACATCGCCTCGAGCACCTCGCGGCGGACCGGGGTGGTGGCCGCGCGGTCCAGGTAGAACACGACTAGTCCTGCACGGGCACCGCGACGTGCTCGGGCACCGCGACGTCGATGTCGAGCCCCAGGTCGAGCGCCCGCGCCGAGTGGGTCAGCGCCCCGACCGAGATGACGTCGACGCCGGTGGCCGCGATCGCCGCGACGGTGTCGAGCGACACGCCTCCCGAGGCCTCGACGAGCGCGCGCCCGGCGACGATCCCGACCCCGGTCACCAGGTCGTCGGGGGTGAAGTTGTCGAGCATGACCGTGTCGACCCCGGCCGCGACGACTGCTTCGATCTGGTCGATGCGGTCGACCTCGACCTCCACGTGCACGGTGTGCCCGAGCCGCTGGCGGGCCTGGGCGATCGCGTCGCCGATGCCGATCCCGCCGGCCAGGAGCACCGCCAGGTGGTTGTCCTTGGCGAGCACGGCGTCGGAGAGCGAGGTGCGGTGGTTGTGTCCGCCACCACACCGGACGGCGTACCGCTCGAGTGCCCGGAGGCCCGGCGTCGTCTTCCGGGTGTCGACGATCCGCGCAGCGGTGCCCGCGGCGGCGGCGACGTGGGCCGCGGTGACCGTGGCGATGCCCGACATCCGCTGCACCAGGTTGAGGGCGACCCGTTCGGCCCGCAGCACGGCCCGCGCCGACCCGGTCACGGTCGCGAGGACGTCGCCCGCCGCGAAGTGCGTGCCGTCGGCGACGTGCACCACAGCCTGGATCGACGGGTCGACGGCGTGCATCACGGCGACGAACACCGCGCCGCCGCTCAGCACGCCCGGCTCGCGCGCGCCGAGGGTCGCCGTCGCGGTCGCCTCCACGGGGATCAGGGTCTCGCTGGTGACGTCGCCCCAGGGCGCGTCCTCCTCGAGCGCGGTCTCGATCACGCGACGGAGCGCGTGCGGCGGGATGGTGCCGGGGTCGGTGGTCATGCGGGTACCTCCTGCGGGACGGCTGCGGAACCGTCGGCGCGTTCGTGGGCGTGCTGGTCGGGACCGGCGTCGGTGCGGTCGGCGACCCAGGCGTACGAGGCCGGGGCGGTGGGGTCGGTGTCGGGGTGGTCGGTGCGGGCGTGCGCCCCGCGGGACTCGGTGCGGGCCTCGGCGGCGAGCGCGACGAGTCGGGCCAGGTCGAGGAGCGCACGGTCCTCGTGCTCACGCACGCCGCCGCCGGTCGGCGCGGTCAGCGCGTCGAGGTCGCGGCGCGCGCTCGCCAGCCCGACGGCGTCACGGAGCAGGCCGACGCGGTCCGTCATGACGGACTGGACCGCCTGCCGGACGGCACCGGCGTCGTCGAGGTGGGTCGCGCCTCCAGGCCGGGTCGGACTGGGCCCACGCCTGCCGGTTCCGGCGCGCTGCGGAGCCTGCGGAGCGGCGTGACGGCCGAGCAGGTGGGGGGAGGAAGGGGTCGCGTCGGCCGCTCGGGGCACGCTGGTGACGTGGAGACCGGCGTCCCCGCGCAGGCGGAGCAGGCCGGGTCGCGGTGCGGCGACCGCGTCCGCTGCGCGGACCGCGAAGACGAGCCCCTCGAGCAGGGAGTTCGAGGCGAGCCGGTTGGCGCCGTGGACCCCGGTGCAGGCGGCTTCACCGACGGCGAGGAGTCCGGGCAGGCTGGTGCGGCCCTCGGCGTCGGTGGCGATGCCGCCCATCGAGTAGTGCGCGGCCGGTGCGACCGGGACGCCCTCGCGGGTCCAGTCGAACCCGGCGGCGCGGGTGGCCCGGGTGAGTCCGGGGAACCGGGTGACCAGGAACCCGGCGTCGAGGCCGGTGGCGTCGAGGAGCACGGGTGCGCCGCCCTGGTCGCGCACCGCGGCGGCGATCCCGCGGGCGACGACGTCACGGGGGGCGAGCTCGGCGTCCGGGTGCACGTCCGTCATGAAGCGGTGTCCGGCGGCGTCGCGGAGGACGGCACCTTCACCGCGGACGGCTTCGGACACCAGGCCGCCGCCGGGGACCGCCAGCCGCGTCGGGTGGAACTGGACGAACTCCAGGTCGGCGAGTACGGCGCCGGCTCGCCAGGCGGCGGCGACCCCGTCGCCCGTCGCCACCAGGGGGTTCGTCGTCTCGCGGTACAGGTGCCCCGCTCCCCCGGACGCGATGACGACGGCGTCCGCGTCGAGCCGGCGGGGTTCTCCGAGCAGGTCCAGGACGTCGGCGCCGACGACTGCCCCGTCACGGACGACGAGGTCGGTCAGGCTGGTGCGCTCCAGGATCGTGACGTGCCGTCGGTGCAGTGCCGCGATGAGGGTGCGCTCGACGGCGGCCCCGGTCGCGTCGCCGTCGGCGTGCACGACGCGCCACCGGCCGTGCGCGGCTTCACGACCGCGGGCCAGGTCGTCGCCGTACCGGTCGAGGGTCGCCGGGTCCGACGACCGGTCGAAGGGCACGCCGAGGGCGAGCAGGTCGCGGACGCGGGCCGGGCCGTCGGTGCACAGGACCTCGACGGCACGCGCGTCGGCACTGCCGGCCGCGGCGACGTGGGTGTCGGCCTGGTGCAGTGCCGCGGAGTCGTCGGCACCGAGCGCCACCGCGATGCCGCCCTGGGCGTACGCGGTGGCGCTGTCGGCGAGCGCCCCCTTCGTCACGAGGGTGACGTCGTGCAGGGCACTGGCGCGGATCGCTGCGGTCAGCCCGGCGATGCCGGAGCCGACGATGACGACGTGCACGGTGGTCTCCCTCGTTCGGTCGGACTCGTGTGTCAGCCGCGGGGCTTCGCCGCGAGCATGCGCTCGAGCGCGACCTTGGCGTCGGCCTGCACGTCGGCGGGGACGACGATCTCGTTGAGGACCTCGCCGCGGACGAGTGCCTCGAGCACCCAGGCGAGGTAGCCCGGGTGGATCCGGTACATCGTCGAGCAGGGGCAGACGACCGGGTCGAGGCAGAAGATCGTGTGCTGCGGGTACTCGGCGGCGAGCCGGTTCACCATGTTGATCTCGGTGCCGATCGCGAAGGTCGTCGGTTCGGTGGCGGCAGCGACGGTCTTCCGGATCAGGTCGGTACTGCCGGCGTGGTCGGCAGCGTCGACGACGGCCATCGGGCACTCCGGGTGCACGATGACCCGCACACCCGGGTGCTCGCGGCGGGCCCGGTCGATCTGGTCGACCGTGAAGCGACGGTGCACCGAGCAGAAGCCGTGCCAGAGGATGACCTTCGCCGCTTCGAGTTCACTCGTCTCGTTGCCGCCGAGGGGCTTCCGGGGGTTCCACATCGGCATCAGGTCGGTGCTGATGCCCATCGCCTTCGCGGTGTTGCGGCCGAGGTGCTGGTCGGGGAAGAACAGGACGCGCTGCCCGCGCTCGAAGGCCCACTCGAGCACCGTCGCTGCGTTCGACGAGGTGCAGACGATGCCGCCGTTGCGCCCGCAGAAGGCCTTGAGGTCGGCGGCGGAGTTCATGTAGGTGACCGGGATCACGGGCACGCGGCCGTCGGCGGCGGGCTCGGTGCCGTACACGGCGGTGAGCTCGGCCCACGCGGCCTCGACGCTGTCGATGTCAGCCATGTCCGCCATCGAGCAGCCGGCGGCCAGGTTCGGCAGGATCACGCGCTGGTCGTCGCGCGCCAGGATGTCGGCGGTCTCGGCCATGAAGTGCACGCCGCAGAACACGATCGCCTCGGCGTCGGGCTTGGTCAGGGCGGCGTTCGCGAGCTGGAACGAGTCACCGAGGAAGTCCGCGTGCCGGACGACCTCGTCGCGCTGGTAGAAGTGCCCGAGGACGACGACCCGGTCGCCGAGGGTGGCCTTCGCCCGCTCGATGCGCTCGTGGAGCTCGTCGGTCGGGGCCGTCTTGTACTCGTCGGGCAGGACGCCCTGGCGCGGGGCACTCGTCGGGATGACGTCGGACATCGACGATCCCGGGCCGTACCCGGGGCGGGAGTCGAAGTCCCACGTCGGCATCGCGAGGTCGGGCGTGCAGGTGCTGCCGCCGGCCTTGCCGTTGGAGATGAGCTCGATCGTCGTGGCGATGGACACGGGGTTTCCTATCGGTTCCGCTGCTGGTGCTGATCGGCCCCGGTCTGCAGCGGGCCGTTGTCCGCGTAGGCCAGGTCGGGGTTCGAGCGGTACAGCCGAGCCGGACGGTGCCGGCCCCCGCTCGTGGTCTCGTCGGTCGGCAGGACCGCGTCGGTCTTCTCGACCTGCCGACGGAAGTTCGCGGGGTCGAGTGCTCGGCCGAGCACCGCCTCGTACACGCCGCGGAGTTCGGCGAGGGTGAACCGGTCACCGAGGAACGCCTGCGCGATCCGCGAGTACGACATCTTGTTGCGCAGCCGCCACAGGGCGTACTCGACGATGCGGTCGTGGTCGAAGGCGAGCGGCGGGTGCTCGTCGGCCAGGAACCACCGGACGTTCCAGTCGTCGGGCACGACGTTCGCCTCGTCCGGGTGCACGAGCGCCCAGTACACGATCGACACGACCCGGCTCGGGGAGCGTCCGACGTCGCCGAACGCGTAGAGCTGCTCGAGGTAGCGCGGCTGGACGTTCGTCGTCTCGCGCAGTCGGGCGGCCGCCGAGTCCTCGAGCCCCTCGTCGTCGCCGACCCAGCCGCCGGGGAGCGCCCAGGATCCCTCGAACGGTTCGGCGACGCGACGCACGAGTGGCATCCACAGCGCCGGCGCACCGGTGTCGGGGTGCGGGCGCAGCGCCACGATCACGGTGGAGACCGCGACGCGGATGCCTGGTTCGTCCATGAGGGAGATAGTGTCAATCTGACTCGAAGTGTTCGGGTTGGGATGACACTATCACTGCCGACGGTGCGCGCTCGTCACGAGCCGGAAACAGATCGTCACGGGGCCGAAAACTCCCGGGAGCACGCCGCGGTTAGCGTGGAGGGCATGACGACGGTGACGAGGGTGCATGCCGTGGTGTCGGGGACCGTCCAGGGGGTCGGGTTCCGGTACTGGACCGCTCGGAAGGCCGACGGGCTCGACCTGGTCGGCTACGCGAGGAACCTCTGGGACGGCACGGTCGAGGTCGAGGCCGAGGGCCCCTCGGTCGCGGTCGACTCGCTGATGGCGTGCCTGCGCACCGGGCCGCCGTCGGCGACCGTGACCGACGTCTCCCTGCGGTCGGTCGTGCCGCACGGGGACGCCGACGGGTTCGCGATCCTGCACTGAGCGGACACGCCCGACGTCGCACGGGCACGTCGGGGGCGGCGCCGATCGTCCACCCGCGGATGTTGCCAGCGAAGCGGAATAATCGCATCCACTCAGGGAGTTGGCCTGTCTGCGCGCCCTGCGCCACACCCGTTCCACCCGTCGTGACCCACCAGGAGCACCCGCATGACCCAGGCCGTCGATTCCGCCCCCCGCACGGGAAGCGTCTCGCAGCCGTCCGCTGCCGAGACCCGACTCGTGATCGGGCTGCTGCTCGTCTCCGCGTTCGTCGTCATCCTCAACGAGACGATCATGGGCGTGGCGCTGCCCCGGCTCATGGACGACCTCGACATCAGCGCCGCGACCGGTCAGTGGCTGACCACCGGCTTCCTGCTCACCATGGCGGTCGTCATCCCGATCACCGGGTTCCTGCTGCAGCGGTTCAACACCCGCCCGGTGTTCGTCTGGGCCATGGGCCTGTTCTCGGTCGGCACGCTGATCGCCCTGCTCGCCCCCGGGTTCACGGTGCTGCTCATCGGCCGCATCGTGCAGGCCAGCGGCACCGCGATCATGATGCCGCTGCTCATGACGACGGTCCTGACCCTCGTCGACCCCGCGCACCGTGGCCGCATCATGGGCAACATCTCCATCGTCATCTCGGTCGCACCGGCGATCGGCCCGACGATCTCCGGCCTGATCCTCAACGCCTTCTCGTGGCGCTGGCTGTTCGGCTTCGTGCTGCCCATCGCGATCGCGGCGCTCATCCTCGGCATGGTCAAGGTGCAGAACGTCTCGACGCCGCGCAAGGCGCCGATCGACGTCGTCTCGGTGGTGCTCTCCGCCTTCGCGTTCGGCGGCATCGTCTACGGCCTGTCCAGCATCGGTGAAGCCGGCGCGACCGGTCCGCTCGTCCCGGTGACCGCCCTGGTCGTCGGCGCCGTCGCCCTCGCGGTGTTCATCGTCCGGCAGACACGCCTGCAGCGCACCGACAGCGCCCTGCTCGACCTGCGCACGTTCCGCACCCGCGGCTTCACGGTGCCGATCGTCGCGATGGGTCTGAGCTTCATGGCCATGTTCGGCACGCTCATCCTGCTGCCCATCTACCTGGAGCGCGTCCTCGGGCTCGAGGTCCTGCAGGTCGGCCTGCTGCTGCTCCCCGGTGGTCTGCTGATGGGCCTGCTCTCCCCCATCGTCGGTCGCATCTACGACCGCCGTGGCCCGCGCGTGCTGCTCATCCCCGGATCGATCATCGTCAGCGCTGTGCTCTGGGCGCTCTCCACCGTCGGCGTCGACACGAGCGTGTGGTTCGTCCTCGGTGCGCACGTCGTGCTGAGCATCGGGCTGGCCCTGACCTTCACGCCGCTGTTCACCGCGGCGCTCGGCGGGCTGCCCCCGAAGTTGTACTCGCACGGCAGCGCGGTGCTCGGCACGGCGCAGCAGCTCGCCGGTGCAGCGGGCACCGCCCTGTTCGTCACGCTGCTGACGATCGGTGCGGCCACCGCCGTCGAGGGCTCCGGTGCCCGTGGGGTCCAGGTGGCCACCGCGTCGGGCGTCGGCACCGCCTTCATGGTCGGTGCGATCATCTCGCTGTTCGGCATCCTGGCGTCGGTGTTCGTCCGCCGACCCGAGGTGCCCGAGGGCGCACCGACGCCCCCGCCCGCGCACTGACCGACGGACCCCGCCGGGCGCCGACCCCGTGACGGGGACCGGCGCCCGGCTCACACCCGGCTCGCGCCGGGCGCCGGACTGCGTGGCAGGGTGGGCGCCATGCGGTCGACGACGAGCGAGCTCAACTGGTCCGGCACGGTCACGTACACGGCCGAACGGGTCGTCCGTCCGTCGTCGATCGACGAGGCCGCCCAGGTCGTGGCGGACGCCGAACGGGCGCACGGACTCGGCACCCGGCACTCCTTCAACGACGTCGCCGACTCCCCGGGCGTCCTGCTCGACCTGACCGGGATCCCCACCGACCTGGTCGTCGACGCCGAGCACCGCACGGTGACGCTCGGTGCCGGCACCCGGTACGGCGACGTCGCGTCCGACATCGACCGCGCCGGGTTCGCCCTGCACAACACCGGATCACTGCCCCACATCTCCGTCGGGGGCGCGGTCGCGACCGGTACCCACGGCTCCGGCACGGCGCTGGGTTCACTCGCCACCGCCGTGCAGGCGTTCGAAGTGCTCGGTCCGGACGGCTCCGCCCGGACGATCGACCGGACGGACCCCGGGTTCGACGGTGCGGTGCTGCACCTCGGCCTGCTCGGCATCGTGACCCGGGTGACCCTCGACGTCGAGCCCACCTACCGGATGCGTCAGGACGTCTACGGCTCGATCCCCTGGGACACCTTCACCGCGAACGTCGCCGAGGTGCACGCCGCCGCGTACTCGGTGTGCGCGTACACGGTGTTCGGCGACGCGATCACCGAGGTCCTGGTGAAGTCGCGCGTGCCCGACGGCGGCGGGGACGTGCCGGTTCCGGACGCGCTGGCCGGGGCACCCCGCCTGCCCGGCACCCCCGGCGACGACCACCGGACCGCGCGCGACGGCTCCGTCGGCCCGTGGTGGGACCGGCTGCCGCACTTCCCGATCGGGTCGGTCCCGAGCCACGGGTCCGAAGTGCAGAGCGAGCACTTCGTCCCGCTCCGGCACGCGGCTGGAGCCCTCGACGCGCTCCGAGGACTGGCGGACCGGATCCAGCCGCACCTGCACGTCTGCGAACTCCGGACGATGGCCGCGGACGACCTCTGGCTCAGCCCGACCCAGGGCGAGGACGTCCTCTGCATCGCGTTCACCTGGCAGAAGCACCCGGCCGAGGTCGCCGCGCTCCTGCCCGACCTGGAGGCCCGGCTCGCGCCCTTCGACGGCCGCCCGCACTGGGGCAAGATGAGCTCGCTCGACCACGCGGCGATCGCCGCGCTGTACCCGCGGCTGGCGGACTTCCGCGACCTGGTCGCCCGAGCCGACCCGGAGCGGACGTTCGCATCCGCGTTCGGCGAGCGGGTGCTCGGGACCTGACCCGGGCCTCTAGGCCGCGCAGTGCAGGCAGCGCCGCGCAGCGCCGCGCAGTGCCGCGCAGTGCCGGGCAGTGCTGCCGTCGCCCCGCCGGAGGTCAGATCGACGTGAACGCGAGCGGCGTGATCGTCCGCGTCTCACCGTCCCAGTGCCGGACACCGCCCACGTCCAGCGTCTCCGGCAGCGGCACGGCACGCAGTGCCGCGACCGCCCGTGGCAGGTCCTCGTCGCGCACCCGGCGCGCCAGCGTGACGTGCGGCGACCAATGCCCGGGCACCGACGTCTCGACGCCGCCGGGGGCGACCGCGTGCACCTCGTCGTGGAAGGTGGTGAGCGCCGTGTCGAGGACCACCGCGCGCACGAGCACCGAACGGCCGGCGCCCGCGGGGAAGAGCAGCAGCCCGCCCAGCCGGATCGACGTCGGGACCGAGGTGCGGAACCCGGCGGGCACGGGCAGCGTCTCCCCGGCGGCCAGGGTGACGTGCGGCGCGTTCGACGGGGAGGGGTGTCGCCCCAGGCTCGGCAGGTCGGCGTCGATCAGGGCCTGCCAGGCCGACCGCACGCCGGCGTCCGACTCCGGGCCGAGGACGAGTTCGATGCTGCGCACGGTCCGAGTCAACCAAGTCGTGTCGGGACGCGTCCTGCGACGCACGCGGCACGGGTCGAGTGCTGCGTAACACGACGGAACGGAACTCGCTCCGGCGGTGGGGCGCAGGTCACACTCGTCTCCACGCCGCGGACCACCGCGGCTCCCCCGCACGCACGGCCCACGAGGAGCACCAGCATGTCCGCAGCCCCAGCACTGCCCGAGAAGCCGAAGGGCAGGCGTCCGATCGGCTGGATCGTCGCCGCCGCGATCGTCGTCGTGGCCATCGTCGTCGCCGTGGTCGTCGGAGCCCTGCGCTCCGGCAGCGACGGTGCCGGTGCCGCCGGCGACGCCGCGCCGAAGACCGTCACGATCGGTGTCTCGGACAAGTCGCTCGGCTACTGGAGCACGTACACGAAGCTGGCGAAGGAGAAGCTCAACGTCACGGTCAAGCTGACGAACTTCTCGGACTACTCGCTGCCGAACCCCGCGCTCAAGGACGGCCAGCTGGACATCAACCAGTTCCAGCACATCCAGTACCTGGCGGACTACAACGTCACGTCCGACGACGACCTGCAGCCCATCGGCTCCACCGCCGTGTACCCGCTGCCGCTCTACGCGACGAAGTACGACAAGCCGTCCGAGCTGCCCGCGAACGCGAAGGTCGCGATCCCGAACGACTCGATCAACCAGGCCCGTGCGCTCCTGATCCTGCAGGCGGCGGACCTGATCACGCTCAAGGACGGTGGCTCGGCGTTCTCCACCGCGGACGACATCGAGACGAAGAAGGTCGACGTCCAGCCCCTCGACGCCTCGCAGACCGCGAACGCGCTGCAGCAGGGCTCCGTCGCCGCCGCCGTCGTGAACAACAACTTCGCCACCGCGGCCGGCCTGCCGGTCTCGGACGCGATCTACCAGGACGACCCCTCGAGCGCGACCGCTGCCCCGTACGTGAACGTGTTCGCCGTCCGCGACGAGGACAAGGGCAACAAGACCTACCTCGAGCTGGCGGAGCTGTTCCAGGACGACGCCGTGCAGAAGGCCTTCGCGAAGGACCTGCCCGAGGCCGTCGCCCGCGACGAGAGCGCCTCGAAGCTGCAGGACGAGCTCGCCCAGGTCGAGCAGGACGCGAAGGCGGCCAAGCAGTAGTGCCGGTCCTCGTCGAACTCCGCGGCGTCTCGAAGCACTACCGCCGCGCCGACACCGGCGAGACCGTGGTGGCCGTCGAGGACGTCTCCCTGGACGTGCACCAGGGAGAGGTCCTCGGCGTCATCGGGTACTCCGGTGCCGGCAAGTCCACCCTGGTCCGCCTGGTCAACGCACTCGAGCTGCCGAGTTCCGGCACGGTCACCGTCGCGGGCCGCGAGCTGACGGCGATCCCCGAGCGGGACCGCCGTCTGGCACGTCGGAACATCGGGATGATCTTCCAGCAGTTCAACCTGTTCCGGTCCCGCACGATCGCCGGCAACGTCGCGTACCCGCTCAAGGTCGCCGGTGTGCCGAAGGTCGAGCGGGACCGCCGTGTCGCCGAGCTGCTCGACTTCGTCGGCCTGCTCGAGCGTGCCCACGCCTACCCGGAACAGCTGTCCGGCGGCCAGAAGCAGCGCGTCGGCATCGCCCGCGCCCTGGCGGCGTCGCCCGACCTGCTGCTCGCCGACGAGGCCACCAGCGCCCTGGACCCGGACACCACGTCCGAGGTGCTCGCGCTGCTGCGCCGGGTGAACCGGGAGCTCGGCGTCACGATCATCGTCATCACGCACGAGATGGACGCCGTCCGGCAGATCGCCGACCGGGTCGCCGTGATGGAGCAGGGCCGGGTCGTCGAGGTCGGGGATGTCTACGACGTGTTCTCCGCACCGAAGACCGGTGCCGCGCAGCGCTTCGTCCGCACCGCGCTGCACGACCGGCCCTCACCCGAGACGCTCCGGCGTCTCCGGGACCGGCACCCGGGTCGGCTCGTCACGGTGCAGATCACCGACGAGGCCGGGCTGCAGAACCGCATCGACGCCGCGTTCCGTGCCGCCGGGGTCACCGCAGAGCTGGTCTACGGCGGGGTCGGCGAGATCCGGGAGCGTCGGATCGGCTCGCTCACCTACGAGCTGAGCGCAGCGGGCGGTGCCTCCGGCGGGCCGGGCGGGCCGGGCGGGCCCAGCGGGCCCGGAGTGCCCAGCGGGCCCGGAGCGTCCGGCGGGCCCGGGGTGACCGGCGGTTCCGACGCCATCGACCGGGCAATCGCCGCGCTCCGCGCCGACGGCGTCACCACCGACGAGGAGGCCGCCGCGTGAACAACAACTCGTTCCAGAGCGTGATCGACACGTTCGACGTCTTCCTGGCAGCGATCCGCGACACCATCGTGATGTCGCTGATCTCGCTGGTCATCGCCGGGGTCATCGGCCTCGCGCTCGGCCTGCTGCTCTACGCGACCCGGCCGGGCAACGTGCTCGGCAACCGCACCGCGTACACGGTGCTCAACGTGTTCGTGAACCTGATCCGCCCGATCCCGTTCGTGATCTTCCTCGCCGCGATCGCCCCGTTGTCGCGGGTCGTCGTGCAGACCACGATCGGCGTCCCCGCGGTGACCTTCGCGATCTCGCTGGCCGCGGCCTTCGCGGTGTCCCGGATCGTCGAGCAGAACCTGCTGTCGGTCGACCCGGGCGTCGTCGAGGCGGCTCGGGCCTCGGGCGCGCACCCCGTCTCGATCCTGCTGACCGTGCTCATCCCCGAGGGTCTCGGCCCCCTGATCCTCGGCTACACGTTCATCTACATCGGCATCGTCGACATGACGGCGCAGGGTGCGTTGATCGGTGGCGGCGGCCTCGGCGAGTACGCGATCACCTACGGCTCGCAGCGCTACGACTGGTGGGTGGTCTACGTCTCGGTGGCGGCGATCGTCGTCATCGTGCAGCTCGGCCAGTTCATCGGCAACCGCTTGGCGCGGGCGACCCTGCGCCGCTGACCCGCGGTCGCGGGCTCTGCGGGCGACCGCCTGGAGGCCCGGTGCCGGTCCACGCGACCGGCACCGGGCCTCCAGTGCGTTGCGGGCTGAACGGGCGCGCCCAGCGTCGTCCGCCGAGCGGTCACGACTCCCCGCTCACGTCCGCCGGCTGGTCGCGCCCCCGGAACGCGGCGTCGACACGCCCGACCGCCCACCACCGAGCGGTCACGACTCCCCGCTCACGTCCGCCGAGGTCGCACGAACCGTCGCCCGCCGGGCCGCCAGCCGACACTTCGTGACCAGCCGGCGGCACACCCGCGGCAGGTCGCACCCTCGGAACGCGACACCGACACGCCCGACCGCCCACCGCCGAGCGGTCATGACTCCCCGCGCGCGACCGCCGAGGTCGCACGAACCGTCGCCCGCCCGGCCGCCAACCGACACTTCGTGACCAGCCGGCGGCACACCCGCGGCACGTCGCGCACCCGGCCGCCAGCCGACACTTCGTGACCAGCCGGCGATGCGCGCGCTGCAGGTCGCGCCCCCGGAACGCGACGCCAACACGCCCGACCGCCCACCACCGAGCGGTCGCGACTCCCCGCTCGCGTCCGCCGAGGTCGCACGAACCGTCGCCCGCCGGGCCGCCAACCGACAGTTCGTGACCAGCCGGCCATGCGCGCGCGGCATGTCGCGCGACCGCGGTAGCCAGCGGCCAGCGCCTGAGGGCACCCGGTCAGGCGGCGGGAGCCTCGACGGTGGTGACGGCGCCGGTCTCGCCCGGGTGCTCGTAGTGCGCTCGCACCAGGATCGGACGGTGGTCGGAGATGCCCGCCGGCAGGGTCTCGACGCCGGCGATGTGCAGCCCGACGCTCGTCGCGAAGTCGAAGTGGCCCGTGAACTTTCGGTAGCGCAGGTACGTCGGCTGGTCGGACAGCGACAATGCAAACCCGCCCTGCTCGATCTTGCGACGCAGGTTCGTCTGGAACCACGGGTAGTTGAAGTCGCCGACCATGACCGCGGGGACGTCCTTCGCGAGCTCGCGCAGGAACTGGTGCGCCGCCTCGATCTGCTTGCGGCGCAGGGAGTTCGTCGCGGTCAACGGTGAGGCGTGGAACGACGCGACGACGACCTCGGCGTCGGCCTCGGTGTCGCGCAGGTGCATCGCGATGAGCCGTTCGTGCGCGGGTGCGAGGACCCGGTCGTGCAGCGACTTCTGCAGCGAGTGGATGCTGAAGTCTTGCACCTCGAAGCGGTCGTCGCGCTTGTAGATCGCGAGCCCGAGTCGGTTGGTGCGGGTCGACGCGGCGAGCGACAGGCCGCCGATCGACGGAGCGAGGTCGTTGCTGTCGCACTCCTGCACGCACAGGACGTCGGCGTCGGATGCCTCGGCCAGTGCGGCGAGCTCGCCGTTGGCGGTGTGCTCGCGGAGGTTGTAGCTGACGACACGGAGCTGCGTGGGCTGCACGGTCTGGTCCGATGCGATCGTGCTCTGCTGCTCTGGCGCGGCCATGCTGCCTTCCTGTCCGGGTGTTCCGGTCACCCTGCCGCGGTCACCGTACTCGGGTACCGCGGACGGTTGCTGAGACTGTAACGCCTGCCGGGTTTCGTCCGTGTGACCGTGACGGAAACGGACAGCGGCGGGATCAGACGCGGACACGGCGGACCGGACGGACGGTGTCGCCCGCTGAGCGACTCATCAGGATGCCCTCGACGCAGGCGACCACGAGCAGGGCGGCGATGACCCAGAAGGCCACCGTGTACGGTCCGTCGCCCCCGAGCCCCGAGGCCGCGCGGATGACCACCGCGGCGACGGCGACCCCGAAGCCCGCGGCGGTCTGCTGCAGGGTCGACGACAGCGTGTTCGCCGGGGTCATGTCTGCTTGCTCGACGTCGGCGAAGGCGATGGTGTTGTAGGCCGTGAAGCCGACGGAGCGAGCAGCACCGCTGACGACGAGCAGCACGGCGAGCAGCCAGAACGGGGTGTCCTCGGTCATGAACGCCATCGCGACCACGGTCAGCGCGGCGATGGCCGACGACACGGTGATCACCGGGCGGTAGCCCCACCAGCGCAGGAACGGGGTCGTCATCGGCTTGATGCCGAGGTTGCCGACGAACACCCAGAGCACCGCTGACCCGGCGAGCACGGCGCTCCAGCCCCAGGCGTCCTGGAACAGCAGCGGGAGCACGAACGGCACCGCGGACACCGCCAGACGGAACAGGCTGCCGCCGGCGTGCGACACCCGGAACGTCTCGAGCCGGAACGCGTCGAGCCCCATGATCGGGTGCGGCGCCCGACGGAAGTGCCGGATCGCGAACCAGCAGCAGACGGCTCCGACGACACCGGACACGACGACGGCCAGGACCGGGATGACGTCGAGTGCGAGCAGGGACGCCATCACGACGAGCGAGCCGAGCCCGACGCAGGCGAGCAGCGACCCGAACCAGTCGAACGGCACCCGCTGCGCCGCACGCTCCTGCGGGACGAGCACCAGGGCGGCGACGAACGCGATGACGCCGAGCGGGATGTTGATGAGGAAGATCCAGTGCCACGACAGCGTCTCGACGAGCACGCCGCCGATGAACGGCGCGATGATCGGGGCGGCGAGGGCCGGCCAGGTCAGGATGGCGATGGCGGTGACGAGTTGTTCGCGCCCGGCGCTCCGGAGCACGACGAGCCGGCCGACGGGCACCATGAGCGCTCCGCCGAGGCCCTGCAGGATGCGCCACAGCGTCAGCTCCACCAGCCCGGTCGACAGCGCGCACAGTGCGGACGCGATCGTGAACAGCGCGATGGCCCCGGCGAAGACGGTCCGCGAACCGATCCGGTCGGTGAGCCAGCCGGACACCGGGATGAACACCGCGAGGGTGACGAGGTAGGCGGTGATCGCGACACCGACCGCGGCGGAGTCGACTCCGAGGTCACGCCCCATCGCCGGCGCGGCGGTCGCCAGGATGGTGCCGTCCAGCAGCTCCATGAAGTAGGCCCCGGCCACCAGCACGGCGACCGCAGTGCTGCCCGTCCGTCGTCTGGGTGTCGTCGCCGTCGTCGTCATCGCCCATCGAGACTATGCCCGCGGACGTCCCTGTCGTCACGACGTCGCCCGTCCCCACGCGGAACCAGGCGTCTGGACGGCGCGTGGAACGAGCCACCCACCGCACTCGGCACCGGCCGTCCACCGGGCGCGAGGTGGGATGCACGACGCAGGTCGGACCTCCAGGCGCGGTTCGGGGCGATCCTCACGCTCGGGCCGACTACCCTGGCCGGGTGCCGACCCGACCACCCGAACGCCGAGGAACTCGCGCGTGAGCCGCACCGACAGTGCCGGCGTGCTCGCCGGACGGTGGTCCGCCGGCCGACGGCGTGCCCTCGACACCGTGACGTCGCTGCCGGCGTGGGCGGCGGTCCTGCTCGTCTGGACCGGCGGCCGGGTGCTGTCCACACTGTGGCTCGCGCTCGCGTACCCGCTCATCGGTCGTGCCCTGCCGGACAACGCGATCTGGGGCAACGAACACGGGTTCGGCGCGTTCCTGGTCGCCTGGGACGGGCAGTACTACGAGCAGATCTCGCTGCACGGCTACCCGGATGCCCTGCCCCTCGACGCTGCCGGCAACGTCGCCCAGAACGCCTGGGCCTTCCTGCCGGCGTTCCCCTTCACCATCCGAGCGATGACGGCCTCGACCGGGGTGCCCTTCGACCTCGGCGCACCGCTGGTCGCGATCGTCGCCGGCCTGGTCGCCACCTTCTTGCTGCACCGGCTGGTGCGGGACCGGGCGGGGCACGCAGCGGCGATGTGGGCGGTCTTCTTCTTCAGCTGCGGTCCGTTGTCGTTCCTGCTGCAGGTCGGGTACGCGGAGAGCATGTTCCTCGTGTTGTCGTTCGGGGCGCTGCTCGCGCTGGAACGTCGGCGGTACGCCCTCCTGACCGCACTCGGGGTCGCCGCGGCGTTCACCCGCCCGGGCGCCCTGGCGATCCCGCTCGTGCTCGGCGTCGTCGCGCTCGTCCGGTGGGTCCGTGCGCGGCGGGAGACCGGCCGCGTGTTCGAGGGCTTCCCGCTCCGCGAGCAGGTCGGGGTCGTCGCCGCCGGCCTGACCATGGTCGCCGCTGGACTCGCCTGGCCGGTGATCGCCTCGCACGTCACCGGGACGCCGAACGCGTACCTGGAGACGGAGATGTCCTGGTGGGTGAACTTCATCGGCCGGGTGGACTTCGTGCCGCTGACGCCGTGGTTCCTCATCGCGGGCCGCTGGCTCGGCGTGGGCGGGATCCTGATCGTCGTGTTCCTGCTCGTCTCGTACCCGATCTGGCTGCTCCGGAAGTCGACGCGCCGGCTCGGGCCCACGACGGTGCTGTACTCGGCCGGGTACGCGCTGTACGTGTTCGCGGTGTCGTTGCCGATGGCCTCGACCCCGCGGCTGCTCATGCCGCTCGCGCCGCTGTTCGGGTCGCCCGAGCTGGTCGCGAAGCCCTGGATGCGGTGGACGCTCGTGTCCGCGGCGTTGGCGGGGCAGCCGGTGCTGGTCGCGGTGCTCTGGTTGCTCGGCCCGCCGTGAGCAGCTGACGCGCAGACCGGGCTGGTCTTCGCGCGACGCCGTCGTCTCGTCGCGGCAGGACGCCGGCGTCTTGTCACGACGCCGGCGCCTCGTCTCGTCTCGTCACGACGCCGGCGTCTCGTCGCGGCAAGACGCCGTCGTCTCGTCACGACGCCGTCAGGTGCGCAGGACGCCCCCGAATCCGGCGGCGTCATGCGCGCGAGGCGGCGCCACAGCAACACGACGGCGTCAGCGCACCAAGCCGGCGCCACAGCACCGCCCCGGGCCGGCCCCACCACGCCGTCAGGGCCTCAGAGCTCGAGCGTCCCGTGGTCGCCCGTGTCCGGCTGGCTCTGCTTGCCGAGTGCCGCCTTGAACATCTGCACCAGGCTGCCGACCGGCCCGGTGTCCTGGGTCCAGTACTCGACCGAGACCCCCTCGACCGTCAGGAGCCGGATCGTCGGGTCCTGACGCCCCTCCGGGAACCACGCTTCGGCGAACGGCGACCACAACTCGTCGATGACGGAGTCGTCCTGGGTCACGGTCGCGGTCCCGGCGATGGACAGGTACCCGCCCTGCGACTCGATCGAGACGTTGACGTGCGGGTTCCGCGCGATGTCCTCGACCTTCTCGCTGCCGTCCTGCACCAGGAACCGCAGGGTCCCGTGGAACGTCTTGTCCTGCACCGCGAGGGGCCTGGCGTGCAGGTTCCCGTCCTCGCTCACCGTGGTGAGCAGTGCCGTGTGGGCGCCGTGGACGATGTCCGAGATGGCGGCGCGCTGCTCAGTCTGTGTGTCGGTCATGGTGCTCCTTTGCGTCATGCGCCCCGATCCGCCCGACGTGCGACCGTCGGTTCACGGGGCCGTACCGTTCCGACCAGTGTGCCCCTCCGGCGCTGGACGCGTCAGCCCCGCGCGTCGAGGTGGTCCGGTCGAGGTCGGCCTGGAGGCCCGGCGCACCTCCGCCTCGCCGCCCCCGCCCCGGCAGATCCAGGCCGTCGGGCCGCACATGCGTGTGCAGGATGCGACACCACACGCGTCGATCGACAGGTGGAACGTCGTTGCATGCACACGCACCGGATGCGTGTGCATCAAGCGATCGGACACGAGTCGTTCGACACGTGCATCGTCGGAACATGCACACGCACGGAACCGACTCCCGGCCGGCCGGGCTCAGACGGGTTCGCGGATGGTGGTCTCGACGTCGACGACCTGCGGGATCTTCGGCATCGAGGCGAAGCCGAACGCCACGGGCGGGTCGAGCGGCGCAAGGTCCCCCAGGGACTCCCCCGCCCAGGTGCCGCGCACACCGGTGACGTCGTGCGCCCCGGTCACGCCGTAGTACTCGCGGCGGCCGTTGCCCGCCGAGCCCGCGGTGCCCGACCCAGGCGCGAGCAGGCGCGCCACGGGGTCGATCGCAGCGAGCCAGCGCGGGTCGCGGGCGATCGGCTTCGGCACGATGCGCAGGATCCGGCCGAGCGGCGAGATCCCGCCGACGTCGATCGAGGCCTGCAGCGCACCGGCGCTCAGTTCGAGGCCGCGGGCGGTGCGGCGGGCGTGGACATCGACGACCGACACCGTGTCGAAGCGGTAGGTGCCGGAGACGTACGCGGCGACGATCTCGTCCGGGGCGAGCAGCACGCTGGTGCCGTCGGGGAGCTCGAGGAACACGTCAGTGAACGGCCCGAACGGCGAGCGGTCCCACATGCCGACGACGATGCGGACGCCCGAGGTCGTGCCGACGCCCATGATCCGCCCGCGGAACCGGCGCTCGACGACGGAGTCGGAGGCGTGACCAGGAACGGGACCGGAGGCGTGGTCGGGGTGTGACGACATGCCCTGGACCGTACCCGCGGCCCCCGTGAGCCGATCTCGGTGGCCGCCCCGGGCCTCCCGGCCGTTGCCCGCGCGCCGCGCTGCCCGCCGGAACCTGCCCGCAAGACACCGGTGCTCACGCTCCGAACACCCGCGAAGGGTGGTGCGGAGTGCGAACACCGGTGTTTTGCGGACCCGGACCGGGACCGGTCGCTAGGCGACGGGGACGGGCTGCGCCAGCAGCTCGCGCACGCGGGGCGCGACCTCGGAGCCGTAGAGCTCGATCGACCGCATCATGTCGGCGTGCGGCAGGCGACCCGTCGCGTACCGCATGTCGAAGCGCGAGGCGCCGAGGATCCGCATGTTGCGTGCGACCTTGCGGGCGACGGTCTCCGGCGAGCCGACGTAGAGCGACCCGCCGGCCGACAGGCTCGCCCGGTACCCGGCGACGTCGAGGGGCGGCCAGCCGCGCTCCCGGCCGAGCTGGTCGGTGACGGCCTTGTGGTACGGCCAGTACCGCTCGGCGGCCTCTTCGTCGGTGGCCGCCACGAAGCCCGGCGAGTGCATCGCGATGGGCTGCTGCGGCAGGTCGAGCTGCGCGAGGGCCTGGCGGTACAGGCGCGAGAAGGGGGCGAACTGTGCCGGCTGCCCGCCGATGATGGCGAGGAAGAGCGGCATCCCGTAGGACGCGGCACGGATGACCGACTGCGGGGACCCGCCGACACCGATCCAGGTCGGGATGGCGCCGTGCTCGAGCTTCGGGAAGACGTCCTGGTCGACCAGGCCCGCGCGCTTGGTGCCGGACCAGGTGACGGCGTCGCCGCCGCGCAGGGCCGCCCAGAGCTGGAGCTTCTCCTCGAACAGGACCTCGTAGTCGCTCAGCTCGTAGCCGAACAGGGGGAACGACTCGGTGAAGGAGCCGCGGCCCAGGATGACCTCGGCGCGGCCGTTCGACAGCGCGTCCACGGTGGCGAAGCGCTCGTAGACACGGACGGGGTCGTCGGAGGACAGCACCGTGACCGCCGAGCCGATGCGGATGCGCTCGGTGCGGGCGGCGATGGCGGCGAGGACGACCTCGGGGGCGCTGACGACGAAGTCGGCGCGGTGGTGCTCCCCGACGCCGATGAAGTCGACGCCGACCTGGTCGGCGAGGACGGCCTGGTCGACGACGTCGCGGATGCTCTGCGCGTCGGACTGCAGGCTGCCGTCGGCGCGTTCGGTGACGTCGCCGAAGGTGTCGAGGCCGAGCTGCAGGGGCCCGACCCGATCGGGTGCGGGCGGCGGGACGTCCGACGGACGGTCGGTGCCGAATGCGTTGCTCATGGTGTCCTCCTGATCGCATTTCCATGCGTTTGCATCAATGTAGCACGATGCGCCCCAGCGCGCACGGGGTGGGCGACCGGTCCGGCACAGGCCCGGCCGGGGTCGGCCAGCCCGGACGAGTACGGTCACCCGCATGCCGAACCTCCCCGACCAGACCGGACGCCGCATCGTCGTCACCGGATCCAACAGCGGCACCGGACGAGAGGCCGCCCTGCGCCTCGCCGGAGCCGGCGCCAGCGTCGTGCTCGCCGTCCGCAGCACCGAGAAGGGCGAGTCCGCCGCCTCCGGCATCCGCGCCGCCCACCCCGGCGCCGACGTGGAGGTCCGCGAACTCGACCTCGCCGACCTGGCCAGCGTCCGCCGCTTCGCGAGCGGCATCGTGGACGAGGAACGTCCGATCGACGTCCTGGTCAACAACGCCGGCGTGATGGCCCCGCCGGAGCGCTTCGAGACCGTCGACGGTTTCGAGCTGCAGTTCGGCACGAACTTCCTCGGCCCGTTCGCCCTGACGAACCTGCTGCTGCCGTCGCTGCTCCGCGCCGGGGCAGCCCGGACCGGTGCACCCCTGGCCGAGGCACCCCGTGTCGTGACGATGTCGAGCCTCGCCGCGATCCCCGGCCGGATCCGCTTCGCCGACCTGCAGTGGGAGCGCGGCTACAACGGCTGGCGTGCCTACGCGCAGTCGAAGCTCGCCGACCTGCTCCTCGCGCTGCACCTGCACCGCCTGACGGTCGAGGCCGACGTGCCCCTGGTCAGCACCGCCGCCCACCCCGGCTACACCCGGACGAACCTGCAGGCCGCCGGGCGCTCGCTCGGTCGGTCGAAGCCGGTGCGGTCGAGCAACCGCGCGCTGCCCTTCACCCAGGCCGTCGAGCAGGGCACCGAACCGCTGCTCTACGCGGCGGTCGGCCCGAACGCCGTGGGTGGCGCGTACTACGGGCCCTCCGGTCCGTTCGGCATGACCGGTCCGACCACCACCGTGTCGATCCCGGGCTCTGCGCGGAGCGCCGACCTCGCCCGCTCGCTCTGGGCGGTCGCCGAGGACCTCACGGGGACGCGCCCGCCGCTCTAGCCGAGACGCCGTCGTCTCCCCAGGACGCCTCCAGCTCCACGAGACGCCGCCGAATCCGGAGGCGTCTCGTGGACCTGGCGGCGCCTGACAGGCACACCGGCGTCTCGCGCGCTCGAGAACGCAGGGACAGGCGGACGGGAGGCCCGTGGTCGCGCCACCACGGGCCTCCCGTCCGGTGGTGGGGAGCGCACGCTGCACGCCAGCGTCATCCCGAGACGCCCCGGAACGCACGAGACGCCGCCGTTTTCGGCGGCGTCTCGCGAGACGCCGGCGTCTCGCGACGGGCGCGGGGCGCAGCCGGGAGGCCCGGGTCGGATCCGGCACGTCGAGCGCGTCAGGCGCGGTGCAGCTCCACCGACCCGTCCAGCCGACCGGGTTCGGTCAGCCGGGCGTGCTGCAGGACGGTGCGGCCCGGCGCGATCGCCGCCGCGACGATCGACAGGGTCGTCATGTGCCCCTCGGCCTCGTGCACGTCGCGGAGGATCGCGTCGGGGTGGTCGCTCGGCAGCGCTGCGGACTCCGCAAGCACGCCGAACCAACCACCCCACCCGTCCCCGGCGTCGGCACCGGCGTCCACGGTGCGGAGTTCGTCGAAGGGGCCGAGCACCGGCGGGCCGGTCGGCGCATCGACCGAGCGGAAGGCCTCGAGCCACCGACCGATGCGCGGTGCCGCGGGGTCGTCCGCCGCACCGTGGGTGACCATGTGGACGCCGGGACCGAGCTCGGTGGTGCGGACCCGATCGCCGTCCCAGGTCAGCACCGAGGCGCCCTCGGCCGTGGCGCGCACCAGGTTGAAGGCCCGGGTGGTCGGCAGCGTGCCGTCGTGTCCGGGCAGCAGGTCGTCGGCGACGGCGTCCACCGGCACCACCCCGCGGGTCGTCCAGGTCCCGTCGGCGCTCGCGACGGGTTCGGCGCGGTTGAGCACCACGGCCAGTCCGGCACGGTCGGACGCAGCGAGCCAGGCTCCACCGGCGGAACGGTCACGGACACCGCGGACCTCGGGGTCGCGGTCCGGCCACCACGCGGCGGGCGGGTCCCACGGGCGTTCGGGCGACTCGTCCCGCAGGGCCAGGACGGTGACGGGCCACGCGGACCCGGGGTCGACGCGGACGACGACGGTGCACATGCCGTCGATCCTCGCACGTGGCCCCGGTAGCGTGAGCCAGGTGAACGCAGCAGCAGAGCGCGCCCTGACCGTCATCGTGGGGATCACCGGGGGCATCGCCGCCTACAAGGCCGTGGGGGTCGTCCGCGACCTGGTCAAGCGTGGCCACGACGTGCACGTCGTCCCGACCGAGGGCGCGCTGCGCTTCGTCGGTCTGCCCACGCTCGAGGCCCTCAGCCGCAACCCCGTCACCACGAGCGTGTGGGACGACGTCGCCGAGGTGCGCCACGTCGCGCTCGGTCGCCGGGCGGACCTGGTCGTCATCGCCCCCGCCACCGCGGACTCGCTGGCCCGGATGGCGCACGGCCTGGCGAGCGACCTGCTCGGTACGACGCTGCTCGCGACCGAGGCACCCGTCGTCGTCGCCCCCGCGATGCACCCGCAGATGTGGGAGCACCCCGCGACCCGGGCGAACGTCGCCACGCTGCGTGACCGCGGCGTCCACCTGGTCGGACCGGTCGTCGGCGCGCTCACCGGCGACGACGCGGGCATCGGACGGATGGCAGAGCCCGAGGACATCGTCGTCGCGGCACTCGCGGTGCTCGACGAGCACCCCGCCCCGGCCGGCCGCCGCGGTGGGGGGACCAGCACGGGCGCGGGGACCGGGGCCCGCGGTGAACAGGGGGACCTGGCCGGCGTCCGCGTCGTCGTCAGCGCCGGCGGCACCCGCGAACCCTTCGACCCGGTGCGGTTCGTCGGCAACCGCTCCAGCGGCCGCCAGGGCATCGCGATCGCCGCCGAAGCCGTCCGTCGTGGCGCGTCCGTGACCCTCGTCGCCGCGAACGTGGACGGCTCGCTGACCGCCGGACTGGACGCGACGGTGGTGCCCGTCGGGTCCGCGCTCGAACTCGCCGACGCCGTGCACGCGGCCGCCGCCGAGGCCGACGTCGTCGTGATGACCGCAGCGGTCGCCGACTACCGACCGGCCGAGGTGCACTCCGAGAAGCTCAAGAAGGACGCGCAGGGCGAGCGCATGACGCTCGAGCTGGTGCGGAACCCGGACGTGCTCGCCGACCTCGTCGCAGCACGGCGGACCGGGCAGGTCATCGTCGGGTTCGCCGCCGAGACCGAACCCGACCGCGATGCCCGGGTCGAACTCGGGCGCGCCAAGATCGGCCGGAAGCCCGCGGACCTGCTCGTCGTGAACCACGTCGGCTGGTCGGCCGGCTTCGAACGCGAGGAGAACGCGATCGAGGTCCTGGTCCCCGGTGGCCAGGTCGTCCGCGAGACCTCCGGCACGAAGGCCGAGGTGGCGACGGCGGTCCTCGACCTCGTCGCGACCGCACTGACGTGAACGCGCACTGCCGTGCGTGCGCACTGAACTGAGCCGCGCCTCCGGCTGCTTCCGAGGACGAGCGGGCACGATGGGCACATGCGACGACGTGAGCGGATCCGACGTGCCAACCGCACTGCCACCATCCTGGCAGTGGCCCTCGGCGGGGCGGGTGCCATGCACTTCCTGCGCCCCACCCACTTCGACCGGATCGTGCCGGAGGCCCTGCCGCCGCGGCTGACCACGCTGGCCTCCGGCGTGGCCGAGCTCGGGATCGCCGCGGGGCTCGCGTTCCCCGCGACCCGCCGCGCTTCGGGCTGGGCTGCGGCGGCACTGTTCGCGGCGGTGTTCCCGGCGAACCTGAAGATGGCGAACGACCTGCTCGAGCACCCCACCTCGAGCCGGGCGATGCGGCTGGTCGGGGTCCTGCGGCTCCCCCTGCAGCTGCCGCTGGTCCTCTGGAGCATCCGGGTCGGTCGGCACGCGCCGAAGCCGTGACCCAGCCGTCGTGGACCCGCGCGGCGGTGCCGTTGCTGCACCGCCCGGTCACCCAGCACGCGTGGGAGGACATCGTCTTCGCGCACTGGCGGCACGACCCGGCGTCGCTGCGGCGGCTCGTGCCGCGCGGCACCCACCCGGACGTCGTCGACGGCAGCGCCTGGGTGGGACTGTCGGCGTACGTGTTCCGTGAGACCCGGGTCCCACCGTTCCCGTCCGCCGGGCGGCTCGGCACCATGACCGAGGTCACGATCGAGGTCCTGACGGTCGACGACCAGGGACGGCGCGGGGTGACCTACCGCACGGTCGACACCGCGAACGTGCCCGCCATCGTGGCGGCGCACGCGCTGCTCGGCGTGCCGTACACGTTCGCGCACGCACGCTCCCGGCGCCGGGGTGACGCGATCGCGCACCGCTCCGTCCGGCACCCGACCCGCGCACTGCACCCGGTGCGGTGGGCGCGGTCGCTCCGGCAGGAACGCCCGACGGGTGCGGCCAAGCCGAAGCACGCAGCGTCGGTGCGGGTGACCGCGGGCGAGGTCGTCGACACCCCGCTGGCCGCGGAGCTCACGACCCGGGCCGGCATCCACGCGCGGTACCTGGCGCAGACGCTGTTCTGGCAGCGGCAGCACCCGGTGCTCACCACCCGTGCGGCCACGCTCGACCGGCTCGAGGGCGACCTGCCCGACGCAGTCGGGATGCCCGGGCTGTTCGACCGGCCGCCGGACTCCCTGCTCGTGGTCGACGGCACGACGGTCCGGTACGGCTGGGGCGGGGTCGTCCGGTGACCGACGACCCGTTCGACCTCGACCGCTTCGTCCGCGCCCAGCAGGGGGTGCACGACGTCGCACTCGACGAACTCCGCCGCGGCCGCAAGTCGTCGAGGTGAAGCTCCGGTCGTCGATGACGCTCTTCGCCCGGATCGCCGCCGACCCGGGCCCGTTCGTCGCCGTGCTGGAGCGCTGGTACGACGCTGCCGAGGACCCGGCCACGATCCGCCTGCTCGTCGATCGAGGACCCGCCCGAACCGGCACCTGACACCCCGGTACTGACACGCGCTGAACCGATCGCAACGCCGTTGTCATATCAGGTACGGTGATGCGAGCACGTGCGATGTCGACCGTGCCCGTTCGCCCGGCGCCCCGACGCCGCCACCCCCGAAGGAGAACGCATGCCGGTCCCCCGCAGCGCCCCGACCGAGCACCAGCTGCTCCGTGACACCGTCCGCCACAAGATCCACGACGCGATCATGGACGGCACCCTGCTCCCCGGGGAACGACTGAACGACGACGAGCTCATCTCGTGGCTCGGCGTCTCCCGCACGCCCATCCGCGAGGCCCTGAGCCAGCTGTCCCGCGCCGGCCTGATCGAGATGGCCCCGAACCGGTACACCCGCGTCACCACGCCGGACCCCGCCGAGGTCATCGAGGCGATGCAGACCCTCGGCGTGCTGTTCGGCGGCGTGGTCCGGCTCGCGGTCCCGCGCCTCGGCACGGCGAGCCGGAAGAAGATCCTGGCCCAGCTCGACAAGACGATCACCGAGCTCGAGGCGCACGAGGTCGCCGCCGTCAACCACGACGCCCTCGACGTCTTCGCCCTGTACGTCGCCGAGTGCGGCAACGAGAACCTGCAGCGCGTCTGCCGCGACACGATGGACGGCCTGGCGTTCCGGTTGCGGCTGCCGAACCTCGACGAACTGGTCGACTGGGACCGGATGACCGAGGACTTCCGACACCTGCGCGCGGCCACCGAGTCGGGCGACAACGTCGCGGCCGAGCTCGCGACCGAGGCGATCCACCAGCTGCCGGGCGAGAAGCGCTGAGTCCACCTGTACCCGCGTACAGGAACCGCCCGTCTCGCCGACGCGAGGCGGGCGCTCGGCGCTCCACGGGCCTCCCGGCCGGAGCGCCGGCCACGCGCCCGGCACTCCCAGTCCCGGGGCCGCACGGACCGATAGCATCGCTGGCGACCACCTGAACCAGGCACCCGGAGCAGCACATGAACCCCCGCCCGACGGACCGTACCGAGGTCGCCGCACGCCTGGCCGCAGCGGTCGGTCGGATCAACCGACGGGCCCGCACCGACTCGGCCTCGCTCGGGTACGGCATCGTCTCCGCGCTCGCGTCGATCCAGCGGCACGGACCCCTGCGCCCCGGCGACCTGTCGCGGATCGAGGTGGTCACGAAGCCCACGATGACCCGCATCCTGACCGAACTCGAGCAGCGCGGGTTCATCCAGCGCGAAGCCGACCCGCGCGACGGTCGGGCGTTCATGGTCACGGCGACGCCGGAGGGCATCGAGGCGGTCGAGCAGGCCCGCGCGAACCGCACCGGGATCGTGGCCGAGCTCATCGCCGAGCTCGACGAACCGGACGTCGAGGCGATCGCCGGAGCCCTGGCCGCACTCGAGCGTGTGGCCCAGGGCGAGCACGCCCAGGAACCTCACACCTTCTAGCCCCGCGCAGGACCGTTACCGAACCGTTACCAAGCGGTGGACGGACCGTTCTGCCAGCGTTCCTGGACGCGCTGCCCAGTCGGACCGGTCACAGTGACCGCTCCGCCTGACCGCGGCCACCCCACGGCCGCGTACCCGGCGGACGGACGGGCCCCACACCACCGTCCGGTCCTCACCGGCTCGAGGACTCCTCCGTCGTCGCCGACGGTGTCACCGACACCGCCAGCATCCGGCACGCCCGCACGACCCGTTGTGCGAGCAGGAGTCCGTCCCCACCGAGCCGCCGACCTGCGGAACCGATGCGACACACCCCTGAGCTCCCCACCCCCACCGCCTCGACCCGACGTGAGGCGCTGAACACCCCCAGCCGCCGGATGCGCCGTGCCCTGCGACACCGGGCGACGATGATCGCCGGCGGCGCCGCGGTCCTCGCCGTCGCCGGTGGCGCGTTGACCGTCGGCACGCAGCCCGCGATCGGCGAAGCCCTCGGCATGCCGACCGGCACCCCGAGTGCCTCGGCGACCGCCCAGCCCGCGCTGCACGGCACCGCACTCGACCGCGCCCAGGCCGCCGCCACGATCACCACGGCGAAGACCGTCATGCAGACCGCGAACGCCAAGGTCGACACCTCGTCGCTCGAGCAGCGGGTCGACGCCCTGAGCGACTACCCGGAACTGTCCGGTGCGGCGCTGACGAACCGGATCTCGACGACCGTCGCGTCCGCCACGCACGTCGCCGAGGCGAGTGCGACGCAGGACAAGCGGGACGTCGACGCGAAGGCAGCCGCCGCCGCGAAGGCCGCCGCCGACCGGCAGGCCGCCGCCGAGGCAGCCGAGGCCGCCCGGAAGCTCGCCGCCGGCAACACCGTCGCGGGGGCCAAGGCCACGGCGACCTCGCTCGCGTCGTCCGAGTACGGCTGGGGCGCCGACCAGTTCCAGTGCCTGGACAACCTGTGGACCAAGGAGTCCGGCTGGAACTACCAGGCCGTCAACGCCAACGGCGGTGCCACCGGCATCCCGCAGGCGCTCCCCGGGTCGAAGATGGCCACGGTCGGATCGGACTGGCGCACCAACGCCACCACCCAGATCACGTGGGGTCTGCGGTACATCAGCTCGGCGTACGGCACCCCGTGCGCGGCGTGGGCGCACTCGCAGGCGAGCAACTTCTACTGATCGGCGCGGGTCGCGACGGCGACCAGCAGACGAACGGGAGGCCCGTGGCGGATCCGCCACGGGCCTCCCGTTCGTCGTGTGGTCGCGGTCAGCCCACCCGCGCGACGCGCACGTCGACGCGGCTGAGCGCCAGGTCGTGGGCCGCGGCGGTCGCCAGGGCGACGTCGTGGACGGCGCGGGCGACCTCCGGGGCCGGGCGGAAGCCGTCGGTGCCGATGACGACGCGCAGGACCCCTTCGTCATCGACGACGATCCTGAGCGGGCCGGCGTTCGTGGCGATGCTCCGGACCGCCTGCACGGCGCTCGCGACCAGCGGGCGGGAGCGGTAGAGGTCGGTGACCCCGGAGACCTCGGTCACCGCGGTCTCGATCGCCGCGAGGGCCTCGTCGGTGGTCGTCATCGTGCCTCCTCCGGGTCGGTGCCGGTCGCGTCGTCGTGCTCCGGCAGCAGATCGCGGACGACCACGTCGATCGCCTCGACGAGCAGGTCGGTCTGCTCCGCCAGCGCCTCGCCCACCGCGGTCCGGACCAGGTCGGCGGCCGTCGGGATGGACAGGCCCGGGGCGATCGCGATCTCGACCACCACGCGCACCGGTGACGCGAGCTCGGTGACGTCGCCCTCCAGCTGACAGCGGGCGACGAGCACGCCGGTGACGGCGTCGCCGGTCCGCCGGATGAGGGAACGGATGGCGCCCTCGGTCATCACCGGGCGCTCCGTCTCGGACAGGGGGCGGAGCGGCACGTCGCGGCCGGATCGGGCCTCGATCGAGATGTTCGCCAGGACGCCACTGATCCACGACTCGTCGGCCGGGGCCTCCTCACGCGCTGCCACCTCGAGTGATCGGAGCGACGCGTGACGGACGCGGATGATCGCCGCGAGGGCGTTCTGGCACGCGGGTGAGTCGTCGATGCTCGGGTCGGCCGGCTGCATCCCCGCGTCGAGGTAGTCGGTGAGCTCGTCGATCGAGTGACCGTCGAGGTCGCCGGGCTCCAGGGCGTCGAGCGCCTCGGAGCTGTCGGGCAGGTCCGGACGGATGCCGTCGTGGTCGGTCATCGCCATCCCTCCATGAGTCGGATCATGTTCTTCCTCGCTCGGGACAGCAGTCCCCGGACCGTCGATGGTGGCAGGTCGAGTTCGGCGGCGATCTCCTCGTACCGGTACTCGAGCACCTCCTTCATGATCCAGCACCGTCGTTGGGCTTCGGGCAGTTCGGCCAGTGCACGTTCCACCGCGTCCTCGCGGGAACGCGCTTCGGCGACCCGGTCAGGTGCGTCGTCCGCGGGTGCGGCGACCTCGAGCTCGGTGACGTCGTCGTGGATGCGACGCGCACGGATGCGGTCGAGGCACTTCCGGCTGAGGATGCGCATCAACCACGACTTCACGCGGGCGAGGTCGTCGAGGGAGTCGAGGCGGTCCCACGCGGTGATGAAGGTCTCCTGCACGACGTCGTCGAGTTCGTCGGTGGAACCGAGGGTCCGACGGGCGTAGGCACGGAGCAGCGGGGTGTGGCGACGGATCAGGACCTCGAAGGCCCGGACGTCGCCGTCGGACGACCGGCCGGCGAGGACCGCGTCGTCGAGCTCGGCGAGGGACTGGTGGTGCACGCGTTCCTTCTACTGGTGGTGGATGGTGAACGGCTGGGTGCGCGGATGCGCCGGCACGACCGTGAACGGTCCGACCGGTCGGGCGGCCAGCGAGCGGACACGCGCCAGGGCGAGCACGTGCGCGGGGGCGTTCCTGGGGACTGCAGCGGTGCGGGTCACGTCGGCTCCTCGTGGTGTGGTCACCGATGAGACGGACGCCGGACCCGTTTCGTCACACACGACGTCAGGGACGCACCCGGACGGTGCCGGTGTGCGCCCCTGACCGGGCCGCTTCGTGTGCTGGGCGGTCCTACTGCTGGATGAAGGCGAGCAGGTCGGGGTTGATGACGTCCGCGTGGGTCGTCAGCATCCCGTGCGGGTAGCCCTCGTAGATCTTGAGCGTCGCGTTGGGCAGCAGCTCCGCCTGCTTGATGGCTGCGGCCTTGTAGGGCACGACCTGGTCGTCGTCGCCCTGGGTCACGAGGACCGGGACCGAGATCGCCTTGAGGTCCTCGGTCTGGTCGGTCTCGGAGAACGCCTTGATGCCCTCGTAGTGGGCCAGGGCGCTGCCCGTCATCCCCTGGCGCCACCAGTTGGCGACCACCGGGGCGGACACCTCTGCCCCCGGCCGGTTGAAGCCGTAGAACGGCCCCTCGGCGACGGCCTGGAAGAACTCCGCGCGGTTCGCGGCGAGCGCGCTCCGGAACCCGTCGAACACCGAGATGGGCGTGCCTTCCGGGTTCGAGTCGCTCTGCACCATGATCGGCGGCACCGAGGACACCAGGACCGCCTTGGCGACCCGGCCCTGGGGCTCGCCGTACTGTGCGACGTACCGCGCGACCTGGCCACCGCCGGTCGAGTGGCCGATGTGGACCGCGTTCCGCAGGTCCAGGTGCTGCACGAGCGCGTCCGTGTCGCTCGCGTAGTGGTCCATGTCGTGTCCGGTGCCGATCTGCGACGACCGCCCGTGCCCGCGACGGTCGTGCGCGATCACGCGGTAGCCCTTGCCGAGGAAGAACAGCATCTGGGCGTCCCAGTCGTCCGAAGACAGGGGCCAGCCGTGGTGGAAGACGATCGGCTGCGCGTCGCGCGACCCCCAGTCCTTGTAGAAGATCTCTGCCCCATCGCTCGTGGTGACGAACGCCATCTCGTGCCTCCCTGGTTGTCTGTTCCACTCGTGACGCGGGCTGGCCGCTGCCTCCACGTCGGCGGGAGGCCGGAACTCGTTCACCGTAGTTCCGAGGGAGGCTCACCCGCTAGCACCAACGTGTCGGGCCGGCGCGAGCGCGGCTTGGCGCACGGGCCCCGCGTGCGCCAGAGTGGCTCCATGCCGCTCGTCACCGCCGTCTGCCGCGTCGACCGCCTGCTGCCGGACTCCGGCATCATCGGCGTCACCGCGATCGACAAGCGCCCGGTCGCCGGCAGCGTCCGCGTCCGGCCCCTCGGCCTGCGTGCCGACGTGCAGGCGAACCGCAAGTACCACGGCGGCCCGGACCAGGCCGTGTACGCCTACGCCGACGAGGACGCCGCGTACTTCGCCGAGCTGCTCGACCGCGAGATCACGCCCGGCCTGTTCGGCGAGAACCTGCGCACCAGCGGCATCGACGTCACCGGTGCCGTGACCGGGGAGCGCTGGCGGATCGGCGACACCCTGGAACTCGAGGTCACGATCCCCCGGATCCCGTGCGGCACCTTCGCCAGGCGCATGGGGATCGACAAGTGGGTGAAGCGGTTCGCCGACGAGGGCCGACCCGGCGCGTACTTCCGCGTGGTCAAGTCCGGATCGGTGACAGCGGGCGACCTCATCGCGGTGACGTACCGGCCGGAGCACGGGGTGACCATCGGCGAGATCTTCAGCGACCTGTCGCCCGGACGTGCACGGGCCGTGCTCGAGTCGGGGGAACGGCTGGCGCCGAAGGTCGTGCAGGACCTGTCGAAGGTCGCCGCGCGGGCCTGAGCCCGTCGAGCCGCGTGCGTCCGCGCCGCTCCGTGCGTCCTGTCAGCTCCTTGCGTCCGGTCAGCTCCTTGCGTCCGGTCAGCTCCTTGCGTCCTGTCAGCTCCTTGCGTCCGGACGGCCCGGCAGCGCGCCCCGCGACGGGTCGATCGGGCGCTTCGCCGCGGGCAGTCCCGCGACCACCAGGTCGTAGGCGTTCGCCACGAGGTCCTCGACCAGGGTCTCGTCGATGCCGCCACCCGGCGCCAGCGTGATCCAGTGCCGCTTGTTCATGTGCCACCCCGGCGTGATCTCGTCGTGGTCGCGCACCAGCGCCGCCCCGTGCGGCGGCGCGCACTTCAGGTTGACGATCGGTGTCCCGCGTACCTCGGTGACCATCACGAACATCTTGCCGACGACCTTGTAGACGACGGAGCCCTCGCCGAACGGCTGCGTCTCGACGGCCGCCGGCAGCGCCAGGGCCGTGCGGCTCGCGATCTCGTGCAACTGCTCGCCGTCCATCTGACCAGGATGCCCGAGGCCGCCGACAGCGCACCCCGTTCGGGGGCAGGTCGTGAGCGTCGATCACGTCGTAGGATCACCACGCCGCGTACCCGACGCGGCGATCGCTCGCGCGATCACCACCAGTTCCAGGGGGAACCCGTGCGCATCATCCGTACCCTCGGCATCGCCGCCGCCACCGCCGTCCTCGCGACCACCGTCGTCGTCGGCGGGACCTCGACCGCCCAGGCAGCACCGAAGTCCTACGCCAACTGCACCGCGGTGCACAAGGTCTACTCCGGCGGCATCGCGAAGAAGTCCGTCAAGAAGAACAAGGTCGTCTCCGGTGGCAAGGCCACCTACCGCGCGCTCAAGGGCACGGTGAAGAAGGACGACGCGCTGTACCGGGCGAACACCAAGCTCGACCGCGACAAGGACGGCATCGCCTGCGAGAAGAGCTGACGCTCCCGCTCGCTCGGTGACACCGGCAAGACACCGGTGTTCGCGTCCTGAACACCCGCACGCCGGGGTGCGATGCGCGAACACCGGTGCTTTGCGTGCCCGGCGCGGTGCGATGCGCTCAGAGCGACGGGACGCCCTCGTGCCCGGACCGGGGACGAGGCGTCCCGGCCACCCCGGTGACCACCGACCCCGCCGGTACGTCCTTCGTGACCACGGTGTTGGCGCCGACGACGGAGTCCGGACCGATCGTGATCGCCCCGATGAGCGACGACCCCGCGCCGAGCACCACGCGGTCCCCCACCACCGGATGCCGTCGGGCGCTCGGGCCGTGGTCGCCACCGCGTCCACCCAGGGTCACACCGTGGAACACGAGCACGTCGTCCCCGATGACCGCGGTCTCCCCGATGACGACACCCATGCCGTGGTCGATGAAGAACCGGCGGCCGATGCGCGCCCCCGGGTGGATCTCGATCCCGGTGACCGACCGCGCGACCTGCCCGAGCAGCCGCGCCGCGAACCGCGACCCGGGCAGCCCCTGTGCGTTCCAGAGCCGGTGGGTCACCCGGTACGTCCAGATGGCGTGCAACCCGGAGTAGACGATCGCGTTCTCCAGGTCGCCGCGCGCAGCAGGGTCACCGCGGCGTGCTGCGGCCAGGTCCTCGCGGATGGTCCGCAGCACGCCTCGTCGGACGGGACGACTCACGCAGTGAGTCCCTCGAAGAGCACCGTCGACAGGTAGCGCTCTCCGGTGTCGCACACGATGGCGACGATCCGCTTGCCGGCGTTCTCGGGGCGGGCGGCGATCTCGAGGGCCGCGTGGATGATCGCGCCGGACGAGATGCCCGACAGGATGCCCTCCTCGGTCGCCAGGGCGCGGGCGACACGGAGTGCGTCGTCGAGCTCGACGTCGAACACCTCGTCGATGACGCTCTGGTCGAGGACCTCGGGGATGAAGTTCGCGCCGATGCCCTGGATCTTGTGCGGACCGGCCTTGCCCTCGGTGAGCAGGGGCGAGTCCTTCGGCTCGACGGCGACGATCTGCACGCCGGGCACGCGCTCCTTGAGCACCTGCCCGACCCCGGTGATCGTGCCGCCGGTGCCGACACCCGCGACGAACACGTCGACGTGCTCCTCGGTGTCGCGGAGGATCTCCTCCGCCGTGGTCTTCCGGTGGATCTCGGCGTTCGCGGCCGTCTCGAACTGGTGGGCGAGGATGGCGCCGGGGGTCTCCGCGACGATCGACTCGGCCTTGGCGACCGCGCCCTTCATGCCCTCGGGCCCGGGGGTCAGGACGATCTCGGCCCCGTACGCACGGATCACCGCACGGCGTTCGACGCTCATCGTCTCGGGCATCGTGATGACGACCCGGTACCCGCGGGCGGCGCCGACCAGGGCCAGGGCGATCCCGGTGTTGCCGGACGAGCCCTCGACGATGGTGCCGCCGGCCTGCAGCGCTCCGGAGGCCTCGGCGGCGTCGATGATCGCGACGCCCAAGCGGTCCTTGACGCTGGCGCCCGGGTTGTAGAACTCGAGCTTCGCGAGCACCTCGGCGCCGCCCGCCTTCGGCAGGCGGTTCAACTTGACGAGGGGGGTGTTGCCGAACGCCTGGGAGATGTTCTCGTAGATGGTGCCGCTCATCCGGTCCGTCCTTCGCAGCTCAGGTCGCGCATCGCTCTTCCTGGAGGCGCGGTGTGCGCCCGATCCTAGCCACCGGACCCCAGGTGGTCCTGTCCGTGACGGCGCGTGCGCGCCGGACCCGATTCGCGCATCCGGGCCGGTTGCTGCCCCGGCCTGCGAAAGCGACAGGTGTCCGCGGAAGGTTCGCACGGTTCTGTCGCTTTCGCGGGAGTGAGCACGACCAGCGCCGAGGAGAGTCGCTTTCGTGGCGCGATCGACCGCGTCAGCGCACGAACGCCGTCCGGGCGAACCGCTCGTCGGTCGCCTCGAGCACCCGCAGCACGTTGCCGCCGGCCAGCGCACGCAGGTCCGACTCGCCCCAGCCGCGGCGGACCAGCTCCGCCGCGAGCACCGGGTACCGCGACACGTCGCGCAGGTCCGGCGGCAGCACCGGGGTGCCGTCGTAGTCGCCGCCGAGGCCCAGGTGCGCCACACCGGCGGCGTCGCGGGCGTGCTCGACGTGGTCGGCGACGTCCGACACCGTGACCAGGGGCGGTTCGCCGGCCATGCCCGACTCCTCCCAGTCGGCCCACACCCGCGACACGAACTTCGGCACGAAGGTGATCATCACGACGCCACCGTTGTCGGCGAGCCGGGCGAGCACGTCGTCGGGCACGTTCCGCGGGTGGTCGTCGATCGCGACGGTCGACGAGTGGCTGAACACGACGGGCTGGGTCGCGATGTCGAGGGTGTCCCGCATGGTGGCCGGGGCGGTGTGGGACAGGTCGACGAGCATGCCGATCCGCTCCATCTCGGCGACGACCTGTCGCCCGCGGTCGGTCAGGCCGCCGTGCGCCCGTTCCCCGGTCGCGGAGTCGGCCCAGGGGGTGTCGTCGTTGTGTGTGAGCGTCATGTACCGGACGCCGAGCCGCGCGAGGGTGCGGAGGACGGCCAGGTCGTCGCCGATCGAGTGCCCGCCCTCGGCGCCGAGCAGGGACGCGATCCGGCCGGAGTCGACCGCCGCACGGACCTCGGCGGCGGTGCGGGCAAGCGCGAGGTCGTCGGGGTAACGCTCGATGATCCGGTGTGCGAGATCGACCTGCTGCAGCGTCGTCGTCACGGGGTCCGGGTCGTCCGCGGGCACGAACACCGACCAGAACTGCCCGACCACGCCGCCGGCACGGAGCTTCGGGATGTCGGTGTGCAGCGAGTCGGTCTCGGTGTCGATGCCCTCGACGCCGGAGTCGTGGCTGTCACGGCGCTCCCAGGGCAGGTCGTTGTGGCCGTCGATGACCGGGAACGGGAGCGCGTCGAACGTCATCCCCCGACGCTACCGCCCGCGCCGTCGTGGCTAGGCTCGTTCTGTGCAGCCCGTCACCCTCCGCACCGAGCGCCTGGTGCTCTCGGTCCCCGAGATCAGCGATGCCGACGACGATCGGTCCGCTCCGACGGTCTGGCCGACGTCGTGACCGTCTCGTTCCGTGTCGTGACGGAACTGCCGGTGCCGCCGGAGCGCGCCTTCGCACTGTCGCTGGACATCGGCGCGCACGAGCGCTCGATGGCAGCGACCGACGAACGCGCCGTCGCCGGCACGACGACCGGCACGATCGGCCTGGGCGAGACCGTCACCTGGCGGGCGCGGCACTTCGGGATCGTCTGGAAGATGACGAGCGGCGTCACCGCCCTGGAGGCTCCCCACCGGTTCGTCGACGAACAGGTGCGTGGGCCGTTCGCCCGCTTCCACCACGAGCACCGGTTCGAGCCGTCGGCCGGCGGGACGCGCATGGTCGACACCATCACGTTCCGCGCTCCGCTCGGTCCGCTGGGCCGCCTGGCCGAGGTGCTCGCGTTGGCCCGGTACATGCCGAAGCTCATCGCCGACCGCAACGCGTCGCTCGCCGCTGAGCTGCGTGCCGAGCTCGGCGGCGGGACGGACGGCGATCAGGGCGCTGCGAGTTCCCCCAGGGCGTCGTAGGCGGTGGCGACGGCGTCGACCCGCACCCGGCCACCGGGACCCGAGGCGTCGTAGACGTCGTTCGTGATCGCCGCGACGACGGCGAACAGCGCGGCCATCGAGTCGAACGCCGACGGTGAGTCGACCGGGCAGAGGATCGCGGTGGTGGCGGGAGCGGCGATGACCGCGGCCGTCGGGTCGCCGAGCACGACGACGTCCGCGCCGGAGTCGACGCAGTGCCGGACGATCCGTTCGACCCCGGCGGTGTGCCGGCGCACGGTCACCAGGACGACGAGGTCGTGCCGGTCGAGGTCGGCGACCTCTTCCCCGAGCCGCTGCCCGGGCGACGGACCGACCCGGACGTCGGACCGCACCTGCGCCAGTTGGGACCGCAGTTGCAGCGCGATCGGGTAGGCCCCGCGTTCGCCGAGGACGAGCACCCGGCGGGCACGGACGATCCGACGGGCCAGCCGCGGCCGGTCCGCTCGGCCGAGGGACGCGAAGGCTGCGTCGAGGTTCCGTGCCTCCACCGCACGCTGGTCGACGTGGGCGGCGTCCTCGGCGACCCACGGCAGGCCCGAGCCCCGCGCCGACATCAGGTTCTGCCGGACCTCGGCGGCGTCCTGGAATCCCAGGGACCGCACGAGTCGCGAGACCGTGGCCTTCGAGGTGCCGGACTCGGCCGCGAGTTCAGCGGAGGTGCCGACGAGCAGGAGTTCCGGATCGTGCCGCACCATGGCGGCGACTCGTCGTTCCGCGGGCGAGAGCTGTTCCCAGACGGAGTCGATCCGGGCGCGGACGTCGGGGCCGGCGGTGCTCATGCGCGTGCCACCCGATCGACGGCGACGGCCAGGGCGTCGAGGCCGAGGGCGATGTCCGGCGTCGACACGAACTCGTCCGGGTGGTGGCTGATGCCGTCGGGGTTGCGGAGGAACAGCATCGCGACGTCGGTGATGAGCCCGAGCGACATCGCGTCGTGGCCGGCTCGTGAGAACAGCTCCATCGGTGCGGCTTCGCCCGTCGACACGATCCCGGCGCGGACGGCGTCCATCAGCCGGGGCGAGCAGAACACCGCGGGCGCACGGTGCACCTCGGTCGGGGTGACGCTCACCCCGCGCCGTTCACCGATGAGCGTGAAGGCCTTGGTGAGTTCGTCCCAGACCTCGTCGCGCTCGTCGTCGAACTCGCCCCGCAGGTCGACGGAGAACCGTGCGAGTCCGGGGACCACGTTGACGGCTCCGGGTTCGACGGTCATCGTGCCGACCGTGCCGACCTGGTGCGACGCCCGGCAGATCCGTTCCACCGCCAACGCCGCTTCGGCAGCGGCGAGCAGGGCGTCGTGCCGTCGTTCGTAGGGGGTGCCGCCGGCGTGGCGGGCTTCCCCCACGGCCTCGACCGAGAACCGCCGGGCACTCGCGATGCTCGTGACGACCCCGAGGGCCTGGCCGGCCTGCTCCAGGTGCGGCCCCTGCTCGATGTGCGCTTCGAGGTAGCCGACCACGGAGGCCGGGTCGACCGCAGCGTCACCGACACGCTCCGGGTCGAGGCCGAAGTCGGTGAAGGCCTGCCGCAGGGTCGTGCCGTCATCGTCGGCAAGGTCCCACCAGGCGTCGTCCCAGACCCCGGCCACGGCGGACGACCCGAGCAGTGCCTTGCCGAAGCGGGTGCCTTCTTCGTCGGAGAACGCGATGACCTGGAGTGCGACGGGCAGCGGGCCGTCGGCGGTGAGCCGGGCGGCGGTGCGGATCGCCATGAGCACCCCGACGATGCCGTCGTACCGGCCGGCGTCCACCACGGTGTCCAGGTGGGAGCCGAGCAGCAGCACGGGGGCGTCGGGCGTCGCGCCCGCGGCCCGACCGTGCAGGTTGCCGGCGGCGTCCTGCCACGTGGACAGTCCGGCGTCCTGCATCCAGCCCGCGACGAGGGCGTTGGCCCGAGCGTGCTCCGGCGACAGGTAGACGCGGGTGATCCGGCCCGGTTCGGCGCTGAGGGCGGCGAGCTCGTCGCACCAGCCGGCGACGAGTTCGGCGTCGGCGGTGCCCACGGCGGTCGCGTTCAGGACGGGCACGGCGCTCACGCGAGCACCTCGGCCTGGGCGCGTGCGGTGGCGGTGGCGGTGGTGTCGCGGAAGACGTCGAGGGCGGCGTCGACCCCGCCGCCGTGCGGCACCGCGTGCCCTGCCCGACGCAGGGCGTGCTCGAGCGCGGCCAGGGTCGTGACGACGGTGTCCTTCCGCGCGTTGTAGCCCATGGTGCCGAGGCGCCAGACCCGCCCGTGCAGCGGCCCGAACGACGTGCCGATCTCGATGCCGTGGTCGTCGAGCATCGCGGCGCGGACCTGGTCGCCGACCACGTCGGACGGGATCTCGACGGCGACGACGTTGTGCATCTTGTGGGCGACGTCGCCGAAGACCCGGAGGCCGAGGGCCTGCACGCCGTCGAGCATCGCGCGCCCGGCGGTCTCGTGGCGGGTGACGACGGCGTCGCGGCCTTCTTCGAGCAGGATGCGGGCGCACTCGTGGGCGGCGTAGAGCATCGACGCAGCCTCGGTGTGGTGGTTCAGTCGGCGCGGACCCCAGTAGTCGAGGATCATCGCGAGGTCGAGGTAGTTCGAGCGGATCGGTTCGTCGGCGACGACGTCGCCGGGTTCGCGGATGCCGGCCTCGACGCTCCGCCGCTCGTCGAGCACCGCCACGGCCTTCGGCGACAGCGTGACGGGAGCACTTCCGGACGGGCCGCCGAGGCACTTCTGCAGCCCGGCGCTCACGGCGTCGATCCCCCAGGCGTCGACCTCGAGCGGGTTGCCGCCCACGGTCGCGGTCGCGTCGGTGTAGAGCAGGACCCCGTACCGCTCGCAGATCACACCGAGCTCGTCGAGGGGCTGGTTCATCGTGGTCGAGGTGTCGCCCTGCACGACCGCCAGCACCTTCGGCCGGACGCGGGCGATCGCCGACTCGATCGCGGACGGCGTGAAGACCTGGCCCCACTCGGTCTGGATGGTGTGGACTTCGGCACCGGCACGGCCGGCGATCTCGGCGAGCAGGTGTCCGAACCGGCCGAACACCGGCACGAGCACGCGGTCCCCCGGGGCGAGCAGGGACACGAGCACCGCTTCGATGCCCGCGCGCGAGGTGCCGTCGACGAGCAGCGTGGCGTCGTTCTGCGTGCCGAACACGCGGCGGTAGAGCGCCTGCGTCTCGTTCATCGTCGCGGTCATCCACGGGTCGTACTGGCCGACGAGCGGCGTCGACAGCGCCCGGAGCACGCGCGGGTCGGCGTCGATCGGCCCCGGGCCCATGAGGAGACGGGCAGGTGGGTTCACTGGGAGCATGGTGGTTCCTTCCGTTCCTGATCCGACGATACCGGAACGATCGTTACAGGGGTGTTTCCGACGCGAGCACGGGACGACTGGCCAGCTGACCCTCGACCCGCACCACGCCGCCGTCGGCCGTGGCGATGCGGTGGCCACGGAGCCAGGTCTCGGTGACGCTGCCGCGCACACGGAGCCCGTCGAACGCCGAGACCGGGTTGCGGTGCTCGAGCCCGGCGACGTCGACCACGGACCGGGCAGCCGGGTCGAACACGGCGAAGTGGGCCAGCGCACCGGGCGCGATCACGCCGCGGTCGTGCAGCCCGACCAGGGCGGCGGGACCGGTCGTGAACAGCGGCAGCAGTGCCTGGAGCGGGACTCCGCGGCGCTCGGCCTCGGTCCACACCGCTCGGAACCCGACCTGCAGCCCGGCGACCCCACCCCAGGCCAGGCCCCAGTCGTCGGTCTTCAGGTCCGCGGTGGAGGGCGAGTGGTCCGACACCACGAGGTCGATCGTGCCGTCGAGCACGCCCGCCCACAGCGCGTCGCGGTTGGCATCGTCACGGATCGGCGGACAGCACTTGTAGGCGGTCGCGCCGTCCGGGATCGTGCCCGCCTCGAACGACAGGTAGTGCGGACACGTCTCGACCGTGATGCGCACGCCGTCGTCCTTCGCCGCGCGGAGCATCGGCAGCGCGCCCGCGTCGGACAGGTGCAGCACGTGCACCCGTGCCCCGGTGGCCCGTGCGCCGTCGATGACCTGCGCGATCGCGGACCGTTCGGCGGCGACGGGCCGGGTGGCCAGGAAGTCCGCGTACCGGCCACCGAGCGCCTGGTGCGGCACGAGGTGTTCCGGGTCCTCGGCGTGCACGATCAGCAGGGCGTCGATCCGCGCGACCTCGGCGATCGCGGCGCGGAGCTGCTCGGGGTCGAGGTGCGGGAACTCGTCCACACCGCTCGGCGCCGTGAAGCACTTGAAGCCGAAGACGCCGGCGTCGTGCAGGGCGTCGAGCGTCCCGAGGCTCGCGGGGACCGCACCGCCCCAGAACCCGACGTCGACCGCCACCCGGCCCGAGGCGCTCGCCCGCTTGACGGCGAGCGCCTCGACCGTGGTCGTCGCGGGGATCGAGTTGAGCGGCATGTCCACGATCGTGGTGACACCGCCCATCGCAGCGGCCCGGGTCGCGGATGCGAAGCCCTCCCACTCGGTGCGGCCGGGCTCGTTGACGTGCACGTGGGTGTCGACGAGCCCGGGGAGCAGTACCTGCCCGTCCGGCACGGTGTGGTCCTGCACGGTGTCGACGACCGCATCGACCGGCAGGACGTCGGTGACCCGTCCGTCGTGGACGACGACCGCGGCCGGACGGAACGTGCCGTCGACCCAGGCTCGGTGCGCGCGGACGACGAGGTCGGCGGTGGCGGCCGCCGCCGGGAGGCCCGTCACGCGCCCGCCCCGGCCGTCGCGACCGCCACCGGGTGGCGTTCGAAGCCGGCCAGCAGCCCCGACATCGCCTTCGTCGGCGGCAGGGCGTACTCACCACGCTTGCCCGTGGACACCCCGAGGCGGACGAGCGACTCGGCCAGGACCGTGGCAGCCGCGACACCGTCGACGACCGGCGCCCCGATCGCGAGCGAGATCTCGGCGCAGAAGTCGGCCATGCCCGCACACCCGAGCACGACGGCATCGGCTCCCCCGTCGATGACGGCTCGGCACTCCTCGGTCACGAGCGCCCGCGCACCGGACGCGGGGTCGTCGAGCTCGAGCACCGGGACCTCGCACGCACGGATCTCGGTGACGAGCGGTGCGAACCCGTAGCGCTGGGCGAGCTCGTGGGCGCGGCCGGTCGTCCGCGTCAGGGTGGTGACGACGCCGAACCGGCGGCCGAGCATCGCGGCGGCGTGGAACCCGGCCTCGGCGATCCCGATCACCGGCACCGTCGCGAGTTCCCGCGCGGCGTCGACCCCCGGGTCCCCGAAGCAGGCGACGACGAAGGCGTCCACCCCGTCCTGCTCACCGCGGGCGATCTGCTCGAGCAACCCGGGGACGGCCAGGGCCTCTTCGTAGTGGCTCTCGATCGAGGCCGGCCCCATCGTGGGCTCGACCGCTTCGATCAGGGTGCCGGGCGCGGCGACGGCCTGGGCTGCGACGCCGATCGAACGCGTCATCGACGCGGTGGTGTTGGGGTTGACGACGCGGATGCGCATCGGGGTCCTTCCGGTGGAGCGGGTGGAACGAGTGGAGCGGTGGAACCGGTGGTGCTGGGTGGTGACCATCGTGGCGGGGCCGGGGCGGACCTCCCGGCCGTGGTGTGGATCCGTGGACGAGCGAGCGTCGCGACCCGCCCTGTGGAGGACGGGCCGCGACGCCGACGGTCAGGCGCGACCGACGGCCGCGCCGTCGTCGACCGTCGGGTCGTCCGCGTCGAGCACGGGCATGCTCGGCCGGGCGCGCTCGAGTGCCCAGAAGACGACGAGGCCCAGGCCGCAGCCGATGAACCAGCTGTAGCTCGACAGCCACGGCAGCACGCCCAGCGCCGGGGGCAGGACCGCGCTCGCGACCGAGACCGCGCCGGTGACCACGAGGGTCCAGATGGCGTTCGGGTTGAAGCCGCCGCGGTACCAGTACCGGGCAGTGCGGCTGGTGGAGTACATGTCGTCGATCGCGATGCGCTGCTTGCCGACGATGTAGTAGCCCGCGATGAGGATGCCGAACAGCGGGCCGATCAGCGCACCGAGCACACCGAGCGTGTACAGGATCGCCTGGTCGTTGCCGTACCAGTTCCACGGGGTGAGGAGCACCGAGCCGACGGCGGCGATCATGCCGCCGGCACGCCACGAGATCTTCCGGGGCGCCACGTTCGAGAAGTCGAACGCGGGGCTGATGAAGTTCGCGACGATGTTGATGCCGACGGTCGCGGTGACGAACGTCAGGCCACCGAGCAGGATCGCGAAGGGTGCTCCGATGGCCTGCACGGTCTCGATCGGGTCGGTGATGAGCTTGCCGAACACCGGCATCGTCGCACTCGCGCAGAGCACCGTCAGGACCGAGAAGAACAGGAAGTTGATCGGCAGTCCCCAGAAGTTGCCGCGCTTGACCGCCCGGAACGACCGGCCGTAGCGCGAGAAGTCACCGAAGTTCAGCATCGGGCCGGAGAAGTAGCTGACCACCAGGGCGACCGCGGACAGCATCACCGGGATCGACGCCCCGAACGACAGCGGCTCGCCCGCCGACAGGGTGAACGAGATGTTGCCGATGCCCGCCTGGCTGACCAGGTAGACCGCGAGCACGATCATCACCACGTAGACCGCCGGTCCGGCCCAGTCGATGAACCGCTTGATGGCCTCCATGCCCATCCAGAACAGCGCCCCCTGCGCCACCCAGAGGATCGCGTACGAGATCCACCCCAGGGCCGACAGCCCGAGGAACGAGTGGTCGAGCAGCCCCGCCGACGCCGGGATGAACTTGAGGAAGATGATGTTCAGCGACTGTGCCGCCAGGAAGGTCTGCACGCCGTACCAGGCCATCGCGATGAGACCGCGGATGATGGCGGGGACGTTCGCGCCGAGCACTCCGAACACCGCGCGGTTGATCACGGGGTACGGCACTCCCGTGCGCTGCGACGGCTTGGCGACCAGGTTCGCGAAGACCTGCACGATCAGGATGCCGACCACCAGGGCGATGAGCACCTGCCAGCTCGCGATGCCGAGGGCGAAGAGCGACCCGGCAGTGACGTAGCCGCCGACCGAGTGCACGTCCGACATCCAGAAGGCGAAGAAGTTGTAGCTCGTCCAGCGCTGTTCGCGGAGCGGGGCGAGGTCCTCGTTCGTGAGCGCCGGGTCGTACCCGGGCTTGACGACGCCGGCACCCGCCGGGGCAGGAGCGGCGGTCGTGGTGGGGGCGTGGGGCGCGGCGACTGGTGTCGCGATGTCGGTAGCCATGGCGTCCTCCGAGGGAGTGGGAAGCGGGGCGGTGCGTGCTTGAGCACGAAGCTACGGAGCGACTTCGCCCCCGCCGTTTCCCTCGTGTAACGGTCGTGTGTCCCAGCCCCCGTCCTGGAACGACCGTTCCGGAAGGTCGCAGGAGACCCGCACTGCGGCTTGCCGCATCGATGGGCACGCACCCCGCACGGACCTCGCCCGGACAGAAGCGGTGGCGACTACCGGTGGTACGAATCGACCATGAGCAGGGGAATCAGGATCGATCACGTGGGCGTCACGGTGCCGGACATCGACGCAGCCACGGAGTTCTTCGAGGCGGCGTTCGACGCCGTCGTCCTGTACGACATGCGCCGTCGTGACGAGATGCCGAACAGCAGTCCCGAGGCCCACGGGTACCTCGGGATCCCGAGCACCATGGCGCAGGGGGCCATGCGGATGCTCGCGCTGCCCGAAGGCCCGGGGCTCGAGCTGTTCGAGTACCTGGGACCCGAGCAGCGGCACGCCGCACACCCGTCCGACCTGGGGTGGCAGCACCTGGCGATCTACGCCGACGACCTGGACGAGACGCTCGCCCGGGTCGAGGCGGCCGGGGGCACCCGGAACTCCGACCCCCGCGACCTGCGTGGTGACGAGGCGGGGCCCGGCAACCGGTTCGTGTACACCCGCACGCCGTGGGGGTCGACGCTCGAGCTCGTCAGCTACCCGACGCCGCAGCCGTACCTGGTGTACGCGCCGCGGCCGAAGTGGGCGCCGTGGCCGATGCCGGACGACGTCTACCCGGTGCCGGCACCAGCCGTGCACTGACGAGCAACCGCCGCACCGACCGACCAACCGAGAAGCAACACACCGACCAGCAGACCGCCCCTCAGTGCCGGGGCACCTGCCCCGTCCGCCGCACGGCCCGTTCGAGCAGTTCGACGTCGATCCCGACGTGCTGCCGGGCGATCACGCCCGCCTCGGGTGCGCGGCCAGAACACACCGCGTCCACCAGCCGTTCGTGCTCGTGGAGCGCACGGGTCTCCATCTCCGCCATGCCCTCGGCCGTGCCCCACAGGTGCGCCGGAGCGGCGATGGAGATCTGCGCCTCCAACCCGGCGAGCGCCGTCCGCAGGGCGTCGTTCCGCGCGGCGTCGATGATCGTCCGGTGCAGCACGGCGTCGGCCTGCTGCTTCTCGAGACCCGAGGTGGCGTCGCGGAACACCTCGAGCCGTGCCCGGATCAGGGCGGCGTCCTCCGGGGTCACCCGTTCCGCGGCGGCCGTGGCGAGCGCCCCGTGCAGCAGCGCGATGGCGTCGGCGGTGTCCTGGATCGCCTCCCACCGGGCGAGCAGCACCCGCCCGACGGCGTCCGACGAGCTGTCCGGCCACTCGGTGCGGACGAACGTGCCACCGCCCCGGCCTCGACGGGTCTCGAGCAGCCCCCGTTCGACGAGCCGGGCGATCGCACTGCGAACGGTGACCCGGGCGACGCCGAGCAGGCCGGCCAGTTCGCGTTCCGGCGGCAGGTTCGCGCCGGGCAGGTACTCGCCCACGGCGACGGCGGTCACGAGGCGGTCCTCGACCTCGTCGACGCGCGTCTCGGTCGCACGATCGGACACACGGACCCCCCTTCACGGTGTTACGACCACGTTAAGGCAGCAGAAAAGGTATTGCGTGGGACCTTTTTCCGCTCCATGCTGACCCCCATGTCCAGCATCACCGAATCCACGATGCCGTTCCGCGACGGCGAGACCTGGTACCGGGTCACCACGCCCGACACCCCGGTCGCCGGCGCGCTGCCCCTCGTCGTCCTGCACGGCGGGCCCGGCATGGCCCACGACTACCTCCGGAACCTCGCGGCCCTGGCCGACGAGACCGGCCGGACCGTCGTCCACCACGACCAGTTCGGCTGCGGCCGGAGCACCCACCGCCCGGACGCCCCGGCCGACACCTGGCAGCCGCAGCTGTTCGTCGACGAGTACACAGCCCTGGTCGAGCACCTCGGGCTCGGCGACCACCACGTGCTCGGGCAGTCGTGGGGCGGCATGCTCGGCGCAGAGATCGCGGTGCAGCAGCCCGCGGGCCTCCGCTCGCTGGCGATCTGCAACTCCCCCGCGTCGATGCAGCTCTGGGTCGACGGCGCCGCCGAGCTCCGCGCGCAGCTGCCCGCCGACGTGCAGGACGCCCTGACCCGGCACGAGACGGCCGACACCGTCGACGACCCCGAGTACCTTGCGGCGACGCAGGTCTTCTACGAGCGGCACGTCTGCCGCGTGGTCCCGAGCCATCCGGACTTCGTCGACTCCGAGGAGCAGATGGAGCGCGAGCCGACGGTCTACCACACGATGAACGGCCCGAACGAGTTCCACGTCGTCGGCACGATGCGCGACTGGACCATCGTCGACCGGCTCGACCGCGTCGCCGTGCCGACGCTCGTCGTCGCCGGCGAGCACGACGAGGCCACCCCCGCCACGTGGGCCCCGTTCGTCGAGCGGATCGCCGACGTCCGACAGCACGTCTTCCCCGGCGCGAGCCACTGCTCGCACCTGGAGCAGCCGGCGGAGTTCCGCCGGGTCGTCGCGGCCTTCCTGGCCGCGCACGACGACGCCTGACCCGGCCACGACCATCCCTGGAGGCGCGGGGCGGGCCCGCCCCGCGCCTCCAGACCGGAAGTCCCCCCCCCCCCCCCACAGCCGCACCCGTCCCTCCACCCGAAACGGAACCCGACATGTCGCAGCAGCACAGCGAGCTCTCCGCACAGCAGCAGCTCGAGGCCTACGGCTACAAGCAGGAGCTCAAGCGCTCCGTCAGCACCACCGACCTGCTCATCTACGGGCTGGTCTTCATGGTCCCGATCGCCCCGTGGGCGATCTTCGGGACCGTCTACAACGCCTCCAGCGGCATGGTGCCGCTGGTGTACCTGGTCGGCCTCGTCGCGATGATCTTCACCGCTCTGGCCTACGCGCAGATGGCGAAGTCGATCCCCCTCGCCGGCAGCGTGTTCTCGTACGTCGGCCGCGGCATCCACCCCACCGCCGGGTTCTTCGCCGGCTGGGCGATCCTGCTCGACTACCTGCTCGTCCCGACGCTGCTCTACGTGTTCGCCGCCGAGAGCATGGTCGGCATCTTCCCGGGCACGCCCCGCTGGCTGTGGGCACTCGTGTTCGTCGCGATCAACACCGTCATCAACCTGGCCGGGGTGTCCTCGCTCAAGCTCGCGAACCGCATCTTCCTGCTCATCGAGCTCGTCTTCGTCGCGATCTTCGTCGTCATCGCGATCGTCGCGCTGACCGGCGGCACGATCCCGGACGCATCCTTCAGCACCGCGCAGATCTGGGACCCGGCCAAGGTGTCGGCCCCGCTCATCGCGTCGGCGCTGTCGATCGCGGTGTTGAGCTTCCTGGGCTTCGACGGCATCTCCACCCTGTCCGAGGAGTCCACCGGCCGTCGTGGCGGAGCCGGCACGGCGATGATCCTGGCGCTCGTCATCGTGGCGTTCCTGTTCATCCTGCAGACCTGGCTCGCCAGCGCCCTCGCCGGGGGTCGTGACGCGTTCCCGAAGGGTGAGGCCGGAAATGCCTTCTTCACCATCGTCGAGCAGGCGTCGTCGAGCGGGTGGGCCACCGCGTTCTTCGCCGTCAACGTGCTCGCCGTCGGCATCGCGAACGCCATGGCCGCGCAGGCCGCGACCAGCCGCCTCCTCTTCTCGATGAGCCGCGACCGTCAGCTGCCCGCGTTCCTGCACAAGCTCAACGGTCGCCAGGTGCCGCAGAACGCGATCATCGTCGTCTCGGTGCTGTCCGCGATCCTGGTGCTGTTCTTCGTCGGGCAGATCGACACGATCTCGTCGCTCGTGAACTTCGGCGCGCTGTTCGGCTTCATGCTCCTGCACGTGTCCGTCTTCGTGCACCACGTCGTCAAGGGGAAGTCGCGCAACTGGCTGCTGCACCTGGTCGTGCCGCTGATCGGGTTCCTGATCATCGGGTACGTCCTGCTGAACGCCGCGGTCGAGGCGAAGGTCGGCGGCATCGTCTGGCTGATCGTCGGCGCGGCCGTGTTCCTGTACTACCGACGCACCGGCCGTTCCACCGAGGTCGGCTCGGAAGCAGAACCGACGACGGAGGACGCACGATGACCCCGGACCACTTCCTGCCGAACACCCTCGGCCGCCCCGGGTTCTCCGCAGACCGGGAGCCCGTGCTGCGGGTCCGCCCCGGCACCGGCGAGACCATCGGCTTCGAGACCACCGACGCCGTCTACGCCGAACTCGACCAGCACCACGACATGGCGCAGCTGCAGGCACCGATCAACCCGGTGACCGGCCCGGTGTTCGTCGAGGGGGCAGAACCCGGCGACACCCTCGTGGTGACCATCCACGCCATCGAGCTGACCACGCACGGGTGGTCGGTGTCCCTGCCCGGCTCCGGGGCCCTGCAGCACGTGATGGGCGACCGGGTCTTCGCCCGCCGATGCCGGATCTCGGACGGCACGGTGCAGGTGTCCGACCGGCACCGGTTCCCCGTGCGGCCGATGATCGGGTGCATCGGGACGGCCCCGGCCGAGGGTGAGAACTCGACGATCATGCCGGCCTACCCGGAGGGCGGCAACATGGACGTCACCGAGGCCCGCCCCGGCTCGACCGTGTCCCTGCCCGTCCGGGTCCCCGGCGCGCTGCTGTCGATCGGCGACATCCACGCGCTCATGGCCGAGGGCGAGTCGTCGTTCGTCGCCATCGAGGCCCAGGGCACCGCGATCGTCTCCGTCGACCTGGTCAAGGGCGGCCCCGTGCTCCGCGCACCCCGCATCGAGACCGCTGACGACTGGCTGTTCGTCGGTCTCGGCGACCCCGTGCAGGAGAGCGTCCGGCGCGGGTACGAGGACGCCTTCGCGTTCCTCGTCGACGAGCACGGCTGGACCGCCGAGGACGCCTACGCGGTGCTCAGCGCGGTCGGTGACTCGAAGCTCGGCGGGCCGACCGGCTCCACCGCGCCGGACCCGTTGCACCCCTTCGCCGCCGTCGGCGCAGTCACCCTGCACCGGGTCCCGAAGTCGGTGCTGTGAGGGTTCGCTGATGCGGGTTCCCGGTACGACTGTCGTGCCGGGAACCTGCACAGGCATGTGCACGATGATGGGCGCATGCACGACACCATCCGCTACGTCGCGATCGGCGACAGCTTCTCGGAGGGCATCGGCGACGCCGGGGCCGCTCCGTTCCCCGGCTGGACCGGACGACTCGCGAGCGCGATGGCGGGCGCCTCGGACGCCCACGTCTCGTACGCGAACCTCGCGGTGCGCGGCCGACTGCTCGCCGGGGTCCTCGACGGCCAGCTCGGCGCCGCACTCGCGCTCGACCCGGCGCCGACCCTGATCACCTTCTGCGCCGGCGGCAACGACCTGCTGCGCCCGCGCTTCGAGGTGGACGCGCTGATCGGGCAGGTCGAGGCCGCCGCCGACCGCGTCGAGGCCACCGGCGCACGCCTGGCGCTCCTCAGCCCGGCCGACCCGAGCGCCCGCCTGCCCCTCGGTTCCCTGATCAACCGCCGCGGTGACGCCTGGGCCGAGGCGCTCGGCACCCTCGCCCGACGCCGCGGCCTGCCGTTCGTCGACGTCTCCCGCGACCCGCACCTCGGCCGCGCCGAGTTCTGGTCGGACGACCGGCTGCACATGAACGCCACCGGGCACCAGCGCGTCGCGGACCTGGCGCTGCACGCGGTCCTCGACGGCCCCGCGCCGGTCGAGCCCGCGGACGCCGGCGCCACCCGGGCTCGCCTGGGAGAAGAGCTCCGCTACTACCGCGAGTACGTCCTGCCGTGGCTGCAGCGCCGGATCACCCGCACGTCGTCGGGCGACGGGCGTTCGGCGACCTACCCGACGTGGACGCCGGTGCACGGTCGGGACGCGTAGCCGGCGTCAGCCCGCGACGTACACGCGGGTGGTGACCCCGCTCAGCGCGTGCGCGAACTCGTCGCCCGTCGCCACGAAGCCGCCCGCCTCGTACAGCCGCACCGCCCGGTCGTTGTCGCCGAGCACGTGCAGCACCACGCGCGGGTGGCCGGCGACCCGGGCATCGTGCACGGCCTCGGACAGCAGCGACCGTCCGACCCCGCGGGCCTGCACGCCGGGACGCACCGCGAGCAACGACAGGTAGGCGGCGTCCGCCGGGTCCGTCGACCGTCCGGTGCCGGGCGCCGTGACCAGTACGAAGCCGTCCACCGCACCGTCCGGTCCGGGCACCACCAGCCAGGCGACGTGGTCAGCGGCGAACTTCTGCCGGGCGCGCTCCCGGACCGCCGGGTCCTCGGCGACGCCGTCACGGGCCGCCACGGCCGCAGCCCACAGGTCGATGCAGGTGTCGGTCTCCTCCGGGGTCGCAGGACGCACGACCACGGACGACTCGATCACCCGATCAGCCTACGACCGCCCGGCTCCCGATCCTGAACGACGCCCCACGGTGCTCGTCGGGCAGGCGGTCCCCGCGTCCGTGCAGCTTCTGCCGGAGCGAACCCGGCTCGTACTCCTCCGGGTAGGCCCCGCGGGCACGGAGTTCCGGGATCACGAACTCGATGACGTCCTCCCACGTGCCCGGCGTGACCGCGTACGCCAGGTTGAAGCCGTCGACGTCGGTCAGCTCCTGGATCTCCTGCAGCCGGTCGGCGATGGTCGCTCCCCCACCGACCGCCACCGGGCCGAGCCCGCCGATCGCCGTCTGCCGCGCCAGGTCGCGGATCGTCCACTTCGACCCGTCCTCGCCGGTCGCTGCCGCGATGTTCGCCGCCGCCGACTGGATCGCGTTCGACTCGACGTCACCCAGGGGCTGGTCCGGGTCCCACTGCGACAGGTCGACGCCCATCCAGCCGGAGTTGAGCACCAGCGCACCGAGCTCCGACGCGTACGACAGGTAGTCCTCGTACTTCGCCTGGGCCAGCTCGTCGGTGGCGTCCGTGATCACGGTGAGCAGCGTGTAGACGCGGGCGGCGTACCGGTCGCGACCAGCTGCCTCCAGGGCGTCCCGGACCTTCGCGACGGTCGACGCGAGCTGCTCGAGCGTCGGTGCGCCCACGAAGACCGCTTCCGCGTTCTCCGCGGCGAAGCGGATGCCGCGCGGCGACGCGCCCGCCTGGTAGATGACGGGCGTGCGCTGCACGGACGGCTCGGACAGGTGGATGCCCGGCACGTCGAAGTGCGTCCCGTGGTGCTCGATCGGGTGCACCTTCGCCGGGTCCGTGAAGACCCCGGCTTCGCGGTCGGCGACGACGGCGTCGTCCTCCCACGAGCCCTCCCACAGCTTGTAGAGGACCTCGAGGTACTCGTCCGCCACGTCGTACCGGTCGTCGTGCGACAGCTGGTCCGTCTGGCCCATGTTGCGTGCGGCGCTCGGCAGGTACCCGGTGACGACGTTCCAGCCGACCCGGCCCTCCGTCAGGTGGTCGAGCGTCGACATGCGTCGGGCGAACGGGTACGGGTGCTCGTACGCGGTGCCGGCCGTGATGCCGAAGCCCAGGTGCTCGGTCACCGACGCCATCGCCGACACGAGCAGGATCGGGTCGTTCACGGGCACCTGCGACCCGGTGCGGAGCGCGGCCTCGTTCGAGCCGCCGTACACGTCGTAGGTGCCCAGGACGTCGGCGATGAAGATGCCGTCGAACGCGCCGCGCTCGAGCGTCTTCGCCAGGTCGGTCCAGTAGGTCAGGTCGCGGTAGTCCCGCGACCGGTCGCGGGGTGCCGCCACAGTCCGGAGGACTGGTGCGCGACGCAGTTCATGTCGAACGCGTTGAAGCGGATCTGCCGGTGCTCGCTGCTGGTGGTCACGGGTCGAGACGCTACGTCGGACACCTCGGACCGTCACGGATCGTGACGAAGCGTGACGGTCGGCTCCGGCGACGGACTGGAGGCCCGCCCCGCGTCCGGCGCACCGCCCGCGCCCGACGCATGGCCGGCTCCGGGGCTCAGGCGCGGTCGTGGAGCGTCACGTGGTAGCCGTCGGGGTCGGCGAACGTGAACGTCCGGCCGAACGGGCCGTCGATCGGCGCCGAGACGATCCGGTGCCCGTCGGCCACCAGCGCGTCGTGGATCGCCTGGACGTCGGTCGCGTGCAGCCAGATCGCGGCGCCGATGCCGGGCTGTGCCACCGCGTCGAGGTCCGTGCCGGGGACGATGTCACGCAGGGCGAAGGCGATCGGCGTCGTCTCGAACACGACGGCGTGCGGCGGGCCTGCCTGGGAGCGGACGAGACCGAGGTACCGCTCGTAGAACGCCTGCGAGGCATCGAGGTCGCGGGTCTGCAGGGAGATGAAGTCGGGGCCGGTGACGGGCATGTGGTGCTCCTCAGGTTTGTGTCAGTCTTCTGACACGGGACAAGCTATGTCAGACTACTGACATGCGTCAAGGCGACACCGGCATCCACCTCGAGACGTCGATCGGCTACCTGCTCAAGGAGACCGCGAGTGCCCTCCGTGCCTCGATGGAAGCCGTGCTGCGCCCACTCGGCATGACGGTGACGCACTACTCCTGCCTCGAACTGCTGGCGCAGCGACCCGGCCTGTCGAACTCCGAGCTCGCGCGCGGCACGTTCGTCACCCGGCAGTCGATGAACGTGCTGCTGCAGACCCTGGAGCGGGACGGCTTCGTCACCCGTGCCACCGAGCCGTCGGTCGGCAAGGCGCTCCCCACGCAGCTGACCGACAGCGGACGACGGAGCCTGGCGCAGGCGAGTGCGGCGATCCGCGGGGTCGAGCAGCGGATGCTCACCGACCTGACCGCGGACCAGCAGACCGAGGCCCGTCAGATCCTGCGGAGCATGGTCACTGCACTCCGCGGTCAGGCCACGTAGCGCACGGACGCGGTGTCCTTCGGTGCGTACCGCTCCTCGAAGTCGCGCTCGTTGGGGATCCACACGTCCCGCCAGAGCGCATCGTGTCGACGCCCGAGCGCGCGGTCACGAGCCATGCCCCGACGAGCCGCAGTTTCGAGATCCACGTCACACCAGACCGTGACGTCGAGGTACGGGAGCGCCTCGGGGTGGAAGAGTCCGATCAGGTCGACGATCAGGACGTCCGTCCGCGCCAGTGGCTCAGCCGGGGCGAGGGCTCGAGCCGACCAGTCGAACCGCTGGAACGCGCTCGCCCGACCGGCCCGGTGCGGTTCGAGGACCGACGAGACCAGACGGGGACGATCGACGCCATCCCAGTCGGAGGACCGCTGATGGGACCGAACGGGGTCGAGGAAGTCGTCGCCGCGGATGCGGACCGCGCCGGGGAGCCCCTCGACGAGCGTGCGCGTCAGCGTGGACTTGCCGGATCCGCAATACCCGGAGACACCGACGACGATCGGTGCACGCGCCGAGGCGCGGCGGGACGCGACAAGGTCGATGACGCCGTCGCGGTCCATCGGGCAAGCGTACGAGGTCGATGACCGGGCGCCGGGGTTCGTAGGCTGAGCGGATGGACGTCGCACTGCGGGACAGCACCACCGAAGACCTCGAGTGGCTCGTCGAGCTCCGGGCCGTGGTGCTGCGCGACGACCTGACACGACTCGGTGTGTTCGACGAGACGCGTGTGCGACAGCGCCTCCGCGACGCGTTCCAGCCACAGCTAACCCGCATCGTCGTGGTCGACGGCCGCGACGTCGGGTCGGTCACCGTGCGGGTCGAGGACGACGTCCGCTGGGTCGAGCACTTCTACCTCGCGCCCGACGTCCAGGGGCGTGGAGTCGGGTCGACCGTGCTGCGCGCCGTCCTCGACGAGCCCCACGACGGCCCGACGCGGCTCAACGTGCTGGTGGGCAGCCCTGCCCGCCGACTGTACGAACGACACGGCTTCGTGCTCGACACCGACGACGGCGTCGACGTGTTCATGACGCTGCGGGCCGCCGATCGAGCACCCCACGGAGCGCACTGAGCTGCTCGTCGACCACGTCGGCCATCCGGCGCTCGGCCGGTCCGGTGAGCCAGGCCTCGAGGGCCAGGTGGAACAGCATCACGGTCGTCTCGGCGATCACCGCCGCCTCGGACGGGTCGAGCCCGCGGTGGACGAAGGCCTCGCGCACGGCGTCCGTCAGGTCGGCACGCTTCCGGGCGTCGCGCTCCCGGAGCGAGGACTCGGACAGCACCAGCCGCCGCACCGAGCCGACCTCGCCGTGCCGCCCCTCGAACCGCTCGTCGGCGACGGTGCAGAGGCCGTGCACGACGATGTCGAGCGGGTCGATCCCGGTCGGCGCGCCCTCGATGGCAGCCCGGGCGAGGTCGGGGATCTCGTCACCGGCGAAGATCACCTCGCGCTTGTCGGCGAAGTACCGGAAGAAGGTGCGGGTCGTGAGTCCGGCCCGTGCGGTGATCTGCGGCACGGTCGTCGCCTCGTAGCCCTGCTCGGCGAACAACTCGAACGCCGCTCGTTCGAGTCGCCCTCGGGCATCCGGAGACCAACGCATGTGTCCACAGTAGTGGCGATGACACGGCGTGTCATGGTTGTATAGGGGATGACACGTCGTGTCATGACTCACTTCGAGCACGAGATCGGGACACCATGTCGTCATCCGGCAACGCAGCACTGTGGACCACGTCGACCGGACGGTTCGCCGTCGGACCCGCTCCGGTCCCCCAGCCCGGCCCCGGCGAACTCGTCGTCCGTGCCGAGGCCGTCGCGGTCAACCCGGTCGACGCTGTCGGCGGGCTCTTCCGGCACGTGGTGTTCCCGAAGCTGCGGTTCCCCGCGGTCCTCGGGTCGGACGTCGCCGGCACCGTGGTCGCGATCGGCCCGGACGTCCAGCGGTTCCGCGTGGGCGACCGGGTCGTCGGGCACGCGGCGGGGCAGGAACAGCACCGGAACAGCGCTGCCGAAGGCGCCTTCCAGCACCAGGTCCTGCTGCTCGAACGCGTGACGACCCCGGTGCCCGACGACCTGTCCGCCGAGCAGGCGGCGGTCCTGCCACTCGCCGTCTCGACCGCAGCGGCCGGTCTCTTCGAACCGGACCAGCTCGCACTGTCACTGCCGACGGCAGACACGGTCGACCGCGACGGCGTCGTCCTGGTGTGGGGTGCGTCCACGAGCGTCGGTGCCAACGCCGTCCAGCTCGCCCGCGCCGCCGGGTACGCCGTGATCGGCACCGCATCGCCGAAGAACCACGGGTTCGTGCAGGACCTCGGGGCCGAGGCCGTGTTCGACTACCGCGACGACGGTGCCGCACGCCGCATCCTCGACGCACTCGGCGACCGGGAGCTCGCCGGCACCCTCGCCTTCGGTCAGGGTTCGTTGACCCGCACGCTCCCGATCGTCCGGACGGCCACCGGCTCCGGTCGGCTCGCGTCGGCGTACCCGACGCCGGTGACGACGATCCGTGCACGGCTCGAGCGCCGACACGGGGTGCACATCACCGCGATCTGGGGTGGCCGCCCGACGGAGTCCGAGGTCGGCCCGGCGATCTACCGCGACTTCCTGCCCGAAGCGCTCCGCACGGGTCGTTACCGTGCCACCCCGACCGCCTCCGTCGTCGGATCGGGACTCGCCGCGATCCCCGACGCCCTGGCCGAGCTCCGCGCCGGTGTCTCCGCCCGGAAGCTCGTCGTCACGCTTCCCTGAGCCGGTAGCGTCAGCGACGTGACCGATGCCGACGTGCCCGACGACGAGACCTTCAGCTTCACGATGTCGGGCGGTGGCACGCCACGGGGACACCTGCAGGACCCGAGCGCCGTCACGCTGCACCTGGACCCACGGCTCCTCGGCGACACCGCCAGGGGCAAGGAGATGTTCGCCCGGGCCATCGAGCAGCAGCACACCGCGCTCTCCGACTACGCCACCGCCATCGCGGCCGCCGACGGTGACGTGACCGCTCCGGCGGTGCAGGACGCCGCGACCGCACTGCACCAGGCGCTCCAGTTCCTGCCGATCGCCCACACCGTGTACACGGGCGTCGGCTTCCCCACCGCCCGCGTCGGGGACGACCCCCGCCCGACGTCGCTGCGACCGGAACGCGGCGAGCGCGGCCTCGGCGTCCACCCGGACATGCTCACCGCGATCACCGGGGACACCTCGCAGCGCTGGGAGCTCGCCTGCGAAGAGGACCTCCCCCTCGCCGTCGAGATCACCCTGGCGACCGATCCGGACGAGAACGTGCGGTCGGCCTTCCTCATGGGGACGCGGTCACGAACCGTCGTCCTGCTCATGGAACAGCGAGAGACCGATCCGGGCGCCCTCGACCAGCTCGCCCAGCAGAGCTACGCGAGCCCCGAACGGAAGTTCCCGCTGCGGTTCATGCACCTCGCACCGCGTGAGCTCGACGGGCTCTACGAGCTCCTCGGTCTCGACGAGCAGGCCATCGCGCGCGCGGAGGCCCGCTGGGCGCAGGCGCAGGATCGGAACGAGCGCATCAGCGTCGGTGACGCGCTGCGTGAGATCGGCGTCATCAGCTGATCCGCTTGGCGTACCAGCGGTCCGAGTACGGATCATCGTTGAACGGCGACACCCGGACGAAGCCGAGCCGTTCGTAGAGGGCACAGGCCTCGGCGAGCTCGGCCCGCGTGTCCAGCCGCAGCGACGTGGTCCCGCGGTCTCGGCAGAAGTCCTCCACGTGGCGCAGGAGCGCCGAACCGATGCCTCGGCCGCGGTGTTCCGGCAGTGTGAACACCTTCGTCAGCTCGCCGACGGCACCCACGAAGCGCACGCCGGCGCAGGCGGCAGCGGCTTCCCCTTCACTCGCGACGACGAACACCCCGGAGTCACCCTGCAGGTCGTCGTACGGCTCCTCGTCGAGCGCACGGTCGACCTCGGCCGACGTCGCCGCGCGCCCGTACCACCGCGACGCGACCTCGGTCAGGTAGGCCCGCACGATCGCGTCGGCCCGGCCTGCGCCGGGTCGCTCCGTCTCGAAGATCATCGCGCCCCCTGCGTGGCCGCACCCGGCTCAGCGGGACGCGGTCGCCTCGCGCGCGGCGGCTTCCGCCGCGACCCAGGCGAGCATGCCGCACTTGACGCGCATGACGAACTTGGAGACGCCGTGGAAGGCGACGAGGTCCTCGAGGACGTCCTCGTCGGGTTCACCGACGCCGCGTGAGCGCATCATGGTACGGAACTCCTCGGTCAGTTCGAGGAACTCGGGCACCGTGCGGCCGACGGCCATGTCGGTGAGGACCGATGCCGATGCCATCGAGATCGAGCAGCCGTCACCCTGCCAGGCGAGCCCGGCGATGCGGTCGGTGCCGGCTTCGAGCCGCAGGCTGACCGTGATCTCGTCGCCGCACGTGGGGTTCCGCTCGAAGTGCGAGGCGTCCGCGTCCGGCATCGCGCCGTCGCCGTGCCGCGACTTGGCGTGGTCGAGGATGACCTGCTGGTACAGGCTGTCGAGGGCGTTCACGCGGTCGCTCCGAAGTAGTCGCGGATCTCGGCGACGGCTGCGAGGAACCGGTCGACGTCGTGTTCGGTCGTGTACACGTACGTGCTGGCACGGCTCGTCGCGACGAGGCCGAGCCGGCGGTGCAGGGGCTGGGCGCAGTGGTGGCCGGATCGCACGGCGATGCCCTGCGCGTCGAGGTACTGCGAGACGTCGTGGGCGTGCACACCGTCGACGTCGAAGGACACCAGGCCGGAGCGCGGGACACCGGCGGGCGGGCCGACCAGGCGGATGCCGGGCACGGCAGCGAGGCCGACGAGCATCCGGCGGGCGAGGTGCTCCTCGTGGGCGCGGACCCGTTCCATGCCGATGCCCTGCAGGTAGCGCACGGCCTCGGCCAGGGCGACCGCCTGGGACACGGGCTGCGTGCCGGCCTCGAACCGCTCGGGCGCCGGCATGAACTCGGAGCCCTCCATCGTCACGGTGGTGATCATCGAGCCGCCGGTGCGGAACGGCGGCAGGGCGTTGAGCAGCTCGCTCCGTCCCCAGAGCACGCCGATGCCGTTCGGGCCGAGCATCTTGTGCCCGGAGAACGCGACGAAGTCGACACCGAGCTGCTGCACGTCGAGGGGACGGTGCGGCGCGGACTGGCAGGCGTCGAGCACCACGAGGGCACCGCGGGCGTGGGCGAGGCCGACGACCTGCTCCACAGGGGCGATCATCCCGGTGACGTTCGAGACGTGCGAGAACGCGACGACCCTCGTGCGGTCGGTGATCAGCGCTGCGGCGTCGTCGGCGGTCCAGGTGCCGTCGTCGGCGACCGGGATCCAGCGCAGGGTCGCACCGGTCAGGGCTGCGAGTTCCTGCCACGGCACGAGGTTGGCGTGGTGCTCGGCCTCGGTCACCAGGATCTCGTCGCCGGCGCCGAGCCGGAAGCGTGCGGCGTCGACGCCCCCGCGACCGCGGCTGGCGTTGGCCATGCCGTAGGCGACGAGGTTGAGGGCATCGGTGGCGTTCTCGGTCCAGACGACCTCGGCCGGGGCAGCCGCGCCGATGAACCCGGCGACGGTGGCACGGGCGTCCTCGTAGGCATCGGTGCTGAGCGCCGCGAGCGTGTGCGCACCGCGGTGGACGGCGGCGTTGTCGTGCTCGAGGAAGCGTCGCTCAGCGTCGAGGACCTGACGCGGGCGTTCCGCCGTCGCCCCGGAGTCCAGGTACGCCAACGGCTGCCCGTTCACGTCCTGCGCGAGGATCGGGAAGTCCTGCTTGATCGCCTCGACCTCGGTCTCGGTGAGCGGCTGGTTCGGCGCCACGACTGTCACGTCTCGTCCTCCTGGTGCTGCTGTCCGGAGCAACCCGTCCATGGTGTCCGTTGTTCCCGACCGCGTCCAGTCGGCACGGTGACGGCCCAGGACCACGCCGGGTCCTGGGCCGTCGCACGTCGTTCGTTACTCGTTGCCGATCTTCTCGTCCGCTGCGTCGCGGGCGCCGTCGATCTTGTCGTCGTACTTGCCGCCCGTGGCCTTCTTGACCGCGTCGGCCACGCCGCCGAGCACCTTGTCGCTGACGTCCTCGGCCTTCTCGCTCTTCAGGGCGTCCTGGACCTTGCCGTCCTTCAGGAACTCCTGGGCCTTCTTCGTGATGTCGTCGAACCCCGCCATCGGCTGCTCCTCGTCTCGGTGCGGAGCCCGTCGCTCCGTCCTGGCGCCGACAGTAGGCCCCTGGGCCGCCGTCCGTACCGGAACGTCCGGGGTCCTCACACCATCTGGGCGCTGCGACGACGGGCGAGGACGTACCCGACGGCGACCGCGCCGGACACCGCGAGCAACGAGGGCACGAGGATGTCGGTGCCCTGCTGCGTGAACTCGACGACGAGCACGAGCGCGGTGAACGGTGCGCGCATGGTGGTGGCGAGGAAGGCCGCGGCACCGACGAACGCGAAGGCCGCCAGGCTCGGGCCGTCCGCCGGCCAGAGCAGCAGCCACGCGCCACCCAGTCCGCCGCCGATCGCCGAACCGATCGCGATCGAGGGGGTCAGCGTGCCACCGACCGCACCAGCGCCGATGGTGGCCGAGGTGGTCACGGTCCGCAGGACACCGAGCAGCAGCAGGAACACGACCGGCGAGAGACCGGCGAACGACGAATCGTCCAGGGCACTGTTCATCGCGACGAGGCCGAGCGCGCGCCCGTTGCCGAGGATCTCCGGGAACGGGATCGCGATGAGCCCGACCATCGCGAACACCAGCGGCAGCACGACGAGCAGGTGCCAGCCCTTCGGCGCGATGCCCTGCAGCCGGTTGGTCAGCTTCACGAACCCGACCCCGGCGAGCCCGAGCACCGGCCCCACGACGATCGCCCAGACCAGCAGCGACGGCGACAGGTGCATCGCGGGCACGTGGTAGAGCACCTCGTCCGGGATCACGAGCCGGGCGGTGATGGCGGCGACGGCACTCGTGGCGAAGGCGGGCAGCGCGGTCGCGAAGCTGATCTCGCCGAGCAGGACCTCGACCGCGAACAGGGCACCGCCGAGGGGCACGTCGTACACGGCGGCGAGGCCGGCCGCGGCACCGCAGGCCACGAGGATCTTCGTCTCGCGCGCCGTCAGCCCCGCACGACGGGTGACGAGCTGGGCGAGCCAGGCCCCGACCTCGCGCGGCGCGACTTCCTTGCCGATGGACGCCCCGAGCCCCACGGCCAGGATCTGGACGCCGGCGTTCGCCAGCGTCGCCAGGGCGGGCATCCGCTTGCCGTCGACGGCCGCGGTGACCGAGACGATCGAACGACCCCACCGACGGAGCGCCCACCAGGCGAACCCGGTCAGGACCCCGGCGGCGGTGAGCGCGAGGAATCGGTTCAGCCCGGAGGGGGCGTCGGCCGCCTCGAGGTGCCCACCGAACCCGTACCCGAAGGCGACGAACTGGATGAGCTGGAGCGCGAGCCAGACCGCGATGCCGGCGATGCCGCCGGAGACGCCCACCAGGGCGGTGACGACGGCGAGCTTGAGGGCCCAGACCGGGGTCGCGTGTCCGGAGTGCGGCATGACCGGAAGCATAACGGGCCGGACGCACCCGATGACGGACCGCGACGGGCCCGCCGGACGCGGGGCGGGCCTCCAGGCCGGGTGTCCCGACCACCCGCCGTCAGACGGCCGTCACCCGGAACGGCACCACGCCCTCGGCCGGCATGAGCGGCGGCTGCAGGCCGACCGTGCCGAGCACCCGTCCGCTGAAGACGCGCGGGCCGGACCACCAGTCCGGTCGAACCAGGTCATGGCCGGCCCCGATGACCACGGGGTCGACGCGGTACGACGTGTCCGGGTCGAGGTCGCGGAAGGTGACCCGGCCGGTGCCGGACACCTCGGAGCGCCCGATGCTCGCCAGGAAGAAGACCGCCTGCTGCCGGTCCGGCGTGACCGTGCCGTACACGAGCCGCGAGTCGTCGACCTCGTCCGAGCGCACCAGGTCGCCGCCGTGCAGGAGCGGGCGGAGCTCCCGGTACAGCGCGATCCACTCGGTGAGCGCCCGGGACTCCTCGGCGGTCGCACCGGCCAGGTCCCACTCGATGCCGAGGTGCCCGACCAGGGCGGTACCGGCGCGGAAGGCGAGGTCGTGGACCCGACCGGTGGTGTGGTTCCGGCCGCTGGCGATGTGCGAGCCGAGCAGCTCCGGCGGCAGGAGCTGCTGCGTCCACCGGTGCATCTGCTGACGCTCGAGCGGGTCGATGTCGTCAGACACCCACACCCGCGCGGTGTGCTCGATGACGCCGAGGTCGACGCGGCCGCCACCCGACGAGCACGACTCGATCTCGAGCGCCGGGAACCGCTCGCCGAGCGTGGCCATCAACCGGTACGCCGCGAGGGTCTGCTCGTGGACCGCTGCACCGCCACCGGGGAAGCCCGCCTCGACGAGGTCGCGGTTGTGGTCCCACTTGACGTACTCGATGCCGTACTCGCCGATGATCGCCGTCATCCGCTCGAGCACGTACGCGAAGGCCTCGGGGATCGCCAGGTTGAGCACCTGCTGGTCGCGGGAGCGCGCGGGCAGTCGTCCGTCGGCCTGCAGGATCCACTCCGGGTGGGCGCGGGCGAGGTCGCTGTCCTCGTTCACCATCTCGGGTTCGAACCACAGGCCGAACTCCATGCCGAGTGCACGGACGCGGTCGACCAGGGGTCCGAGCCCGTCCGGCCAGACGTCCTCGTCGACGTACCAGTCGCCGAGGCCGGCGTGGTCGTCGCGGCGCCCGCGGAACCAGCCGTCGTCGAGCACGTAGCGTTCGACGCCGAGGGCCGCAGCACGCTCGGCGAGGTCGACGAGGCGGGCCAGGTCGTGGTCGAAGTACACGGCCTCCCACACGTTGATCGTCGTCGGGCGCGGCGTCGTCGGGTGCTGCGGGCGGCTGCGGAGCCAGCGGTGGAACCGTCGGGCCTGGTCGTCGAGTCCGTCGCCGTGCGCGAAGTACACCCACGGCCCCTCGTAGGTGGCACCGGTGTCGAGCCGGACCTCGCCGGGCAGCAGGAGTTCGCCGCCGCCGATGACCTGGCGGCCGGTGGCGAGCCGTTCGGCGTGGTGCCGGTGGTTCCCGCTCCACGCGGTGTGGACGCCCCAGACCTGGCCGCGGGCGAAGCCGAAGCCCGGCTCCCCCACCGTCAGCACGGTCGCCGCGTCGGTACCGGTGCGGCCCTTCCGTCCCTCGCGCTGGTGGGTGCCGACGACGAGTTCCCGGCGCTGCGGGGTCCGTTCCTTGCCCCAGCGGCCGGCGAAGTCCAGGATCTCGCGGGCCCCCGACGGGATCGGCATCGCGAGCGTCAGGTCGTCGACGGTGTAGGCACCGTCGACGGTGTTCGTCACGCTCGCCCGGGCCCGCACGAGCCCGGAGCCGAGCATCTCGACCACCACCCGGATCGTGAGCCCGGCGGTGGTGTCCGCGGCGTCGGCGGTGACCGTGGTGTCCGTGACTGCGAGGGCCGTCACCGTGAACGCCGGCGACCAGTCGGCGCCGTCCCGGTGCCCGGCGAGCCCCGGACGGCCGCTCCAGCCCCGGTGCGGTTCGGGCAGTACCGACAGGCGGACGGGGGCGTCCATCTCGTTCGGGGACACCGGGGTGACGTCGGCGTCGGCGAGGGCCGTCAGCGCGGCGGTGTCGAGCGGGCCGAGCGCCGCTCCCCAGTGCACGACGGCGGGGAGCGCGTCGTCGCGGCAGTCGAGGACGAGCGAGACGCCACCGGCGCTCAGGTGGACGAGTTCGTGCGGCATGCGGGCTCCAGTCGGCGTCGTTGCACGTCAGAGCTTTCCGGTCCGGGGCCGTCCGCTGCAAATCCGGCTGCGGCGCGGCTCAGAACCAGCGCTTCACCTTGAACACCACGTACAGGATCGCCGCGAACAGGACCATCGCGACGATCGACAGCGGGTACCCCCACGTCCAGCCGAGTTCGGGCATGTGCGTGAAGTTCATCCCGTAGATCGCGGCGATGAGCGTCGGTGCGAACAGGATCGCCGCCCAGCCGGAGATCTTCTTCGTGTCGTCGTTCTGCTTCTGGGCCGCCAGGGTGGAGTCGACGGTCAGGGCGTTCTGCAGCAGCTGCCGGAAGGTGTCGAGCCGCTCCACCACCCGGATCGAGTGGTCGAGGACGTCGCGGAACCGGCGCTGCATCTCCACCGGCAGGTGGTACTTCTCGGCACCGCGGTGCAGGTTCTCGATGATGTAGACGAGTGGACGCGCTGCACGCTGGAAGTCGACGACCTCGCCGAACAGCTCGTACACCCGGCGGGACACCCCGGCCTCGCCGGAGAACAGCTGGTCCTCGATCTGGTTGATGTCCTCTTCGAGCCCGTCGATCACCGGCACGTAGCCGTCCACGATGGAGTCCATGAGCGCCCAGAGCTGCGCCTGCGGCCCGACCGTCACCAGACCCGGCTTGCCGCTCATCCGCTGCAGTGCCCGGGGAACGGTCTGCTTGCCCCGCGGGTCGGCCTTCACCACGACGAGGAAGAACGTCTCACCGACGAAGGCGTGCACCTCGCCGAACGCCACCTCTTCCTGCTGGTCGTTGTACAGCGCGGGCTTGAGCACCACGAACAGCGTCGATCCGTAGCGCTCGAGCTTCGGTCGCTGGTGCCCCTCGGCGGAATCCTCGACGGCGAGCTCGTGCAGACCGAGGGCGACCGCGACGTCGCCGAGTTCCTGGGCGTCGGGCTGGTGCAGGACGATGCACGCACTGGCGCCCTGCTCGTCGAGCATCCGGAAGGTGTCGTCGAGGGACGGACTCGCGATCGGGGCGATCCGGTCGATGTAGACGGTGTTCAGTTCGACGCTCACGCTCCCACCGTACGCATCCCTCAAGGCAGGCGTTTCCCCGCCATCTCGACAAGCTGCGCGACAAGCTTGCCGTCCACTCCCGTGGAACGTAGAGCACCTGGGGGAGCACCAAGAATTCGCGTACCTAGCATCTCGTACAATCGAGCTTCCGCAGCAGCATCTTGAATAGGATCAACAAATGCCCGGAACGATCGCAGCTGCACTTCGATACTCTTAGACCAATTACCCACGCGCCGGTGATTTGCGGACTGCGCAGCGAGAAAGGTGCCGACACCCCCGAGAGCCAGGACCTGAAGGGAATGACGCACAATCCCCGCCGCATCGACCGAGGCGTATGGCACGAAGATTGCCACCGAGCCAGCAAGACTCAACGCAATAAGGGTGGCCCACCGAAACCTATCCGCCGCCCGGAGTTCCGAAATGGCATAATCTGCAAAATGCTCCGATAAGGAATGCCGCCCAGATTCCCCGGCAGCGTCCGCCGCTACTGAGGCGGACGCTCCGGCGCGTCGCTCGCTCTCAGCCGTGCGTGCGAGGGATTCCCGAGCGAGCCGGACCGCACTCTTCATCTGAGCGTCTTGTTTGTACCCGTTTGCCAAGGCCGTGAAATAGCTCTTGAAATCATAAAGCGTCGCATCATTTTCAGCCACCAGGGGAAGCAACGCTTGCTGCACTTCCGTCACGAACGTACCGTAGAGGTCATCCAACACGACCACATCTTCGCGCAGTCCTCCGACGTCTCCGCTTGTGACAGTTTCAAGTATCTTCTCGAGCGCGGCTCCAAAAGTCGATTTAGCACGTTCCATCACTTCGATCTGAAGCGGCGCAGACCCATCCCCGAGCTTGCTGGCAAGGGCTTCAACGCGGCTCAGAGCAGCATCAATTTCTAGACTCAACTCGAAATCCAGGACGCTATTAAATTCTCGAAGCGCCGCCTTGATCACTTGAACTTGGGCCATCATATTCAATTCACTGTCCATTACGCCCTCCACGGACAGTATGGCGGACGTCGGGAAGGAAGCACCGCGGTTGTGTCCCTCCGTCAATATCGGCCTCGTGATCGCGACGTCACCGTCAGCCGACATCCGGCGGGGACTGCAGGTAGGTTCTGTTTCATCAGCATGCTGACGAAGGGACTGTCATGAAGAGGATCTGGAAGCGCATCGCGGTGGCCGTGAGTGCGGCCGTCGCCGTCATCGGCGCGTACGTGGGGTCGGGCGCTGCCGGCGGCACGCCCATCCAGGACGCCGCCGGCGGCGCCCTGTCGGCGTCCTCGACCGCGATCGCCCCGGACGGCCCGGCCTTCTCGATCTGGAGTGTCGTCTACGCCGGGCTCATCGGCTACGCGGTGCTGCAGCTCTTCCGCACCGCGAACGACGAACGGCACGAGCGGCTAGTGGTGCCTGCGGTGCTCTCCCTGCTGCTCAACGCCGCGTGGATCCTGTCGGTGCAGTTCGGGTTCCTGTGGGCGAGCGAACCGATCATCGTCGCACTGCTCGTCGTGCTGATCTGGACGTTCACGATCCTGCGCCGGACCCCGTCCCGGGGCATGGTCGAGGCGATCCTGACCGACGGCACGTTCGGGCTGTACCTCGGGTGGGTCTGCGTCGCGACGGCCGCGAACACCGCTGCGGTACTGACGGCGGCGGGCTTCCGGGGCTTCGGACTCGGGCAGGACCCGTGGGGCGTGGTCGTCGCCGCGGTGGCCGGGCTCGTCGGGGTCCTCATCGCGCTGTGGGGCCGGGGACGCCTGGCACCGATGGCCTCGGTCGCGTGGGGTCTGGCGTGGGTCGCCGTGGCCCGGTTCGAGGGACCGCTCGTCTCCGTGCCGACGGCGATCGCGGCCCTGGTGGCTGCGGCGGCCGTGGTCGTCGTGACCGTGGTGGTGCGTGCCCGCGCCGGCTGGGTCGGCCGCCGTGCCGGTCGGGCGGCGGCTCCGGTCGCGGCCTGACGCGAATCCGCCTGCGCGTCAGGCCCGCGAAAGCGACAGTTCCCGCGGCCCCGCACCCGTTCGGACCGCGAAAGCGACAGTTCCCCGCCGATGTTCGGCGGGGAACTGTCGCTTTCGCGAAGTGGGCGGCCGGACAGCCCGACGCCCCCGGCCTCAGCGCGCGGACACGACCAGGCCGTGCGCGGCGGCGACCGCGGCGTTCGTGACCCGGCCGGCGTGCACGTTCAGGCCTCCGGCGAGGGCGGGGTCGGCCTCGAGCGCGGCTTCCCACCCGCGGTCGGCGATCGCGACGGCGTAGGGCAGCGTGGCGTTCGTCAGCGAGATCGTGCTCGTGCGCGGGACGGCACCGGGCATGTTCGCCACGCAGTAGTACACGGTGTCGTGCACGGCGAACGTGGGGTCGTCGTGGGTCGTCGGGCGGGAACCCTCGAAGCAGCCGCCCTGGTCGATCGCGATGTCGACCAGCACCGAGCCGGGTCGCATGTCGGCGACCATGGCGTCGGTGACGAGCTTGGGAGCCGAGGCCCCGGGGATCAGCACCGAGCCGATGACCAGGTCCGCGTCGCGCAGGGCCTCGGCGATGGCGTGCGCCGACGACCGCAGGGTCGTGACACGCCCGTCGAACCGGGCGTCCAGGGCCCGGAGCCGCGGCAGGCTGATGTCGAACACGGTGACGTCGGCCCCCATGCCGAGCGCCATCGTCGCGGCGTGCTCCCCCGCGACGCCGCCGCCGATGACGACCACGCGGCCCTTCGGCGTGCCGGGGACCCCGCCGAGCAGCAGTCCGCGTCCGCCGTTCGTCCGCATCAGGTGGAACGCGCCGACCTGGGCGGACAGCCGCCCGGCGACCTCGGACATCGGCGACAGCAGGGGCAGCGAGCGGTCCGGCAGCTGCACGGTCTCGTAGGCGATGGCCGTCGCGCCCGAGTCGATGAGGGCGTCGGTCAGGGGGCGGTCTGCGGCGAGGTGCAGGTAGGTGAAGAGCACCTGCCCCGGGCGGATCATCGGGTACTCCGACGCGACCGGCTCCTTCACCTTGAGGATCAGCTCGGCGCGTTCCCACACCTCGGCCGCGGTGTCGACGATCGTGGCGCCGGCGGTGCGGTACTCGTCGTCGGTGAACGCCGAACCGGACCCGGCGCCGGCCTGCACCAGGACCTGGTGGCCGTGCGATGCGAGCTCGGCGACACCGGCGGGGGTGGCCGCGACGCGGTACTCGTTGTTCTTGATCTCGGTGGGGACGCCGATGCGCATGCGGACTCCTTCGTGGGCGGTGCGTTCGTCCCGTCCATTCAGCACCGGATTCGCCCACAGCAGCGCTGAGCCGAACATCCGGACAGCGGCAGCGCGATCCGTGTCACGAGATTCGGCGGAACCGTCCGCAGCAGCAGTCGGTCAGTGCCCGCGCAGCGACTCGCTCGGCAGCTCACCGAAGCGGCTGCGGTAGGTCGCCGAGAAGCGACCGAGGTGCCCGAAGCCCCACGTCCGCGCGATCTCGGCCACGGTCGTCTCGTCCAGCGCACCGCCGACCAGGTCCGTCCGGGCGCCGTCGAGCCGCACGCCGCGCAGGAGTTCCCCCGGCGTCTGGTCGAGGTGCCGACGGAGCGACTGCTGCAACCCGCGGGGGCTGAGGCCGGCCGCCGCCGCGATGTCCGGCGTGCCGATCGCTTCACGCGCGTGCTCGTGCACGAACTCGAGCGCCCGGCGCAGGCGGTCGTGCTCGGGGCCGCTGCCGGACACCGACGCACGCCACTTGTTGCGCCGCGGGAACGCACGGATCGCCGCGGTCGCGAACGCCTCGGCGATGTCGTGCTGGACCATCGGGCTCATGGCCTGTTCGACGTCGAGCCAGACGGCCGAGTACTTCCGCACCACCGATCGCCACAGCGCGATGCCGTCGGCGGTCGGGCGGCGCATCGGTTCGAACGCGAAGTCGTCGTCACCGGCGACGGCACGGACGAAGTCGCGGTCGAGCTGCACCAGGTTCAGGGCGATGTCGTGGTGGTGCAGGGCGTACGGCTCGGCGAACGGCAGCACGACCGGCACCCCGGCCTGGAGCTCGAACGTCTCGCCGCCCGTGGTGATCCGGCTCGAACCGCTGCGCAGCCACGCGACCAGGAACTCGTCGTCGACCTGGCTCTCGCTGCGCAGGTCGACCATGAACCGCGACGAGCGCAGGGACATCCGCTCGTCACCGACGCCCGCGAAGTCCCAGTGGGCGTTCTCGTGGGTGCGCCGGACGACGGGAGCACGGAAGTCGTAGTCGCCCGTGAAGAACGCGAGGGCCTGGTCGACGTCGCTGCCGACCATCCGCCGGAAGTACCGCGGCCCGGGCCGTTCGAGAGAAAGCACCATGCACCAGAACGTAGGACGGACCACCGACAAACTGCGTCAGATCCCGACTCAGGGCTGCAGGATCGCCTGCCCCACGCTCTCGTCGAGGATCAGGTCCGTGATCAGCCCGGCGGCCAGCGCACCCCGCAGTGACGCCGCCTTCGACCGCCCGGCGACGACGCAGACCCGCCGGGGCGCGCGCTTGATCGTGTCGAGGTCGGGAGCGCCGGCCCGTGCGTTCACGCCGATGTCCTTCCACGAGCCGTCGGACCGGTAGAACACCGTCGAGACGTCCCCGACGACCCCGGCCTGCGTGAGCTCATCGCGGTCCTCGGGGTCCAGGTACCCGCCGGAGTAGACGTGCGAGGGCACCGGGGCCTGCGGGGCGCCGACACCGAACACGACGAGGTCCATCCGCTCGTGCAGGTCGAGCACGCGGCGGATCGAGCGCTCGCGGAACAGTGCCTCCTTCGTCGCGGGGTCGTCGAAGAACGCCGGCACCGGGAACTGCTGCACGAACGCCCCGTACGCCTCGCCGAACCGCCGCAGGATCTCGGACGCGTAGACGATGCCGGTGGTGCGGGTGTTCGCGGCGCCGTTGATCTGCACGATCGTCGAGCCGTGGGTGGTCTTCGGCACCAGGTACCGGCTGACCGCGCTCACGGTCGAACCCCACGAGATCCCGATCACCATGTTCGACTCGACGTACTGCGTCAGGATCCGGGCGGCGGACAGTGCGACGCGCTCGAGCCGGTCGACGTCGCTCGTGTGGTCCGGCACCGGGACGACGTGCGCGTGCACCCCGAAGCGGGATCGGATGCTCCGGCTCAGCGCGGCGGCCTGGTCCAGGGGCGACCGGATCTGGATGTCGACGAGCCCGGTGTCCCTGGCGTACTTCAGCAGCCGCGACACCGACGAGCGCGAGGTGCTGAGTTCGTCGGCGATCGCGTCCATCGTCAGGTCCTGCAGGTAGTACAGGTGGGCGGCGCGCAGCGCCTGCTGCGTGCGCATGGGCTGAGCCGCGTCACTCATGGTGCTCCGATCTGTCGAACGCAACCATGCACGGACGTGCAGGGCCTCTGCAACCCCGGCCGCGCCTCCAGACCGCCGCGTCGGGCCTGGACGACACGTGTGCTGCACGTTCGTGCACGCGAGTTGCCCGCCCTGTCGAACGAGCGCACGATCGATCCTGACCCCACGAACAGACGAAGGAAGCGACGAACCATGTCGAAGAAGACACAGCCCCGGAACACGGTGACCGCCCTCACCGAGCGCCCGAACGCGCAGGTCCTCGTCGTCGGCGGCGGCATCAACGGCATCGCGACGTTCCGTGACCTCGCACTCCAGGGCGTCGACGTCGCCCTGGTCGAGCGTGGCGACTACGCCTCCGGCGCCTCCGCGGCCTCGAGCCACATGATCCACGGCGGCATCCGCTACCTCGAGAACGGCGAGTTCCGCCTGGTGCGCGAGAGCGTGCAGGAGCGCAACGGCCTGATCCGCATCGCCCCGCACTACGTCAAGCCGCTGCAGACGACCATGCCGATCTTCTCGACGTTCTCCGGCATCATGAACGCCCCGCTGCGCATGCTGACGCACAAGCAGCGCTCCACCAAGGAGCGCGGCGCGATGCTCATCAAGATCGGCATGACGATCTACGACTCCTTCTCGCGCGACGGCGGCTCCGTCCCGAAGCACGTCTTCCGCACCAAGAAGGCGGCGCTCGAGGACATGCCGGCCCTCAACAAGGACCTGAAGTACACGGGCACCTACTACGACGCGAGCGTGCACGAGCCCGAGCGCCTGGCCCTCGACGTCCTCAAGGACGGCCTGGCCGCGGGAGCCGACAAGGCACGCGCCGTCAACTACGTCGAGGCAGCCGGCACCCGCGACGGCGGCGTCCTGCTGCGCGACCGCGAGACCGGCGACGAGTTCGTCTTCACGGCCGACGTCGTGATCAACGCCTCCGGCCCCTGGACCGACCTGACGAACGAGGCGTTCGGCGGCGAGACGAAGTTCATGGGCGGCACGAAGGGCTCGCACATCGTCGTCCACAACGACGAGCTGCTCGAAGCCACCAAGGGCCGCGAGCTGTTCTTCGAGAACGACGACGGCCGCATCGTCCTCATCTACCCGCTCAAGGGCCGGGTGCTCATCGGCACGACCGACATCGACGCCGACCCCGCGAAGCCGGTCACGACGACCGACGAGGAGATCGACTACTTCTTCGGGCTCGTCAAGCACGTGTTCCCGCAGATCGAGGTCACCCGCGACCACATCGTCTACAGCTACTCCGGCATCCGCCCGCTCCCCCGCCACGAGGACACCGCCCCCGGCTTCGTGTCGCGTGACTACCGGATCGTGGACACCCAGATCGCCGGCCTGCCGAAGTCGACCGTGCTGTCGCTCGTCGGCGGCAAGTGGACGACGTTCCGTGCCCTCGCTGCACACCTGTCCACCGAGGCGACGACCAAGCTCGGCATGAGCCGCAAGGTCGACACCACCGGCATGCCGATCGGCGGTGGCAAGGAGTTCCCGACCACCGACGCCCAGCGCGCCCTGTGGATCAAGTCGCACCGCGACGGGCTGGACGAGTCACTGGTCGAGGGGCTGCTCGAGCGCTACGGCACCCGTGCCGCCGAGGTCGTGGACGTCCTGACCGACGGCCCGGTGGAGCCGCTCGAGTCCGACCCGTCGCTCACCCGCGCCGAGGTCGCCTACTTCGCCCGCCACGAGCAGGCCGTCCACCTGGTGGACGTCGTCCTGCGCCGCACGAACCTGGCGTTCGTCGGTGGGGTCACGATCGACCTGCTCGACGAGCTGGCCGACGTGCTCGCCGGTGCGCTCGGCTGGACGACCGAGGAGCGCGCGGACGAGGTCCAGCGCACGCTCGACGTCCTGCGCGAGTCGCACGGCGTGATCGTGCCGCTGACGTCCGCTTCGGCGCCGACGTCGCAGCTCGCGTAGTCGACGCCCCGACGGACGGACGGGAGGCCCGGTACCAGCTGGTACCGGGCCTCCCGTCCGTTCGGGGTCGCGTTGGCGGCCCGCTGGTCGCGTCAGAACCGCTCGCCGGTGGGGTCGAGCGCCGTGCGGTCGATGAGCTGGTCGCCGCCGACGGGCTCGCCTTCCCAGTCGACCAGGCGCCAGCCGTCGGCGAACGAGCCCTCGAGTTCGACGATGCCGGTGTTCTCCAGGTGGCGCTTCGTGCCGAAGTGGTCGGGGGTGTTCTGCGCAGCTGCGCTCGCCCACGTGCGGATCGCGGCACCGTGACTGACGGCGGCGGCCACCGCCACCCCGGTGGCCTCGATCTGGCGGACGGCATCGTCGTAGCGCTCGAAGAACTCGACGCCGCTCTCGGCACCGGGCATCCGGGTCGTGCGGTCACCGCCGGACCAGCCGTGCACGGTGGAGATGTAGGTCTGCACGGACACCGTGTCGCTCTTGCCCTGGGTGTCGCCCGCCTCGATCTCGCGGAGGCCCGGCAGCACCACGGGCTCGAGGCCGAGCGAGGCCGCCAGGGGTGCCGCCGTGACCTGCGTGCGGACCATCGACGACACGAACAACCGCTCGATCCCACGGTCGGCGAGCGCTGCGGGCAGGGCGTCGGCCTGCTGCTGCCCGAGCTCGGTCAGTCCTGGTCCGGGCACCACGGCATCGAGGATGCCGTGCACGTTCGCGGGGGTCTGGCCGTGGCGGATGAGCAGCAGTCGCATGCCGCCACCCTACGGACCGCCGCTGACGTCAGCCCTGCCGGGTGTTCCAGCGGGGGTTCTTCTTGTTGATGACGTAGACGCGGCCGCGGCGCCGGACGACCTGGGAGCCGGGGATCTTCTTGAGCGCCTTGAGGGAGTTGCGGACCTTCACGACGAGCCTCCTTGTTGATAACGGTTTTCAGTTACAGTAGCCCACATGCGTGCTGCTGCCATCACCCTCGTCACCGCCCTGCACCAGGTCGACGCCGACCGCGTCGCCGCCCGGATCTCCGACGGGCACCGGATGCACGTCGCCGGGAGCGCCTTCGCCACCGCCCGTGCCGTGGCGGACCGCGCCGACCAGCTCGACCGGCTCTGCGGGCCCGAGGCCGACCACGGGCTCGTCGTCACCCTGCACCCGGGGGCCGATGCCCGCGCCGTCGGCATGCTGCTCGCCAACGCGGCACGGTCCGAGACCGGCGACGACCGGGTGCTCCGGCACGTCGTCGGGGTGCTGCGGGCCGACGACGTCGCACACCTGCTCTGGTCGGACGTCGACGACGCCTTCGTGGCCGCGGACCGGATGGCGGCACTCGTCGAGTACGCGACGGTGATCGCCCTCGACCGCATCGAGCCGCTGTCCGGCCGTCGGCGTCGGGCGCTCGTGTCCCTGCTGCACCGGATGGCGCCCCAGGCCGTGATCGTCGCCCTGCCCGCGATCCGGAGCGCCGCCGACCTGCCGGCCTCGAACGGCGGCGCGGCACGGGTGCTCGCCACCGGCGCCGGCTGGATGCGCGCACTGTCGAGCGGCGCGGACACCGGGCGCGACGCCCGCGACGCCCTGGTCTCGATGCGCTACCGGGAGCCGCTGCCGTTCCACCCCGGGCGACTGTCGTCCGTCATCGCCGAGGACCTGTCCGCCGGGGTGAACGGTCGCGTGCTGCGGTCGCGGGGGTTCTTCCGCCTGGCATCGCGGCCGGACCACGTCGGCTCGTGGTCGAGCTTCGGGTCGATGCTCGCGCTCGACCCCACCGCGAACCCGTCGTGGGACGCCGATGCCCCGATCGGGCAGGCGCTGTGGTTCGTCGGCGAGCAGCTCGACGTCCGGGCGATCGAGCGGGCCCTCGACGGGGCGCTGCTCACGCCGTCGGAGCTGCTCGCCGGGCCGGACGTGTGGCGCAGCTGGGCGGACCCGTTCCCGGAGTGGCCCGCGGTGGACCCGGCGTCAGAGCACCGGCACGAGTGAGGGCGCGCGTGGGTGCGCACACGTCCCGCGACAGAGCACGAGTCGATCGTCGCGTGCATCGTCGTCTCATGCGCACACACCCGCTGCGTGCGCAGGTTGCGACAGAACGCTCGTCGATCGTCGCGTGCATCGTCGCAGTGTGCGCACGCACGCACGGACGGGAGGCGCGGTGCGGGTCGGACCCACACCGCGCCTCCCGTCCGTGGTCACGTCGAGAGCCGCAGCGTCAACGCGCCGGTGACGCCTCACGCGCAGCAGCCTCGCGCGCAGCGGCAGCCGCGGCGTCCTGCGCGGCGAACGGCAGGTCGCCGAGGTCCAGGTGCGGGTTCGTGTCCTGCGTGAGCACGAGCTCCTTCGCCTCGTCCTCGGTCTCCACGGCCGGCATCGAGCCGGGCAGCGGGCGCTGCGAGGACTCCTTCATGCAGAAGACACCGATCGCGCCGACGACGCTCATCGCCATCAGGAAGTACGCCGGGGCGAGCTCGTCACCCGTCGCCGTGAGCAGCGCCTGCACGATCAGGGGCGTGGTCCCGCCGAACACCGCGATCGCGATGTTGTATGCGAAGCCCATGCCGCCGTACCGCGTCGACGTCGGGAACAGCGCCGGCAGCGACGCGGCCTGGTTCGACACCCACAGCGCGGTCATCAGCGCGAGCAGCCCGAGGCCGGCGAGCGTCGACCACTGCGCCCCGTGCCCGATCAGCATGAAGGCCGGCACGACGAGCACGACCGTGGTGGCGGCACCGATCCACATCACGACACGGCGGCCGAGGCGGTCGGAGAGCTTGCCGGTCAGCGGGAGCATCACCGCGAGCAGCAGGAGCACCGGGATCGTCAGCAGGGTGCCGTCGATGGCGGAGTAGCCGAGCGAGTCGGTCAGGTACGTCGGCATGTACGAGGTCAGGGCGTAGCCCACTGTGTTCGACGCGGCGACGAGCATGATCGCGATGACGATCGGGCGCCAGTGCTGGCGGACCATCGCGACGACGTTGGCCGGACGCTCACCGTCGAAGGACGCACGGGACTCGCTCGCGGCCTCCTGCGCGGCCTGGGTCGCCTGGAACACCGGCGACTCCTCGATGCGCAGACGGAAGTAGATGGCCACGACACCGATCACACCGGCCGCCAGGAACGGGAAACGCCAGCCGTAGGCGGTCATCGCCTCGTCGCCCAGGGTGATCTGCAGCACCGACACGACGGTTGCACCGAGCGCGAAGCCCAGGTAGCTGCCGAAGTCCAGGATGCTCGCGAAGAAGCCGCGACGGCGGTCCGGGGCGTACTCGGTGACGAAGGTCGTGGCCCCGGCGTACTCACCACCGGTCGAGAAGCCCTGCGCGAGCTTCAGCACGACGAGCAGGATCGGACCGAAGACGCCGATGGTGGCGTACGCGGGCAGCGCACCGATCAGGAACGTGGACGCCGCCATCATGATCAGCGTCGTCGCGAGCACCTTCTGGCGGCCGATCTTGTCGCCCAGGCGTCCGAACACGATGCCGCCCAGGGGCCGTGCGATGTACGTCGCCGCGAAGACACCGAGGCTGAACAGGATCTGCACCGAGGGTTCGGCCGTCGGCAGGAAGACCTTCCCCATCGTGACGGCCAGGTAGCCGTACACGCCGACGTCGTACCACTCCATGGTGTTGCCGACGACCATGCCGCTGACGGCTCGTCGCATCATGCTCTTGTCGACCACGGTGACGTCGCTCTCACGCAGCCGTCGGTGTGGTCGGGTGTTGGTACTGCTGGGGTCGGAACCCATGCCTTGCTCCTCGAGAAGATCGGTGGGCCGTCGGGAACCGGCCCAGAACAGCGAGCGACGTTACCGAGCAACCGAAATGTCATTGGCCGGGGATTCTCAGGAACCGGCGTGTCACCCGGACGGGGGTCACGCCCGATCCGCACCAGCTCGCGGAAGGACGGAACTGAGTAACGACGCCGTAACATCGGGCCCGTGGCGATCGAACCCGAGACGAAGAGCTGGACGTGGGTCATCGAGACCGCGTGCCCCGAGTGCGGCTACGACGGCAGCGCCGTGACGATCCGCGACGTGCCGGGCATCATCGACGACAACACCGCAGGGTGGCCCGCGGTCCTCGGACGCGACGACGTCCGGGACCGCCCGGACGACCACACGTGGTCACCGCTCGAGTACGGCGCCCACGTGCGGGACGTGCACCGCACGATGGCCGAACGCCTGGACCTGATGCTCACCGAGGACGCCCCCGCCTTCGCGAACTGGGACCAGGACGCCACCGCCGTCGAGGACCGCTACGGCGAGCAGGACCCCGCGGTCGTCGCCCGGCAGCTGCGGGAGTCGGCGGACCGCGCGGCCCGGGCTTTCGCCGCCGTCCCCGACGAGGTGCTCGAGCGCACCGGGCTCCGGTCCGACGGCAGCGCCTTCACCGTCGCGACGCTCGCCACCTACTACGCGCACGACCCGGTGCACCACCTGTGGGACGTGCGCCGCACGCCCTAGACGTGGGGACCACCGGTCGGGAGGCGCGGTGCGGCCCCGCCCCGCGCCTCCCGGCCGCAGGCGGTCGCCCCCGGAACCGGGCGTACCTGACGGAACCGGGCGTCCCTGCCACGAACAAACGACCAGGGATGCCCGGAAGCACCATCCATCGCGCGCGTGATGGGAAGGAACGGTCACTCAGGCGAGTGCGTCGAGCACCGCACGCGCCGTCGCGGCGTCCGTCACCAGCTCGTTGACCAGGCCGCCCCGCACCGCGGCGACGATGCTCGTGACCTTGGCGCTGCCCACGGCCACCCCGACGGCGTGCGGCACGGTCGACAGGACCTCGCGCGAGGTCCGCACCATCCGGTCGCTGCCGGGGAACTCGATCGCCGAGCCGTCGGCAGCGTAGAAGTTCAGGCAGACGTCACCGGCGGCCCGGTCGAACGCGGCGTCCTCGACCGGGATGCCCCGGGCCAGCGCGTCACGGGTGTGGGTCGGCGCACCGATGCCGAGGATCGCGCCCTTCGCCCGGCTCCAGAGTCCGACGACGTGCTGGAACGCCGGGTCCTCGTCGAGGGTGGACCGCATCGCCGGGGACGGCAGCGCCTGGGCGAACAGGAACGCCGGGATCGCGCCGGAGTGCTCCGCGGCCGTCCGGGTGATCTCGTTCGTCTGGAACCACGGCATCGGGTCGGCCTGCCCACCCACGGTCGGCACGAGCTGGACGCCGGGCATGGTCGGCATGCCCGATCGTGCGACGTCGTACACGGTGCGACCGGACGACATCAGGACGGCGTCGCCGGGGACGAGTCCCATGCCCTCGACCGCGGCGGCCAGCGGTGCGGCCAGGTCGGCGCCGAGCGTCGCGGCGTGGGTGACCGCAGCGAGGTGCACCGCGCGGAGCCCGAGCACGACCTGCAGGCGTTCGGCGAGCGCCACGGTCTCGTCCTGGAACGGGTCGACGACCTCGATGCGGACGAGTCCGGCCTTGCGGGCCTCGGCCACGAGCCGCGAGACGGTCGGGCGCGAGACCCCGAGGCGCGAGGCGATCTCGACCTGGGTGGCGTCCTCGAGGTAGTACATCCGCGCCGCCTGGTAGACGGTGTCCAGCGGGAACCGGGTCCGCGACGAGTCGGGGCCGGGGCCGGCAGTGCTCTCGGACGACATGGAGCGGGACCCTTCGACTCGATCGGACACCGCGATCGTAGTCCGAGCACGGCTCAGCGGATCGTGAACCCGCCGTCCACACGGAGGTCCGCGCCGTTCACCATCGCGCTCGACTCCCCCGCCAGGAACAGCACGGCCGCGGCGATCTCGTCGGGGGTCGCGAAGCGTCCGGTCGGGATCTCGTCCTGGTGCCGGATGCCGTTCTCGTTCGCCCAGGCAGCACGGCCGAGGTCGGTCAGGACGACGGTCGGCGACACGGTGTTCACGGTGACGCCGCGTCCGCCCCACTCGAGCGCGAGCACCGTCGTCAGGCCGATGACGCCGGCCTTCGACGCGCAGTAGGCGGCGTGCCCGTCGATGCCGACGTGGGCCGCCTGCGACGCGATGTTCACGATCCGCCCGTACCCGGCGTCGAGCATGTGCCGGCCGACGGCCTGCGCCACGCGGAACGTGCCGGTCAGGTTGACGTCGATGGTCTTCGCCCAGGTGTCGGCTGCCAGGTCCTCGGCCGGGGCGAGCGCGGCGATGCCGGCGCAGTTCACCAGCACGTCGACGCCGCCGAAGTGCCGGACGACGTCCGCCACGGTGCGGGTCACCGAGTCGGCGTCGGTCACGTCGCAGGCGAACCCGGCGTGGAGGCCCGTGGCCGCGTCCGCCCCGTGGGCGGCGGTGTCCGGTGCGGCCGTCGCCGGCAGGGCGGACGTGGGCAGGTCGGCCGCGGCCGACGTGGCACCGTCGGCCCGGACGTCGACGATGGCGACGCGGGCGCCCCGGGCCGCCAGGGCCCGGGCGATCGCGTTGCCGATGCCGGACGCCCCTCCGGTGACCACCGCCGTGCGGCCGCTGAAGTCGTTGGTCAGGTCGATCGTGTCGGGGCCCGGTCGGAGGGCCGCGGCGAAGTCCGTCGTCATGTTCGCTCCCTTGCGTTCGGTGCCGAACGTACCAGAAATTGTGTTCTGGACAAACGTTCTCGAAGGTGTACAGTCATCGCCGAAGCCACCCAACGGAGGAACAGCTCATGTCGACGACGACCGAGAACGCGGCCACGACCGCCCCCACCACGATCCCCACGACGATGCGCGCCGTCGTCGTCCACGGCCCCGGTGACTACCGGCTCGAGGAGCGTCCGGTGCCGACGCCCGGCCCCGGGGAACTCCTGCTCCGCACCGACGCCGTCGGCATCTGTGCGAGCGACCTGAAGTGCTACCACGGCGCCGCGAAGTTCTGGGGCGACGAGAACCGTGCGGCCTGGGCCGAGCGCGACCGCATCCCCGGGCACGAGTTCGTCGGCACGATCGTCGCCGGCGACGACGCCGCCCTGGCCAAGCGCGGCGTCGACCTCGGCGACCGGATCGCCTGCGAGCAGATCGTGCCGTGCTGGGAGTGCCGCTACTGCCTCGAGGGCGCGTACTGGATGTGCAACGTGCACGACATGTTCGGCTTCAAGGGCTACGACGGCGCGATGGCCGAGTACGTCCTCGTGCCCGCCAAGGCACTGACCCACCCGGTGTCGAAGGCCCTGCCCGGCCAGGTCGCCGCGTTCTCCGAGCCGCTGTCGTGCGCCTTCCACGCCGTCGAGCGCGGTGACATCAAGTTCGGCGACACCGTGGTGATCGCCGGCGCCGGCCCGATCGGCCTCTCCGCCATCGCCGGTGCGCGGCAGAAGAACCCGCTCCGGATCATCGCGCTCGACGTGGTCGAGGCGAAGCTCGAGCTGGCCCGCAAGGTCGGCGCCGACCTGACGATCAACATCGCCCAGGAGGACGCGGTCGCCCGGGTCAAGGAGCTCACCGACGGCTACGGGGCCGACGTCTACATCGAGGCGACCGGGCACCCGTCCGCGGTGCCGCAGGGACTGAACCTGCTCCGCAAGCTCGGGACCTTCGTCGAGTACTCGGTGTTCAAGGACGACGTGTCCGTGGACTGGTCGATCATCTCCGACGACAAGGAGCTCGACGTCCGCGGCGCCCACCTCGGCCCGCACACCTGGCCGGCGGCGATCAAGCTGCTCGAGGCCGAGACCCTGCCGATGTCGGAGATCTGCACGCACCAGTTCCCGCTCGAGCAGTTCCAGGAGGCGCTCGACCTGGTCGGCGACTCAGCCGGTGCCAGCGTCAAGGTGTCGATCATCCCGTCCCTGACCGCCCCCACCACGGCCGCGCCGCAGGCCTGACCGACTCCACCAGCAGGGAGAGAACGAGCATGTCAGCGACGACATCACGCGCCACCGGCGCCCGCACGACCACCCCCCGCGCCGAGGGCCGCCTGGACCGGATGGGCATCCCCCGTCCGCTCGCCCTCGGGTTCGTCGCCGTCCTGGTCTTCATGACCGGGAACGGCGTCGAGTCGAACTTCATCACGCCGCACATGGTGGCCGTGCTCGGCAGCCCCGAGGCCACCGTGGCGACGATCGTCACGTTCTACAGCCTGGCCGCACTGATCGGCAGCTACGTCTCGGGCGCCCTGTCCGACCTGGTCGGGCCGCGCCGGGTGATGATCCTCGGCTTCGCCGTCTGGGTCGTGTTCGAGGTCCTGTTCCTGCTGGCACTCGGCGCCGGCAGCGTCCCGTTCGCCGCCGTCACGTACGCGTTGCGCGGCTTCGGGTACCCGCTGTTCGCCTTCGCGTTCCTGGTCTGGGTGAACATCACCACCCCGGTCGAACGGAACGGCTCCGCGGTCGGCTGGTTCTACGTCGCCTTCACGGGTGGTCTGCCGACCCTCGGCTCGCTGTTCGCGATCGGTGCGATCCCGGTGTTCGGCGGCGGGACCGTCGGCGAGACCGGGGCGATGGTCGCCTCGATCGCCCTCGTCGTGATCGGGTTCCTCATCATGCTGTTCGGCGTCCGGCTGCCGAACGGGTTCACGCGCATCGCCCCCGCCGGTGAGAGCGCCTGGCAGGTGCTGACGAGCGGCATCCGCCTGACGGTCACGCGACCGAAGATCCTGATGGGCTTCCTCGTCCGACTCATCAACACCGCACCCGAGTTCGGCATGTTCGTCGTCCTGCCCGCAGTGATCGCGAACGAGCGCGGCTGGGGCCAGAGCCGCTGGCTGCTCATGACGGTTTGCGTCTACGCCACGAACATCCTGGTCAACGCCCTGTTCGGCTGGGTCGGCGACAAGATCGGCTGGCAGCGCACCGTCAAGTGGTTCGGCATCGTCGGCTCCGCCCTCGGGCTCATCGCCTGGTGGTACGTGCCGCAGCTCGTCCCCGCCGGTTCGGACTGGGGCTACGTGCTCTCCGTCGTCGCCGGCTGCGTGTTCGGCTGCCTGCTCGCCGGGTTCGTGCCGATGGGCGCGATCATGCCGGCGCTCGCTCCCGAGCACAAGGGCGCCGCCATGGCGATGTACACCACGGCCGCCGGCGGTGCCGCGTTCCTCGGCACCGGTGTCGTCGCCGCGGTCTTCGCCCTGGGCGGCGGTGGCCAGGCCGCCACGTGGACGTTCGTCGGCCTGTACGCCTGCGCGTTCGTGATGATCCACTTCCTCAAGGTCCCGCAGGGCGACCGAGGACACTGAGACCCGGGCGACGACGGTCGTCCCGTCGTCGCCCGGTGCACCACCCCACCACCATCTCCGGAGGACCCGCACCATGACCACGATCCACGACGACCCGGACGAGTTCGCCGAAGACCAACTGAGCGGCTGGCTCGCGCTCTACGCCGATCGGGTCCGCGGCGTCCACGGCGGCGTCGTGACCCTGCCCACCGAGGGGGCCGCACCGCAGGTCGCCGTCGTCGTCGGGGGTGGCTCCGGCCACTACCCCGCGTTCTGCGGCGTCGTCGGCCCGGGCTTCGCCACCGGCGCCGTCGTCGGCAACGTCTTCACCTCGCCGTCGACCGCGCAGGTCTACTCGGTCGCCAAGGCCGCCGACCAGGGCCGCGGTGTCGTGCTGTCGTTCGGCAACTACGCCGGTGACACCATGAACTTCGGGCTCGCGGCCGAGCGGCTGCGTGCCGAGGGCATCGACACCCGCATCGTCGTGGTCACCGACGACATCGCCAGTGCCGACGACGAGACGAAGCGCCGCGGCATCGCCGGTGACTTCTCCGTCTTCAAGGCGATGGGCGCCGCCGCTGCCGAGGGCGCCGACCTCGACGAGGTCGAACGGATCGGCCGGGCGTCGAACGCCGCCACCCGCACCATCGGCGTCGCGTTCTCCGGCTGCACCATGCCCGGTGCGACCGAACCGCTGTTCACCGTCCCCGACGGCCACCTCGGCCTGGGGCTCGGCATCCACGGCGAGCCGGGCATCCAGGACGTCCCGCTGCTCCGTGCGACGGACCTGGCGTCGCTGCTCGCCGAACGACTGCTCGCCGACCGCCCCGCGACGGCCGGCACCCGGGTCGCCCCGATCCTCAACGGGCTCGGTGACACCAAGTACGAGGAGCTCTTCCTGCTCTGGGGCCGGGTGCTGCCGCTGCTGCAGGACGCCGGGCTCGAGGTCGTCGAACCCGAGGTCGGCGAACTCGTCACGAGCCTCGACATGGGCGGCTGCTCGCTGACGCTGCAGTGGCTCGACGACGAACTCGAACGGCTCTGGCGCGCCGACGCCTACACGCCCGCGTACCGCAAGGTGGCGGCACCGGTCGCGGCGCTCGTGCCGGCCGATGCGGTGGACGCCGCCGAGGACGAGGCGACGGTCGTGCCGGAGGCGACCGATGCCTCCCGGCAGGCCGCGCAGACGGCGCGAGCCGCCGTCGAGGCGATGGACGCGCTCCTGCGCGAGCACGAGGAGACGCTCGGCCGCATCGACGCGGTCGCCGGGGACGGCGACCACGGCCGCGGCATGGTCAAGGGGATCGGTGCGGCGCGCAAGGCGGTCGACGGGCTCGGCCCGGAGGCCGGGGTCGCCTTCGTCCTCGGACGCGCCGGTGATGCGTGGGCCGCGTTCGCGGGCGGCACCTCCGGTGTCCTGTGGGGCGCCGCACTCGAGGCGTTCGGCCGCTCCCTCGGCGACGACCGCGAGTCGTACCAGGCAGCCGACGTCGTCGACGCGGCGCAGGCCTTCGCCGACTCGATCGTCCACCTGGGCGGGGCGTCGCGCGGTGACAAGACACTGCTCGACGCACTGCTGCCGTTCGTGGAGCAGTTGCGTTCCTCGGTCGAAGCTGGTCAGCCACTCGCCGGAGCGTGGCAAGCTGCAGCGGAAGTCGCTCGGGACGAGGCCGACAAGACCGCCGACCTCACGCCGAAGGTCGGACGGGCCAGGCCGCTGGCCGAGAAGAGCCTGGGGACACCCGACGCGGGTGCCACCTCGATGGGGATGATCCTCACGCGGGTCGGCGAGGTCCTCGCCGCCCGTGCTGACAAGGAAGGAACACACGCATGACGTACCGTCTCGTGATCGGGTCCGACGACGCCGGGTTCGACTACAAGGAGATCATCAAGGCCGACCTGCTCGCCGACGACCGGGTGTCGGACGTCACCGACGTCGGCGTCGACGCGGACGGCCACACCGCCTACCCGCACGTGGCCGTGGACGCTGCGCGCCTGGTGGCGAACGGCGAGGCCGACCGGGCGATCCTGATCTGCGGCACCGGCCTCGGTGTGGCGATCAGCGCCAACAAGGTGCCGGGCATCCGTGCCGTCACCGCGCACGATTCGTACAGCGTGGAGCGCTCGATCCTGTCGAACGACGCCCAGGTGCTCTGCATGGGGCAGCGCGTCGTCGGCGTCGAGCTCGCCCGTCGGCTGGCGAAGGAGTGGCTCGGCTACGAGTTCGACCGTTCCAGTGCCAGCGCTTCGAAGGTGCAGGCGATCTGCGAGTACGACGGCAGCGCTCCCGCCGGGGTCGACGCGCAGGCGTAGGCAGGGTTCCGCACGACACCGGTGTTCGCGCACTGAACACGCCCATTCGGGTGTTCGGCACGCGAACACCGGTGTTCCGCGGAGCGGCACCGCCGCCGATCAGCCCCGCGCGGCCAAGCGGTGCACGACGGCCTTCGTCGCCTCGTACAGGTCGCGGTAGTCGCGGTACCCCGCCTCGTACGCCGCCGTCGCCTCGGGGTCCGGCTCGATCACCGTCGCCGGCGGGTTCCACGCACCGATGTCCACGGTGTCGCCCGGCCCCGCGACGAGTTCGGCCGCCAGGAACGCCGAGCCGAAGCACGCACCGATCGTCACGCTCGGCACCGTCTGCCGCAGCCCGGTGACGTCCGACACGATCGTGGGCCACAGCCGTCCGAGCAGCCCGCCGCCAGCCCCGACGAGTTCGCGGACCTCGACCCCCGCGTCGCCGAGGGCCTCGAGGTGGTGCCGTACCGCGTACGCCGTCGCCTCGAGCGTCGCCCGGTAGATGTCGCCGCGCGTGTGCCGGACTGTCAACCCCGCGAGCACGCCGCGAGCGTCCGGGTCGGCGATCGGCGTCCGTTCCCCCGCGAAGTACGGCAGCATCAGCAGCCCGTTCGCCCCGATGCCGGAGCACCGCGCTTCCTCGAGCATGGTCGACCACTCGCCGTCGACCAGCCGTCGCAGCCAGTCCGTGATCGCCCCGGAGGTCGCCATCCCACCGGACACGCTCGGCTGCCCCGGGTGCGTGCCGACGGTCGTCCACATGCCCGGCACCGACGTGGGTTCGGCCGTCGGCACGATCATGAACATCGTGGTGCCGTACTGCAGGAACATCCGGCCCGGCACGGACTCGCCGACGCTCACGCCCTCGGCCCAGGCGTCGATGGTCCCGGCCGTCACGGGGATGCCGGCCGGGAGGCCCGTGGCCGCGGCCGCCTCGGGCGTCACGACGCCCGCCTGGTCGCCGGACCACAGCAGGCGAGGCATCGCGAGACCGGGTGCCAGTCGGTCGCACCACTCCGGGATCCAGGCGTTCGCGTGCACGTCGTAGAGGGGTGTCGTCTGACTGGCCGAGTGGTGGTCGAGGACGTACTCCCCCGTCAGCCGTTCGACCACGCGGGACGACGGCATCGTGAACCGTACGGCCCGCGCCCAGACGTCGGGTTCGTGCCGCGCGAGCCAGGCGAGCTTCACGCCGGCGGCCTGCGTGCTCAGGGCGGACCCGCAGCGGGCGCGGATCGCGCCCTCGCCGCCGAGCTCCGCCGTGACGTCGTCGAGCAGCGTCGCCGTCCGGGTGTCGATGCCGTACAGGATCGCCGGACCGAGCGGCGCACCGTCGACGTCGGTCAGCAGCGCGCACGGTCCGATGCCGCTCACGCCGACCGCCTGCACCTCGACGTCGGGCACACGGTCGAGCAGGGAGCGGGTGAGCGACGTGAACTCCTCCCACCAGACGTCGGAGTCCATCTCGACCAGGCCCTGTTCGGGGCGGTCGACCTCGTGGCGACGGCTCACCTCGGCGAGCACGGTGCCGTCGAACCGGGCCAGCAAGGCCTTCGTGCTCGACGTCCCGATGTCCAGACCGAGCACCGCGCGCATGCCGCCTCCTTCGCCGCCACACGACCGCCGCCGGTCGCCCCACGAGTCTACGAGCGACGCCCAGCTGCCTGTCGGGGGCCGGACGTACGGTACCCACGACTCGAATGCTCCACGAGGGGAACCCGATGAAGAAGTCAGCCTGGCTGCCAGCCGTCATCGCACCGGTCGTCGTCGCCGGCGCCGTGGCCGCGCCGATGATCGCGAACGCCGCGAACGACCCGATCGCGGGGACGAACCCCACTGCGGCGGCCGTCATCGCCAGCATCGCGAAGTCGTCGGATGCCCAGTACTCGGGCAAGCTCTCGCAGACGAGCGCGCTCGGGCTCCCCGAACTGCCCACCGGGTCCGGCGGCTCCTCGGTGGAAGGCGACGCCTCCGACGTGCTCGGACTCCTCACCGCGTCGCACACCGCCCGTGTCTACGTCGACGGCCCCGACAAGCAGCGCGTCCAGCTGACGCAGCAGCTCGCCGAGCAGGACGTCGTCCGGAACGGCTCCGACGTCTGGACCTGGGACTCGAAGGAGCGCACCGCCACGCACGTGACGCTGCCGAGCGACACCGCGAAGGACCCGCAGGACGGCACGACGACCCCGGCCGACATCGCGGAGCAGGCCATCGACGCCATCACCCCGACCACCACCGTGTCGAAGCCGACCCAGGTCAGCGTCGCCGGCCACGACGCCTGGCAGATCACCCTGACCCCGAAGTCGTCCGACACCCTCGTCGGAGCCGTCCGGTTGGCCGTCGACCAGCAGACCGGGCTCCCGCTCCGTGCGAGCGTCCAGGCCGCCGGCGCGGACGAGCCCGCGGTGCAGGTCGGGTTCACCAGCCTCGACTACGGCGCCCCGGCAGCCCGGCTCTTCGACTTCACCCCGCCGTCGAACGCGAAGGTGACGGAGAAGGACCTGTCCGACGCCGGCACCCACACGAAGGGCGAGCACGGCGACCGCCGTGGCACCCCGAGCGGTGACGAGCCGACCTTCACGGGCACGGGCTGGGGCACCATCGCCGAGCTCCCCACGGGCACCGCCGACCAGTCCGGGCTCGACGGAGACGCCTCGGGCCTGCTCGACCAGCTGACGAAGCCCGTCGACGGCGGCCGCGCGGTGCAGACGTCGCTCGTGTCGGTCTACCTGACCGACGACGGCCGCGTCTTCGCGGGCGCCGTGCCGGTGGCTTCCCTGGTCGACGCCGCGAAGTGAGCACGGCCGACCACCAGGTGAGCACGGCCGGGCCGGCGCCCGACCTGGCGATCCGCACCACGGGCCTCCAGAAGGTGTTCCGCAAGCAGCGCGCGGTCGACGGCATCGACCTGGCGGTGCCGCGCGGCGCGGTGTTCGGGTTCCTCGGGCCGAACGGTTCCGGCAAGACCACCACCATCCGGATGCTGCTCGGTCTGTCGAGCGCGAGCGGCGGCACCATCGAACTGCTCGGTGAACCGATGCCGAAGGCGCTGCACGACGTCCTGCCCCGCGTCGGCGCGCTCGTCGAGGGGCCGGCCTTCTACCCGTACCTGTCCGGTCGGGCGAACCTGCAGCGCTTCGACGCGGCCGACCCCACGTCCGACCCGCGAACGCGCAAGGCCCGCGTCGCCGGTGCACTCGACCGTGTCGGGCTGACCCACGCGGCCGACAAGAAGGCGCACGCGTACTCCCTCGGCATGAAGCAGCGGCTCGGCCTGGCGAACGCCCTGCTGTCGCCGCGTGACCTGCTGGTGCTCGACGAGCCGACCAACGGCCTCGACCCGCAGGGCACGCGCGAGGTCCGCAACCTGATCCGGTCCCTGGCCGACGACGGCACGACGGTGTTCGTGTCGAGCCACCTGCTGGCCGAGATCGAACAGGTCTGCACGCACGCGGCCGTCATGCGGACGGGCAAGATCGTCGCGCAGGGCCCCCTCGACGAGCTGCGCGCAGCCGGCGCCCGGACCGTGACCGTGCGGACGCCCGACGTCGGCCAGGCCGGCACCGTCCTCACGCGGCTCGGGCTGACTCCTCGGCACGACGGCGGGGCCGACGTGCTCGTGGCCGACCTGCCGAACGAGCTGCTGCCCGAGACCATCACCGCCGAACTCGTGCGCGCCGACGTCCGGGTCCGTGGCCTGGACGTCGGCGGTGGCACCCTCGAGGACCTGTTCGTCGCACTCACCGGAGAGGGATTCGATGTCGCAGCCTGACGTGGCCGTGCGCGAGGTGCCCGTGCGCCGTCGGCAGCGCACGTTCGCACTGCTCGGTTCGGAGCTCGCGCTGGTGTTCCGGCGACGCCGCACCTGGGCGATGCTCGGGGCGCTGGCGCTCGTGCCGATCCTGATCGCGGTCGCCGTGCGGCTGACCACCGACGGCGACGACGGCGGGCCGGCGTTCCTCGGCGACATCACCAACAACGGGCTGTTCGTGGCGTTCACCGCGCTGACCGTGTCGATCCCGCTGTTCCTGCCGCTCACCGTGGGTGTGGTGGCCGGGGACACCGTCGCGGGCGAGGCCAGCCACGGCACGATCCGCTACCTGCTCGTCGCACCGACCGGCCGGGTGCGGTTCGTCCTGGTGAAGTTCGTCGGCGCCGTCGCGTTCTGCCTGGCCGCCACGCTGCTGGTCGTGCTGGTCGGCGCCGCGATCGGTGCCGTGCTGTTCCCGATCGGGCCGGTCACGCTGTTGTCCGGCACGCAGGTCGACGGCTGGTCGTACGCCGGCCGGGCCCTGCTGCTCGCGCTGTACGTCGCGATGTCGATGCTCGGGCTCGTGGCGATCGGCATGTTCGCCTCGACCCTGACGAACGTGCCGGTCGGGGCGATGGCGGCGACGGTCGTGCTCGCCGGGGCGTCGCAGGTGCTCGACCAGCTCCCCCAGCTCGACTGGCTGCACCCGTACCTGTTCTCGCACCAGTGGCTCGGCTTCGGCGACCTGCTGCGCGACCCGATCTCGTTCGACTCGTTCGGGTCGAACGCGGTGCTGCAGCTCGGGTACGTCGTGGTGTTCGGAGCGCTGGCGTACAGCCGGTTCGCCTCGAAGGACATCCTGAGCTGACGCGGACGGGGCCCGGCACGAAGGTGCCGGGCCCCGGCAACGCTCAGCTCGCTCAGCTCGCGGGCGAGGCCGATCCGCCGGCCATCGTCTCCGTTTCGGTCCCCCGCGCATCGGCGTACCGGTCGCGCAGGTCACGCGCCTTCTCGGAGCGGTACCAGTCGAGCCGCGCCCCGGTCTCCACGGTCTGCATCCCGATGACGACCTTGCCGCGGGACTTCATCTCGGCCAGGTCCTCGTACGCCTCGACGATGTACTCGAACGGGTAGAAGCCCGAGATCAGGACCTGCACGCGACGGTCCTGCACGGCCTTCGCCAGCAGGGTCAGCAGCTCGCGGGTCTCCTCGTCGTCGGCGGGCGCGCGGAGGAACCGGACCTCGATGTCCCGGCGTTCCTCGGACGACACGAACCGCTCCTGCCCGACGCCGAGGCGCTCGGCCAGCAGCTCGGCGTTGCTCTCGCCGTGGTTGTCGATGAACGCGGTGATGGGCCGTCCGTCGGCGATGTCGCGGATGCGGTCCTCCTCGCCCTCGCCGTACGCGACGGGCAGCGTCCCGATCTGTCGCAGGTAGTCGTGGTTGCGCGGGCTGCCCAGGGCGATCACGGTCGCGCCGGCGTCGTGCGCCAACTGGCACTCGATGTGCCCGACGCCACCCGCCGCGGCCGAGATGACGACGGTGTCCTGCGGTCCGAGCCGCAGCGACCGGACGATCGACACCGCCGTGCAGCCCGCCAGGTACAGGCCGCCGGCGACCTCCCACCCGACGTGCTCCGGCTTCTTGATGACGGCGCCGCGCGGCACCGCGATCCAGGTGGCGTGGGCGCCGCCGGTCGGCGCGTGTCCCATCACCTCGTCGCCGATGCGGAGGTCCTTCACGCCGTCGCCCCGCGCGCGCACGATGCCGGCGAAGTCGACACCCTGGTGCGCGGGGAACTCGAGGTCGACGTGGTCGCGGAGCTTCCCCTCGCGCAGGAACCGCTCGATGTGGTTCAGGCCCGCGGCCACGATCTCGACGACGATCTCGCCCGGACCTGCCGTGGGCTTCTCCTGGGGGACGAGCTCGACGACGTCGAAGTCTCCGTACCGGTCGTACTGCACTGCACTGCCGACTCGCATGGGTGCTCCTTCGCTCAGGTGTGCGTCCGTGCTACTCGGTGTTCCCGCATGCAACCCGAAGACGCGGGGTACCGCGGCTGTGGACGCGACCAGACGACGGCCGGGAGGCCCGTGGCGGCCCCGCCACGGGCCTCCCGTCCGTCCTGACGCGCGTGCACCGCACGCAACGACCGGGCGCGGCGCCCGCTGGCGCTCGGATCAGTGCTTGCCGGCGGCCGCGATGACGGACCGGACCGTCTCGGCGTCGAGGTGGAAGGCCCGCGGGTCGGCGTCGCCGCGCGGCACGCGGACCGGTGTGGACCAGACCGAGCCGTCCGCGGCGACGTCGACGACGAGTGCGCCGCTGTCGACGACGGCGGACTCTTCGTCGTAGGGGCCGACGACGTCGGTGTCGTTCGCGACGCCGGGGGCGACGAGGACCGGGACGCCGGCGAGCGACCCGGCGAAGTGGTGGTGGTAGTGGCCGCCGAGGACGACGCGGACGTCGGAACCGCGGATGACGTCGGCGAGCGCCTCGGGGTTCTGCAGGCGGAGTGCCTCGTGCAGCTCGGTCGGGGCGGGCAGCGGTGGGTGGTGCAGGACGACGACGGTGCCGTGCGGGGCGTCGGTTGCGCCGTCCGCGTCGGCGAGGGCCGTGCGCAGGTGCTCGAGCGCCGTGTCGCTGAGCTCGCCGTACCCGGCACCCGGCACGCTCGTGTCGACGGTCACGATCCGGCGACCGGCCACGACCGACTGCCCGGAGACCGGGACCGTCGGCGGCAGGTACTCCATGGTGTGCACGAGCGCCGCGCCGCCCTCGCCCAGGACGTGCCCGTTGGTCAGGACCTGACGGAAGCCCTCGCGCAGGTCGTGGTTGCCGGGCACCGCGACGAGGGCTGCACCGTGCCGTTGCGCCCAGCCGCCGACGCGGTCCCGCACGGTGGCGTAGGACTCGGGACTGCCGTCCTCGGAGACGTCGCCGGAGACCACCACCAGCCCGATGCCGGGGACGTCGTCGACGTGGGCGAGCAGCCGTTCGAGCGCGACCGTGGTGTCGACCGCGCCCTGGTGCAGGGCCCCGTCGCCGGTCAGGTGGGTGTCGGAGAGGTGGAGGATGCGGAGGGTCCCGGCTGCTGGCGGCTGCATGCGTCCACGGTAGCCACGGCCCCCGTCAGTCCGGTGCGGCGGCCACGGCAGATCGTCTCTGCCCTCGATCGATCCGGAGACGTAGGATGTCTGCATGACCTCGACGGACGACCAGCACCGGATCGACCCCGCCACCGGGGCACCGGCACCCGCGACCGGACCTGCGTCCGCCGCTCGCACGCGGGTCAAGCGGCAGCTGCCGACGGTGCGGGACCTCGCGCCGCTCATGCAGTTCAAGAAGCCGTCGCTGCCGGGTCGGCGTCAGCGCCTCGAACAGGCCTTGACGATCTGGGACCTGCGGGACATCGCCGCCCGCCGTACCCCGAAGGCCGCGTTCGACTACACCGAGGGCGCGGCCGAGGCGGAGATCTCGCTCGCCCGTGCGCGGCAGGCGTTCGAGGACATCGAGTTCACCCCGGCGATCCTGCGGGACGTGTCGAAGGTGGACACCTCGCGTCAGGTGCTCGGGGCGCCGGTGTCGTACCCGTTCGGCATCGCGCCGACGGGCTTCACGCGGATGATGCAGACCGAGGGCGAGCGGGCCGGAGCCCGGGCGGCCGGGCGAGCGGGCATCCCGTTCTCGCTGTCCACGATGGGCACGACCGCGATCGAGGACGTCCGCGACGCCAACCCGCACGGCCGCAACTGGTTCCAGCTGTACATGTGGAAGGACCGCGAGAAGTCGATGGCGCTGGTCTCCCGGGCCCAGCAGGCCGGGTTCGACACGCTCCTGGTCACCGTGGACGTCCCCGTCGCGGGTGCGCGGCTGCGGGACAAGCGGAACGGGTTCTCGATCCCGCCGCAGTTGAGCGCTCGGACCGTGGTGAACGCCATCCCGCGGCCGTGGTGGTGGTTCGACTTCCTGACCACCGAGCCGCTGGCGTTCGCGTCGCTCGACCGCTGGTCCGGCACCGTCGGGGAGCTGCTCGACCACATGTTCGACCCGACGGTCACCTACGAGGACCTCGCCTGGATCCGCGACCAGTGGCAGGGCAAGGTCGTCGTCAAGGGCGTGCAGTCCCTGGCGGACGCGAAGCGCCTCGCCGACCTGGGGGTCGACGGGATCACGCTGTCGAACCACGGCGGTCGGCAGCTCGACCGGGCACCGGTGCCGTTCCACCTGCTGCCCTCCGTGGTCAAGGAAGTCGGCAACGACACCGAGGTGCACCTCGACACGGGCATCATGTCCGGCGCCGACATCGTCGCCGCCGTGGCCCTCGGCGCGACGTTCACGATGGTCGGCCGTGCCTACCTGTACGGGCTGATGGCCGGCGGCGAGGCCGGGGTGGACCGGATGATCCAGATCCTGTCCGAGCAGATCGAGCGGACCATGCGGCTGCTCGGGGTGGCCTCGCTCGACGAGCTCGAGCCGGGACACGTGACGCAGCTGCAGCGCCTGCAGCCGATTCCCCGGGCCTGATCGCGCGTTCAACTGCGGCCACCGGATGTTCGTCGGTCGATTTCCGTGACACCCCCCGAACGGGTCACAGATGATGCAAGATGTGCGTGGACGCGTCAACGAAACCCTCGGCACCCGGCCGGCTGCTGCGTCCGTCCCTCCCCGCATCCTGCGCCCGAGCATCCACGAGGAGCCCGACATCTCGACCCGAAGCACGTGCACGCCGCCGCGCGACACGACCCCACGACACCCGTCCACTTCCCGGTCCACGACCGCCTCTGCGGCCACCGACGGGCGCACCCGATGATCCGCCACCGCGCGATCCTGGCGGCCGCGACCGCCGGCGCCCTGGTCCTCGGCGTCCCGACCGCCGCTTCCGCCCGCACCTGGTGGGGCTGGGACGGGGAGCGCCACCGGCACCACGCCCCGGTGGACCCCACCCCGACACCGGTCCCGGACGAGATGGAGCCCACGGCCCCCACCGACGAGTGGACCCCGGAGGCGGAGCCCACGCAGGACTCCGCGCCGGTCGAGGACACCGCGCCCGTCGTCGAACCCGAACCCGCGCCCGCGCCCGCGCCCGATGCGGAACCCGGAGTGGACGCTGCCCCGGACGCCGATGCCTCCCCCGCAGACCTGTCCGCACTCGCGCCCGACGCCCCGTTCGTCGAGGACTTCACCACGAACGCCGTCACCGGCCTGGTCCAGTCGCTCTACCCGCAGTCGTGGCACCCGTACCCCGACGGCACCTCGGGCATCTACGCGCCGAGCAAGACCGTCTCGGTCCACGACGGCGTGATGGACGTCGCCCTCGGCACCGGTGCCGGAGCGGCCGGCACCTTCGGTTCCTCCGACGGCGCCTGGGACCACGTCGGCGGCTCGTTCTCGGTGCGCGCGAAGGCGACCGGCGGCGACGGCAACGGCGCGGCCTTCATGCTGTGGCCGACGTCGAACGTGTGGTCCGACGGCGAGATCGACTTCCCCGAGGGCAACTTCGAGGACAGCCCCTCGGCGTTCCACCACTCGATGACCCCGGGCAAGGAGTCCGACCGGGTCCAGGTCGGCACCGGTGTCTCGTGGCGCGAGTGGCACACGTACAAGGTCGACTGGGTGCCCGGTGAATCCGTGACCTACAGCGTCGACGGCACGGTCCTCGACACCGTCACGGACGACGTGCCGACCACCCCGCACCGCTTCATGTTCCAGGTCGGCAACTGGGGCGAGCAGGGCAACCTGCTCATCGACTGGGTCTCGACGACCGAGTAGCGTCCGCAGGCCGCACCACGACGGACGGGAGGCCCGGTGCCAGCTGGCACCGGGCCTCCCGTCCGTCTGCGTGGTCGCGTCTGCTTGCCGCAGCGCGCCCGGCGGAGCCTGTGGGCTAGGGCTTCTCGTCGACGAGGGCGATGAAACGGCTGCCGATGCCCTCGACCTCGCGCCGCGTCAGCCCGGCGGTGGGCTCGGGCGCCTGGTACGGGGCGTGGTAGTCGCACATCAAGTAGTCCCACTCGGGCCACCACTTCTTCGGACGTGCCTCTTCGTCGAAGCCGCAGACCACGCACTCCAGACGGGCCCAGACCTTCTTGGTGCCGGTGCGGTTGGCGCGGGACTGCACGAGCCAGGCGGGCGGGTCCTGCTCGATCGCGTCGAGCTCCGCTTCGCTCAGGCGCGACGGGATGCCGTGGCGGGTCGCCATCTCGAGGGGGATGTCGAGCCGGACGGCGGCTTCGCGGCGGGAGAGCATCCGTCCAGGGTAGGTCCTGCGGCGACCGCTCCCGCGCGCGGACTTCCGTCGACCGGTCGGTCCGTGTATGGTCTGGATCACTGAGGTAAAAGGCGCCGCGATCTGCGACGCACCAGCACGCGGCATCGAACGAGTCGCCACTTCTTCCCTCGAAGGAGTGCGCCATCGTGTCCCCCAGTTCCCCTCGCAGCCCCGGGCACGTGCCCGCCGGTGGCCTGTCTCCTCGTCTGCGCGACGCATGGATCGCCCTCGCCGGACTGTCGGCGGTGTTCCTGTTCGAGATGCTCGACAACTCCGTGCTCAACGTCGCCCTGCCCACGATCGGTCGCGACCTGGGCTCGTCGACGACGGGCCTGCAGTGGGTCTCGGGTGCCTACTCGGTCGCCTTCGGCGGGCTGATGCTCCTGTTCGGCGCCGTCGCCGACCGCATCGGTCGCCGCCGGGTCATGCTCGCCGGGCTCGTCCTGCTGGCCCTGGCGAGCCTCGCCACGGCGGTGGTCACGTCGACCGAGCAACTGATCGCCGTGCGGGTCGCGATGGGCGTCGCTGCGGCGATGACGACGCCCGGGTCGATGGCGCTGGCGTTCCGGCTCTTCGACGACGAAGGGCTCCGGGTCCGGGCGCTCACCGTCATCTCGACGGCTGGACTCGTGGGTCTGGCCATCGGGCCGACCGTCGGCGGGTTCGTGCTCGCCGTCGCGCCGTGGCAGGTGCTGCTGCTGGCCGACGTGCCGATCGCGGTCCTCGCGCTCGTCGGGATCCGGTTCGGTGTCGTCCGCGACGATGCTGCAGGGCTCCGCCGCGACCCGGTCGACGTGATCGGGGCACTGCTCGGCACCGCGACGACCGCAGGGGCGCTCGTGACGCCGACGATCCTGGTCGAGTCCGGAGCCGCTGACTGGTCGGGGTGGGCCGCCCTCGCCCTGACCGTCGCCTGCGCGGTGGGGTTCGTCGTCCGGGAGCGGACCGCCCGGCACCCGCTGATCGACCTGCACCTGCTCGCTCGACCACTGGTCTCGAGCGGACTGGCGTTCAAGGCCGCGTCGGGTCTCGCCGTCGCGGGGCTGTCGTACCTCGTGACCCTGCAGCTGCAGTTCGCCTGGGGCTGGCCGCCGGCCCTGGCCGCGGTCGGAACGCTGCCGCAGGTGGTCGTGCTGCTCGTGGGAGGCCGCTTCGTCGGACCGATCGTGCAGCGGGTCGGCCTGGGCCGCGCCGCCTGGACGAGCGCCGTCTCGGTCGTCGCAGGCCTCGTGGTCTTCGGCACCCTGAGCCGGTACGGGTACCCGTGGGTGCTCGTCGCGCTCGTGCTCGTCGCTGCTGGCATGCGCGTGGTGGGCGTCGTCGCCGGCGCCTCCGTCCTCACCGGCCTCCCCGCGGACCGCACGTCGGTCGGGGCCGCGCTCGTCGACACCTCGAGCGAGCTCGCGAGCGGTGTTGCGGTCGCCACGGCGGGGACGATCGTCGCAGCCTTCGTCGCCGGGAGCATCACCACGACCATCTGGACCGCCGCCCGGCTCGAGGGGTTCCAGGACGCTCTCACCATCGCCGGTCTCGGCCTCGCCGTGATCGCAGCCCTGCTCGTCGTGGTCGGCATGCTCCGAGCCCGGACGAGCGACGACCGGGAAAGTCCGATCCGCGCCGACCCCACCCCCGCACACACCGACCAGACCACCATCACCGAGGAGCCCTCCCGTGTCTGACACCATCGCCCTCCCCCGCCCGCCGTTCGATCCTGAGTTCGTCCCCTTCCTCACCGCCATGGACGCGCGCGGCCGCTTCCACCTCACGACCCAGATGCTGCCGCAGATGCGCCAGCTCGACATGACGGAGGCGCAGCTCGACGAAGGACTGCGTGCTCGCGGCCTCGAGCGCCGCAGCGTCACGGTCCCGGGGCACCGCGGCGACCCGATCGACCTCGCCGTGATCCAGCGCACCGGCCGCACCGGCACGGCCGCCCTGGCCTACGCGATCCACGGCGGCGGCATGATGTTCGGCCACCACCTCGGCAACCTCGACTCCTACGACGAGTGGCTGCTCGTGCACGACGTCGTCCTGGTCAGCCCCGACTACCGCCTGGCTCCGGAGCACCCGGACCCCTACCCGGTCGAGGACTGCTACGCCGGACTCGTCTGGGCTGCCGAGCACGCCGACGAACTCGGCATCGACCCGGAGCGCATCGTCCTCGTCGGGCAGAGCGCCGGTGCCGGTCTCGCCGCAGGCACGGCCCTCCTCGCCCGCGACCGACAGGGGCCGACCGTGATCGGCCAGGTGCTCGTGAGTCCCATGCTCGACGACCGCGACGCGACCCTGTCGGCTCGGCAGTTCGACGGTGTCGGGGTCGCCGACCGGGAGATGACACGGTTCGGCTGGGACGCCTACCTCGGTGACCGGCGGGGTGGCGAGGACGTGTCGATCTACGCCGCCCCCGGCCGCGCGAGGGACCTCGCCGGGCTCCCGCCCGCGTACGTCGACTGCGGCAGCACCGAGGTGTTCCGCGACGAGACCGTCGCCTACGCCAGCGCGCTCTGGGCCGCTGGTGTCCAGGCGGAACTGCACGTCTGGCCGGGAGCGTTCCACGGGTCGACCAGCGTGATGCCGGAGGCAACCCTGTCGCAGCGTGCGACCCGGGCCCTGCGCGAGTTCACCGGAGGCCTCCTCGGCCAGTCCGCCTGAGCGCGGGCAGTCCGAGGCCCGGAAGCCCACACGGAACCTGACGGGAGGCACGGTGCCAGCTGGCACCGTGCCTCCCGTCTCGGCCGTCACCCCCGCGCCCCCGCGCCCCACGATCAGATCACCCACGGCGCTTCGTCGCCTGCTCGCACGCCCCGAAAGGGGGGAGACGGATCCGTCCAGAACGATCTACGTTGAAGCAACGCAAGGGGGCAACATGTGTCGAACACACAGTGCCGATCAGTCCGAACCCGCCGCCTTCATCGCTGCGTACCAGCAGCACGCTCCGGGACTGCGACGGTTCGTGGGGACGGTCATCGTCGACCGACACCTCGCGGAGGACGTCGTGCACGAAGCGTTCCTCGAGTTCTGGCAGCACCCGGATCGGTACGATCCGGACCGAGCCGATCTGCAGTCGTGGTTGCGCACCGTGGCGCATCGTCGGGCGATCGACCGGATCCGCAGTCTCGAAGCCCTGCGGAAACGCGAGCTCCGCATCGGCACTCGTGACCACCACAGCGTCGACCGCGACGACGACCAGCGCGACGCGTTGTTCCTCCGCCCCACCCTGCGCATCGCTCTGGCTGACCTCTCGGACAAACAGCGGGACGCTGTGGTGTTGCGGTACTTCGGCGAACGGAGCACCGCAGAAGTCGCCAGTCAGCTCGGCATCACCGTCGGGACGGCCAAGACCCGTGTCCGCGACGGCCTGAGCGCTCTTCGAGCGCACCGCCTGATCGCTGCCACGCGGGCGGCCTGAAGACCGACCGCGACCCGTGCTGACGGTCAGGAGGGCACGGAAGCTGCATCCAGCAGACGGACGGGAGGCCCGGTGCCAGCTGGCACCGGGCCTCCCGTCCGTCTCGTGGTCGCGTCAGCGACGCGACCAGATCCGCCGTCGGAGTGTCAGCGCGATCCGACGATCGCGGCCTTGGTCTGGTCACGCAGGTACGCGATGCCGGCAGCGTTCGGGTGGAGTGCGCCGAACAGGATGGAGTAGCTTCGTCCCGGCCAGCGGGGTGCTGTCCGCAGCGGTACCGCGATCGGTCAGGGTGAGTCCCGACATCCATGCCGAGCCCGACGCAGCGCAGGGGGTGTGCGCAGCAGAGCCCTGGAGCGTCGAGACGTAGGTGAACCCACGAGCCTTCGCCGCAGCCTTGACCGCTCCGTCGAGCGCGTTCTGGGTGCGGTGGAAGTAAGCGGTGTCGGTCGGGGTGAAGGGGAACGCGTTCTGCGGGAACGGCGGCTCGAGTCCGGAGTCACCGAGGAGGCTCGAGAAGCATCCCTTCGGGGCCTGCGCCGTGCCGGGCGCGAGCATCGGGTAGCCGACGACGAACACCTTCGCCTGCGGCGCGCGCTGCGCGATCACGCGGAACGTCTGCGCGAGCCGAGGTGCCACGACGGTGCGGACGCGCGCTGCGAGACGGTCCCGCTCGACCCCGTGCACGACCGGTGCGTAGTAGTCCTTGCAGTGGTTGTAGGTCTTCCCGTGGATCTCCGCGAACACCGGGCCGGCCTTGTCCAGCGCGACGCAGTTCGCGATGACTCCGGCGAACCCCAGGTCGTTCCCGCCGATCGACACCGTGACGACGTCCGTGTTCTTGGACAGCGCGTCGGCCTGGACGGGCGCGGTGGCGCTTCCGGCTCCGGTCTTCTGCGCGACCCGGGAGATGTTGCCGGTGGTGGCACCGGCGCAGGCGCGGTCGTCGAGCTGGAGTCCCAGCGACGCTGCGACCTGGTGCGGGTAGTCGGTGGTGGACTGGAAGCAGCCGGCCGCCGGACCCGAGCTGTAGGGGGCGACGCCGAAGCCGCCCGCGTACGAGTCGCCGAGGGCCACGTAGTTGCCACCGCTGGCGGTGGCCACGGACTGGGTGGGCGCCGTGCCTGCGGCGTTGGCCGCGGAGACGGGCCCGGCTGCCCCGACAGCGAGCGCTGCCGCCGTGAGGACGCCGCTGGTGATCAGCAGCGCGTTGGTCCGACGGAGGCGAGGAGCGTGACGCATGGAGCAGGTTCCTTCCAGAGGGCCTATTCGACAGACGATCGTCTGACAAGTAGACGGTAGGTCGGTACGACGCCCCGCGCCATGAGAGGACGACCAGGGGGCTATTCGCGCAGGGCACGCACGACCCTCGGTGGACGTCCGGGCCTGCATCGGTGTCACGTTTCCGCGTGGCGTCGACGCTGCGCTCTACGCTGCAGTCGTGCCGACAGTCGCGTTCTACGGAGACTCCATCGTCACGGGGTGGCGCGGGATCAGCAGGACGGAGAACCGGTGGTCGACGATCGTCGCGAAGCGTCTCGGGTGGGGTGCGCTGCACTTCGCGATCGACGGTGTCGGCTTCGTGCGACGTCGCGGGATCGACCGATCGGACGACGGAGCGACGCTCGGGCTGCTCTCCGATGTCCTGGCCTCCGGCGCGGACGCGTGTGTCGTCGCGCTCGGCGTGAACGACTCGGTGATCGTTCTCGGTCGGGAGGACGACGTGCGCGCGGCGATCGCCCGGGACCTGGAAGCTCTCCACGGGCGATTCCCCAGCGGTCGGCTCGCGGTTCTGGACCTGTACTCGCCGTACGGGACGGACTACCCGCCGGGGTGGCGGGCGGTCAGGAGGATCCTGGACGAGGAGACCCGACGAGTGGGTCTCTCGCTCGTTCCCGGGCTCGCCACGGCGATCAACCGCAGCCCCGCGCTGCTCTGCTCCGATGGCGTGCACCCGAACGACCACGGCCACGCCGCCCTCGCCGCAGCGGTCGAGCCGCAACTGCATTCCGTGCTCTCGACGTGACGAGCGCGCGGGCTGCCGTCGTGGAGTGCGCCAGGAGGCGGACGGGAGGACCGGTGCCAGCTTGCACCGTCCCTCCAGGCCCGGCTGCTCACGCTGTCGCTGCAGGGACGCTGGCTGCCGTGTCGCGGCGGACGTCCGGCTGCACCGGTTCGGCCCCCTGTCGGTCCATCCTCCAGGGGCGGATCGGGGTCGGGTGCGCCGCCGCGATCGAGGCAGCCGCCCGGCGACCGGCGTTGATGGTGACGGTCCACGCCGTCGCGAGCCGCGGGTCGGCTGACTGCGCCACGGGGCGCCATCCGAGGAGGGGAGCTGCCGTCGTGACGCCGGCCGATGCCGCGGCGACGCGGAGCCCCGACGGTTCGCCGCGCAAGCCGACACCGACTGACTTGAGGAGTGCCTCCTTGTCGGTCCACACCTGGACCCGGTGGACGAGGCCATCGCGTCCGGTCGGCATCGCCGCCCGCTCTGACGGGTGCAGCGCGTAGTCGTCGAACCCGTCCCACAGGGTCTCGGGGTACTCCTCGACGTCGACCCCGAGCCGAGCCGCGTCATCGCCGACAGCAACGAGCACCAGTCGTCCAGAGGTCGAGGTGGACGCGGAGGACCCAGCGATACGAGGGCGACCGTGCGGCGCGCTGCAGTGCTCGCAGGTCCGGTCCACCGGGACGGACGCGGCGTCGGACCACGAACGGCCCTGCACGGCGCAGGCCAGGAACCGGAGCGCGAGTCGCCCGGCGAGGGTCCGCCGTCGATCCAGGTCTGCTCGCCTGCTGTCGGCAGCGGCACGATCGGCTGCGCTGACGAGCGAGGCAGCACCCGCGCCGCCCGTCGATCCGAGCAGGCGATCCCCGGTGGCGAGGACGTCGTCGACGGTGGTCAGCAGGAGATGGATCACCGCTTGCTGATGCGTCGGTACTGCACGACGGCGATGGGTGCGAAGACAGCGATGATGGCGACGCAGCACAAGGACGCGTAGAGCAGCGCGTTGTCGGCCGGCCATCCGTGCCCGACGGCGAACCCGGACGGCGGTTCGTTCCCGAAGCCCCGCCGCACCGCGGTGGCGACGGCGGTGACGGGGTTCCACTCGGCGACCACCCGGAGCGGACCGGGGAGCATGTCGGCGGACACGAACGCTCCGGAGACGAAGCACACGGGGAACAGCCAGAGCAGGCCGAGGGACTGTGCGACCTCGACGCTGCGAGCGGTCAGCGCGATGAACGCCCCGATCCAGGACGTCGCGAACGCGAAGAGCAGCAGCAGCCCGAACGTCAGCACCACGGACCCGATGTCGGAGTGCACACGCCAGCCGATCACCAGGCCGCACGCGATCACGACGACGATCGAGATGGCGTTCGTCATGAGGTCCGAGGTCGTGCGCCCGAGGATGACCCCGACCCGCGACATCGGCAGGGCCCGGAACCGGTCGATGAGGCCCGTCTGCAGGTCCTTCGCCAGGTACACGGCGGTGAAGGACGAGTTGAAGGTCAGCGTCTGCGCGAGGACACCGCCGATGAGGAACTCGCGGTAGTCGTCTCCGCCGAGTGCGTCGGCGAACACGAACCCGAGGATGAGCACGAAGATGATGGGCTGCGCGACACCGGTCACCAGCGCCCCGGGCGTTCGGCGGACGCCGAGCATGTTCCGTCGGGCGATGACCCGGCCGTCGCGGAGGACGCTCGCGATGCTCATCGGCTCGCCTCCGTCGGTCCCCCGGCGATCACCGGGTCGGGCTCGGAGGACCTCGCCCCCACCGCTGCGACGGGCGCGTCCGGATCAGCTGGCGTCCCGGTCAGCTGCAGGAAGACCTCGTCGAGCGTCGGCTGCCGGAGTGCCGCTTCGGACGTCTCGAGCCCGACGGCTCGGAGTGCGCCGACGACGTCGAGGAGATCACTGCTGCCTCCGCCGGCACCGACGGTGAGGCGACCCACTCGCCTGTCGACGGCGGGTTCGTGACCCACCCGACGGACAGCGTCCACGGCAAGGTCGATGTCGCTACCGGGGGCGAGCACGATGTCGAGCCGTGCTCCGCCGGTCTGGGCCTTGAGTTGCGCGGCCGTGCCCTCTGCGATGATGCGTCCTCCGTCGATGACCGCGATGGAGTCAGCGAGCTGGTCGGCTTCCTCGAGGTACTGGGTGGTGAGGAGCACGGTGGTCCCACCTGATGCCAGCGACTCGATCGCGTCCCAGGTGTCGCGACGACCGCGGGGGTCCAGCCCGGTGGTCGGTTCGTCGAGGATGACGACCGGGGGCCGGGCGACGATCGCCCCGGCCAGGTCGAGCCGGCGGCGCATCCCCCCGAGTACGTGCCCGCACGTTTGTCGTCGGGGACGTCGTCGAGGCGGAACTCCCGGAGGAGCTCACGTGCTCGAGCCTTCGCGTCCTTCCGACGCATGCCGTACAGCTCGCCGACCATCGTCAGGTTCTCGAAGCCGGTGAGCTTCTCGTCGACCGCTGCGTACTGGCCGGACACGCCGAGACGCTGTCGCACGGCGTGGCCTTCGGTCAACACCGATCGTCCGGCGACGAAGGCGTCGCCGGAGTCGGGCTGCAGCAGCGTCGTGAGGACGCGCACGGTCGTCGTCTTGCCGGCGCCGTTGGGCCCGAGGAGCCCTTGCACCGTGCCCTCGGGCACCTCGAGTTCGACGCCGTCGAGCGCCTGGTGGGTCCCGAACCGCTTCGTGATCCCTCGTACGGAGATCACGACGCGACGCGGGTGCTCTCGAAGGACGGTGTGATGTCGTGCCAGTGCTCCGACACGTAGTCGGTGCACGCCGTCTTGACGGCGGGACCGAACACGGCGACCCACCCTCGGGGAACGTCGGCGAACTCGGGCCAGAGCGAGTGCTGTCCGGCTTCGTTCACGAGCACCCGGAAGGTGCCGTCCTGATCGTCGAACGGGTTCGTCACGGTCGATGCTCCTCTGGGTCAGCTGCAGGGGTGTTCCCACCTGGGTCTTCGGAGCCGGCGCCGAGTCGGTTCGCTCTGCGTGCGTCGGTGTGTCGGACGTTCTCGAGGAGGTGGTCGAGCACCGGTGCGACGTCGTCGAGTGCCCGGTCGGTGAGCATGTCCTGGTGACGGGCTCCCACGGAACTCGACGTCACCGTCCCGGTGACGAACTGCTCCCACACCGCGGGGGCCGGACGGTTCGCGGGGACGTCCTCGGTCGCGGCGAACACGTGGAGATCACCGTGGACGACGGGGACCGGAGCGTCGTCGAGGAGCTCCCCGAGCCGGCGGAACCGCCGCACCATGCGGTCGACGACGGGGCCCGGAACGTCGGCCAGCGGGTTGCCAGCCTCAGCGAGGAGGGAGAGCACCCGTTCGCCGTCGAGGTGGCCAGCAGGAGGCGTCACACCGTTCGCGTCGAGGAAACCGCGCCACATGTCATCGGTGTCGGCCACACCGTCGAACGCTGATGCTTCGGTCGGGTACGCGTCGAGCACCGCGAGGAGCGCCACCTCTTCGCCCTCGGCCTGCAGCCGCGCCGCGATGTGGTGCGCAAGCCGGCCGCCGAACGAGTACCCGGTGAGCAGGTAGGGGCCGTGGGGTTGCTCGCCGCGGATGGCGGTGACGTACTCGGTGAGCAGCTCGTCCAACGATCCGGCCGTCGCGGGTTCCGGACGGTCCGGCGCGATCCCGGGCATCTGGACGCCGAGGATCGGTCGGGTCGTGGCCAGACGAGCGACGAACGTGGAGAACTTCCACGCGACGCCGCTCGCAGGGTGCACCGCGAACACGGGGGCACCCTGCCCGGTGGGCCGGAGGGGCAGGATCGTCCGGAGCGACTCCGCCACGTCCGCACCGCCGGACTCGACCAAGGCGGCGAGTCCGGCCACGGTCGGCGCTTGGAAGAGCGCCTGCACGGGCAGGTCCGCGTCGAGGGCTTCGTTGACCGCCTGGATCGTCGGCTGCGCGACGAACGAGTGACCGCCCAGCGCGAAGAAGGAATCGTCGGCGCGGACGCCGTCGACACCGAGTGTCGCGGCGAACGCCGCGGCGATCGCGAGTTCCGCGGGTCCGCTCGGAGCCGCCCCGGCACCGCCACCGATCCGGAGCTCGGGGAGTGCCCGCACGTCGACCTTCCCGTTCGGCGTCAGCGGGACGGCGTCGATCGCCGCGATCCCAGCGGGCACCATGTAGTCGGGTACACGGGAGCGGAGACGGTCGGACAGTGCGGTGAGGAACGCATCGGAGGCGACTCCGTCCGTCACGACCCAGGCGCCGAGTTCCGTGCCGCGTGCGGTGTCGACCGGACGGACCACGGCGTGCGTGACGCCGCCGGCACCGCGCAGGACCGCCTCGACCTCGCCGGGTTCGACACGGTGGCCACGGATCTTCACCTGCCCGTCACTGCGGCCCAGGGAGACGACGCCGGGACGCTCGTCCCCGTCGGCGTCTCGTCGGACGACGAGGTCACCGGTCCGGTACATCCGCGATCCGTCCGAGGCGAAGGGGTCGGCCACGAACCGCTCGGCGCTCGAGCCGGGCCGGCCGCGGTAGCCGTGCGCCAGCTGCTCGCCCGCCAGCCACAGCTCACCGACGCTGCCGACCGGGGTCGGGCGCAGGCGGGAGTCGAGGACGTACCCGACGGTGTCGACCGTCGTCGCGCCGAGTACCGGGGCGGGGCTGTCGGCCACCCTCGCCACCATGGAGTCGACGCCGACCTCGGTCGGACCGTACAGGTTCCACGCTGCGACGGCCGGCCGGTCGCGCAGCCACGACCAGAGACCTGCGTCGAGCGGTTCGCCACCGAGCAGGAGCACGAACGGGTCGGCCTCGTCGCGGTCATCGAACAGCGCTTCGAGCTCCGTCTGTCCGGCGAGGGCGGTGACGTAGCTCGGCGTGGTCTCCCACGCACTGATCCGACGCTCGGCGAGGAGCGCGACGAGGGCCTGGGGGTCGCGCCGGGTGGAGTCGTCGACGACGTGCACCTCGTGGCCTGCTGCGAGCCAGACCACGGGGTCCATCGCCGCGTCGAACCCGACGCCGGTGGTGTGCGCGACGCGGACGCGTCGTTCCTCGGGGTCGGGCAGGAGCGTCGCACGGTGGCTCGACAACAGCGCGGCCAGCGCGCGGTGCGGCACCTGCACGGCCTTCGGCTCGCCCGTCGTACCGGACGTGAACACCAGGTAGGCGGGGTCGTCGAGCCGCGGCGGCTCGACGCGCGCCGGCACGGCGGGCCCCGATGCCGCATCGTCGTCGATCCGGAGCAGCCGGTCCGACGGTACGCCCGCGTCGGACGCTGCGAGGGTCGCCACGTCCGCAGGTGTGGTGTCCGTCGTCCCGCCGCCGACGCCGTGGTGCAGCACCAGACGCACGTCGGCGCTCCGCAGCATCGTGGCGATCCGGTCGCGGGGCAGCTCGACGTCGATCGGAGCGGCGACCGCGCCGGCGCGCCATGCCGCGAGGAGCGCGGCGACGGTGTCGACGCCACGGCCCAGGGGCAGCGCGACGACGTCGCCGCGTCGGAGCCCGGCGGCGATCATCCGGGCCGCGATCCCGTCGACGCGAGCGTCGAGTTCCGCCGTGGTGAGCGAGACGCCTCCGGCCACGACGGCGGGTGCGGTCGGGCGGGCGGCGACGGAGTCGGCGAACGCCTCGAGGATCGACTGCTGCCGGTGGTCGGTCGCGGCCGGCCAGGCATCGAGGCGCCCGGTGCCGGCCTGCACGGGGACGTCGAGGAGCGGCCGCCGGGGGGCGGTGGCCGCTGCTGCCAGGAACGCCGTCCACCGTTCGACGAACCCTCGCGCCGCGCGATCGCTGAACATCGACGCGTCGTACTCCAGGACGCCGTCGACCTCTCCCGAGGAACGCGGGCGCAGGACGAACGACAGGTCGACCTTGGCTGCTCCGGTGCTGTCGGGCTCGAGTCGGTCGGTCGTCACGCCGGGCAGCGAGATCGAGACCCCGCTGTCCTCCTCCACCGAGAGCATGGTCTGGAAGAGCGGGTGTCGTCCGAGTCGACGTTCGGGGGCCATCGCCTCGACGATGCGCTCGAACGGCACCGACTCGTGCTCGATGGCGTGGAGTGTTGCGGCTCGGGCCCGTTCGATGGTCGCGACCAGGTCCGGTGCGTCGGTCATCCCGATGCGCAGCGGCAACGTGTTCACGAAGAAGCCCACGAGGTCAGCGGTGTCCGGGTCGGACCGCCCGGCGGACGGTGATCCGATCACCACGTCGTCACCGGCACCGATGCGGTGCAGGTAGCCGGCGAGCCCGGCGAGCCACGCGTGGAAGCTGCTGGCCTGCGCCTGTCCGGCAGCGGCGTGCACCGCGGAGACGACGTCCTCGGGCAGTGTGAATCGCAGTTGCCGGGCAGCTCGGGTCGCCGACTCCGGCCGACGTCCGTCAGCAGGCAGGGCGAGCTCGTCCGGGATGCCGGCGAGCTGCTCGACCCACGCCGACAACGACGCGTCGTGCCGTCCACCGTCGGATTCCAGGAGGGCGCGCTGCATCCGCGCGAAGTCGGCGTACTGCACCTCGAGCGGACGCTGCACACGCGCCGTGCTCCCGGTCCGCGCGGCGTACGCGGTGGCGATGTCGCGCGCCAGCGGGCCGAGCGAGGCCCCGTCCGTGGCGATGTGGTGGATCAACAGGTCGAGACGCCACTGCTGGTCTCCCGTCGCCACGAGCCCGGCCCGGACAGGCAGGTCAACCGTGAGGTCGAAGCCCGCTGAGGTGTCTACCGCGTCGCTGGTGACGATGCCCGGCACCACGTCGTGGATGCGCTGGACCGGCTGACCGTCGACTTCCGGGTACGTCGTCCGGAGGATCTCGTGCCGGACGACCACGTCGTCGACGGCGTCGGCGAACGCGTCCGTGTCGAGATCGCCGCGGAACGTCGCCTGCAACAGCACGGAGTAGTCGGTGGAGGTGGGGTCGAGCCGGTTGAGGAACCACAGCCGCGCCTGGTTCGGCGACAGCGGCAGCTGCTCGCCTTCCCGTCGCGGGTGCTGCGCGGCCCACGCGCGGAGCGCCGGGTCGGTCTGCCGGTCGCCCTGCTGGGTGGCGGCTCCCGCGGATCCGACCGCGGCGAGGAGACCTGCCGGGGTGGGGGCGTCGAAGATGCTGCGGAGGGGCAGCGTGGCACCGAGTTCGTCCCGGACGCGCCCGATCAGCCCGACCGCGAGCAGCGAGTGTCCACCGAGCGCGAAGAAGTCGTCGTGCATGCCGACGTCGCGCACACCGAGCACTTCGCCGAACACCCGCGACATCGTCCGCTCGTCGTCGCTCACGGGCTGGCCGTCGCCGCCGGTCGAGGTCGGTTCGGGCAGCGCGGCGGTGTCCACCTTGCCGTTGGGGGTCAGCGGGATCGCGTCGACGACGGCGATGGCCGAGGGGACCATGTAGTCGGGGAGATCGGCGGCGACGGACCGGCGGACACCCTGTTCGTCGACGGTCCCGACGACCCACGCGACGAGCCGTGCGGTGTCCGGTCCGCCGGGCACGACGACACGAGCAACGGCAGCCTCGACGCCGTCGATCCGTTCGAGGGCCTGGGTGACGTCGGCCAGCTCGATCCGGTACCCGCGGAGCTTGACCTGGTCGTCGTCACGGCGGAGGAAGTCGAGTTCCCCGGTGACGCGGCGACGCACGACGTCGCCGGTGCGGTACATACGGGTGCCGTCTCCCTGGGGGTCGGCGACGAAGCGGCTGGCGGTCTCGGCGGACCGTCCGCGGTAGCCGTGCGCGAGGGAGCTGCCCGACAGGTAGAGCTCTCCCTCGACTCCGGGCGGCACCGGCTGCAGGAAGTCGTCCAGGACGCGGGCCGTCACGTTCGCGATCGGCCGTCCGATGGTGACGGCGCCGGGCTCGATCCGCGCGACGACGGCGTCGACCGTGCTCTCGCTCGGTCCGTAGAGGTTCCAACCGTCGATGTGGTCGGCTGCGGCGACCTCGTTCCAGAAGTCCGCGGGGACGGCTTCTCCGCCCACCGCGACGGTCAGGTGACCGTCGTGCTCCGCGACGGCGTCGAAGAGTCCGACCGCGGCCAGCTGACGGGCGTACGACGGCGTGGTCTCGATCACGTCGATGCCGTGCTCGACCACGTCCCGAACGACCGTCTCCGCGTTCGTCCGGGTGGCGTCGTCGGCCACCTCGAGCGTCGTGCCGGCGACGAGCCAGACGATCGGGTCCCACGCCGCGTCGAAGCCGAGCCCGGACAGGTGCAGCATCCGCGGGGCTCGACCGCCGACGCGGTCGCGGACCGGACGGATCATCGCGTCCTCGTGCTGCGCGAGCACGTTGGCGAGTGCCGCGTGGGACACCTGCACGCCCTTCGGCGCCCCGGTGGTCCCCGACGTGTAGACCAGGTAGGCGACGTCCTCCGGTGCAGGGGCGACCGGAGCTGCGGCGTCGCCGACGTCACGGTTGAGCGCCGAGGGCGCGACGACCTGCACGGGCACCCCTGCCGCGTCGGCGACCGACCAGGTGCGCTCCGCGTCGTGGGCGACCACGACGGTCGGTTCCGCCCCGGCGAGGATCTGACCGATGCGCGCGTCCGGGTAGGCGACGTCGATCGGCACCGCCACCGCACCGGCCCGGAGGACGCCGAGCACCACCGCGATCGCGTCGGAACTGCGCCGGAGCGCGACGGCGACGCGGTCACCCCGACGCACGCCGAGGCGCGCCAGGTTGGTCGCGACCGCGGTCGTCTGCACTGCCAGGTCGGCGAAGGACACCGTCCCGGCGGTGTCGACGAGTGCGTCTGCGTCGGGCGAGCTCGCAACCGTGGTGTCGAGGCGGTCGAGCACGGTCCCCGTCACGACGAACGTCCGGCCACGCGACTGGTGGTCGAGTTCGAGGGCGGTCTCAGCGTCCACGTTCGGGATGTCGGACAGGCGACGGTGCGGACCCTCGACGAAGGCGGTGAGCACGCGGTCGAGCGCGTCGCGGAGCCGCGTGACGGTCGTCTCGTCGAACAGTGTTGCGTCGTACCCGAACGTGACGACGAGTCCACCGTCGTCACCACCGGGGGTCGTCACGTCGAGGAGCAGGTCCGTCTTCACCCCGGCACTGGTGGACTGGGCGGGAACCGTCACCGCGACGTCGCCGAGATCGAGGGCCGCCGGCCGGGTGTTCTGCAGTGTCAGCATCACCTGGAACACCGGGTGACGACCGACCGACCGGGGTGGCCGGACGGCGTCGACGACAGCATCGAACGGGACATCCTGGTGGGCGTACGCCGCGGAGTTGCCCGATCGGATCCGTTCGAGCAGGTCCTCGACGCTCGGATCACCGTCGAGCGAGGTGCGGAGCGCGACGGTGTTGACGAAGAAACCGACCAGGTCGTCGAGCTGCGCGTCCGTCCGTCCGGCGACCGGGGTCCCGATGACGACGTCCTCACCCGCGCCGTGCTGCTGGAGCACGGCGACGACGGCCGCGTGCAGCACGATGAACAGACTGGTGCGGTGGTCCCCGGCGAAGCGGCGGAGCTCGGCGTGCCGCGCGGGGTCGAGGGTCAGCTCCACCGCACCGACGGCCTGTCGGACGGTTCCGTCGTCGACGGAACGTGCGCGGTTCCGGGGCAGGGAGATCTCGTCCGGCGCGCCCGCGAGTGCCATCCGCCAGAACGCCAGCTGCTGGGCGAGTTCGCTCGAGGGGTCCTCGGCGTCGCCGAGCTGTTCCCGCTGCCACAGTGTGAAGTCGGCGTAGTCGACCGGCAGCGGCAGCCACGCTGGTTCGGTCCCGGCGACACGGGCCGCGTACGCGGTTCCGAGGTCGCGGGCGAAGGGTGCGAGCGACCACCCGTCCGACGCGATGTGGTGCATCGTCGCGACGAGCACGTGGTGGTCGTCGTCGATGCGGAGCAGCACCGCGCGGAGTGGAGTCTCGCTCGTGACGTCAAACCCACGCGTCGCCTCGGCGCGGACGACGTCGTCGATGCGGTGCTCGGGGACCGTGACCGTCAGGAACGGCGGTTCGGCGGCAGCACCCTCGAGGACCTGCTGCACCGGCCCGTCGCCCACGAACGGGACGATCGTCCGGAGCGGCTCGTGCCGCATCGCGACGTCCACGAACGCTGCGCGCAGGGCCTCGGCGGACAAGGGACCGTCGAGGCGGAGCACGACGGGGATGTTGTAGGCGGCGGAGTCCGGTTCGAGGCGGTTCAGGAACCACAGTCGCCGCTGCGTGAGCGACAACGGCATCGTGCCCGGGCGCGTCCTCCGTGCCAGGCGGGCTGCGCGATCGGTCGGCGTGCCCGTGTCGAGTGCTCCGACGAGAGCAGCCACGGTCGGCCGTTCGAACACGTCCCGCACGGTGATCGTCCGGTCGAACTGTTCCGACAGACGCGCGGCGAGCCGGGTTGCCAGCAGGGAGTGGCCGCCCGCTGCGAAGAAGTCGTCGTCGATCCCGACCGCGGAGACCCCGAGGACCTCGGCGAACACCGCAGCGGCGACGCGCTCGTCGTCGTTCCGTGGCGGCAGCACCGTGCCGGAACCCGACAGCTCGGGCGCTGGCAGCGCGCGACGATCGAGCTTGCCGTTCGGCGTCACGGGCATCTCGCGGAGCGCGACGACGACCGAGGGGACCATGTAGTCGGGGACGTCGGAGCGCATGCCCTCCCGGACCGCCGCCGGGAGGTTCCCGAGGTCGCCGTCGGAGGTGACGTAGCCGACGATGCGACTGGAAGGACCCTCGCCCAGCACGACGGCCGCTGCGAGGTCCACCCCGGGGTGGCGGATCATCGCGGCCTCGACCTCGGCGAGCTCCACGCGGTAGCCACGGATCTTGACCTGGTCGTCGATGCGTCCCACGAACCGCAGGGACCCGTCACGGCGACGACGGACCACGTCTCCCGTGCGGTACATGCGGGAACCGTCGGCGGAGAACGGATCAGCCACGAACCGCTCGGCGCTGAGCCCGGGCTGTCCCACGTAGCCCTCTGCCACGTTCGCCCCGGCGAGGTAGAGCTCGCCGACGGCGCGGTCGGGTACCGGTGTGAGGGCAGCGTCGAGGATGTAGTGCCGCGTGTTCCGCACTGACGAGCCGATGTGCGGCGGGCGTCCCGGTTCCAGCACTGCGGTGAGACTGTCCACCGTGGCCTCGGTGGGGCCGTAGAGGTTGATGGCGTGCACGTCGTCGCGGTGGGCCAGTGCGTCCCACAGGGCCGGGCCGACCGCTTCGCCGCCGACGGCGATCTCCGTGGGGTGGACATCGGCGTCGAGCATGCCCGCGGCGAGCAGTGCCTCCGCGAAGGACGGGGTGGTCTCGATGGCGTCGATCCGGTGGCGGACGAAGTACTCGACGAGTCGCTCGGGGTCACGGCGCACGTCGTCGGCGACGACGTGCAGCTCATGTCCGGCGAAGAGCCAGAGCAGCGGATCCCACGCCGCGTCGAACGACAGGCCAGCGGTGTGCGCGACGCGGAGCGGCCGGCTGAGCCGCGCTTCGGCCGGGTCGAACATCTCGGCCCGGTGGTGCTGGAACAGGTTCCGCAGGGCGGCCCGGTTCACGCCGACGCCCTTCGGGCGCCCGGTGCTCCCGGAGGTGAAGACGATGTAGGCGAGCGCGTCCGGGGTGATCGCTGGCAGAGCGCTCGGGTCGTCCGTCCGGCGTCGCCACACCGTGGTGTCGGCGTCGACCGGGAGCGAGGGGACCTGCCAGGAGGCGCCGGCGGCCCGGTCACGGACGAGCTGCGCGCTGCTCGTGAGGACCAGCGTCGGACTCGCGTCCTCGATCATCCCGGCGACCCGGTCCGTCGGGTACTCCGGGTCGAGCGGGACGTAGACCGCGCCGGCGCGCAGCACGGCGAGGACGAGCATCGGCAGGAGAGCACTTCGCTCGATGCGGACGGCGACCCGGCTCCCGGGCACCACGCCTTCGCGGATCAGGTGGTGCGCGAGTCGTGTCGCGTCGGCGTCGAGCGCCGCGAACGTCGTCGTGCCGTCCTCGGCGACGACGGCGAGGTCGTCCGGGCGTCGACGGGCGACGTCGGCGAACGCCTCCATGACCGGTTCCGGGTCGAGGGTGACGGTCTCCCCGGCACCTTGGCCGAGGAGGAGCGGGACCTCGTCCTCGTCGAGGATCGTCGCGCCCGTGACGGTGAGACCCTCGGGGCAGCCGACCACACGGTCGACGAACGCGAGAAACCGGTCCGCGTGCTCGGCGAGACTCGCCGTCGTGTGGAGCTCGGCGTCGCCTTCGAGCTGCAGGGTTGCGGTGGCAGCGTCGCTGGACAGCCCCGACAGGACGATGGAGAGGTCGTGGACCGGACCCGTCGAGAGGATGTTCACCGCGCCGACGGCGTCGGCGAAGCGGATCTCGTCGATGACGGGCAACAGGTTCACCGAAGGCCCCGCGTGCCGAGGTGCCCCGGCGAGGGACTCGACGCGGAAGCGCTGGTGTCCGACAGCGCTCCGGACGACGTCGCCAGCATGGGCGATGATGTCCGAGATCTCGGCGTTCGCGGGGACGTCGATCCGCAGCGGCAGGATGTTCGAGAGCATGGACGGGGTGCTCTTCGCCACTCTTCCCCGTCGGGCGGTGACCGGGAGCCCGAGCGCGACACGCTCCTCCCCCGTGATCTTCGCCATGTACAGGGCGACGATGGCGACGACGGTCTTGGGGAGGTCCCGGCCGAGTGCTGTGAGGCGTGCAGCACGCGCGTCGTCGAGGGGCACGGCGACCCGCACGATGGACCTCGCGGCCGACCTCGCGGTGCCCTCGAGGCCGGCGACCGTTGCGTCGTCGTCCAGTGCGCCGCGCCAGTAGGCCTCGTCGGCGTCACGCTGCGCGGATGCTTCGTACTCGGCGATGTCACGGTGGAGTTCGTCCAACCCGGGAAGCACCGACGGCTGCCGGGCGGCGAGGTGTGCGCGGGGCTCGGCAGCGACGTCGAGGCCCCGGCTCGACGGTGCGGGCTGCGAAAGACGGGTGTACACCTCGGCCATGTACCGCAGCGCGATGACCGCCGAGTAGCCGTCGAGCAGCAGGTGGTGCACCCGTTGGAAGAGCAGCGACCGGGTGTCCGTGATCTGGAACAGGACCGCGCCGAACAGGTCGTCACCCTGCAGATCGCGCGGGGTCTCCATCGCCCGGTCCATGGACGCCATCGCCTCGGAGAGCGCCGCCTCCGGATCGAGGTGACGCAGATCGACGACCTGCACGACGTCGTCGGTCGGACGCGGACGGACGATGACCCCGTAGGGACCGTCCGCGTCCGACCGGACGCGCATGGACAGCGCGTCGAGGTCGGCGACCACCGTGTTCAGCGCGATCCGGACGAGCCGCTGGTCGAGCGCGCCCCGGAGGTCGAGGTACTGCCCGATCTGGTACGTCGCGTTCGACGGGTCCAGCTGCTGGGCGTACCAGATGCCTCGTTGCGCGGAGGTCAACGGGACGCGGATGCCGGCCTCCTGCTCGTCCCGGTCGCCATGGTGGTGCTTGCTCGTCACAGAGAGACTCTTCCTGTCGGGACGCGGCCGCTACCGGGCCGGATCGCGGTTCCGCTGGTTCCGGTTCCTCTGGGCGCTACTGGAACTGACCGATGCGGAGCGAGTCGAGGATCCCGCCGATGTCGATGAGCGGGCCCTGGACGAGGGGGCCCTGGATGAGTGCCGGGGACGTCGCGTTCGTGGAGGTGTCCTCGGCGGCGTTCGCAGCGGTCGCGTTCGTTGCGAGACCGCCGAGCGTCAGCGCCACGGCGATGGTCGCGGTGCTCAGGATGCGGGTGTTCTTCTTCACGGGAAGCTCCTCGTCGACTGTCGGCGGCCGGACTTCGGCCACCGTGGAGTCGTTCGGGGCCACCGTGGTGACCGGTTTGGTCGTTCACACGGTGTTCAGATCGCTCCGCTCGTGCGACCCACTGTGCGGACGCCCGTACTCGCGCCACCCGCCCTGGCCGTAGGTGTCGTAGGCCGCCGTCGACGCGACCGTCGCCCCTGCCCCGTCCGTCTGGACAAAGTACGGGGTCGGATCGCCCTCGGTCGTCCGCCGCACCCAGGCGAGTGACGCCACGTTGCCGGCTCCGCTCGCGTCCGTCAGGCACTGCAGACTCTCAGCGGGGAGCGCGCCGTCGGTCTCGAGCTCCACGTCGCCGCAATCCTCACGGTTCGGGAACGGATACGCCCCGGGAAACTCCACAACACTCCTTGTGCATGTAGGGTCGCACCATGATTGCAGGACGGATCGACGACCCCGCCCAGATGCGCGCCCTGGCCCACCCGACGCGCCTGCGCATCCTCGGCCTGTTGCGGGCAAACGGCCCGCAGACCGCCGCGACGCTGGGCGACGTCATCGACGAGGCTCCGGGCACGATCAGCTACCACTGCACCAGACTCGCGGCTGCAGGCTTCATCGAACCCGCTCCGGACGCCGGCACGGACCGCCGCGAGCGCTGGTGGCGAGCCGCGCACGAGGCCTCCGTGTGGGAGCTCGCCGACGCGCTCGACGACCCGGAGCGGTTGCTCGCCACGAACGCCCTCGACCACGCGGTCGCCCGTGTGTACGCGGCGAACTACGAGGCCTTCGTCGACCACGCGCCGACGTTCGGCCGCGAGTGGGTGGCGGCGTCCTCGAGCACCGACCGAGTGCTCCGGCTCACGGCGGCTGAACTCCAGGACATGGGCGAGGAACTCCGTCAGGTCGTCGACCGCTGGGCCGATGTCGCCGCCGAGCACAGCGCCGACGACGGTTCCGAGCAGGTCTTCGTGCTGAACCAGGCGTACCGATGGCCGCGCAGCTGAGCCCCCGCGCACAACTGCGCGCGCTGCTGGCGGTGCAGGTGGTGTCACGGATCGGGAACGTCGTCACCACCATCACCGTGCCGTTCGCCGTCCTGGCGCGCGGCGGTTCCGCCACCGACGTCGGCATCGCCGCGTTCATGGCGACGGTCCCGATCGTGCTCGGCGGCCCGTTCGGTGGTGCCCTCGTGGAGCGGGTGGGCTTCGTCCGCTCGAGCGTCGCCTCCGACCTCATCAGTGGGCTCACGCTGCTCGCGATGCCGGTGCTCGCCTGGACCGTCGGGCTGCCGTTCTGGGCACTCCTCGCGCTCGTCTTCGTCAGCGGCCTGTTCGACACCCCCGGCGAGTCCGCGCGACGGGTGCTCCTGCCGGGGCTGGCGACGACGGCGGGGGTGCCGCTGGAACGCGCCGTCGGCCACTTCGAGGCGTCGTCACGGCTGTCGGTGCTGATCGGCGCCCCGCTCGGCGGGACCCTGGTCGCCGTCACGGGTCCGATGCCGGGCCTCGCCTGCGTGGCGATCGCTTTCGGGGCAGCCGCGCTGCTGATGGCGGTCACGGTCCGTGGCGCAGCGGCACCGGTCGAATCCGCCGAGCCGGTGGCGTCGCAGGGGTACTGGCGTGACATCGCCGACGGGTTCCGGTTCTGCGTCCGCGACCCCCTGTTCCGGCTCGTGGTCGCGCTGGTGCTCGTGACGAACCTGCTCGACGCCGCACGCTCGACCACGCTCCTGCCGCTCTACGCCGACCAGCGGCTCGGCGGCGCGCAGGCAGTCGGGCTCGTCACCGGCGTCTTCGGGGGTGCGGCGTTCCTCGGCTCCGTCGCCTTCGGGTACGTGGCGCACCGCGTGCCGCGACGGGTGGTCTTCGCCCTGTGCTTCGTCCTCGCCGGTGGGCCGTCACTGGTCGTTCCGGCGCTCGGGCTCGGCCTGCCGTGGATGCTCGCGTCCGCCGCACTCTCAGGGCTCGCGGCCGGTTCGATCAACCCGATCCTCGGAGCCGTCGAGCTCGAGCGGATCCCGGAGCACATGCGCGCGCGGGTGTTCGGCCTGCTCGGTGCCGGCGCGTGGGCGGGCATCCCCGTCGGCGGCCTGCTCGCCGGGCTCGCTGCCGACGGAGTGGGGGTCGAGGCCACCTTCGCCGTCGTCGCGGTCGTGTACACCGTCGTGACGCTCACGCCGCTGCTCGGCGGATCGTGGCGGCTCATGGAACGCCGCTCGATCACCGTGCCAGCGGGTTCGACGGCATGACGCCGGGGCGCCCGAGCTGCCGCCGGGCTGCGATCGTGGCCGGACAGCGGCTGCTGGTCGCTCGTGTTCGTACAGCCGCTGCCGGGCGTGCGCGCGGCCGAACTGCCGACGACGCTGGGCCCCGCGCCGTTCGTCAGACTGCCCGGCACGCTGGGGGATCCCCGCGTCGTCACCCTGACGTCCGAGGTCCGGAGCGACCTCCACGTGGTCAGTGGCTGTCGGTCATCCCGCTGCTGACGTACGAGGAGTCCACCGTGTCGTCGGTGAGCGTGCAGTTGTAGACGGCGTACGGATCGGTGTGCCCGTCGTCGAAGGTGAAGGGGTAGACGAGCTGGTAGGTCCCGTCGCTGCCCGGGTACCCCGACGGGTCGTCCGTGAAGGTCAGGGTGACGCCCGCGTCCGCGGCCCCCTTGCTGCACTCGTCGTAGATGTGCTGCGCGAGCGCCGACGTCCCGGGGGCCTTCGACGGGGACGTTGGCGGAGTCGACGGAGTCTGGTTGTCCGTGGTCGCGGCGTCCGTCGCGGTCGGGGACGGGGACGGGAGCGGGGTCTTGTCCCCGGTCATCGCCGTGGTGGCGGACGGCGCCGGAGTCGGGGTGCTCGCAGCACAACCGCTGAGGGCGGCGACCACGACGCAGGCAGCCACCGCGGTGAGGCTGAAGCGGGTTCGTGTGTTCATCGGTTCTCTCCTTCGGTGGGAGCGGGGTCGCTCACTGAGAGATGTCGTGCGACAGCCGATCCTGACACGGTGTCGGTACCGGCGCACCGCGCCAGCGGGGCGACGGCCGTGCCGGGAGGCGGGCCCCACCCGCCGGTACCGGCGCACCGCGCCAGCGGGGCGACGGCCGTGCCGGGAGGGACGGTGCCAGCTGGCACCGGGCCTCCCGTCCGCCCTGTGGTCGCGTCGAAGACGCGTCAGCCTTCCCAGGGCCAGTACGTCTGGCAGGTCTCGGGGCTGCCGTTCGTCGAGTTGCACACCTGCACCGGGCCCCAGAGTGCGACGGCGACGAACGCCACCTGTAGCACCAACATGCCCAGGCCGACGATGAACAGGGCGCGGACGCGGCGACGGTCGTCGCGGACGCCGGTCAGCAGCGAGCCGAAGGCGGCGAGCAGCCCGCCGGCCGGGACCACGAGTCCGAGGACGACGGTCACGGTCATCAGGAGCGCGAATTCGCCTCGGGTCGCGCCGAAGCGTCGACCGGTCTGCACTGCAGTCACGGAAGTGAGCTTATTGGCCACCGGGCCACGCCGATGCGCCCACTTCGGGCGGCGGTCTCGGACCGATCAGTTCGACCTGGGCGGGCTGGGATCGCACGCCTCGATCTCGGTCCGAAGCGCGCCACGTTCCGTGACGGTGAGCGGGCGGAGGGGGTACCGGCTGAAGTCCTCACGGAACTCGTACCCGTCACCCTCCTGTCGCGGGATCACGTGCAGGTGGGCGTGCGGAACCCCTTGGTCTGCTTCTCGACCATTCGACATGAGCACGTTCGTGCCGCCGATCGCCGAGCTGAAGACACTCCGGATAGCTCGATCGACCTGCTGCGCGACGAGTGCCATCTCGATGACTTCTGCCTGCGTCATCGAAGCGAAGTCCGCAGCGTGGCGGGTCGGAAGGACGAGCATGTGGCCGCGGTTGATCGGATGGCTGTCCGCGACGACTATCACGTGGTCACCCGCTGCTATGACCTCGAACGAGTTGTCGTCGATGTTCTGGCAGAACGAGCAGACGAGAGGCCCCATGAACGAGACACTAGCGGCGCTCGTCTCCGCCTCACCCGACGCCGTTCACCGGCGCACGTTCAGCGCAGGATGCGGATCCGGTGCGCCCGGTAGATGTACTCGTCCTGCCCGCGAAGGTAGTGCTCGACCTGGAACTCCACGCGTTGTCCGATGGACAGCGTGGCCCATCCGGCCGTCTCCAGGTCGGAGAATTGGACGAAGACATCCGACGGGACGGCGGAAGACCGGAGTGCACCCCAGCCCTCGTCGCCGCTCCACTGCACCACTTCACCGGTCACCGTCTCCACGGGGCGACAGCAGCGACCCCGCGGTTCAGCCGCCGCTGCGCTCCCGGCGGCGCACCCGCAGCGTGCCGATCCCCTGCACGATGCACAGGACGCCGCTCGCGACGACGATGACCCCGGTCACGATCCGGCCGACGGAGAACCCGCCGAACAGCAGTGGGGCGACCGCGACAGCGATGAAGATCGCGCCCATCACGATGACGACGACCGGGTTCTGGGCGACGAAGAAGTGGCGGCCACCGTTCGCCTCGGCGATGGCGCGGTCACGCGCACGTGGGACGGCGTCGGGGGACCGACCCGCGCGACGATCTGCACGCCGTCGACGGCTGCGCAGGACCAACCACACCGCCGCACCGATGACGACGGCCGCTCCGATCGCGATCCACTCGACGAGCTGGAAGAACCCGAAGACGAGCAGCAGGACGAACCCGACCACGACGCCCGCGAACATGTCCGTGGTCATCCGGTCGGTCCGGCCGTCGACGCTCGTGACGTGGCCGGGGCGACGTTCGTACGGATCGTGCTCGTCCACCGCCGGTCCGTCGGCGCGTTCGGTTCCCATGCACCGAACGTACCGACGGCGCTGGGGAGCCGTCCGGTTCAGCCGACGCGCGCGGCTGGCTGCTCGGCCCGGGCTGCGGGCGCCGGACGCCGTTCGCGCATGATCGCCACCGCCTGGCGGAGCGACAGCCCCGGCAGGTAGGTGCGGACGATGGCGACGCCGATCGTGGGCAGCGCCACCGGGTCCGGGTACGCCATCACCAGTGGGTGCAGGTCGGGGCCGAACTTCGCCTTGAAGCGCAGCAGGGAGCGGAACCCGTAGACCGGTTCGAGGGCTCCGCCGACGACGTCGAGGACCGATTCGACGCCGCTCCGGCCGCCGGTCTGCGGTTCCGCCGAGGACGCGAGCGGTGCCGCGGACAGGCTGAGCCGCTCGGCCCCGTCGGCGCGCATCCGGTCGACCGCACTCGCGACCAGGAACTCCATGACGCCGTTCGGGGCGTCCGGGGCGCGGCGCATCACGTCGAGTGTCCAGCCGACCACCTGGCCGGCGCGGTGGGCGGGCAGCCAGCTGGTGACGGCGAGCACGGTGCCGTCCTCGCCCAGAGCGACGAGCGTGCGGACGGCGGGGTCGCGCATCTCGTCGATCCCGCCCAGGGTGAACCCCATCTCGGGCAGTTCGCGCTCGGCGACCCACTCCTCCGAGATCGCCTCGATCTGGCGGGTGACCGAGCCGGGCAGCGAGGCCCAGTCCGACCAGAGCGCGGTGGTGCCGGAGCGTGCGGCCTTGTTGACGGCCGTGCGGACGTCTTGCTTGCGCTTGCCCGTGGTCGTCCAGGTGCGCGGGTCGAGGTCGGCGTCCTCGGCCACGGGAAGGGTCGTCCAGCCCAGTCGTGCGAGTGCAGCACCGAGGGTGGCGTCGATGCCGTAGAAGACGGGCGTCCAACCGTGGTCGTCCGCAGCCCGTGCGAAGCCCTCGAGTGCTGCGAGCCGGGCGTCCTCGTGGCCGAAGGGGCCGCCGGTCGTCACGGCGACGCTGCCGGTGCGGTGGTACGCGACCCCGGCGCGGCCGTCCTCGGTGAACCAGTACTCGTTGCCGGGCCAGGTCGTCATCCACCCGAAGGTGTCGCCACCGCCCGCGACCAGCAGGGCACGAGCGGCCACCCGGTCGGCGTCCTGCCCGTCGAGGTCACTGTCCGAGCGTCCGGCCCCGGTCGGCCGGACCGCGGCGATCGCCACCGCGAGCCACAGGAGCGGGCCCGAGATGCCCACGACGAACCGCAGCGCCGGCTCGGCCAGTGCCAGGTGTGTGGGCAGGGTCACGGGGGCGATCGGGCCGAGCACGGCGAGCGCCAGGTGCAGGGGCTCCCGCACGCTGTCGCCTGAGGCAACGGCGACGCCGACGACGACGACCGCGAGCACCAGGGCCGCGCCGGCGACCGTGATCGCGAAGGTCAGCAGTCGTCGCCGGTCGGTCCGGACCGGGAAGTCGGCGCGGCGCAGGACGAGCACCACGGCGGTGGCGATCGGCACCAGCACCGATGCGACGAGGGAGAGCGATACCGCGAGGTGGTCCGATGCCAGACGCTGCACGACGGCGTGGTGCCGCTCGGGCAGCACCCCGTACGACACGGCGGTCGCGATGCCGGTGATCAGGTCGACGGTCACCACGAGCCACAGCGCGAACCGGCTGCCACGCCGGAGTCCCACGGCGCCGACCGCCAGGACCACGAGCGGCATCACGGCCAGCAGCGACTGGAACAAGCCGTGCGGGTGCACCGCGGCGAGCGCCCGGACACAGCTGGCGGTCACCCCGGTCACCGAGCAGTGCGGCATCCTCCCGGTCGGCCCGGTGTCGAGCACCACGGCGAGCGGGGCGAGCAGTCCGAACTGGGCACCGGTGACGAGCGCGAGCACGGGTCCGACCGCCGACACCGTCACCGCGGCCACCAGCAGCACCCGGGTCTCGCGTGAGGAGCTCCGCGTCCAGCCGCTCCGCACCGGGGACCGTCGCAGCACGCGACCGAGCACCAGGCCGACGACCAGGGCGAGCGCCGCGTGCAGGTCGGACGCGTGTCCGGCGTAGAGCAGCAGTGCCGCGACGACGGCGATCGACACGACCCGGATCCGGCGCCGCCACAGGGCGCCGGCGAACGCGCTCGCGGTGACGATGGTGCCGACGATCCACGTCCAGGGTCCGACGTGCCCCAGGTGCACGAGGAAACCGCGGTTCGCCGGGGCGCCGTCGAACAGCTGCAGCACGGCGCCGAGGCCGGTCCCCACGACGGTCGTGACGACCATCGCGAGCAGGGTGCGCCGCCAGCCGAGCAGCCGTTCGGACGCCCCGGTGCACACCACGACGGCGACGAAGGTGACGAGGAACCCGACGACGCTGCTCGTCACCGCGACCACGCCGAGCGGACCCATCGTCCCGCCCAGGGAGTCGGGCGTCCGGCCGTCGTGCGCACCGATGCAGCGGAGCACCACGGCGGCGATGCCGGCGACGACCGTCAGGGCCGAGACGACGCTCGTCAGCGGGTACCGACGGGCCACCGGCACGAGACGCTTCGGTCTCGCCCACGCGAAGGCCGCGGCCATCGCGTTCACCGGAGGCCCAGGTGCGCGATGACGCCGGGCATCCCGACGCGCAGGGCGTAGCGGACGGTGTTCCAGTCATGGGCGGAGCCCTCGGACACGAACAGCCGGGTCTGCATGCCGGCGGCGTTCGCGGCGGCGCGGAGTGCCCTGGTCGACGCGACGTAGGGGGCGTCGTCGCTGCCGTAGGCGAACACCGTCAGGTGCCCGGGGTAGGGACCGTGCGCACGCATGATCGCCCGCGGTGCCGCTGCGGCGTACCGCGAGGCCGAGCCGCCGAACCCGTACTGGATGCTGTGCTGGACGGAGCCGTTCAGGGGTGCGAGCTCGCTCGAGATGGCGAAGGTCGTGCCGAACACGCCGGGGTGTGCGGTGGAGAACTGCATGGCGCACGTCGCGCCCTGCGAGAACCCGACGATGCCCCAGGCGGAGGGGGACGCTCCGACGCGCAGGTGCTGCCGGATCCAGTTCGTGGTGTCGGTCATGATGTACGTCGCGGAGCGGCCGAGGGACGAGTCGACGCACATCGGGTTGCGGTCCGGCGCCCCGAGTTGGTCGGGTGCGACGACGATCGGGGCGAGCCCGTGGTGTGCCGCAGCGAAGGCGTCCATCACCGCGCCGAGCCGGCCGGCCTGGAACATGTCGCTCGGCTGGCCGGGTTGCCCGGCGAGGCTGATCAGGACGGGCAGGGTCGGCGGTCGTTCGGTCAGTGCTGCGGGCGGCAGGTACACGACCGCCGGCCGTGCGTGGAAGTGGGAGACGGTCGACGGGATGTCGACGGAGAGCACCTTCCCACGCCGCGGCATGCCGGCGGGTGCCCGCCAGGTGGCCGGGTCCACCACCGGACTGGAGGCGCGCCCCACCCCCGTCTCGTGTCCCAGCGGACCGGATGGGTACGGATCCGTCGTCACGGCCTGCTCGATCGTGCGGTACGCGCCGAAGTCGACGTTGACGCCGAGGACGGCGGCCAGCGCCACCGCCACCGCCGCGAGCAGGCCGAGGACGCGGCGCAGCCAGCCGCCCTGGACGACGACCACGACGAGCAGGCCGACACCGCCGAAGGCCAAGGCCACCCACATCCGGGTGACCGGCGTGAACGACACCCCGTACAGGTCCTGCACGTCGCCGAACCACCACACCGCGACCAAGCCGAGCACGGCTCCGACGGCCATGGCGCCGAGCCGCCAGACCAGGCCCCGGACCGGGTGCCGGGAGCGACGACCGAACGCGGGCAGGAGCGCGGCGACGGTGAGGAGCACGGCGATGACGTCGACCGGGACGAGCACGGACGGTGCGACGACGGCGATGTGGAACAGGGGTCGGAGCAGATCGTGGAACATGGGGCCTCCCGGCGGACGTTGCCATCGTGGCGGTGGCCCGCTGCGAACGGGGCACCGAGGCGCTTCCGGTTCCCACAGTTCCCACCTGCCCCGCTCCCAGGAGACGCCCGAACAATCCCCAGTGAAGCTTCCTGCGCGCCAGCGTCACCGGAGCTCCCGGTGGCCGCATCTATGGTGAACGGGTGACGCACGACGGATCAGCACGGGCAGCACTCGCCGCGGTCGCTGCGGACGGCTGGGGCGACGCCGGGCCGATCGGCGAACCCGGCGGGACGTCCACCCCGCGACGGGCGGCCGTCCTGATGCTCTTCGGCGTCCTCGACCGCATCCCGAGCGACCGACCCGCGACGGCACCCGGGGTCCCGCGCGACCTCGACGTCCTGCTCCTCGCCCGGGCCACGACCCTGCGCGCCCACGCCGGCGAGGTCGCGTTCCCCGGCGGGCGCATCGACCCGGGCGACGTGGACGCCGTCGCCGCCGCACTGCGCGAGGCCCAGGAGGAGACGGGCCTCGATCCCGCCGGCGTCGAGGTGCTCGGCCCCCTGCCCGCCGTACCGCTGGCGTTCTCGAACCACCTGGTCCAGCCGGTCATCGGCTGGTGGCGGGACCCGTCACCGATCCACGTCGTCGACGAGCACGAGTCGGCCGCGGTGTTCCGGGTGCCGGTTGCCGATCTGCTCGACCCGGCGAACCGCGGCGTGACGGTGATCCGCCGCGGTGGTCAGGAGTGGCGCGGAGCAGCGTTCACGATCGAGGCCGACGGCGACGACCACCTGGTGTGGGGCTTCACCGCGATGCTGCTGGATGCACTGTTCGACCGACTCGGCTGGACGGAACCGTGGGACCGGGACCACGAGGTGCCGCTGCCCGGCTGAGCAGCGGAAAGGACAGCGGGTCGGCCCGCACCGCATCGACCGCGTGGGCCACGGCCCCGATCACGACGACGTCGGCTCCGAGCGACGACGCGACGAGTTCGGGCACCGGGTCGAAGTGCCCCTCGGCGAGCAGGTCGCGCGCGCGTTCGATGACGGCGACCGCGGGCTGGGCGATCGCGCCGGCGACCACCACGCGGTCGATGTCGAGCAAGCTCGCGAGCAGGACGCAGACCCGGGCCAGGCGGTCGCCCAGACGGTCGACGATGGTGCGCGCGACCGGATCGCCGCTCCGTGCGGCCGCGAACACCAGGGCGGCGTCCGCGGCGAGCGCGGCGTCCGCGGGGATGTGCCCGGCGACGACGGCGTCGGCCACGAAGGTTCGGGCGACGGCGCCGATGCCGGCGGACGAACCGACGCCCTCGACGAGCTCGAGCACCCGCATCTCCCCCGCTCCGCCGTGGGCGCCGCGCAGCAGGACCCCGTCGACGACGAGGCCCGCGCCGTAGCGTTCGCCGGACAGCAGCGCCGCGAAGGACGCGTCACCCGAGGACGGCCGTTCGGCGAGCGCGGCGAGGTTCGCATCGTTCTCGACGAGCACCATCCCGCCCGGCACGGTGCCGTCGAACCCCGGGTTCATCCGGACCCAGAAGCCCCCGTCGTCGGGCGAGGCACCGGCGGCGTCGACCGGTGCGGGGACACCCACGACGGTGACCAGGACCCGGGTGCGGTCGACGCCTGCCGAAGCGAGCGCAGCGGCCACGGTGTCGGCGATGACCCGGAGCCGCACGGGCACGTCGAGGCCAGATGCACCGAGCGCCCCCTCGGCACGGCCCAGGACGGTGCCGCGCAGGTCGGCGACGAAGGTGGTGACCCGGTGCTGGCCGGCGTCCACGCCGACGACGACCCCGGCGACGGTGTCGAGTTCGTAGCGCCGGGCGGGGCGTCCCATCCGGTACTCCCCCGCGGCACGGGCGTCGTCGAGCTCGCGGAGCCAGCCGAGCCGGACGAGTTCCTCGGCCGCACCCAGGACGGTCGACCGGGTCAGCCCGGTGGCGTCGATCGCCTCGGTCGCGGTGAACGCCGCGGAGTCGAAGGCGTACGCGAGCAGCGTCTCTGCGCTCGTTCCACGGGGCGGCGGCATGCCGTGACCCTATCGTGCGACGAGTTCCTTGCGGAATTAGATTTTCTCGCTACATTTAGTTCCGCGGGCAGCATCGGAGCCGCTCGCGGGACGGAACGGCAGGGACGCCGGGTCCGGACGGACGGAGACGACGTGCAAGCACACGCCACCGCCAGGAACGCAGCCTCGGTCAGCCGACGCTCGTTCCTGCTGGGAGCGGGCGGCATCGGGGCGGGCCTCGCGCTCGCCGGGTGCGCCCCGATCGGGTCCTCGAGCGCCAAGCAGGAGACCATCACGTTCTACGTGTCGAAGCCCGAGGTCATCGGCTACTTCGACGAGCTCATCGCACGGTTCCACCAGACCCAGTCGAAGATCCGGGTCGTCCGCGACTCGACCTCGAGCATGTCGGCGAACTTCGTCCGGAACCGACCGCCGGACCTCGGCTGCTGGAACTACAACTTCTCGGTCGTGCCGTTCGTCGAGCACGGTGCGCTGACGGACCTGTCCGACCTGCCGCAGGCCGACACCATCAACCCCGACCTGTGGCCGCTCATGGAGCAGACCGCCGACTACCCCGGCCGGAAGAGCGCTCTGCCCTACTCGGTGACCGCGGCGTCGGTGATCTACAACAAGGCACTGTTCGCGGAGCAGGGGATCGAGGTCCCGACGACGTGGAGCGAGTTCGCCGACGTGTGCGAGCGCCTGACGAAGGCCGGCATCGCGCCGATCTACGGCACGTTCAAGGACAACTGGACGATCGCCCAGGGCATGTTCGACTACTCGATCGGCGGCATGATCGACACCCCGGCGACCTTCGAGGCCCTGCGGCGCGAGGGCACGAACGTCGGCACGGGATCGGCCGTCTCGTTCGAGCGCGACCTGCGGGAGCCGATGGAGCGCATGGTGCGACTCCGCGCCTGGCACCAGGACGGCGCCGCGAGCCGTGGGTACGGCGACGGCAACCTCGCCTTCGCCCAGGGCAAGGCGGGCATGTACCTGCAGGGACCGTGGGCGCTCGGTGAGATCGCCAAGACGAACAAGGACATGGACCTCGGCACCTTCCCGCTGCCCGTCACCGACGACCCGGCCGACCGGAAGGTGCGCGTGAACGTCGACCTGGCCCTCTGGATCCCGGAGGCGTCGCGCAAGCAGGAGGCCGCCCGCGAGTTCCTGACCTTCCTGATGCAGTCGAAGGTCAACGACCAGTACAACGCGGACAACAACGGCTTCGGCGTGCGCAAGGACGCTCCCCCCGCGTCGAACCCCGCCCTGCGCGGCATGCAGTCGTACTACGACGACGCAGCCTTCTACCTCGGTGCCTCGCAGCTCATCCCCGCCGAGATCCCGGTCGCGAACTACGCGCAGTCGATCGCCTTCGGCGGCGACCCGCAGCGCCAGCTCCGCACCCTCGACGCCGACTGGGCGCGTCTCGCGCTCCGCACGGCCGCGTAAGGAGACGTCCGAATGGCAACCACGACCACCGAATCGATCACGACGGCGGACCGCCGCCGCCGTGGCGGGGCCGCCCCGGGCCTCCAGGCCGGACGACGGAAGGGACTGCGGGACGGACGCCGGAAGCCCCGCGTCGACCCACTGTTCCTGGCGTTCCTGCTGCCCACGCTGGTGCTCTTCACGCTCGCCATCACGCTGCCGGCCGTGATGGGCATCGTGCTGAGCTTCACGAACTCCGTCGGCTTCGGCGAGTTCCGCTTCACCGGGCTCACCAACTACATCGCGGTGTTCTCCGACCCGGCGATCCTGCAGGCGTACCTGTTCACGCTCGGGTTCTCGCTCGTCACCGTGATCGTCGTCAACGCGATCGCGTTCCTGCTCGCCATCGCGCTGACGTCGAAGATCCGCGGCAAGATCACCCTGCGCGCGGTCTTCGTGCTGCCCATGGTGATCTCGGGCATCGTCATCGCGTACGTGTTCTCGTTCCTGTTCGCGAACAGCCTGCCGGCCTTCGCCACGGCGATCGGGTTCGGCCCGCTCGAGCAGAGCATCCTGGCGGACCCCGACCTGGCCTGGCTGGCGATCGTGGTCGTCACCGCGTGGCAGGCGATCCCCTCGACGCTCCTCATCTACATCGCGGGGGTGCTCTCGATCCCGGGCGAGGTGTACGAGGCGGCGGCCCTCGACGGTGCCAGTGCCTGGCGCCAACTCGTCTCGATCACCGCACCGCTGACCGCGGGCTACATCCTGATCAACCTGGTCATCGGGTTCAAGAACTTCCTGAACTCGTACGACATCATCGTCGGCCTGACCGACGGCGGCCCCGGCACCTCGACCACCAGTGTCGCGATGTCGATCTTCAAGGGCTTCAACGGCGGCGACTACGCCTACCAGATGGCGAACGCCACGATCTTCTTCGTCATCGCGGTCGTCATCGCCGTGATCCAGCTGCGGGCGACCCGCGGGAAGGCAGCGCTCTGATGTCCCTGCAAGCACCCCTGCGACCGGGGACCACCGCGACCGGCAGCATCCGGTCCGTCGACGCCGACCGATCCGCCGGCGGACGATCCGCCGGTCGGCGCGGCGGCACCGCCAACTGGCCCGTCACCGTCGTCCTCGTCCTCTGCGCACTGACCGTCCTCGTGCCGCTCTACGTCACCCTGACGATGGCGTTCAAGACCACCGGCCAGGCGGTCGACGGCAACGCGTTCTCGCTGCCGGCGCCGTTCAGCGTCGACGGCTTCGTGCAGGCGTGGCAGCTGACCGACTTCCCCCGGGCGTTCGGGGTCTCCGTGTTCGTCGCCGCGATCACCGTCGTCGGCACGATCCTGCTCGCCTCGTTCACGGCGTACGCGATCGCCCGGAACTGGGACCGCCGGCTGTTCCGCTGGTCGTTCTTCTACCTGCTCGCCGCGATGTTCCTGCCGTTCCCGGTGCTCGCACTGTCGCAGGTGAAGCTCACCGGGCTCGCGCACCTGGACAACCCGCTCGGCGTCGCGATCCTGCACGTCATGTTCCAACTGTCCTTCAGCGTGCTGCTCTTCACGGCCTTCCTGCGTTCGATCCCGGCGGAACTGGAGGAGAGTGCACGCATCGACGGTGCGAGCACGGGACAGGTGTTCTGGCGACTCGTGTTCCCGCTGCTGGCACCGATGAGCGCCACCGTCGGCATCTTCGCGTTCCTCGCGTCCTGGAACGACTTCGTGATGCCGTCGCTGATCACCTCCGACCCGGGCTTGCAGACCCTGCCGGTGCTGCAGCAGATGTTCCAGACGCAGTTCAGCAACAACTACAACGTGTCGTTCGCCTCGTACCTGATGGCCATGGCCCCGGCGATCATCGTCTACCTCGTCACCCAGCGGTGGGTGATGGCGGGCGTGACGCAGGGCGCCATCAAGTGACCGACACCGCCGGTGCGGACCCGACCGACACACACCCCACGAACCCGACGAACCCCTCGACCCACGAAAGGCCCGACGTGACCGACACCCTCGCCCAGCCCGCCGCCACCACGAACGACGAGACCTGGTGGCGCCAGGCCAGCGTCTACCAGATCTACCCCCGCTCGTTCGCCGACGCGAACGGCGACGGCATCGGCGACCTGCCCGGCATCACCGAGCGGGTGCCGTACCTGGCCTCACTCGGCATCGAGGCCGTCTGGCTCAGCCCCTTCTACCCGTCCGCCCTGGCCGACGGCGGTTACGACGTCGACGACTACCGCGACGTCGACCCGCGCCTCGGCACCCTCGACGACTTCGACCGGATGGTCGAGGCACTGCACGCCGCGGGCATCCGGGTGATCGTCGACGTCGTCCCGAACCACACGAGCGACCGGCACGAGTGGTTCCGCGAGGCCCTCGCAGCGCCGAAGGGCTCCCCCGCCCGCGACCGCTACGTGTTCCGCGACGGCAGCGGACCGTCCGGCGAGGACGCCCCCGCCGACTGGATCTCGATCTTCGGCGGGCCGGCCTGGACCGCCGTCGGCGACGGCCAGTGGTACCTGCACAGCTTCGCGAAGGAGCAGCCCGACCTGAACTGGGCGAACCGCGAGGTCCGCGACGACTTCCTGCACACCCTGCGTTTCTGGTCCGACCGCGGCGTCGACGGGTTCCGCATCGACGTGGCCCACGGCCTGGCGAAGGACCTGGGCGAGACCCTGCCCACCTGGGCCGAGCTCGCCGAGATGCCGAAGGACGGCACGCACCCGCTGTGGGACCGCGACGACGTGCACGAGATCTACGCCGAGTGGCGGACGGTCTTCAACGAGTACACACCGGCCCGCACCGCGGTCGCCGAGGCCTGGGTCCCCGCCCACCGCCGTGCCCGCTACGCCAGCGCCGAGGGGCTCGGCCAGGCGTTCAACTTCGACCTGCTCGAGGCCGACTTCGACGCCGGCCAGTTCCGCACGATCATCGAGTTCAACCTCGGCCTCGCCGAGCAGTCCGGCTCGTCGACCACGTGGGTGTTCTCCAACCACGACGTCGTCCGGCACGCCACCCGCTACGCCCTGCCGCCGCGCGCCGGCGGCACCGACAAGCAGGGCAGCGCCTGGCTGCTCGCCGGTGGTTCGCAGGACGCGCTCGACCGGTCGCTCGGCCTGCGCCGCGCACAGGCCGCCACACTGCTCGAGCTCGCCCTGCCCGGCTCCGCCTACCTGTACCAGGGCGAGGAGCTCGGCCTGCACGAGGTCGGCGACATCCCGGACGCCGACCGCCAGGACCCGGCGTTCTTCCGCAACCCGGGCGTCGACGTCGGCCGTGACGGCTGCCGCGTGCCGATCCCGTGGACGCGCACCGGCTCGTCGTTCGGCTTCGGTCCGGACGGCTCGCACCTGCCACAGCCGGCGTGGTTCGCCGACTCCAGCGTCGAGGCCGAGGACGCCGACCCCGACTCCACCCTGCACCTGTACCGGAAGGCGCTCGGCCTGCGCGGCCAGCTGCAGTCCGAGGAACAGCTCGAGTGGATCGAGACCGGCCGCGACGACGTGCTCGCGTTCCGTCGGCCGAACGGATGGACGAGCGTGACGGTCTTCGGCGACGAGCCCTTCGCGCTGCCGGCCGGGGAACTGCTGCTCGCCTCGGCCCCGGTGGTCGACGGCGCCCTGTCGGGCGTGGGGACGGCCTGGTTGCGTTCCTGACGGAACCAGGTGGCGGACGGGAGGCGCGGTGCAGGCAGGCACCGTGCCTCCCGTCCGCCGTGGGGTCACCATCTCGGGCCGCGACCGGCATCCGAGACGTCAGCCGCTGCCGGTAGGGTCGCGGCATGAGCGGGGCGAGCATCGGCGTGCAGGACTTCGTGATGCGGTTCGGGGACCGCACCGTGGTCGACGGGCTGTCGTTCGACGTCGCCCCCGGTGAGACGTTCGGGTTGCTCGGCAGCAACGGCTCCGGCAAGACCACGACGATCCGTGCGCTGCTCGGCATCACCACGCCGACGGCGGGGACGCTGACGATCGACGGTCGCCCCTACCGGCCGGCCACGGGCGGAATCGGCTACCTGCCCGAAGAGCGCGGGCTGTACCGCAAGGAATCCGTCATCGACGTGATGACCTACTTCGGGCGTCTGCGCGGGCTGCGCGGCGCCGAAGCGACCGCGTGGAGCATGGACTACCTGGCGCGCGTCGGGCTGGCCGACCGTGCGAAGCTGCGCGTCGACAAGCTGTCCGGCGGGCAGCAGCAGAAGGTGCAGCTCGGCATCACGATCATGGACCAGCCGCGGCTGCTCATCCTCGACGAACCGACCAAGGGGCTCGACCCGGTGAACCGGCGGCTCCTGCTCGACCTGGTCGACGAACGGAAGGCCGACGGCGCGACCGTGGTCCTCGTGACCCACCACATGGACGAGGTCGAGCGGCTCTGCGACCGCATCCTGCTGCTCAAGGACGGCCGGGCCGCCGCCTACGGATCCGTGCCCGACGTGCAGGACGCCTTCGGCGGCGCGGTCGCCCGCGTCGGGCTCGACGGCCCGGTGCCGAAGTCGCCGCTGTACCGGCTCGCCCGGCACGAAGGGCACGTCGCCTACCTCGTCCCCACGCAGGCCGCCGCCCCGGACGGTGCGGACGTCCTGGCGGAACTCGTCGCGGCCGGGGTGCACGTCACCGCGTTCGAGATGCGCCGGATCCCGCTCGACGAGATCTTCGTGCAGGTGTACGGGCACGACGCCCTGGCCTTGACGTCGACCGACGGGGCAGCGGCATGAGCAACCTCGGTACGGTCGTCCGGTTCGAGTTCGTCCGTGCGGTCAAGAAGCCCGCGTTCTGGATCGGCACCCTCGCGCTGCCGGTCGTCATCGTGGTGGTCTCGCTGCTCGTCGGCATCGGACAGGCCGCCGGCACGGACTCGGTGGTTTCCGGGTCGTCGGCCACGAAGACACCGTTCCACTACGTCGACGATTCCGGCCTGGTGTCCGAGTCCGTCGCCGCGAAGTGGGGCGGGACACCGTCCACCAGCGCCGCCGCAGACCGCGCCGCCGTGCAGTCCGGCGACCTCGACGCCTTCATCGCGTTCCCGTCGTCGCCGTCCACGACGGCCATCCAGGTCGACGCCGCCGACCGCGGGCTCTTCGCCAACGGCGTGTACTCGTCGCTCGCCCAGCGGGTGCTCGAGCAGAGCGTCGCCGCATCGGTCGACGACCCCGAGACCGTGCAGCTGCTCCGCAACCCACCCGCCACCGACGTCACCACCTACGCCGACGGAACGGTCGCCCCGGGCTGGTTGTCCGTCGTGCCGCCGTTCCTGTTCGTCGCCGCGTTCTTCGGGCTCGTCATCCTGCTCGCCGCCCGGATGGTCACCGTCGTGGTCGAGGAGAAGGAGAACCGGATCTCCGAGATGATCCTGACCACGGTGACCGCGGGCGACCTGATCCGCGGCAAGGTCATCGCGATGCTGCTCGTCGGCTTCGTGCAGGTCAGCGTGTTCGTCGTGCCCGGACTGGTCGGACTGCTCGTCGCCCTGCCGCTGCTGTCGTCGCAGCTCGGCGGGCTGACCATCGACCCGTGGCGGATGGTGACCGGGGCGCTGTTGCTCGTCGGCGGAGTGCTGCTCGCATCGGGGCTGTTCGTCGCCGTCGGGGCCGCGGTGCCGTCGATCAAGGACGCCTCGGCCCTGCAGTCGGCAGCGATCTTCGCGCTGATCATCCCCCTGTACGCGGCGTTCTTCGTGATGACGACGCCGACGTCGCCGGTGGCGCAGTTCTTCACGTACTTCCCGACCTTCACGCCGATCACCGCGATGGTGCGGAACGCCGTCGGGACCCTGACCGTGACGGAGTCGGTGGTCTGCATCGTCGAGGTGTTCGTCGTCGCCGGGCTGCTGCTGTGGTTCGCCGAGTACCTGTTCCGGCACTCGGTCGCGCAGTACGGGTCGAAGGTGACGGTGCGGCAGGTGCTGTCGTGGCGGCGGGGGCGGCGGGGCTGAGCGGGGCGGTGCTCGGCCCCGTCGGCCCGCGGTGCTCGCGTCGCCGGCCCGCGGAGCTCGCGCCGTCGGCCCGCCGCGCTCGCGTTGCCGGCCCGCCGTGCTCGCGTCGCCGGCCCGCCGCGCTCGCGCCGCCGGCCCGCCGCGCTCGCGCCGCCGGCCCGCCGCGCTCGCGCCGCCGGTCAGCCGGCGGCGATGCGGCGGAGCGCGTCCAGGTGGGCGGCCCAGACGGCCCGGCCCGAGGCGGTCAGTGTGATCGACGTCCGGGGCGTCTTGCCCACGAAGCCCTTCCCCACCGACACGTAGCCGGCCGCCTCGAGCGCGGACACCTGCTTGCTCAGCACCGAGTCACTGACCTCGACCGCGTCCCGCACCTCGCGGAACCCCAGCGTGCCGGCGCGGGTCAGGGCGGCGATCACCGAGAAGCGCACCGGGTGCTGCAGCAGGTCGTCGAGCTCGTGCCGCGGGTGCGTCCGTTCCGTGGTGCTCACGAGCGGGCCTCACGAGCCGCACAGACGAGCGCGACCAGCAGGACGAGCCCCGAGGTGATGCCCGACCAGAGCACCGAGCCGTGCACCCACCCGACCACGGCGATCGCCGCCAGGTAGGTGACCGCCCAGCTGGCGATGTAGACGGTCCAGCGGCGGCTCCGGGCGAAGGCCGAGCGGCCGCGGATGCTCACCATGAAGAACACCACCAGGGCGAACAGCGCGACGAGGGTGCCGACGTAGACCGCGGCGAACGCGTCCCCCGTCGTGAGTCCCATGCCGAGCGTGCCGAGCGACGTCGCGACGCCGAGCGCGGTGATGAACGTGACGTACGGCCAGCGGACGGCGTCGTGCGCGCGTCGGCCGATCCGGTCCGCCTGGTCGAGCAGTCGGGCCGCCTCGGCGGGTCCGGGTCGTGCGGTGGTGTTGTCCATGGTGTCCCCTCTCGTTGACACCAGTATGGCAACTACTTTCCAACTTGGCAAGCACTTTCCTGATGCACGAGTCGCGTTCGCGGTGCGCTCGCGCTCGCGGCCCTCAGACGCGGACAGGCGTCTCGTCGAGGTCCCACGAGGGAACGGCATGCCGCTTCCACCCCTGACGCAGGGTGTCGGCCGCACGGTCGAACTCGACCAGGACGTCGATGTGCGGGCGGACGAGCATCTGGATCTGCAGCCCCTCGTACATCGCGAGCAGCTGCGTCGCCGCCTGGTACGCGGGGATCCCGGCCTCTTCGGCGCCCTTGTCGAAGTCGCGCTGCAGCCCGACGGTCAGCTGCTCGGCGTACTCCTCGAACCGCTTGCGGAACAGTTCGGCGAACCCGGACTCCGAGCTGGCCACGGTGATCAGTCCGGCGAGGACCCGGACGAGGCCCGGATCGGCGACGTCCTCGGCGAGGGTCAGGCGGACGTGCTCGATCATGCACGTCGGCGGGGCCTTCCGTCGGGTCCCGCGCAGCCGCACCCACCGGTCGTAGGTGACCAGCAGCAGGGCGTGCCAGGTCGGGAACAGCCGCTCGACCGTCTCGAGCGGAACGCCGGCGACGTCGGCGATGACCGCGGCGTCGACGTCGTCGAACGGGTGCAACCGGTACGCGCGGATGGCTGCGCGCACGGTGCGCTCTGCGAGGGACTCGTCGTCCTCGACGCGTTCGCCGTGCAGGGGTTCCATCCGACCATTGCAGCGCATCGCGGGCCGTTTGTCTCGTCCCAGAGCGGGGGCCGTACCCCCGGGCCGTCAGCCGACGGTGATCGGCGCCGCCGGCGGGCGGACCCGCTGGCGCATCCACACGAAGAACCCGGTCAGGGTGAAGACGCCGTAGAAGACGTACATCAGCCCCGATGCGTAGTACCCGGCGGAGAACAGCAGCGGCACGCCGACCAGGTCGACCGCCACCCAGATGAGCCAGAACTCGACCCACCCCTTGGCCATGCCGTAGGTGGCGAGCAGCGAGCCGACGAAGATCCAGGCGTCGCTCCACACCGGTTCGTAGGATCCGAGCGCGCGGAAGACGGGGGTCAGCAGGGCGGTGCCGCCGACCAGGCCGACGACGAGCAGCAGGCGGGACCGCCAGGAGGCCCAGTGCGGGTCGATCACGGTCGTCGCGTCCTCGGGGCGGTGCGTCCACCGGTACCAGCCGTAGACGCTCACGATGATGAACATGACCTGACGGCCCGCCTGACCGAGCAGGTTGACGGGGTTGGGGGTGTCGAACAGCGCACCCATGAAGACGGTGAAGAGCAGGGCGTTGCCGACCAGTCCGACCGGCCAGGCCCAGACCTTGCGACGCATGCCACCGAGGGCGCTGAGCAGCCCGAAGACGTTGCCGATCACCTCACGCCACAGCACCGTCTGGTCGCCGATGACGATCTGCGCGTCGAACAACCAACGCACGATGTCCATGGGCCCTCCTCGTTTCCGCCGGACGGTGCAACGACGCCACCCGTACCGGCATTCCTTCCGGGTTTCCCCTGTCCGCACGGAGCGCACACCCAGAAATCGGGGTACAAACCATGTCCTCCAACACGAGGACTCAAATGCCCCCCGTTCTGGGGTCCCGGTGAACGCTCGTTCTCGCTTGTCCGCACTTTGGGGGACAGCTAACGTCGTCCCCAGAGCGAGTCCAGCCCGCCCGAGCAGCAGTCCCTGCGCTCAGAGGCCCGGCGACCGTTCTCGGCACCGGTCAGCCGCGACCCCTTCCAACCACTGGGTCGATGACAACCTCCCCACCGGGCAGGACACCCGAACGTCCCCGGTGGGCTTCAGCGCGCCCAGGCACGCAGGAACGGAACCACTCCATGCACAAGATCGTCACCGGTGCCATCGCCGGCGCAGCAGGCGTCGCACTCCTCCTCGGCGGTGCCGGCACGTTCGCCCTCTGGAACGCCAGCGCCTCGAGCGCCGCGTCCGCGGTGAGCGCCGGCACCCTGACGCTCAGCGCCAACAACGACGGCGCCTGGACCGACATCACGAACGGTCGTTCCGCCGCGATCGACCCGACGAAGGCGCTGATGGTGCCGGGCAACACGTTCCAGTTCACGCAGACGCTGAACATCGGCGCGACCGGCCAGGACCTCAAGGCCAACCTGACCTACGCCAACCAGAGCATCACCGGTGACAGCGCGCTGATCGCCGCCACGACGAAGACGCTGGCCGTCACGTCGACGAGCGCCTCGATCGTGCAGTCCTCGTCGAACGCGAACACCTTCGTCGTCTCGCCGTCGTCGTCCACCTCGACGGTCAAGGTCGTCTTCACCGTGACGCTGCCCGCCGCCGCGACCACCGGTCAGGGCGGCTCGCTCAACCTCAGCGCGCTCGCCTTCACGCTGACCCAGACCGCGATCGGTTCCTGACCCACCGATCGCACCCCACCGACCACGACGACCAGGAGCAGGGACATGACCGCCACACCGCGGACGACGGGACGCCACCGCGCCTCCCGACGCCACCGCTGGGTGTGGCCGGTCGCGCTCGGCCTGGTCGTCGCGGTCGGCACGGCGCTCCTCGGCGTCGGCGGCACCTACGCACTCTGGAACGGCACGGCCAGCACGGCCGCCACCACCGTGCGCTCCGCGACGGCGACCATCACCGTCGGCGGCACGACGGCGATGAACACCGCGGTCCTCGGGCCGGGCACCAGCACCACCGGCACGTTCACCATGCGGAACACCGGGTCGATCCCGCTCTCCGTGCGCGTCACGACGACGTCCTCGAAGTCATCCGTCGCGGCGGCGTCCGGTGAGCTGACGCTCCACCTCGCGATGGTGTCGTCGACCGCGAAGTGCGTGCCCGGGCTCACCGGCACGAGCGCGCGGCTCGCCACCTTCGACACGGGCTCCGGTGTCGTCACCCTGCCGGCCGGGGGCAGCGGCATCGCATGCCTCGAGATGGCCCTCGACGCCGACGCCCCGCAGACCGTCGCCGGCGCAACCACCGACTTCACCCTCACCGTCACCGGAACGCAGGTCGCCGCATGAACCGCCGCCTCCGGCTCCTCGTCGCCGTGCTCCTCACCGCCGTGTTCGTCGGTGGCACCTCGAGTGCCGCGTGGGCCTTGTGGAGCGCCTCGGGCACCACCGCGGCGAGCACGACGGTCGGCACCGTCACGGCGTCGATCGGCGGCACGAGCGCACTCACCACCGCCTTCTCGGCGAGTGTCACCTCGACGACGAAGCCGATCACCCTGACCGACTCGGGCACCCTCGGCGGCACCGCCACCACCACGGTCTCGGTCGCCTCCGGCAGCTCGACTGCACTCGCCAAGGCCGTCACCGTCGTCGCCTGGCCGGTCGCCTCGACCACGGCCTGCACCACGAGCACGGCCGTCGGAACCGGATCCGTCAGCGGAACCTGGGCGTCGCTGCCGAGCATGAGCGCGAAGCTCGCCGCCGGGGCCTCCGCGATCTGGTGCACGCGCAGCACCCTGCAGTCGTCTGCCCCGGCCGGTGCGACCACCACGGTGAACGTCGGCCTCACCGTCACGAGCGGCACCTGGAGCTCGGGCGTCGTCACCGGCAGCTTCACGCTGACCACCCCGGCGGCGACCGTCGACACCACCCCGTCGCTGGTCTGCACCGACCACGGCGGCTGGTACGTCGAGGTGCGCTGGGACGCCGCGAACCGCCCGCAGGACACCTGGTACGGGGCCTTCGTCGGCTCGACCCCGGTCGGGAAGAAGGCGCAGGACTACTCCGCGTTCATCACGATCGCACCGCCGGACGTCCCCGCGAGCGCCGGCACCTCGGGCACGCTCACCGTCACCGTCAAGGTGCTCGACAGCGCCGGCAACCCCACCTCGACCGTCGCGGGCACCGGCAAGGTCACGCTCTTCACCCAGGACAACGGGGCGGCGATCCGATGCGGCGCATGAGCACCCCCGCCCCACGCACCGGGTGGCGAGCGGTCGTCCGCGCCGTCGCGTTCGGGCTCAGCACCGGGCTCCTGCTCATCGTGGCTGCGCTGGCCGTCGTGCTGATCGTCGTCCCGAAGGCCACGGGGTCGATGCCGCTCACCGTCCTGACGCAGTCGATGGAGCCGACACTCCCCCCGGGCACCCTGCTCGTGGTCCGGCCGACCCCCGTCGAGGACATCCAGGTCGGCGACGTCGTCACCTACCAGATCGTCTCCGGCCAGCCCGCGGTCATCAGCCACCGCGTGGTGTCGGTGTCCTCGTCGTCGGACGGCGGACGGACCTTCGTCCTCAAGGGCGACAACAACGCCGAGGCCGACCCCGCCCCCGTCACCGCCGTGCAGATCCGCGGTGTCCTCTGGTACAGCGTCCCGGAGATCGGCCTGGTCAACCAGCTCGTCAACGGATCGCGCAGCTGGCTCATCCCGCTGGTCGCCGGCGTGCTCCTGACGTACGGCGCGGTCATGATGACCGCGGGCTTCGTCAGCACCGCTCGTCGTCGTCGGGCGGGCACCGGCCGCGGGCGTCGCAGCGCAGCACACCACGTCGAACGGAGCACCACCGAGACCACGACCCCCACCCGGTCTAGGCTCGGTGGACGTGACGGACGGAGTGCAGCGGGCGCGGGAGCTCCTCGACGCAGCGGCCCGACGGCTCCGCGCCGCGGACGTCCCCGACGAAGCGCTCGGCGAGTACGTCCAGCCGAAGGCCGTCCTCGGGATCCGTCGTGACCCCACCATGCGGCCGCTCGGGCGGGTGTGGCGGGTCGGAGCGCTCCTGATCGGGTCGTCCCCCGAGACCGCCGGCGGTGTCTGGGCCACCGGGTCGATCACCCGGGTCACCGAACCCGGTCGTTCGCAGTACCAGTCGGTCTCCGCCGAGGTCCGTCGCGCCTACCGTGCCGCCGCCGCGAAGGGACACTTCGCCGCCGGTGAGACGGTCAACCACGGCGCCGTCCCGATCCCCGTCGACGAGACCCTGGTCGCCGCCGACGGCGTGCTCTTCGTCGCCGACGACGTGCCCTCCGTCCGGTGGTCCCCGACGGCCGGCGCCGCCGTCCCCCTCGCCGACTACCTGGCCGACCGCGTCGGACTGCTCGTCGATCCCCCGCGGGGCGCGACCGACTGACACGGCACCGCCCGTCGCACGGTGCGGGGTTCGTCGTGCGGTGCAGGTTCGTCGCGCCTGCGCACCGTGCAGCGCGGGAGACTCCGTGCGCGTTCCCGCTCCCGGTGCGAGCTCCTGCCGCAGAGCCGCGGAACTGCGGAACTGCGGAACCGCGGAACCGCGGAATCGCACCGTGCCGGATCGCCCGACCCGTGCGAACTTGCCCGCCCCGTGCCCCGCCACAACCCCGCACCGAGCCGCCTCCACCGCCCCGGCCCACGAACCCCCCACCGTGCAGCTCCGGGCGAGCCCCCAGGACGCGACCACGGAACCGCACCGCGCCGGGTTCGTCGTGCGGTGCAGGGTTCGTCGTGCGGTGCAGGGCTCATCGTGCGGTGCAGGGCTCATCGTGCGGTGCAGGTTCTTCGGGCATGCGCACCGTGCCGGATCGCCCGACCCGTGCGAACTTGCCCGCCCCGTGCCCCGCCACAACCCCGCACCGAGCCACCTCCACCGCCCTGACCCACGAACCCCGCACCGTGCGCCCCGCACCCACCGCACACCGCCCACCGCCCACCGCCCCGCACCACGAACCCCGCACCCCGCACCCCGCGCCCCGCACCGTGCACCCCGACACCCAACTCCCGGCTTGTGACCCCACGCAGACCACCCGGCTGTCGCGACGTCACCCGGTCCCGATAGTGTCGGAACGTGAGCAACGATGCATTCGACGACCGCTACGAGCTGCGCGAGTTCGCGCCCGGGACGGACGGCAAGGGGGCACCGAACGCCGAGACGGCACCGTGGATGCAGGCCGTCGGGATGGGCTTCCACGAAGCCGACCCCGACGCCGAGGGCGCAGCCCGCCTGGCGTCGCACTTCATCGCCGACGAAGAGACCTTCCTCGGGGTCTACGTGCGGAAGCCGTTCCCGGGGTCCGTCGACGAGACCTGGCCGGCCGGCACCTTCACCTGGTTCCGCAAGGCGCTGAGCTGGGGAGACGGGTCCTCCGTCGACACCCAGGCGATCTCCGCGGTCACCGTCCGTCCGACCGAACGCCGCCGCGGCATCCTGCGCCGGATGATGACGCACGCGCTCGAGCGGGGCGTCGCCGAGGGCTACGCCGTGGCGTCGCTGACCGCGTCCGAGGGCACCATCTACCGCCGCTTCGGCTTCGGCAGCGCCATCCGCGAGCGCGCGATCCACGTCCGCCGCGAACGCGCGCTCCCCCTGCTGGCGCCGACCTCCGGCACGGTGTCGGTCGTGACGCCGCAGTGGCTCGCCGACGGCCCGGGCAAGGCCGTCTTCGACCGGTTCCACGCCCGCACCCCCGGCTCCATGGTCCGCAACACCGGCACCTGGGACGTCGTCTTCGGCCTGCGTGGCCCCGACGGCCAGAAGGCGAAGGACGTCCGCGCTGCCGTCCACCGGCCCGACGGTTCGGACGACATCGACGGCTACGTCACCTGGCGCGTCAAGGAGACCAGCGGTTCCGACACCGCGCTCGAGATCGTCGACCTGGTCTACGCGGACGACCGGGCCTACACCGCCCTGTGGGAGTTCCTGCTGTCGGTCGACCTCAACGACGTCGTGAAGTACAACCGGTCCCGCCTCGACGACCCGGTCGTCGCGGCCCTCGGCGACAACCGTGCGTACGACGTCGACCACGAGGAGGACCACGTCTGGCTGCGCGTGCTCGACGTGGCGGCGGTGCTCGAGTCGAGGCCGTTCGCCGCCGACGGCTCGCTGACACTCGCGGTCACCGATGCGCTCGGCCACACGACCGGCACGTACCGGCTGGACGTCCAGGAGGCCCGTGGCACCGTCACGCGCGTCGCCGACGACGTCGACGTGGCCGGGTCTGACGTCCAGCTCGACGTCGCGGAGCTCGGTGCGGTGCTGATCGGCTCGGTCTCCCCCGTCACCCTGGCGGCCGCCGGCCTGGTCCGCGCTGCGGACCCGGCGTCGGTGGAGCTGCTCCGCGCGATGCTGTTGCCGCCGCGAACGCCGCACGGCATCACGTACTTCTGATGGACGTCGCCCGGGTGGTCGGCCGGGCGCGTCAGGTCGTCTCCGTCCTGGCGTCCCCGGCCCTCCGTGCGGCGGTGTTCGGCGGAGCCCCCGCCGACGACCGCACCCAGGCGGCGGTCGGCTCGTTCGACTGGGTCACCGACGACGGCCCCGACGCCGCGGTGCTCGGTCGGACGGCACGGGAACTCCAGCGGTTGCAGTCGCCGGCAGCGGTGCTCGAGTTCGACCGGATCGAGCGGATGCCGGTGAAGGACGTCGAACGACATGCGCTGTCCGTCCGGATCGTGGAGCTCGTGTTCGAGCGCCTCGGGTGTGACCGCGCCGTGCCGGAGGCCGTGCTGAACGCCGCGATCGGCATGCTGGCGGCCGACGTGTCCATCGTGCGCCGGGATGCGGTGGACCTCGGCGTGCTGACGCGCACCGACGACGGCTCGGTCTACCGGTTCGTGGGGCGCCCGGCCTGAGGCAGCCGGGCAGGCGGAGAGCCGGGGCAGGGCGGGGCGGGCAGCCGGCGCACGGTGCAGGGTTCGTCGGACCGTGACGGGCTACCCGCTCGGTGCGGCGCCGTAGTGCAGAACGGAGCGGGCAACCTCGCACGGACCAGCGCGCCCCGCACCGTGCGACGGGCCGACCGCGCCTACGCCCGGCGCCGCACCCGCGGGTCGACGAACGCGTAGACGATGTCGACGATCACGTTCGCGGTCACGATCAGCAGCGCCGAGAACAGCGTGAAGCCGACGACCACCTGCAGGTCGAGCGTGTGCACCGCGTCGATCAGCAGCGCGCCGAGACCCTGCATCGAGAACACCTTCTCGGTGATGACTGCACCGCCGAGCAGCGACCCGAGGTCGAGCCCGAACAGCGTCACCACGGGCAGGATCGCCGTCCGGAGTCCGTGCCGCACGACGACCTGGCGCTCGCGCAGTCCCTTGGCCCGAGCGGTCCGGACGAAGTCCTGCGACATCGACTCGAGCATCTCGCCGCGGGTCAACCGGGCGTAGATCGCAGCGCTGATGAAGGCGAGCACGCACCACGGCAGGATCAGGTGGGTGAACCAGCCGACCGGGTCGTCACCGAAGGCCACGTAGCCGCTCGTCGGCAGGATCCCGAGCACGAACCCGAACAGCAGGATGCCGAGCAGCCCGACCAGGTACGCCGGCGACGAGACACCCGCGACCGCGACCGTCATCACGGCCCGGTCGACGAAGGTGCCGCGGCGCAGCGCCGAGACGGTGCCCCCGAACACCCCGGCCACGAGCCACAGCACAACGGCTCCGACGGCGATCGAGGCGGTGACGGGCAGGCGCGCGAGGATGAGCTCGGTGACGCTCTCGTGCAGCTGGAACGAGTACCCGAAGCACGGTGCCGCGCACTCGATGACGCTGTTGCCGCTGCCGAAGGTCCGGCCGGTGAAGATGCCGGCCAGGTAGGCGCCGAACTGTGCGAGCCAGGGCTTGTCGGTGCCCAGGAACGCCTGCACCTCGCGCAGTCGGTCCGGGGTGCAGGGCTTGTCGCAGATCGCCCGCGCCGGGTTGGTCGGCAGCAGCATGAAGAGCGCGTACGTGATGGCCGCGACGACGAGCAGCACGACCGCCGCACCGAGCAGGCGGATCGCGAGGAAGCGCAGGGTCGCGGCGTTCACGCGGTGCCCCCTCGCGGGTCGAGGGCGTCGCGCAGGGCGTCGCCGAGCACGTTGAAGGCGAGGGTGATGAGGAACAGTGCGGCTCCGGGGAACACGAGGTACATGGGGTCGGTCTGCACCCAGCCGATGGCGTCACCGATGCTGCGACCCCACGACGGCGTCGGCGGGTTGACCCCGACGGCGAGGAACGAGAGCGCGGCCTCGGCACCGATCATCGACGGGATCGAGATCGTCGCGTAGACGGTGATGGTCGCGGCGAGGTTCGGCAGCAGCTGCGTGCGGATGACGTGCCACCGGCCGGCGCCCATCGCGGTGGAGGCCACGACGTAGTTCCGGCTGACGAGCGACAGCGTCTGTCCTCGCACGACACGGGCCACGGCCGGCCAGCCGAAGAACCCGATGACGAGCACGACGAGCACGGGCTTCGGGAACGACGACGGCACGATCGCGGTGAGGGCGATCATGAACACGAGCGACGGGAACCCGAAGATCACGTCGACGACCCGCGAGAGCACCCGGTCGTACCAGCCGCCGAAGAACCCGGTCGTGACGCCGACGAGCACGCCGATGACGATCGACACCAGGGTGGCGGCGAGTCCGATGCCGAGCGAGGTCCGCGCGCCGTACGTGACGATCGAGAACAGGTCGCGCCCGGTCAGGGGCTCGACGCCGAACCAGTGCTCGCCGCTGATGCCGCCGCCCGGACCGCGCGGAGCACCGAACGAGTTGAGCGCGTCGATGTCGTACGAGTACGGGTCCTGCCCGGACGCCTTCGCGATGAGCGGGGCCGCCACGGCGACCACCAGGAACACCGCGATGACGACGGCCGAGGCCACCGCCCAGCGGTCCTGCCGCACCCGCCGTACGACGGCCCGGAAGCCGGTCGTACGGCCGGACGGTGCGACCGGTCGGTCCACCACGTTGGCCGTCACGAGGCCACTCCTTCCCACGCGCGCCACGCCTCGCGGCGGGCGGCCTGTCGCACGGGATCGGCGACGGGCGCTGCGGCGAGGAGCATGCGCGTGTAGTCCTGTTGCGGGTCGTCGAGCACCGCGTCGGTGCTCCCCCGTTCGACGATCCGGCCGTCGCGCAGCACGATCACCTGGTCGGCGAGCTGGCGGACGACGGCGAGGTCGTGGCTGATGAGCAGCATGCCGAAACCGAACTCCTGCTGCAGGCCGGCGAGCAGGTCGAGCACGGCGGCCTGCACCGTCACGTCGAGTGCCGAGGTCGGTTCGTCGGCGATGACGAGTGCCGGCCGCAGCGCGAGCGCACGCGCGACGGCGACTCGCTGCCGCTGGCCGCCGGACAGCTGGTGCGGGAACCGCTCGGCCCACGTCGGGTCGAGCTGCACGGCGATCAGCAGTTCGCGGACACGCTCGGCGCGTTCGGCTGCGGAGTCGGTGCCGTGCACGAGCAGCGGTTCCGCGATGCTCCAGCCGATGGTCTGCCGCGGGTTGAGCGACGACGCCGGGTCCTGGAACACGATGCCGACCCGGCTGCGCAGTTCGCGCAGCCGGCGTCCGCGAGCGGTGCGCAGGTCGCTGCCGTCCACCTCGACCGAGCCGGCGACGACGGGCACCAGGCCCGCGAGCGCGCGCCCGATCGTCGACTTGCCGGAACCGGATTCGCCCACCAGGCCGACGGTCTCACCGGCGTGCAGGTCGAGGTCGATACCGGACACGGTGGGTCCGCCTCGGCGCGAGTACCGCACGGCGACGTCGCGCAGGCGCGCCACGAGCGGACTGGGCCCACGCCGCCGGTTCCGGTCCGACGCGCCAGCGGCGGGCCGGCCGTGCCGGTGGGGAGAGGCGCGACTCGCGTCGTCGACGTCGGCCGGGGCCGAGGCGGTGCTCGCGTCTGCGGACAGATTGCGGCTTGCCGGAGCCGCGTCCGGTCCGGCAGGCCGAGTCTCGGTCGACGCGAGCGGCTCGGCGGAGCTTCCACGCGCCTCCAGGCTGGGGACGGCCGCGAGGAGCTCGCGCGTGTAGTCGGCGGTCGGGTGTGCGAAGACCTCGGCGACGGTCCCGTGCTCGACCGGGTCGCCGCGACGCAGCACCAGCAGGTCGTCCGCGACGTCCGCCACCACGCCCATGTCGTGGGTGATGAGCAGCACGGCCAGGGAACGCTCGCGGCCGAGCCGCCGCAGCAGGTCGAGGATGCCGGCCTGCACGGTGACGTCGAGCGCGGTCGTGGGTTCGTCGGCGAAGAGCGCCACCGGATCGCCGGCCAGGGCCATCGCGATCATCGCACGCTGGAGCTGGCCGCCGGACAGTTCGTGCGGGTAGGCCTTCCGGATGCGCTCGGGGTCGGCGAGCCCGGCGTCGCGGAGCAACTCGTCGACGCGGGCCGTGACACCGGCACGGTCGAGTCCCGACGGGTGTACCCGAACGGCCTCGGCGATCTGGGTGCCGATCGACAGGACCGGTGTGAACGAGTTCATCGGCTCCTGGAACACCACGCCGATGCCCGCACCACGGACGGCGCGGACGGTCTCGGTGGCGGCACCGATGAGCTCTTCGCCGCGGAACCGGGCGCTGCCCGACACCGAGGCCTGCGGCGGCAGGAGCCCGAGCACGCTCATGGCGCTGACGGACTTGCCCGAGCCTGACTCCCCCACCAGGGCGAGGACCCGGCCGGGCGTCAGGTCGAAGGAGACGTCACGGACGACGGGCTCCGCGTCGCCGAACACGACGCGGAGCCCCTCGACCTGCAGGATCGGATCGGTCACTGCTTGAGCGAGACCTTGAGGTAGTTCGGGTACGCGGGGAAGTCCGCGATCTGGAAGTTCTGCACGTTCGACCCGGCGAGGAACGACTGCTTCGCGTAGATCAGCGGCACGACCGGGGCGTCGGCCATGATCTTCTGGTCGGCCTGTGCCCAGAGCTTCTGCGCGGCGTCCTGGTCGACCGTCGAGCTCGCCTTCGCGATGAGGGCGTCGACCTCGGGGTTGCGGTACTTCGAGACGTTGTAGCCGCCGCCACCGATCTGCGACGAGGCGTAGAGCGGCTGGAGGTTGGCGTTCGCGCTCGGGAAGTCCGGCTGCCAGCTCGACAGCGACAGGTCGAAGTCGGTGCCGTTGGTGGTCGCCTGCGTGAAGGAGTCGTAGTCGAGCGGCTTGAGCGTCACCGTGATCCCGGCACGCTTCAGGCCGGACTGCAGCGCCTGCGCCTGGGCGAGGTACGTCGGGTCGTTCTGCGTGACGAGGGTCAGCTTCAGGCCCGAGACACCGGCCTCCTTGAGCAGCTGCTTCGCCTTGTCGACGTCGCCGGTGGCCTTCGTCTTGTACAGGTCGTAGTCCTGGCGCCCCGCGATGCCCGGGGTGATCAGGGTCGAGGCGTACGACCCGGCGATCGCGCCGCCTGCGGCGATCCGGAACGACTTGCGGTCGACGGCGTACTGCAGGGCCTGTCGGACCTTGAGGTCCTTGAGCGCACCGCGCTGCGTGTTGATCGCCATGTAGCTGATCGGGCCGGCCTTCGAGGTGGCGAGGCGGTCCTGGGCGGCCGGGTTGCTGCGCACCTGGTTCAGCTCCGCGGCACCGAGGTAGATCGCCCCGAAGGAGTTCTTGGCGTCGCCGTTGTCCGCGATCAGGGTCTGCGTGGCCGTGGACTGGTCCTGGCTCTCCTTGAACACGATCTTCGACGGGCCGGCCGTGCGGACCTCGTCGGTCTTCGCACTCCAGTTCTTGTTGCGGACCAGCGTGACCTGCGAGCCCTGCGTGTTCGACTGCACCTGGTACGGGCCGGACGCGACCGGCTTCAGGTCGTAGGCGCCGGTGTCCTTGCCGTCGCCCTCGGGCACCGGGGTGAACGCCGGCATCGACGCGAGCCACGGCCAGTCGCCGTACGCGGCGTTGAGCTTGAAGACGATGGTATTGTCGTTCGGGGTCTCGATGCTGTCGAGCGACTTGCCGTCGAACGGGCCCTTGTAGGAGTCACCACCGACCAGGAGCGACTTGTGGTAGCTCAGGCCACCGCTCAGCGTCGGCGCGAACGAGCGCTCGATGCCCCACTTGATGTCCTTCGTGGTGATCGGCGTGCCGTCCTGGAACTCGACGCCGTCCTTCAGCGTGTAGGTCCAGGTCTTGCCGTCGTCGCTCGAGACGCCGGTGTTGGTCGCCAGGTCGGGCACGACCTTCGCCGTCTTGCCCGGCTCGACGTCCCAGGTGGTGAGTCGACGCGCGACGAGCCCCATCGACGTGATGCCGAGACTCTGGCTGGTCGCCGGGTCGAGGTGGAACGAGGTCTGCGGCGTCAGGATGTTGAGCGTGCCGCCCTTGGCCGTGCCGTCGGCACCGTCGTCGGACGAGCCCCCACCCGAGCAGCCGGTCAGGACCAGGGCTGCTGCTGCGGCGACGGCCGCGGTGATCGTCAGGCGGTTGGGGCGTCTCATGACGGGGCTGCTCCTCGGGGAAGGGGGCGCGATCGCGGTGGCGGTCGCTGCGACGGCGGAACGGTCCACCCGCCGGGCGGCATCCATCCTGACACCGCGACGGTGGCCCGTCCGAATCTCGCGTGCGTCGGACGACGCACGACGAAACATTGCAAGCGCCGGACGCCGTCCCGCTATTCCCGATGCGTTCGCACCGTCGTGTGTCAGCGGTCGAAGAGCCCACCGAGGAAGTCGTTGCCGAGGTTCGACGCCTGCTCGCCGAGACCGGACGCCTGCTCACCGAAGCCACCGAGGAGCTGCTCACCCTGACCGGCGAGTCCCTCGACGCCACCGCTGAGGTCACCGAGCCCGAGGTCACCCATGCCCGAGGCGATGCCCTCGAAGTCCACGCCGAGGTCGGCAGCCCCGGCCAGCACCGGACCGGCGGCGGCGCTCAGCACCGCTCCCCCGGCCACCGCGGCGGCGAGGCCACCGAACGCCATCGCGCCAGCGCCGACCGCTGCACCGCCGGCGAAGGCCCCGGCGCGGCCGCGACCGTTGCCGTTGGCGTTGCCCGAGCGGCCGGAACCCCCGAGGACCCGTCGGACCAGACCCGGACGCGACATCTCCCCGCGGGTCATCGCACGGGCCATGCCGCCCGCCGAGTCGTCGCGCAGGTGCTCGTGGGGCGGGAGCTCGGAGTTCAGGCGGTCGCGGACCTGCTGGCGCTGCCCGGGGGTGAGCCGCGCGAAGGCGTCGTGGTGGACCTGTTCGAGCTGCTCCGGCGACGAGGTGCGGAGCAGGTAGTCGTACTTCGCCAGGGCGACCTTGTCGGCGTCGGCCCCGTGCTGCGGCGTGCCTGCGTGCTGCTGCTGGCCGTACTGCTGCGGCTGGCCGTACTGCTGTGGCTGGCCGTACTGCTGCGGCTGGCCGTACTGCTGCGGCGGCTGCTGCTGGCCCCGGTCGTCACCGGTCAGCTTGTCCGCGGCGCTCCGCACGATGCCACGCCAGTCCGTCCCGCCCTGCTGCGATCCGGCGCCGGGCGCGGTTCCCCCCTGCCCACGCTTCTGGAGCTGCTTGTCGATGACCTTCGAGGCCATGCCGATGATGCGGTTGAGGTTCGCCATGCCCCGACCTTTGCGTCCTCACATGTGGACGACCGGTACCGAAGCGGGGGTTCGCCGGGGCATCCGATGGGGATCCCCTGTGAGAGTCGATCTGCATATCAGCGGACACGTGCACGTAGGCTGGCTCCGGTCGCGTCACCGCCGGAGCGCGACCTGGGCGAAAGCGTGAGGCCCGGGACTGCGACAACAGTTCCGGGCCTCGATTCGCCTTCCGAGTGGAAAGCCAAGGGATGCATCAACCATCCCGATTCCAACGCTCGGAACCGATGGTAGCCGAGCCCGCTCGGCGACGCATCCCTCGGCCGAAGCTCCTCGTGTCAGCCGGCGACGACACCAGGAGGTCAGCGATGTCGAACGACGCCGATGATCGGTCCAGGCGTCGGGTGCCCTGGCTGGGGATCGCGAGCTTGCTCGTGACCGTGGTCAGGCTCCTGATCGACCTGTCCCGCAAGGACTGAGGACCCGGGTGTCCCGCACCACAGCCGGTGGTGCGGGACACCTGTCAATCGCGTCAGGACAGGATGCGCGCGAGGAACGCGTTGCGGAACCGCCCCGTGGGGTCGAGGTCACGGGCGAGTGCGGCGAAGTCGGACAGCCGCGGGTACGCCTCGTGCAGCCGCTCGGCGCCGGCAGCGGAGACCTTGCCCCAGTGCGGCCGCGGGTCGAAGGGCTCGAGGACGTCCTCGATCCGGGTGACCGCCGCGGCCACGGCGGCGGCATCCCGGCGGAACGTGAAGTGCAGACCGACCGACTGTCGGCCGGATGACGGCGCGAGCCAGGCGGTGTCGGCCGCGATGGTGCGGACCTCGGCGGCGATGAGGATCGGCGCGAACAGCGACGCCAGCGGTCGGAGCGCCTCGAGTGCCGCCACGGCCGAGGCCGCGGGGATCAGGTACTCGGCCTGGATCTCGGCCCCGGTCGAGGGGGTGAACGAGGACCGGAAGTGCGGCAGCCGCTCGGCCCACGGCCCTGGCACGCCGCCCTGCTCGGTGACCCCGGCAGGGTCGTTCTCACCCGGGTGCACCGGACCCGAGGCCGCACGTGCTCCGAGGGCCACGAGGTCGACCGTCGGTGCGGCCTCGTCGACGCGGTGCTTGACCCAGACCTGCCGGGCGCCCCGGTCGTCGAACGACGTGAACATCGACACCGAGTACGCGTCGGACATCACCGGGTCGAACTGCGCGGCCACGGCCTCCCACGGCAGGTCGAGGTGCACCGTCGTGGCGACCTGGAACGTCGGCTCGATCGCGAGCTCCACCGCGGTGACGACGCCGAGCGCGCCGATCCCCACGCGGTGGGCGTCGAGCAGCCCGTCCGGCGACGCAGCGTCGACGTGGTCGAGCGCGCCGGAGGCGCGCACCACGTCGAGGCCGACCACCGCCTGCGCGAGCGACGGGTTCCGCACACCGGAGCCGTGCGTCCCCGTGGCGACGGCACCGGCCGTGGAGATGTGCGGCAGGGACGCGAGGTTCCCGAGGGCCCAGCCACGGGCCTCCAGTCCGGCCGCGACCTGGCTGTGCGTCATGCCCGCGGCCACACGGACCACCCGCCGGGCCGTGTCGATGTCGAGCACGGGCGGCAGGTCCGACAGCGAGACCTGGACGGCATCCGTGTCGGCGATGGTGTTGAACGAGTGTCGCGAGCCGAGCGCCGTCAGGCGCGGCGTCGAGGCGACGAGCTGCTGGAGCTCGTCCACCGACGTCGGGCGGGCCAGCGCCGAGGCGCGGTAGGTGACGTTGCCCGCCCAGTTCGTGCGCGTGCGCTCGGCCGCGATCACGTCGTCCATCGTGGGTCCTGACTCCCCTAGAAGCCGCGGTCGAGACGGTGCCACGTCTGCTGGAGACGCAGCTCGTCGCGGAACCCGCGTGCGGTGGTGTGCTCGTCGATCACCAGGAACTCCGTGCCGACCATCGTCGCGAAGTCCTCGACGACCTGCAGGCCGACCGCCGTCGTCATGACGGTGTGGTGCGCGGCGCCGGCGGTGAGCCAGGCCTCGGCGGCGACGGGGAACGACGGCCGGGGCTCCCAGACCGCACGGCCGACGGGAAGCTTCGGCAGGGCCTCGGTCGGGGGCACGACGTCGACGACGTTCGCGGTGAGGCGGAACCCGTCGCGGGTGTCGGAGAGCGCGACGACGACGGCCTCGCCGGAGTCGGCGGTGAAGACCAAGCGGACCGGGTCGTCCTTGCCGCCGATGCCGAGCGGGTGGATCTCGAGCGTCGGCTTCGTGGTGGTGAGCGTCGGCGAGACCTCGAGCATGTGCGCCCCGAGGATCTTCTCGGCGCCCGGGGTGAGGTCGTAGGTGTAGTCCTCCATCAGGCTCGCACCACCGGGCAGGCCGGCGCCGGCGACGTTCATCGCGCGGACCAGGACCGAGGTCTTCCAGTCGCCCTCGGCGCCGAAGCCGTAGCCGTCGGCCATCAGGCGCTGCACGGCCAGGCCCGGCAGCTGCTTGAGCGAGCCGAGGTCCTCGAAGTTCGTGGTGAAGGCGGCGCTTCCGTTCTGCGCGAGCAGCGTGCGGAGGCCGATCTCGATGGCGGCGCCGTCGCGGAGCGCGGCGTGACGCTCGCCACCGTCGCTGCGGAGTGACGGGTCCACGTCGTAGTCGCGCTCGTACGTCGCCACGAGCGCGTCGACCGCTGCCGTGTCCGCTGCTGCGGCGTCCACCGCTGCTGCGAGCTCGTTGACCGCCCACGTGTTGACCTGCACGCCGAGCTCGATCTCGGCCTCGGTCTTGTCGCCCTCGGTGACGGCGACGTAGCGCATGTTGTCGCCGAAGCGGGTGAGCTTCAGCTCGCGGACGGCCGCGGCACCTGCGGCGGCACGGGTCCAGTTCGCGACGCGCTGCTGGACGCGCGGGTCCGAGACGTGGCCGACGGCCGTGGCGTGCCGGACGCCCAGGCGGGCCAGGGCGTAGCCGAACTCACGGTCGCCGTGCGCGGCCTGGTTGAGGTTCATGAAGTCGAAGTCGATGTCCGCCCAGGGCAGCGTGACGTTCGCCTGCGTGTGCAGGTGCAGCAGCGGCTTGGTCAGGGCCTGTAGGCCGCCGATCCACATCTTGGCCGGGCTGAACGTGTGCATCCACGTGGTGACACCGATGACCTTGTCGTCGGCGCTCGCCTCGATGAGCGCCCGGCGGATGCCGTCGGCGTCCTTGAGGACGGGCTTCCAGACGAGCTGCACCGGCAGGTGCCCGGCGAGCTCCGCGTGGACGGCCTTGCTCTGCTCCTCGACCTGGCGCAGGGTCTCCTCGCCGTAGAGCCCCTGGGAGCCGGTGAGGAACCAGACCTCGTAGCTGTCGAGCGTGGCCTGGGGGTCGACGGTGGTGTCCTGCGTCATCGCATGGCTCCTTCGGGGTTCTGTCCGTAGACGTTCTGGTAGCGATCGAAGAGTCGATCGATGTCTGCTTCGGGGATCGGGACGACCTCGCCTCCCTGCTTCGCGATGTGGACGGTCCGTGCCACGTCCTCGCACATCACGGCCGCCTTGACGGCGTCCTTCGCGTCCTTGCCGATCGTGAAGACGCCGTGGTTCTGCATCAGGACCGCACGACTGCGGTGACCGCTCAGGGTGTCGACGATGCCGTGGCCGATCGAGTCGTCGCCGATGATCGCGAAGGGGCCGACCGGGATCGGTCCGCCGAACTCGTCCGCCATCGCCGTGATCACGCACGGGATCGCCTCGGCGCGGGCGGCCCAGGCGGTCGCGTACGTCGAGTGGGTGTGCACGACACCGCCGACCTCGGGCATGTTCCGGTACACGTAGGCGTGCGCGGCGGTGTCGCTGGAGGGGCCGTGCGCGTTGCCCCAGCCCTCGGCCGGCAGGCCGTCGAGGGTGCAGACGACCTGGTTCTCCGGCGTCAGTTCGTCGCTCGACACCCCGCTCGGCTTGATGACGAACAGGTCCGTTCCGGGCACGCGCTCGGAGACGTTGCCGCCTGTCCAGATCACGAGGCCGTAGCGGACGAGTTCGCCGTGCAAACGCGCGACGCGCTCCCGCGTCGTCGCCACCGCCTGGCGTGTGGTCTCGTCGATCGCGTCCGTCATCGGGTCACTTCCTCTGTCTGGAGGCGCGGGTCGGCGCCGTCGGTCGCTTCGGTCGGTCCTGTGGTCTCGCTGGGGCGGGTCGCCGCCGCGGCGACGTCCTGCACGGGCAGTGCGGCCCGGTAGCGCTCCAGGTACGTCTGGAACCCGGCGACGTCCGCCGGCTCGGGTTCGGCCACGTGCACGGCGTCCCCGCCGAACACGGTGTCCGACAGGTAGTCGGCGAGCTGCTGGTCGGTGTGCTCGAGGTAGGCGGCCAACACCGCGATCCCCCAGGCGCCGCCCTCGCCCGCGGTCTCCTCGAGCGCGATCGGCACCCGCAACGCCGCCGCGAGGAGCCGCTGCGGGCTGCCGGGCGTCCGGAAGAGCCCGCCGTGCGCCGTCATCCGGTCCACCTGCACCTGTTCGCCGTGCAGGACGTCCATGCCGATGGCCAGGGTCGCGAAGGCGCCGTGCACCTCGGAGCGCACCAGGTTGCCGAGCGTGAAGCGTGCGCCGGGGGTGCGGAGCAGCAGGGGCCGGCCGTCCTCGACGTGGGTGACCGGTTCGCCCGCCAGGTAGTTGAAGGAGAGCAGGCCGCCGGCGTCCGGGTCGGTGTCGTCGGCGACGGCCTCGGCGAGCAGCGTGGCGTAGACGTCGTCGATGCCGATCGGCGTCGCGCCGGTCCGCTCGCTCGAGGCCTCGGCGAAGCGCCCGAACACCCGGGCCCAGCTCGCGATCTCGCTCGCGCCGTTGTTGCAGTGCACCATCGCCACGGCGTCCCCGGCCGGGGTGGTGACGACGTCGAGTTCCTCGTGCGCGGTGGTCAGCGGCTGCTCGAGCACGACCATCGCGAAGATGCTCGTGCCGACGCTGACGTTGCCGGTGCGCGGGGCGACGGCGTTCGTCGCGACCATGCCGGTGCCGGCGTCCCCCTCGGGCGGGCAGAGCGGCGCACCGGGTTCGAGCGTGCCGGTCGGGTCGAGCCAGGCTGCACCCTCGGGGGTCAACTCGCCCGCTTCGGCGCCGGCCACCAGGACCTCGGGCAGCAGGGACCGCAGGTCCGGCAGGCCGATCAGGTCCTGCGCGGTGGCGAGCATGGCGCGGTCGAAGTCCTTGGAGCCGGGGTCACCGGGGCCGCTGTCGACGGGGCCACCCTCGATGGGGAACATGCCGCTGGCGTCACCGACACCCAGCGCGTTCCGACCGGTCAGACGACGGTGGACGTAGCCGGCCAGGGTCGTGACGCCGGCGATCTCGGCCACGTGCGGCTCGTCGTCGAGGACCGCCTGGTACAGGTGCGCGATCGACCAGCGCAGCGGGATGTTGAACCCGAGGGCGTCGCTGAGCCGTTCGGCTGCGGGACCCGTGGAGGTGTTGCGCCAGGTGCGGAACGGCACGAGCAGCTCGCCCGCGGCGTCGAACGCCAGGTAGCCGTGCATCATCGCGCTCACGCCCACCGCACGGAAGGTCGTCGGGGTCACGTCGTACAGCGACTCGACGTCGGCCACCAGGGCGGCGTACGCGGCACGGAGTCCGGTCTCGACGGCATCGAGTGAGTAGGTCCAGCGCCCGTCGACGTACTCGTTCTCCCACTCGTGGGAGCCGGCTGCGATGGGGACGAGGTCCTCGTCCACCAGGCAGGCCTTGATGCGGGTGGAGCCGAGCTCGATCCCGAGCGTGGTGCGGCCGTCCACGATCCGCTGTCGGCGGTCGTCGCCCATGCGTTCCTCCAGAACCTCGTCGTCCTCAGTGAGCGCTCACATCCTGGCACGTGAGCGCTCACACACGCAACGCGGCGGCGCGCCGCCCGTCCTGCCCGTCCCACTCGTCCGCCCGCTTCCCCCGCCGGTCGAAACTCCCCGCTCAGTTCCGCCGACCGGTCACGAACCGTCGTCCGACGCACCTGCAGCCGACCATTCCTGACCGATCGACGTCCCACGCACGACGGGTCGTGACCGCGCGACGCACGAGGGCGACGACGACATGCGACCACACGCCGCCCCACACCCACGCGAGTCCTGACCCCTCGCCGCCCCACACCCGCGCGAGTCCTGACCCCTCGCTGCCCCACACCCGGGAGCGCCGACCCGCCGGACCCGCGACACCCCGAACGGCGGCGCCCGGCACGGTCACGACACCCCGTTGCCTCCCCACCGCGCGGTCACGAACGGTCGGCTGGAGGCGCGCAGAGCGACGGTTCGTGACCACTCGACCACGGCGGACGGGGTGTCGTGACCGACCTACGCCCCGACGGTGCTCTCGCGGATGACGAGCGACGGCGTCACGGCCGCCGACGCCGCGGTCCCGCCGTCGATCAGGGCGAGGAGCGCCTGCCCCGCGACGCGCCCGAGTTCCTCGAGCCGCAGGTCGACCGTGGTCAGCGGCGGCCTCGAGGCGAGCGCCATCACGTCCCAGTCGTCGAACCCGGTGACCGCGACGTCTCCGGGCACCGAACGCCCGAGCTCCCGCAGCCGGTCGCACACGCCCCGGGCGATCTGGTCGCTGCCACAGACGATCGCGTCGACGTCGGGCGACTGCCGGGCCAGCACGTCCACGGCCTGCCGCCCCCAGCGCTCCGACCACTCGCCGTACAGCGGCTCGGTGACCAGGTGCGACCCGAGCACCGACGTGGCACCGGCGACGCGTCGCGCTGCCGACCGGTGCCGCGCCGGCCCCGTCACGATCGCGACCCGCTGCTTCCCGAGCGAGCGCACGTGCGAGGCGACGAGTGCCGAACCGGCGGCGTCGTCGAGGGTGACCGACACGTCGGCGTCGTCGGTCGAGGGTGTGAAGGCGTAGACGACCGGGATCGACACATCGATCGGGGGCCGGGCGTCGGCGGAGCGGCCGGTCACGATGATGCCGTCGACACCGCGGGCCGCCAGGGAGCGCAGGTAGTGGGCCTCGCGCACGTGGTCGTCGCGGGTGTCGCACAGCAGGACGGCCATCCGCCCGGCGGACAGGGCGTCCTCGGCACCGAGCAGCACCGGGATCGAGAACCGGCCGAACGAGTCGGTGGTGATCATGCCGACGGTGTAGGTCCGCCCCGAGGACAGCGCGCGGGCACGGGCGTCGCCGACGAACCCGAGCTTCTCGGCGGCTTCCTTCACCCGCAGCCGGGTGGCGTCCCGCAGCTGTCCTGTGCCGTTCAGCGCCTTCGACGCGGTGCCGATCGACACTCCGGCGAGCGCCGCCACGTCGGTGATCCGGATCGGCTGTCCGGTGCGTTCGAGCGTCACGGCAACCACCTTTCCGATGACCAGGACGTGCCGATGACCTTACACAAAAGCACCGGAATGCTCTTGCGCGACGTGCGCCCCGTGTCGTAGCGTCCACCGCAGAAACCGTTTTCCGGATCGATGACGACCCGGACGGCCCGAGTCACATCGCAAGGAGGCGACATGACCACCACGCTCGCGACCGATCGCGGCGCGCACACCGCGACCCCGGTCCTCCCGACCGCCGACGCGCACCTCACGCTCCGGCCGCTGCCGACCGGCGACGCCCGGATCACGGGCGGCTTCTGGGCGCTCCGACAGGAGCGCAACGGCCGCGACGCCGTGCGGAGCGGCTACCAGCAGCTCGAGACGGCCGGTAACTTCCGCAACCTGCGCATCGCCGCGGGGCTCGAGGAGGGCGAGGCCGTCGGCCCGATCTTCATGGACTCGGACGTGACGAAGTGGCTCGAGGCCGTGGCGTGGGAGTACGGCCGCGCCCCCGCCGAGGACCTGCTCGACCTGCAGCGCGAGGTCACCGCGCTGTACGCCCGGGCACAGGCCGAGGACGGGTATTTGGACTCCGTGCAGCAGGTCCGCGGCAAGGGCGAGCGGTACACGGACCTCAAGTGGAGCCACGAGATGTACTGCGCCGGGCACCTGTACCAGGCGGCCGTGGCCCAGCACCGTGCGACGGGCGACACCGGGCTCCTCGACGTCGCGATCAAGAACGCCGACCACCTGGTCCGCACGTTCGGCGACGGCACCGCCCCGGACGGCACGCCGAAGACCCGCGACGTCGACGGCCACCCCGTCGTCGAGATGGGCCTGGTCGAGCTGTACCGCGAGACCGGCGACCGCGCCTACCTCGACCTGGCGCACTGGTTCGTCGATGCCCGGGGCCACGGGATCATCGAGCGCGCCGGCGGCGAGCCGACGTACTTCTCCGACCGGGTGCCGAGCCGCGAAGCCACGACGGTGGAGGGCCACGCGGTCCGCGCCGTGTACCTGGCCGCGGGTGCCGTGGACGTCGCGATCGAGACCGGGGACACCGAGCTCCTCACCGCGAGCGAGACGCAGTTCGCGGACATGATGGCGACGAAGGCGTTCATCACCGGCGGCCTCGGGGCTCGCTGGGACTGGGAGGCGTTCGGCGACCCGTACGAGCTGCCGACCGACCGCGGCTACGCCGAGACCTGCGCGGCGATCGGCGGGGTGCAGTGGGCCTGGCGCCTGCTGCTCGCGACCGGCAAGCCCGTGTACGCGGACGCGATCGAGCGCCTGCTCTACAACGCGTTCCTCGCCGGGGTGAGCCTGGCCGGCACCGAGTACTTCTACGTGAACCCGCTGCAGCAGCGCGACCACGCCCACCAGGACGAGAACCGCTCCCCCGCCCACGGGCGTCGCGGCTGGTTCGACTGCGCCTGCTGCCCGCCGAACATCATGCGGACCTTCGCGAGCCTCGACGGCTACCTGGCGACCGCGACGGACGGCGGGTTGCAGATCCACCAGTACGCCACCGCGGACCTCGGTCCGGTGCGCGTCGACACCGACTCCCCGCACGACGGCCGCGTCCGCGTCACGGTCACCGAGGACGGCCCGCTCGCCCTGGGCCTGCGGATCCCGGCCTGGTCGGACACCACGACCGTCACGGGTCCGGACGGGTCCGCGAACCCCACGGCGGGCACGCTGCACGTCGTCGACCGCGAGTGGTCGGCGGGCGACACCGTCGAGCTCGTCTTCGACACGACACCGCACCGGTACGTCGCCGACGCCCGCATCGACGCCGCCCGCGGGCAGGTCGCGATCGAGCGCGGCCCGCTCGTGTACGCGGTCGAGCAGGCGGACCAGCAGGGCTTCACGGTCGACGACCTGACGGTCGACGCCGACGCGCCGATCACCGAGGAACACCGCGACGACCTGCTCGACGGCGTCGTCACGCTGCGGATCCCGGGGCACGCCCCGGCCGAGCACGTGCAGCCGGCCTGGCCGTACCAGCGTCTGGACGGGCCGGGAGGCGCGACCACGGCCCGCGACGCGACCAACGTCGACGACGTGGCCGGTCTGCAGGGCGCCACCACGGGCCTCCAGGCCGGTCGCGACGTCCACGACGTCACCGCGACCGCGGTCCCGTACTACGCGTGGGCGAACCGGGGAGCCGCGCCGATGCGCGTCTGGCTCCCGCTGGCGCGGTGACCGGCGTGGACCGCCGTGCGTTCCTCGTCGGCGGCGTCGCCGGCGGGGCAGCCCTCGCCCTGGCCGGGTGCTCCGGCACCCTGCCGAAGGTCGTCGCGAAGCCCGCGAGCTTCGGGAAGGACGCGACCGGCACGGTGCAGGTGTGGTGCCGGTCGGCGACCCAGGCCGGCCTGACGTCGGCCGTCGCCGGGTTCAACAAGGCGAACCCGGAGCTGCAGGTCCAGCTGACCCCGGTGCCGGACGCGCAGTACGTGACCAAGCTGGCGACCGCGATCCGCGGCGGTGAGCCACCGGACGTCGTGGACATCGACGACATCAACTCGCAGCTGTTCATCTTCCGCGAGGCGTTCGCCGACCTGACCGACGTCGTCAAGAACCTGGACTACTTCGACGCGATCTCGCCGGGGCACCTGCGCCTGCTCGAGTACCGCGACCGGTACTACGGGCTGCCGTACCTGGCGGACAACTCGCAGCTGTTCGTCAACACCGAGCTGTTCGAGCGTGCGGGCCTCGACGTCGAGGAATCGACGAAGGACCTGTCCACGCTGCTCGACGCGGCGAAGGCCATCCGGAAGCTCGACGACGACGTGTACGGCTGGTCGATCTCCGGCAACGCCGCCGGCATCATCGGCTTCGTCACGCAGCCGCACGTCTGGGCGACCGGCGTCGACATGATGACCGGCGAGGTCGGCTCCCAGCGGCCGAACATCACCGGCAACGAGGCCCTCGAACGCATGCTCGAGTTCTACCGGCAGCTGTGGAAGGACGGCGTGCTGTCGAAGGCGACGTACTCCGACGCCGGCACCACGTGGGGTGCCGACTTCCGGGCCGGCAAGGTGGGGATCTTCCCGACCTCGTACGGGGCGACCGTGCCCGCGGCCACCAAGGCGATGCGGGCGAAGATGCAGACGGTGCTCATCCCGTCGTGGGACGGCCAGCGGTCGTTCTTCGACGGCGGCGACAACATGTGCATCCCGAACGGGGCGGCGAACCCGTCCGGTGGGTGGGCGTTCATGCAGTACGCGAACGCGCTCCAACAGCAGCAGGCACTGCCGGACGGCGGGTACTTCCCGACGCGGTCCGACGCCGCCACCCCGGAGTACCGCAAGCGGTTCCCGCTGGCGTACGGCCCGCTCGACGCCATCGAGAAGGGCTACGCACCGCAGACGCTGGCGTACAACCTGCTCAACAACCAGCCGTCGTCGCCGTACTTCGCGATGTTCCGCGAGGCCGTGTTCGGGTCGGGGAGCGCTGCCGCCATGCGGACGGCGCAGTCCGACTACCAGCGGATCCTCGACCAGGTGCAGGCCTGAGCCTGCCTGCTCGCTCGTCTCGCTCGTCTCGGGCTCTGGCTCGTCTCGCTCTTGTTGATGCACAGAGAGGTGCACGCATGTCGACCATCTCCACCCGGCGTCCCGCCGGCCGGACCGGCCCGGGCCGTCCAACCGTGGGCCGCGGCCCGGGGCGCGGCGGCTCCGCCCGGACCCGCAACTCGCTCACCCACCCGCCGCGCACCGGCGCCGTCCTCGTCGCCCCGGCGATCCTGTTCGTCGCCGTCTTCGTGCTCGTCCCGCTCGTGTTCGCGCTCTACATCTCGTTCACGAACTGGCCCCTGATCGGTCCGTACCGGTTCATCGGGCTGCAGAACTACCTGACGCTGTTCCAGGACCCGACGTTCGTGCACGCGATCGGCTACACGCTGCTGTACACGGCGATCGTGACCCTGCCGATCCTGGCGCTCGGGTACTTCCTCGCCGTGCTCGTCCGGGCCCGCCGCCGGGGCAGCACGATCCTGCGGACGGTGTTCTTCCTGCCGTACGTGGTCGGGCTGACGACGCTCTCGTTCATGCTCGTGCTCGAGGCGCAACCGAACTCCGGGGCCGTCAACATGGTGCTCAGGTGGCTCGGGATCACCGACGGCAGCACCGCGTGGCTCGTGAACGGCCCGCTGGCGACGGTGCTCATCTGCGTGCTCGTGGTCTGGGCGGTGTCGGGCTTGACGATGGTGCTGCTCATGTCGGCGATGCAGGGCGTCCCCGACGAGGTCTACGAGTCCGCGCAGCTCGAAGGGGCGTCCTGGTGGCAGACCGAACGCCTCATCACGTTCCCGATGATCCGCTCCACCGTCGCACTGAGCGTCATCATCTCGGTGATCGGGTCGCTGCTGGCGTTCAACCAGTTCTACATCCTGACCCAGGGCGGGCCGGGCACCGAGACCACCACGATCGTGAACGCGATCTACAACCGCGGGTTCGTGAACCTGCAGCTCGGGGCAGCGACCGCCCAGTCGATCGCCCTCGTCGTGGTGATCGCCGCCGTGACGGTGTTCCAGTTCTGGGCACTGCGAGAGAAGGACTGACGCCATGAGCACCACGACCTCCCGTGCGGCCCTCGCGGCGCCGGACCTGTCCACCAGGACCCTGACCACCACGGGCGACGGCCGACGTCGGCGCCACCAGCAGGGCAGCGTCCAGCACCCGCGCGACACCACCGTCAAGCGCACCCTGTACGCCATCGCCGGCATCGGTTCCGCGCTCGTGTTCGGCGTCCCGCTCATCTGGTCGATCCTGCGGGCGTTCCAGTCCGAGGCCGTCATCACGCAGGCCCCCGACCCGGCGACGTTCTTCCAGCTCGGGTGGCAGAACTTCGCCGCCGTGTTCGCCTCGTCGTCGCACCTGCTCACCGGCGTCGTGAACTCGCTCATCGTGTCGATCGCCACGGCGGTGCTGACCGCGGTGATCGCGACGATGGCCGGCTACGGCTTCGCCCGCTTCCGGTTCCGGGGCGCCGGGCTCGTGTTCGGCCTGGTGCTGCTGACGATGATGGTGCCGTTCCAGGCCATCCTCACGCCGCTGTACCTCGAGATGAACGCCATGGGGCTGACGAACTCGCTGCTCGGGCCCGTGCTGTTCTACACGACCGTGAACCTGCCGTTCGGGGTGTTCGTGATGCGGAACGCGTTCGAGTCGATCCCCACCGAGCTCGAGGACTCGGCCTTCGTCGACGGGGCCTCGCGCTTCCGGGTCGTCGTGTCGGTGCTCCGCCCGCTCCTGCTGCCCGGGGCGGCGACCGCGGCACTGTACGCGTTCCTGGCGTCGTGGACGGAGTTCCTCGGAGCGCTGACGTTCCTGACGAAGGACTCGCTGTACACGCTGCCGGTCGCGCTGCTCAACCTGCAGACCGGGGCGTACGGGCAGGTGTCCTACGGCAACCTCGTCGCCGGGTCGGTGGTGGCGATGATCCCGTGCATCGCGCTGTACGTCGGGTTGCAACGGTTCTACGTCGCCGGGCTGTCGTCCGGGGCGTTGAAGGGCTGACGGTCGGGTCAGCTCGGGGTCGTGCGCGGCCTCGCACCGTGCGCGGCCCTTCGGTCCGTGCGGGGTCGTGCGCGGCTTCGCACCGTGCGCGGCCCCTCAACCGGTGCGGGGTTGATCGCTCGGTGCGGGACTGTAGCGCCGCACCGAGCGATCAACCTCGCACCGGCCGCACAACGCTGCACCGTGCGCCGCGGGCCGGCGCACGGAAGAACCCCGCACCACCCGCACACCGCCGCACGGTGCGAGGGGGCGCTACGTGCTGCGCCGCACCACCAGCTCGGGCGCGAGCAGCGTCTCGTCACGGGGCTCCCCCTCGACCAGGGCCCGCACGGTGTCGAGCACCCGCTCCCCCATCGCCCGGAAGTCCTGTCGCACGGTGGTCAACGGCGGCGTGAAGTGCGCGGCCTCGGGGACGTCGTCGAAGCCCACGACCGCGATGTCGTCGGGCACCCGCAGCCCCTCGTCGGCGAAGGCGTGCAGCACCCCGAGCGCCATCTGGTCGTTGCCCGCGAAGACCGCGTCGACCGTCCCAACGTCGATGTGCCGGGCAGCTGCGAAGCCGCTCGCCGGGGTCCAGTCGCCCTCGAGCACGACGGGTTCGAGCCCGGCGTCCTGCATGATCCGCACGTAGGTGGCACGGCGGACCTCGGACTCCTGCGACACGTGCGGTCCGGCGATGTGCACGATCCGGCGGTGTCCGCGGTCGAACAGGTGCTGCATCACGAGCGAGGTGCCGGCGGCCTGGTCGATCGCGACCGCGGCGACGCTCGGCGCAACCGGGTTCCGGACGGCGTCGCGCTGCACCGCGTTCGACACCACGACGGGCACCGTGACCGGCACGGTGAGCGAGGCGAGGGCGTCGAGCACCCGGTTGTCGGCGGCGACGAGCACGATCGCGGCGACGTCCTGCGCGAGCAGCGTGGTGAGCGCGCCGGACAGGTCGGACGGCGTCGGTTCCTCGGGCAGGGTGGACAGCAGCACGTGGTACCCGGCGGACCGCGCGGCCCGTTCGAAGCCGATCGAGGTGCTCGACGGTCCGTACAGCGCGTCGCCGGCGGTGATGATGCCGAGCGCCTTGCTCCGCCCGCCGGCGAGTGCCCGGGCGGCGGCGCGGGGCCGGTACCCGAGCGCGGTGACGGCGTCGGTGACCTGCGTCCGGTACTGCTCGCGGACGGTCGGGTCACCGTTGATGACACGCGAGACGGTCTGGTGGGACACGCCCGCGCGTTCGGCGACGTCGAAGATCGTCGGGGCCTTCCGGCGCTTGCCGCCCGTGCCCTCGGGGGCGGTCCTGGTGCTCACGTGGCCAACCGTACCGCTCGGTCCGGCCACCGCGGCAAGATCACGAAACGGCGACGCTGAGTTGACACCCCGTCACGGAACCCACAAGATGTGAGCGCTCACACGAGCGCATCCCGCGGGGCACAGCAGCCCCGGCACCCGACCGCGTCGAGGACGACGCGAAGGAACAGAGGTACTTCGATGATGAAGCGCAGGATCATCGCGGGCGTCGCAGCCGTCGGCATCGCGATCTCGCTGGCCGCTTGCTCGGCCGGCGGCCGTGCATCCACCGATGGTGGCGGCAGCGGCGACAACAAGGGCGCCCTCGTCGGCGTCGCCATGCCCACCAAGGTCTCCGAGCGGTGGATCAAGGACGGCAACGCCGTCAAGAGCGACCTCGAGAAGGCCGGCTACAAGGTCGACCTCGAGTACGGCGACAACAAGGTCCAGCAGCAGGCCCAGCAGGTCAGCAACATGATCACCAAGGGCGCGAAGGTCCTGATCATCGCGTCGATCGACGGTGGCGCGCTCTCCGACCAGCTCGACGCCGCCGCCAAGGCCGGCATCAAGGTGATCTCGTACGACCGCCTGCTCACGGGCAACAAGAACGTCGACTACTACGTGTCCTTCGACAACGAGAAGGTCGGCGTCGACCAGGCGAACAGCCTGCTCACCGGCCTGGGTGTCCTCGACGCGGACGGCAAGAAGACCGGCGAGAAGGGCCCCTTCAACATCGAGGTCTTCGCCGGCTCGCTCGACGACAACAACGCCGGGTTCTTCTTCAACGGCGCCATGAAGACGCTCAAGCCGTACCTCGAGGACGGCACGCTGAAGATCCAGTCCGGCCAGGACAAGCTGTCCCAGGCCGCGACGCAGCAGTGGGACCCGGCCACGGCCAAGGCCCGCATGCAGAACCTGGTCGCCAAGTCCTACTCGGGCGGCACCACGCTCGACGGCGTGCTCTCGCCGTACGACGGCATCTCGATCGGCATCATCTCGGCACTGCAGGGTGCCGGGTACGGCACGAGCGACCGTCCGCTCCCGACCGTCACGGGCCAGGACGCCGAGGCCGCCTCGGTCAAGTCGATCATCGCCGGGCAGCAGTACTCGACCATCTACAAGGACACGCGCAAGCTCGCCAAGCAGTCGGTCACCATGGCCGAGGACCTGCTCACCGGCAAGAAGCCCGAGGTCAACGACACCAAGAGCTACGACAACAAGGTCAAGGTCGTCCCGACCTTCCTGTTCCAGCCGACGGTCGTCACGAAGGACAACTACAAGGAAGTCCTCGTCGACTCGGGCTACTACACCGAAGCCGACCTGAAGTAGTCAGGGCCCATCTCTCGGACCGGAGGCGCGGTGCCAGCTGCGCACCGCGCCTCCAGTCCGTCTCCACCAGCGCGCGCACGCGCGCGCACGACGGAAAGGCGTCCACATGGCGGACACCATCCTCGAGATGCGGGACATCACCAAGACGTTCCCCGGCGTCAAGGCCCTGCAGGGGGTCACGATCGAGGTCGAGCGCGGCCAGGTCCACGCGATCTGCGGCGAGAACGGCGCAGGCAAGTCGACGCTGATGAAGGTGCTGTCGGGGGTCTACCCGGCCGGCTCCTTCGACGGCGAGATCCTGCTCGACGGCGAACCCGTGCGGTTCGCCAACATCAACGACTCCGAGGCCGCCGGCGTCGTCATCATCCACCAGGAGCTGGCCCTCAGCCCCTTCCTGTCGATCGCTGAGAACATCTTCCTCGGCAACGAGCAGTCCAAGGGCGGCTTCATCGACTGGAACAAGACGAACCTGACGGCAGCCGAGCTGCTGGGGCGCGTCGGGCTGAAGGACAACCCCGTCACCAAGGTCGTCGACCTCGGTGTCGGCAAGCAGCAGCTCGTCGAGATCGCGAAGGCGCTCTCGAAGGAGGTGAAGCTCCTCATCCTCGACGAGCCCACCGCCGCGCTGAACGACGACGACTCCGCGCACCTGCTCGAGCTCATCCGCTCGCTGCAGGCCGAGGGCATGACGGCGATCATCATCAGCCACAAGCTCAACGAGATCAAGGCGATCGCGGACAAGGTCACGATCATCCGCGACGGCAAGACCATCGAGACGCTCGACATGCGGGCCGACGACGTGTCCGAGGACCGGATCATCCGCGGGATGGTCGGCCGTGACCTGTCGAACCGGTACCCCGAGCGCGAGAACCCCGTCATCGGCGAGGAACTGCTGCGGATCGAGGACTGGACCGTCCACCACCAGCTCGACTCGTCGCGCGAGATCATCCACCGGGCCAACCTGAACGTCCGGGCCGGCGAGGTCGTCGGCATCGCCGGGCTGATGGGTGCCGGCCGCACCGAACTCGCGATGAGCGTCTTCGGCCAGTCGTACGGCACCGGCATCAGCGGCACCGTCTACAAGCGCGGCACGCCGATCAAGACGCACACCGTCTCGCAGGCGATCGACAACGGCATCGCCTACGTCACCGAGGACCGCAAGCGCTACGGCCTGAACCTGATCGACGACATCAAGCGGAACATCTCCGGGTCGGCGCTCGGGAAGCTCGCGAACTGGGGGTTCGTGAACTCCTCGGAGGAGACCACGGTCGCGAGCCAGTTCCTCAAGAGCCTCAACATCAAGGCGCCGAACGTCGACGTCGTGACGGGGAAGCTCTCCGGCGGGAACCAGCAGAAGGTCGTCCTGTCGAAGTGGATGTACGCCGACCCCGACGTGCTCATCCTCGACGAGCCCACCCGCGGCATCGACGTCGGCGCGAAGTACGAGATCTACACGATCATCAACCAGCTCGCCGACCAGGGGAAGGCGGTCATCGTGATCTCCTCCGAGCTCCCCGAACTGCTCGGCATCTGCGACCGCATCTACACGCTCTCCGAGGGCACCATCACGGCCGACGTCCCGCGCTCCGAGGCGACGCCCGAGGTCCTCATGCAGTACATGACCCAGGAACGGGAGACCCCTGTCAATGAACGCGCTTAAGTCCGCCGTCGGCTACCTCACCGGGCAGCTCCGACAGATCGGCCTGTTCATCGCGCTGATCGTCATCGTCATCTTCTTCCAGGTGACCACGAACGGCATCACGCTGGCCCCGATCAACGTCTCGAACCTGATCGTCCAGAACAGCTACATCCTCATCCTGGCCATCGGCATGGTGATGGTCATCATCGCCGGGCACATCGACCTGTCGGTCGGTTCGGTGGTCGCCTTCACCGGTGCCATGGCCGGCGTGATGATCACGCAGTGGAACATCCCGTGGCCCATCGCGGTCGTGCTCTGCCTGGTCGTCGGCGCCCTCGTCGGTGCCTGGCAGGGCTTCTGGATCGCCTACTTCGGGATCCCGGCGTTCATCGTGACGCTGGCGGGCATGCTCGCCTTCCGCGGCGCGGCCCAGATCGTGCTGCAGAACCAGCAGATCTCGCCGTTCCCGACCGGCTTCCGCTCGCTCGGCTCCGGCTTCCTGCCGTCCTTCGGCACCACCGGGTACGAGCCGCTCACGATGATCCTCGGCTTCGCCGCCGCGGCCGTCATGGTGATCGCAGCGTTCCGCGGTCGCATCACGCGTCGCAAGTACCAGCTCGAGAGCGAGCCGTTCGCCTGGTTCATCGTGAAGACGGCCTTCGGCGCCGTGCTCGTGATCTACGTGGCACTCCTGCTCGCCAGCTACAACGGCACCCCGATCGTGCTCGTCGTGCTCGGTGCGCTCGTGGTGATCTACTCGGTCGTCATGCGGAGCGCCGTGTTCGGCCGCCACATCTACGCGATCGGTGGCAACGCGCTGGCCGCGCAGCTGTCGGGTGTGAAGACGAAGCGGGTCACGTTCCTGCTCTTCGTCAACATGGGTGTCATCTCGGCCCTGGCGGGCGTGGTCTTCACCGGCCAGCTCAACCTGGCGGCTCCGGGCGCCGGCAACGGCTTCGAGCTCGACGCCATCGCCGCCGTGTTCATCGGTGGCGCTGCGGTCACCGGCGGCATCGGCACCGTGCCGGGCGCCATCGTCGGCGGTCTCATCATCGGCCTGCTGAACAACGGCATGTCGATCCTCGGTGTCGGCACCGAGTTCCAGTCCCTGATCAAGGGTCTGGTGCTGCTCGCCGCCGTCGCGTTCGACGTGTTCAACAAGCGCCGGGCGGCGTCCGCCCGCAAGTAGGGAGCGCGCGCGTTCGCGTTCGCTCGTTCGCTCGGTGAGCAGAAACGGTCGGATCCTCGATGGGGACCCGACCGTTTCTGCTCACGAACGCGACAGGACGGCCCACCCCCAGGCCGGGAGGCGCAGGGTCCCGTCCCCGACATCGGCCCCGCCCGCCTCGACCTGCGTCGCGTCGGCCACGGGCACCTCGACGGGGTCGTCCGCCAGGTTCAGGGCGGTCACCACGGCGGCGTCCGCCGTCGCGGTCCGCAGCACCACGGCGGTGTTGGTCAGGTGCACGACGTCGGTGTGTGCCCGGTGCAGCCACGGGTTCCGGCGGCGCAGGGCGATGAGCGCCTCGTACGCGTGCGTCAGGTCCGTCGGCGCGGGCACCTCGGCCGGGAACTCCGGGCGGACAGCGTCGTCGCCGCCCTCGCGTTCCTCCTTCACACCGGTCCAGCCGTACTCGTCACCGGCGTAGACCACCGGCGTCCCCGCGACCGTGAACAGCACCGCGGCGGCGTGCCCGGCGAACCGCTCCCCCACCGCGCTCGCGATCCGGGTCACGTCGTGGTTGCCGACGAACGTGGTCGGGGCGAAGGTGGCGAGCAGGGCGTCGTGCCGCTCGATCGCGTGCGCGAGCTCGTGGCCGTTGCCGTCCGCGATGCCGTGCCAGATCCCCTGCCACAGCTCGTACTGGGTGAGCGAGTCCATCGTCGAGTCGCGTGCGATCGCCGCCGCGTCGCCGTGGATGACCTCACCGCTGAACCAGGCGTCCGGGAACCGTTCCCGCACCCGTGGCAGCACCCGCGCCCAGAACGCCGGCGGCACCGCGTACGCCGCGTCGAGCCGCCAGCCGTCGATCCCCCGCTCCAACCAGTGCGTCATGACCTGCACCACGAGGTCCTCGGTGGCGCGGCTGCCGTGGTCGAGCGCGACGAGGATGTCGTGCCCCTCGAACAGCCCGACGGGCACGGGCTCCCCCGGCTGCCAGCCGGACCAGTCGATGGCGAACAGGTCGGCGGTCGGTGCTTCGGGGCCCTGTTCCGACAACGCGGTGAAGGCCGGGTGCTCACGGCCGACGTGGTTGAACACCCCGTCCAGCAGCACCTGCACGCCCCGCTCGTGCGCCGCGGCGACCAAGGCGTCGAAGTCGGCGTCGTCGCCCAGGCGCGGGTCGATGCGGAAGTGGTCGACCGTGTCGTACCCGTGGGTCGAGCTCGCGAACACCGGGCCGAGCAACAGCCCGTTCAGGCCGAGGTCGACGACGTGGTCGAGCCACGCGGTCAGGCGGTCGAGGCGGTGTTCGAGCGGACGCTCCCCCACCGGTGCCGTCGGACGGACCTCGGCGCCGACGAAGCCGAGCGGGTAGGCGTGCCACCACATCACGTGCTGGGCCCAGGCGGGCTCGGACGGGCGGGCGGGGACGGTGTCGGGGTTCACCGCTCCGATGCTGCCAGGCGCACCTGGACCGCGTGCGTGGTCGCTGTGCACCGCCCTGCCGGGCAGGACGAGGATGGGGCCATGGGACGGGCGATCAGGACGGAAGCCGATGCGTCGGCGTCGGAGTCGGCACACGCCGAGCGCACCTGCGCCTCGTGCGGGCGACGGATGCCGTCGTCGGCGGCGCCCGAGGCGAAGTGGTGTTCCGGAGCCTGTCGTCGACACGGCCTCGACGACACCGACCGGGCTCTGGAGCAGCGCATCGACGAACTGCTCGCAGCCCGGGCACGGACCTCGAGCATCTGCCCGTCCGAGGTCGCACGCTCGCTGGACCCGGACGACTGGCGACCGCTGATGGAGCCGGCACGGCGAGCCGCCCGGCGCATGGTCGCGCGCGGCGAGGTCGAGATCACCCAGGGCGGGTCCGTCGTCGACCCGTCGACCGCCAAGGGTCCGATCCGCATCCGCCGTCCGCGGTGATCCGGGTCGCGGCGCGCCTGTTTCAGGTGCGCTCGTGAACCGTGCGGATGAGCCGTTCGAGCGCGGTCACCAGCGCCCGTGTCTTCTCCTGGGTCACGCGCGACGTCGAGTACTGGAAGTTCGTCTTCTCATCGGTCAGACGCTTGAAGTGCAGGCCGGGTCGCGTGTCCGGTGCGCAGGCCTGGTCGAGCAGCCGACGAGCGGCAGCGTGGTCGTCACCGAGGTGGTGGTAGCCGAGGATCGCACCGCAAAGAGCGTCCGACGCCGCGATCCCGCCGAGCACAGCGTTCGCACCGGCGGCCTTCCAGTCCGCGTGACTCGTCGACTCGACGTAGAGGAGCGCGACCTCGAGGTAGGACTGCGCTTCGTCTCGGCGCATCGCGACTGCGGCCCTGTCGACGGCGCGCACGCGGGCGCCCATCAGATGTACGTCCTGATCTCCTCGCCGAAGACTGTTCGGGCTTCTTCTCGCCACGACCCGACGAGCGGGTCTCCCTCGGCCACGAACCGACGGAGATCAGCGCGGGTCACGTCGAACACCTGGCACTCGTTGCCGGTCCACCGCCGGACGAGGTCACCGAGGCGGACGACGACGTCGGTGTCGACGGTCTGCTCGAAGACGACGAGGAGGTCCAGGTCGGACGCCGGCGTCGCGGTGCCCCGGGCGACTGACCCGAAGATCGAGACCGAGAGGACCCCGGCCTCCGCCGACTCGACGTAGGCGCCGATCCGACGTTCGAGTTCGTCGCCTGCTTCGAGGCCGAGTTCCACCGCTGGCCAGAGCAGGTGTTCCCGGTTGACCCGGTAGGCGGAGTGCTGGAGACCACGCTCGACCTGCACGAGCCCTGCTGCCTCGAGCTTGTCGAGCGCGCGTTTGATGCCGGTGTGCTGCGCAGCGCCCGCGACCCGCGCCACCTGGCGTCCGGTCATGCCGGAATCGGTCCGGGCGAGGACGCGGAGCGCGTCAGCCTGCGTGGCCCCCAGCAGTGTGGCGAGTGGTTTCACGAGTTGCATGTCGATGCCTCCGCAAGAATTGTACCGATCAGCGGTACACATGGGGCGTTTTTGTGCACACTCAGCGCGCGACGGTACGTGAGGAGGGAACACGTGTCGTCCAACGTCGGTTGCATCGAAGGATGACTGCAACCGGATCGACCGAACAGACCTCTGCCCGCCGCGAAGCCCTGGTCGTCGGAGCCAGTGGCATCACCGGTTCCGCCCTGGTGCGCCACCTGCTCGACCTCGGCTGGGACGTGACGGCGCTCTCCCGCCGACCGCTCGCTGAACAGGGCGTCCGGACCGTCGCGGCCGACCTGCGCGACCCCGAGAGCCTGGCGGCCGCACTCGCCGACGAGCACCCGACCCACGTCTTCTTCACCGCCTGGCAGCGGCAGGACACCGAGGCGGAGAACATCCGCGTGAACGGCGGCATGGTCCGCGACCTGCTCGCGGCGCTGTCGCACGCTCCGCTCGAGCACGTCGCCCTGGTCACCGGCCTGAAGCACTACCTCGGCCCGTTCGAGGCGTACGCCGCCGGCGAGATGCCCGACACCCCCTTCCACGAGGAGGAACCGCGCCTCGACACCCCGAACTTCTACTACGCGCAAGAGGACGAGCTCTTCGCAGCCGCCGAACGCCAGGGGTTCACCTGGTCCGTGCACCGCTCGCACACCGTGATCGGGCACGCGGTCGGCAACGCCATGAACATGGGCCTCACACTCGCCGTGCAGGCCACGCTGGCGAAGGAACTCGACCTGGACTTCGTGTTCCCGGGCAGCGAGGCACAGTGGAACGGCCTGACGGACATGACCGACGCCGGCATCCTCGCGGAGCACATGGTGTGGGCCTCGACGTCACCCGAGGGTGCCGACGAGTCGTTCAACATCGTCAACGGTGACGTCTTCCGGTGGCGCTGGATGTGGCCGCGCCTGGCCGCGCACCTCGGTGTCGACCCCGCGCGCGTCGTGGGCTACGAGGACGCTCCGCGACCGCTCGAGGAGCAGATGGCGCCGTACGAGTCCGAGTGGGCCGGCATCGCCGAGCGCCACGGTCTCGCCGAGGCCGACATCACCCGGCTCGCCTCGTGGTGGCACACCGACGCCGACCTCGGTCGTGCGATGGAGGTCGTCACCGACATGGGGAAGAGCCGCGACGCCGGGTTCACGGCGTTCCGGCGGACCGAGCAGGCCTTCGCGGACCTGTTCGCCCGGTACCGGGCCGACCGCCTCATCCCCTGATCGGTCGGGGGCCGGTCAGAAGGCGTACCGGATCCGGCACGACGGCAGGTGCTCGGCCACGAGTTCGCGGAAGCGCTCGACGAGCTGCCCCTTCATGCCGGACCGGTAGCGCACGTTCACGGCACCGTTCTGGGACACCTTCTGCTCCTGCAGGTCCGGACGCCACAGCAGCTCCTCGGCCTGGGGGTGCCACCCGAGGTTGACCTCGTGCAGGGGCTGGTTGTGGGTCAGGAAGATCACCTCGGCCGCGAGCTGCGCCTTGGCGGCCGGGGACAGCACGTCGTCGACCTGCCGGAGCAGCTCGGCCCAGTCCGACTCCCACGTCGGCGTGAGGATGACCGGCGAGAAGTTCAGGTGGACCTCGTAGCCGGCGTCGACGAAGTCGTTCACCGCGGCGATGCGCTCGGCGATCGGGCTCGTGCGGATGTCGGTGACCTTCGCGGTCTCGTGCGGCATCAGTGAGAAGCGGATCCGGGTCCGGCCCATCGGGTCCCAGTCGAGCAGGTCGCGGTTGACGTACTTCGTGGCGAACGAGGCCTTGGCCGTCGGCGTCATCCGGAACAGGTCACAGAGGTCGCGGACGTTGTCGCTGATCATCGCGTCGACCGAGCAGTCGCTGTTCTCGCCGATGTCGTAGACCCAGGACTCCGGGTCGCACTGGTTCGGTTCGGTCTTCGGCCCCTGCTTGGCGATGTTCCGCGCCACGTGCTTGGTGATCTCGTCGATGTTTGCGAACACGGTGACCGGGTTGCTGTAGCCCTTGCGCCGCGGCACGTAGCAGTAGGCGCACGCCATCGCGCAGCCGTTCGCGGTGGACGGTGCGATGAAGTCGGCGGAGCGACCATTCGGCCGGGTCACCAACGACTTCTTCACGCCGAGCACGAGCGCCTCGGTCTTGATCCGCACCCAGCGCTGGACGTTCCGTTCGTCGCCGTGCACCTCGGGGATGTTCCAGTGCGACTCGACCGGGACGATCTCGGCGTCCGGCCAGCGCCCGACGATCTCCTGCCCGCGCTGGAGTTCGAGGGCGGCCGGCTCGGCGTAGATGCGTCGGACGTCGAGCATCGGGCGGACGCGTTCGTGGCTCATCGGCTCCTGTCTACCCACCACCGACGGAGCAGACTCGGACCATGACCGCCGAACCCGACGACCACTTCTTCGTCGTGGACGGCCGACGCTGGCGGCGCACCGACCCCGCCGTGCCCGAGCAGCTCGCCGCCGCACTCCGCTCGCACCTGGGGCGCGGCCGCAACGCCGTGAAGACCGCGAAGCGCGCAGGCGACGACGAGGCCCTGGCGGCGGCGCGGCACCGGAACGGCCTGGCCAAGCACGGCCTGGGCGAGCGCGGCCCCGAGTGGTGGAGTCGCCCCGAGGCCGACCGGATCGCCGACGCCGAGCGGGCGCTGGCAGACCTGGACGCCCTCGACAGCGACTGATCCTTCCCATGACGCCCGCGCTGGAAAGCGGAATCGGGCGTACCTGGTCGGAACTTCCGACCAGGTACGCCCGATTCGACCAGGTAGGCCCGATCTGACCAGGCCGCGGGCGGGCGGCTACGCCTCGGTGTGGCCCAGGTCGGGCTCGACGAGCAGGCACGCGGTGCGCGACGCGGCGGCGTGCAGCTCGAGCACGACGAGCTCGTTGCGACCGTGGCGGAGCACCGGGCCCGGGATCGCCAGGGTCCGCTGCGGGCCTCGCGACCAGTACCGACCGAGGCAGAATCCGTTGACCCAGGCGACTCCCTTGCGGAACCCGACGAGCGACAGGTACCGGTCGTCGACGGTGTCGAGGTCGAACGACCCCGCGGCGAACGTCGGCCCCGCGAGCACGTCCCCGCCGGAGGCAGCGACCTCGGCCAGTGCGGTGACGGCTGCCGGCGCGATCGGGTCGAGTGCGAGCGGGGACGCCGTCCAGCGGGCCACCGGGACGCCGTCGATCGAGACGCCCCCGATCAAGCCCTTCGGCTCACCGATGCGGACGCCGTAGTCGACCCGGCCCTGGTCCTCGACGAGGAGTTCGAGCGTGCCGGTCACCGGCGGCAGGGTGATGGCCCGGTCGTGGTGCTCGCGCTCCAGGACCCCGACGACGACACCGTCGGCCGACACGATCGCACGGTCACGCACCTCGGTGCCGACGGTCAGCACCCCTCCGGCGGGCAGGTCGGCCTCGGCGCGGTAGACGACGAAGCCGCTCGCGGCTCCGAGGGCGTCGAAGGTCGGCGGCTCGTCGTGCGCGGACCACGTCGTGAGCGTGGGCAGCAGGGAACGGAGCGACGCGACGCGGTCCAGCCGGACGGCGAGGTCCGTGGCGGGGGTGATCCGGGCCTCCAGGCCGTCGCCGGACGCGACCACGGGACCGAGGCGACCCGACCCACCCGGCTCCATCGCTGCGGGCAGCGGCGGCACGGGCGCGTAGCGCTCGATGACCGAGCGGAACTCGTGGAACTTCGACGTCGGTCGGCCGGCCTCGTCGAGCGGGGCGTCGTAGTCGTACGACGTCGCGATCGGACGGTAGACGCCCTTGTCGTTCGCGCCGTTCGTGAAGCCGAAGTTCGTGCCGCCGTGGAACATGTAGATGTTCACCGAGCCGCCGGCGGCGAGCAGGACGTCCAGGTCCTCGGCACTGGCGGACGCCGGCGTGGTGTGGTGGTGCTCGCCCCAGCTGTCGAACCAGCCGTCCCAGAACTCCGAGCACATCAGGGGGCCGGTGGGCTGGGCCTGCCGCAGGCGCTCGAGCCGGGCGGCGGAGCGGGAGCCGAACGAACCGGTCTTGTGCAGTGAGGGCAGCGAGCCGTCCTCGAGCATGGTGCCCATCGGCTGGTCGACGCTCGTGAAGGGGACGGTCAGCCCGATGTCGCGGTGCATCTGCTCCAGCGCGAGCAGATACTCGGGGTCGGAGCCGTAGGCGCCGTACTCGTTCTCGACCTGCACCAGGACGATGGGCCCGCCCTGGTCGATCTGCCGCGGGACCAGCACGGGGGCCAGGTGCTGCAGGTACGTCTCGACCGCTGCGAGGAACCCGGGCTCGTTTCGGCGGACCCCCACGGAGCCGTCGGCGAAGAGCCAGTACGGCAGCCCGCCGTTGGTCCACTCGGCGCAGATGTAGGGGCCGGGGCGGACGATGGCGTGCATGCCCTCGGCCGCGACGAGGTCGAGGAAGCGGCCGAGGTCCAGGCCTCCGGACAGGTCGAACTCCCCGGGCGACGGCGCGTGTGCGTTCCAGGCGACGTAGGTCTCGATGGTGTTGAGGCCCATCAGCTTGGCCTTGCGGATCCGGTCGGCCCACAGGTCGGGGTGCACGCGGAAGTAGTGGATCGCGCCGGACAGGACCCGGTGCGGCTCGCCGTCGAGCAGGAAGTCGGTGTCGCCGATGGCGAAGCGCATGGTGTGACCTTCTCATGGCCGGCCGGAGCCGGGCGTGGAACGGGGCCGTGCGGACGTGTCCGCACGGCCCCGCGGGGATACCGGGAACTACTTGGTCGAGACCGTGAAGCCCTGGTCCTTGCCGTACTTGGCGAGGGCCTTCTGCCAGGCCTGCAGGCCGGCGTCGAGCGAGGTGCCGTTCTCGTACGCCTGGCCGACGGTGTCGGCGTAGACGCTGTTCGCGTACACCTGGTACGGCAGGTACGTGAAGTCGTTGTCCGAGGACTTCGACGCGTCGACGAGCACCTTGTTGATCTGCTGGCCGCCGAAGTAGGACGGCTTCTCGTCGAGGAAGGCCGACGAGTCCAGGTCAGCGGTCGTCGACGGGAAGCCGCCGGACTCCATGAAGACCTTCGTGGACTCCTTCGAGGAGTTCAGCCACTTGAGGAAGCCCGCGGCGAGTGCCGGGTTCTTCGACTGCTTCATGACGACCTCGGCGCTGCCGCCGTTGTTCGCGGTCTGGGCGGTGCCGCCGTCGTAGGTCGGCATCGGGGCGACACGCCAGTCACCCGAGGCCTGGGCGACGCCGGACTCCAGGTTGCCGGGCATCCAGGCGCCGGTGATCAGCGTGGCGATCTCGCCGTTGCCGAGCTGCTTGTACCAGTCGTCGGTCCAACCGACCGTCTTCGACAGCAGGCCCTGCTCGACGAGCTCGTTCCAGGTGCTCGTCCACTTCTTCGAGCCCGCGTCCTGCAGGTTGATGGTCACCTTGTCACCGTCGGTGGTGAAGGGGGTGCCGCCGGCCTGGGCGATCATGCTCGTGGTGAAGCCGGCGTCGCCGGAGTCCGCGGCGATGTACGCCTTCGGGTCGGCCTGGTGCAGCTTCTTGGCCGCGGTGACGTACTCGTCCCACGTCTTCGGCACGGCGATGTCGTGCTTGTCGAAGACCTTCTTGTTGTAGAACAGCGCCATGGGGCCGGAGTCCTGCGGCAGGCCGTAGACCTTGCCGTCGATCGACACCGAGCTCCAGGTGCTCTTCGCGAAGTCCTTCTCGAGCGAGTCGAAGCCGTAGCTCGACAGGTCGAGGAGCGACTCGGACAGGGCGAACTGCGGCAGGGCGTAGTGCTCGACCTGGGCGACGTCGGGGGCACCCGAGCCGGCCTTGATCGTGTTCTGCAGCTTGGTGTACTGGTCGGCGCCGGTGCCGGCGTTGACGAGCTTGACCTTCACCTTCGGGTACTGCTTCTCGAACGCGGCGACCTGGGCCTTCGCCGACGGGGTCCACGACCAGTAGGTCAGGGTGCCACCGTCCTTCAGGGCCTTGTCGATGTCGTCGGCCGAACCGCCGGAGCCGGAGCTGCCGGAGGCGCACGCGGCGAGGGCGATCGCGGCGGTGACGCCGATGGCGAGGGCGCTGAGCCCGCGCCGGAGACGCTTGTTCATGGGAGTGCCTTTCACTTCTTCGTGGAGGGGGTGGTGCTGCTGTGTGCCGGACCGGGCGGCGCGTGGCGGGGTCGCCGTGCGCCTGGTGTCCGAGGGGTCAGGCCTTGACCGACCCGGCTGCGAGGCCGGACTGCCAGAAGCGCTGGAGGAAGAGGAACGCGACCACGATCGGGATGATCGTGAGGAGCGATCCCGTGACGACGAGGTTGTAGATCGGCTGCGCGCCGGACCCGGTGGCCTGCGCGTTCCACTGGTTCAGGCCGACCGTCAGTGGGTACCACTTCGGGTCGCTCAGCATGATGAGCGGCAGGAAGTAGTTGTTCCAGGTCGCGACGACCGCGAACAGCAGGACCGTGACGACACCGGGAGCGAGCAGGCGGAGCGCGATGGTGAAGAAGATCCGGAACTCGCCGGCACCGTCCATGCGGGCGGCCTCGAGCAGTTCGGCGGGGATCGCGTCGACCGCGTAGGTCCAGATCAGGTACATGCCGAACGGGCTGATCAGCGAGGGCAGGATGATCGACCACGGGGTGTTCGTCAGGCCGACCTGCGAGAAGAGCAGGAAGGTCGGGACGGCCAGTGCCGTGCCGGGGACCGCGATGGCGCCGAGGACGACGGCGAAGACCGCACGGCGCCCCGGGAACTGGAACTTCGCCATGCCGTAGCCCGCCACCGTGGCGAGCAGGGTGGCCCCGCCGGCGCCGACGACCACGTAGAGCAGCGTGTTGCCGAACCACTGCAGGAAGATGCCGTCGTTGTACGTCACCGTGTCGACGATGTTCTGCCAGAGGTTGAAGTCCCCGCCGAACCACAGACCGAAGGTGGAGAGCAGCGACGACTGCGTCTTCGTGCTGTTCACGAGCAGGTAGAACAGCGGCGCGAACGAGTACACGACGAAGACGACCATGACCGCGGTCAGCAGGCCGGACCGCTTCGGCTTGCGTCCGCCTTCCGCGGTGCGGAGCTGCCGGGAGGCGCGGATCGAGCGGGTGCGCGGCGCACGTTGCGTCGTGGTCGCCTCGGTCACCGTGGCCGCTGCGGGCCCGGCGGGGTGCTGGATGGTGCTCATCGGTTCTCCTCGCGGGTGCCGCGGACCTGGACGACGTAGGCGATCACCGCGGTGATCACGCCCATCACGATCGCGACCGTGGCGGAGTAGTTGAACTGCTGGCCGCTGAAGGACAGCGAGTAGGCGTACATGTTCGGGGTGAAGGCGCTGCCGATGACGTTCGGGGCGAGCGTCTTGAGCAGGTTCGGCTCGTTGAAGAGCTGGAAGCTGCCGATGATCGAGAAGATCGTGGCGATGACCATCGGGCCGCGGAGCGCCGGGAGCTTGATCGAGAGGACCGTGCGCATCGGGCCGGCGCCGTCGAGCTCCGCCGCCTCGTACAGCTCACCGGGGACGGTGCGGAGTGCGGCGTAGAAGATCAGCATGTTGTAGCCGAGGAACTCCCACGTGACCACGTTGCCGATCGACGTCAGGACCCAGCTCGGGCTGAACGGCTGCAGCAGGTCGATGCCGAGCGCGTCGTTCGCGGCACCGGTCAGACCGAACTGGTTGCCGTAGATGAAGCCCCAGATCAGGGCTGCGACGACACCGGGGACCGCGTAGGGCAGGAACACCGCGATGCGGAAGAAGCTCGTCCCCCACAGTCGGGCGCTGTCGAGGGCCAGGGCGGCGACGAGCGCGAGGCCGAGCATGATCGGCACCTGGACGACCAGGAAGATCGCGACCCGACCGAGCCCGGACCAGAACTTGGCATCCTGGAAGAGCTGCACGTAGTTGGCGAACCAGACGAACTGGTTGCCGCCGATGAGCTGGTCGCGGAACAGGCTGAGCCAGAGCGCGTACCCGATCGGCACGATGAGCATCAGGACCAGGACGACGACGAACGGGCCGACGAACAGCCATCCGGTGAACCGTCCCCGCGGCTTGGGGCGGCGGCCGGCGGGGCGCTCGGCGGTGGGGCGGGGTGCTGCCTCACCGGGGCGCGCTGCGAGCGTGCTCATGTGACTCCTTCGTCTGCTGCGTTCGGGTGGTCGATGTCGGCGGCTCGGCCCGGGCCGGATCAGGGTGTCCGGGCGGTCACCGATGTTGACGTCAACATCGAACGTCGCGACGATAGCATGGCAACGTCAACATGCGCTAGCGTCCGGGGAGGCCGACCGTTCGGCCCCTCGATCCGGAAGGAGCGCCAGCGTGACGATGGAGTCCCCCGCCGGCACCCGCCGCGCCCCCTCGATGGCCGCCGTCGCCGACGCCGCGGGGGTCTCGATGCAGACCGTCTCGCGGGTCGCCCGCGGCTTCGACAACGTCAGCCCGGAGACCCGCGACCGCGTCCAGCGCGCGATGGAGTCCCTCGGCTACCGGCCGAACCGTGCCGCCCGCGCCCTGCGCTCGGGCCGCTTCCGCACCATCGGCGTGATCATGTTCACGCTCGCGTCCTTCGGCAACATGCGCACGCTCGAGGCGATCGCCGACGCCGCCGGGGTCGCCGACTTCACGATCACCCTGCTGCCCATGGCCTCGCGCACCGAGGCGGGCGTCCGGTCCGCCTTCTCACGCCTGCACGAACAGGCCGTCGACGGCGTCGTGATCATCATCGAGTCGCACATCATCGACACCGCCGAGGTCGTGCTGCCCGACGGCGTCCCCATGGTGATCGTCGACTCCACGGGCAGCACGGACCACCCCGCGATCGACACCGACCAGGCCGACGGCGCCCGGCAGGCCACGCAGCACCTGCTCGACCTGGGCCACGAGACCGTCTGGCACGTCGCCGGTCCGGATTCGTCGTACTCGGCGGCCCGTCGCCTCGCCGCGTGGCAGGACACCCTGTCGCGCGCCGGTCGGCCCGTCCCCCCGGTGTTCCGCGGTGGGTGGACGACCGAGCACGGGTACGAGGCCGGGCTCGAGATCGCCGCACGGCCGGAGATCACCGCGGTGTTCGCCGCGAACGACCAGACCGCCCTCGGGGTCCTGCGCGCCGCACACGAGTCCGGCCGCCCGGTGCCGTCGTCGCTCAGCGTGGTGGGGTTCGACGACTCCCCCGAGTCCGACTCGTTCTGGCCGCCGCTGACCACCGTGCACCAGTCCTTCGACGAGGTCGGCCGCCGAGCGGTCGCCACGCTGCTCGCCCAGATCGACGGCGAGCGGGTCAGCGTCGCGTCGGACCTGGTGCCGGTGCGGCTCGTCGAGCGCGCGAGCACGGCGGCACCGCCGGCGCGCTGACGCGGCACGCTCGTGCCGAGACTCGGCCATGCGGACAGGCTGCGCCATCCGCGTGCCGCGCTCTGTCCGCTCAGACGAGACTCGGTCGTGGTCTCGCCGGACGCCGGACGGGAGGCGCGGTGCCAGGCCGCCACGGGCCTCCCGGCCGCCGCGTCCACGTCCGCGGCCCGAGACTCGGCCCCACGGACAGGCTGCGCCATCCGCGTGCCGCGCCCTGTCCGCCCAGACGAGACTCGGCCGCGGCCCGCCGCGCGCCGCGCCCCCGCAACGAGCAGAGGACGTCGGGCGCGAGCGCCCGACGTCCTCTGTGCTCACTCGACGCCCGCCGTGGCGTGCGCCGAGGCGTCTTGTCAGCCGATCGAGACGGCGGTCCAGGAGACCGGCGGGAGCTCGATCGTGACGGTGTCGCCCTCGCGGCGGACCGACTCGTTCGTGCGCAGCCCCACGCGCGAGGTGTTCTCCAGGTCGTTCACGGCGTGCAGGTCGTCGTCCCAGACACCCTCGGCGTGGACGTCGCCCGTCGCACCGATGCCTGCGAGGTCGATCGTCACCGTGGTCGGCTCGGACGGGTGGCGGTTCACCAGGAAGACCGCGGCCTTGCCGTCCTCGGTCACGGTGGCGGCGGAGTCCACGACCGGGACCTCGCCGTGCTTGCCACCGTCGACGGTGTCACCGGAGGCCTTGACCTGCAGCGACGTCCCCTGCGCCAGGCGCGAGGTGACCGAGAACGGGAAGAACGTCGTCTGGCGCCAGGCCGGGCCGCCGGGCTCGGTCATGATCGGGCCGATCACGTTGACGAGCTGGGCGAGCGAGGCCGAGGCGACGCGGTCGGCGTGGCGGAGCAGCGAGATGAGCAGGCCACCCACGACGACGGCGTCGGCGACGGTGTAGACGTCCTCGAGCAGACGCGGGGCGACGGGCCACTCGTCGAGCGTGAAGGTCTTGGCCTTGGCTTCCCACTTCTTGATCGACCAGACGTTCCACTCGTCGAACGAGATGTCGATGCGCTTGTCGGACTTCTTCTGCGCCTGGACGTGGTCGGCGGCCGTGGTGACCGTCTTGATGAAGTGGTCCATGTTGACGCCCGAGGCGAGGAACGACGGCAGGTCGTCGTCCTCCTCGTAGTAGGCGTGCGCGGAGATGTAGTCGACGTCGTCGTAGGTGTGCTCGAGGACGGTGCGCTCCCACTCGCCGAACGTCGGCATCGACGCCCCGGAGGAACCGCAGGCGACGAGCTCGAGGTCGGGCTGGATCTGTCGCATGGCCTTGGCGGTCATGGCGGCGAGCTTGCCGTAGTCGTCGGCGTTCTTGTGGCCGAGCTGCCACGGGCCGTCCATCTCGTTGCCGAGGCACCACATCGTGATGGCGAAGGGTTCCTGGCGACCGTTGGAACGACGGTAATCGGACAGTGCGGTGCCGGCGTCGATGTTGGCGTACTCGAGGAGCTCGATCGCCTCCTGCGTGCCGCGGGTACCGAGGTTCACGGCGAGCATGAGCTCGGAGCCGACCCGGTCGAGCCAGTGCTGGAACTCGTGCAGGCCGACCTCGTTCGTCTCGGTCGAGTGCCAGGCGAGGTCGAGACGGCGGGGGCGCTGCTCGACGGGGCCGACGCCGTCCTCCCACTTGTAGCCGGAGACGAAGTTGCCACCGGGGTAGCGGATGGCGGAGACGCCGAGTTCCTTGACGAGTTCGACGACGTCCCCTCGGAAGCCGTGCTCGTCGGCGGTCTCGTGGGCGGGCTCGTGGATGCCGTCGTAGACGTGGCGGCCGAGGTGCTCGACGAACCCGCCGAACAGGCGACGTCGCACCGGCCCCACGGTGAACGCGGCGTCGAGGACGAGGTGTGTGCGGGGCATGGATCTCCTTCGATCGTGGCAGTGCGGTTCGTGCGGGGAGCGGTGGGGGCGCGTACGGGAACCGAAGCGGGCCGTCACGAAAGTGAGCGCTCACCTGACGGAAACGCTACCGGGTTCCACGCCGTCGCGAAAGGGGTGGCGGATGACAGGGGCGAGCGCTAATGTGAGCGCTCACGGAGCACCGGAAGGTCGTTCCGTGTCCGGAGCAGCAGTGCTCCGGGTCCGGAGCAGCGATGCTCCGGCGGGAGCACCGACCCTGTTCCCGAGCCCGGCCCATCCCGATGGAGTGATGCCATGCCGATCCCACCCGCAACACCTGCGTCGCGCCTCTCGCGGCGGGGCTTCCTCGCCGCCGGTGCAGCGGCCGCGACGGTCCTGCCGCTCGCCGCCTGCTCCAGTCCCCTCGCCGCCGGTCTCGCCGGCAGTGCCCTCAACCCCGAGACCCTCGTCTTCTGGAACCTGTTCGGCGGCGGTGACGGCGTCCGCATGCAGGACATGGAAGCCGGCTACGCCAAGCAGCACGGCGGATCGAGCGCGCTGCAGGCCACCACGTTCGCGTGGGGCAACCCGTACTACTCGAAGGTCACACTCGCCACCGTCGGGAACAAGCCGCCGGACGTCGCGATCTCCCACCTGACCCGGGCGAAGCCCCTGTGGGACGGTGACCTGCTCGATCCCATCACCTCCGAGGACCTCGCCGGCGTCGGTATGAGCGCCGCCGACTTCAACCAGAAGGCCTGGACGGCGCAGAAGACCGACGGCAAGAACATCTGCGTGCCGCTCGACACCCACCCCTTCGTGCTGTTCTACAACGTCGACGTGTGCCGGAAGGCCGGCCTGCTCGACAGCGACGACAACCTCAAGGACCTGACGGGGATCGACGCCTTCGAGAAGGCCCTGGCGGCGGTCTCGAAGGTCACCGGCGGCACGGCGCTCAACGTCGCGAACGTCAGTGAGGTCGCGACCCCGTGGCGCTTCTTCTGGACGATGTACAACCAGATCGAGGGTGCGACGCCGTTCATCAGCGACGGCGGCTCCAAGCTCACGGTCAACGAGGACGCCTACACGAAGGTCACCGACATGACCCAGAAGTGGGTCAAGCAGGGCTGGCTCAACAAGGGCCTCGACTACGCCACCGCGCAGACGCTCATGTTCACCGGCAAGGCCGGCTTCTTCATGCAGGGCGAGTGGGAGATCAGCACCGCCCAGTCGATCAAGGGGCTGAAGTTCGGGATGGCTCCGATCCCGCAGCTCTTCGACAAGCCGGCGACCCAGGCCGACTCGCACACGTTCATCCTGCCGAAGAAGGACCGTACGCCGGAGCAGAAGCAGGCGGCGATGCTGTTCATCAAGCAGATGCTCGAGCAGAGCCTGACCTGGGCAAAGGGTGGTCACGTGCCGGCGTACCTGCCGACGTACGACAGCTCGGCCTACAAGAAGCTGACACCGCAGTCGAACTACGCCTCCGCTGCCGAGACCGCGGTGTTCGACGACGCTGCCTGGTACGGCGGCTCCGGGTCCACGTTCGAGAACACCGTGGGCGCCCAGCTGGCCCTCGTGCAGCAGGGCAGCAGTTCCCCCGCCGCGGCCATGAGCGCCATCAAGTCCCAGTTGTCGACCTACCTCAACACGCCGAGCCCGCTGTGATCGGGCCTGCGACCACCACGAACGACGTGAACACCCTGCGAAAGGCACGATGACGTGACCACAGCACCTGTCCTCGACCGCCCGACGGACGCGGCGAGCGCGCCGCGACGACTCCGCCCGTACCGCTCCAGCCTGACCCGCGGCCAGGGCCGCAGTGGCTGGCTGTTCCTCGCCCCGTTCGGCCTGTTCTACATCGCCTTCCTGCTCGGTCCGACGGTCTGGATGATCGTCACGAGCTTCTTCAACACCTCGACGGTCCGCACCGGGCTCGGCAGCTTCGCCGGGTTCGCGAACTACGCGGAGATGCTCGGTCGCGACGACTTCTGGTCCTCGCTCTGGCACACACTGCAGTTCACGCTGTACACGACCCCGCCGCTCGTGATCCTGGCGTTCGTGTTCGCCGTGCTGACGAACCGGATGAACCGCGGCCAGTGGTTCTTCCGTCTGGCGTTCTTCCTGCCGTTCATCCTGCCGTCGGCGACGATCTCGCTCATCTGGGTGTTCATCTTCACGCCGAGCACCGGTCTCTTCGCGAGCGTCCAGTCGCTGCTCGGGATGACTCCGGGCGCCGGTGTCCTGGCCAGCCCGAACACGGCGATGATCGGTGTCGCCATCGCCACCGTGTGGTGGACCCTCGGCTTCAACTTCGTGCTCTACCTGGCCGGCCTGCAGGAGATCCCGCGCGAACTGTACGAAGCCGCCGCCGTCGACGGTGCCTCGAACTGGCAGCAGATCAAGTCGATCACGCTCCCCCTGCTCGGCCGCACGACGACCCTCGTCATCCTGCTGCAGATCATCGCGAGCCTGAAGATCTTCGACCAGGTCTACCTGATGACGAACGGCGGCCCGGGCATCTCCACCCAGGTCTCGCTGCAGCTCATCACCGGCGTCGGATTCACCGACAACCGACTCGGTGCCGCGTCGGCTGCGTCGGTCCTCCTGTTCATCGTGATCGTGGCGATCGCGGTCATCCGGCAGCTCGTCGAGCGCGCTGCCGCCAAGCGAGAGATCGGTGCCTGACATGACCGCCACCGAGAGCATCACCACCGGCCGGAAGCTCCGCACCGGGGTCTCGTCCGCCGCTCCCACGAGCGCCGCCAAGATCGGTGTCAGCGGGCGCGGCTTCACGATCGCGTCGGGCATCATCCTGACGATCTTCGCGATCATCTGGCTCATCCCGAGCGTGTTCGCGCTCAAGACGTCGCTGTCCGACAACGGTGTCGCCGCGCTCGGCGCGAACTCGATCCTGTCGAACTGGAACCCGACGCTGCACTCGTACGCGTCGCTGTTCCAAGCCGGCGACATCTGGAACTGGTACCTGGCCAGCGGCATCACGAGCGTCGTGACCGCGGTGCTCACCGTGCTGTTCGCCTCGATGGCGGCGTTCGCGCTGTCGCGGCTGGTGTTCCGCGGCCGGAACATCGCGTTCCTGCTCATCATCCTGGGCATCATGATCCCGACCCAGGTGCTGATCATCCCGATCTTCCAGGAGCTCAACGCGGTCGGCCTGCTCAACACGTACTGGTCGGTGATCTTCCCGCAGGTGCCCGCCGTGATCGCGGTGTTCATCTTCAAGCAGTTCTTCGACGGCATCCCGAAGGAGCTCGAAGAGGCTGCGCGCATCGACGGCGCCGGCATCTGGAAGGTCTACTGGTCGGTCATCCTGCCGCTGTCGCGTCCGGTGATCGCAGCGGTGACGATCCTGACCTTCGTCGGGGTGTGGAACAACCTGCTGCTGCCGCTGTTCGTGCTGTCCAACCCGGACCTCATGACGATCCCGGTCGGGCTCGCCACGGTCCAGGGCAGCTTCGGGCAGCGCTACGCCGACATCCAGGCTGGTGCACTCCTGGCGGCGTTGCCGCTGATCATCCTCTACCTGATCTTCCAGCGGCAGATCGTGGAGGGCGTGACGGGCTCGGGCCTCAAGGGCTGACGCGGCCCCACCACGGACGGGAGGCCCGGTGCCAGCTTGCACCGGGCCTCCCGTCCGTCCGTTGGTCGCGCCACGGGCGCGGCGCACCTGGCGAGGGCGGGCGTACCTGGCGGGACGGGGCACACCTGCCAGGCAGCACGCGGGTCAGGCGCGGACGGAGACCTTCGTCTCGTGCTTCCAGAACCCGGAGAACGTGATGCGCGACTTCGGCAGACCGGCACGGTGCAGGTGGCGGCGGCCCTCGGTGGCGAGCTTCGACTCCCCCACGACGAACGCGTAGCCCCTGTCGTCGGACGGCACGTGCCGCTGCAGCTCCGCGAGGGCGCCGCTGCCGGGGACCGCGCCCGGCTGCCGGACGATCCACGTCACCTGCACGCCGGTGGGGGCGTCGAGGTCACGGATGTCGGCGGCGGTCGGGACCTCTTGGATGATGCGGCCGACGGTGTCGCGCGGCAACGACTCGGCGATGCCGACGATGCCGGGCAGGCCGGTCTCCTCCGCCGCGACGACGACCTCGCTGGTGCCGGCCGGGACGTCGAAGATGCAGCCCTGGTCGAGCATCGCGAGCTCTTCGCCGGGGCGGGCGGAGCAGGCCCAGATCGCGGCACGGCCCTCGAGCTGACCGCGGTGGTCCAGGTGCACGACGAAGTCGATGTCGAGCTCGGCGGTGCCGTCGGCGAGCAGCCGGTACGCGGCGACGGTGTAGTTCGCGCAGTGCGGGCGGATGTCCTCGGGGATGCCGAGGAACGTCGGCCACCACTTCTTGCCGTCCAGGTCGGGCATCCGGAAGGCGTCCTGGTCGGGGCGCCGGACGAACAGGCGGAACCAGTGGTCGAAACCGAGGTAGCCGAACTCGTGCAGGTCGTCGCCGGTGACGGTGACACGCTGCATCGAGGGGGTCACCCGCTGGGTCCGGAGGACACGGGCGCGGAAGAGCCGGGGGTTCGTCGGCAGGAGCCGCGGGGTCTTCGCCATGAGGCAAGGCTAACCTAAGATGACTTCCGTGCCAGCCCCCAATCCCGTTCTGGCTTCCGGTCCGGAGGCCCCCGAACCCGTCGTGTCCAGCGCCCGGGACGGCGACGCGTCCCGCGCCCTCGGTGTGCACCGGACCGCGATGCGGCGACGGACCGCGGTCATCATCGGCCTCGTCGTCGCCCTGGTCCTCGTCGCCGTGGCGAGCATGCTGCTCGGCAGCAACCGCATCGGCGTCGCCGAGGTGTGGGCGGGGCTCACGCGCACCGGATCGAGCACCGACGAGGCGATCGTGTGGGGCTCCCGCATCCCGCGCACGCTCATCGGCGCAGCGGTCGGCGCGGCCCTCGGCATCGCCGGACTGCTCATGCAGGGACACACCCGCAACCCACTCGCCGACCCCGGTCTGTTCGGCGTCTCGTCGGGCGCGGGGCTCGCGGTGGTGCTCGGCGTCTACGTGTTCGGGGTGACGAGCACGAGCGCGACCGTCTGGTTCGCACTGGTCGGGGCCCTGGTCGCCAGCGTCGTCGTCTTCTCGGTGACGATCGCCGGCAGCGGCACGGCCAGCCCGGTGCCGCTCGCCCTCGCCGGCGCCGCGGTCTCGGCGCTGCTCGCCGCCCTGACCTCGTTCGTCGTGCTGACCGACCAGGCGTCGCTCGACGCGTACCGGCTCTGGGTCGTCGGGTCGCTCGCCGCACGCCAGCTCGACATCCTCGGGGCGGTGTGGCCGTTCCTGGCCGCCGGACTCGTGCTCGCGGTGCTGAACGTCCGCGCCCTCGACGCCCTCGGGCTCGGGTCGGAGCTGGCGAAGGGCCTGGGCGAGAACGTGCTCGTCGCCCGGCTGGTCGGCCTGGGAGGGATCACGCTGCTCGCCGCCGGGGCGACCGCAGCGGCCGGCCCGATCGGCTTCGTCGGCCTGACGGTCCCGCACGTCGCCCGCGCGCTCGTCGGCACCGGACACCGCTGGACGCTGCCGGTGTCCGGTCTGGTCGGCGCCGCCCTCGTGCTGGTCGCCGACGTCATCGGTCGCCTGATCGGCGGGTTCTCCGAGGTCGAGGTCGGCATCGTGCTCGCCGTCATCGGGGGCCCGGTGTTCGTCGCCGTGGCCCGCCGCCGATCGCTGGTGTCGCTGTGAGCGGGGCAGCGGTGCGCAGCAGCGGGAGGACGCCCGGCAGCACCACCGGCATGCCCGGCAGTACACCCGGTGCGCCGGGCACGAACGGCCCCGCGGCCCGCACCCCCGGCCGTGCCGGCATCCGCATCGGCCCCGTCGGCCTCGCCTGGCGCCCCCGGGTGTTCTGGTACACCGTCGCGTCGCTCGCCACCGTCCTGGTGCTCATCGTCCTCGGCACCGCGGTCGGCTCGACGTGGATCGCGCCCGGGGTCGTCATCCGGTCCCTGCTCGGGCTGGAGACCGGTCCCGACGCCTTCATCATCACCACCCTGCGCCTGCCCCGCGTGCTGACCGGCGCACTCGTCGGCCTGACCCTCGGGGTCGCCGGGGCACTGACCCAGACCTTCACGCGGAACCCCCTCGGCACCCCGGACATCATCGGCGTCACCGCGGGCGCGAGCGTCGGTGCGGTCGCCGCGATCGTGCTGGGCGGCGGGACGTACTCGGTGTCGTCCCTGGTGCTCGGTGGCGGGATCCCGGTGGCCGCCACGATCGGCGCCCTGGTCGCAGCGGTCCTGGTCTACGGCCTGGGTTGGCGCGGTGGCGTGCAGAGCTACCGGCTCGTGCTGGTCGGCATCGGCGTGAGCGCGACCCTCGACGCCGTGACCAGCTACCTGCTCGTCCGGGCGAAGATCACGGTCGCGACCGCGGCCTCGCAGTGGCTGGTCGGCAGCCTGTCGAGCACCTCGTGGGAGAGCGTCTGGCCGCTGCTCCTGGTGGCCGTGGTCGCGGTGCCGATCGCACTCGCGACGAGTGCGGCACTCGGCATCGGGCAGCTCGGCGACGAGGTCGCGACCGGCGTCGGACTCTCCGTCCAGCGACACCGGCTGCTCGTCATCGCACTCGCGGTCGTGCTGACCGCCGCCGCCGTGGCCGCCGCGGGACCGGTGGGCTTCGTCGCGTTCGTCGTGCCGCAGGTCGGGCTCCGGCTCGCCGGCACGAACCGGCCGCCGCTGCTGCTCGCCGGTGCTCTGGGAGCCGTGCTCGTGCTCGCCGCCGACCTGCTGTCCCGTTCCGCGTTCCCGTGGCAGGTGCCGGTCGGCATCATCACCACCGTGATCGGGGCGCCGTACCTGATCTGGCTCCTCGTCCGTCACCGCAAGGAGATGTCCCGATGACAACAGCGCACGACCGCGACCACCAGCACGAGCACGAGCACGAGCACGAGCACGACAGCGTGCTCGAAGCCCAGGGCCTGTCCGTCGGCTACGACCGCCAGCCGGTCCTGCGCGACCTGCACCTGCGCATCGAACGCAGCACCGTCACGACGTTCCTCGGCGCGAACGGCTGCGGCAAGTCGACCCTGCTCAAGGCGTTCGGCCGCGTGCTCAAGCCGCAGGCCGGCGAGGTCCTGCTCGACGGCGCCCCGATCCGCAAGGAGCCGAACCGCCAGGTCGCCCGCAAGCTCGCGATCCTGCCGCAGTCCCCCGTCGCCCCGGCCGGCACCAGCGTGCTCGACCTGGTGATGCGCGGCCGGAACCCGCACCAGTCGTGGGCGAAGCCATGGACCGCCGAGGACGCCGCCGTCGCCGAGGACGCGATCGCCGCCACCGGCCTGACCGAGGTCGCGCACCGTGACGTCACGAGCCTGTCCGGCGGACAGCGCCAGCGCGCCTGGATCGCCATGGTCGTCGCGCAGCAGGCCGAGACGCTCCTGCTCGACGAGCCGACGACCTACCTGGACCTCGCGCACCAGCTCGAGGTCCTGCGGCTCGTCCGACGGCTGAACCGCGAGCAGGGGTCGACGATCGTGATGGTGCTGCACGACCTGTCGCTGGCGGCGCGGTACTCGGACCGGCTCGTGGTGCTGCACGACGGCGGGGTCGTGGCCGACGGCACACCGCACGAGGTCCTCACCCCGGCACTGCTCGAGCACGCGTTCGGCCTGCACGCCCGGGTGTTCCCCGACCCCGTGACCGGTGCGCCGATGATCGTGCCCGAAGCGGACGAGCACGACCCGGTCCCGCACGCCCCGGCCGAGCACACCGTCACACGCACGAAAACCGAAGACGTGCTGGCGAGTGCCGCAAAGTTAGGTTAGCCTCTCCTAATGTGAAGACCTCCCGACGTGGCCACCTGCGCGCCGCCCTCCTGACCTCCGTGACCGTCTCGGCACTCCTCCTGACCGGCTGCTCGAGCACCGGCAACTCGAACGACTCCGACTCCGACGGCGGCACCGCCGCGTCGAAGGCGTGGTCGTACCAGGACGCCACCGGCGCGACCGTCAAGGTCGACCACACGCCGAAGCGCGTCGTCGTGCTGAACGACATCGCCCTGTCGTTCATCGAGTACGGCCTCAAGCCCGTCGGCACCTTCGGGCAGCTGACGATGGCGAAGGACGCCCGGTTCAAGGGCCTCGACACCGACGGCATCACCCAGCTCGGCACCGCCTACGGCGACATCGACCTCGAGCAGCTCGCCGCGCTGAAGCCCGACCTCGTCGTGACCTCGGTCTACCCGACCGACGCGAAGGGCACGCTCGACACCAAGCAGCCCGGCTACGGCTTCAAGGACAAGGCGCAGGAGAAGCAGATCAAGGCGATCGCGCCGGTCGCCGAGGTGAAGTGGGGCGGCAAGGGCGAGGACGTCATCGAGGAGATCGCGAAGCTCTCCGAGTCGCTCGGCGCGAAGGAGTCGACGGTCGACGCCGCCGAGAAGCGCTTCGACACCGCCGCCGACGAGCTCGAGAAGGTCTCGAAGGACACGGACCTGTCGGTCGTCTCGATGTACGCCGACGGTGACGGCGCGTACGTCACCCGCCCGACCGACGAGCCGTCGCTGCAGATGTACGCGTCGTACGGGGTCGACTTCGTCAACCCGAAGCCGAAGGGCTTCTACTGGGGCATCTACTCGTGGGAGAACGCCGGTCAGATCACCGGTGACGTGCTGCTGCTGTCGCAGCAGGGCTACCAGGTCGCCGACCTCGAGAAGCAGCCGACCTTCGCCGACAACGCCGCGCTCAAGGCCGGCCAGGTCCACAGCTGGACGTTCCCGGCCCTCGACTACACGTCGCAGGCCGACTACATGACCAAGCTCGCGGGCTGGCTCGAGGACAGCAAGAAGCTGTCGTAGGACGCAACCGAGAACCGGCCTGGAGGCGCGGTGCCAGCTGGCACCGCGCCTCCAGGCCGTTCGTGGCTGCGTTCCGGGCCGTCAGCCGACCGGCAGCGCCGCGTTCACCGCCGTCTGCGCGTCGCGCCAGACGGCCGCACGCGACCCGGCGTAGGTGCCGCCCTGGCCGTTGGAGAACGTCCGCAGGTTGTGCTTCGCGCCGTCCGTGTTGCCCTGCCAGTAGGCGGTGACGGCACCCGAGGTCCCGCCCACCAACCACACCTGGTCGGCCGCGTCCGTGGTGCCGGTCTTGCCGAACAGTGTCGCGCCGTCGGGGGTCTGCCCACCGCTCGCCGTCCCGCCGCGGAAGGCGCCCTGCATGACGTCGAACGCGGTGGCCGCGGTCTGCCGGGACACCGCCTGCGTGCACGAGCGGGGCTGTCCGCCGAGCTCCTCACCGTCGGGCGCGACGACCTGGTCGATCACCACGGGTGCGCAGAACCGCCCGCCGTTCGCGATGCCGGCGTAGGCCGAGGCCATCGTGAGCGGGGCGATGCTCTCGGTGCCGAGCAACGACCCCGGGTTCCACGGCAGTTCGCCGCCGCTCGCCAGGTGCACCCCCAGCCGCTCGGCCACGTCGCGGATGTCGCACAGGTCGAGCTGCTCGGCCATCGACTGGTACGCGGCGTTGACGGACTGCGCCGTCGCCGACCGGACCGAGTACGGACCACGCTGCCCGGCTGAGTCGTTCTTCGGCTGCCAGAACGCCGAGGCGGGTTCCCCGCACGCGGTCCACTCGCTGTGCGGGTGCGGCGTGCCGTCCACGACGGTGTCCGGGCTGCGGCCGGCCTCGATCCACGCGAGCAGGGTGAACATCTTGTAGGTCGACCCGGTCTGGAAGCCGGTGGAGCTGCCGTCCGCCTCGTCGGTGGCGTAGTTCAGCGAGGTCGCGGTGCGGGGCGCGTCGGACGAGCGGTCGTGGTCGGTGTTCTGTGCCATCGTCAGCACGCGGCCCGTCCCTGCCTCGACCGTGTTGAACGTGGCCCCGAGTGCCAGCCGGGTCTCGGTCTTCGGGTCGTACCGGTCGAGCAGCCGCTTCTGTTCCGCGTTCAGGTCGAGGTCGAGCGTGGTCTGGATCCGGTACCCGCCGGTGCGCCAGGCGTCCGCCCGCTGCTGCTTCGTCGCGCCGAGCTGCGGGAGCCGCTGAGCGATGGTCTCCGCGTGGTCGCAGAAGAACGCAGCGCCCACCTCGACCGCCTCGCACCCCTGCTGCGGTGCCGTCAGGTGCACGGAGTCGGCGACACGGGACAGCCGAGCCGTGCGGTACTCCTCGGCCGACAGGTGCCCCTGCTCGTGCATCGACCGCAGGATCACGTTCCGCCGGGCGGCGTTGTCGCGGTGGTGGTCCGGCGTCGACAGGTCCCGTCGTTCCGGCCACTGCACGATCGCGATGAGCGACGCCGCCTCGGCCGGGGTCAGGTCGCTCGCCGACTTGCCGTAGTAGTGCTGCGCCGCCGACTGCACGCCGTAGGTCTGGTCGCCGAAGTAGGCGATGTTCAGGTACGCCGCCAGGATCTGCCGCTTCGTGTACTGCTTCGCCAGGCTGATCGCGAGCTTCATCTCGGCGAGCTTGCGCTGCGGCGTCCGCCTGGTCGCCTCCTCGTACCCGGCCTCGCGCTCCTCGGCGGTGGGCAGTTCGCTGGCCTGCTGGATCTTGATGTTCCGCACGAGCTGCATCGTCAGGGTCGAACCACCCGACCCGCCCTCGGTCCCGGACGTGGCGACGCTCACGAGCGACCGGACGACGGACGTCGCGTCGACGCCGCCGGTCTCGTAGAACCGCTTGTCCTCGCCGTCCACCGCGGCGTGCTCCAGGTGGTCGCTGATCTGCTCGAGCGTGAGCTCCTGGCGGTCCTGGTCCCACACGTTCGCCAGGTGCACCGGCTCGCCGCCGCGGTACGCCCAGATCTGGTTGCGCTGCGGGAGCTGCCCGATCTCGATGTCCTCCGGCAACGACTCGAACACCCCGATCGCCGAGGTCGTGCCGACGCCGGCGACCGCGATCACCGGCGTCACCCCGACGCTCACCAGCAACCCGGCGAGCACGCTGCCACCCACGAAGCCGAGCGCGGCTCCCCCTGCACGTCGCATCGTCATGTCGTTCCCCCTCGTCCGCGCCACCGTCGGCGCGGTCCGGAGAGGCCCGCAGTCCTGCTCGGGTGGGCGCCGGGACTTCCCCGCGGAACACCGTCGTGTCCGCTGGGAAAGTGCCGGGGTCGGTCGCCGCTCGGCGCTCGCCGCCCGTGCGGAGCATGATCGGCGCATGGAGTACTCGACGGCGATGCTCACCGAGGAGACGTGGCCCGACTTCGCCGCGCTCGTGACCCGCAGCAACGGCGTGTGGGGCGGGTGCTGGTGCATCGGCTTCCACCCGGACGGCCCGCGCGGCACACCGGACCCCACGGTGTCCCACCAGGAGGCGAAGCACCGGCACGTGCGCGACGGCACGAACCACCAGGTGCTCGTCTACGCCGACGGCACCGCGGTCGGCTGGTGCCAGTTCGGACGCCCGGCCGAGCTGCCGACGATCCTGAACCCGGGCGCGTACGCCCGCGACGCCTCGACCCCGCCGGACTGGCGGATCGGCTGCGTGTTCGTGGAGTCCCGGCACCGCGGCCACGGTGTCGCACGTGCCGCGGTCACCACGGCCCTGGACGAGATCCGCCGGGCGGGCGGCGGGACGGTCGAGGCCTACCCGGAGCAGACGGTCGAGCGGAAACCGCAGCGCGGGGCGTACCTGCACACCGGACCGGAAGAACTGTTCACGCAGTTCGGGTTCGTGCGCGACCGCCGCATCGCGAAGTGGCGGTGGGTGATGCGCGCCACCGTGTGACCGATCGTCCCTGCTCGCTCCGCACCACCGGCCGCGCACGCGTACCCTGGGTGCCGTGACACGCACCGCTCCGGTACGACCGCACCGCCTCGCCCTGATCGGCGCCGCCGTGGCCCTGGTGATCGGGGTCGGACTGCTCGTCTCCCCCTGGGACGGGCCGGTCGTCCTGCTCGCCTGGGCGCTCATCGTCGCCGCGGTCGTCCTCGGCGCCATCACGCTGTTCTTCGTGCGGGCTCCCCGCAGCTAGAACGGGGACCCCACCGGCGCGACGATCGGGCGTGACCCGCGCGGTACGACCGTTCCGTCAGCTGCGCCGGCGCGCGCCCGCGGAGCGTGGCGGGTTCGCGCGCAGGTGCTCCGCCGCTCCCCCGAGGATCCGTGCGAGGTCGTCGACGTCCGCGTCGGACATCGACGCGAACAGCAGGGTGTGCAGCGCCTCGATGTGTCCGGGGAAGACCGCGGCGAGGACGTCACGACCGGCCCGGGTGATCGTCACGACCGTGCTGCGTTCGTCGTCCGGCGAGGGACCGCGCGTGACCAGCCCGCGCTGCTCGAGCAGTTGCGCCTGGTAGGTCAGCCCGCTCCGGCTGTACACGACGCCGTCGGCAAGGTCGGTCATGCGCTGCTGCCCGCCCGGAGCGTCACCGAGCCGGGCGAGCAGCTGGAACTGCACGTAGCTCAGGCCGCCCACGTCGCGGAGCTGCCGCTCGACCGCGTGGCGCAGCAGGCTGCTCACCTCGGTGAAGGCGAAGTACGCCCCGAGCTGGGTCGGTGTCAGGGAGTTCGGCGCGTCGGTCACGGGATCCATCCTACCCGTTGCTTCGAGTTCGAAGCAGTGCTAGCGTCATCGTCAGTTGCTTCGAACTCGAAGCACATGGGCAACACCGACGAAGGGCACGATCATGCAGGCAGTACGGTTCCACGAGGTCGGCGGTCCCGAGGTGCTCCGCACCGAGGACGTCGAGCAGCCCACCCCGGGCGCCGGGCAGGTGCGACTGCGCGTCGCCGCCTCGGCGTTCAACGCGGCGGACAACGGGATGCGGGGCGGGTTCCTGCCGATCCCGATCCAGCTGCCGCACGTCCCCGGCTACGACGTGTCCGGCATCGTCGACGCGCTCGGCGACGGCGTCGAGGGGATCGCGGTCGGGGACGCCGTCGTCGCGTTCCTGCCGATGGAGCTCGACGGCGGGGCGGCCGAGTACGTCATCGCCCCGGCGGACGCGGTGGTCGCCGCACCGACGAGCATCCCGTTGCCCGACGCGGCGGCGCTGCCCTCGGTGGCACTCACCGCGTGGCAGGCACTGTTCGACGACGGGCGGCTCGAGGCAGGCCAGCGCGTGCTGGTCATGGGCGCCGGCGGCGTGGTGGGCAAGTACGCGATCCAACTCGCCGTCCGCGCCGGCGTCCACGTCATCGCGACGGCGAGCCCGCGCAGCATCGAGGCCGTCCGGGCGGCCGGTGCCCACGAGGTGATCGACCACACCACGACCGACGTCCGCGCCGCCGTGACGGAGCCGGTCGACGTGCTCCTCAACCTCGCCCCGATCGACCCGAAGGACTTCGCAGCACTCGTCGACGTCGTGCGCGACGGCGGCGCGGTCGTCAGCACCACGGCGTTCATGGCCACGCCGGACGACGAGTCACGCGGGGTCCGGGCGGCGACGGTGTTCGTCCTGCGCAACCGCGAGCGCCTGGCGGAGCTGGTGTCCCTGGTCGACGCCGGGGCGCTCACGGTCGAGGTCACCCGGCGCATCCCGCTGACCGAGCTGCCGTCCCTGCACGACGAGGCGGCCGCGGGACGGATCAGCGGCAAGGTCGTGGTCCTGGCCGGGTGACGGCCGCACACCCCCGCACCAGCACCGCCCGCACCGGCGCCGGATACGCTCGCCGCATGACGGACCAGAGGTGGCACGAGGACGTGCTCGGAGCACCGTACGAGCGGCTCGAACTGCCGCTCGGCACCGACTCCGAGGGCCCCGTCGTCGCCACCCTGGTCCGCCGACGGCACACCCCGACGGACCTGCTGCTGCACGGTCGCGGGCCCCTGCACGGGGTCGACGTGCTCTACGTGCACGGCTGGTCGGACTACTTCTTCCAAGTCGAGCTCGCCGAACGCCTGGAGCGGCTCGGCGCCCGGTTCCACGCGCTGGACCTGCGGAAGTACGGTCGGAGTCTGCGTCCGCACCAGACCCCGGGCATGGTCGACGACCTGGCCGTGTACGACGAGGACATCGCCGCAGCGCTCGACGCGATCTCGGCCGAGCACCCCGGCTCGGACCGCCGCAAGCTCGTGCCGATGGGCCACTCCACGGGCGGTCTGACCCTGTCGCTGTGGGCGGCCCGGCACCCGGAGCTCGTGCACGGCCTGGTGTTGAACAGCCCGTGGCTCGAGTTCCAGGCCACCGCGGTGGGGCGGGCCATCGTCGCACCGGTCATCAGGCTCGGCGCGCGCCGGAACCCGCTCGCGCCGATGCCCGCCGTCGACCCCGGCTTCTACACGCGCACCGTCTCGGCCGAGGGCGAGGGGTCGTGGACCTACGAGCAGCAGTGGCGGCCGGAGCGCGGCTTCCCCCTGCACCCCGGGTGGCTCGCCGCGGTCTTCGACGGTCAGGCAGAGGTCGAGAAGGGGCTCGGCATCACGGTCCCGACCCTGGTGATGCTGAGCGACAAGAGCATGCTCCAGCCGCGGTGGGACCCGGGGATGGCGCGGGCCGACGTCGCCCTGAACGTCGACACGGTGGCGCACCGTGCGCTCTCCCTCGGTGACGAGGTCACGGTCCGCCGGCTCGCGGGGGCCCTGCACGACGTCGTCCTGTCCGCGCCGGACGTCCGGGAACGGGCGTACGACACCATCGGGCGCTGGGCGAGCACACTCCGGTAGTCCCGCGACGCTCCGCGAGGCGTGCGGCTCAGCCGGTCAGCCCGGCCACCGCGGCCCGGGTCGCCGCGGCGACCAGTGCATCCGACGGTTCCGCGGCGGCATCGGCCCGGCTCGTCATCACCACCAGCACGATCGGTGCTCGTCCCGGCGGCGTCACGACCGCGATGTCGTTCCGGACCCCGTAGGACGCCGTGCCGGTCTTGTCGGCGACCCGCCACGACGGGTCCACCCCGGCACGGATCGTCGCGTCCCCGGTCGTGTTGCCGAGCATCGCGTCGCGGAGCACCCGCCGGTCGGCAGCGTCGAGGACGTCCCCGAGCAGCACCGCCCGCAGGTCGGCCGCGAACCGCTCCGGCGTCGTCGTGTCACGCCGGTCGCCCGGCGTCGCCTGGTTCAGGTCGGGTTCGACCCGGTCGACGCGGGTCGTCCGGTCGCCGATGCCGCGCAGCCACCGCTCGACGGCGTCCGGCCCGCCGAGCCGTTCCACCAGCAGGTTGGCAGCGGTGTTGTCGCTGGACCGGAGCGCCGCGTCGATGAGCTCCCGGACCGTCATCCCGGTGTCGACGTGCTCGCTCGTCACGGGCGCGTACTCGAGCAGGTCACCGCGGTCGTAGTGCACGACGGTCGCCAGGTCGGCGTCGGACGAGGCGTCGAGGACCGCCGCCGCGATGAACACCTTCACCGTCGACGCGAACGCGAACCGCTCCCCTGCACGGTGCACGAGTGTCCGGCCGCTGCCGGTGTCGACCGCGGTGATGCCGAGCCGAGCGTCGTACCGCCGCTCGAGCGACGCGAAGGCCCGCGCGGTGGCGGGGTCGGTCGCCGGGTCGGTCGCCGGCGCCGCTGCACCCGGAGCCGACGCAGCGGCAGAAGCAGGAGCCGACGCACCGCCCGGCTCGCCGGAACACCCCACCAGTCCGACCAGCACCAGGGCCGTCAGGGCTGTGGTCGTCGTCCCCGTCCCACCTCGCACGCCCCGAGCCTGCCCGACGACCGTGCAACTACCCTGAGCGGCATGCCAGCTCCCGCCGTCCGACTCACCCGCCTGGACCCCACCGGCGCCGACCGCCCGGAGCTGCTCGCGTTCCTGACGTCCGAGGAGTTCCCGTTCCACGTCCGACGGCGCATCAGCGCGGCCGACGCGGCGAGCGCCGTCGACTCCGGCGCCTACCGCGACGAGGAGCACGACACGTCCTGGCTCGACCACGACGAGCTCGGACGCATCGGGCTGGTCCGCCTCGAGGACCTCGCCGACCCCGTCCCCCTGTTCGACCTGCGCCTGGCCGGTCGGTTCCGGGGCCGCGGCCTCGGGGTCCCCACCCTGCGTGCGGTGACCGACCACGTGTTCACGACGATGCCGGCGATCACGCGCTTCGAGGGCCAGACCCGCGAGGACAACACCGCCATGCGCCGGGTCTTCGTCCGTGCCGGCTGGGTGCAGGAGGCCCACTACCGCGAGGCGTGGCCCGTCGACGGCGGCCCGGCCGTCGGGTCGGTCGGTTACGGCGTGCTGCGTCGCGACTGGGAGACGGGCGAGACCACCCCGGTGCCGTGGGACGACGTCGCGCGGTGAGCGTCTGACGGCAGCCGCCAGCAGGCGGACGGGAGGCCCGTGGCGGCGCCGCCACGGGCCTCCCGTCCGTTCGTCGGTCGCGTCTCAGGACCGCGACAGGCGCGTGACGGTGGCGTGCGCGCCGTCCGCGATGAGCCCGTCCAGGGCGTCGCGGTAGGCGGCGACGAACCGTTCGTCGTCGACCAGGTCGCCGAAGACCTGGCGGTTCGCGATGAAGGCGAGGCGGTCCTCGCGCTGGGTCAGGGCGATGCGGTGCAGGGGCTCGGCGAGCCGGTCGACGATCTCGATGGGCTCGCCGGACTCGTCGGTGCCCTCGTCGTAGCGGGCCCAGGACGCGACGATGCCGGCGGACAGCGTGACGGGCCGACCGGCGGCCAGGTTCTCGCGCACGACGGGGAGCAGCCACTTCGGGATCCGGTCGCTCGACTCGGCGCAGAGCCGGGCGAGGGTGTCGCGCACCTCGGGGTTCTGGAAGCGCTCGATCAGGGTCGACTCGTACTCATCGAGGTCGATGCCGGGCACCGGGTGCAGCGTCGGTGCGCCCTCTTCGTCCATGTAGCGGCGCAGGAAGGTCGCGATCGCCGGGTCCTGTGTGGCCTCGTGCGCGTAGCGGTAGCCGGACAGGTACCCGAAGTAGCAGAGCCCCTGGTGGCTGGCGTTGAGGAGCCGGAGCTTCATGAGTTCGTACGGCTCGACGTCCTCGACGATCTGCACGTCGGCGTCCTGGTAGGGCGGCCGGCCCGCGGGGTGGTCGTCCTCGAGCACCCACTGGAAGAACGGTTCGGCGACGACGGGCCAGGCGTCGTCGATGCCGAGCTCGTCGCGGACCCAGGCGCGGTCCTCGTCGGCCGTGACCGGGGTGATGCGGTCGACCATCGAGTTCGGGAACGCCACGTGCTCGTCCATCCAGTCGGCGAAGGCCGGGTCCTGCAGCCGGGCGTAGGCGGTGAACATCGACCGGGCGACGTGCCCGTTGCCCTGGATGTTGTCGCACGACATCACGGTGAAGGGTTCCAGCCCGCGGTCCCGTCGGCGGCGCAGAGCCTCGACCACCAGGCCGAAGACCGTGCGGGGCGGGCCGTCGCCGCGCCGGTCGGCGGCGACACCCGGCTCGTCGGCGACGAACTCGCCCGTGACGTGGTCGAAGTTGTAGCCGCCCTCGGTGATGGTCAGGCTGACGATCTTCGTGTCCGGGTGCGCCATCTTCTCGACGACGGCGTCGGGGTCGTCGACGGCGAGCAGGTACTCGACGATGCTGCCGACGACGCGGGACTCGCGGGTGCCGTCCGGGTGCTTGAGGACGAGCGTGTACAGGCCGCCCTGCTCGGCCATGGCGGTCGCCATCCGGCGGTCCTGCTCGAGCACGCCGACGCCGCAGATGCCGTACTCGCGGGCCTCGCCCTGCTGCAGGAGCCGGTCGATCACCATCGCCTGGTGCGCGCGGTGGAACCCTCCGACGCCGAAGTGGACGATGCCGGCGGTGATCCCGGCGCGGTCGTAGGTGGGGACGGCGACACCGCTCGCGGCGATCTCGTCGAGGGTCTCCGGGGACAGGCGGACGGGCATCGGGTACTCCTTCGTACGACGGTGGTTCGTCGGTCCAGTCTGGCACCGGACACCTCCGCCTGAACACCGGTGCAGCACAGACGTTCACGCCGGGGGACGAACCTGGGGAAGCACCGAGCCTCATTGCACCGAGTGCATCGATGCACCTAGTGTTCCCTCTCGTGACCATCGTGACCGACCGCCGTGCCGCCCTCAAGGCGAAGCACCGCGCGGCGATCCTGCAGGCCGCCCGCGACCTGATCGACGAGCGCGGCGGACGCGACTTCAGCGTGGACGACCTCGCCGCCCGGGCCGACATCGCCCGGCGCACCGTGTTCAACCACTTCGCCTCGCTCGACGAGGTCCTGTTGGCCGTCTGCGAGCAGGAGCTGTCCGTCATCATCGACCGGTTCCTCGCCGACATGGCCCGGACGCCGGTGGGCGACGGCAGCCGGGCGTCGATGTTTGACGAGCTCGAGTCCGCGGCCCGCGGCGCCGACCTGGCCCCGGCGATCGCCGGCATGTACCGGATCCTCGGCGACCCCGGCAAGGACGACCCGAAGGCCGCGGTCCTGACCCAGACGGCGTTCTCACGCGTGACCGAACGGCTCCGGCACGAGGTCGCCCGGCGCTACCCGGCCGCCGACCCCCTCGACGCAGCGCTGCTCGTCGAAGGCCTCATGAGCGGCATCGTCGTCATCGCGGAGCACTGGCTGGCGACGTCCGGCCCCGACCTCGACCAGCCCGCCCTCGACGCGTGGGACGACCTGCTCGCCCGACTCGTGCACAGCGTCCGCAGCGGCTACATGGCCGACGACTGACACCACCCCACCTCCTCGTCCCCCAGGGGTCCACCGGCGCACCCCGCACCACCAGCACCTGACAACGAAAGGACCGCAGGCACTCCGCATGGCCGGTCTCCTCTACCGTCTCGGACGGTTCTCCGCACGACGCCACTGGCTCGTGATCATCACCTGGGTCGTGATCATGGCCGTCGCGGGCGTCACGTACACGCTCTTCGCCGGGACGATCTCGTCGTCGATCACCATCCCGAACACCAAGACCAGTCAGGTGCAGGACCAGCTCGCCGACAAGTTCCCGTCGGCGAACGGCGGCAACGGCACGATCGTCTTCGAGACGAAGGACGGCAAGGCGTTCTCGTCCTCGCAGCAGTCCGAGATCGACGACTTCCTGATCAGCCTCGAGAAGCTCGACGGCGTCAAGGGCACGACGAGCGGCTTCGCGACGCAGGACCGGCTCGACGACCAGCGGCAGAAGATCGTCGACGGTCGCGACCAGATCGAGTCCGGCCGCGCGAAGATCGAGACCGGCCAGGACCAGCTCGACGCGCAGAAGGCGCAGCTGGAGTCCGGCAAGCAGAAGATCGCGGACGCGCAGGCACAGCTCGACGCGCAGAAGGCCCAGGCGCAGGCAGCCGGGGGCGCAGCCGTCCCCGCCGCGCAGGCGCAGGCCGCAGCGGCCCAGCTCCAGCAGGCCCAGGCGCAGATCGACGCCCAGCAGGCCCAGATCGACGCCGGCGAGCAGCAGATCGCCGACGCCCAGAAGAAGATCGACACGAACAAGCAGAAGCTCGACGACAACGAGCGGGAGCTCGAACAGGGCTCGGACCTGCTCGACCTGTCGAAGGACATCCGCTTCGTGTCGGACAACGGCAGCGCCGCGATCGGCACCGTCCAGTTCACGACGTCGACCTACGAGGTCCCCGCCGACACCAAGACCGCCATCGCGGACGACGCCGAGTCGGCCGACATCCGGGGCGTCAACGTGTACGTCTCGAACGACATCGCGCAGGGTGTGCCGTCGATCCTCGGACCGGGTGAGATCGGTGGTGTCATCATCGCCGCGATCGTGCTGCTCCTGATGCTCCGCACGGTCATCGGCGCCGCGGTCCCGCTCGTCAGTGCCGTCCTGGGCGTGGGCGTCGCCTCGCTCACCGCCCTGTCGTTCTCGAGCGTGGTCGAGTTCATCTCGGTCACGCCGGTGCTGGGGGTGATGCTGGGCCTGGCGGTCGGCATCGACTACTCGCTGTTCATCCTGAACCGGCACCGGACCCAGCTGAAGCAGGGCATGCAGGTGCACGAGTCGATCGGGCTCGCGAACGGCACCTCGGGCAACGCCGTGGTGTTCGCCGGTGCGACCGTCATCGTCGCGCTGCTCGCCCTGAACATCACCGGCATCCCGTTCCTCGGCCTGATGGGCACGGTCGGTGCGGTCGCGGTGCTCTTCGCGATCCTCATCGCGACGTCCTTCACGCCGGCCCTGCTGTCGCTGATCGGCATGCGGATCCTGCGGAAGAAGGAGCGCGCGAAGATCGGCAACACCGACTCCACGCGGATCCCGAACAAGCCGATGTCGAGCTGGCGCGCGGTCATCACGCTCGTCCTCGGCGTCGCGGTGCTCGGCACCATCGCGTTGCCGGCGACCCAGATGCGCCTCGGCCTGCCGAGCGGATCGTCCGAGGCCGTCGATTCCAGCCAGTACAAGGCCTACAAGACGCTCGAGAAGGAGTTCGGCGCCGGCCAGAACGGCCCGCTGCTCGTCGTGGCGACCCTGCCGGAGTCGATCAGCAAGAGCGACGTCACCGCGACCGAGGTCACCATCGGCCAGGCGATCGCGAAGAACGACGACGTCGAGGCCGTGCTGCCCATCGGTGCGTCGAAGGACCGTGACATCGTCGCGTTCCAGGTGAAGCCCTCGGGCGGCCCGGACAGCGTCTCGACCGAGAACGTCGTGAAGGACCTGCGCGAGCAGACCGTCTCCACCGACGACGGCAAGGTCACGCTCGGCGTCGCAGGCAACGCGTCGGCGAACATCGACGTGTCCGAGAAGCTGTCGAACGTGCTGCCGCTCTACCTCGTGGTGGTCGTCGGACTGTCGCTGATCATCCTGATCATCGTGTTCCGGTCGTTCCTCGTGCCGATCACCGCCACCGCCGGGTTCATCCTGTCCGTGCTGGCGTCGTTCGGTGGTCTGACCGCGATCTACCAGTTCGGCTGGCTCGGCTCGGTCTTCGGTGTGCACGACCCGGCACCGATCCTGAGCTTCCTGCCCATCATCGAGATCGGCATCCTGTTCGGTCTGGCGATGGACTACCAGCTGTTCCTGGTGTCCGGCATGCGTGAGGCCTACGCCCACGGCGCGAGCGCGAAGGTGGCCGTCCAGCGCGGTCTGCACGCGGGTCGCGCGGTGGTCACAGCAGCGGCGATCATCATGATCTCGGTGTTCGCGGGCTTCATCTTCTCGGACTCGTCCACCATCAAGCCGATCGGCTTCGGGCTGGCGTTCGGTGTGCTGATCGATGCCTTCGTCGTCCGCATGCTGCTCATCCCGTCGGCGATGCACCTGCTCGGCAAGAGCGCCTGGTGGTTCCCGGAGTGGCTCGACCGCATCGTGCCGGACGTCGACGTGGAGGGCGCGAAGCTCGAGCGCTCCCACCCGGTCGCCGGGCACGAGGACACGCACACCGGCACCCACGCACTCCCCGTGGAGCCGGACGCGACGACACACGACTCGGGGCACCCGCCCGCGCACCGCGCGTAGTCGACGCACCAGCGCAACCACCCTGGAGGCCCGGTGCCGGTCCACGAGACCGGCACCGGGCCTCCAGGCCGTTGCGCCCACCGCCCCGACGCATGCGTCCGCACCTGATGCGTCCGCAACGCGCGACAGAACACGCGTCGATCGACTGGTGTTCTGTCGATACCTGTCCCTGCATGGACGCGCCACCACCGCGCCTCAGACCACTTCGTGCACGAACGAAGTACCCTGGGCGCATGACCCAGACCGCACCGGACCCGCTCGCGCTCGACCGGCAGCTCTGCTTCGCGTTGGCGGCGACGAGCCGCAGCGTCATCGGGCTGTACCGCGACCTGCTCGAACCCATGGGCCTGACCCACCCGCAGTACCTCGTGATGCTCGCCCTGTGGGAACGGGACCCGCGGTCGGTGCGCGAGATCGCCGGCGAGCTGCGACTCGACTCCGCGACGCTGAGCCCACTGCTCAAGCGACTGGAGGCCTCCGGCTACGTCCGCCGCACGCGCAGTGCCGCCGACGAACGCCAGCTCGAGGTCTCGCTGACCACCGCCGGACACGCCCTGCGCGACCGCGCCCAGGCGGTGCCGCTGGCCGTCGCCGACCGGCTCGGGTGGCCACTCGCTCGCCTGGAGTCCCTGAAGGACGAACTGACCGAGCTGCTGGAACGCGTCGACCAGGTGTGATCCGCGACCATCAGTGCCATAATGGTTCGTGCACGAACGAAAGGATGCACCGTGGGACGCTTCGGCCAGTGGTACGAACGATGGAACACGACGCTCATCGACAAGATGGGCCCCTCGCAGATCGGCGCCGGCCGCCCCGAGGGCATCGACGACCGGACGATCGACCGGGGCTGCCCCCTGTGCGGCAAGCCCCTCTCCCAGCACCAGGTGATCCGGCCGGAGGGTCAGGTGCGCTCGTCGACGCTGGTGTGCCCGCGCGACTGACGGCGCTGCCTGAAGAACTGCTCCGAGACGGAATTGCATCGGACAACTCGTCGTTCCCCCTGACGTGAAGCTCTTCGAACCCACCAACATCGGTGCCCTGTCCCTGTCGAACCGCGTCGTCATGGCCCCGCTCACCCGCACCCGCGCCGGTGAGCACGGCGTCCCGAACGACCTGCTCGTCGAGCACTACCGGCAGCGCGCCGGCCTCGGCATGATCATCACCGAGGGCACCTGGCCCGTGCAGGAGGGCCGTTCCTACCCCGGCCAGCCCGGCATCGAGACCGACGACCAGATCGCCGGCTGGCGCCGCGTGACCGACGCCGTGCACGCCGCAGGCGGCACGATCGTGATGCAGCTCATGCACGGTGGCCGCGTCTCGCACACCGACATCTCGCAGACGCCGCGCATCGTCGGCCCGTCCGCCGTCGCCGCTCCCGGCCAGACGCACCTGGCCGACGGCTCGAAGGCCGACATGCCCGTCCCGCACGCGCTGACCACCGCCGAGGTGCAGGAGGCCGTGCAGGGCTTCGTGCAGGCCGCCCGCAACGCGATCGCCGCCGGGCTCGACGGGGTCGAGGTCCACGGTGCCAACGGCTACCTGGTGCACGAGTTCATGTCGCCGGTGTCGAACACCCGCACCGACCAGTACGGCGGCTCCCCGGAGAACCGCGCGCGCTTCGCGATCGAGGTCACCACGGCCATCGCCGAGGCCATCGGCGCCGAGCGCACCGGCATCCGCCTGTCGCCCGAGCACGGGATCCAGGGCGTCATCGAGGACGACGCCGACGACGTCCGCGCCACCTACACGGCCGTCGCCGAGGGCCTCGCGCCGCTCGGGCTCGCCTTCGTCGACGTCCTGCACGCCGAGCCGACCGGCGACCTGGTGCAGCACATCCGCCGGACCACCGGTGCCCCGTTCATCGTGAACTCCGGCTTCTCGTCGCTCACCACCCGCGACGAGGCCATCACGCTCGTCGACGGCGACCACGCCGACGCCGTCGCCGTGGGCCGCGCCGCGATCGCCAACCCGGACCTCGCGCACCGCTGGGAGCACGACGCCGAGCTCAACGAGCCGCGTCCGGAGCTCTTCTACGGCGCGACCGCCGAGGGCTACACGGACTACCCGTCGCTCGCCGAGGCGCGCGCGACCGTCGCGTAGTCGACGCACCGACAGAACGGACGGAACGGACGGGAGGCCCGTGGCGAAACCGCCACGGGCCTCCCGTCCGTTCTGTCGGACTGAGCGCTTCATCAGTCGATCGTCTGTTGAAATGCAGGACCGTCCCAAGTTGAGGGACGAAGTTGCTCGGACCATGCCGCAGCCATCAGCATCGCACAGCGTGATCGGTGGCCAGCGGACGCTCGAGGCAACTGAAGGGGCACCCCCGTGCACATCTCGCGCCGAACTGCGCTCATCGGCATCACCGCCGCCGTCCCGCTCGTCACGACCACGCTCGCGGCCCCGGCCGACGCGGCGACCCCCTCCGGCTCGGCCGGCTCCCCGGGTCGACCGGCACCTCCGGTTCGGCCGACGCGGGTGTCCTGGCCGTGCAGCGCTGGCTCAACAAGACCTTCGGGCACGTGCACGGGTGGGTGCAGGTGGACGAGGACGGACTGACCGGCAGCGGCACCGTGCTCGGGATCGTGCAGGGAACCCAGTCGCTCCTCGGCATCTCCCCCGTCGTCGCGACGTTCGGTCCGACGACACGGCAGAAACTCGAGCAGCACGGGGACGTCGGCGCCGAGACGGGCGACGACGCCGAGACCTGGCGCCGGCTCGTCCAGGCGGGACTCATCTGCAAGGGCGCGTCGACCGTCTCGCTCACCGGTGCGTTCGACGCGGCCACCGTCGCGGCCGCCGAGGCCCTGCGGTCCGACCTGGGCGCAGCTCCCGGCGGGCTCCCGCTGTCGGCCCACCTGTTCGGCGCACTCCTGACCGTCGACCCGGTGCGGCTCGCCTCCGGCGGGTCCCGATCGGTCCGCACCGTCCAGCAGTACCTCAACCGCACGTACGCCGAGGCGGTCGGCGGCGCGTACGGCAGCACGAGCGGAGTCGTCGACACGAGCACGTACGCGGCAGCGATCCGCGCCGTGCAGGTCGCGGTCGGCGTCACGGTCGACGGAGCCTGGGGTCCGGGGACGGCTGCTGCACTCCGCGCCGCGGGACCGAGCGTCGTCGGCGTGGGGGCCACCGGCGCCTGGGTGCTGCTCGTCAAGGCGCTCCTCGTGCTGAACGGTGAGCGCGTCGTGTTCAGCAGCGCCTACTCCGCGGCGGACGCCGCGGTGGTCCGTGCGTTCCAGCAGTTCCAGGCGTTCCCGCCCGCCGAGCAGACCGGGACGTGCGACGCCGGCACGTGGGCGGCGCTGGCAGCGAGCACGGGCGACCCCGACCGGGCCACGACCGGGGCCGACACCGCCGTGCGCCTCGACGACGCGCGCGCTGCAGCCGTCCGCGCATCCGGCGCCACCGGCGTCGGCCGCTACCTGACGAACCACCAGCGGTCGGGGGCGCTCGACAAGGCCCTGACGCCCGACGAACTGCGCGTGATGGCGAGTGCCGGGCTCGGGCTGTGGCCGATCTTCGAGGAGGGCGGGTTCGCCGCTTCGTGGTTCACCGAGGAGCAGGGCGTCAAGGACGCCCACCGCGCCCACGACGCCGCTCGGGAACTCGGGATCCCCAAGCAGACCACCATCTACTTCGCCGCCGACTTCGACGCCACCGCCGCGCAGGACGAGTCGCTCGTGGTGCCGTACTTCCGCGGCGTCGCAGCCGGCCTGCGGGGCCGGGGGAACCTGTACAAGCAGGGCGTCTACGGATCCCGTGCCACGTGCACCGCGGTGAGCAGTTCCGGACTCGCGCACTTCTCGTTCGTCGCCGGGATGTCGCCGGCGTGGGCGGGCAACCAGCTCGAGTCCCTGCCGGGCAACTGGGCGCTCAACCAGATCCAGAACCGCACGGTCGGGTCGGGGAACGGGTCCACCGAGATCGACGCCGTGGTGGTCTCCGGGCGCGACCCGGGCGTCCCCGCGGCACGCCTGGCCGGCTGACGGCTGCTGACCGGGATCGAGCACCGCCGTGACCACCACGACCCCGCGTGACGACGAGCCGCACGCAGTGTTCCCGCACCGTGCCACCTACGTCTTCTCGAACTTCGAGGAGGCCATCTCGATGGACTGCTACTGCGACGAGGGCGCCGACCACTTCGGCGTCTACCCGTTCTACGACGAGGTCATCAAACCGATCATCGACGATCTGACCCGACGCTTCCGGCGCCGGTTCGGGAAGGAAACCCCGTGAACACCGCACACCCCACCACCTCGACCTCCGCCCGTCAGCGCGCCCGCCGGAGCGCCGCGACCGCGCTCGCCCTCGGCCTGCTCGCAGCGGGCATCGCACTGCCCACGTCGGTGGCGAACGCCGACACCCTGTCCACCTCGGCTGAACCGACGGGTTCCACGATGACCATCTCCCACGACGGTTCCGGTCCCGCGGCGTCGACGGCGCAGCTCGACACCCTCGGCGCGCTCATCCTGCGTCGACTCGAGCTCGCCGACCCGGTGGCCGAGTCGAAGTGGCTGAGCGGCAAGCCGGTCGCCGACCCGGTGCGCGAACAGGCCGTCGTCGACGAAGCGGTGACCCTGGCCGAGCAGCAGGGCGTCGACCCCGTCCTGGTGACCCGGGTGGTCCGCGCACAGATCGCCGCGAGCAAGGTCGTCCAGCGCGGCCTCATCAACCACTGGACGCACAACCCGTGGACCGCACCGACGACGGCACCGGACCTGGCGACCATCCGGCCCCAGCTCGACGCGATCGACACCGACCTGGTGACCGCGCTCGGCCAGCTGCAGACCGTGGCCCAGGACCACCGGTGCGCGCACCTGGTGGACGCGGAGCGGAAGCACCTCGACGTCGGACTCGACTCGCTGCACCGGAAGGGGATCGACGTGGCGTGGAACACGTTCTGCGCCGCCTGACCCGAACGGGGTGACGGGCCGCAGGAGTGAGCGGCCCTAGGATGTGGTGTTCACTGACCGCTCGATCCCGGGCGAGGAAGGACACCGCGCCAGATGAACCAGCGGCAGCTCGCCATGGAGGCGTCTCGACGAGCCATCATCGACGCCGCAGGGCAACAGTTCGCGGCCTTCGGCTACGAGGCGACCACGTTCTCCCGCGTGGCCGAGGCCATGGGCAAGCCGAAGTCGGCGATCGGGTACCACCTGTTCCCGTCGAAGAAGGACCTGGCGACGGCGGTCATCGAGCTGCAGCAGCAGCGCTGGCGTGAACTGTTCGACGCGCTGCCCGCCGAGCCCGGGCTCGAGCGCCTGACCGTGTTCCTCCTGACCACCGGGATCGACGTCCGCAGGGGTTCGGTCGCGGGCGGCGCCGTGCGGCTCCTGCACGAACTCGGCAAGGCCGGCGTGCCGGTGCCGCGCGGCTTCGACTGGTTCGAGATGACGCGCGGCGAGCTCGTCAGCGCCGGGGTGGCGGCCGCTGACGTCGACGCGGCCGAGGTCCAGCCGTCGGTCCTGCTGCTCCTCAACACGACACTGGGCATGGTGGACGGTTCGACACAGCTGACCGACGACGAACTCGTCGCGCAGCTCAAGGCCCTGTGGTCGCCGCTCTTCACGTCGTTCGGCATCGAGCGTGCCCCGGAGATCATCGACGCGGCCCGGCCGTACTCGCCCGGTTCCTGAGCGGTCGTCCCGTCCGGCGCACCCGTGGTCGGCCTGCACCGTACAGTGCACCATGACCGAAACAGCGCCAGCGCACCAGTTGCTCCACCTCGGGGTGCTCGCCGACTCCCGGAAGGCCGACGAGCGCCGCCTGCCGATCCACCCGGCCCACCTCGAGCGCATCGATCCGGCCCTTCGCCGAGCGATGACGCTCGAGCGCGGGTACGGCGCTCGCTTCGGCGTGCCGGACGACCAGCTCGAACCACTCGTCGGCGCGATGGCCGACCGTGACGAGGTCATCGCGACCGCGGACGTCGTCCTCCTGCCCAAGCCCCTGCCGTCCGACCTGGCGGACCTGCGTGACGGTCAGGTGCTCTGGGGGTGGCCGCACTGCGTGCAGGACCGGGAACTCACGCAGCTCGCCGTCGACAAACGACTGACGCTGATCGCGTGGGAGGCGATGAACCACTGGCGTGACGACGGTGGCTTCGGCCTGCACGTGTTCCACAAGAACAACGAACTCGCCGGCTACTGCTCGGTGATCCACGCACTGCAGCTCTGCGGGTCGACGGGCGACTACGGGCGCCGGCTCACCGCGGTCGTCATCGGGTTCGGTGCCACGGCCCGCGGTGCGGTGACCGCCCTGAACGCACACGGCATCCACGACGTCCGCGTCCTGACCAACCGGGACATCGCGGCCGTCGGTTCACCCATCCCCTCCGTCGACATCCTGCACTTCGGGCAGACCGACGCACCGCCGTTCGACAGCGTGGTCAGCACCCCGGACGGGCCGGTCCCGCTCGCGCCGTACCTGGCCGAGAACGACATCGTCGTGAACTGCACGCTCCAGGACCCCAACGCGCCCCTGGTGTTCCTGCGCACCGAGGACCTGGCGGCCTTCCGTCCGGGGAGCCTCGTCGTCGACGTCTCCGTCGACGAGGGGATGGGGTTCAGCTGGGCGCACCCGACGTCCTTCGCGCAACCGATGACCACCGTCGGCGGCACCACCAACTACTACGCGGTCGACCACAGCCCGTCGATGCTCTGGAACTCGTCGACCTGGGAGATCAGCGAGGCGCTGCTGCCGTTCCTGCGGACCGTGATGTCGGGCGCCGACGCCTGGGCCGGGTCGGAGACGATCCGCCGGGCGATCGAGATCGGGGACGGACACATCCGCAACCCGGCGATCCTGGCGTTCCAGGGCCGCTCCGCCGACTACCCGCACCACGCCGCGGGCTGACCCTCGCCGGGATCTGGCCCTCGCCGGCCGGAACGGAGAAGGGCCCCGGTGGTGTCCACCGGGGCCCTTCTTCGTACTGTGCGCTCGAAGGGACTCGAACCCCCAACCTTCTGATCCGTAGTCAGAAGAAACATGCGAGACTGGCTGGACACGGGTCAGATTTGACTGCTAGGCTCTCAAACATGCCAGCACAAGCCGACACAGGCTGGGGCTGATGGATACACCGAACGGATACACGGATGCACCGCAGAAGGAGGGCGTGATGAGCGCCACAGACAGCTACCTGCAAACGCCGGAGCACTTCACATCGAAGCTCGTGCGCAACCACGACATGGTGCACGTACGGACTTGTGCGCGAGTCAAAGACGTCAAGGTCAACCCCTGGCTTTGGGCTGACACGCAACCTCGGGCCGAGATCGCATCAGCTCGGGAAAACGGCATCAAGTTCTGCCGCTCATGTGATCCGCTGCTCTGGCTACTCAAGCACTAGACCGAACGAGGGCCGGCCCGCGGCAACGGACCAGCCCTCACGCCCACCCGTGAAGCAAGCACAGGAGGAACAGAAGTGGACGTTACACACAACCACCGACGTAGGAGGCCCACGGCCTTCACCCACGTAGGAGTGCTCGGCGGTCAATGGACCGCGCACGACAGGAGAAGGAGACGTGATGGCACGCATCACGCGAGGTAAAGGCGAAGGCGCACTCTTCCGTGTGCCTGCCGACACCAGCAAGCCGCTGAAGTTCTGGCAGGCCACGGTAGAGCTCCCTCCCCGCAACGGGGAACGGCGGCGCAAGTTCGTCCGATCCAAGGACAAGCGCGTCGCACTGACGAAGCTCCGCGAACTGCAGAAAGATCTCGCGAAGGTAGGCGACCTGCCCACCGCATCGCAGACACTCGAATCATGGCTGCGGCACTGGTTCGACCAGATACACAGCAAGCGCGTACGACCCAAGACGATCGCCACTCAACGCGGCATCATCGACAACCACATCACCCCAGCTATTGGTGCGACTCGGCTCGACAAGCTCGAGCCACTACACGTGCGCCGCATGCACGACGCCATCACCGACAAGGGACTGTCATCCACCACCGCACTACAAGCACACCGCATCCTCGGCACCGCACTCCGCGACGCCGAACGAGAAGGACGCGTCACCCGTAACGTCACCACCCTGGTAGATGCACCACGACGAGCGCAGACCAACCTCGCCGTACTCGACCTTGATGCTGGTGTCCGCATCCTGCAGGAGTCGGCACGCCCCGGCGACCGCATGGGTTCGCGGTGGGCGACAGCACTGCTGACCGGCGCTCGCCAGGGGGAAGTGCTCGGACTCGAGATTGATCGGGTGTCGGAACACCTCGACCTCTCCTGGCAGCTGCAACGGCTCACGTGGGCGCACGGCTGCAACAAGAGCAACCCGCGACAGCCGAAGTGCCCGTGGAAGCGCGGCACTGACTGCCCGCAACGGTTCCTCGACGCCCCTGTGGATTGGGAGCATCGACACCTCACGGGGGGCTTGTTCCTGTCACGCCCGAAGTCGGCAGCAGGGTGGCGCGTGATCCCCCTCGTCGACCCATTGCGGGAGATCATCGAACGGCGCATTGCAGTTGCCGCTACCGAACCCAACCCGCACGGACTCGTGTGGACCGCGGAACAGAAGCGAACACCGCAAGGCGAGATGCTCCCACTCGATGGCTCCCCCATCGACCCCGGCGTCGACAACCGGGCATGGCACGCGCTTCTGTCACGGGCAGGCGTGAACGACGCCCGACTGCACGACGCCCGACACACCACAGTCGACCTGCTCTACGAAGCCGAAGTCCCCGAAGCAGTCATCACCGAGATCGTCGGGCACTCCACCATCGGGATGTCCCGGCGCTACCGGTCCCGCGGGAACCAGCGGGCACTACGCGACGCCCTCACCAAGATGTCCAAGCTCCTGACCGTAGGTGTCGAACCAGACACGCCACAGACGGAGACTGACTCCTAGCTCGGCGGCGATCTTCGCCGGGTCATCAGTCCACTGACACACAGCAAGAGCTTCACCGGCGTTGATGAGACGGCCGGCCGCTAAGCGGTCGGCCGTCTTCTCGTGCTTCGGGGACGACTCGCGGTGGCCGAGGTGCGCATGGGCGAGCTCGTGCGCCAGCGCCGAGCGATCGTGGACGGCGCGCATACCCTGCCGGATCACGATGAGGTTGTGGTCTGGGTACCAGAACCCGTTTGCTGTCCGGAGCCTCCGGTGGATGACCTCGATGCCCAACTGTTCGGCGTGTACGTACGGGTCATAGTGCCCCACCATTGCCTCTCCCTACGGTGCCTGATCCTCCGGCTCGTCCGACTCAGCGTCACGCGACATAGCCGCCCGTGCGTCTCCAGACGATTCCAGGTCATCAACAGAGCGGTTCCGCAGCGGGATGACGGGATTGTGCACAGACACCCCTGACACTCGCTCGGCTTCGGCAGCCATCTTCTCCGCATCACGCAGTGCTTCCGCGTACAGGTCGAGTGCCGGGCGGTCACCGATCGCTTCCACGATCTTGAGGAACGCCGGGCCCGTGAGGTGAGACTTGCCGTTGAAGTACCGCCCCAGCGTGGAAACGCTGATGCCCGTTCGATCTGCGAGCGCCACCAGCGTCAAACCCTTCTTGCTGTAAGCGCCGGTCAGGACGTCTGCGAGCGCGGGCGTGATGAAGTCTGCTGCGTTAGCCACCACGCCAGAGTAGCGCGCCAGGACGCCAAATCTGGCGAAAAACATGTTGTGCGTGCTTGCGCAGGTCAACTTTGACCTGTAGCGTGTCAATCATGAACCTCAGGAGGACCGCCGAGACGATCGCCACCGCGATCGTCGCATCCGGCACCGACACCGCAACCGTTGCGAACGCCGCTGGCGTGCCCGTCGCGAGCCTCGTTGAGCACCTCCACACCGGAGAGCTCACGATGCCCGAGATCGTGCGCGTCAGCGGCGTTCTTCGTTTGCGCCCCGAAGACCTGTTCGCAGGAGCCGCAGCATGAACACTCTCGAGAAGCTCGCCTACTCAATCCCCAACTTCGCCACAGCGGTCGACCTCAGCGTCGACACAATCCGCAAGGCGATCGACTCTGGTGATCTGATCCCGGCCTACCCCACCAAGGCGGGCCGCAAGCCGATCATCTCCAAGACAGAGGGCGAGCGCTGGCTCGCATCACTCCCGTCTGAAAGGCCGGCTGCCTAGCAGCTGCCAATTCTTGACGCCCAACAAGGGCGTTACTTGTCGCGCTCGGAGCGCGGCACGCGACCCACCAGTAGCCCCCGTCACAGGCGGTGTTGATCGGTGGTGAGGCCTCCACGTACGGGGCGATTCGAGAACACAGACAAGCACGCGGACCGCACGGGTACGGGGATTCAATTCCCTACACGGCGTCTAAAAGGTGTGACGCCAGGAGAGAGCGTCCGCGTGTGTACGTCCGGCAGGTATGTCCCTGCCGGCAGGCGGCAGTAACCGGTTCGACTCCGGCGCTGCCACATGGAACTAGCAGACATCCGGTACGACCCGATCGGGGCGACAGTTGCACTCGACGACCCAGAGTTTCAGGCGTTCCGAGACGCGGCTTGGGCGAACCCAACATGGCTTGGGATTGTCAACGACCAGTTTCGCGACGCGGTGCGAGCGGCCCAAGCCCGATCACAGGCGCGCTCATCCTCAGTCGTCTACTTCATCCAGCAGGGCAGTAGCGGTCCGATCAAGATCGGCTGCAGCCGCAACCTCACCAGCCGACTGAACTCGTTGAGGACGTCGTCTTCCGAGCCTCTCCATGTGCTGGGCACTGTCCCCGGCGGTTTCGAGCTCGAGCGGCAGATGCATCAGGCACTCGATGCCTTCCGACTGAACGGCGAATGGTTCACCCCGAGTCTGAAAGTGCTTCGGCTCATCCGGAAGCAGCTCGAGCTATCACCGAGCACCTAGCAACACAGCCCCCGAGTCGTAGTCGGGATCGTCCGCGTTCGAACCGCGGCGGGGGCACCAAGCGGTCACCTAGTTCACCCGAAGTCCTAGGTGGCCGCTTCACCACATCCACACGATCGAAGGAGACCCCCGTGTACAACGCAACCGCAACCATCAACGCCGCAATCGCCGCGCTCCGGGATGCCAAGACCAGGGCGTCCGACGCTCAGCAGGGGCGACTCGACGCGAAGCTCGCCATCCTCAACGCAGACCTCATCGACCGGCAGCAGGGACTCGTCCAGCCGAACACGCGCACCAACGGACTGGTGATCGCGGAGCAGGTCGCGAAGGCCGCCGCATGAGCCCCGCAGCACGCACTGAGGACCCGTCCACGTCGCATGCCGCTGCGAGATCGGTGCAGGCGGTGACGTTGGTCCAGTCCCGCATCCTGGACATCATCCGCGATTCGAGCCTGTTCGGTTCCGGCATCACGGATGAGGGGATCATCGCGACGTACAGCCGCCTCGCCCGGGTGCATGCGTGGACGATGCCGTCGCCGTCGTCGATCAGGTCGCGGCGGAAGGAGCTCGAGGACAAGCGTCTCGTGCACTACTTCACGGACGATGCGGGTGAGCCGCAGTTCGGGAAGACGGCCAGCGGTAACCGTTCGCACCTGTGGACGGTGACGTCATGACCGCGTACTTCGCACCGGCCGATCTGCGCATGGTCGACCCGCGGCCCACAGCACGACCGACGGCCACAGACGAGAGCGTCGTCCGGGAACTGCTCGGCGCACGACTTGCCGGCGATGACCTGACGACGGCGTTGCAGGCGCTCGGGTTGGAACCGTACGAGCGGATCGTGAACACGGAGCGGACGTACGCAGCCGGTGAGGTGTGCCGCAACGGTCACAGCCGCATCGAGCATTCGTTCGTCGAGCAGCACGGGTGGAACTGCTGCCGGAAGTGCCACAGCGACCGGGCAGCGAAGAAGCAGGGGGTGGCGGCATGAGGCTCGCGATGGCGCTCGTGTACACGTCCCTCGTGTGCGCGGTGTTCGCGTCTGCTGAGGACTGCCCGCCGGTCATCTGGACGGTCCTCGTCTGGGCTGTCGTCGTCACGTTCGTCGGCGCGCTGTTCCGAGTGCACGCCGTCGTCAACTCGCCCAACAAGGAGGACTCATGACCGACATCCAGCAAGCACGCGACGTGCTCGCGAAGTGGCGCGAGGACGCCACTGCCGGACAGTGGGTCGTCGATCTTGACCGTGGAGAGTCGTTTGGAGCGGTGGACACCCCGGACGTCTACAGCGAGAGCAACGCGGATTCGGTAGTTCTGCCAGCGGGCACGGTCGCCGAGCACGACATCCCCCTGATCGTCGGTACCGCGGGCAACCCCGACCTGCTCGACGCGATCGACCGTGTTCTCCGTCTCGCTGACATTGAGGGCGGAGCATTCCACGACGCAGCTGCCCCGTTCGCCGCCGCGATCCTCTCCGCCGACGAACGGATGAGCGCATGAGCGCGCGGTGGTGGGACCGAGTGCTCTGCTTCTGCGGACTTCACCCCCGCTGGGCAGTCACGCATCACCTGTCGCACTCATCATGCGCGTCTTGCGGCGAGCGGTTCCCCTGACCGCCCACGGCGTCGCCTGCGCGTGCCCCGTCTGCTGGCTCGCCGAAGACCTCGACGACGACGCACTCGGCAAGGCCATCGCCCGCGCCGCCGAACACGACGAACCCACGGACTGCGACTAACCGCCGCCGTCCACCATCACCGCGCCCCACCCGAGGGAGCGCGTCAACACGCATGCCCAGGAGGCTGAACATGACCACCACGAATCAGCACTTCGAACGGTCGAAGGAAGCGCTCGAAGCAAGCGGCGATGCCAGAGTCGCCGGCAAGTACGAACTGGCCAGCTACTACCTCGGCGTCTCGCAGGCGCAGGCGGCCCTCGCGCTCGTCGAAGAGCAGCGCACCGCGAACCTCGTCGCCGCGTACAACGGCGACCTGCTGAAGAACCCCCACCCCGTCGGCAGCCACGAACACGACGTTTGGTGGGCGAAGACCGCCGGCGACCTCACCGAACGAGTCGGGGTGCAGCGATGAGCGCCGTATCCACGACCACGTTCACAATCCCGACCCACTGGTTCCTCGTCATGCCCTGCGGGTGCATCGACGGATCAGCGATTGGCGGACTCAGTCACCCCACCGCGGAAGACGCTCACAAGCTGTTCACCCCGCGTAAGCGAGACCGAGACCGAGAGATCAAGGAGGGGTGGACGGTGCGCGGCGCAACCCGCTCCGAGCTCGACAACCTTGCCGAACTGTTCACCACGAAGTGCCCCCACAAGGACGACGAGGTTCCCGCATGATCCCCCTCGGCTGGAACAGATCCGACCCGTCCGAGTGGGCCACCCTCCCCGGGCCGTTCACCCGCTGGCTAATGCTCCGCCAGTGGAAGAAGGAGATGCGCACATGGTGAACACACCCACGATCCGGCTGGACATGCCGGACACCGAGTACCACGCCCACCCGGCGCTCAGCTCGACCGGTGCGCGACGCATCCTCGACTCGCCCGCCCGGTTCGACTACTGGCAGAAGCACCCGCAGCCCGGCAAGCAGTCGTTCGATGTCGGCACCGCAGTGCACACGAAGGTGCTCGGTATTGGGGCGGGCACGATCGCGTACCCCGACGAGCACGTCACCGCATCCGGTGCAGTCAGCACGAAGGCCGCGACGGTCGCATGGGCGGAAGAACAGCGGGCACTCGGGCTCACCCCCGTCGCACCTGCACAGGCCGCCCGCATCGACGGGATGGCCGAAGCGGTCCTCAAACACGAGACCGCCGGCCCCCTCTTCGAACGCGGCGGCCACTCCGAGACGTCCGTGTTCTCGACCGACGAGGACACCGGCGTCGACATGCGGGCCCGGTTCGACTACCTGTCGCTCACCGGACAGCCCGTCGCCGTGGACCTCAAGACCACCGCGAAGACCGCATCCGTCGACGGCTTCACCAGGACCGTCGCCGACTACGGCTACGACGTGCAGCAGGAGCACTACCTCCGTGCACTCGGTCAGCGGATCCCGTTCGTGTTCGTCGTTGTCGAGGCCGAAGCACCCCACCTCGTCGGCGTCCACACGCTCGACATCGAATGGGCACGCATGGGTGAAGCGCGCGTGCAACGAGCCCTCGAGCTCTACGCCACCTGCACCGCATCCGGCACCTGGCCCGGCTACCCCACCGAACCGCAACTCATCAGCCCGCCCAACTGGCTCGTCTACCAACACGAAGACGAGTACGGGCCCGTCGAGACCACCACCGTGAGGCACCTATGAACATCTCCAAGCTGCGGCAGTCCAACAGCCAGCAGATCAACGCCGACGACATCCTCGGCGCACCCGTCACCGTCACCATCACCGGGGCCGCCGAAGGCACCGCGGAACAGCCCGTCCTCGTCAGCGTCGCCGAAGTGCAGGGGAAGACGTACCGGCCGTCGCTGACGATGCGCAAGGTGCTGGGGGCCGTGTGGGGCGACGAGACCGACGTGTGGATCGGCAGACGCCTCACCCTGTACCGCAACCCTGACATCAGGTTCGGCGGACAGGTCGTGGGTGGCCTCGAGATCTCGCACATGAGCGGCATCGACCGCCCCGTGGAGGTGTCCGTCCTCGAGAAGCGCGGCAAGCGGAAGACGTTCACCGTTCAGCCCCTCCCCGATGCCGCGCCCGCCCGCGACTGGCTCGGAGAACTGCAGCTCGCCGGCAGCAACGCAACCGCGATCGGTCAGCTCGGGCAGGCAGCACAAGACGCCGGCGCACCCGCCAACGTCATCGCCGCCATCCGCACCGCCTTCAACGAAGCGCAGGCCCCCGCATGAGCCGCAGCAAGCAGAAGGGCACCGCGTTTGAGCGGGCCATCGCCGACTACCTCGCCGAGCAGATGTCCGACGACCGCATCGACCGTGCGCCCCTCGCCGGCGCGAAGGACAAGGGCGACATCTCCGGCGTCGTCTCCCCGTTCGGCCGCGTCGTCCTTGAGCTCAAGAACCACAACCGGCAAGAACTCGCCGTGTGGGTCGACGAGGCCGAAGTGGAACGCGGAAACGCGGACGCGCTCGTCGGTGTCGTCGTCCACAAGCGCCGCGGCAAGGGGCAGCCCGGCGACCAGTACGTCACCCTCACCGTCGATGGGCTCGTGAAGCTACTCGGAGGACCGCTCAAGCTGGCGACACCGCCGGTCGACGAGTCCCTGCCGCAGCCGATCGACCTGTGGGACGGCACCGCGTGAGCAGCGTCGGGCCGGGCGACTGGCTGGTCAGCAAGTCCGACCCGTCCGTGTTCCTCGAGGTCCTCACCGTCGCCCCAGACGGCGGCGTCCGGGTGCGGATCGCCGGGCAGGAAGCGAACACCACGAAACGGTACCTGCTCAACGGGTACGCACACCTCGAAGACGACAGCGCATGAGCGCGGGAAGGAGGAACGATGCCGTGGTTCAGAGTGGACGATGGATTCTGGTCCCACCCGAAGACACTGCAGCTCTCTGATGGCGCTCAAGCGTTGTGGATGCGGGCCGGTTCATGGTCGATGCATCACCTCACCGACGGCGTGATTCCCGCATATGCGCTCCCACTTCTGCGCGCAAAGCCCCGGTTTGTGAACGAACTCGTGGCGGTTTCGCTGTGGTTTTCAGACGAAGACGCGTACCGATTCCATGACTGGGATCGGTACCAGCCGACACGTGAACAGGTTGAGGCTGATCGTGATGCTGCTGCCGAAAGGAAGCGTAGGTCACGGGAGAAGTCACGGCGTGACAGGTCCGGGACGGACGGGCGGAGTTCGGACGACGCCGCGGTCCCCCCATCCCAACCCATCCCAACCCATCCCACTTCTACCTCTAACGAGGTAGAAGAAGACCGTCCGCGCAAGCGCGGATCACGGCTCAACTCGGATTGGGTTCCTGACCGATCAACGATCGAGAAGATGCAATCCGAAGCGCCGGGAATCGACTTCCAGGCCGAGCATCCATCGTTCGTCGACTACTGGATCGCACAACCCGGGCAGAAGGGCGTCAAGACGGACTGGGACGCGACCTGGCGCAACTGGATGCGCCGTGTGGCGAAGGAGTCGAAGGGCCCAGCGTCGCGGCCGTCCGCAGCTCAGCGGGCTTCATCTCTCGTCGGCACGTTCGGCGACGACCAACCCGCATTGGAGGCGGACGGATGGACCTGAACGACACCGCGAAACTGCTCACCGTCATCGCGGCGTACGACAACCGGAACGTGCAACGCGAGACCGTCGTCGTCTGGCAGCAGGCACTCGCGCACCTCACGCTCGACGTCGCACAGGAAGCCGTGGTCCTCCACTTCACGGAGTCGACGGAGTACCTGAAGCCGGGACACGTCAACGCTGCAGCACGACGGATCATCGACCGCCGCGAACGGCAGCAGCGGATGTCACGGCCCGCGTTGGAACCGGCCGCGGTGACACTCGACCGGGCAGCGCATGAAGCCGAGTTCCAGGAAGCGCTCGCCAAGCACCGGAAGGAACGAGCAGATGGATGACAAAGAGCCAGTTGTCGCGCGTGTAGGCGACAGCATTACCTGCCCCGGTTGCAAGGAGCGCGTGACGCTGGACTGGGCCGATGGGTGGCGCAACGACAACGGATTCACGTGTTGGCCCTACCGCACGACACATAGCGACCACATCGAGACGATCACGGTGCGGCAATGACAGGCAAAACGCGTGTCCCTGTACAGATCACCTCATGGCCGGGTAAGCCGACATCGGGCCGGTTCGTGTACCCAGGGCGCGAGTCCGGCGTCTGGTATTGGCAGTGCGACCTGCACAGCGAAGACCCGGTCCTGGATGACCAGTGGGGCATGACGGACACATGGGCTGCAGCGATGTCCGGCGCACTCACGCACGCCACAGCTTGCCCGTTCGTCGCTGTACCAGCAGGTGGCCCGCGTGAACGATGACGCCTGGTCGAATTTCATCGCATCCATCAACCCGGTTGAACTCGAGGCGGAACGGTACCGGCCGCCTGGCCCCGAGGAACGCCCCGGATCCACCACCGACCTGCGGATGAAGGCCGCGCACCAGTTCCTCGCCGACGACTACTGGGCCCGCGTCCGGTCAGGTCACGCACCGCCGCTCCCGGACGACGAGTGGTTGGTACGTCGGGCAGCGCAGAACGCCGACGCGGACGCCGAGATTGCGCGCCGCGGCTACGGCCAGCCGGCAGCAGACGACGACATCGAGGCGGCCATCCGGTCGTACTCGCAGAGACAAGCGGCAACCGCCGCAGAACGGAACGCAGCATGAGCAAGCGCATCGAGCCTGCACTGCAACTGGGACAGCACGTCCAGTTCAGCCACACCCTCAAGCGGCTCCGCGAGAAGCGAGAGGACACCCGCACTGGCTCCAGCAGGAACGTGTCCGGGTACGCACAGTGGCGATTCTGGCGTCCGCAGGCCGCCGCTGTCGACAACGGGGTGATCGTCGGCAAGCGCACGCTGTCGAACGGCTGGTACGAGAACGGCGGATACGAGGATCCCGCGTACCTCCACAGCATCGACTTCTTCCCCGTGTACCTCGTCGCTTTCGACATGAACCAGAACCCCGCGTACGTGCTCCCCGAGCACATCACCGCCGAGGAGGCATCCGTATGAGCGGCGAGACCGTCATCACAGTCGTCGGCAACCTGACCGCCGATCCGGAGCTCAGGTACACGCAGAACGGGCTCGCGGTCGCGGGCTTCACGATCGCGTCGACCCCGAAGGTGTTCGACAAGCAGGCGAACGAGTGGAAGGACGGCGACGCCCTCTTCCTCCGCGCGTCCGTGTGGCGTGACTTCGCGGAACACGTCGCCGGCTCGCTGACGAAGGGATCCCGTGTCATCGCGCAGGGTCGCCTCCGTCAGCGGTCCTACCAGGACCGGGAAGGCCAGCAGCGGACCAGCATCGAGCTCGAGGTCGACGAGATCGGCCCGTCGCTGCGGTTCGCGACCGCCACGGTGACCCGATCGCAGGGCGGCCAGCGTGGCCAGGGAGCGCCGAACACGGCTCCCGCGCCCGCCAAGCCGACCGAAACATGGAACGCACTGCAAGCAGGCGCACAGGACGCATGGTCCACCGCGCCGATCAGTGACCAGGAGACCCCGTTCTGATGGCTGACATCACAGCAGCAACCCGCCGCCGCCTAGACGCGCTACTCCGCATGCTCACCGACTCCGGCGACATCACACCCCACGGCGTCCACATCATCGAACACACCCTCAACGAAGAAGGGATCACCACATGAGCACGTACTGGTACTTCGAGTGCCTGGACCACACGCCAGCGCTGCAGTCGGCCGACGAGTTCACGCAGCACACCGACGACGGCGCGTACCGAGCGGGTGTCGAGCTCGCGCAGCAGCGCCCGGTCGACGCCGACGACTACTCGACCGGCACTGGGCACTTCGAGGGCAACGCACGCTCGTTCCTCGTTCAGCACCCGTCCTGCAGCCTCGGACTGGTCAACGAGTACGGCGAACGACGCGCGCTCCCGGGCCTACAGACGCCGAGCATCGCCGACATGGCACCGGGGACGACGTTCACGGCCTCGGAAGTGTCGATCCGCGACGTGACTCCACCCACCCCGACCACGTGACACCCACCCCGAACAACCAACCCACCCCACCACGGCGAGCCCTCCGACAACGGAGAGCTCGCCGTGGTCGTTCCCAGAGGAGGAACACGAGATGACCGACACCGCCATCGACGCCCACGTCAGCCGATTGGTTCTCGAGGAGCGCTCCCGCCAGGACGCCCGGTGGGGCGAGCCGAAGGACCTGCCGAACGGAACCGGCCCCCGCTGGTACCCGATCAAGGGCATCCACGACGACTACTCGATCAGCGAGGACAACCAAGCCGCTGAGATCGCCGACTGGGCAAAGAGTGAGTGCGACCTCGCCACTGCGGCAGGGGACGTGACCTACCGCCACATCCTCGTAGAGGAGCACTTCGAGGCTCTGGCTGAGGACGACCCAGAGAAGCTCTTCGACGAGCTGATCCAGGTGTCCGCGGTCGCGCAGAAGTGGTGCCGGGCACTGATCGAGCACCAGGGGGTGCAGCGATGACCGGCGGCGTCACGATCTGCTCGATGGAGTCAGGGTCCGGTTGCCCCGGCTCCGACGGCGGCCCGCACTACTTCGCGCACATCGGCCCGACGAAGGACACCCGCATCTGCATCGACTGCGGCGTGGACGAACCAGAAACCAGCGGCAAGCGCCGCGGGAAGGAATAGCCATGACCGACACAATCACCACAGCGCGGCCCCTGGACGCCGACGTGAGCGTCGATCCCACCGTCCTGCTGTCCCTGTCGGCACTACGAGCACGCAAGCGGCTCCACGAGGCTCCTGGGCTCGTCGCGTACGTGCGCACCCTCATGGTCCCCGCCGGTGCGCAACGCAGCGATGGGCAGCCCCGAGGCGGGTCGAAGGAACCACCCGCACCGTTCCGCATCGACGCTGTTGACGAGTCCGACTCCGTGTACGCGCAACTGCTCAACTGGATCGGCTACTGGTCCGTCGAACTCGTCATCCCGGCACCCGTCACCGCGACGTACGCCTGGTCCAACGAACGCGAAGTGCAAGGCTTCCGCGCCGGCGTCACCGCGGAAGGTGCCGGGCTCCTCGTGCAGAACCTCACCACATGGCTGCTCCTGCACCAGGACAATATCCTCCGCCACCAGCAAGCCGGCGAATACTTCACCGACGTGTCGCAGATCATCCGCGACCTGCACGGCAAGTTCCCCCGCACCAGTCGAGGGATGCGCCCCGTGCTGCCCCGCCCCTGCCCGCTGTGCGACGAACCCGAGATGGGCGTCGACTGGTCATCTGACCAACTCGACGACTTCACCCTCACCTGCAACCACTGCGGATACGAAGGCGACACTGCTGCGCTGCTCCGAGACAGAGACGTTCGACGCATCCTCGGCGACATGCGCGTCGAGTACGCACCCGAACCGTCCGAGTGGTGGACGAAGAAGCAAGCCGCCAGTGAGTTGCGCATCACACCGCAGACGCTGAACCGGTACATCCAACACGACCACCTGCCCACGCAAACCGCGGACGGCATCGTGTACGTCAACGCCGACGAGCTCCGAGGGCTCTGGCGTCAGAAGCGCATCCGGGACCACGAACACCGAGCAGAGAAGAGCACACCATGACCGCCCCCACCCCGGAGCAGTACGAGAACCTGGCCGAAGCCGTGGACATGCCCGACACGTGCAACGAGGGCATCACGTTCCACGGCATGTACGAACCATGCGATGTCGTCGCAGTGGCTGTACGCATCGACCCCGACCAGCGCACCGCATACCCGGTGTGTGCGAAGCACTGTCGCGGCGAACTCGTTCCCCTTTCGGCAGTCGTATCGACGGCGAAGGAGCTGGCATGACCCCGGAGCAGATGCGCGCGCTGGCAGACGATGCCGAAAAGCTGCAAGGCGACAGTGACTACGACTACGTGTTCGTCACGGACGTGATGACCGCTCTCCGCGCCGCCGCCGACCAACTCGAAGCGGTGCGGGCCGAGTTGTTCGGTGTGCTCAGCAGCACTGAGGACATGCCTGCTAACGCGTATCGACGTCTGTATGAGTTGCACGCCATCCTCACCGCCGACATCGCACCCCACTCCGACCGAATCGAAGACGTGATGCAGCGCAACTGGAACCGACGCTACGGAGCCGACACCGCACCCCAGGAGGACCGTGATGAGTGACCGCAAGAAATTGGCAGAAAGTCCCGTGTTCGCACTCGGGCTGGTTGCGCTCGTATGGGTCGTCATCTGCGGACTCGCGCAAGCTGCCGCCGAAGTGTGGGGTGCTTCATGACTGACCCGGTGGACACGGACGCGCTGCGAGGCGACGGCGAGACGATGAGGCGGTCCGCTGACGTACTCGACGCAATCTCCGACATCGGCCCACAGCAACGAGCGCGAGCCGAACGCATCATTGCCGCCGCTGACGAGGTGGACCGGTTGCGGAAGGAGCTCGCGAAAAACGATCCGTCGTTCTGGCAGGAACAGTCAGACACCTGGAAGCGGCTCGCGAACGATGAACGCGCCATCACCGACCGGTTGAGTGCCGTGATCGCCGCTCAGCAGCACGACGACCTCTGCGCCGTCTGGGACCTGAACGGCGGGACCAGCGACGAGGGCTGCACCTGCTGGAAGGCGGACGCGCCACCCGACGCCACGCCGATCCGCATAGATGCGCGGATGTTCAAACCGTGCCTATAATGACCGTGACATCGCATGCCCGCCCGGTAGAACCGGCGGGCATTTTGCGTATCCGGGAGCAGGCCAAGAGCCACCCGGATGCTGAGCGAGGCTGGCAGATGCGCCGCCCGCGACAATCAAGGCCGCCAGGGATGGCGCACTGACGCGTCGTCGCGTCCAGGCCTGAACGGCGACCGGACTAGCCCACCGTCAGCGGGGCCCCACCAGCTACCTGGCGCGATGCCAGGTTGCCCCGCGTGATGCGGGCTAGCGAAAGGGGTCAATATGCCCAAGGAAACCTTCTACGGACCGACCGGCACCGAACCCGCCCTGACCATCACCTGGTGGGGAGGCGGGGTCAACAGCGAGTTCATCGAACAGGACGAGCCGGTCCTGATCAACGGCGTGAGCTACGACCGGTCAGGACTGAACCGGCTGATCCGCACGTTCCGACGAGCACGCGACCAGGCCTACGGGTCCGACGAGTAACACTTCCCGGTCGCCGGGAACCACGCCGGCAGGCTGCCGGACCACCCACCCGGTCTGTACTGCTCCCGGGTCACCAAAGAGCGGTTCGACTTCCCCGGCCCGCAGACACGCACCTCATCGTCTTGCTGCGTCGAGCTCGGGGATCCCCTTCCGCATCGAGTCCATTCGGGTTGGCGCTCGATGCGGGACCACTCAGGCCGAGACCCCCGAGGTTAGCCGCGCTGGCATGCGGAGCCCGGACGAGGACGGCCGACCACGTCAACCAGGAGCGTCAACGTGGACGACCCCGGCATCAGCGCACACCGAACCCGATCCAACCGCGCACCCGAACCCATCGGCTACGACAACCACGGCGCACCCATCTACCCCTGGCAAGTCAACACACCAGCACCACTCATCGCCGCAGTCGAAGCCGTGTACGACGCACTCGAAGACAGGAGCTGAGCGTGAAGCTCTCCGAGATCCGCGCGCTGCTCAAGGCCAACGGGTACAAGACCACCGCTGAGGTCGATCGATTCGACGTCAAGCGAACGGCAGGCAAGGTCATCGGCGTCGACGTCATGCTGACCGACGGCACCGTCGCGTACCTGCCGGTCGAGTAGCCGTCATGCCGTGGTCCACCAGCGACCGCCGCTTCCGTCTCCCGCGCAACTGGCCACAGCTCAAGAAGCAGGTCAAGGCCAGGGCTGAGGGCAAGTGCGAAGCGTCGCCCCACGATCGTCGCTGTGACGGCATCGGCACCGACTGCGACCACGTCGTGCAAGGCGACGACCACAGCATCGACAACCTGCAATGGCTGTCCGGACCATGCCACCGAGCGAAGACCGCACGCGAGTCCGCCGACCGCAACCGTGATCGTGCTGAGCTTCGGCACCGTCCCACCGAACGACACCCCGGAAGGAAGTAGCCCGATGGCTGCACCACGCAAGACCACCCAGCCCGTCAACACCGAGAGCGGCGACAACACCACGCCGATGACCGACGAGGAGAAGGCGCAGGCGATCGAGCGGTTCAACCTCGTCGCACCGTCGACCACCGAAGAGGTGACGCTCAGCAAGGAAGTCGGCGGTCACAAGTCGGGTGCCACCATCACCGTCACCCCCGGTGCGGCCGAGTACCTGCGCCAGCAGGGCTACGTCGACAGCGAGGGCGACGACGAGGACTAGCCCTCGGCCGCCTCGGGTCGGTAGGATGGCGCACAGGTCGAAGTGCACGAGCCCCCTCACAGGTCACTCGAAGCGCTCCCTGTGCCCCATCTGCCGCCTCTCTGAGCAGGGGTGGGGGGTACTCCCCTCGCGGAGTTGGCGCAAACCGCCGGATAGCAATTCTCGTCCTGCGTGCGCCGCTTCTCTGTTTTTCGCGACGGAAAAGCCCCGGTCAGAGCCGAAATGGCCCCGAAACTAGCCCCCGACCGGACCCGATCGAGCCTCGGCTCGGGTGCACTCCTTCCGCTTACTTCCGCCATTTATCCGTTTCATCGGGTAGAATCGGAGCATGGTGATCACCGGGTGCGAGGAGTGCGGCGCTTCGCTGCGACTGCTGCGCGAGGGTGCCCGTTTCTGCGGGTCAAAGTGCCGTCTTCGGGCACATCGGCGGGCCAAGAGCGCCGGTGAACTGCCGGCGGAGATGAAGCAGCAGCACCGCTTCGTCCGCTTCACCAGCACCAAGCGACCCATCACCGTCACCGGCCGCGCGGCATCGTCAACGAACGCCGCAACCTGGTCAACACACGCCGAGGCGGCAGCCTCCGCCAAGGGTGAGGGCATCGGCTTCGTCCTCGGTGCGGGCATCGGCTGCATCGACCTCGACCACTGCATCACCGACGGTGGTCTCGCTCCCTGGGCGCAGGAAGTCGTGGATGCCAACCCCGGCACCTACATCGAGGTGTCCCGGTCCGGTCACGGACTCCACATCTTCGGCCGCCTCGACGAGGCCGCCGGCCGCAACTTCCGCGATGGTCAGCGCGCGATCGAGTTCTACTCGACCGGCCGCTACATCGCACTCACGGGCAACCGCTTCGGCACCGCCCCGCTGCGTCTCGCCGCACTCCGCGTGCCGACGCTGTAGCCCGCGCCCTGGTGGCGCACACGCGTCCCCGGAGGGCACCATGACCGCACCAGCCAAGCCTGCCGTGCCCCGCAGTCTCAAGACTGCCGGCCGGAAGCTCTGGAAGGAGACGGTCGCGGTCTACGATCTCCGCCAGGACGAACTCGAGGTGCTCCGCTCTGCGTGCGCCGAAGCGGACCTCATCGTGAAGATGGAGGGTGAGCTCGACGGGCAGCCGATGGTCGTCTCTGGGTCGATGGGGCAGATGGTCACGCACCCGTTACTCCCCGAGCTGCGTCAGCACCGTGCCACGCAGGCGTCCCTCCTCCGCGCGCTGAAGCTCCCTGACCTCGACGTCCCCGCGGGGGCGGAGTCGGCACCGAACCAGAACCGTGCTGCGGCGAACTCGCGATGGGCCGTGCCGTATGGCACGACCGCGTAACGCCGCCGCCCAGCTGACCACCGAGACCAGCGAGTACCGAGAGATCGAGGCTTGGTACCGCGACATGCTCGAGCGGACCCCGCCGCCGGCGGACCTCGACTGGGAGCCTACGAAGATCGGGCCGACCTGGGACTGGACCGACAGCGGCTGGTCGTTGCCGCCGGTGACGCTCGGCTGGGAGTTCCTGTCCTGGTGTGGCGTGTGGCTGCGCGGCAAGAAGGGCCCGTGGCAGTACACGCCTGAGCAGGCTCGGTTCCTGCTCTGGTTCTTCGCCCTCGATGAGCAGGGCGAGTTCAGCTACCACTCCGCTGTGCTGCAGCGCCTCAAGGGCTGGGGCAAGGACCCCGTCGCCGCAACGCTCGGCGTCGGACATCTCTTCGGCCCGACGCTGTTCGACCGGTGGGAGGGCGACCGACCGATCGGCCGCGAGAACCCCAACGCGTGGGTGCAGATGGTCGCCGTCTCGCAGCAGCAGACGCAGAACACGATGAAGCTGTTCCCGTCGCTGATCAGCGCCGAAGCGCGTCGCCGCTATGGGGTCCAGGTCGGCCGGCAGAACGTCTGGGGCATGGGCGACACCCGCCAGATCGAAGCGGTCACCGCGTCGGTCATGGCGATCGAAGGTGGCCGTCCTTCGCTCATCGTCCGGAACGAGACGCAGAACTGGAACAGCTCGAACGGCGGCCACGCGATGGCCGGCGCAATCGAGGGCAACGCGGCGAAGTCGGAAGTTGGCTCGCCTGCCCGCATGCTGGACATCTGCAACGCGTACCGACCCGGTGAGGACTCGGTCGGACAGCGCGCCCGCGAGGCGTATGAGCAGACCGTTGGCGAGAACGCATCGTTCGAGGACTTCGGTGTCCTGTACGACTCGCTCGAAGCCCCGCCAGAAGCGCCGCTCACCCTCGACGCCGCTCCCTCGGTCGTCAAGGCTGTTCGCGGTGACGCGGTCTGGCTCGACGCCGAAGGGCGCATCAAGAAGTCGATCGCGAACCCGGCGAACACCCCAAGCGAGTCCCGGCGCAAGTGGTACAACCAGATCGTCGCAGCCGAGGACGCATGGACAGAGCCGGCGGAGTTCGACCCACTCGGCGACCCGGAAGTGGTCGTCGAGCATGGCGACGAGGTCGTGCTGTTCCTCGACTGCTCGAAGTCCGACGACGCGACTGCGCTCGTCGGATGCCGCATGACCGACGGGCACGTGTTCACGGTCGGCATGTGGCAGCGCCCGCCCGGCAAGCGTGGTGACGGCTGGCTGACTCCCCGCGAGGACGTCGACGCGAAGGTGCAGTTCGCCTTCGATCGGTACCGGGTGATCGGCTTCTTCGGAGACCCCTCGCACACGCTCGACGACGAAACGATGGACCGCTACTGGGACCCGCTGTTCGACGTCTGGCACCAGCGGTACCGGCAGCAGCTGCGCCACTGGGCCTCCGGCACCGCCGGCGGCAAGGGGCACTCGGTCATGTGGGACATGTCCGCCCGCGACAACTCCCGCGACTTCGCCTCCGCCGTCGCGTTCACCCTCGAGGAGATCCGGTCGGCGACGTTCACTCATGACGCCGACGCCCGCCTCCGCCGACACGTCCTCAACGCTCGCCGCTACCCCGTACAGGGGTACGTGTCGATCGCGAAGGACGGCCGCGAGTCCAAGAACAAGATCGACCTCGCCGTGTGCATGGTCGGTGCCCGCATGGTGCGGCGACGCATCCTCAACAGCTCGAACCAGAAGAGAGGCGGACAGGTATGGTGATGGCCCCCGCCAGCGTCGTCGAACTCGCGCAGGGCACCCTCATCCCGGGTGCTCAGCTCGAGTGGCAGCGACTCAAGACCCTCGACGACTGGCTCCGCTGGTCTCCCGAGCAGGTGTCGCTGCCGAACCAGGCGAACAAGGAGCACAAGGAGCTCCGCGACATCTCCGAGACCCCGTGGCTGTCCCTCGTCGTCACCACCGTCGCGCAGCAGCTCGTGGCCGAGTCCGCGCGGTCCACCACGGGCCGCAGTCTCGAGGCGTTCTGGACGCCGTGGCAGAACAACCGCATGCCGTCCCGACAGCGGGCCGTCCACCGTGCCGCGCTCGGCTACGGGTACGCCTACACCACGGTCATGCCCGGCGTCCTCGACGCTGAGAAGGGCAATCAGCAGGCAGCTGTCATTCGTGGCCGCTCCCCTCGGGACATGTACGCGGTGTACCAGGACCCGGTCGAGGACGAGTACCCGATGTACTACCTGCGCAAGCGGGGCGCGCACTGGATCGTCGTCGACGAGGAAGCGGTCTACACGCTCGGCCAGGAGAACACCGGCCTCACCTTCATCGACTACCAGGTGCACGACGTCGGCGTCGCCCCCGCGATCCGCTACTCCAACCAGATCGACCTCGAGGGACGCACCCCAGGTGAGGTCGAGCCGTTCATCAACCTGGCGAAGCGCATCAACAAGGACAGCTTCGACCGGATGACGGCGCAGCACTACAACTCGTGGAAGGTGCGCACCGCCACCGGCCTCGAGGACCCGAAGACGCCGGAAGAAGCCGCCCAACGGAAGCTGGTACTCCGCCAGAACGACATCCTCACCGGCGGGACGGGCGTGGAGTTCGGCACGCTCGACGAGACGAAGCCCGACGGGCTCATCGCCTCCGAGGAACGCGACATCGCCACCCTCGCTGCGGTCTCGCAGACGCCGACGCACTCGCTCACTGGCGACATGATCAACCTCTCCGCGGACGCCATCACCGAAGCCCGCGCGATGCTCGATATGAAGGCCAGCGAGCGGAAGGTCGGCTTCGGCGACTCCCACGCCCAGACGCTGCGGCTCGCCGCACACGTCGAGGGTCGTGCGGACGACGCGGCCGACTTCTCGGTCGTCGTCGACTGGACGGACTTCCAGTCCCGGTCCATGGCTCAGGCCGCCGATGCCCTCGGCAAGCTCGCCACCCAGCTCGGGATCCCACCGGAGAAGCTCTGGGACCGCATCCCAGGAGTCACGCCAGACATCGCTGATTCCTGGATCCGGTACAAGCAGGAGAACCCGTCCGCTGAGGCACAGATCGCCCAGGCGCTTCGAGCGCAGGGCGGAAGCTGATGGCGCTGACGGCGGAAGGGGTCGCACTCACCGAAGCGAACCGCCGCCGTCAGCTCGCCATTGCCGCGCGCGCCGCGTCGGTCGGCATGGTCCTCTGGAACGACCTTGACCCGGCGGACCTCGACAGCTCTGGTATCCGGTGGCTTGCAGAGAACGTTGCCCTCGCGAACCAGTTCCAGGCGCAGTCCGCCACGGCGACCGCGGCGTACATCGACCGCTACCGAGACGCTGAGGGCGTTCTTGGTGCTGGACCGGTGCTCATGCCGACCTTCGACGCTGCACTGACCGCGCAGATCCTCCTCGTCGCTGGGCCTCTCCGGGTGAAGAACCTGGTCGGTGCCGGAATGAGCGGATCCGCGGCCCTTGCCTGGGCGAAGAACGGCTACGGCGGCATGCTGCGCCGGCAGGTGCTGATGGGCGGCCGCGAGACGGTCGACCTGACCACCGGTCAGGACCAGCAGGCGGTCGGCTGGCGACGCGTCTCTGATGGCGACCCCTGCACTTTCTGCGCAATGCTGTGCGGCCGCGGACCCGTGTACCGGTCCTCCGGCACGGCGAATGGCTCTGTCGAACGCGCCAGCCGCGGCGGCGGCACCGGCATGCACTTCCACGCCCATTGCGGCTGCACCTCCGAGATCGTCTACGGCTCCTGGCAGCCGAACGAACAGGAGCAGGGCTTCATCGATGCGTACGACCGCGCCGCGAAGCAAGCCACCGCCGCCGGCGAAGCGCGCACTCAAGAATCGGTCCTGCCACGAATGCGCGCGAACAGCACCTTCCGCGATTCGCCAGCGATCCGCAATCAGACCACCCAGCCCTGATCAGGGCTGGGTACCGCTGCCCTGGTGGCAGCCCGACCGCCCCAGGAGGGCACGCATGAAGAGCACCACCGGAACGACGCTCGCCCCGTGCACGATCGACGGCCTGGCCCGCATCGGCCAGTCCCCGTTCGAGCTGCGCGGCATCCGGTTCATCGACGGCGACGAGGGCGCGAAGCCCGGCGACCCCGCGGATCCTGCGGACCCGGCGGACCCCGCGGATCCTGCAGACCCGGCCGAACCGGCCGACCCGAAGGATCCCGAGGACCCGGACGAGAAGGGCGACAAGTTCGACTCCGACAAGGCGCTCGGCAAGATCCGCAAGCTCAACTCGGAGGCCAAGAACCTCCGTGACCGAGCGACGAAGGCGGAGCAGGCAGCCGAGGCGAACAAGGACAGCGCTCAGAAGGTAACGACCCTGGAGGCCGAGAACCTCAAGCTGCGTGTCGCCGTCAAGCACGGCCTGCCCGAGTCCCTGATGAAGCGCCTCTCCGGCACCACCGAGGAGGAGCTCCTGCAGGACGCCGAGGAGCTGCTGGAGATGTTCGGCAAGGACGGCGGCCGCCCGCCGTCGGGCCAGCCGCGCGAGCAGCTGCGCCCCGGCAGCGGCAACAGCAACGACGCCGGCGACCCGACCGCGGACCTCGACAAGTTCGCCGCGGACGCCTTCCGCCGGTAACCACGCACCCACCCCGGGCGGCGTGACCAACACCACCAGAAAGGGGCCATCGTGGCCAACACCCTCTACACCCCGGAGCAGGCCGCCCGCGCCACGCTGGCGTCCCTGCGCTACCTGACGCTGCTGCCCCGCACCGTCCGGCAGGACTTCTCCCAGGAGTTCGTCGCAGGCGTCGGGCAGACCGTCAACGTCCTCGGCCCGGTCACCGCCGGCAAGGCGAAGGTCTACACCAAGGCCAACCGCACCGCCCGCGACGCGATCCAGTTCAACGACCTCGACCAGAAGTGGTTCCCGGTCACCCTCGAGAACCAGGTCTACAACGCCGTCCGTCTGCCGGACGACTTCGCGACCTTCACCCTCAAGGACCTCACCCAGCAGGTCCTCATCCCGCAGGCCGAGTCCGTCGTCGACGAGCTCGCGGCCCCGCTCGTGGCGGAAATGGTCGCCATCGCCACCGACGCCGCGATCCCGACGGTCGCGCAGGACGGGTCCAACTTCCGCACCGCGCTGATCAAGGCCCGCCAGGTCCTCAACGACCGGAAGGTGCCGGCGGCGAACCGCACCTTCGCCGTCGGCCCGGGCATGGAGGCCGCCGCGCTGCAGGACGAGCTCCTGCAGAAGGTCAACGAGTCCGGCTCCGGGGACACCCTCCGGAACGCGACCATCGGCCGCCTGTTCGGCTTCGAGATCGTCGCTGACCCGACCCTGCCGGACGACTTCGGCATCGGCTACCACAAGGACGCGTTCGCTCACGTGACGCGCCCCTCGCGGCAGCCGGAGGGAGCGGCGAAGTCCGCCACCGTCGCGCAGGACGGCTACTCCCTGCGCTGGATCCAGCACTACAACCCGCTGCAGCTCGAGGACCAGTCGGTCGTGGACACCTTCTACGGTGCCAAGACCCTCGACGCCAAGCGGGCTGTCTCGGCGACCCTGGCCGCCTAATGGGGACCCCGGCGACTCTCGCCGGGGTCTCCGACCTCGGCGACTGGCTCAACGAGACGATCGCCGAGGGCACCGCCGACGCCAAGCGCGCCGCGCTCTGCCTCCGCCTCGCGTCCTCCCTGGTCCGCAACGAGACCGGGAGGACGTGGGCGAAGGAGGACGGCACCCTCGTCGACGACATCCCCGACGACGTGCAACTGGTCACGCTGTACTGCGCCGGCCGTGTGTACGACAACCGCGAAGCGCAGACCACCGGCGGCATCGACGACGCCACCGACGGGTGGAAGGTCGACGAGGCCGGCGCATACCTCACCGCATCAGAACGTCGTCTACTCGCCGCCCACCGCGCCGGGCAGGCTTTCGGCGGACTCGGCACGGTGAGCACCACCCGAGAAGCAGCACCCGCTGCTCCCGGACGGGTACCGACCCCCACACCTGGCGTCGAGTTCCCCTGGTACTGAACGGAGCCCGCTGTGCGCACGACACGGATGACCAAGCGCGGCCGCAAGATGGCCGAAGACCGCATGCATTCCACCTGCCGCGTACAGCGGGCCTCCGGCGACCCCGTCAAGGGCCCCGACGGGGAACTGCACACGCCCCTCGTGACGATCTACGAGGGCAAGTGCCGCCTCCGCAGCAACTCCGCCGTCACCTCCGACATCGACGCCGCCGGACAACTCCTCACCGGGCAGGCATCCGTCCTGTCGCTGCCCGTCGCCACCTCCACCGAGATCCGCATCGGCGACCTTGCACTCTTCATCCCCTCGGCCGACCCCGGCGACGACCTCGACCCTGCACTGCTCGGCAAGACCGTCCGCGTGACCGGCCTGCACTTCGACACCGACGCCACCGCCCGCCGGCTGCCCGTCCAGATGGTCTCCTGATGGGCAACGGCATCACGATGGACGACAGTGCCATCCACGACCTCGCGGCAGCCCTCGGCGAAGTGGCCTCCTCTGCTGGGCTGTACGTCCGCGACGCCGTCGAGACCACCGCGATCGACGTCCGCGACGACTGGCGGGAAGCCGCATCAGGCATCAAGGGGATGGCGTCGTACCCGGACTCGATCGGCTACGACTTCACCAGCTTTCAGGGCTTCGGCTCCACGGTCCTCAGCTGTGAAATCGGCCCGGACAAGAACCGCCGGCAGGGCGCGCTCGGGAATATCGTCGAGTACGGCTCCCCGAAGTTCGCGCCCCGCCATTACGGCGACTCCGCCCTGGAAGCGCACTCCGAGCAGTTCGAGGAGCTCCTCGTCGCGGCGCTCGAGAAAGCCGAGCGCGCTCTGACCTTCGGCGGCATCGTTCGTTCCATCGCCTCTGGGAGGAACACGATCCTATGAGCCGCTCCGCACACGTCGACGCTGTCCTCGGCCACCTCCGCGAGCACCCCGACCTCACCCCACGGGTGTTCCAGGGAAACGCGACGAAGGACCCCGCCGGCAAGCCCCGCACCCGGTACGTGACCGCTTGGGTCGGCACGCCTCGGCGTACCGAAGCGCGCTACGGAGGACGTCAGGACCTCGAGCGGTATCGGTTCACCCTGCACGCCACATCGATCGACCCGAAGGACGCCGGCGAGCTCGACGACGCAATCACCGCGCAGCTGCTCGGCTGGACGCCGACGATCGCCGGACGCACCTGCCGGCCGATGCGAACCGACGACGAGTCCGCCGAGATGCAGTACGACGCCGACCTCGACCCACCGCTCTACTGGATCCCTTCCACCTGGGAACTGGTGACCGAACCCGAAGCCTCCGCCTGACGCGGGGGCTTTCTTCATTCCACCCGCGCCGCGGGTCATGCCGCCGGGCAACCGGCATCCCCAACAGAGCAAGGAGCTCGAATGCCCCCCACCACTGACCCCCGCCCGGCGTCCATCGCATCCGACGGCCGCCACAAGATCACGTTCGTCCCGGCTCCCACGGACGGGAGCACGGTCAACCCGCTCTCGGCCGCCGTGCTGAAGGCGACGACGGCGATCAACATGACGTACTCGTTCACCCCGGACGGCTTCGACCACGGCACCACGCAGGCGACCGTCGAGGACAAGCGGTACACGCTGCCGCAGGACCTGTCTCGGCCGGGCAAGGAGACCGACACCCTCACGAACAAGTACGTCGACTCGACCGACCCGAAGTCGGCCGCGGTGCTGCTGCCGAAGGACACCGCGGGCTGGTTCGTGCGCCGCAAGGGCATCAGCAACGAGGTCGACTGGGCGGCCGGCCAGACGGTCACTGTCATCCCGTTCATCGCCGGTACGCAGCGTGAGGCTGCCCCCACCGAGAACGGCGTCGACCTCATCGAGCAGACGCAGTTCATCAACGACGTCGTCCAGCGGCGCGTCAAGACCGTCGCCTGACGGTCTTCCCCTGATCCCTGACCGGGGCGTCCGCCGCGCCCCGGTCAGGTCCCACCTACGGCGGAAGGAACGGCGGATCCCATGACCACTTTCGAAGAAGACCTCGCAGCTGCGCAGACTCCCGAGGATGAGTACGTCGACGTTCGCGTCCTCCTCAACAAGAAGCCCCACACGCTCCGTTTCCGTGCGATGGATGGCCTGGCTTGGGCGGCGGAGACCGACCGTCACGTCCCGCGGCCCGGCGTGCTCATCGACACGAAGTACGGCTACAACATCCGCACCCTCACGAAGGGCGCTGCGATGCAGTCCGGTGTCCTCCTCGACGGGGATGAGGAGCGCCCGCTCCGCGTCGACCCGTTCGACCCGGAGGACCCGACCGCGGAACGCGTCAATGAGTGGGAGACGCTCTTCAAGGTCGTCACCGGCCACGACTTCAAGCGCATCACCAGCGCGATCTGGTTCCTCAACGAGTACGGCCCGCAGCAGGCGATCGAGGCCGCGGGAAAAGAGCTCGCGGACTCCGCGAACACCTCCAACTAGCCCTCGAGATCGGCGTCGCACCGCGACGCCTCTGGGGGTGGGAGCCGCGCGAGTTCGCTGAGCACCACTACGACGTCGACGGCCGTCTCATCGGCACCACGACGACTCGTGAGCCGGAGTTCGATGCCGAGCAGCGTGAGCTGCTTTTGGCGCACATCCGCGACCGGACCGACCGCGGGCCGCATGGTCAGCCGATGTCCGAAGCGATGGACCCGCAGGGCAGTCCATCCGTCGATGGCGGCTGGCACTACGAAGCGACCGAGAACGGCGTCACCGACTACGCGCAGCTCGCGATCAACACGGCGCGTGACCGCTACTTCGAGCGGTGGGGCAAGCAGCTGAGCGACGCCGAGAAGGCCGCGAAGCACTGGACGGTCCAGAAGGTCGTCGACGACTAGCAGACAACTGAACAAGGGAGCGTCCTGTGGCGAACCGTACGGTCAAGACCTCCCTTGTCGCAGAAGTCTCCGGCTACATCTCCGGTTTTGACCAGGCCGCGAAGAAGACCCGCGAGCTTGGTTCTGAGACCGAGAAGCTGGGCCAGAAGCGCGAGGCCATCGAGGGTCTTGGCCGTGCGTCGCTTGCGTTCGGAGCGGTAGCCGCGGCTGCGGTGGGTCTCGCCGTCGCGAAGTACGCCGAGTTCGACGCCGCGATGTCGTCGGTGCAGGCGGCAACGCATTCGTCCGTGACGGAGATGAACCAGCTTCGCGACGCGGCGATCGATGCCGGCGCGAGCACGGTGTTCACCGCCACGCAGGCCGCGAACGGCATCGAGGAGCTTTCCAAGGCCGGTGTCAGCACCGCTGACATCCTCAACGGTGGACTTTCTGGTGCGCTCGACCTGGCCTCCGCCGGTGAGCTCGAGGTCGCCGACGCTGCGCAGATCGCCGCGACGGCGATGACGCAGTTCAACGAGAAGGGTTCGGAGGTTCCGCACATCGCGGACCTCCTCTCCGCCGGAGCCGGCAAGGCGCAGGGCAGCGTGAAGGACCTCGCGCAGGCACTCAACCAGGGTGGCCTCGTTGCGTCGCAGGCGGGGTTCTCCATCGAGGAGACCACGGGCACCCTTGCAGCATTCGCGTCCGCTGGCCTTCTCGGCTCTGACGCGGGCACGTCGCTGAAGACCGCGATCATCGCGCTGCAGAACCCGTCCGACAAGGCGCGCGGGATCATGAAGCAGTACGGCATCGACGTGTACGACTCGTCGGGCAAGATGCTCTCGTTCGGTGGCATCGCCGCGCAGCTCGAGGACAAGCTCGGCAGCCTGTCCGACGAGCAGCGCAACGCGGCTCTCGCGCAGATCTTCGGCAACGACGCTGTGCGTGCCGCGAACGTCCTCTACAGCGAGGGTGCTGACGGCATCGCTGAGTGGACTGGCAAGGTCAACGACAACGGGTACGCCGCGGAGACCGCCCGCCTCAAGCTCGACAACCTCAAGGGTGACGTCGAGAAGCTCGGCGGCGCGTTCGACACGGCACTGATCCAGTCCGGGTCCGCGGCGAACGGTAACCTCCGATCCCTCGTTCAGACCGCCACGTTCCTCGTCGACGGCATCAACGCGCTCCCGCAGCCCGTCCTCGCCGCTGGCGTCGCCGTGACTGCCCTCGCGGCTGGTGTCGGCCTCGTCGGCGGCGGCGCGCTCATCGCTGTCCCGAAGATCGCAGCACTCAAGGCGCAGCTCGCGACAATGGGCATCAGCATGCGTGGCGCTGCTGCCGCCGCAGGTGTCGCAGGTCTGGCTATCTCAGCGCTCGCGTTCGGTATCTCGTCGGGCCTCGCCATTCTCGCCGAGCAGAAGGCCGCCGCCGACGCGTTCACCGAGACCCTCGATGAGCAGACGGGCGCGATCACCAAGTACAGCCGAGCTGCAGTAGCGAAGCAGCTCTCAGACGAGGGCTTGTTCGACGCGGCGAAGAAGGCTGGTGTTAGCCAGAAGGAGCTCACCGACGCCGTCCTCGCCGGCGGCGATGCGTACGAGAACGTGCAGAAGAAGCTCGGCGGCGACAACGAGTTCCTCAAGGTTGCATCCGGCTTCAACATGTTCACCGGCAAGGCGAACACGGCTGGTCTGGCGCTCGACAAGGTCCGCGGATCAGTCGAGCAGGGGTCTGACGCTTGGGACGATCTGAGTGCCGCGAACGAAGATTCCGGCGAGACCGCGAAGAGCGTCGCTGAGCAGTACCAGGCGGAAGCCAGCCAGGTCGAGGATCTGTCGAACCAGCTGCAGCAGCTGATTTCCCAGTTCGAAGCGGTCAACGACGTCAACCAGGACGCCATCAGTGCGAACGCTTCCTACCAGGAGGCGCTCGCTGGTCTCGCTGGCCAGGTCGCTGAGCAGCAGAAGAGCACCGATGGGTACACGACGTCGCTCAACCAGAACACCGCTATCGGTTCCAGCAACGCGTCGATGCTGGCGGACCTCGCAGGTAAAGCTCAGGAGGCCGCGTCGAAGCAGTACGCCGTCGACCAGTCGACGATGAGCTCGAAGGACGCTGCCGAGAAGTACGCGAGCACCCTCGCGAAGCAGCGGCAGAAGTTCATCGAGTCCGCGACCGCTGCAGGGTTCAACGCCGGTGAGGTGAAGAAGCTCGCCGACCGCGTGTTCCAGCTGCCGTCCGAGAAGCAGATCAAGATTCTCGCTTCGACGGGGCAGGCCGAGACCGCGCTGACAACCCTGATCGGTCGGTACGACGGCCGCGTGATCCGCCTCTCCACGGTGAACAACATCACCGAGGTCCGCACGGGGTCCGGTCCGACGCAGCAGGTCGCCCGCCAGGCGAACGGCGGCGTCATGGACTTCTACGCCGATGGTGGGTTCAGCGAGAACCACGTCGCGCAGATCGCCCCGGCTGGGGCGTGGCGCATGTGGGCCGAGCCCGAGACCGGCGGGGAGGCGTACATCCCGCTCGCCGCGTCGAAGCGGACCCGGTCCCTCGCGATCTGGGAGGAGACCGGTCGCCGACTGCAGGCGTTCGCGGACGGCGACGTACGCGGCGGCACCCCGACGTACGTGCCCACTCCTCCGCAGATCGTCTACGCCCAGGCACCCGGCAGCTCGGGAGGTGGCAACTCGACCACTTTCGCGCCGCAGTTCGTCTCCTCCGGCAACCAGCGGCAGGACTTCGACGACGCCTGGTTCCAGTACAAAGCGAAGATCCAAGGGAGCCACTGATGCCCGGTCCATGGCGGCTCGTCTACCCCGGGGTCGACGTCACGTTCACGAACGAGTCGGGGATCTACCTGCGGACCCCGCCGGAGGTCGCCGACTACGACATCGCGGTCGACGACACCGACAACGCGCGCACGGACGGCACCCAGTTCGGTCAGGACTTCCACGGTGGTCGCACGATCGGACTGTCCTTCGGGATCGTCGGAGCGACCGAGCAGAAGCTCGCTGACCGGGCGGGCATGCTCGGCGCGTACTGGGACGCTGCGGGCCTCCGGGCGGTACCGGGTGCGCTTGCGGAACTGATCTCGGAGCGGGGGCGATCGGCGTTCGGTCGCCCCCGGAAGATCGCACCGTCGGAAGTGCATCCCGAGGCGAAGATGATGACCTTCGAGGCGTCTTTCCGGCAGGCGGACAAGCTGTGGTACGGCCCGGAGGACTACATTCAGGTGCCGCTCGCCATCTCGCAGTCCGGTGGGCTCGTGTCGCGGCAGTACGCCATCGGCGAGAACTACGGCGTCGTCGAGACTGCGCCCGCGTCCGGGCTGTTCGCGACGGGTCAGCTCGTCGAAGCATCGGCTGGGTCTGGTCTGTACTCGCCGGGAGCGCTCACCCCGGTGTCGGGCAGTGGCGGATTGTTCACCGTGAACGGCGGGCAGCTGCTGTTCGACGGGCTGAAGGAGCCGCTGGTCGCTCGCGGGTACACGACCGCAGCGAACACGTTCACCGTCGGTGGTGAGTCGGCGACGTGGCCGGTGGTCACGATTCAGGGCCCGATCCTCAACCCGACAGTTGAGGTTCCCGGCCGGTTCCGGTTCACGTCGGCGGCGTCACTGAAGTACGACGAGACGCTGACGATCGATACCCGCCCTGGCCGGCAGACCGTGCTGCGCAACGGCAACCAGATCGCGGCGCTGACCCGCACGTCGACGCTGCTCCCCGATGCGTCCCTGCCGCCCGGCAAGTACACCCTCATCCTCTCCGGTTCGTCGTCGACCGGCGCACCTACTGCGCGCGCCACGTGGCGTTCCGCGTACTCCACCCCGTAAGGAAGGTGCCCGCATGGCGCTCGATGGTGTCCCTTGGTTCATCGGCGGCGACGCCGAGCACGGCGGCGACGTCGCCCGGCAGCTTGTCTATCTCGCTACCGGTGGCCGGCAGGGTGTCGCTTCACCTGGCGACCTGAAGGTCAGTCAGCTGAACGTGCCGGGTGGCGGCGTTCAGATCGCAGCAGGCGGTGCGGCGATCCTCAACCGGATCTCGCCGCAGCAGTCGTACACGGTCCGGAACCCGACCGCGGATCCGGACTCGGTGAAGACGACCAGCACCGGTTCCTCGGCCACCCGCTCGAGCCTCGTCATCTGCCGGGTCGACAACCCGTACCTCGACAGCAATGCGCAGGCTCCCGCGGACCCCGCGAAGGGTCCGTACAACAGGTTCGACATCATCCCCGACGTGCCCGCCGGCACTCGGTCGCTGCAGGAGCTCGACCAGTACAAGGGTCTCTCCGCGATCGAGCTCGCGCGCATCGATCAGCCGAAGTCGAACAACACGATCACGAACGCGATGATCACCGACCTGCGGTCGCTGGCGAACCCGCGGTCCGCACGGCAGGTGCTGCTCGGGTCCGCGGCCGCGGGCAACAACCTCACCTCGTCGACGTTCACTGCTTGGCCGACCGCCAACGCGTACGACGTCGAGGTGCCGAACTGGGCGACGCACATGATCGCCCGGCTCGAGTTCATGGGCGGGCAGACCGCGGCGCAGGCTGCGGGGTCCCTGCGGCTCATCCTGGGCGCTTCGACCGCGTTCGGGCAGTACGACTACAACTACGCGGCGCAGAACGGGCAGGCACGCCAGCAGGTCGTCGTCGCCGGCGAGCTGAAGCTGCCGGCTACCGTGAAGGGCACCACGCAGACGCTCCGCATCTCAGGGCTGCGCTCGGGTGGCAGTGGCTACCTGTTCACCGTCGACTCGACGTACTACCTCGCGGACGTGCAGTTCGTGGAACGGCTGTCCTGATCTGGTTCGCGTCTAGTGTTGCCGCGCTTCCCTTTTCCATCCGCTGATGGTGCTGGTGGATTTGCCGGTGAACTCGGCGAGGACGCGGACGGACGCACCGTGTTGGGCGGCGGTGAGAACAGCATCACGTACGCCATCACGTGCCGCCCGCTCGGTGTCCATCGCACGCGTGATCGCGGCCTCATCCTCCGGGCTGAGGACACGCTTCGGGTTACCCACCCGCGCAACTGTAGCGGTGGACACGGAGCCGTCACGGTTGCGGCGGGGAGTGACGCTAGCCATCGGCGGCTTCCTCGATCTTGGCAAGCCGCTCTTGCAGCATGTCGGCCTGATGATCGGAATGAGCATGAAATGTGGTGTCGAAACCGCACATGCAGCTACGACCATCGTTGCGCTGGTGCGCGAACAGAATCGTCCGGAAGTCCACGATCCAGGTACGCAGGTCGTCGTCGTTCACAGCTCGGCCTAACTTCGAGATGCTATCGCAAAGCGGACAAGCAACGAGTCGCGCTCAATTGTTAGCGCGTCGAGTTGGTCGGCGGCGGTACACAGAGCAGCACGCATGTCTTTCACATGCTGTCGGTAGTCCATCGCCCCGACGACGTTGTATCGCGCCATCTCCCGCATCTGCTGCGGAGTGAGGGCCGTCATCGCTGGGCCTCCATCCCGCGTGCAATCAGGTCAAGGGCGTAGATGTCGTGCGGTTCGGGGGCCTCAACGCGCCCGATGTATCGCGCTGACACAGGCTCGCCAACTCCGTTGTAAGTGACCACGTAGGCGTACAAGCGGTCTTCCGGCTTCGTCTGTTCATCTGTTTCGTTCATGACAACAGTTTACCTCAACCGTGGCGCGCGACGCTACAGATAGGCGGTCCTGATGGAGCGGTTCGTCATCCAGCGGGCGCTCACCGGCGAGGTGATGTCGTACGACTTCCGTGGGATCAGTGGCGGGCCGAGGAAGCGGCAGCTGTCTGCTGCCGGCAACATGACGCTCAGCGTCGGTGCGGCGCAGGCGAACACGGTGGGCCCGGATGGCCTGCCGCTGTTCCAGGAGTGGGCCACTCTCATCACCATCGATGACGACGGGCAGATCCCGTTCCGTGGCATCGTCACCGAGGTTGAGTACGCCGGTGCCGAGTGGAAGATGACCGTCTTCTCGATGGGGACCTCCATCTACGGCATCCCCTACGAGGGTGACCCGTACTACGGAGCTGAGGTCGACCCCGCGTCGATCGTCCGCAAGCTCGTTGCCTACGTGCAGTCGTTCCCCGACTCCGACCTTGGCATCGCCGTCGTCGGTAGCACACCGGTCCGCGTCGGCTCGTTCTCCACGCAGCGGCGCATCGAAGCCGTCGCGTACTACGAGGAGAAGGTCGCCGATTACAAGGCGGAGAACAAGACCCTGCAGGGGCTTCGGAAGATCGTCGCTGCCACTCGGAAGACGGCGGCGGCGCAGCGCACCAATCGTGCCGCTGCGTCCCGGGAACTGACTGCTACGAAGAAGGCGCTGACAGCGGCGAAGACCTCGCTGACGGCGGCGAAGAAGACGAAGGACCCGGCGAGGATCGCGGCGGCGCAGAACGCTGTCACTGCAGCGCAGGGGAATGTCGATGACTTGCAGGCTGCGCTCAACAGCCGCGACGGCAACATCGACGCCACGAGTGCGCGCATCAAGGCGCAGCAGGCCGACGTCGACGCGCAGGCGGCGATCGTCGCGACGATGAAGGAGCGGAAGGACAAGGCGTCTGAGCTGAAGAGCGAGGCGCAGCAGAAGGAGTCCGAGGACGGCGGTGCGTACGCGCTCGAGTGGTGGGACGGGCCGGACTGCGGGCGACTCATCGACGACCTCGCGAAGGACGCCCCGTTCGACTGGGTCGAGGAGCACTACTGGTCCGGGGACCTGCCGAAGACTCGCATCCGGATCGCGTACCCGCGGACCGGCCGGCGACTCTCCGGCGACTCCGACCCGACGTTCGTGCAGGGTGTGAACATCACCGTGCAGCTGCAGCCCGCAGCTGAGGGTGGCGACTTCGCCAACACGGTCTTCGGGATCGGTGCGGGAGAGGGTGCGGGATCCATCCGCCGCCTCATCTCGAAGCGCAACGGCCGCATCCGTCGCGTCGCCACGCTGCAGTCGAAGGACGTGAAGTCGAAGCAGGACATGGTCACCCGGTTGCAGGCGGAGCTCAACGCCCGGCAGGAAACCCTCGTCGTCGACTCGATCGTCGTGTCGAACCACCCGAACAGTCCGCGCGGTTCCTACTCGCTCGGTGACGACATCAACGTGCGCGGCAACGTGCCGCACTACGGACCTTTCGAGCTGTGGCACCGCATCGTCGGCATCACGGAGCAACCGAACGGCACCACGGAGCTCGACCTCAAGCGGTCCGACTCGTTCACCTACGGATCAGGAGTCGAGGAATGAACCGTGCCAAGCAGATCGGCGACCTCCTCTTCGACATCCAGGAGAAGGTCGCTCAGCTCGGCTCGTCTGCTCAGCTCGCGAACACGACGGTCGGCGGTGAGGCCGCTGTGCCGGTCGCTGACGTGGTCACGGAATCGGTCGTCACGAACGATGCTCTGCCCGACGTTCAGACCGACGTCGCTGACGCCGGCGAGGGCGTCTCGGACCTGCAGTCGAACATCGTGGCCGTGATGGACGACCTCGTTGCGCGCCTCGAGGACGCTGCCGCTGATCTCGGCATCGCAGCGGCGAGCCTCACTGACGCCGACCAGGACGTCAGCGACGCATTCGGACTGCAGCTCGAGGGGCTGTCGGATCGGGTCGACCAGATTGTGGTCGGCGCGGGCGGCACCCTGATCCTCTTCTCCGACGAGGGCCCGGATGGCACAGCGCCGACGGGGTCGACCTGGTTCATGATCAACGAGGCCGAGAACATCGTCGGCCAGTGGCAGCAGACCGGCCCCGAGGACGCTCCCGTGTGGACGCCTCGAGCGATCGAGTCGTCCGTCATCGCAAACCTCGACGTCGGCAAGTTGACGGCCGGCCAGGCTGCGCTCGCGCAGGTCGTGGCGATGAAGATTGCGGCGGCGACGGCGGACATCCAGACGGTGAACGTCGGGAACCTGTTCGTTACGCAGGGCGCGACGATGCAGCAGGCGGTCATCGAGTACCTCTTCGCGAACGTCGTCGCGGCGAAGAAGATCACCGCGGACATGCTCGACGTGAACAGCCTCAACGGTGTCTCCGTGACGGGCCTGCTGCTGAAGACCGCATCGACCGGGCAGCGGCTCGAGATCCTGAAGACCCGCATCGACGTGTACGGCCCGACTGGCGGTTCCCCGACATCGATCCAGGGGTTCGCCGCGGACGCTTCGTTCGGGCAGCTGCAGATCTCAGGCACCACGAACAACGGGTCGGCGTCCTGCTACTTCGGCGGCGTCTTCCCCGTGGAGAGCGCGTCCAGTGATGGCACCCCCGGTCCGCTGCAGCTGAACGTGACCGCCTCCCATGGCGTCGGCGCACCGGCGGGAGGGTTCCGGCAGCTGTACGCGTACAACCCGGACGCGGTGTCGGCATACTGCGTGATGGATGGCTCGAACCTGAACAACATCACGCTGACGTCTCGGCGGGTGAGGTTCCGCCCTGCTGTGTCCGGCGCAGCACCGGTGGACGTCATCATGCCGGCGACGGAGGCTGCAGGGGAATCACGTCCGGTCGTGCGAGCGTACGACTTCCGGTCGCCGAACGGCTACTCGGTCGTGCCCCTCAGCGGATCGGTGTCGTACACGGGACCGTTGGAGGCGCAGACGTCCGACACCATCACCGTGGACTTCCCATCGGGCCGGTTCGCCACAGCGCCGACCGTGATCCCGACGGGGTCGAACTCACGCGTCACCGTCGGCATCAACGCTATCTCGAAGGACTCGGTCACGTTCTCGGTTGGGAACTGGACGTCGGGTAATGCGCCGAGTCTCACGGTGCGCTGGGTCGCAATCCCCACCCCTGCCTGACCCATCATCCTCGGCCGCTCTTCGGAGCGGCCTTCGTCGTACAAGGAGGCCGCATGCCGGTCATCGTCGGAACATCCGAGCTGCCCGGCCGCACGTTCGGGAAGCCCCAGTCCATGTCGAACGTGCAGGCCGGGTGGAACCTCATCGCAGCGCTCGCCGAGCTCGAGCGCGACTTCGGCATCGTCGTCACGGTCAACGAGGGCGATCGGCAACGCCCGGACCAGCTCGCGCTGCGCGCCGCGTACATCGCGTTCATCAACGGCCGCGGCCCTTGGGCCCCGCTCGCAGCGTTCTGTGTCGACCCGCCGAAGCCCGGCACGTACACGTCGACCCACGACCCGTTCAACTACGGCAACGCCGCTGACCTCGGCGGTGCCGGCGGCACGGTCATCTCCGACGCCGCGGTCGCACTGCTCGACGCCGACCACCCGGACGGGCGGATCGGCAAGAAGTACGGCCTCGTGCAGACCGGTAAGCGCTTCTCGTCGTTCGAGAAGTGGCACTTCAACATCTACCCCGAGCGCGCGCAGGTGCTCGCCCCCGACCCCAGCGTCGTGCTGGAGCAGATCATCCCCGACATCACGAAGGAGACGGCCATGGCCATCAAGTGGATCGACGAGTCGAAGTCGAAGGGTGCCCGGCAGGGCATCGTCGGCGAGCCCGGCTCGGGCATCGCTAAGACGTTCACGAACCAGACCGAGCGGGACGCGTTCCTCAACGCGCTCGACTGGGTGTGGGGCATCAAGCTCAAGGCGTCCGACCGGGTGCCGCTGTTCCGCGGTTCGTACAACGCCGCCATGAAGATCGCGAAGGGGGCCTGACCATGCAGAAGCTGCAGCAGTACGCGAAGGCAATCGTCGCGCTCGTCGGCTCGATCCTCACCGCCGGCGCGTTCACCCTGCCGGACGAGGTCCAGCCGTGGGTCGGACTCGGCATGGCGGTCCTCACGGCGATCGCGACGTACGGCGTGAAGAACGGCGCTCACACCACGGTCGGCAAGGACGAGCCCCCGGCATCCGCCGACGAGCCGGGTTCCGGTGACGCGCTCGTCCCGGGTGACGGCATCGGTGACGACGGCCAGCCGAAGCACGCAGCGAACAGCTGAGCATGCAGAACGGAATGGGGGCGGTCGGCGTGCACCTGCTCAGCTGGTTCGCGACGGCCACCTCCACCGCGTCGGCCCCCGACTGGTGGGGGTGGCTCAGCGGCACCCTCTCCGTGTCGGACATCATCTCCGGCAGCGGCCTCGCCCTCATCGTCGGTCTCTTCGCCACCCGCAAGATCATCACCATCGGCGATCACCGGGCACGCGTCGCCGACCTCGAGAAGTTCTACGAAGCGCGCATCGCAGAGAAGGACGCCCGGTACGAGGAGCTGCGCGAGTCGAAGAGCTACTGGCGCGAGGCGCACAACGAGCAGCGCGCCCGCGCGGAGAAAGCCGAAGACGGTGTCCGCGAGTTCGCTGACGAGTACGCGAAGCTCTCCAACCACCTCCTCGGCTCCATCGAGCAAGCCGCTGGAGGACCGTCATGAACGAGCAGACAGCCGGACGCGACGAAGCCCGCCGCGCTCGCGACGAGGCGCGGTCCGCGTCGTATCGCGTCGAGGCGCTCCTCGACAGCGTCCGCAACGGGCCACTCGCGCAGCTGCGGCAGAGCCGTGAGCAGAACCACTTCGCGCAGAAGATGCGCGCGATCATCCGAGGGGAAGACTGATGGACTCGTGGTTCAACACCTGGGCCACCGTGCCGGCGACGTTCGCTGGCGCATTCGCACTGCTGACGGCGGTGCTGTACGGCATCGGGTCACCCTGGTACCGGTCGCTGCTGGGGGCGGTGTTCTTCGCCCTGTTCCTCGGCTCGGTCCCGGTGTTCGCCCTCGTGCTCGTTCGCCGCATCGCTTCGACGATCGCGAACGGCGGCCCCTCCACTTCCGGTGACGGCTTCGGGCTGCTCGCCTTCGCGGTGTACACGTTCGTCGCTCTCGTCTGGGCCGGCGTGTTCTTCGCCGTGCTGTACACCCGCCGTCACACCCCGACCCCGACTCCGCCCATCGGGCGGCAGTGATCTGAGAGGCCATCATGGGCACCCCGCTACTCGTCTCCGCCGACTCCGACAGCAAGCAGCTCCCCGACCAGGTGCGGCAGCGGACCGCCGCGAACCTCGCCGATCCGTCGACCCCGGAGGGTGACGCTCTCGCTGACAAGGTCGCCCCCTTCGTCGCTGCTGACCCGACGACGAAGCAGCTCCCGGATGCGATCCGGGCACGCACGGCCGCGAACCTCAGCGACCCCACCACGGTGGAAGGTGCAGCACTCAACGGGCGGTTCGTGAAGAACGCAACTCGATCGACCCTGCAGACCGTCAAGCGAGCCCTGACTTCCGGTCTCAGCCGACGTGACGTGGCACCGTTCGATTGGGTCTTCTGGGGCACCTCGATGACCGAGGGCGGTCCGGCCAACGGCGCACTCGAGCTCGCGCTCGGCCGGCAGGTCCGGTGGACCGATCGACTCCTCAACACCCTCCGGGGACGGTTCCCGCTTCTTGCGCCAGTTGCAGGCGGCATCGGGTACGTGCCGGCCTTCTACCAGACCTTCTTCGCGGGCGGCACCTCCGCGAACGGACGAGTCACGCCCGAAGGCGTCACCTACTCGAGCAACCTCATCGCCGTTGGGTCTGGCCTCGCGTCCCGCTCGCTCGCCCTCACCACGGCATCCGAATGGATCCAGTTCACCTTCACCGGCGACGGGGTCGACATCCTCGGTGGGACACTCCAGGTGGCTGGCACCTCGGCCACCGTGTCCGTCGACGGCGGCGCAGGACAGGCTTGGACGCTGCCGAACGCGAAGACGACTGCCACCAAGTTCTCGGTCACCGGCCTCACCGCCGGAACGCACACGGTGCGGATCACGGGCGGCACGGCAGGCAACGTCGCGATCGACGGCATCATGCCGTACAACGGCGACCGCGGTAAGGGCATCCGCATCTGGAACGCCGGCAAGGGCTCAGCCAAGATCGCCGACTACGGGTCGGACTCCAGCTCCCTCATCTGGCAGTCGATGGGGACGATCCAGCCCCGCATGCTCACCATCGAGTTCGGGTTCAACGAGTATTTCGCGAACGTCGACCCGGCGCTCTTCCAGACGCAGCTGGCCAACGCTGCTGCGTGGATGCTGGCCCGGTGCACGATCAAGCCGACCGTCCAGTTCATCGTGTTCCCCGAGCCGTCGATCACAGGAGCAGCCCGCACCTACCCGTACCAGGCGTACGTGGACGCCATCTACGCCGCTGCTGCCGTGACACCGAACTCGTTCGTGACCGATCTCCGGAATGCGCTGGAAGCCGGGGTCACAGTCGGGTCCGGCGGCCTCGGCATGTACTTCGACGGCGTGCACTTCAACGCATACGGGCAGGCCGGCGTCGCGGACCTCATCCTCGAGGACGCACTCGCGCGCATGGCCTGACCAACACCAAGAGGCCCCCTGGCTAGAAGTCAGGGGGCCTCTTGCGCCCCCTGCGCTGCGCTGGATGCCCCCGCAAACCGGCGGGCGATCGCATCCAGCCCGCTCTCGTCGCGTCCGTCGGGCTGGTACGCATCTCGGAGCTCGAGCGCGTCCTTCTCGTTCGCGTACTCAACGATCAGTTCGAGTAGCGCCTTCGCTTCGTGTGCCTGCATGCAGGCGATACTAAGCGACCCTCAGAACCTCAACGCCCCGTCTCTCATCTCGAGGGACGGGGCATTTTCGTCGTTGTCGGGTCAGAGGTACGGCGACCAGGCGGCGAGCTGCGAGTCGAGCCGCGTGTACGCCGCGTACCGGTCAGCCAGCGCCGACGAGCAGTCCGGCGCGTCCTTCCACCCGTCGTCACCACACAGCGACGTCAGGTCCGTCCCACTGATCGAGGTCAGCACGTCATCCGTGTCCGCCACCAGGGACTCCATCGAGCTCGGCACGTTCAACTCTCGCAGGTCCCGCAACGCCAGGCCCGCCGTGACCCCGATCGTCTCCTCACGCGTCTTGCACGTGTACTCCGTCGCAGCGTCCCCACCCATCACGTACACGAGCCGGCACTCCGACGCCGTGTCGATGACCTCCTGCCAGTCTGCCGCGTACTCCGCGACAACCGACGCCACCTGCTTCTCCGACGCCACTGCCACAGTCGGCGTCGGCGTCGGCGACGGATCCGCCGGCGCACCACTCGAGCACGCCGACACGGTCAAAGCGGCGAGCGCGACAGCTACTGCGGCGAGGATCTTCACAGGCTGATCGTAGGTCCGCAGAGGACGGACCGGTACACCCTCATCCGCGGGACGAACGCGGCTTCAGCGCTCGCCGAGTGACCCGATCGCGAGGGACCCACACCTTGTGGACAAAGCCCATGAAGACGAGCTGCACGAACACCCGGTCGCCGGCATCCGCCTCGACGAACCCGGGCACTCGCTGCCGACCGCTCCGTGAGAAGACGACGTCGACCCACACCAACGAATGGTCGACCGACTCGGACCACTCCACGCCGTCGATGCCCTGCGGCTGATCCTCCGGCGGGTCCGGATGCTCGGGCGGGGACCACTGGTACTGCGGCATGCGCAGCAGTGTGCCCGCCGCCGCTGACAAGCGCTGAGCTTCACTTCCGCGGAATGAAGCGGTGGGCTTCACGGCGAGCGCTCCCCCGGCGCACGAGAAAGCCCCCAGGTGATCACCTGGGGGCTTGTCTCTTCGGTACTTCTGGTGCTGGGATACTTCCCGGGATACACCCGGACCGTACTTCCTGTGCGCTCGAAGGGACTCGAACCCCCAACCTTCTGATCCGTAGTCAGATGCTCTATCCATTGAGCTACGAGCGCGTGGCCTTGCGGCCGTGGAAGACTCTACAACAGGTGCGGCCCGGGCGCCAATCGAGGCGCTCCGGCCCCCGTGCCCGGCGTGTCGCGAGCAGCCCCCGACGGCCGCGCGGTCACCGTGCCGCGGGCTCCTCGTCGAACACCTCGGCCAGGAACACCCGCAGCGCCTGCCACGACCGGCGGTCGGCGCGCTCCTGGTACTGCGCACCGTGGTCCGGGGCGTCGGTGCCGGGCACCGCGAACGCGTGCATCGCGCCCGAGTACGTCACGACCTGCCAGTCGACGTCCGGCGCAGCGCGCATCTCGTCCTGCCACGCGTGCACGGCCTCGTCCGGCACCACGGGGTCGGCGCCCCCGGTGAGGACGAGCAGCTTCGCCCGGATGTCGGCGGCGTCCGAGGGGTCGTGCGCGATGAGCCCGCCGTGGAACGACACGGCACCGACCAGGTCGGCCCCGGTCCGTGCGAGTTCGAGTGCGGTCGAGCCGCCGAAGCAGTACCCCATGACGACGACGCGGGCGGGGTCGACGTCCGGGTCGGCGAGCAGTCGCTCGAGTCCGGCGGTGGCGCGGGCCCGCAGCAGCGGCAGGTCCTGGTAGAAACCGCCGGCGACCTGGGCCGCGGTGTCGTCCCCGGGGCGGACGCCCGCACCGTAGACGTCCGCGCCGAACGCGACGTAGCCCAGTCGGGCGAGCATGGTCACCCGGGCTTCGACGTGCTCGTTCACGCCGTGCCAGTCGTGCACGACGAGGACGGCCGGACGACGGCCCGCGATCGCGGCGTCCTTCGCGAGCACACCGAGCAGTTCGGTGCCCTCGTGGTCGTAGGAGACGTCATCGACACGGATGTCGGCGCCGGCGGGTTCGGGAACGGTCTGCAGGACGTCGTCGGTGGTGTTCACGTCGCCCGACGCTACGCCGCCCGTCCGGCTCAGGCCTCGATGTTGTCCCAGCCGTCGGGGCCGACCGATCCCGCTGCGTACTCGTCGAGGGGCGCCTTGCCGGCCTTCCACGCGTCGAGGAACGGCCCGACGACCTTCCAGCCCTGCACGGCGCTGTCGCCGCGGACCGACAGCGTCGCGTCACCCTCGAGCACGCCGGCCAGCACCTCGCCGTAGGCACTCAGGCGCCCGGGGTTGAAGGTCACTTCGAGGCTCGTGTGGTCGATCGTGTACGGGTCGCCGGCGCCGTTGACGTTGAGCTCGAGCTGCATCTCGTCCGGGGCGATCCAGATGCGCAGCCGGTCGGGCAGTTCGGTGCCGGTGAGTCCCTCGGGCACGTGCGGGGAGTCCTTGAACGTGATGACGATCTCGCGGCGCTGTGCTGCGAGCGCCTTGCCGGAGCGCAGGGTGAACGGGACGCCGGCCCAGCGCCAGTTCGCGATCTCCAGGGTGAGCTGGGCGAGGGTCTCGGTGCCGAGCGACGGGTCCACGCCGTCCTCGTCGACGTACGACGGCAGCTGGCGGTCGCCGACGGTGCCGGCGGTGTACCGGGCGCGCTTGCCCGCGGTGACGACGTCGCCACCCCAGGGCCGGACGGCCCGCAGCACGAGCTCCTTCTGGGTGCGCAGGTCGTCGGCCTTGATCGAGGCGGGGGCCTCCATCGCGACGACGGCCATCACCTGCAGCAGGTGGCTCTGGATCATGTCGGTGAGCGCGCCGGCCTTGTCGTAGTAGCGCGCACGACCCTCGAGCCCGAGGGTCTCGTCGTAGACGATGTCGACGCGCTCGACGTGCTGCGACGACAGCAGGGGCTCGATGATGCGGTTGGCGAAGCGCAGCCCGAGCAGGTTGAGCACGGTGGAGCGTCCGAGGAAGTGGTCGACCCGGTGGATCCGTTCCTCGGGGATGAACGAGTGCAGCAGGTCGTTGAGCTTCGAGGCGCTGTCGGCGTCGGTGCCGAACGGCTTCTCGAGCGCCAGCCGGGTGCGGGCGGGCAGGTCGAGGTGGGCGAGCTGCTCACAGCTCTTCTCGGTGACGGCCGGCGGCAGCGCGAAGTAGATCGCCGGGTCGTGGTCGCACACTTCGAGCAGTGCCCGCAGGTCGTCCGGGTCGGTGACGTCGGCCTTCCGGTAGGTGGAGGCGTCGACCACGGCCTGCAGTCGCTCCGGCAGCGCCGTGTCGCCGGAAGCGCCCTCGTCCTCCTCGTTCTTCGACGCCTGCGCGTTCTCGAAGGACTCGCGCACCTGCGCCTTCCAGTCGGCGTCGGACAGGTCCTCGACACCGGCCCCGACGAGCTGGACGTCCCAGTCGTCCTTCACCTGGAGCAGGGTCGCGAGGCCGGGCAGGAGCAGGCGCTTGGACAGGTCGCCGCTGGCTCCGAGGATGAGCAGGCTGGTCTGGAGGCTCGACATGCTGCAGACGGTACTCATCGGCCCCGGTGGATGACCGGGCCGCTACGGTGGTGTCATTCCGGCGCGAGGGAGCACCATGAGCAATGGGTACGAAGGGCGACGCCTCCGTGTCGCCGTGGTCGGGACGGGCATGATCGCCGGCGTCCACGCCCGGGCGGCCCGGGCCTCCGGTGCCGAGGTCCTCGGTGTCCTCGGCCGGAACGCCACCCGCTCCGAGCAGGTGGCTTCGCAGCTCGACCTGCCCCGTGGCTATGCCTCGCTCGACGAGGTCATCGCCGACGCCCCCGACGTCGTGCACATCTGCACCCCGAACGACCAGCACCACCCGCAGGCGCTCGCGGTGATCGCGGCCGGCATCAACGTCGTGTGCGAGAAGCCCCTGGCGATCGACCCCGCCCAGGCCGCCGAGCTCGTCGCCGCCGCTGCCGACGCCGGTGTCGTGGCCACGGTGCCGTTCGTGTACCGCTACCACCCGATGGTCCGCGAGATCCGGGCGCGCATCGCCGACGGGGAGCTCGGCCGGCTGCTCGCGGTGCACGGCCACTACCTGCAGGACTGGATGCTCGACGAGGACGCCTCGAGCTGGCGGGTCGACCCGACCTCGAGCGGGCTGTCCCGTGCGTTCGCCGACATCGGCTCGCACTGGTGCGACCTGGTCGAGTTCGTCACGGGTGAGCGCTTCGCCTCGGTGTCCGCGGCGACCGACATCGTCTACCCCACCCGGCCTGCGGCGTCCGGTCCGTCGTTCTCCGGCTCCCCCGACCCGGACCCGGTGGCGGACGCGGCGGAGCGTGCCGAGGTCACCACCGAGGACACCGCCGTGGCGACCTTCCGCACCGCCACGGGCCGCATCGGCAACGTCGTGATCTCGCAGGTCGCGTCGGGCCGCAAGAACCGCCTGTGGTTCGAGGTCGACGGCACCCGCGGCAGCGCGGCGTTCGACCAGGAGCAGCCCGAGTCCGCGTGGTTCGGCAACGAGCGCGGCGCGCAGATCGTCGTGCGCGACCCCTCGCAGGGGTACCCGGACCAGCGCCGGCTGGCGATCGTGCCGGCCGGACACCCGCAGGGGTACCTCGACGCGTTCGCGGCCTTCGTCGCCGACACCTACACCGCGGCCCGCACCGGGGTGGCACCAGACGGACTGCCGACCTTCGCGGACGGCGCCCGCTCCGCCGACATCATCGAGGCCGTGATCGGCAGCGCGGCCGAGACGACCTGGCGGGAGATCCGCTGAAGCTCGACATCGTGGATGTGAACGTCGTGTGACGAGATGCGACGGGGTCTGGCGAGTCGCCTGTGCGTCTTCGTAGGTTCGACGGCGATGAACACTTCCCACACCACCGGATCCGCCGGTGCGACGACCCGACGGCGCCTCGGCGCCGGCGCGGCCCTCGCCACCGCCGGGGTCCTGGTCGCACTGTCCGTCCCGTCCGCAGCCGTCGCCGCCGAGGGCGACACGACGATCGACATCATCGACGTCAACGACTTCCACGGTCGCATCGAGTCCGAGGGCACCGCCGCCGACAAGGCCGCGGGCGCCGCGAAGCTCGCCGGCGTCGTGCAGTCGTACCGCGAGGCCAACCCGAACACGATCTTCGCCAGCGTCGGCGACAACGTCGGGGCCTCGACCTTCACGTCGCTCATCCAGCAGGACACCCCGACGATCGACGCCCTGAACGCCATGGACCTCGACGTCAGCGCGATCGGCAACCACGAGCTCGACAAGGGCCAGAGCGACCTGACCGGCCGCATCGAGGACCGCGCCGAGTGGCCCTACGTCTCGGCGAACATCGTCAAGGCCGGCACCACGGACCCCGCGTTCACGCCGTACTCCATCGTGGAGAAGGGCGGCGTGAAGATCGGCTTCATCGGCGCCACCACCGAGGACCTCATCCCCGGGCTCGTCAGCCCCGGCGGTGTCGAGGGCCTCGCGATGGCCCCGATCGTCAGCCAGGTCAACAAGTACGCCGAGCAGCTCACCGACGGCAAGGACGACAACGACGAGGCCGACGTGCTCGTCCTGCTCGTCCACGAGGGCGCACCGACGAACGTCCTCGCCGACGCCACCGGCTCTGGTGTGTTCGGCGAGATCACCTCGGGTGTCTCGTCGAAGGTCTCCGCCATCGTCTCAGCGCACACCCACGCGACGTACAACCACTCGATCGCGGGCCCCGACGGCACGAAGCGTCCGGTGATCCAGGCCGGGTCCTACGGCGTGGCCTTCGGGCACCTGCAGCTCACGGTGGACGCCGACAAGCAGCTCACCGGCATCACGAGCGAGGTCAAGTCGGTCAACGGCGAGACCCGTGTGCCGACCGACCCCACCTCGGTGAACGCGGTGGCCGACATCGTGACCGCCGCGAAGGCCGTCGCCGACGTCGAGGGCAGCAAGAAGCTCGGCACGATCACGGGTGACCTGCGTCGCGCCGTGCAGTCCGACCGCACGACCGAGAACCGCGGTGGCGAATCCGTCCTGGGCAACTACATCGCCGAGGTCCAGCGCAGCGCCACCGAGCGCAACGGCTCACAGGTCGCCTTCATGAACCCCGGCGGACTCCGCACCGACATGATCGCCGCGTCGAGCGGCGCCGGCGACCCGGACGGCACCGTCACCTACAAGGAAGCCGCGCTCGTCCAGCCGTTCGCGAACACCCTGGTCACCGAGGACATGACGGGCCAGCAGATCAAGAACGCCCTCGAGCAGCAGTGGCAGCCGGACGGTCTGCCGCGTCCGTTCCTGAAGCTCGGCGTCTCGGACGGCTTCGCGTACACCTACGACCCGTCGAAGGGCCGTGGCGACCGCATCACCGGGATGACCCTCGACGGCGAGCCGATCGCGCTGACCGACACCCTCAAGGTGACCGTCAACTCGTTCCTGTCGACCGGTGGTGACAACTTCGGCGCCTTCGCGACCGGCACGAACATCGCCGACTCGGGCCAGGTCGACCTGCAGGCCCAGGTGGACTACTTCCTCGCCAACCCGACGGTCACGCCCCCGACCGACCAGCGCGCCGTCGGGGTCACGGTCACGCCGACCCCGTCCGACGGGTTCCAGCCCGGCGACGAGATCGAGCTCGACCTGTCGTCGCTCGTGTTCAGCAGCGAGGACCCCGCGAAGGCCGGCACCGTCTCGGTCAGCGCGGACGGCAAGGAGCTCGCGTCGGCCGCCATCGACCCGACGATCATCGACACGAACGACGAGCAGGGTCGCGCGACCCTGACCGTCACGGTCCCCGACATCGAGGCGCCGGCTGCACGCGCTGCCGCCCGCACCGCCGGGTCCGTTTCGCTCGCCGCCGTGGCGGAGCCGGTCGCCACGACCGACGCACCGCTCGTGGTCTCCCTGCCGGGTGATCAGACCGTCACCCTCGCCGTGACGATCCCGGTCGCCGCGGCGGTCGACCCCACCGATCCGACGGACCCGACCGACCCCACGAACCCGACGGACCCGGCCGACCCGACCCCGGGCACCGGTGGCGGGGTCACCCCCGGCCCCGGTGCGGGAACCGGTGACGACGCCGGCATCGGCGGCGTCGGCGGGACCGACGACGACCCGCGCGCCGGTGGCGACCTCGCCTACACGGGTGCGGACCTGACCGCTCCGGCGATCGCGGCCGGCCTGCTCCTGCTCGCCGGGACCACAGCACTCGTGGTCCTCCGCCGCAACCGTGCACGACGTGCTGCGATGGTCCTGACGGACTGACCCCGCGCCTCCCGAGCGCACACCGCAACGGGCCGTCTCACCATGGTGAGGCGGCCCGTTCGCGTCGGTCAGGAGGCCCGGGGCGCGTCCGGCGCACGCGTCGCGCGAGCCGGCCGCCACGGTTGCTGTCCCATCCCGGTCGAACACTGCGGATCCGCGGATCCACGCGGTACTCTCGGGGTTGTCGCACCGCGACGCGTCGTGCCGGGTCGCTTTCAGCAAGTCGGCGGTGGTTCCGTTCGACAAGACTCCGCGACGCGGGCGTCCTCCGCCTCCAGGGAAACGGCGGAGGGCGCCCACCCCTTCTGCGTCGGTGGGTCGTGTCGGCGACTCAGCTCAGCGGAACAGCTGCTCGGCGATGTACGACCCCTTGCGCGGTGCCGGCGGCACGGCGAACACCGCGGAGCCGATGTGCGAGACGTACTCGTTCAGCCGGTCCGAGGCGCCGAGCTTCCGCTGCAACCGCGTGAAGTGGTCCGGGTCGTTCACGTAGGCGATGAACAGCAGCCCGGCGTCGAGCTGGCCGTACTCGTTGAGCCCGTCGGTGTAGTTGTACGGCCGGCGCAGGATCTTCACGCCGCCGTTCGCCTCGTGTGCGGCGAGGGCGATGTGCGACGTCGCGTCGATCTTCGTCGCACCGTCGTCGTCCTTCGCGTGGAAGTCCGGGGTGGTGTGTTCCTGTCCGCCGGAGAGCGGTGCCCCCTGGATCTTCGTCCGCCCGAACACCCGCTGCTGGTCGCTGACGACGTCGGCGTCCCAGGTCTCGATGTTCATCCGGATCTTCCGCACCACCTGGTAGCTGCCCCCGGCCATCCACCCGGCGTCGCGGTCGAGCCAGACGAACCGGTCGTGGTCGGCGTCGGTCGTGATGTTCCGGGTGCCGTCCTTGAACCCCATCAGGTTGCGGGGCGTGCTCTGGTCCGGCCCGGCCGATGCCCGACCGAAGCCGAGCACGGTCCAGCGGACGGTCGCGGTGCCGCGGGCCATCCGCGCCAGGTCGCGCACCGCGTGGTACGCCACCTGGGGGTCGTCCGCGCAGGCCTGCAGCGACAGGTCGCCGCCGGTCAGGCCCCGCTGCAGGTTGTCGCTCGGCAGCGTCGGGATGTCGGCGAGCGACGCCGGACGCCGGTCGGCCAGCCCGAAGCGCTCGTCGAAGACGCCCGGGCCGAGCCCCACCGTGACGGTCAGGGACGCCGGACCGAGGTCGAGCGCCTCGCCCGTGTCGGCACCGACCCCGTTGCCGTGGGCGGGTTCGACGCTGCCGACGGTCTTGCCGGCCTGCAGCTGGGCGATCGCGGCCGACCAGCGGGCCAGGAGCACCTGCAGCTCGGTCGTCACGGTCGTCGACAGGTCGAACGTCATGTAGACGCAGTGCCGCTGCGGCGTCGTGCGGATCCCGCCCTGTGGCTGCCGTGCCGCGGTGGCGTAGAACGGGTGGCTCGTGGACAGGTCGATCGACTCGTCGCCGTTCGTCGCCGCCGTGAACGGGTTCACCCCGGTCGCCGCGGTGGCGCCGCCGATGCCCGCGGCTGCGCCGACCCCGGCACCGGCCACGGCCAGGCCGGCGCCGAACAGTCCGCGGCGCGAGACGTTCGCCCGGGGTGCCTCGTCCGCCCGGGGTCCCTCGTCCGGCTCGGTCACGCGGTCGCGACCTTCTCGGCCAGGCGGGACAGCGGGTCCTGCAGCGCCTGGATCTGCTGCGAGATCGTGTTCGCGTCGGACTTCTTGGTGGCGGCGTCCCAGCTGGCGAAGCCGCCCAGGTCGTCGGCGTCGCGGTAGCCGTCCATCAGCGTGTTCGTGGCGTCGAACTGCTTCGCGATCTGCTTCGTCAAGGTCGGGTCGAGCTTGGTCAGGCCCGGCTTGAGGTACGCGAAGGCCTGGCGGGCACCCTCGACGTTGGCGGCGAGGTCGACCAGGTCGATGTGGCTGTACGCCTCTTCCTCGCCGGTGATCTTGTTCGACTGCACCTCTTCGAGCAGCCCGGCGGCGCCGTTGGCCAGGTCCTCCGGCTTGTAGTCGAGCGTCGGCACGAGCTTCGCGAGCAGCTGGACGTCCTCGGTCAGGTCCGCGGCGGTCTGCTTCGTCGACGCGGTGATCTTCCCCGCCTGGAACAGGTCCTTCTCGACGGCGTGGAATCCGCTCCAGCCGACGGCCGGGTCGAGGTTCGAAGCGCGCATGTCGATCAGGTAGTCGAGGTTGCCCGCGTTGTCGGTGGCCTTGAAGCCCTTCTTGACGAAGCCGTCGACGTCGCTCTCGACGTGCTCGTAGAACGGACGGGCGTTCGCGTAGTCGGTCTTCGCCGCGTCGAGGTCGCCGGCGTCGACGTGCTTCTGCAGCTGCTCGACCGCGGCGACCATGTCGGTCACCTGGCCGTCGACGTAGGTCGCGTAGCCCTTCGTCCCGTCACGGAGCAGCGTCGAGGCGCTGCTGTTCGCGGTGGACGCGGCCTTGCCGGTGACGGTGAAGTCCGTCAGCTCGGTCTCGGCACCGGGGCAGTACACCTGGTACTTCCCGCCGGTCAGCGTGGCGGTGAACCGGACGGCGTCGAGGCCGGGTGCTAGGTTCTCCTTCTCGCCGAGGATCCGCTGGTCCTGCAGCAGCTCGACCTCGGTGATCGCGGTCGACGACTCGTTCTTCACCGTGAACGTGACGGGGCCCGCGGGGACCTTCGTCGCGGACACCGCGCAGGCGTCCTGCCCGTCGTTGGTGAGCGTGACGGTGACGCGGGAGACCTTCGCGTCGCTGCCGGAGCCGCCGGTCTCGGCGGACCCGCCGGAGCATCCGGAGAGTGCGAGGGCGGTGACGACGCCGAGGGCGCCCAGGGTGATCAGGGGTCGGACGGGCTTACCGAAGGACATGGTCGGTGCTCCTTGCAGGGTCCGCGGCCGGAGGGCCACGAGCGGGGACGGGTTCGGGGGTGCGGGTCGTGGGGAGCCGCCGACGGCGGCGGTCACGCAGGGCCAGCAGCGCCTGTGCGGCGGCCGCGATGCCGAGGGCGATCGGCAGCCAGGCCTTCCAGAGCAGCAGGTCGGCTGACCGGGCGTCGGCCGCGGCCACCGAGGCGGCCGACCGCTCGACGCGGGCGTCGGGGACGGACCAGACGGTGCGGTCCAGGGTCGTGGTGCGTGCGGATGGGAGGCCCCCACCGCTCAGCGTCAGCACGTCGCGTTCGTCGCGGGTGGCGTCCAGGACCCCACCCCGGACCGTCCACAGGGTCACGGTGTCGCGGACGGCCCAGCGGGCCGCGAACGGGCCGGGGTTCGTCGACGGGGAGACCCCGACGGGCAGTCGGCCGAACAGTGTGACGAGGTCGTCGAGGGTCAGCCTCGACGGACGGTCGGCACCACTCCCCTGCGCACCGGTTCCGTCCTGCACGACGCGCCACCGGTCGGCGGCCACGCCCGCGCGGGTGACGCGGCGGTGGGCCGACGTCGGCAGGGCGAGTCGGGCCTCCTGGCCGGTTCCGGTGCCGGCCACACGGAGGACGCCGGACGCACCGTCGACGCTGGCGGAGACGGAGCTGGCGTCGCCGCTGACCGCGGTGGTGCGGGGCAGGTCGACGCCGCCGGTCGGCACGGCGATCGCGAGCGCCGCTGCCGCCACGGCGAGGGTGCCGGCCACGACGGCGCGCACCCGGGGCACGCCGTCCGGCGACGGACGCCAGGCGCGCGGCCACAGGGTCAGGGCCAGTACCGGGACGACGTAGAGGACCCAGCCGAGCACCTCGATGACCCGTGGGTCCGGCGGGATGCCGAGCACGCCGGTGACCAGGGCGCCCTGCACCGAACCGTTCGGGGCGAGCCACGACAGGTCGACGGTGCGCTGCTGGCCGATGACGATCCAGCCGGCCTCGTGCGCGCGGCGGAGGACGGTCAGCACCAGGCCGCCGGCGACGAAGACCAGGAAGACCCCGGTGCCGGTGAAGAACCGCGACAGGTTGAGGCGGACGCCACCGGTGTAGACACCGAAGCCGACGACGACCGCGGCGGCGATGCCGATCACGGCGCCGAGCGCGGCGAGGCCGGTGTCCGACGACGCCTGGAACGTGGCGAGGAGGAACACCGAGGTCTCGAAGCCCTCCTTCAGGACGGCGAGGAACGCCATGCCGGCGAGCGCCCAGGCGGTGCCGCGGCCGAGCGCGGCGGTCGCACTCGCTTCGAGGTCGGCGGTCAGGGTGCGCGCGTGCGTGCGCATCCAGACGATCATGCCCGTGACGAAGACGACGGCGACGATGCCGATGACCGCCTCCATGCCCTCCTGCTGCGCCTGCGGCAGCGCCTGCTCGACGGCCTGCAGCCCGAAGCCGACGGCGATGCTGAGCAGCACCGCGAGCCCGACGCCCGACCACATCGGGGCGAGCGGGACGCGGTTGCGACGCAGGAACGCGGCGATGATGCCGACGATGAGGGTGGCTTCGAGGCCTTCACGGAGACCGATGACGAGAGTGGCGAGCATGACGAAGGTGAGGCTAACCTAACCGCGGATCGGCCCGCCAGTCGTGCGGCGTGATGTTTGATGGTTCTCATGAACCTGCTGTCCGTCGACGGCCTGGCGTCGGTCACGAACGTGCTCGACCTCGCCGGGGTCTTCGCGTCCGCCCTGCTCGGCGGCTCCATCGCCCGCGCGATGGACTTCGACCTGTTCGGGTTCCTGGTCGTCGGGTTCGTCTCCGGACTCGGTGGCGGGATGCTCCGCGACACCCTGCTGCAGAACGGGCCGCCCGTCGCACTGGTCGACCCGTTGTACGTGCCGGTCGCCGTCGCCGGGGCGCTCATCGCGTTCCTCGTGTCGTTCTCCGAGATCACCTGGGACCGCCTGTTCACCGTGCTCGACGCCGCCGTGATCGGGTTCTGGGCGGTGGTCGGCGTGCAGCGGACCTACGACGCCGGCCTCGACTGGCCCGCCGCGATCATCATGGGGACCATCACGGCGGTCGGTGGCGGGGCCATGCGCGACCTGCTGCTGCGACGGGTGCCGGCGGTGTTCGGCGGGAACGCGCTGTACGCCACCGTGGCCGTCGCCGCGTCGGCCACGATGGTGATCGCTTCGGCCCTCGGGTCGCCCTCGATCGGCATCCTGCTCGCGATCACTCTGTCGCTCGGGCTCCGCTGGGGCGCGGTCCGCCGCGGCTGGGGACTGCCGAACGGTCGTGACTGGCAGCCGAAGTCGACCCTGGGTTCGCTGCTCCGGCGCGGTCGGAGCCTGCGACCGGACGCGCTCCGACTGCTCCGTCGACCGGGGCGTCGGACCGGTGCCGGCAGCGTCCGGGAAGAGCACGAGGACTGAGGGGCTGTCATCCGCGGCTCCGCGACGGTACGATCAGTACCGCCGGGTATCGTCCTGGTGGTTCTGCCGGTGCGATCCCGGTGAACGCTGTCCGCACAGCACCGACGCGACCCGAACGCGGCGGTTCCGAGCAGACGTGGGGATGGGGGCTTCGCTGATGCCGCGCGGGATCAGACGCGCGGCGCGGCAGGTCTCCTCCACGATGCTCTCCCCGACGACCACCAGCACAGGTCGGAGCACCAACCGATGAGCGACGACGCTTCCCCCGCCCAGCGCATCCCGCGCGCCGAGGTCCGAGAACGCCTGCTCGCCGCCGGTGCGGCCGTCTTCGCCGAACAGGGGGTCCACGGCGCCCGGCTCGACGAGGTCGCTGCGCGCGCCGGGTTCAGCAAGGGTGCGGTCTACTCGAACTTCTCGTCGAAGGAAGACCTGCTCGGGCAGGTCATGCAGCGGTCCACCAACGTGGTGCTCGGCTCCCTGCGGCAACTCGTGCACGCCGACATCGACTCCGTCGACGTCGGGAACGTCCTGCGCGTCGCGTTCGGTCAGAACGACCAGAGCGAACAGTTCGCGCTCCTGTCGACGTTCCGCGGGTACGCCGTCCGGCACCCGGAGTTCCTGCCCGAGTTCATCCGGCAGCGCCGGGTGCTGCAGGACGGCGTGCTCGAACTGGTGCGGCTGTGGCTCGGTGGCCACCCCGAGGTCGACGTGGGCATGACGCCGGAGGAGCTCGCGAACGTGCTCATCGCGGCGAACGTCGGCCTGGTGTTCGACGCGCCGGCGCTGCCGGGGGTCAACCCGGGCGAGCTGGTCGCGACCCTGCTCGAGGCGGTCATCCGCCGGCGCTGACGCTGCCGCGGCCCGCGGGCGGGCGCGGCGGTCGGGCTCGGCGGTCGGGGCGCGGCGGTCGGGGCTTCGCACCGTGCGAGGGCCGCGACCCCGTGCCCGCTCGACCGCCCCGTGCACGCCTACAGCCCCGCACCGAGCCACCAACCACGCACCACCCGACCAACCCCCGCACCGTGCAACATCCGCCGAGCCATCGCCCAACGGAGCCCGCACCGTGCGAGGTTCGCGACCCCGTACCCCCTCAACCGCCCCGTGCACGCCTACAGCCCCGCACCGAGCCACCAACCACGCACCACCCGACCAACCCCGCAGCGCCCGACGAACCCCGCACCGTGCGAGGCTCGCACCACGCGCCCGCGCCGGCGTCAGGCCGTACGACGATCTCGACGGCGGGGCTTCGGCCCGTCGTGGGACCAGGCGGACGACGGCAACAGGCTCGGCGGCAGCAGCCGCGACCGCACGACGCGCACGCTCGGCACCGACTCGTCGAGGGCGACACGGGCCTGTCGGACGTGGCTGCCCAGCGCCGCACCGTCCACCGATGCGTCCCCGTCGGCGGCGAAGCGCTCACGGTCGACCGCGTCGACGGCGGCCTCCAGGTGCGGCACGACCGACGCGGGCAGTCCGGGCCGCAGGCGTCCGAGCACGGCTCGGGCAGTCCGGGCCACGGCGGCGGCGTCACCCGGCGGCGCGAGGCCCGGGGCGTACCCGTGGTCGGCGACGTCGTCGAGCAGTTCCCGCCACGCCTGCACGGCGGGTGACCGACCGGCGGCGATCGCCGACAGCCGGGAGCGGCGACGAACGGCCCGCACGAAGCCCGGGGCGACCGTGACCGCGAGCACGAGCAACAGGCCCACCAGCAGACCGACGGGTCCACCGTCGCCACCGGTGCTGGACGCACCCGCGGCACCCGGAACCGGGGACTCCGACGGGGTCGGAGACGCCGACTCCTCCGCCGGGGTGGTCTGCTCGGGCGCCGGCAGCGGGGTCTCCGGCGCCGCTGCCGTCGGGGAGGCCGAGGGTTCTTCGGACGGAGCGGCCTCGTCGGAGTCGGGCGTCGGCTCGAACGCGACCCAGCCGGCGCCCTTGATGTACAGCTCGGGCCACGAGTGCAGCTGCCGGTTCGACACCGCGTACTCGCCGTCGGGCTGCGGCGACCCTGCCCGGTACCCCACCGCGATGCGCGAGGGGATGCCGAGCGTCCGGGCCATCACGGCCATCGCGGACGAGAAGTGCACGCAGTACCCGTCGCGGACGCGCAGGAACGTCGAGACGACGTCCATGCTGTCACCGTCGTAGCCCTGCTCCACCGGAGCGGTCTCGGAGTACGTGAACAGGTCGCTGCGGAACCACTGCTCGAGCGCCCGTGCCCGGCCGTAGTCGTCGGTCGCGGCTGCGGCGACACGGGTGGCGGTGGACGAGATGTTCGCCGGCAGGTCGTCGGGCAGGGCGAGGTCGGTGCGGAGCTGCTCGCGGCTGGGCTCCCGGAAGCCACGGCCGTCGGAGCGCGCGAGCACCCCCGAGGCTGCGACCGCGTCGAGGTAGTCGTTGGCGAAGGTCGAGGCGCCGTACGCCTCGTACATCGCACCCCGGGCCGTCGCGGCGCCGGTCGACCGGACGGTGCTCGAGTTCCCCATCCAGCGCCACTGCGACAGGTCGAGGTTGGTGGACTGCGACTCGATCGAGACCGCACCCGACGGCACCGGCAGGTAGGTGCTCGACAGCCCGGTGATCCGGACCGTCACGTCGCCGCGGCTCGCCAGGCGCGGGTTGACGCCCTCGGCCCACTGCTGTTCGTCGGCGGTGTCGGCTTCGGCCGCGTTCGTCACGGTCGGCACCCAGTCCCCCGTGCCGAACTCGTCCAGGTCGGCGAGCTTGAGGTACTCGGGCTGCCCGTCCGACGAGCGGTACCGGAAGACCTCGAGCTCGCTCGGCCGGCGCAGGTCGTTGCCGAGTTCGAGCAGCGTGCCGGGCCGTCCGGGCTGGATCGGGGACTGGATCGCACCGGTGACACCGGACAGCCAGCTGGCGTTGAGCGGCACGATCGTCGGCAGTCCGATGGCGACGACGAGCCCGATGGCACCGACGACGGCGGCGGGCAGTGCGCGCTGCACGGGGCGCACCGACAACCACAGCAGGGCGAGGAACGCCACCGACGTGGCGATGACGAGCGGGGTACCGGCGGGCTGGCCGGTGATGACGCCCGGCACGATCAGGATCACCAGGGCCGGCGCCGCGGCGAGCGACGGGATCCGCGCAATGGCGGCGAGGAACAGTGCGACCGCCGCCACCCACCCGATCGACGCCGTGACCACGAGCCGGATCGCGTCGGTCTGTGGCAGGGGTGCCGGGTTGAGGCGGATCGCGGCGAGCGTCTGCCCGAGGGCCCCGTCGGCGTCGAGCCACCCGAGCGGCTGGATGTCGTTGACCAGGGCGGCGGCGCACGAGCAGGCGATGACCGTGCCGACCAGGACGACGAAGCGGATGCCGGGCGTCTGCCGGCGCACCGCGAGCATCACCGCGACGAGCACGGCGACGACGACGACACCGGACACCCACCAGGCGATGCCCTGCACGAGCGGCCGGATGGCGAGGGCGGCGAGGAGCACGGGCACCGGCGCGAGGGCGACGACCCAGGCGCTCGGGACGTCACGCAGGTCGTCCCGCTGCAGGATCTCGCGCACGTCGGCGCGGCCACGCGCCGGGGCGGTCGCCCCGGTCACCGCGCTGCTCCGGACGGCGTCGCACCGGCGACCGGCACCACGAGGGTCCGCCAGCCGCCGCGGTCGAGGATGCCCCGGACGGCAGGGTCCGGCGGCACGATGGTCGCCAGGATGCCGCGGCTCGACCCACTCGTCGCGCTGACGAGCTCGGCGGCTTCCTCCGCGGTGCAGGTACCGGTCACGACGGCGGTCATCCCGTGCACGTCGCGGCCGCGGACCTCGGGCAGGACGTCGGTGACTTCGCGGGCATCGGAGCGGAGCCGGACGTCGGCGAGCCCGACGAGCACGTCGGTGAGCCCGCCGACGTCGCCCGCGTGCCGGGTCGCGCCTTCGGGGCCGTCGAACACGAGCACGACGCGGGAGGTCCGGGCGGCGAGCGCGCGGGCGACACTGGCGGCCACCACCACGGCGTGCTCGAAGGCCTGGTCACCGCCCAGGTCGGAGAGCTCCGCCAGGTCTTCCCGACCGAGGCGCTGGTAGGACTCGCGCCGGACGTCGAGCGCGATCACGGCCTCGGGCGGCTGGGCCTGCGTGGTCTGGCGGACGTGGAGTTCCCCGCGGCGCGCACTCTGGGCCCAGTGCACCCGGCGGATCGGGTCACCCGGTCGGTACGGACGGAGTTCGCTGTCGTCGGCCGAACCGCCCTGTCCGACCCGGCCCTCGTCGGCGGAGACGGCACCGGCGAGCGCTCCGGCGTCGATCGCACCAAGCGGCGCCGAGGCCGGCACGACGACGATCTCTTCGGCCGCGACGACGGGACGGTCGATCCGGAGCAGGCCGAAGGGGTCCTCGACCCGGATCGTGACGGGCCCGACCAGCGAGCGGCCGCGGTGCATCGCGAGCGCTTCGACGTCGAGCACCGCCGGCGGCAGGCCCGGTCCGACCTCGGCGTAGGTCTCCGCCTCGGCCAGGCTGGCGAAGGCGTCCTCGAGCTGTTCGCGGACGAGCAGCGTCGCCCGCGGCCCGAACGGCAGGCTGGTGCCGCCCAGGGTGATGCGTTCGCGGTAGACCTCGCCCACCTGCACGATCGCCCGGGCGGTGCTGCGGCTGCCTCGCAGCGGGGTCGCGACGACGAACGCCATGACGATGCCGAGCACGACGAGCACGAGCAGCAGGAGCCCTGCCGTGACCGCGACGCTCGTGGAGCCGACCAGGCCGCCGCCGACCAGGCCGATGCCGACCGCGATGACCGTCCAGCCGCGGACCGTCGGACGCGGGAACGGGGTCCGGCGTGCCAACGAGAGCCCGCGGCGACCGAACCGGGCGGCCGTGGACCGCGCGGCACCGACGCGTCGCAGCAGCGACGGCGGTGCCGGTGGACGCGCCATCAGGAGCGGACGGGGGTGGCCGTGAACGGGATGGCGGTGTCCGAGACGATGCGGACGACGATCTCGCGCACGGTGTCCTCGCCGGTGCCGCCGAGCCCGCGGGCGACCGGCACGAGCCGGTGTGCGAGGACGATCGGGGCGAGCGCTGCGACGTCGTCGGGGGTGACGAACGGCCGGCCGGCCAGCGCAGCGTGCGCACGCGCGGCCTGCGCGAGGTGCAGCGTCGCACGGGGGCTCGCACCGAGCACCAGGTCGGGGTGCGTGCGCGTCGACCGGACGATCGCGATGATGTACGCCTCGACGTCGGGGGCGATGTGCACGTGGGCCACGGTCTCGATGATCTGCCGCAGGGTGGTGACGTCGACGATCGGCCGCAGGCGCGACAGCGGGTCGCTGCCGCCGCGGTTCGCGAGCATCTGCCGTTCGGCGTCGACGCTCGGGTAGCCCATCGCGATGCGCGCCATGAAGCGGTCGCGCTGGGCTTCGGGCAACGGGTACGTGCCCTCCATGTCGATGGGGTTCTGCGTCGCGACGATCATGAACGGACGGTCCAGCTGCCGCGTCACGCCGTCGACGGTGACCTGTGACTCGGCCATCGCCTCGAGCAGGGCCGACTGGGTCTTCGGGCTGGTGCGGTTGATCTCGTCGCCGATGACGACGTTCGCGAACACCGGGCCGGGCGAGAACCGGAAGGTGCCGGACGACTGGTCGAAGATGTTCACGCCCGTGACGTCGGACGGCAGCATGTCCGACGTGAACTGGATGCGGTTCACCGACCCGCCAACCGAGGCGCCGAGCGCCTTGGCGAGCACGGTCTTGCCGACCCCGGGGACGTCCTCGACGAGCAGGTGCCCCTCGGCGAGCATCACCGTCAGGGCTGTTCGGATGGCTTCCGTCTTGCCGTCGATCACCGTGGCGACGGAGGCCACGATGTCGTCGCCCACCGATCGCACGTGTTCGAGCGGGAAGGCGGGGTCGGTCGGTTCCGGCACGCAGGGCTCCATCGTCACAGGACAGGTGTCGTGCATGCTACCCCGGCCCGGTGACAGCACCCGGCACGGGTGCACCGACTGGTCGTTCCGCGCACCGGTGGCCGATCCGCGCAGGGTGCGGCCGGGAGGCACTGCGCACCACGAGCGGATCCGTCACCCCGTGCGCGGAACGGCTCACGGGCCTCCAGGCGGTGTGCGGGTCGGCCGCCGGAGGGTCAGGCCCGGTGCGGCAGTGCCGCGTCCGCGGCGCGCAGCACGCGCGCGGCGACCGCGACGCCGTCTTCGCGCCCGAGCTCGGTGTCCTCGTGCTCGATGTTCACCCACATGTCCGGGTCGATCGCGCGCAGGGCCTCGAGGAACGTCGTCCAGTACGCCTCGTCGTGGCCCTTGCCGAGCGCGACGAAGTCCCACGCCGACGGCTTCGGCCACTCGTTCGCCCACTCGTCGCCGCCCAGGTTCGTGCGTGGCTCGTCGGTCGACAACCGGCGGAACGAGTTGTCGAGTACGCCGTTGATCGCGGCGTGCGGGTTGATCCGGACGTCCTTCGCGGCGGCGTGGAAGACCAGCGGGCCGAGGTCGCGGGCGACCGCCACCGGGTCCATCTGCTGCCAGAACAGGTGCGAGGCGTCGAGCTCGACCCCCACGTTCGTCAGCCCGCCGCGTTCGACGAGCTCGCGGATCGTCGCCGGGTTGAACACCAGGTTCTGCGGGTGCAGCTCGAGCGCGACCTTCACGCCGTGCTCCCGGGCCAGGGCGTCGATCTCCTGCCAGAACGGCACCGCGACGCTCCACTGGTGTTCGAGGACGTCGAGCGCGGCCGAGTTCCACGCGTTCACGATCCAGTTCGGCCGCGTCCCGCCGGACTCCCCCGCCGGAAGCCCGGACATCGTGACGACGCGGTCCTGTCCGAGGCGGGCCGCGAGGCGGATGCTGCGTCGGACGTCCTCGGCGTGGGCGGGACCGATCGCGGGGTCGGGGTGCAACGGGTTGCCGTTGCAGTTGAGGCCGGCGATCGAGACGCCGGTGTCCTCGAACTGCGCGAGGAAGGCGTCACGGGCTGCGTCGTCGACCAGGATCGCGTCGAGGTCGGGCACGTGCACCGGGGGCAGGAAGCCGCCGGTGTTCAGCTCGATGCCGGTCAGGCCGTTGGCCGCGATGACCCGGAGTGCGTCGGTGAGGGGGCGGTCGTGCAGGATCGCGTTGTAGAGACCGAGCTTCATGCGCGGACACCCTCCGTGGTCGGGACGACGGCGTCGGCCACGTCGACGGACGCACCCCCGGCCGCGGCGGACCGTGCCACCGCGTCGAGGACCTCCATGTTGTGCACGCCGTCGTCGAACGTGGCGTTCGCGGGCAGGGCGTCGGGTACGTCGCCGGACAGCCCGGCGACCTCGTCGAGGAACGCCCGCGCCTGGTACTCGAACATCTGGTTCTGCCCCCAACCGACGCCCGGGGCGTCCATCGCCATGCCGCCCGCGACGTAGGGGTGGTCCGGGCCGAGCACGACCTGGCGGTACCCGCCCGTACGCGAGCCGTCGGACTGCAGCGCGAGGCCGATCTCGGAGGCGCGCTCCTGGTCCCACCGGGCGGCCCCGCGCTCGCAGAACACCTCGATGACGAGTCCGTTCGGATGCCCGGCCGCGACGCGGGAGGCCTCGAGCGACCCGACGACCGTGCCGTCACCGAAGCGTGCACTGAACGTGGCGTAGTCGTCGTTCCCGACAGCCGCGGTCGCACCGGTGAGCGGGACCGCCTGCCCCCGCAGGGCGTGTCCGGCGGCCACGGGTCGCTCGGTGATCGACGTGGTGAACGTCCCACCGCTGACGCTCCGGACCGGTCCGGCGAGGAACTCGGCGACGTAGGACAGGTGCGAGCCGACGTCGGCGAGCGCCCCGGACCCGGGCTCCCCCGCGAAGCGCCACGAGAACGGGACGTCGGGCGAGGCGCCGTAGTCGGTCCAGTACCGACCCGAGACGTGCAGGACCCGGCCGAGCGTGCCGTCCTCGACGAGCTCCTTGATGGCCGCGAGCCCGGGAGCGCGACGGTAGGTGAAACCGATGCGGCCGAGGACTCCGCGCTGCTCGGCCTCGGCAGCGGCGGACGCCATGGCGCGGGCGTCGTCGAGCGAGTCGGACAGCGGCTTCTCGCACAGCACGTGCTTGCCGGCGGCGAGCAGCCCCTCGACGATCTCGCGGTGCAGCGTGTTCGCGACGACGACGCTCACCACGTCGATGTCGTCCGCTGCCGCGATGGCCCGCCAGTCGGTGTCGTGCCGCTCGTAGCCGAAGCGCCGTGCGGCCTCGGCGGCGAGGGGCTCGTACACGTCGCCGACCGAGACGAGCCGGACCGGCGGCATCGTCGAGGTGAAGAGGGAGGGTGCGTTCCGCCACGCAGCCATGTGGGCCTTGCCCGCCATGCCCGCGCCGATGACGGCGACGCCGATGCTGTCGCTCATGTTCTCTCCTTCGAGAAGGTCGCTGGATCCGATTCTGGAACGTTCCAGAACGTTTCGGTAGACTGTAGCCGCACCAGCCCATGTCCTGTCAAGCACCGTGCCGGAAAGGCTCAGCGTGACCCCTCGCCCGCCGACGATCATCGACGTCGCCGCACGCGCGGGCGTCTCGAAGTCCCTGGTGTCGATGGTGCTGCGCGACGACCCCGGGGTCTCCCCCGCCCGCCGCTCCGCGGTGCTCGCCGCCGTCGCGGAGCTCGGCTACCGCCCGAACCGCGCCGCCGCGATCCTCGCCGGCACCCGGACCCGCACCATCGGCGTCATCGTCGACGACTTCCGGAACCCCTGGTACGTCCCGATGCTCGACGGCATCCGCGAGGCCCTCGCCCCGCACGGACTCCGCCTCACCCTCGCCGACACCCGCGCCAACGCCCACCTCGGTTCCTCGCCCTTCGACGACCTGGTCTCCCTGCGGGTCGACGGCGTGGTGCTCGCCGCCGAGGGCTTCCCCGACGTCGTCGTCCCCGCGGACACCCCGGTCGTGGTCGCCGGTGCGCGTGAGGACGTCCCAGGCGGACTCGACGTGGTCGCCTCCGACGAAGCCGCCGGCGGACGGCTGGCAGCGGATCACCTGATCGGGCTGGGTCACCGCCGCATCGTCCACGTCACCGGCTCGGGAGGCCCGGCTGCGCTCCGCCGGGACGCCACCGTCGCGCAGCTGGTCACGTCCGGCATCGAGCCGCTGGTCTCCGGCTCCGGCCCCACCTCGGAAGCCACCGGCTACGAGGGCACGCGGCTCGCACTCCGGGAGCACCCCGACCTGACCGCGGTGTTCGCCGCGAACGACGTCATGGCGATGGGTGCGATCGCCGCCGTGCAGGAAGCCGGACTCCGCGTGCCGCAGGACGTCTCGGTGATCGGCAACGACGAGACCCCGCTCGCCGCGTCACCCCTGCTGCGCCTGACGACGGTCGACCCGCACAACGACGAGGTCGGGCGCCTGGCGGCTGCGCGGTTGGTGGAGCGGATCGGCGCGGCTGCGGGAGCCCCGGCGGGTCCCATCCGGACGCTCGTGCCACCGACGCTCGTGGTGCGGTCGACGACGGGGCCGCCGCGCGCCTGATCGCGCTCGAGCCGCGGAACCTGGTTCCGGCGGGGTCGACCGCCGTGCGGGGCGCCCGGGAACGACGAAACCCCGGTCCGATCGGACCGGGGTTTCGTCATGCTGTTCGTACAGTGCGGAGACGGAGGGATTTGAACCCTCGGTCCCCTCAAAGGGGACTCCACCTTAGCAGGGTGGTGCACTCGGCCGGACTATGCGACGTCTCCAAGCACTCTCGCGAGCGCTCCGACCACCATACAGGAGGACCGCGCCACTCTCGACCCGACGCACGCCCGCGCGTGGCTCGGGCCGGATAGCGCGGTCCCCCGAAGTGGGGACACATCGGGGTTGTCGGGGCGTACCCCACTGCATAGCATCGTCGGGACGCGGCAATCACGTTCCGGGGTTCGCCCCCGTCGTCGCGACACAGCACCCGACGTCGTTCTCCGCGCGGGCCCGGCGCGCCCGATCGCGTGGTGCCCGACGGGGAGCGACTTCCCCGGGGGCGCGGCGCACCACCGCGCCCCCGTTCCTGCGCTCGGGGGCAGGCAGCTACCGAGCCGAGACCCGTCCCCGCGGACAGTCCACGGGCGTTGAAGGCCGCAAAGAGTCCGCCCGACCGAGACTCGGGGCCAGCGAGGGCCCGCCCCGCGCCTCAGTACCCGAACGCCTTGGAGCAGGTCTGCTGGTCGGCTGACTGGCCCTCGAGTCCGTCGATGGTCTCGGGCGTCGCCGAGGGGGTGCGGGGCGCAGCCGACGACGGTGCTGCCGGGGTCGCGGGGGTCGCGGGCTTCGGCGCAGCCTCCGGAGACGACGGTGCAGCGGTCGGCTGCGCCGGACCCGTCTGCGTCGGACTCGTCTCCGACCCGATGCCCGTGCTGTCCGCCCCGAGCGAGAACGACTGGTCGGCCTTGATCTTCGCGAACAGCTGGTCGGCCAGGTACGTCGTCGGCTGGACCTTCCCGGCGTAGACCCCGGTGCCGCCCGTGGTGCCCGGGTACTGCACGAAGTTCACCTGCGCCAGCGGCAGGTCGCGGAGCGCCAGACCCATCTGCACCATCGTCCCGATGTCGTTCAGGCTCTGGGACAGCTGCATGTTCGACGCCGCCGCCCGGGCCAGCTTGTACAGGCGGGCGGGCGAACCGAGGGTGTCGTTCGACTTCACGGTGCGGAGCAGCGACGACAGGAACACCTGCTGGCTCGAGATCCGGGCGAGGTCCGACCCATCGCCCACGCTGTGCCGGGTGCGCAGGAACGCCAGGGCATCGTCACCCTGCAGCGTCGAGGTGCCGGCGGGCAGGTTCAGCCCCGTGTACGAGTCGGTGATCGGCTGGGCGACGCAGACCGGCACGCCGCCGATCGCGTTCGACATCTCGATGACACCCTTGAACGACACCGCCGCCGAGTACTGGATGTCGAGCCCGGTCAGCCCGGCGACCGTCTGGGTGACGCAGTTCAGGCCGCCCTCGCCGAACGAGGTGTTGATCGGCTGCGCCGCCATCGCCGGGGCGGTGCCCGTGCCGTCGGTCTTCTTGCAGGCCGGGATCGGTGTGACGAGGTCACGCGGGATGCTCACCGCGGTGGCGTTGGTGTGGTCCGCCGAGACGTGCAGCAGGATGTTGACGTCGTTGAGGGTCGCGTCGCGCTCCCCGAACGCAGCGCTCTGGTCGGGGTCGTTGTCGGTGCCGACGACGAGCATGTTGAAGCCGCCCTTGAAGGCGCTGAGGGGCTTGGGACCACCCTTCGCCTGCGGCGCGGGCTGGCCCTGGATCTCCACCCCGTCACCGAGGTCGTCCGTGACCTGCTTCGCCGCGATCGCCGTGACCGAGACCGAGCTCACGAGCGCCACCGCGACGACGGCGGAGACCGTCTTGGCCACGGTCGCGAAGGGGCTCGAGCGCCGGAGACGTCCGTGCCGTGCGATCCCGGACGCTCGGTTCAAGCGGTGGGATCGGTCGCGGACGTCGTTCACGGGCACTCCTGTCGTCGGTGGACACGCCGGGGACGGCAACCGGTCAAGGCTGCCACGACGTTTCCTGACGATCCGGTGCGAGGCGCACCGGCGATGCTCGGTGAACGGCATCGCGACCAGCGGATCCGCGGCGGTCGGCACGGACCTGAACGGATCCGCAGCCGACGCCGCGTCAGGCCGACACCACCACCCGGAAGCGGTCCGGCAGGGCGATCAGGGCGGTCGAGAGTTCGAGGAGTGCGGCGGCGCAGTCGTCGAGGGCATCGCGGCCGGCGGCGTCCACCGCTCGCTCCACGATCTCGACCCGTCGGCGCCGGTCGACCACGGCGTCGATCCCGTTCGCCAGGGCGACGTCATCGGTGAAGAACATGTCGAGCACGATGCGCTGCGACAGCAACCAGTCGCCGCTCACCGACGATCCGCGGCGCCGCAGGTACCAGGACCCGAGCTCGACGAAGGCACCGGCCTCGGTCCAGCACTCGCGGAGCCACGCCTTGTCGAACCGGCCCTGGTAGCCGACGGCGCTCGACGGAGGATCGGCGAGCATGGTCTGCGCGATCCGGAGGCGCTCGGTCATCTGGTCGACCGACCAGTGCGAGATCACGACCCCGACGTACCGCTGGACGGTCGCCAGCTGGAGCGATTCGAGGGTCACGAGGGCTTCGCGCACAGGCGTCCGCGACACCCGCATGTCCGATGCCAGGGTGTCGAGCCGCAGCCGCTGCCCACGGCGGTACTCGCCCCGCAGGACGTTGTCGAGCAGGCGCAGGAACACCGCGTCGCGCAGCAGGCTGCGGCGCAGGCCGTGGGGATCGAGGTCGCCGGCCGCGGCGCGCATCGGGGTGTGCTCCATCACCCCAGGGTCACGCACGGGCGGAGCCCCCGGGGAGCGGGCGGCCGCTGTCGTGGATGATCGTCGCCGGTGTCGGACTGTGGAGGAGTGCCATGCAGGCACAGTGACAGCGCTGCGGCGGCGGCGCTAAACACTCTGCATACAGAATGTCAGGCCGCCGCCACCGTGCTCACTTCCGGTCGGACTTCGCGTCCCCGGTGAGCACCGAGAGCGGTTGGGTGACGTCCTCCAGCCCCTTCCGCGCGGCGTCGACCCCGAAGATCAGGGCCACCACGCCGCCACCGATCATCACCGCGGATCCGAGCAGGTACCCCCAGAACAGCGGCTCCCGCGACGACCCGTCCCCGATGAAGGCACCGTAGATGGCCGGGGCGACCGCACCGAAGATCTGCGCCAGGGCGAAGAAGTACGAGATGGCCTGCGACCGCAGCTCGAGCGGGAAGATCTCGCTGACCGTCAGGTACGCACTCGACGCACCGGCCGAGGCGAAGAAGAACGAGACGCACCAGAAGGCGACCTGCACCGTGGCCGAGATCGCGTCGGCCCGGAACAGGAACGCCGACGTGGCGAGCACGAGCCCGGACACCAGGTACGTCAGGAAGATCATCTGGCGACGACCCCAGGTGTCGAAGAAGCGCCCGAGGATGATCGGCCCGAGCAGGTTGCCGATCGCGAACGGGAAGAAGTAGACCGCCGTCTCCGCTGTCTTCAGGCCGAAGAAGTTCGTCAGCACGAGCGCGTAGGTGAAGAAGATCGCGTTGTACAGGAACGCCTGCGTGATCATCATCGTCGCGCCGACGAGCGTCCGCGTCGGGTACTGCTTCAGCAGCACGCGCGCGATGGTGAGGAACCCGACGCGGTCGGTCGGTGTGACCGTCATCGCCTTCGACTGGTCGACCTCGGGCAGCGGCTTGCCGGTCGCCTGCTCCACCGACGCCTCGATGCGGGAGACGGTGGCCTCGGCTTCTTCCTGACGTCCGTGCGTCATCAGCCACCGCGGACTCTCCGGGATGTGCCGGCGCAGGAAGATGATCGCGATGCCGAGCACCGGGCCGAGGAAGAACCCGATGCGCCAGCCGATGTCCTCGGCGAAGTACGACGTGTCGAGCAGGTAGATGTTCGCGAAGGCGCCGAGTGCCGCGCCACCCCAGTACGTGCCGTTGATGGCGATGTCGACGTGCCCGCGGTACTTCGCGGGGATGAGTTCGTCGATCGCGGAGTTGATCGCCGCGTACTCGCCACCGATGCCCAACCCCGCCACGAACCGGAAGGCCGCCAGGAACCAGAAGTCCTGCGCGAGGCCCGCGATGCCGGAACCGATCAGGTAGATGGCCAGCGTCAGGATGAACAGCTTGCGGCGGCCCAGCCGGTCGGACATCCGCCCGAACACCAGGGCGCCGACGACCTGCCCGACCAGGTAGATCGTGCCGAGCAACGTCACCTGTTGCGTCGACAGGTTCAGGTCGGCCTGGAACCCGGCGTTCGAGACGATCTGGATCTCGAGACCGTCGAGGATCCAGGACACGCCGAGTCCGACGACGACGCTCCAGTGGAACCGGGTCCACGGCAAGCGGTCCATCCTGGCGGGCACCAGGCTCTTGATGGTTGCGTTCGCGCTGCTCACGAAAGGGGACCGTACGCCGAGATCGCCGATGTGGTTCAGATGCGGTACGAGCAACCGGGGGCGGAGCCGGATCCCCCTACTTCGAATCCGGCTCCGTCGCCGGGATCTCAATGATCGCAAGTGCGATGGAAACCCACAAGCGGACGGACGGGAGGCCCGTGGCGGGGCCCGCCACGGGCCTCCCGTCCGACAAGGCGTAACGTCCAGAACGTGACCCGACCTGACATCCGCACGGTCGGCGAGCTCCGCACCTCTGGTCACGTCCAGAAGACGGTCCGCGCCGAGATCCGCGACAACCTGCTCACCGCCCTGCGCCAGGGTACCGATCCGTGGCCCGGCCTGCACGGCTTCGAGACCACCGTCATCCCCCAGCTCGAACGCGCCCTGATCGCCGGGCACGACGTCGTCCTGCTCGGCGAGCGCGGCCAGGGCAAGACCCGCCTGCTCCGCACCCTGCAGGGCCTGCTCGACGAGTGGACGCCGGTCATCACCGGCTCCGAGCTCGGCGAGCACCCGTACGAACCGATCACGACGGCGAGCATCCGACGTGCCGACGAGCTCGGTGACGCCCTGCCGATCAGCTGGCGGCACCGCGACGACCGCTACGTCGAGAAGCTCGCGACGCCGGACACGAGCGTCGCCGACCTGATCGGCGACGTCGACCCGATGAAGGTCGCCGAGGGTCGCAGCCTGGGCGACCCGGAGACCATCCACTTCGGGCTGGTCCCGCGCGGCCACCGCGGCATCGTCGCGATCAACGAACTGCCCGACCTGGCCGAACGCATCCAGGTCGCGATGCTCAACGTGATGGAGGAACGCGACGTCCAGATCCGCGGCTACGTGCTGCGGCTGCCGCTCGACGTGCTCGTCGTGGCGAGTGCGAACCCCGAGGACTACACGAACCGCGGCCGGATCATCACACCGCTGAAGGACCGCTTCGGCGCCGAGATCCGCACGCACTACCCGATCGAGCTCGACGACGAGATCGCCGTCATCCGGCAGGAGGCGCAGCTGACGGCCGAGGTGCCCGACGCGCTGATCGAGATCCTCGCCCGCTTCACCCGGGCGCTCCGTTCGTCGAGCGCCGTCGACCAGCGCAGCGGCGTGAGCGCCCGGTTCGCGATCGCGGGTGCCGAGACGGTGTCCGCCGCCGCCGTGCACCGCGCAGCACGCCAGAGCGAGGACGAGGCGGTCGCCCGCCCGATCGACCTCGAGACCGCGGTGGACGTCCTCGGCGGCAAGATCGAGTTCGAGAACGGCGAAGAGGACCGGGCCGACGAGGTCCTCGAGCACCTGCTCCGCACCGCGACCGCCGAGACCGTGCGCGCCCGGTTCAGGGGTCTCGACTTCGCGGTGCTCGTGGACGCGCTCGACGGCGGCACGATGGTGACCACGGGCGAGCAGGTCAGCGCCCGGGCGTTCCTCGAGGGGCTGCCGTCGATCGGCGAGTCCGACCTGTACGACCAGGTGTGCGACCGGATGGGTGCCACGAACGACGGCGAACGCGCCGGCGCGATCGAGCTCGCCCTCGAGGGCCTGTTCCTCGCCCGACGCATCAGCAAGGAGTCCGGCGGGGGCGAAGCCGTCTATGGCTAGGCAGAACCGACGCCTGACGCGCGACACCCGCTACGGGGCCTACACCGACGGGCCGGACCCGCTCGCGGCCCCGGTCGACCTGGCCGAGGCGCTCGACGCCATCGGGCAGGACGTGATGGGCGGCACGTCGCCCGAGCGTGCGATGCGGGAGTTCCTGCGACGCGGTGGCCGGACGCAGCGCGGCCTCGACGACCTGGCCCGCCGGGTGGCCGAGCGGCGCCGTGAACTGACGAGCCGGAACAACCTCGACGGCACCCTGCAGCAGGTCCGCGAACTGCTCGGCCAGGCGCTCCGTGCCGAACGCGGCGAACTCGCCCGCAACGTCGACCTCGACGACGGCGACCGGGCGCTGGCCGAACTGCAGCTCGACAGCCTGTCGCCCTCCCCCGCCGCCGCGGTGCAGGAGCTCGGCGGCTACGACTGGACGAGCCCCGAGGCCCGGCAGAAGTACGACGAGATCAAGGACCTGCTCGGCCGCGAGGTGCTCGACCAGCGCTTCGCCGGCATGAAGCAGGCGCTCGAGGGCGCCACCGACCAGGACCGGGCCGCGGTCAGCGCGATGATGCAGGACCTCAACGCCCTGCTCGAGGCGCACGCCCGCGGTGAGGACACCCAGCAGCAGTTCGACGACTTCATGGACCAGCACGGCGAGTACTTCCCGTCGGACCCCGCGAACGTCGACGAGCTGCTCGACGACCTGGCAGCCCGCGCGGCCGCGGCGCAGCGCATGCGGAACTCGATGACCCAGGAGCAGCGGGACGAACTCGACTCCCTCGCCCAGCAGGCGTTCGGCTCCCCGGACCTGATGGGGCAGCTGTCCCAGCTCGACGGGAACCTGCGGTCCCTGCGGCCCGGCGAGGACTGGGGCGGGTCGGAGCGCATGGACGGCGAGCAGGGCCTCGGGCTCGGCGACGGCACCGGGGTGTTCCAGGACATCGCAGACCTCGACGCGCTCGCCGACCAGCTCGCCCAGTCCGGCCCCGGCTCGGAACTCGACGACCTGGACCTCGACGCGCTGTCCCGGCAGCTGGGCGACGAAGCGGCGGTCGACGCGAAGACCCTGCAGCGGCTCGAACAGGCGCTCCGGAACTCGGGGGCGATGCGCCGCGGTGCCGACGGGCAGCTCCGGCTGACCCCGAAGGCGATGCGGCAGCTCGGCAAGAGCCTGCTCAAGGACGTCGCCCAGCGGATGTCCGGTCGCCAGGGCGCCAGGGACCTCCGTCGCTCGGGCGCCGCGGGTGAACCGTCAGGGGCGTCACGGCAGTGGGCGTTCGGCGACACCGAGCCGTGGGACATCCCCCGCACGATCACGAACGCCGTGGTGCGGACGGCGGCCAGCGGTCGGCAGGGAGCCGGCGTGCACCTGAGCATCGACGACGTCGAGGTGCAGGAGACCGAGGCCCGCACCCAGGCCTGCGTCGCGCTGCTCGTCGACACGTCGTTCTCGATGGCGATGGAGGACCGCTGGGTCCCGATGAAGCGCACGGCCCTGGCGCTCCACACCCTGGTGTCGACCCGGTTCCGCGGCGACGACCTGCAGCTCATCGCCTTCGGTCGCGAGGCCGAGGTGATGGACGTCGAACAGCTCGTCGGTCTCGACGCGATGTGGGACAAGGGCACGAACCTGCACCACGCCCTGCTGCTCGCCAACCGGCACTTCCGCAAGCACCCCACGGCCCAACCGGTGCTCCTCATCGTCACGGACGGCGAGCCGACCTCGCACCTCGAGCCGAACGGGCAGGTCTGGTTCGACTACCCGCCCGACCCGGTGACGATCGCGTTGACCGTCCGGGAGCTCGAGAACGCCGGACGCCTCGGCGCCCAGACGACGTTCTTCCGGCTCGGCGAGGACCCGGGGCTCGCCCGGTTCATCGACGCGATGGCGAAGCGGGTGGACGGCAGCGTCGTGGCGCCGGAGAACGACGACCTCGGGGTCGCCGTGGTCGGCTCGTACCTCGGCTCGCGTCGCGGGGCCGGCGGCGCGCTCTTCCGCGACGACTGGGGGCTCTGAAGCCAGCCCCGGACAGCCGGGAGGCCCGTGGCGAGACCGCCACGGGCCTCCAGTCCGTACCTGGGTGCGTCTAGAACAGCGGCCAGGGCACGGCGGGGCCGTGACCCGGCGGCGGCGGGAAGATCCCGACGGCGCGCAGGGCCGCGCAGCGCGCCCGGAGCGTGTCGATCTCCTCGTCCGTCAGGTGCTCGGCGAGCTCGTCGCCGAGCCCGCCGCGCAGGGCTTCGGACACGCGGTCGAGGCCCTCGAGCTCGTCCGGCCCGAGGGGCTCGCCGATCCAACCCCACAGGACCGTCCGGAGCTTGTGCTCGACGTGGAAGGTGAGCCCGTGGTCCACGCCGAAGCGGTGGCCGTCGGGCATCGCGAGCACGTGCCCGCCCTTGCGGTCGGCGTTGTTCACGACGACGTCGAAGACGGCCATCCGGCGCAGGGCCTCGGAGTCCTCGTGCACGAGCGTGACGGGCTGGTCGCGCTCGTCGATGGCCTCGAGCACGGGCAGCCAGGGCGAACCGTCCGCCTCGGCGAGTTCGGGTGCCACCAGGTCGACGGCGTCCTGCTCGGGGTCGACGTCCTGCCAGCGCTGCACCATGCCGGGGCCGAACGGACCGTCGCCCATCCACGTGGGCGGGACGACGCCCCAGCCGAACGCCTCGGAGACCAGGTGTGCGGCGATCTCGCGGCCGGCGAGCGTGCCGTCCGGGAAGTCCCACAGCGGGCGCTCGCCCTCGACGGGCTTGTAGACGACGGTCGCGCCGTCGAGGTCGGCGAGGAAGGTGGCGTTGGACGCCTCACGGATGCGCGCCCGGACGGAGAGCGATCCGTCGCTCATGCGTCGCCGGGCGGACGACCGGCGGCGACGACCTCACGCGTGCGCTCGACGAATGCCCGGGCGGTGCCGACCGGGATCTTCACCTGGAACAGCTCGGCGGGTTCGGGGATCTCCACGACGGCCTCGATCTCGACGCCGTCCTCGCTCTCCTCGGACACGATCTCGACCTCGTCGTCGATCGGGTACGCCTCGATGACGACCTGGGCGGTGGACGGGTCGAAGCCCAAGCTCAGCGCTCCGGCGCGGAACTCGGCCTCGACCGGCTGGTCGAGGGGCTCCGGGTCGCGGAGTTCGGCGGGCACGGACGGCGGCACGCTGAAGCGGTTGTCGTCGACGGTCGCGACCTCGTCGAGGAGCTCGTCGATCTTGTCGGCGAGCACGGAGGTCTGCTCCTTCTCGAGCGCGACGCTGGTGACGCGTCGACCGGAGCGGGCCTGGATGTAGAAGGCGCGCTCACCCGGACGGCCGATGGTGCCGACGACGAGGCGGTCCGGCCAGTCGAAGCCGTGGACGATGGTGGGCATACCCGCATTGTAGGAGCGCTCGGCTCCGCCCGTTCAGGGTCGCGCAGGTCAGCCGGGCGCGTCGGGGGCCGGACGCCCGGTGCCGGTGTGCGCATCGGGTTCCGGATGTCCTGCGCCGCCGCCGACCGCGGCCTCCCCGCTGGGAGCCGGGGCGGTGCGCAGCCAGGACAGGTCGCCCGACTCGGTGTTCGTCGCGACGACCTCGGGGCGGTGCTCGCCGTACCGCACGACCGACACCGAGGCCGGCCCGACGCCGATGCGCTGGAACAGGTCCAGGTGCATGCCGAACGCGTCGGCCAGGACGCTCTTGATGATGTCGCCGTGGCTCACCGCGACCCAGACCGCGCCGGGTCCGTGCTCCGCCTCGACCTCGGCGTCGATGCGCCGGACGGCCGCGACGGCACGGGACTGCATCGTCTGCATGGACTCGCCGCCGGGGAACACGACGGCGCTCGGGTTCGCCTGCACCGTGCGCCAGAGGGGCTCCTTCGCCAGGTCGGCGAGCTTCCGGCCCTGCCACTGCCCGTAGTCGGCCTCGGTGATGGCCCGCTCGATCAGCAGATCGGACGCGCCGGACTGCCGGTCGGGCTGGCGGCCGGGCTGCCGGCCGGGCTGCCGGTCGAGGATCGCGCGGGCGGTCTGTCGGCAGCGCTCGAGCGGACTCGACACCACGGCGACCACGGGCACCGCGGCGATGCGCTCCGCGGTCCGCTCGGCCTGGGTCCGCCCGACGGCGTCGAGTCGCACGCCGGCGGTGCGTCCGGCCAGGACGCCGGTGGCGTTCGCGGTGGTGCGTCCGTGACGGACGAGGAGGACGGTCGCCATGCGCCCGATCCTAGGCGCGCGGACGTGCTGCCCTCGACGCGTTGCCCGTCAGAAGCGGCGCGGCGGCCCGCTGGTCGGTAGCGTCTGGCGCATGCCGTTCTTCCGCGACGCTCCGCGCCCGACCACCCCAGCCCCGCCGTCCAGGGTCCAGGCCGCATGGTCCGACTCCGCCGGGCACTTCGCGACCCGGTGCCTGCAGCTGATCATCGTCGTGGTGGTCGTCGCCGGGGTCGTCTGGGCGAGCAACATCCTGAGCGTCGTCACGATCCCCGTGCTCCTCGCGCTCATCATCGCGTCGGCGATGCACCCGGTCGTGTCGTGGCTGCGCAAGCACCGCGTGCCGTCGGTGCTCGCCACCCTCGCCGTCCTGATCGGCGTGCTCGCGATCCTGGGCCTGATCGGCTGGCTCATCGTCGTCGCGGTCGAGAACCAGTGGTCGCAGCTGCAGAAGTCGGCGGTCGACGGCTTCCAGCAGCTGCAGGAGTTCGCGAAGAACCTGCCGTTCTCGATCTCCGACAAGCAGATCGACGACGCGGTCGCGTCGGCGTCCGACTTCGTCACGAGCGCCCAGTTCGGCTCCGGTGCGCTGGCGGGTGCGTCGGCCACCGCGAACTTCCTGACCGGGCTCGTGCTGATGATCGTCGTGCTGTTCTTCTTCCTGAAGGACGGCCCGAGCATCTGGGAGTTCCTGCTCCGTCCCTTCACCGGTGAGCGCTACGCCCGTGCACGTCGTGTCGGTGACCGGGTCGTCTCGACCCTCGGCGGCTACGTCCGCGGCACCGCCACCGTCGCCGCGGTGGACGCGATCGGCATCGGGGTCAGCATCGCGATCCTCGGCGTGCCCCTGGCCCTGCCGTTGGCCGTCGTCGTCTTCATCACGGCGTTCATCCCGATCGTCGGTGCGACCGCTGCCGGCATCCTCGCCGCCCTCGTCGCGCTCGTCGCGCTCGGCCCGGTGCAGGCACTCATCGTGATCGGCATCGTGGTGCTGGTGAACCAGCTCGAGGGCAACCTGCTGCAGCCCGTCCTGATGGGGCGGACCCTCAAGCTGCACGGCCTCGTCATCCTGATCGGCCTGACCGCCGGCACCGTGCTCGCCGGCATCACGGGCGCGATCATCTCGGTGCCGCTGATCGCCGCGGCATGGGGCGCCATCCTGGTGTGGGACGGCCCGAACACCCCGGCTCGACCCTGGCGGAAGAAGCGCAACGAGGACGTCACCGCGCACGAGCTGCCGCAGGGCTGATCCGCGGCGCCGATCCGTGGGGCGCGTTGCGGACATCCACTTCGCGCAACGGCCTGCCACCCAGCAGTATGGAGGAGTGCTCGTCTCCATCGTCTACATGAGTCGTGCCGTCGTGCCCTTCGACGACCAGGCCATGGCGGTGCTGCTCGCTGAGTCCCGGCTGCGGAACGAAGCGCTCGGGGTCTCCGGGCTCCTGCTCGCCAAGGGTGGCCGGTTCATGCAGCTGCTCGAGGGGCCGGCGTGGAGCGTGCAGGACCGGTACGACGTCATCGCGAAGGACCGGCGGCACGGTGAGGTCAAGTCGCTCGTGCGCGAGGACATCGAGCGCCGGCGCTTCGACGGCTGGTCGATGGCGTACCGAGCACTCGACGACTCCGACATCCGGTCAGAAGCGGGCTTCAGTCCCTTCCTCTCCGGCACGATGGACTTCCCGCGCTCGTTCGACCGGACCAGTGCGGCCTGGCTGCTGAAGTGGTTCCGCGACCGCGAGCTGCACGACCTCTGACCCGTCGGCTGCGCCGCGCCGCCCGGCCAACGCACCGTGCGGGCTTCGCCACCCGGTGCGAGCTTGCCCGCACCGTGCGCACCGCCGGACGGGAGGCCCGTGGCCGGCCCGCACCGCGCCTCCCGGCCGCCGCACCGTGCGCCCACCGCCACCCGGTGCGAGCTTGCCCACACCGTGCGCGCTTACCGCGCCGCACCACGCCACCAACCCCGCACCCAGTCACCACACACGCACCGTGCACACCGCCGAACCGGAGGCCCGTGGCCGACCCGCACCGCGCCTCCCGGCCACCGCACCGTGCGCTCACCGCCACCCGGTGCGAGCTTGCCCGCACCGTGCGCGCTCACAGCGCCGCACCACGCAACCAACCCCGCACCCAGTCACCACACACGCACCGTGCACACCGCCGGACGGGAGGCCCGTGGCGGGCCCGCACCGCGCCTCCCGGCCGCCGCACCGTGCGGGCTTCGCCACCCGGTGCGAGCTTGCCCGCCCCGTGCGCGCTCACAGCGCCGCACCACGCAACCAACCCCGCACCCAGTCACCACACACGCACCGTGCGCCGCCGAACCGGAGGCCCGTGGCCGGCCCGCACCGCGCCTCCCGGCCGCCGCACCGTGCGCCCACCGCCACCCGGTGCGAGCTTGCCCACACCGTGCGCGCTTACCGCGCCGCACCACGCCACCAACCCCGCACCCAGTCACCACACACGCACCGTGCGCACCGCCGAACCGGAGGCCCGTGGCCGACCCGCACCGCGCGCGATCAGGTGAGGGCGAGCAGGTTGTTCACCTGCTCGTTCACCCCGGTCAGCGTCGAGATCGGCTTGCCGTTCGCGTAGACGTCGTCGAAGGCGGGCTGCAGCAGGGCCTGCACGTCGGCGGGGTTCTTCGTGACCGGGAACAGGAACGTCGTTTCCTCCTCGACCTGCCGGGTGAACGCGGAGACGTCCAGGCCGCGCTTCCGGAACGACGCCACGGCAGCCTCGGTGCCCGCGGGACGAGCGGGGAACACGATCCCGCTCCGACCGACGATCCGCTGCGCCTCGTCGCTGCCCAGGAACGCCACCCACTTCGCCGCGGCCTCGGGGTCCTTCGCCTGCTTCGTGATCGAGTCGCCGAGCCCGTTGAACATCGACGCGCGGTGTCCCGCCGGACCGATCGGGGTCGGGGCGACGGCGACGTCGAGGTCGTCCATGCCGAGGTACGAGCCGATCATCCACGAGCCGTTGAACGACAGCGCGCACTTGCCGGCGCCGAGCTGGACCTCGGGCCCGGTCGTGGTGGAGAACACCCCGTACTTCGCCATGTAGCCCTTCTCGGCCAGCCGGTAGTACCAGGCGAGGGTGTCCTGCACGACCCGCTCGTCGTAGCGGAACTTGTCGCCCCAGGGGTTCTCGTTCGTGTAGAACCAGTCGACCGACCCGGTGAACGGCGACCACTGGGTCTGTCCGAAGCCGTCGCCGCCCGACCCGTTCGACGAGATGCCGTAGACGGCGACGTCGTCCTTGTCGAAGCCGTCCTCGTCGCCGCGTCGGCCCTTGGAGTCCACCGTCAGCCGGGCGAGCATCCGCTCGAACGTGCCGCCGTCGTCCGGGTTCCACTCGAGCGACCCGAGTTCCTCAGCGGAGACCCCGGCCTTCGCCATCGCCTTCTTGTCGTAGAACATCGCGACGGTGTCCCAGTCCTTCGGGGAGCCGTAGCGGTGGCCGTCCTGGCCCTTCCACAGTTCGGCGAGCCCGGACTGGTAGTCGTCGTCGCGGATGCCCTTGGTCGCGTCGAGTTCGTCGAGCTTGTAGAGCACGTCGAGGTCGGCGTACTGCGGGAACTTCGTCAGGTGGTCGGTGAAGACGTCGGGCGCGGTGCCGGCGATGAATCCCGCGGTGAGCTTGGTCCAGTAGTCGTTCCACCCGAGCTGGGTGATCTTCACGGTGATGTCCGGGTTCGCGCGGTGGAAGGCGTCGGCGACGGCCTGGTAGGCGGGTTGCTGGTTCGCGTCCCACAACCAGTAGCTCACGGTCCGTGCACCCGATCGGCTGGTCGCGCGCCGACCGGGCGACGAGCAGGCGGCGAGCGCACCGAGGGCCAGGGCGGAGGCGCCGCCGGCGAAGAGGGTGCGGCGGGTCAGTTGGTTCGTCATGGTGTTCGTCCTGTCCGACAGCCGGGTCACTTGATCCCGGAGAAGCCGATGGAGTTGACGATCCGCTTGGCGAAGACGCCGAACAGCAGGATCATCGGGAGCGCCGCCACCAGGGTCGCGGCCATGAGCCCGGCCCAGTCGGTGCCGGACTGCGGGGTCTGCGACTTGAAGACGCCGAGCGCGACGGTCAGCACCCGCGAGCTGTCGGTGTACGACACCATGAGCGGCCAGAAGTAGTCGTTCCAGCTCGTGATGTACGTCAGCACGGCGAGGGTGGCGATCGGGGCCGCCGCCATCGGGATGACGAGCCGGAAGAACACGCGGACCTTGCCGGCGCCGTCGATGAGCGCCGCCTCTTCGACCTCCTTCGAGATGCCGAGGAAGAACTGGCGCAGGAAGAACACCGCGAACGGGGTCATGAACATCGTCGGCAGGGCGATGCCGAGCAGGTTGTCGACGAGCCCGAGCTGCTTGATGAGCGTGAAGTTCGGCAGCAGCGTGAAGATCGCGGGGACCATCAGCCCGGCCAGGAACACCCCGAACACCTTGTCGCGGCCGGGCCAGCGCAGCCGGGCGAAGGCGTAGGCCGCCGCTGCCGAGAAGAACACCTGGCCGACGGTGACGAGCGTCGACACCAGGATCGAGTTGAGCAGGTACCGCCAGAAGTTCAGCGCGGCGCCGGAGCCGCCCTGCGCCAACGCCTCTTCGGTGGACTGCAGGCCGAAGACCCGCTCGAACCCGCCCAGGCTGAACCCGACGGGCAGCAGCGAGGTGGGGTCGGAGTTGATCGCGGTGTTCGACGACAGCGCGGTGCGCAGGATCCAGTAGAACGGGAACAGGGTGACGACGATGACGAGGATCATCGCGACCCAGGCGAGCACCCGGCCGAGCGACGGGCGGCGACGGTGGCCGGCGCCCATCCGGGGCGGGCGGGACGTGGTGACGGAGCGGGTGAGGGTCGTGGTCATGGCGCTTCCGTTCAGTCCAGGTCGGACTCACCCGAGCGGGTGAGTCGGTACTGGATGATCGTGATGATGCTGAGGACGATGAGGAGCGCGACCGAGACCGCGGACGCGTAGCCGAACTGGAACCGACCGAACGCCAGGTTGTAGATGTAGTTCTGCACGACGTTCGTGGCGTTCGCGGGGCCGCCCTGCGTGGTGACGGCGACGGTGTCGAACACCTGGAACGACCCGATCACGGTGATGATGAGCACCAGGGACAGGATCGGGCGGAGCAGCGGCACCGTGATGCGCCAGAACATCTTCCACTCGCTCGCACCGTCGATGCGCCCGGCTTCGTACACGGTCTCGGGCAGGGACTGCAGGCCGGCGAAGATGAGCAGCGCCGTGTAGCCGACGTGCCGCCAGACGTTGATGAGCGCGATCGAGGGGATGCCCCAGACGTCGCTCTGCAGGAACGGGATGCGGTCGAGGCCGAGCGCTGCGAGCATCTCGTTGCCGATGCCGAGCTGGGTGTCGAGGATCCAGAGCCAGACCAGGGCGGCGACGACGTTCGACACCAGGTAGGGCGCGAGCACGATGCCACGCACGAACGTCGACTTGGTCAGCCGGTGCATCATCACGGCGATGAACAGCGCGACGACGGTCTGGATGACGATGTTGATGAGGACGTACTCGATCGTCACGACCATCGAGTGCCAGAAGATCGAGTCCTGCACCAGTCGGGCGTAGTTCTGCAGGCCGGTGAACTCGGGCTCGGTGAGCAGGTTGTACGAGGTGAAGCTCAGGTAGATGCCCCGCACGGTCGGCCAGGCGAGGAACACCGCGAACCCGACGGCTGCCGGTGCGATGAAGACGAGCGCGAGCCACAGGTCGTTCCTGGGGCGGCGCCGCGGGGCGGTGGTGCGGGCACGGGCGAGGTCGGCGGACCGACTCCTCCGTCTCGTGCTGGCGGTCGTCAAGGGTGACGACACAGGGCTCTCGGTTGCCATCGCGACTCCTTCGTCTGCGGTGGACTGACGTGCAGCAGTCCGTGAGCCGGGAATCTACACGTGGGGACCACGGCTCGCAAGAGGCTTTTTCCGGGCCGTGGACAGGGGTTGTCACGTGTAGACAGCGTGTGTCAGGATGGCGCTCGATCGCATCGGAGCGACCCGCTCGGCGACGCATCCCACACCCCTGGAAAGGTCACTGATGATCTCTGTCGGAATGGTCGGCGCGGGCCAGTTCGCCCCCCAGTTCGCCAAGCTGTTCAAGCTCCACCCCGACGTCGACCGGGTCTACGTCACGGACCTGGTCGACGAGCGGGCATCCGAACTCGTCGAGACGCAGCACCTCGACGGCACCTTCGACGACTTCGACGCCGTCCTCGCCTCGGACGTCGACGCCGTCGCGATCTTCACGCAGCGCTGGACCCACGGCCCGCTCGTGGTCAAGGCCCTGCGCGCTGGCAAGCACGTGTACTCCGCCGTGCCGATGGCGATCTCGGTCGACGAGATCCGCGACATCATCCAGGCGGTCCGCGAGACCGGCCTGACCTACATGATGGGCGAGACGAGCTACTACAACCCCGCGACGGTGTTCGCCCGCAAGCAGGTCGCCGCCGGCGCCTTCGGTCGGGTCTTCTACGCCGAGGGCGACTACGTGCACGACATGGACCTCGGCTTCTACGCCGCGTACCAGTACAGCGGGGGCGACGAGTGGAAGCGCACCGCCAGCTACCCGCCCATGCTCTACCCGACGCACTCCGTCGGCGGGGTCCTCGGCGCGATCCCCGGGCACGCGGTCAGCGTCAGCTGCATCGGCGTGAAGGACGACCGCGGCGACGGCGTCTTCGACAAGGACGTCAGCCAGTTCGACAACGACTTCTCGAACGCCACCGCCCTGTTCGAGCTCGACAACGGCGGGGTCATGCGCATCAACGAGATGCGTCGCGTCGGCTACCCGTCGCACATCCGCGAGTCGCGGTTCCGCTACTTCGGCACCGAGGCCAGCTTCGAGCAGCTCGCGAAGACGAGCGTGTGGCAGGACAAGGAGGACTCGTACGACATCAGCGACAAGATCGACACCCAGGCGACGATGTCCCTCGACGACCCGCGCCTGGCCGACGTCGACCCGTCCCTGCGTGACGCGTTCGTGTCCGGCTACGCCGAGGTGCACGACACCGACCGCCTGCCCGCCGAGTACGACGGCGTGCCGACCGGGCACGAGGGCAGCCACCAGTTCCTGGCCGACGACTTCGTCCGCGCCGTCGTCGACCGGACCCTGCCGCCGGTGAACGCCTGGACCGCCGCGCGCTTCACCCTGCCGGGCATCATCGCCCACCAGTCGGCGCTGCAGGGCGGCGCCCGGCTCGAGGTGCCGGACTTCGGCGACGCCCCGGAGACGACGAACGCCGGAGCGACGCCCGCGACGCCGACGAGCGCACCGACGTCAGCCGGCAGCACGTCGTCGGCTACGATCGCGTCCGAGTAACACGTGTCGTTCGGGTGCCGGTCCGTCGTGGCCTGCACCCGAACGACGCTCCCGGACCCGACGAAGGTGGCACCCGTGACCGTCCCGACGAACCCGAGGGCGGTCACCCGCGCGGACGTCGCCCGCTACGCCGGTGTCAGCACCTCCGTCGTCAGCTACGTCGTGCACGACGGCCCCCGCCCCGTCGCCGCCGCCACCGCCGCACGTGTCCGCGAGGCCATCCGCGTCCTCGGCTACCGCCCGAACGCGAGCGCCCAGGCCCTGCGCACCGGCTCGTCGAAGATGCTCGGCCTGATCGTTCCGGAGCTCGACAACCCCTTCTGGTCCGAGCTCGCCGTCGCCGTCACGCACGCCGCCGCAGCACGCGGCTACGACGTCCTGCTCGCCAACAGCGACGGCGATGCCGCCCAGGAGCGTGAGCGGCTCCGCAGCCTCTCCGCCCGCCAGGTCGACGGTGTCATCGTGACGAGCATCATGACCCACCCGGACCTGTCGACCGTCACCGACCCCGGCCTGCCGATGGTCCTGCTCAACACGTTCTTCGAGGTCCCCGAGTACGCGAGCATCGGTGTCGACGCCCTGCGCGGCGCCCTCGACGGGACCCGCCACCTGGTCGAGCACGGCTACCCCTCGATCGGCCTCGTGATGGGGCACACCGGATCGATGGAGCTCCGCGAGCAGGGCTGGATGCGTGCCCTGCGCCAGGCCGGCCTGCCCGACGGGCCCATCGTCCGTACCGACTTCACCCGCCGCGGTGGCTACGAAGCCGGACTCCGCATGTTCGCCGACGAGACCGGGCCCCGAGCCGTCTTCGTCAGCTCGGACATGCAGGCGATCGGCGTCATGCGGGCACTGTGGGAGCTCGGTCTGCGCGTCCCCGAGGACGTCGCGATCGTGTCGTTCGACGGCGCGGCCGAAGCGGACTACACGAACCCGCAGCTCACCACGGTCCGGCAGCCGATCGAGACGATGGCGGTCGCCGCGGTCGACCGCGTGCTCGGCCTCGACGCCGACAACCAGTGGCACCGTGACCTGGTCCCCGCCGAGTTGGTCCTCGGCGCGAGCTGCGGGTGCGACGTGCGTCGCTGACGCACCCAAAAGCGGACTGGAGGTTCGGGGGCGGGGCCGCAACGGGCCTCCCGTCCGTCAGCTGGTCGCGTTCAGGGCGCCGGCTCCATGACGGCACGCAGGCGCGCGGTCGGGATGCGCTGCTGCGCATCCACCGTCACGGCGGCGGCCTCGACCGCCTCGCCGCTGTCGGCGTCGACGAAGCGCAGGTCCGACGGCCGCTCGGACGGGCGGTGCCGGTCCGCCCAGCTGCCGAGGGCGAGCAGCACGAGCGACAGGTCGCGGCCGGCGCCGGTCAGGACGTACTCCTCGCGGGCACGGGCTCCCTCGGGCTTGTAGGTCGTGCGCTCGAGCACTCCCCCGTCGACGAGTGAGGCCAGGCGTGCGGTCAGGACCTCGCGCGGGATGCCGAGGCTCTGCTGGAACTGGCTGAAGCGGGTCGAGCCGCCGAGGGCGTCGCGGACGATCATGAGCGTCCACTTCTCACCGAGGACGTCGAGGGAGCGTGCGATGGGGCAGCGCTCGTCGCCGCCGAGGATGCCGAGCATGTGTTCATCCTAGCTGGGTTCGATTTCCGGACACAACGTGCTAGGTTCGATTTCCGTACTCAACTTCTCTTCTCTGGAGCACTCATGACCAACCTCACCAACGCCGTCGTCCTCGTCACCGGAGCGAACGGCGGCCTCGGCGCCGAGTTCGTCCGCCAGGCACTGGAGCGTGGCGCCACCAAGGTCTACGCGACCGCCCGCAACCCGCGCACCTGGGACGACGAGCGCATCGTCCCGCTCGCCCTCGACGTCACGAGCCAGGAGAGCGTCGACGCCGCAGCCCGCGCCGCGGCTGACGTGACCGTCGTCGTGAACAACGCCGGGATCGCCGGCTCCGACCCGCTCGTCGATGTCTCCGTCGAAGAGGTCGAGCGCATCTTCGCCACCAATGTCTTCGGCGCACTCCGCGTCGCCAAGACCTTCGCCCCCTCGATCGCGAACGGTGCACTGATCGACGTGCACTCCGCGCTGAGCTGGGTCGCCCTCGCCGGCGCGTACTCGGCGTCGAAGGCTGCGTTCTGGTCGATCACGAACTCCCTGCGCCTCGAGCTCGCACCCCAGGGCACCCAGGTCGTCGGCGCCCACCTCGGCTACACCGACACCGGCATGATCGCCGACCTCGACGTCGAGAAGTCCGACCCCGCCGACATCGTGCGTTCGATCTGGGACGCGGTCGAGGCCGGCGAGCACGAGGTCCTCGCCGACCAGGTCAGCCGCGACGTCCGTGCCGGCCTGAGCGCCCCGCTCACCGCGCTCTACCCGATGCTCACCAGCGCCTGAGACCTGTTCCCGTTCGGGCGCTGACGGTTCTGGTTCGCGAACACCCGTATTCGTGAACCAGAACCGTCACCCGCCCCGATCGCGTCAGCCGCCCGCGCCGCGGTCCGTGATCCGACGGTTCGTGGCGGTGATGGCGGCGCGCTCGTCGTCGGACAGGCCGCCGACGCGCAGGATCCGTCCCAGCACCTCGCTCTTGCGCTCGATGTAGTCGTCGATGTCCTCGGCCTCGGTGGCTGCCCGGCGCTTCACGGCGGCGTACTCGTCGCGGAGCGCCGGGTCGGCACGCAGCACGTCGCGGACGGCCAGGTGGTTCCGCAGCGCGAGCGACCCGGCCGCGACGACGTAGGTGTTCGTCGGGGCGAACCGCTCCGGTGCCCGGAACGCCTGCCTGTCCGGGACGCCGAGTTCACCACGCGGCTCGAAGTCCATCGTCGCCATCGCCGCCACTGCAGCCGGGACGTCGGCAGCGTCCACCACGACGTCGACGTCGAGCACGGGCTTCGCCGCCAAGCCGGGCACGGACGTGCTGCCCACGTGCTCGATGCTCCGGAACCGCACGTCAGCATCGTCGAGTGCGGCGGCGTACGCATCGCGCAGCTGCCGGAACCGCTCGGGCCAGGCAGGTCGGTACTCGACGACCTCGATCACGGGACCGGCGTGGGGGCGAGGAGCTGGAACATGACGTGGTCGCGCCAGACCCCGTCGATCTTGATGTACTCCGGCGCGAAGCCGTACCGGGTGAAGCCGGCCGACTCGAGCGCGCGCTGCGAGCCGACGTTCTCGGGCAGGGTCTCGGCCTGCACGCGGTGCAGACGGAGCACGTCGAACGCGTGATCGGCGGCCGCGCGGACAGCGCGGGACGCGTGGCCCTGGCGCGTGCGGTCGGCGCGGATCCAGTACCCCATCGCGCACGACTGCAGGGCGCCACGGACGACACCGCTCAGCGTGATGCGGCCGAGGAGTTCCCCGTCGGTCGACTCGATGACGAAGGGCACCGCGTTGCCGGACCGCTGCGCGGCGAGGGCCTGCGTGATGACGTCCCGCTGCCCGGACTCGGTGAAGTACGACGGCGCTCGGGACGGTTCCCACGGTCGCAGGTGGTCGGCGTTCTCGGTGATGACCGCAGCCAGGACGGCCGCGTCGTCGAGGCGGAGTGGTCGCAACCGTGTGTCCATCGCGGAGGGTGTGGGATTCGAACCCGCCCCACCGCCCCGCGGGTACGCGGCGGACGCCTCAGATCGGTGGAAAGACGGCAACGTAGGACACTCCTCGATCACAACAGTGTGGGTGAATCACGTGGTGGTGTGGGCAAAATGTGGGCAGGGACACGTTTCGACCCTGGGAGCTCTCCCGACAGTCTGACCCATACGGACAACAGCCCTGGTCCACGCTGCACGGCATGGACATTGACGACTCAACTCGCCTGGTGGCGAAGAGGCTGCGCGCCGCGCTCCGTGAGGCCGGCATGTCGGTGCCGAGCTTGTACCGAAAGCTCCGCGGCGAACGGCACATCACCTTCACCGAGCTCGTGCACATCGCCGTCCTCACGGAACGACACCCGAGCTCGTTCTTGCGGAACCTCGATGCTTGACGCGGTTCGGCTCGATGATGCCCGGCTGGCGTACTCGATCGCGGGGTTTGCCGCGGCCGTGGGGTTGTCGACCCAGACGATCCGGAACCTCGTGCGCGACCACTACCTGACGGTCGTATACCCGACTCCGAGTCGGTCGAAGGCACTCATCACCCGCGATGAAGGGTTGCGCTGGTTAGCGTCTCTCTCCCAGGGCTGAGTACACGCCGGCGCGGCTCGTCAGATCTGTCGATTGCCAGTCAGCGATCGTGCCGCGACGATCGATGCGTGGAAGACCAGGGGCAACTCGCGTACTGGATCGATCACTTCGCTGCAGTCTGCGACCTGTCCGGCTGGACGATCCGCCAGGCGATTCGGAGGGGCGAGCTGGTGCCGAAGTACCCGGGGAAGAAGAAGGCGCTCATCCTGCGCGAGGAGGGGGAACGCTGGCTGCAGTCGCTCCCGGATGAGCCGCGGCGGCTGTAGCTCTGCGTGTCGGAGGTCCCCCGCTACCGTCTCCGGGTGACCAGGCGACGTAGGGACAGGTGGGCGCTCGGCCCGGCGTTGAGTCTGCCCGAGGCGGCCTACGGTGGCCCCGTATACGACCTCGCAGATCCGGACCCGGTCCTCGCCTGGGTGACCTTCCCCGATCGCACTCTCGAGGTCGAGGCCCGCGTCATCGCGTACACAGACCGCGCCGCACTCGTCGAGTGGGGCTTCAGTCAGGCGGCCGAGTGCGGGTGGGTGTGGCGTGACGCGGTTGGCACCGCGCTACGGTGACGGGATGGACAGTGCGACAGCCGGACTACTTGGCGCAGCCATCGGTGGGGCGGCGTCGCTTCTCGGCTCAGCAGTAGCGCCTTGGCTCCGAGACATTGCCGACCGCAAGCATCAGGCGAAGCGGTCACAGGCGACACTAACGAGGGACGCGCTGACCCTGCTTTTGGCCGCAGCGACTCAGCAGACTCAGTCGCTCGAGCAGTACCGCGCCTCCACGGAACGAGAAGCGACCGTGGTCATGGAGATTCGGTTGCTCGACCGGAAGTACAGCAAAGAGGTCAGCGAGACGCTGATGTACGCGCTGACGTTGCTTCGCATGGATCCGAAACGGCTGACCGGCGTAACGTCCATCCTCACCGACGTCCTGCCCGCGTGGCACGCAGGGAGGATCGATGGCCTCGCGGTTCGCGATGCGGTCTGGAACGCTTACCCCTTCGAAGAGGTCCTCGATGATGACGCGATCCGCACCCTTTTCGAGAGCGAACGCGGCCACCCCCAAGCAACCGAGGACGAAGCACCGCCGAAACCATCGAACGAAGGCAGCTAGCCCAGCGTCAGGAAGTTGCCGACGGTGCCAGCGATGATGCCGGTCACGAGGAGTCCCACGGCCATCCCCTGACGTTCCATCGCCTCGAGCAGGAAGACCTCCGCCGAGTCGGAAGACTGGCGCGGTGGCCACACGTGGCCGTCTGCGGCTCCGCCGCCGTCGACGATGTGTTCGACAGGTGTGTCGAGCTTCTTCTTCGCTGACCTGATGCCGCGGACGACGAGGAGTACGCCCCCGAGCTCCGCGACGGCGGACACGGCGAACAAGATCCCGGCTGCGATGTTCATCGACTCAGCATGGCCGAGACGCGCGCGGATGGACCAGGGGCGTGCGGCTACGGTCGCAGTATGACGGACTACCAGAACATCGAGATCGGCTCGACAGTCAAGGTGGACTACACCGAGCCTGCACGCCTCCACCGGCACAGCGAGACCGAATACCGCGCGCACCGCCGCGACGAGCACGGTGACTGGGCCACCGTCGCCAACATCGACCGCGTCGACGATGACGAGCACCCCTGGTGGGTGTCGCCGCCGTTCGACGGCGGCCCTGATGGAGACGGATACTCCGGATTTCGTGCGGCGCTCTGGGCCGGACTTGCACTCGACGTCCCGAATGATCCGACCTACTTCGGCTGATCGCGCAAAAGACCCCCTCGAGCTCCTTCGGGAGCTCGAGGGGGTCTTGTCTGTGGTCGTCAGCCCCAGTTGCGGTCGCTGACCTTCTGCGCGGGGTTGCCGGCCCAGACCTCACCGGCGGGCACGTCCTTCGTGACGACGGAGTTCGCACCGATCACCGCGCCGGCACCGATGTGTCGGTCACTGGTTCCCGTGAGGATCACGGCACCGGTGCAGAGGATCGCTCCGTCCCCGATGTACGTGTCGCCCGGGTACGACCCGTCGAGGCGCGCTCGACCGATCGTGACGTGGTGGTAGATCCGCACGTCGTCGCCGATCTTCACTCGAGGGTGCAGGACCGTGCCGACACCGCGGTGCTCGATGGTCAGACGCTTCCCCACTTCGATCGACGCAGGGCAGTCGAACCCCATCGCATAGCCGACCTTGCGGAGCAGGCTGCCGAGCACGGGCACACGCCGGTAGTCGACGATCATCGAGGTCATCCCCATGATGGCGAGACTACTTCACCATGAGGGCGCGTTCAGGTCCTAGACATCCCGCCCGTCGCCTTGGCCCTGCCCGTGCACCAACCGTTCCAGCACGTGCAGGTCGTTCGGGGCGAGACCGAATTGGAGTCCACGACGGCCGCCACGTTGATCGACTGGTTCCTCGAGCGTCCGGGCCTGAACGACCGCCCGCGCCCCGCAGGTCCCGGCCGAACGCTCGTGCTTGCGATCCTCCGAGCGCTCGCCAGGTACCAGAACCAGTGGCGTCGCACCTACCTCGACTCTCGACACAGCGATGAACAGAAAGCCAGCAACCCGGCGCGGTACGAAGAGAACGAGCGAGAGCTGGCGCGTGACCGTCAGGAGCTGCTCGACCTCGGCGTCGAGATGCCCGAACGCGGCACCTTCAGCTGATGGGGTCGGTCGAGCCGTACACGACGAAGGCCGGTCGGCGGTACCGGGTCCGCTACCGCACGCCCGACCGAACGCAGACTGACAAGCGCGGGTTCACGACCAAGCGCGACGCCGAGCTGTTCCTCGCTTCGGTCGAGGTGTCGAAGGCTCGGGGCGAGTTCGTACGCCCGGAGGACGCCCGGGAGACGATCGGCGCGCTCGGCCCGGTCTGGCTGGCGAACCAGACACACCTCAAGCCGTCGTCGTTCCGTCCCCTCGAGATCGCCTGGCGACTCCACGTCGAGCCGGTGTGGGGCGCGAAGAAGGTGTCCGAGGTGAAGCACAGCGCGGTGCAGACGTGGGTCACGTCAATGAACTCGGCGAGCGCGACGACGGTGATCCGCAACTACGGGGTGCTCGCGAGCATCCTGGACACCGCGGTGAAGGATCGGCGGATCCTGAGCAACCCTGCGCGCGACGTCAACCTGCCGAGGAAGAAGCGCAAGGAGCACGTCTACCTGACGCATGAGCAGGTGTCTGACCTCGCGCTCGCTGCGGGTGACCGGGCGACGCTCGTCCTGGTGCTGGCGTACACCGGCCTGCGGTGGGGAGAGGCAGTCGGGCTCCGGGTGAAGGACGTCGACTTCGCGCGCCGGCGGCTCAACGTGACGGTGAACGCGGTCGAGATCGCGAACGTCATCACGGTCGGGACGCCGAAGACGCACAAGCGGCGCTCCGTGCCCTTCCCTGCCCTGCTGGCTGCGGCGCTCCGAGAGCGCTGCGTCGGAAAGAGCGACGACGAGCTCGTGTTCGCGACGAAGAACGGCACGCACGAGCGTCGCTGGCACAACGACCACGGTTGGTTCCCCGCGGCGGTGAGGAAGGCGGGCATCCCGTCGACGACACCTCACGGGCTCCGGCACACAGCCGCGAGCCTCGCCGTCAGCGCCGGCGCGAACGTGAAGGCCGTGCAGCGGATGCTCGGCCACGCCTCCGCAGCGATGACGCTCGACGTGTACGCCGACCTGTTCGAACACGACCTGGACATCGTTGCGGGCCGCCTCGATGACGGGCTCGCGCAGACGGTTGTGGGCAAGATGTGGGCAGAGGCCTCCCGGAACGAAGACGAGGCCCGCTAGATCCGCTTATTGCTGCGGATCAACGGACCTCGGTAGTGGCGGAGGGTGTGGGATTCGAACCCACGAGACATCTCTGCCCACCTGTTTTCAAGACAGGCTCCATCGGCCGCTCGGACAACCCTCCAGTGACGCGACCACGTGGCGAGACGTGATCGCGTCCCTGGAAGTCTAACGGGCCTCCAGGCAGGGGTGCGCGCGCAGGCGGACTAGCGCGGAAGCGAATCGAGCGCCGCTGCCAAGCCGTCGTCGGTGATGCCGCCGGTGAGCTCGTTGCCGGCGTCGACGACGTCGTCGGGGGCCTGGCCCATGACGATGCCGCGACCGGAGGTCGAGGCCCAGCGGAGCATGTCGATGTCGTTGCGGCCGTCTCCCGCGGCGAAGACGCGGGAACGCGGGATGTCGAGCCACTCGCGGACGCGTTCCATGGCGGTGGCCTTGGTGACGCCCTCGGGGGCGATGTCGAGCCACGAGGTCCAGCCGACGGAGTAGGAGACCTTGTGCAGGCCCATCTGCTCGACGATCTGCAGGAAGTCCTCGGTGTCGTGGCCGGGCGAGATGACGACGACGCGGGTGGCCTCGACGCCGAGCAGCTGCTCGAACGGCACGTGCTCACCTTCGACGGTCATCGTGTCGTCGGGGAAGTTGCCGGACAGCAGGAAGTGGCCGGTCTCGTCCTCGACGCCGAACGCGGCGTTCTCGAGCGCACCGTGGATGGTCTGCAGCACCTCGGACGGATCGAACCGCTCGACGTGTTCGCGCACGTAGGAGCCGTCGGCGCGACGGGCCAGGACGAGCGCACCGTTGGCGCAGACCAGGTACTTCGGCCGGATGCCGAGGGTCTCGAGCAGGGGCACGGTCATGCCCTCGCTGCGGCCGGTGGAGAGCATGACCTCGTGGCCGGCGGCCTCGGCGTTCCGGACGGCGGCGACCACCGCCTGTGTGATGACACCGTCCTCGCGCATGGTGGTGCCGTCGATGTCGAGCGCGACCAGCCAGCGCTTGGTGCGCGCGGGTGCCTCGGCGCCCGCGCCCTGCTCGGATCCGTCCACGAACCGCCCCTGGGTGCTCATCGGGGCTCGATCACCTCGACGCCGCCCAGGTAGGGGCGCAGGACCTCCGGCACGACGACGGAACCGTCGGCCTGCTGGTGCGTCTCGAGGATCGCGACGATCCAGCGGGTGGTGGCGAGGGTGCCGTTCAGGGTGGCGACCGGGGCGGTCTTGCCGCTCTCGGTGCGGTAGCGGATGTCGAGGCGGCGGGCCTGGAACGTCGTGCAGTTCGACGTCGAGGTGAGCTCGCGGAACGTGCCCTGCGTCGGGACCCAGGCCTCGATGTCGTACTTCTTCGCGGCGCTCGTGCCGAGGTCGCCGGCGGCGACGTCGATCACGCGGTAGTGGAGCCCGAGGTCCTGGAGCATCTGCTCCTGGTGGGAGACGAGACGCTCGTGCTCGGCCTCGGCCTGGTCGGGATGCACGTAGGTGAACATCTCGAGCTTGTTGAACTGGTGCACGCGGAGGATGCCGCGGTTGTCCTTGCCCGCCGATCCGGCCTCACGCCGGTAGCAGGTCGACCAGCCGGCGTAGCGGTGGGCCTGTCCTTCCTCGAGCGGCAGGATCTCGTCGGCGTGGAAGCCGGCCAGGGCGACCTCGCTCGTGCCCGTCAGGTACAGGTCGTCGGCCTCGAGCCGGTAGACCTCGGCAGCGTGCTCGCCGAGGAACCCGGTGCCGGCCATCGTCTCGGGGCGCACGAGCGTCGGGGTGATGAGCGGTTCGAAGCCCGCGGCGATCGCACGGTCGAGGCCGAGCGACATCAGCGCGATCTCGAGCCGGGCGCCCATGCCGCGCAGGAAGTAGAAGCGTGAGCCGGAGACCTTCACGCCGCGCGGGATGTCGATGATGCCGAGGTGCTCGCCGAGGTCGGCGTGGTCCTTCGGCTCGAAGTCGAACTCGGGCTTGGTGCCGACGGTGCGGAGCGTGACGAAGTCGTCCTCGCCGCCCTCGGGGACCCCGGGGAGCACGACGTTCGGGATGCCGCGGACGACGGTGTTGAAGGTGTCCTCGGCCGCGGTGACGGTGGCCTGCGCCTCCTTCACCTTGGCGGCGAGGGCCTGAGCCTGCTGCACGAGCGCGGCCTTCTCGTCCTTCGGGGCCTTGGCGACGGTCTTGCCGAACGCGTTCTGCTCGGCGCGGAGCGACTCGAACGAGGTGATCGCGCTGCGGCGGGCGGAATCGGCGGCCACGGCTTCGTCCACGACGGCCTCGGAGGCACGGCGTGCCCGCTGTGAAGCCTTGATGACGTCCGGGTTGTCGCGGAGCAGCTGTGGATCGATCACCGCTCCATCCTAGACAGGGGCAACCGCACGCAGCCTCGATCGGTAGCGTGGACGTATGTCGAGCCCTTCGGAGACCGCGCCCGCGGACCAGGACGCCCTCCCCACCGAGCAGCGGACGGCCGCGGTGGTCTACAACCCGGTCAAGGTGCACCTGCCGACCCTCAAGCGCACGGTCCAGGAACACCAGGAGCAGGCCGGTTGGGCCGAGACCCTGTGGTTCGAGACCTCGGAGGAAGACCCGGGCGGCGGCATGGCCCGCGAAGCGATCGAGGCCGGTGCCGACGTCGTCGCGGCGGCCGGTGGTGACGGTACGGTCCGTGCGGTCGCCGAGGTCGTGCACGAGGCCGGTTCGACCCTGGCCCTGCTGCCGAGCGGTACCGGCAACCTGCTCGCGCGCAACATGAAGCTGCCCCTCGACGACCTGGCTGCGAGCGTCCGGACGATCTTCCACGGCGACGACCGCAAGATCGACTTCGGCATGCTCAAGGTGGAGCGTCCCGGCGGCGAGCGCGAACGCTTCGGCTTCCTGGTGATGGCCGGCCTCGGGCTCGACGCCCGGATGCTCGTGAACACCCGGCCCGAGCTGAAGAAGAAGGTCGGCTGGCTCGCCTACGTCGACTCGCTGTTCCGCTCGGTGCGCGACGCGAACGCGTTCGAGTTCCGCTACCAGCTCGACGACGACGGCAACCACTCGCTCCGGGCGCACTCGCTCATCGTCGGCAACTGCGGCATGCTGCAGGCCGGCGCGATCCTGCTGCCCGACGCCGAGATCGACGACGGCGTGTTCGACATCGCCGTGATGCGTCCCCGCGGGTTCTTCGGCTGGGTCCGGATCGGGGCGCGGGTGTTCTGGGAGAACGGGATCCTGCGGGCGTTCCGCCGGTCGAACCTGGGCAAGACCGCGGTCGGCAAGAAGATCGTGTCGCGTTCGCGCGAGGAACGGCCCCTGCGCTACCTGCGTGGGCAGGAGTTCACGGCGCGGCTCGAGCGCCCCGACGAGTTCGAGATCGACGGCGACCCGGTGGGCGAGGTCATCGCCTTCCGCTCGCGGATCGATCCGATGGGGCTCTCCGTGCGCGTGCCGGACCCGGCGGACGACCGCCACGGCTCGCGACAGGTGCCCTGACCCGCAGCGCTACCGCGCCCCGGGCTCGCCCGACACGATCGCGCGCAGCCAGTCCCGCGCCTCGACGAACGCGGCGTCCGAGTAGCGCGCCGGGACCTCGGGGCGGGCACCGTCCGCACGCGGGTACGACCCGAGGAACGTCACGCGCGGGCTGAACCGGCGCAGGCCGAGCAGCGCGTCCGCCACCCGCTCGTCGCGCACGTGCCCGTCGAGGTCGATGACGAACCGGTAGCGGCCGAGCTCGTCACCGATCGGCCGCGACGACAGCAGCCCCATGTTGATGCCCCTCGTCGCGAACTGTTCGAGCATGTCGACCAGGGCGCCGGGGTGGTCGGCGGGCAGCTCGACGATGACGCTCGTCTTGTCGGCTCCGGTCGGTTCGGGCAGCGCGAGCGTCTTCGACACGAGCACGAACCGGGTGACCGCCGAGGCGTTGTCGCCGATGGATGATGCGAGCACGACGACGTCGTGGTGGTCGGTGATGCCGGGCGGTGCGACGGCGGCGTCGGCGGTGGGGTCCGCCTCGAGCAGGGCGAGCGCCGCGGCGACGTTCGACGACGCCGGGATGTGGCCGTGGCCGGGCAGGTTCGCCTCGAGCCAGTTGTGGGTCTGCGCGTAGGCGACCGGGTGTGCGTTCACGGTGCGGACGTCGGCCAGGGTCGTGCCGGGTCGGGCGACGAGCACGAAGTCGACCGGGACCAGGTACTCCCCCACGATCCGCACGCCGGGGATCCGGGCCAGGGCGTCCTGCGTGGCGCTGACTCCGCCGTCGACGCTGTTCTCGATCGCGATGACGGCCCCGACGGAGCGGCCGGACATGACGTCGTCCAGGGCCTCACCGACGTTGTTGACGCTCCGCCAGGGCTTGCCGGCGGCGGCCTCGACGAGCTTCAGGGCCGCCTCGGTGAAGGTGCCGGCGGGTCCGAGGTAGGAGTACGTGTCGGACGGCGCGGCGGGGTCGGTCATGGGGCGAGCCTATTGCAAGCACCACGACCGACGATCGGCCGCAGCGCACCGCGCAGGGCCGCTCAGTCCGTCGCCGCACCCGTCAGCCGCTGCTCGCAGATCGCGGTGTCGTCGTCCTCGCGCGGGTAGGTCAGCGCCGCGAACCGCCCCTCGGGGTCGAGGCGCGTCAGGAGCGACGCCGCGATGCCGTCGAGCTGCGCGACCTGCTCGTCGGAGAGCGCGTCGATGACCACCCGGCGGGCGGTGCGGACGTGGTCCGGAGCGGCGTCGACGATGGTGGCGTATCCGGCGTCGGTCAGCCGGACGTCGGTGGCCCGGCGGTCGGAGGTCGACGGGCACCGGGTGACGAGCCCGCGCTTCTCGAGCCGGGACACCACGTGCGACAGCCGCGGCAACGAGGCGTTCGTGGCCGAGGCGAGCGCGGACATCCGCAGGGTCCTGGTGTCGGTCTCGGAGAGCATCGCGATGACCATGTAGTCGAAGTGCGTCAGGTCGGCGTCACGCTGGAGCTGCTGGTCGAGCGCCGCCGGCAGGAGTTCCATGACCGCGACGAGCTTCATCCACGCGCGCAGCTGCTCGCGGGTGAGCCACGGGGTCTCCTCGGTCATGGCCTGATCATACCGAAAGGTTGTCCCTTTAACCAGTGCTGCGTACCGCGGACGAACCGGCCGAACCAGACGGCCCACCTGCGCGACGCGACCGCAGCACCCCGACCACGAGCACGACCACCACGACGACGACGAGCGCCCCCTCGACGAGCAGCAGCCGCGTGCCATAGTCGAACGGCAGCACAGTGGGGTTCTTCTGCCCGTGGTCCTTGGCCGCGATCTCCGGCAGCACCACCAGGGCGAGCACGCTGCCGAGCACGATCGCCGCCTGCACGACGACGAGCACCCAGGCCCGCAACGAGCGTCCGGCCCGACGCAGCAACAGCCCGGCACCGACCACGAACGGCGACAGGATCGCGTCGTGCAGCACCACCGCCGCGAGCAGCCACACCCCGAGCCCGCCGATGCGCTTCGGCGTGACGGACGTCACGAGCACGTACGCCCCGAACGCGATGACCAGCACACCGATCACCACGAGCACGATCCGCGCGGCCTTCACCGGAGCACCTCGATCTTCTCGATCCACTTGGTCTGCAGCACACCGGGCCGCCCCGGAGCGATGATCCGCGCCGGGAACCCGTGGTCCAGGTCGAGTGTCGCGCCGTTCAGTTCGAGGGCGACGAGCGTCGTCGGGTCCTCGGCGTACTCCGGCCCCATGTCCATGATCCGGTAGCCGCCGTGCCGTTCCAGGCTCGTCACCCGCACGTGCGATCCCTGCGGCGCCTGCACGGCGTCGAGCAGGTCGCGCATCCGCACGCCCTTCCAGGTACCCATCTGGCTCCAGCCCTCGACGCACGAGATCGGCAGGTCGACCTGCGCGGTGCCGAGCGCCACGAGTTCCGCCCGGACGAAGGTCCGGCTCACGTCGTGGCCGACGACGGTGAGCGTCCAGTCGGCTGCGGTCGCGCTGGCGAGCACGCCGGCGGCACGCGCGGTGCGGTTGACCGGCAGGCCGTTCGCGCCGATGCCACGCCCACGGGCGCCGAAGACGTTGAACGGCTCCGCGAGTTTCGAGGACTGCCCCGCCGTGAGCGCGACGACCCCCACGGTCGCCGCCGTCACACCGGCGAAGAACCCGCGTCGGGCGATGCGCTGGCGTCGTCCGGTGGCTGCTTCCGGCGTCGGCCGGGAGGCCCGGTCCGGCTCCGGCACGTCGGCCGTCGGCTGGGCGGGACTCGGCTCCTCGGACACCTCGCGGGTCTCCGGGGCCGTTTCCGGTCCGGTGGGACGGGACTCGGCGCCGCCGGCGGCGTCGACGCCGTCGACGCCATCGATCCAGCGGAACACGCGGCCCAACAGGCCGGGGGCGGTGGACCCGGCGGTCTCGGCGACCGCAGCGCTCGGGGCGGACGCACCACGATCCTCCAGGCCCGGTGGGAGCAGCTCACTGCCGGACGCGGGGTCCGCGATGAACCGGCCGTGCACGTCGTAGGAGTCGCGCTTCCGCCAGTAGCGGGCGATGACCCGCAGCTTGGCCGCGATGTGGATGGCCAGCGAGCCGATGATCACGTACGCCATCGCGTTGTGCACCTGGCGGAACGGGAACGGCCACGGGTACCACTGGTACGTGTTGAGCAGGCCGGTGACGACCTGGATGATCGACGCGGACACGAGCACCGCGATCGACAGCCGCTCGAGCAGGTGCAGCACGCCGCGCACCGGCGGTACCTGCACCAGGGCGGGCATCACGGTGTTGAGCTTGGCGAGCAGCAGCGGGATGATCGCGATCCCGGTCGTGATGTGCAGGCCCTGCGTGAACTGGTACAGCTGCGTCGGCCGTGTCGGGAACCGCATCCAGCCGAGCGGTTCCTGCAGCAGGTGGCTGTAGATCCCGGTACCGAAGCAGATCAGGAACGCGATGCCGAGCAGGCGTCCGAGCACCACCGCCGAGCGGGCGTTGCGGTTGGGGGACGCCAGAGCTGCTCGTCCGTCGTGCAGCAGACGCTGGACGCCGGATAGCCTCGACGCACCATGAGCGACCGACTGCGTGCCCTCCGACCGTCCCTGGCCGACGGCACCGCCGCGCGGATCGGCACCGTGCTGGCCGTCGTCGGAGTGCTGGCCCTGTCGGGCGTCATCGCCGTCGGCGTCACGCATCTGGGGTTCCTCCGATCGGGCCATCGTTCTGCATTCGTTGCGTGGACGCTGATCGCTTGGACCGTCTTCGTCATCGCCGTGCTCGCGGTGCGCTTCGTGCCCGTCCGGTGGATGACCACCATGGTCATCGGCGGAGCGGTGGTGATCGGCATCGCTGCCCTGGTCGGCCCGCCGAACACGAGCACCGACTCCGCTCGGTACGCGTGGGACGGCATCGTCCAGCATGCCGGTGTCTCACCGTACGCGCACACCCCCCAGTCCGCGGCACTGTCCGGTCTGCGACCCGACTGGTTGTTCCCCGACAAGGTGGACGGCACGTGCGACCCGCTGAAGCCCCGGTTCCGCGGACTCGGCGACGGCGCCGACGGACACTGCACCGCGATCAACCGGCCGGACGTCACGACGATCTACCCGCCGATGGCGCAGCTGTGGTTCGCGGCGGTGCGGTTCTTCGTGCCGGCGACGGCGCAGTACCTGCCGTTCCAGGTCGCCGGCCTGCTCGTGTCGCTCGGCGTGACCATCGGGCTCGTCGTGGTGCTCCGCCGGATCGGCCGTCCGACCTGGTGGGCGGCGCTCTGGGCCTGGTCGCCGCTCGTCGCGTCCGAGGCGGTCACCAATTCGCACGTCGACGTCGTCGGCGCCGCACTCGCCACGGCCGGTGTCGTGCTCGTCGCGTTCGGCCGGCCGATCTGGGGCGGGATCGCACTCGGGGCCGCGACCGCGACGAAGCTCATCCCGGCGATCGTGTACCCACCGTTGCTCGGCCGCGGGCGGGCGTGGTGGGCGATCCCGATCGGCATCGCGGTGTTCGGGCTGCTCTACGTGCCGTACGTGCTGACGACCGGACTCGACGTGCTCGGGTACCTGCCCGGCTACCTGAACGAGGAGGGCTACGAGGACGGCTCCCGCTTCGCGCTGGTGTCGCTCGTGGTCAAGGGCGACGCCGGGACCCTGGCGGTCGGGCTCCTGGTCCTGCTGGCGGCGTTCGTCGCGTGGCGGTTGTCGGACCCGGCGCGCCCCTGGTCCGGCGAGGTCCTGATGATCGGCGTGACGTTCCTCGCCGTGACCCCGCGCTACCCCTGGTACGCGCTGCTGCTCATCCCGTTCGTGGTGCTGTCCGGGCGGTGGGAGTGGTTGTCGATCGGTCTGGCCATCGCGCTGCGCGGGGTGTGGCCGTCGGCGGACGCCTACCGGTGGTGGCTGCTCGCGGCCGTGGCGGTCATCGTGGTCGTCACGCTGCTGCGGACGAGCCGGTCGGACTGGCGCCGGTGGTGGGAGCGGCTGACGTTCCGACGCGTGGAGCACGTACGCTGACGACCATGGCACCCGCGACCCTGCTCGGCACGACCGGCTCCGTGGACCCGGCTCCCACCGGGCTCGTCGACCGCTTCGGGCGTCGCGCCGTCGACCTTCGGGTGTCGCTCACCGAGCGCTGCAACCTGCGCTGCACGTACTGCATGCCCGCGGCAGGGCTGCCGTTCGCCCCCGACGAAGCCCTGATGACGGCGACCGAGATCGAGCGGCTGGTCCGGATCGGCTCGGCGCGGTTCGGTGTCCGCAAGGTCCGGTTCACCGGCGGCGAGCCGATGCTGCGGCACGACCTGGTCGACGTGATCGCCCGGTGCGCCGCACTGCCCGACGCCCCGGAGCTGTCGCTCACCACGAACGCGATCGGCCTGGCCCACCGCGCCCAGGGCCTGTACGACGCCGGACTGCGACGCGTGAACGTGTCGCTCGACACCGTCGACCCCGACGTCTTCACCACCGTGACCCGACGCCCGTTCCTCGACAAGGTCATCGCCGGGCTGTCGGCCGCGCACGACGCCGGGCTCGACATCAAGGTGAACGCGGTGCTGCTGCGCGGGATCAACGACGAGGCCGCCCCGGAGCTCCTCCGCTGGTGCCTGGAGCGTGGCTACGAGCTGCGGTTCATCGAGCAGATGCCGCTCGACCCCGACCACGCCTGGGACCGCACCTCGATGATCACCGCGGCCGAGACCCGCGCGCTGCTGGCGACGTCGTTCGTGCTCACGCCGGACGACGCCCCGCGCGACGGCGCCCCGGCCGAGCGGTACCGCGTGCACGATGCCGTCACCGGCGAACCGCTCGGCACCGTCGGGATCATCGCGAGCATCACCGAGTCGTTCTGCGCCGACTGCACCCGCACCCGGCTCACCGCCGACGGCCACGTGCGCAGCTGCCTGTTCTCCGACGAGGAGACCGACGTGCTCGGGCCGATGCGCTCCGGGGCGGACGACGACCAGGTCGCCGAGCTGTGGCGGCTCGCGATGTGGGCGAAGCCCCGCGACCACGGTGACGACAGCGACGAGCTCGTGCACCCGACCCGCGGCATGAGCGCGATCGGCGGCTGAGCCATGACCACGATCCGGTTCTTCGCCGCGGCCCGGGCTGCCGTGGGTGTCGACTCGCTGACCACGTCGGGCGCCACCATCGACGCGGCCCTCGGGGCGATCGATGCGGCTGCCGTGGCGGACCCTGCGCGCTGGAGTGCGTTGCAGGAGCGCTGCTCGTACCTGGTCGACGGTGTGACCACGCGCGACCGGGCGACCTCGCTGTCGGGCGTGGAGGTCGTCGACGTCATGCCGCCCTTCGCCGGGGGCTGAGTTCGGCGGCTGAGCGGCGCGCCCGTTCCTTCCCAGAACACCCGCGATGCCTGGTGCTTCCGCGCATACCGTGTCGGAACTTCCGACCAGGTACGCCCGATTCGACCAGGCACGCCCGGAACGACCAGGCGCCCGCCCCGCGCCCGCCCCGCCCGCGCCCTACGGCGAGACGGACAGCACGATGAACGCGGCGAAGATCACCAGGTGCACCCCACCCTGCAGTCGCGTCGCACGACCGGGCAGCACCGTGAGCACCGCCGCGACGATCGTCAACGCGAGCAACACGATCTGCGACGGCCCGAGCCCGAGCAGCAGGGTCCCCGGCATGAACAGCGACGCGACCGCGATCGACGGGATCGTCAGCCCGATCGACGCCATCGCGGACCCCATCGCCAGGTTCAGGCTCGTCTGGATCCGGTTCCGTGCGGCGGCCTTCGACGCCGCGATGCCCTCCGGCAGCAGGATGAGCAGCGCGATCACGACACCGACGAACGACGGCGGGAACCCGACGGCGGCGACCCCGGCCTCGATCGCGGGCGACTCCACCTTGGCGAGTCCGACCACGGCGACGAGCGCGACGACGAGCAACCCGAGCGACACCATCGTGGTGCGGCCGGACGGGCGTGCGGCGTGGGCGTCCTCGGACTCGACGAGCACCCCGCCGGCACGGTTGACCGGCAGGAAGAAGTCGCGGTGCGCCACGGTCTGCGTGACGACGAACAACCCGTAGAGCACGAGTGACGCGATGGCGACGAACACCAGCTGCGTGCCGGTGAAGGACGCGTCGTCGGTGCCGGTGGTGAACGTCGGCAGCACCAGGGTCAGCACGGCGAGCGCGGCCACCGTCATGGTCGCGGCGCTCGCACCCTCCTGGTTGAAGCGCACGGTGTTGTGCCGCAGGGTCCCGATCAGGATCGCGAGGCCGACGAGCCCGTTCATCGTGATCATCACCGCCGAGAACACGGTGTCGCGCGCCAGGGTCTCGGCCTGCGCACCGCCGGAGCTCGACAGCGAGATGATGAGCGCGACCTCGATGATCGTCACGGCGACGGCCAGCACGAGCGACCCGAACGGTTCCCCGACCCGGTGTGCAACGACCTCGGCGTGGTGGACGGCCGCGAGCACCGTGACCGCGAGCACGACGGCGACGACGACCACCACGGCGGTGCCGAGTCCGTAGCGGCCGTACGAGAACGCGAGCACGACGGCCGCCAGGATCGGCGTGGCCACGGGCCACACCTTGGGGAACCAGGAGGTCATCGGACCATTGTCTCAACCGCGGGGCGCGTACACCGCCACCTCGGCCGCGGGGACGTCGATGCACACCGCGTCGCCGGGGACGATGCCGAGCGCGGTCAGCCGGGCGAGCGTCAGGTCCGCCACCAGGTCGCCGGCGCGGACGCGGACCAGTCCGTCGCGCGGCTCGAGCGACGAGACGGTGCGCGCGGCTCCGGCGCCGTCCCGCGTCAGCACGGCGGCCGTCGGGTGGAAGGCGGCCAGGGCGGGCCGGCCGGGAGGCACGGCGTGCGTCCCCGACGCCAGCGCACCCCCGCCGTCGATCGCGATCCCACCCCCGGTGGCGGTCCCGCGCACCAGCGCGAGCCCGGAGAACGTCGCGGCGAACGCGCTGGTCGGACGGCCGAGCACGGCCGCGGGGGTGCCCTGCTCGACGACCCGGCCGCCCTGGAGCACGACGACGCGGTCGGCCAGGGCGACGACCTCGACCGGGTCGTGCGTGACGAGCACGGCGGGCCGGCCGGCGACCGCGGTCCGGAGCGCTGCGCGGACCTCGTCCTGCGAGCCGACGTCGAGCGCCGAGGTCGGTTCGTCGAGCAGCAGCACCGCGGGGTCGGTGGCGAGCGCGCGGGCGATCGCGACGCGCTGCGCCTGACCGCCGGAGAGCGTCCGGGGGTCGCGGGCGGCCAGGTCGGCGACCCCGACGGCGTCGAGCGCATCGCGGGCACGCTCCCGGGCGGCGGCGCGACCGGCTCCGGCGGCACGGGGTCCGAAGGCGACGTTCCCGACGACGTCGAGGAACGGGAACAGGTCGGACCGCTGTGCGACGAGCCCGGTCCGGCGGCGGTGTGCGGGGACGGTGTGCCGAGGGTCCGACACCCGGACGCCGTCGAGTTCGATCCGGCCGGCGTCGATCGGCAGCAGTCCGGCCAGGGCCTCGAGCACCGTGGACTTGCCGGCACCGTTCGGCCCGATGACCGCCACGCACTCCCCCGCACGGACCTCGATCGTGACGTCGACGTCCCGCGACCCGACGACGACGTGCGCCCGGACGGCCACGGTTTCCGCGCCCGTCACGCCAGTGCTCCGCGGGTGCGGATCGACGACGCCCCGATGACCACGACGGCGACCACCACGAGCACGACGGCCAGGGCCACCGCGGTGTCCGGGTCGACCTCGCGCTGCAGGTAGACCTCGAGCGGCAGGGTCCGGGTGACCCCCTGCAGGCTGCCGGCGAAGGTCAGGGTCGCGCCGAACTCGCCGAGTGCCCGGGCGAAGCAGAGCACGAGCCCGGACACGATCCCCGGCAGGACCCGCGGCGTCGTGACGGTCAGGAAGGTCCGGGTCGGCCCGGCGCCCAGGGTCGCGGCGACCCGCTCGTACCGGTCGCCCTCGACACGGAGCGCCCCCTCGACCGAGGACACCAGGAACGGCATCGCGACGAAGGTCTGGGCGATGACCACCGCGGTCGTGGTGAACGCGATGTGCAGCCCGTGGTCGTCGAGGAACGCTCCGACCACCCCGAGCCGACCGAAGGCCGCGAGCAGCGCGAGGCCACCGACCACCGGCGGCAGCACGAGCGGCAGGAGCACGACCGCCCGTGCGACACCGACCCAGCGTGAGCGTGACCGCGCGAACAGCACGGCGAGCGGGTACCCGAGGACGAACGCGACCCCGGTGGCCGCGAGCGCCGTGCCGAGGCTGAGCCCGAGCGCGGTCAGCGACGCGGTGGAGGTCACGAGCCCGACGAACGACGACCAGTCCACCCGACCGAGCATCGCGAGCACCGGCACGACGACGAACAGTCCGCCGAGCACCGCGGGCAGCGGGAGCCACCACGCGACCGGCGGCCGTCCGTCAGTGCGCGGCGCCACGGGTCAGGGCTTCCCGAAGCCCGCGGCGGACAGCACGCGCTGCCCGTCAGTGGAGCGGACGTACTCCGCGAACGCCTTCGCGAGCTCCGGGTCGGCGGACTGCTGGAGCACGCCGATCGGGTAGGTGTTGACGGCGTCCCCGGACTCGACGAAGGGCACGCCGTCGACCTTGCCGTCCGCGCCGCGCACGTCGGTCACGTAGACCAGCCCGGCGTCAGCCTGCCCGGACTCCACCTTGCCGAGGACGTCGGTGACGGACTGCTCCTCGCTGACCGGGCGCAGGTCGACATCGGCGGCTCGCTCGACCTTCGCGGCCGCGGTACCGCACGGCACGGGGGCGGCGCACGTGACGAGTTGCACCCCCCGGGCGCGCAGGTCGTCGAGCCCCGAGATGCCCTTCGGGTTGCCGGGTGCGACCGCGATCTCGAGCGTGTTCGTGGCGAAGTCCTGCGGCGATCCGCTCGCCAGGTCGTCCGACGACAGCTTCGCCATGTTCGCCTCGTCCGCCGACGCGAACACGTCGGCGGGAGCGCCGTTCTGGATCTGGCTCACGAGGTCACTCGACCCGGCGAACGAGAACCGGATCGAGGCGCCGGGGTGCGCCTGCTCGTACTCCTTGCCCAGGGTCGTGAAGGTCTGCTGGAGCGACGCCGCGGCGAAGACGGTGATCGAGCCGGTCGGTCCCTCGGTCCCGGAGCCCGACGGCGTCGACGCGCCCGGGCCCGTGTCCGCAGCGGTGCAGGCGGCGAGCCCGGTCGAGACGGCGACCGCGAGGGCCAGTGCGGCGGCGGACCGGAGGCGACGACGACTCATCGCTCGTCCTCGTGTCGGGTGGGCGCCTCGACCGCGACCATCGTGGCCTTCACGGACGCCACCGCGACGGACCCGATCTCGAGCCCCAGGTCGCGGACGGCCTCGGCGCTCATCAGGGACACCACCCGGTGCGGGCCGCACTGCAGTTCGACCTGCGCCATCACGGTGTCGACGACCAGGTCGGTGACGATCCCGACGAAGCGGTTGCGGGCCGAGCTCGTCACCGCCGCTGCCGGGTCGGTCAGCTCGGAGCTGCGTTCCCGGGCGTACGCAGCGACCTCGCGCCCGTCGACCACCGCCCGCCCCGCGTCGTCCGTGGCACGGGTGAAGGTGCCGCCGTCGACGAGCCGGCGCACGGTGTCGTCACTGATCCCGAGGAAGGCCGCAGCGTCCCGTACCCGCAGTTGCGTCATGGTCCACCGATCCTAGCCGCGGATGCGGCGACCGGGCAGTGCTGGTGACCGGGCTGGGTCAGGACCGGTGCTCGATCGCCACGGGCAGCCCCTCGCGACGCCAGGCCTCGAACCCGCCGTCGAGCACCGCCACGCGCCTCCCGGCCGGCTGTCTGGCCGCCCACGCGTCCGCACGGGGTCCGCGTGCGCAGTAGACGACGACCTCGTCCCCGCCGGTGTCGTCGGTGACGGCACCGGCGACCACGCCGGCCGCGCGTTCCTCGGCGGTCCGGACGTCGACGACGACCAGCGGGTCCGCCGGGTCCGCCACCCGGGCGGCCAGGGCGGACGGCGCGATGCGCGGCGGTGTGGCGGCGGCCGCGGGTGCCGGGCGACGCGAGGCGGGGCCGCGACGGACGGGGCTCTCGGTCCAGCGCCAGCGGCGGGCGTCGACGGTCAGGACGCGGCCGAGCAGGGGGTCGCCGGTGCCGGTGACCAGCGCGAGGACCTGCCCGGCCATCACCGCACCGACCGCGCCGCACAGGGCGGGGACGACCCCGTCGAGGGCACACGACCCCTCGTCCGGCAGGGCGTCGGGGTGCAGGTCGTGGAAGTCGACACCGTCTCGTCCGGCGTCGCGGAAGACGCTGACCTGCCCGTCGTGGCCGAGCACGGTGCCCCACACGAAGGGCACACCGGCTGCGGCGCAGGCGTCCGAGACGGCGCGGGTGACCACGACCGAGTCGGCGGCGTCGACCACGACGTCGTGCCCGGCGACCAGGTCCGGCGTGAACGACCCGACCACCGCGACCGCGTCGAGTTCCGGGTCGACGGCGACGGCCCGGGCGACCGCGACCCGCGCCTTCGGCGAGCCGACGTCGGCCGCCGTGAAGAGCGTCTGCCTGGCCAGGTTCGAGGCGTCGACGACGTCCGGGTCGACGACCGTGAGCCGACCGATCCCGGCGAGGTACGCGACCACCGGCGCCCCGAGCCCGCCGGCCCCGACGACGAGGATGCGCGATGTGGCCAGGCGTCGCAGCCCGGTCGTCCCGACGTCGGCGAGCGCCGCGGTGCGCGAACCGAGCTGCGCCCGCCCCGGGGACAGCGCGGAGACAGGGGCGACGAGGGGTTCCATCCCGTCATTCTGGCCCGTCGCACCGAACTCGTGCATGTGAGAGTTCAGCGCCCGGACGCGGCGGATCCCCAGAGCAGATCGGTACGGTCGCGGGCGTGAGTTCCCCGCGTACCGGCACCGTCCCGATCCGACGCACGACGTCGGCTTCGTCGGTGCGCGCACGCGCCTGGGCGCTCGTCGTCGCCGCTGTCCGGGCCCTCGCACGGACGCCCGAGATCACCGTCGGCGCGCTCGGTGTCGTCGTCGTGGCCGCGTTCGCCTGGGTGCCGTCGGTCTGGTACGACGAGGCCGCGACCGTCGCGAGCGCACAGCGGAGCTGGCCGGCGCTCTGGGCCGAGCTGCAGAACGTCGACGCGGTGCACGGTCTGTACTACGCGGTGATGCACGTGTGGTTCACCCTGGTCGGGTACTCCCCCTTCACCCTGCGGTTCCCGAGCGCACTCGCCATCGGGGTGTCCGCCGGACTCGTCGTCGCCCTGGGCCGGCGGCTCGGTGGCGTCCGCCTGGGCGTCGTCTCCGGCATCGTGTTCCTGCTGCTGCCCCGCGTCGCCTGGGCCGGCGGCGAAGGACGCCCGTACGCCACCGTCACGACCTTCGCCGTCGCGCTGACCCTGGTCGGCATCACCGCGGTCCGACGCAGCCGGTCCGGGCACCACGCGACCCGGTGGTGGGTCGTCTACGGGCTGCTCGCCGTGCTGGCCGTGCTGTTCAACGTGTACCTGGCCCTGGCCGTCGTCGCGCACGGGGTCGTGCTGCTCTGGACGGCCGTCGCCGACCGTGCCGCGCGGCGCGACGCCGTGCTGTCCGAGCGCACCGGTCCGGTGCCGGCGCCGATGGTGGACCGCGCGGCGTTCGTCCGCTGGGGCGTCGCCGCCGTCGGGGCCGCGCTCGTGGTGTCACCGTTCATCGTCCTGGCGGCCGGGCAGGCCAAGCAGGTCGGCTGGATCACCGGCGTCGGCTGGGCGACGGTGCGACAGGTCGTCGCGACCGCCTGGTTCGGGGCCGTGTGGCCGTACGCGGCGCTCGGGTGGGTCCTGATGGGCGTCGCCGTCGTGCTCGCCGTCCGCGCGTCCCGGGGCCCCGCCCCCGCGGCCCGTGAAGCGCTGCGCATGCAGGCGGTCCGCGTCGCAGTCCCGCTGACGATCCTGCCCACCGCGCTGCTGGTCGGCGCGACCGCGGCCGGCGAGCACCTGTACACGCCGAAGTACGCCAGCCTGAGCCTGCCGTTCGTCGCGCTGCTCATCGGCCTGGCGATCACCGCGATCCGTCCCCGCCGGTGGGTGGCGCTCGCGGTCGTCGGCATGCTGCTGGTGTCGGCGCCGACGAGCACGACCGTCCGCCTGCCCCACGCCAAGCAGGACTCGCACTGGGCGAACGCGGCGGCGATCATCGATCGTGAGCGGGACTGGCGCACGGACCAGGAAGAGGGCGTCGTCTTCGGCAGCGTCTGGGGGCACCCGACCACCACCGCGCAGGTCATCGCCGACACCTACCCCGACGCGTTCACCGGCATGCGGGACCTCGCCGTCACGGAGACCGGCGCCGCACGCGGGCAGCTCTGGGACGTCAACGGCGACGTCGCGGAGACGGTACCCGCGCGGCTCTCCGGCATCGACACCGTGTGGTTCGTCGGCGGCAAGTCACGGAACATCCGGCCGCAGGTCACCGAGACGCTCGTGGCTCAGGGCTTCCACGTCGTGCGCTACTGGCACACCGGCACGGTCATCCTCTGGAAGTACAGCCGCTGACGGTGGGACGCCGACCGTCGGCCGACCGGGTCGAGCGTCGGGTCAGTGCACCACGCGTGCGCCGTGCACCGGTCCGGTGGCACGGAGTGCGACGAGGCCGGCGGCGCTGAGCTCGACCTGCAGCTCGAGCGCGGCGTCGCGGTCACCGACCAGGAACGCCACGGTCGGGCCGCTGCCGGACACCAGGCCGGCCAGGGCACCGGACTTCTCACCGAGCTCCAGCGTCGCCGCGAGCCGCGGTTGCAGCCGCATGGCGGGCGCCTGCAGGTCGTTGTGCACGCAGTCCGCGAGCAGGTCGGGGTCGCCGGCGCGCAGGGCCTGCAGCACGTTCGCCTCGACCACGGGGTGCGAGGGCGCCGGGGAGATGTCGGCGCGGTACCGCTCCCGGTGCTCGTCGAGCGCACGGTAGACGGCGGGGGTCGACAGGCCGTCGTCGCTCAGGGCGAGGACCCAGTGGAACTCGCCCTTGGCCAGCGCCGGGCTCAGCTCGTCACCGCGCCCGGTGCCCACGGCGGTGCCGCCGGCGAAGGCGAACGGCACGTCGGCGCCGAGCTGCGCGGCGAGCCGGAGCAGCTCCTCGCGACCGAGCGCGGTGCCCCAGAGCGTGTCGACCGCGAGCAGGGTCGCGGCCGCGTCTGCGGAGCCACCGCCCATGCCGCCGGCGACGGGCACCTGCTTGTCGATGGTCAGCCGCACCCCACCGCGGTGTCCGGCCGCGTCGGCCACGAGCCGGGCCGCACGGATCGCCAGGTTCGACTCGTCGACCGGCACGGCACGCGTGTCGATCGGGCCGGTGAAGGTGACCGAGAAGTCGTCGGCGGCCTCGGCGGTGACGTCCTCGTACAGGGACACGGCCTGGTACGCCGTGGCGACGTCGTGGTAGCCGTCGTCCTGCAGCGCCCCGACGGACAGGAACACGTTGATCTTGCCGGGGGCGCGCGTCCGCACGCGGGTCGGGGCGGCCAACGTGGTCATGCCCCCAACCTATCCCGCTGCAGCTGCCGTGAAGCCCCGCGCCAGGTCGGCGGTGATGTCGTCGATGTGCTCCAGGCCGATCGACAGGCGGATGAGTCCGTCCCCCACCCCGGCGGCCGCCCGCTCGGCGGAGGTCATCTGCACGTGGGTGGTCGATGCCGGGTGCACGACGAGCGAGCGGACGTCCCCGAGGTTCGAGACGTGGTCGAACAGCTCGAGCGCCGCGACGAACCGCCGGCCTGCAGCGACCCCGCCGGCCAGGTCGAACGACAGCACCGCCGACGGCCCCTTCGGCACGTAGCGCTGCTGCAGGTGGTGCCACGGCGAGTCCGGCAGGCCGGCGTAGTGCACGTGCTCGACCTGGTCGTGCGCGTCCAACCAGGTGGCCACGGCGGCGGCGTTCGACACGTGCCGGTCCATGCGGAGCGACAGGGTCTGGACGCCCTGCAGCACCAGGAACGCGTTGAACGGTGCGATCGCGGGCCCGAGGTCGGCGGAGAGCTTCGAGCGGGTGCGCTGGATGAACGCCCGCCGCCCGAACTTCTCGGCGAAGTTCGTGTTCGCGAACCCGGACTGCTCGGCCGTGGCCAGCTGCGGGTAGGCGTCCGCGTGGGCCGCCCAGTCGAAGTTCCCGCTGTCGACGATGAGCCCGGCGATGGCGCTGCCGTGTCCGGCCAGGTACTTCGTCGCCGAGTGCACGACGATGTCGGCACCGTGCTCGATCGGGCGGACCAGGTACGGCGTCGCGATGGTGTTGTCGACGATGAGCGGGACACCTGCCCGGTGCGCGACGCCGGAGACCCCGGCGAAGTCCAGGACGTCCCCGCGGGGGTTCGGGATGGACTCGCCGAAGAACGCCTTCGTCTCCGGACGCACCGCCGCCGCCCACTCGGACAGGTCGGTCGGGTCCTGCACGAACGTGAAGGTGAGGCCGAGGTCCCGCAGCGTCGACGCGAACAGCGTGTAGGTCGCGCCGTACAGCGAGGCGCTCGACACCACGTGGTCGCCGGCGCGTGCGACACCGAGCACGGCCAGCGAGGTCGCCGCCTGCCCGGACGCCAGCGCCAGCGCGCCGATCCCGCCCTCGAGGTCGGCGATCCGGCGCTCGAGCGCTGCCGCCGACGGGTTGTTGACCCGCGTGTAGGTGTGGCCGGGGGCGTCGAGCATGAAGCGCGCGGCCGCGTCCTCGCCCGAGGGGTACACGTACGCGGCGCTCTGTGCGATCGGCGGCACGTTCGCGCCCCAGCCCGGGTCGGCCTTGAAGCCGGCGCGGATCTGGCGGGTCTCGAAGGCCCAGCCGTCCTCGGTGCTCACGAGACCGGCTCCGAGACACCCGCGGCGGTCGGGGTGGTCGGGGCCGTCGTCGGCGTCGGGGCCGTCGGCCGGACGAGTGGGATGACCTGCTCGCCGAACCGGTCCATCTCCTCGAGCTGTGGCGAGAACTGCAGCAGGAGCGTGTCGACGCCGGCGTCCTCGAACTCCTTGATGCGGTCGGCCACCTGCGAGGGGGTGCCGACGAACCCGGGGCGCAGGCCGCGGTTCGACACCGAGTAGTCCTCGAGCGAGGGCACGTGCTCGAGCTGCGACTTCGAGATGAAGTCCTGGTACGACTCGTACGCCGTGCCGTGCTGCACGTCGGTGATCCGGGCGAGCTCGGCCTGCGCCTCTTCCTCGGTCTCCCGGACGATGACGTAGGCGGCCATGCCGAACGCCTCGAACGGCGGCAGCCCGGCGTCGACGCGGCGGCGCTTCATCTCGTCGATCTTCGCGCGGAGCTCCGGGGCCGTGCCGCCGTGGGTCAGGTAGGCGTCGGCGTACCCGGTGATCGCGGCCTTGCCGGCCTCGCTCTCACCACCGGCGTAGATGCGCGGCGTCACGCGGGGCTTCGGCTCGAGGTGGGCGTTCTCGATGTCGTAGTACTCACCCGAGAACGAGTACGGGGTCTCGCACCACAGGCCCTTCATGACCTCGACGAACTCCGCGGTGCGCTTGTACCGGTCGTCGTGCTCCGAGAAGATCCCGCCGTACTGCTTCGCCTCCTCCGCCCACCAGGCGCTCACGACGTTGAAGGTGAACCGGCCGCACGAGATGTCGTCGATCGTCGCCGCCTGCTTCGCCGTCACCGCGGGCAGGTGGTAGCCGGGACGCATCGCCGCCATGATCTCCAGGCGCTCGGTCGTCGCCGCGATCGCCGCCGCGAGGGACCACGCCTCGAGCGAGGGCGCCGCCGTGCCCTTGATGTCGTTGAGGTTGAGCTCCGGCACGAGCGTCAGGTCGAAGCCGATCCGCTCGGCGCGCTGCGCCAGGCGCTTCACGTAGTCGAAGGTGACCGGCATGTTCTCGTTGTCGACGTTGCGCAGCCAGCCGCCGAAGAGCGGGGTCCAGTATCCGAATCGCACGTGGGTTCCTTGGGGGGTGTGGGAAAGGTGACTGGAGGCCCGTGGCGGGCCCGCCACGGGCCTCCAGTCCGGTGGTCCTTGCGGTCTCAGGCCGTGAGCTCTGCGGCGTACTCGGCCGCCAGCAGGCCGCCGAGGTACTTCGCGATGGAGCGCGGGCCGGAGGCCGGCGCGGACTCCTCGACAGCAGGGTTGTAGTTCGTGTTCGTGTTGATGTCGTAGACGACGGTGCGGCCGTCCGTCGTCTCCATGAACTCGACGCCCGCGATGGTGATGCGCTGGTCGGCGAGGAACGTGCGGAGTTGCTGGACCAGCGGGTGGCCAGCGGTGATCTCGGTCCGGACGGCGAACGCCGGGGGCGCACCGGCGGTCTCGGTACCGGGCACGTCGCAGACGGCGCCGGCGATGACCTGGGGCACCTCGCACGCGTCGGCGGGGCAGAGTTCGAAGCTGCCGGCGCTGGTGTCGACACGGACGGCGTAGATGAACTCGCCGCCGACGAACTCGACGCGGGTGATGAAGGGTTCGCGCGCCGTCAGGTACTCCTGCAGCAGCGTGATGCCGTCGACCGGGGCCTCGAACTCGGGGCTGTCGACGTAGGCGTCGAACTCGGCGAGCGAGTCGAAGCGCCGCACGCCCAGGCCCTTGCCGCCCTGGTTGTGCTTCGTGATGAACGGGACGTCCTGGCCGTTCGTGAAGTCCTTCGCCGCCTGCTTGAGCGTCGTCGTGCCGAACACGGCGGTGGTGCGGGGCACGTCGAAGCCGGCCTGCTGCAGGAGGCCGTGCTGGGCGACCTTCGACACCTCGAGCTCGAGCACGTGACTGCCGCCGACGACCTGGCGACCCGCTCGCTCGAGCCACCCGAGGACGGCGCGGGTGTACTCCTTGCTGTGCTCGTGGCCGCGGGTGTGGGAGCTCGCGGACATGCGGCTCCAGTACACGCCGGGTGCCGGCTCGGCCGCGAGGTCGATCTGCCCCTCGGTCAGCAGGATCTCCTCGACCGGGACGCCCTCGGCCTCGAAGGCGGCGGCGAGCGGCGGGAACCACTCGGGGTTCTCGTGGATGACGTACACGCGCGGAGTGCTCACGCCCCCACCCTAGGCACGGTATACCGCACGCGGCCAAGTGTGTGACGCGGCGTTGCTTCTCGGTGGCGGGGCGGTGCGGGTCGGGCGGGCGGGGCGGGTCGCACGGTGCGCGCTTGTCCGGTCGGTGCGAGGTTGGTCGCTCGGTGGCGGACTGTAGGGCGGCACCAAGCGGTCGACGATGCACGGGCTCACCAACCTCGCACCGTGCGGGGTCGACCAAACTCGCACGAGCCGAGCGAACGCGCACCGTGCGAGGTCGTCAGCCGGCGAAGGTCTGCTGTCCGACGACGCCGAGGAGCTCGAGCTTCTGCGCGTCCTCTGATCCTGGAGGCGCGGTGAACAACAGCAGTGCCTGCGCCTGGTCGTCGGTGTGCAGCACCTGGCAGTCAACGGTGATGCGCCCGAGCTCCGGCTGCACGATGGTCTTGTTGTCCGACCAGCGGGTGGCCACCTCGTGCTTGGCCCAGAGGTCGCGGAACTCGGGGCTGCGCGTCTGCAACTCGGCGACGAGTTCGGTCGCCCGACGATCGCCCGGGCCCGCGAGCCCCACCGCCGCCCGCAGCGACGCCACCACGACCCGGGCCAGTCGCTCGTGTTGCTCCGGCGCGTACTTCGCGAGCTCCTTCCCAGTCACGAACCACCGCCACGCCTGGTAGCGCTCGTTGCCGGGCAGGCTGACGGACGACCCGAGCAGTGCCGCCGCGAGCCGGTTCTCGACCAGGGTCTCGCCCAGATGGCTGACGACGATCGCCGGGGTGTCCTCGAGCCGGTCGAGCACCCGCAGGATCGCCGGGTCGACGTGGTCGGCGCGGTGCATCCGGGTCGGGGCGTTCTGCCCGGCCAGGTGGAACAGGTGGTCGCGCTCGTCGAGGCTGCACCGCAGGGCGCGGGCGATCGCGGCGATCATCTGCTCGGACGGCTGCGGGCCACGCTGCTGCTCGAGTCGCGTGTAGTAGTCCACGGACATGCCGGCGAGGGCAGCGACCTCTTCACGGCGGAGCCCCGGGGTCCTGCGTCGCGGCCCCTGCCCGAGGCCGACGTCCTCGGGGCGCAGCAGCTCGCGGCGACGGCGGAGGAAGTCGGCGAGTGCGGCACGGTCCATGGGTCGATCATGGTCCGGTTCGTGGCGAGGTGCCAGGGATCGCCGATCCCCCGATGACTGCGCTCTGGTTGTGACCCCGTCCGCGGAGCATCGTGGTGGTCATGGACATCACGAACTCCACCGTCTTCATCCCCGGCGCGACCTCGGGCATCGGTCTCGCGCTCGCCCAGCGCCTGCAGGCCGACGGCAGCACCGTCGTCATCGGCGGCCGTCGCCAGGCTCTCCTCGACTCCCTCGCCGCCGAGCACGGCTTTGGCACCGTGCAGATCGACGTCGCCGATGCGTCGTCGATCGAAGCCGCTGCCACCTCGGTGCTCGAGGCCTACCCGTCGCTCGATGCCCTGATCACCATGTCGGGGATCATGCGCGACGAAGACCTCCGCGACCCCGGGCACATCCACGATGCCCTCGAACTCGTCCAGACGAACCTGGTCGGCACGATCCGGCTCATCGACGCGTTCCTGCCGCACCTGCTCGCTCAGCCCTCGGCCACCCTGATGACCGTGACGTCCGGTCTCGCGTTCGTCCCGCTCACCGCGTCGCCGACGTACAGCGCGACGAAGGCCGGTGTGCACGCCTACACGCAGGCCCTGCGCCAGCAGCTCGTCGGTTCGTCGCTCGAGGTGCTCGAGCTCGCCCCGCCGGCCGTCATGACCGACCTGATGGGCGGCGCCGACTTCGGTGGGATGCCGCTCGACGCCTTCGCCGACGAGGTCATGGCGCTCATCGAGTCCGGTGCTGCACCGGAGATCCTGGTGCAGAACGTGCACCCGCTGCGCTTCGCCGAGCGGAACGGCAACCACCAGCAGATCCTCGAGATGATGGCGTCCCGCGAGCACTGACCCGGGTGCCTCGAATGGTGCGAGGTTCTGTGGTCCGGTGCGAGCCACTTCGGCTCGCACCGGACCACGGAACCTCGCACCATCGCGGTCAGCTGGTACGCAGGCGTCGCGCCAAGAGAGCGCCCTCGACGTCGATCATCAGCGGGAGGCGTGCCCGGTCCACCACACCGAACGAAGGATCGACGGTCACGAAGCCGTCGACCTCCCAGTGCTCAGCCGTGGCAACAAGCGCGGCACCTGCAGCGGTCAGGCCGAACTCTTCCATGAGGCCGGGGACGTCATCGGCGACCGCGTCGACACTGGCCCAGTGCATCTGGGTCGAACTCAGCAGGTCCCGCCAGGCCGATTTGTGCTGACGTGCCGCCCGCGGTCCCTTGCGATGCGCTGATTCGAAGATCTCGAACTCGGCGAACCCGCTGTCCACGATGCTCGTGTCGGCCAGGTCGAGGTGATCCCAGAACGCCGCAGCTCGGGCATGTTGTGGCTCCGCACGGTGGAGAACGCACTCGATGAAACTCGTCTCCACGAGGACCGCGGCGGGTCGGCCGGAGCATCTGTGGAACTCCAGGACCCGGTGCTCGTCGAAGTCATCGGAACCGAGCGACTCGAACACGGTCAGGGCACCCGGCGCAGACGCTCGATCGGCTCGACGCGGCAGTCCGGATCGATCGCCTCGATCGCACGCCGCCGACGCTCGCGGCGCTCTTCGAACGTGCCCTCAGGCCGAGGCGTCCGTGCGAACAACGCTCGGCGCTCGGCTGCTGTGGACGGGCTCGGCACCCGGCGGGGCGAGAGGGGCGACTCGGTGGATCCCATGATGCCTCCTTGGTTGATGCGATCAACCGTAGGAGCACCGACCGGACACCCCGAAACATTCCGTATTTCGCTCGCGGGGAGGGACGGACTACTCCGCAGCCGCCAGGACCGTCCGCCCGAGCCGCACGAAGTCGTCCACACCGATCGCCTCGCCCCGGGCGGTCGGGTCGATGCCCGCCGCCGTCAGCACCTCGGACGCGTGCGCACTGCCGCCGAGCACCCCGGACAGGCTCTGCCGCAGCATCTTGCGCCGCTGCTGGAACGCGGCGTCCACCAGCGTGAACACCCGCGACCGCAGACGCTCGTCACCCGGGGGCTCGTGCCGGTCGAAGGCCACCAGGACGCTGTCGACGTTCGGCACCGGCCAGAAGACCTGCCGGCTGACGAGCCCGGCGGTGCTCCACGACCCGTACCAGGCGGCCTTGACGCTCGGCGAACCGTAGACCTTGCTGCCGGGGCCGGCGGCGAGCCGGTACCCGACCTCGGCCTGCACCATCACGAGCGACCGCTCGATCGACGGGAAGGTCGCGAGCAGGTGCAGGAGCACGGGCACCGAGATGTTGTACGGCAGGTTCGCGACGAGGTGCGTCGGCTCGACGTGGAGGTCCGTGGCGGCGACGGTCATGGCGTCCTGCTGCACGACCGTCAGCCTGGCGTCCGGCTGCATCGACGACACCGTCGACGGCAGCTTGGCGGCCAGGCGCTTGTCGATCTCGACCGCGGTGACGGGGGCGCCGGTCTCGGTCAACCCGAGTGTCAGCGACCCGAGCCCCGGGCCGATCTCGAGCACCTGCGCCGACGGGGTGACGCCGGCGACGGACACGATGCGCCGCACGGTGTTGGCGTCGTGCACGAAGTTCTGGCCGAGCTTCTTCGTCGGGGTGACGTCGAGTTCGGCCGCGAGTTCCCGGATCTCCGCCGGGCCGAGCAGGGCACCCACGACTACTCGTCCACCGTCACGGGCTCGGCGTCCCACGCACCGTAGACGAGCTCGGTGTTCGAGGCGATCTGGGCCGCGAGCATCGAGGCATCGGTGCCCAGGGTCTCTGCCATCGACCGCAGGGTGAGCGGGATGAGGTACGGCGCGTTCGGACGACCACGGAACGGGGTGGGCGTCAGGAACGGCGCGTCGGTCTCGACCATGATCAGGTGCCGCGGGGCAACGACCAGGGCTTCACGCAGCATTGCGGCGTTCTTGAACGTCACGGTGCCGGCGAAGGACATGTACCAGCCGCGCTCGGCGCAGAGCCGGGCCAGGTCCGGGCCGCCGGAGAAGCAGTGGAAGACGGTGCGTTCCGGGGCACCCACGCGGTCGAGGACCTCGACCACGGCGTCGTGCGCATCGCGGTCGTGGATCGTCAGCGCGAGGTCGTGCTCCTTCGCGATGCGGATGTGCTCCTCGAACGAACGGACCTGGGCGTCGCGACCGTCCTCGCCGGTGCGGAAGAAGTCGAGGCCGGTCTCACCGATCGCCCGGACCCGCGGCAGCGCGGCGAGCCGTTCGATGCCGGCGAGGTGCTCGTCGAGCAGCCCCTGTTCCTGCAGTACGGGCGCTTCGTTCGGGTGCAGCGCGACGGCCGCCAGGACCCGGGGCTCCCGAGCGGCGATCGACGCGGACCACTCCGAGGTGGCGAGGTCCGTGCCGACCTGCACGACACCGCGGACGCCGACGCTGGAAGCACGGTCGAGGTGCTCGCGGTACTCGAGCGGACCGTCACCCCCGTCGCCGACACCGTCGGCGATCTCCATGTGGGTGTGGTTGTCGTACACCGGCACGACGAGCGCCTGGGGAAGCGGCGGGTACGTCAGGTCGCGCTTCGAGGCCCCGGACGCCCCGTCACTGCGGGACCGGACGTGCGACTCGGCGTCGGTCACTCGGAGACCTGCTCGATCCGGGGGAACAGCCCGCTCTCCAGTGGCACCACGTGCGACGCACCCTGCCACTCGTACGCGCGGTCGACCCGCTGCTCGGCGACGGACCCGCCGGCGCCGATCGAGGCCCAGAGCTTCTCGGTCGCCTTCGGCATGACCGGGGACAGCAGGACGGTGACGGTGCCGAGGCCGCGGAGCGCGGTGGTCAGGACCGTGCCGAGGCGCTCGCGCTCGGCGTCGTCCTTCGCCAGGGCCCAGGGCGCCTGCTCGGTGATGTACCCGTTCAGGGCGTCGACGAGCTCCCAGACGCTGGCGATCGCCTCGTGCGGGGCGAAGGCGGCGATCGCGGCGTCGGCACGCTCGGTGACCGACACGGCCAGGGCATCGATCGCCCGGTCGGACTCGGTCAGCGCACCGCGCGCCGGGACCTCGCCGTCGAAGTAACTTCTGCAGCATCGCGACCAGCCGGGACGCCAGGTTGCCGTAGCCGTTCGCGAGTTCGGCCTGGTAGCGCGCCGAGATGTCTTCCCAGCTGAAGTTGCCGTCCTGCCCGAAGGTGATGGCGCGCAGGAAGTAGTAGCGGAACGCGTCGGACCCGAACGTGTCGGTGATCTCGGACGGCGCGATGCCGGTCAGCTTCGACTTGGACATCTTCTCGCCGCCGACGAGCAGCCAGCCGTGGCCGAAGACGCGCTCCGGCACGGGCAGCCCCGCGGCCATGAGCATCGCCGGCCAGATGACGGCGTGGAACCGGGCGATGTCCTTGCCGACGATGTGCACGCTCGGCCAGAGGCGCTGGAAGGCCTCGTCGTCGTCGGTGCCGTAGCCGAGCGCCGTGACGTAGTTGAGCAGGGCGTCGAACCACACGTACAGCACGTGGTCGCTGTCCCAGGGGATCGTGATGCCCCAGTCGAAGCTGGAGCGCGAGATCGACAGGTCGCGCAGCCCCTGCTTGACGAACGAGATGATCTCGTTGCGGACGCTCTCGGGCTGGATGAACAGCGGGTTCGACTCGTACAGGTCGAGCAGGCGCTGCTCGAAGTCGGACATCCGGAAGAAGTAGTTGCGCTCGGCCAGGACCTCGACCGGGATCGAGTGGATCGCACAGACCTGCTGGCCCTCGTACGCACCGGTGCCGGCCACCAGGTCGCTCGGCTGCTTGTACTCTTCGCAACCCACGCAGTAGAAGCCCTCGAACTCACCGGCGTAGATGAAGCCGTCGTCGTAGAGCTTCTGCAGGAACGCCGTCACGCCACGCTCGTGGCGCTCGTCGGTGGTGCGGATGAAGTCGTCGTTCGCCACGTCGACCGTGTCGAGCAGTGGCTTCCAGGCGTCGTTGACCAGGCGGTCGGCCCATTCCTTGGGCGAGACGTCGTTCGCCGAGGCGGTGCGCAGGATCTTCTGCCCGTGCTCGTCGGTGCCGGTGAGCAGCCAGGTGTCGTCACCACGCTGCCGGTGCCAGCGCGCGAGGAAGTCCGCGGCGACCTCGGTGTAGGCGTGCCCGATGTGGGGCACGTCGTTCACGTAGAAGATCGGCGTGGTGATGCTGAACGAGGACCCGGCGGACATGCGGACCATCCTACGGGCGCTCCGAACCCTGATGACGCGTGCTGCGGTGGACTGTGGAGAACCGGGTCCGGGAGGCCCGTGACGGACCCGCCCCGCGCCTCCAGACCGGCGGACGCGAACGTGACGAGCCCCGCTCAGCGCGCCGCGAGCGCCCCTTCGTACAGGTCGCGCTTCGACAGCCCGGTCGCGTCCGCGACCGCCGCGGCGGCCTCCTTCATGCGCATGCCGGCGGCCACCCGCTCGAGCACCAGGCGCACCCCGTCGTCGAGCGTTGCCTCTTCGGTGGCCTCGGCGGCCCCGGCGACGACGATGCAGATCTCGCCCCGCACGCCCTCGGACGCCCACGTGACGAGTTCGTCGAGCGGCCCGCGGCGGACCTCCTCGTAGAGCTTGGTGAGCTCACGGCAGACCGCGGCGCGGCGGTCGCCCCCGAACCCGATCGCCATGTCGGCCAGGGTCTCGGCCAGCCGGTGCGGCGACTCGAAGAACACCATGGTCCGCTGCTCCCCTGCCAGCGCCTGGAAGACGCGGCGGCGTTCCCCGCCCTTGCGGGTCGGGAACCCCTCGAACGTGAAGCGGTCCGTCGGCAGCCCGGACACGGCGAGCGCCATCAGCACGGCCGACGGCCCGGGCAGCGCGGTGACGGTGACCCCGGCTGCGGCTGCGGCCTCGACGAGCGGGAAGCCCGGGTCGCTGATCGCGGGCATGCCGGCGTCGGTGAGGACGACGACGTCCTCGTCACGGGCGAGCTCGACGACCTCGGACGCCTTCGCCCGTTCGTTGTGCTCGTGCAGGGCGATGAGCCGCGGACGGTTCTCGATGCCCAGGGCGCGCATCAGGTGGATGGCGGTCCTGGTGTCCTCCGCCGCGACGACCGTGGCGTTGGAGAGGGTCTCGACGAGACGGCGCGAGGCGTCCCCGAGGTTGCCGATGGGCGTTGCTGCGAGGACGATCACGCACCCATTGTCCCCGCACGGTGACGCCGGCGCGGCCCGGCGCAGCCACACCGGCGTCGTCCAGCGCGGCCGCGCGGCGCGTGCACGCCCGTCGCAGCGGGGACAGAGGTCGATCCGTAGGATGCTCAGCGATGACCAGCGAGCTGACCGACGACCGCACGGCCGTGCCCGACCGGCCGGTCGGCTCGCGCCTGGACGACTGGTGGGGGCGGGTGCTCTCCACGTCGCAGCGGGTCGCCGTGTGGCGGTGGACGGGTCCGCTCGCCGTGACGCTCCTCGCCGCCGTGCTGCGGCTGGTGAACCTCGGCAACCCGCACTCGCTCGTGTTCGACGAGACGTACTACGTCAAGGACGGCTGGTCGATCGTGCACCTGGGGTACGAGGGCACCTGGCCCGCGAACCCGAGCGGTGACGGCGCCCCGACGACCGACGACCGGTTCGTCCGCGGCGAGACGGACGTCTTCACGAGTGCCGCTGAGTTCATCGCGCACCCGCCGCTCGGCAAGTACCTGATCGGCCTCGGGATGCTGCTGTTCGGGGCGGACAACTCGTTCGGTTGGCGCTTCACGGTGGCCGTGCTCGGCATCGCGACGGTGTTCCTCACCGCGGTGATCGCCCGGTCGCTGTTCCGCTCGACGATGATCGGCACGCTCGCCGGCTTCCTGCTCGCGATCGACGGGCAGGCCATCGTGATGTCGCGGGTGACGCTGCTCGACGGCATCCTGACGTTCTTCGTGATCCTGGGCTTCGGCGCGCTGTTGCTCGACCGGCGGCACAGCCAACGACGGCTCGACGCGTGGGTCGCCGACCGCGCCGCCGCCGGCCGGACCACCCTGTGGGGGCCGGTGCTCTGGTGGCGACCGTGGTTGTTCGCGATGGGCCTGGCCCTCGGGCTGGCGGCGGCGACGAAGTGGTCGGGGATGTACTTCCTGGCGTTCTTCGCCGTGTACTCGGTGCTGAGCGACATGATGATGCGCCGCCGGGCCGGGGTGGAGTTCTGGTCGTCGAGCGCGCTGCTGCAGCAGGCACCGGTGTCGTTCCTGCTGACCGTGCCGATCGCCGCGGTGACCTACGTGGCGTCGTGGACCGGATGGTTCGTGTCGAAGGACGGCTGGGACCGCAACTGGCTGTCGTCGGGCGGCGAACGGTGGACGGGGCTCCTCGCCTGGGTGCCGGACAGCCTGCAGAACTGGTGGCACTACCAGTCGGAGATCTACGCCTTCAACATCGGGCTGCACACCCCGCACTCGTACCAGGCGAACCCGCTGCTCTGGCTCGTGATGCAGCGCCCCACGTCGATGTTCTACGTCGGCACGGACGCCGGGCAGGACGGCTGCTGGGCGGACCGCTGCGGCGAGGCGATCACCGGCATCGCGAACCCGTTCATCTGGTACGCCTCGGTCATCGCGACGGTGGCGCTGCTCGTGCTCTGGGTCGTGCGCCGGAAGTGGGAGTACGGCTTCGTCCTGCTCGGCGTCGCGGCGGGGTACCTGCCCTGGCTGATGTACGTCGACCGGACGGTGTTCCAGTTCTACACGATCGCCTTCGAGCCCTACATGGTGATGGCGCTGGCCGCCGCGATCGGGTTGGTGCTCGGCAGACGGAGCGACGAACGGTCACGCCGGTCGCGGGCGATCCTGTGGGTCGGCGTGTACCTGGGCGTCGTCGTGCTCGCCTCGGTCTACTGGTACCCGATGTGGACGGCGATGCAGGTGCCGTGGGACTTCGTCCGGTCGCACTACTGGATCCCCAGCTGGCTCTAGCCGGCAGGTCCGGCAGGTCCGGTCGCGCCCGTCGCGGTGGGCGCGCTGGTGGCGACCACCGCCGGTCTGGAGGCCCGTGGCGGCGCCGCCACGGGCCTCCAGACCGCAGTGGTCAGGACTGCGCGTGCAGCGCGCGCTCGATCGACTCGCGGTCGAGCGGGTCGCCGAGCATCGGCGCGGTGTCGTCCGTGCCCGGCAGGACACCCTGGATCAGGAGCTCCGCGTAGCGGCGCCACGCGTCCGGGTCGTGCTCGCGAGTGGCATCGGCGACCGCGCCGACCATCGCCGTGAGCATCGGCAGATCGCGGTAGTCGAAGCCCGGCCGGACGACGCCGGCGGTCTCGGCACGGCCGATGATCGCGGCGACCTGACGTTCGAGCCGGTCGCGCTCCTGCACGATGGACGGGCGGGCCTTGCCGGCACGGACGATGGCGTCGGCGAGGGCACGGTCGCGGGCGCGGAACGCGAAGACGCCCATCAGGTAGACCCGGAGTGCCTCACGCGGGTCGGACACGTCCGCGGCGCGCGCTGCGGCGTCGTTCATGGCCTCGAACTTGGTGGCGAGCAGCGCCTCGATCAGGGAGTCCTTGTCGGCGAACCGGCGGTAGACGGTGCCGACGCCGACACCGGCCTCGTGCGCGATGTCGTTCAGCGTGACGGAGAGCCCGCGTTCCGCGAAGCACTTGCGTGCCGTCTGCAGGATCAGCTCGCGGTTGCGCGCAGCGTCGGCGCGCAGCGGTCGCTCGAGGTCGGACGCGGACTCGGTGGTGCTCACGATCTGACCGTAGTTGCACTTTCTGGGAACAAGTGGATGCCATCCTTCCGTTTCGGTCTACACTGGCCACAAACGGATGCCTCGCATCCGGTTTCGTCACCACCACACCACCGGAGTGCCCGACGGCGCGCACCTCCACCTCACCCTCCAACCTTCTCGAGGAGGCTGCCGTGACGGCAGAACACACCGTGCCGACCCCCACCGGGACAGCACCCACGACTCCGGGCACCACCCCCGCCAAGAGCAACCACCGTTGGATCGCCCTGGCGGTCATCGCCCTCGCACAGCTGATGGTCGTGCTCGACGCGACCATCGTGAACATCGCCCTGCCCTCGGCCCAGGCCGACCTGGACTTCGGCACCGACCAGCGACAGTGGATCGTCACCGCGTACTCGCTGGCCTTCGGTTCGCTGCTGCTGCTCGGCGGGCGCCTCGGCGACCTGTTCGGACGCAAGAACACCTTCATCATCGGGCTCGTCGGCTTCGCCGTCGCCTCGGTGCTCGGTGGCCTGGCCGACTCGTTCGGCCTGCTCGTCGCGGCCCGCGCACTGCAGGGCGTCTTCGGCGCGCTGCTCGCCCCGTCCGCACTCGGCATGCTGACCACCACGTTCCGCGACCCCAAGGAACGTGGCCGCGCGTTCGGCATCTTCGGCTCCATCGCCGGCTCCGGCGCGGCCATCGGCCTGCTGCTCGGCGGCGTGCTGACCGAGTACGCGTCCTGGCGCTGGTGCCTCTACGTCAACGTCGTCTTCGCCGTGCTCGGCGTGATCGGCGCCCTCGTCTTCATGGAGAAGCCGCCGAAGGTCGAGCGTCCGCGCATCGACGTGCTCGGCGTCATCACCATCACGCTCGGTCTGGTCGGCGTCGTCTACGGCTTCTCGAACGCCGAGACGAACGGCTGGGACTCCCCCGTCACGATCGCCATGCTCGCCGGTGGTGTCGTGCTGATCGCCGCGTTCGTGTTCATCGAGACCCGCGTCGCCCACCCGCTGCTGCCCCTGCGCGTCGTGCTCGACCGTGACCGCGGCGGCTCGTTCATCGCGATCGGCCTCGTCGCGATCGGCATGTTCGGCATCTTCCTGTTCCTGACCTACTACCTGGAGCAGACCCTGGGCTTCAGCTCGCTGCAGACCGGTCTCGCGTTCCTGCCGATGCCGCTGTCGATCATGATCTCGGCGACGCAGATCGGTGGCCGCCTGCTGCCGCGCGTCGGGCCGAAGATCCTCATCTTCGCCGGTGGCCTGGTCGCCGCGACCGGACTGCTCCTGCTGCTCCGCACCGACCTGGACAGCTCCTACGCGGGCACCGTCCTGCCGGCGCTGATCGTCATCGGTCTCGGCATGGGCACGATCTTCTCGTCCGCCATGAACACCGCGACCACCGGGGTCGCCCGGGCCGACGCCGGTGTGGCCTCGGCAACCGTCAACACCATGCAGCAGATCGGTGGCTCGATCGGCACGGCCCTGCTGTCGACGATCTTCGCCGACGTGGTGTCGAACAGCCTGTCCGGGCTGTCCGCCGCCCCGACGAAGCTGCAGCAGGCCCAGGCCACGCTCGACGGGTACCACGTGGCGTTCGGCATCTCGGCCGGCGTGCTCGTGCTCGTCGCCCTGGCCGGCGGACTGCTCATCAACCGGCAGTCGGTCCGGCTCGAGCGGCTCGCCCGCGCCGGGTCCGCGACGACCGGGAGCATCCCCGCCGCCGCGCACTGACGCTCGCGCTGCGCTGCGGCCCGCTCCGGTACTGCCGGGGTGGGCCGTTGTGCGTGGGGGGGCTGCGGCGACACCCGTTTCACGACGATCCACCTGTCGAACAACGCGTGCATCGTCGACGGATGCGCACGCACTCGGTGCCCGCGCATGTTCCGACGGACCACTCGTCGAACGACTGGTGGACCGTCGGTCACCGCCCACACGCGCACCCCCGGTTGCGCCGTGTGTCCACGACTCTGGCCCACGTCAGGGGTGCGGATTATGGTGGCCCGCATGGCCCCCGTCCTGACCTCACCACTCGTGTCGACGCAGTGGCTCGCAGACCACCTCGGTGCTGACGAGCTCGTCGTGCTCGACGCCTCGGTGCACACGGTCGGGGCCGGGTTCGACACCACCTGGCTGCCCGGACGCGACGCCCACGAACAGCGCGGCCACGTGCCCGGCGCCCGCTTCGCCGACCTGATCGACGCCTTCTCGGCCGCCGACGCCGACGTCCCCTTCACCCGCCCCGGTGCCGAGCGCTTCGAGGCCGCCGCGGGGCAGCTCGGCGTGACGAACACGTCGACCGTGGTCATCTACGACGACAGCGTCGGTGAGTGGTCAGCGCGCCTGTGGTGGATCTTCCGCTCGTTCGGCTTCGACTCGGTCGCGGTGCTCGACGGCGGCTTCACGAAGTGGCGCGACGAAGGCCGGCCGGTCCGCGTGGGTGCACTCCGCGCGCCGGCGGCGCCGTCCGGCCCCGACGCCGGCGCGTTCCTGGCCGGCGAAGAACGCGCGCTCTGGGCCGACCACGACCGCGTGACCCGTGCCGTCTCCGGTGAAGAGCCGGCGTCCCTGGTGTTCGCCGCCTCGTGGGCTGCCCTGGGCGACGACCACCCGCCGATCGTGCCGGGCAGCACCCCGATCACGGCGGACTCGCTGGTGGACCCCGAGACGAACGCGTACCTGCGCGGGGCCGAACTCGAGCGGGCCTTCGCCGCGGTGATCGGCGCCGACGAGATCGTCACCTACTGCGGGGTGGGCAGCGCCGCGTGCGTCGACGCCCTGGCCCTGACGGTGCTCGGGCACGACCGGGTGCAGGTCTACGACGGCTCGCTGGCCGACTGGTGGCGGCACGAGCAACTGGCGTCCTGACCGATCCGATCGCGGAACGACGGCCGCGCCTGGCCGGCGGCCGCCGACTGACTGCGGCCGGCTGACTGCCGCCGGCCGACGGCCGCGCCGCACTACCGTTGCACCATGAGCACCAGACGCGCGGTCATCCTCGGCGGCACCGGCGGCATCGGTTCGGCGGTCGCACGCGAGCTCCTCGACGCGTCCGGCCGGGGCGGCGACGACTGGCAGGTGGACGTCCTCGCCCGCCGGGGCGGCCCCGCAGCGGACGCCCTGACCGCCTCCGGCGCCACGTTCACGTCCGGTGACCGCCGCGACCAGTCCGTCCTGCGCGACCTGCTGCGCCCGGGAGCCGACCTGCTCGTCGACACCGTCGGCCTGACCCGTGACGACGCCCAGCAGCTCCTGCCGTTCCTCGACGACGTCGGCTCGACGGTCTTCGTGTCGTCCAGGTCGGTGTACGCCGACGAGCAGGGGCGGCACGCGAACTCGCTCGACAAGCCGGTGTTCGGCGGCGCGGTCACCGAGATCCAGCCCACGGTCACCGCCGGCGACGGCGACCCGACGAGTCGTGACGGCTACGGCGCCGCGAAGGTGGCGGCCGAGCAGGTCCTGCTCGACCACGGTGCCCCGGTCACGGTGCTCCGCCCGTCGAAGGTGTACGGCGTCGGCATCGGCCGCCCACGGGAGTGGTTCGTCGTCCGCCGTGTGCTCGACGGCCGGGAACGCGTCCTGCTCGCCGACCACGGCCGCGGCGTCGACCACACGACGGCGGCGAGCGGCATCGGCTCGCTCGTCCGTGTGGTCGCGGACGCGCCGGACCGCCGGATCCTCAACGTCGCGGACGCCTCGGCCCCGACCGCGCTCGAGATCGTCCGGACGATCGGCGGGCACCTGGACCACCGGTTCGACGAGGTCCTGCTCGACGAGGACGCGCCCGCCTTCGTCGGCGGCACGCCATGGTCGTCACGACCGCCGTTCGTCCTCGACACCACGGCGGCACGCGCACTGGGATGGGAACCGCCGGAGTTCGCGACCGCCGTCCTTCCCGAACTCGACTGGCTCGTCGAGACCGCCCGCGCCACCCCTGCGGACGGCGACGTGCCGTGGGCCGACGACCCCTTCTGGGAGCACCTGTTCGACTACGGTCCCGAGGACGCCGCACTCGCACTCCTCTCCCTCGACCTGGGCTGACACGGTGTTCCGGTCCGAGGTCCTGTTCATCGGCGGACGCTCCGGCGTGGGCAAGTCGACGGCGGCCGAGGCGCTGCACGACCTGCTCGTCGCGGCGGACGTCCGGCACGCGGTGATCGAGGGCGACCTGCTCGACCTGGCCCACCCGGCACCGCACGTCGAACACCCCGAGGCGCACCTGACGGAGCGGAACCTCGCCGCGCTCTGGGCCGGCTACCGGGCGATCGGACACCACCGGCTCGTCTACACGAACACCGTGTCCGTGCTCGAACACGAGCGCCTCGCTGCGGCGATGGGCGACGACCCGCTGGTGCGTGTCGTCCTGCTCCGTGCCGCGGACGACACGACCGCCGAACGGCTCGCACGACGGGCGGGTGGCGCGGTCCCGCAGGCGCAGCTCGCGCACAGCACGCGGACGGCCGGGAGGCTCGACTCGGCCACCGCGGACACCGTCACCCGGGTGGACACGGACGGCCAGAGCCCCGCCCAGGTGGCCGCACGGCTCGCGTCGCTCACGGGATGGCTCCCGCGCTGATCCCCCTGCGCAGCCTGTGCACAGCGCGCAGCTCGTCCACAGATCCCCCCGAGCGGTGGTCCGTCCAGTCGCCCGAGGGCACGCTGGAGCCATGAACGACAACCGCCTCGGCACCTCGGTCAGCCCCTACCTGCGGCTGCACGCCGACAACCCGGTCGACTGGCGCGAATGGGGCCCCGAAGCCTTCGCCGAAGCACGCGAGCGCGGGGTCCCGGTGCTGGTGTCCGTGGGGTACGCCACGTGCCACTGGTGCCACGTCATGGCGCGCGAGAGCTTCGCCGACCCGGAGATCGGCGAGCTGCTCCGGCGGGACTTCGTGTCGGTCAAGGTCGACCGCGAAGAGCGCCCTGACGTGGACGCGAGCCTGATGGCCTCGGCGAGTGCGTTCACGCAGCAGCTCGGCTGGCCGCTGACGACGTTCCTGACGCCCGACGGCCACGTCTTCTTCGCGGGGACGTACTTCCCACCCACTCCCGTCGGGCAGGTCCCGGCGTTCCGGCAGATCCTGGCATCAGTGCTCGACGCCTGGACCGAACGTCGGCACGAGGTCGACGCGAACGCCTCGGCCATCGCGACGGCGATCCGGCAGGGCGCCGTGGCGGACGCGACCGCCCGCTCGGGCGAGAGCGGTGCCGGAGCCGACCCGGGCCTCCCGTCCGTCGACACCGTCCGGGCCGTCACGAGCCAGCTGTTGCAGGCAGAGGACACCACCTACGGTGGTTTCGGCGGCGCGCCGAAGTTCCCGAGCACGCCGTTGCTCGAGTTCCTCGCCGACGCGGCGGCCGACGGCGACGCCGACGCCGACGGGTTGCTCGACCGGTCGTTGCACGCGATCCGCGCGTCCGAGCTGACCGACGCCGACGGCGGCGTCTTCCGGTACGCCACCAGGCGCGACTGGAGCGTGCCGCACTACGAACAGATGCTCTCCGACAACGCGGGGCTGCTCGCGGTCGCCGGTGCCGAGCAGGCCCGTGGCATCGCCGACTTCCTGCGGGACACCCTGCGCCGCGCCGACGGGGCGTTCGTCGCCGCACAGGACAGCGAATCGACCATCGACGGCCGTCGGGTCGAGGGCGAGTGGTACCGCCGACCGATCGCCGAGCGCGCACAGCTCGACCCACCACCGCTGGACGACCAGGTGCTCACGGGGTGGAACGGCCTGGCGATCCGGGGGCTCGCGATCGCCGGCGCACGGCACGGTGATCCGGAACTCGTCGCGCTCGCCCGGGGTGCGGCCGACGCGGTCCTCGCCGCCCACGTGCAGGACGGCCACGTGTCGGTGCGGTCCAGCACACCGCGCGGGGTGTCCTCGGCACCGGCCACCGTCGAGGACGTCGGACTGCTGGCCGAAGGGCTGCTCGAACTGGCCCTGGTGTCGGGCGAGGTCTCCTACGCGACCGTCGCACGCTCGCTCGTCGACGACGGTCTGGCCGAACGCTTCGACGTCGACCCGGTGCTGGCCGCTGCGGGGACGGCCACCGGCGAACAGCCGCAGACCGCGATGCGGTCCGGCACGGTGGCGCTGGCATCGGCCGCCGCGACACTCGGGGCGCTGACGGGCGACCAGGAACTGCGGACCGCCGCGGCACGACTCGTCGCCGACCGGGCCCGCACCGGGACCGAACGCCCCCTGGGCCACGCGGACGCCCTCGGTGTCGCCCTCGCCCTGCAGCGGCCGTCACGGGAGATCGTCGTCGTCACGAGCAGCACCGACGATCCGATGCGGGCCGTTGCACACCGTGCTCGGCGCCCCGGCACGGTCGTCGCCACCACCACGCCGGAACAGGCCCGCCACTGGGCCGCGGCGGGGTTCTCGTTGTTCGAGGGACGCGATGTGCTCGACCCCGCTGCGTACGTCTGCCACGACCGGGTGTGTGACCTGCCGTCCCGGTCGGCGGACGCGCTGGCCGGGCAGATCGGCTGACGCCCCTCCCGCCCGGCGCGCCTGTATCCTGGAATGCTCATGTCTTCTCCGCTGCCCGTCATCACGTACCCGCCCGAACTGCCGGTCTCGCAGCGGCGGGACGACATCGCGGCTGCCATCCGTGACAACCAGGTGGTCATCGTCGCCGGGGCCACCGGCTCGGGCAAGACGACCCAGCTGCCGAAGATCTGCCTCGAGCTCGGTCGGGAGCACATCGGGCACACCCAGCCCCGTCGGATCGCAGCCCGGACCATCGCGGAGCGTGTGGCGGAAGAACTGGGCGGCGGCGAACTCGGCGGACTCGTGGGCTACCAGGTCCGGTTCACCGACAAGGTCAGCTCCGAGACCCGCGTGAAGCTGATGACCGACGGCATCCTGCTGAACGAGATCCACTTCGACCGCGACCTCAAGCGGTACGACACGATCATCATCGACGAGGCACACGAGCGGTCCCTGACGATCGACTTCCTGCTCGGCTACCTGAAGCGGCTGCTCCCCCGGCGCCCCGACCTGAAGCTCATCATCACGAGTGCGACGATCGACCCGGAGTCGTTCTCGAAGCACTTCGACGACGCCCCCATCATCGAGGTGTCCGGCCGCACCTACCCGGTCGAGATCCGGTACCGCCCCCTCGTCGCCGAAGACCAGGACGACGACGCCGACGACGAGTCGGACTCCCGCACCGGTGACAGCGGCAACGCTGCCGACGACCGCGACACCCTGCAGGGCATCACCGACGCCCTCGACGAGCTGGCGCAGGAGGACCCGGGCGACGTGCTCGTGTTCCTGTCCGGCGAGAACGAGATCCGCGACGCGCAGGACGCGATCGAGGGCAAGCGCTATCCGGGCACCGAGGTCCTGCCGCTGTACGGCCGGCTGTCCGCCGCCGACCAGCACCGCGTCTTCGAGCGCCGGCACACCCCGGGCATCCGCCGTCGTGTCGTCCTCGCCACGAACGTCGCCGAGACCTCGCTCACCGTACCCGGCATCAAGTACGTCATCGACACCGGGACGGCGCGCATCTCGCGGTACTCCCCGCGAGCCAAGGTGCAGCGTCTGCCGATCGAGGCGATCTCGCAGGCCAGCGCCAGCCAGCGCTCCGGCCGAGCGGGCCGCACGAGTGCCGGCATCGCGATCCGGCTCTACTCGGAGGACGACTTCGGCCGTCGCCCCGAGTACACCGACCCCGAGATCCTCCGCACGAACCTGGCCGCGGTGATCCTGCAGATGATCTCGCTCGGCTTCGGGGACATCGAGTCGTTCCCGTTCCTGCAGCCGCCGGACAGCCGGGGCGTGAAGGACGGCCTCGACCTGCTGCGCGAACTCCGCGCCGTCGACAAGGACGGCCGCATCACGAAGTCCGGGCGGCAGCTGACCCGGCTGCCGATCGACCCCCGCCTCGGTCGCATGGTGCTCGAAGCCGGGCGCCAGGGCGTCGGGCGCGAGGTCATCGCCATCGTCAGCGCCCTGAGCATCCAGGACCCCCGCGAGCGCCCCCTCGAGAAGCGTGCGCACGCCGACCAGCTGCACGCCCGCTTCGCCGACCCGACGAGTGACTTCCTGACCCTGCTGAACCTCTGGAACCACATCGAGGAGCAGCAGGAGGAACTGTCGTCGAGCGCGTTCCGGCGGCTGTGCAAGGCCGAGTTCCTCAACTACCTGCGCATCCGCGAGTGGCAGGACCTGTACCGGCAGCTCTCCCGCGCCGCGAAGCAGGTCGACGTCCGTGTCGGGCAGGCACGCTCCGAGGACGGCGACGCCGTGCACCGGGCCCTGCTCTCCGGACTCCTCAGCCAGATCGGGCTGCGCGACCGCGAGAAGCGCGACTACCTCGGCTCCCGGAACACCCGGTTCGTGGTGTTCCCGGGCAGTGTGCTCGCGAAGAAGCAGCCCGACGCGGTGATGGCCGCCGAGCTCGTCGAGACGAGCCGGCTCTTCGCCCGGACCGTCGGCCGGATCGACCCCGCGTGGGTGGAGCCGCTCGCCGGTGACCTGCTCAAGCGCACCTACGGGGAGCCGCACTGGGAGAAGAAGCAGGGGGCGGTCGTCGCCTACGAGCGCGTGACCCTGTTCGGCGTCCCGATCGTGCAGCGCCGCCGCGTGCAGTACTCGCGGATCGACCCGGAACACTCCCGCGAGCTGTTCATCCGGCACGCCCTGGTCGAGGGCGAGTGGGAATCGCAGCAGGCCTTCGACCGCGCCAACCGGAAGCTTCGCAAGGAACTCGAGCAGCTCGAGGAACGCACCCGTCGCCGCGACATCCTGCTCGACGACGAGAACGTCTACGAGTTCTACGACGCCCGCATCCCGGCCGACGTCGCGACGACCCGCGACTTCGAGGGGTGGTGGCGGACCACCCGCCGCGAGCAGCCGGACCTGCTCACGATGCGCCGGTCGGACCTGCTGGACGAATCCGCAGCCGAAGCGGCCGAGGACGACGTCGAGTACCCGACCCAGTGGCACAGCGGCGACCAGCGCCTCGCCATCCAGTACCGCTTCGAGCCCGGCGCCCAGGACGACGGCGTGAGCGTGCAGGTCCCCCTCGCGCTCCTGCCCCGGATGCGCGAGGAGGGCTTCGACTGGCAGGTCCGTGGCCTCCGGAGAGAACTCGTCACCGCGCTCATCAAGTCGCTGCCGAAGCAGATCCGCAAGAACGTGGTGCCGGCGGCCGACTGGGCCGAGAAGATCGTCGCCGAACTGCCCGACGACGCCCCGACCGAGCCGACGGAGTCGTTCCGCGCCACCCTCGCCAAGGCGATCCAGCGCATGACCTACGTGCCGGTCTCCGAGTCCGACTTCGACCTGACCCGCGTCCCCGCACACCTGCTGCCGACATGGGCGGTGGTCGACGAGCGCGGTCGCCGGGTCGAGACCGGCAAGGACCTGTCGGCCCTGCAGACCAAGCTCAAGGACCGGACCCAGCAGAGCGTCGCCTCCGCCACGGCGAAGGGCGCGGGACGGTCAGGAGGCGCGGCTCGCGTCGCGTCCGCCGGCGCCGGTCGCCCGCTGGAACAGTCCGGACTCACCGCCTGGCCCGACCAGGACCTGCCGCAGACCCTCGACACCAAGCAGGCCGGCGGCGTCATCCGGGCGTACCCGTCCCTGGTCGAGGAAGGCACCGGTCCGAAGGCGACCGTCGGCGTGCAGCTGCTCGCCACACCGTCCGACCGCGTCGTCCGGATGCCCGCCGGGGTCCGTCGTCTGGTGATGCACGCGGTGCCGTCGCCCGTGTCGTACATCCAGTCGCACCTGACCGCGCAGGAGAAGCTCGCCCTCGCGGCCAGCCCCTACCCGTCGACCGCCGCGCTGTTCGACGACGTCCTGGCCGCCGTGGTCGACGCCGGCATCCGCCGCGCGCACCCGGACGGCATGGTCTTCACGAAGGCCGGGTTCGAGGCCGTCCGCGATGCAGTGTCGGCCACCGTCGTCGACACGATGTTCACCGCCGTGTCCGAGGTCGCGGCTGTCCTGGCCGCGCAACGCTCCGCCGAACGAGCGCTCAAGCAGGCGAATTCGATGTCGCTGCTCGCCGCCCTCAGCGACATGCGGCAGCAGATGGAACGCCTGGTGTTCCCCGGGTTCGTCGCCGTCGCGGGGCTCGACCGCCTGCGTCGGATCCGCGTGTACCTGCAGGGCATCGAGGCGCGCGTGCAGAAGCTGTTGCAGAACCCGGGGCGCGACGCCACGTGGATGCGCGAGGTCACCGTGGCGACCGACCGCTACACCGACGCCGGCGGTGTCTTCCCGCCCGCGGTCGGGGCGCACCCGGAGCTCGTGCACGCGCGGTGGATGCTCGAGGAGTTCCGGCTCAGCCTGTTCGCGCAGGAACTCGGGACCGCCGAGACCGTCTCGTTGCAGCGGATCACGAAGGCCCTGACCGCCGCGCGCTGATGGGGCTACCGTGTCGGCCATGATCGGCACACTCGACGTCGTGGTCCTGGACTGCCCGGTCACCCGCGCCCTCGCCCGCTTCTACGCCGAGCTGCTCGGCGGGGAGATCGTCGGCTTCGACGAGGACTGGGCGGAGCTCGCCCTCCCGTTCACCGACCACCGTCCGATCCTGGCGTTCCAGCAGGTCGACGACTACCAGCCGCCGGAATGGCCCGGGCAGACGGTCCCGCAGCAGAGCCACCTCGACGTGAAGGTCGACGACCTGGACGACGGCGAGGCCGCGGTGCTCGCGATCGGCGCGACGGCCACGGGGTCAGGCACGGAGACGTTCCGCGTCTACCTCGACCCCGCGGGCCACCCGTTCTGCCTCATCCGGCCGTCGGACTGACCGGTTCGGTCGCCAGGCCCTCGACCACGGTGACGTTCGGCAGTGCGGTGAGTGCGGCGCCGGGCAGGAACAGCTTCGCGGCGCGACGCCCGGCACCGATGACGACCTCGGGGGCCTCGAGGACGCGCGCGTCGATGTAGAGCGGCCACGACGACGGCAGTCCGATCGGCGTGATGCCGCCGTACTCCATGCCGGTCAGCTCGACCGCCTCGTCCATCGGGGCGAAGCTCGCCTTGCGGACGTCGAGCAGCTGCTTCACGACGCGGTTGACGTCGAGCTTCGTCGATGCCAGGACGACGCAGGCGGCGTAACGGACCTCGTCGCCGCGCTTCCCCGCGACGACGATGCAGTTGGCACCGCCGGCCAGCGGGTAGCCGTACGCCTCCGAGAACGCGGCGGTGTCCGCCAGGTCGGCGTCGATCGGTGCGCCCTCGATCTTCGTCAGGACGTCGCTCGGCAACGCGACGAGGGCTTCGGCGACGGGGATCGCGAGGAATCCGGTGGCGACCAGGGCGGGAACACGTTCGAGCGTCGGCATGGCTCCACCGTAGGGAAGCGATCCCGCACGAGGGTGGAGTCATGACCGAACTCCGGGCGATCGACGTCGACCAGTGGGCCCGCCGCGAGCACTTCGAGCACTACCGGCAGCGGGTGCCGTGCGCGTACGAGGTGACCGTCGAGCTCGACGTCACCGCCTTCGTCGAGCGCGTCCGAGCAACCGGCCGTCGGACTTACGCGTCACAACTCTGGGCCATCGCGACCGTGGTGAACCGGCACGACGAGTTCCGGATGCAGCTGCTGGACGACGGCTCCCCCGCCGTGTGGGACCGCGTCCACCCGATGTTCACCGTGTTCCACCCGGACACCGAGACGTTCTCCGCCCTGGTCGTGCCGTACGACGAGGACTTCGGCACCTTCCACGATGCCGCGGTGTCGACGATCGAGCGGTACCGCGACGACACCCGGATGTTCCCGCAAGACGACCGCCCCGGCAACGTGTTCGACGTGTCGACCCTGCCGGGGGCGTCGTTCACCGGGTTCTCGTTGCAGGTGCGTGACGGCTGGGACCACCTGCTGCCGATCATCACACTCGGCGGGTACCGGACCGCTGGTGACCGGACGCTGCTCCCCCTGGCGCTGCACGTCAACCACGCCGCTGCCGACGGCTTCCACACGACCCGGCTGCTGCGCGAGCTCGAGGAGCTCTTCACCGACCCTGGCTGGCTCGGCTGACCCTGCCCGTCCTCGGACCGCATCTCCTACGCTGACCCCATGACGCCACAGTCGGAGCCCCTCGCCCGGAAACGCATCGGGCTCGTCGGCGCGGGCGGCATCTCCGTCGCGCACCTGCCCGGACTGCTCCGCCTGGGCGATGTGGTGGTGCACGCTCGCGAGGGCGCCCACGAACTCGTCGACGCCTTCGCCGACACCGCCCGTGCCGAGGGCAGCACGATCACCGTCGCCGACAGCCTCGACGAGCTCCTCGCCGCGGTCGACGTCGTCGACGTCGTGGTCCCGACACACGCTCACGCCGAGGTGGTCCGCGCGGCGATCGCCGCCGGCAAGGACGTCGTCTCCGAGAAGCCCCTGGCCCGGACCGACGCGGACGCGGCAGACCTGGCGGCCCGCGCTGCGGACGCGGGCGTCCAGCTCTACCCGGCCCAGGTGGTGCGCTGGTTCCCCGCTTACGCGCGCCTGCACGAGGCCGCGACCACGGGCCTCCTGGGCGACCTGGCGGTGTTGCGGTTCTCGCGGTCCGGCGCCTTCCCCACCCACGTCCCCTGGTTCGGCGACCGCGCGCTGTCGGGCGGGATCGTGATGGACCAGATGATCCACGACCTGGACATCGCCCGCTGGGTGGCGGGCGAGGTGACCCGGGTGTCGGCGGTGAGCGTCCGCGCGGGGTCCGAGGCGGAGCCGGTCGAGGCGGCGCACGTCCTGCTCACGCACGAGTCGGGCGCGATCAGCCACGTCGCCGGGCTGTGGGGGCCGCAGCACCTGGCCTTCACGACGGAGTACTCGGTGACGGGGACGCTCGGCAGCCTGTCGCACTCCTCCCGGGCCGAGGAGGACACCCGGAGCGACCTGGCGGCGCCGGCGTCCGTCGACGGTTTCCTGCCGCCGGTCGACCCGGCCGCCGACCCGTACGCGCTGGAGCTCACCGACTTCCTCGCAGCGTTCGACGGCGGTCGGCCACCCCGGGTCACCGTCGACGACGGCGTCGCCGCGGTGCGGATCGCGAACGCGGCGATCGAGTCGATCGAGTCCGGCCAGCCGGTCGAGGTCGCACGGTGACGCTCCGGATCGGGGTGCTCTCGTTCGCCCACACGCACGCCATCAGCTACCTCGGTGCCCTGGCGGCCATGCCCGATGTCGAGGTGCGCGGCACGGACCCGGGCGGGGTGTCGACGGGGACGGAACTCGGCGACCTGCGCGGAGCCGAACTGGCACGCGCGCTCGGCGCCGGGTACGCGGACTCCGTCGACGAACTGCTCGCCTGGGGCCCGGACGCGGTGATCGTCACGAGCGAGAACGCCCGGCACCGCGAGTTCGTCGAGCTCGCGGCGGCAGCGGGGGCAGACGTGCTCTGCGAGAAGCCGATCGCGACCTCGTGGCAGGACGGCCTCGCCATCCGCGATGCCGTGAACCGCGCCGGGGTGCTGCTGATGATGGCGTTCCCGGTGCGCTTCGCCTCGGCGTTCGACCGGCTGCGGGCGACGCGGGACTCCGGCGCACTCGGCACGGTGTTCTCGGTGCGGGGCGCGAACAACGGCATGCTGCCGCTGGCCCGCGACTGGTTCACCGACGTCCGGCTGAGCGGAGGCGGCGCCCTCGTCGACCACGTCGTGCACGTCGCCGACCTGATCGACGGGCTGACCGGAGCGACGCCGGTGTCCGTCACCGCCGTCGCGAACCAGGTGCTGCACGCCGACCGAGCGAACGCCGAGACCGCGGGCCTGGTGACCATCACGTACGACGACGGCACCATCGCGGCGATCGACTGCTCGTGGAGCCGACCGGACACGTCGCCGGTGTGGGGCGGCTTGACGCTCGACGTCGCCGGGACGGGCGGCACGGTGTCGGTGGACTTCTTCGGGGCGGCTGCTCGCGGGCTCGACGCCGTGGGCGGCCGGCCGATCGAGCTCCGGTACGGGCCCGACCACGACGTGCCGATGCTCCGGACGTTCCTGGCGGCCGTGGCGTCCGGGGAGCAGCCGCAGCCGGACGTCGGGGTCGGCCTGCGGACGCTGTCGATCGTGCTGGCGGCGCAGGAGTCGGTGCGGACGCGCCGGACGGTCGCGGTGCAGGCCGCGGGCTAGCCCCGCACCACACCGCGCCACCGTCGCCGCACGCCGCCCCACCCCTGCCCGCCCCCGCGCTACGCTCGTCCCGATGCGCGCAACCGTGCGGGACGTGGCCGCCCTCGCCGGGGTGTCCCCGAAGACCGTCTCCAACGTCGTCAACGGCGGCGTGGTCGTGCGCCCGGAGACCCGTGAACGCGTCGAGCGCGCGGTCGCCGAGCTCGACTACGTGCCGAACCTGTCCGCCCGCGGGCTGCGGAACGGCCGCTCGGGAGCGATCGCGCTGACGCTGCCGGAGATGGGCAGCGCCTACTCGGCCGAACTCGCGCAGTCGTTCGTGGAACTCGCCCGCGAACGCGGCTGGGTCGTGCAGCTCGAGCAGACCGGCAACGACCCGACTCTCGAACGCGAACTGGTGTCCCGCGCCCGCGCACACCTGGTGGACGGGCTGATCCTCAACCCGGTGTCGCTCAGCGCGAGTGTCCTGGCCTCGACCGAGGGGCTGCCGCCGACCGTCGTCATCGGCGAGGTCGAGCCCGAGCACGTCGACCAGGTGCACGTCGACAGCCGTGCGGCGGCCGAGCAGGTCACTGCACACCTCATCGCCCACGGGCACCGGCGCATCGCGATCGTCGGCGCGTCACCGGAGGGGGCTGCGACGGCGACGAGCGAGCTCCGCGAACGCGGGTACACCGCAGCGCTCACCGCAGCGGGCATCACACCCGACCCGTCGCTCCGCGTCCCGCTACCGGCGTGGACCACGAGCGCCGCGGCGACGACCTTCGCGGCCTGGCTCGACGAGCACCCCCTGCCCGACGCCGTCTTCGCCTTCACCGACTCGATCGCGTTCGGGGTGCTGCACGTGCTCGCCGCCCGCGGGGTCCGGGTGCCCGAGCAGGTCAGCGTCATCGGGTTCGACGACGTCGAGGCTGCCGCGTACGCGATCCCGTCGCTCAGCACGGTGTCGTTCGACCGTCGGGCCTTCGCGACGGCGGCACTCGACCTGCTGACCCGGCGGATCGCGGACCGCAGTGCCGCGCCGGAGACCGTCGTGGTGCCGCACCGGATCGTCGAGCGCGCGAGCGTCGCTGCCCGCTGAGCGCGTCGGCCGAGTCTCGGCCCGGCGGACAGTCGGAGCCCTCGGAACAGCGAGAACTGTCCGTCAGGCCGAGTCTCGGCTGGAACAGCCGTCAGCCGCAGCCGCCAGCACCGCCGACCGCGTCCGCGCATCGCCGAGGATCCGGAAGTGCCCGCCCACCGGCAACCGCACGTTCGTCGCGCCCTGCAGTTCGCTGCCCTCCGGGATGAGCGTGTCGAACACCCCGTACACCGACGTGATCCGCGCGTTGGCATCGAGTTCCCGCGCCAGTCCCGCCAACACCGGGTCCGCCGCCCGGAAGGCCCGCAGGTGCGGCACCGGCGCCAACCGCGCGTAGACCGACCCCGCGAAGGGCGTCGACACCGCGACCATCCGGTCGATCCGCTCGTGCTGGTCGAGCTGCGTCATCGCGTACTTGCCGATCAACCCGCCCTTGCTGTGCGCGAGCACGAGCACGTTCCGCAGGTCCTGTTCCTGCAGGTACGCCATCACCGCACGCGCCGAGTCCGGCACGGGTCGCAGGTTGTGCCGCAGGACCGGCAGCACGTGCACCGGGTGTCCCCGGTCGTGGAGCGCGTCCATCAGCGGCCGCATGAAGTGCCAGGTCTCGTAGACGCCGGGGACCACGACGACGGGCTGCCCGTCGCCGGTCCGGTAGTCGTCCGCGGTGGTCGGGCCGAGGCTCCGGACCTGCCACCGGGCCGCGTACCCCCAGTCGAGTGCGGCCCAGCAGGCACGCCGCACCAACGGGACACGGCCTGGAGGCCCGGATCGCGTCGTCCGCGCCGCCTCGGTCCCCGACGTGGCCGGCCGGGTCATCGGAGTCCCTCCAGGCGCTCGGCGCTGCGGAACGTCTCGAGGAGTCGTGCGAGCGCGTCCGGCTGCCGTTCCTGCACGTGGTGCGGCCCCGCCAGTTCCACGAAGGTGCCGTCCGGCGCAGCGGCCGCGAGCCGGGCCGACCAGTCGTGCCGCGCGATGGGGTCCTGGGTGCCGCGGACGACGAGGACGGGCTGCGTGACCTCGGTGATCGTCTGCTCGGTCGGGTAGCGGAGCATCGGCCCGAGCTCGCGCAGGTACTGGCGCATGCTCCGGAGGTAGTCGGTGACCAGGACCGTGTTCATCCGGACCCCCTCGACGAAGCCGTCGCGGCTCAGGTCGAGCGCCTGCATCGGGAGCGATCGCCGCTCGGCGTCGATCACCGGACCGACGAGCACGATCGCCGTGACGGCGTCGGGGTGACGGCGGGCGGACTCGATGACGACCTGCGTGCCCATCGACTGCCCGACGAGCACCAGGTCATCGTCGACCAGGTGTCGGACGGCCCGCACCACCACGTCGCCGAGCTCCTCGATCGACAGCCGCCGACCGGCCGCGGGCAACCAGCCGAACCCCGGCAGGTCGACGCTGATCGTGTGGTGCTCGGCGGCGACGGCGCGCTGCGACCGGGCGAAGGACCGGTGTGACATCCCGATGCCGTGGACGAACACGACGGTGGGGTCGGCCTCGTCACGGACCGGCCCGCGCGACGGCATGGTGTGCAGGCGCACGGGCAGCCCGTCGATCCGGACGGTCTCCACAGCAGCGCGCACGAGCCGAGGCTACGCGGCGGTTCGCAGCACCGGGTCAGCCTGGTCATCGGCTGCCCACAGCCGGGCCGTGTGGAGTGCTGGCATGAGCGACACCACTCCCACCAACGGCCACGAACCGGACGGCTCCGTCCCGGCGAACCGGGCGACGACGCCGACCGGCTGGGACGCCACCCCGACGTCGACCGCCACGCTCGACGGGCCCGCGCTCGCGCAACAACAGCAGCCGCAGCCGTACCGCGCCGACACCGGAGCCTGGAACCCCGGCGCCCCGAACGGCACCACCCCCTGGTACGGCGCCGGAGCCCCGGGCAACCGCCGGAGCACCGGCCCGAAGCCCCCGTGGTTCTGGCCGCTGCTCGCCGCCGTCGTCGCACTCGCAGCGTTGCTCGTCGGTGGCGGCGTCGGGTTCGCCGTCGGCCACGCGATCGGCGCCGATCGGTCACAGTCCACGACCCGGGTGCCGGGCACGGACCGGTTCCCGGGCAACGGCACCGGGAGCTGAGCGGCGGGTACGATCCGGACCATGCGGAAGACCACTGCCGGTCTGTTCACGTCGGTCGACGGCGTCGTGCAGGACCCCTACGAGTTCCAGTACGACAGCTTCGACGCCGAGCTCGGTGCCGCGGTGGGTGCCTTCACGGCCCGCACCGACACCGTGCTGCTCGGCCGGAACAGCTACCTCGAGTGGTCCGAGTGGTGGCCGGCCCACCCGGAGGACCCGTTCGGGCAGTGGATCAACCCGATCGAGAAGCACGTCGCCTCCACCACGCTCGGCGACGACCTGACCTGGCAGAACAGCACCCGGATCCCGGGCGACGTCCCCGCGTTCGTCCGCGACCTGCAGCAGCGCGACGGAGCCGACATCGCCGTGTGCGGCAGTGTCACGCTCGTCCGCAGCCTGCTGTTCGCCGGGGTCCTCGACGAACTGCAGCTCATGATCCACCCGGCGATCGCCGGCCGTGGCCGGCGGCTGTTCGAACCGACCGACCCGCCCACGCGCCTGCGTCTGGTCGACAGCACCGTGACGAGCAAGGGGAACGTGCTGAACACCTACGGGCGGTTCGACGCCTGACGGACGCACCACGGGCCTCCCGGCCCCTGCCCGTCATGCGCCCTGCCGAACCGCGCGTACCCTCGTGGGTGACCACACGCACCCGAGGAACACCGGAGCAAGCATGACCCAGGACACCCGCCCGCACGTCGTCATCGTCGGCGGTGGATTCGCCGGTGTGGCCGCCATGCGGGAGCTCGCCGACGCGCCGGTCCGGGTGACCCTGGTCGACCGCCACGTCTACAACATGTTCCAGCCCCTGATGTACCAGGTGGCGACGGGCGGCCTGAACGCCGGCGACGTGACGTACTTCCTGCGCTCGCTCCGTGCCCGGCAGTCGAACGCGGAGTTCCGCCACGGCCTGCTCACCGGCATCCGCACCGACGAGCGCATCGCCGAGATGTCCGACGGCGAACACCTGCACTACGACTACCTGATCCTCGCCAACGGCGTGAACACGAGCTACTTCGGCACCCCCGGCGCGTACGAGTACGCGTACTCGATGTACTCCCGCTCGCAGGCGCTCCGCATCCGCGACGAGCTGTTCACCCGACTCGAAGAGGCGGCGGCGAACCAGGGCCCCGACGAGATCCGCATCGTCATCGTCGGCGGCGGCGCGACCGGCGTCGAGATGGCCGGCGCGCTCGCCGAGCTCCGCGACCAGGCCCTCGTCGGCGCGTACCCGGAGATCGAGCGGGGCAACATCTCCATCACGCTCGTGCACCGCAGTGGTGAGCTGCTCAAGCCGTTCGCCCCGCGCCTGCGTCGCTACGCCGCCAAGGTGCTGCGGAAGCGCGGCGTCGTGCTCCGGCTGAACACCGGCGTCTCCGAGGTCAAGCCCGACGGCGTGATGACGGCGGACGGCGAGTTCATCCCCGCGTCGCAGGTCGTCTGGGCGACCGGTGTCGCCGCCCACAAGGAGGTCTCCGGCTGGGGCCTGCCGCAGACCCACGGCGGCCGCATCCAGGTGAACGACGACCTGAGCGTGAAGGGCGCCGAGCGCATCTTCTCCGCCGGCGACATCGCCGCGCAGGACGACGCCCTCGCCCAGCTCGCCCAGCCCGCACTGCAGGGCGGACGGCACTCGGCGCGGCAGATCGTGCGCCTGCTCGAGGGCAAGGCCACCGAGCGCTTCAAGTACTTCGACAAGGGCACCATGGCGACGATCGGCACGAACGCCGCGGTCGCCCAGCTGCGCGGCGGGATCACGATGGTCGGCCCGGTCGCCTGGCTCGCCTGGGTGTTCGTGCACATCACGAGCCTGCTCGGCGCCGGCAACCGGATGTCGACCCTGACGCACTTCTTCGTCCGCTACGTGTGGTTCATGCGGAAGCGCTCGATCCCGATCGTCGGCGACGTCCGCCCGGTGCGCCCGAACGGCGACCGCGAGCCGGACCCCTGGCAGCTGCAGAAGGCCGAGTAGCCGCCGAGTCCACTCGCGCGCTCGCGCGCTCGCTTCGTGAGCAGGAACGGTCGGGTCCGCACGTCGGACCCGACCGTTCCTGCTCACGGTGTGCGTGCGGCGGACGTTGGGCGCGACGGTCTGGAGGCGCGGTGCGGGCTGGCCACGGGCCTCCCGGCCGACGCGTGGTGCGCGGGGCTGGCGCCGACGCGGAACGACCATGTCGCCGTCGTACGACAGCGACATGGTCGCTGTGCGCGCAGCGCGACGGTCACACGTTCGGCGTCGACACTGACGAGCCTGGTACACCCCGCTCGTTGAGCCTCCTCTTACCCGCGAGAGGCACCCTGGTCGGCGACACGCAACCGAGCAGCGCGGGGAGGGACCATGTCGACGACGACGCTGACACACGCGCCGACGCACGCGCCGACACCGGCGCGACCGCAGCACCGCACGGCCACCCCGGCACGCGCCGGAACCGGTACGCCCGAGGCTCCGCCGCCCCCGCTGACGCACCGTGCGCCCGCGCTCGACGGACTCCGGACGCTCGCCATCCTGGTCGTCGTCCTGTACCACCTGCACGTGCCGCAGTTCGAGGGCGGCTTCATCGGGGTCACGGTCTTCTTCGTGCTCTCCGGGTTCCTCATCACGACGCTGCTGCTCGGCGAACGGCGCCGCACCGGGCGGGTGCGCCTCGGGTCGTTCTGGGTGAAGCGGCTGCTGCGCCTGTACCCGGCGCTGCTGGCGCTCGTCGTGGTCGGGCTGCTGCTCTGGAACTGGGTCGGTGACTACAAGGGCGCGTCACTGCACTCCGGCGAAGCGGCGTTCATCGCGCTGACCTACACGGGCAACCTGTTCCGCGCCTTCTGGGACACCTCGCAGGGCGTCTTCGCGCACACGTGGAGCCTGTCGATGGAGGAGCAGTTCTACCTGGTGTGGCCTCCGGTCCTGGTGCTGCTGGCCGCGCTCAGGGTGCGGCGTCGCTGGCTCCTCGCGGGGCTCGGCGTCCTGGTCGTCGGGGCGTCGGCGGTGTCGTGGGCGAGCTACCGGACCCCGAGCGGCGGGACCACGCCCGACGTCTACTTCTCGCCCGTGCTCGGGGTGGTGCCGCTCGCGATCGGCTGCGGACTCGCCCTGCTGCTCGACGACGAACGCGTGCGGGTGCGGGCCGCCGGGGTCCTGGGGCACCTGGCGACCTGGGTCGGCCTCGTGCTGCTGGTCGCGGTGCTGCTCGGCATCGACGACGACTGGACCGAGCACGCGTCGACGTTCGGGATCGTGCTGCCGGCGACCGGACTGGTCTCGGCGGTGGCGATCGGCGGCCTGGTCTCGGTCCGGTCCCCCGTGTCCGCGGCCCTGGGGTGGACGCCGGTGTCGTGGTTCGGCCGCCGGGTGTCGTACTCGGCGTACCTCTGGCACCCGCTGGTGATCGCGCTGCTCGGCACCTTCGCGATCGGCCCCTGGGGCACGGTCGGCCTGGTCGGCGCCGTGGTGATCGTGTCGATCGGTGCCGCGTACGCCGTCGAGGTGCCCGTCGAGCGGTTCCGCGCGCGGGCTCGTGCGGCACGCAGCGCATCCGCGCCGATGCCTGCGGCCGCACCTGTGCCTGCGCCCGCGCTCGCGCCGTCGAGTGAGCAGAAGACGTCGGGTACGGCGCGCTGACCCGACGCCTTCTGCTCACTGAGTGCCCCGGCGCACGCCGACCGTAGGCTCGCCCCCGTGCACTCGGAACGGACGGACGTCCTCGTCGTCGGCGGCGGACCCGTCGGGCTGTTCGTGGCGGCGCTCCTCGCGGCGCGGGGCGTCGACGTCCGGGTGTGGGAACGCCGCGCGGAGCCGCCGACCGGTTCGCGGGCCATCGGCATCCACCCGCCGTCCCTCGACGCGTTCGCCGCGATCGGCCTGGACACCGCGGTGCTCGCCGAGGCGTCGCTCGTCCGTGCAGGGGTGGCCAGGAGCCGCGGTCGGACCCTCGGCACGCTGCGCTTCGACCGGGCTTCGCCGACCCACCCGTACGTGGCGACCCTCGACCAGCACCGCACCGAGTCCCTGCTCCGCGACCGGCTCCACACCGGTGCGCCGGAGGCCCTGCGTACCGGGACCGCCCTGACCGCCCTGACCCGGCACACCGACCACGTCGATGCCACCGGGACCGGGCCGGACGGCGACGTGGTGACGGTCCGTGCGGCCTTCGTCGTCGGTGCGGACGGCGCTCGGAGCGTCGTCCGTGACCTGCTCGGCATCGGAACGACCGGACGCGAGTACCCGGACCGCTACGTGATGGGCGACTTCGCCGACCCCGAGGCTCCGTCGGCCCGGTCCGCCGCGCTGGTCGACGTGGGCCCGGACGGCGTGGTCGAGTCCTTCCCGCTGCCGGGCGCGCGTCGCCGGTACGTGGCACTGGTGCCGGACGACGCAGCGTTCGCCGCAGCGGAACGCGGCGCGACGGGCGACCCGGACCCCGCGCTCGTCGCCCGTCTCGCGGCACTCGTCGCGGAGCGCACCGGTGTCGTCCCCGACCCGGCGACCTGCTCGATGACCAGCGGCTTCCGGGTGCGTCGCCGCACGGCCGACCGCGTCGGTGCCGGCCGGGTCGTGCTCGTCGGGGACGCCGCACACGAGATCAGCCCGATCGGCGGGCAGGGCATGAACCTCGGGTGGCTCGACGCCGCCGAGTTGGCGCCGCTGCTCGCCGGAGCGGTCCGCACCGGCACGGCCGGGCCGTGGCCGGGCTACGCCGCCCGCCGCCAGGCAGCCGCCCGTCGTGCGGCTCGCCAGGCCGAGGCGAACATGGCGCTCGGTCGTCCGCTCGGCCCCGTCAGCACGACCGGACGGGAGGCGCTGCTCCGGACCGCCCTGTCGCTGCCGACCGCGCACGGCTTGGCCCGGCTCTACGCGATGCGCTGGGCCTGACGGCTCACGTCAGGCGACGAGTCGCGCGCCCGCGAAGCCGAGCTCGACGACGAGCACGAGCGACGACGCGATGACCAGCCGGAACAGGGTGCGCGACGCCCGTCCCGCGAGCACCAGCCGCACGCCGACGACGGCGAGGACGAGCACCACGACGGCACCGAGGACCGCGAGCACGACCCCGACGCCCCGCACCGGGTCGTCACCGAGCACCTGTCCGCCGAGCACCAGGGCGGCCGCGACGACGAGCGAGGCGAACGCGACGATCCCCGCGCCGCGGAGCCCGAGCCGGTGCGGGAACCCCCGGACACCGGTGGCGGCGTCGTCGACCAGGTCGGGCAGCACGTTGGTGCAGTGGATCGCGATGCCGAAGACGGCCCCCGTCGCGATCGCCCACCACGTCGGCCACTGTCCCTCGGGCCCGGCCGCGACGGACACGACGGGCAACAGCCCGAAGGCGACGATGAACGGCGCCACCGACCACACCGAACGCTTCAGGCCGGCGTCGTAGGCCCACCCGGCGGCGACCAGCACGAGGTGCGCGACCGCGGCGACCGGCCCGAGGAACAGCGAGAGCACCACGGCGATCCCGGCGCTGGCGTACGCGGCGGTACGGACGGTGCCGACGGCGATGAGGCCGCGGGCCACGGGCTTGTCGCGCCGTCCGACGGCCCGGTCGCGGTCCGCGTCGATCCAGTCGTTCGCCAGCCCGATGGACAGCTGCCCGGCGACGACCGTCAGCGCCACCAGGGCCACGAGCCACACCGGGTGTCCGACGGCGGCGGCGACCACCGCGGCGAGGACGGTCACGGTGACGGTCGGCCCGGGGTGCGACGACGCGAAGAGCAGTCGTGCGGTCGACGGGGCGCTGCTGGCGGTCACCCGGTCAGCGTACGGAACGCTCCTGCGCGGTCGTGGGGCCGGTCACGGGACCGCGGTCACCTCGACGCCGAAGCGGTCGACGAGCTCGCGCTTGAGCACCTTGCCGCTCGGGCCGAGCGGCAGCGCGTCGAGGACGTGCACGACCCGGGGGTACTTGTACGCGGCGATCTCAGCGGCGACGAAGTCGACCAGGACCTGCGGCTCGACGGTCGCGCCGGAGCGCAGGACCACCGCCGCCTCGATCTCCTGCCCGTGCACCGCGTGCGGCACGCCGAACACCGCGGCCATCGCCACGTCGGGGTGGGTGGCGAGCACCTCCTCGACCTGGCGGGGGTACACGTTGTAGCCGTTGCGGATGATCATGTCCTTGGTGCGGTCGACGATCGTCAGGTAGCCGTCGTCGTCCTTCGTGCCCAGGTCGCCGGTGCGGAACCACCCGTCGACGATGGCCTCCGCGGTGTCCTCGGGCCGGTCGAGGTACCCGTTCATCAGGTTGTGGCCGCGGATCACGAGCTCGCCGATCGCACCGTGCGGCAGCATGACGATCGCGTCGCGGACCTCGGGGTCGGCGATCTCGACGTCGACGCCCCACACCGGCGTGCCGATCGTGCCGGGCCGCGGCGGCTGTCCGACGTGGTTGAAGGTGGCGACCGGCGAGGTCTCGGTCAGGCCGTACCCCTCGTGGATCGGGGCGTCGAAGACCTGCTCGAACCGCTCGAGCACCGCCAGCGGCAGCGAGGCACCACCGGAGATCGCGTACCGGAGCGTCGGACGGGCCTCGGACCGGGTCGCGGCGTCGAGCAGCGCCATGTACATCGTCGGGACGCCCATGAAGATGCCGCAGCCGTGCTCGACCATCGCGGCGAGCGCCGAGTCGCCGTCGAACTTCGGCAGCATGACCAGCGTCGCGCCGGTGCGGAACCCGGTGTTCATCGTGCAGGTCTGCCCGAACGTGTGGAACAGCGGCAGCGCGCCGAGCAGGACGTCGCCGCGGTGCATGTCGAACGTGGTCATCAGGTTGGTGTTGACCTGTTCGAGCAGTGCGAAGTGCGACCCCTCGGCACCCTTGGGCTGGCCGGTGGTGCCGCTCGTGTACAGGATGGTCGCGGTGTCGAACGGGTGCCTGGGGACGTAGGTGTCGAGCGGTTCGCTCTGCGCGGCCAGGGCCTCGAGCCGGTCGGGGCCGGCCGCGGACTGGTCGCCGGTCGGAGCCTGCGCAGGGGCCGGCGCGAGCACGGTCACCACGTCGACCCCGGCCAGCTCGGCGCCGGCAGCACCTTCGCCGAGCAGCGGTGCGGCGCAGACGAGCAACGTGGCCCCGCTGTCGCGCAGGACGTACTCGATCTCGCGGCGTTTCAGCAGGGCGTGCACGGGCACGGCCACCGCGCCGAGGGCGAGTGTGGCGTAGTAGACGCGGGGGAAGTCCGCGACGTTCGGCACGAGCATCGCGACCTTCGACCCCTCGGTGACGCCCCGCGCACGGAGCGCTCCGGCGTAGGACAGGGTCTGGGCCCACAGCTCGGCGTAGGTGGTGCGGACGTCGCCGACGATGACGGCGACGTCGTCGGGGTACCGTGCCGCCGACTCGGCGAGGATCGCTGCGACCGATGCGGTCGCGCGGGTGGTGTGGGTGTCGTGCATGCCGGTCTCCGTCGTCGTCGACGACCTCGTCGTCGTCGCAGCCGATCCTACGGCTCGTCCTGCCGCGTCGCGCGTGCTCCGACGACACCCGTCCGGGGCGGTCGCCGCACGGGTGTCCGGTCAGGCAGCGGTCGGCGCGGCGACCTTCCGGCGCACCAGGACCCCGGACGCCAGGGCGATCCCGAGCAGCACGACGAGTCCGCCGACGGGTTCGTTCCACCGCACCCGCTCCCCCAGCACGAGCACCCCGAGCGCCACCCCGACCACCGGCGTCAGGTAGGTGACGGTGGAGGCGCGACCAGCGCCCCACGCCTGCACGAGCCGGGTGTTCCAGGCGTAGGCCAGCCCCGTGCCGACGCAACCGAGCGCGATCATCGCGGCCACGATCCTCCCGTCCAGCTCGACCGGACCGGTCGCGATGACGGGCGCGACCAGCAGCAGCATCCCGGAGGCCAGCGTCAGCTGGACCGTCGCCAAGGTGACCGGGTCGTACGCGCTCGCCACGGCCACCCGCCGCAGGTAGGCGAGCCCGATGCCGTAGGACGCGGTCATGCCGAGCAGTGCGACCTGCCCCGGCACGCTCGCCAGGACCTCGGGGTCGGTCAGGACGTCCCACGGGCCGACCAGCACGAGCACCCCGACGATGCCGAGCACGATCCCGAGCACCTGCCGTCCGCGCAGGCGTTCGGACGGCACGAGCACCGCGAGCGCGGCCAGCGTCATGATCGGGGTCGTCGCGTTGTAGATGCTCGCGAGGCCGGACGGCACCGTCTGCTCCGCCCACGCCATCAGTGACGACGGCACCGCGTTGAGGAACACCGCGACGACCGCCAGGTGCGCCCAGGTCCGCGGTTCCCGGGGCCAGCGCCGACGGGTCGCCAGGAGCACCACGACGAGCGTGACCCCACCGAGCACGGTCCGCACGGTGGCGACCTGCTGCGGGGCGAGACCGTCGAGGCCGATCTTCGCGAAGAGGAAGCTCGAGCCCCAGGTCAGTGCGACGAGGACGTAGAGGAGGGCGTTCACGTGGCCTAGTGTCGGACCACCGAGCGACATGCGGCAAACGCATGTCGCTCATGCCCACATGAGGAGGACGCATGACCGTCTCGGTCCAGCAACTGCGCGCGTTCGTCGCCACGCTCGACGCCGGGTCCTTCACCGCCGCGGCCGCCGCCCTGGGCGTCGGCCAGTCTGCGGTGTCGCACGCCGTCGCGGGGCTCGAGCGCGAGGTCGGCGGCTCCGTCGTGCACCGCGGCGCGGTCGCCGCCCCCACCCCGCTCGGCGACCGCCTGCTGGCCCACGCCCGCAGCGTGCTCGCCTCGGTCGAAGCCCTGGAGGCGGTGGTCCGGCCCGGCACGGCGCGCGGCACCGTGCGCCTCGCCGCGGTCCCCACCGTCTGCCAGGGGCTGCTGCCGCGGCTCCGCGAGCTGTGGGCGGTGACCCTGCCGGACGTCGACGTGCAGGTCTACGAGGGGGACGACGACGAGATGCCGGAGTGGCTCGAGGCCGGCACCGTCGACGCCGCCGTGCTCGTCGACCCGTCGCCGGTGCCCGACGGCGGCGTGGTCGTCGCGCGGGACGAGATGGCCGCGGTGATCCGCCGCGACCACCCCCTCGCCGAGCTGCCAGCACTCACCCTCGACGACCTGCACGAGGACGGCCTGGTGGCGGGCGGCGGCGGGTGCGAGTACCAGGTCCAGAAGCTCCACGAACTCGACGGCCGGCCGTTCCGGTACGCCCACCGGGTGCGCGAGATGAGCACGATGTTCGGGATGATCCAGCGGGGCGAGGGCGTGTCGATCGTGCCGACCCTGGGCCGCGGGATGCTGCCGCCGGACCTCGTGATGATCCCGATGGCCCGGCGGCTCGAGCGCACCCTGGTGCTGAGCGGGCCGTCGTCCCGTGCGTGGCACCCCTTGGCGCGGGCGCTGGTCGACGCGGTCTGAGGCGGGCGGGCGGGTCGCCGGTCGAGCGGCTCCGGCGGCTCCGGCGGCTCCGACCTTCGGCGGATCCGCTCGTCGACGCGGCTCCCTAGGCTCGGGGCATGACCTCGACCGCGCTCCCCGCCGTGCCCCTCGGGCAGCGTGTGTGGTCCCAGACGTGGCGCGTGGCCGTCGCGGCGCTGACCGGGCTGTTCACCGCCGGTCTGGTGTGGCCGACGACGGACACCCGCGGCTGGAGCGACCTGCACGTCGGCGCCCTGATCCTCGGGGACATGGGAGCGGGCCTGGTCGCCCTCGTCCTGCTGCCGTTCCGGCACCGGGCACCGCTCGTGGTCACGGTCGTCATCGGTGCCCTCAGCTCGGTGTCGACGCTGGCGGTCGGGTCGGCCGCGATCGCGACGGTCTCGCTCGCAACCCGGCGCCGTGCCGTCGAGATCGCCGTCGTCGGTGCGGTGCTGCTCGGCGCCACCGTGCTCTACGACGTCGTCCTGGCCCCCGACCAATCCGTGCCGTTCTGGCAGATCGTGCTCGCAGGCACCGTCAGCATCGCCCTGCTCGTCGCGATCGGCATCGGGATCGGGCAGCGCGGGGCGCTCCTGCTCTCCCTGCGCGAGCGCGCGGACCTGCTCGAGCGCGACCAGCAGCTGCGCGAGGACCGCGCCCGCGAGCAGGAACGCGCCCACATCGCCCGCGAGATGCACGACGTCCTGGGCCACCGGCTCTCCCTCGTCGCGCTGCACGCCGGCGCACTCGAGTACCGCGGCCCGGGGCTCACCCCGGACGAGACCGCCGCAGCGGCCGGGGTCGTGCGGGCCGAAGCGCACTCCGCGCTCACCGACCTGCGCGACGTGCTCGGGGTGCTGCGCGACCCGGCCGCGAACGCCGGCGACGAGGTGACCGGCACCGCGCCTCCGCAGCCGACACTCGTCGACCTGCCCGCCCTGCTCGACCAGGCCCGTTCCGGGGGCGCGGCCGTCCGGGCGCGCGTCGACTCCGACGCCGCGGCGGTGCCGACTGCCGTCGGGCGACATGCGTACCGCATCGTGCAGGAGGCGCTGACGAACGCCCGTCGGCACGCCCCCGGACAGCCCGTCGACGTAGTCGTCGAGACCGTCGGCGGTCCGGCGATCCGGGTGGTGGTGTCGAACACGCTGACCGACGAGCCAGCGCGCACGAACGCCGACGCCGCCGGGCAGGGTGCCGGGCACGCCGCCGGCTCCGTCGCGGGGCACGGTCTGCGCGGGCTCGCCGAACGCGCTCGACTCGTCGGCGGGAGCTTCCGTGCCGGCAGCGACGACGGACGCGTGCACGTGGTCGAGGCGGTGCTGCCGTGGACGCCGTGACCGCTCCCGTCCGGGTCGTCCTGGTCGACGACGACCAGCTCGTCCGCGTCGGGCTCCGCATGCTGCTCAGCGGCGACGACGGTCTGGTGGTCGTGGGCGAAGCGGGCGACGGGCTCGAGGCCGAGGGCGTCATCGCCGCGACCGCGCCCGACGTCGTGCTCATGGACATCCGGATGCCCCGGTGCGACGGACTCGTCGCCACCGAACGCGAACTGCGACGGCGGCCCGACCTGGCCGTCCTGGTGCTGACCACGTTCGAGGGGGACGACCTCGTGCTCGGAGCGCTGCAGGCCGGCGCCCGTGGGTTCCTGCTCAAGGACACCCCGCCGCACGAACTCGTGCAGGCCGTACGGACCGTGGCGTCCGGGCGCTCGATCCTGTCCCCCTCGGTGCTCGACCGGGTGATCGCGTTCGCCGCCGGGCCGCGCTCGGGCCCCGCGGCCGGTGGAACGGGCGGCGCTGCTGCGGACGGTGCCGAGGAACGTCGACTGCTCGCCCTGCTGACCGAGCGCGAGCGCGAGGTCGCGCTCGCCGTGGCCAACGGGGCGTCGAACGCGCAGATCGCCGCCGAGCTGTACGTGGGCCTGGCCACCGTGAAGACGCACGTCGGGCACGTGTACGAGAAGTTCGGCGTCGAGAACCGGGTGCAGCTCGCGCTCGTCGTGCACGCGGCGCGGCGGGGCGGGACGGGGTGGGGACAGCCCACCGGGTGACCGGGTGAGCGTCGTCTGAACGGTCGGCGATGTCCGCTCGGCAGGATGGACCGATGGCCGAGACGCACGTGAAGACGTTCACCACCGCGGACGAAGCGGCAGCCGAGGCCGCAGGGCTCGCCTGGCTCGCCGAGGCCGAGGACGCCGGCGGCACCCGCATCGCCCGCGTGCTCGGGTGCCCGAGTCCGACCGTGCTCGACCTCGAACTGATCTCCGACGGCTCCCCCACCACAGCCCAGGCCGAGCGGTTCGGCCGATCGCTCGCCCACACGCACGCCGCCGGTGCCGACCACTGGGGCGCACCTCCCGCCGGCTGGACCCGAGGAGCGGCGTTGCGGATGGGCCGTTCGCGCACGCCGTTCGTCGCAGCCGAACAGGCACCGGCGACCTGGGGCGAGTTCTTCGCCGAGTACCGGATCCGCGACTTCGTCCGCCGGATCGTCGACGCCGGCGGGTTCGACCACGCCGAGGCCGCCGTGTTCGAGCGGGTCGCGTCGCGGGTACAGGACGGCACCCTCGGTTCACCGCAGCCCGCGCTCGTCGGGGACCGCCCCGCTCGTCTGCACGGTGACCTGTGGGCCGGCAACGTGCTCTGGCCGACGGACTCGTCCGAACCCACCGGCGCCGTGCTCATCGACCCGATCGCGCACGGCGGGCACGCGGAGACCGACCTGGCGCTGCTCGGGCTGTTCGGGCTGCCCCGGCTCGAGACGGTGCTCGCCGCCTACGACCGGGAGTCACGGCTGGCCGACGGCTGGCAGGAGCGCGTCGAGCTCCACCAGCTCGCGCCGTTGCTGCTGCACGTGTTCCTGTTCGGCGGCTCGTACACCGGGGCCGCGCTCCGGGCGGCGCAGCGGTACGCCTGACCCCTCGCACCGTGCGGCCTCGCTCACACCGTGCGAGGTTGCCCACCCCGGTGCCAGCGGCGCACCGTGCGGCCTCGCTCACCCCGTGCGAGGTTGCCCACCCGGGTGCCGGCGCCGCACCGTGCGGCCTCGCTCACACCGTGCGAGGTTGCCCACCCCGGTGCCAGCGGCGCACCGTGCGGCCTCGCTCACATCGTGCGAGGTTGCCCGCCCCGTGCAGCGCTACAACCGCGCACCGAGCAGGCGACCCCGCACCGACCGGACGACAGCGCACCGTGCGCCCGCGCCGCCCGCGCTCTCCCCGCCGGCCAACCTCGCACCGTGCGTCCTTAGCTCGCCCACAGCCGGCACAGTGCAGCAGTCGGGGAACGCCCCGGATGCTCATCGACATGACCACCTACCCGGTACCCGTGACCGACCGACGCGACCCCGCGCGCAGTGCCGCGCGGGATCGGCGCCGCCCGCCCCTCGCCCGGCTGTTCCTCGGCGAGCGCGAGGACGCCCGCTGGCTCCGGCCCGCGTTCTGGGCGCTCCTCACCGTGACCGCCGTGGTGTACCTGTGGGACCTCAGCGTCTCCGGGTACGCCAACAGCTTCTACGCCGCCGCCGTGCAGGCCGGCACGAAGTCGTGGGAGGCGTTCTTCTTCGGCTCCCTCGACTCGTCGAACTTCATCACCGTCGACAAACCACCCGCCTCACTCTGGGTGATGGTGCTGTCGGCCCGGCTGTTCGGCTTCTCGAGCACCAGTCTGCTGCTCCCCCAGGCGCTGATGGCCGTCGGTTCCGTGGCCCTGGTCTGGGGCACGGTCCGCCGCACCCTGGCCCGGCTCGGTGCCACCACCGCGAATGTCGGCGCCCTGCTCGCGGGCTTCGTCGTCGCAGCGACCCCGGCAGCGGCCCTGATGTTCCGCTTCGACAACCCGGACGCCCTGCTCGTCCTGCTGATGACCGCCGGCGCGTACTGCACGGTGCGGGCGCTGCCGAAGGGCAGCTGGAGGTGGATCGCGCTCGCCGGGGTCGCCCTGGGCTTCGCGTTCCTGACGAAGATGCTGCAGGGCCTGCTCGTCCTGCCCGCCTTCGGCCTCGCGTACCTGTTCGCCGCCCGCACCGGATGGGGCCGGCGGGTGATCGGCCTGGTCGTCGCCGCCGGCTCCCTCGTGGTGGCCGCCGGCTGGTGGGTCGTCGCCGTGTGGCTCTGGCCCGCCGAGTCCCGCCCGTACATCGGCGGCTCGACGAACAACACCGTCCTCGACCTGGTGTTCGGCTACAACGGCCTCGGTCGGATCTTCGGCGGCTCGGGCAACGGTGGCGGAGGCGGCGGCATGACCGGCGGTACCGCGGGTGGCTCCTTCGGTGGCTCGACGGGCCTGAACCGGCTGTTCTCGTCCGAGATGGGGCTCGAGATCTCGTGGCTCCTGCCCGCGGCGCTCATCGCCCTGGTCGTCGGCCTGGTCGTCATCGGCCGCCGGCACCTGGCCGACCCCGCCCGTGCCGGGCTCGTCCTGTGGGGCGGGTGGCTCCTGGTCACCGGCCTGGTGTTCTCGTACATGTCCGGCACGATCCACCCGTACTACACGGTCGCCCTCGCCCCGGCCATCGCCGGACTCGTCGGAACCGGCGGCGCCCTGCTCTGGCACGCACGAGCCCGTTTCCTCGGCCGCCTCGGCCTCGCCGCGATGATCGGCGTCACCGCGTTCTGGGGCTGGTGCCTGCTGAACGAGAACCCGACGTGGCTGCCGTGGCTCCGCTGGGTGATGCTCGCCGGTGGGCTGCTGTCCGCGGCACTGATCGTCATCGGCAGTGTGCCGTCGCTGCGCAGGCTCGTCACGGTCGGCGTCCTCGCCGGCACCCTGTTCGGGCTGTCCGGCACCACCGCCTACGCCCTCGCCACGACGACCGTCGCGCACTCCGGTTCGATCCCGAGCGTCGGTCCGGCGGGCAGCAGCTCCGGTGGGACGGGCGGCGGTGGCACCGGTGGCATGCCGGGAGGCACGGATGGACCGGGTGGACCGGCCTCCGGTTCCGACGACGGCGGCTCCGACGGCACGTCCGACTCCCAGCAGGGTCCCGGCGGGACCCCGCCGGAGGGCGCTTCCGGCGAGGCGCCGGAAGGCGCCACCGGGCAGGCACCGGGCGGTACGACGGAGGGACCCGACGGCGCGGGCTCCGAGGCGGGGTCGGGCACGGGCCTCCAGGCCGGGGGTGGTGGCACAGGCGGCGGCACGTCGACCTCGTCGGCGCTGCGGAAGCTGCTCGAGGCATCCGACGCGAAGTGGGCGGCCGCGGTGAACGGATCGCAGTCGGCCGCGCAGCTCGAACTCGACACCGACACCGCCGTGATGGCGATCGGCGGCTGGTCGAGCGACCCGGCTCCGACGCTCGCGCAGTTCAAGGCCGCCGTCGCCGACGGCGACATCGGGTACTACGTCTCGTCCGGCTCCGGCGGTGGGATGGGCGGCGGATCCTCGACCGCGTCGGCGATCCAGGAGTGGGTCGCGGCGAACTACGAGTCGACGACGGTCGGCGGCCAGACCGTCTACGACCTGAGCAGCACGGAGTGACCGGCGACGGGGGCGCGGTGGATAGGCTCCGGGACATGCCCGGCCACCCGCTGCAGCGCACCGACGGCTCCCCCGTCCGCGCCCTCGTCGTCGACGACGAGCACGCCCTGGCCGATGCCGTCGCCCTGGCGTTCGCGGGCGACGGCTGGGCCGTGCGGTCCGTGCACCGTGGTCGCGACGTGCTGTTCGCGGCCAGGGAGTTCCAGCCCGATGTCATCGTGCTCGACGTGATGCTGCCCGACATCGACGGGTTCGAGGTGCTCGAACGGCTCCGCGACGCCCGCGACGGCGTCCGGGTGCTGTTCCTCACCGCACGCGACGCCCCCGAGGACCGGCTCGCCGGGCTGACCGGCGGCGGCGACGACTACCTGACCAAGCCCTTCGGCATCGAGGAGCTGCTCGTCCGTGCGCGGATCCTGGCGCGCACCTCGGCCAGGGTCGCCGCAGCCGGGGCGAGCACCGAGCTCGTGATCGGCGACCTGCGGCTCGACGAGGACGCCCGCACGGTCAGCCGCGACGGGGACCCGATCGAACTCACGCCGACCGAGTACGAACTGCTGCGGCACCTGGCACGGAACGCCAACCGGGTGCTGTCCCGCGAGCAGCTGCTGGCGAGCGTGTGGGGCATGGACTTCGGCACGTCGTCGAACCTGGTGGACATGTACGTGTCGTACCTGCGGAAGAAGCTCGACGTCGGGCGCGAGCCGATGCTGCAGACCGTCCGCGGGGCGGGGTACGTGTTGCGGCCGACGACGTGAGCCGATCGGCGAGGGTGATCCGGGCCTCTCCCCACCGTCACGGCCGACCCCGCGCCGGACGGGTGCCGTCGTTGCGGTGGCGGGTCGTGGCGGCCGTCGCGCTGTTGCTCGTGGCGACGAACGTCGTCGTGGGGGCGGTGACCGTCGTCGCGTTCCGGGGGTACCTGGTCGACCGGCTGGACGCGGAACTGTCGACGGCCGCGAACCGGACCGTCGGCGGACGGGACGGCGCGGACGCGCCCATCGGACCGCCGCCCGGGTCATCGTCCTCGTCGTCATCCTCGTCGTCGTCGGATCGTCCGGATCCCGACAACGCCTTCATCGGTGCACCCGGGCAGTCCGCCGGCACGGTCGTGGCGATCGTGCGGGACGGCACCGTCGTGCTCGGCGGGTACACCGACAGCGACGGAGGCCAGCACGGGCTGGCGTCGGCGCAACGGAAGACGCTCACCGCGGTCGACATCGGCGCGGACCCCGCGACGATCGACCTCGGACCCCTCGGCGCCTACCGGGTGCAGGCGGTCGGGCACGACGGCGACGTGTTCGTCACGGCCCTGCCGCTCGGCGACCTGAACGCCGCGATCGCGCGCCTGCTGCTCGTGATCGGGATCGTCACGGTGCTCGGCCTGGTGGTCGCCGCCTGGGCACTCGCGCTGCTCGTCCGACGGTCCCTGCGACCGCTCGAGCGCGTCGCGTCCGTGGCCTCGGACGTCACGGCACTCGACCTGGAGCGCGGCGACACGGACATCCCCGTGCGGGTCGCCGACGCCGACCTGACAGCCAACCGCGAGGTCGGCCAGGTCGGCACCGCACTGAACCGCCTGCTCGGCCACGTCGCCCGGGCCCTGACGGTCCGACGCGACGCCGAGGCGGGCATGCGCACCTTCGTCGCCGACGCGTCGCACGAACTCCGCACGCCGATCGCGACCGTGCGCGCCTACGCCGAGCTGACCGCGGGCTCGTCGGACCTCGACGCCATCCACCGGAACGTCGACCGGATCGGGCAGGAGGCCCTCCGGATGGGCGAGCTCGTCGACGAGCTGCTGCTGCTCGCGCGGCTCGACGCCTCGGCCCTCGGCACCGCGCCACCGATCGTGCCCGAGCCCGTCGACCTCACCTCGCTCGTCGTCGAGGCCACGATGGACGCCCGCGCCACCGCGCCGGAGCACCGGTGGACGCTGCAGGTCGTCAACGACCACCCGCTCGTGGTGCCCGGGAACACCGCACGACTGCGCCGCGTGGTGACGAACCTGCTCGCGAACGCGCGGACGCACACACCCGTCGGCACGACCGTGGTGGTGTCGTTGCAGGCGTTGGACGGCGTCGACGAGGGCCACGGGGCCGGTGGCTCCGTGGCGCGCTTCGTCGTGGCGAACGACGGGCCGCCGATCCCCACGGAGACCCTGCCCACCCTGTTCGACCGCTTCACCAGGGGCGAGGCCTCGCGGACGCGTTCGCCGGGGCAGGGGACGAGTGGCCTCGGGCTCGCGATCGTCCGAGCGGTGGTCCTGGCGCACGGCGGCAGCGTCCGGGTCTCGTCGGAGCCGGGACGGACGGCGTTCACGGTGGACCTGCCTGCCGCTGCCGTCGGCGTGGGCGTGGGCACGGGCACGGGCACGGGCACGGGCACGGGCACGGGGTCGCATACTGGTCGGAGAACGTCGGACGAGGAGGCCCCGTGACGAACGCGTACGACAAGCTGCCCGGCCGTCCGGACCCCGCCGACCTGGTGGTCGAGGTCCCGGCGTTCGAGGACGACCGGCCCCAACCCGAGCCCGCACCGCCCGCCGCGGCGCCGGAGCTCGTGGCCGCGACCGAGTTCGCACGGTCGTCGCACGCAGCCCCCACGATCCGCCGGACGCAGATGCGGGCGGGCGTGTGGATCGCGGGCGTCCCGATCGCAGCGCTCGTGGTCGTCGCGATCGTGCAGATCCTGCTGCCCCGCTGAACCGCTCGTCAGGCGCTCGGACGCGTGCTCACGCGCCCGCGACACCTCACGCACCACTGGCCGCGTGCGGTGTCGTTGAGCACGAAAGTCGTGCGCGGTCCGGATCGTCAGACGATCGACCAACGTCGAACCCGATCGCGTGCATCCGTGGCGGAGCGCCCGCAGGCTGGGTCTTGTCCGAGCAAGACGACCCGAACGGGTCACCACTGCAGAGATGGGAAACACGATCATGAACTCGTTCAAGCGCAAGTCCGTGAAGCTCCTCGCCGGCACCGCCCTCGGTGGCGCCGTCATCGCCGGGGCGTTCGTCGCAGCCCCTGCGCAGGCCGCCGAGCCCGCGCCCAGCACCTCGTCGTCCGTCGGGGGCAGCGTCAACGTCAACCTCGACCCGGTCGCGATCGTCAACGCGATCAAGGACGCCGTCAACGACCAGAGCGACCGCGGCGGTGCCGTGCAGGCGGCACTCGACGTCGGGTACTGGAACGCCGGCAACCCCGACCGCCTCACCGTCGCGGTGGTCAACAAGAACCAGGACATCACCGTCGAGGGCGACGTCGCCGATGCCCAGTCGATCGACATCAAGGGCGGCAACTACGTCATCTACTGGTTCAAGGGCCCCGGCAAGGTCACCAACAACGGTGACGGCGGCTGGCTGAACTGGGGTGTGTTCGGCAACATCGAGCGCATCGACAACGTCATCCACGTCAACGGCGGCTGACTCCGGCTCCGGCGGACGACGCCCCCTGGGACCCCGGTCTCAGGGGGCGTCGTCGTGCGCTGGCGGTGCTTCGATCCCCAACGGCCGGGTCCCCGCCGCCAGGCCGAGCTGGCGCCGCGACCGGATCCAGCCCCGGACGAAGGCGACCGACACCAGCGCCGTCCGGTTCGGCGCCTTCCACGACTTCATGAGCCGCCCGAGGTGCCAGGCGACGGCCTGCCGGCTGTAGGCGGTCTCCTTGGCGATGGCGTCGTTCGAGAGCCCGCTGGCGGCGAGCGCGAGCATCCGTTCCTCGGTCTCGTCCAGGCCGGGCGCGGACGCCACCAGGTCGATGTCGTCGGTGCCGAGCGGTGCCGCGGCGTCCTCTGACGGACCGCCACGCTGCTGCGCCCAAGCCTCGGCCCAGCAGGAGCCGAGCTCGTGCGCCACGAGCGACGCCCGGCTCATCGCGAGCATCGTCCGCCCCGCGTGGTCGATCGTCGTCGCGTGCTCGCGGGTGGCCGTGTGCATGACGAGCGCGAAGACGCGGATGGCGGGCAGGGCGCCGCGGAGCACGACCGACACGTCGACGTGCGGATCACCGGCACTGGCGGCGGCGACCTCGCGCAGCCGGACGAGGCAGTCGGGGTCGAGCGGCTCACCGTGCTCGACCGCCCGCAGCGCTGCAGGGAGCACGAGCGGGACGATCTGCTCGTAGCGCCGCCGGAGCCAGTCGTGTCCGTCCGGACGGATGCCGTGCAACGGTGGCGCGAGCAGCAGCTCGGTGAACTCGGGGCACCGCTCGTCGAGCGCCAGACCCAGCCGCTCCCCCGGGAGCAGCACGGCCGTCCGTCGTGCGTCGTCGCGCTCGGTCGTCATCGTGCGTCGAACGTATCCGGACAACAGGTGTCGTGTCCGCTGCGTTCACGTGGTGTTCGTTCTTACCCCGGACACAGGGCCCTGCTCCGGCCCCCGTAGCCGGGCTCCCGAGCATGAGCGGCATGACGGAGACCGACCAGCCCCTCGACATCGACATCGTCGTCCCCTGCTACGACGAGCAGGACACACTCGCCGCCCACGTGCGGCGGCTGCACACGTTCTGCCGGACGTCGTTGCACCACTCGTGGCGCATCACGATCGCGGACAACGCCTCGACCGATGACACCGCCCGGATCGCCGACGACCTCGCGGCGATGCTCCCCGGCGTGCACGCGGTCCACCTGCCCGAGAAGGGCCGGGGTCGTGCGCTCAAGGCCGTGTGGGCCGCGTCCCCGGCGACGGTGCTCGTGTACGTCGACGAGGACCTGTCGACGGATCTGGCGGCCCTCGAGCCGCTCGTCGCGCCGCTGCTCTCCGGGCACTCGGACCTGGCGATCGGGACGCGGCTGGCGGATTCGTCGCGGGTGGTGCGGGGCAGCAAGCGCGAGTTCATCTCCCGCTCGTACAACCTGTTGCTCCGGTCCACGATGGGGGTGTCGTTCTCCGACGCGCAGTGCGGCTTCAAGGCCGTCACCAAGCGCGCGGCCGACCACCTGCTGCCGCTCTGCGAGGACGACGCGTGGTTCTTCGACACCGAGATGCTGGTGCTGGCCGAGCACGCCGGACTGCGCATCCACGAGGTCCCGGTGGACTGGGTCGACGACGTCAACTCGTCGGTGCACATCGCGTCGACCGCGACCGCGGACCTGAAGGGCATGTGGCGCGTCTCGCGGGGCATCGCCACGGGTCGGGTTCCCATCGGCGCCGTGTACGAGGCGATCGGCCGCCGCCCCTTCACCCCACCGCACGTCGGGTTCCTCGGGCAGCTGCTGCGGTTCGGGGCGATCGGGGTGCTCTCCACGGTGGCGTTCGCCGTGCTCTACGCGCTGTTCCGGCCGGCGATCGGAGCGCAGACCGCGGACTTCCTGGCCCTGCTGCTGACGGCGATCGGCAACACCGCCCTCAACCGGCGGTTCACGTTCGGCGTGCGGGGCCGCGCCGGAGCCGGGCGACACCACGTGCAGGGGCTGGTGGTCTTCGGCGTCGCCTGGGCGATCACGTCGGGGTCGCTCGTGGTGCTGCACAGCACGACGCCGGGAGCCTCGCACGGCACGGAGATCCTCGTGCTGACGACCGCGAACCTGTTCGCGACGTGCGTGCGCTTCGTGCTCTTCAAGGCGTGGGTGTTCCGCACCGGCCGCCGTCACCCGGAGCTCGTCCGCCCCGGGACGACCCCCGGGACGACCCCCGGGACGACCCCCGGGACGACCCCCGCCGCCGACGCGAGCACGGCGGTCACGGAGCCGATCGCGGTGAGCGACCGAACCGGTGAGCCAGCAGCCTGACACCGTGCCGGGTCACCCACCCGGTGCGAGGTTGCACGGCGCCCGCGGCACGCCGCACCGTGCGGCGTCGGCCATCCCGTGCGAGGTTGCACGCTCCGTGCAGCGCTACGAACTCGCACCGAGCGTGCAACCTCGCACCAGCCGAACAGACCCGCACGGTGCGACCCCGTCACACGCCCGGACCACCCGTGTTGCACGGTCGGTATACCAAGCCGTAGCATCGCCCTACCGCACCACCACCCCACAGGGCCCGACTGCCACCATCGGTCTGCCCGCGGCGAGCGCTCCATCGATGCAGCCCGCGCCGTCCGCTGCCGGCAACGCCCCACTGGACCCGCACGTGAACCCCACACCCTTCGGTCTCTACGACCCTGCCCGCGAATCGAGCGATTGCGGCGTCGGTTTCATCACCCGTCTCGACGGGACGCCGAGCCACGACGTCATCCGCAAGGGCGACGAAGCGCTGTGCTCCATCCCGCACCGCGGCGGCAAGTCCGCCGAGGGTGTCGGTGACGGCGCGGGCGTCAGCATCGACCTGTCGGTGGAGTTCTTCAGCGCCATCACCGGCCAGCAGCTGCGCGCCGGGCACTTCGGCGTCGCGAACTGCTTCGTGCCGAGTGGCACCGGAGCGGACGGCGCCGACGAGCGCACCCGGGCCCAGCAGACGGTCTCGGACGCCATCGCGGCCGAGGGCTTCGAGCTGCTGCTGGTCCGTGACGTCCCGGTGGACCACTCGGTCGCGCGCCCCGAGGCCGAGCAGTACCAGCTGCCGATCGTGCAGTGGGTCTTCCGTGCGCCGTCCGACTGGGACCGCACCGAGGTCGACGACGCCGCGAACCGTGCCCTGCTCGCCATCGAGGCCGTGTCCTACGCCCAGGCCGCCACCGAGCGTGCCGAGCACGCCGCCCTGTACCCGCTGTCGCTCAGCGCCCGGACCCAGATCCTGAAGGGCCGGCTGAACTCCGGCGAGGTGATCGGGTACTTCACCGACCTGCGTGACCCCCGGCACTCGGTGCGGACGCTGTACTTCCACACCCGGTTCTCGACGAACACCGAGCCGCACCCGACGATGGCGCAGCCGTTCCGCCTGATGGCGCACAACGGCGAGCTGAACACCGACCGGAAGAACCGGCTGTCGGACGAGGCGCTCGCGCGTGCCCGCACCCGGAGCATCGTGCGTCCGCCCGGGCAGTCGGACTCGAGCCGGCTCGACCAGACCCTGCAGAGCCGTGTGTTCGACGACGGGCTCGAGATCGTCGAGGCCGTCGTCTCGCTCATGCCCCCGGCGTGGGAGAACGACCGCACCCTGACCCCCGACGTCCGGGACATGCTCGAGTACTTCTCGCTGTACGAGGAGAAGAACGACGGCCCCGCGGCCGTGATCTTCAGCGACGGCGACGTCGTCGGTGCCCGGTTGGACCGTCTGGGCCTGCGCCCGCTGCGCACCGTCGAGACGGCCGAGTACCTGATGGTGTCGTCCGAGGCGGGCCAGGTCGAATTCGCCGCCGACGAGGTCGTGCACCGCGGCCGCATCGAGGCCGGCGGCATGCTCGTCGTCGACCACCGCACCGGATCCCGCATGCGCACCGGCGAGGTGCTGCGCATGCTCGCGGCCCGCCGTGACTACGGCACCCTGCTCGACGCGGCCCGCGTGAACCTGGACGACCTGCCCGCGCCCGCCTACGAGCGCACCAGGAACACCCTGGGCTACGACGGCGACCTGTCGCTCGCGGGCCGGTACGTCGCGTACTCGCTGAACCAGGAGAGCTTCCGGTTCATGCTCGACCCGATGCTGCAGAACGGGTCGGAGCGCATCTCGGCGATGGGCTACGGCAACGCGATCAACGCCCTGAGCGACACCGAGGGCGGCATGGCGAAGTACTTCTCGCAGCGCTTCGCCCAGGTGACGAACCCGCCGCTCGACTCGATCCGCGAAGCCGACGGCATGTCGATGCGCGTCGCACTCGGCGCCAAGCCGGACGGCACCGGCACCACGGGCCGGCAGCTCGTCGTGCAGTCGCCGATCCTGGGGCACCTGGACATGGTGCGGCTGCGTGACCAGGACATCGTGCCGCTCGGGCGCTTCGACATGCTCTACGTGCCGGTGCCCGCCGACGAGCAGGCGAACGCCGACGCGATGCGCGGCGCACTGGACGCCCTGTGCGACGCGATCGAGGCGTTCGCGTCGCGTGGTGGTGGGATCGCGGTCGTGACCGACCGCGAGGTGTCGTCGACCCATGCGCCCCTTCCCGTGATCCTGGCCGTGGCGGCCGTCAACCAGCGACTCATCGAGACCGGTCTGCGCCTGCGGGTGTCCGTCGTCGCGGAGAGCGGTCAGCTGCCATCGTCACACCACGTCGCGACCGCGCTCGGCTTCGGTGCCGCCGCTGTGTACAGCTTGAGCGCACGGCTGCGTGCGGAGGAGAAGTACCCCGCCGCGCCCGCACCCGCCGGTGAGCTGACCGCGACCGACCTGGCACTCAAGCAGTTCCGCAAGGCCGCCGAGAAGGCCCTGGCGAAGACCATGGGCCGCGTCGGCCTGTGCACCGCCGAGAGCTACATCGGCGGCGAGTTCTTCGAGCCGAACTACCTCGACACCGGCGACGACGTGCTCGCACGGGTCTTCCCGCACATGCAGGCCCCGGTCGGCGGCGTCGGCTTCGTGCGCATCGCCCAGGCGGCGACGGACTGGCACGAGCGTGCCCGTTCAGTGGCGTCCGAGGGTCAGGTCCCGCTCCTCGGCCTGTTCAAGGAACGCTCCGACGGCGCCGGCCACTCGTTCGGCGTCGCGAGCGTCCGCGGGTTCGGCGGCATGACCGAGGAGCGCCCGGCCTTCGAGCGCTCCGGCGACTCGGACGCGCTGCGGCTGCTCACGCTCCGCCAGCTCGACGACTCGTTCGGCATCACCGACGCCGCGTACCGGAACACCGGGTACGACCGCCTCAGCGAGGCCGAGATCGACGCGCACCGCATCACGCCGGGCTACGTCTCGTTCCTGCAGACCACGCACGACGAGCGGTCCCGCCGCCCCGCCGCGCTCCGCGACGTGCTCGCCCTGCCCGCGGACGTCACGGGCATCGACACGGCCGAGGACTTCGCGCGCGAGCTCGGCCGGTTCTCGACGAGCGGCAACGCCAGCGTCACCGTGCGCGGGCTCTCCGGCTCGCGTCCGTCGGACGACCAGGACCTGCCTGGAGGAACGGAGCGGTTCCGCCTGGAGCTCACGTCGACGGGGACCACGGGTGCACTGCGCCACACGGCCCTGGCAGACGGCCTCGCGTTGCTCCACCCGGGGCAGATCGACGTCGACGCCGTCGACGACACCCAGGTGACGCTCCGCGCCACCGGTGCGGCCGTCGCGCTGCTCGCGCTGCTGCAGAGCGCCCCGGCGAGCGTCGAGCTCGACGAGGTGCAGCCGGCCCACGAGATCACCCGGACCCTGGCGTCCGGCGCGATGAGCCACGGCGCGCTCGTCGCCACCGCCCACGAGGCCGTCGCGCACGGCACGAACATGGTCGGCGGCATGTCGAACAGCGGTGAGGGCGGCGAGCACCACTCCCGCTACGGCACCATCCGCGGCTCGCGCATCAAGCAGTTCGCCTCGGGCCGGTTCGGCATCTGGGCCGGCTACCTCGCCGACCCCATGCTCGAGGAGCTCGAGATCAAGATCGGTCAGGGTGCGAAGCCCGGCGAGGGTGGCCAGCTGCCCGCGCCCAAGGTCACGGTGGACATCGCCGCGGCCCGTGGTGGCACGCCCGGTGTCGAGCTGATCTCGCCGCCGCCGCACCACGACACGTACTCGATCGAGGACCTCGCGCAGCTCATCCACGACTGCAAGGCCGCCCGCGTCCGCGTGATCGTGAAGCTCGTCTCGTCCGAGGGCATCGGCACCATCGCGGTCGGTGTCGCGAAGGCCGGCGCGGACGTGATCAACGTCGCGGGCAACACCGGCGGCACCGGGGCCGCGGCCGTCACCAGCCTGAAGTACGCCGGCCGCTCCGCGGAGATCGGCGTCGCCGAGGTGCACCAGGCCCTGGTCGCGAACGGCCTGCGCCAGAAGGTCACGCTCCGCTGCTCGGGTGCGCACCAGACCGGCAGCGACGTCGTCACCAGCGCCCTGCTCGGCGGCGACAGCTTCGAGTTCGGCACGACCGCGCTCATGATGCTCGGCTGCGTGATGGCGAAGAACTGCAACGTGAAGTGCCCGGCGGGCCTGACCACGAACGCCGAGGCGTTCGAGGGCGACCCCCGCGCGCTCGCGCAGTACCTGCTCAACATCGCGCACGACGTGCGGCAGATCCTGGCCCGTCTCGGCCTGCGCTCCCTGCGCGAGGCCCGTGGCCGGACCGACCTGCTGCAGCTCCTCGACCACCCGGCGAGCGTCGGCCGGCTCGACGCACGTGCCCTGCTCGCCCAGGTGCCCGAGAAGGTCGTCACCGACCCGGAGTACCTGGAGAAGGACTTCCACACCGACGACGCCCTGCTCGAGCGCGTCCGCACCGCCCTGGTCGACCACGCGCAGGAGCACGTACTCGTGCACGGTGTGCTGCTCGGCAACAGCGACAAGTCGGTCGGCGGCCAGCTCGGCATCGACCTCGAGCGCCTGCTCAACCACGAGCTCCGCTCCGAGGACGTGCAGGGCCTGCCCGCCGTGACGACGGACGACCGCGGACGCCGCCGGCTGGTGGACGGCGCGGTCACGATCCGCACGCAGGGATCGGCCGGGCAGTCCTACGGCGTCTTCAACAACGACGGCGTCGTGCTCGAGCACACCGGCACCGCGAACGACGGCGTCGGCAAGAGCCAGAGCGGCGGACGGATCATCGTCCGTGCCCCCGGTGGCGGCAGTGCCGAACAGGGCGGCAACGTGCTGGTCGGCAACTTCGCGCTCTTCGGGGCCACCGGCGGCCGCACCTTCGTCGAGGGCGAGGCCGGCGACCGGTTCGCCGTCCGCAACTCCGGCGCGACCGCCGTCGTCGAGGGCGTGGGCGACTTCGGCTGCGAGTACATGACCGGTGGCGCCGTGTTCAACCTCGGCGCGTTCGGCAAGGGCCTCGGCAACGGCATGTCCGGCGGGTTCCTGTACCAGTACGACCCGTCCGGCCAGGTCGCCGAGCGTGCCAGCACCGACTCGCTCCTGGTGTTCCCCGTCACCGACACCGAGCGCGGTGCGTTCCACGAGTCCGCCGCCCGCCTGCTGCTCGAGTGGCACCTCGAGGCGACCGGTTCGGCCCTGGCCGAGCGGCTGCTCGCCGAGTGGGACACCGCACGCGCACACGTGTTCGTCGGCATGCCCCGCGCCCTGCTGCTCACGCAGGACGCCGGCGAGATCCTGGCGGCGGCGACCCGGCCGGAGCTCCTCGACGAGCTCGCGACCTCGATCGCCACCGACAAGCTCCGCGCGTTCAAGCTCGACTACCGCGACCAGCGCACGGTGCTCGACGGCCGTGCCCCGGCGCTCGGCGACCAGGGCGAGGACATGTTCTCGCTGCTGTCGTCGTACACCGTGCTCGGGGTCGCCCAGGACGTCGCCCTCGAGCGCGTCCCCGGCGCGTCCGGTGCCGCCGACCCGCGGGTCGCCGACGCCGTCAAGAACCTCGTGCTCACCGAGGACTTCTCCGTCAAGCAGCGCGTCGTGAAGTACCTGCGCGGCACGCTCGACCGGTTCGCCGACGACCAGCTCGCGACCCTGATCGCGATCAAGCGGCTCGACGACTACAAGCGCGCGCTCACGCAGCGGAACAACCGCAGCATGGACGCGCCGGGCACCACGGGGTGGATCATGCACCAGAACGCCCAGAACGACGGCCGCGTCCGCGAGGCACGCTTCGACGAGCTGCTCGCGACCGCGGCGCTCGAGGACATCGCGCGCCGTGCACCGCAGGCGCCGACCGAGGCGGTGACCGCGTGAGCCTGCTCCCCCCGACCGGGTCGCTGATCCCCGTCGACGCACCGTTCTCCGCCGCCCAGGAGTCCTGGCTCGCCGGGTTCATCGCGGGCATCGCCGCCGCCGGCAAGAAGGTCGCGGCCAGCGCGCCCACGACGACGATCGACGTGCTCTTCGGCACCCAGACCGGCAACGCCGAGTTCCTGGCCGACGAGCTCGTCGCCGGCGCAAGGGCCCGCGGGCTCGGTGGCCGTTCCAGCGCGCTCGACGCCGTCACGCCCGAGCAGCTCGCCGAGATGTCGCACGTGCTCGTCGTCACCTCGACCTACGGCGAGGGCGAGATGCCCGACAACGCCGGCCTGTTCTGGGACGCGATCCAGGCCAGCACGGTGCCGCGGCTCGAGGGGCTGCAGTACGCCGTCCTCGGGCTCGGTGACACGAGCTACGACGAGTTCTGCCAGGCCGGCAAGCTCCTCGACACCCGCTTCGAGCAGCTCGGCGCGACGCGGGTCCACGACCGCGTGGACTGCGACGTCGACTTCGAGGACGCGGCCGCACTGTGGACCGCTGGGGTCCTCGACCGCCTGGCCGCCGAGACCGGCGCGACGGCTGCACCCGACGCTGCCACGGGCGGTGGCACCGGCGACGGTGCAGCCGCGACCGGCGGGGCGGGCGCGAGCCGTGCCTCCCGGCCGGGGTCGCAGTGGAACAAGCGCAACCCGTACCCGTCGCGCCTGGTCGAGAACCGGCTGCTCTCCTCGCCGCGCAGCGCGAAGGAGATCCGGCACTACGAGTTCGACCTCGGCGACTCGGGGATCGAGTACGCGGCCGGTGACGCCCTAGCGGTGGTGCCGGTGAACGACGAGGTCTTCGTGGCGGGCCTGCTCGAGCAGGTCGGCGCGAACGGCGGCGAGGCGTTCGACGGCCGTCCGATCAGCGAGGTCCTGCGGACCGACCGCGAGATCCGGACGCCCTCGAAGGACCTCATCGCCGACCTGGTGCAGCGCGCGCCGTCGAGCGAGCTCGCCGCCGTCGTGGCGCACGGCGACAAGCACGAGCTGGACCGCTGGCTGTGGGGACGTGACGTCCTTGACCTGCTCCGCGACGCCGGGTCGGCTGCCCCCGGACTCGACGAGCTGCTGCCGAACCTCCGGCCGCTGCAGGCTCGCCAGTACTCGATCTCGTCGAGCCCGCTGGCGCACCCGGACCGCATCCACCTGACCATCGCGTCGGTGCGCTACGGCGACCCGCACCGGATGTACGCGGGCGTCGCGTCGACGTTCCTGGCCGACCGGGTCGACCCGGACGGCACCGTCGACGTGTACCTGCAGCCGAACGCGTCGTTCGGGGTACCGGCGGACGAGTCGGCGCCGATGATCATGATCGGACCGGGCACCGGGGTCGCGCCGTTCCGCGGGTTCCTGCACGAGCGTGCGGTGTCCGGTGCGACCGGGCGCAACTGGCTGTTCTTCGGCGACCAGCACCGGGACACCGACTTCGTGTACCAGGACGAGCTCGCCGAGCTGCAGGAACAGGGCGTGCTGGACCGCCTCGACCTGGCGTTCTCGCGCGACCAGGCCGAGAAGGTCTACGTGCAGACCCGGATGCTCGAACGGTCGGCGGAGCTGTTCGCCTGGCTCGAGGACGGCGGCCACGTGTACGTGTGCGGCGACGCCTCACGCATGGCGAAGGACGTCGAGGCCGCGCTGCTGCAGGTCATCCGCACCGGCCGCGGGCGCGACGAGGACGACGCGCAGGCGTACCTGGCCGACATGCGTCGCGCGAAGCGGTACGTGCGCGACGTCTACTGAGGCGAGCGGAGAGACCGCCCCGGCCACGGAACCCGAATCCGATGGCCGGGGCGATCCCGGAGGAGCGCCGGTCGGTCGAGACCGATCGGCGAGCCCAGCACCGTGACGCGGCGGTCCCGGCGCACGGCGCCGGTCGCATGAGCGGCGAATCCCCTGATCCGGGACTCACCTCGCTCGCTCGCCCAGAGCACCGATGGTTGGTCGGTGCCGGACTCGCAGTGCGTCACGGTCAATTCGGGTCCCCCTCCTGCCGCGGGACAGGTCAACACCGGATCCCTGGATTCCGGTGCGGGGGACGACTCTGTACCGCGGTACAGAAAGCGTACGGGTCGGACGGACTGACCGGAACCCGTTGACCCAGATCAGCGTGTTGTGGTACCGCTCGGAGTGCTCGAGGCGTCGTCCGCGTCCCCGGGTGCGACGGCACGTGACCACGCCGAGTCGTCGGCCGTGCTGGTGTCCGTCGGCTCCGGTGTCAGCACGAGCCCGGACCCCGACGTGGCCGATGCGTAGAGGTCCTCGAGCCAGCTGCGGTTGATCGACGGCACCCGGCTCCCCGTGAACTTGAAGTGCAGGCTGACGCTCGGATGCAACCAGATCGTGCTGCGACCGTTACCGTGGATGACGTCGTCCTTCCACGAGAACGCGAAACGGTGGTCGCGCCGGAGCATGTTGACGATGACGATCTGCAGGTGTGTGAGCGCGCGGTCGTCGATCCGCAGGTCGAGCGGTTGCCCGCCGTAGATGAGCTGACCCATGGCTCCTTCTACTCCTGTGCCGCGGTGTGCGCGAGGTTCGACGCCCAGGTCGTGATCGTCCGGTCGAACCAGACGGCGTCGACGTTGCGCTCCCACGCGTGTTCGGCCGGTTCGCTGACCGCCAGCGTCACCGTGCCCGGGTGTGCCTCGGCGAACTCCTGGCTGGCCGAGAACGGCACCGTCGTGTCGCCGGCGGAGTGGATGAGCAGGGTCGGTGGCAACGCCCGGGGTGCGCGCAACCAGGAGAGGGCCCGGACGTCGACGGCTTCCCGCAGCCCGACCAGCCGGCAGATGACCGGGGTCGCCATCGCACCGAGGGCGGCCGAGACGACGATGCCGGGGAGACCAGCACGGCGGGCCTGTGACCGGACCGCCACCGACCAGTCCAGCGCGGGGGCGACGAGCACGATCCCGGCCAGGCGGTCGCGGTGCGCCGAGCGGGCGAGGAGCTCGTGCGTGATCGTCGCGCCCATCGACCAGCCGACCAGGACGAGCTGTTCGGCGCCGTTCGCGACGGCGTGGTCGAGCGCCGCTTCGACGTCCGCCCACTCGCGGGCACCGAGGTGCGAGGCCCGGCCTTCCCACGGGGCCTCGCCGTCGCCACGGAACGACGGGACGATCGACGTCCAGCCGAGCTCGAGCGCCGCGGGGACGGTCCGGAGCGCGGTGACCCGGGTCGTCCGGATCCCGTGGACGTGGACCGCCCAGGTCCGGGCGGCATCGCGGTCGGCAACGCGGTCGGCAACGCCGTCGGCGGTGCCGTCCGTTCCCGCACGGCCGTCGGCCGCGCCGTCGGGGCCCGGCCGCACCACCCACGCCGGCGCCGGCCCCACCGGCGTCGACAGCGACACCTCGGACCAGTCGACCTCCATCGCCGCCGGGTCCGGGTGCACGTGCCCACTCCACCGCACCCGCGACGACACCGCGCCGGTCGTCCGCACCACGGCCCGCCGCACCGACCCGGCGGCTTCGTCGATCTCGAGCACCGGCCCGACGGTGGTGTGGCCCGGGCCGTCGTGCCACAGGCCGTACTCCCCCGGGCGCACGGTGTCGTCGGTGATCGGCAGCCGGACGGAGTCGGCGTCGGACCCGAGCACGGGGGTCCAGCGGTCGCCCCCGGGCAGCACGATCCGTCCGACGACCTTCCGCACCACGAGCAGGACGAGCAGCGCCGCCACCGCCAGCACCACGAGCGCACCGAGCACCCACCACACGATCGTCACGCCGTCATCCTCCGAGGCTCCGGGTCAGGGTCCGTTCCGCCGCCCGCACCTGGGCGAGCTCGGCATCGTCAAGGGTCCGTCCCTGCACCTCGGCGTCGCGGATCGCGATGACCAGGTCGTAGGTCCGGGCCTGCGGGTCGCCCGGCCGCTCGACCGCGCGCACCTCGTGCCGGCGCACGATGCGGCGCAGGTGGCGGTGGTGCCCGCGGTGCCGCAGGTCACGCCCCCACCGCCGGAACGTCAACGAGGCCATCGCGACGACGATCAACACGATGCCCAGGTAGAACGGCGGGTCGAAGGCCAGACGCAGTCCGTCACGGACCCCGGCTGGGAACACCCCGAAGTGGTCCGCCGTCAGCGAGGCGACCTCGTCGACGCTCGCCAGGACCACCAGGGCCAGCCCGACGCGGAACACCACGAGCGCCACCGGGTTCTGCAGCACGCCACGCCGCAGGGTCGTCGCGGCGATCAGCCCCACGCTCACCATGTAGACGGTCGCGTAGAACCACATCGGCGTCTGTGCGATCCCGTGCACGATGAAGTCGAAGTCGGTCCCGCCGCGCTCCTCGACCAGCAGGAACGGCACGGTGAACGCCACGACCACGACGAGCAGCGCCACCGGCTTCGCCAGCATCGGGCGTTCCGGCAGGTCGTCGGTGCTCGCCCGCAGCATCAGCCAGAACGCCACGGTCGCGCAGACGTTCTGCACCAGGTTGATCAGGTTCGAGCCGCCCAGTGCGCCGTCGAGCACGGTCTGCGGCACGACGCTGCCCAGGGTCAGGAGCCCGAGTGCGCCGACACCCGTGGCACCCCAGGCCGCCCGGCCGCGCGGGTTCCGCAGCACGTACGGCGTGCGGGCGAGGAAGATCAGCGCCGCGAACCAGAAGGCTGCGGCGTGCAGGGCTGCCATCAGCCGTAGGCCCGCTCGTCCGCACCCGTGGCACCGGCGAGCAGGACGGTCGCGAGCTCGTACGCGAACCGCTCGGCGAAGTGCTCGTCGTCGTCCGAGATGCTCACGAGCCCCGAGTCGGCGTCGAGCGCACGACGGCACACGTGGCCCCCGGCGGCGAACTCGGCCACGGACGACGCGGTCGGCGTGCCGACGTCGCCGTGCACCAGGTGCCCGAGCTCGTGCAGCACGCAGTGCATGCGGTAGAGCGGCGGCGCCCCGGCGGGCACGAGCACCAGGTTCTCGTGCTCGAACTGCGACACGAGCGCCGTGAGCGGCCCCCAGCTCGGACCGTCGACGTCGACGACGCGGGTGGGTTTGCCGACCATCGTGCCGACGCCGGTGACGACGTCGGACAGGTGCGGTGCGCGGGGCAGGGTGGCGACGAGGGCACGGACGGCGCCGGACGCGCCCAGCTGCTCCGCCATCGACCCTCCGATCTCCGCGGCAAGACTACCGGCACCTCGCCCTCGTGCACGAGACCGCCGGCGTGACCGGTGGACGGACTGGAGGCCCGTGGCGGCGCCGCCACGGGCCTCCAGTCCGGTCCGCGGAAGCGACAGGTGCCGGCACGTGCGCCGGGTCCGCGGGGCGGGAGCAGCCCGGCGACGCCGGCTACGCCTGCTGCGTCGTCGCCTCGTAGTGGCGTGCGCCACCGCGCACACCCTCGAACCGGAACGGCGCGGTCGTGACGCGCGGACGCTCGACGTCCTCGCTGGTGGCGGCGCCGGCTGCGTGCAGCTCGCGGTACGCGTCGACCGTCAGCGGGACGCGTGCGCCGAGCAGCGCGCGCACCCGACCGACCCGGCGGTGCTCGCGGTAGTCGGGCCGGACGACACCGGTGATGAGCTCGCCGACGCTGCCCGAGCCGTAGCTGAACAGGGCGATGCGCTCCCCCGCCAGGTGCTCGTCGAGGTCGAGGAGTGCCGCGAGCCCGATCCAGAGCGACGCCGTGTACGTGTTGCCGGTCTGCTTGTTGTACGTGAACCCGACGAACAGCTCCGACTCGTCGAACGGCACGCCCACGTGCTGCGTGAGCTTCCGGTGCGCCTTGAGCGCCATCTTCGTGAACGGCTGGTGGTGGACGAAGCGCACGATGTCCTCGTACGCCGGCCCGCCCTGCTCGGCGAGGTCGTCCCACGCGCCGACGAACGCGTCGACGTAGGCGCTGACGGACAGCCGTCCGTCGACCAGCGCGGTGGAGCGGTCGTTCGGCCGCCAGAAGTCGTCGACGTCGGCGGTGTAGACGCCGGCGGCCGGCTCGATCTCGATCAGGTCGGGGTCGGCGGACACCAGGATCGCGGCGGCACCGGCACCCTGGGTCGGCTCGGCGGCGGTGTCGACGTCGTAGCGCGCGACGTCGGCGGCGATGACGAGCACCCGCTCGTGCGGGGCGCGGGCGACGATGCCGAGCGCGAGCTGCACCGCGGCCATCCCGCCGTAGCAGGCCTGCTTCAGCTCGACCACGCGGACGGCCTTCGGCAACCCGAGCAGACCGTGCACGTAGACGCCGGCGGCCTTGGACTGGTCGACGCCGGACTCGGTGGCGAACAGCACCGTCCGGATGCCCTCGACGCCGTGCCGGTCGATGAGTTCCTTCGCAGCGGTGGCGCCCATCGTGACGATGTCCTCGTCGGGGGCGGGCACGCTGAACGCGTCCTGCCCGATGCCGACGTGGTACTTCGCCGGGTCGACGCCGAGCCGCTCGGCCAGGTCGTCGAGCTCGAGCACGTGGTGACCGGTCGCGATCGCGATGTCGTGGATGCCGACGCCGCTCATGCTGCACCGCCTGCGGGCTTCGTGCCACGGCGTTCCATGGCGACGTGGGCGGCCATCAGCTCGCCCGGGTTGGTCTGCGCGGCGAGGAGCGAGAGCTCCCCGCACAGCACCGTGGCGGCGCAGAGACCGGCGAGGCGGCGGGCGTTCGCCCCCGGCTCGCGGTCGTCGCGGCAGCCGAGGCGCACCAGGGCGTCCTCGACGACGGGCAGGTCGCCGCCCTTGCCGTTGCCGACCGTGCCGACGATCAGGTGCGGCAGCGAGGTCGCGAAGTACAGGTCGCCGTCGCGGTCCTCGGCGCTCGTGATGCCCTGCGAGCCCTCGACGATGTTGGCGGCGTCCTGGCCCGTGGCCAGGTAGAAGCCGAGCAGCATGTTGGCGTAGTGCGCGTTCGCCGAGCGGATGGCGCCGGCGATCGTCGACCCGATCAGGTTCTTCGCGATGTTGAGCTCGACGATGCGTGCGGTGCTCGACCGCAGGCGCTTCTCGACGACCTCGCCCGGGATCACGATCTCGGCGATGGTGTTGCGGCCGCGGCCACGGATGCCGTTCACCGCGGTGGCCTTCTTGTCGGTGCAGAAGTTGCCCGACACCGACACGTACCGCAGGCCCGGCTGCCAGTCCAGGATCGCCGGCAGCAGCTTGTCCGCGGCCTGGGTGACCATGTTGTGGCCGGAGGCGTCGCCCGTGGTGAACGCGAAGCGCAGGAACAGCAGGTCCCCGACGATCTCCGGGTGCACCTCGATGAGCTTGGCGAACCGGCTCTGGCCGGCGACGATCGCGGCGAGCTCGTCCTGGCGTGCCAGGATCTGCCCGGCGGCGACGTGGGCGGCAGCGGCGCTGTCGGCACGGACCACGACGGATCGGGTCATCCGCTCGTCGACGACGGTCGCGACGATGCCGTCCTCGACCATGCGCGAGATGCGGGCACCGCGGCCGACGGACGGCCAGAGCGGCGACTCGTAGGTGGCGAGGGGGACCTCGTGCTCCCCCTGCACGGCGTTGCCGCTGACGCGGATCGGACCGACCCACTTGGTGGGGATCGGTGTGAGCAGGTCACTCATCGAGGGCTCCTTCTGGTGCTCGCACCGCGACGCTGAGGTGTCTGATGTCGTGCGCCTCCCAGGCGCGGTGGATGCCGGCGGGGTCGGTGTCCGCCGGGACGAGCGCGATGCCGCAGTCGCCGCCGCCGGCACCGGACGGCTTCGCCGCCCCGCCAGCCGCCTCGACGACGTCGCACAGGGTCGCGAGCCGCTCGGTCTCGATCTGCGACCCGACCGAGTCACCGAGACGCTGCATGAGCACGCGTGCACGCTTGAGGGCATCGAGCGTGCGCTCGGCGTCGCCGGTCTGGAGGCCCGTGGTCAGGTCGTCGACACAGCTGCGGCTCTCGTCGAGGAACGCCTGGTACCCGCCGTTGCGGTGCCGACGCACCACGTCGACGAGCTTCGTGGTGGACGCGGGCGAGCCGGTCCAGCCGACGAGCAGCTGCAGGTTCTCGGGGGCGGGGAGCCGCTGGACGTCGAAGCCCTGCCACGCGTCCGCGTCGGCCAGGATCGCGGACACCGCGTGGTCCCCGAGCATGGCGGCGAGCCGCTCGCGGTCCGGGGCGCTGTAGCGCAGCCACCCGCCGAACGTGCTCGCGGCGAGGTCACCGCCCGAGGCCCGGGGGTTGACCCGGATCGTCGCGAGCAGGGCGACCTGGAAGCGCTGGCGCTGGGTCAGACCGATGCCGTAGAAGCGGTCGAGGGCACCGACGGTCGCGACGGTCACCGCGGCCGAGGACCCGAGTCCGAACTTCCGGCCGCTGGCGTCGTCGAGCTGGCTCTCGATGCGCAGGTCGTGGAACCGCGGGGCGATGCCGCGCTCGGCGCGGAGCTTCTCGACCAGGTCGATCGTGGCCATCACGTAGTCGTAGGGGTGGTGCTCGCGGTCGAGCGCCAGGCCGTCCTCGGCACGGGTCCACGTGAGCGGGAGGTGCCCGTACTCCTCGGAGTGCACACTGCCCGCGCCGTGGCCCTCGCGCACCTTCGCCGTGATGGCGCGGTCGAGGGCGATCAGGACGGACGGCTGGCCCGGCTCGACGACGGCGTACTCGCCGGCGACGAACAGCTTGCCGTGTGCACGGAACTCGATCACTGCGCGGACTCCTTCTGGTCGGGATTGCTCCCGGTCTCTTCGGAGCGGAGCACCCGCGCGGCAGGTCCGGTGCCGGACTCGATGACGTCACCCAGCGACGCGAGCGCCCCGGCGACGGCCGACCGGTCCTGCGGCTTCGTGAGCACGACGACGTTCGGGCCGGCGTCGGCCGTGGCGTAGGCCTCGACCCCGCCGGCACGCAGCTCGGCGACGGCGTCGAACACGGCGACGCTGCGGGCGTTGAGGTAGCGGATCGGCGGGAAGGCGCCCTCGATCGTGGCGTGCATGCGGAGGGCGTTGCTCTCGGTGATCTCGCCGATGCGGGTGAAGTCGCCGGCCGCGCAGGCCGTGAGCATGTCACCGACGGTCTCGGTGGTCGAGGTGACCCAGGCGGGGTAGAAGGGCGACGTGGCGATGGTGCGGCGCATGGCCTCGCGCGACCCGATCGGCTTCGGGCCGGCGTCGATCGTGACGACGACCATGGCCATCGGCGGAGCGGGGATCGGCTCGGCGAAGGAGCCCTGGTCGTCGCCGGCGTGCCAGACGGCGACACCGCCGGGGATCGAGCGCGTGGCCGAACCCGAACCACGACGGGCCAGACGCGACAGGTCGCGCGGCGACAGGTCGAGGCCGTACGCCGCTGCGGCCGCGGTGGCCAGCGCTGCGAAGCCGGAGGCGCTCGAGGCCAGCCCGGCACCGGTCGGCACGGTGTTCTCGGAGACGACTGACGCGCGGGCGTCGCTGCCGGCGAGCTCCCGCACCAGGTCGAGGAACTGCTGCACGCGCACCAGCGCCCCGTCGTCGACGACGTGACCGTTCAGCGTGAACGTGTCTCCCCGTGCGCCCAGCGCCTCCCGTCCGCCGTCCACCGTGACGGTGGTCGTCGTCGGGAACACGTCGAGCCCCATCGAGACGCTGCCCGTGGCGGGCAGCGCGAGCTGCGCGTCTGCCTTCCCCCAGTACTTGACGAGGGCGATGTTGGGGTGCGCGACGGCGGTGGCTGTCAGCAAGCGCGGGCTCCGATCGTGGTGGTCCAGGTGGCTGCGGCCCCTGCAGCGCGGAGTGCGGCCGCGATGCGGTCCGCGTGGTCGTCGTCCGCGGCGAGCGCGAGGACGCACCCGCCCCGCCCGCCGCCGGTGAGCTTCGCGCCGAGGGCGTCCGCAGCGCGTGCGGCGTCGACGAGCCGGTCCAGGTCGACACTCGACACGTCGAGTGTGCTGAGCAGGTCGTGCGCGGCGTCCATGGTGACACCCAGAGCCTGGGCATCGCCGTCCTCGAGTGTCCCCCGTGCCCGCCGGGCGAGCGCGCCGATCCGGTCGATCACGGCGCCGACACCGGCCGGGTCCTGGTCGTGGCGTGCGCGGACCGCGGACACGGCTTCCCTGGTGTGCCCGGGGACGCCGGTGTCTGCGACGACGAAGGTGAACCGGGCGCCGAGCGCGACGGGTTCGATGTGCCCGGCCTCGAACCAGACCGGCGCGGACGCGACGACGCCCCGGGCGTCGAGGCCCGACGGACGCCCGTGGGCGACGCGCTCGCACTCCTGGATGAGTTCGTGGTGGGTCTCGACGTCGAGTGTCTCGCCCAGCGCGTCGGCGACGGCGGCGGTCACGGCCGCGGCGACCGCGGCGCTCGAGCCCATGCCGCGGGCGGTCGGGACCTCGCTGTCGACCCGGACGTGGAAGTGCCGGTCGGTGACCCCGAAGTGCCGCAGGGTCGCGGTGACCGCGGTGACGGTCGGCATCACGGCAGCGGGGGCCAGGTCGAGGGGGCCGGTGTGCACGGTGGACTGCAGGCTGTGACCGGGCTGCTCGGCGTCGGCGGCGACCGGGGTGACCGTCGCCACGACCCGCGCGTCGAGCACCGGCAGGACGAGAGCGGGTGCGCCGTACACCACGGCGTGCTCACCGATCAGGATCGTCTTGCCGTGGGACGACGCCGATCCGTTGCCGGGGGTCGTGGTGTTGTCGAGGTCGCAGCTGGTCATCGTGGGTCACGTCAGCCTAACCGCACGGGCCGTCGGCGTGTTCGTCAGCTGGGCATCCGCTGCATCGAGTTGTGCACAACTGGGTTGCGTGACAGTGTGGACGCATGCCCGTGACCGACGAGATGGTGTGCTTCTCCCTCTACGCGGCGTCCCGCGCCACCACGCAGGCGTACCGCACGATGCTCGAACCCTGGGGCCTGACGTACCCGCAGTACCTGGTGCTCGTCACCCTGTGGGTCGAGGGTGACCAGACCGTCTCGAGCCTCGGGGAACACCTGCAGCTCGACTCCGGCACCCTCTCGCCGCTGCTCCGCCGCATGGAGCAGAGCGACCTGGTCCGCCGCGAGCGCCGCAGCACCGACGAACGCGTCGTCACCGTCACCGTCGGTGAGCGCGGCCGCGAACTACGGTCCGAGCTGAGCGGCATCCCCGCACGCATCGCTGCCGGGATGGGCCTGGCCGACGAACGTGCCGCTGCCGAGCTCATCGCGACGCTGCACCGGCTGACCGAGACGATGCACACGGCGGCCGATCCCGAGCGAGACGCCGCTGACGCCGACGGCGGCGCCGTTTCGCGCTGAGCGACACCTCACTGCCACGTGTGCCCGTGAACTGTCACTGAGCGCGAGAGCACGCCGCACACCCCGAACTGCACGATCCGCCCCACAAGGAAGGAACCCCATGGAAGCCCTCTACACCGCCGAGGCCCTGGCCACCGGCGAAGGCCGCAACGGCCACGTCGCCACGAGCGACGGCACGGTCGAGTTCGACCTCGCCATCCCGAAGGAGATGGGTGGCTCCGGCAACGGCGCGAACCCCGAGCAGCTCTTCGCAGCCGGCTACGCCGCCTGCTTCCACTCCGCACTGCAGGGCGTCGCCCGCAGCCAGAAGGTGAAGATCACCGACTCGTCCGTCGGCGGTCGCGTGCAGATCGGCCCGAACGGCAACGGTGGCTACCAGCTCGCCGTCATGCTCGAGGTCGTCATCCCCGGCCTGGAGCACGACCAGGCCCAGGCACTCGCCGACGCAGCCCACCAGGTCTGCCCCTACTCGAACGCGACCCGCGGCAACATCGACGTCACCATCGTCGTCTCGGAGGACTGACCCATGAGCACCACCACCCCCACCACCATGCGCGCCGTCGTCCACGAGACGTTCGCCGAGCCCGCCGACGTCCTCGAGGTGCAGGAGCGCCCCGTCCCGACGCCCGCCGCCGGCGAGGTCCTCGTCCGCACGGTCCTCTCCCCCATCCACAACCACGACCTGTGGACCGTCCGCGGCACCTACGGCTTCAAGCCGGAGCTGCCCGCCGCCTCGGGCACCGAGGCACTCGGCGTCGTCGAGGCGCTCGGCGAGGGCGTCACGAACCTGCAGGTCGGCCAGCGCGTCGCCGGTGGCGCCTTCGGCGTCTGGGCCGAGTACTACACTGCGAACGCCGCAGGCCTCGTGCCGGTGCCGGACGCGATGACCGACGAGGCCGCCGCGCAGCTCGTCTCGATGCCGTTCAGCGCCATCAGCCTGCTGCACTCGCTCGACCTGCACGAGGGCGACTGGATCATCCAGAACGCCGCCAACGGTGCGGTCGGTCGCATGGTCGCCCAGCTCGGTGCCGCACGCGGCATCAACGTCATCGGACTGGTCCGTCGGGCCGCCGGTGTCGACGAGCTCCGTGAGCAGGGCATCGAGCGCATCGTCGCCACCGACGCCGACGACTGGCAGGACCAGGTCGCCGCGATCACCGGCGGCGCCCCGATCATCGCCGGTGTCGAGTCCGTCGGTGGCAAGGCCGCCGGCGACATCGCCTCGGTGCTGGGCGAGAACGCCACCCTCGTCGTCTTCGGCGCGATGGCGTCGCCGACGCTCGAGATCCCGTCGGGCAAGGTCATCTTCGGCCAGCTCACCGTGAAGGGCTTCTGGGGTTCCGTCGTCAGCAAGACGATGCCCGCCGAGACGAAGGGCCAGCTCTTCGGTGAGCTCATCACCCGCGTGCTCGACGGCTCGCTGACGCTCCCCGTCGCCGAGACCTTCGCCTTCGAGCAGGTCCGCGACGCCGTGCGCGCCAGCGACACCGCCGGCCGCGTCGGCAAGGTGCTCCTGCGCCCGTAGCGCGACCACAGGACGGGAGGCCCGGTGCCAGCTGGCACCGGGCCTCCCGTCCGTCTGCGTGCTTCGTCGCACACCGAATGAGCAGAAGACGCCGGGTGCCCTGGGGCGACCCGACGTCTTCTGCGCACTCGGTGCAGCGTGGTGCGGCCTAGCGGCGCGACGCCTTCACGGGGACGGTGAAGATGTTGCCGGTGGTGACGCCCTCTTCGACCTCTTCCAGGGTGCGGCCGCGGCTCTCCGGCACGAACTTCCAGATGAAGAGCAGGGCGAGGAGCCCGACGATCCCGAAGCCGAAGAACGTCCCGGTGATGCCGGTCGCGGCGACGATGGTCGGGAAGTACAGCCCGAGGAACGCGTTCGCGATCCAGAGGCAGAACACCGAGATGCCCATGCCGAGCGCGCGGATCTGGGTCGGGAAGATCTCAGACAGGACGACCCACACGGCGATGTTGAGGAAGGTCTGCATCGAGCCGACGAACGCGACGACCAGGAACAGGATCACCCACGGACGAGCGGGGTTGCCCTCGGGCAGTGCGACCGACGCGATGCCGATCAGGAAGTGGCAGGTCGTCGTCAGCGTGAACCCGAGGATCAGCGTCGTCCGGCGGTTGATCTTCTCCATGTTGTACAGGGCGATGACGCCACCGACCACGGCGATCACACCGGGTGCGATGTTCGCGATGAGGGCTGCCGATGCCTGGAATCCGGACTCGATGAGCACGGTCTGGCCGTAGTACATGATCGAGTTGATGCCGGTGAGCTGCTGCGCGACGCCGAGTCCGGCGCCGATGAGCACGATGCGGATGAGCCACTTGTTCCCGCGCAGCGTCTGCCACCCGCTGACGCGCTCGACCTTCGCCTCGATGTCGTTGCTCCGCTTGATGTCGTCGAGCTCGGCACGGGCACGGTCGGTGGTCCGCACCTGCTCGAGGACGGAGAGTGCTTCGTCGTAACGGTTCTTCGACGCGAGCCAGCGCGGCGACTCCGGCACCCGGAGCATGCCGACGAAGAGGGCGATCGCGGGGAGCGCGCAGACGGCCAGCATGACGCGCCACACCCCGTTGCCCTCACCCCACACGCTGCCGATGACCGCGTTGACCACGAACGCCGCGAGCTGGCCGATGACGATCATCAGCTCGTTGCGGCCGGACAGGGATCCGCGGATCTCGTACGGGGCGAGTTCGGCGAGGAAGACGGGCACCACCGTCGACGCGCCACCGACCGCGAGGCCGAGGAGCACACGACCGATGACGATGACCTCGAACGTCGGCGCGAACACGCAGATCAGCGTGCCGACGAAGAACGTGACGGCGAGCAGGATGATCGTCTTGCGGCGACCCCAGCCGTCGGCGATGCGGCCGCCGAGCATGGCACCGATCGCGGCGCCGAACAGCAGCGAGCTCGTGACGACACCCTCGGTGAAGTTGGTGAGGCCGAGCTCCGTCTTCATCGGGTTCAAGGCGCCGTTGATGACGCCGGTGTCGTACCCGAAGAGCAACCCGCCGAACGTGGCGACGAGGGCCAGCACGCCGAGACGTCGGCGGTGCGGCCCGGTCCCCAACGGGGGCAGTGCGACAGTCGGGGCTGTCGGTTTGATGTCGACCATTCGGTGACTCCTTCGTCGGTGATCGCGCGTCAGTGCGTGGACCGATCGTAACCCGATTTCATGTCCTGTCAATTGGACATTCTGTCGTCAGGTCGTTTGGATCGGTCCACAGAACACCTGATGAGGACGGGAGCGGTCCAATCTGCGATGCAGCGTCAGCGGTCGTCGTCGACGGGGCCGTCGCCGAGGACGTCCCCCAACGACGCCATGTCCGCACCGTGGTCGGTGTAGCGGCGGACGGTGCGTCGAGCGGCCGCACTGGCGGCGCCGGACAGGGCGGGGTTGCGCCGAGCGGCGTCGGCGACGCGGCCCGCGTGCCCCGCGGTCGAGAGCAGCACGTTCGCCAGCGCACGGGCGTCACCCCGCTCGGGGACCCCGGTCACGGTCCAGGCCGTGCGGACCTGCGCGTCCGGGGTGACGCCACGACGAGTGCCCATCCGGTGCCAGTCGGACAGCACGCCCTCGGTGCGTGAGGCCGCGCGGTCCGCCTCTCCCGCACGACGGCGGGCGGCGTCACGGGCGTCGGACTCGGTGTCCGTGCCCTCGACCGTGTCGTACCGGTCGGTGAGCCCGTCGGCCCGGCGCCGGACACTGTCGGCCCGTTCACGCGCCGCGGCGTCGTCACCACCCGCCGCTGCGATGCGGGCGGCGTGCGCGGCGGCAGCCGCGGCGAGGATCTCCGAACGCTCCATGCCCTCGACCGTAGCCGCTCCGACCGACACCGGCGGACCGTCCGTCGCGGTGGCGGGGCACCGCGACCAGCCGCGTTCCGCACTGAGCGACACCGCACGGGACGGCGCGCGCATGAGGTGTCGCTGAGCGCGAAACCGGCCCGGCGACCGGCCCGCGGCCGCAGCGCACGCACACGACGGACGGGAGGCCCGTGGCGGATCCGCCACGGGCCTCCCGTCCGTCAGGTGGGGGCGTGCGCTACTTCCGCAGCTCCAGGTACTTCGCGATGAGCGCCTTGGTCGACGGGTCCTGCGCGTCGAGCGCGGCCTGGTCGCCCTCGACGGCCGGCGTGACCTGCAGCGCCAGCTGCTTGCCGAGCTCCACACCCCACTGGTCGAACGAGTCGATGCCCCAGATCGTGCCCTCGGTGAACACGATGTGCTCGTACAGGGCGATGAGCTGGCCGAGCACGCTCGGGGTGAGCTCCGGCGCGATGATCGACGTGGTCGGCTTGTTGCCGGGGAACGTGCGGGCCGCGACGATTCCTTCGTCGGTGGTGCCCTCGGCGCGGACCTCGTCGGCGCTCTTGCCGAACGCCAGCGCCTTGGTCTGCGCGAAGAAGTTCGCCAGGAACAGCGTGTGCACGTCGGTGCCGGGCGCGACGCCCTTGCCGTCGCCGGTCTCGTCCTGCAGCGGACGGGCCGGGTTGGCGACCGTGATGAAGTCGGCCGGGATCAGGCGGGTGCCCTGGTGGATGAGCTGGTAGAACGCGTGCTGGCCGTTCGTGCCGGGCTCACCCCAGAAGACCTCGCCGGTCTCGGTGGTGACGGGCGAGCCGTCCCAGCGGACGCGCTTGCCGTTCGACTCCATCGTGAGCTGCTGCAGGTACGCGGCGAAGCGGTGCAGGTACTGCGTGTAGGGCAGGACCGCGTGGCTCTGCGCACCGAGGAAGTTCGTGTACCAGACGTTGAGCAGGCCCATCAGGACGGGGACGTTCTGCTCGAGCGGCGTGGTGCGGACGTGCTCGTCGATGGCGTGGAAGCCGGCGAGGAACTGCTCCCAGTTCTCCTTGCCGATGGCGATGACGACGCTCGTGCCGATGGCCGAGTCGACCGAGTAGCGGCCGCCCACCCAGTCCCAGAAGCCGAAGGCGTTCTCGGGGTCGATGCCGAACGCCTCGACCTTGTCGAGCGCGGTGGAGACGGCGACGAAGTGCTTGGCGACGGCGTTCTTCTTCTCGTCGTCGGCGGCGTCGGTCAGGCCGAGCTTCTCCCACAGCCACTGGCGGGCGAGGCGCGCGTTCGTCAGGGTCTCGAGCGTGCCGAAGGTCTTCGACGCGACGATGAAGAGCGTGGTCTCGGGGTCCAGGTCCGCGGTCTTCTCGTAGATGTCCGCCGGGTCGATGTTCGACACGAAGCGGGCCTCGAGGCCGGGCTGGACGTAGGGCTTGAGTGCCTCGTAGACCATGACCGGGCCGAGGTCGGAGCCACCGATGCCGATGTTGACGACGGTCTCGATGCGCTTGCCGGTGACACCGGTCCAGGCGCCGCTGCGGACCTGCTCGGCGAAGCCGTAGACCTTGTCGAGCGTGGCGTGCACGTCGGCGTCGACGTCCTGGCCGTCGACGGTCAGCGGCGCGGCCGGCACGAGGCCCTCGGTCGACTTCGGACGGCGGAGCGCGGTGTGCAGCACGGCGCGGTCCTCGGTGACGTTGATGTGCTCACCGGCGAGCATCGCCTGGAAGCGCTCGGCGACGCCGGTGTCCTTGGCGACCTGCAGCAGCGCGGCGAGGACCTCGTCGGTCACCAGGCCCTTGGACAGGTCGACGGTCAGGTCGGCAGCTTGGAAGGTGTACTGCTCGGCACGACCGGGGTCGCTGTCGAACCACCCTCGCAGGTCCGGGGTGAAGCCGGCAGCGATGCTGTCGAGCTTCTTCCAGCCTTCGGTCGATGTGGGGTCGACGGGAGCGGATTCGGTCACTTCGGTCCTCCTGGGGATCACGTTCGAGACGTACAGCCCGCGGGTCACGCAGCGCTGCGTCGCGGACCGTCTTCGAGCGTAGTGCGCTCCGGCAGGTGGTGCGCACAGTCGGACGGGAGGCGCGGCCCGCGTTCGCTGCGCGCGTCACGCCTCCCGGCCGGTCGCGTTCATCGCCGCGGTCGGCTTGCCGGGTTCAGGGCTGCGGTCGGCCTGCCCGGTTCACGACTGTGGCCGGGTTCACGACTGCGGTGCGAAGCGGCGCAGGCGCAGGCTGTTCGTCACGACGAAGACCGACGAGAACGCCATCGCCGCACCCGCGAGCACCGGGTTCAGCAGCCCCGCCATCGCGAGCGGGATCGCCGCCACGTTGTACGCGAACGCCCAGAACAGGTTGCCCTTGATGACGCCGAGCGTCGCGCGGGACAGCCGGACGGCGTCGGCCACCACGGTGAGCCGACCGCTCACGACCGTGATGTCGCTCGCCGCGATGGCCGCGTCGGTGCCGGCGCCCATCGCGATGCCGAGGTCTGCGGCTGCCAGCGCGGCGGCGTCGTTCACGCCGTCGCCGACCATCGCGACGCTCCGGCCCTCGGACTGCAGCCGGCGGACGGTCTCGAGCTTCGACGCCGGGGTCGCGCGGGCGTGCACCTCGTCGATGCCGACCCGGGCGGCGACGGCACGTGCTGCGCCGTCGTTGTCGCCGGTGAGCAGGACCGGGCGCAGGCCGAGCGCGCGGAAGCGGGTGATCGCGTCGGCGGCCTCGGGCTTCACGGTGTCGCCGACGACGACCACGCCCAGGGCGCTGCCGTTCCGGGCGACGACGACCGCGGTGGCCCCGTCGGCCTCGGCGCCGTCCACGGCGTCGGCGAGCACCGGCGGCAGGGTGATCGACCATGCGTCGGCGAGCCAGCGGGTCGTGCCGACCAGGACGACGTCACCGTCCACGACGGCCTGCACCCCGGCACCGGCGGCGGCGGTGAACTGCTCGGCCGCGGGCAGGTCGGTGGCCCGGGCGCGGGCCGCGGTGGTCACGGCGCGGGCGACGGGGTGCTCCGAGCCGTCCTCGACAGCGGCGGCGAGCCGGAGCACGGCGTCCTCGGTCTCGTCGACGACGGTCACGGACCGCAGGGTCATCGACCCGGTGGTGACGGTGCCGGTCTTGTCGAGCACGACGGTGTCGACGCCGCGCGTGCGCTCGAGCACTTGCGGGCCGCCGATCAGGATCCCGAGCTGCGAGCCCCGACCGGTGCCGACCAGCAGCGCGGTGGGCGTGGCGAGCCCGAGGGCGCACGGGCACGCGATGATCAGGGTGGCGACGGCGGCGGTGAAGGCCGCCGTGACCGAGCCGCCGAGCACGAGCCAGCCGACGAAGGCCAACACGGCGAGCGCGATGACGATCGGCACGAAGACGCCGGACACGCGGTCGGCCAGGCGCTGGACCTCGGCCTTGCCGGTCTGGGCGTCCTCGACCAGGCGCCCCATGCGGGCGAGCTCGGTGTCGGCACCGATGCGGGTGACGGCGACGACGAGTCGGCCGCCGACGTTGATCGTGGCGCCGGCGACCCGGTCGCCCGGTCCGACCTCGACCGGCACGGACTCGCCGGTGAGCATGCTGCGGTCGACGGCCGAGGAGCCGTCCTGCACCAGGCCGTCGCTCGGGATCCGCTCGCCGGGTCGCACGACGACGACGTCGCCGACGACGAGGGACGAGGTCGGCACGCGGTGTTCGGCACCGTCGCGCAGGACCGCGGCGTCCTTCGCACCGAGTTCGAGCAGCGCCCGCAGTGCGGCACCGGACTGCGTCTTCGCACGGGCCTCCATGTACCGGCCGGCGAGGATGAACACCGTCACGGCGGTCGCGACCTCGAGGTACAGGTCGGCGGCCTCGGGGTCGGTGGCGAACCACGAGAACGTCATGTGCATGCCGGTCGTGCCGGCGTCCCCGAGGAACAGGGCGTACAGCGACCACCCGAACGCGGCGAGGACCCCGACGCTCACCAGGGTGTCCATGGTGGCGGCACCGTGGCGGGCGTTCACCCATGCGGCACGGTGGAACGGGAGCGCTCCCCAGACCGCGACGGGTGCCGCGAGCGTCAGGGCGAGCCACTGCCAGTTCGGGAACTGCATGGCTGGCACCATCGAGAGCACCACGACGGGCACCGCGAGCACGGCGGACACGACCAGGCGTCGTCGCAGCGGTTCCGCCCGGTCCTGGTCGGCCGTGGGCTCGGCGTCGGCGGCAGCGGGCGGTGCCGGCACCGTGGCGCCGTAACCGGCGGACTCCACCGCGGCGATCAGCGCCTGGGGGTCGGCGGTGCCGTCGGCCGCGACCTGCACCTGCGCCTTCTCGGTGGCGTAGTTCACGGTGGCGGTGACGCCGGGCAGCTTGCCGAGCTTCCGCTCGATGCGGTTCGCGCACGAGGCGCAGGTCATCCCGGTGATGTCGAGTTCGACGGTGCGGTCCGTCACGAGCGCGCAACCTCGTAGCCCGCCTCGGCCACCGCGGCGTGCAGGGCGTCCGCATCGACCGGCGCCGCGGAGCTGACGGTGACCTCGGACGAGCCGCCGGGGACGAGTCGGACGTCGACGCCCGTCACCCCGTCGACCTCGGAGAGTTCCTCGGTGACGCTCATCACGCAGTGTTCGCAGGTCATGCCCTCGACGAGCAGCGTCTCGGTGGTCATGGTGTCTCCTTCTGGTTGATCGATCGTCAGGGGTCAGGAGCGGACGAGCCGGGCGATCGCCTGGCTGGCCTCGCGCACCTTCTCGTCGGCGGCGTCCCCGCCCTCGGCGACGGCCTCGGCGACGCAGTGCGCCAGGTGGTCTTCGAGCAACGACAGCGCGACGCGTTCGAGCGCCCGGTTCGCCGCGGATATCTGGGTCAGGACGTCGATGCAGTACGTCTCGTCCTCGACCATCCGCGCGATCCCGCGCACCTGCCCCTCGGCGCGACGGAGTCGCTTGAGCAGGTCGTCCTTGTCGCCGATGTACCCGACGTGTTCGTGCATGTCCGCCTCCACCGTTCTCAATACGGTACCCCCCTAGGGTATTCCTTTCCTTGTCTGGTGCAACTGATGGCATGATCGGCGCATGGACACCTCGACGACGAACGGATTCCGCCGGCTGCGGTTCTCCGACGGTGAGGGTTCCGACTACTCCGAGATCTTCGCCGCGGAGTACGGCGGCTCGGACTTCGCCTCGGAGACCTTCGCCACCGACGACACCCGGTACGAGTACACGGTCGTCGGCGACGACGACCTGTCACTCCGCACCATGCGTGCCGAGGGCGGGCGACGCGGCGGGGTCATCGGTGTGCGGGACGACCACGTGGTGTTCTGGCTGACCAAGGGCCGGCTCGAGATGCACTTCGCCGACCGCACCCGCGTCGTCGAGCCGGGCAGCCCGTACATCGCCTCGGCGTCCGAGGCGTACCGGTTCGAGTCCGACGGCACCGTCTACAACGGCGTGCACGTGTCCGACCGCTTCCTGCGGAGCGTCGGCCGCGACCTCGGCTACCGGCTGCCGGACGGTCCGCTGCTGTTCGACCAGCAGGACGAGGTCATCGCCCGGCGCGAACCGCTCCGGCACCTCATCCGCGAACTCGGCCCGGCACTGGTCGACGACCGCGTGCTCGGCCCGATGCGGACCGCGCTGAACCGTCGGCTGGCCGTCGTCATCCTCGACACGTTCCCCATCCGCAACCGCGGCGACGACGTCCCCGTGGCGAACCGGCTGCGTGACGCCGTCCGGTTCATCGAGCTGCACGCCGCCGAACGCCCCTCGATCCCCACCATCGCCGCCGCCTGCGGGCTCAGCCAGCGTGGACTGCAGGACGTCTTCGCCCGGACGCTCGACACCACTCCGCACCGGTTCCTCCGCGACCACCGCCTGGACCGGGTGCGGGAAGAGCTCCTGCGCGCGGACCGCGGCGGCGCGACTGCAGCGGACTGCCCGCTCGTGTCGTCGGGGATCGCCGTGATCGCCCGGCGGTGGGGCTTCACGAACCCCGGCCGGTTCGCCGAGACCTACCGCGAACGGTTCGGCGAGGACCCGGCCACCACGAAGCGCGCGGCACTCGCGGCGCAGCCGGAGGCCGGCAGGGCGTCGTGGCGTGTCCGTCGTGCGGTGTCCTACATCGAACAGCACCTCGACGACCCGCTCACGCTCGACGACATCGCAGCCGCCGCAGGGGTGCTCCCCCGTCGGTTGCAGCAGCTCTTCCGCGAGGAGCGCGGCGAGTCCCCGATGGCCTGTGTCCGCGCCATGCGGGCCGCTGCCGAACGCAACGACGCGGCCGGAATCGGCGAAACGGCCTGACGGAACGCCCCGGGGGTACACGCAGATCCCCGGATTTCCGGGGATCCCTGGATTTTTCCCGAATCCGAGAAGTCGTGTGTGACGAATCTCTTCCACAGCCCGTCTCATCCGTGAACAGCAACCGCTGGGAACGCCCGGCGGGTCAACGGAAGGAATGAACCATGGCTGACACCACCACCCCCACCCCGGCCACCACGGCGACCCGTGCCACCTCGCACGCCGGCACCAGCGGCGTCACCGGCAAGACCGTCATCGACGACACCGTCGTGTCGAAGGTCGCCGGCATCGCCGCCCGCGAGGTCAACGGCGTGCACTCCCTCGGCAACGGCGCAGCCCGTGCCATCGGCGCCATCCGCGACGCGATCGGCCAGCGCGACTTCGGTCAGGGCGTCAAGGTCGAGGTCGGCGAGAAGCAGGTCGCCGCGGACATCGTGATCGTCGCCGAGTACCCGGTGTCGCTCCAGCAGGTCGCCGACGGTGTCCGCACCGGTGTGGCCCGTGCCCTCGAGCAGATCGTCGGCATGGAGGTCGCCGAGGTCAACGTGACCGTCCAGGACGTCTACATCCCGGGTGACGACGACGACAACGACGACGAGAAGAAGGAAGCGCGAGTCGCATGAGCAACACGCTGATCGGCGCCCTCATCGGCGCAGTCCTCGCCGTCGTGGCACTGCAGTTCGGGTTCTGGGGCTTCGTGCTCGTGATCGTGTTCGGTGCGATCGGGGCCCTCGTGGCCGCCCTCGCCACCGGTCGCATCGACCGCGGCGCCCTGACCGACGTGCTGACCGGACGCCGGAGCTCCCGGTGAACGCCGGCCCGGACGTCCCGGGCCGCGTCGAGATCACCGCACGCGCGCTCACCTCGCTGGCGCGGGCCGTCGCAGCCGAAGGGCTCGGCGCCCCCGCCAAGCGGGTGCGCGTCGGACTCGGCGACGCGTCGGGAGCACTGTCCCTCGACATCACCGGGCCGATCGCCGCGAGCGACGACATCGTCTCCGGGTCGATCCGGATCGCGGACCAGGTCAAGGGCCGCGTGAGCGACCTGACCGGGCGCCGCGTCGGCAGTGCCCACATCGAACTCACCGGGATCGTGCGCGAGCACGAGTCCCGTGCCCGCTAGGAGGCCATCATGAGCAACGGTTCCGTCGAACGACGCATCCGTCGTCGGAGCGTGCACCGCTCCCGCTCCACAGCAGTGGCGGTGGCCCTCGTGGTGCTCGCCCTGGTGGCCGCCTGGATCGGCACCGAGTCGGTGCTCAGCGCCATCGGACGCCCACCGCTGGTCGCCGACCCCCAGACCGTGGTCGACACGGCGCTCCGCCCGGACGCCGCGTTCGTCACCATCGTCGAGGTCATCGCCGGCGTGCTCGTCGTCCTCGGCGTCGTGCTGGTCGTCCTGGCCCTCAAGCCCGGTCGCCAGCACCGATCGGTCGTCGAGCACGAGCGTGGTGCGGTCGTCATCGACTCCCGCATCGTCGCCTCCACCGCGGCGAACGCCGCCGGCATGGCGGCCGGCGTCCCCGAGGGGAACGCCTCCGCCACCGCCCGCGGCCGTTCCACCGAGGTCCGCATCGTCCCGGTCACCGGTGTGCCGGTCGACGAGGCGACCGTCCGCGCCGCCGTCGTGGAGCGCCTGAGCGGCCTCGACGAGCGTTTCGGCCGACGCGTCCGCGTCCGGGTCGAGGAGAAGGGAACCCTCGCATGACCAAGAGCAACCGGACCCTCAACCGGATCATCCTGTTCGTCCTCGGCCTGGTCGCCGTCGTCGTCGGGATCGCGATGGGCGCGGGTGTCCTGCCCGCCGTCCAGGATGCGCTCAAGCCGTACGTCGACCTCCCCCGCAGCCTCGACGTGCCCGCGTCCGCCCTGTGGATCGTCGCCGGGGCCGCGGCCCTCGTGGTCGTCCTGTCACTCGTGTGGGCGTCCACCCGCGGTGGTGGCGGCACGTCCGTCGCCGTCCGGGAACGCTCGGGCGACGACGCGGTCACCATCAACGTCGCACTCGTCCGGGACGTCGTCGAACACGAACTCGCGGGTGTCCGCGACGTGGTCGGCTCCCGCGTCGACACCTACCTCGTCCGCCGGCAGCGCGCCGCACGGATTCGTGTCGCGGTCCGCCGCGGCGGGGACGCCGTCACCGTGCTCGACGCCGTCGACCGAGCCGTCGCGGTCCTCGACCGCACCCTCGGCCGTCCGGTCCCGGTGCTCGTGCACCTGACCGGCGGTACCCGCTCCGCGCTCGCGAAGTCGACCCGCGTCCACTGACACCCGTCAGCCGGACGCACCCCCGGGCCTCCCGGCCCACCTCCACACCACCGGGCACACGCCCACCCACGAAAGGACCCGTGATGGGACTCGACGACAAGATCAAGAACGCCGCTCAGGACCTCGCCGGAAAGGCGAAGGAAGCCGTCGGCAACCTGACCAACGACGACGCCAAGGTCGCCGAAGGCAAGAAGGACCAGACCGCTGCGAGCGCGAAGCAGACCGGCGAGGACGTCAAGGACGTCTTCAAGAAGTAGGTCGCACGACCGCATCGGGGCACCCGTCGAACGGGTGCCCCGACGCGTCCCCGCGCTGATCCCGAACGAGGAGGAACCATGCAGCACGACCCCCATGCGAACACGCAGGTCACCGAGGTGGCCCTGCCCGCAGCACTGACGGAGCCGCTGCCCGACGACGCGAGCACCGCGACGATCGTCGCGCGCACCGCGGCGGAGACCGCGCTCGGCGTGCCCGGCGTGCACCACCTCGGCGGGATCGCCGCCCGTGCCGCCGACCAGCTGCGGAAGCAGCTCGGCCGCTCGGCCGGCACCGCCGGCGTGCAGGTCGACGAACAGGACGGCGAGCTCAGTGTCCAGGTCGCCGTCGTCGTCAGCTACCCGCACCCGGTGCTCGACGTCGCCGCCGAGGTCCGGCAGCAGGTGCGCGCAGCGACGCGCCAGCTGTCCGACCTGCACACCACGGTCGACGTGCGCGTCCTCGACGTGCACGGCCCGTTCGACGACGAGCAGTCCCCGCTGGGTCGCGCCGCCGAGCAGACGACCGACGCCCTCAAGCAGGCGGCCGAGTCGACCGGCGACGCCGTCAAGCGGGCCGCCGAGACGACCGCGGACGCCACGAAGCGCGCTGCCACGGCCACAGCGGACGCGACGAAGCAGGCTGCCGACGCCACCGCTGACGCCACCAAACAGGCAGCGTCCGCCACCGCCGACGCCACCAAGCGCGCTGCCGACGCCACCGCCGACACGACGAAGCGTGCCGTCGACGCCGCTGCCGAGACCGGCGAGCGTGTTCGCGACTCCGCCTCGGAGTCCCTCGCCCGCGCATCGGAACAGGCCGCCGACGCGGCATCGTCCGCGAAGGACGCCGCCGAACAGGCCCGCGACGTCGTCGTCGAGACAGCTGGCACGACCCGCGACCGGGCCGCCGACGCCGCCGATGCCGCGGCAGAAGCGGCTGACGACGCCGCTGACTCGGCCGCCGACGCCGCAGCGGTACCGCGGCACCGGGACCAGCCGTGACCACCGCCTGGTCCGGAGGGCGCCGGTCCCGCGACCGGCGCCCCCGACCCCGCGGCGTCTGGATTGCCGGCGGCACCGGGGTCTTCCTCGTGCTCGCCATCGCGGTCGGCGGCTTCCTGCCACTGGTCGGGTTCCTCGGCGGGGTCACCGCCACGACCGCCGGCCTCGTGCCGTTCCCGTTCGTCCGCGTCACCCTCATCGCCCTGCTCGGCGCGGTCGTGGTGCTCGCCCTGCTCCTGCTCGCCCTGACCCGCCGGCACACCGCCACAGCGACGACCGCCGTCGTGCTCGCCGTCCTGGTGAGCGTGGCCGTCACCCTGGTCCCCGTCGTCCTGGTCGCCGTCGGGTCCGCCGACCGTGCCGGCGACGTCTGGCCGATCGTCACGGAACTCTGGAACCGCTTCACCGGCTGACGTCGTGCACGCGGTCCCGGCCTGGAGGCCCGCCCCGCCCGCCCACGTCGGCGCACCCGGGTGGTCCTCCGGTCCACTGCCCGTCCGCTAGCCTCGCGACGTGAAGCGTCTCTCCCCCGGCCAGCGCTGGGTCATCGGTCTCGGCGCGTTCGCGCTCGTCTGTCTCGTCGTCGGGATCATCGCGTTCGCGGTCGGCTTCCCCTGGGGCGGCGTCGTCGGCATCATCGGGCTGCTGCACCTCGGCCTGACCGGCCTGGCCGGTGCACTCGTCTGGACCTCGACCCCGGCGATCGCGCCGCGTCCCGTCAAGCGTCCGACGCCGCGCCCCGGAGCGACGCACCGGGTCTTCTCGTACGGCACCCTCCAGCAGCCCCTGGTGCAGGAGTCCCTGTTCGGCGACCACGTCCCGACGACCGCGGACTCCCTGCCCGGCTGGCGACTCGACTGGGTGACGATCACCGACCCGGACGTCATCCGGACGAGCGGCTCCGACCGGCACCCGATCCTGCGCCGCGGCGCCGCGGGCGACGTCGTCGAGGGCGTGGCCCTGACGCTCGGGTACGAGTGGCAGCTCCGCGCGGTCGACGACTACGAGGTCGCCGACTACCAGCGCATCCAGGTCACGCTGGCATCGGGCTGGACAGCCTGGGTCTACGTGGCGGCCGACGAAGCCTGAGCCGCAACGCGCAGCCGCTCCAGCCCCTCGTCGATCGACACCGACGGGGCCCACTGCAGGTCGCGCCGGGTCCGTCGCTGATCGAACCAGTGCGCGGTCGAGAGCTGTTCGGCCAGGAACCGGGTCATCGGCGGCTCGTCCTCACCCGGTCGGACACGCCAGACGGCCTCGACCACTGAGCCCGCTGCCCGGGCGACCGCCGCCGGCACGTGCGCCTGCGGTGGCCGGACGCCCGATGCCGTGCAGATGCCGGCGAGCAGGTCGGCGACCGGGCGGGGCTCACCGTTCGTGACGACGTACGCGTTGCCGTGGACGCCGTCGTCCGTGGCGTGCTCGAGCGCCGCGACCATGGCCGTCGCGGCGTTGTCGACGTAGAGCGTGTCGATGAGCGCGGCGCCGGAGTCGAGCAGTGGGAGTCGTCCGGCCCGGGCCCGCTCGACGATCCGTCCGACGAGCTGCGTGTCACCCGGCCCCCACACCAGGTGCGGCCGGACCGCCACGACGGCGAAGTCCGGGGCGTCGGCGTCGAGTGCCAGCAGCTCCGCCGCGGCCTTGGTGCGGGCGTAGTCGCCACGGGCACGGGACGGTTCGGCAGGTCCGGCGTCGGCCCCGACGAGCGACGACCCGGTGTGCGCGACCGACGGCGACGACACGAAGACGAAGCGCGCGACCCCGGCGGCACGGGCGGCTCGCAGCAGTGATCGCGTTCCGTCGACGTTCACGCGCGCGAAGTCGGCTGGGTCCCCGGCGAGCGACACCTTGGCGGCCAGGTGCACGACGGCTTCGACCCCGTCGACCGCGCGGGCGAGCGCAGTGTCGTCGGTCATCGTGCCGGCGACGTCCTGCACCCCGGCGACGCCCGAGGGACGGCGCTGGAACGTGCGGACCCCGTGTCCGGCGTCCCGCACGGCGGCGGCGGTGGCCTGCCCGAGGAACCCGCTGGCCCCGGTGACCAGGACCTTCACGGCCGGACCATCCGTCCGCCGGACAGCACCGAGCCGGCCCAGCGGGACAGCCGGGTGCGGTCGACCTTGGAGTTGTGCCGGATGTCGGTCGGCAGCACGGGCACGACGAGCACTGCGGCGAGCCGGACCCCGGCGGCAGCGCGGACCGCGGCGGCGAGCTGCGGCGACGCCAGACCCGGCCGGCGCACGGCGGGATCGGTCTCGACGACGGCCACCACCTGCTGCGTGCCGATCGGACCGATGGCCGCGACCCCGGTACGTCCGACACCGTCGACGCCCTCGATCCGCTGCTCCGGCCCGACCGGTGTGACGACCCCGTCGGGCGTGGTGAGCACGTGCTGCAGCCGGCCTTCGACCCAGACCCGTCCCGCGGAGTCGAGGTGTCCGACGTCCCCGGTGCGGTGTCCGCGCGGGTCGTCGACCCCGAGGCGCGAGACCCGGTCGGTGCGCCAGAGCCGGTCGTAGTGGTCGCGCACGTGCGGTGCCGCGACGACGATCTCGCCGGTGACCCCGGGCGCGTCCGTCAGGGCTCCGGTCGCGCGACCGGAACCGTCGAGCGGCGCGATGCGGACGCGGACGTTCTCCGCCGGCGCCCCGACGCAGATCCCCTCGTCGGTGGACCGGCCGGCGGCGCGGACCCCGTCCAGGTCGACGTCGGTCATGAGCAGCCCCTCGGTCATGCCGTAGGGGGTGTGGGCAGTGGCGTTCGGCATCAGCTCGGTCGCCGCGGTCAGCAGCGCGGCCGACACGGGAGCGCCGGCCGACAGGAACAGCCGCACGCCCCGCAGCGCCGCACGATCGGCATCGGTGAGCTCCGACGCCGTCTCGACCACGTTGGCCAGCGCTGCCGGCGACAGGAACACCACGGTGGCATCGGCGGCGGCGACCGACGCAGCGACCGCCTTCGCCGTGAGCGTGCGCGGCGCGGTGACGTCCATGTCGGGCGCGACCGACCTGGCGCCGAGTGCCGGGCCGAGCAGCGCGAACGGTGCGAACCCGGCGACGAGTCCGGTGCCGACCCCGACGTCGTACTGGGTCGCCAGGGCGTCCCGGACGGCGCTCAGCTGCAGGTGCGTGTACACGACGCCCTTCGCCGGGCCGGTCGATCCCGAGGTGAACAGCACCGCGGCGGGCGCGTCCGGCGACGGCGCTGCCGGCAGTTCCGCCCCGTGTGCGAGACGACGCGCACCACGTCGGGCGACGTCGACGAGCGTGTGCTCGACGCGCAGCGCCCTCCGTGCCGGTGCGGGCAGCGAAACCGTCGCGATGCGTCGCCCCGGCCAGCCGAGGGCACGCGCGGCACCGAGGCCGGGCAGCGCGCCGATGATCCAGTCGGGTCGGGCACCGCGGACCGCGCGGGTCAGGCCGCCGAGGCCGAGACCGGCATCGGCGACGACGACGACCGCCCCGATCCGCACGCAGGCGTACAGGACGGCGGTCAGGTCGGCACCGGGGGTCACCAGGAGCGAGACACGGTCGCCGCTCCGGACCCCCAGGTCGTCCAGCCCGGCGGCGATCTCGTCGACGCGTCGGGCGAGCAGCCGCCACGTGATCGTGCGGGGACCGCCCGGGGCGGCCATCTCGACCAGGGCGGGTTCGTCACTCCCCCGCAGCTCGTCGAGCCGCGCCCAGAGCGGCGGCGTCGCCGCGGCGGGCCGGTCCGTGTCCACGGGTCCGGACTGGAGGCCCGGGTCGGCCTGTGCAGGACGGCCACCGTCCGGCAGGCGGTCACCGAGCCAGTCGAACACCGCGCCCGCCACGTCGGCGTCATCAGGCAGCAGGTGCCCGGCGCCCTCGAACCGGTGGACGTCGGCGTGCGGCATCCGCTCGGTCAGGTCGTCCAGGTAGCGCTCGAGGAACACCGGGTCACGCGGACCCCAGAGCAGGAGCGCCGGCACGTCGAGCGCCGCCACACCCGCAGCGATGCGGTCGAGCTCCGGCGCACTCCGGTGCCGGGCGTCGACGGGGATGTCCGCGACGAAGCCGCCGATGCCACCGCGCCGCGCGGCACCGCGGTAGGGCGCCCGGTAGCCGTCGGCCGTGGCACGGTCGAGCTTCGGGTGCGCGATGGCCAGGGTGGTCTCGAGGAACGCGGGGGTCACGACCGTCGCGCGGCCGAGCATGCCGGGGCCGAGGGCGAGCCGCAGCGGGGCGGGGATCGGGGCGTCGTCGGGCTGGTGCACCGCGGTGTTGCACGTCATCGCGGCGGCCAGGACGTCCGGGTGGTCGACCGCCCAGCCGAGCGACACCACACCGCCCCAGTCGTGGCCGAGGGTGACGACCGGGCCGGTCAGCCCGAGTTCGTCGGTCAGGGCACCGAGGTCCGCGACGCGCTGCGGCAGCCCCCGCTCGACGCCGGTGCGCTCCGAGAAGCCCATGTCGAGCTGGTCGACGGCGACCACGCGCCAGGCCGGGCCGCCGGCCTGGGCGACCTCGAGCGAGGTGCGGAGCACCGACCGCCAGAGGTACGACCAGGTCGGGTTGCCGTGCACGCACAGGATGGTGCCGACCGGTTCCACGCCGAGCGCGGCCAGGGACCCGGCCGTGTCGAGGAGGTGCCAGGTGCGCGCGGCGCGATCCGTTCCTCCCCTGCGATCTCCGGACCACGCGGGGACCGTGACCAGACGCGACCACGCCGGGTCGAGGCCGGGCAGGGAGGGTGGCTGCGTCGCCGGAGCCGTGCTCGCGGCGACGCGGGGCAACCGGGACCTCACCAGTGGAGTTCCATCATCGCCGTGTTGATGCCGGAGCCGACGCCGCCCAGGAACACGCGGTCACCGCGACGGATGCCGCCGGAGGCGACCTCGTCGGCCAGGGTGATCGGGATCGACGCGGGGCCGACGTTGCCGAACCGCTGGTAGGTGGTGGGGACCTTGTCGCGCGGGATGCCGATCGCCTCGACGAAGGCGTTGGTGTGCACGTCGGAGACCTGGTGCAGCACGTAGCGGTCCATGTCGGCCCAGTCGAAGTGGGCGCGGGCCTCGGTCCAGGCGGCGACGACGAGCTCCATGCCGCCCTTGAGCAGCATCCTGGCGTCCGTGAACATGCCGTCGACGCTGCCGACGCACAGGTCGTACCACTGGGTCGCCGCGCGGGTGACGCCGCCGACGATCCGGTGTCCTTCGGGGTGCAGGTCCGCCGGGCCGAGCACGGCCGCCGCGGCGCCGGACCCGAGGGTCAGGCTGGCGAACTCGCTCATGAAGTCCTTGCGGTTCCGCCCGCCCTGGTTCAGGCGGTCGATGGTGTTGAGCTGCACCTGGTCGGCGTCCTCGCCGTCGACGACGAGCGCGTACTTGATCTGCCCGGAGTCGATCATGCCCGCGGCGACGCTCATGGCGTTGACGAACCCGAGGCACGCGTTCGCGATGTCGAAGTTGATGGCCGACGACGGCAGCCCGAGCCCGTGGTGCAGGCGGACGGCCACCGACGGCTCCAGGTGCGGACGGGTCACCGAGGTGTTGATGAGCAGGCCGATCTCGTCCGGACGCACCCCGGCCTCGGCCATGGCACGGCGGCCGGCGTCGATCGCGGCGTCCTGGAAGGTCTGCCCCTCGCCCCAGTTGCGACGTTCGATGACCCCGGCGACGCGCTCGAGCAGTCCCATCGGCAGACGGAGTCGACGGAGGACCCCACGGAGCTTGGCCTCGATGTCGGCCGAGGTCGTCACACGCTCCGCCGTGGTGGTCGCCACGGAGAGCAGTGAGACGTTCCGGTGCTTCGCCGTGGCGTTGCCGGGCTGCTCCGGTTCACTGCTCGATGCCTGGTCGACCGGCCGTTCCGTCATGATCGTCACCGACACATACTTCCGCATCTGGCCTGTGTGCGCGATCCGGATGCGCTGGACGGCTCCGGATCAGACGTCCTTCGGCAACTTCCGCACCTTCGCGCGCCGCTTGCGACGCTCCGGGATCATCGAGCGCATCTCCTCGAGCTTGCCGAAGCAGAGCAGGCGGTCACCCGGCTCCAGGACGACACCGCTGCGTGGGTTCGGGATGACGTTCGAGCCACGGTGCAGGGTGAGGACCGTGATGTCGCGGTCCCAGAGCCCGGACTCCTTGATCGTCTTGCCGACCAGGTCCGCGTTGGTGTGCACGAGGAGCTCGGCGACGCCGTAGCCGGTCGAGACGGACAGCCGCTGGCGGACGTCGATCTCGGGGAACGCCACCTGGTTCGCGATGAAGTCGACGACCGCACCGGCGATGTCGAGGCCGGTGGCACGCTCGACGCCCTCGAGCCCCGGTGAGGAGTTGACCTCCATCACGAGCGGCCCGTCGTTGCCCTCGAGCATGTCGACGCCGGCGACCTTCAGGCCCATGATCTGCGCCGAGCGGACGGCCACGGCCTCGTACTCGGGCGTGAGCGTGACCTTCTCGACGGTGCCGCCGCGGTGCACGTTCGACCGGAACTCGTCACCCGAGGCGGTCCGGCGCATCGCCGCGACGACCCGGTCACCGACGACCAGGGCACGGATGTCCCGGCCGCGGCTCTCGGCGATGAACCGCTGGATCAGGACGTTCTGCTTGGTGGAGTGCAGGGTCTCGACGATCGACTCGGCGACCTTCGCCTCGGGTGCCAGGATCACGCCGATGCCCTGCGTGCCCTCGAGGAGCTTGATGACGACGGGCGCGCCGCCGACCCGTTCGATCGCGCCGCGCACGTCGTTGCGCCCGGCCACGAACGTCGTCGCCGGCATGCCGATGTCGTGCCGCGACAGGATCTGGTTCGCCCGGAGCTTGTCACGCGAGTTCGTGATGCCGTTCGCCGTGTTCGGCGTGTAGACGTCCATCTGCTCGAACTGCCGCACGACGGCGGTGCCGTAGTAGGTGATCGAGTTGCCGATGCGCGGCAGCACGGCGTCGTAGTCGCTCAGCAGCTTGCCGCGGTAGAGCAGGTCCGGGTCGTCACCGGACAGGTCGATCGCGAAGCGCAGCGTGTTGAGCACCTTGACCTCGTGCCCGCGGTCGAGTGCCGCTGCGCGGAGGCGCTGGGTCGAGTACGCCTGGGGCGCACGCGACAGGATGGCGAGTTTCATCGAGGGGTTCTCCGCTGGGTCGGATCGACGGCGACGCTCCATCAAAGCATGAGGACGTGGCCGCGGAGCATGCGACAGGATGGGCACATGGCCCGAGCTCCGAAGTCCTCCGACAGCGGGCTCGTCGTCGCCGGGTGGCGGGAGTGGGCGGGCCTGCCGGACCTCGGCGTGCCGTGGATCAAGGTGAAGCTCGACACCGGCGCCCGGAGCTCCGCGTTGCACGCCTTCGACCTCGAGGAACTGCCCGGCGAGCGGGTCCGGTTCTCGCTGCACCCCTGGCAGGACACCGATGCCGACGCCGCCACGATCGAGTGCGACGTGCACGACCGGCGCGTCGTCCGCAGCTCCACCGGGCACACCCAGGAACGCATCGTGGTGCTGACGCAGATCGCCCTGGCCGGGCGCGTCGTCGAGTCCGAGGTCACGCTGAGCAACCGCGACCAGATGGGCTTCCGGATGCTCGTCGGGCGCGAGGCGCTCCGGCAGGGCTTCCTCGTCGATCCTGCGCGGTCCTTCGTGGCCGGGCGGGCTCCGAAGGAGATCCGGCGCCGCAACCGCGGGCGCGCCTGAGCGGTCCTGGTCACCCGGCACGGGCCGTTGCCGCGACCGGTCGACGGCCTGGAGGCGCGGTGCGGGGCCGCCACGGGCCTCCCGTCCGCCGCGACGCGCGTCCGGGGCGTGGCTCGGGTCAGCGGCCCAGGTGGCGGCCGAGGAAGGCGAGCTGCTGGGGCGCCAGGCGGCGCCAGTAGCCGTGCGTGTGGCCGCCGGGTGCGAAGCCCCCGGCCGGCGGCTCGGCGAAGCCGTCGACGTAGGCGTGCACCGCCGGCGCGAACCCGTCGCCGTTGCCGCAGTCGACGCGGACCGCGACGCCGTCGAGCGCACGCTGCCGCCCGAGGACGGTGTTCGCGCGGAAGTCGGCCGCGTCGTCGAAGGCGCCGCGGGCGGTGTCCGCGGCCGACTTCCAGAGCGCGGGGCTGATGGCCGAGACGGCCCGGACGCGCGCGGCGCCGAGGACCCCTGCGAGCCGGAGCGCGCCGAAGCCACCCATCGAGTAGCCGGTCACGGCGAGGCGGTCGGTGTCGTACCCGCGGCGGGCGATCAGGGGCAGGAACTCGTCGACGACCATCGCGGCGGGGTCGTCCCCGTCGGCTCGTGGGTGCCAGTACCGGTTGCCGCCGTCGATCGAGGCGATCGCGAACGGGGCTCCGCCGGCGGCCACGTGCGCCGCGAGGAACCGGTCGTAGCCCAGGCTGCGCCCGAAGAACGAGGTGTGGTCGTCGCCGTACCCGTGCAGGGCGACCGCCACCGGCAAGGGGGTGTCGGACGCCGGTGCCGCGATCGTCCAGCCGACGGTGCGGCCCTTCCGCGCCGCCGACACGAAGGTGCCGGAGGTCGTGGGGACGGGCTCGACGTCGGGGACCGTGCCGTCGGTGCCGTCCAGACCGAGGACCCGGTACATGGTCGAGCGCCCGGGCAGCAGTCCGAGGTTGATCGCCTCGGCCACGGCTCCCGCGGCGACGACGCCCGTCCCGCCGATCAGCAGGGAGCGGCGGGTGATCGTGGCAGCACGCGATCGGGTCATGGGGTGGGCGCCGTTCCGTCGGGGGTGGTGTGTTCCCGGATGAGGGACGCGGCGACGGACCGTGCCGTCGTCGTGTCGAGCGCGGGGTCGCGCAACCGCATCGCAAGGGAACCGGAGACGATGAGGAGCAGCTGGTCGGCGAGGGCCTCGGCACGGGGACCGACCACCGGCGCGGCCAGCGACACGAGCCGCTGCCGCAACGTGGTGGTCTCGAGGTCCAGGACCTGCCGGACCTCGGCTGGCGCGTCCGCGTACTCGGCGGCGGTGCCGAGGAAGGCGCACCAGCGGGAGCCCGTGGGCGTCGAGCGGTAGTCGTCGAGGGCGTCGAACACGGCCAGCAGCCGGCCCAGGTCGTCCCGTTCTGCGGCGACCGCACGGTCCCAGGTGGCGATCCAGTCGTCGTGGCGACGGGTGAGCGCCGCGGCGACGAGTGCCTCCTTGCTCGCGTAGCCGCGGTAGAGCGTCGCCGTCGAGACCCCGGCCCGTTCGAGGACGGCGTCGATCGGGGTGGCGGCGATCCCCTGCGAGAAGAAGAGCTCCTCGGCGGCGTCGAGCAGCCGTTGCTCGGTTCCTGGGCGCATCACCATGACAGCACCCTAGGGTCTGAAAAGTGAAACGATCGTTTTCGTTGCGACATCGACTGCTCCTCGTGAGCGGACTCGGCCTGATCGCGGCCACCTACGGCCTGGTGCGGCTGGCGTACGGGCTGTTCCTGCCCGACGTGCAACGCGACCTGGGGCTCCGGTCCGACGCCGCCGGATGGGTCTCGTCGGGCGCCTCGGCGCTGTACTGCGTCGGTGCGGTCGCCGGGTTCCTGCTCGCCGCACGGATGCCCCGGGTCCTCGTCGCGGTTGCCACGCTGGTGGCGGGGGTCGGTGCGATCGCCATGGCCACCGCCGACGGTCCGGTGCCGTTCGGTGTCAGCGCAGTGCTCGCGTCGGCAGGCGCCGGGCTCGCGTCCCCCGCACTCGTGCGACTCGTCGCGGAGCAGGTGCCGTCCGCGTTGCTCGGTCGAGCGCAGGCGGTCGTGAACGCCGGCACCGGACCGGGGCTCGTGGGCGCCGGGGTCCTCGCGCTCGTGCTGCTGCCCGACTGGCAGACGGCCTGGGCGGTGTCCGCGGTGTTCGCCCTGGCCGTCGGAACCCTGTTGCTCGTGGTGTCCCGGGGTGGTGCGGCGGCATCCCGGCCCCCGCTGCCCGGTGCTCCGTGGTTCGCGGCGCACCGAGGGGTCATCGTGCTGGCGCTGCTGTTCGGGGCCGGGTCCGCCGTCGTCTGGACCTACGGTCGTTCGGCCCTGGTGGACGCCGGTGCGTCGGTCGTGGTCTCGGTGTCGGCCTGGATCGCGCTCGGGGTCGGCGGAGCGGCCGTCGTGGTCACTGCGCGGTGGACGAACGGACTGCACGCCCGGACCCTCTGGGCGGTCACGGCGGGCTCGGTCGCCGTCGCCGTCGTCGTGCTGGGGGCCTTGCCGCAGTCGACGGTCGCAGCACTGCTGGCGTGTGCCGTGTTCGGTTGGGGCTACACGGCGGCGACCGGGGCGCTGATCGCGTGGACGACCGAGATCGACTCCGAGCGGTCGTCGGCCGGCACGTCGATGCTGTTCGTCGCACTCGTGCTCGGGCAGGCCGTCGGCGCGGCGGGTGCCGGAGCGCTCGTCGGTGCGATCGGGTTCGTCGCGACGTTCGTGGTCGGGGCCGTCGTGACCGCGGCGAGCGCCGTCCCCGCGGTGGTCCGTCGGCCGGGTGGGGTCCGTGCCGTCAGAGCAGCGGGCGGAGCTCGATCTTCCGGTTGCACGCCTGCGACGCCTGGTGCGCCACCCGGGCCGCCGTCTCGGCGTCCGGGAGCTCCATGACCCAGAAGCCGGCGACGTACTCGTCGGTGGCGGTCGCGGGTCCGGTCGTGGCGCGCCCGGCCGTCGCGGGGCCGGTGGCCGCGTCGCCCGCACCTGCACGGGCGTCGACCAGGGTGGCGTCGGCCGGTGCGGAGACGCCGGCCGCGAACACGATCGCGTCGGCCATCCGTTGGTTGAAGGAGTCGACCGCGGCGGCTTCGGCGTCGGTCGCGGAGTACGTGTTGCCGACGGCGGCGGCCTGGCCGTCGTCGATGACGTTGACGAGGAACTGCATGGCGTCTCCCCTGCTCGTTGGCGGGAGGCTACTCTCGTCGCGCACTGGCCGACCTCTTCGCCCCGAAGCTGCGGTTCCACTGGGACATCCGCGCATGCGGCAGTTTCACGTTTACCATCTGTGAACATGAACACTTCCACTCGAGGAGCTGCAGCCGGGACTCGCCTCAGGCAAGGGCGCGGCTGGCAGACGCCGGTGTTCCTGTGCAGTGCCGCCCTGGTCGCGTCCTTCGTGTTCGTGGCCGAGGGGCTGGGTGCCCCGCGGCTGCCCGTCCTCGCGATTGCCGCTGTCGCCGTCATCGCACTGTGGCTCGTCGCGAGTACCCGGCGGGTCGTCCCCCGCGGAGGCAACCGACTGATGACCGTCGCCTGGGTCGCAACCGGCGTCCTCTACGTCCTCGCCGTTGCTCCGCTCGACGCCGCGGTGCTCCGAGGACTCGACGGGTCGACGTCGCTGATGGCATGGGGAGCGACCTCGCTCGTCGTCGCAGCTCCACTCATCGTGGCGGCAGCGCAGGCTCGGCCGCGGCGCCGATGACGAGCGGCGCCCACCCTCGGCACGAACTCGACGACCGGATCCACTCGCCGGTGCGGTTCTCACTGCTCGCCCTGCTCAGGACGGTGGACGAAGCGGAGTTCGGTGTCGTCCGGGACGCACTCGAGGTCAGCGACTCAACACTGTCCCAAGCAGCGGCGGTTCTGGGCGAGGCGGGGTTCCTCCGGGTCCGCAGGCTTCGCGTGGGGCGGAGCACGAGGAGCTGGCTCGCCCTCACCGACGCAGGACGGGATGCGTTCGAGCGGCACGTCGCCGTCATCCGGGCGATCGCCGAACCCGACGGGTGACCAGAGCACCGTGAAGCGAGCGGACGCCGAGCAGTCCAGCGTGATGGCGACATCGCACCGGGATTCCGCTAGCGTTCCGCGAGTGGGGACGACGGCGGAGTGGTCGCGACTGCCGGTGGGGCGGCACGAGTACCGACAGGACACGGTGCTCGCCGTGGTGCTGGCCGGTGGGCTCGCGCTCACGACGTTCCTGTACGGGTCGGCCGGCACGTACGGCGACGACCAGGCCGCCTGGTGGGTCTCGGCCCTGATGATCGTCGCGAACGCGGCACCGATCGCGTTCCGCCGACGGTTCCCCATGTCGGTGGCGTTGGTGTCGGCGGTGGCGTTCGCCGCGACGCAGCTGCTCCGTGTCCCCGAGGTCTTCCTCGTCAACTTCACGCTCTTCATCGCGCTGTACACGGTCGGAGCGTGGTGCTCGGACCGGGTCCGGTCGGAAGCGGTGCGCTGGGTCGTCATCGGTGGCATGTTCGCGTGGCTGTTCATCGCGATCTCGTTCGGGTGGGCGTCACCGAACTCCCTGCCGAACGACACGGACTCGCCCGTGGCGCCGTACGTGGCGTTCTCGCTGCTCAACATCTTCATCAACGTGATCTACTTCGGCGCCGCCTGGTACGCCGGCAACCGCGCCTGGGTCTCCGCCGTCGCGCGGCACCAGCTCGCCGAGCGCACCGCCGAACTCGCTGCGGAGCGGGAACGGTCGGCCGCGCAAGCGGTCACGATCGAGCGGGTGCGGATCGCCCGCGAGCTGCACGACGTCGTCGCCCACCACGTGTCGCTGATGGGTGTGCAGGCGGGTGCGGCACGGCGCGTGCTCGACCGCGACCCGGGGCAGGCGTCCGCATCGCTCGAGGTGGTGGAGGAGAACGCCCGTACCGCGGTGGAGGAGCTGCGGCGGATGCTCGGTACCCTGCGCTCCGACGACGATGCGGCCGGCGGCGGGACGACCGGTGGCGACGGGCCGAGCACCGAGGGCATCACGCGGATCGCCGAACTGGCCGAGTCGGCCCGGGTGGCCGGCCACCCCGCCGAGTACGTCGTCGTGGGTACCGAGCGCCCGGTGCCACCGACGGTGGCCGCCGTGGCGTACCGGATCGTGCAGGAAGCGGTGACGAACATCCTGAAGCACGCCGGACCGACCGCCCGCGCCGACGTCCGGCTGCGGTACCTGGACGACAGCGTCGAGGTCGAGGTCGCGGACGATGGACTCGGTGCCCGTGCAGCCCGGAGCACCTCCGGCAGCGGGCTCGGGCACGTCGGGATGCGGGAACGCGTCGACGCCGTGGACGGACGGATCGAGATCGGGCCACGCGCCCGGGGAGGCTACCTGGTGCGTGCATGGCTGCCGACGACGTGAACGGGACGGCCGACCTGACCATCGTGCTGGCCGACGACCAGGAACTCGTCCGTGCCGGGTTCCGCGTGATCCTGGAGTCCGAGCCGGGCCTCCGGGTGGTCGGAGAGGCCTCGGACGGAGCGCGGGCGGTCGAGGCCGTGCAGGCGCTTCGCCCCGACGTGGTCTGCCTCGACGTGCAGATGCCCGGCGTCGACGGGCTCGAGGCCGCGCGGCGGATCGCGGCGCTGCCGGACCCGCCGGCGGTGCTCATCCTCACGACGTTCGACAGCGACGACGCACTGTTCCAGGCGCTCGAGGCGGGAGCGAGCGGGTTCCTGCTGAAGAACGCCTCCCCCGAGCGGCTGATCGACGCGGTGCGGACCGTCGCCGCCGGGGACGCCCTGCTCGCGCCGGACGTCACGCGGCGGGTGATCAGCCGGGCGACGGCGACGACGCTGCCGGAGACCCGGCCCGAGCCGGCGACCACCGCGACGGCAGCGACGTCCGGCCGGGATGCGCTCACCGCCGCCGGCCTCACCGAGCGGGAGACCGAGGTGCTGCGGCTCCTCGCCCGGGGCCTGAGCAACGCGGAGATCGCCGCCGAGCTCTACGTCGGGGACGCCACCGTGAAGACCCACGTGTCGAACGTGCTGCAGAAGCTCGCACTGCGCGACCGGATCCAGGCGGTCGTCTGGGCGTTCGAGCACGGCGTCGCCGGCTGACCGAGCCCGACCGATCCGGCACCGGCGGGACAAGTCCGCACGGTGCCGAGTTCGCAGACATCACCGCACCGTGCGCCATCGTTCAACCCGTGCAGCGTTGACCACACCGTGCCCCGCCAGCACGACGCACCGAGCAACCAAACCCGCACCAGCCCAACAAGCCCGCACGGTGCCGACCACCGCACCCCACGCCCGCACCGTGCGCCATCGTTCAACCCGTGCAGCGTTGACCGCACCGTGCCCCGCCACCACGACGCACCGAGCAACCAAACCCGCACCAGCCGAACAAGCCCGCACCGTGCCGACTCGACGCACGCACCCCGCACCCCGCACCCCGCACCCACCCCGCACGCTCCTCCCCCACGCGGTGGAGCCGACCACCCGACCGAATCCCGCCTGGCGGCGGAGGCGGGGCGTGCCTCCCGGCCAATAGCGTCGAGCGCAGCGACGACCAGCGTCGTGACGAAGGGGAACGACATGCTCACCATCGAAGGGGTGATGAAGCACTTCGGTGACCGCCGGGTGCTCGACGACGTGGGGTTCACGGTCGGCAGCGGCCGCCTCACCGGCTTCGTCGGCGGCAACGGCGCCGGCAAGACCACCACCATGCGCATCATGCTCGGCGTGCTCCAGGCCGACGCGGGCACGGTCTCGATCGACGGCACCGCGGTCCGTCCCGCCGACCGCCGCCGCTTCGGCTACATGCCCGAGGAACGCGGGCTGTACCCGAAGATGCCGGTGGCCGAGCAGATCACCTACCTGGCCCGGCTGCACGGCGTCGACAAGCGCACCGCGACGGCCCGCACCGGCGAACTGCTCGAACGCCTCGAGCTCACGCAGCACGCCGGCGACGCCGTCGAGAAGCTCTCGCTCGGCAACCAGCAGCGCGTGCAGATCGCGGCGGCGCTGGCCCACGACCCCGAGGTGCTCGTACTCGACGAGCCGTTCTCGGGCCTCGACCCGATGGCCGTCGACACGGTGCTCGGTGTCCTGCGCGAGACCGCCGCCCGTGGCGTCCCGGTGCTGTTCTCGAGCCACCAGCTCGACGTGGTCGAACGGCTGTGCGACGACGTCGTGGTCATCGCCGGTGGCACGATCCGCGCCGCCGGTCCGCAGGAGGAACTCCGCAAGCAGGCCGGCCCCGCCGCGTGGGAGCTGCTGGTCGACGGCGACGTCGCCTGGCTCCGCGACGAGCCGGGTGTGGCCGTGCGGGAGTTCGACGGCGGCTACGCGGTCTTCGAGGCCGACGCCGCCACCGCCCAGCGCGTCCTGCAGCGTGCCGTCCAGCACGGCTCCGTCGGGTCGTTCTCGCCGCGGGTGCCGCGGCTCAGCGAGGTCTTCCGGGAGGTCGTCCGATGAACAGCTCCTTCGTGCAGGCCGTGCGGCTCGTCTCCGCACGCGAGATCCAGGCACGCATCCGCAGCAAGGCCTTCGTGGTCTCGGCACTCATCCTGATCGGCATGGTGGTCGCCTCGATCGTCGTCGGCGGGATCGTGAGCAAGGCCACCGCCGACGACACCACCGCGGTCGCGGTCGTCGACGGTGTCGCGCTGCCGACCACCAGTGGGCTCGACGTCACGAAGTCGGCATCGGTCGACGACGCCGAACGGCTCGTCACGAAGGGCGACGTCGACGCCGCGATCGTGCCGTCGGACGACCCGCTCGGCTACAAGGTCGTCGGGCTCGACGAGGCCCCGTCCGAGGTCGTCTCGGCGTTGAGCGTCACCCCGCGCATCGAGCTGCTCGACCCGGACGCGCTGCCGGGTGGGCTGGTCTACCTCATCGCGATCGCGTTCGGCGTCGTGTACTTCGCGTCGGCGGTGACGTTCGGCCAGTCGATCGCGCAGAGCGTGGTCGAGGAGAAGTCGACGCGGGTGGTCGAGATCCTGATGTCCGCGATCCCGGCCCGGGCGCTGCTCGCCGGCAAGGTGCTCGGCAACAGCATCATGGCGTTCGCCCAGATCGTCGCGGTGGCCGTCGCCGCCATCGTCACCCTGGCGGTGACCGGGCAGGACAACACGTTCGCGATGCTCGGCCCGAGCATCCTGTGGTTCATCGGCTTCTTCGCGATCGGGTTCGTGCTGCTGGCGTCCCTGTTCGCGGCCGCCGCCGTGCTGGTGTCCCGGCAGGAGGACGTCGGCAGCGTCACCACCCCGGTGATGATGCTCGTGATGATCCCGTACTTCCTGATCATCGTCGCGTACGACAACCCGACGATCCTCGGCATCATGTCGTACGTGCCGTTCAGCGCCCCGATCGGCATGCCGATGCGGATCTTCCTGGGGACGGCCGAGTGGTGGGAGCCGATCCTGTCGCTCGTCATCGTCGCCGCTTCGGTGGTCGCGGTCGTGGTCATCGGTGCCCGCGTCTACGAGAACGCGCTGCTCCGCACCGGCAGTCGCGTGAAGCTGTCGGAGGCGCTGCGCGGCTGACGCCGCAGGACCGGCAGGCCCAGCGCACCCGGCGCACCCGGCGCACCCGGCGCACCCGGCTGCCCCGGACGGGAGGCCCGCCCAGCGTGAGCAGACCTGCTCACGTGGGGCGGGCCTCCCGTCCGTTGCCCGGCGCCGGTCAGGCGGTCAGCGTCGCGAAGGCGGACCGGTGCCAGACCAGCGGATTGTGCGCGAAGTCGGACATGAGTCCGAGCACCCGGAGCACCACGATGTCGTGGTCGCCGGCCGGGTAGGTGTGCTCGACCGAGCACTCCAGCCAGATCGGCGCCCCCTGCAGGAACACCGCGCCCGTCTCGGCGACCGTCGTGTCGACACCGACGAACCGGATCGACTTGTCCCGCGATGCGAGCTGCCGGGTGACCTGCGCGTGCCCCTCACCGAGGATCGAGACCCCGATCGTGCCGGCGTCGCGGAGTACCGGCCACGTGGTCGACGTGTGCTGCACGGCGAACATCACGAGCGGTGGGTCCTGTGAGACGCCGACCGTGAACGAGGACGCGACGAGCACGGTCGGTTCGCCGTCGACGACGGCGGAGAGCGCGGCGACACCGCACGGGAACCCGGAGAACGCCTGCTTGAGCGCGGAGCGGTCCGGGGCCTCGGTGGAGTAGGGGCTGATCATGACGCGGTTCCTTCCTGGTGAGCGGCGGCGGCGAGGACGACGTCCTGCCAGCGGGCGAGCCACACGTCGGTCGATGCGGGGTCCGAGTAGTGCTTGTCGTTCAGGTACAGGGCTGGGGCGACGACGGTCGCGCCGAGTTCGACCAGCACCGGTTTGAGGAAGACCTCCGGAGCGAGGGCGTGCGCCGGACCGGCACCGAGCATGAGCGGCACCGCGACGACGCCGGCGAGTCCGTCGCCGGTGCCGAACTGGTCGAGGAACAGCTTGAGCACGCCGGTGTACGTCGCCTTGAACGTCGGCGACGCGACGACGACGAGGTCGGAGCCGGCGACGGTGCGGACGGCGTCCGAGACGGCGGGGTCGCCCCAGCCGAGCAGTCCGGCACCGAGGTCGATGACGTCGACGACGTGGTCCGGGGCCCGGCCGGTGAGCCGCTCGAGCACGACCGTCGCGGCGTCGAGTGTCCGTGAGGCCGGCTTGGGGTTGCCGGCGACGACGGTGGTGATCATCGGGGTGCTCCTGTCGATGGGCGGGTGGTGGGTGCTTGGTGCAGTCCACCGCTCGTTCGTTTCGCCGCCGTACCGCGTCCGTATCGGCTGGGTTACGCCAGCTGCCCCGGCCCTGCGGCACCCGAATGTCCCGGTCAGCGGGGCTGCGCGTCCGGGCCGCTCCGCCATTCCGCCAGGCGTCGTCCCCACTGACCGCGCCGGATTGTGAGAGCGTCGTTTCCGGAAGTCGCCTCGGATGGGTCCGGCGTGTTTCGCCCCGCCGTCGCCGGCCCGTCACCGCCCGGATCCGCCCCTGCACGCGGGTCGGTGGCGCAGTCGTCCGCCCCGGATCCGTGGGTCGAACGCCCATCCGCGTCGGGCGCCGCAGGTGGCCTAACACCAGCGAAACAAACGCCTAACAGGACCGTTACCGGGCGACCCTCTGTCGGCACGCCCTGGCCGTTACATTCGCATCAGCCCCACTGCAGCGGCCGGCGTCACCGGCGATCCGCCACACGTCGGCCCCGCCCCGATCCGATGCCCCGCCGCCCGTCCCCGGCTCCCTTGCACGCTCCACCCCGCGCCGCGGGGCCTTCGGGGTCCCCGCCGCCCGTCCCCGCACCGGCTCCCCCGCCCCCCGCACCTTCCCTGCTCCACCCGTCCAGGAGGTCCCCGACCGATGTCGTCCCCCGCACCGTCCCGAACGCGTCCGTCGCGTCCCGTGCTCCTCGCCGCCGCGATCTCCGGCGTGCTCTTCCTGTCCGCGTGCTCCGCCACCTCGACTGCGTCGACGAGCTCCGGTGACGACACCGCCGGTGTCGAGCACGCCACGAGCCAGATCAAGGCCGCCAGCGTCGACCCCGAGTTCACCTTCGAGGGCGCTCGCTTCGACATGTCGGGGATCGCCGGCAAGACGATCTTCAACATCCCGAACTCGTCCGCCGTCCCCTTCATCACCGCGGTCGACGAGGCCGGCGAGAAGGTCGCCGAGCAGTACGGCGCGAAGTGGATCGAGTACACGAACCAGGGCACGCCCACCGAGCACTCCGCCGGCATCGACCAGGCGATCAGCCGCGGAGCCGACATCATCGTGCTGGCGCAGGGTGTCAACGGCGAACTGATCGTCCCGGCACTGAAGCGTGCGAAGGCAGCGGGGATCCCCGTGCTGATCAGCCACACCTACCAGACCGGGCAAGCGCTGCCGGACCAGCTGCAGGGGCTCGTGGCGGCACAGGTGACCGCCCCGTTCCACGAAGCCGCGAAGCTCAACGCCGACTGGGCCACCAAGGAGACCAAGGGTCAGGGCGACGTCCTCATCATCACGTCGTCCGAGGTGCCCCCGTCCGACGGCATCGTCACGGCGATGCAGGACGAGTTCGAGGCGCAGTGCGACGGCTGCAAGGTGAAGGTGACCAACGTCCCCGTCGCCGACTGGGCGACGAAGATCTCGTCGACCGTGCAGTCCGCCGTGCAGTCCGACCCGAACCTCGACTACGTCCTGCCGGTCTACGACTCGATGACGCTCTACGTCGAGGCCGGCGTGACCGCTGCCGGCAAGACCGGCCAGGTCTTCACCTCCTCGTACAACGGCACCCCCGCGGTGCTGAAGATCCTGCAGGAGGGCAGCGTCCTCACGATGGACATCGGCGAGAACATGGAGTGGCTCGCCTACGCGACGCTCGACCAGGCCGGCCGTGTCCTGACCGGCACGCCGATCATCGAGGACGGCGACGAGAAGACCCCGCTCAAGGTCTTCACGAAGGACAACGTCGACGCGACCGGCACGCCGCCGGCGCCGAGCAAGGGCTACGGCGACGCGTACAAGACCGGGTACGAAGCGATCTGGGGCGCGGCCGAGTGACCGCCACCCGGGAGGCACGGCTCGGCTCCGCATCGTCGGCTGCGGTCGTCGGCACGGGTGCGGACACCGCGCCGGTCCTGCGGATCAGCGGGCTCACGAAGCGCTTCGGCGGGCTGACCGCGCTCGACGACGTCGACCTCGAGGTCCTGCCCGGTCAGGTGCACGCACTGCTCGGCGAGAACGGCTCCGGCAAGTCGACCCTCATCAAGATCCTGTCCGGCACGTACGCGCCGGAGCCGGGCGCGACGATCGAGGTCCGAGGCGCCCGGCTGCCCCTGCCGTTGCCTCCCGGGTACTTCCGCCGCGTCGGGATCAGCTTCGTCCACCAGGACCTCGCACTCGTGCCGTCGCTCGGCGTGACCGAGAACCTGCGGCTCGCGACCGTGGTGGCCGGGCGCGGACCCTTCGTCCGCTGGGGCGCCGAGCACCGTGCCGCGGCCGAGCTGTTCGCTCGGTACGGGGTCGACATCGACCCACGAGCACGGATCGACGAACTCACCGACACCCAGAAGGCCCTCGTCGCGATCCTGCGGGCCGTCGCCGAGCTGGGCGACGACCGAGCGCTCATCGTGCTCGACGAACCGACGGTCTTCCTCCCGAAGGAGGACGCCGACCTGCTGTTCCGCGTCGTGAAGGACCTCGTCGCGGACGGCCGCACCTCGGCGCTGCTGGTGTCGCACGACATGTCCGAGGTCCTCCAGCACGCCGACCGGGTCACCGTCCTGCGGGCCGGCCGGGTCCAGGCGCACCGGGACACCACCTCGACGACGGCCGACGAGCTCGTCTCCCTCATCGTCGGACGCGGACTGGACGGTCCCGCCGCCAGGACTCCGCGCCCGGCGACCACCGGCGACGCCGTCGTGACGGTGCGGGACCTCCGGGTCGGTGTCGTCGACGGGCTGTCCTTCGACGTCGCGGACGGCGAGGTCGTCGGCATCACCGGGCTCGCCGGCTCCGGTGTCGAGGACGTGCTGCCCGGCCTGTACGGCGCACGGCCCGCGACCGGCTCGCTCGCCGTGCGGCAGGACGGGGCGACGCCCGCGCCGGTCGACCTGGCACGGGTGACGCCCGGCTCCTCGATCGCCCGCGGCGTCGTGTACGTCCCCGCGGACCGCAAGCGCGAGGGCGGGGCACTCACCCTGTCCGTCGAGCAGAACGTCACGCTCCCCGTCCTCGGGAAGCTCCGCGGGCTGCTCGGCCTGTCGCCCGCGCGGGAACGCGCCCACGTCGCGGGACTCGTCCGCGACTACGACGTCCGGCCCGCCGACCCGGCCGCCCTGTTCGGGACCCTGTCCGGCGGCAACCAGCAGAAGGCCGTCCTGGCCAAGTGGATGCAGGACGCCCCGAGGCTCGTGCTGCTGCAGGAACCGACCCAGGGCATCGACGTCGGGGCCCGCGCCGCGATCTTCTCGATGCTCCGCCGGAGTGCGGAGCAGGGCGTCACGATCGTCTGCGCCTCCACCGACTACGACCAGCTCGCGCAGGTGTGCGACCGCGTCGTCGTCCTCGCCCACGGCCGCGTGCACGACGTGCTGACCGACGACCGCATCGACCGCGACGTCATCGCGGCTGCCGTCGTGGCGAGCCTCGTCGACGACGACGCCCCGGCGTCCCCTGCCGTGCCCTCCTCCCCCGATGCCTCCTCCGCAGTCAAGGAGAACGCCTGATGTCCACCACCGCCGACCCGGTCCTCGAGACCTCGATCGTCCGTCCGACCCGTCCCCGCTTCTCGTGGGGGCACACCGAGCGGTACGCGCTGCTCGGCGCCTGGCTCGTCATCGTCATCGCGTTCAGCATCGCGCTGCCCGACACCTACCCGACCCTCGGCAACCTGCAGAACATCCTCGGGTCCCAGTCGGTGTTGCTCATCCTGGCGCTCGGGTTCCTGTTCCCGCTCACCGCGGGCGAGTTCGACCTCTCCGGCGCCTCGACGATGTCGCTCTCCGCCATGACCATCGCCGTGCTCAACGCGAAGATGGACGTCCCGCTCGTGCCCGCGATCGCCGCAGGCCTGGTCATCGGCGTCGTCGTGGGCCTGGTCAACGGGCTGCTGACCGTCGGGTTCCGCATCGACTCGTTCATCGTCACCCTCGGCACGTCGACCTTCATGATCGGGATCATCCAGTGGATGAGCGTGTCGTCCTCGGTGACGGGCATCGACCCGGCACTCGTGCAGGCCACGGTCGGGTGGCGCGGGCTCGCAGGCCTGCCGCTCGCGTTCGTCTACGGCCTCATCGCCACGGTCGTCGTCCTGGTCGTCCTGAGCGCCACCCCGGTCGGCCGACGGCTGCTGTTCGTCGGCACCGGCCGCACCGTCGCGGAACTCTCCGGGCTGAACGTCCGACGGCTCCGGGTCGGTGCGTTCGTGGGCGCCGGCTTCACCGCCGCGGTGGCCGGGGTCGTCTACGCCGGCACCCTCGGCGGCGCCGACCCGTCGAGCGGACAGTCGTTCCTGCTCCCCGCGTTCGCCGCCTGCTACCTCGGTGCGACCGCGATCGTCCCGGGGCGCTTCAACGCGATCGGCACGTTCATCGCCGTGTACTTCCTGTTCTCCGGCGTGGTCGGTCTGCAGATGCTCGGCGCCGACAACTTCGTGCAGCAGCTCTTCTACGGCGGCGCCCTCATCGTCGCCGTCGCCGTCTCGCAGACCATCCGGCGGCACTCCGTCGCGACCGCCGCCAAGGCCGCCGCGAAGCGTCCCTGACCCTGCTCCCCCTTCGACACCCACCACAGAAAGCGAGTTCCCCATGGACATCGGAGTCTTCATCCCGATCGGCAGCAACGGCTGGCTCATCTCCACCACGTCGCCCCAGTACAAGCCGTCGTTCGACCTGAACCTCGAGATCGTGCAGAAGGCCGAGGCGTACGGCTTCGACTTCGCCCTGTCGATGATCAAGCTGCGCGGCTTCGGTGGCCCGAGCGGCTTCTGGGACGAGAACCTCGAGTCCTTCACCCTGATGGCCGGTCTCGCCGCCCGCACCGAACGGATCCGCCTGTTCGCGACGACCGCCGTCCTGACCATCCCGCCGGCGATCGCGGCACGCATGGCGGCGACCGTCGACTCGATCTCGCACGGCCGCTTCGGGCTGAACCTGGTCGCCGGGTGGCAGAAGGCGGAGTACGACCAGATGGGCCTGTGGCCGGGTGACGAGGTGCACTTCAAGCGCCGCTACGCGTACCAGACCGAGTACATGCAGGTGATGAAGGAGCTGTGGGAGACCGGCCGGAGCGACTTCCACGGCGAGTACTTCCAGATGGACGACTGCCGGATGCTGCCGCGGCCGACGTCGCACATCCCGATCGTCTCGGCCGGTCAGTCGTCCCAGGGCATGGCGTTCGCCGCGGAGTACTCGGACTACAACTTCTCGATGGGCGTCGGTGTGAACACCCCGACCGCCTACGCCGAACAGAACCAGGCCCTGCTCGAGGCACGCGAGAAGACCGGCCGTGACGTCGGCTCCTACGTGCTCTTCATGGTGATCGCCGACGAGACCGACGAGGCCGCCCAGGCGAAGTGGGAGCGGTACAGCGACGGGGTCGACGTCGAGGCGATCGCCTGGATGACCGGCCAGGCGCTCACCGATGCCGAGGGCGAGGACGGCAACACGGCCAAGCGGATCTCGCTGCCCGAGGGGGCCGTGAACATGAACATGGGCACGCTCGTCGGCTCCTACGAGCACGTCGCCGCGATGCTCGACGAAGCCGCCGCCGTCGAGGGCACCAAGGGCATCATGCTGGTGTTCGACGACTTCCTGCAGGGGATGGACGACTTCGGCACCCGCATCCAGCCGCTGATGCGCACCCGCGAGGGCATCGCGTCCGCTGCTCCGAGCGCGGTCACCGCATGAGCGCCGCCGCGAGCCGACCGGTCATCGAGGTCGCGGTCGTCCAGGCCGGCGAGACCCCCGCTGACGGCGACACCGCACTCGACGAACTCATCGCCCTGTTCGAGCAGGCCGCGGAGGGTGCCGACCTGGTCGTGTTCCCCGAGCTCTGCACCACGCCCTACTTCTGCGGCGTGGTCAACGACAGCCGGAAGTCCTGGGCACAGCCGGTCCCCGGTCCGGCGACCGCCCGCTTCGCGAGCGCGGCGAAGCGTCTGGGCACCGCCGTCGCCTTCGGTCTCTACGAGGACGCGGGCGACGCGCAGTACAACAGCGCGGTGCTCATCGACGCCGACGGCACGCTCGTGCACGGCACCGACGTGCACGGCGACCGCGTGGCGTCGTACCGCAAGACGTCGATCCCGACGAACGCGATCTCCGACGTCGACGAGAAGCACTACTTCGCCGCCGGTGCCGGACCGGTCGTGTTCGACGCGCTCGGCACCCGCTTCGGCATGCTCATCTGCTACGACCGGAGCTTCCCCGAGTACTGGCTCGCGTCACGTGCCGCCGGAGCCGAGGTGATGCTCGTGCTCGTGTCGTCGATGGGCTTCCGCGAGACCCTGTTCACCCAGGAACTGCAGGTCCGTGCGCTCGAGACGCAGACGTGGGTCCTCGCCCCGAACCGCGGCGGCGAAGAGACCGTCGACGGCAAGACCGTCAGCTACTTCGGTCGGTCCTCGGTCGTCTCACCACGGGGTGACCTGGTCGTCTCGGCCCCCGCCCACCAGGCGGGACCGATCATCCAGGCCACCATCGACGTCGGCGAGGTCGCGGCAGCCCGCCGGGACTTCCCGCTCGGACATGACCGGCAGCCCGGGGTGTTCCGGTACCTCGCCGACGCCCACGCAGCGGCGGCGGTCCCCGCGTGACGGACGTCGCCGCCCTGGTCCGCGGCACCATCGCACCGCAGCTCGACCGCGCGCTGGCCGCGAGTCGCGCGAACCCGTTGCCCGCGGCTCCGTCGGCGCTGCCCGCGGAACCGGCTCACAGCGCGCAGCTGTTCGGCCGGCTCCTCGGCGCGGCGATCGACGGGGCCCCGGCGCCGACCGCTGCCGGTCCGGACGACGACCTGGCGGTGTGCCGGGCTGCCACCGACCCCGCTGGCGCCTCGGTCGTCGAACTCCTCGCCGCGTACCGGTCCGGCACCACGACCCCTTCCGAGGTCCTCGCCGCACTCGCCCCGCACTGGACGAGCGACGACGTCTGGTCCGATGCCGTCCTGCGCCTGGTGCAGGGGGCCGAGGAAGCCGCCGCCGAGTCCACCCGCCGCTGGGCGGACGACGACGCCCGACCGCTCGAGGGGATCCCGTTCGCGGTGAAGGACATCATCGACGTCGCGGGGACGATCGTCACGAGCGGCTCGCTCCAGACCGGTGACCGTGTGGCCCCGAAGGACGCCACCGTCGTGGCTCGGCTCCGCTCCGCCGGCGCGATCCCGGTGTTCACGGCGGCCACCACCGAGTTCGCCTGCGGCGGGCCGCACAACGCCCGGTACGGCGCCGTGCGGAACCCGTGGGACCCCGAGCGCTGGACCGGTGGCTCCTCGACCGGGTCGGGTTCGGCGCTGGCCGCCCGGATCGTCCCGCTCGCGCTCGGGTCCGACACCGGCGGATCGATCCGCGTCCCGTCCGCCCTCTGCGGGACCACGGGGATCAAGCCGACGTACGGCCTCGTGCCGCGCACCGGGGTCGCGAGCCTGTCGTGGACGCTCGACCACGTCGGCCCGATGGCACGCTCGGCCGAGGACCTCGCCCTCGTCCTGGCGGTCATCGCCGGCTCCGACGGCGAGGACCCGACGACGTTTGCCACCGTGCCGCTCATCGAGGCCGCGCCCGAACGGGTCGAGGGGCTCCGGATCGGGGTCCCGCTCGACTGGTTCACCGAACGCGTCGACCGCGCGGTGCTCGACGCACACGCCGCGGCGGTCGAGCGCTTCCGCGAGCTCGGCGCGACACTCGTGCCGATCGAGTTCGACGACCTGGAGTCGATCGACTCCGAGTGCTGGACGGTGTTCTACGGGGAGCTCGCCGCGAACCAGGAGGCCAACGCCGACACGGCCGACCTGTTCGACGCCGGCACCCGCGCGCGGTTCGACGTCTCGTTCCTGCCGACCGCGGCGGACTACCTCCGGGCACTCCGCCGTCGCCCGCTCGTGCAGGCCGCGATGGTCGCGCGGATGGACGAGGCCGGCGTGGACGTGGTGCTCACCCCCGGGATCGGCGCCACCGCCCCGCGACTCGACGACCTGACGATGTCGGTCGACGGCGAGCGGTTCAACCTGCACGACGTCATCCCCCGGAACACCCGGCTGTTCGACTACGTCGGGTTCCCCGCGCTGATGATGCCGGCGGGCACCGCGCCGGACGGCCTGCCCGTCGGCGTGCAGCTCGTCGCGCGGCCGTGGGACGACCGCCTCGTGCTGTCCGCGGCCTCCGCCTTCCAGCGGGTCACGACGCACCACCGCCTGGTGCCGCCGTCGTCCGCCGTGCGAGGGCCGACCGATCGGTAGCCGCACCATCGACGAGGGCGCCGCCCGGCGACGCGCCTGGCAGGTGCTCTGCGCGTCGAGCCTGAGCGTCGTCCTCGTCTTCATCTCCTCGAGCGCGCTCCTCATCGCGCTCCCCGACGTCAGCCGTGACCTCGACGCCAGCGCCGTGCAGTCCAGCTGGGTGCTCCTCAGCTACATGCTCACCACGACCCCCCTCATCCTGGTCTTCGGGCGCATCGCCGACCTCGTCGGTCGGCGCCGTCTGTACATCGCCGGCATCCTCGTCTTCCTGCTCGCCTCCCTCGCCTGCGGCTTCGCCCCGGACGCCGCGGTGCTGCTCGGTGCCCGACTCGTGCAGGGCGTGGGGGCGGCAGCGATCGTCACCAACACGACCGCGCTGCTCACCGATGTCTTCCCGGAGTCGATCCTGTCGCTCGGCCTCGGCCTGAACGCCACCGTCGCCGCGGTGGGCCAGGTCATCGGGCCCGTCGTGGGCGGGCTGGTCGCCGAGTCGTTCGGGTGGCGGTGGATCTTCCTCGCCGGCGTGCCGATCTCACTGGCCGGACTCATCTGGTCGCTCCGGCTGATCCCGCACAGCACGCGTCCCCCTTCCGGCGAGCGCCTCGACGTGCCGGGGTCAGTCCTGTCCGTCGCGGCCGTCGGGCTGCTCGTCGGTGCGGTCTCGACCGGCGGCTCGATCGGTTGGTCGGCCGTGCCCGTCGTCGGGATGACCGCCGGCGCGGTCGTGCTCGGCGGAGTGTTCGTGTGGACGCAGCGCAGGGTCGCGCACCCCCTCGTCGACCCGGCGATCTTCCGCGACCGCACCACCATCACCCTGTTCTCCGCCGCCGGGCTGTGCGCCCTGTCCAGCTACGCACTGGTCCTGCTGGCGTCGCTGTCGTTCCAGGCCGTCGACGGCAAGGACGCTGTCGACGCCGCGCTCTGGGTGCTGCCCACGCCCATCGGCACGACGGTCGCAGCGGTGAGCGCGGGCTTCCTCGCCCGTCGGGTCGCCGCGCGGACGCTGTCGACCATCGGCATGCTCCTGATCGCGCTCGGCGCCGCGGTGCTCGCGGTGTCCCTCGCCGACGGCGACGCCTACGCCGTCACCGCCACCGGCCTCGGCGCCGTCGGGGTCGGCACGGGCGTGTTCATGACGCCGAGCACGTCGGCACTGATGACCCGCGTCCCGGAGCACCGCCGCGGCATCGCGAACGCCATCCGGTCGGCCCTGCAGAACGCCGGCTTCCTGTTCTCGACGGCACTCGGCCTCGCGATCGCGACGGGCGGCCTGTCCGCGGCGCAGGCGGCCGCGGCCTACGACGGCAGCCTGCTCAGCCTGCCGTCCGGCGACGTCCAGGTGTTCGTCGACGGCGTCCGCGCCGCGGCGCTGACGTTCGCCGGCTGCGCGGCCCTGGGGGCGCTCATCGTCGCGTTCGGTCCGTTCGGGCCTCCCGACCGGGAGGCGCCACTCCGACCCGACAGGTCGGGTCCCCTCCCCGAGCCGGGGGCGTCCACGTGACCGTCCTCACCCTGGCAACGACCACCCACGACGGAAGCAGGACACCATGACCGACGACCACCAGGACTACGCGGCAGCCGGCTTCACCGGCACGCTGCAGCCAGGACGACGCGCTGCGCTCGTCGTCGTCGACCCGGTCCGCGCGTACGTGGACCCCGAGTGCGGGCTCTACGCGGGGGTCGAGGAACCCGTCGAACGGATGCGGGAGCTCACGACCGCCGCTCGGGCAGCCGGGGTGCACGTGGCGATCACCACGATGGCGCTCTCGGCCGACGGGTCCAACGCCGGCGTGTTCTTCCGCAAGGTGCCGGCACTCGCCGCGTACCTGCCGGGTGCGTCCACGGGGGCGTTCGTCGACGGGCTCGAACCCCTCGACGGCGACACCGTGGTGCCCAAGCAGTACCCGAGCGCGTTCTTCGGCACGTCCCTGGCCGCCGACCTCGTCGCCCGCGGCGTCGACACGCTCTTCATCGCGGGGCTGTCGACGAGCGGGTGCATCCGCGCGACCGCCACGGACGCCATGCAGCACGGCTTCGTCCCGATCGTCGTGCGCGAAGCCGTCGGCGACCGGTTGCCGAGCGTGCACGAGGCGAACCTGTTCGACATCGCCGCCAAGATCGGCGAGGTCTGGCCGATGGAACAGGTGCTCGAGCACTGGGACGCGGCATGAGCACCACGACGCGCATCGAGGCGCCGGTCCGGGGCCGGCCGCGCAGCGCCGCCGTCGGCGAGTCCGTGTACACCGCCTGTGTCGAGATCCTGGCCGAGGGCGACCCCCGGGCGTTCACGATCCGGGCCGTCGCCGACGCGGCCGGCGTGGGTGCGGCGACGATCTACCGGCGGTGGTCGAGCAAGGAGGTCCTGCTCACCGAGACCGTGATCCGTCTGATGGAGGAGCACATCCCGACGGTGCAGGATGTCCCCATCGCCGCGGGTGTCCTGGGCCTCACCCGGGGATGGGTGCACGCCCTCGTCGCGACGCCGGTCGGTCGGGCGCTCCCGCTCATCGTGGAGACCGCGTCGCACGAGCCGCGGGTCGCCGAGGCCGTGGCCGAGTGGCACCTGGACCGGCGGCTCCGGGTGAACGCGATGCTGCAGCGGGCGATGGACGCGGGCGATCTGCGACCGGACGTCGACCTCGGCATCGCCGTGGACCTGCTCGGCGGGCCGACGTTCTACCGACGCGTGTTCGTCTCGCTCGACATCCGGGCGCCCGACTACCCGGTGCGGCTGGCCCGGGAGTTCCTGCGGTGGGCCGGTTGGACCGGCGACCTGTCGACGGTGGGGGTGGCCTCGTGACCGGGACCGTGCCGGAGGGGTTCGCCCCGTCCGCTGCCTGGACCGACATGGGGGTCGGGACGACTCCGTCGGCACCGGGTCACTGGATCGGGTTCAACCGACGCTCCGACGCGGCCCGCCAGGTGTCCGACCTGATCCGCGCCGACATCGTCGCGGGGCGGTTCACCGGTCCGCTGCCGTACGAGTGGGAGCTGCTCGACCTGTACGGCACGACGCGGAACGTCCTGCGGGCTGCCCTCGCGTTGCTCAAGGAACAACGGCTGCTCACCCGTGCGCCGCGATCGGGCACGTTCGGTGTGCGGCCCGTCGCCTCGGTGAGCCTGGCCCGCACGTCCGACGAGGTCACGATCTACGGCGAGACGGCAGGGGGCAGCGTGTTCGAGTCGCCCCGGCTCAGCATCGTGCACCTGTGCGTGCAGCAGGTGACCGCGCCGGAGACCGTCCGGCGCAACCTGGAGATGACCGGCAGCAGCGCCTTCTTCGTCGAGAGCCTCATCTCGTTCGACGGCGAACCGAGCCGGGTCCGGACGAGCTGGGTCCCACACGAGCGCTTCCCCGACCTGGTCGCCGAACCGCTCACCGAGTACGTGCCGGACGTGCTCGTCAGGAAGGCCGGCGCGCGGCCGGAGGCACGACGGTTGCTCCTGAGCACCGTGAACGCCGACCAGTGGACGGCCGACCTGCTCGACATCGATCCCGGCCAGGCGATCTTCCACATCGAACGGTTGATGTGCCTGGCCGACGGGAAACCCGTCGAGTACGGGTTCTCGCGGTACCGCGGCGACCGGGCGGTGATCGACTCCCGGATCACGTGAGGCACGGGCGGGGATCGTCAGTCCGTGCGCACCGAGAAGACGTCGCCCGGCTGGCAGCCGAGCACCTCGCACAGTCGGGTGAGGGTGGAGAACCGGATCGCGCGGGCCCGGTTGTTCTTGAGCACCGAGAGGTTGACGACGGTCACACCGACGCGGTCGGCGAGCTCGGTCAGGGTCATCCCCCGCGCGGCCAGCAGATCGTCGAGGTGACAGACGACCGCGTGGCCGTCCTCCTGTTCCGGGGACATCAGACCAGCCCGGCCTGGTCCCGCACCATCCGCTGCGAGGCGGTGAGCGCGAACCGGAAGCAGACGACGACGAGCAGGCCGAGGTACACGGGCAGGAACTGGTGATCGACCACCGGCGTGGGCAGGTACCCGTCCCAGCCGAGCCCGGACACGACCCAGTTCCACCCCATCCGGCGGACGAACGACGGCAGGAACCCGGCGGCCAGCACCGCGCCGGCGAGCCAGTCGAGGATCCGGGTGGTCGAGCGGTCGAAGAGCCCGCCGCGCGAGATCTTCCAGGCCACCGCCGCCACCAGGGCGATCAGGACGCTAACGAGCAGGACCTCGAGGGCGTCGCCGACGCGGATGCACCCGATCGCACCACCCGGCAGGTCGGCGACCGGCGCCCGGAGCACGAGCTGGTCGGACGTCACCGTCGCGCCACCCGGGGGCTGCGGGACGGCCCTCGTCTCACGCATCCGGATCGGCACCGCCACCGTGCCCGAGGTGATCGACTGGACGAGCTGTTCGACGTACCGCCAGACGACGAACACGATGCCGATGGCGCACGAAACGACGTAGGCCAAGTAGGAGTTCCGCCCGCGGGGCGGTTCGTAGACGGGTGTGGTCATGGCTGCTTCCCCTGTCGATCATCGATACCATCGAATTTCGATGCAACGATAAACGATGGGTCCGGCTCGGGCAAGCCCCTACAGCAGCCCGAACGCCGCCTGCACGCCGAGGCTCGTCCCCGCCACCAGGACCCAGAGCGCGATGCCGAGCAGCATCGGACGGAACCCGGCACGTCGCAGCGCCGCGAAGTCCGTCGAGCAGCCGATCGCGGCGAGCGCCACCGTGATGAGGAACGAGGCGGCGGTCGCGAACCCCGGTGCCACGGACGCGGGCAGGACCCCGACCGTCCGGAGCAGCACCACCACGAGGAACCCGATCAGGAACCACGGCACCAAGCGGAACACGCGGAATCCGCGGCCCGACCCCGAGGCGGGGGCGAGTTGCTCGCGGGAGGCGCGGCGGGCCTCCAGCCCGGCCAGCCCGATGACGATCGGGATGATCATCAGGGTGCGCACCAGCTTCACGACGACCGCGGTGTCGGTCGCCTGGCGACCGTAGACGGTCGCGGTGGCGACGACGGACGACGTGTCGTTCACGGCGGTGCCCGCGAAGACGCCGAAGGCGTGCTGGCTGAGGCCGAGGGCGTGCCCGAGCAGCGGGAAGGCGAAGACGGCGGCGATGTTGCAGAGGAAGATCGTGGACATCGCGTAGGCAACGTCGGCGCTCACCGCGCCGATGATCGGCGTGACGGCGGCGATCGCCGAGGCGCCGCAGATGCCGGTCCCGACACCGATCAGGGTGCGGAGCGCGCCCGACACCCGGAGCAGTCGACCGATCCCCCACGCGGCCACCAGGCAGACGACGAGCGTCGCGAGCATCACCGGCAGGGTCTCACCGCCGATGCGCAGCACCTCGCCGATGGACAGCTGCGCGCCGAGCAGGACCACCGCGAACTGCAGCACCCGGCTGGACGAGAACTTCACCCCGGGGGCGAGCACCGCGAGTGTGCCACCGGTGCGACGCCGGACGAGCCACCCCACCACGGCACCGATCAGGACGGCGGGGACGGGGCCGCCGACCACCGGGACGACCCGGCCGACCAGGGTGGCGACGATGCCGATCGCGACGGCGAGGGCGACACCGGGGGCGGCTGCACGGACGGACTGCATGAGGACAGCATGTCGTGCCGGCAGATGCCGCGCTCGCGGAACGGGCGTCACCGCGACGGGCAGCGCCCGATCGTCACTGAGCGGGCGGGGTGTCACCCGTCATGTCGACGCGGCCGGTCTCGTCGTTCCAGGTGAAGGTGGCCGTGGTCCGGCCGGAGGGTGCTGCGTTCGGTTCGCCCGCCTTCGCGAACTTGTAGGTCACCGTCACGGCCGACTCGCTCCGTCGTTCGATGGTCGGCTCGAAGGCGTACTGCTCGGCAGTGGCGGTGCCGAGGTACCGGCCTTCGTGGAACAGCAGGATCGCGTACGGGGAGCCGGCTGTGGCGAACTCGGGTTCGACCACGGACCAGGACAGCGGCGCGCAGGCGTCGTAGCCGGAGTAGTCGGCGTTCGCGGCGTCCCACTTCGCGTCCTCGAGTCCGGCGGGCAGCGGCAGGGCCGCGATGCCCGCGGCAGCAGCCTCGGCGCCGCTCGTCGGCCCGCAGGTCGGGGTCGGGGTCGGCGTCGGCGTGCTCGCGGCGTCGGAGGGCGGGGCGGTGACGGTCTCGGTCACGGTCGGGGTCGCCGCGCTGCCGTCCGCCCCGTCCGCGCCGGAGCACCCCGTCAGCAGTGCGGCCAGGGTCGCAGTGGTCAGGATCAGGGCGGTTCTCGTCAGGCGCATCCCTCCACGCTGCCTGCGCCGCCGAACGGTCGCCCGCATCGTTACCGGGATGTGTCCCTCCGGACGCTGCAGCGGTGCGACTGTGTCGTCCGCCGGCGTGCTGCCACACTGCTCCCATGCGGGGGATGCACCAGGGGACCGTCCGGGTCGAGGTCCGGGACGACCAGATCGACGGACCACACGGGCCGGTCCCCGTCCGTCGGTACCGACCGGCCGATCCGAGCGCCAGCACGGGAGCCCGGACCCTGGTCTGGGTCCACGGTGGCGGGTTCTTCCGAGGCGACCTCGAACTGCCCGAGTCCGACGCCGTCGCACGGGCACTCGCTGCGCGCGGCCTGCCGGCCGTGACCGTCGGCTACCGCCTCGGACCGCTGCCCGGGCTGCCCTGGCTCGGCCGGGGTGGACCACGTGGGCGACGGCGGGCACCCCACGCGCGGGACGAGATCGTCGCCGTCCTCCACCACCTGCGCGACGAGGCACCCTCGGGCCTGCTGCTCGGCGGAGCGAGCGCCGGTGCGTGCTTGGCGGCCTCCGCGGTCGCGACCGCCCCGGCACTGGTCGGCCTCGTGCTGACCTACGGGTTCTTCCACGCCCGACTCCCCCGCGACCGGGCGGTGCGGCGACTCGTCCGCGGACACCGGTGGTTCACGCACGCCCCGGTGCTGTTGGACCTGAGCAACCGGGCGTACGCGGGCGGCCACCCCGCTGCGGTCTACCCGGCGTCCGACGACCTCACCCGGTTCCCTCGCACCCTGATGGTCGACGCCGAGCGGGACGTGATGCGCGGGTCGGGGGAACGCTTCGCGGGCGAGCTCGAGCGCGCGGGCGTCCCCGTCGAACGTCACGTCCTGCCGGACAGCCGTCACGCGTTCCTCAACCGACCCGGCACGCGGGACTTCGACGACGCGATCGACCGCATCGCCGCGTGGGCGGATCGGACACCCGACCACCGGACGCCCGACCACCACACGCCCATCCGCTGAGCGCTCTTCCACGGACGAACGGCGGACATCGGGGAACGCCGCGCCCGAGGCGGACGTACTCTGGGAACGGAAGCAACGGCGGTTCCGAATCCCCTTCGCCACGCTTCCCCCGTGGCGCCTCACCACCGTGACGAAGAGTTCCATCGTGACCGAACACCTCATCGAGTACGTCGCCCGCGACCGCACGGGCATCACCGCCGTCGTGACACCGACCGGTGTCATCGACGTGGACACCGTGATCCAGCACATCCGCGCCGGCCACGCGGGGTACTACGTGGCTGCCGACTCGTGGAAGCGCGCGCCGGTCCGGAGCATGTCGTTCATCGGCGGGACCTACCTGTTCGCGAACTGGGACGGCTCGAAGCGGAACATGCTGCACGACCTGGCGTTCCGGTCGCCGACCCGCTCGATCGAGACGATCCACGAGCCGGAGTCCCGGTTCTCGCGGTTCCTCGACGCACTGTTCGGCAAGCGGACGCCGCAGCGCTGACCCTCGGCAACCGGCCCGTGGGAGCATTGCCGGACAGACAGAAGGGGGAGCACATGCTCGCACGAGAGGTGTCCGAGAAGCGGTTCCGGCCGACCAAGTTCCGCGACGGGTACGACCAGCGCCAGGTCGATGCGTTCCTCGACCGGATCCAGGCCACCCTGACCGGGTACGAGCAGCGGCGGCCCGTCGACCCGCTCACGCCGGAACAGGTCATGGATGTGCGGTTCCAGCCGACGAAGTTCCGCGAGGGGTACGACCAGGGGCAGGTCGACGACTTCCTCGACGAGGTCGTCGTCGCACTGCGCCAGCACGGCGCCCGCTGAAACGGTCACCGGCGGTGCAGGTGACCGCCTGGAGGCGCGGCGTGCGTCACGGACGCAGGTCGCGCCTCCAGGCGGTCGCGTCGGTCAGCGGACCGACTTGATGGGCAGGATCACCAGGGCACCCAGGATGACGGCGACGCCGGCACCCCAGAGCATGAGCGTGTAGTTCTGGCCGCCACCGATGCCGAGCAGGAACAGGCCGACGGCGGGGGCGAGTGACTGCGGCAACGCGTTCGCGATGTTGATGACGCCGAGGTCCTTGCCGGGGCGCTCCGGGTCGGGCAGCACGTCGACGACCAGGGCCGTGTCGATGGCGGCGTAGATGCCGAAGGCGAAGCCCAGGACGATCTCGGCGAAGTAGAACCCGCCGACCGTGTCGACGTGGGCCAGGATCACCAGACCGACGGCGGTCATGGCCGTCGAGCCCCAGACGAAGACCTTGCGACGTTGGATCCGGTCGGACACCCAGCCGGAGACCGCTGCGCTGACGAGCAGGGCGATCGTGTACAGGAGCACGCCGAACGCGACGACCCCGACTGCCTCGCCCTGCGGGAGCCCGATGCGGTCCTGCATGTACAGGAGTCGGTACGTCGTGAACATGAACGTGCCGAAGGTGATGAGGAAGCGGCCCCACCAGGCGAGCCCGAAGTCGCGGTGCTTGATCGGGTTCGTCCAGAACGAGCTGATCAGGTTGACCCAGCTGAAGGGCTTGACCGGAGTCGTCGGCAGGTCGTCACGGGCGACGAACGAGTAGACGAGGACCGCGACGATCGCCAGGACACCCGGTGCGATGAACAGGACCGGCAGGTTGCCGACCAGGTACACGGCCAGGTAGAGCCCGGCGAGGATCGCGATGTTCTGCGCCAGCGCGATGACGCTCGAGGCCTTGCCGCGCTGGAACTCCGGCACGTTGTCGGCGAAGCTCGCCGTCAGGGTCGAGAGCACCGCGTTGGCGGAGACCTGCGCGAGCACCCAGGCCAGGGTGAGCTGCAGCACGTCGGGCGAGAACGCGAGCCAGGCGAGGGATCCGACGAAGACCACGACGCCGCCGACCATCCACGGGCGACGACGACCCCACCGCGTTCGGGTGCGGTCGGAGAGCGCACCGAACAGCGGGTTGGCGAACAGGGCACCGAGCGCTCCGAACGGCAGGACCGAGCCGACGACGGTCTCGGGGCTCGTCGGGTTCAGCTCCGTGGCCTTGATCGACATGCTCACGAAGACGGGGGTGAGCAGGGCGACGAACAGGCCGAACTGGGCGAAGCTCAGGCCCCAGAGGTACCCGCGACCCACCCGGACGGTGCTGACGGACTGTGTGATGCCCTCGACCGAGAACGCTCGGGACGCAGCAGCGTCCGTGGCGGTGGCTCCGGCGGCTGCGGTGACCGCGGGGGACGCGGTCCCGGCGATGCCGCGGGTGGGTTCTTCCTTCGACGACGGTGTCGACATGACTCCTCCTCGAGTCATAGGGGGCTTCGGGGCCCTCGAATACCTAGCGCTGCTAGGTGATCGGGACTGTAGCACCGGAAACCGCAGGCCGGAAGGTTTTGCTCTGATTGTTTCGTCGGTGCGGATGCGTGCCGACGAAGAACGACACCGCCGTTGTCGGAGGACAACGACGGTGTCGTTCTGCATCGACCCGCAGGCCGGAAAGGAGCCGCTACTGCTCGCCGTCCTCTTCCGGGTTGAAGTGCGAGTCGTCGCCCGAGTGGCCCGCGGCCAGGCCGTCGGGGTTGTTCGGGATGGTGTTGTCGTCGCCGAGGCCGCCCGGCTTCTCGGTGCCCTCGGGGTCGTTCTTCGGGGCGTCGTGCGTGTTGCTGCTGTCGGTCATGAGCTGCTCCAGTGCAGGGATCGACCCGGCGGCACCGCCACCGGGGTACTGAGGACTCGGACAGTACGTGCCCCGCCTCGGAATCCACCGTCCGAGCGGGGGAAGCGGATGACACGGGCCGGGGCGCTCGGTAGATTGTTCAACAACCCGCGACGACAGGGAGCACCCGTGACGACGATCGACCTGAACAGCGACCTCGGCGAGGGCTTCGGCGCCTGGGCCATGGGCGACGACACCGCGATGCTCGACGTCGTCTCGAGCGCCAACGTCGCGTGCGGGTTCCACGCCGGCGACCCGACGATCATGCTCACCACCGCCCGCGCCGCCGCGGAACGCGGTGTGGCGATCGGCGCCCACGTGGCCTACCGCGACCTGATCGGCTTCGGCCGCCGCCCCGTGCACGTCACACCGGACGAGCTGTACGCCGACGTCGTCCACCAGCTCGGGGCGATGGCGGCCACCGCGCACGTCGCCGGCGCGGCCGTCACCTACGTCAAGCCGCACGGCGCCCTGTACAACACCGCCTGCGCCGACCCGGTGCAGGCCGAGGCGGTCGTCCGCGCCGTCGCCGACGTCGACCCGTCGCTCGCCGTGCTGGCGTTGCCCGGGTCGGAACTGCTGCTGGCGGCCGAACGACACGGGCTCCGCGCCGTGAGCGAGTCCTTCGCCGACCGTGCCTACGAACCCGACGGCTCGCTGGTGTCCCGGAAGCAGCCGGGGTCGGTGCTGCACGACCCGGACGAGGTCGCGGCGAGGGTGCTCCGCATGGTCACCGACGGCGTCGCGATCGCCGTCGACGGGTCCGAGATCGCGGTGCGTGCCGACTCGGTGTGCGTGCACGGCGACTCCCCCGACGCCGTCGCGATGGCCCGTGCGATCCGAGCACTCCTGACCGAGCACGGCGTGACGATCGCGCCGTTCGTGTTGCCCGCACCGCTCGCGCCGTGACGGGTCCCGACGTCCGCTCCGCTGGCGGCACCGCACTCCTCGCCACGTTCGAGTCGCTCGCCGAGGTCGTCGCCTTCCGCGCCGGGCTCGACGAGGCCTCCCTGCCCGGCCTGACCGAAATCGTCTCCGGCGCCCGGACGCTGCTGTTCCGGTTCGACCCCGCGACGACCGACGCCGGTCGGCTCCGCTCGGAGCTGGCGCACGTCATCCCGGTCAGCGCCACGCGCGAAGCGCACGACACCGAACCGCTCGTCATCCCCGTCACCTACGACGGCGATGACCTCGACACCGTCACCGAACTGACCGGCATGCGGCGCGACGAACTCGTGGCGTGGCACACCGGGCAGCTCTGGACGAGCGCCTTCTGCGGCTTCGCCCCGGGCTTCAGCTACCTGACCGGCAGCGATCGACCGCTCGACCTGCCCCGCCGCAGCACCGCCCGCACGGCCGTCCCGAGCGGTGCCGTCGCGGTGGCCGGAGAGTTCAGCGCCGTCTACCCGCGGACATCGCCCGGCGGCTGGCAGCTCATCGGCCGCACCGACGTGCCGATGTGGTCGCTCGAGCGCACGCCCCCGGCGCTCGCGCCAGCCGGCACCCTCGTCCGCTTCGTCGTGGCGGGTGCGGCATGAGCGCGCTCACCGTCGTGCAGGTCGGCTACGGCGTGACCACGCAGGACCTCGGTCGCCCGGGCTTCAGCGACATGGGCCTCGGGGCGGCCGGCGCGGCCGACCGCGGGTCCGCAGCACTCGCCAACCGACTGGTCGGCAACCGTGCCGACGCGGCCGTCCTGGAGGCCGTGCTCGGCTCCGTCACGCTCCGCACCGACGCGTACGTGGTGGCGGCCGCCACCGGCGCGGCCTGCCCGGTCGAGGTCGAGCGGGCGGACGGATCGGTCCGCGGGGCGGCCTCGCACGAGGTGCTGCTGCTGGCCCCGGGCGACACGCTCCGCATCGGCACCGCGACCGTGGGCCTGCGCGCCTACATCGCGGTCCTCGGGGGCTTCGCGGTGGAACCGGTGCTCGGCAGCCGCTCGTGGGACTCCCTGGCGTGCCTCGGTCCGCCGCCGCTGTCGGCCGGCGACCTCCTGCCGGTCGGCGGAGCCCGGGTCTCGTGGCCGGTCGTCGACGCGGTGCCGCAGCCCGAACCGCGGTGGCCGGACGAGCCGGTCGTGCTCGACGTGGTGCCCGGGCCGCGCGACGACTGGTTCACCCCGGAGTGGCGATCGACCCTGACCGGTCAGGACTTCACCGTCAGTGCGGACAGCGACCGCGTGGGGGTACGCACCACGGCTGCGACGCCGCTCGCCCGCTCCGTGACACGCGAGCTGCCGAGCGAGGGTGTCGAGACGGGATCGCTGCAGGTGCCGCCCGAGGGGTTCCCCGTGCTGTTCCTCGCCGACCACCCGGTCACCGGCGGCTACCCGGTCGTCGCGGTCCTGACGCCCCGGTCGGTCGACCGTGCCGCGCAGCTCCGGCCTGGTGATCCGCTCCGGTTCCGCATCCTCGACTGACCGACCCGGAACAAGCGCAGGGGGTCCGGAGTTGGCTTGGACACCGCTGACGAAAGGTTCCCCATGTCGATCACCGTCCTGCTCGAGGTCCAGTTCCAGAGCGACGCCCCCGAAGACGCGCTCCAGGGTGCGATCCGCGAGACGCTCGAACAGACCGCGTCGTTCCACGGCCTGGAGTCGCTCGAGGTCCTGGTCGACGACGAGGACCCGGCGCGCATGGTCGTCGTCGAGTCGTGGACGACCGCCGCGGACCACGACACGTACGTGGCCTGGCGTGCGACGCCCGAGGGTGCTCCGGCGATGGCACCGTTCCTCGAAGCGACACCGGTCACCCGCACCTTCGCGCGGACCATCCCGCTCCACTGAGCCGACACCGGCGCCGCCCCACGGCGCATGGGTCGGCGTCGGCCGCGGTCGGTCAGACCACGTCGTCGTCGGTGTCGAGCGGCACCGGCCGTTCGTCGTCGGGGAGCACTTCGTCGTCCGCGTCGTCGACCACCGGGAGGTCGTCGGGGTCGAGCACGGTCGGCTCCGGTTCGTAGTCGGTCTCCTGCGCCTCGCGGAAGTCGTCGAGGGTCTCGTCGTCCTTCGGATCGCTCATGGCCCCGAAGGTACCTCCGGATCCTCAGTGTGTCCGCAGACGATCACCACCCCGAAGCCGGTCAGCGAGCGGCGTACTCCCGGGCCTCCATGGCGTCCCAGGCGAAGCTCGCCAGCCAGTGGGTGGAGTAGTGCTCCTCGCCCACGCTCGCCGCGAGCCCGGAGGTCAGCAGCCGGTCGGCCGCGTCGTCGAGCAGGTCCGCGATGCCGGAGTCGTCCGAGCTGCCGGCACGGAGTGCGTCCGCGATGCGCCGGGCCGATCCCGCCCGCGACAGGTCGAGCCCGAACAGGTGCACCTGCTGGGGGTCGTTCTCGTCGCGCACCACCGTCGACCGCAGGATCGCGTCGCCCGGCTGCACCGCGGCGAAGAAGCCAACGGCCCACGTCGAGAACTCCGCAGCGGGCAGCACCGCACGCATCAGGTCGGCTTCGGCGAGACCGGCGGACAGGAAGTCGTGCCCATTCCTTTCCCAGGCGAACGGCCACCCGGCGTCCGCGCCGAACCAGTCCCGTGCTGCCCCCTCGACCACTGCCGCCAGGGCCGGACGGTCGAGTGACCGGGCGGCCTCGAGCACGAGCAGCAGCCCGAACGCCGAGTTCGAGTGCACGCCGTGCCGGACCGGGTGCGCGGCGCCGTCGATCCACCGGACGACCAGGTCTTCGAGGACGTCGACGACGGGCGCGAACCCCGGTGCCAGTGCCCGGACGGCGGGCGCCTCGGATGCCGACACCTCGGCGGCCAGCCGTGCGAGCCAGGCCCAGCCGTAGGGGCGCTCGTAGTGCGGTGTCTCGCGCAGGTAAGCGGCCTCGGTCGCCAGGTGATCCGTCGTGAGGTGCGCCTGCAGGATCGAGGTGAGCCGGGCCTCCAGGTCGGTGGGCAGACCGTGCGCGACCAGGCGCGCCGCGAGCCAGTGCATGTGCACCGACGAGTGCCAGTCGTACGACGTGGCGAAGGCGGGGTGGAGCTCGACGGGCAGTGCCCGGTCGTCCGGCCCGGACGTCGCGTGGTGCGCGGCGTACGGGTACTCACGGGTCGTGTTGTCCGCGGCGACGGCCGCGAAGCGGTCGGCCCAGGCCGCCCGGGTCAGGTCGATCGGGGCGGCATCAGAATGCGACAAGGTACATGACTCCCATGTTGACGACGAGCAGGATGGCGGCGGTGGGGATCTGCGCCTTGATCGGGCCGTACTTGTCCCGCATCTCGAGCAGGGCAGCCGGCACCAGGTTGAAGTTCGCGGCCATCGGGGTGACGAGCGTGCCGCAGAAGCCGGCGAGCATGCCGATCGCGAAGATCGCGGCCGGGTTGCCGTCGAAGCCCTGCACCAGGACGGGCCAGCCGATCGCGGCCGTCATGATCGGGAACGCGGCGAACGCGTTGCCCATGATGATCGTGAACAGGGCCATGCCCAGGCAGTAGATGACCACTGCGGCGAGCAGCGAGCCGTCGGGAAGGACCGACTTGATGATCGTGCCGACCGCGTCGCCGACCCCCGCCTGGGTGAAGACGATGCCGAGGGTCGAGAGCATCTGCGGCAGCAGCGCCGCCCAGCCGATCGCCTGCAGGAGCCGACCGCCCTCGCGGATCGGGGTGGCGATCTTCGGCGGGCGCAGGACGAACACGGCCACGACCACGGCGAGGACCGAGCCGATGCCCAAGCCGGTCAGGGTCGCGCTCCCCTCGGCCAGCAGCGGTTCGCCGCCGAACGAGACGAGCGGGCCGAGCGTCGCGACCAGCACGGCGACCACGGGCACCACCAAGGCCGGGATGAAGAGCCGGTTGCCGTACTTCGTCGCGAACGCGGCACGCTCGTCCGGGCTGGTGGTGGCGAGCACACTCGTGCTGCCGCTGCCCGCGCTCGTGATCTTCTGCGTCACGCCGGTTGGTTCGGCGGGGCCGGTCTCCGCACCGGTACCGGCGCCGGGGATGCTCGCGACCCGGGTGCGGCTGGTCGTGCCGGTGAAGCCGAGTCCGGCGAGCGCGACCATCACGAGGACGGCGATGCCGAGCGTCCACGGCGGGATGCTGCCAGCGGCGACGAACGTGCCGGCGAAGAACGACAGGCCGAGGATGCCCCAGAACGCGGCGTTGCCCAGGCGCTTCGCGTGCGCGGTGTCGGTGACGATCAGGACGGCGACGGCGATGAAGAACGCGCCGATGAGCCAGTAGAGCCATTCGCTGGTGATCACGCTGCGGCCCCCAGAGTCGGAGCGTCGGCACGGGCGTCCGCCGCCATCTTGTCGAGTCGGCGGTCGAACAGCAGCAGGCGTCCGCCATGGACGATCAGCGCCGCGATGCCCGTCGGAATCGCCCACAGGGCCAGGTCGATCGGTTCCAGCGACAGCCCGTAGGTCGCGTCGACGAACGTCGTGATGAGCAGGATGGAGCCGACCGCGACGAAGACGTCCTCGCCGAAGAACACCCCGACGGTGTCGGACGAGGCCGAGTAGCCCTTGATCTTCTCGCGCATGCGGTCGTCGATCCGCCCGTACTTCTTCGTCGCCGCGCCCTCGGCCATCGGGTAGACCAGCGGGCGGACGGTCTGCGCCGGGCCACCGATGCTGGTCAGGCCGACCGCCGCGGTGACCTGCCGGATCACCAGGTAGCCGGCGAGCAGACGACCCGTCGTGAGCTTGTCGAGCTTCGCGATCAGACGCTTCGCCTGGTCCTGCAGGCCGTAGCGCTCGATCAGGCCGATGACGGGCAGGACGAGCGCGAAGGTCGTGACGGACCGGCTCGAGGCGAACCCGTTGCCGAACGCGTCGAGGATGCCGACGGGACCGATCCCGCCGATGGCCGCGGTCACGATGCCCGCGACCGTGACGACGAGGAGCGCGTTGACGCGCAACGCGAAGCCGACGATGACGACGGCGACGCCGATGAGGACGAACATGCGGGACAGTCTGGACCGCATTGTTCAACAATCGCAAGAGCCGGTTCTGCTCTGTAACACGCCCTTCACAAACGCCGCCCGTGCCAGGATCGGTGCCATGACCCGAACCGTCGGCGGCGCTGACTCCACGGCCACGCGGTTGCGCACCATGATCGCGTCGGGCGGCTTCTCCCCCGGGGCGCAGCTGTCCGAGGAGCGGTTGAGCGATCAGCTCGGGGTGTCGCGGAACACCCTGCGCGAGGCATTCCGGCTGCTCGCCCGCGACCGACTGGTCGAGCACGTGTTCAACCGCGGGGTGTTCGTCCGACGTCTCTCCGCCGCCGACGTCACCGATCTCTACGCGGCTCGGCGGGTTCTCGAGGAAGCCGCTGTGCGTGCCTGCTCCCCCGACTCGCCAGCCCTCGCCGCGGCCGCCGCAGCGGTCGCGGACGCCCGGGCCGCAGCAGCCGCGGGCGACTGGGGCGCCGTCGGCACCGCCGACATCCGGTTCCACACCGAACTCGTGCGCGCGGTGCCGAGCGAGCGGATCCACGCCCTGATGGACGGCCTGCTCGCCGAGATGCGACTCGCGTTCCTGACCACCGCCGACCCGGCGTCGTTCCACGCCGACTTCGTCGAACGCAACGACGCGATCGTGTCCGCGTTGCGCGGTGGCGACCAGGACGCCGCCTCGGCACTGCTCGCGGTCTACCTCGACGATGCGGAGCGGACGCTGCGGGTCGCCGCCGGCGCAGCCGACTGAGGGACGGCCAGGAGGCCCGGCGCGGCTCCGCCCCGCCCGCCCGGTCCGATCGCGGTCGCGCTGGTGCCGGTCGAGCCCTCGGTCAGGACTTCCCGCCGAGCAGCGCCGTGACCGCGTCCACCACGACCTGGCGACGCCGCGGCGGCGTCACGGCCTGCACCAGCGGCTCGTACTCCGGAGCGGTCGCGCTCCAGAACGCCGCGGTGTGCAGGACGAGCCCGAGGAGCACCGCCGGACGGAACGCCCGCGGCAGGACCCCGGCGCGCTGGGCGTGCTCGACCTCGGCCACCGCGTCGGCGTAGCTCGTCGCGACGGACTCGAGCGGGACGTCGGCACGCTCGAGCCGGTGCCACGTCGCGAGCCGCTGGGCCCAGGGGCGACGGACGTACGAGTCGTGCACCCCGCCGGCCCAGGCGGCCAGGTCGGCGGTGTCGAGCGGGGCGTCGGCGAACGTCTCGGTCATGGTCTCCGCGACGAGGGCGTCGAACAGGCCCTCCTTGCTGCCGAAGTAGTGGAAGACCTGCGCCTTGTTGCTCGACGCGGCGGCACCGATCCGTTCGACCCTGCCGGCGGCCAGTCCGACCGCGGCGAACTCGTCCCGCGCGGCGAGCAGGAGTCGTGCGCGCATCGCGTCAGCGGCTGGGGGCGTGAATCGGGCCATGGCGACCACCGTACCGATCACGCGGCCCGCGACGCGGGTGCGACCGTCGCTCAGGGCACCTGATCCCCCGAACCTAGGATGAACGAGTGACCCTCCGACTCCACGACCTGGACCTGCGGGGCTTCGCCTCGGACAACTACGCCGGCGTGCACCCCGAGATCCTCGCGGCCATCGCCGAGGCCAACGACGGCCACCAGACCGCGTACGGCGAGGACGTCTACACGGCGCGTCTCCACGAGGTGGTCCGGCAGCACTTCGGGTCGCAGGCCGAAGCGTTCCCGGTGTTCAACGGGACCGGCGCGAACGTCGTCGGCCTGCAGTCGATGCTGCCGCGTTGGGGTGCGGTGGTGTGCACCTCGACCGCGCACATCCACACCGACGAGGCCGGAGCACCCGAGCGCATCGGGGGCATCAAGCTGCTGACGGTCGATGCACCGGACGGCAAGCTCACCCCCGAGCGCATCGACCGACAGGCCTGGGGCTGGGGCAACGAGCACCGTGCGCAGCCGCTCGTCGTGTCGATCACCCAGACCACCGAGCTCGGCACCGCCTACACGGTGGACGAGATCCGGGCGATCGCCGACCACGTGCACTCGCTCGGCATGACGCTGCACATGGACGGCGCCCGCATCTCGAACGCCGCGGCATCGCTCGGGGTGCCCCTGCGCGACTTCACCACCGACGCCGGCGTCGACGTGCTGAGCTTCGGCGGGACGAAGAACGGCATGCTCCACGGCGAGGCGATCATCGTGCTGAACCCCTCCGCGTCCGAGGGATTGCACTACCTGCGCAAGATCAACATGCAGCTCTCGTCGAAGATGCGGTTCGTCTCCGCCCAGCTCATCGCCCTGCTCAGCGATGACCTGTACCTGCGCTCCGCCGGGCACGCCAACGCGATGGCCGCCCGCCTGCGCGGTGCACTCGAGGCCGGCATCGCCGACGGCAGCATCCGAGGTGTCGGCTTCAGCCAGCAGACCCAGTCGAACGGGGTCTTCGCGACCCTGCCCGCCGGCGTGGCCGACCGGCTGCGGGAGCACTTCCGGTTCTACGACTGGGACGCCAGCCGCAACGAGGTGCGGTGGATGTGCGCGTACGACACCTCGGAGCAGGACGTCGACGACTTCGTCGCAGCCCTGACGCGCGAGCTCGACCCCGCCTGAGCCGGCCCGGCGCACTCCGGCGCGGCGGTCAGATCACCCGAACGGGATGACCCGCACCACGATCGCCACCACGAGCATCGCCATCGCGACCACGGCGGCCCGCCACAGCACCTTCTTGTGGTGGTCGCCGAGGTTCACGTTGGCGAGCGACACCAGCAGCAGGATCGCGGGGACCAGCGGGCTCTGCATGTGCACCGGCTGCCCGACGACCGAGGCCCGCGCCATCTCGGCCGGGGTGATCCCGTACGCCGAAGCGCTCTCGGACAACACCGGCAGGATGCCGAAGTAGAACGCGTCGTTGCTCATGAAGAACGTCAGCGGCATGCTCAGCACACCGGTGATGCCCGCCAGGTACGGGCCCATCGAGTCCGGGATGACCGCAACGAGCCAGTCGGCCATCGCAGCGACCATCCCGGTGCCGTCGAGCACCCCGATCAGCACCCCGGCGGCGAACACCATCGACACGACACCGACGATGCTCGGGGCGTGCGCGACGATCTGCGCGGTCTGCTGCTTGAGCTGCGGGAAGTTCACGAGCAGGGCGATCGCCGTGCCGATCATGAACACGAAGTGCAGCGGCAGCAGGCCCATCACGAGCGCCACCATCACGGCGACGGTCAGTGCCAGGTTGAACCAGATGCGCTTCGGGCGCAGGGTCGGACGGTTCGGGTCGAGCATCGTCTCGGCCATCGTGCCGGTGCCCGCGCCCTCGTCCGTCGCACCGGTTCCGTCCACGCCGTCGCCGTCCGCACGTCGGCCGTCGGCCTTCCCGCCGCGCAGCCCGAGCGCGACCGTGGGGCTCGTGAACATCCCGCCGCCGGTCCCGCCGACCGCCGCGAGCACGCGCGACCCGGCCCGGGCGTTCGCGCGCTCCGGCACCCGTGCACCCCGCGAGGCCTCGGTGAACTCGATCAGCCCGAGGCGCTTCCGCTCCCGCAGCCCCATCGTCCAGGCGAACGTGAAGCACAGCAGCAGCCCCACCACGAGCGACGGCACGAGCGGGACGAAGATGTCCGTCGGGTCGATCTTCAGTGCAGCGGCGGCCCGGGCGGTGGGACCACCCCACGGCACGATGTTGAGCGTGCCGTTCGTCAGACCGGCGACGCACGTCATCACGACCGGGCTCATGCCGAGCTTCAGGTAGATGGGCAACATCGCCGCGGTCACCACGATGAACGTCGTCGAGCCGTCCCCGTCGAGCGAGACCGCGCCCGCCAGCAGGGCCGTCCCGAGCACGATCTTCGCCGGGTCGTTGCCGGTCACCCGCAGGATGAACCGGACGAGGGGGTCGAACAGGCCGACGTCGATCATCAGCCCGAAGTACATGATCGCGAACATCAGGAGCGCAGCCGTCGGCGCCAGGGTGCCGATCGCCTCGGTCACCATGTCGCCGAGTCCCAGGCCCGCCCCCGCGAACAGGCCGAACACGGTCGGCACGATGATCAGCGCGAGCATGGGCGACATGCGCTTGGTCATGATCAGGACCATGAAGGTCAGGACCATCGCGTACCCGAGGATGACGAGCATCAGGACTCCTTCGTCCGTGTCTGGCGGTCCGGGCACGCTACGACCCGGCCTGGAGGCGCGGCGCGCTTCTGCACATTGGCGCACCATCGCGCGTTGACCGCATTCTGCGCATTGTGCGCAAGCAGGTCGGCGCACCCTCCGTACGCTGGGGTCGTGACCGACGACCGTTCACGGCGCCCCAGGCTCCGCTTCGCCACCCAGGTGCTCGTCCTGCAGCTCGCCGTGGTCGTCGCCGTCGTCGCCCTGACCAGTGCCGTGTTCGTCCGGATCGAGGTCACCCGGCTCGAGCGCGCTGCCGAGGGGACCGCACTGGCGATCGCGCAGAGCGTCGCCGCCCAGTCCGACGTCCGGGCCGCGGTCGCCCGGCTCAGCGTCGACGGCACCGACCTCGACCGAGCGACCCTCGCCGACGGGCCCGTCCAGCGTGCTGCCCTTGCCGCCCAGCGCCGGACCGGGGCGCTCTTCGTCGTGGTCACCGACGACCGGGGTGTCCGGCTGGCCCACCCCGACGTCGACCGCATCGGCGAGATGGTGAGCACCTCCCCCGACGCCGCACTGGCCGGACGCGAGACCGTGTCCTGGGCCCGCGGCACGCTCGGTGAGTCGGCGCGGGCGAAGGTGCCCGTCTCCGCACCCGCAGCCGGCGGGGCGGGGACGAGCCGCGCCTCCCGGCAGTCCACCGTCGTCGGCGAGGTGAGCGTCGGGTTCACCCGGGCACGCGTCTACGACACCCTGGTCGAGGACAGCATGCCGGTGATCGGTGCCGGGCTGGCGGCGGTCCTGCTCGCGCTGATCGCGTCGGTGCTGATCCGACGCAGGTTGGTGCGGCTGACGCTCGGGCTGCAGCCGGAGGAGCTCGTGACGCTCGTGCAGAACCAGCAGGCCGTGCTCGGCGGGGTCGGTGAAGGCGTCATCGCGATCGGCCCGTCGGGGGCCGTCACCGTCTGCAACCCCGAAGCCGTGCAGTTGCTCGGGCTGGCGGACCCGGTCGGGCAGCCGGTGGGTTCCCTCGACCTGCCCGCGCCGCTCGGGTCGATGCTCGACGGGGGTTCCGCCGCTCCGGCGAGCGCCACGATCGTCGCCGGGCACCGGGTGCTGCTCGTCGACGTCCGCACCGTGTCCCGCGACGAACGCGACCTGGGCCGGGTCGCTGTCCTGCGCGACCGCACCGACGTCGAAGCCCTGACCCGGCGGCTCGACGCCGTCGGAGCGATGAGCACAGCGCTCCGGGCGCAACGCCACGAGTTCGCGAACCGACTGCACGCGATCTCGGGGCTGCTCGACATCGGCGAGACCGCACGGGCGCGGGCGTACCTGGCGGACGTGCAGGAGCGCGGGCCGCTGCGCTACCCGGTGCAGCACGCCGACCGGTTGACCGAGCCGTACCTGCAGGCGTTCCTCGGGGCGAAGGGCGTCGAGGCCGCCGAGCGCGGGGTGCTGCTGCGGATCGGGGCGGAGACGCTCGTGCAGGGGACGATCACCGAGCCGGGCGACGTCACGACCGTGCTCGGCAACCTGGTGGACAACGCGGTGACGGCGGCCCTCCGCGGGGACGAGCGCACGCGTGACGGGGGCTCCCCGTGGGTGGAGGTCGAGGTGCTCGACGACGGTACGACCCTGCACCTGTCGGTGATGGACTCCGGGCCGGGGGTGCCGGACGGTGCCGCGGACTCGCTGTTCCTCCGAAGTACGGTGACCGCCGCGTCCGGGGACGTCGCGCAGGTGCACGGGCTCGGGATCGGGCTGCCGTTGTCGCGGGAGATCGCCCGGCGGCACGGTGGCGACGTGTGGCTCGCCTCCCCCGGCGGCGACGACCACGGCGCGGTGTTCTGCGCCCGACTGGAAGGAGTGGTGTCGTGAGTTCCGTGTTCACCGTGCTGGTGGTCGACGACGACTTCCACGTCGCAGACCTGCACCGGCGGCAGGTCGACCAGGTACCGGGCTTCCGGGCGCTCGAACCCGTCGGGACCCTCGCGGGTGCTCGCTCCGCGCTGTCGGGCGGAGCCGTGGACCTGGTGCTCGTCGACGTGTACCTGCCCGACGGCAGCGGCCTCGACCTGCTGCGGTCGATCGACACCGGCGCCGACGCCTTCGTGCTGAGCGCGGCCTCGGACTCCGGCACCGTGCGCCGGGCGATGCGGAGCGGAGCGCTCGCCTACCTGATCAAGCCCTTCCCAGCCGGGGTGCTGGCCGAGCGGCTGCAGGCGTACGCGCGGTCGCGGAACGTGCTCGACGAGCGGTCGACGCTCGACCAGGAGGCCGTCGAGCGGGCGTTCCGGATCCTGCACGCCGGGGACAGCGGTGGGGCGTCGCCGTCCCGGGCGGCCACTGCTGCGCTGGTGCTCGAGCAGCTCGTCGCCGGTGAAGAACGATCGGCCGCCGAGGTCGCTGCGGCGATCGGGGTCTCGCGGGCGACGGCGCAGCGGTACCTGGCGCAGCTGACGGCCGACGGGACGGTGGCGATGCAGTTGCGGTACGGGGCTGCGGGGCGGCCGGAGCACCGGTACGTGCGGCGGTGAGTCAGCCGTTCCGAAGACTGCGCCGTGGCACCATCGGTGGATGACCGACGCTGCGCGATCCGACACCAGGACTGATCCGTTCCCCTCGGGGACTCCCGTTGCGCTCCGGAGCCTCAACGACTTCGGCGAGCGCGGCGAAGCGGTCGGCTTCGCGGTCGCCGGCCGGGTCCTGGTGGACGACGACGAGCTCGCGGTGGTCGCCACGACGGTCGGCTCGGCCGTCCGACGACGAGCGGGCGTCGGGAGCGGCCCCAACGGACGCCTCGTGCTTCCCGAGGACTGGGACGGCTCCTACGTCGACGACCGGTGGGTCGGCTCCAGCGTCGTCCGCGTCCATCAGAAGGGAACGCGCTGGTCCGTCTGGCGTTGGCACGACGGGTCGGACTGGCTTCCCGACTGGTACGTCAACCTCGAGCTGCCGTGGGTGCGGACGCCGATCGGGTTCGACAGTCAGGACTGGACACTCGACGTGGTGGCGACCACCGAACCCGACGGTTCGTGGTCCGTCCGGTACAAGGACGAAGACGAGCTCGAGTTCTACGCGGCCGGCGGGTACTGGCCGGCGGCGATGCGGGCGATCATCGAGCGCGCTGGCGAAGAAGCCACCGAACTCGCGGTCGCGCAGCGCTTCCCGTTCGACACCGATTGGTCCGGCTGGGTGCCCGACCCGGCGTGGGGCACGACTGCGCTCCCCCAGGAGTGGAGCGCCGTGCAGTGATCCGCGGAGTCGGTGCAGCGTTGCACAGCCTCCTACGCTCGCTGTCGTGAGCGAGTTCGTCCGGTACCAGAGCGCCGTTCCCAACCGTCGCGGGCGGTTCCCGGGGGTCTTCGCCCTCGCCAACGGTCTGCAGCGGGACGGCAGGCTCAGTGACGCCGAGACCAGGTGGCTCCGAGAAGCGAACCTGCACGCGACCGCGATGTACACGGACCCGACCACGGTGCAGCCCGACTGCTACGACGAGACCCGCAACCCCGGGGCCCGGGCCTGGTTCGCCGCCGACGCCGTCGAGCTGCTCGAGATGGTCGGCCCGTACCTGGAACTCCTCGACCGCCACGGGATCCCGTGGATGCAGCTCGTGACCCGCTCGCCGGGTCGGATCGTTTACCGGGACGCGGTCCAGGTCGTCGCGGTGCCACACACGCACGCTGACGCCTGGCCCTTCCGGCCGACACGGGAGGGGCGGACGCCCTAGCCCTGTCCCTGGTCCGTGAGCCGCCATCCGGACGCCGTCTTCGTGAAGCAGAAGCTCCACGTGCGCGTCCCGTTCATCGGCTCCGATTCCTCCGACGCTCGACTCGTCACCGTCGTGTCGACGCAGGACTCCGTCGTGTGGCCAGGGTTGAACGGCACCGATTCCGCCTTGTCCGCGACGGTGTACTTCCGCAGCGTCGGGTTCCGGCACCACGCCCACGTGCTGTCGAGCGTCAACGCCTTCGTGACATCACACCGCTGCGCCTTCGCCGCAGCGAGGTACGCCTTCGTCACCTCGACCGGAGACGCTGACGACGGCGGCAGGTCGGGCGAGCTGCACCCGGTCATCAGCGCCAGCCCAGCTGTCACCACGATGGTCGTAGCGAGGGTGCGCGTCAGGAGCGGCGAACGCCCCGGCAGCCTGCTCGTCCGCACCTGCACCCCTCACACTGCCGCCGACGGTCCGACGGTCCGGCGGTCTCGGCAAGCGAAGCGCACGACCTCGCACCAGCGCAATGAGTACCCCCACAGCCGCGCTGCCCACTTCTCGCCGACTCAACCCCTTGCGTATTTCACCGTATACCGGCAGGTTGGACTCGTGCGACGCAGCGGGTGCATTGCAAGTCCGCTTGAGCGCGCAACGACCCCGGAAGGAGACCGCACATGATCGCCATCGAGATCGTCGCCGCCGCGCTAACCGTCGTCCTAGTCGCCTTGCCGGCGCGCGGCGTCATCGGCAGGAACGGGATCGCCGGCATCCGCACCAGGGCAACCATGCGCAGCGACGAGAACTGGCTCCTCGGCCACCGCGCAGCGGTCGTCCCGACGAGCATCGCCGGTGGCGCGACGGTGGTCGTGGGCCTGGTCTCCGTCGGACTCGGACGCGCCGACGACGTTCCCGCGTTCGTCGCCTGCGCCGTCACCCTCGTCGGCGGGGCGCTCTGGAGCGTGGTCGCCGCAGGCCGCGCGACCAGATGACGGACAGGAGGCGCGGGGCGGCGCCGCAAGCGGCCTCCAGACCGTCAGGTGGTCCCGTGACGATCTGCACCCGCGCGGGCATCTCGGGGCGCAGCACCGTCGGGCCGGACACCCCGGTGTGTAGATTCGACTCCATGGCGACCTGGGGGAAGTCGGGGACACAGCGCTTCGCAGCAGTGGCATCGGGGAGTTCGAACCGCGGAAGACGTCGTCGGCTGCGGCGTGTGGTGTGGGTGCCGCTTGCGATCGGCTGCGCAGTCCTCACGCTCGCAGGATGCGCCGAAGACGAGCCCCCGGCCGTCTACCCAGACGTCCGGTGGGTTGGCGCAGCACCATCGGGGCCGCTCGAGAAGGACCCCTGGGTACGAGCAGTCCGCGCAGAGCTCGAAGCGGAGGCTGTGGCGCGCAACCGGAACGACTTCAGCATCCCCGAACTCGCTCACAGCGCGACGCCTTCCTACATCGATCGCCTCGCCAGCGTGGCGATGGAGACGCTCCGCCAGAACCACGACACCGACCTCTTCGCCGGCCCCTGGCCGTTCGCACCCACAGAGGTCGAACTGGGCAACGGGAACAACGGTGAGGACGTGGCAGCTGTCCGCGGCTGCAAGGCGCGCAACTGGACCATGACCCCGGGGCGATCGCTCGGCAGCCTCGATGCCGGGTACGGAGTCGAGTACCGGCTCGAGCGTGATGGCAACGGAGTGGTGCGAGTCGATTCGATCGCCGGGCTCCCGAACTGCGATGGTCGTGTTCCGCTCCGCGTGGCGATGTTCGATCCGGTGCCCGAGCCGTCGTCAGTGACCGATGTGAATGAACTCGTCAGGCCTGACGGAACGACCGTCGGGCGACCTCGACGATAGCCGCGGAACGCATGCCCGCACGGGCGGCCTCTGGGCGGGAGGCGAACACGTCGATCGCCTCGACGACGCGGTCGAACCGCCTCGACCGGCCGGTACGAGCACCCGACAGCCGCGTGCTCGACGTCACGTGCGGTCAGACAGACCGAGGCCCGGGTCGGCGATCGGCTGGAGGTGAGAGGATTCGCTCGCGTCCGCACTGCCGCGGCGTCCACGACTTGCGTGTCGTGCGCGGATATCGATTTCAAACAAGACCGAGTCGGCCTTGCTGTGAGGTGGCCCCAGTGGTCTTGTTGGAAGCGGAACGTGCAGGCTCCCTGCGGCGCGAGCTGGAAGCCGCCCGTGCGGACGGCCACGCGCGCACACGGCTGGAACCGTTCCCGAGCCGCGCGGGCGCACGGTGGCTGCTCCGGCTCGCGTTCGCCGTCCCGTTCCTGATCCTCGCCGTCGTCAGCGCCGACCCCACCGTGGCCGACGTCACCGTCAACCGCTCCGTCGTGGACCACGTCGCGACACTGAGTTGGGACCGGGCGGACGTCTCGTGGCTCAGTGAGCTCTACCCGCCGCTGGGCACGGTCCTGGTGCGGCTCATCCCCGGTGGCGCCGCCGGCCTCGCGGCGGCCGGGGCCCTGGTCGCCGGGATCCTGCTGCAGCAGTTGCTCGAGGCCATGGTCCAGCGACGCTTCCCCTGGTGGAAGAGCACGGTCTTCCTCGTCGCGATCGGCGCGAACCCGCTCTTCGCGTACACCGCCACGGGCAACTTCGAAGCGCTCCTCGGCATCGCACTGTTCGGGATCGGCGCGATCAACATGGTCCGCTTCGTCTCCAGCCGGAACACCAAGGCAGGCTTCGAGTCCGGGATCCTCTTCATGCTCGCGGCGTTGGCGGATGCTTCGGGGCTCGTCCTCGTGGTCGCGGCGGCGATCACCGCCCCACTGCTCTCCGTCGCCCGGCGGAGCGAGTCGGGGGCGCGATGGTCGAACGTGCTCATCGTGCTGTTCCCGACGATCGCGGTCTTCGGGGCGGTGATGTTCCTCGAGGCGCTGTTCGGACGGAACCCGTTGCTGGTGTTCCAGAACGCCGTCCACTACGACCCCGCGCTCTGGGCGCTCGTCCCGGAGCTCGTCACGACACTCAACGGGCTGCTCATCCTCGCCCCGGTCGTGAGTGGTTGCGCCCTGGCGCTGCTGAGCCGGCGCCCCGGCTCGGTCCTGATCTCGGTGTTCGTCTTCGGGGCACTGATCATCGGCTACGTGGGCGGCCTCATCCCTGTGAACTCCGCGGGCAACGTGTTCCTCATCATGACGATGATGGGCATCGCCGTGGTCCCCGCCGCCCGGACCACCCGGGTGAGTGGCCTGATCGCTGCCGTGGGCGCAGCGCAGATCGTGATCGCGTGGGCGGCTGCGTTCAACCGGCCGATCACGCTGCAGTGGATGGCCGCCATCGGTGCATCGCTCGGGTGGTGGTGACGCGTGACGACCCCGCACCCCTCCGGGCTCGGCCGGCACACGGCCACGTCCCGACCCGACGAACTCACCGAACTCGAGGCCTCCGGGATCGACCCGGCGTTGCAGCGCCCCGGATCCGGACAGCGGTACCTCGCCGAGGACTGGATGCCGGTGCGCGTGCTGCAGGACGGCAGCATCCTCGTCCTCACCTCCGGCCGAGCCGACGACGCCACCCTCGGCGATGCGCTGTCCGAGGAGCTCGGGGCTCCGGTCACGTTCGTCTCGGTCGACAGCTGGACGCTCCGCCGTGCCGTGCTGAGCCAGTTCCACGGCGCCGTCGCCGACGCTGCCGCGAACGAACTCCACGACCGGAACCCGACGCTCTCCGCCCGCGTCGTCTTCTCGCGGTCGCAGAAGGCCTCGGGCATCGTCCTCGCCGTGATCGCCGTGGCGTGCGGGATCGTCTGGCCCGTCCAGACCGCCATCGCAGCACTGATCGCAGCGAGCCTCGTGTTCCTCGCGGGGACGGGCTTCAAGTTCGTCGTCGCCACGCAGGGAGCCCGCTACGACGTCGTCGAACGGATCACCGACACCGAGGTCGCCGCTCTGGACGACGCAGATCTCCCCGGCTACACGGTCCTGGTCCCGGTGTTCCGCGAGGCGAACATCGTCGCCCAGCTGATCGACAACCTCGGCGGCCTGGACTACCCGGTACACAAGCTCGAGGTCATCATCCTGACCGAGGAAGAGGACCAGGAGACACGGGACGCGATCGCCGCGGCGAACCCACCGCCGCACTTCCGCGTCATCAGCGTGCCGAAGGGGCACCCGCAGACGAAGCCACGTGCCTGCAACGTCGGGCTCTACGTCGCGACCGGCGACTTCCTCGTGATCTACGACGCCGAGGACACCCCCGACCCCGACCAGCTGAAGAAGGCACTGATCGCGTTCGAGCGCGGTGGCGAGTCCACGGTGTGCGTGCAGGCGGCGCTGAACTACTTCAACGCCCGCGAGAACGTCCTCACCCGCATGTTCACGCTGGAGTACTCGTACTGGTTCGACTACATGCTGGCCGGTCTGGACCACGCGTCCCTGCCGATCCCGCTGGGCGGCACGTCGAACCACTTCCGCACGGCGTCGCTCATCGAGCTCGGCGGCTGGGACCCCTACAACGTGACCGAGGACGCCGACCTCGGCATCCGGGCGAGCGCCGTCGGGTACCGGGTGGGTGTCATCAACTCCACCACGATGGAGGAGGCCAACACCTCGGTGCCGAACTTCATCCGGCAGCGGTCCCGGTGGATCAAGGGCTACATGCAGACGAGCCTCGTCCACGCGCGGCGGCCCGTCGCACTGGTCCGTGAGATCGGACTCGTCCGGTTCGCGGCGTTCGTCCTGCTCATCGCAGGTACCCCGGCGACGTTCCTCTGCGTGCTGCCGTTCTACGCGCTCACCGTCGTCACGTTCTTCCTGCCGCGGGAGACCGTCGATGCGCTGTTCCCGGTGTGGGTGCTGTGGCTGTGCCTGTTCAACTTCCTGGTCGGCAACGCGATCATGATCTACCTGTCGATGATGGGCCCGTTCAAGCGCGGGACCTTCCACCTGATCCTCTGGTCGCTCCTGAACCCCGTGTACTGGACGCTGCACTCCATCGCCGCCTACAAGGCGCTCTGGCAGCTCCTGACCCGGCCGCACTACTGGGAGAAGACGGAGCACGGGCTGACGAACCAGGGGTCTGCGACGGTGACGTCGCCCGATTCGCCGCGCTGAGCGGGAGGCCCGCCAGGGAAGCGGCTCCGGTTCGCCGGAGGCCCACGAACGGGAGGATGCAGCAGGCCGCCGCCGTAGGGGACACTTGCCACGACATGCGCACTCCGTTCCTCCACGCCCGCCGCGGCCTTCGACGCAGCACCTTGGTCATCGGCGTCGCCGTCGTGGCCCTCGTGTCGCTCACGGCCTGTTCTGATCACCCGACGCCGGAGGAGAACGACAAGGCCCACTCCGACTGGATGCAGCGCGTGCAGGCCCGGTGGGCCGGACAACCCGGCGGACTCGGCAGCGGTGCCGGCACCAACGATTCATCCAGCCGGCTCTCCCTCGGCACCGACGGAGCCGGAGACCGTGCGCGGATCCGCGTCTCGATCACCTGCCAGGGTGACGAAACCGTGCAGATGGCCGTGTGGGCCGGACGCATCGGTGCGAACGGGTCGGAGACGGGCAAACGGCTCACGTCACGCTCCGTCCACTGCGGACACGACGAGGACCTGTACGTGGTCACGTCGAGCGCGGCGATCACGATCGGCCCGACCGCCGGAGACGGCACCGTCGGCTGGTACGCGGCGGCCTACGGCGATCTCACTGCGCGTACGCCCTGAGCAAGCACCGCAACAGCGGAGCGGCGAGCGCAGCGCTTCCCGCCAAGGGCGCAGGCCGATCCTGCGACCGGACCGGTTTCCGTCGACACCACACGGCGGCCTGGAGGCGCATGGCGGCGCCGCCACGCGCCTCCAGGCCGCCTTCCGGTCACGTCGGGAGCGCGCCGGGCGCGTCCTTTGAGGATCGCACCTGCAAGGTTGTGGTTCGTATTGATATGCAGCATTCTGTGTGAGTCCACCGTGATCACGGTGACGAATTGGGGAGGAAACACATGAAGAAGACCCTTTCGGTCGCATCCGCAGTCACGACCGTCGCAGTTGCGGCGGGACTCTTGATCGCTGCACCCGCCCAAGCTCAGACCACGACGCCGGTCGAGCTGCCGACGAACGTCGTGGTCGACGAGAGCTTCGATCCCGCCGGAGAGGTCGTCACCGCCGACGACGGGCGGTCCACCCGTTCGGGGAACTGCAAGGACCGAGCGTTCGCCGTCGTCGCCAAGATGACCCAGTCACTCAACGGCTGCAGCGTCATCGGCTCGAAGGCTTCGACCCAGGTGCAGTACAAGTGGTACAAGCACCAGGGCAACTCGAATCCCTGCATCTGGGGGAAGTCGTTCAACTCGCGGCACGCTCCGACCTGGACGACCCTGAACTGCGGGACCGGGCGCTCGAAGTTCGTCCCCTGGGGCAACGTGGCCGCCACCAAGAAGATGAAGGGCCTCACGGGCACCGGTTGGGCCGGCGTGCAGTGGCAGTGACGCCCCAACGATCGCGGCGACGCAGCATCGAGGCCGTTGCCTCGATCTGCGTCGCCGCAGCCGCTCTGTCCGCGTGCTCGTCGGGCCCCGACGATCGGACGCGACGGGCTGAGTCACCGACGCAGACACCCGCACCCGCACTCGGCGTGGCTTCGATGCAGATGATCGCCGATGAGCTCCGCGCAACAGTGCCGTGCCTGCGGGCGGATGCACTGCATGACGACCTCGCATTCTGGGACAGCATGCGTGGCTTCGACTGTCTCGACGGGGACTCTCCAACCTTCATCCGTGTCTACGCGCATGCGGTGTCGGTGCCGCAGACCCTCGCGGACTGGGACGGCACGTTCGGTGCCGGGCGAGCCGTGACCAGGGGTGAGCACTGGTACGTCATCGGAGCTCCCGCCACCGTCTCGGCCGTGAAGCCTCCGAAGGGAACACCCCGCATTGCGAACGACGTCGGAGTGCCCGTGCCCCTCACTCCCGAGCAGGACTACATGACGACGTGCGTGCTGTTCGTCTCGAGCGAGGGCCAGCGGTACGTGCAGCATCCGAAGCAGCGCAGCACATCGGCGGATCAGTACAGCGCGCTCTTCCCAGGGGTCACTGCCGCGGTGCACGCGGCGATCGAAGACCTCGGCCGGAACCGCATCCTCGGGATCGCAGATGAGGAACGATGGATTGCGGCACTGTCACCGATGGGCCCACGGCTCAAGCGGCAGTGCGCGACCGCGTACCGCGCGGTCGGCGACACCGTGCGCCCGCTCAGCGGAGACGAGCGATGAGGGCGTCAGGCACCCGGCCCTCCGCTCGCAGAACTGCCACTGCCGCCTCCGCCGCATTGATGGTCACCACCACCGGCGCCTCGCTGCTGGCGGTCGACAACGTGCTCGGCTTCATCGGAACGCATCTGATCGCAGGAGGGCCAGTGTTGATGGTCGCTGCGATCTCGGTCTCAGCAGGAGTCGTGGCCGCTGCCGGTGCTGCGCTCGCTCGCGACGCCGTGCACCTCGTCTTCGCGGCCGCCACCGTCGTCTTCGTGAGCGCTCTGTCGCCGGCGACCAGCAGCCAGCTGTTGCTCCCCATCGCGGTCATCCTGCAGGCGCTCGTCCCGTTGGCCTTCGCAGCCGCCGGGCTGCTGGCCCTTCGCGGTTCGCGGAACTCCACCGCGGTGCGGGTCCTCGCAGTGACGCTCGTGGGGTTCGCCGCCGCCTGGATCGTCACCGCGTTCATCCCGGTGGCGCTCGTGGCGTTCCTCCTCGCACAGGCCGGCACGCTGGTCGTCGGGGCTGTCCTCAGCCTGCAGCCGATTCTTCGCCGAGGTCGGAGTCTTGCGCGTGCGCTGTGGTCGAGCGCGGAGGTCCGCTGAGGAGTCCCGCTGCACGCCGCTGGGCGGTGTGCGTTCGACGCGGTGCGGATACGATCGTGCGCGCATCCTGATCCAGCGAGGGCAACGGGTGTTCGAGGGGGAGAACGTCGTGGTGCGTCAACAGGGGCACGTGGGTCCCGGATCGTCTGCCAGACGCACGCTCGCGGTCGGTCTGGCAATCGCCGTGTCGGCAGCAGCTCTGGTCGGCTTCCGTGCAACGGCAGGATCAGCGGACACCGCAGCCTCGGCGGTGACGGTCACGAAGGTCACCGCGACGACGACCGTCACCTCGACCGGCACCGCCGTTCGCACCACCCTCAAGGTCAAGAACACCGCCTCGGTGCGGAAGCCGGCCTCCTCCGCGTGGCTGTACCTGTCCGCCGGCACGAAGAAGTACACGCTCGGCCGGGTCGCGGTGAAGGCGCTCTCCGCTGGTTCGAGCACCTCGGTCACCGCAGTGCGCGGGACCCCTTCCCGTACCGCGGCCGGCAACTACTCCGTCCTCGCCTGCGCCGGTGCGTACTCGGCGAAGCAGTGCCGCACGTCGACCGCGACCGTCACCACCAAGCCGACGACCCGCGCGCGTCCGGAGACGGGCGTGATGCTCGACGTCGCTCGCGCCTACTACCCCGTGGCGCTGATCAAGCGGTACATCGACCTGCTCGCCGACGACGGTGGGCGCTTCCTGCACCTGCACCTCACCGATGACCAGAACGTCGGGATCGAGAGCACGGTGCTCGGCCAGACCCTCGCCAACGCTGATCTCGACGACGGCGTGTACACGAGCCGCGTGACCCATCGTCCGTTCCTGAGCGTCGCGCAGGCACGTACGATCTCCGACTACGCAGCGAGGCGGGCTGTCGCGATCGTGCCCGAGATCGACACTCCGGGCCACATGGCTGCGGCATTCGACCTGCTCCAGGCGCAGCACGGCACGAAGTGGGTCGATCGCATCCGTTCGGGCGAGAACGAACTCGACACGTCGACGCCCGGGAGCCTCGCGCTGGCGAAGAAGCTGTACGCAGAGGTGCAGCGGACCTTCCCCGCCAGCCGAACCATGCACATCGGCGGTGATGAGTGGGGCGACGACGTCTCGGCCGCCGAACGGGTCGCGTGGATGAACGCGATGGCGGCCGCTCTCGGCAACCGCGAGGTCTGGGCCTGGAACGACGGGATAGATCGGGTCGCGGTCGGGCGACTGGACCCGCGCATCCACGTCACGTACTGGAGCTTCGACGGCGACACCGAGGACGCAGCCGAGCGGCGCGAACGGCGAGCGCGGCGGGCGAGTGCGGTCGACCTGCAGCAGGCCGGGATCGACATGCTCAACTACAACTCGTACTACCTGTACGAGGTGCCGACGGACCTCGACCCGGCCGACAGCGAGTACACCGTCGCCGATCTCCGCGAGAACTGGTCACTCCGGACGTGGGACGGCGACTCCGGTTCGCTGCTCGCGGCTCCGATGTCGGGCGCCGCCGTCGCGATCTGGGGTGAGGACCTCGAGGACCCGCCATCTGACGCGCTCCTGCGGTGGAGCGCACCGCACGTGACGGCGATGATCGAGACCGCAGCCTCCTGACGGACGCGTGTCGTGCCTCCAGTCCGATCGCCGGACCCGCCGGAGCCGCCGGAGCCGCCGCCTGCCTACCCGAGCGGCTCGACGCCGTAGCTGGTGACCACCGCACGCAACTCGTCCAGGTACGCCTGCGCCTGCACGGTGAGGGGAACCGAGGCATGCGCGATCCAGCCGATCTCGATGCGTTCGTCGACGTCGAGGGGGATGGCGACGATCTCGGGGTCGAGGTCGTCGCTGATGAGCCCGGTGGAGATCGTGTACCCACCCAGGCCGATCATGAGGTTGAAGATCGTCGCCCGGTCCGAGACGCGGATCTCCCGCTTGCTCGACATCGTCGACAGGATTTCCTCGGCCAGGTAGAAGGAGTTGTTGGCACCCTGGTCGAAGGTGAGCCGAGGCAGGTCGGCAAGGTCCTCGAGGGTCGCCCGCTCCCGTGACGCGAGCGGGTTCCGCTTGGCCACGAAGATGTGCGGCTGCGCGACGAACAGCGGCGTGAACACGACCCCGGCGTCGCGCAGCAGCTTGCCGAGCACCTGCTTGTTGAAGTCGTTGCGGTAGAGGATGCCCACCTCGCTGCGCAGGGTGCGGACGTCCTCGATGATGTCCCAGGTGCGCGTCTCACGCAGCGAGAACTCGTACTCGTCCGCAGCCGCCGCTTCGACCATCCGGACGAATGCCTCCACCGCGAACGAGTAGTGCTGGGCGGACACCCCGAGCAGCCGACGCGACCGCTGGCCGCCGACGTACCGCTGCTCGAGCAGGGAGACCTGCTCGACGACCTGCCGGGCGTACCCCAGGAACTCGACGCCGTCGACGGTGAGCACGACTCCCCTGGCCGATCGGGTGAAGAGCGGGCGCCCGATCCGCGTCTCCAGGTCCTTCATCGCCGCGGACATCGTCGGCTGCGACACGTAGAGCAGGTCGGCCGCTGCGCTGATCGAGCCCTCCGTTGCGACCTCGATGAAGTACCGGAGCTGCTGCAGGGTGATGTCGTTCGAGACCCGGGCCATAGGCCGAGGCTATACCAGTGCATAGCGTCTCGGTATTACCTGATGGCTCGCTATTCCCGCCATCATCGATGCATCCTTCCCACCGTGCCCACGGGCCGCTCGACGAACAGATTGCCGACCATGGCGAACGACCTCACCTTCAGCATCACCCGGACCCGGTTCGACGAGGACTACTCCCCCGCCGACAGCTCCCGGCTGACCACGAACTTCGCCAACCTGGCGCGCGGCGAGCACCGTCAGCAGAACCTCCGTGCTGCGCTGGCGATGATCGACGGGCGCGCGAACGAGCTGGCCGCGGCGCACGACCGCTACCGTCTGCAGCTCGACATCGTCTCGGTGGCGCTGGAGTTCTCAGACGGTGGTTCGGACGCGCAGTTCCCGTTGCTCGAGATGCTCGACGTCACGATCGTCGACCAGCACACCGGCGAGCGCCACCAGGGGATCCTCGGCAACAACTTCTCGTCGTACCTGCGCGACTACGACTTCTCCGTCCTGCTGCCGTCGTCGCCGGGCTTGCCGTCTGACTTCGGGGCGCTGCACGGGGCACTCTTCCAGCGCTTCCTGGAGTCCTCCGCGTTCCACTCGAATTTCAGTGCCGAGCCCGTCGTCTGCATCAGCGTCTCGACGAGCCAGACCTACCGCCGGAACGGGTACGTCCACCCGATCCTGGGCGCCGAGTACGAGCACGAGCACTCCTCGCTCACCGACGACTACTTCGGCCGGATGGGCATGCAGGTCCGGTACTTCCAGCCAGCCGGGGCGGCTGCTCCGCTCGCGTTCTACACGCGCGGCGACCTGACCGGCGACTACACGGACCTCCAGCTCATCGGCACGATCGCAACCATGGAGACGTTCCAGAAGATCTACCGCCCGGAGGTCTACGCCGCGAACACCCCGGCCGGCAGCACCTACCGCCCCACCCTCGACCACACCGACTTCACGCCGACCCCGGTGACGTACGACCGCGAGGAGCGCAGCCGCCTCGGGATCACGCAGGGCCGGTGGACCGAGGAGCACCTGGTGCGGCCGCACCACGCACGCCTCGCCCGGTGGGCTGACCTCGCCCTCGCGCGCTGACTCCCTCTGCCCTTCGACTGACTGGACCGTCACACCCATGCGTTCTCTCCTCCCCACCTCGATCGTCGGCAGCCTGCCGAAGCCGTCCTGGCTCGCCGAGCCCGAACGGCTCTGGTCCCCCTGGGAGCTGCAGGGCGCAGCACTGACCGAGGGCAAGCAGGACGCCCTCCGCTCCGCCGTCCACGAGCAGGAGCGCCGTGGCATCGACATCGTCAGCGACGGCGAGCAGACCCGCCAGCACTTCGTCACGACGTTCATCGAGCACCTGGACGGCGTCGACCTGGAGCGCAAGGAGACCGTCCGCATCCGCGACCGCTACGACGCGGCCGTCCCGACCGTCGTCGGTGCCGTCAGCCGTCGGGCGCCCGTGTTCGTGGACGACGCCCGCTTCCTGCGCGCGCAGACGGACCGGCCGATCAAGTGGGCGCTCCCCGGCCCGATGACGATGATCGACACGCTGTCCGACCAGCACTACAAGAGCCGCGAGAAGCTGGCGTGGGAGTTCGCCACGATCCTCAACCAAGAGGCCCGGGAACTGCAGGATGCCGGCGTCGACATCATCCAGTTCGACGAGCCCGCCTTCACCGTCTTCCACGACGAGGTGCAGGACTGGGGCGTGGCCGCGCTCGAGCGCGCAGCCGAGGGCCTGCGCGCCGAGACCGTCGTGCACATCTGTTACGGCTACGGCATCGAGGCGAACAACAAGTGGAAGGAGACGCTCGGAGCGGAGTGGCGGCAGTACGAGCAGTCCTTCCCGCTCCTGCAGCAGTCCTCGATCGACATCGTGTCGCTCGAGTGCATCCACTCCCACGTTCCCCTCGAGCTCGTCGAGCTGATCCGCGGCAAGAAGGTCATGCTCGGGGCGATCGACGTCGCGACCGAGACCGTCGAGACCCCGGAGGAGGTCGCGGAGGTGCTCCGTCGGGCGCTCGAGTTCGTCGATGGGGACAAGCTCATCCCGAGTTCGAACTGCGGGATGGCTCCCCTGGCGCGGGGTGCGGCGCTGGACAAGCTCGGGGCGCTGTCGGCGGGAGCGGACATTGTGCGGGCCGAGCTGGTCGGCACGGCGGCCCCGTCGGCCCGCTGACACGTGCGGACACAACGGCGGCTCTCTTCCGGAAGGAGGAGAGCCGCCGTTCGTGTTGCGTCCGCCGCGTGCGCGGCTTTCGATCCGATCTGGAGGCGCGGCTGCGCTCCGGCTGGAAGGTCACGCCGGCAGTGGCGTCACCTTCCACCGCCCCTCGCGGGGGAAAGCAACCAGTACGGGACAAACGCCCACACGGGCGCCGCCGCGAGAAGCCACCAAGCCGTCGGACTCAACGTCGAAGACCCCAATCCCACGATGATCAGCCAGCTCATCGCGAGAGCCGCAACGAACCCTGCGGTGACCGCACACGAGATGCGACCTCTGCGCCGGTCTCGAGCAAAAGCGGAGCCGACCGCCCCCACGAGGAACAGCGACTGTACCGCCGCGAGCAGGATCGCGGTTCCCAACGGAGTTCCGTACCCGCTCGGGCTGCCATCCGGGCCGAACGTCGTCGCGATCCGGTCGGGCAACCGATCCCACCAGACGCTGGTGACCGCGACCTCGACGACGACCGGGAACGCAGCAGCGACGGCTGCGAACAAGGCACGCGGATTCATGCTGCGCACAGGGTGCTGATCCGACCGAAAGTTCCCCTCACCGCTGGCCAACGTCGTCATTTCTGGGCACGATCGACCGTTCGCGGTGCCGAGCGACGAACCACGTTGCCGGCCCGATGATCGGAGCGAACAGGACGACGAGAGTCCATCCGAGCAAACGACGGCCAGAGGTCGACCGAGCTCGGATCAGCGAGATGAACGCTGCGAGCGCGAGGAACAGCGCGAGGAGGGATACGGCCATCAGCACACCGTCGAGCACTGTTGGAACAAGTGGATTCATCATCTGTCCCGCCGCCCAAGACGCCATTCCGCTCACTCCCAGCGGTTGTAGGTGATCGCGCCGTTGCCCTTGGCGCTGAGGCGCTGGATCGAGGAGTAGGTGCTCCACGCAACCGTGCCCCATGGAGTCGGCACACCACGCTTCACGACGACCTTGCACTTCGCAGTGGCCTGTCCGCCGCTGATGTAACCGCTGCTCTTGGAGGTCCTCACTTCAGTGAACGGCTGGACGTTCCTGACGACGGTGCACGAGTACCCGAGCATCTTCCTCGCTGTAGTACCGCTGTACTGGTACGACATCGACACCTTCGTCTCGGTGAGCCGGATTCCGGCGAAGGCGAACCACTGCTTCCCCCACGACGACCGGGATGCGGCCCTGGCCCCCACCCCGACGCCGTTTCCTGCCTGTCCAGCGCCCGACGGTTCCGTTTCTCCCCATTCAAAGTCCCCGTTCGTCCGAACAGTCTCCGGCCCGAGCACCCTCTCATCGGCGGCTGCGGTGGCCGCGGACGCAATGCTCGGATCCAAGAAGTAGGAAGCGAGCTCATGGCGCTGATCAGCGCTGAGGCGGTCGAAGGCCGTGATGTCGGACGGGGTTCCGGAAGCGACGAGGTCAGCGCGGATAGCCGACAACACCTCGGACGGCGTTCGCGGTTCAACAGCGTTGCTGTCGGCGGGCGGCGTGACCGTGGCGTTTGCCGGAACGGCGACGATGACGGAACCAGCGACGACGGCGCATGATGCGCCGATCGAGACGACACGTCCGTAGGTTGACTGCTTCATGGAAATTCCCCTCGCTCTCCGGCCTCAACGCCGGCTTTCGCGTCGGCGGCGTTGCCGACAACGAGCAGTCAACTCAGCGATACATCAGATCTGCAACTTCAGAATCGCTCCGGGCGTGTCGTTGACGCGCGGAGGGCGATCGGCCGATCGAGTGGCGCGCCAAGGCGGCCCCGGACTCCGAGGGTCGGGTCCACCCCGCCCACCAAGGGGACGGCGTCTGCGAAGCGTCAGACTCGGGGCGTTGACTACGTTCATGATCACCAAGGGCGTCATCCACAAGGTCGAGAGTGCGACTGTCCGGGATCGCAACGGCGTATCAGTGGGCAAGGTCGTGCAGGTGTTCCCCTCCGACGAGGACGGCAGTGCGGCCTACGTCTGTGTCGCGACGGGACTGCTCGGGCGACACCAGGCGCTCGTCCCCGCCGACGACGCCACGTTCGACGGCACGGACGTGCACGTCGGGTACACGAAGGACGCGATCAAGGACGCGCCGTCCCTCGGAGCCGGACGCACCCTGTCCCCCGCCGAGGCGAACGCCGTCCGCGGACACTTCGGGCTGTCCCGCACCGGCGCTGCGACCGGAGACATGGGCGACCCCCACGAGAACCTCGATCAGGCCGGGACAGGTCTTGCGGGTGCCGACGACACCGAGGGCGCAGGGACGACACCGCCGGCCTGAACGTCACCGGGGTGAACGACGCCGGGACCGAAGCCCTCGCCCACACCCGGCCAGGCAGTGGCCAGTCCCCCCGACGGGTGCTTGCTCCCTCGTTGATGCGCGCTGCTCTGAGGGCGGCGCAGGCGGGCTCCCCGAAGGAGCATGCCCGTTGTCGTCCGAGGTTGACTCCCCAGCCATCGCAGCGCGGTCACGTGTCATCGGAAGTCACCCTCCGACACACATCGACACAACCCTTCTCGCGGGCGTTCGGCGATGCCAAAGTCTCGCGATGGCGCAGATCTGGACGGGGCCGTCCGGTGCCACACCACGCCACAGGTAGCAACCCAGACCACGAAGGAGTCCTCGTGACGATCAGCAACCAGACCGCCGACAGCACGATCGACGAGGGCGCAGACGACGAGCTCCTCGCCCGCTTCCGACCGATCTTCGACCGCATCGCTGCCGGCGCCTCCGAGCGCGAACGCGGCCACCGCCTCCCGTTCGAGGAGATCCGCGAACTGGCCGCCGCAGGATTCGGCGCCGTCCGCGTCCCCGTCGCCCACGGCGGAGCCGGGGCGACCCTGCCCCAGCTGTTCCGCCTGCTGACCGAACTCGCGGCCGCGGACAGCAACATCCCCCAGGCGCTCCGCGGCCACTTCGCACTCGTGGAGGACCGGCTGGTCGCACGGACCGGGGAACGCGACGGGTGGCTGGACCGCTTCGGCCGCGGTGAGATCGCCGGCAACTCGTGGACCGAGGTCGGGTCAGTGCAGGTCGGCGACGTGATCACGAAGGTGACCCCGCAGGCGGACGGGACGTTCCGGATCACCGGCCAGAAGTACTACTCGACCGGCAGCATCTTCGCCGACTGGATCGACACCTACGCTGAGCGCACGGACACCGGCGAGCGGGTCATCGCGATCGTCGACGCGCACCAGCCCGGGGTCACGCACACCGATGACTGGGACGGGTTCGGGCAGCGCACCACCGGCTCCGGTACCAGCACCTTCGACGACGCCGTCGTGCAGGCCGACGCGGTGATCCCCTTCGACGAGCGGTTCAAGTACCAGACGGCGTTCTACCAGGGCGTGCTGTTGAGCGTCCTCGCCGGGTCCGTGCTCGCAGCCGAACGGGAGATCGCCCGCGAGGTCCGCAACCGCACCCGCGTCTTCTCGCACGGCAACGCCGACACGTTCGCGGCAGACCCGCAGATCCTGCAGGTCGTCGGTGAGGTGTCGGCGGCCGGGTTCGCCGCCACCGCGATCGTCGACCGGGCCGCCGCAGCCCTGCAGGAAGCGTACGAGGGAGCGGGGCTCGACACCGCCGAGGACGAGCGCCGCAACGACCGCGCCGAACTCGCGACCGCGCAGGCGCAGGTGGCGCTGACCACGCTGGCGACGACGGCGACCTCGCACCTGTTCGACGCGCTCGCGGCGTCCGGGGTGAGCACGACGAAGAACCTCGACCGGCACTGGCGGAACGCTCGCACCGCTGGCAGCCACAACCCGTGGGTGTTCAAGGCGCGGATCATCGGTGACCACGCGGTCAACGGTGCCGAACCGCCCCGCGTCTGGGCGATCGGTGCGACCCGCACCTCGTGACGCCTGCACCGGAAGCTGGCCGCGTGAGTGCACGCGATCTCGTGACACGCGACGGACGGGAGGCGCGGTGCCAGCTGGCACCGCGCCTCCCGTCCGGTACACGGTCTCGAACACGCGACGGTGGCGTCGCCACCATCTACATGTCGGCGATGAGACGGAGCGTGCACCCGTCGGGGACCGTCTGGTGTTCGACGTAGTGCATGAACACCGGCGCGGCCTGATCGGCCGTGAACAGCTCGGCTGGATGCCGGGGCTCGTGCGCCGCCTGCACGTCGATGGTCTCCGTGAGCGGTTCCGACAGATCGTGGGCACGGCCGACGATGGAGAAGCGGTACTCGCCGTCGTCCGCACGGCGGCGTAGCTCCACGGTCATCTTCTCCGCGGTGCCACCGGCCTGCAGGTACGAGTCGCCGTACTCGTCGATGACCGCCTGCGGGCCGGCGCGCCAGGTCTGGTCGTCGATCGGCGCGGAGAAGACGAGCCACGCGAAGTGGTCGTCGTTGTCGAGAAGGCCGAGGCTACGTCGCACCTGGTCCGGGAGCGGTCGGAACGTGTCGTTCAGCACGCTGCTGACCGACCCGTTGGTTTTCGTGATGATCAAGGCGGGCTCCTCCACGTGCTCGTCGGCGACAGAGGTGATCGTGATCCGCGCTCCTCTGAGCGTGGCACACGTGGGTTCGTCGGGGCATCACACCCCCCTGGTCCGACGTTGGCAGCTCGCGGTTCGGCGCTCGCCGAACGGACCATGGCGTCGACGAACGAGATGCCCGCTCGGCCCAGGCTGCGACCGCACGTCCCGAGCCGCGGACCGTCGCTGGACGACTCAGTGGGGCCTGTCGAACGATTTGAGCTCCTGCGGGACTGCGGACACCGAACCGCGTACCCGGATCGGCATCGGGACGAGCTGTTCACCGACGGTCAAGTCCGGGTCAAGGAGGATGCGGACCGCCAGGGCCCCCATCTCCTCGTACGGCAGCGCCGCGGTGGTCAGGGTCGGTTCGAGGTACAACGCGATGTCGTCGTCGTCGAAGGAAACGACTGAGACGTCCTCGGAGACCCGGAGTCCCGCTTCGGTCAGGGCGCGGTAGACACCGAAGGCGAGCCGGTCGTTCAGGGCGATCACCGCTCCAGGGCGACGGCCGCTGGCGAGCAGGCCCCGCATGGCTTCGTAGCCGTGGTCGGGATCCCACTCGGGCATGTCGATCTCACTGATCGGCACGACGTCGTGGGCCGCGAGGGCCGCCGATATCCCGGCGAGGCGCCGTTCGATCGCGCGGGTGGTCCAAGCCGGGCGGACGGACCGATCGCGGCCGATGATGACGACGTCCTCGGTGTGGCCGGCGTCGAGCAGGAGCCGCACGATCGACTCGCCGCCGGCGTGCTCATCGGCGAGGACGGTGGCGGTCGGACGGGATGCGACTGCGTTGAGCATGACGACGGGGATGTCCGCGTTGATCTCAGGGAGTTCGACGGCGTGCGGTCGGATCGAAGCGTAGATGAGCCCGTCCACCTGGTGGTCGACGAGCACACCGAACGACGAGACGATCCCGGCCTGCTGGTCCTCGGTCTCGGTGATGAAGAGGACGTATCCCTGGCGCTTCGCCTCGGCGAGGGCGCCGCGGATCATGCCCGACCCGAACCGGTCAGTCGTGATGGCCTCGGAGACGAGTCCGATGACACCGGACCGGCGAGTGGTGAGTGACCGTGCGGTGAGGTTCGGTCGGTAACCGAGTTCACCCGCTGCGGCACGGATGCGGGCTGCGGCGTCGACGGAGACGCGCGATGCCGGGTGGGAGTTGAGCACCTGCGAGACGGCTGCCTTGGACAGCCCGACGCGAGCGGCGACGTCGGAGAGCGTCACTCGACGGGCGCTCATCTCGACCTCGTCGTCATTGTTCGCACCTCTCCAGCATACGGGCTTGACAGACCATGGTGAACCGGTACACCATACGTGATTAACCGGTTCACCATGGCGGTGGACCCCTCGATGATGAGTGGTGGAACCCCGTGCACGACCTTCCCTCGACCGACGGCCAACGCCGCTTCCGGGCAACGGTGCTCCCGTGCTGAGGCTCCCCGACCACTGGGTGTGGGACTTCTGGTTCGCCGACGACGGCGACCGCCACCACGTGTTCTTCCTCCACGCACCGCGGTCACTCGGCGACGAGCACCGTCGACACCGTGCAGCCCGCATCGGTCATGCCGTCTCCGACGACCTCGTCGACTGGGCGATCCTGGACGGACCGTTCGGGCCCGGTCCCGACGACGCGTTCGACGGGACGACGACCTGGACCGGGAGCGTCGTGCGCGGCCAGGACGACCGCTGGCGGATGTTCTACACCGGCACACGGTTCCTCGAGGACGAGCCCGTCCACACCAACATCGAGACGGTCGGGGTCGCCGTGTCCGACGACCTCGTCACCTGGCAGAAGCTGCCCGGCCCTGTGACGCGCTCCGACCCCCGCTGGTACGAGACCCTCGGCAACGACCCCGACGTCGACGGCGCACTCTTCCCGGAAGAGGCCTGGCGCGACCCGTGGGTCCACGAGGACCCCTCTGGCGGCCTCTGGCACATGCTCGTCACCGCCCGCTCCACCGAGGGAGCGCTCGACGACCGCGGAGTCATCGGACACGCGACGTCCACCGACCTCGAGCGCTGGGAGGTACAGCCACCGCTGACCTCACCCGGGTCGGGCTTCGTCCACCTCGAGGTACCGCAGGTCGTGCAGGTCGACGGCGCCTGGTTCCTGGTGTTCTCCTGCCCCGCTGACGCCCTCAGCACGGCCAATCCACGCGCCGACGAGACACCGGGCACCTGGTCGGTCCCGATCGACGGGCCCTTCGGTCCGTTCGACGTGACGGATGCCGAGCCGCTGACCGACGTGACGTGCTACTCGGGCCGGATCGTCCGTCGTCGCGACGGCTCACCCGTCCTGATGACCTTCGCGAACGGCCGCGCCGGAGAACCCCTGCCCGGCTTCCTGCACGACCCGGTCGACGTGCACGTCGTCGACGGTCGGCTGGCTCTCCGTCCAGCGACGCCCACGGCCCAGACCCAGACCCAGACCCAGACCCAGACCCAGACCCAACCCTGCCCCGCCGGCAGCGGTACGGCCGCTCCCTGAGCGCCGTCCCACCGACCGACACCCGATCCCACTCAAGGAGAACCATGCACACCACGTCCCTCGTCCGCCGGACAGGAACGGTCATCGCCCTCGCCGCGGTCGCCGCTGCTGCCCTCACCGGCTGCTCCTCCGGCTCCGCTTCCAGCAGTGCTGCTGGCAGCGGGACCGGCAGCATCGTCGTCTGGGGCCACCAAGGCCAGGACTCCGAGGTCGCGGCCATCCAGAACGCCGTCAAGGGCTTCAACGCGTCGCAGAAGAAGGTGAAGGCGACCCTGAAGCTCATCTCCGGCGACACCTACACCAGCACCGTGACGAACACCCCGACGAACAAGTTGCCGGATGTGCTCGAGATCGACGGCCCGACGCTCGCGAGCTACGTCTACAACGGCAAGCTCACTCCGCTCAGCGACTACGTGTCGAAGTCCACCGTCAGCAACGCCACGAGCGGCTCGATCGCCGAGGGTACCGACGACGGCAAGCTCTACGGCCTCGCGCAGTACAGCTCGGCGATGGGCCTCTACGGCAACAAGAAGCTCCTCAAGGCCGCCGGTGTTCAGCTCCCGACTTCGCCGTCCACTGCGTGGACGCCGGAACAGTTCTCGGCGGCGCTGAAGAAGCTCGCCGCGGCGAACTCCTCAGGGAAAGCGCTCGACCTCACCGAAGCGTCGCTGAACGCCGAGTGGGGCACGTACGGCTTCTCGCCGATGGTCCAGTCTGCCGGGGGCAACCTCGTCCAGGGTGACAAGGCCACCGGTGTGCTGAACTCCGCCGCCTCGGTCAAGGCCCTCGAGGACATCGCGTCCTGGAAGCCCTACGTCGACGCGAACACGGACGGCAACGCCTTCCAGAACGGCCGCGTCGCGCTGAGCCTCAGCGGACACTGGAACTACCCGGCCTACTCGAAGGCGGTCGGCAGCAACCTCGTGGCCCTGCCGCTGCCGAACTTCGGCAAGGGTGAGAAGGTCGGCGCCGGGTCCTGGACCTGGGGCATGAGCTCGGCCACCAAGAACGGCAAGGCCGCAGGTGCCTTCATGGACTACCTGCTCAACGACACCAGCGTCAAGGCGATCACGGACGCGAACGGTGCTCCGGCAGCGACGAAGTCCGTGTTCGACAAGCAGGCCGACTACCAGCCCGGTGGTGCCCTCGCCCTCTGGGGGCAACAGCTCGAGCAGTCCTGCCCCGCCACGGCGATCACGGACTCCTGTATCGCGGTCTACCGACCGGTGACCCCGGGCTACCCGGTCATCACCTCGAAGTTCGCCAGTGCGCTCTCCGCGGTCTGGGGCGGCGCCGACGCGAAGGAGCAGCTGACCACCGCGGCCCAGTCCATCGACCAGGCCTTCTCCGACAGCAACGACTACAAGTGATCGGCGGTGGAGACGTCGGCCTGCCCGACGTCTCCACCGGCACCGCCCCCGAACAGGACGACCAGGAGCACCAGTGACCAGCACGACCAGTCCCCAGTCGGATGCCCCGCCGACGCCATCCAGGGCGCGGGAGCACCGCGCTCCCCGACAACTGCGCAAGCAGCGGAGCGGCACCTTCGCCGGTCCGCTGATGGCCCTCCCCGCGATGAGCGGCATCGTCCTGTTCATCGCAGTACCCTTCGTCGCCGCGATCGGGCTGTCGTTCTTCAACGTCCAGATCGGGTCGCCGCGTCCGCCGACGTTCCTCGGGTTCACGCAGTACGTGCGCCTCTTCACCGACCCCGTCGAGGCACCGCAGTTCTTCCGCGCCCTCGGCAACAACCTCTTCTTCGCCGCGGTCGTCATCCCGGTGCAGACCGGGCTGGCGCTCGTGTTCGCCGTCCTGCTCAACCAGCAGCTCAAGGGCATCAAGTTCTTCCGCACGTTCTTCTTCATGCCCGTCGTCTTCCCCATGGCGCTCGTCGCCGTCATCTGGCGCGTAATCCTCGACCGCAGCGGGGACGGCCTGCTGAACAGCGCGGTCGAGACCGTGACCGGCGGGACCGTCGGCGCGCACAACTGGCTCGGCTCCGGCAACACGGCGATGCTCTCCGTCATCGTCCTGTCGGTCTGGCAGGGCGTCGGCTTCCAGATGGTGATCATCCTCGCGGCGTTGCAGGAGATCCCCGAGGAGCGCTACGAGGCCGCACGACTCGACCGAGCGAACGTCTTCCAGCAGTTCCGCTACATCACCGTGCCCGGCGTCCGGAACACCCTGATCTTCGTCGTGCTGCTCACGACGATCTTCGCCTTCCGGGTCTACGACCAGGTGTACATCCTGATCACCACCGCCGGCGGGAACGAGAACGCCCTCCGCACGGTCCTGTACCAGGCGACGAACGCGATCCTCGCCGAGAACAGCGTCGGCCAGGCTGCCGCCATCTCGGTGGTCCTCTTCCTGATCATCGTCGTCATCACCCTCGTCCAGCGAGCCGTCCTGCGCCAGAGGAGCGAAAGTTGAGCACCATCCGACCCACCCGCAAGCGACTCTCGAAGGCCGGCTCCTACGCCATCCTCATCGTGATGTCGGCGGTCATGTTCTCGCCGATCTACTACCTGCTGATCGGCAGCTTCAAGCCGAGCTCCGAGGTCCTCGACGGCTTCACCGGTTTCCTCCCCATCCACCTGTCGCTCCAGAACTACCTCGGGGTCTTCAAGGCCCTCGACTCGGACGCGACGGGGTACTTCTGGCGGTTCATGGGCAACTCCGTCGCCATCTCGCTGGTCATCGTGCTCGGCGGGCTCGTCGTGAACTCGATGGCGGGCTACTCCTTCGCGCGCCTGCAGTGGCGCGGCAAGAACGCGGTGTTCGTCATCGTCGTCCTGCTGATCATCGTGCCGTTCGAGTCCGTCGCGGTCCCGCTGCTGTTCCTGCTGAACGGCCAGCGCGACACCCTGTTCGTGCAGATGATCCCGTTCGTGGCGAACGCGTTCTCGATCTTCTTGTTCTACACGTTCTTCCTCAACCTGCCGAAGAGCATCGAGGAGGCCGCGCGCCTGGACGGTCTCGGGGCATTCGGCACGTTCGCCCGGGTCGTCGTCCCGAACGCCAGACCGGTCTTCGCGACCGTGGCCATCCTCACGTTCCTCAGCTCGTGGGGGTCGTACCTCTGGCCGTCGATCGTGACGTCCGATCCGACCGCCCGCCCGCTCCCGCTCGAGATGAGCGTGTTCTCCGGCCAGACGCCGGTCGACTGGGGACAGACGTTCGCCTTCGGGACCCTGCTGGTGCTGCCGGTCCTGATCGTCTTCCTCGCGTTCCAGCGGTTCTTCATCCAGAGTGTCGCCGGTTCGGCCGTCAAGGGATGACGCTCGCCTGCTCGAGTCGAGGTGGAACCGGTCGGTCGCAGACGCCCCTTCCGAGCTGAACCTCGACGGGGGTGCCAGCAAGCCTCTCGGGCGGCGGGGCCGGTGAACGAAGGACGCCCCGCCGGCCGAAGCCAGCGGGGCGTCCCCGTCGAGTCAGTCCAGGATCAGAAGTCCCAGTCCTCGTCCTCGGTGTTCACGGCCTTGCCGATGACGTACGACGAGCCGGACCCCGAGAAGAAGTCGTGGTTCTCGTCCGCGTTCGGCGACAGGGCGGACAGGATGGCCGGGTTCACGTCCGTGATGTTCTTCGGGAACATCGGCTCGTAGCCCAGGTTCATCAGCGCCTTGTTGGCGTTGTAGTGCAGGAACTTCTTGACGTCCTCGGTCAGACCGACCTCGTCGTAGAGGTCCTGCGTGTACTGCACCTCGTTCTCGTACATCTCGAACAGCAGCGAGAACGTGTAGTCCTTGAGCTCGTCGCGCTCGGCCTGCGTGAGGGTTTCGAGGCCCTTCTGGTACTTGTACCCGATGTAGTACCCGTGGACGGCTTCGTCACGGATGATCAGGCGGATCAGGTCGGCGGTGTTCGTGAGCTTGGCGCGCGACGACCAGTGCATCGGCAGGTAGAAGCCCGAGTAGAACAGGAACGACTCGAGCAGCGTCGAGGCGACCTTGCGCTTCAGCGGGTTGTCGCCCTGGTAGTAGTCCATCACGATGGACGCCTTCTTCTGCAGGTTCGGGTTCTCCTCGGACCAGCGGAAGGCCTCGTCGATCTCACGCGTCGACGCGAGGGTCGAGAAGATCGACGAGTAGGACTTGGCGTGCACCGACTCCATGAACGCGATGTTCGTGTAGACGGCTTCCTCGTGCGGGGTGATCGCGTCGGGGATGAGCGACACGGCGCCGACGGTGCCCTGGATGGTGTCGAGCAGGGTCAGACCGGTGAACACGCGCATGGTCAGGGTCTGCTCGGCCGGCGTCAGCGTGTTCCACGACTGCACGTCGTTCGACAGCGGCACCTTCTCGGGCAGCCAGAAGTTGTTGACGAGACGGTTCCAGACCTCGACGTCCTTGTCGTCCTGGATGCGGTTCCAGTTGATGGCCTGGACCCGATCAATGAGCTTCAGCTTCTCGACCAACGTGTGTTCCTTACAGAGATGGTGACTAAGTGACGGACTGGAGGCGCGGTGCGGGTTGGCACCGCGCCTCCAGGGAGCAGAGCGGCAGCTCTACAGCATGCAGCTGACGCAGCCCTCGACCTCCGTGCCCTCCAGCGCGAGCTGGCGGAGACGGATGTAGTAGATCGTCTTGATGCCCTTGCGCCATGCGTAGATCTGCGCCTTGTTGATGTCACGCGTGGTGGCGGTGTCCTTGAAGAACAGCGTCAGGGACAGGCCCTGGTCCACGTGCTGCGTCGCCGCGGCGTACGTGTCGATGATCTTCTCGGCACCGATCTCGTACGCGTCCTGGTAGTAGTCCAGGTTGTCGTTCGTCATGAACGGCGCCGGGTAGTAGACGCGGCCGAGCTTGCCTTCCTTGCGGATCTCGATCTTCGACGCGATCGGGTGGATCGACGACGTCGAGTGGTTGATGTACGAGATCGAACCGGTCGGCGGGACGGCCTGCAGGTTCTGGTTGTAGATGCCGTGCTCCTGGATGGACGCCTTCAGCGCCTTCCAGTCGTCCTGCGTCGGGATCGTGATGTTCGCGTTGTCGAACAGCGAGGCAACGCGCGCCGTCGCGGGGGTCCACGTCTGGTCGGTGTACTTGTCGAAGAACTCACCCGACGCGTACTTCGAGTCGCGGAAGCCGTCGAAGGTCTCGCCGGTCTCGATCGCGATCTTGTTCGACGCACGAAGGGCGTGGAACAGCACCGTGTAGAAGTAGATGTTCGTGAAGTCGATGCCCTCTTCGGAGCCGTAGTAGACGCGCTCACGAGCGAGGTAACCGTGCAGGTTCATCTGGCCGAGGCCGATGGCGTGCGACTTGTCGTTGCCGTCCTCGACGGAACGCACCGAGGTGATGTGCGACATCTGCGAGACCGAGGTCAGGCCGCGGATGGCGGTCTCGATGGTCTTGCCGAAGTCGGGCGAGTCCATCGTCAGCGCGATGTTCAGCGAGCCGAGATTGCAGGAGATGTCCTTACCGATCTCCTTGTAGGACAGGTCCTCGTTGAAGGTCGTCGGGGTGTTGACCTGCAGGATCTCCGAGCACAGGTTGGACATGTTGATCCGACCCTTGATCGGGTTGGCCTTGTTCACCGTGTCCTCGAACACGATGTACGGGTAGCCCGACTCGAACTGGATCTCAGCGATGGTCGTGAAGAAGTCACGCGCCTTGATCTTCGTCTTCTTGATGCGCGAGTCGTCGACCATCGCGCGGTAGTTCTCGGAGATCGGGACGTCGCCGAACGGGACGCCGTAGACCTTCTCGACGTCGTACGGCGAGAACAGGTACATGTCCTCGTTGTTCTTCGCGAGCTCGAACGTGATGTCCGGCACGACGACGCCCAGGGACAGCGTCTTGATGCGGATCTTCTCGTCGGCGTTCTCGCGCTTGGTGTCGAGGAACTTCATGATGTCCGGGTGGTGGGCGCTGAGGTAGACCGCGCCGGCACCCTGACGCGCACCGAGCTGGTTCGCGTAGGAGAAGGAGTCTTCCAGCAGCTTCATCACGGGGATGATGCCCGAGGACTGGTTCTCGATCTGCTTGATCGGGGCGCCGGCCTCGCGGATGTTGGAGAGGAGCAGGGCCACGCCGCCGCCGCGCTTCGAGAGCTGCAGCGAGGAGTTGATGCCGCGCGAGATCGACTCCATGTTGTCCTCGATGCGGAGCAGGAAGCAGGAGACGAGCTCGCCGCGCTGTGCCTTCGCCGTGTTGAGGAACGTGGGGGTCGCGGGCTGGAAGCGGCCGGCGACGATCTCTTCGACCAGGTCGATGGCGAGCTGCTCGTTGCCCTGGGCCAGGCCGAGGGCGGTCATGACGACGCGGTCCTCGAAGCGCTCCAGGTACCGCTTGCCGTCGAACGTCTTGAGCGTGTAGCTCGTGTAGTACTTGAACGCGCCGAGGAACGTCTGGAACCGGAACTTCTTCGAGTACGCCAGGTCGTTGAGTCGCTGGATGAAGTCCAGCGAGTACATGTCGATCGTGGCTTGTTCGTAGTACTCGTTCTCGACCAGGTAGTCGAGCCGCTCCTTCAGGTTGTGGAAGAAGACGGTGTTCTGGTTGACGTGCTGCAGGAAGAACTGCTTGGCGGCCTCACGATCCTTGTCGAACTGGATGTTCCCGTCCGCGTCGTAGAGGTTGAGCATCGCGTTGAGGGAGTGGTAGTCCATCCCCGTCTGCGGCGACGTCAGATCGACGTCTGCAACTGCTGCGTCCAAAATGCATCCAATCCTGAGTTGACCGCCGACACGTCGTCAGGGGTCCCGAAGAGTTCGAATCTGTAGAGAAGGGGGACGTTGCACTTCTGTGCGATGACGTCCCCTGCGAGGCCGTACGCCTCGCCGAAGTTCGTGTTGCCACCCACCACCACGCCGCGGATGAGCGAGCGGTTGTGGGCGTCGTTGAGGAACTTGATGACCTGCTTGGGCACTGCCCCGTCGCCGTTGCCGCCACCGTAGGTGGGCAGCACCAGGACGTAGGGCTCGTCCACGTGCAGGAACGGTTCGCTCGGGTAGATCGGGATCCGGTCCGCATCGCGGCCGAGCTTCTCGACGAAGCGTGCGGTGTACCCGGACACGCTCGAGAAGTAGACCAATCGGCTCATGGTGCGCTCCTCGTGGAAAGGTGCGGACAGGCGGACCGGGCGGGCCAGGAGCGGCGAGTCGCGCCTCCCGAGATGCCCTGCCCGCGGGCCCCTTCGGGGCCCGCAGGACGACTACGCCAGTTCGGCGCTGAGGGTCGCGATCTTGTCGGGGCGGAAGCCCGACCAGTGGTCGTCGTCCGTGACGACGACGGGGGCCTGCATGTAGCCCAGGCTCTTGACGTGCTCGAGCGCTGCTTCGTCCGTGGACACGTCGTGCACTTCGTACTCGATGCCCTTGTTGTCGAGGGCCCGGTACGTCGCGGTGCACTGGACGCAGGACGGCTTGGTGTAGACGGTGACGGCCATGTTCTCCCCTGGTTCCTACTGGTTTCTGCTGTGCTGTGGAGGTGGTGCTGATGTCTGTCCGCAGTCGTGTCCGGGAGGGGCCGCTGCGATGTCTCCACACTACATCTAGTGGCTAGCCGCAGCACCGACCACAAGAGGGAGTGTTACAGCCGTGTAGTTCTCCACAACGCCCTCCACAGTCTGTGGATTCCCGGGAGGCCCGAGTTTCCGCCAGTCTGCGGCCGGCCACCGACACTTCCCCACACCGGGGGACAGTCCCGATCCACAGATGTGGAATCAGCCCATCGGCGTGTCGCGAAGGCCCCCTCCCCAGGACGGGGGACACCCCGATCCGGCCGGTCCGTACACTCGTCTCGTGAGTACGTACGGGCCCCTCCTGAAGACCCCTGGCGTGGGTCGTGTCATCGCCGCACAGCTCACCGCACGGTTCCCGTTCGGCATGCTGTCGCTGGCCTACCTGCTGCACGTCGAGCACGTGTTCCACTCCTACGGCGCCGCCGGTCTGGTGCTCGCGACGACGAGTGTCGGGCAGGCGCTGGCCGGGCCGCTGACGAGCCGCTGGATGGGCAGCTGGGGCATGCGCCCCGTCCTCATCCTGACGAGCATCGTCGCGCTGGTCAGCATGGTGGTGATCGCGTTCGTGGTCATGCCGCTCTGGGGCTACGTGGTGGTCGGGTTCCTCGGCGGGCTGGCGGTCCCGCCCGTGCAGCCGGCGGTGCGCACCATCTACCCGAAGATGGTGACGTCGGCGCAGCTCACACCGCTCTTCTCCCTCGACGCCAGCGCGCAGGAGCTCATCTGGGTCGCCGGCCCGGTCATCACCACCTTCGTCGCGACCCAGGTCGGCACGGTCGAGGCGATCGTCGTCGCGATGGTGTTCCTGGTCGTCGGCGGCACGTGGTTCATCGCCTCCCCCGAGCTCGGACGCGTCCGCATCCCCCGTTCCAAGCGCGCGTTCGGTGTCGTGCTGAAGCGTCCAGCGGTCGTCGTCGCCACCCTGACCGGCCTGCTCCTGATCGGGGCGTGCGCCGCGGTCGAGGCGAGCGTCACCAGCGTCTTCGGCGAGGGCAGCCCGAACGCCGGCATCGTCCTCGCGGTGTTCGCGGTCGGCTCGCTCGCCGGTGGCCTGGCGTTCGGCCACCGCCCGATCTCCCGCAACACCCTGTGGACGCGCATGGCCGTCGTGTTCGTCGGCCTCACCCTGGCCCTCGGCGGCACGGGCTTCTGGTGGCTGTGCCTCGCCCTGGTCATCGCGGGTGTGGGCATCGCGCCGGCCCTCGCCGTGATGTTCGGTTCGGTCTCCGCCACCGTCAAGTTCTCCGACACCGCCGAGGCCTACGGCTGGATGGGCACCGGCCAGCTGATCGGTGCCGCCGGCGGTTCGGCGATCGCCGGCTTCCTGATCGACGGCAGCGGCCCCGTCGGCGGCTTCACCGTCGGCGCCGTGATGGCCGGCCTGGGCGTGCTGCTCCCCCTGGCGATGCGGAGCTGGCTGCCCGACCTGCGCGGCCGCGACGCCAGCCCGCTCCCCGACACCGAGCCGGTGCACCTGCCGACCTGAGCGGACGCTTTCGGGCGTACCTGGTCGAATCGGGCGTACCCGGTCGGAAGTTCTGAGCAGGTACGCCCGTTTCCACTCGCCATCGCCGCCGGTATGGGAAGGAACGTGCGCCCGGCGTACGGGTCGCGTTCTCCACAGATTGCCTGGAGGCCCGGCGCGCGCCCGCCAGGCACCGGCAGGATGGGTGCATGGTCACCTCAGTTCCCCTGCGCGACGGCCGCTCGATCCCCGCGATCGGCTTCGGCGTCTACAAGGTCGACGACGCACAGGCCGAGACGGCGGTCGGCCTTGCGCTGGACGCCGGCTACCGGCACGTCGACACCGCCGAGATGTACGGCAACGAGACCGGCGTCGGCAAGGCGATCCGGGCCTCCGGGCTGGACCGTGACGATGTCTTCGTGACGACCAAGGTGTGGAACGACCACCAGGGGCGCGACGCGACCCTGCGGGCGTTCGACGGAAGCCTCGAGCGACTGGGGCTCGACGCCGTCGACCTCTACCTGATCCACTGGCCGGCCGCCGCGAACGACCGCTACGTCGAGACCTGGCGGGCGCTGGTGGAACTGCGCGAGTCGGCGCGGGCTCGGAGCATCGGCGTCTCGAACTTCCAGGTGCCGCACCTGCAGCGACTCATCGACGAGACCGGCGAGGTACCGGCGCTGAACCAGGTCGAACGGCACCCCTGGCTGCCGCAGCGCGAGCTCATCGCGTTCCACGAGCAGCACGACATCGTCACCGGGGCGTGGTCCCCGCTCGGCCGCGGGCGCCTGATCGACGAGCCGGTGCTGACCGGCATCGCGGACGCGCACGGCGTGAGCGTGGCGCAGGTGCTCGTGCGGTGGAACGTCCAGCAGGGCGTGGTGGTGCTGCCGAAGTCGGTCACGCCCTCGCGGATCCGGTCGAACCTCGACGTGGACGGGTTCGAGCTGACCGACGACGAGCTCGCGGCGATCGCGACACTCGAGTCCGGCCAGCGGACGGGCTCCCACCCGGACACGGTGTCGTAGCGGGCGGGGTACGCACCGGTCAGCCACGGCGAGGGCAAGGTCGTACTGTCGAGGGGTGATCGATCCTCAACAGGCCGCCCGTGAACATCTGCGTCCCGATGAGCACCTGTACTGGGCGGGCACCAGTGACCCGGCCAAGCTCTTCTCGGGCCGCGACGGCTTCCTCATTCCGTTCTCGCTGCTCTGGTGCGGATTCGTCGGCTTCGGCACCGTCAGCGTCCTCCGAGACGGTCAGATCGGGCCAGAGCTCGTCATCTTCCCGCTCTTCCTCGTCCTCGGCCTCCACTTGCTGTTCGGCCGGTTCCTCGTGAAGCTCCACCGGAAGCGGACGACGGTCTACGCCGTGACCGACCGCCGCGCCCTGGTCATCACGGCGCGTGGGACCCGCGACGTCCCGGTGGGCCGATCGGACCGCACGACGCGCTGGTCGGCCGACCGACGGCACTGCACGGTCGAGTGGCAGGAGCAGTTCGGTCCGTTCGCTGGCGTGACCCGCGGTCTGCAGACGCAGATCTACGCGAACACCGGACTCGATGGATTCTTCGGTCCGCAGCTCGTGGCGTTCTGGGACGTCCGCGACGGCGAGGAACTCGTGCGCGCACTCGAGCTCGCGACCCGGTAGCCCGGATCAGCCCCGGCGGTCCTCCTCTGACTGCCACGGCAGGTGCAGGTCGCCCGGTTCGGGCTCCACGTCGCCGGCGTCGTCCGCGCCGCCGGTCCCGGGGGCCGCGATGACCTTGGACGGGTCGATGCCGTCCTCACGCAGGTCGTCGTCGTCACGCTGCTTCGTCTGGGACGCGTCCATCTCGCGCTCACTCGACGGGCTGTACGACGTGTCCGCCGCCCGCTGCTCGCGGCCGCTGACCCCGTCGACGTCGTCGCTGTGCGCCGCGTCGCGGAGCGCATCGTTGCGTGCTCGGTCGTCGGACGGCTCGGGGCCGGGGGCCTTCGGGATGCTGTCGCTCATGGTGTTTCCTCCTGCAGCGGACGCTAGTCCTCGGCCCCGTGTAACGAGTCTGGCTCGGTCCGCTCCCCGCACTCGATGACATCCCTGGCCCCCGCTACGCTGCCGACGAGGGGGAACGATGGGACGAACACGGACCGCGACGACCGCGGTGATCGGCTCGGCACTGGTGGGGCTGCTGCTCGCCGGGTGCACGGCGTTCGGCGGCGACGACGCGATCCCGACACCGACGCGTCAGGCGGGCGAGCGCACCGCGGAGCCCGCGCCGGGTCCGACGCGCGACACCGATCCGGTCGAGCCCGAGCCCGAGCAGGCGCTGCCCACCGGCACCGTGGCGGCCGAGACCGACGTCGTCTCGCCGAGCGGTGACACGAGCATCCACGTCCGCGTCGTCGCGAACGACCGCGGCACCTTCGACGCCCAGCTCTCCGGGTACCGGACGACCAACCCGCAGCCCATGCGACTGGAGTTCCGGCACCGGCCCGCGAAGCCGCTCGACGGCGCGGACGGCTCGGTGCGCGAAACGGTCGAGTGGGACGCCGCGGTTGCTCCTCCGGCCTCGTTCACGATGGGTCAGGCCGGGCCACGCCCCGACTACCTGCGCAGTGTCGTCCTCGTGCCGGCGACGACGGCCGACGAGGATTCGTCGTCGCGCCCGTGGGCGGGGTCCGTGCTCGCCGCCGCCGACCTCACGTGGAAGATCCCGAACCCGTATCCCGACCTCCGCGTCACCGTCGGTAAGGACCGACCGGGCGCCTACGGCATCGTCACCGACGTCGACGGCCGACCGGCGAACTACCTGGTCGCGCACGGTGACGAGCTCTCGACCGTCGCGGAGCGGTTCGGCATCACGCCGGAGCAGGTGCAGTGGATGAACCCCCTCATGGAGCCACGTGACGACGACTGGCTGCTCGAGGGCAGCACGCTCAACATCGATCCCGCTCGCCGCTGAGCCTGCGGGAGACGAACGACATGGACCAGCGCGAGCCGACGCAGGGGCCGCGCTGCGGACGAGGGGGAACGATGCGACGAACACGGACCGCGACGACCGCGGTGATCGGCTCGGCACTGGTGGGGCTGCTGCTCGCCGGGTGCACGGCGTTCGGCGGCGACGAAGCGATCCCGACGCCGACGCGTCAGGCATCACTCGACGGGACGAGCCGGAGCCCGGGAGCCGACCCGACCTCCGCCGCACAGCAGGTCAGCACACCGCAGGTCTTGGCGGCCGGCACGGTCGCCGCCGAGACCGATGTCGTCTCGGCGAGCGGTGACACCCGGATCCACGTGCGGGTCGTCGCGAACGAGAGCGGCACCTTCGACGCCGAGTTGTCCGGCTACCGCACGACGAACCCGCAGTGGATGAGCTTGGACTTCCGCGGAGGTGACGCTGACGGTGCCGGCGACGCCAGCGGGTACCGTGCCGGAGTCGTCATCTGGGACCCGGAGACCGGCGCTCCGGACTCGGTCGGGCTGTCAGACGCCGGCCCCACTCCGGACTTCCTGCACAGCGTCGCGCTCGTGCCGGCGCCGTCTGATGACGGGGACGATTCCGGACGCACCGGCATCGGCTCCGTGCTCGCAATCGCTCCGTTGCACTGGACGATCCCCGACCCGTACCCGGACCTGCAGGTCGACGTGGGCGCATCGCGGCCCGGGGCGAACGGTTGGGTGCACGAACGTGACGGCGTGCCGGTGTCGTACCAGGTGTCGAGCGACGACGCGCAGGTGACGGTCGCTGAGCGCTTGGGCATCACCGTCGCGCAACTCCGCTGGCTGAACCCGTCGCTGCAGACCGGCGCGGACGACCAGCTCATCACGGACACCGATCTCAACCTGGATCCCGCAGCGCGCTGATCCGGTCGCCGCCCCGCCGGACGGAGCCCGTCCGTACGGTCGGTTACGGTTGACCAGCACTCGCGAGCACTCGGCACCACCAGGAGGTCCCATCGTGACGATCGTCGCCGCCGCAGACGGCTCAGCCCTCGGCAACCCCGGCCCCGCCGGCTGGGCCTGGTACGTCGACGACGACCGGTGGGCGGCCGGCGGCTGGCCCCGCGCGACGAACAACATCGGCGAGCTCACCGCCGTGCTGCAGCTGCTCCGTGCCACGAAGGACACCGGCGAGCCGCTGCACATCCTGTGCGACAGCCAGTACGCCATCAAGGCCTGCACCGAGTGGCTCGCCGGCTGGAAGCGCAAGGGCTGGCGGAAGGCCGACGGCAAGCCGGTCCTCAACGTCGAGATCATCAAGGAACTCGACGCGGAACTGCAGGGTCGCAAGGTCACGTTCGAGTGGGTCCGCGGCCACGTCGGTCACGAGATGAACGAAGCTGCCGACGTCCGTGCCCGTGGTGCTGCCACCGCGTTCCAGAACGGCACCGACGTGCCGCACGGTCCTGGCTGGCCCAACGTCGAGGTCCCCGAGCCGTCCGCGCTGCCCGACGCCACCCCGCCCGCGACCCTCTTCTGACCCTTCCGCCAGCAGCCCGCCCGGTTATGTACTCCCCTGTATAACGGAGGTGATCGGCTTGGCAGTGACGACGATCGATCTTGATCCACGCGTGCTCGATGATGCGAAGCAGCTGACCGGCGCCCGCTCCAACCGCGAGGTCGTGCAGAGAGCACTCGAAACCCTCATCGCGGTGCGGCGACAGCCCGCCGCCGTCGAACGCATCATCGCGCGAGACTTCAGCGCCGACCCTTCTGCGGCCGACGAGCTGCATCCCTGATGGCGACGTACATCGTCGACAACTCCGTCTGGTGGAAGGCACACCGTTCAGCGGGCATCGCACAGCGGCTTCGCGAGATCGCGACGCAGGACCTGATCATGACCTGCCCGCCGCCGGTCCTCGAGCACTGCCATGCAGCACGCACCGGACCCGACCACCAGGGGTACCGCGACGACATGGACGCCTTCCTCGAGGCTTCAGAACACCCGGACATCCAGGATGTCACGAGCATCCATAACGCCCTCTGGAACAACGGCCACGTCCGCGGAGCCGGACCGATCGACGTCCACATCGCTGCCTACGCCGTGCGCAACGGGGCCACCGTCCTCAGCTCGGACCGCGACTACGACCACATCGCCGACGCAGTCGCCGATTTCCGGCACGAGTACCTGCCGGAGCGCTGACTGCGGGTCAGTAGGTCCCGTCGCGCCGCTCCTGCTGCGTGATCTGCTCCCCCGACGCCGGGTCGACGCCCGAGCGCGTGGTGGTCGTGGTGCGGCGACCACCGAAGGCCACGGCGAGGCTGATGATGAGCAGCACGACACCGGCTGCCATCAGGATGTAGCCGATCAGGCGCAGGTCGACGCCGGCGAGCTGGATGTTCAGCGCGAAGGCGACGATCGCGCCGATGACGATCAGGGCGATGCTGGATCCGATGCGCATGACGCAGTCCTCTCGGGTGGGGGTGGTGCGGCAGACGGTACACGTCCGACAACCCCCGCGCGGATCAGTCGACGTCGACTTCGGCCCACCCGTCGAACCGACCGATCTCGGTGACCCGCACGACGGCCTCGCCGACCTCGTCCGAGGCGTCCAGGTCGATCGTCGCCGAGAACCCGAAGTCCTTGTCGCCCTCGGGGTCGGAGAAGATCTGCCGTGCCTTCCAGACCCGCGGTGATGCCGTGGCACCGCTCTCGTCGAGCACCAGGTACTGCATGGACCGTGCGTCGGCGTCCGTGCCGATGCTGTCGTGCTCCTCGTAGTACTCCTCGAGCACGGTGTCCCACGCCGACCGGTCGAACCCGGCGGTCGCGTCGAGCTCCCCGAGCCCGTCGATGTCGTCGGCCGCGGCGAGCAGCACCCGCTGGAACAGGGCGTTGCGCACGAGCACCCGGAACGCCCTGGGATTGCCGGTGAGCCGTGCGGGCTGCGGCGGCGCGATCTCCTCGTGTTCCTCGGAGGCCAGCAGGACGTCGCCGTTGAGCAGCGCCTCCCACTCGTCGACGAGTGAGGAGTCGGTCTGCCGCACGACCTCGCCGAGCCACTCGATCAGGTCGTCGAGCTCCTGGGTCCGCTGTTCCTCGGCGATGGTCTGCCGCATGGTCCGGTACGCGTCGGACAGGTAGCGGAGCACGAGCCCCTCGGAGCGGGTGAGCTGGTAGAAGCGCACGAAGTCGCCGAAGGTCATCGCGCGTTCGTACATGTCGCGGACGACGGCCTTCGGGGACAGCTGGAAGTCGAGCACCCAGGGCTGTTCGGCGGCGTAGGCCTCGTAGGCGGCGGTCAGCAGTTCGTCGAGCGGCTTCGGCCAGGTGACCTCCTCGAGCAGCTCCATCCGCTCCTCGTACTCGATCCCCTCCTGCTTCATGCGGGCGACGGCCTCGCCACGCTCCTTGAACTGCTGCTGCGACAGGATCGCCCGCGGGTCGTCGAGGGTTGCCTCGACGACCGAGACCATGTCCAGTGCATAAGTGGGAGAAGAAGGGTCGAGCAACTCGAACGCGGCGAGCGCGAACGGCGACAGCGGCTGGTTGAGCGCGAAGTTCGGTGCGATGTCGACGGTCAGGCGGTAGGCGCCGTCGACCTTCTCGATCACCCGTGCGTTGATGAGGGTCCGGGCGATGACGAGTGCCCGCCGGGCCATGGCGAGCTGCCGGGAGCGCGGTTCGTGGTTGTCGTAGACCAGCGACCGGACGTCGGCGAAGGCGTCCCCGCCACGGGCGACGACGGACAGCACCATCGCGTGCGTGATCCGCATGCGCGATGCCATCGGCTCGGGCTCGGCCGCGATCAGCCGTTCGAAGGACGCCTGCCCCCATGACACGAAGCCCTCGGGCGCCTTCTTCCGCTTGATCTTGTTCTTCTTCTTCGGGTCGTCGCCGGCCTTGGCGACGGCGCGGGCGTTCTCGATGTCGTGCTCGGGGGCCTCGGCGACGACGTCACCCTCGGTGTCGTACCCGGCGCGTCCGGCGCGGCCGGCGATCTGGTGGAACTCGCGTGCGGACAGCTGGCGCATCTTGGTGCCGTCGAACTTCGTCAGTCCGGTGAACAGCACGGAGCGGATCGGCACGTTGATCCCGACGCCCAGGGTGTCGGTGCCGCAGATGACGGGCAGCAGGCCGCGCTGGGCGAGCTGCTCGACGAGTCGTCGGTACTTCGGCAGCATGCCGGCGTGGTGCACGCCGATGCCCGCCCGGATCAGGCGCGACAGGGTCTGCCCGAACCCGGCGCTGAAGCGGAAGCCGGCGATGGCGTCGGCGATCTGGTCGCGGCGTTCGCGCGAGGCGACCTTCGCCGACATCAGCGACTGCGCCCGTTCGAGTGCGGCAGCCTGGGCGAAGTGCACGATGTAGATCGGCGCCTTGCCTTCCTCGAGCAGCCGCTCCACCGTCTCCTGCACGGGCGTCATCACGTACTGGTACTCGAGCGGCACGGGTCGCGAGACACCGGTCACGCGGGCGGTGGGCCGGCCGGTCCGGCGGGACAGGTCGTCGGCGATGGTGGTGACGTCGCCGAGGGTCGCCGACATGAGCAGGAACTGCGCACGCTCGAGCACGAGCAGCGGTACCTGCCACGCCCAGCCGCGGTCGGGGTCGCCGTAGAAGTGGAACTCGTCCATCACGACGACGTCGACGTCGGCGTCCGGTCCCTGCCGCAGCGCCAGGTTCGCCAGGATCTCGGCGGTGCAGCAGACGATGGGTGCGTCGGCGTTGACGCTCGAGTCGCCGGTGACCATGCCGACGTTCTGCGCACCGAACAGCTCGACGAGCTGGAAGAACTTCTCGGACACCAGCGCCTTGATGGGTGCCGTGTAGTAGCTCCGCTTGCCCTCGGCGAGCGCGGCGAAGTGCGCGCCGGCCGCGACGAGCGACTTCCCGGTGCCGGTCGGCGTGCTCAGCACGACGTTCGCGCCGGAGACGAGCTCGATGACCGCTTCGTCCTGCGCCGGGTACAGGGGCCGGCCGCCCTCGGCGGCCCAGGCCGCGAAGGCCTCGTAGACCTCGTCGGGGTCGACGACGCCGTCCACCGCCGCCGGGATCGCGGCGACGAGCGGGGGCAGGGCGGTGACGTCGGTCATGCGCCCATCCTCCCAGGTGCGGCCATGACGGACTGGGCCCACGCCGCCGGTCCCGGGGCGACGCGCCAGCGGCGGACCGGCCGTGCCGGTGGGGAGAGGCGCGGTGCCAGCTCGCCACGGGCCTCCCGTCCGCCCCGTCGCCGACTCAGGCGCATTTCAATACGTGCGCATAGACTCGCGCCATGCGCGAACTCGGCTTCCTCTCCTTCGTCCCGAACCACGGCGGCACCGACGGCGCCGCCGGCGCCCTGGAGGACGGCCTGCGCCTGTTCGAGACCGCCGAGTCCCTCGGCTACGGCACAGGTTGGGTGCGTGGACGGCACTTCGAGCCGTACCTGACGAGCCCGATGACCTTCTTCGCGGCCGCCGCGCAGCGCACCAGCACCATCGCGTTCGGCACCGCCGTGCTCGGCATGCGCTACGAGGACCCGGTGCGCTTGGCCGAGGATGCCAGCACGGTCGACCTGCTCAGCGGCGGCCGTGTGCAGCTCGGCATCAGCACGGGCATCGCCGGGTACGGGCCGATCCTCGACCCGGTGTTCGGCACGGTCGACCGCAGCTTCCGCGACGAGGCCGAGGCCCGCGCAGCACGGCTGCTCGAGGTCCTGCAGGGCGAGCCCCTGGGCAGTGCCGGCAAGGGCTACGAGAGCATCCCCGCCGGGGCCGACCTGACCCTGCAGCCGCTCAGCCCGGGCCTGCGCGACCGCGTGTGGTGGGGTGGCGGCAGCATGGGCACGGCGGTGCGCACGGCCGAGAAGGGGCTGCTGCTGCACTGCTCGACCCTGAACACCGAGGACACGGGTGCGCCGTTCGCCGAGGCGCAGGCCGACCAGATCGCCGCCTACCGCGAGCGGTTCGCCGAGTTGCACCCGCACCGCGAGTCCAAGGTCGCCGTGGGCCGGATCGTGGTGCCGCTCCTCGACGACCACGACCGCGCCGTGCACCAGGAGTTCCTGACCGGGTACGCGTCCGGGATGGACGACGAGGGCCGACCGCTGTCGGGCACGCCGCCGTTCCGCTTCAGCAAGGTCGTGTCCGGCGAACCGGCGGCCATCGTCGACGCCCTGCTCGCCGACCCGGCGGTCACCGCCACCGATGAGCTCGTCATCACCCTGCCGGCGAACGGCGACCGTGCGGCACACGAGCGGATCCTGCGCATCGTGGCCGAGGAGGTCGCTCCGGCGCTGCGGGCCTGAGGGCCAGCGACGCGGGCAGACGCCTGGAGCCTGATCGCCTGCGGCCCTGCCGCCACCGAGAGTCGAGGGCATCCGGCGGGGCTCTGATCGAGTTGGTGAAGCCCGAGAGCCCGGCCGGATGACCATCTCGTCCCTGATCCGCACGAGATGGTGCCCCCATCGTTCCACCTACCGACCGGTTTGTCACACCGATCTGCGTCCCTGGAGCAAAGAAGTTGACCAAGTGTCACTCGTTTTTGCGAACCGGCACGAAGTCCGGCAACCGGTTCACCGGTGCGCACCGAGTCCGGGACGGTCCACGGAACGAGGTTCCGGCACGGAGCACCGATGCGGCTCCGACCCGGAACGACGAATGCGCCCCCGCGCGGACGCGGGGACGCATTCTGGGACGCACCGGGGAAGCCAGGGCGACAACGGCCGGATCAGGAGGCCGAATCGCTCACCCAGCGACCCCGTAGTCGGTGCGTGCGCGGACGGTAACCAGCCGACTCGCGCACAACGATGTTACTGAACAGAGTCGGGAGCTGCGCGGAAACCGGACGACTTCGTCACTCCAGTTCGAGGGACGCGGTTCCGGCGTCGTCGACGACGGAGGCACCGACGTGCAGCGTGAACGTCCCCGACTCGTACTGCCACGAACCGTCCCAGTGGGCGAAGGCGCGTGCCGGGACCTCGATCGAGACCTCCGTCGACTCCCCCGCACCGAGCCGGACCGGGGCGAACCCGACCAGCCAGCGAACCGGGCGGTCGACCGCCGACTCCGCACGGGACGCGTAGACCTGCACGACGTGCTTGCCGGCGCGGTCGCCCGTGTTCGCGACGGTCGCCGTGACGATGACGGCGTCGCCCTCGCGCACGGTCGGCGTCGCGGAGACCCCGTCGATCGACCACGTGGTGTAGCCGAGGCCGTGCCCGAACGGGTAGGCCGGCTCGGTGCCGGCCCGCAGCCAGGCCCGGTACCCGACGTGGACGCCCTCGTCGTAGGAGACCTTGCCGTCCACCGGGGTGACGTCGAGCACGGGGACATCGGCCATCGCGACCGGCCACGTGGTGGGCAGGCGTCCACCGGGCTCCTGCCGCCCCGTCAGCACGTCGGCCAGGGCGTTGCCGTACTCCTGCCCGCCGAACCAGGTCAGCAGCACCGCGGCGACGTCGTTCCGCCACGGCATCTCGACCGGCGAACCGGCGTTCACGACGACGACCGTGTTCGGGTTCACGGCGGCGACCGCGCGCACCAGGTCGTCCTGGTGACCGGGCAGCGCCAGCGAGGAGCGGTCGTAGCCCTCGGACTCGACCTTGGAGTTCGTCCCGACCACGACGACGGCGACGTCCGCACCACGAGCGGCCTCGACCGCTGCGTCGATCAGCACGGCGGGGTCGTCGTCGGAGGGCTCGGTACCGAACTGGTACGCCAGCACCCCGCCGAGCGTCTCGTCCTGGATGACGTCGTACTCGATCCGGATCGCGACCTGCTGGCCGGTGGTCACCGACACGGGCACCGACCGCGCCGGCGGGTTCAGGAACGCGGCGCCGAGCTGGTCGCCCTCGTACGGCACGTCCTCGTCGAGCAGCAGCTCGCCGTCGATCCACATGCGTGATCGTCCGGCCGCGCCGATGCCGAACCGCACGGTCCCCGTCGACTCGGCGGTGTAGGTGGTGGTGATGTCGAGCCGGTCGGCTTCGCGCGTCGGCGCGTCACCGCCGAACCAGAACAGTGCCGTCGCGCGGCGGTCCTCGACGAACAGCTCCTCGCCGTCCTTGACGAAGGCGACCCGCGCTCCGGGCTCACCGGTGCCGGGGTTCGTGATGGTGGACAGCGGGAACTCCGCGATGCCCTCCTGCACGACGGCGCCGATCGCGTAGTCCACGCTCGCGCCGGGGAACGCCGAACGGATGCCGTCCAGCGGCGACACGACCTGCGACGGCACGACCGTGGCCGAGCCACCGCCCTGCGTGCGGGCCTGGTCGGCGTTGTGGCCGATCACCGCGATGCGCGACACGGCGGGGGCGTCGAGCGGCAGGACACCGGTGTTGCGGACCAGGACGGTGCCCTCGGCCTCGGCCTCGCGGACGAACGCGATGCCGTCCTCGACGTGCACGGGCGACGCGGCGACGGGTTCGAAGCCCTCGAGCGCGCCGACGCGGGCGGCCAGGGTCAGGATCCGGCGGACCTTGCGGTCGATCGCTGCCATCGGCACCTCGCCGGACTGCACGGCGGCGAGCAGCGGCCCCTCGCTCCACCACGGGTTCGGCCCGGGCATCGCGACGTCCTGCGACGCCTTCGCGGAGTCCACCGAACGCACTCCGGTCCAGTCGGACACGACGATGCCGTCGAAGCCCCACTCCGAGTTGAGCGGGGTCTCGAGCAGATCGTTCTCCGATGCCGTCACGCCGTTGATCGCGTTGTACGACGACATGACCGCCCAGGCGTGCGCCTCGGTCACGGCCTTCTCGAACGCCAGCAGGTACAGCTCACGCAGCGCGCGGTCGGACACCTCGGTCGACGCGGTGAAGCGGTCGGTCTCGTAGTCGTTCGCGATGTAGTGCTTCGGGGTGGCGGCGACACCGTTCTCCTGCACACCGTCGACGTACGACGCGGCCAGGTCGCCCGTGAGCACGGGGTCCTCGCTGAACGCCTCGAAGTGCCGGCCCCCCAGCGGGGACCGGTGCAGGTTGATGGTCGGGCCGAGCACGACGTCGACGCCCTTGCGACGGGCCTCGACGGCAGCGGCGGCGCCGTAGCGCTTCGCGATCGCGCGGTCCCACGAGGCGCTCAGCGCGGTCGCCGACGGCAGGTTCAGGGACGGGTCACGCTCGTCCCACACCTCGCCGCGCACGCCGGACGGCCCGTCCGACATCAGGATCCGGCGCAGCCCGATCTTCTCGACGGGCCAGGTGGTCCAGAAGTCACGTCCGGTGAGCAGCTGCACCTTCTCGTCGGTGGTCAACTGGCCGAGGAGCGCATCGATGCGCTCGGTCAGCGGCGTCGACGGACTGGAGGCGGTGCTCGCGTCGTTCACGGTGGTCACGGTGGTCGGTCCTCTCGTTCAGGGCCGCGGGGCGCCGCCTGGACGGCCGGGGCCTCGTCGCCCACACCCACCATCCACCGGGTTCGCCGCCCGCGCTGGCAGCTCCTGCACCGTACCACCCAAAACCGACCGCTGGTTGGTTTTCTGGGGTCTCCCGTGGGCGGTACAGTCTGGCCATGGCACGACGGGGTTCGTACGCAAAGGGCATCGCGAAGCGCGAGGAGATCCTCACGGTCGCGCTGGACCTCGTGGCGTCGCAGGGCTTCCGGCGGACGAGCATCAAGGACATCGCCGACGCCGTGGGACTGACCCAGGCCGGCCTGCTGCACTACTTCGACTCGAAGGACGAGCTCTGGGTGGAGATCCTCCGCCGCCGCGACGAGCTCGACCTGGCACACGACTGGCAGGCCGCGGACCCGGCGGCCCTGCTCGCGGCGATCGTGCGGCACAACGCCGAGGTCCCGGGGCTGGTGCAGATGTTCGTCAACCTGTCCGCCGCGGCCGCCACCGACGCCGAGCACCCGGCGCACGAGCACTTCCGCGAGCGCTACGAACGCAGCCGCCGCGTGCTGTCCGCCGACTTCCGCACCATGCAGCAGGACGGACGGCTGCGGACCGACATCGACCCCGACGAGCTCACGAGCGTGCTGCTCGCGGTGTCCGACGGCATGCAGATCCAGTGGCTCTTCGACCCCACACGCGACATGGCCGAGCACGTCGAGCTCGTCGCCCGTCTGGCGATCGCCCAGGTCGCCCCCACCGCCTGACAGACCCCCGCCCCGGCAGTGGGGTACGGACAGGGCCTGGTCGTGTCAGGGCAGGCGGGGCAGGATGGTCGGTGCCCGCCAGGGTGTGTTCCGACGACGATGTGGAGTGACGCGATGACGCGTGTAGTGGTGACCGGTGGCAGCGGCAAGCTCGGACGAGCGGTGGTGCGCGACCTCGATGCGCACGGGTACGACGTGGTCCTGCTCGACCGTGTCCCCTCGCCCGACAAGCCCGAGCGTGTCCCGTTCGTGCGGATCGACCTGACCGACCACGGCCAGGTCCTGAACGCCCTGCTCGGCATCGACGACCGGTACGACCACGTCGACGCCGTCGTGCACCTCGCGGCGGTGCCGGCCCCGGGACAGGTGCCCGACGTGGCCCTGATCACCAACAACGTGACCTCGTCCATCAACGTCTTCCACGCCGCCCGTGCCGCCAAGATCAAGAACGTCGTGTGGGCGTCGAGCGAGACCCTGCTCGGCATCCCGATGGGCGAACACCTGCCGCCCTACCTGCCGGTCGACGAGGAGTTCGCCGTCCGCCCGCAGTCGTCGTACTCGCTCGGCAAGGCGGTCGAGGAGGAGATGGCCCGCCACTTCACGCGCTGGGACCCGGAGCTGAAGATGATCGGGCTGCGCTTCTCGAACGTGATGGACGAGACCGACTACCCGGCGTTCCCGTGGGACGCCACCCCCGAGGCGAAGACGTTCAACCTGTGGTCGTACATCGACTCGCGCGACGGGGCCCAGGCCGTCCGCCGTGCGCTCGAGGCGGACCTCACCGGGTTCGAGGCGTTCGTCATCGCGAGCCCCGACACGGTGATGGACACCCCGACGATCGAACTCGTCGAGCGTTTCGTGCCGGACATCGAGCGCCGTGCGGACATCGACGGCGTCAGCTCGCTGCTGTCGTCGGAGAAGGCCCGCGAACTCCTCGGCTACACGCCCGAGCACAGCTGGCGCGACCACCGCGCCTGATCGTCAGGCGGCGGGGACGAGCAGCCCGTCGAGCACCAGGTCACGCGCCGCCGGCAGCAGGTCGGCGGCCAGGGCCTGCTCGTCCACGCCGGTGATCTGCGCGAGTGCGCCGATGATCGCCGCGACGGACAGGTCACCGTCGCACGCACCCACGAACGCCGCGAGTGCGGTGTCCGCGTCCACCCGGCGCCCGAGCCCGCCGCCCTGCACCAGCGTCATCACGGTGGGGTCGTCGTTGCCCGGCCAGTAGTACCGCTCCTCGGTGACGTCACCGGCCACCGCCAGGTGGGCGGCCGCGAGCGCGGCGTCGTCGTGGGCGGCGAGCCAGGCGGCCGCGTCGAGGACGCGGGCGACCGTCGCCCCCAGACCCGCGGGGTTGGAGCCGAGCGTCTCGGGGACGCGCTCGAACCGGCGGAGGCCGGACGGGCCTCCCGGCAGGGGTCGACGCACCACGACGTAACCGAAGCCGACGCCGGTGACGCGGCGATCCGCGAAGTCGTCGAGCCACGCGCCCATCAGGGTGTCGAACCCGTCCGTGCCGGGCTTGGTGCCGCCGTCGCGGATCCAGGTCTCGGCGTAGGACGTCGGGTCCTGCCGTTCGCGCTCGATCACCCACACGTCGAGGCCGGTGTCGGCGAACCAGGCGCGCACGCGGTCCAGGCCGTCGACGCCCCAGTGGTACTCCCAGTTGCCGAGGAGCTGTGCGGTGCCACCGGGCTCCAGGTGGTCCCCGAGGCCCCGGAGCACCGTCTCGACCAGGGCGTCACCGACCATGCCGCCGTCGCGGTACTCGTAGGACGGGACGCCTTCGCGACGAGGCGTGATGACGAAGGGCGGGTTCGAGACGATCCGGTCGAAGCGCTCCCCCGCGACCGGCTCGAACAGTGAACCGAACCGGAAGTCGATGCCGTCGATGCCGTTCAACTGCGCGTTGAAGCGGGCGATGTCGAGGGCACGGCGCGAGATGTCGGTGGCGACCACGTGGTCAGCGAACCGCCGCGCGTGCATGGCCTGGATCCCGCAGCCGGTGCCCAGGTCGAGCACCCGCTCGACCGGCACGGGCACCTGCAGGCCGCTCAGCGTCGTGGTGGCGCCGCCGATGCCGAGGACGTGTTCCTCGCTGATCTCGTGTCCGAGGGCGAGCTCGCCCAGGTCGGAGACGATCCACCAGCTGCCGGCGCCGAGGTCGTCGACGAAGGCGTAGGGGCGCAGGTCGACGGTGGGGTGGACGAGCGGGGCGCCGCCGTCGCCTTCGCCGTCGCCTTCGCCTTCGCCTTCGCTGCGCAGCAGACCCGATGCGATGACGGCGTCGAGCCCGGCGGTCGGGAACGCCGCGGCTGCCTCAGCGCGCGCCACCGGCAGCCCGAGCACGAACAGCGTCGCCAGGGTGCTGAGCGGCGTGGTCTCGCGGGCGGCGAGCGCACGGAGCGCAGCGACCCGCGAACCGCGGTGCAGCGATGCGGCGGCCTCGGCGCCCCACAGGGAGTCGAGCCGGTCGACGGTGAAGCCGGCGGCCGTCAGGTCCGCGGCGAGCGCCGTGGCGACGGCGGGGTCTGCGACGATCGACGGCAGCGTGTGCACGGTCGGGCTCGGGGCGGCGTCGGGCTCGCCGCTCACGAGGCGAGCCCCTCGCGGAGCAGGGCCGATGGGACCTGCCAGTCGAGCACCAGGTCGAGGAGCCCGGGGAACCGCTGCTGCACGTCCGCCACCCGGACACGGCTGACGCGGGTCAGGCCCTCCAGGTGCTGCTCGAGCAACCCGGCCTCGCGCAGGACCCGGAAGTGGTGGGTCAGCGTGGACTTCGGCCGGTCGATGCCGACCCACCCACAGCTGCGCTCGCCGCCGGCCGCGTCGACCAGGTAGCGGTGCAGGATCGCGAGCCGGATCGGGTCGCTCAGGGCGTCCATGACGACGGGGAGGTCCATCTCGGCCACGGACGGCTGCGGCAACCGTTCGGGAGCATCGACGTGCGCGGGCATGGACGGGACGCTACCACCGTTCGGCTTGCTGTACGACTTGCGTCGTACTGTTCGAGTGCGGTACGAATGCAGTCGTACTGCACGGAGATGGAAAGGGGTGCGCATGCACCAGTCAGCTCGTTCGGTCGCCGGGTTCTGGATCCTGGCGGCGATGCTCCTGGTCTCGGTCGCCTCGTCGGCCGTCCCGTCGCCGATCTACCCGGTCTACGCCGCCGAGTGGCACCTCACGCCGCTCATGCTCACCGGGGTCTTCGCCATCTACGTCGCCGGCCTGCTGGCGAGCCTGCTCATCGCGGGGCGCTTGTCCGACCACGTCGGCCGGAAGCCCGTGCTCGTCGTCGGCGGGCTGGGCGTCGCACTGTCGCTCGGCCTGTTCGCGGCGGCGGACGGGGTCGTCGCGCTCATCGTGGACCGGATCGTGCAGGGCGTCTCGGTCGGACTGCTCATCGGTGCACTCGGCGCGGCCCTCATCGACAACTCCCTCGAACGCCACCCGACCATGGCGGGTGTGTTGAACGGTGTCATCCCGCCGATCGCCCTGGCCACCGGCGCGCTGTCGAGCGGCGCCCTGGTGCAGTGGGGTCCGGCGCCGGAGCAGCTCGTCTACCTGCTGTTCGGCGCGCTCCTCGTGCTGCTCGTCCTCGCGCTGTCCGTCGTCCCCGAGCAGGTGGAGCGTCGCCCAGGAGCACTCCGCTCCCTGCGCCCGACGATCAGCGTGCCGCGGTCATCGCGTCGGTTGTTCCGCGGCGTCGCCGGATCGCTCGTGGCCAGTTGGGCGCTGGGCGGCATGTTCCTGTCGCTCGTCCCCTCGGCACTCGGCGCGGTGTTCGGCATCACGAACCACTTCGCCGCCGGTGCGCTCATCGCGGTCGTCACCGGTGTCGGCGCCCTGACCGGCCTGGCGATCCAGCGGATGGACACCCGACGTGCGGTCCTGCTCGGGCTCGTGGCGCTCGTGCTCGGCCCGATCATCACCGTGTCGTTCGTGTTCGCGCACTCCCTGCCGGGCATGGTCGTCGGCAGCGCCGTCGCCGGTGTCGGCTTCGGCGCCGGGTTCCAGGCACCGCTGCGGATGCTGCTCGCCACCGCTGCACCGACCCACCGCGCCGGACTGCTCTCCACGATCTACGTCGTCAGTTACCTGGCGTTCGGGGTGCCCTCGGTCATCGGAGGCCTGCTCGAGCCGTCGGTCGGCCTCGTCCCGGTCATCGCTGGGTACGGCGGCTTCATCGTGCTCGCCGCGGTCGTCGCCCTCGTGCTGCAGCTGTCGTCGAAGGACGCCGCCGAGGTCGAGGAGCGCGCTGCCGAGGTCATCGAGCGCACCGCCACCGGTTCGGTGCGGGTCGCGGCCGAGTAGGCGCGCCCGGCACGGTGCGGCGCTGCCCATTCGGTGCGAGGTTGATCGCTCGGTGCGAGCCTGCAGCGCCGCACGGAGGCGTCAACCTCGCACGCGGTGAACAGCACCGCACGGTGCCGACTGCGACGGCCCGACTAGTGGCCCGGGTGTGCCGAGTTCGCCCCGCGAGCGCGCGCACGGACCCCGACGGTCCGCGCCGCTCCGGTGTGCGCAGCATCGACCTCGGCCTTGCCCCGGTCGGCCGCATCGCGCAGACGCTTCGGCCCGTGCCGCTTGGCCCAGTCCCAGAAGCGGTGCAGCTGCGCCTTGAGCCACGTGATGATCTTGTGGAAGAAGTGGAACTCGCTCGCCAGCACGGTGAGACCGATGAACACCACGAGCCACCCCGGGCCCGGCAGCGGCACCAGGATCAGCCCGATGATGACGACCAGCCCGCCGACCAGACCGACCAGCACCTTGTAGAACAGGTGCACGTGCGGCCGCTCGTGGATCCAGGCGCGCAGGCGGTGGAACCACTGGAAGCGCTGTCGGGCCGCACCATCGGCCCGGGCGTCGCCGGGTCGGTCGTTCGGGTCGCCGTCCATGCCGAAAACGTAGGGCGCGCGGCTGGGAATCAGCGGCGCACGCGGTGGACGCGGGGTGCGCAGGCCGGGAGGCGCGGGGCGGGGTTGCGCCGCGCCTCCCGGCGAGCAGGTGGTCGCCGCTACTGCGCCGGTCGCGCGAGCGGTGAGCCTTGCAGCGCCTTGAACCAGCCGTTGCTCCAGGTGACCATCGTCTCGACGAGCGCGTCGAGGTCATCGATGCCGACGAGCTCGGTCTTCGGGCCGATGGACCAGTCGGTGTAGCCCCTCGCCAGGTGCGTGCGCCCGGACAGGTGGCGCTTCGCGAGCGGCAGCTTGTGCTTGCCGAGACCCTTCCGACCGTTGCCTGCCGACCCACGGCTCACCGCGATCCCGCCCGGGTTTTCCGACAAGACCTGGTCGTCCAAGACCTCGAGCGCCCGGACCCACGCCGGCGCCTGCTCATCACCCTCTGGATCGGGGAAGTCGGCCTCGTCGAGGTGGTTCACCGAAAATCCGACAAACCCCTCGAACTGCGTGTCCTCCAGGTACGGCGGCATCCCGCGCCCCGGGACCTGGATCTGCCCGCGGATCCACTTCGCATCCTTGCCGTCGTGCAGCGGCCGCTCGAAGACGATCGACGGCATACCGCCGTCCCCGCGCTGCACCCGCACCTTCCAGCCAGGCATCCGCGCACCGAGCCCGAGGCCGTGCAGCCGGGCCTCGACCGTCGTCTTCAGCAGGCGCCCCTCGCCCTCGATGTCGTCCTTGACCAGCCGAGGGGCGTCGAAGCACGCAAGAACCTCGTCCCAGTCGATAACGCTGACTCGCTCGTGCTCGATGACCGAGCGAGCGAGCGACTCCTTACGCGGCACCAGCACGAACAGCGCGCCGGTGTCGCCGAGCGCTTCGAGCTGGGCGTCCACCTGCCGCTCGGTCAGCTCGTGGTCGAGCTTCGCCTCGATCCCGACCAAGCCACTGTCGAAGGTCAGCTGCACGTCAAGACGGACGCTCCCTCGCTCGGTCTCGACGTCCTTGTGTGGCACCTCGCACTCGACCTTCTGGAACGAGCCGAACTGCTTGCCGCTCACGCGCTCGAGGAGCTGGACGAACCGCTCGTGATCGTGTCGGATCTCGGCGCCGAGGGCACGAGTCGCCATCGGCTCGGTGCGGTAGATGGTGGTCTGCGTCATGGCGTCATGATTGCGGGACGCGAGGCGCCGACAAGAACGCCACGCGCGGTCGGCGGCAAAATACTAAAGAAATCTCACCTGCGAGTGGAATCCCCGAGCCTCAAGCGTGCGCGACGCACGTCGCCGCCCACGGGACGGCGGCCAGCCGGGCCTCCGGGATCGGCTCGCCGCCGACCGTGCAGCGGCCGTAGGTGCCCTCGTCGATCCGTGCGAGCGCGGCGTCCACCTGGCGGATCCGCAGCTGCGCACCGTCGCGGACCGCGCCGAGCGAGCCACGTTCCCACGCCAGGGTCGTACCCTCGGGGTCGTGCTCGTCGTCGGAGTTGGCATCCTGCCGGGCGTCACTGACGTCACGCATGCTCCGCTCGACCTCGGTCAGCAGCCGTTCGTTGCGGGCGCGTTCGGCTTCGAGTGCGGGGCGGGGGTCCTCCATCCCGGACACGGTAGTCGCGGCGGAATGCCCCCGCCCCCGGATGCGTTCGCATGGACATGACGAAGATCGGGTTCCTGTCGTTCGGACACTGGCGTGACGTGCCGGGGTCGAAGGTGCGCAGCGGGCGAGAGGCCCTGGTGCAGGCGATCGACCTCGCCGTCGCAGCGGAAGAAGCGGGCGTCGATGGCGCCTACTTCCGCGTCCACCACTTCGCGCCGCAGCAGGCCGCACCGTTCCCGCTGCTCGCCGCCATCGCCGCGAAGACGAGCCGGATCGAGATCGGGACCGGCGTCATCGACATGCGTTACGAGAACCCGCTCTACATGGCGGAAGAGGCCGCAGCCACCGACCTCATCTCCGGCGGCCGACTGCAGCTCGGTGTCTCGCGGGGATCACCCGAGACCGCCCTGGCCGGCTACCAGCAGTTCGGGTACGTGCCCGACGCCTCCGACGAGAACGGTGGCGACATGGCCCGAGCGCACACGAACGTGTTCCGCCGTGCGATCGCCGGCGAGCCGATGGCCAACGCCAACCCGCAGATGACCGGTTCGGTCGGGTCCCTGCCGATCTCCCCGCTGGCCGACTCGCTCGGCGATCGGATCTGGTGGGGCGCCGGCACACGTGCCACGGCCGAGTGGACCGCCGAGCAGGGCATGAACCTGATGTCCTCGACCCTGCTGACCGAGGACACCGGTGTGCCGTTCGACCAGCTGCAGGCCGAGCAGATCGAGCGCTTCCGCCGGGTCTGGTCCGAGTCCGGCTGGGACCGCGAACCGCGCGTCTCGGTCTCGCGCAGCATCATCCCGATCATCGACGACGAGTCGCGCCACTACTTCGGCGTGCGCGCGCAGGTCGAGGGGCAGGACCAGGTCGGGCACCTCGACGGCGGACTGGCCCGGTTCGGGCGGTCCTACATCGGTGAGCCCGAACAGCTCGTCGCGGAGCTCGCGGCCGACCAGGCCGTCCGCGCTGCCGACACCGTGCTCGTCACTGTGCCGAACCAGCTCGGTGTGGAGTTCAACGCGCGGCTGCTCGCGGCGGTGAAGGACGTCTTCACCGAGGTCGACGCGGAGCCGGTCCCCGCCTGACCGAAGGCCTCAGCGGTTCGGCCACAGCAGCCGGAACCGCTCGCACACGACGGGCATGTCCGGCGCGAACCCGCGCGGGTGCTCGGAGTGTGCACGCCAGAACGCCTCGTGCACGGCCCGCCAGTGCTCGAGCGTGCGGTCGCCTTCACCCTCGGCCCAGGCGTGGTCAGCATCGACCTGATCGAACGGGACCACCTGGACCAGCGTCGTCTCGATGACCGCGCGGGGCGCATCGGAGCCGTCGGTCACGATGCTCAACTCGTCCACTGCGGGCAGCGGGTCACCGGTCGCCTCGTAGTCCCAGAGCGACGACGCCGTGCCGACCTTGACCCCGTCGAGCACGAGCTGCAGGAGCGCGTCCGCCTGCTCCGGGGTCGCACCGAACGACCAGGCTTCCGGCACGTCCACCGGAAGGTCCGGTCGCTCGAGGCGTCGTGCGGTCCAGAAGTCGTCGAGGGTCGAGGGCACGCCCCGACCGTAGTGCACCGGGAGACGGCACTTCGTGAGCAGGAGATGTCGAGTGCTATGCCGCGACCCGACCATTGCTGCTCACGAAGCACGCCCGTCGCGCCCATCCGGCAGCGCCTGCCGCCGCGCTCTCGGGTGCGCCGTCTGGTACACGTCCCGCAGCATGTCGGCCGTGACCATCGTGTAGATCTGCGTCGTGGCGACGCTCGCGTGCCCGAGCAGCTCCTGCACCACGCGGACGTCAGCACCGCCCTCGAGCAGGTGCGTCGCGAACGAGTGCCGGAAGGTGTGCGGTGACACGTGCGCCTCCAGGTCGGCGGCGGCAGCAGCGGCCTGGATCACGAGCCAGGCGCTCTGTCGCGACAACCGCGCACCACGGGCGCCGAGGAACAGCGCCGGCGTCGACGCTCCCCGTGCCGCGAACACCGGCCGTGCCCGCACCAGGTACGCGTCGATCGCGGCCCGCGCGAAGCTGCCGAGCGGGACGATCCGCTGCTTGTTGCCCTTGCCGGTGACCTTCACGACGGCGAGCCCGTCCGCACCGGGGCCCGGGCCCGGGCCCGGAGCGTCGGCAGCGGCGTCCGACAGCGTGGTGACGTCGTCGACCGACAGCCCCACCGCCTCGGAGATCCGCGCACCGGTGGCGTAGAGCAGCTCGAGCAGGGCCTTGTCCCGCAGCTGGACGGGGTCGTCCGCGTCGACGGAGACCGCCCCGAGCAGCCGTTCCATGTCCTCGACGGGGATCGCCTTCGGCAGCCGCATGGGAGCCTTCGGCGGTCGGACGGCGGTGCCGGGGTCGAGCGGCAGCCAGCCCTCTCCCGCGGCGAAGGCGGTGAACGAACGGACCGAACTGAGCATGCGCGCGATCGACCGCGGCGCCAACGGTCCCGATGGTCGCGTGGCGAGGTGCTCGACGAACCCCGAGACGTCCGCCCGCGCCAGGCGAGCGACGTCCTGCAGCACCGAGGAGCCTCCGGCCCGGTCAGCGCCGTCCGACTCGACGACCGGTGCGACGCCGAGCCACTCGGCGAACACGGCGAGGTCCCGCCGGTACGCCGACAGCGTGTGCTGCGAGAGTCCCCGCTCGATCGCGACGTGCCGCAGGTACGTCTCCACGGCACGATCGAGGGGCATCACCTCAGCAGGCTAACCGGCGAACGGCCACCTGCCCGTCAGTGCAGCGCTTCGTCCGGCGCGCCCACCCGGAAGCCGGTGAACGTCACGGTCAAGCCAGCCCGCGTCGGCCCGGCGCACAGCAGCCCCGCGGACACGACGGCCTCCGGGTCCAGGTACGCGACCCGGACGAGCCGGGGCTCGTCGCCCTCGGCCCACGCCCGGATCGTCACGGCGTCACCGTCGCGGCTCGCGCGGACGGTCACCACCCGGCCCACCCACTCCGGCACGGGCGACACGGACCAGTCGGAGAACCCACGCGTGACCACGGCGCCGAGCTGAGGAGCACCGTCCGAGAACTCGACACCGGCCTTGATCCACGTCCGCTCGTCGACGCGCAGGAACACCCCGGCCTGGTCGAACTGCTCGGTGTAGTCGAGCACGAACGACGCCTCGACCGAGAACGGGCCGTCGGTCGGTTGCAGCAGCGCGTGCTCCGAGTCGTGCACGAACCCGTACGAGGTGGTCCGCCAGGCATCGCTGCCCTCGACGGCGGTGACACGGAACACGTCGCCGTCGAGCACGGAGGCCTGCGGCTTGTGCGTCCAGGCACCGGCGCCGACCAGGTCACGCAGACCGTCGACCGCTGCCCCGCTCACTTGCTGCGCTGTTCGATGGCCTCGACCGCGAGCGTCGCGACGACGAGGGCCGAGTTGTTGAGCCGACCGCCCAGGATCCCGTCGAGCAGCTCCGCCCGTGGCACCCAGCGCGTCACGATGTCGGCCTCTTCCGCCTCGCGCTCGAACGCGGACCCGGTCGACCGCACGCCGCGCGCCCGGTAGACCTGGATGAACTCGTCGCTGCCGCCGGACGACGTGTTGTAGCGGATCAGCGGCTCCCACGTGTCGGCTTCGAGGTCGGCCTCTTCGCCCAGCTCGCGCTTCGCGGCGGTCAGGTGGTCCTCGCCCGCCATGTCGAGCAGGCCGGCGGGCAGCTCCCAGTCACGCATCCGCACCGGGTGCCGGTACTGCTGGATGACCAGGACGCGGCCCTCGTCGTCCTCGGCGTACACCGCGACCGCGCCGGTGTGGTCGATGTACTCGCGGACCATCGCGTCACCGTTGTACGCGACGGTGTCGCGACGCACGTCCCAGACGGCGCCCTCGTAGACGACGGTGGATTCGGTGACCTCGAAGGAGGCGGACTCGTCGGCGATCGGTGCGTCTGTCACGGCTCCATCCAAGCAGGCGCGCGCCGGACGCCCCGTCGGAACCAGGTTCCGGACACAGCACCGCGTCATTCCGTGGTTCCGTGTCCGGAATCAGGTGCCGTGGACGCGCCCCCAGACGGACGGGAGGCGCGGTGCCAGCTGGCACCGCGCCTCCAGTCAGAGACCACTCGCGTTACGCGACCTGCTCCTCGGTCTGCGGGTCGAACAGGCTGGACGCCTCGTGGCGCTCGATCGCGGCCGCGACGAGCCCCGCGAACAGCGGGTGCGCATCGGTCGGACGCGAGCGGAGCTCCGGGTGCGCCTGCGTGGCGATGTAGAACGGGTGCACGTCGCGCGGCAGCTCGACGTACTCCACCAGCGTGCCGTCGGGCGACGTGCCCGAGAACACCAGGCCGGCATCCGCGATCTGCTCGCGGTACTTGTTGTTCACCTCGTAGCGGTGACGGTGCCGCTCGGAGGCCTCGGGCGCACCGTACAGCTCCGCCGCCAGCGATCCTTCGGTGAACGACGCCGGGTACAGGCCCAAGCGCATCGTGCCGCCCAGGTCGCCACCGGCGATGATGTCGACCTGCTCCGCCATCGTCGCGATGACCGGGGTCGAGGTCTCCGGGTCGAACTCGGTGCTCGACGCGTCGGTCAGACCGACCTCGTGGCGGGCGTACTCGATGACCATGCACTGCAGGCCGAGGCACAGGCCGAGCGTCGGGATGCCCTGCTCACGCGCGAACTGCAGCGCGCCGAGCTTGCCCTCGATGCCGCGCACGCCGAACCCACCCGGGATGCAGATGCCGTCGACGTCGCCGAGCTGCTTCGCCGCGCCCTCGGGGGTGGTGCAGTCGTCGGACACGACCCACTTCAGCGTGACCTTCGCGTCGTGCGCGAAGCCACCCGCACGGAGCGCCTCGGTGACGGACAGGTAGGCGTCCGGCAGGTCGATGTACTTGCCGACCAGCGCGATCGTGACGTCCTTCTTCGGCTCGTGCACGGCCTTCAGCACAGGCGTCCACGCGGTCCAGTCGACCGGACCGGCGTCCAGCTTGAGCGCCTCGACGATGACCTGGTCGAGACCCTGGTTGTTCAGCAGCGTCGGCAGGTCGTAGATCGAGGGGACGTCCACGGCGTTCACCACGGCGTCCTCGTCGACGTCGCACATCAGCGCGATCTTGCGCTTGTTCGACTCCGACACCGGACGGTCGCTCCGCAGCACGAGCGCGTCGGGCTGGATGCCGATCGAGCGGAGCGCGGCGACGGAGTGCTGCGTCGGCTTGGTCTTCTGCTCACCCGAGGCGTTCATGAACGGCACCAGCGACACGTGCACGAAGAACACGTTGCTGCGGCCGAGCTCGTGCCGCACCTGACGGGCGGACTCGATGAACGGCTGCGACTCGATGTCGCCGACGGTCCCACCGACCTCGGTGATGATGACGTCGGGCTGCGGGTCGTTCTGCGCCTGCTCGCGCATACGGCGCTTGATCTCGTCGGTGATGTGCGGGATGACCTGCACCGTGTCGCCGAGGTACTCGCCGCGACGCTCCTTGGCGATCACCGTCGAGTACACCTGACCGGTCGTGACGTTCGCGGCCTGCGACAGGTTGATGTCGAGGAAGCGCTCGTAGTGCCCGATGTCGAGGTCCGTCTCCGCGCCGTCGTCGGTCACGAAGACCTCGCCGTGCTGGAACGGGTTCATGGTGCCCGGGTCCACGTTGAGGTACGGGTCGAGCTTCTGCATGACGACCTTGAGGCCGCGAGCAGTGAGCAGGTTGCCGAGGCTGGCCGCCGTCAGGCCCTTGCCGAGAGACGAGACGACCCCGCCGGTCACGAAGATCTGCTTCGTCACCTTCGGGGTCGAGTTCGAAGAATTGGTACCGCCGCTGAGAGTGTCCGCCACGGGATTCCATCGTACGTCAGAACTGCCGGGAGGCGCGACCCCGGTTCGCCGTGGGCGTTGCGCGGGTGGGTGGCCGGGTCGTCGTGACGTGGCCGGGTCACCGGGATCAGGCAGGTCTGGCCGTCAGGCCCGCTGGCCGGCCACGTCGAGCAGCTCGCGGGCGTGCTCGATGCCGCTGGCGCTGTCGCCGAGCCCGGAGAGCAGCCGAGCCATCTCCTGCAGCCGGTCCTCGCCTTCGAGCCGTCGCACACTCGACGAGGTCACGGCACCGCTGGCGTCCTTCACGACGTTGAGGTGGTTGTTCGCGAACGCGGCGACCTGGGCCAGGTGCGTGACGACGATGACCTGCGTGCGCTCGGCGAGCTTCGCCAGCCGCCGGCCGATCTCGATGGCCGCCGCCCCACCGACACCCGCGTCGACCTCGTCGAAGACGAAGGTCGGCACGGTGGTGCTGCCAGCCATGACGACCTCGATCGCGAGCATGACGCGCGACAGTTCACCACCGGACGCCCCCTTGCCGATCGGCCGGGGGTCGGTGCCGGAGTGCGGCTGGAGCAGGATCGTCACCTGGTCACGGCCGTGGCGGCGGTACTCCCCCGCGTCCGTGACCTCGACCACCAGGGTCGCGCCACCCATCGCGAGGGTCTTCAGCTCGGCCGTCACACGCTTCGCCAAGTCGGCCGACGCCTTTGTGCGCGCCGTGGTGAGCGCTGCGGCGGCGGACTCGAGCGCCTGCTCATCCTGCTCGACCGACTGCTGCAACGCCGCGATCCGGTCGTCGTCGCCGTCGAGTTCGAGCAGCCGGTCACTCGCGCGCTGACCGTAGGCGATGACGTCGTCCACCGTCTCGCCGTACTTGCGGGTGAGGCCGGCCAGCAACGCCCGGCGTTCGTTGATGAGTTCGAGGTCGTGCCCGGCTTCGGGTTCCAGGGAACCGAGGTAGCTCGAGATGCTCGCCGACGCCTCGGCCGCCTGGATGCCCAGCTCCGTGAGCTGCTCGAGCACCGGCTGCAGGGCACTGTCCGACGACACCACACGCTCGACGGCACGGCGCGCGGACTCGACCAGGCCGACGACGTCCGAGACGCCGTCGAGGGACTCGCTGGACAGTGCCTCGTGCGCCAGGGCAGCCGACAGCCGGAGCTCCTCGAGGTTCCCCAGGCGCTCGGCGCGCTCGGCCAGCTCGACGTCTTCCCCGGGCTGCGGGTCGGCGGCTTCGATCTCGTCGGAGGCCGCACGGATCCGCTCGGCCTCGGCCACCCGGTCGTCCCGGTCACGGACCAGGACCTCGAGTTCACCGGCGTGCTGCTGCCAGGCGTCGTACGCGGCCACGTACCGGGCAAGGGCCTTCTCGAGCGAGGATCCCCCGAACCCGTCCAGCGCTGCCCGCTGCGCGGTGGCCGAGGTCAGGCGGATCTGATCGGACTGCCCGTGCACGGTGACGAGCTGGTCGGCGAGTTCACCGAGGACCGCGACGGGGGCACTGCGACCGCCCACCGTGGCACGGCTGCGCCCCTCGGCGGAGACCGTGCGGGTGAGGATGAGCTCGCCGTCCTCGACGGTGCCGCCGGCGTCCTCGACACGTTCGGCGACCGCGTCCTGCTCGGGGACGTGCCAGCGGCCTTCGACGACCGCGCTCGACGCGCCACGGCGAACCGAACCGGCGTCGGCCCGCGCACCGAGCAGCAGCCCGAGTGCGGTGACGATCATCGTCTTGCCCGCACCGGTCTCCCCGGTGACCACGGTGAAGCCCGGCCCGAGTTCGAGCGTGGTCTCACCGATGACACCGAGGTCGCGGATCGCGATCTCCTCGATCATCGGTCGTCCTCCGTGCTCATCGGTCGTCCTCGTCGCTCTGGGGGCCGCGCCACCCGGCGACGGGCAGCTGGAACTTCGCGACCAGCCGGTCGGTGAACGGGGCGTCCTTGAGCCGGGCGACGCGCACCGGGTCGGGCGAACGCCGGACCTCGACGCGGGCACCCGGGGGCAGGTCGTGGGTGCGGCGTCCGTCGCACCAGAGCACGCCGACGCCGCTCGTTCGCCGCAGGACCTCGATCGCGAGCGTGCAGTCCGGCCCGACGACGATCGGACGGGCGAACAGGGCGTGGGCGCTCAGCGGCACCATGAGCAGTGCGTCCACATCGGGCCACACGATGGGGCCACCACCCGAGAACGAGTACGCCGTGGAGCCCGTCGGGGTCGACACGACAACACCGTCACAACCGAAGGACGACAGCGGGCGCCCGTCGACCTCGGTCACGACCTCGAGCATCCGCTCACGGGACGCCTTCTCGATCGTGGCTTCGTTCAGCGCCCAGCTCGAGTAGACGATCTGGTTGCCCACGACGACGTCGACCTGCAGGGTGACGCGTTCCTCGACGTTGTACTCGCCGGACAGCGCACGCTCGACCGTCTCGGCAAGACCGTCGCGCTCGCTCTCTGCCAGGAACCCGACGTGCCCCAGGTTCACGCCGATCAACGGAGCACCGGTGTTCCGGACGAGTTCCGCGGCGCGGAGGATCGTGCCGTCGCCGCCGAGCACGATGACGATCTCGAGCTGGTTCGGCTGGACGTCGACGCCCAGGATGTCGACCTTGCCGACCGACGCTTCGGCGCGGCGGATGTCCGCGTACTCGTCGAAGGGCATGACGGGCGTGAGACCGGCGGCGTGCAGGAGGTCGCAGACCTCGACCGCGGCGTCGATCGAGTCGCGGCGACCCGTGTGGGACACGAGCAGGATGTGCCGTTCGTCGCTCATGAAGACCCTTCCGTGAGTTCGGTCGCCCGGACTCTCCATTCTGTCGGATTGCCCCCGACACCGCGCTGGAAGCGGGCCAGGTACTCGTGGTTGCCGTGGGTCCCGACGATCGGCGATGCGGTGAGCCCGCTGGTACCGAGGCCCTGGTCCCACGCCGCCCAGAGCACGTTCATGAGCGCGTCGTTCCGCAGCCCCGCGTCGTGCACGATGCCCTCGCGCACACCGCCGCGGCCCACTTCGAACTGGGGCTTCACCAGCAGCACGAACTCGTCCGCCGGGACGGCCTCGGCCAGCGCCGGCAGCACGAGTCTGAGCGAGATGAAGGACAGGTCCCCCACCACGAGGCTCGTGTCGGTGGCTGCGTCGTCGAGCGCCAGGTAGTCGGCGCGCGTGAGGTTCCGGGCGTTCGTCCCCTCGACCACGGCGACGCGTTCGTCGAGCGCGATGGTGGGGTGCAGCTGTCCGTGGCCCACGTCGAGCGCGACGACACGGCGCGCACCACGTGCGAGCAGCACCTGGGTGAACCCGCCGGTGCTCGCGCCGACGTCGAGCACGACACGATCCACAGGGTCGACGTCGAAGGCGTCGAGCGCACCGACGAGCTTCCGGGCTGCACGCGACACCCATTCGTCCGCGGCGTCGACCTCGATCTCGGCGTCTGGCGCGACCGGCGTCGACGGCTTGAGCACGGCACGCCCGCCGACGAGCACTCGGCCGTCCTGGATCAGCTTGCTGGCCACGGTGCGCGACCGAGCGAGTCCGCGTGCAGGGAGCAGCGCGTCGAGGCGGACCGGGGTCGCGTCGGGGACGGCTCCGTCCGGCTCAGGCACTCGCGGAGCCGCCGCTCTCGAGCCGCGTCCGCAGCTCGTCGTGCAGCGCAGAGAAGGCGTCGGCGCGATCGACGAGCGGGAGCGTCTCTGCCTCGGCGGTCCGCGCGGCGAAGGCGTCCTGCTGCTCGGGTTCGGCGGACGGCTGCTCGGGGTTCGGCACGTCCGACACGCTACTCGCCGCCGTACAGCTGCGGGTCGACGTCGAGCCCGTAGATGGCCAACTCGGACTCCCAGATGATCGTGGAGCCGGCGCGCAGTCGATCGATGTCCGTCCCGGCGTCGAGCACCCGGACCACGTGCCCGCGCATCGCCACCGTCGAGGTTCCGACGGTCACGTACCGGGTGCCGTCCTCGTCCTCGCGCCGCACCGTCTCCGGGTACGGCTGGGACAAGCCGCGGAGGTCTTCCAGCACGTAGGTGGGACGCGAGCGCTGGTCGGCCGCGAGCACCTGCTTGGCCTGGTCGATGCCGGTGAGCACGAGCACGCTCGGGATCCCGACGTCGTTCGCGCCCTTGATGTCGGTGTCCAGCCGGTCACCGATGAACAGGGTCCGACCGCCGCCGAAGCGTTCCACCGCGGTGTCGAAGATCGGCCGCTCGGGCTTGCCGGCGACCACGGGCATGCGACCGACGGCCTGGTGCACGGCGGACACGAGCGTCCCGTTGCCGGGGGCGATGCCGCGCTCGACGGGGATCGACCAGTCCATGTTCGTCGCCACCCACGGCACGTCCGGGTCGGCCAGGGCGAACGACGCCTCGGCCAGTTCCTTCCAGCCGAGATCCGGCGAGAAGCCCTGGATCACCGCTGCCGGAGAGTCCTCGGCGCTCGACGTCACCGTGAACCCGGCTGCCTCGACGATGCTGGACAGGCCGAGCCCGCCGGTCACCAGGACGGTCGACCCGGCCGGCACCAGGGTCGCGAGCAGCTGGACGCCGGCCTGCGACGAGGTGACGACGTCGCCCTCGGACACCTCGAGCCCGTAGCGCTCGAGGTGTTCAGCGACGTCGATCGGGCGGCGCGATGCGTTGTTCGTGATGTAGCCGACCCGCGCCGTGAGGGATGCCCGGGTCAGTGCTTCGACCGCGTGCGGGATCGCGTTGCGGCCCCGGTAGACGACGCCGTCGAGGTCGGTGAGGACCACGTCGACGCCGTCGGTCAGCGCCGCCGGGTGCTCAGCCGGCTGCGGAGCCGTCGACGTCGCGGGGGTTGTCGTCGTCGATCTCGCCGGGCTCGTCGGCTGCCGAGGTGTCGTCGTCGAGGTCGTCGAAGGCTGGTTCGTCGTCGAGGTCGTCGTCGACATCGTCGGCGGAGTCGTCGTCGCCGTCGAGTGCGTCGGTCGCGACGTCGTCGGTTCCGAGGTCTTCGGCGTCGTCGTCTCCGGCGTCTCCGGCGGCTCCGTGTACTTCGACTTCGATCGTTTCCTCGACCACATCAACTGTCTCCCAAGCGTTGTCGTCCGCGATTTCGGCGAGGGCCGCTGCCGCGCGGTCCACTCGGGCCCACCACTCGTCGGCCTCGTCCTGTCGACCGAGCTCCTCGAGCGTGGCCGCGTAAGCACTGTAGAGCGCCGGGGACCACGTGTAGGCGGTGGACGGGTCGAGCTGTGGAATCTCCAGCTCGCCGAGCGCAGCTGTGGGATTCCCGAGGTCGAGACGGGCGCCGGACATGGCGATCGCGAGTTCGACCTGCACCGGTGTCTCGAGGGCCGACCGTTCGACCGAGCGGCCGAGTTCGAGCGCGCGCTCCGGACGTCCGAGGCCGCGCTCGCAGTCCACCATCATCGGCAGCTGGTCGTTGCGACCCGAGATCCGGCGGTAGGTGCGGAGCTCACGCAGGGCCGTGGCGAAGTCGCCGAGACGGTAGGCGGTGATGGCAGCGGTCTCACGGACGACACCGACCCGACCAGCACGACGAGCCGCGCTCAGCGCGTGCTGGTTCGCCGTCTCCGGGTCGTCGTCGACGAACAGCGCAGCAGCCACCAGGTGACGAGCCACCCAGTCCGCGTTGTCCTTGCTGAGGGTCTTCAGCTCCATGCGGGCGGCCGGGTCGAGGTCGCGCGCATCGATCTCTTCGGGGATCTCCGGGTCCTCGTGACGCGGACGGATGGACTTCGTGCCGTACGGATCGCGGTCTTCCCAGTCGTCGCGGGCCGCTTCGCCGAAGCGTGCACCGGCGTGCCGGGAGCCGTCGCCGAACCGACGACGCTCCTCGCCACCATCGCGGCTCGGACGGTCCGAGGACCCGCCACGGAACGGACGGTCGGAGGAGCCGCCACGGTCGCCGTCGCGACGCGGGCGGTCCGGGGAGCCACCACGGTACGGACGGTCACCATCACGAGCCGGACGGTCCGAGGATCCCCCGCGGTACGGACGATCGCCATCACGACGCGGACGGTCCGAACCGCCCTGGAAGGGTCGGTCCCCGTCACGGCGCGGCCTGTCCGAGGACCCGCCACGGTTCGGACGATCGCCATCACGAGCGGGACGGTCCGAGCCACCGCGGTACGGGCGATCGCCATCACGAGCCGGGCGGTCGGACGAGCCACCGCGGTACGGGCGATCGCCATCACGAGCGGGACGATCGGACGAGCCACCGCGGTACGGGCGGTCGCCATCACGAGCGGGACGATCCGAGCCACCGCGGTACGGGCGGTCACCGTCCCGACGCGGACGGTCAGAGCTCCCACCACGGTACGGACGGTCAGCATCACGAGCCGGACGATCCGAAGACCCACCACGGTACGGACGGTCACCGTCACGACCCGGGCGATCGGCACCACGCGGACCATCCCCGCGCGGCGGACGGCCGGCGGAGCCACGATCACCCTGCCACGAGGGTCGGTCATTGCGGTCGCTTGACCGGAACGGACGATCGCCGTCACGACGCGGAGCGCTGTCCCGGCGGGGAGCACCATCGCGGAACGGACGGTCCCCACCTTGCGGACGATCGCGACGGTCACCCTCGCGACGCTCGAACTCACGAGGGCCAGAGGACCACCGGCCGTTGCTCTGGTCGTCACGACGCGGAGCACCATCACGACGGGGGAAACGATCGCCGTCCCGCCGGGGTCGATCTCCGCGGTCGCCGTCGTTCCGCCGCTGATCGTCGTCGTTCGCCACCGTTGCTCCTCATCGCGTGCCCGGTGCAGTGCCTCGGGCGTTCATCCGCTGTGTCGTTGTGTTGGGTGCCGCGTCGGTCGCCCGACGGTGGTTCCAGTCCATCACGAACCGGAGCCGGCGTCGAGTGAACGGCGGCAGAAACAGAAATGGCCACCGGCCCCAACCGAGAACGAGGGTTTCCCCTGCGAATTCTCGATGGAGGGCCGATGGCCACATCTTTCTTACGTTAAGTCCGGCGGCGTCCTACTCTCCCACAAGGTCCCCCTTGCAGTACCATCGGCGCTGAGAGGCTTAGCTTCCGGGTTCGGAATGTGACCGGGCGTTTCCCTCTCGCTATGACCACCGGAACACTCTCGACCAGATCATACATTGGTCTCAAAGCTGTCCCGACTACTGCCCTCGGTGAAGAGGGCAGAGCGGTGTATTCAGTTTCGATTCCCGATCGTCTGTCGGGAACCACAAAGTGGACGCGAGCCCGTGCAACAAGTGCACGGAAATCAGTGTGTTATCAAGTCTTCGGCTTATTAGTACCGGTCAGCTCCACGGGTCGTTAGTCCCCGCTTCCACATCCGGCCTATCAACCCAGTAGTCTGCTGGGAGCCTCTCACACTCAAGGTGCATGGAAATCTCATCTCGAAGACGGCTTCCCGCTTAGATGCTTTCAGCGGTTATCCGGTCCGAACGTAGCTAATCAGCGGTGCCCTTGGCAGAACAACTGACACACCAGAGGTTCGTCCATCCCGGTCCTCTCGTACTAGGGATAGATCTTCTCAAATTTCCAACGCGCGCAGCGGATAGGGACCGAACTGTCTCACGACGTTCTAAACCCAGCTCGCGTACCGCTTTAATGGGCGAACAGCCCAACCCTTGGGACCTACTCCAGCCCCAGGATGCGACGAGCCGACATCGAGGTGCCAAACCATGCCGTCGATATGGACTCTTGGGCAAGATCAGCCTGTTATCCCCGAGGTACCTTTTATCCGTTGAGCGACAGCGCTTCCACAAGCCACTGCCGGATCACTAGTCCCGACTTTCGTCCCTGCTCGACCTGTCAGTCTCACAGTCAAGCTCCCTTGTGCACTTACACTCGCCACCTGATTGCCAACCAGGTTGAGGGAACCTTTGGGCGCCTCCGTTACTCTTTGGGAGGCAACCGCCCCAGTTAAACTACCCATCAGGCACTGTCCATGAACCCGATCAGGGTCCTACGTTAGACATCCAAAGTGACCAGAGTGGTATTTCAACAATGACTCCACGAACACTAGCGTGCCCGCTTCACAGTCTCCCACCTATCCTACACAAGCCACTCCGAACACCAATACCAAACTGTAGTAAAGGTCACGGGGTCTTTCCGTCCTGCTGCGCGTAACGAGCATCTTTACTCGTAGTGCAATTTCGCCGAGTTCGCGGTTGAGACAGCTGGGAAGTCGTTACGCCATTCGTGCAGGTCGGAACTTACCCGACAAGGAATTTCGCTACCTTAGGATGGTTATAGTTACCACCGCCGTTTACTGGGGCTTAAATTCAGAGCTTCGCCCAAAGGCTAACCCTTCCTCTTAACCTTCCAGCACCGGGCAGGCGTCAGTCCGTATACATCGTCTTGCGACTTCGCACGGACCTGTGTTTTTAGTAAACAGTCGCTTCCCACTGGTCTCTGCGGCCTTCAACGCTCACGGAGTAAATCCGGTCACGTGTCCGGCCCCCCTTCTCCCGAAGTTACGGGGGCATTTTGCCGAGTTCCTTAACCACGATTCTCTCGATCTCCTTGGTATTCTCTACCTGACCACCTGAGTCGGTTTCGGGTACGGGCGGCTGCAACCTCGCGTCGATGCTTTTCTCGGCAGCATAGGATCACTGATTTCCCCTTACGGGTACGCGTCGGATCTCAGGCACACAGACGACGGATTTGCCTATCGTCAGCCCTACATCCTTACACCAGGTTCACCTTACGGATACCATCGCCTGGCTCAGCTACCTTCCTGCGTCACACCTGTTCATACGCTAACCGCACCAGCATGGGGTCGAGCGTTAGACCGGCCACCATCACCCCGAAGGGATCCGGTTGTACCGGGTTAGGACTCTTAGCACCACTGGATTAGCTTGGGCGGTTGTTCGCCGGTACGGGAATATCAACCCGTTGTCCATCGACTACGCCTGTCGGCCTCGCCTTAGGTCCCGACTTACCCAGGGCGGATTAACCTGGCCCTGGAACCCTTGGTCTTTCGGAGGACGGGTTTCTCACCCGTCTTTCGCTACTCATGCCTGCATTCTCACTCGTGTAGCGTCCACGGCTGGATCACTCCGCCGCTTCACTCGCCACACGACGCTCTCCTACCACTCCGCACGACTGAACCACGAAGGCTTGTCTATAGTGCGAAATCTACAACTTCGGTGGTGTGCTTGAGCCCCGTTACATTGTCGGCGCGGAATCACTTGACCAGTGAGCTATTACGCACTCTTTCAAGGGTGGCTGCTTCTAAGCCAACCTCCTGGTTGTCTGTGCAACTCCACATCCTTTCCCACTTAGCACACGCTTAGGGACCTTAGTTGGTAGTCTGGGTTGTTTCCCTCTCGACGATGAAGCTTATCCCCCACCGTCTCACTGCTGCGCTCTCACTCACCGGCATTCGGAGTTTGGCTGACGTCAGTAACCTGTTGAGGCCCATCGGCCATCCAGTAGCTCTACCTCCGGCGAGAAACACGCAACGCTGCACCTAAATGCATTTCGGAGAGAACCAGCTATCACGAAGTTTGATTGGCCTTTCACCCCTATCCACAGCTCATCCCCTCCATTTTCAACTGAAGTGGGTTCGGTCCTCCACGACGTCTTACCGTCGCTTCAACCTGGCCATGGATAGATCACTTCGCTTCGGGTCTAGAACATGCGACTCAAACGCCCTATTCAGACTCGCTTTCGCTACGGCTGCCCCTCACGGGTTAACCTCGCCACATATCACTAACTCGCAGGCTCATTCTTCAAAAGGCACGCCGTCACCCCTACTAAGGAGGCTCCGACGGTTTGTAAGCAAACGGTTTCAGGTACTATTTCACTCCCCTCCCGGGGTACTTTTCACCTTTCCCTCACGGTACTTGTCCGCTATCGGTCATCTGGGAGTATTTAGGCTTATCAGGTGGTCCTGACAGATTCACACGGGATTTCTCGGGCCCCGTGCTACTTGGGATACACATCCGGCCATAACACCATTTCGTCTACGGGGCTGGCACCCACTACGGCCCGGCTTTCAAACCGGTTCGACTATGATGCGCTGTAACCGCCCCAGTCCGGCAGAACTGAGTGACGTGTCCCACAACCCCGACCATGCAACGCCCGCCGGCTATCACACATGATCGGTTTAGCCTCATCCGCTTTCGCTCGCCACTACTCACGGAATCACATGTTGTTTTCTCTTCCTGTGGGTACTGAGATGTTTCACTTCCCCACGTTCCCTCTACCCGCCCTATATATTCAGGCGGGAGTCACCAGGTCGCAAAACGCCTGGCGGGGTTTCCCCATTCGGAAATCCTCGGATCAAAGCTCGATTATCAGCTCCCCGAGGCTTATCGCAGATTTCTACGTCCTTCATCGGCTCCAGATGCCAAGGCATCCACCGTTTGCTCTTAGAAACTTGACCACAAAGATTAAAATTGCGATCCAACGTCACCACTCAACAACCCAAAAGGCTGATCATGGATGACGCGAATCAAAGATGCTCGCGTCCACTGTGTAGTTCTCAACATACGATCGGCACCAGCACTCCCCCACCACAACAGCAGGATCACACTGGCCCGACGAAGGACCCGTAGGCCCAACCCCCACCACCACTCACGTAGCAGCAGGAAGCCTGGTCCCTCAGGACCCAACAACGTGCACCAGCTGAGCGCTCCACCCCGACCCGTCCCAACCCTGCAAGCAGAGCGTACTGAGGTCGGAAGCATCACTCCCAACTGCACTGTCAATGTTCCACCCATGAGCTACCCGTCGGACACGTTCGGTCCGAAACAGGCGCCTGGACCAGCAACCAACCACCCCTAATGGGCGACCAGCACTGACCAGATGCTCCTTAGAAAGGAGGTGATCCAGCCGCACCTTCCGGTACGGCTACCTTGTTACGACTTAGTCCTAATCACCGATCCCACCTTCGACGGCTCCTTCCACAAGGGTTAGGCCACCGGCTTCGGGTGTTACCGACTTTCATGACTTGACGGGCGGTGTGTACAAGGCCCGGGAACGTATTCACCGCAGCGTTGCTGATCTGCGATTACTAGCGACTCCGACTTCATGAGGTCGAGTTGCAGACCTCAATCCGAACTGAGACCGGCTTTTTGGGATTCGCTCCACCTTACGGTATCGCAGCCCTTTGTACCGGCCATTGTAGCATGCGTGAAGCCCAAGACATAAGGGGCATGATGATTTGACGTCATCCCCACCTTCCTCCGAGTTGACCCCGGCAGTCTCCTATGAGTCCCCGGCATAACCCGCTGGCAACATAGAACGAGGGTTGCGCTCGTTGCGGGACTTAACCCAACATCTCACGACACGAGCTGACGACAACCATGCACCACCTGTACACCGACCACAAGGGGGCGACCATCTCTGGCCGTTTCCGGTGTATGTCAAGCCTTGGTAAGGTTCTTCGCGTTGCATCGAATTAATCCGCATGCTCCGCCGCTTGTGCGGGCCCCCGTCAATTCCTTTGAGTTTTAGCCTTGCGGCCGTACTCCCCAGGCGGGGCGCTTAATGCGTTAGCTACGACACAGAAACCGTGGAAAGGTCCCTACATCTAGCGCCCAACGTTTACGGCATGGACTACCAGGGTATCTAATCCTGTTCGCTCCCCATGCTTTCGCTCCTCAGCGTCAGTTACGGCCCAGAGATCTGCCTTCGCCATCGGTGTTCCTCCTGATATCTGCGCATTCCACCGCTACACCAGGAATTCCAATCTCCCCTACCGCACTCTAGTCTGCCCGTACCCACTGCAAGCCCGAGGTTGAGCCTCGGGATTTCACAGCAGACGCGACAAACCGCCTACGAGCTCTTTACGCCCAATAATTCCGGACAACGCTTGCACCCTACGTATTACCGCGGCTGCTGGCACGTAGTTAGCCGGTGCTTTTTCTGCAGGTACCGTCACTTTCGCTTCTTCCCTACTAAAAGAGGTTTACAACCCGAAGGCCGTCATCCCTCACGCGGCGTTGCTGCATCAGGCTTTCGCCCATTGTGCAATATTCCCCACTGCTGCCTCCCGTAGGAGTCTGGGCCGTGTCTCAGTCCCAGTGTGGCCGGTCACCCTCTCAGGCCGGCTACCCGTCGTCGCCTTGGTGAGCCATTACCTCACCAACAAGCTGATAGGCCGCGAGTCCATCCCCAACCAAAAAATCTTTCCACCACCAGACCATGCGGCCAGTGATCATATCCAGTATTAGACGTCGTTTCCAACGCTTATCCCAGAGTCAGGGGCAGGTTACTCACGTGTTACTCACCCGTTCGCCACTAATCCACCCAGCAAGCTGGGCATCATCGTTCGACTTGCATGTGTTAAGCACGCCGCCAGCGTTCGTCCTGAGCCAGGATCAAACTCTCCGTAAAAAAATACAGACCCAACACCCGAAGGCATCAGACCGAGTTGATTCTGACTGTTGACTGTCTACTGACAATCTTCAATCCAAAAGGAATTGCTTCATGACCCAGTCAGCAAGCCGACCAGGCACGAGGTCAATCAATAAATTGGCATTGACAATGTGCACGCTGTTGAGTTCTCAAGGACCAGACGCACTTGCTCTTCGGCTCGAGTTCGAGCTTCAGCCACAAGGCTTGTGTTCTTGGCTTGCCACCGGTTGTTCGTCGGACCCGGAGGTCCAGTGGCTCATCCCGAGGGGAGAGAACCGGTGGGCTTGTCATCCTAGGCGTCGAAGCGATCCGGCGCAAGGCCCGATCTGAACTTCAGTGGAGGATGGTCCCGCTTGAGGGCCGACGTGCTCTGGGCTTTCGCTCCAGCCGCTCCGCCGCACCTTTGGGGTGACGAGTAAGAACTATACGCAGCCCTGAGCGGGTGCGCCAAGCCAGCTCCCATCCCGGGCGTGTCGCGTTGTGCAACACACGTCGCCCGGACGCAGTGATGCCCGGTTCCGCAGGGGAACCGGGCATCACGAGAGGTCGAGCGATCGGGGTCAGCCGAGCGTCACACCGGCGAGGGTCTTCTTGCCACGACGGAGCACGAGGACTCCCCCGGGCAGGGCGAGGTCGGACAACGGGGCGGCCGCGTCCTCGGCTCGGACGTTGTTCACGTAGACACCGCCCTGGTCGATCGCGCGTCGGGCCTCGCCGAGGGACTTCACGAGTTCCGTCTCCACGAGTGCCCGTGCGACGTCCGCCTCGGGGTCGAGCGTGACCGACCCCGGCAGCGCGGCGATCGCCGACCGCAGGGTCTCGGGGTCGAGCGCACCGAGGTCGCCGTTGCCGAACAGCGCGGCCGCGGCGTCGATCGCCGCCTGGGTCGCCATCACGCCGTGCACGATCGAGGTGACCTCGAACGCCAGGGTCCGCTGGGCTTCTCGTCGGAAGGGCTCGTCGGCGACGGCCTGCTCGAGTCGTTCGATCTCGGCGCGCGTCAGGAACGTGAACTGCCGCAACCGGGCGATCACGTCCGCGTCCGTCGTGTTGAGCCAGAACTGGTACATCGCGTACGGCGAGGTCATCTCGGCGTCGAGCCAGATCGCGTTGCCCTCGCTCTTGCCGAACTTCGTGCCGTCGGAGTTCGTGATGAGCGGGGTGCCGAGGGCGTGCACCGTGGCGCCTTCGGCGCGACGGACGAGTTCGGTGCCGGAGGTCAGGTTGCCCCACTGGTCCGAACCGCCGGTCTGCAGCGTGCACCCGTACTGGCGCCAGAGTTCGCGGTAGTCGAGTCCCTGCAGGATCTGGTAGCTGAACTCGGTGTAGCTGATCCCCGCATCGGAGTTCAGCCGCGCGGCGACGGCGTCCTTCTTGAGCATCGAGTTGACGCGGAAGTACTTGCCGACGTCGCGCAGGAAGTCGATCGCGGACATCGGGGCGGTCCAGTCGAGGTTGTTCACCAGTCGGACGCCGTTGTCGCCGTTCGGGCTGAGGAACCGCGACACCTGGGTCTGCAGTCGGGAGACCCACTCGGCCACGGTCTCCGGGGTGTTCAGCGTGCGCTCGGCCGTCGGACGCGGATCGCCGATGAGACCGGTCGACCCGCCCACCAACGCGAGCGGCTTGTGCCCGGCGAGCTGCAGCCGGCGCATGGTCAGGAGCTGCAGGAGGTTGCCGCAGTGCAGCGACGGGGCCGTCGGGTCGAAGCCGCAGTAGTACGTGATCGGCTCACCGTCGAGGGCCTCTTGCAGCGCGGCCTCGTCGGTCGAGACCTGCACCAGACCGCGCCACTGCAGTTCGTCCCACACCGAGTCGAAGGCGGGGTCGTTCTGCTGGCGCGTCAGGACGTCTTGAGCGGTATCACTGGACACCCCGCCATCGTAGCGGCGACGGACGACCGGCAGGCGCGGCAGCCGGGAGGCCCGTGGCCGGGTTCACGGGCCGAAGGCACCCTTGTGCCGTCGGTACGTCGAGACCGTGGGGTCACCCGTCAGCCAGAAGCGCCAGGGGTACCGCACCCCGCCGGCGATGCCGCCGACGCCGGTGCGCGGGCCGCGGGAGATCCGTGGGACGGCAGCGCCGGCCCGCGGGCCGGGCAGGGTCTCGGACAGGAGCTCGTCGATCACCCGGGCCGGTCCGGCGGAGGCGAGCCGGGCCTCCAGGCCGGGTGCCAGGGTGAGCACGAACGGGCCGGAACCGTCGAGGAGCGACGTGCCGTCGTCCTGCCCGAGGACCGCGCCGAGCGCTCCCCCGAGGTTGCCGGGCCCGCGTGCCAGCGCGACGTCCGCGACCGTCGGACCGCGACGCGCTCGCGCGAGGTCCAGCCCCTCGACGACCTGCGCACCGCGGAGCAGGGAGCCCGACGAGGTGCCGGCCGGCCCACTCACGACGTTGACGCAGGTGTGGATGCCGTACGAGCGGTAGGCGTACAGCGTGCCGGGCGGACCGAAGAGGTGGCGGTTGCGCTCCGTCATCCCCCGATGGCCGTGCGATCCGGGGTCGGTGGTGCCGGAGTAGGCCTCGACCTCGGTGATGCGGAGCGTCACGCCGCGGCCGGCGATCGTCGCACCGAGCAGGGCCGGCGCGATGACCGGGGCGGGCTCGGCGAGCAGCGCGGCGATCCCCTCGGTCATCGCGAGAAGGGTGCGCCCTCGGCCAGGTCGCGGACGCGGCGGGTGACGGACGCGAGCTGCTCGGCGACCCGGTCGGGCGCGGTGCCCCCGACGCCGGAGCGCGACGCGACGCTGCCCTCGATGGTCAGGACCGACCGGACGTCGGGCGTGAGGTGCTCGGACACCGAGCGGTACTCGTCGTCGGTCGGCTCGTCGAGCTCGATGCCGCGCTCCTCGCAGTACCGGACGAGCGCGCCGGAGACCTCGTGCGCGTCACGGAACGGCACACCCTGGCGGACCAACCACTCGGCGACGTCCGTCGCGAGCGAGAACCCCTGCGGGGCGAGCTCCGCCATCCGGTCCGTGTCGAAGGTCAGGGTCGCGATCATGCCGGTGAACGCGGGCAGCAGGACCTCGAGCGTGGCGACCGAGTCGAAAACCGGCTCCTTGTCCTCCTGCAGGTCGCGGTTGTAGGCCAGTGGCAGTCCCTTGAGGGTCGCGAGGAGGCCGGTCAGGTTGCCGATCAGACGCCCGGACTTCCCTCGTGCGAGCTCGGCGATGTCCGGGTTCTTCTTCTGCGGCATGATGCTCGACCCGGTCGAGAACGCGTCGTGGAGCCGGACGAAGCCGAACTCCTTGGTGTTCCCGAGGATGACCTCTTCCGACAGACGCGAGACGTCGATGCCGATCTGCGCGAGGACGAACGCGAACTCGGCGACGACGTCGCGGGCTGCTGTGGCGTCGATCGAGTTGTCGGCCGGGCGGTCGAAGCCGAGCTCCGCGGCGATCGCAGCGGGGTCGAGACCGAGGGAGCTGCCCGCCAGCGCACCGGCGCCGTACGGGCTGACGCTCGCGCGGCCGGCCCAGTCGCGCAGGCGCTCGAGGTCGCGGACGAGCGGCCAGGCGTGCGCGAGCAGGTGGTGGGCCAGGAGCACGGGCTGGGCGTGCTGCAGGTGCGTGCGCCCCGGCATGATCGCGGACGGGTGCTCGGTGGCCTGCTGGGTGATCGCGTCGACGAGGTCGATCACGAGCCGCCCGATGCGCCGTCCGTGGTCGAGCATGTGCATCCGGCCGAGGGTGGCGATCTGGTCGTTGCGGCTGCGACCCGCGCGGAGCTTGCCGCCGAGCTCGGGACCGAGGTCGGCGATGAGCAGGCGTTCGAGGGCGCCGTGGACGTCCTCGTCGGAGTCGTCGGGCTGCAGCGTGCCGTCGGCGTGCGCCGCTTCGAGCCGGTCGAGGCCGGCGAGCATGCGCTCCAGCTCCTCGGCGGTCAGGTAGCCCGCGGTGTGCAGCGCTCGGGCGTGGGCACGTGACCCCGCGATGTCGTAGGGCGCGAGCTGCCAGTCGAAGTGCGTCGACTTGGAGAGCGCAGCGAGGGCCGCACTCGGGCCGTCGGCGAAGCGGCCGCCCCAGAGGGCACCGGTGTTGGTGGCGTCGGTCTTCTCGTCGGTCATGTCGTCCTGCGTCGTTTCGTCGGTGCTCGGGCGGGCCGGGGCGGGGCCGCGGGCTGGTGGTCGGTGCGGTGCGGCTGTCGGTCAGTTCGCCGCATCGCGGCGGGCGGAGATCTTGCTGGGCAGTGACCAGAGTTCGATGAACCCCCTGGACACGGACTGGTCGAACGCATCGCCGGATTCGTACGTCGCCAGGTCGAAGTCGTAGAGGCTCTGCTCGGACCGACGACCCGTCACCGTGGCGCGTCCGCCCTGCAGCCGCAACCGGACGTCGCCGGAGACGTGCTGCTGGGTGTGCTCGACGAAGGCATCGAGGCTGCGCTTGAGTCCGCCGAACCACAGGCCGTCGTAGACCAGGTCGGCCCACTCGCCCTCGACACCGCGCTTGAAGCGCGCGACGTCACGCTCGAGCGTCAGGCTCTCGAGTTCCTCGTGCGCGGCGATGAGGGCGACCGCGGCCGGTGCCTCGTAGACCCCACGCGACTTGATCCCGACCACGCGGTCCTCGACGACGTCGATGCGTCCGACCCCGTGCTTGCCGGCGACGGCGTTGAGCTCCTGCACCATCCGGAGCACGCTGAACCGCTGCCCGTCGAGGGCGACCGGCACCCCGCGGTCGAAGGTAATCGTGACCTCGTCGGCCGGCTGCGGGAGGGCCGGGTCCTGCGTGGTCGCGTAGAGGTCCTCGGTCGGGCCGTTCCACGGGTCCTCGAGGAGACCCGTCTCGACGGCACGACCCCACACGTTCTGGTCGACCGACCACGGCTGCCGCTCGGGCTGCTGGACCGGCAGCCCGTGCTCCTGCACGTACTGGAGGGCACGGTCGCGGGTGAGGGCGATGTCCCGCACCGGGGCGATGGTCCGCAGGTCCGGTGCGATCGCCGCGACAGCTGCCTCGAAGCGCACCTGGTCGTTGCCCTTGCCCGTGCAACCGTGCGCGACGCTGTCGGCACCGAGCTGCTTCGCCGTCAGGGCGAGGTGCTTCGCGATGAGCGGTCGGCTCAGGGCCGAGACGAGCGGGTACCGCTTCTGGTACAGCGCGTTGGCTCGGAGCGCCGGCACGATGTACTCGTCCGCGAACTCGTCCTTGGCGTCGACCACGAGCGCCTCGACCGCGCCGCAGTCGAGTGCGCGCTGCCGGATCGCCTCGAGGTCGTCGCCGCCCTGGCCGACGTCGACCACGAGTGCCACCACGTCCTTGCCGGTGCCGTCGCGCAACCGGCCGATCCCGACGGAGGTGTCGAGACCGCCCGAGTACGCGAGGACGACGCGGTCAGCCACTGGTGATCACCCGGTCGGTCAGTCGTTGGCGAGCAGCCAGGCCAGCAGCGCCTTCTGGGCGTGCAGACGGTTCTCCGCCTCGTCCCAGATGATGCTGCGCGGACCGTCGATGACGTCGGCGGTCACCTCGAACCCACGGTCTGCCGGCAGGCAGTGCATGAAGACGGCGTCGGCGGCGGCGTGCGCCAAGAGCGCGTCGTCGACGCGGTACCCCGCGAAGGTGTCGAGGCGCGACTGCTTCTCGGACTCCTTGCCCATCGAGACCCAGGTGTCGGTGACGACGACGTCGGCACCGGCCACGGCGGCCACCGGATCGGTCACGACGAGGACGGAGCCACCCGTCACGGCAGCGCGGTCCTCGGCGTCGGAGACGACCTGCGCCGACGGGGAGAACTCGGCCGGAGCGGCGACGCGGACGTGCATGCCCGCGGTCGCACCGGCGAGCAGGTACGACTGCGCCATGTTGCTCGCGCCGTCACCGATGAACGCCACGGTCTGCCCGGCCAGTGTGCCGCGGTGCTCACGGATGGTGAGCAGGTCGGCGAGGAGCTGGCAGGGGTGGAAGTCGTCGGACAGCGCGTTGACGACGGGGACCGTCGTGCCGGCGGCCATCTCCTCGAGCCCGGCCTGGCCGTAGGTGCGCCAGACGATCGCCGACACCATGCGCTCGAGCACGCGAGCGGTGTCCGACGGGGTCTCCTTGCCGCCGAGCTGGCTGTTCGCCGTCGAGATGATCAGCGGGCTGCCGCCGAGGTCCGAGATGCCGACGTGGAACGACACCCGGGTGCGGGTCGACGACTTGTCGAAGATCACCGCGACGCTCTGCGGACCGGCGAGCGGCTTCTCCGCCCAGCGGTCGGCCTTCATGCGGTCGGCGATGTCGAGGATCGCGGACTGCTCGGCCTGGCTCAGGTCGTCGTCGCGGAGGAAGTGGCGGGTCATGCGGTGGGCTCCTGCGCTGCGGCCACGGCCGCGAGGCTCTGGGCGAGGATCGACAGGAACTCGTCGACCTCGGCGTCGGACACGATGAGCGGCGGCGCGATGCGCAGGCTCGACTCGTTGGGGGCGTTGATGATGAGGCCGCGTTCGAGGGCGGCTGCGTTGACGAGCGGGCCGACCGGGCCGGCGAGACCGACGCCGATGAGCAGGCCGGTGCCGCGGACCTCTTCGACCAGCGGGGAGCCGATGGCACGGATACCGTCACGGATGCGCTCACCCTTGACCACCGCGCTGGCGACGAGGTCGGCGCGCTCGATCTCCTCGAGCACGGCGTTCGCCACACGGGTGCCGAGCGGGTTGCCGCCGAAGGTCGAACCGTGCTGCCCGGCCGAGAACAGGTCGGACGCCCAGCCGAAGGTCACGAGGGCGCCGATCGGGAAGCCGCCCGCGATGCCCTTCGCGATCGTGATGGCGTCGGGCGTCACCCCGTGCCCCTGGAACGCGAACCAGTTGCCGGTCCGGCCGACACCCGTCTGGATCTCGTCGAGGATCAGCAGCGCACCGTGCTCCTCGGTCAGCCGGCGGGCGGCCAGCAGGAACCCCTCGGGGAGGTCGACCACGCCGGCCTCGCCCTTGATGGGCTCGAGGATCAGAGCGGCCACGGTGTCGTCGATCGACGCTTCGAGCGCGTCGATCGAGGTGTCGATGTGCTCGACGCCCGGGATCATCGGCAGGAAGTCCTGCTGCAGTGCGGGCTTGCCGGTGAGCGCGAGGGCGCCCATCGTCCGCCCGTGGAAGCCCTGCTTGAGCGCGAGGATCCGCGTCTTCGTGCCGTCGGCGCCCCTGTTGAGGCGGGCGAGCTTGAACGCGGCCTCGTTCGCCTCGGCGCCGGAGTTGCCGAAGTAGACACGGCCCGCTTCGCCCGCGCCGGTGATGCGCTTGAGGCGCTCGGCGAGTTCGAGCTGGGGCGGGGTGGCGAAGTAGTTCGACACGTGCACGAGCTTCGCCGCCTGGTCGGCGATCGCCGCGACGAACGCGGGGTGCGCGTGGCCGAGCGAGTTCACCGCGATCCCCGCGAGGAAGTCGAGGTACTCGTTGCCCTCCACGTCCCACACACGGCAGCCCTGTCCGCGCTCGAGCATGATCTTCGGAGGGGTCAGGGATCGCATGAGCGACGCCCCGAACCGGTCGTTCCAGGTCTCGGTCTGCGTCTCGGTGCTCACTGCTGGTGTCCCTTCTCGTCCGTACCCGCCGCGTGCTGGCCGGTACTGCTGTCGATCGACGGCGACGCCACGCGTCGGCCGATCTCGGCGTGGGTCATCTGGTTCTCGGTTCGTCGGCTCGGGTCCGGGATCACCTCGGTGCCCGCACCCCGCAGGGTGAAGACCTCGAGCAGGATCGAGTGCGGGATCCGGCCGTCGATGATGGTCGCGCCGCCGACCCCGCCGACCACGGCATCGAGGCACGCGGTCATCTTCGGGATCATCCCCGACTCGAGGCTCGGCAGGAGTTCGCGGAGTTCCTCGACCGCGATGAGGTCGACGATCGAGTCACGGTCCGGCCAGTTGCGGTAGAGCCCCGGGACGTCGGTGAGCATCATGAGCTTCGACGCCCGGAGTGCGATGGCCAGGGCACCGGCCGCAGCGTCCGCGTTCACGTTGAGCGCCTGGTCGGGGTGCGCGTCGTCGATCGCGATGCTCGAGACCACCGGGATCCGACCGGCCTCGATCGCGGCGAGCACACCGGACGGGTCGACGTGGGTGATGTCCCCGACGTGGCCGAGGTCGTACTCCTGCCCGTCGACGACGACGCCCTTCTTCTCGCCGGTGAACAGCGAGCCGCCGTCGCCGAACACGCCGACGGCCAGGCCCTCGCCGTGTTCGTTCATCAAGTCGACGATCTCGCGGTTCACCTCGCCGGCCAGGACGTCCCGGACGACCGTGATCGCCTCGGTCGTCGTGACGCGGTAGCCGCCGCGGAACTCGGACTCGATGCCCTGTTCCTTGAGGGCGGCGGAGATCTGCGGACCCCCACCGTGCACGACGACGGGGTGCAGGCCGGCGTAGCGCAGGTAGACCATGTCCTCGGCGAAGGCGCGCTTCAGGTCCTCGTTCACCATGGCGTTGCCGCCGAACTTGACCACGACGACCTTGCCCGAGAAGCGCTTGAGCCAGGGCAGCGACTCGATGAGCGTCGCGGCCTTGACCGCGGCGAACTCGTGCTCTTCTTCCTTCGTGAGGGGCGTGCCGGCCCCGTTCGTGTCGGCCGCCATCAGCTGGAGTACGCGCTGTTCTCGTGCACGTAGTCGTGCGTGAGGTCGTTGGTCAGGATCGTGGCCGAGTGCGTGCCGACACCGAGGTCGATGCGCACGTGGGTGTCACGCGGGGTCAGGTCGACGGAGTCGCTCGGCTCGTCGGGTGCGCCCGCGTGGCAGACCCGGACACCGTTCATGCTGACGTCCACCGCGTACGGGTCGAACTCGGCGTCGGTGGTGCCGATCGCTGCGAGCACCCGTCCCCAGTTCGGGTCGTTGCCGAAGACGGCCGCCTTGAACAGGTTGTTCCGGGCGACGCTCCGACCGACGGTCACGGCGTCGTCCTCGGTCACGGCGTGCACGACCTCGATCGTGATGTCGTGGCTCGCGCCCTCGGCGTCCTGCTGCAGCTGCCGGGCCAGGTCGGCACAGACCGCGGTCAGGGCTTCCTGGAAGTCACCGACCTCGGGCGTCACGCCGCTCGCACCCGACGACAGCAGGACGACGGTGTCGTTGGTGGACATGCAGCCGTCGGAGTCGACCCGGTCGAACGTGATGCGGGTGGCCGCCCGGAGCGCCTGGTCGAGCTGGTCCGGCGTCTGCACGGCGTCGGTCGTGATGACGACGAGCATCGTCGCGAGCCCGGGCGCGAGCATGCCGGCGCCCTTGGCCATGCCGCCGACGGTCCAGCCGTCCTCGGTCACGACGGACTGCTTGGCCTTCGTGTCGGTCGTCATGATGGCGGTCGCGGCATCCGGACCGCCGTCGTCGCTGAGTGCCGCGCTCGCCAGGTCGACGCCACGGAGCACGTTGTCGCGGAAGGACTGGTCGCCGACGCCGATGAGCCCGGTGGAGCAGACGACGACGTCGCCGGCCCCGATCCCGAGGGCGTCGCCCACGGCCTCGGCCGTCAGGTGCGTGGTCTGGAAGCCGAACGGTCCGGTGAAGCAGTTCGCGCCGCCGGAGTTCAGGACGACGGCCCGGGCCACGCCGTCCCCGACGACCTGGCGGGACCAGATCACCGGGTGCGCCTGGGCGCGGTTGCTGGTGAACACGGCGGCCACGGCCGCGTCGGGGCCGTCGTTGACGACGAGTGCCACGTCCGGCTTGCCGCTGGTCTTCAGGCCTGCGGTCACGCCGGCGGCGCGGAAGCCCGCTGCCGCGGTGACGCCCTGGAGGCCCGGCTCGGTCTGGGTGGTCGTGCCTGCGTCGGTCACGGTGCGACTCCGTCCACGCTGAGGCCCGTGGTCTCGGGGAGACCGAGGGCGATGTTCGCCGACTGGACGGCGGCGCCCGCCGTGCCCTTGGCGAGGTTGTCGAGGGCGGTCACCGCGACGACGCGGCCGGCGGCCTCGTCGACGGCGATGCCGACGAGCGCGGTGTTCGCGCCGATCGTGTCGGCCACCCGGGGGAACTCGCCCTCGGGCAGCAGGTGCACGAAGGGTTCGTCGGCGTACGCCTGCTCCCACGCGAGCCGGACGTCACGCGCGCTGACGCCGGGCGAGAGCTTCGCGGTCGTGGTCGCCAGGATCCCCCGCGACATCGGCACCAGGACCGGCGTGAACGAGATCGTCACGTCGGAAGCGCCCGCGACCTGCAGGTTCTGCTGGATCTCGGGGACGTGCCGGTGCGTCCCCCCGACGGCGTAGGCACTGGCGGACCCCATGATCTCGGAGGCCAGGTAGGTGGTGCTGAGCTTCTTGCCGGCACCACTCGGCCCGACGCTGAGCACCGCGACGAGGTCGTCGGACTCGACGAGGCCAGCCTGGACGCCCGGCTGGATGCCGAGCGTCACCGCGGTGACGTTGCAGCCGGGGACCGCGATGCGCTTCGTGCCGACCAGGGCGGAACGCTGCTTGCCCTGGGAGGCGATGTCGTCGACCTCGCGCCACTCGTCCGCCGAACCCGGTGTGGGAGCCGCGAGCAGGAGTTCGGGGAGGCCGTACGTCCACGCGCCGAAGTAGTCGCCGCCGTAGAACCGCTCCCACGCAGCCGGGTCCGTCAGACGGTGGTCCGCGCCGCAGTCGATGACGAGCGCGTCGTCGCCGAGCTCCGCGGTGATCGCACCCGACTGTCCGTGCGGCAGCGCCAGGAAGACCACGTCGTGCCCGCGCAGCGTCTCGGCCGTCGTCTCCGCCAGGGTCAGGTGCGACAGCGAACGGAGGTGCGGCTGGGTCGCGATCAGGGGCTGTCCGGCGTTCGAGAACGCGGTCACCGTCCTGACCTCGAACTCGGGGTGGGCGGAGAGCACACGCAGGAGCTCACCACCCGCGTAGCCGGAGGCTCCCGCCACGGCGACGGATACGGACATGGGATTCCACCTTTGGTCGGACTGGTCGTCGAGAGAGTCGGAGGCGGCGACCCCGGGCGGTGCTGATCCCGTGTGGGTCAGTCGCGCAGGGTCGCCCCGAATCGCTCGCCGGCACGTCGGACAGCGCCGTCACGGGCCTCGGTGGCCTCGGCAGCGGTCAGCGTGCGGTCCGTGGCACGGAAGCGCAGGGCGAACGTCAGGGACTTCTGTCCCTCGTCCACGCCGGAGCCCCGGTAGTCATCCACGAGCCGAGCATACTCCAACAGGTCTCCGGCGCCAGAGCGCACCGCATCCAGCACCTCGCCGGCCGGTACCCCGGCGTCGACGACCAGGGAGAGGTCCTGCGTGGCTGCCGGGTAGGAGACGATCGGCGCGACCGCGATGAGTTCCGGGGCTGCGGCGACGAGCGCGTCGAGGTCGAGCTCGACGACCGCCACCACGCGGGGCAGGACGGCGGCCTCGGCCAGTCCGGGCAGGAGTTCCCCGGCGACGCCGACGACCGTGCCGTCGACGAGCAGGGACGCGGCGCGACCCGGGTGCAGCGACGGGTGGGTGGCCTGCGCGACGGTCAGTTCCACACCGACGGCCCACGCGACCTGGCGGGCGGTGTCGATGGCGTCGGCGATGCCGAACGGTTCCGCGGTGGCGCCGGGCTGCTTGACGACCCGGTGGCCGGTGAGCAGGGCGGCGACGTGGAAGGGCTGGGCCGGCAGCGAGGCGTCCAGTGCTTCGAGCGTCGCACGGTCGGGCCGGGCCGCGCCCGCCGGGACCTCGTCGGTGCCGACCGTCACGCCCGTCACCGGCAGGAACACCCGGGACGTCTCGTACAGGGCGACGTCGACGAGCCCGCGCGAGACGTTGCGGCGGGCGGCGTCGACCAGGGCCGGCACGCCGCTGCGGCGCAGCAGGTTCTGCTCGCTGTCCAGGGCGTTGGCGAGCACGACGCTCGGTCCGCCCTGCGGGTCGATCCCCGGGTAGGCGTCCTGCGTGGCGGCCGACACGAACGGGGCCGTGACGACCTCCGTCAGGCCCGCCGCGGCCAGCGCCGAGGCCACCCGACGACGTGCCTGCTGGTGCCGGGTCAGCCCCCGGCCGGGCGGGGCGACGGGCAGGACGCTCGGGATGCGGTCGTAGCCGACGATGCGTGCGACCTCTTCGACCAGCGTGGTGTCGTCGGTCAGGTCAGGGCGCCAGGTGGGCGGGGTGACCGCGAGCTGCTCGCCGTCGGACTCGACCGTGGCGCCGATCGCACGGAGCGTCTCGATGACCTCGGCGTCGGTGTAGTCGACGCCGACGAGCTCGGCCGGACGGGAGACCCGCATCGTGACGGTCGGCCGCGGGTCGCTGTCGACGAGCGTGGACCCGAGGGGGTCGGCGGTGCCGCCGGCGAGCTCGACGAGGAGCTCGACGGCGCGGTTCGCCGCGGCCTCGGCCACCAGCGGGTCGACCCCGCGCTCGAAGCGACGGGAGGCCTCGCTGGGCAGCTTGTGCCGACGAGCGGTGCGGGCGATCGAGACCTGGTCGAACCCGGCGGCCTCGATCAGGATGTCCGTCGTGCTCGCCGAGATCTCGGTGCGGGCCCCGCCCATGACGCCGGCGAGACCGACGGGACCGTCGTCGTCGGTGATCACGAGGTCTTCGCGGTCGAGCTTCCGGACGGTGCCGTCGAGGGTCTCGAGCGTCTCAGCGGCGTTCGCCCGGCGGACGCCGAGGCCCCCCGCGATCGTCTGCAGGTCGTAGCCGTGCAGCGGCTGGCCGAGCTCGAACATGACGTAGTTCGTGATGTCGACGGGCAGGGAGATCGAACGCACCCCGGCCAGCGACAGACGCGACACCATCCAGGATGGTGTCTTCGCTGCCGGGTCGATCCCGCGCACGACGCGCGTGACGAACGTGGAGGCGCCGACCCGACCCCGGACCGGAGCCTGGTCGTCGATCGTGACCCGGAAGCCCTCGGCCGCACGCGGCGCGATGCGCTCAACGGGGTCGTGGAAGCTGGCTCCGGTGGCGTGCGCGTACTCACGAGCGACCCCGCGCATGCTCAGCACGTACCCACGGTCGGGCGTGACGTTGATCTCGACCGCGGCGTCGTCGAGGCCGAGGAGCGCGATCGCGTCGGCACCGACGGCGGGCTCCATGCCGAGGTCGGCGAAGCGCAGGATGCCGTCGTGCTCGTCGCCGAGCCCGAGCTCGCGCGCCGAGGCGATCATGCCGTCGGACACGTGTCCGTAGGTCTTCCGGGCGGCGATCGGGAACGGCCCGGGCAGGACCGCACCGGGCAGCGTGACGACGACGAGGTCGCCGACGTCGAAGTTGTGCGCGCCGCAGACGATGCCGCGGGGCTCGGCTTCGCCGACGTCCACCTGGCACCAGTTGATCGTCTTGCCGTTCTTCTGCGGCTCGGGGACGCGCTCGAGCACCCGACCGACCACGACGGGGCCGGTCAGGTCGAAGGTGTGGACGTCCTCTTCCTCGAAGCCGACCGACACGAGCGCCGCGTGGACGTGCTCGAGGGTGACGTCGTCGGGGAGGTCGACGGACTCACCGAGCCAACGGAGTGGGACGCGCATCAGACCACCGTTCCGAACTGCTGCGAGAAGCGGATGTCGCCCTCGAGGAAGTCACGCATGTCGTTCAGGCCGTTGCGGAACTGCAGCGTCCGCTCGATGCCCATGCCGAACGCGAAGCCCTGGTACTCGTCCGGGTCGATCCCGGCGGCACGCAGGACGTTGGGGTTGACCATGCCGCAGCCACCCCACTCGACCCACCGTGCGCCACCCTTGGCGTTCGGCTGCCAGACGTCCATCTCGGCACTGGGCTCGGTGAACGGGAAGTAGTTCGGGCGGAGGCGGATCTGCGCCTCGGCGCCGAACATCTGCCGGGCGAAGTGCTCGAGCGTGCCGCGCAGGTGCGCCATCGTCAGGCCCTTGTCGATCGCGATGCCCTCGACCTGGGTGAAGACCGGCAGGTGCGTGGCGTCGAGCTCGTCGGCACGGTAGACGCGTCCGGGCGCGATGACGTACAGCGGGAGGTCACGCGACAGCAGCGACCGCACCTGCACCGGTGAGGTGTGGGTCCGCATGACCAGGTGCCGGTCGACGGGCTCGACGAAGATCGTGTCCGCCATGGCCCGGGCGGGGTGGTCCTGGTCGAAGTTCAGCGCGTCGAAGTTGAACCACTCGTGCTCGAGCTCCGGGCCTTCTGCGACTTCCCACCCCATGCCGACGAAGATGTCGGCGACGGCTTCGTTCAGCAGCGAGAGCGGGTGGCGGGAGCCGGTGGCGCGGTGGGTCGGCAACGCGGTGACGTCGACGCGTTCGGCTTCGAGCCGTGCACGTTCCTCGGCCACCGCGAGGACGGATTCCTGCTCGGCGATCGCCGCGTTCACCCGCCCACGGGCCTGCCCGACGAGCTTGCCCGCCGCGGCCTTCTGTTCCGGCGGCACACTGCGCATCGATGCGTTCATCCGCGCCAACGGTGACTGCTCACCGGTGTGCTCGGCCCTGGCCTGCTTCAGTTCGGCGACCGTCGTCGTGGCACGGACGGCGGCGAGGGCCGCGTCCACCGCGTCGGCGACGGCCGATTCGCTGATCTCGAGAGGTTCTGACACGAGACCCAAGCCTACCGGCCGTCGGGATACCACCCACCTGCACCGAGCGGACGGTGGATGGCCGACGCCGACGACCGATCTGTGGAGGAGCGTCAGCTCCGGAGCGCGAAGGCCGACTCGTACAGGCACACCGACGCCGCCGTGGCGAGGTTCATCGACTCTGCCTGCCCGTAGATCGGCACCTTGACTGCCCGGTCGACGAGCGCCAGGTCGTCGGCGGTGAGCCCGCGTGCCTCGTTGCCGAAGACCCACGCGGTCGGACCGTCGAGCATCCCTTCGGCGCGCACCACCGGCAGGTCGTCGCCGGAGACGTCGGCGGCGAGCACCGTGTAGCCGAGGGCCTTCGCCCGCTCGATCGTGTCCGCGAGCGTGACGCCCACCGACACCGGCACGTGGAACAGGGACCCGGTCGTCGACCGGACGACCTTCGGGTTGTACGGGTCCACCGACCGGCCGGTCAGCACCACCGCATCGGCTCCGGCCGCGTCAGCGGCGCGGATGATCGTGCCGGCGTTCCCCGGGTCCCGCACCTCTTCGAGGATGGCGACCAGTCCGGGCAACGCGGCCTGCTCGTCGGACGCATCACGGGCCTCCGCGTCGGCGGCAGCCGCAGCGCGGTCCGGGAAGACGTCCTTCACCGACGTCGGGAACTGCTGGCACACCGCGACCACGCCCTGCGGGGTGACGGTGTCCGCCATCGCGTCGAGCACCTGCTCGGTCACGAACCACGTGTCCACCGGCGCGTCGTCCAGCCCGTAGCGGGCTGCGGCGGTGGGGGTCACGTACAGCTCGCGCAGGAGCTCCGGCGCGTACTCCAGCGCTTCGCGGACCGCTTGGGGTCCTTCCAGCAGGAACAGGCCGGTCTCGGCCCGGACGTCCTTCTTGGCCAGGGCCGCAACGGCCTTCACGCGTCCGGCACGGGGGTTCTCGAGGAGATCGCTCACGACCCAAGTCTAGGAACGACGAAACCCCCGCCGTGCGGCGGGGGTTTCGCGAGCAGAAGAACTGACTACGCAGCCTTCGGGGCCGAGGTGTCGGCCGGGAGGGCCTTCTTCGCGGTCTCGACGAGCGCGGTGAAGGTCTCGGGGTTGTTCACCGCGAGGTCGGCGAGGATGCGACGGTCGACCTCGACGCCAGCCAGGTTGAGACCCTGGATGAGGCGGTTGTAGGTCAGGCCGTTCGCACGGGACGCAGCGTTGATGCGCTGGATCCAGAGGCGACGGAACTCGCCCTTCTTCGCGTGACGGTCGCGGTACGCGTAGACGAGGGAGTGGGTGACCTGCTCCTTGGCCTTGCGGTACAGACGCGAACGCTGGCCGCGGTAGCCCTCGGCGCGTTCGAGGATGACGCGGCGCTTCTTGGCGGCGTTGACCGCTCTCTTTACTCGTGCCATTGCACTATTCCTTTACGATCTGCGGGGCTCAGTGGCCGAGGAGCTTCTTGACGTTCTTCGCGTCACCCTTGGAGAGGACCTGGTCCTCGTTCAGGCGGGCCTTGCGCTTGGAGCTCTTGACCTCGAGGTTGTGACGCATACCGGCCTGCTGCTTCATGATCTTGCCGGTACCGGTGACCTTGAAGCGCTTCTTCGACCCGGAGTGGGTCTTCTGCTTGGGCATGGTGGTGCCTTTCCGTGGGATGGATGGGGGGCCGCGTCGTTGCGGGTTCGGTCCGGGGACCTATTCGGCCGCGGAGTCCGTGGATTCCGCAGCTGCCTCGGACGTGGAACCGGCCTCGGCCTCGTCCTTGCCCTTCGCGGCGTGCTCGGTGGCACGACGCTCGGCCTTCTGTGCAGCACGCTTGGCGTTCTGCTCGCCCTTGACGTCGGACTTGTTCTTGAGCGGGGCGATGATCATCGTCATGTTGCGGCCGTCCTGGGTCGGACGCGACTCGACGACGCCGAACTCGGCGATCTCTTCCGCGAACTTGTGGAGGAGACGGACACCCTGCTCAGGACGCGACTGCTCGCGGCCACGGAAGAGGATCATCGCCTTCACCTTGTCGCCACCGAGGAGGAACCCCTCGGCGCGCTTGCGCTTCGTCTCGTAGTCGTGCACGTCGATCTTCAGGCGGAAACGGACCTCTTTCAGGTCCGTGTTCACCTGGTTGCGACGGGCTTCCTTGGCCTTCTGAGCGGCTTCGTACTTGAACTTGCCGTAGTCCATGATCTTGGCCACGGGCGGCTTCGAGTTCGGCGCGACCTCGACCAGATCCAGTTCGGCTTCCTGCGCGAGACGCAGGGCCATGGCGATCGGGACAACGCCGACCTGCTCACCCTGCGGACCGACGAGTCGGACTTCGGGAACGCGGATTCGGTCGTTGGTACGGGGATCGGTGATGCGGAGCTCCTTCAATCAGGTGGTGGCCGTCCGGGGCGTTTGCCCTGGACGACAGCACGAGAGAGGAGATCTGACGCACGGGATGTCGACCCGTTCGGCAGCCGCCCTGCATCGGATCCGTGGGATCCGACCGACGAGCGCAACACGTGCACTCGCGGAGCGGTGGTGACCCGGTAGCCTGGTGGAACGCGGCCGCGGGTGGGAGAGACTCCTCTTTCGTGACACCGTCCGGGAGTTGTCAGGGTTCGTGACGTCAGGAGAACTGATGTCAAGAGAACTGATGGCACACGGACAGCATCTGCCGCGAGCAAGCCTAGCAGAGGAGCACCGTGAGCGACACCCCGATCGACGACACCGGCATCGACGCCGCCAGGGACATCGCGGAGGTGCCGGCGGTCGAACTCATCAACACCGTTGCGGTGCACCTGCTCAGTGCCGCGGCCGTGAAGGTCGGCCTGGCCGACGACCCGCAGCAGCAGACCGACCTGGACGAGGCACGGAAGCTCATCACCGCGCTGGCCGGTCTGGTCACCGCCGCCGCGACCGAGATCGGCGATCACCACGCCCGCCCGCTCCGCGACGGGCTGCGGTCGCTGCAGCTCGCCTTCCGCGAGGCGTCGGCGATCCCGGACGCGATCGGCGCCGGGCCGGGCGAGAAGTACACGGGACCCGTCAACTAGACGGGCGTCACCCGGTGACGGACAGGAGGCCCGTGGCGGTGTCGCCACGGGCCTCCTGTTCGTTCGTGGGTCGCGGTCAGGACCCGCTGTCGCCGACCAGGCGCGCGACGGCCGCCAGCGGGATGCCGACCCAGTCGGGTCGGTTGCGGGTCTCGTAGACGACCTCGTAGACCGCCTTGTCGAGCTCGAAGGCGTCGAGCAGCGCACTGTGGCCGGCGAGGTCCGCGCCGGTGCCGCGCTGGTAGCCGTCGAGGAAGCGCGCTCGCGCCTCGGCTGCCCAGGCTGACGCGTCGACCGGCTCGGCGTCGTGCGCCAGGGCACCGGCGACGTAGTCGAACGAGCGGAGCATGCCCGCGACGTCGCGCAGGGTGACGTCCGGCAGCGACCGTTCGTCGAGGGGGCGGAGCGGTTCGCCCTCGAAGTCGAGGAAGACCCACCCGCGGGGATCCGGAGCCGCCAGGACCTGCCCGAGGTGCAGGTCGCCGTGGATGCGCTGCAGGTCCGGCCAGATCGCGTCGGCTGCCCGGGCGTAGACCGCACGGATCGCGTCGGCGTGGTCGGCGACGGCCGGGGCCTCGCGGGCGGCGGTGTCGAGTCGGGCGTGCATCGTGGCGACTGCGGTGGCGCGTCGCGACGCGTCGGCCGGCTCGGTCGGCAGCGCTCCGGCCAGGGTGCGGTGCACGTCGGCGAGCGCGGTGCCGAGCTGCTCGGCTCGGTCCCCGAACGGCGTGCCGGCCTGGGCTTCCTGCAGGGCGACGCGCCAGGCGTCGTCGAGCCCGGGCAGGAACTCCTGGGCGAAGGCGAGGTGGCCGGTCGCTGCGCCGTCCGGGCGGCCGACGTCGGGCCAGTCGGCGCGGAGGGCCCCGTAGACCCGGGGCACGCGGGTGCTGCCCGCCGCGGTGAGGGCGAGCTGCGTGGTCACGTCGGGGTTGTCGCCGTGGTGCAGCACGCGGAAGACCTTGATGATGACGCGATCGCCGGACTCCGTGTCGCAGATGACCGAGGTGTTGGACTGCTCGCCCGTCAGGACGCGGGCCGCGGTGACCCGGCCGATCGGGCTGAGGCACTCCGGCGCCGCGTCGATGCGTGCGGCGAGCGCCGACACCCACGCGAGGTCGGTGGTGGCGTCGACGACCGTGCCGTCGGGACCGCTCGTGATCGGTGCCTGGTAGAGCACGGGGACCGCGGGGGCCTCGTCGAGCACCAGGCGGGTCCCGTCGTCGGTCGAGATGGTGCGGAGACGCGGCACGGACCCCTTCGAGGCGTACCAGCGACGGTCGGCGATCCAGGACTCGAGGTCGTGGTCGCTCGGCGTGCGAGTGTCGGGGGCGGTGGTGTCGGGGGCGCTGGGTGCTCCGTCGCTCATGCAGCGGAACCTACGCGCCGGGGGCTGGCGAGGTGCCGAGTCCTCGGCGCGACGGCGGGCGGCATGCCCTTTACAACGATGTACCGAACCGGGAACATGGAGGTATGAGCACGCTCGACGGCACCGTGGCCGCACCTGACTCCGCTTCCGCCCCCGGCCTCCCCCTCGCTTCGCGGCAGGACGGCACGTACCCCCGGCCGCAGATGCTCCGCACCGCCTGGGCCGACCTCGACGGCACGTGGTCGTTCCGGAACGACGGCGACGACGACGCCTGGCGCACCGGCTTCACCGACGCCCGGGACATCGTCGTCCCGTTCCCGCCCGAGTCCCCGGCCTCGGGCATCGACGAGCCCGGATTCCACCCGGTGGTCTGGTACTCCCGTGCGATCACCCGCTCGGAGCTCGACGCCGCCGGGTTCGGCACCGGCGCGCCTCGACTCGTGCTGCACTTCGGCGCCGTCGACCACCGCGCCCGCGTCTGGGTCGACGGGCAGTTCCTCGGCGGGCACGAGGGCGGCCACACGCCGTTCTCCTTCGACGTGACCGAGGCGCTGACCACGGACCCCGACGCCGTGCACACCCTGGTGGTCCGCGCCGAGGACGACCCGCACGACCTGACCCAGCCGCGCGGCAAGCAGGACTGGCACGAGGACCCGCACGCGATCTGGTACCGCCGCACCACCGGGATCTGGCAGACCGTCTGGCTCGAGGCCGTGCCGACCGTCTCCATCGCGTCCCTGCGCTGGACGAACGTCGACCACGCGACCATGCGCCTGACGGTCCGGCTCGACGGGCACCGCACCGGCGGCGAGCGCCTGCGCGTCGAGGCCCGCTGGGACGACCGCGACGAGCACCTCGCCACGATCGAGACCACCGTCGGCGAGACCGGGGACGAGTTCGACGTGGTCGTCCCGATCGCGCGGCAGACGAACGGGCAGGCCGAGGACGAGCTGCACTGGACCCCGGACGCCCCACGCCTGGTCGACGCGACGGTCTCGCTGCTGCCGCGTACCGGCGCGACGCCGATCGACGCCGTCGCCAGCTACTTCGGACTCCGGACGGTCGGGGTCGACGGCGGCGCGTTCCTGCTCAACGGCCGACGCCACGAGGTCCGCAGCGTCCTGAACCAGGGCTACTGGCCCGAATCGCACATCGCCGCCCCGTCCCGCCGGGCACTCCGCCGCGAGGTCGAACTCATCAAGGAGCTCGGCTTCAACGCGGCCCGCAACCACCAGAAGATCGAGGACCCGCGGTTCCTGTACTGGGCCGACCGACTCGGACTCATGGTGTGGGGCGAGGCCCCCGGCGCCTACGCGTTCTCCCCCCGTGCCGTGCAGCGTCTGGTGCGCGAGTGGATGGACGCCGTCGAGCGTGACGCCTCGCACCCGTCGATCGTCACGTGGGTGCCCGTCAACGAGAGCTGGGGTGTGCAGCACATCGCCACCGACCCGGCGCAGCAGGCCTACGCACGGGCCCTCGCCGACGTCACGCGGGCACTCGACCCGACGCGTCCGGTGATCTCGAACGACGGGTGGGAGCACACGAACTCCGACATCGTCACGATCCACGACTACGAGGGTGACGGACCCCGGCTCGCAGCGACCTACGCGGACGAGACCGCACGGACCCGGCTGCTCGGTGGGATCGGCCCGGCGGACCGCCGCATCCTGGTCGGTGGCGCCGAGAACCTCGGCCAGCCGGTCATGCTCACCGAGTTCGGCGGCGTGAACTACCAGCCGGGCGTCCAGCGCGAGGACGGCTGGGGGTACACGTCGGCCACGGACGGCGACGACTGGGTCGCCCGCATCACCGCGCTGTACGACGCGGTCCGTGCGAGCTCGTTCCTCGCCGGGTCCTGCTGGACGCAGCTCACCGACACCATGCAGGAGACGAACGGCCTGCTCAACGCAGACCGTTCCCCGAAGGTCCCGATCGAGCAGATCCGTCGCGCGGTCACGGGGCGCTAGCCGGGAGGCCCACACCCCGTGAGCAGCGGTGGTCACCTCCGGCAGACGGACCCGACCACCGCTGCTCACGACGCACACGGGTCGCCTCGCGCCGGGCGGGCGGCGACCCGCGATGCGGGGCGCGGCCCACGGTCTGGGAGGATCGGGCGGGTGACGAACGTGGCGGAAGCGAGCCGGGCCTCCAGGCGGGGGTTCCGCAACCTGCTGACCGGACGGCACAGCGCGTGGACCGCGCCGCTGCTGCTCTGGATGGGCTCCCGGGTGGTGAGCACCGTGCTGCTGGCGACCGTGTACCTGCTGGCGACCGCGAACGGCTGGCCGTTCGCCTCGTACCGACGCGACCCGTCGTTCTTCACGTTCTCGGGGTCGTGGGACGCCTCGTTCTACCGGATCATCGCCGAGCACGGGTACCCGGCGACGCTGCCCGTCGACGACGCCGGGCACGTCCTGCCGAACGCGTGGGCATTCCTGCCCGTGTTCCCCACGGTCGTGCGGATCCTGATGACGCTGACCGGCGCCTCGTTCTGGGTCACCGGGGTCCTCGTCGCCTCGATCGCCGGAGCCGGCGCGTGCGTGCTGCTGTACCGGCTGGTGCTCGCCGTCGGCAGCGCACACCGTGCCCGCTGGGCGACCGCGCTGTTCGCGTTCGCGCCGACGGGCTTCCTGCTGCAGGTCGCCTACGCCGAGAGCCTGCTGCTCGTGCTGCTGTTCGGCGCACTGCTGGCCCTGGTGCGGCGACGGTACTGGCTGATCGCACCGCTCGGTGTCGTGGCCGCGTTCACGAAGCCCGGGGTCCTGGCACTGGCGCTGGCGCTGGCCGTGCACCTGGTGGTGCGGTGGGTCGGAGCGCGCCGGTCCGGGCGAGCAGCCGAGGTGTTCCCGTGGCGCGATCGGATCGCGATCGCGGTGACCGGCCTGGTCGTCGCGGCTGCGGGCCTGGCGTGGCCCGTCATCGCGACCGCCGTGACGGGGCGGCCGGACGCCTACCTGGACACCGAGTTGTCGTGGTGGGTGGGGTTCGTCGGCCGGCAGCACTTCGCGCCGCTGACACCGTGGTTCATCATGGCGTCGACGTGGCTCGGGCCGCTCGGCATCGGGCTCGTCGTGGTGGTGCTCGCCGGCGCCGTGTGGTTCATCTCGCGCAGGAGCACCCGGGCCCTGGGCACCGACGTGCTCGCGTTCACGGCCTCGTACGGGCTGTACCTGGTGGCCGTGTTCCTGCCGCAGCAGTCGTTGCCACGGTTGCTCATGCCGATGGCGCCGCTGCTCGGGTCGGACGCGTTCGTGGGGACACGGCGGCGGGCGGTGACGTGGCTCGTCGTCGGGGTGTGCCTGCAGCCGGTCGCGATCGTGCTGCTCTGGTTCCTCGGGTACCCCTGAGCGGTGCTGTCCGTCGGCTCTGCAAGACACCGGTGTTCGCCGGTTGAACACGCGCAGACCGCGGTGCGACACGCGAACACCGGTGTCGTGCGGGCCTGGACAGCGCTACACGTCGAACGTGTGGAACCAGGCCGTCCCACCGGGGTGCTGCACCGTGATCATCTCGTCGAGGTCGCGGTACGGGCCGTCCTGGTTGTGGCTCGCCGACTTGATGCGGATGGTGCCGTCGGACTCGGTGAAGACCTCGGACACGATGGTGGTGTGGTCCGGTGAACCGTTCGCGTTCCAGTCGAAGAACACGATGTCGCCGACCTTGACCTTGTCGCGCTCGTCCGACGAGCGCCGGGTGAGCCCGAACTCGGCCGCGTTGGTCTCGAGCCACGGGTCCATGGTGGGGCAGTAGGTCCACGTCGCACTGTGCTCGGCGCCGGCCGCGCGGTTGTACCAGTCGGACCGCTGCTTCCAGCCGCGGGCGATGAGCGTCTGGTTGACGTAGTTCGCGCAGTCGCCGCCGATCGGGTTCATGGTGCCGTACTCGGCGAGGTTGTAGTCCTTCCAGTACCGCATCGCGTAGGCGAGCTGCCGGTCGACGTCGGTCAGTGCGGCGTACGCGAGGGTGGTCGTCGCGACGGCGCTGCCCGCGTCCGGTGTGGGGGCGGCGGTCGGTGTGGGCGTGGTGGTCGCGGTGTCCTGGGTGGCGCCGCTCTGCCCGTCGTTCGCGGCGCTGCCGTTGCCGTCCGAGGACTGGTTGGCGGACGGGCTCGGCTCGATCGCCGACGTGAAGAGCGCGACGTCGGCGTCACCGGCGGTGTACATCGCCTGGTGCGGGGCCGTGAAGGTCACCTTCGACGCGGTCGCCTCGACGTCGCGCGCAGCGACACCACCGACGGTGACGCCCTTGACCGCGGCGAGCCCGGTCCCCGTGACGGTGACCGTGACGCCACCGGCGAGCGGGACCTGCGCCGGGGCGAGGGCCTTCGCGACGGGCTTCGTCGCGGGGGTGGACGTCGTCCCGCCCCCGCCGCCGGAGCTGCCCCGGCCGCTGCCGCCGTCGCCGCCCTTGTCGCTGCCGGAGGAGCACGCCGCAACGGCGAACCCGATCCCGGCGACGCCGGCGAGGGACAGGAGTGCGCGGCGGTTCATCGAGGCAGTCATGACACGACCAGCGTAAGCGACACCTCCGTCGTTCCGACACGGCATGATCATCTCCGGGGACGAGCGTCCTCCGTGTCCCAGCGGACCCGTTCGGAAGGAACACACACATGCCCGAGAGCCACGACTTCTTCGTCGCCACCGACCCCGAGACCGCCCGTGCCCAGGTGCGCGACGCGCTCGCCCACGAGGGCTACACCGTCGACGACGCCGAACAGGGTGCGCTCCGCGCGACCCGCGGCAGCCTCGGCCTGACGCTGCTCATCGGCGGCATGGCGAACGACCGCACGTTCCACACCCGCCTGGACGTGCAGATCATGATCGCCCCGGACGGCCGCACCGTCGCCCGACTGCTGCGCGGATCCGGCAAGTCCGCGATCAAGGGCGGCGCGCTCGGCGTCTCGCGCGGCAACCGCGCCTTCGAGCAGGCCGCGAACGCGATCCACACCACCTTCGCGCAGTCCGGCGTGCTGACCGAGAGCATCGCGGGCTGACGATCGGGCGGTGGCGATGGGTCTGACGCGACCCTCGGACGGACGGGAGGCCCGGTGCCAGCTGGCACCGGGCCTCCCGTCTGTCAGGTCAGGTCAGGTCAGGTCAGGTCAGGTCAGGTCGATCAGGTGCAGGAGACGTTGCGGTCGATGGTGCCGGAGCCGTAGGGCACCTCGACCTGGACCATGGCGATGGTGCCGCCGGGAAGCGGCGTGCCGGAGCACGCCTTGCGTGCCTTCGTCACCGTGCTCTTGCCGAGCGCGATCCAGTTCGAGCGGCCGTACAGCGGGCTGTTCGCCTTGACGGTGCCGGCGATGGTCTTCCACTGTGACCCGGTCGAGTACAGGCCGATCCGCTTCACGCCGGCGGTCTTGAGCCCGACGATCATGCCCTGCATCGCCGCACGGTTCTGCGCGGTGTCGCGCTGGTACGACAGACCCGTCTCGACGTCGATCCACCAGCGGTAGGCGGACGGGTTCGGGACCCCACGGCTCTGGACGTCGTCGTACCCGCGGGCGTAGCCGTACATGAACGAGCAGGCCAGGGTGAGCTGCTTCTTGCCGCTCTTGGTCACGCACGTGCCGAACGGGTTGGTGGGCACCGTGCCCTGGTAGCTGTTCGACGTCGGCCAGACCGAGGCCTGGAGCCCCGGGTTGGCGAACAGCGCGTACAGCTGGGTCTTCGGCTGGGCCGAACCGCCGACGGACTTCGATGCCCAGTCGAGCTGTTCGGCGAGGCACGGGTTCGTGGTGTTGCCGAGGGACTCGTTGACCCCGACGATGCCGAACGCCTGGTCGGTCGGCACCTGGCTGCCACACTGCGGCCAGGAGATGTCGACCCCCAGCGGTGTGACCGCCGCGGACGCACCCGAGGACGGTCCGGCGACCGCGATGCCGGCGGCCACCACCACCGTGGTCGCGATGGTCGCGACGAGACGACTGATACGGAACATGCTCTCCCCCTGGTCGGGCCCGGTGGGCCGGCGACGCCCCTGCGGCGCACCGGGAGTCTAGGGCGATGCGTTGGACAACACACCACCCCGGTGCGTGAACTGTGTCGAACGATCCCCGTTGCTCGGCCTGTGGAGGAAGGTCTCACCGCACGCGCGCAGCAACGACAGAACGGCCCGGAACCTGTCGGTTCCGGGCCGTTCTCGTGGTTGCCACGTGGTGGAGCTAAGGGGATTCGAACCCCTGACCTTCTCATTGCGAACGAGACGCGCTACCAACTGCGCCATAGCCCCAAGTGCTCGACCACACTAGCACCCTCGTTCGGCCCAGCCGAAATCGCGCGTGGCCCGTCGGGCGTGCCGCGGGTCAGACCGCGCGGCGCCGTCGCATGATCGCGTCGAGGTCGGCCTGCTGGTACGCATCGTCGTCGAGGACGCCCATGCCGGCCCACTTGCTCGGCGGCCCGGCAGGCTCGTCGGTGGGAGCAGGAGCGGCTGGAGCAGGAGCGCCGGGAGCAAGGCCGGCGGACGCGGCCGGGGCCCGGAGCCCGAGCCGCTCGGCGAGACGCCCCTGGTCGTGCGCGGACAGTGACGCCGCCGCTTCTTCGAGCTCGGGACGCATCCGGGACACGGTGGCGAGCGACGGGTCGGACTCCCCCGCACGGATCGCCGCAGCTTCGGCCTCGGCTTCCGCCTTGGCCGCGGCGACGCGCTCCTTCAACCGGGCGGCGAGCTCGGCCGACGACTCGGGCGACGCGGCCGGCGCGGCCGGTCGCTCCACGTAGAGGGGCTTCGGCACGTGGTTCGGGGTCCACGAGCGGTCCTGCGCGGGCACAGCGGGCTGTTCCGTCGACAGGGGCGGCGCCGGGTCGGTCCACGCGGTGGACTGCCGGGAGGCGCGGGTCGCGCCCGTCTCGGCGGCCGCGAGACGCTGCTTTCGCGCCGTCGCCACCTGGTGCAGCTGGGCCAGGACCGCTGCGGACCCACCGGCGGCGACGAGGCCGGCGACACCGACGAGCCAGAGCGACGGCGATGCGATGAAGACCACGAGGGCGATGACGATGCCGAGCGTGCCGAACAGGGTCGCTCCGAGCCGGGAACGGCGCATCCGCATCGCGGTCAGGGCCGGCACGGCGGATGCCCGCTCGAGCACCGGGGCCTGCTCGGCGAGGCGGCGGGTGATCTCACGCTGCCGCGCGGCCTCGTGGGCCCGGACGATGGCGGTGCGCTTGGCCTCTTCGGACCGGGCGACGCGCTGCGCCTGGGCCAGGGACTTCGCGTTCATCTCGATGCGGACCTCGTCCGGCAGCTCGGCGGTCTGCGCGAGGATCCGGAGGGTCTGCTGCAGCCGGATGGCGTTCCGCTCGGTGGCCAGGTACTGACGACGGGCGGCCCACGACGGCATCAGGTAGACGAGCCAGAGGACGGCCGCGACGAGCAGGACGATGCCGCCACCCCACGAGCCGATTCCTGCCATGCGAACACGGTAGGGGCGGCGGTTCCCCGGCCCCGTCATTGCCGGACGCGTGTTGCGCGTGTCGGGGCGGAATCCGTGGGAGGTGCGCCGCGCCTCCGGGCCCGTCAGGTGCAGCGCGTCAGATGCGCGGCGTCGTGTCCAGCGGCATCGCGGCCTCGTCGCGAGCGGCGAGCGGCACGGTCCCCACGCCCGGGGGCACCTGCCCCTGGACCCAGCGCTCGAGGACGCCACCGCGGACTTCTTCGGCCACCAGTGCGAAGCAGAAGTGGTCGCGCCAGTCCCCGTTGATGTGGATGTACCGGCGACGGAGCCCCTCGTACCGGAAGCCGAGCTTCTCGACGACCCGCAGGCTCGGGGCGTTCTCCGGCCGGATGCAGATCTCGATCCGGTGCACGCCGAGCGACCGGAAGCAGTGGTCGACGGCGAGGGCGACGGAGATCGGCGTCACGTTGTGGCCGGCGGCGTCCTCGACGACCCAGTAGCCGATCGAGGCGCTCGCGAGCGAGCCGTACGAGATGCCGGAGACGTTGAGCTGCCCGACGAAGCGGCCGTCGAGCTCCATCGCGAACGGCAGACCGAGTCCCGCGCGGGCGTTGGCCTGGAGCGCGCGGATGCTGCCACGGACGTCGGTGGAGACGTGTCCGGAGGGGTTCGTGGCTTCCCAGGTGCGGAGCCACGAGCGGTTCGTCGCGAGTGCCGCGTCGAGGTCGCGGGTGTCGCGGAGCCGGAGGGGGCGGATGGTGACCCGCCCGTGGGACAGGGTCGGGATCGTCGTCATCGCTGGGTTCCTCCGGGGTCCCGCCCCGGTGCGGGACGGGGTGTCCCGCTCGGGTCCGTGATCACCGGACCCGAGCGGGATGGCCGACTATTCGCCCGCGTTGAACTCCTTCAGCCACGACTTGAGGTCGGGGCCGAGGTCATCGCGGTCCGAGGCGAGCTGCACGATCGCCTTGATGTAGTCGAGTTTGTCACCGGTGTCGTACCGGCGTCCACGGAACACGACGCCGTACACGCCGCCGGTCCACTCTTCCGCGCTCGCCATCTTCATGAGCGCGTCGGTGAGCTGGATCTCGCCGCCCTTGCCCGGCTCCTGCTTCTCGAGGACGTCGAAGACCTCGGGACGGATGACGTAGCGGCCGATGATGGCCAGGTTCGAGGGCGCTTCGCCCTGCGGGGGCTTCTCGACGAGGCCGGTGATCTTCACCACGTCGTCGGTCTCGGTCGGCTCGACCGTGGCGATGCCGTACAGGTGTGTCTGCGACTCGGGGACCTCGAGCAGGGCCACGATGGTGGCGTTCTTCTCGCCCTGGACCTCGATCATGCGCTGGAGCAGCGGGTCACGGGCGTCGATGATGTCGTCACCGAGGAGCACGGCGAACGGCTCGCGGCCGACGTGCATCTTCGCGCGGAGCACCGCGTGGCCGAGGCCGAGCGGGTCACCCTGGCGCACGTAGTGCATGTCGGCGAGGTCCGTCGACTGGTTCACCTTCTGCAGCTTCTCGTGGTCGCCCTTCTTGCGGAGGGTCTCCTCGAGCTCCGACACGTGGTCGAAGTGGTTCTCGAGCGCGTTCTTGTTGCGCCCGGTGATCATCAGCACGTCGGTCAGCCCGGCACCGACAGCCTCTTCCACCACGTACTGGATGGCCGGCTTGTCGACGACGGGGAGCATCTCCTTCGGCATCGCCTTGGTCGCGGGGAGGAAGCGGGTACCCAGCCCTGCGGCCGGGATCACCGCCTTCGAAATCTGGAAGCCCATGGTCAGACCGTATCCGATCCCCCTTTCGAGGGCATGTCGTCGCTCCGGGGGACACGGGAGTGCGCGCGTTCCCGGCGGGAAGCCGCAACGACACCCCTCGGTAGACTCCTCGGCATGATCGCCGATCTCGGGAACGAGAAGCGCGCCCTGCGAGCCGAACTCCGGCAGCGGCGGCGCACCCGGACCACGACCGAACGCGACGCGGACACCGAGACCCTGACCGCGACCCTGCAGCGCTTCGTCGAGGAGCGCCAGGTGACGTCCATCGCCCTGTACCTGTCCGCGCCGGACGAGCCGAACGTCCGGCCGTTCCTGAACTGGGCCTTCGAGCAGGGCATCCGCGTGCTGCTGCCCGTCACCCGCGAGGACGGCCTGCTCGACTGGGCCGTGGGCGACGGTGAGAGCGAGACCGAGAGCCTGCTCGGCCTGCCCGAGGTCGTCGGTGAGGTCCTGTCCCCGCTCGCGATCAATGACGTCGACGCCATCCTCGCCCCCGCGGCGGCGGTGGGGCACGACGGGGTCCGCATGGGCTGGGGGCGCGGCTACTACGACAAGACCCTCGGGTCCATGGCGAACCGCCCGCCCGTCTATGCTGTGATCTTCGACGCGGAGTACCTCGACGAGGTCCCGCGCGAACCCCACGACGAACCCGTCGACGGCATCATCACGCCGTCACGCATCATCACGTTCCGGAGCTGATGTGCCCACCTACTCGTACCGCTGCACCGAGTGCGACAACGCGTTCGACATCAAGCAGTCGTTCTCCGACGCCACCCTGACGGAGTGCCCGGTCTGCGGCGGCGTCCTGCGCAAGGTGTTCTCCCCCGTCGGCGTGACCTTCAACGGCGGTGGCTTCTACCGCACCGACTCCCGCCCGGCGCCGAAGGCCGAGGGGTCGTCGAGCGCCCCTGCGAAGTCGGAGCCGAAGAAGTCCGAGCCGGCGAAGAAGCCCGAGTCGAAGCCGAGCAGCTCGAAGTCCGCCGCGTCCTGACGCGGTCTGCGCTCTCCGGATACATTGGGCGCGTCGCCACTCGGCGGCCGTCCTCGACCCGGAAGGAGACCCTCGCATGAAGGGCTTCAAGGAGTTCCTGCTCCGCGGCAACGTCATCGACCTGGCCGTGGCAGTCGTCATCGGTGCGGCGTTCACCGCGATCGTCAGCACGATCGTCAGCGCCCTGATCAACCCGCTCATCGGTGCGGTGTTCAACGCCTCAAGCCTCGACCAAGCCTTGAAGGTCAAGATCCCCACGGTCTCCGGCGAAGGCGCAACGCTCTACTTCGGCGCGATCATCGGCGCGGTCATCAACTTCGTCATCGTCGCCGCTGTCGTGTACTTCGCGCTCGTCGTACCCGTGAACCACCTGAAGAAGGTGGCGTTCGAGCGCGTCAAGAACGACGAGGAGCAGACCCCGCAGGACGTGCCCCCGACCGACGTCGAAGTGCTGCTCGAGATCCGCGACCTGCTCCGCCCGCAGAACGGTGGCGCCGCGAGCACGGGGGCGCACATCGCCCCGTCGAACGCTCCCGAGGGGCCCGGCATCGGCGGCTCGACGAAGCTCTAGCCCCGGCGCACGACCGCGCTCGGACCCGCAAGACACCGGTGTTCCCGCTCTGCACACCCGCAAACCGCGGTGCGCAGCGTGAACACCGGTGTTTTGCGCTGGAGGGGGGTCAGGCGGCGGAGACAGCCCGGCGCTTCGCGAACATCGCGACGGCGTACTGGGCGCCGGCGAGGACGTGCCCCGCGGTGCCGAGGTAGACGAAGACCAGGGCCACGACCCGGACCCACGGCGCGTTCTCGTCGACGGTGTGCACCGCGGAGAACAGCAGCACCGGCAGCCCGACGAACAGCAGTGCCGAGCGGATCTTGCCCGTCCACGTGACGTCGAGGTCCGGGTTGCCGTGGAACAGCACGCTCGACAGGACGACGAGCACCAGGTCGACGAGCACGACGACGGCCACCACCCACCAGGGCAGCAGGCCGACGAGCACCAGGGACAGCACGATCGCGATGATCGCCAGACGGTCGGCGACGGGGTCGATCGCCTTGCCGAGCTTCGAGCCCTGGTCGAACTTCCGGGCGATGAAGCCGTCCGCCCAGTCGCTCACGCCGATCACGACGAGGGCGACGAGCGCCCACCCCGGGTGGCCGGCGACGACGAGGCCGATGAACACCGGGATCAGCACGAGGCGGAACAGCGTGATCAGGTTCGGCCAGGTCTGCCAGTCGGGGCGCTGCCGCGCGGTGTCAGTCATCACGGGCCAGGGTACCGGTTACCAGTGCGGCGGGACGTCGCGCCGGAGCTGGTCGTCGTTCTCACCGTCGCGGTGTCGCGCCGGTTCCGGCGGCGGCGCCGGGGCGTAGCCCGCCACCGGCTGGGTGGTGACGCGCCTGCGGCGCCGCACCGGGCCTCCCGACGGGTCGTCCGTGTCAGGTTGCGGAACCGCTGATCCGGGAGGCGCGGCTGACGACACGTCGTCGGCCCGCGTCCACGTGCCCACCAGCTGGTCCGTCTCCGGCGTCACCGGACCGGCGGGCCGCGAGGCCCGGCGGCTCATCGGCGGGCGGGGCCGACCGTGGACACGCTGGGATCGAGGTCCTGCGTGCTCACCGGCGGGCGGGGATCGGTGGGATCGAGATCTCCTGCGTGGCACCGCGGTCGACCCCGAGCACGGACGCGACGGTGTCGGCAACGCGGTCCGGGTCGGAGAACAGCTGGAACGCGTGCACGCGCACGTAGTGCCAGCCGAGACGACGGAGCACCTCGGGGCGCAGGCGCAGGGACTCGCGCAGCGATCCCTTGACGAGCGACGCGTCGGTCTCGATGGTGACGCACACCCCGCCGTGCGCGGCGACGAGACCGAGCTTGCCACGGTGGCCGAGCGCGACCGGGATGCCGCGCATCTCGAGGCGACGGGCCAGGTCGACGAGCAACGGGTCGGAGTCGTCCGGCACGTACTCGGCGGTCGTGCGGGCGCGCACCTCGGCCAGGATCTCCGCGAGGGCGATGGTGCCGTGGCCCATGCGCTCGGCCTCGATGTCGGACGGCTGGAAGCACGTGACGATGACCATCGAGCGACGGGCACGGGTCATCGCGACCGCGAGCAGCCGCTCGCCGCCGGGTTTGCCGAGCGGACCGAAGTCGCGCAGCACGCGGCCGTGCGGTGTGCGGCCGTACCCGATGGAGAACACGACACGGTCGCGGCTCTGCGCCACCGACTGCTCGAGCGTCGCCACGATGAACGGTTCGGCGCGGTCGCCGATGACGAACTCGGTCAGGTCCTTGTGGCCCTGGGCGGCGGTCAGCACGGCCTGCTCGACCCGCACGGCGTGCTTCGCCGACGCGGTGATGACCATGAGCGACTCGGTCGGGCGGGTGCGGGCGTGGTCGATGACGAGCCGGACCACGCGGTCCACCTCGGCGTCGACGCTCTCGACGGCACCGGACTCGGGGTCGGGGACGGCTTTGCCGTCGCTGACGTAGTCGAGCGCGATCGAGCCGTGGCCCAGGAACGAGCCGGCCCACGGCAGGGACTCGATCTTGCCGCCGTAGAAGCGACGGTTCACGAGCTCGGCCAGGTCCTCGCCGCCGGCGCGGTACGACCGCGACAGCGACAGGGTGGGCAGCAGGGTGGAGAGCTTCGCGAGTGCGGAGTCGGCGTGGAACGCGTCGAGCGTGCCCTCGTCGACCTGCAGCGCCCGGTGCTCGGGGTCCACGGCGATGCGGAACGGCGACGGTGTCTGGGTGACGGGGTCACCGAACACGACGGTCTGGCGGGCACGACGGACGGCACCGACGGTCTCGGCGATCGTCACGGCACCGGCGTCGACCAGGATCACGGTGTCGAACGGCATCGTGTCGGCGATCTGCGGCACCTCGTACGGGCTCGCGAGCCAGACGGGGGCGATCGACCGGGACAGGTGCGGTGCGGAGTCCTGCAGCAGGCGCGAGGTGATCGCACCGTCGCGCAGCTGCGTCTTGAGCGCCGTCGCTTCTTCGGGCCAGTCGACGAGACCGACCTTCCAGTTCTCGGCGAGCTGCCACGCCAGGCCCTGGGAGACCCCGGCCGCGTGGGCGTCGTCCACCAGGCGGAAGTCGGCCTCGACCCGGTCGAGCATGTCGGTGTTCGCGCCGAGCAGGGCCCGGTCGGACTCGAGCATGGTCTCGAGGGCGGACTGCCACCAGGCGAGCTCGAGCTCGGCCGGCACCTGCACGTCCGGCACGTGCCGGTTCGCCAGGTCGGTGATGAGCGGTTCGAGCTGCAGGTCACGCAGGGTCTGCATGAGCTCGGTGCGCTCCTGCAGGTTGTGCAGGACGTCGGACTCGGCGGCGAGCTCGGCGATGGTCGGGACGAGCTGGTCGACCGGGGTGTTCGCGAGCTGGCGGTCGCGCTCGGTGCGGCCCAGCGGCTCGTCGAGACGCGCGAGGTCCTCGGCGACGTTCGAGAACAGCACCTGCACGTCGGCGATGCCGGTCGGCACCTCGGGGTTCACGCCGGCGGCGACGTAGCGCTGCCAGAGCACGCGCTGCTGCTGGACGCGGGTCAGTGCCTCGTGCAGGTCGGACACGTGCACGCCCGGTCGGACGTACTCACGCGCGAGCTTCTTCAGCCGCCGACGGTTCGTGGACGACATCGGGGCGCCCTCGCCGCGGGGGGCGGTGGCGGCCACGAGCTCGGACACCGAGCGGTCGAACACCACCGGCAGGAAGCGGTCGAGCGTGTCGCGGATCTCGGTGAGCAGGCGCAGGTAGATGCCGAGCTCGTTGATCGTCGTGAACTGGCGCATGTGCGTCGTGCTCACCAGGTCGTGGGCACGGCGGAGCAGGGTCGGCAGGCCGTCGGCGTCCAGGTCCTTCGCGATGCGGTGCGCACGCTGCGCCCCGTCGCTCGAGGAGAACTTCGCGCCGTACCAGGGCGAGTCGTCGGGGCCGTAGCGGAACTCGCCGAGGTTCGCGGCGCTGACCATCGTCTCGGCGACGCGCGACCGGCCGTCGACCATCGAGGCCACGGACTGCTTCGACAGCCGAGCGGTCGTCGACGGGGCGACGGGCAGCAGCGACAGGCGCGACAGCTCCACCAGGCAGTCGAGCACCGAGACGCCGAAGTCGGGGTCCTTGCGGGTGAGCGAGCCGCGGTAGTCCTTCAGCACCTTGCGCAGGCGGACCAGGGCGTCGTCGACCTCGCGGAGGTTCGGCCGCGCGGCCTTCTCGTTGCGGGCGATGGCACGGACGACGTCGCGGCGCAGGGTCGACGGCGTGACGGCGACCCCGGGCAGCTGGACCTCGCCGAAGCGTGCGGCGATGCCCCGCAGGGTGGCGCGGCGCGGGCTCACGACGAGGACGCGCTTGTTCGCCGCGACCAGGCCGCCCAGGGCGTTCACGATGGTCTGGGTGCCACCGGTGCCCGGCAGGGTCTTCACGACGATGGAGTTGCCGGCCGTGATCTGGGCGATCACGTTCTCCTGCTCGTCGTCGGCGTCGAGCAGCAGCGTGTCGGTCTCGGGGCTGCGCTCGTCCGACGGGGTCTGCTCGACGGGGTGGTAGGACTGCTCGACCTGCCACTTCGCGCTCGGGTTGCCGGCCAGTGCGTCGAGCACGGGGTGCGACAGGTCGCCGGTGTCCTCGACCATGCCGGTCGCGACCTCGGCGAAGGCGGACACCACGAGTCGGGCGTGCACTGAGAAGCCCGGGATGTGCGCGGTCAGCCCACGCAGCCGGTCGATGACGGGGTTCGGTGTGAACGAGCCGTCCTGCTGCGCGAGGGCCACGAAGGACTGCGCGTCGAGGATCACCCCGAACTGCTCGTGCAGGGCGTCGGCGAGGCCCGGGTTGAGCACCGGCTCGCCGAGCAGGCGCACCTCGAAGTCGCGTCCGTGCCGACGGATCGCCAGCGGTCGCAGGAGCACGGGGCCGCGGAACTGCTCGTCGCCGTGCTTCCAGTCGGCCATGCCGATGCCGAGCTTCACGGCGTCGATGCCGCGCACGGTGGCGAGCTCGGTGCCCTTCGCCTCGACGTGTCCGGCGGCCACGCGGGCGGCACGGAGCGCCACCTCGTCGCGGATCAGGCTGGACAGCAGGGTCGTCTTGCCGGTGATGAACTGCGCGAGACCACCGGGGTGGGTGGTCGACAGCTCGATGCGGGCGCGCGGGTGGTCGCTGAAGTGCGTGAGCGGGCTGGTGCCACCGACCCCGGTCAGCTGGGTGCGCCAGCCGTCCCACGTCGGTTCCGCCGCGTTGCCCGCCTGCAACCGCGGGTCGCCCAGGCTGATCGCCTGCGGGCTCGTCATCTGCAGCTCCGGGCGGAGCATGCGGTCCGGCTCGTCGTCGGTCCGTTCCTGGTCCACGTCCTGCTGCTCGTCTCGATCGTCGTCGGAGCGCGCGCGGGCACCCTCGACGGGGACGTCGTCGTTCACGTCGTCCTCACCGTCGGTCACCCTGTCCGCTCGCCACACATCCGACACTGTAGGCGGAACCGGACGGCCTCTCTGGCAATGAACCGAGGTTTCGGGGTTTCCGCATCGACGCGGCACGCGTCCGAGCGAGGCGTTCGTCCCCTCGGGTGTGGTACCAACGGGGCATGGCCATCGACGACCGCACCGCTCCGTCCGCCCCCACGCCGAACCGGCGTCGATCGGTCCCCGCCGAGATCTCACGCTCGTGGCTGCTGGTCTCCGGCACCGCGACCGATCGGTTCGACAAGTCCCAGCGGTCCCGCGCCGACCAGATCATCCTGGACATCGAGGACGCCGTCGACCCCGCCGCGAAGCCCTCGGCACGGCAGGGCGTCGCCGCCTGGTTGGCCGGCGGTGGCGAGGCCTGGGTGCGCATCAACGACGTCACGACGGACTTCTGGGCCGACGACGTCGAGGAGCTCCGTGGCCTGCCCGGGCTGCAGGGCGTCATGCTCGCCAAGACCGAGTCCCCCGCCCAGGTCACCGACACCTGGCACCGGCTCGGCGGCCAGACGCCGGTGATCGCCCTGGTCGAGTCCGCGCTCGGCATCGAGGAGTCCGTGTCGATCGCCAAGGCGCAGGGTGCGTTCCGCCTGGCCTTCGGGTCCGGCGACTACCGCCGCGACACCGGGACGAGCGCCGACACCCTCGCGATGGCGTACCCGCGGTCGAAGCTCGTCGTCGCCTCGCGCGTCGGCGACCTGCCCGGCCCGATCGACGGCCCCACGGTCGGGTCGTCGCACCCGATCCTCCGCGAGCAGTCGCAGGTCGCCGTGTCGCTCGGCCTCACCGGGAAGCTCTGCCTGGACACCGAGCAGCTCCCCGTCATCAACGAGGTCATCTCCCCCACCCCGACCGACGTCGCCTGGGCACAGGACTTCCTGGACGACTTCGAGGCCCGCGGCCGGGTCATCCGCGACGGTTCCGACCTGCCCCGACTCGGTCGGGCGCAGAAGATCCAGCGGCTCGCACAGGCGTTCGGGGTCGAGGCGCGGTAGGACTGCACGCATGACCTGGTCCAACGTCCCCGGCCCTCCGCAGCAGCCCTCCTCCGGCCCCACGGACGCGCAGCGCGCGGCGTGGGAGCGCGGCGGCACCACGTTGTTCCCGCCGGCGAAGCTCGCCGACCGGATCTCGACGGTCCTGCTCCTGGTGTTCGGTGCCGTCATGACCGCGATCACGGCGGTCGTCGGCATCATCGCGATCGCCTCGGCCACGACGTCGTGCGACGCCTCGGCCGGGTGCTCGCCCGGCGGGTACTTCGGTGGCGCCGCCATCGCGGTCGGTGGCGCGTTCGTCATCGGGGTCGCCACGATCGTGCTGTCGATCGGCGCCTGGATCCGCCGCAAGCCGTCGTGGTGGATCGCCGCGATCGGCTTCGTGCTCGCGATCGTCGTCATCGCCTGGGGCGGCGTCGTGTTCGCGAACGCCGTCGACAGCGGTTCCGCCGCGTCGTCGGTGTCCGCCACCGCCTGACCGACACCACCCTTCCGACAGGACACGCGTCGATCAACGCGTGTCCTGTCGGAGAACGCGTGTGCGTTCCGGCCTGGAGGCGCGAAGGCTGGGCCGCTACGCGCCTCCCGTCCGCCTGTCGGTCACGGCCACGGCGTGACCACCTGGGCGTGCGGGCGCACCCCCGGCGCATGCTGGGCCGATGAAGCAACGAGTCATCGGAGACGTGTCCGTCAGTGCCATCGGTCTGGGCGGGATGCCCATGTCGATCGAGGGCCGACCGGACGAGCGTCAGTCCATCGCCACGATCCACGCAGCGCTCGAGAACGGTGTCACGCTCATCGACACCGCCGACGCCTACCACCTGGGCGGCCACGACGAGGTGGGGCACAACGAGGAGCTCATCGCCCGGGCCGTCCGGGAGTACCACGACGACACCTCGGCCGTGCTCATCGCGACGAAGGGCGGACACCTGCGCCCCGAAGTCGGCAACTGGACCCAGAACGGGCACCCGGAGTACCTGAAGGAGGCGGCGAAGGCGTCGGCGAAGCGGCTCGGCGTCGAGCAGATCGGCCTGTACCAGTTCCACCGTCCCGACCCCGCGGTGCCCTACGCCGACTCGATCGGGGCGCTCGCCGAGCTGCTCGACGAGGGCGTCATCCGGATGGCGGGCATCTCGAACGCCGACCCGGACCAGATCCGCACCGCGAACGAGGTGCTCGGCGGACGCCTGGCCTCGGTGCAGAACCAGTACTCGCCGAAGTTCCGCTCGAGCGAGCCGGAGCTCGAACTGTGCGACGAGCTCGGCATCGCGTTCCTGCCGTGGAGCCCCCTCGGCGGCATCGGGAGTGCGGCGGACCTCGGCACGGCGTTCGAGGACTTCGCCTACATCGCCCGCGACCGTGGCGTCACCCCGCAGGTCATCGCCCTGGCGTGGGAGCTGCAGAAGAGCGACGTCGTCGTCCCGATCCCCGGGGCGTCGCGCCCGCAGTCGATCCTGAACTCGATCACCGCGCCGACCGTGCGGCTGCGACCGGAGGACGTCGCACGGCTCGACGCGTCGCAGGCCGCGGCCGCCTGACCCGTCCCCCTGGGATGCACGACGCCCCGCCGCTCCTTCGCAGGAGGGCGGGGCGTCGTCGTGTGTGGTGCGCGGTGGCGGTCAGCTCTTGGCGGGGCAGACGGCCGAAACCTGGTCGAGCGTGCTCTGCACGTCGGACTGGGCCTTCTTGACCTCGGGCGAGTCCTCTGCCGAACCGGACTCGATGGCCGAGCTGTAGCGCTTGGCCGCGCCCGAGAACTCCTCGAACGTGTCGTGCACCTGCTCGTTCGAGACCTTCGTCAGCGCCGAGTCGATGCGCTGGACGAACTCGCCGATGAGCGCCCCGCGGGCCTTCACGTCGGACGGAGCCGTGTTGGCCCCCTGCTCCTTGAGGAACGACGCGAGTTCGTTCTCGAGCAGGGAGCAGGCCTCCTGCTTGCTCTGCGCGGGAGCCGCCGCGGCGGTCTTCGACGCCGAGGGTGCACTGGACGCCCCCGAGTCGCCGCCGGACGAGTTGCCACCGTTGCCACCGTCACCGCCGGAGCAACCAGCGAGCAGCGTGAGTGCGAGGCCGGCGGTGGCCAGCGCGGTGAGGGTGCGGCGCATCAGGAGTTGCACTCCTTCTGGAACGCGTTGCCGGCGTCCTGCACCTTGGTGCTGGACTTCGTCAGGCCCGAGACGTCGGCCGACTTCGGGTCCTCGGCGATGTCCTCGATGTCGTCGACCAGGTCGCCGTAGGCCTCTTCGAAGGCGTCGCCCTTGGCCTTCAGGTCGTCGTCCGACAGGTCGTCGACGCCGTCGGAGATCTTCGCGTCGAGCTCCTTGAGCTTCGTGACGGCGGCGTCCGGGTCGGACTGCAGGTTCGCGGCCTCGGACTGCACGCCCTCGGCCGCGGACTTGACGGTCTTCTCGAACTGGGTGCACTGCTCGGCCTTGGACGGCCCGGTGGAGCAACCGGCGAGCAGCGTGAGTGCGAGGCCGGCGGTGGCCAGCGCGATGAGCTTCTTGGGCATGGTGGAGGGTCCCCCTCGATCCGTCCGCACTCCCCCGGATGAGGTGCAGATCCATGATCGAGCGTACAGGGAAGATCCGCTCCGGGTCCGGCCGGCCGCGGCCCCCGACAGCCGGCACGAGGGACGGGGCGCGTACCGTCGAGGGCATGCACGCCATCACGTTCGACGACGCTTCCATGTCGGTCACCGACCTGCCCGACCCCCGACCCGGCACCGACGAGGTCCTGATCGAGGTCGCCGCCGCCGGCGTCAACAACGCGGACCTGCAGCAGCGCGCCGGGAACTACCCGCCGCCGCCCGGGGCCTCGGACGTCCTCGGGCTCGAGGTCTCCGGCACGGTCCGGGCCGTCGGCACCGGGGTCACGACCGTCGCGGTGGGCGACCGGGTGTGCGCACTGCTCTCCGGCGGCGGGTACGCGTCGCTCGTCGTCGCCCCGGTCACCCAGGTACTGCCGGTCCCCGACGGGGTCGACCTGGTCGAGGCCGCCGGTCTGCCCGAAGCCGCCTGCACGGTCTACTCGAACATCGGCATGCTCGCCGGGCTCCGACCCGGGCAGACGCTCCTGGTGCACGGTGGCACGGGCGGCATGGGGTCGCACGCGGTGCTGTGGGCGAAGGCCCTCGGTGCGACGGTGATCGCGACGAGCGGTGGGGAGCGCAAGGTCGCCGCGTCCCGGGACCTCGGTGCCGACCTGGTCGTCGACCACCGCACGGAGGACTTCGTGGAGCGCGTCCTGGCGTTCACCGACGGGGTCGGTGTCGACGTGGTGCTCGACGTCGTCGGCCCGTCCTACCTGGACCGGAACCTGCAGGCCCTCGCCCCGAACGGGCACATCGCGGTGATCGCCGCGGGCAGCGGCCGCACCGCCGAGCTCGACTTCGGGGTGCTGATGCGCAAGCGCGCGTCGATCAGCGGCACGACCCTGCGCGCCCGGCCGCTCGCCGAGAAGGCCGCGATCGTCGCCGCCGTCCGCGAGCACGTCTGGCCCTTCGTCGCCGACGGCAGCATCCGCCCGGTCATCGACTCGGTACTGCCGCTCGCCGAGGTCGAGGAGGCCCACCGCCGCGTGCGCGACGGTGAGGTGATCGGCAAGGTGCTGCTGACGCCCTAGGCGTGCACGCGGGCGAGGAACTCGACCAGCGCGGGGTGCTGTGGGTGGTCGAGGACCTCGGCGGGCGATCCCTGCTCGACGACCTCGCCGCGGTGCAGGAAGACGATCCGGTCGGCGACGTTCCGCGCGAAGTGCATCTCGTGCGTCGTCATCAGGATCGTCGAGCCCTGCCGCTTCAGCTCGGTGACCAGGTCGAGCACCTCGCCGACGAGCTGGGGGTCGAGCGCACTCGTGACCTCGTCGAGCAACAGCAGCTCGGGGTCGGACGCGATGGCCCGGACGATGGCGACGCGCTGCTGCTGCCCGCCGGACAGCCGGTCGGGGTACGCGTCGGCGAACGAAGCGAGGCCGATCCGGTCGAGCAACCGTCGCGCGGTCTCCTCGGCCTGGGCCCGTCCGATGCCGTGCACCTGACGGGAAGCGAGCGTGACGTTGTCGAGCACGCTCATGTGCGGGAACAGGTTGAACTGCTGGAACACCACGCCGATGCGGGCCCGCACGGCGTCGACGGCGACGCGCGGGTCGGCGATGTCCGTGCCCTGCAGCAGGATCTCGCCGTCGTCGATGCCCTCGAGCAGGTTGACCGTCTTGAGCAGCGTCGACTTGCCCGACCCGGACGCCCCGATGACGCAGATGACCTGGTGGCGGTGCACCGTCAGGTCGATCCCGCGCAGGACCTCGTGCTCGCCGAAGGCCTTGCACAACCCGCGCAGCTCGAGGACCGCGGCGTCCGTTCCGGACGCACCACGGGCCTCCAGGCCTGCCTCGCTCATACGGTCCCTCCGATCTGCTCACGCCGCTGCTGCCGACGCGCGATCGCGTCCGTGACGCGGATCAGCGGCAGGCTGATCACCACGAACAGCAGCCCGGCGACGAAGTAGGGGGTGAAGTTGTAGGTCTCGGCCTGCGCGATCTGGGCGGAGCGGACCGCGTCGACGGCGCCGAGGATCGAGACCAGACCGACGTCCTTCTGCATCGACACGAAGTCGTTCATGAGCGCCGGCGTGACCTTGCGGATCGCCTGCGGCAGCACCACGAGGCGCAGCGTCTTGGCGTGCGAGAGCCCGAGCGACCGGGCGGCCAGGCGCTGCGAGGGGTGCACGGCCTCCATGCCGGCCCGGAGCACCTCGGCGATGTACGACGAGTAGGTCAGGGTGATCGCGATCGTGCCCCAGACCTCGGCGGGGAGCCGCGGGAACACCCCGAGCCCCGGGATGCCGTAGCCCACCAGGTAGAGCACGATGATGAGCGGCAGGCCGCGGAACAGGTCCGTGTACCCGGTCGCGAGCATCCGCAGCGGGAAGAACACCGGGTTGCGCAGGCCCCGCACGACCGCGAGCAGGGTGCCGAACACGGCGACGCCGATGGCGCTGAAGAACAGGATCCGGACGTTCAGCCACAGGCCCAGCAGGATGTCCGGGAACGTGTCGATCGCGGTCTCGGGGTCGAAGAACGACTGCTGCACCGCCGCCCAGCCGGGGGTGTTCACGACGCCGAAGTACACGACGGCGAGCACGACCAGGGTGGACACGACCGACACGACGACCGAACGACGGCCGCGCTGGCGACGGTAGAGCCGACGCTCGAGCTCGACCTGGCTCGGCGCGGGGGCGGCCACCGGGGTGCCGGTGCCTGCTGGCAGCGTCATGCGGTTACTTCAGGACCGGGGTGCCGGTCTCGGACGACAGCCACTTGGTCTGCAGCTTGTGCAGGGAGCCGTCGTCGTCGAGGGTCTTGAGGGCCTTGTCGACCTTGCTCGTGAGCTCCGAGTCCTTCGGCAGGACGAAGCCGAACTGGTCGCCCTTGCCGTCGTCGGGGAACTGCGCCGACACGGTCCCGTCGTCGAGCTGCGCGCCGGACATGTAGAACGCCGTCGGCAGGTCGGTGACGATGGCGTCGATCTGGCCGGACTTGAGTGCGAGCACGGCGTCGTCGTTCGAGTTGAACACCTGCGGGGTGACCCCGAGGACGTCCTTGACGCTCGCGATGCTCGTCGAGCCGGTCGCGACACCGATGGCGTCCTGCTTGAGCGCCGCGATCGTGGTGTCGTCGGCGGCCTTCGACTTCTCCGTCGTGACCACGGCCTGCGTCGTCGTGTAGTACGCGCTCGACATGTCGACGGCCTTCTTGCGCTTCGCGTCGATCGAGAACTGCTGGACGTTGAGGTCCCAGTCCTTCGGGCCCGGGGCGATGGCACTGTCGAAGGTGCTGCGCTTCCACACGACGTCGGACTTGCCGTAGCCCATCTCCTTCGCGACGGCGTACGCCACGGCGGACTCGAAGCCCTTGCCGGACTGCGGCTTGTTGTCCTCGACCCAGGGCGAGTACGCCGGGTCACCGGTGGCGATCGTGAGCTTGCCGTCGGTCACGGTGCCGTCGGCGTTGCTGCTGCCCCCGGCGGAGCAGGCCGACAGGGCGAGGGCGGCGACCGCGGCGGTGGCGACGGCGAGGGTGAAGCGGAGGGGACGGGTCACGGTCGGGCCTTCGTGCGAGGGGGGGGTGGGGGCAGGTCGAAGTGTACTTCGCGGTGGGATACCAACGCGAAACGGTGTCGCGGTGCTACTCGGCGGCAGAGTCCCCGTCGTCGACCATCGTGAAGTCGTCGAACGAGAAGCCCGGCGACACCAGGCAGCTCAGCAGCACTTCGCCGTCGCCCGGGATCGTCCGCTGCCACACCCCGCCGCGCACGAACGCCTGCGCGTCGTTCACCCGGTCCCGGCCGGCGTCCGGGCCGAGCGTGATCGTCGCGCCGGGCTCGGGGACGTCACCGTCGCCGCCGAGCTGCAGGTCGACGGTGTCCGGACCGTGCCACATCCAGATCTCGTCGCTCGTGACCCGGTGCCAGGCCGAGGCCTCGCCCGGGGGCAGCAGGAAGTGGATCAGGGTGGCGGCCGGACGGTCCCCCGCGGGGGTGGTGACCGTCGCCGGCGAGGTCCAGGTGCGGACGTACCAACCGCCCTCGGGGTGCGGTTCCATGCCGAGGGCGATGGCGCGCTTCGGCACGTCGAGCCACTCGATCAGGTCGCCGTCGACGGTGCGACGGGCGGCCATGCCGGGGCGGGGTGCGGTCTCGGTCATCGTTCCTCCTGGTGCGGTGCGGGGATGTCCATGTGCGGGGAAGCCGGTTCGGTGACGACGCCCGCCGCGGCACGGACGACCCCGCGGATCACGGTGGCGGCCGCCCGCCCGGCGCCGTCCTCGACGAGCTCGGCGAGCGCGTCCGGCACGGTACGGGCATCGACGTCGAAGACCGCCAGGTCGGCACGCGCCCCGACGGCGAGGTGCCCGATGCGGTCCGGCCCGACGGCGAGCCCCATCGCGTGCGCGCCACCGAGGGTCGCCGCCGCGAGCAGCCGCTCGTGCAGGTCCCGGTGCCCGTAGCCCTGGGCGCGGGCGATCCGGTGCAGCGCGGTGACGTCGGCCATCAGGTCGAGGGACGGCGACGACGACAGGGAGTCGGTGCCGATGGCGATCGGGCTGCCCTCGCGCAGGTAGTCCGCGACGGGCGGCGGATCGAGGCCGATGACGGCGTTCGACCGCGGGCACAGTGCGACGGCGGTGCCCCGGGCACGCAGGAGGGCCCGGTCGGCCGCGGTCATGTAGACGCCGTGGGCGATGTGGCAGTCCGGGCCGAGCACCCCGAGCCGGTCGACGAACGCGGTGGCACTCGCGCCGAAGCCCAGGGCTCGCAGCGCCCGGAACGACGGCACGTTCGCCAGGTGCCAGTCGTTCCCGTGTCCGACGCCGTCGACCCCGTCGAGCCCGGGGACCGGACCGAGGGCGGTGCGCTCCCCCTCGAACGCCGCCTCACCGAGGTGCAGGTGCAGTCGCAGACCGCGCTGCCGCACGATGTCGGGGAGCTCGAGCAGCGGGGCGACCTCGAGCGAGTACGGCGCGTGCGGCGACAGACCCGCACCGGGCGTCGTGGGGATCCGGTCGAGTTCGTCGAGCACCTGGTCGCGACCGTGCGACTGCCAGGCGTCGTTCTCCCAGTCCATGACCTCCCAGTACGCGATGCCGCCGAGCCCGGCGTCCTGCAGCGCGGTGGCGGCCTCGATGTCGGTGACGATGTCCGCGATGCTCGTGACGCCGGCCAGGATCGACGCCCGTGCACCGTCCGCGGCTTCGGCCCGCCAGTCGTGGGGTTCGGCGTAGTCGACGTTGAACGCCGCGGCCCAGTCCTCGAATCCGCCGTACTGGCGCTGGCCGACACTGGCCATGCCGGTGTACTGCAGGTGCGAGTGCGCGTTCACGAGTCCGGGTAGGAGCGCGCCACGCCACTGCCGCTCGGTGAACGTCGCGCCGGACCCGGTGAGCTGGTCGATGACCCACGACCGGTCGCCGACGTGCAGGATGCGGCCGTCCTGCACGGCGACCGCGCCGTCCGCGATCGGCGGCGCGGTCATCGGCACGACGACGCGCGCCGAGTGCACCGTGACCGGGTGCTGTCGGGCGCTCACGTGGGGTCTCCGAAACGGTGCGTCCGGACGTCCGGCTCGCGGTCCGCCGGGTGTTCAGGGGGAAGGCCTGGGCCCACGCCGCCGGTTCCGGGCTGACGCGCCAGCGGCAGCCCGGCCGTGCCGGTGGGGAGAGGCAGGGGTCGGCTCCCGAACGCGGCGAGCGCCGCGCGGGCGGTCACGTCGTCGACCGCGGGGTCGATCGGCACGACGGCACGCTCCAGCTCGTCGCCGCGTTCCAGGAGCATCCGGACGGCGCCGAGCTGCACGGCGAAGGACAGGTCCATGATCTCGACCGGGTTGCCCTCGGCCGCGGTGATGTTGATGCAGCCACCGTCGTCGAGCACGATCGGCCCGCCGTCGACGCCGGGGAACACGAACCGCTCGGCCTTCGGCCCCACGGGCCGCCGTTCGACCCCGGCGGCGAGGGCGTCATCGACCGCGATCTCTTGGTCGACCCCACCGGCGACGGCGACGATCGCGCCGTCCGCGCAAGCACGGAGCACCTCGAGGTCGATGGTGTCCGGCACCCCGGTGGCGCTCATCACGAGGTCGGCGTCACGCACCGCCTGGACCAGCGGGGCCACGGCGTACCCGGCGAAGCGGGCCTGCAGGGCGCGGACCGGGTCGGTCTCGGCGACCGTCACCCGGAACCCGAGGGCGGCGAGCACCAGGGCGACCCCTTCGCCGACGTGCCCGAACCCGGCGACCGCCGCCGCGCCTCTCCCCACCGGCACGGCCAGCCCGCCGCTGGCGCGTCGGGCCGGAACCGGCGGCGTGGGCCCAGCCTGCAATCGGTGTGCGCCGGACGCGAGCCCGTCGACCAGGTCGAGCACCGCGAACACCGTCGACTGCCCGGTGCCGTACCGGTTGTCGAAGAACGTCTTGGTGCGGGCGTCGTTCACCGCGATCACGGGGATGCCGAGCTCGCCGCGCGCTGCCAGCACACGCAGGGGCCGCAGGCCGCTCGTGGTCTCCTCGGCGGCGCCGAGCATCGTCGGCAGCAGGTCGGGGCGCTCCTGGTGGGCGAGCCGGATGACGTGTGCCCCGTCGTCGAGCAGGATGTGCGGCGCCGTGTCGAGCATCGCGAGGGCCAGCTGCTTCTGCTCGGGGAGCGTCGCCGTGCTGCTCGCGAAGACCGTCAGGCCGGCCGACCGCAGTGCGTCGGCGACGGCGTCGTCGGTCTCGTCGGCGTGGGCGTAGACGACGACCTCGGCACCGGCATCGCGGAGCAGCAGGCTCAGCACCGCCGTCTTGGGTTCGAGGAACATCGCGACGCCGATGCGTGTGCCGCGCAGGAGTCCGCCGTCGCGGAGTTCGGCGGCGACCGACCGGGCGACCGGCATCGACCGCCGGGCCCATCGCAGGCGGGCCTCGGCTGCGGGGTCGTGCTCGGGGTCGCGGCCGGTGGAGACGAGGAAGACGTCGTCGGACAGCATCGGGACGGCGAGCACGCCGGGGCGGGCGGGTGCGACGGGGCCGAAGGCGTCCTCGTCGACGGCGGGCAGGTACCGGCCGGCGTCGATGACGACCAGGGTGGTGCCGCGCGGGCGGTCGGCGGCCTGCTCGACGGCGGGCGTCGATTCCTCGGGCGTGCCGAGACACCAGAGCTGGTCGACCAGGTCGGACGGCTGCTGCGGGTTCGGCTGCTGCTCGTCGGCCTCGCGCGCGCCGAGTGCGGTCAGCAGGTGCCGGAGCGCCGCGGCGTCCCGGGGGTCCCCGCCGATGATGCGGAACCGGCGGGCGGCGACGAGCAGGTTGGTCGCAGCGGCGAACCGCCGGACGGCCGCCGAGGCCCAGGCCAGCGTCGCGGGGTCGGGTGCTGGCGGCATGTGCCAATCGTAGGGCGAGGCCGGGCACGCGCCTGCTGCGGAGGCCTGCGGTCCTGTCGCCCTGCGACGCGGGCTCCGGGAATGCCCGGTGGCGCTCCGACGTACTCTCTGCACATGAGCGATGCGACGACTGCCCCCGACCGCGTGACCATGTTCGGCGCCGACTGGTGCCGCGACTGCCGTCGGTCCAAGGCGCTGCTCGACACGCTCGGCGTGGACTACGAGTACGTCGACGTGGAGCAGGACCTGTCCGCGGCGGACCGTGCCGAGGCGATCAGCGGCCGGAAGAACATCCCCGTCGTGGTGCTGCCGAACGGCAAGCACTTCGTCGAGCCGTCCGACGCCGAGCTGCGCGCCGAGCTCGAGGCCTCCGGCGTCGTCTGAGCCGCACCGGCAACGCGCGGGTGAACATCGGATGAATCAGGCATCATGAGCGCGTGATCATCGACGCTCACCACCACCTCTGGGATCCCGCCGACCGGCCGTACCCCTGGATGGACGACTCGGTCGCCCCGATCCGCCGCCGGTTCGACGTGGACGACCTGCGCGCCGCCGCCCGGAGCACCGACGTCACCCGGACGATCGTCGTGCAGGCCGTGCACGACCCCGGCGAGACCGCCTGGCTCCTCGAGCAGCCCGAGCCGGTCGCCGGGGTCGTCGGCTGGGTGGACCTGACCGCCCCGGACGTCGCCGACCGGATCGCCGCCCTCGCCGCCCTCGCCGCACGACCCGGTCGCACCCCTGTGACCGGGAACCGCCTGGTCGGCATCCGGCACCAGGCGCAGGACGAACCGGACCCGGACTGGCTCGCCCGCCCCGAGGTGGTCCGAGGCGTCCGCGCCCTGGCCGCCGCCGGCCTGGCGTTCGACCTGCTCGTCCGCGCACGGGAGCACCGTGCAGCGCTGACACTGGTCGACGCCGTGCCCGAGGCCTCGTTCGTCCTCGACCATGCCGGCAAGCCCGACATCGCGGGCGGGGACCCCGGGTGGCCGAGCCGGATGGACGACTTCGCCGCACGCCCCAACGTCGCCTGCAAGGTGTCCGGCCTGTTCACCGAGGCTGGCCCGGGGTGGCGACGGCAGCCGGTCGACCGGTACGTCCGCGCCGTGGTCGAGCGGCTCGGCCCGACGCGGTCGATGTTCGGGTCGGACTGGCCCGTCTCGACACTCGCCACGACCTACGACGACGTGGTCCGACGCACCACCGAGGCACTGGCCGACCTGAGCCCGGACGAGCGCCAGGCGATCCTCGGCGGTACGGCGGAGCGCACCTACCTGCATGACAGGACCCTCAGCACCCGGAACCTTGTCGACACCTCGGACCAGACATAGGATGTCTCTGGTTGCGCCGGTGCAGCCGGAGAGCGAGGAACGATGCAGTTCGCACGACTCGGCCCCGCGGGCGACGAGGTCCCCGTCGCGGTCGACACCGACGGCGAGGTCCTCGACCTCCGCCCGATCACGACCGACATCAGCGGCGCCTTCCTGGCAGCGGACCCGGTCGCCCGCGTCCGGCACGCGCGCGACGCCGGCGACGTCCGGGTGCTGCCCGACGCAGAGGGCCTGCGTCGCGGCGCACCGGTGGCCCGCCCCGGCAAGGTCGTCTGCATCGGCCTGAACTACCGCGACCATGCCGCCGAGACCGGCGCCGAGATCCCGACCGAGCCGATCGTGTTCATGAAGGACCCGATGACGGTGATCGGCCCGGACGACCAGGTCCTGATCCCCCGCGGCAGCGAGAAGACCGACTGGGAGATCGAACTCGCCGTCGTCATCGGCGCCACCGCCCGGTACTGCGACTCCGACGAGGCGGCGAGCGCCTGCATCGCGGGCTACGCCATCGCGAACGACGTCTCCGAACGCGCCTTCCAGCTCGAGCGCGGCGGGCAGTGGGACAAGGGGAAGTCCTGCGAGACGTTCAACCCGCTCGGCCCGTGGCTGGTCACCCCCGACCAGGTCGACCCGGCGGCGCTCGCGCTCCGGCTCACCGTCAACGGCGAGGTGCGGCAGGACGGCACCACCGCCGACATGATCTTCCGACCCGTCGAGATCGTCCGGTACCTGTCGCAGTTCATGGTGCTGTACCCGGGCGACGTCATCAGCACGGGCACCCCGGCCGGGGTCGCCCTCGCAGGACACGCGCCGTACCTGCAGCCCGGCGACGTGGTCGAACTCACCGCCGACGGGCTCGGCTCGCAGCGCCAGACCGTAGGAGCAGCCTGATGACCGACACCACCGACCAGACCGGCACCACCGGGACGCCCGGCAGCCACGCGGGTCTCCGCGCGATCGTCACCGGCGGCGCCTCCGGCATCGGCGCGGCCATCGCGGCAGCCCTGCGGGAGCGCGGCGCAGCGGTCGCCGTGCTCGACCTGCAGCCGTCCACCGCCGAGGGACTCGTCTCCGTCACCTGCGACGTGTCGTCCGACGAGTCCGTCCGTGCCGCCGTCGCGTCGGCCGTCGACCAGCTCGGCGGTCTCGACGTGCTCGTGAACAACGCCGGCATCGGCGCTCAGGGGAGCGTCGAGGACAACACCGACGACGAGTGGCGCCGCGTGTACGAGGTCAACGTGCTCGGTGCCGTTCGCCTGTCCCGCGCCGCACTCCCCCACCTCCGGGCCTCCGACAGCGCGAGCATCGTCAACACCTGCTCCGTCGCGGCCACCGCCGGGCTCCCCCAGCGTGCGCTGTACTCGGCCACGAAGGGGGCGATCTCCGCACTCACCCGCGCGATGGCAGCCGACCACGTCCGCGAGGGCATCCGCGTCAACGCCGTCAACCCGGGCACCGCCGACACCCCGTGGATCGCACGGCTCCTGTCGACCGCGGACGACCCGGCAGCCGAACGCGCCGCGCTCGAGGCACGCCAGCCGCACGGCCGACTGGTGCAGGCAGCAGAGGTCGCCGAGGCGGTCGCCTACCTGACGAGCCCGCTCGCCCGGTCGACGACGGGCGTCGAGCTGGCGGTCGACGGCGGGATGCAGGCGCTCCGGCTGCGGCCGGTGTGATCGCGCCACGGCTCCGCCGCACGGCCTGGAGGCCCGTCCCGGGTATCGTCGGGACGTCCCGTCGCACAGGCGGCCGGGTCCACAGGAGGTGGTGACGTGGCGTCGTTGACCGACGATGCGATCGCACGCATCCAGCAGATGATCGTGAGCGGCGAGCTCCAACCCGGCCAGCGCCTCCCGCCCGAGAAGGAGCTGAGCGAGTCGCTCGGCCTGTCGCGGAACAGCCTGCGTGAAGCGGTGAAGGCGCTCGAGCTCATCCGCGTGCTCGACGTCCGACGCGGCGACGGCACGTACGTGACGTCCCTCGAACCGGGCGTCCTGCTCGAGGCGGTGTCGTTCGTCGTCGACATGCACCACGACCGGTCGCTCGTCGACCTGCTCGAGGTGCGACGCATCCTGGAACCGGCGTCCGCCGTCCTGGCGACCGCGCGTGCCACGGAACAGCAGATCGACGAACTCGCGACCCTGATGCAGTCCGTCACCGACGACACCGGCGTCGAGGACCTCGTCGCCCACGACCTGTTGTTCCACTCGACCATCGCGGGCATCGGCGGCAACCAGTACCTGTCCGGACTGCTCGACGCCCTGTCGAGCAAGACGGTGCGGGTGCGGGTGTGGCGGGGGCTGACCCAGAACGGCTCGGTGCAGCGGACCCTCGACGAGCACGCGGCCATCGTCGACGCCATCCGACGCCGCGACCCGCAGCTCGTGCAGGCCCTCGTCGTGTCCCACGTCGAAGGGGTCGAGCGCTGGTTGCGGCGCTCCCTGGACTGAACCCGACAATCCTCCCAGGAACCTCGGAGTTGTGTCAGTCCTCGGCCCTGACTCCGGCAACCATGCCGCGGCAACCGCACCCACGAGGAGGACACCGTGCTCGGTCTCATCATCAGCTTGATCATCATCGGACTCATCGCCGGCGCTCTCGCCCGGCTCATCATCCCCGGCAAGCAGAACATCGGCATCCTCATGACGATCGTCCTGGGCATCGTCGGCTCGTTCGTCGGCGGATTCCTCGGCTACCTGATCTTCAACCACGATGGGAACGACGGCTTCTTCCAGCCGGCCGGCATCATCGGCTCGATCATCGGCGCCGTCATCGTGCTGTTCATCTACACGCGCGTCGCCGGCCGCGGTTCGCGCCGCTAGGCACCACACTGCCGGTCTGACCGGCGCACGACGAAAGGCACCCCGAACCGCGCAACCGCGTGGGCGGGGTGCCTTCGTCGTGCGTGGGTCAGGTGTCGAGCAGGCCCGCAGCACGCAGGTCGTCCCAGAGCGCCTCGGGCACGACGGCGGCGGCCCGGGCGACGTTCGAGCGCACCTGGTCGGCGGACTGCACGCCGAGGGCGATCGCGGCGACCGCCGGGGCCCGCCGTGGGAACGCCAGCGCGGCCTCGGGCAGGGTGACCCCGTGGCGGTCGCACACGTCGGCGATGGCGTTCGCCCGCGCGAGCAACCGCGCGGGCGCCTCGGCGTAGTCGTAGGTCACGCCGGCCGCGGGGCGCTCCTGCCCGAGCAGCCCCGAGTTGTAGACGCCGACCGCGACGACCGCGACGCCCAGCGCCGCGCACCGGTCGACGAGCGCCGCCGCCGGTTGCTCGAGCAGCGTGTACCGGCCGGCGAGCATGACGACGTCGCAGAGCCCGGTGTCGACGGCCGCCGACAGCGCCTCGACGGAGTTCGACCCGACGCCGACCGCCCGCACGACGCCCTCGTCGCGGAGCTCGGCGAGGGTCGGCAGCGCCTGGGTCAGGCCGTCGGTGAGCGAGTAGACGTCCGGGTCGTGCAGGTAGGCGATGTCGACGTGGTCGAGCCCGAGCCGGCCGAGCGAGTCGTCGAGCGAGCGCCGCACGCCCGAGGGCGACGGGTCCCACTGCCGCACGGTGTCGTCCGGCACCGCGAAGCCCCCGGACGCCAGGTCGTCGCCGTCGCCGCGCCCCGGCACGAGCACCCGCCCGACCTTCGTCGACACGAGGAACTCCTGCCGGGGGCGTCCGGCGAGCGCCACCCCGAGCCGTCGTTCGGACAATCCGAGGCCGTAGTGCGGAGCGGTGTCGAACCCGCGCACCCCGGCGTCCCAGGCGGCGTCGACCGTGTCGCGGGCGTCGTCGTCGGAGACCGGACGGAGCAGGTTGCCGATGCCGGCCCCACCGAACCAGAACGGCCCACGGTCCAGGTCGAGGGCGAGGTCCGTCACGGGGCCACCTGGTCCACGCCGTCCACCTGGTCCGCCAGCGACCAGACCCGCGGGACGCCGTCGTCGTCGCCCGAGTAGTCGTCGGCCGCCTGGAGCAGCGGGTTGATCGTCTCCTGCCACTCGGCGTTGACCGGGTCGTCCGCGAGCGCCCGGCGCATCGCCCGGTGGTCCTCGACCTCGATCAGGTGGACCAGGTCGAGCCCGTCCCGCCAGATCGTCCAGTCGTGCACGCCGGCCTCGCGCAGTCGTGCCGCGAGCGCGGGCGGGACCGAGGCGTGCACGGTGTCGTACGCCGCCTCGTTCCCGGCCCGCAGTCGCGTCCGCGTCAGGATCCGCTGCATCAGTCGCGCAGGAACAGCTCGACGACGGGGACGGCGACGTCGGGTCGCACGATGGGCAGCGTCAGGGTGAGGGTGCCGGCGGGCTGGCCGCCGAGCCCGGTGTTCTGCGCTCGGGTGCCCGGCGGGATCTCGCGGAAGTGGATCTCCGACGCGTCGTTGAGCAGCTGCGCGTACGCCACCTTGCCGGCCAGGTCTGGCAGGTGCACGTGCTCGAACGGCCAGGCGAACAGGTGCAGGTACAGGCGGTTCCCGTTCTGCGTGTAGACGGTGTTCCGCGGGGCGACGAACTTCGCGGGTCCGGCGCCGTACACCGAGCGGGCGTGCTGGTGCATCCACGTCCCGATGCCCTCGAGCGTCCGGCGGGAGACCCCGTCGAACTCACCGCGACCGGTCGGCCCGATGTTGAGCAGCATGTTCCCGTTGTTCGAGACGCCGTCGACGAGCATGCGGACGAGCAGGTCGACCGGCTTCAGGTTGAGGTTGTCGCGGTCGTAACCCCACGAGCCGTTCAACGTCTGGCAGGCCTCCCACGGCACCGGGACCCCGCCGACCTCCATCGGCTTGTCGGGCTGGTACTGCTCCGGGGTGACCAGGTCACCGGGGATGTCGAGCCGGTCGTTGACGATGATGCCCGGCTGCAGGCGCTTCGTCAGCGCCATGAGTTCCTCGGAGCCCCACTCGTCGCGACCCTTGCCGCCCCAGATGTCCTCGTGGTCGTTGTCCCGGTACGAGAAGTCGTAGAACAGGTAGTCGATCTGCCCGTAGTCGGTGAGCAGCTCCTCGATCTGACCGTGGAGGTACTCGCGGTAGCGCGACATGTCGCGGCCCTCGTTGAACGCCTCGATCTCCTCCGCCGAGTCGTCGCGCCGGGGGTGCACGCCGTCGACGGTGAAGTCCGGGTGGTGCCAGTCGATGAGCGAGTGGTAGAAACCGACCCGCAGCCCCTCGGCACGGACGGCGTCGACGAACTCCCGAACGATGTCCCGGCCGAAGGGGGTGTTCGTGGACTTGTAGTCGGTGAGTGCGGTGTCCCACAGGCAGAAGCCCTCGTGGTGCTTCGTGGTGAGGACGACGTACTTCATCCCCGCCGCGCGCGCACGGCGGGCCCAGTCGGCGGCGTCGAACAGGTCCGGGTCGAAGTGGTCGAAGTAGCTTCTGGTAGTCGGCGTCGGTGATCCGTTCGTGGTTCTTCACCCACTCGTGCCGTGCCGGCAGGGCGTAGAGCCCCCAGTGGATGAACATGCCGAACCGGTCGTGGGAGAACCACGCGGGGAACCCCGCGAGATCCGTCGCGGTCTGCGGCTCGGCAGGTGCGGTGATGGTCATGAGGCCAGTGTTCCTTTCAGTGGAGGACGAGGGAAGACGTCCGGCGGCGTCACCGGCCGCCGAGACCGCTGGTGACGATCCCCTTGACCAGGTGCTTCTGGAGCAGGATCAGCAGGATCACGGTGGGCAGCATCGAGATCACCGACGCCGCCATCACGAGGTTCCACTCGGAGCCCTGCTGCCCGAAGAACTGCTGCAGGCCGAGCGGGATGGTGCCACGGGCCTCGACGTCGTTGACGATGACGAGCGGCCAGAGGAACGAGTTCCAGTACGCGATGAACGAGAACACGGCGAGGACCGCCATCGTCGGCCGGGCGAGCGGGAGCATCACCGAGAAGAACGTCCGGATCGCTCCGGCACCGTCCACCCGGGCGGCGTCGTCGAGCTCCTGCGGCACGGTGAGGAAGAACTGCCGCACCAGGAACGCGCCGAGGGCCGTGAACGCCCACGGGATGATGAGCGCCTGGAACGTGTCGACCCACCCGAAGCCCTGCATCATCACGTACATCGGGATGACGAGGACGTCCTGCGGGATCATCAGCGTCGCGAGGAACAGGACGAACACCGTGTTCCGGCCGCGCCACCGCAGCCGTGAGAACGCGTAGCCGGACAGCACCGCGACGGCGACGTTGATCGCCGTGCCGGCCGCGGCGACGAACACGCCGTTCAGGATGAACCGGGCGAACGGCAGGTAGGTGAACGCCTGCGCGTAGTTGCCCCACTCGATGGACGAGCCCCACAGGGTCGGCGGGGTCGTGAACACGTCGGCCGACGGCTTCAGGCTCGTCGCCACCATGTAGATGAGCGGCGAGACGAACAGCAGGGCCACCAGGCACAGCAGCACGTACCCGACCGCGTGGCGCACCCTGCCGGCCTGCCGGTGCGTGCGGGGCAGCGCCCGCGGGTTGATCGTCCGGTTGGACGAGGTCAGCTCACTCATAGTGCACCCACCGCTTCTGTCCGAGGAACTGGACGGCCGTGATGCCGAGGATGATGACGAACAGCACCCACGCCCCGGCCGATGCGAGCCCGAGCTGCTGGGTCTGGAACCCGGTGTTGTAGATGTACTGCACCAGGGTCTCGGTCGCGGTGCCGGGACCGCCCTTCGTCAGGACGAACGGCTGCACGAACACCTGGAACGAGGTGATCAGGGTCATCATCGTCGCGAAGAAGATCGACGGCGAGATGAGCGGGAACTTGATCCGCCAGAACATCTGCCAGGCGTTCGCCCCGTCGAGCTGGGCAGCCTCGATCTGGTTCTCCGGCACCGAGTCGAGCGCCGCCGAGAAGATCAGCATGTTGTAGCCGAACCCCTGCCAGACGCTCATCGCGACGACGGCGAGCATCGCCCAGTGGTCGTCCGCCAGGAAGTTCGGGGCGTGCACGCCGACGGTCGACTGCAGCGTCGCGTCGATGGCGCCGCCCGGCTGGTACAGCATCCGCCAGACGACGACGTTCGCGACGATCGGCGTGATCGTCGGGATGAAGAACAGCACGCGGAAGACGTGCCGGTGCCGGATCTTCGGGGTGAGCCAGGCCGCGAGTCCGAGGGACACGACCAGGTTGAGCGGCACGTAGAGCACGACGAACAGCACCGTGTTGAGCGTGACCGTCCGGAAGATCGGGTCGGAGAACAGCTGCGCGTAGTTCGACAGGCCGGCCCACGAGCGTTCACCGAGCATCGGCCAGTTCATGAAGCTCACGACGAGCGACGCCAGGATCGGGAACGCCGTGAACACGACGAGGCCGATCGAGTGCGGTGCGGCGAACGCCGCGCCCCACCACGAGCGGCGGCCGAGCTCGGCGTCGGCGCCGCCGGTCTTCCGGCGGGGCGCCGCGCCGGTCGCGACCGCGACCGCGGGGGCGGGCAGCGCCGCCTCGGCGGGTGGGTCCTGGATGGTGGTCATGCGACGACCTCCTCGTCGTTCGCGCGGTCCTGAACAGGGTGGGGATCGGACGGGAGGCCCGTGGCGGGGCCGTGGCGGGCCTCCCCGTCCGTCAAGGGGTGACGCCCGTCACTGCGAGCCGAGCTGGCTCGCGATGGACGACATCGTGTCCTTGCCGGAGGTCTGTCCGTTCACCGCCTGCAGGGCGTACTGCGCGAAGAGCTGGTTGAGCTGGTCGCTCTGCTTGTTGCCGGGCAGCGGGGTGGCGTTCTCGAGCCCGGTCTTCAGGGCGTCCTCGACCCCGTCGATGCCGGCGTTGTCGTACCAGGCCTGCTGCGCGGCGGTGCGTGCCGGGAAGGCGCGACCCTGCTCGGCGAGCGAGGTGAGCGTGGACTCGTTCGTCATCGTCGTGATGGCCTTGAACGCCTGCTCGGGGTACTTGCACTGCTTCGAGATGCCGAAGCCCGACCCGGCGGCGAACGAGCTGGGTCCGTCCGTGCCCGAGGGGATCGTCGTGATGCCGAGGTCGAACTGCACCTTGGCCTTCTGGCTGATGATCGACCACGGGCCGTCGCTGTACATCGCGACGTCACCGGACACGAACGCGTTGTCGTCGGTGGAGCCGTCGGTGCTCGCCTGCGTGGCGTAGCCGTCCTTGACCAGGCTGCCGATCCAGTCGAGCCCCTCGGCGAACTTCGTGTTCGAGGCGTCGAGCGTGCCGTCGGCCCCGATGACCCGACCGCCGTTGTAGCCGAGGATCATCGACTCGAGGGGGATGTCCTCGACGCTCGTGCCCCAGATCGGTGTGCCGGCGGCCTTGAGCTGCTTGGCGGCGTCCTCGAACTCGTCGACCGTCCAGCCCGGCTTCGGCTCGGGGACGCCCGCCTTGTCGAAGATGTCCTTGTTGTAGAACATGACCATGGGGCCGGTGTCGTACGGCAGCCCGTAGAGCTTGCCGTCGACCTTCATGCCGTCGAGCCCGGTCTGGTCGTACTCGCTCAGGTCGAGGTCGGCCTGCTTCGCCATGTCGTCGATCGGCACGAGCACGTCCGTGTAGTTCGCGGCGCGGAGCGACTGGATGCTCACGATGCACGGGGCGGTGCCGGTCGACAGCTGCGTGCGGAGCTTCGTCCAGTAGTCGTTGAACGGGGAGCCCTGGATCGACACGTCCACGTCGTCGTCGGTCTTGACGGTGTCGGCGACCTTCTGCCACGCGGCCTTGTCCTCCTTCCCGGCGATCCACATGGCCCAGGTGAGGGAGTCCTTCGACTGGCCGTCGCTGGCGTTGCTGCCAGCGGAACAGCCGGTGAGCACGAGCACGGCAGCTGCTGCTGCCGCCAGCCCGGCGGTACGTCGTCGTTGCATCGGTGTCTCCACTTCGTCGTGGTGATGGGGTGTGCGGGGAGGGGGGAGTCAGGCGACCCGGACGGCGTCCGCGACGTGCGCTGCGTCGGACTCGGCCCAGACCGGGCCGTCCGGGAACGCGTGGGTGGTCAGGGTGTCGGCGAGCAGCTCGGTGCCGGCGCCGGGCGCGGTCGGCGGCCAGTAGCGGCCGTCGTGGACGTCGACCGGGGTCACGAAGTGCTCGTGCAGGTGGTCGACGAACTCGATGCACCGGGTGTCGAGGTCGCCGGTCAGGGCGACCGCGTCGAACATCGACAGGTGCTGCACCGCCTCGCACAGGCCGACACCGCCGGCGTGCGGGCAGACACGGACGCCGTGCTTCGCGGCGAGGAGCAGGATCGCCAGGTTCTCGTTCACCCCGGCGACCCGGGTGGCGTCGATCTGCAGCACCGACATCGACCCGGCCTGGATCAGCTGCTTCGCGATCACGCGGTTCGCCATGTGCTCCCCCGTCGCGACCGGGATCGGCGCGATGCGCCGGGCGATCTCGGCGTGGGCCAGGATGTCGTCCGGGCTCGTGGGCTCCTCGACCCACGCGATGTCGAAGGGGCGGAGCCGGTCGATCCACGCCACGGCCTCGTCGACGTCCCAGCGCTGGTTGGCGTCGATCGCGATCCGGACGTCCGGGCCGACGGTGGCGCGGGCGATGCCCATCCGTCGGACGTCCTCGTCCACGTCGCCGCCGACCTTGAGCTTGATCTGGGTGAACCCGTCGTCCACGGCTTCGCGGCACAGCCGCGCGAGCTTCTCGTCGTCGTAGCCGAGCCAGCCCGGGGTCGTCGTGTAGGCGCGGTAGCCCTCGCGCTCCAGACGGGCACGGCGTTCGGCACGCAGCGGTTCGGCGGCGCGGAACAGCTCGAGCGCCTCGGCCGGGGTGATCGCGTCGGTCAGGTACCGGAAGTCGACCAGGTCGACGAGTTCCTCGGGGCGCAGGTCGGCGAGCAGGGCCCAGAGCGGCTGCCCCGTACGTTTCGCCCGCAGGTCCCACAGGGCGTTCACCACGGCGCCGATCGCCATGTGCATGACGCCCTTCTCCGGGCCGAGCCACCGCAGCTGCGAGTCGTGCACCATCGCGCGCCAGGTGCCGCCCATGTCGGCCAGGACCGCCTCGGCATCGGCGCCGACGACGTGCCCGCGGAGCGCCGCGATCGCCGACTCCTGCACCTCGTTGCCGCGGCCGATGGTGAAGACGAAGCCGGTGCCGACCAGGCCGTCGAGCGCGTCGGTGGTGATCTCGACGTAGGCGGCGGAGTAGTCGGGAGCGGGGTTCATGGCGTCGGACCCGTCGTGCTCTCGCGAGGTCGGGAACCGGATGTCGTGCACGTGCAGACCGGTGATGCGGCTCATCTGTGTCTCCTGCCGTCCGGTCTCCGTCGACCGAACGATGCAATCAAAACATCCGATGTCTTGCGCGTCAAGAGCCGCGTTCGTGCCGTTTCGGCGAAAGTCACCCCGCAACCGTCCGATGACTGCGCATGCGGCGGTCTGGACGCACCAACGGCCTGGAGGCGCGGTGCGGGTCGGTCCCGCACCGCGCCTCCAGGCCGTTCTCACCCCCGCGCCGGGGGGCGACGCGATGGTCGCGCCGGTCAGGCGGAGGCGAGCCGCCCCATCTCGGCGACGACCGCACGCAGCCGCGCCGCGAGCTCGTCGCGCGAACCGTCCGCCGACCGGTGGGCCGACTCGATCACGGCGGCCATCACCAGCGTGGTCGCGGTCCGCGCGGTGTCCTCGCCGACCCGCTCGGCAGCGACCGTCAGGACCGTCTGCCGGGCGTGCGCCATCCACTGCATCATCGCCGGGACCATCTCCGGCCGAGCCCGGACGAGCTCCTTCATGCGCCGACGGTCCTGTGGCAGGGTGACCGTCTGCGCGACGAGCTCGCAGAGGTCCGACACCAGCGGACCCGCGGAACCGAGGAACACTGCGCGCGCCGCGTCCGGGACCATCGTCGCCGGCAACCCGAGGGCCGCCTCGGCCTTCGACGGGAAGTAGTTGAAGAACGTCCGCGGGGAGACCCCGGCGTCCGCGCAGATCTGCTCCACCGTCACCCCGGCGAGCCCCCGATCGGTGACCAGGGCGAGTGCCGACCGGTGGATGGCGGACCGGGTCTGCTGCTTCTTGCGTTCCCGCAGGCCGCAGTCGCTCGCGACGAGGTCCTCGGTGGTGGTGGTCTGGTGCACGTGCTGCGCTCCGTCCTGCTCTCGGGTCCGTGCGACGCCGGGCCTCCGCGTCGTGTGACGAGGAGGCCCGGCGGGGTTCAGTCCTTGGACCGACCGCCCTGGACCGGGATCGAACCGGTGACCGGGGCGGTGGGCGAGCCCATCGTGTCCGCGGCCCGCACGGCCTGCGCTTCGAGGTCGTCGGCGGTGCCGGCGTCGTCCGCCTGCTCCTGCAGGGCCGAGCTCTTGCGGAGCGGCGGCGCCTTGAAGAAGAAGCTCAGGACGAACGCGAGCAGGATCACCGAGAAACCGACCCAGTAGACGGTCACGGCCGAGGCGTTGAACCCCGACATGAACGGCCGGGTCAGGGCCGGGTCCGCACCGTTGAGGTAGGACGTGTCGCTCGTCTCGGCGTTCGAGTCCTTCGAGTCGTTCGCGCCCTTGTCGATCTGCTTCGACAGCTCCGGGGCGAGCTGGTCCACCCAGTAGGTGCGCTGCGACGAGTCGGACCAGTCGACGACGAGTCGGCCGTCCTGCACGCTGGCGTGCGCCTTGTCGGCGGCTGCGGTGAGCGCCTGCTGCCGCACCGCATCGGGAGCACCGGCGGTGGCCGCGATCACCTGGTCGGTGGCGGTGTCGAGCCCGGACTGCACCTGCTGCTGGAGCGGGGTGACGATCGGGTTCCAGATCTGGTCCATGACACCCTGGTTCGCCTCGGCGCTCGCGACCGTCGGGTCGAGCGCCGCGCTGAGGGCGGGCTTCAGGTTCGACTGGTCCGCCGTGGCGTGCAGGATGTTCGTCGGCATGAGCGAGAACAGGACGGACAGCAGCACGGCGGTGCCGAGCGTGCCACCGATCTGGCGGAAGAACGTGGCGGACGACGTCGCGACACCCATGTCCCGCGGCTGCACCGCGTTCTGCGACGCCAGGGTGATGCTCTGCATGAGCTGGCCGAGCCCGAGACCGATCAGGAACATGCCGATCATCAGGAACCACAGCGGCTTGTCGATCGTCATGAACGTCAGGACGACGTAGCCGAGCGACACCAGCGCCGTCCCGATGACCGGGAAGATCCGGTATCGGCCGGTGCGGGCCACGATCTGACCCGAAGCGATCGAGGCGATCATCAGGCCACCGATCATCGGCAGCGTGGCGAACCCGGACTCCGTCGGCGTCAGACCGGTGACGATCTGCAGGTAGAGCGGGATGGTGAGCATCGCACCGAACATCGCGAAGCCGACCAGGAAGCCCAGGACGGTCGCCATCGAGAACGTGGCCGAGCGGAAGAGCTTGAGCGGGATGATCGCGTCGTCCTGCATGCGGGTCTCGATCACCAGGAAGGCGACGAGGCCGAGCGCGCCGATGCCGTAGCAGGCCAGCGCACTCGCCGAACCCCAGCCCCACGTGCGACCCTGCTCCGCGACGAGGAGCAGCGGTGCCAGCGTGACGATGACCGAGGTCGCGCCCCACCAGTCGATGCGCGGCTTCGCCCTGGCCTCGCCGAACTTCGGCAGGTGCAGGAACGCGATCACCATGAGCAGCGCCGCGACGCCGATCGGCACGTTGATCAGGAACACCCAGCGCCAGCCGGTGATGCCGACGATCGAGCTCGCACCGGCGAACAGTCCGCCGATGAGCGGGCCGATGACGGACGAGATGCCGAAGACCGCCAGGAAGTAGCCCTGGTACTTCGCACGCTCACGGGGCGCGAGGATGTCGCCCATGATCGCCAGCGGCAGCGACATCAGCGCACCGGCACCGATGCCCTGGAACGCGCGGAAGGCGGCCAGCATGGTCATCGACGTCGACAGGGTCGAGAGCAGCGACCCGAGGATGAAGACCGCGATGCCGAAGATGTAGAGCGGGCGACGACCGAAGACGTCGGAGAGCTTGCCGTAGATGGGCGTGGTGATGGTCGACGCGATCAGGTAGGCGGTCGTGACCCAGGCCTGCTGGTCGAGGCCGTGCAGGTCGTCGCCGATCGTGCGGATCGCGGTGCCGACGATGGTCTGGTCGAGCGAGGACAGGAACATGCCCGCCATCAGGCCGTAGATGACGAGCAGGATCTGGCGGTGCGACATGATCGGCTTGCCCGGCGTGCTCGCCGGGGAGTCCTGTCGTCCGCGCGACACCTCGACGGGTGCGGTGGCAGTGGACATGCGGTGTTCCTCACAGGGGGTGTGGCGTGGTGGTCGTCGGCCTGGTCAGGACCCCGAAGCAGGATCAACCTTGCAGGCTCTGCAACTTTACACCCCGAGCACCTTTGCCGCCAACGCAAAGTTGCCGAGCGTGCACGTTTGTGTACGGGTTCTCAGGTAGCGTCGGGTCATGGGGCGAACCACCTGGACCGACGTACCGACGACGCTGCGGCAGCAGGTGGAAGGGGTACTGGGCGGGCCCGTCGTGACCGCCCAGTCGCAGGCGAGCGGGTGGTCCCCCGGCAGCGCCGACCGCGTGACGACCGGGGCCGGACGACGCGCCTTCGTGAAGACCGTGTCGCGCTCGCGCAACGAAGCGGCCTTCGAGCTGCACCGGCGCGAGGCCACGGTCATGGCGCAGCTGCCGACCACCGTGCAGGCGCCGCGACTGCTCGACGCACTGCACACCACAGTCGACGGCGACGACTGGGTCGCGCTCGTGCTCGACGACGTCGCGGGACAGCACCCGGGCAGCCACCTCGACGGTTCGGACACGACGGCCGTACTCGACGCGCTCGACACCCTGCCGCTCGCGACCGGCGCCCTGGCGGCACTCCCCCGCATCGCCGAGGACCTGCGCGACGAGTTCGGGGCCTGGGACCGGATGCTGACCGACGACGCGACCGCCGCCCGCGTCGCCGAGGTCGTGCCGCCGCACGTGCTCGACGCCGGCCCCGCGATCGCCCGTGCGGCATCGCAGGCGGCCGCGCTCGTCGACGGCGAGCACCTCGTGCACGCCGACTGCCGAGCGGACAACCTGCTCGTCGACGGCGGCGGGCTCGTCTGGGTGGTCGACTGGCCCTGGGCGAGCGTGGGTGCGCACTGGCTCGACCCACTGACCTACCTGCTCGACACCCTCGTGCGTGGTGAGGACGCCGACGTCGAGCACCACCTCGCCACGCACCCGGTGTTCGCCGAGGTTCCGGCCGACACGATCGACGCCGTGCTGGCCGGGCTCGCCGGGCTGTTCTTCGAGCACGCCCTGCCGCCGGCGCCACCGAACATGCCGACGATCCGCGACTTCCAGCGGCGCGAGGGCGTGGCGGCCGCCGAGTGGCTGCTCCGCCGCTGGGCCGACTGACGGCTCGTCCGCGGACGCCGGGGGACGCATCTGTCCAGGGAGCGCAGCGCGCCGGAGCGTACGGTCCACCGCATGACTGACGAGCACCGCACCCCGCGCCCCGAAGACGACGCCGCGCGCCTCGGTCTCGTCGTCGTCGGCGAGGCAGCAGCCCTGCAGTCCGGCGACGAAGCGGCGTTGGACGCGAGCGAGCAGAACATCCGCGACACGATCGACGAGCTGGTCGACGAGCCCCTGACGCAGCGGCAGGAAGAGGTCGTCGAGCGACTCGCCGCGGCCGGTGGGACCCTGACCGCTGGGCTCAGCGGCGCCCTCGCCGCACAGAGCGGACGCAGCGTCGACGACGTGCTCGAGGGCGCCGCTCGCAGTGTCGTCTGGCAGCAGCGGCTGGCCGACCAGCGCGAGGACGCCGGGTCGCAGCAGCGTGAGGACGCCGGTGGGCAGCAGCGCGACCAACAGGACGAGAACGGGCGCGGCGAGGGCTGACCCCCGACGCGCCCGCCGAACGGGTCCGCTCGGTTACTCGACCGGTTCGGCCTGCGGCGCCGCCTGCTCGCGCACGACGGCACGGGCGGCTGCCTGCCCCGTCGTGGTGCTCTTCACGATGTCGCTCAGGGTGAACCCGGCGGTGGCACCGAGCAGCGCATCGACCTCGCTGAACTGGCTGACGACGCTCTTCGACAGTGCGCCGGCGCCGTCGGAGGACACCACGGTGAGCGTGTCGATGTTGCTCATCGGAGCAGCGAGCTCGCGGGCGATGCTCGGCAGTGTCTCGATCGCCTTGACCCGCAGGACGGCCTCGGAGTGCTGTGCGAGCGCGTCGGCCTGCGCCTTGGTCGCATCGGCCTCGGCCTGACCCTTCGCACGGATCGCGTCGGCGGCGGCTTCACCCTCGGCGCGTGAGGCGTCGGCGGCGAGCTTGCGGGCATCCGCCTCGGCCTTCGCCTCGGCCGCGACGGCCTCGGCGGAGATCCGGCGGGCCTCGGCCTGGGCGCGTGCGGTCTCGACCTGGGCACCGGCAGCGGCTTCGGCCTCGACGCGGGTCTTGCGCGCCTGGGCCTCTGCGACGGCGGAGACCTCGGACTCGAGCTCGGCACGACGCAGTTCGGCACGCTTCTGGGCGGTGATCTGCTCCTGCTCGACGACGCCCTGGGACGCACGCGCCTGGGCGAGCGGGCCGGCGGCAGCAGCTTCGGCAGAGGCGCGGTCGGCGTCGAGCTGCAGCGCGGCACGACGGATGGCCAGGGTGTTCTCGGCCTCGGCGATCGCCTGGTCGGCGGTCGCGCGGGCCTCCCGCGCTTCACGGTCGGCCTGGGCCTCGGCGTTCTCGGCCTCGAGTCGCACGCGTGCACGCTCGGCACGACCGAGGTCACTGATGTACTCGTTGCGGTCCGAGATGCCCTTGATCTCGAACGAGTCGACGTCGAGCCCCTGGCTGTGCAGGGCGTCCTTCGCGACGTCGAGCACGGCGACGGTGAGCTGGTCGCGCTTGCGGATGATGGTCGACACGTCGGTCGCACCGATCGAGGCGCGGAGCGAACCGGACAGGACCTCGCGCGCGAAGTCGTCGATCTTCTTCTCCTGCCCGAGGAACCGCTGCGCGGCAGCCCGGATCGAGGCGTCGGTCTCGCCGACCTTGACGAGCGCGACCGCTTCGACGTCGATGGTGACCCCTCGGGAGTCCTGCGCGTTGACGTTGATGTCGATCGCGCGCGAGCTGAGCGACAGCTTCGCGACCTTCTCGAAGAAGGGTCGGACGAGCACGCCGGCGCCGAGCACGACCTTGATGCCGGACTCGACGGTCTCGGTGCCGTCGTCGTTCTTGACCTTGCGCGAGCGCTTGCCGGTGATGATGAGCGCTTCGTCGGCGCCGGCGTTGCGGTACACGACCTTGGCGTAGATCAGCGCGATCACGGCGAGGACGATGATCCCCACGATGACCAGCGGGATTGCTCCGAGCGCGAACAGGACGTCCATGTTTCCCCCCTTGCGGACCAGGTACCAGCCTGGATTCCGCATCTGTTGTTCCGTTGGCTCCCATCCTAGGAGCGCCGGCGGACAGCGGGGGGCGCGCAGGGAAGTGTCGGGGACGACAGACGGGAGGCGCGGTGCAGGATCACCTGCACCGCGCCTCCCGGCCGTGTCGCGTCAGCGCCTACGCGCCCGCACGCCACCAGTCGTCGAAGGGCGTCGCCGGCACCTGCCGCTTGTGCTCCGTCGCGCGGTAGCGCGACTCGATCGCCTCGGCGACCTCGATCGACACGTCGTGCCCCTGCAGGTAGGCGTCGATCTCGGCGTAGGACAGCCCCAGGTTCGCCTCGTCGGTCTGCCCGGGCGTCTCGTCGAGCAGGTCCGCGGTGGGGGCCTTCTCGTACAGACGGGCGGGTGCGCCGAGGTGCTCGAGCAGCTGCCGCCCCTGGCTCTTCGACAGCCCGGTGAGCGGGGTGAGGTCGACGCCGCCGTCACCGTACTTGGTGAAGAAGCCCGTGACGGCCTCGGCCGCGTGGTCCGTGCCGACCACCAGCAGGCCACGCTGCCCGGCGACCGCGTACTGGGCGACCATGCGCATGCGGGCCTTGACGTTGCCCTTCACGAAGTCGCTCAGCTCGACGCCGGAGGCCGCGGTGTCCTCGACGACCCCGTCGACCCCGTGCTCGATGTTCACGGTGATGCCCGGGTCGGCCGCGATGAACTGCAGGGCGAGCTGGGCGTCGTCCTCGTCGGCCTGCACCCGGTAGGGCATGCGGACGGTCGTGAACTCGGCCGGGTGCCCCTCAGCACGGAGCGACTCGACCGCGAGCTGGGTCAGGCGGCCGGCCAGGGTGGAGTCCTGCCCGCCGCTGATGGCGAGGAGGTACCCCTTCGCCCCGGTCGTCAGCAGGTAGTCACGCAGGAACCCGACACGACGGGCGACCTCCTGCTCCGGGTCGATGGTCGGCTGGACGTTGAGGTCCGCTGCGATGGCGGCTTGGAGTTCACGCACCACCCCAGTATCACGCCGATCGGCCCGGATGGACCGGATCGATCGACAGTTCGATGCCACGCGATGGTGCTGTCGATCGCGCAGAGGTGTTGTTCGTCCCGATCGTGTTCCGCACCGCGCCGGCGCCGCACTCGAGGCCACTCCCGTGGCGCACGCGGTCGCGCCGCGTGCGCTTCGTGCGCAGGAACGGTCGGGTGCGCGCCTGCGACCCGACCGTTCCTGCTCACGAAGTGAGGTGCGCCGCGCTACGAGCTGCGCTCGGCGCTGCGCCCACGGCGCAGCAGCAGCACGACGACAGCACCGGCCACCAGGACCGTGCCGGCGCCGAGGGCGACCCACACGCCGGGCGCGATGCCCGGTGACGACGACGGCGCTCCGTCGGACGCCCCGGTGGCCGTCGCGGTGGCGCTCGGTGTGGGCGCGGTGCTCGCCGTCGGGGTCGGAGCACCGGTCGCGCTCGGGGTCGGAACAGCAGCTGCAGCCCGGTAGTCGAACGCGAGCGTGCCCTCGATCGGGTGGCCGTCCGGCGACACGTACCGCCAGAGCACCGTGTAGTTGCCCCGGTCGAGATCGACCGCGCGGCGCATGGTCGTGCCGGAGACGGTCACGTCACCCGTGGCGACGTCCGTGCCGGCAGCATCCGTCACCTGGATCCGGAGCCCGGCGTCGAGGCCGGCGAGCGGCGCCTCGGAGAAGGTCAGGTCGACGGTCTGCAGCGGTTCGGTGACGACCGCCCCGTCCGCCGGGGTACTGCTCGTCAGGGCCGAGTGGGCAGACGCGGGCTGGACGCCGACGAGCGTCAGCAGTCCCGCCGCGACGATCGCCAGTGCCGCCGCAGTGGTTCGGGCTGTACGCATGCGCAGACTCTACCGACGGTCGAGCGGCAATCCGCTGCGGATCAGAGCTGCTCGCCGAGGAAGTCTGCGTACGTCGGCTCGTAGCGCGCGTCGCCGGCGCCGACGAGCTGGTGGCCGGTTCCTTCGAGGCGCTCGGCAACGAGGGCGGCGAGTTCTTCCGGGGACCGGAGCCCGTGGCGGTGCCAGATGTTCTGCAAGTTGGCGGCCATGATGACCAGCCCTTCGTCGAGATGATGCGCATCTCGGATCCGTCCGGGTCGACCCGCTGTGCCAGACCCCACAGATCGTGAGGAGCATCGTGACGACGAGTCCCTGATGACTGACCCGGTACCGCAACGATACGGTCGCGTCCCACCGCCGTCGAGGCGGATGCGCTTCGCGGCTGACGACCGACGGGAGGCCCGGTGCCAGCTGGCACCGGGCCTCCAGTCGTCAGGGGTCGCGCCCAGGGCGCGGGTCCGCTCGATCAGTCGGTGCCGGAGTCGAAGGCGGCGCCTTCGGAGGCCAGGTCGGTGCGACGGCCCATCGCGTCCTCGGCGTCGGAGGCGACGATCGCGCCACCGAGGATCTCCTCGGCCTCGCCCGCTTCGAGCTCGCCGACGAGCTCGGCCGTCGCGCCACCGATGAGGCCGGCGGCGGCGTACTGCTCGAGTCGCGAACGGGAGTCCGCGATGTCGAGGTTGCGCATCGTGAGCTGGCCGATGCGGTCGTCCGGCCCGAACGCGGCGTCGCCGACGCGCTCCATCGACAGCTTGTCCGGGTGGTACGACAGCGCCGGGCCCGTGGTGTCGAGGATCGTGTAGTCGTCGCCGCGACGCAGACGCAGCGTGACCTCGCCGGTGACGGCGGAGGCGACCCAGCGCTGCAGCGACTCGCGGAGCATCAGGGACTGCGGGTCGAGCCAGCGGCCTTCGTACATCAGGCGACCGAGACGGCGACCCTCGTTGTGGTACGAGGCGACCGTGTCCTCGTTGTGGATCGCGTTGAGCAGGCGCTCGTAGGCGATGTGCAGCAGCGCCATGCCCGGCGCCTCGTAGATGCCGCGGCTCTTCGCCTCGATGATGCGGTTCTCGATCTGGTCGGACGCACCCAGGCCGTGGCGGCCACCGATGGCGTTCGCCTCGTAGACCAGGGCGACCGCGTCGGTGTACTCGACGCCGTTGATCGCGACGGGGCGACCGGCCTCGAACCGGACGCTGACGATCTCGGTCGCGACCTCGACGTCGTCACGCCAGGCGGCGACACCCATGATCGGCTCGACGATGTCCAGGCCGCTGGACAGCTCTTCGAGGCTCTTCGCCTCGTGCGTCGCGCCCCAGATGTTCGCGTCGGTCGAGTACGCCTTCTCGGTGGAGTCGCGGTACGGGAACCCACGGGCGACGAGCCACTCGCTCATCTCCTTGCGGCCGCCGAGCTCCTCGACGAACTCGGAGTCGAGCCACGGCTTGTAGACGCGCAGGCGCGGGTTGGCCATCAGGCCGTAGCGGTAGAACCGCTCGATGTCGTTGCCCTTGTAGGTGGAGCCGTCGCCCCAGATGTCGACGCCGTCTTCCTTCATGGCGCGGACGAGCATCGTGCCCGTCACCGCACGGCCGAGGGGCGTCGTGTTGAAGTACGTCTTGCCGCCGGAGCGGATGTGGAACGCACCGGTCTGCAGGGCGACCAGGCCTTCTTCGACCAGGGCGCTCTTCGCGTCGACCAGCCGGGCGATCTCGGCGCCGTACTCGTGGGCGCGGCTCGGGACGGCGTCGATGTCCGGCTCGTCGTACTGGCCGATGTCAGCCGTGTACGTGCAGGGGATCGCTCCCTTCTCGCGCATCCAGGCAACGGCGCAGGAGGTGTCGAGACCCCCTGAGAACGCGATGCCGACTCGTTCGCCGACGGGGAGACTGCTCAGGACCTTGGACACAGGGTCAATCGTACGGGGCCAGCGGGGTGGACTACCGTCCGGGGCGACGGTTGTGGAGAACTGGTCGGGCAGAACCAGGAACCGATCCGGGGCGACCGGACAATACAGAGCATGAACCAGATCACGGGGGACCGGTCCGACTGGGCCCTGGGCGTCGCCGGGGACGGCCGTGCGGTCGGTCGGCTCTTCGACCGGCACGCGGCGCGACTGCGTCGTCACGTCCGAGCGCTCGTCCCGACGCCGGACGACGCCGACGACGTGGTCGCCGTGGTGTTCCTCGAAGCCTGGCGGAAGCGGGACCACGTCCGTTTCGTCGACGACTCGATGCTGCCGTGGCTCCTCGTCACGGCGACCAACACGGCGCACAACCTGACGCGGTCCTCTCGGCGCCACCGCTCGTTCCTCGGCAGGTTCCCGGTCGACGACCCGGCACCCGACCCGGCGGACTCCTTCACCGACGCAGAGGCCGTGACCGCACTCCGTGGTCTTCCGATCGGAGACCAGCGCGTCCTGTCCCTCTGCGTGCTCGAGGGGCTGAGCGAGCGTGAGGCCGCGACCGTCCTCGGCGTCCCGCCCGGCACCGTCAAGTCCCGGCTCCACCGTGCGAAGGCGCGGCTCCACAAGCAGTACTCGGCGACAGCGGAACCCCTCGGAGGCACACTGTGAACCACGACCAGATCTCCCCCCGGCTCGCGGCGATGCGCGACGCACTCGTCGCAGAGGTCGACGCGACCAGCGCCACCGGAGCGCCGCTCCGTCGACGTCGCCGACCGACCCGCGGCACGGTCCTCACGATCGCGGCGGCGTTCCTGGCGGGATCGGCCGTCACGGGCGGGATCACCGCGGCCGCCCTCCCGTCGAGCGACCCGGATGCCGCGCTGGAGAGCACCCTTGCGACCTCGACGCGCTACATGGTCGAGGACGTCAACCACGCCACGATCCTCGGGACTCCGGCCTTCGCGAGCACGCAGGGCGATGGTTCGTTCTCGCTCGGTGCCCGCCCCGCGGACGCTGACCGTGTGACGCTCACGTGGAAGTGCCTCGACCCGGCGACCTTCACCGTGGCCGTCGACGGGACGACCGTCGACGGGCCGACCCGCTGCACGCCCGGCGCGACCGGTGCGCATTGGAGCCTGTCCCCTGCGACCGGTTCCGGACGTGCGTCGGTGACCGTCTCCGTGATGGGCGGCGGCTCCGCCCGCTACGCCGTCTGGGCCTCGTGGGCCGAGTCCGCGCCGATCGCGGATCCGTCTGCCCAGCAGCGAGCCGAGATCCGCGACGGCCGGATCACCCTCGACGAGTACCGCGCCGCGTTCAACCGGCTCGAGGCCTGCCTGACGCAGGCGGGACACCCGATGGACGACGTGCCCCTCCTCTGGTTCGCGAACGGGTCCTGGACGAGCCGACCCGTCGGCACGGGCCCCTGGTACCTGTACTCGACGCCGACCGAGGGCCTCGAGGTGTTCGACACCCAGTGCTACCCGCGGGAGTTCGGCCAGGTCGACGCGCTCTGGCAGGCGGAACACCCCGTGCCGGAGGACCCGCCGGCCCAGCCCGCTGGATGATGCACCATGGTGCGGAGAGTCCTGCGACCGATGAAGGGAACGAGATGACTGCCGAGGCCCTCGACGTCCGGGCGGAACTCCGCGCGCTGATCGAGCACCGTTCCGTCGCGCTCGAGGCGATCGCGCAGATGACCGGGATCTCGGAGTCCACGCTCTCCGCGTACCTGGCCGGGCCAGGGACCGAGCACCAGGGTTTGACCGCCCTCGGGACCGGGCTGACTCCCGACGAATCGCAGCGGCTCGCCGTCTTCGCAGCCATGCTGGCCGCGACTGGGAGCGTGCCCGACGATGACCGCGTCCGGGGCATGCTCGAGGGTCTCACGCAGGTCTCCGGGCTGACGGTGGCGAACATCGCGTCGCTCACCGGGATCGCGGAGTCCGACCTCGATGCGTTCTCGGAGGACCCGACCGGGGTGAGCGACGACGTGAAGTACGCGATCGCGACCCGGACCTCGTACCTCGTACCTCGTGAACGCCGTCAACCTCGCGACGTCGAGACACTGAGCGACACCGACGTGCGGCAGGAACTCGAACCGTTTCGATCTGGTGCCCCTGGAGGGACTCGAACCCCCAACCGTTTCCTTAGGACGGAACTGCTCTTCCATTGAGCTACAGAGGCTGGCGCGTCCACTCTAGCGGCGGAAGGGCCCCAGGAACGCGTGCAGTTCGTCGACGAACAGGTCGGGCTGCTCGAACGGCGCGAAGTGCCCGCCGCGGTCGAGTTCGTGGTGGAACACGAGGTTCGTGGTCCGCTCGAGCCACTCGCGCGGCGCCCGCACCAGGTCGCCGGGGAAGATCGAGAACCCGGACGGCACCTCGACCCGTCGCTCCAGCTGCTCCGCAGGGATCGCGGCGTTCGCGTGGTACATCCGCATCGCCGAGCCGATCGTGGCGGTGGCCCAGTACTCGGTGAGCAGCGCCAGGACCTCGTCGCGCGTGTAGACCGGCCACAGGTCGCCGTCGCAGTCGCTCCACGCCCGGAGCTTCTCGACGATCCAGGCGGCCAGCCCAGCGGGTGAGTCGTTCAGCCCGACCGCTGCGGTCTGCGGCTTCGTCCGGTGCAGCATCGCGTAGGCGCCCTCGGCGGTGCGCCAGCGGTCGGTCGCGGCGACGAACTCCCGTTCGGCGGCGGACAGCGTCGACGGGTCGAGCCCCGGCCAGGCGAGCCCGCCGTCGATGCGGTGCACGGCGACGACCCGGTCGGGGTGGTCGAGTGCCAGGTACCGGGCGACGTGTGTGCCGATGTCGCCACCGGAGACCGCGAACCGCTCGTACCCGAGATCCGTCATCAGTGTCGCCCACATGCCGGCCACCTGCCGGGCGTCGAGCACCTGCGGCGGCGCATCCGAGAAGCCGTACCCGGGCATGTCCGGCACGACGACGTCGTACCCGGCGTCGACGAGCATCGGCAGCACCTTCCGGTACCGCCAGCCGGAGTCCGGCCAGCCGTGCGCGAGCAGGACCGGCAGCGCGTCCGGCTGTGCGGCCCGGGCGTGCAGCACGTGGATTCCGACGCCGTCCACGACGGCACGACGCGAGGGCAGCGCCTCGAGCGCGGCACGGTGCGCGTCGAAGTCGAAGCCGTCGGCCCAGTACTCGACGAGTGGCCGCAGGACGTCGTAGTCGGCACCGAGCGACCAGCCGACCCCGGCGGGCGCGTCCGGCCAGCGCGTGGCACGCAGCCGAGCGCGCAGGTCGTCGATGGTCGCGTCGTCGATGTGCGGTGTCTCGCCCATGCGGCCGACGCTACGCGGCGCCACCGACGCAGATCGGCGAACGGGGACCGGAGCCGCTCCCCCTGGCGGACCGGCTGCATGTCCGCACAGGCCGTGACGAGCCTCCTGGCGGCGTTCACCTGGCGGACACCCGCGCATCGTCTGCCCGCCATGGGGTGCGTCGACGCTGGTCGGACCGCGCCGGTCCCGGCGTGGCGGCACGTACCCAGGAGTCCCATGATCTCGCTCGTCTGCCTCGACATGGCAGGAACCACCGTCGACGACGGTGGCGTCGTGCTCGACGCCTTCCGCACCGCGCTCACCGACGTCGGCCTCGAGCGTGGGAGCGCCGAGCACGACCATGCCGTGCAGTACGCCGTCGACACCATGGGCCAGTCGAAGATCGCCGTCTTCACGGCGCTCTTCGACGGGGACGGCGTCCGCGCCGCAGCGGCGAACACCGCGTTCGAACGCGCCTACGCACGCACCCTCGACCGGGGCGTGCGGCCGGTGGACGGCGCCGTCGAGACGCTCGTCGCCCTCCGCGCAGCGGGGCGACGGATCGCGCTGACCACCGGGTTCTCGCCCACGACGCGCGACGCGGTGCTCGACCTGCTCGGCTGGCGGCCGCTGATCGACCTCGCGCTCTCCCCCGCCGACGCCGGACGCGGGCGCCCGTACCCGGACATGGTGCTCACCGCCGTGCTCCGGACCGGCACCGACGACGTCCGTGCCGTGGCGGTCGTCGGGGACACCGTCGCCGACCTGCTCACCGGGCACCGCGCCGGCGCCTCCGTCGTGGCGGGCGTGCGGACCGGGACGCACCAGGACGCGGACTTCGCGACGGTCGAGCACACCCACGTCCTCGACTCGGTCGCCGAGCTGCCGTCGGTGCTCGCCGAGGTCGACGAGGCTGTGGCCGTGGTGTGACGACCGCGCCGGTGCCAGAGGCCGCCGGGGTCGCAGCGTTGGCCGGCCTGGTCGGCGGCTGCGCGACTGACGGTCCCCCTCAGCCGAGGACCGCCGGGGCGATGCCGAGGCCGGTCGTCATGCCGATGCCCGTGGTGACCGTCACGACGTCGACGCCGGGCAGCGGCTGGTCGATGAGGAACTCCCGCCCCGGCGCCGAGGCGTAGACGCCCTGCCACCGGTCGACCACGGAGACCGGCGCACCGAACAGGCGCTCGGTCTCGGTGACGAGCAGCCGGAAGCCGTCCTCGTCCTGGAACGGCGGTGCGTCGACCCCGCGCTCGTGGGTGTCGCCGACGATGACGCTGCCGTCCGGCGGCGACGTGTACATCTGGTTGAGGTCCCAGCGGACCCCCTCGGGCAGGTCGGCGGCGAGCCGGTCCCGCAGGGCTCCCGCTCCGGGCATCGCGGCGAACCCCGAGTAGCGCAGCAGCGACCACCCGGTCAGCAGCGGTGTGGCGAGCGGGAAGGCGAGCGGGATCGTCGCACGCAGCATGTGGAGCCGGCAGCGGACCAGGCCGATCGACTCGGCGAGCTCCGGGAAGAGCTGGTCGAGGTCGTGGTTGGTGCAGACGACGACCCTGGTCCCCTCGACGACGCCGCGACCGGTGCGGACGGCGCCGGCGGCGACCTCGAGCACGGGGGTGCGCCAGAGGAAGGTGACCCCCTGCTCGGCGAGCCAGCGCGCGATCGCGGGTGCTGCCTCCCGGGGGTCGACCTGCAGGTCGTGCGCCAGGTGCGCGCCGCCCAGGGCGGTGTCCGGGTCGACCGGCACGGCCGCGGCGATCTCGGCCGCGTCGGCCAGCCGCACCTCCGCGCCCGAGTCGCGGTACTCCTCGAGCACCGCCATCTCCTCGGGGCGACGGGCGACGACGTGGGCACCGCGTTCCCGAGCCGTGAAGCCGGCGAGCTGCGCGAGTGTGAGCCAGCGGCGGCGTGCCTCCTGGGCGTACCCGGCTGCCTCGCCGCTCTGCGGGGTGACGCAGGCGTGGCCGAAGTTCCGGACGCTCGCCCCGACGACCGCACCCGCACGGTCGACCACCGCGACCCGGGCGCCCTGCCGGAGTGCCTCGTACGCCATGCCGAGTCCCACGATGCCCGCGCCGACCACGACGACGTCGTACCGTTCGGTCAGCGGCTGGTGGTCCGTCTCGGTGTCGAGTGCGGTGCGTGCGGAGCGGGGCATGGAGACCTTTCGGGCAGTGCGGGACGCCGGTCCGGTGCGGACGTCGCAACTGTCGCAGGCAACCGGTGGGGCGGGGTTCCGTCCCGGTGCACACGGCGTGGACGGCAGGTGAAATCGATCGGCACCTGTCCGGACAGCCCGGCCGGGTCAGGTGGTCTCGGTGCCGCCCGGCGTGGCGCGGCGGTCCCGTCGACTGCGGAGCCGCGTGCCCTGCACGCGCGTCAGGGCGGACTGGAGGCCCGTGGCGGCGTCGCCACGGGCCTCCAGTCCGTCTCGTGGTGCCTCCTACCGACGGCCGCTACGCGGCCACGAGGTACTCGTCCCACTCCGCCTGCGGGCGCTCGATGCCACGCACGACCCACGAGGACCCGTGCGGCACCTTCGGCGGGAACCGGAGGCGCCACCCCATCTCCTGCGGGGTGCGGTCGCCCTTGGTGTTGTTGCAGGTCAGGCAGCAGGCGACCAGGTTCTCCCACGAATCCTGCCCACCGCGCGACCGCGGGTGCACGTGGTCGATGGTGGTGGCGTGCCGGCCGCAGTAGGCACAGTGGTTGCCGTCGCGACGCAGGACGCCGCGACGGGACACGGGCACGAGCCGGGAGTGCGGGATGCGGACGTAGCGGGTGAGGATGATGACCGTCGGACGTTCGTAGCTCGACGTCGACCCGGTGACCGGGTGTTCGACGTCGGCCGCGACGACGGCGGCCTTCTGGTTCATGACCAGCACGAGGGCTCGTCGGAACGAGATCACCGCGAGGGGCTCGTAACCGGCGTTGAGGACGAGAGTGCGCATGGGTTCCCTTCCGACGTGCCTGGACGGCTTCCAGGCGCTGCGGGTGCGTCGGACCGACGACGCGGAACGGGTGAACACGGCCTGTTCACACCCCTGGAACCACGAAGAGCACCACCCGGATGGGCAGTGCTCTCGTCATGCAGGGGCGTGCTCGTGCACGCAGGCTGTGCTCGACCATATGTCGACACGCGCGCGCCGACCCATGGTGCGGGTCGTGCGGAACGTCGACATGAGGGTCTCCTGTTCGCGCCGGTGCGGACCGGTGCAGCGTCAGGTTAACCAGAAACCGGCCCGGCACGAGGGTGTGCGGGCCGGTTCTGGAGAAGTTCACACTCCCCCGGGGGCAGTGTTCGCTAGATGCCGAAGCGGACGATGTGGTAGTCGCTCGTCCAGATCGGGCGGATGGACACCGCGCCACCGGGCTTCGGGGCGTCCATGATCATGCCGTTGCCCATGTAGAAGCCGTCGTGCGCCTCGTTGTTGAAGATGACGACGTCGCCGGGCTGCGCCTCGGACTCGGGGATCGTGGTGCCGGCCTGGTCCTGCAGCGGCACCGAGTGCGCCAGGTTGATGCCGTACTGGGCGTAGACGAACATGATGAAGCCGGAGCAGTCGAAGCCCGAGGGGTCAGCGCCGCCGACGACGTACGGGGTGCCGATGTACTGCTTGGCGGTGTTGACCACGGCCGGCAGCGAGAACGGGGTGTTCGCCGCCGACGAGCTGGCTGCGTACTCCGCCGCGGACGGCCCGGTGTACGAGGCGTACTGCTTCGCGGTCGCGGCGCGGGCGGCCTGCGTCTCCTTCGCCTGAGCTGCGGCCTGCTTCGCTGCAGCGGCCTGGTCGGCGGCTGCCTGCGCGGCAGCCTTCTCGGCGTTGAGCGTCGCGGTGGAGGTGGCGCCGTAGCCGTCACGGCTCGTGTCCGCCAGCGCCACGGCGTCGGACACCGACAGCTCCTGGCTCTGCGTGGCGCGGACCTGACGCTGGGCGTCCGCGGCGACGGTCGAGTTGCTGGCGGACGTCGCGGCGAAGGCCGGAGCGACCGCGACCGTCCCGAACATGCCGGCGGCGACGGTGAGGACGACGGGCGCGAGGAACTTGCGCTTCCGCGACACCGAGCTGGCCTTCGCGGTGCTCGCGGCGGCGGCGGCCTGCGCGGCACGACGACCGCCGGGCAGCGGAGCGGAGCGCACCGGCACGACCTTGCGGACGGCTCGGCCCTCGGTTTCGCGCACGGCCCGCCGGGTGAGCGGGGCGGTGGTGGCGTTCTCGGTGTTCGTCGGGTTCGCGGGCGTCTGGTCGTCCGTGGCGGTACCGGTCTGCGTCAAGAGGTGTGTCTCCAACGTCTCGTCATCACGCCGCCGTGGGTGTCCGGCGGTGTGCAACCCCATCCGTTCGTCATCGTTTCCGATCGAGGCAGGAGACGGGTTCGAGACGTCCTGCCACGGGTCTCCGGCTCAGGGGCAGCACGGCGACTCGGACGAGTGTACGGAGGCGTCGTTACCGTGTCGAGACAAAACGCCCCGAGGTAACGAATCGGTAAAGACTCTCAGGGACGACCCCGGAGGGGTCAGTCGCGCTCGATGTAGACGTGCTGGGCAACCTCGATGGGGAGCTCGATGCCCGAGTCTTCGCCCTCGACACGGACCGCCACGTAGGCCCCCGCACGCTGCACACTGCCGACCCGGCCGGGCATGACACCCGCTGTCCGGAGCTGGTGCAGGAGTTCCGGCTCGAACTGCACGGGCTCGCCCAGTCGTCGGATGACGCCGGTCGCGACGGCGTCGGTGCCCTCGGTCGCGGCGACGATGTTCTGGACGCCGTCGAGGAACCCGGCGGCCGCGGGGCCACCGATCTCGGCCAGCCCGGGGATCGGGTTGCCGTACGGCGACTCGGTCGGGTTGCCGAGCATCTCGAGCAGACGGACCTCGACCTGCTCGCTCATGACGTGTTCCCACCGGCATGCCTCGTCGTGCACGAAAGCCCAGTCGAGTCCGATGACGTCAGCCAGCAGGCGCTCGGCGAGACGGTGCTTGCGCATCACGTGGGTGGCGCGGGAACGGCCCTCGTCGGTGAGCTCCAGGTGCCGGTCACCGGAGACGACGACCAGGCCGTCGCGCTCCATGCGGGCGATGGTCTGGGAGACGGTCGGACCCGAGTGGCCGAGGCGCTCGGAGATGCGCGCGCGCAGCGGCACGATCGCCTCTTCCTCCAAGTCGAGGATGGTGCGAAGGTACATCTCCGTGGTGTCGACGAGATCGGTCACGGTCCGCCTCTCATGTCTGGGCCCAGCGCCGACCACACTACTTGTTCGCACCGACGAACACCGACCGGCGCCCGGGCACACGTGAGAAAGGGTCATCGGACGCGGTGAGCGGGTGCGCCGGACCCAACCCGTCCGGCCGGTACACGGGCGGGGGCATGCGGATCGGCGTCGGTAGGATCGGTGCATGGCAGACATCGTCATCCCGGCCGAACTCCTCCCCACCGACGGTCGCTTCGGCTGCGGTCCGTCGAAGATCCGCGGTGCACAGCTCGAGGCACTCGTGACGCGCGGCGCCACGGTCCTCGGCACCTCGCACCGCCAGAAGCCCGTGAAGGACCTGGTCGGCAGCGTCCGCTCCGGCCTCGCCGACCTGTTCCAGATCCCCGAGGGCTACGAGGTCGTCCTCGGCAACGGCGGCTCGACAGCGTTCTGGGACGCCGCCGCCTTCGGCCTCATCGAGCGTCGGGCCGAGAACCTGTCCTTCGGCGAGTTCGGGTCGAAGTTCGCCAAGGCCGCCGCAGCCCCGTGGCTCCAGGCTCCGCACGTCGTCGAAGCGCCGGGCGGCTCCCTCGCCGCACTCGAGCCGGTGGACGGCGTCGACGTCTACGCCTACCCGCACAACGAGACCTCGACGGGCGTCATGGCCCCGGTCGTCCGAGCGACCGGTGACGCCGGTGCCCTGACCGTCGTGGACGCGACCAGCGCCGCAGGTGGTGCCCTGTTCGACGTCAGCGCCACCGACGTCTACTACTTCGCGCCGCAGAAGAACTTCGCCTCTGACGGCGGGCTCTGGCTCGCACTGCTCTCCCCCGCGGCGATCGAGCGGATCGAGCGCATCGCCGCATCGGACCGGTACATCCCCGAGTTCCTGTCGCTGAAGAACGCGGTCGACAACTCGCGCCTGAACCAGACCCTGAACACCCCGGCGATCTCCACGCTGCTGCTCCTCGACGAGCAGGTCCGGTGGATGAACGAGTCCGGCGGTCTGGCGTGGGCGGACCTCCGCACGAAGACCTCGTCGTCGACGATCTACGACTGGGCCGAGGCGAGCGAGTACGCCACCCCGTTCGTCACCGACGCCGCTGCTCGGTCGCAGGTCGTCGCCACGATCGACCTCGACGACTCGATCGACGCCAAGGCCGTGGCTGCGACCCTGCGCGCCAACGGCATCGTCGACACCGAGCCGTACCGGAAGCTCGGCCGCAACCAGCTGCGCGTCGCGACGTTCACCGCGATCGACCCGGACGACGTCGCGAAGCTCGTGCGTGCGATCGACTTCACGGTCGACGCCCTGCGCTGACGCCGGGGACACCCGCCGGAACGCCGAACGGGCCCGGCACCACCAGATCGGTGGTGCCGGGCCCGTTCGTTCGTCGGTGCGGGTGCGTCAGGCGCGGTGGAAGTCCGGGTCGGCCTCGCCCGCGTCGAGCTGGTCCACCTCGAGGTCGGCGTCGGGCTCGACCGGCTGCACGCGGCGGGCACGGCGGCGGCGCGGCGACTGCGGAGCCTCATCCTCGTCGGCACCGTCGGCGCCGTCGGCGCCGTCGGAGGCGTCGGAGGCGTCGGAGGCGTCGGTGTCACTCACATCGGCGAGCGCATCGACGTCCACGCCCTCGATGTCGTCGTCGTCCGACTCGTCGAGGTCGTCCTCGTCGGCATCGAACTCGTCATCGTCGTCATCCGACTCGTCTTCGTCGTCCTCGTCGTCCTCGTCGTCCGAGTCGTCGTAGTCGTCGTCTTCGTCGTCGTCCGACTCGTCTTCGTCGTCGTCGAACTCGTCGTCGTCATCGTCATCGTCATCGTCATCGTCCGACTCGTCGTCCTCGTCCGACTCGCCGTCCTCTGCCTCGTGCTCCTGCGCGGCCCGGTACTCGGCCAGCCGCTCGGACCACGGAACCCACTCGGGTGCGACGAGCGCGCCGTCCCCGGGCATCAGCTCGACCTCGAGCACGGTGGGTTCGTCGTCGCCGATCTTCGCGACACTGACGGTCCAGCGCCACCCGGGGTACCCGGGCAGGCGGTTGGCGAACAGGACGGACACGACGCCGTCCCCTTCGTCCACGGTGCCGACGGGTGCGCCGACGGTCGACTCGGGGGTGACCTCGAGCAACGCCTCGCGCGCCAGGTCGGTGTAGTCGATGGACGCTGCGTCGATGGACGCTGCGTCGATGGACACGGCGTCGGTCGACGCTGCGTCGGGAGCCGTCTCGGCCCCTGCTGTCTCGGACTCGGTCATGGGGTCACGCCTCCAACTGGTCTGCGACGTGCCGCAGGATGGCGGCGATGCGATCGCCGTTCTTCGGGTAGCGGCCGTGGCGGAGGTCTCCGCTGATCCGGTCGAGTTCCTTCACCAGGTCCTCGACGATCACGGCCATGTCGTCCGCGGAGCGACGGGTCATCCGCGACAGCGACGGCTGGGGTTCGAGCAGCCGCACGGACAACGCCTGCGACCCCTTCTTGCCCTGGACGACGCCGTACTCGAGCCGCGTGCCGGCCTTGACGGTCACGACGCCGTCGGGCAACGAGGACGCGTGCAGGAACACCTGGTCGCCGTCGTCTCCGGTGATGAAGCCGAAGCCCTTGTCGTCGTCGTAGAACTTGACCTTGCCGGTGGGCATGCGTGGACTCCTCGAGGTCGTGGTACGGCCGTGGTGCGTCGGATATCCTGGGTCGATGGCCAATCCGACCCGATCAACCGGGAACCCGCAGGATTCCGCAGAACCCCCGCTGACGTTCAATCGTACCGAACGCGCTCTGGCGTTCATGATCGGTGGCATCTTCATCGCTGCCTTCCTCTGCATGGCGGCCATCATCGTCATGTGGCTGACCGCATCCAGTGCGCAGGCGTCGATGCCGTGGCCGGTGATCATGGCGATCCCGCTCATCGGCTTCCCGATCGGCATGGTGCTGGTCTTCACGCTCCTCGCCATCACCTGGACACGTCGCGCACGAGCGAACCGGACGGCTCGCTGACGTCCGCCCCGGACGCTGGCACCGGACGATGACGACCACCGCCGACCTCGCCGCCCGACTCCGGGCGATGCCGGACGACGCGCTCCAGCGCCTCGTCGCGGCGAGGCGACTCCCCACCGCTGCACTCGCCGAGACCGGCCCGCAGCGCATCACCGACTTCTTCGACCTCGCCGAGGCGCTCCGCGGCGACGACGCTGTGGACGCCGCCGTCGAGCACCTGCCGCGCGCCACGATCCTGGCGCTCCGCGACGGCGGTGCCGTCGACGCGCTCGGCCCCGCGGTCGAGCTCGGCCTGGCCGACCAGGACGGCGCCGTCGACGATGCGGTCGCCGCACGCGTGGCCGCCCACCCCGACCTCACCTCACTCGACGAACAGCCTGGAGGCCCGGAGCAGGTCCGCCTCGCTGCTCCCGTCCTCGACGCCGCGGCGCTCGAGCGTGCGCGCACCACGGGCGCGGAACAGGCGTTCGCGACGATGACCGTGCTCGCGGAGCTGCTGCGGGCGGTCGACGCCGGCGCGGTCCGCGAACTCGTCAAGGGCGGGATCGGCATGCCGCTCGCCCGGACCCTCGCGGAGCGCATCGGCACCGACGCCGAACTCGTCGCCGGTCGCCTGGCGCTGCTCGACGGCATCGGGTTCGCCGACCCCGACACCGGACGCTGGATCGTCACCGACGCCGGGCACGCCTGGTTGCTCGCCAGCTGGCCGGAGCGCTGGGTGTCGCTGGTGGCCGCGTGGTCGGACACCCTCCCGCCGGCCGTGCACGAAGTGCTCGCGCGGGCCGACGGCGACCTGCGCGACCTCGTACCGCTCGGACGCTGGGCCTACCCGGCCGGATCCCGCTGGCTCGACGCCCTGCTGCTCGACGTCGCCGGCACCGCGGCGTCGCTCGGCCTGGCCGTCGACGGTCTCGTCACGAGCACGGGCCGGGCGCTGTTCGACGGCGACGCCGAGCAGGCCGCCGACGACCTGCCGGGCACCGTCGAACGGGTCTACCTGCAGCACGACCTCACCGTCATCGCGCCGGGCCCCCTCGCGCCGGTGGACGACGACGCCCTGCGCACGGTCGCCGTGCTCGAGGCACCGGGGCTCGCGGCGCGGTACCGCATCTCCGAGGACACCCTGCGCACGGCGTTCCGGGCCGGACACTCCCGCGACGACCTGCTGGCGCTGCTCGGGCGACTGTCGGCCACCGGCATCCCGCAGCCCCTGGCCTACCTGATCGACCAGGTCGCCGGACGCGACGGCAGCATCGTCGTCGACCGGGGACCCGGCGGTGTCGGCACCGAGGTCCGAGGCACCCCCGACCAGCTCGACCTGATCGGGGTGGACGCCGAACTCCGGCAGCTCGCCTGGGACCGGCCCGACCTGACGACGCTGACCACGCGCTACCCGCCGCACGTCGTGCACAACGCACTCGAGGACCAGCGCTACCCGGCCGTCCTGACGACCGCAGCCCGTCCCGAGGCGCACCACGGGCCTCCCGGCCGGCGCAGCCCCACCGGACGCTCGCCGGAGCAGTCGGCGCACGCACTCGTCGAACGGCTCCGCCTGACGACCCGGCGCGGCGACGCGGAGCCGGAGCAGGAGTGGCTCGGCCGGCAGATCGACCTGGCCGTCCGCGGGCGCACGCCGATCCGCGTGACCGTCCGGATGCCGGACGGCTCGGAGCGACCGTTCTCGATCGTGCCGACGTCGGTCGCCGCCGGACGCGTCCGCGGGCGGGACACCGCCGTCGACGTCGAGCGCACGCTGCCGCTGTCGCTCGTCGTGTCGGTCGAGAGCGACGCCTGAGCCGTGCGGTCACCAGTACGCAGGCGCTGACGGCTAGGCTGGCAGGTCATGAACGGACCGCTGATCGTGCAGAGCGACCGCACCGTGCTCCTCGAGGTCGCGCACCCCGACGCCGAGGACGCACGCCACGAGCTCGCGGCCTTCGCCGAGCTCGAACGCGCTCCCGAGCACGTGCACACCTACCGGATCACCCGACTCGGACTCTGGAACGCGCGCGCCGCGGGCCACGACGCCGAGGCGATGATCGACACCCTGGAACGCTTCGCGAAGTTCCCTGTGCCGCAGAGCGTCACGGTCGACATCCGCGACACGGTCTCGCGCTACGGACGACTCGTGATCCGTCGCGAGGAACGCCCCGACGCGCCCGTGATCGCGAACTCCCCCGCCGAGGAACTCGAGCGGCTGCCGCTCCTGCTGCTCACCGCCGAGGACCCGTCGGTGCTCGCCGAGGTCATCCGGTCGAAGCGGATCAAGCCGCTGCTCGGTGACATGCGGTCCTCGACCGAGGTCGAACTGCAGCCGTGGGCGCGTGGGCAGATCAAGCAGGAACTCGTGAAGCTCGGCTGGCCGGCCGAGGACCTGGCGGGCTACACCCCGGGCCAGCCGCACCCGATCGACCTGGACACCGCCGAGTGGCACATGCGGCCGTACCAGGAGCAGGCGGTCGACACGTTCTTCGCCCAGGGCTCCGGCGTCGTCGTGCTGCCCTGCGGTGCGGGCAAGACGCTCGTCGGCGCCGGTGCGATGGCGACCGTCAAGGCGACGACGCTCATCCTGGTCACCAACACCGTCTCGGCGCGGCAGTGGCGCACCGAGCTCCTGAAGCGCACGACCCTGACGCCGGAGGACATCGGCGAGTACTCGGGCAGCGTCAAGGAGATCCGGCCGGTCACGATCGCGACGTACCAGATCCTCACCGCCCGTCGGAAGGGCGAGTACACGCACCTGTCGCTCCTCGATGCCCTGGACTGGGGCCTCATCGTCTACGACGAGGTGCACCTGCTCCCCGCTCCGGTGTTCAAGCTGACCGCCGACCTGCAGGCCCGCCGACGCCTCGGCCTCACCGCCACGCTCGTGCGCGAGGACGGCCGCGAGGGCGACGTCTTCTCGCTCATCGGGCCGAAGCGCTACGACGCCCCGTGGAAGGAGATCGAGGCGCAGGGCTACATCTCGCCGGCCTCCTGCTACGAGGTCCGCATCGACCTGCCGCACCAGGACCGCCTGGAGTACGCGGCGTCGAGCGACGACGAGCGCTACCGGCTCGCCGCGACGTCGCCGGCGAAGACCCCGGTGGTGCGGGAACTCATCGAGAAGCACCGCGGTGAGCAGATCCTGGTGATCGGGCAGTACATCGACCAGCTCGACGAACTGGCCGCGTCGCTCGACGCGGCGGAGATCACCGGAGCGACCCCGGTCGACGAACGGGAGCGGCTGTACGACGCGTTCCGGTCCGGCGAGGTCGATGTGCTCGTCGTGTCCAAGGTCGCGAACTTCTCGATCGACCTGCCCGACGCGACCGTCGCGATCCAGGTGTCCGGCTCGTTCGGGTCCCGGCAGGAAGAGGCGCAGCGGCTCGGCCGACTCCTCCGACCGAACAAGGACGGCCTGCCCGCGTCGTTCTACACGCTCGTGGCCCGCGACACCGTCGACCAGGACTTCGCGCAGAACCGGCAGCGGTTCCTGGCGGAGCAGGGGTACTCCTACACGATCCTCGACGCCGACCAGGTCCAGACGCCCGTGGGCTGACGTACGAACCGCTCTCAGGAAACCCCGAGGGAACAGTCAGAAGATAAGACCATGAGCGATGGCCCCAAGATCCTGATCGTCGACGACGAGCCGAACATCCGTGACCTCCTGACGACCTCGTTGCGCTTCGCCGGCTTCGCCGTGCGTGCGGTGGGCAACGGAGCACAGGCGATCTCCGCCGTGCTGGAAGAAGAGCCGGACCTCATCATCCTCGACGTGATGCTGCCCGACATGAACGGCTTCGGTGTGACCAAGCGCCTGCGTTCCTCGGGCTACACCTCGCCGATCCTGTTCCTGACGGCGAAGGACGACACCGAGGACAAGATCACCGGCCTCACCGTCGGTGGTGACGACTACGTCACCAAGCCGTTCTCGCTCGACGAGATCGTCGCCCGCATCAAGGCCATCCTCCGTCGCACCATGAACGACGAGGAAGACGCGATCATCCGCGCCGGTGAGCTCACGATGGACCAGGACACGCACGAGGTCACGATCGGTGACGCGCAGATCGAGCTCTCCCCCACCGAGTTCAAGCTGCTCCGCTACCTCATGCTCAACCCGAACCGCGTGCTGTCGAAGGCGCAGATCCTCGACCACGTGTGGGAGTACGACTTCAACGGCGACGCGGGCATCGTCGAGAGCTACATCTCGTACCTGCGCCGCAAGCTCGACCAGTACTCCGCCGAGCCGATCATCCAGACCAAGCGCGGCTTCGGCTACATGCTGAAGGCGTCCAAGGCTTCCTAGGGGCCAGGGCCCCTCGGGGCTCGACTTCACGGCGGCCGTCCGGTTTCACCGGGCGGCCGCTGTCTATCGTTGAGGCAGCATGCACACGCGAATGAACCACTGGTGGGACGGGATCTCCCTGCGCACCAAGATCACCGGGATCACGGTGCTCCTCGTCGCGCTCGGACTGCTCGTCGCCGGACTCGGCACGATGACGGTGCTGTCCACCTACCTCATGCAGCAGCTCGACAACACGGTCAAGCAGACGACCGAGCAGCTCGAGGGCCAGAACATCAGTGACGGCGAGCAGTACTGCAAGCTGTCCGTCGTGGTGTCGCAGAGCGCCTACGTCGCCGCGTACGACGCCGACGGCGACCGGATCTGCCAGACGAAGGCGTCGAGTCGGCCCGACGTCCGCGAAGCCACCCTGGTGCAGGCCGCGCAGTCGAACCAGCGCATCTCGCTCTACGACAGCCAGCACGACCACGAGTGGCGTGCCCAGATCATCCCGGCGTCGCTGCAGAACCAGTCCGACGGCACCACCGAGACCGGCTACGTGCTCATCGCGGTCTCCAGTGCCGGCACCGACGAGACGATCGGCAAGTTCACCGCGATCTTCCTCGGGTTCGGCGCCTCGGTCATCCTGCTCGGCGCCATGCTCACCCGGCTGCTCGTCACCGCGACCTTCGACCCGCTGCGCGACGTCGAGGACACCGCGGCCCGGTTCGCCGCGGGTGACTTCAACCAGCGCCTCGAAGCCGACACCCCGAACACCGAGGTCGGCCGGCTCAACCGCTCCCTCAACGTGATGCTCGAGCGGATCGACTCCGCGTTCGAGGACCGTGAGCGCACCATCGACCAGATGCGCCGGTTCGTCGGGGACGCCTCCCACGAGCTCCGCACCCCGCTGGTGTCCCTGCGCGGGTACGCCGAGCTGTACCGGATGGGTGCCCTCCGCAAGGAAGAAGACGTCGCCCAGGCGATGGAGCGCATCGAGAAGGAAGCGCAGCGGATGGGCCTGCTCGTGCAGGACCTGCTGCAGCTCGCCCGCATCGACGAGTCCAAGCCGCTCGAGCTCGGCCCCGTCGACCTCGTCGCCATCGCCCGCGACTCGGCGCTCGACACCATGGCCTCCAACCCCGACCGCGAGATCCAGGTCCTCGTCGAGGACTCCCTGACCGGCGAGAGCGTGCCGCAGGCCGTCCGTCCGTCGTCGTCCCCGTCGTCCGTCGTCTCTCCGGACACCGGCGAGGCACCGCCCGTGTCGCCGACCTCGGCGAACACCACGGGCCCGATCGCGTTCTCGCGCCAGACCATCGCGCGCCTCCGAGCCCGCCGCACGCGCGCGATGAACATCGACGCCGGCGCCACACCGACCGACGAGACCACGCCGCTGCCCACGGTCGTGCTGCCGAAGCGCCCGCCGATCGTCCTGGCAGAGGAGAACAAGATCCGCCAGATCGTCACGAACCTGATGGGCAACGCCATGCGGTTCACGGCGCACGACGACCCGATCGAGATCGGCATCGGCGTGGACGACGAGCGCGGCATGGCGCACCTCGACGTGATCGACCACGGTGAGGGGATCCCGCCGCAGCTGCGCGAGAAGATCTTCCAGCGCTTCTGGCGTGCCGACACCTCGCGCGCACGCGACACCGGTGGCTCGGGTCTCGGACTCGCCATCGTGTCCGGGATCGTCGCGGCGCACCACGGCTCGGTCGAGGTCTTCGACACCGAGGGCGGCGGCGCGACCTTCCGCGTCTGGCTCCCCCTGCTCCCCCGCGACTTCGCCGCCTGACCGCCTGACCGGCGAGGGCCGTGCGTCCCGCGGCGTCCCGGCTGGTCACAACACCCCGTTCACGGCCGCCGAGTGGTCACGATCTGTCGTCTGCGCACTCGCTGACCGACAGTTCGTGACCGACCGGCGCACAGCCGACGACATGTCGTGACCGCCCGACGAAGTACTCGTCCGCGTGGCACATGCCGCTCTCACGCCGAGCGCCGACGGTTTCCGACCGCACGGACCTCGAACGCCTGCCGGAGCCGCTCGAACAACACTGCGGGCCGGTGGGCGTCCGACGCCGTTGCATGGATCACGAGCCAGTCGTTCACCACGAACCCGTTGTCCCGTCGTTGATCGTGTCGGAAGGTGTCACGCTCGCGGTGGTGATCGCCGTCGTACTCCAACGCGATGCCGAACTCCGGCCACGCCATGTCGACGCGGCCGAGGAACCGTCCCGCACCGTCGTGCACGTCGACGTTCAGCTCCGGCTCGGGGAACCCCGCTTCGACCACTGCCAGACGGAGCCAGGTCTCCTGCGGCGACTCCGCCCCGGCCCGGACGAGTTCCAGCGCGCGCCGAGCAGCGAGCGCGAAGCGTGTGCCGGGACGGATCGCAGCACGGAGGTCGTCCGCAGTCGCGAGACCCGACACTCCGACGAGGTGGTCCCCGATCGCGACCAGGCCGTCACGGTCCACGACACCGGCGCACTCGAACCACATCTGCGCGGGCGAACTGACCCGGCGCTCGCGGTGTTCGACGACGGTCGGCCGACGGATGCGGTGCGCGATCACGTCCGGCCGACGCATCCGGACCCCGTCTCCCACAGTGGAGACGTGCACGGTCCGGAGCGATTGCACCGACTGCGGCAGTGGCGCACCCCAGATCGCAGCGGCGGTCGTGTGACTGAAGAACTGGTCGGGACGCATGACCAGGGCGACGGCGTCGATGAAGTCCACCGAGTCGATCGGAGCGCGGACACCGTGGACCGGGGCTGCCAGGTCGGCACGTCGGAGTCGTTCCGGATGAATGCCACCACCCACGGCATCGGCCACGCGGAAGGTGGATCGGTCGAACGGAGCGGGGAGGCGACGGGCAGCTGGCATGCCGTCATGGTCGCTGCAGGGCACGCGAGCCGACCACCTGCGCTCGGAACCTGTGGAGAACGAGGTGAGTCGGGCCTCCTGTGCGGGAGTGGTGAGGCGCGACACGAGCAAGCCGCATCCACGAGCCGGTCATGACTCCCCGCTCCTGCGCCGCCGGACGGTCACGAAGTGTCGACGGGAAGCGGCCAAACCGACGGTTCATGACCGCGCCGCGAGCCTGAGCGGGGTGTCGTGACCAACAGACCCACTCGCACCCCCACCCACCCGCACACACAGAAGGGCCCCACACGCGCAGCGTGCGGGGCCCTTCTGTCAGGCGGACTTAGAAGTCCATGCCACCCGTCGGGTCGCCAGCCGGAGCAGCGGGGGTGCGCTCGGGCTTCTCGGCGACGACGACCTCGGTGGTCAGGAACAGACCGGCGATCGACGCAGCGTTCTGCAGCGCCGAACGCGTGACCTTGGCGGGGTCGATGATGCCGGCGGCGATCAGGTCGACGTACTCGCCGGTCGCGGCGTTGAGGCCCCAACCCGACTCGAGCTCGCGGACCTTGGCGGCGACGACGCCCGGCTCGAGACCGGCGTTCAGCGCGATCTGCTTGAGCGGCGCGTCGATGGCCACGCGGACGATGTTCGCACCGGTCGCCTCGTCACCCTCGAGCTGGAGGGCCTCGAGTGCGACGGCACCGGCCTGGATGAGGGCGACGCCACCACCGGCGACGATGCCCTCTTCGACGGCAGCCTTCGCGTTGCGGACGGCGTCCTCGATGCGGTGCTTGCGCTCCTTGAGCTCGACCTCGGTCGCGGCACCCGCCTTGATGACGGCGACGCCACCGGCGAGCTTCGCGAGGCGCTCCTGGAGCTTCTCGCGGTCGTAGTCGGAGTCGGTCGCCTCGATCTCGGCACGGATCTGGCGGACACGGCCGGCGATCTGCTCGGCGTCGCCGGCACCCTCGACGATCGTGGTCTCGTCCTTGGTGATGACGACCTTGCGGGCACGACCGAGCAGGTCGAGCGTCGCGTTCTCGAGCTTGAGGCCGACCTCTTCCGAGATGACCTGGCCACCGGTCAGGATCGCGATGTCCTGCAGCATGGCCTTGCGGCGGTCGCCGAAGCCCGGAGCCTTGACGGCGACGGACTTGAAGATGCCGCGGATCTTGTTCACGACGAGCGTGGCCAGGGCCTCGCCGTCGACGTCCTCGGCGATGATCAGGAGCTGCTTGCCCGCCTGGATCACCTTGTCGACGACCGGCAGGAGGTCCTTGATGTTCGAGATCTTCGAGTTGACGATCAGGATGTAGGCGTCCTCGAAGACGGCTTCCTGACGCTCGGGGTCGGTGACGAAGTACTGCGACAGGTAACCCTTGTCGAAGCGCATGCCCTCGGTGAGCTCGAGCTCGGTGCCGAAGGTGTTCGACTCCTCGACGGTGACGACGCCTTCCTTGCCGACCTTGTCGATGGCCTCGGCGATGAGCGCGCCGATCGTCGGGTCAGCGGCCGAGATCGATGCGGTCGCGGCGATCTGGTCCTTGGTCTCGATGTCCTTCGCGTTGGCGAGGAGCTGGTCGGAGACGGCGGCGACGGCCTTCTCGATGCCGCGCTTGAGCGACACGGGGTCGGCACCGGCGGCGACGTTGCGCAGGCCTTCGCGGACGAGGGCCTGGGCGAGGACGGTCGCGGTGGTCGTTCCGTCACCGGCGACGTCGTCGGTCTTCTTGGCGACCTCCTTGACGAGCTCCGCACCGATCTTCTCGTACGGGTCGTCGAGTTCGATCTCCTTGGCGATGGAGACACCGTCGTTCGTGATCGTGGGGGCGCCCCACTTCTTCTCGAGGACGACGTTGCGGCCGCGCGGGCCGAGCGTCACCTTCACGGCGTCGGCCAGCTGGTTCAGGCCGCGCTCGAGGCCACGGCGGGCCTCCTCGTCGAAAGCAATGATCTTAGCCATGTGGTTTTTCGTCCCTCCCGGACGTCGTCTTGGGGGTCGTGCTGGCACTCAGCGTGAGCGAGTGCCAACGCCGATTCTGGCACTCGACGGGTGCGAGTGCAACACAGTCGGGAGGCTCGTGACGACTTCCCAGGACACGCCACGTCCGGCGGACCCCGCACCACCGCCGCGGTCGCGCTCCCCGCACCCGTCCTCACCCCCCCCCCACACGACGAACGCGCCGCCCCTGACGGGACGGCGCGTTCTGGAAGTGGTGGTGCTCAGGCGGGGCGGACGGACTCTGCCTGCGGGCCCTTCGACCCGGTCCCGACGTCGAACACGACGGCCTGGCCCTCCTCGAGGACCTTGTAACCCGACATGTCGATGGCCGAGTAGTGCACGAACACGTCCTGGCCCCCTCCATCCACGGTGATGAAGCCGAAGCCCTTTTCAGCGTTGAACCACTTCACGGTTCCGTTGGCCATGATCTCTTGCTCCCTGGTACTGCAGTGCGGAACGACGTGATCGTCGTCTGCATGGGACTCTGACCGAACGCGCCGGATCAGGCAAGAGGTGTGACGTTGTTTCACGTCGATTCCGTCAGAATTCAACGTGCCCGAAACACACCCGTCACACAATGCGCGAAAAACGCGGTGGTGCCGGGATCAACCGGTGTAGTCCGCGCCGAGGACGACACTCACGTCCGCGTTCGGGAACGCCGCCGACTGCTGCACCGCGGTGACCCCGAGCTGCTTCGCGATGCCCTGCGCGACCGCCGCCTGCGACGCCTGCTGATAATAGACGATCGTCGACGTCGAACCCGTCGTGCCGGCGTCACCGGTCGAGGAGACCTGCCAGCCGGCACCGGTCAGCGCCGCACTCGCCCGGCTGGCCAGGCCCGTGGTGGTCGTGCCGTTCAGGACCACGACGGTGGTGGTGCCCTGCTGCGCCGGCGTCGCGGCCGCAGCACTGCCCGCGCCGGACCCCGCGGAGCCCGATCCGGCCGACGAGGACGCGGACGGCTTCGACGTCGCCGAGGGCTTCGCGGTGGCGGACGCCGACGTGGACGCCGACGGAGAGTCCGAGCTGTTGAAGGAGTAGCTGCCGTTCAGCAGCGCGAGCACGAGCACGCCGATGCCGACGAGCACCCCGGTGGCGAGTGCCGCCCAGGCGAAGGCGATCCAGCCACGGCCGCGACGCTGGGCACCGCGGTGCGCACCGACCCGCGGGCCGTCGGCGACGTCGTCGAACCGGTCTCGGGGGAATCTCGTGCTCATCGTTCCTCTTCACGTCCTTCGGGAGCCACGCCTGGCGCGACGAAGCTGCGCGTGGCCCGGGCGCTGGTGCGCGCGTGCCGGAGCCGCTGCAGCCGGCTGACGAGCTGCGGGTCGTACGCGAGTGCCGCGGGCGAGTCGATCACGCGGTTCAGCACCTGGTAGTAGCGCGCCGCCGACATCTCGAACTCGACCCGGATCTCCGCTTCCTTCGTGCGGTCGTGCCGTGCCCGGTCCTGCTCGAACGACAGCACGCGCTGGGCGAGCTCGCTGAGCTGCTCAGTGCTGCGTTCGTCGGTGGGGCTGGTCACGGCGGTTCCGATCACGGTCGGGTAACGGGTCTCGCACATCGTAGGGGTGGAGTCGATCCGGACCCTGGCACGGGGCTGGACTGTCGCGAACACTGGTCACAGGTTCGGCGCACGGAACCAGCGCACGCGGGTACCGAACGGGTCGGAGGCGGCGACCGCGACCCCGTCGATCGCGGCCGTCGCGAACGCGTCCGGGTCAGCGGCGTCGACGTCATCGGGGAGCGTCGCGGCCACATCGCGCAGGATCCCGGTGCGCTCGAGGGCGATCCAGTGCACCCCCCGCTCACGGATCCGGTCCACGAACCGTTGCCGGTCCGCGCCCGGCACGTAGACAAGGGTCCCGGTGGTCAGGACGACCGGTTCGACGTCGTCCGGCAGGGCGTCCAGTGCACGGTCGAGGTCACCCGGCAGCGTGCCCCGGATCCGCACGGGAGGCACGGCGAGCGTCGCGCGCGCCGCCTCGCGCATCAGGGCGATCCGGTCCGTCGCCTCGGGCGGGACGGCCTCGACCAACCGGTTGAACGCGCCCGGTGCGGCGAGGTCGATCGGGTTCGGGTCGAGGGCGATCCGTGCGCCGATCCGGATCGGCCTGCTCGCCGGAGCTGGAAGGACCCCTGAGACGTCCGCGACGAGACGGACCGCGGGTTCGTAGACCGCCGTGTGCATCCGGACGAGCTCGGTGCGCGCCCCGCCGTGGTCGTCGCGCCCCGAGGAGTCGGGGCGCGACGACGGCACCGGGGCGCGTTCCGCCGGCACCCGGGACTCCGACGTCCGGTGGTCGAGCGTCACCCGGTCCGGGATCGAGCACAGCCCGGCGGCAGCCCCGGCATCGACCAGGCCGAGCGGCCGAGCGGAGCGTTCGGCGAGCGCCGCGAAGAGCGGGACGACCGGGGCGAGCCGCCGCGGGTCGTTGGCCTGCACCGTGGCGGACGCGAGGGCCGTGACCAGCGCGGGGCGGGCCTCCAGGCCGAGCGCGCCGAGCGCACCCGGGTCCGACGGGTCCGCGCCCAGCCGCCGCGCGACCGCGAAGAACAGTTCCGGCTGCCGCTGCTGCTCGGGGACCTCGGCGAGGAGCGCGACGAGGGCGTCGTCGAGCGACCGTGCCCAGGCGGCGTACGACGGTGAGACCGCCTCGATGCGGTCGGCGAAGGCGGCGTACCGGGCCCGGGTGCCCATCAGCGCCCAGGCCGGTGCATGCCGACGTGGCGGATGCCGGCCTCCACGTACGGCTCCCCGAACCGCACGAAGCCGTACCGCTCGTACAGGGCCGCGACGTACTCCTGGGCGTGCAGGACGAACGGGTCGTGTCCGTGTTCGTCGAGGACGGCGGCGACGAGCCGGCCGGCGATCCCCTGCCCGCGGTGCTCCGGGTCGGTCGCGACCCGCCCGATGACCCACGCCGGCGACTCGGCGCCGTCCGGGTGGACCTCGTCCGCCGCCGGGCGGATGAGCCGCAGGTACCCAACCGCAGCGGTGTCCGTACCGAACCACCAGTGCTCGGTGTCGGGCTCGCGGTCACGGCCGTCGAAGTCCTCGGCGGTGACCCGCTGCTCGAGCGCGAACACGCGGTTGCGCAGCACGACGATGCCGTACAGTGCGTCCGTCGTCAGACGGGTCCAGCGGGCGTGGTGCACGGAATGCTCGGACATCGTGGCGAGTTTACTGAAGTGGTCGGGAGTGCCCGGAAGAGCCCGACCGGAAGCAGGAGGAACCAATGGCATACAACGTCGACAAGTCCGACGCCCAGTGGCGCGAGGAGCTCTCCCCGGACCAGTACGCCGTCCTCCGCCAGGCGGGGACCGAACGACCGTGGACCGGTGAACTCCTCGACGAGGAGCGCGCCGGCGTCTACACCTGTGCGGCCTGCAACGCGGAGCTGTTCAAGAGCGGCACGAAGTTCGACTCCGGCTGCGGCTGGCCGTCGTTCTACGAGTCGGTGAACCCCGACGCCGTGCAGCTCATCGAGGACAACTCGCTCGGCATGGCCCGGACCGAGGTCCGGTGCGCGAGCTGCGGTTCGCACCTGGGCCACGTGTTCCCCGACGGGTTCGGCACCCCCACCGGTGACCGGTACTGCATGAACTCGATCTCGCTGAACTTCTCGGAGAAGTCGGGCGAGTGAGCCCCGGACGCCCTCACCGGTAGGATGAGCGGCGTCAGCCGGCATGGCGCAATTGGTAGCGCACCGTACTTGTAATACGGGGGTTGCGGGTTCAAGTCCCGCTGCCGGCCCCAGACGAAGCGATGCCCCGGGCGAAGTCTCGCCCGGGGCATCGGCACACGGAACGCGGATCAGGGGGCGTTCCGGGCGCTGGACGCGGTAACCAGCCGGTCGTGCGACGAGGATGACACCTCACCGACCCGCGCGTCCACACCCTGACCCCACATCCGCGGAAATCCGCACGATGTGCACGAACGCGCACGGGTCCTGTCCGCTCAGCGCCCGCCGGTGATCTTCCGTTCCCGCTGCGCGACGCCGGCCGTGCCGTAGGGGTAGTCGTCGATGCGGGGAGCGCTGGCGTCGGTCAGCCGGGCGAGCTCGTCGTCGGTGAGCACCAGGTCGGCGGCACCGAGGTTGTCCTCGAGCTGCGACAGGGTGCGGACACCGAGGATCACGCTCGTGACCGCGGGCCGGGCCAGCAGCCAGGCGAGTGCGACCTGCGACTTCGACGCGTCGTGGGCGTCGGCCACCTCGGAGACGGCGTCGAGCACCTCCCATGTGCGCTCGTCGCCGTTGCGGGCCTCCCACGCCTCCATGCCGCGCTCCGGGTTCTCGCCCAGGCGGGTGGCGCCGGACGGGGCCTCGTCACGCTGGTACTTGCCCGACAGCCAGCCGCCGGCCAGGGGCGACCAGGGCAGCAGGCCGATGCCGGCGTCGAGGCAGGCGGGCACGACCTCGTGCTCGATGTCGCGGACGAGCAGGTTGTACTGCGGCTGCAGGGTGACCGGCGGTGCCCAGCCGTGCGCCTTCGCCTCGTAGACGGCCTTGGTGACCTGGTAGCCGAGGTAGTTCGAGAACCCGTACGAGCCGATCTTGCCGGCGGACACGGCGTCGTCGAGGAACCGCAGGGTCTCGTCGATGGGGGTCAGGGCGTCCCAGGCGTGCATCTGGTACAGGTCGATGTGGTCGACGCCGAGCCGTTCGAGCGAGGCGTCGAGGGCCACGCGCAGGTGTCGTCGGGACAGCCCGAGGTCGTTCGGACCGTCGCCCTGCGGGAACCGGCCCTTGGTGGCGAGGACGACCTGCGCCGCCTCGGTGGGGTGTGCTGCGAGCCAGCGGCCGATGATCCGCTCGGACTCGTTGCCGGAGTAGACGTCCGCCGTGTCGACGAGCGTGCCACCGGCGGCCACGAAGGCGTCGAGGATGGCGTGTGAGGTGGGTTCGTCGGCTTCGCTGCCGAACGTCATGGTGCCGAGGGTCAGCGTCGACACCGATGTCCCGCTGTTGCCGAGGAGTCTGTAGTCCATGGCGGGGACGGTACGCCCGGTGGGGTCCGACCGAGGGGACCCACGAGTACCCCTCAGCGCGGGGCGGACAGGAACCGCAGCGCCGCTTCGCGGAACGGCCGCGAGGTCGGTGCGTTGAAGTGGTTGCGCCCCGGGATCTCGAAGAAGGTGGCGTCCGGTGCGGCCTCGGCGAGCCGGACCGCACTGTCGCGGATGCCGTCCTCGCTGCCGGCCGCGATCAGGAGCGGCTGCGCCGGGGCGTTCTGCGGGGTCGGCTCGATGCTGTTCCGCATCCCCTCGACCATGGCCACGAGCGCGCCGAGGTCGTTGCCCTCGACGTTGCCCGCCATCGTCAGGTAGCCGTTCGTCACGCGGTCCTCGATCGGGGTGCCGTCGGCGATGTAGGCCTTCGCCTGGTCGACGCGGACGCGACGCATCGGGTCGGCGTCCGGGATCCCGCCGAAGACCGCTCGCGAGATCCGGCCGGGCAGGCGTTCGGCGGTGTGCCAGCCGACGCGGGCGCCGAGCGAGTAGCCGAGGTACGCGACGTCGTCGAGCAGGTACGTGTCGATGACCGTGGTGACGTCGGCGACGAGCAGGTCCATCGAGTAGGCACCCGGGTCGTGCGGCTTCGCGCTCGCGCCGTGCCCCCGCTGGTCGAGCGCCAGCACGCGGTAGCCGGCACGGACCAGGTGTCGCGTCCAGCCCGATGCGTGCCAGTTGAGCACCGCGCCGGAGGCGAACCCGTGCACCGCGATGACGGCCGGGGCGTCGGGGTCGCCGAAGTCGTAGGTCGCGAGTCGCAGCCCGTCGGGCGACATCACGAACCGGGGGCGGGGCGCTTCGGGGACGAGTGACATGTCCTCTCCAGCGTATCGGGGCAGTGTGGTCGCCATGGACGGCTACGGCGGCGATCAGATCCGGGCGGCGGAACGCCCCCACCTCGACGCGGGGGAACCGCTCATGCAGCGAGCCGCCGCAGGGCTCGCGCGCATCGTCGGCGACCTGCTGGACGACCCGGCCGTGCGGCCGGTCGACGGGCCGGGATCGGTCCTCGTGCTGGCGGGCAGCGGCGACAACGGCGGGGACGCCCTGTTCGCGGGTGCTCGCCTGGCAGCGGCCGGGAGGCACGTGGCGGTCCTGCGCGTCGGCTCCCGTGTCCACGCGGCCGGCCTGGCAGCGGCGCTGGACGCCGGCGCCCGTCTGCTCGACGGCGCGTCCGGCACCTCGGGACCGAACGCGGGCGGAGCGGCCGACATCCTGCGGGCAGCCGGCCGGAGCGACGGCGAGCGCCTGGCCGCCGTCGCGACCGAGGCGGCACTCGAGGCCGACCTGGTGCTCGACGGCATCCTCGGCATCGGGGTGCACGGCGCGACCGCACTGCGGTCCCCCGCCCGCGAGGTCGTGGACGCGATCCGCGAGCTCGCCCGCGACCAGCGCGCGCCGTTCGTCGTCGCGGTCGACGTGCCGAGCGGCGTCGACGTGGACACCGGCGGCGTCGCGGACGACCACGTCCTGCACGCCGACGTCACCGTCACGTTCGGCGGCGTGAAGGCCGGACTGCTGACCGGACCCGCCGCCACCCTCGCGGGTCGGATCGAACTCGTCGACGTCGGGATCGGTGCGGACCTGGCGACGATGGAACCGCTGATCCGCACCTGATCCCGCGCCGGGGTCAGTGGTGCTCGTACAGCACGGGCTCCGGCAGACCGTGCTCGGCGCGGATGCTGCGCGCGATGCCCTCGATCGCGACCAGGGCGTCGACCACGAGCTCCGGCGTGACGGGGAACGGCATGTTGTGGATGGTCTCGCCCTCCGCCGTCGCGGCCTCGGCCACGGCGTGCAGCACGTCGCGGTCGTCCACCGTCAGGCCGATCTCGGTCAGGGTGTTCGGCAGGCCGACCTTCGTGGTGAAGACGACGAAGTCCTCGATCTCCTCCGCCGGGGCCCCCTCGAGCACGAGCTGCGCGATCGTGCCGATGTTGACCTTCTGCCCGTGCGCCAGGCCGTGGGCCTGCGGAGCGGCGGTCAGCCCGTTGTGGATCGCGTGGGCGGCGGCGAGCCCGCCCGACTCGAACCCCAGGCCGGACAGCAGCGTGTTCGCCTCGACGACCTTCTCGAGCGCGGGGGTGACGACCTTGGCCGTGACGGCCTCGATGGCCTGCAGGGCGTTCTCGTGCAGGAGCCTCCACGACAGTTCGGCCAGCGCGACGCCGGTCTGGGTCTGCAGGCCGCCGGCCATGGTGTCGGCGTTGGCACGCTTCGCGGCACGGGCCTCGACCCAGGTCGCCAGCGCGTCGCCGATGCCCGCGACCAGGAACTGCACCGGGGCGTTGGCGACGAGCCTGGTGTCGATGAGCACGAGGTCCGGGTTGTGCGGGAAGAAGCGGTACTCGATGAACTCGCCCTCGGCGGTGTAGATGACGGCGAGCGCCGAGGTGGGGGCGTCGGTGGACGCGGCCGTCGGGACGCTCGCCCACCGGATGCCGGCCAGGTGTCCGGCGGCCTTCGCGGCGTCGATGGCGGAGCCGCCGCCGAGTCCCACGATGACGTCGGCGTCCTTCGCGGCGATCTGCTCGACGAGCTCGTCGACGGCTTCGGGGGTGGCGAAGCGGCCGAACCCGACACGCTCGACGGCCAGGTCGGCGGACCGGAAGCTCTCGGTGACGGCGGTCTCGACGATGCCCCAGACCACGTCGTCGGCGACGATCAGGGGCCGCTTGCCGATCGGGGCGATGAACTCGCCGACGCGGGTGATCGCGTCCTTGCCCTGGACGTAGCGAGCGGGGCTCATCACGGTGCTGATGGGAGTGGCCATCGTGCGGTTCCTTCCGGTTGTACGACAGGTGTACGTCAGGTGTCGGGGTGGCCGACGCCGCCGACGGTACGCGGGGCCGCTGATCGGTAGGTTCGGGGCCATGACGTTCAACGACGATGCTCGGCTCCGGGGCGGCAAGGTCAAGCGGCGGGGTCGCACCACGGCGATCGGCGGTGGTGCCGTGGGTGTCGGCGCCGTCGTGGTGTTCCTGATCCTGCAGTTCACGGGGGTCGACCTGAGCGGGATCGTCGGCGGCGACAACGGCCTGACGACGATCCAGCAGGGGGGCGAGTCCGCCGACGCCGCCCCCGAGTGCCGGACCGGGCGGGATGCCAACCTGCGCGTCGAGTGCCGGATGGAGGGCGCAGCCGAGTCCCTCGACGCCTACTGGACGTCCGAGGCACGATCCCTCGGCATCTCGTACACCTCGCCGGAGTTCTTCCTGTTCCAGGACTCCACCGACACCGCGTGCGGGCAGGCGTCCGCCGCGACCGGCCCGTTCTACTGCCCGCCGGACCGGGCGGTCTTCCTGGACACCGCGTTCTACGACGACCTGCAGTCGCAGTACGGCTCGTCAGGCGGTCCGCTCGCGCAGATGTACGTCGTCGCGCACGAGTGGGGGCACCACATCCAGCAGCTGCAGGGGTCCTTCGCGAGCACCGACCGCTCCGGCACGGGGGCGTCGTCGGACAGCGTCCGCGTCGAGCTGCAGGCGGACTGCTACGCCGGAGCCTGGGTCGGCGACGCCGCGACCACCGAGGACGCGGACGGCGAGACCTTCTTCGAGCCGATCACCCGGACACAGATCACGGACGCCCTGTCGGCGGCGAGTGCGGTGGGCGACGACAGCATCCAGGAGCGTGCGACCGGCCGCGTCGACCCGGACTCGTTCACGCACGGGTCGAGCGAGCAGCGGCAGCGCTGGTTCCTGCGGGGCTACCAGCAGGGTGCGACGCACTGCGACACCCTGAGCATCCCGGGTTCGGCCCTGTAGCCGCGCCGTTGCGGACGTCAGGCCCGGTGCCAGCTGGCACCGGGCCTCCCGTCCGTGGTCAGCGCGTCAGCGCTCGTCCGGACGTCAGCGCTTGGTCGGACGTCAGCGCTTGGTCGGCGTGGGCGTCGGGGTCGCGCTCGGCGTGGGCGTCGGGGTCGCGTCGGTCGTCCCGGCGGCCGTCACCACGAAGGTGCGGAAGTCGTCGTTCGTGACCGGCGAGGTCAGTTCGTACCGCTGGCCGTTCACGAGCACGAGCGGCGTGCCCGGGAACTCCTTGAGCGTCGACCCGGGGATGGTGCCGTCGGACACCTTCGACGTCTGCTCGTCCACCCACTTGGCGTAGTCCTGGTCGGTGATGCAGCTCCGGACGGCGCTGCGCTCCTGGAGTCCCTGCACACCCGTGACGACGTCGGTGAGCTCCGCGTCCGTCAGGCCCGCCGTGCCCTCGTCCGGCTGCTTCGCGAAGAGCGCCTGGTTGACCGCGTAGAACTGGTTCGGCGAGTGCTCGGCGACGCAGGCAGCGGCGTTCGCGGCGCGGAGCGAGTACTTCGTGCCCTGCGAGCGGTTCGACAGGATCGCGACGGGGTGGATGTCGACCGTGGCCGCCCCGGAGTCGACCAGGTCCTTGATGTAGTCACCGTTGGCCCGCTCGAACTGGCCGCAGCCGGGGCAGAGGTAGTCGACGTACAGGGTGATCCGGACGGTCCCGGCACCGTCGGTCTCGGCGTTGCTCGGGGCGGCAGAGGCCGATCCGGATGCGGACGCGGTGACCGGCTTCAGGTCCTGTCCGATCGTGATGCCGCCCTGCGACATCGTCGACGGTCCGGGCCCGGCGGGCTTCACGGAGTCGACGAGGACGAGCGTGACGATCGTCGCGGCGGCGAGGAGCACGACCCCGAGCCCGATCTGCAGTCCGAGCCGGACACCGCGCTGGCGTCGCTTCTGCTGGGTCCGGGCACGCTGGGCTCGCTGGCGGGCGGCTTCACGGCGCTCGTTCCGCGCGGCGCGGGCAGCACCCTCGGGGCGGTTGTTCATCGGTGCGTCGTCCTCCTGATCGGTGTCCGCTCGGCGTTCCCCTGCTCGGCGGACGGACCCGGCGATTGTAGTGGGGCGCTCTGGGAAGCAGCCGACCAAGGGGGAAAACACTGGCGCACCCGGGTGAACTCGTGTTGTATGAAGCTCGACAGTCGACGACGACTGTCCGGGGCCCGTACGGGCACACCGCTTCACTCGGATCGTCCGGCACGTACCTGCCGGTGAAGGAAGGACCGAACGCTCATGGCGTCCGTCACCTATGACAAGGCAACCCGTCTCTACCCCGGAGGCAACCGTCCCGCGGTCGACTCCCTCGACCTGGACGTCGCCGACGGCGAGTTCCTCGTCCTCGTCGGCCCCTCGGGCTGCGGCAAGTCCACCTCGCTCCGCATGCTGGCCGGCCTCGAAGAGGTCAACTCCGGTCAGATCCGCATCGGCGACCGCGACGTCACGGACGTCCCGCCGAAGGACCGCGACATCGCGATGGTGTTCCAGAACTACGCGCTGTACCCGCACATGACCGTCGCCGAGAACATGGGCTTCGCGCTCAAGATCGCCGGCGTCGGCAAGGAAGAGCGCGCCACCCGCGTGCAAGAAGCCGCCAAGCTCCTCGACCTCGAGGACTACCTCGGCCGCAAGCCGAAGGCGCTCTCCGGTGGTCAGCGTCAGCGCGTCGCGATGGGCCGTGCGATCGTCCGTCAGCCGCAGGTGTTCCTCATGGACGAGCCGCTGTCGAACCTCGACGCCAAGCTCCGCGTCCAGACCCGCACGCAGATCGCGTCGCTGCAGCGTCGTCTCGGCGTCACCACGGTCTACGTCACGCACGACCAGACCGAGGCACTGACGATGGGTGACCGCATCGCGGTGCTCAAGGACGGCATCCTGCAGCAGGTCGGCACCCCGCGCGACCTGTACGAGAAGCCGAACAACGTGTTCGTCGCCGGCTTCATCGGTTCGCCGGCCATGAACCTGCTGCCCGCCGACGTCATCGAGGGCGGCATCAAGTTCGGCACGCTCAACCACGCGATCGACCGCGACACCCTGTCGAACGCCCGTGCCGCACAGATCACGGTCGGCATCCGCCCCGAGGACGTCGTCGTGTCGCAGTCCGGCGAGGGCCTGCCCGTCACGGTCGACGTCGTCGAGGAGCTCGGCGCCGACGGCTACCTCTACGGTCACGCCGACGTGAACGGCCAGCGCGCCGACATCGTCGCCCGCGTCGACGGTCGTGCGCACCCGTCGATCGGTGACACGATCGTCATCACGCCGAAGCAGGGCCACGTGCACGCCTTCGACACCGAGTCGGGCGACCGCCTCGACGACAAGGCCGTCGTCAGCGCGTAACCAGCGCACTCCCCCGAGAGCCCGCGCCCGCCTCACCAGGCCGGACGCGGGCTCTCGGCTGTCCCCGACACCAGAGGAACCACCGTGCCCGACTCGATGTCCATCACCGCCGCCACCGTCGACCCCGGCCTGCTCGACCTGCCGTGGGACCTGCCGCTCGCCGACTGGCCCGACGACGCGATCGTCGCGCTGCCGAAGGGCATCTCTCGGCACCTCGTGCGGTTCGTGCACCTGAGCGGGTACGTCGCCGCGGTGAAGGAGACCGGCGAAGAGGTCGCCCGGTCCGAGTACGAGATGCTCCGGACCCTGCAGCGCATGGACGTGCCGTGCGTGGACCCGGTCGCGGTCATCACGAACCGCGCCGATGCCGACGGTGAACCACTGCACCCCGTGCTCGTGACCCGTCACCTGCGGTTCTCGCTGCCCTACCGTGCGCTCTACTCGCAGACGCTGCGCCCGGAGACCGCCACCCGTCTGGTCGACGCCCTCGCGCTGCTGCTCGTCCGCCTGCACGTCATCGGCTTCTACTGGGGCGACGTGTCCCTGTCGAACACGCTGTTCCGTCGCGACGCCGGCGCCTTCGCCGCGTACCTGGTCGACGCGGAGACCGGCAAGCTCTACCCCGGCGGGCTGTCGAACGGCCAGCGCGAGAACGACCTCGAGGTCGCCCGCGTGAACATCGCCGGCGAGCTCCTCGACCTGGAGGCCGGCGGACGGCTCGACGAGAACGCCGACCCCGTGGACGTCTCGAACCGCATCGTCGCCCAGTACCGCACGCTCTGGACCGAGCTCACCGGCACCGAGCAGTTCGACATCAAGGAACGCTGGCGCATCAACGACCGCGTGGAGCGCCTGAACGAGCTCGGCTTCGACATCGAAGAACTGTCGATCCACACGACCGAGGGCGGCTCGCAGGTCCGGATCCAGCCGAAGGTCGTCGACGCCGGGCACCACCAGCGCCGACTGCTGCGGCTCACCGGGCTCGACGCCGGCGAGAACCAGGCCCGGCGCCTGCTCAACGACCTCGACTCGTACCGTGCCCGCAACGGCCGTGACGAACTCGACGAGGAGATGGTGGCGCACGAGTGGGTCTCACGGGTCTTCGAGCCCGTCGTCCGGTCGATCCCCCGTGACCTGCGCGGTCGGCTCGAACCCGCCGAGGTGTTCCACGAGCTGCTCGAGCACCGCTGGTTCATGTCCCAGCAGGAGGAGCGTTCCGTCTCCCTGCCCGAGGCCACGACCGCGTACATCAACGACGTGCTCCGCCACCGTCGCGACGAGCGCCTGCTCATCAACCCGCCGACCTCGTCGATCACCGTGCCGATCCCGGTGCTCGACGACGATGCCGCCGATGAGTCCGACGACGTGGACGACTGGCGCGCCACCGTCTGACGCGGTCCCCGGTCGGTCACGACGCCCCGCCGGGTGGGTGCCGACTGGTCACAGACCGTCGCTGGCGGCGTCGCGCAGCGACGACTCATGACCACACGGCCGACACCCGCCGACGGGTCGCGGCCGCTCGGGGTTCGAGAACGCGACCGCCTGGAGGCCCGGCGTGCGTCCCGGAGACCGGTGCCGGCCCTCCAGACCGTCACCTGCACCGCCGGTGGTGCCGTTGGACGTCGAGCGGTCACGACACCCCGCCAGGTGCACGCCGGCAGGTCACGAACCGTCGCCTGCGGCGTCGCGCAGCGACGAGTCGTGACCACACGGCGGGCATCATCCGACGTGTCCTGACCCGTCGGGCCTGCCCCGGTCGGCGCCGCACGCAGGAACGGCCGCCTCCCACGAGGGGAGGCGACCGTTGCTGCGGACGAAGCGCCGGGGCTACGCGGTGCGGCGGCGCCGCGCGACCTCCCACAGGGTGACGCTCGCGGCGATGCCGGCGTTCAGGGACTCGGTGGCGCTCGAGATCGGGATCGACACGATGGCATCGCAGGTCTCGGTGACCAGGCGCGACAGGCCCTTGCCCTCGGAACCGACGACGATCACGATCGGGCGGTCGGCGAGCTCGAGGCCGTCGAGCTCCACGTCACCGTCGCCGTCGAGGCCCAGGACGAACAGGCCCATCGACTTGAGCGACTTCAGGGTCTGCGTCAGGTTCGGGGCCATCGCGACGGGGGTGCGGGCCGCGGCACCGGCCGAGGTCTTCCACGCCGACGCCGTCACACCGACCGAGCGACGCTGCGGCACGATGACGCCGTGTCCACCGAAGGCCGCGGTCGAGCGGATGATCGCACCGAGGTTGCGGGGGTCCGTGATGCCGTCGAGGGCGACGAGCAGCGGGACCTGGTCGCGCGAGAACGCCTGCTCGACGATGTCCTCGGACACGGCGTACTGGTACGCCGGCACCTTGAGGGCGACGCCCTGGTGCACGCTGTCGTGTCCGGTGATGCGGTCGAGCTCGGGACGCATGAGCTCGATGATCGGCACGCCACGGTGGTTCGCGAGCGCGAGGATCTCCTTCACACGGTCGTCGACCTCGATGCGCGACGCGATGTAGAGCGTCGACGACGGGGTCTTCGTGCGCAGCGCCTCGAGCACCGAGTTGCGCCCGGTCACCAGCTCGGAGTCGTCGGTCTTGCGTGCCGGCGGACGGCCGGTGCGACCCTGCGGGGTGCTCGAGGAACCGTGCCGACCCTTGGCCGCCTCGAAGCGGTCCTTCGCGGCCTTGCGCTTGCCCGCGGGGTGGTACGGGCGGTCCTCGGCCTTCGGGGTCGGCTTGCGGCCCTCGAGCGCCTGCGCGCCCTGTCCGCCGGAACCGACTTGCTTGTTGCCCTTGCGACCGGCGCGGACGGCGCCGGGCCGACCCTTCTTGCTTCCCGAGACGTTCTTCATGCGTAGCTCCTGTTCGGCACTGCCGTGTTCAGGCGATGCTCCAGCGTGTTCCGGACGGCGTGTCCTCGATCGTGATGCCCGCGTCGGCGAGGTCGTCGCGCACGCGGTCGGCCGCGGTGAAGTCCCGTGCTGCCCTGGCGTCCGCGCGCTCCTGCACGAGGCGTTCGACGAGGGCGGCGAGCGGGCCTGCCGAGGTGTCGTGGCCGCCGCCCGACCAGTGGGCGGCTCGCGGGTCGATGCCGAGCACCTCCACCATCGCAGCCACCTGATGGTACGCGGTCCCGAGCGTTTCCGCATCGTCGGCGTCCAGGGCGGCGTTGCCGGTGCGCACGGTTTCGTGCAGCACGGCCAGGGCCTGGGGCACGGAGAGGTCGTCGTCCATGGCCGCGGCGAAGGCCTCGGGCACGGATGGGGCATCGGTGAGGTGGACGCCCTCGAGCCGGGGCTCGGCGCGCTCCAGGAACCCGGCGATGCGGTCGTACGCCGCCTCGGCCTCGGCCAGGGAGCCCTCGTGGTGGTCGATCGACGAGCGGTAGTGGGCGGCGCCGAGGAAGTACCGGACGACCGCGGGACGAGCAGATCCGATGAAGTCCGCGGCGAAGATCGAGTTGCCGAGCGACTTCGACATCTTCTGCCCCTCGACCGTCACCAGGCCGTTGTGCAGCCAGTACGACGCGAACGGGTCCCCGGCGGCCGTGGACTGCGCGAGCTCGTTCTCGTGGTGCGGGAAGCGCAGGTCGAGCCCGCCGCCGTGGATGTCGAACGCGGGGCCGAGGTACCGACGTGACATCGCCGAGCACTCGATGTGCCAGCCCGGACGGCCGGCGCCCCACGGGGAGTCCCAGTTGGCGGTCGACGGTTCGCCGGGCTTCGCACCCTTCCAGAGCGCGAAGTCACGGGCGTCGCGCTTGCCACGCGGATCGGCGTCGGCAGCCTCGACCATGTCCTCGCGCCGCTGCCGGGTGAGCACCCCGTAGTCGGCCCAGCTGCCGGTGTCGAAGTAGACGTCGCCCGAGCCGTCGTCGGCGGCGTAGGCGTGCCCGCGGTCGATGAGACGCTGGATGATCTCGTGCATCTGCGGCACGCTCGCCGTGGCCCGCGGCTCGTAGGTCGGGGGCAGGATGCCGAGGGCGTTGTACGCGGCGGTGAACTCGAGCTCGACCCGGTAGGCGCGTGCGAACCACGCCTCGTCCGTGCCGGCAGCCAGGTCGAGGACCTTGTCGTCGATGTCGGTGACGTTGCGCACCAGGGTCACCCGGTACCCGCGGTGGGTGAGCCACCGGCGCCAGATGTCGTAGACCAGCGCGGACCGCAGGTGCCCGATGTGCGGCGACGACTGCACCGTCGGCCCACAGACGTAGACGCTCACGTGTCCGTCGACCAGGGGCACGAGGTCGACGACGGCTGCGGCGCGGGAGTCGTAGAGGCGAACGGTCACGCCTCAACCCTAATCGGCGCGGGGCCGCGGTTTCAGGAGGGACGCACGAGCGCGGTGGCGATCGCGGCGAGCCCCTCACCGCGGCCGGTGAACCCGAGTCCGTCCGTCGTGGTGCCGGACACCGCCACGGGTGCGCCGACCACGGCGGACAGGGCGTCCTGCATCTCGTCACGGCGACGACCGATGCGCGGCCGGTTGCCGATGACCTGCACGGTGACCGACACCGGCACGAGCCCCGCGTCGGCGAGCAGCGTGACCGCGCCGCGGACGAAGACGTCGCCCGTGGCGCCGGCGTACTGCGGGTCGGCGGTGCCGAAGCGGCCGCCGATGTCGCCGAGGCCCCCGGCGGAGAGCAGGGCGTCGCACACCGCGTGCGCCACCGCGTCGCCGTCGCTGTGGCCGGAGAGCCCGGGTTCGCCGGGGAAGTCGAGCAGCCCGACGCGGCAGGGCGAGGCGTCGTCGAAGGCGTGCACGTCCACCCCGAGCCCGAGTCGGACCACGACGGCGTCCGCCTGGCCGGCACCCGCCGCACCAGCACCAGCACCGGCTTCGGACCGCGCCCGCGCGATCGACTCGGCCCGGCCGAGGTCCCACGGCGTCGTGATCTTGAAGGCGTCGGCGTCACCCGGTACGAACCGGACGGTGCCCCCGACGGCCTGGAACACGCCGGCATCGTCCGTCTCGGACTGCGACGAAACCGCGTACGCCCGCCGGAGTGCGGCGAGGGGGAAGCCCTGCGGCGTCTGCACCCCGACGAGTGCGGCACGGTCGACGGTCTCGACGACGACGTCACCGTCGACGCGCTTCACGGTGTCCGTGACGGGGAGTGCCGGCACGACGCCCGCACCGTCCCCGGCGGCGACGGCGTCGAACACCCGCGCGAACTGCGCCGCGGGTGTCAGGCACCGTGCCGCGTCGTGCACGAGCACCGTGGTGACGGAGTCCGGCAGCACGGCCAGGCCGGCCTCGACCGAACCGTGGCGATCCGCGCCTCCGGCCACGACGGCCGTGTACGCGACCGCAGCACCCGCGACGGAACCGACCACCTGCCGGCACTCGTCCAGGTGCGACGCCGGTGCGACCACGACGACGAGCGTCGGCGACGGCAACGCGAACAGGGGCTCGAGTGCCCGCGCGAGCATCAGCGAACCGGCCACGGGCACGAACGCCTTCGCCGTCCCGATGCCGAGCCGGGTGCCGGACCCCGCTGCAACGACGACGACCGCCCGGTCCACCCCGTCGGGGAACCGTGCGGTCGTCGTTCGTGCTGTCGCGCTCAGTGGTTCAGCGTTCAGGCGTTCAGGAGGCCAGGACCTCGTCGAGGACGGTCGATGCCTTGTCCTCGTCGGTCTTCTCGGCCAACGCGAGCTCGGAGATCAGGATCTGCCGGGCCTTGGCCAGCATCCGCTTCTCACCCGCGGAGAGCCCGCGGTCCTGATCGCGCCGCCAGAGGTCGCGGACGACCTCGGACACCTTGATGACGTCACCGGAAGCGAGCTTCTCGAGGTTCGCCTTGTACCGGCGTGACCAGTTCGTGGGCTCTTCCGTGAACGGCGCCCGGAGGACCTCGAACACCTTGTCGAGCCCTTCCTTGCCGATCACGTCGCGGACGCCGACCAGGTCGACGTTGTCCGCCGGGACCTCGATCGTCAGGTCGCCCTGCGTCACCCGCAGCTTCAGGTAGACCTTTTCCTCGCCCTTGATGACGCGAGTCTTGACTTCAGAGATGGTTGCCGCCCCGTGATGGGGGTAGACGACGGTCTCGCCGACCTCGAATTGCATGTATCAGGCTCCGTTCCCAGACCTCCAGTTTACCACAAGGGCCGTTCCGGTAAGGGGACCCTCAGCGCTCACCCCTCCCGGTGATCGCTAGGATGGGCGCGGGGACCGCCCGGTCCCCATCGTGACTTACGGAGGAATCTCTTGCGACCTCGGGTACTCGTGTCCGTCGCCGTTGCGGCAACCATCGCGCTCGGCGCCACCGGGTGCGAGTTCATGTCGCCGGCCCACACCGTCGACATCAAGCAGATCACCGACGGCGTGGACGTCTCGACCGGCAAGGTCGACGTGCGGAACGCCCTGCTGATCTCGGACGACGGCGAGAGCGCCCGCTTCATCGGCACGCTCGTGAACAACGACGACCAGGACGACTACACCGTCTCGATCGAGATCGGCGGCGACACCCAGACCGTCGACGTGCCGGCGAACAGCCACGTCGACCTCGCCATGGCAGCGGGTGCGGGCAGCGACGCCGAGTCGAGCGTGCAAGAGGGCGACACCACCCAGGGCACCACCGCCGCCGACGCCGAGCCGATCGTGTTCGACAACGCGGACGCGAAGCCCGGGTCGCTCGTCAAGGTCTACTTCAGCTACCCCGACGCCGAGGGCACCTCGGCGAACGTGCCGGTGCTGACCAGCTCGCAGGAGGAGTACCAGACCCTCGCGCCGAGCCCGACCCCGGAGCCGACCGACACGGTCACGCTGCCGACCTCGACCCCGACGGCCACGCCGACGGACGGCCAGTAGTCCGTCCGCGCTGACGCGACGCTCGACCACTGCAGACCGGGAGGCCCGGTGCCGGTCCCAGGGACCGGCACCGGGCCTCCTGTCCGTGCGGTGCACACACCAGCCGTCGCCAGCCGTCGCCAGCCGTCGCGCGCGCCCTCGCGCGCGGCCCGGTCATGACTCGTCGCAGACCACTCGTCGAGTGGTCACGAACCGTCATTGCAAGGCGCCGGAGGCGACGACTTGCGACCACTCCCAGGACGACGCGCGGTGAGTCGTGACCGGTCGCGGGGCCTAGGCCTCGATGCGGTAGCCGAGACCGCGGACCGTCACCAGGATCTCGGGGGTCGACGGCACCCGCTCGATCTTCGAGCGGATGCGCTTGATGTGCACGTCGAGGGTCTTGGTGTCGCCGAAGTAGTCGGACCCCCACACCCGGTCGATGAGCTGCCCACGGGTCAGCACGCGGCCGGCGTTCCGGAGCAGCAGCTCGAGGAGCTCGAACTCCTTGAGCGGCATCGGCGTCTCGGACCCGTCGACGGACACCGTGTGGCGCTCGACGTCCATCCGGATGCCGCCGACCTGCAGGATGCCGCTGTCGGCCGGGTCGTCCTCGGTACGCCGTCGGAGCACCGCACGGATCCGGGCCAGGAGCTCCCGCGTCGAGTACGGCTTCGTGACGTAGTCGTCGGCGCCGAGTTCGAGCCCGACGACGATGTCCACCTCCGAGTCCTTCGCGGTCAGCATGATGATCGGCGCGTTCGAGCGGGTCCGGATCTGCCGGCACACCTCGGTGCCGCTCAGGCCCGGCAGCATGAGGTCGAGGAGCACCAGGTCGGGGTTCTCCGTGTCGAACTTCGACAGCGCTGTCACGCCGTCGGCAGCGACGGAGGTCTCGTACCCCTCACGCTGCAGCAGGAACTCCAGGGGCTCGCTCAGGGCCGGCTCGTCGTCGACGATGAGGATCTTGGTCACGATGGCTGCTCTTCCAGTTGCTCTTCGAGGGCTGTGGTCAGTTCGGGATCTGCCTCGGGCAGACGGATGGTGAAGGTCGAGCCCTTGCCGGACTGCGACCAGACGCGCACGTCACCACCGTGGTTGCTGACGACGTGCTTGACGATCGCGAGCCCGAGGCCGGTGCCCCCGGTGGCGCGCGACCGTGCGGGATCGACACGGTAGAACCGTTCGAAGACGCGGTCGAGGTCGGCCTCGGGGATGCCGACACCCTGGTCGGTGACGGCGATCTCGACGAAGCCCTTCGACGACCGGACGCCCACACCGACGCGGGTGCCGTCCGGCGAGTACTTCACCGCGTTGGCGATGAGGTTCGACACCGCGACCTGCAGCAGGCCCGGGTCGCCCATCACCCGCAGCTTCGACTTCTTGGCGCGGATGATCTCGATCGACCGGGCGCGGGCGACGACCTCGTTGCCGTCGATGGCGGCCTGCACGATCTTGTCGATGCCGGTCTCCTCGCTGTTCTCGAGCGCGTCGACCGACTGCAGGCGGGACAGCTCGATGATGTCCTTCGTCAGCGCCCCGAGCCGCTCGGACTCGGTGATGAGCTGCGCGGCGAACTTCTTGACGTGCGCGGGGTCGTCGGCGGCGAGCACGAGCGTCTCCGACAGCAGCCCGATGGCACCGATCGGGGTCTTCAGCTCGTGCGAGATGTTGGCGACGAAGTCGCGGCGGACCTCGTCGATGCGGCGGCTCTCGGTCAGGTCGTCCGCGGTGAGCAGGACGTACCGGTTGCCCAGCTGGGCCGCGCGGAAGCTGAGGTAGCCGATGAGCTCCCCGTGGCGGCCGCGTGGCAGCTCGAGGTCCTCCGCCCCCATCTCCCCGCTCTTGCGCACCCGGTCGATCAGGCCGAGCAGCTCCTGGTGCACCAGACGTCGGCGCACGACGAGCCCCGCGGTGAGTGCCTGGGGCGATGCCGCGACGACGGTGTTCGACGGGTCGATGACGACCGCCGGGTTGTGCATCGTCGAGATGACCGCTGCGACACCGTCCGGCAGGGTCCGCTCCGCCACGTCGGCAGCACGTGCCGTGCGCTCGGCGGTGATGATCAGCACCACGACGCCCGCGCCGAAGACCCCGCCGAGGAGCATCGACAGTGGCACGAGCCACGCGTTGTCCATGCCGCCAGTGTAGGGATGGTCATGCGGGGTTCCGGTACCGTTCACCGTCCGCGGAAGGCCAGAACGCGAAGCGTTCAGCCCCGCGTCACCGTTCGTTCACCTGCGCTGACGACACTCGTCCGGTACGCAGAGAGAGGTACTCCCCCATGCGCGAAGTCTTCCAGCAGGAACTCCAGGACGTCCAGGAGCGACTGACCGAGATCGCCGGGCTCGTCGAGTCCGCCATCACCCGAGCCACGCAGGCCTTCGGCGACTCCGACGTCGCCCTCGCCGAAGAGGTGATCGCCGACGACGAGAAGATCGACCTCGCTGCGAACAGCCTCGACGAGATCGCGATCGACATCCTGGCCCGCCAGGCGCCGGTGGCCCGCGACCTGCGCGTCGTCGTCACCGCCCTGCGCGTCAGCTCCTCGCTCGAGCGCATGGGCGACATGGCCGAGCACATCGCGCAGCTCGCCCGCCAGCGCTTCCCCGAGAAGGTCGTGCCGAAGGGCCTCCGCAGCACCTTCAAGGAGATGGGCAAGCACGACGTCGCGATGGCGCAGAAGCTCACGCGCCTGCTCGCCACCGAGGACATCGCACTGTCGGCCGAGATCCGCGACGAGGACGACGCCGTCGACGAGCTGCACGCCAGCGTCTTCGACTTCGTGCTCGGCGAGGCCTGGAAGGGCGGCCCGATCGACACGGTCGACGCCACCCTGGCCTCCCGCTACCACGAGCGCTTCGCCGACCACGCGGTCTCGATCGCGAAGAAGGTCGAGTACCTGGCGACCGGCGACTGGACCGGCGCGTCCACCTCGACCGCGGCGGTCTGACCCGACCCGATCGGTCTGCGAGGATCGTGGCATGGCCCAGGTCGCGATCATCGTCAACGGCATGCCCGGTTCCGGCAAGAGCACGATCGGCACGGCACTCGCCGAGGTGCTCGGCTGCCCGTTCCTGTCGAAGGACCGCATCAAGGAGCCCCTGGCCGACGTCGTCGGCCCGATGATCGCCTCCCGTCCGCTCGGCGGCATCGCCATGGACACGATGTGGTCCATGGCCCGGGCCGTCGAGAACGGGGTCGTCCTCGACGCCGTCTGGCTGCCGTCCCGCGACCGGGACCGCCTGGAGGCCGGGCTCGCCTCCGCCGGGTCGCCGCGCGCCGTCGAGGTGTGGTGCGACACGGACCGCGCCGCCGCCGAGCAGCGGCTGCGGGACCGGTACGACCCGGGCACCGTGCCGGTGCGGCACGAGGTGCACGGGGACATGGCCGACGTGCTGGCCTTCTGGGACGAGCACGGCGACGACGCGCACCCGGTCGGGCTCGCCGGTGTCCCGGTGATCCGGGTCGACACCACGAAGCCCTACGACGTCGGGGCCCTGGTGCAGGAGATCGCGTCGCACTTCGTCTGACCAGCCACGGCTCGTCGAGCCGACCGTGCTGCCGGAGCGACACGTCGTCGACGGGGCGATCCGTTCCTCCTGGCAGAGCGACAGGAGTCGGCGGAACGTTGGCGGCCCACTGTCGCTTCCGGGAAGCACGGCACACGCACCAACGCCCCGCCCGGATGCCGGACGGGGCGTTCTGCGTGGGCGCTACTTCTTGGCGCCCTGGGCGGCCACGGCGGCGGCGCCGGCAGCGGCGGCCTCGGGGTCCAGGTAGTACGCGGGCTTCGTCGGCGTGAAGTCGTCGCCGAGCTCGTACACCAGCGGGATGCCGGTCGGGATGTTCAGACCGGCGATGTCGTCGTCGGAGATGCCGTCGAGGTGCTTCACGAGCGCACGCAGCGAGTTGCCGTGGGCAGTGACGAGCACGGTCTTTCCGGCGGCGAGGTCCTTCGTGATGTCGGACTCCCAGTACGGCAGCAGGCGGTCGATCACGAGCTTGAGCGACTCGGTGCGGGGCAGCTGGTCGCCGAGCTCGGCGTAGCGGCGGTCACCGGACTGCGACCACTCGGCTCCGTCTGCGATGGGCGGCGGCGGGACGTCGAACGAGCGGCGCCACTCCATGAACTGCTGCTCGCCGTACTCGGCCAGGGTCTGGGCCTTGTCCTTGCCCTGCAGGGCGCCGTAGTGGCGCTCGTTGAGGCGCCAGTCGCGCTTCACCGGCAGCCAGGCCAGGTCGGCCTGCAGCAGCGCGATGTCCGCGGTCTGGATCGCGCGGGTCAGGAGCGAGGTGTACAGGACGTCGGGGACGATGCCGGACTCGGCGATGAGGTCGCCGGCGCGCTTCGCCTCCTTCTCGCCCAGCTCGCTGAGCCGGACGTCGACCCAACCGGTGAACAGGTTCTTCTGGTTCCAGTCACTGTTGCCGTGACGGAGCAGGACGAGCGTGGAGGTCATGCCTCCGAGTCTACCGAGCGGTACCGGCCCCGTACCCTTGACGCATGCCCATCGGGAACGTGACGCGCGGGACGACCGGGTACAACCGGCTCCGCCGCGTCGACCGGTGGATCGCGACCCTGCCGGTGCTGCGCCGGACGGACGACCCGCTCGTCGCCGACGTCGGCTACGGGGCATCGCCGACCACCACCCTCGAGCTCCGCGACCGGCTGGCGGCCGTCCGACCGGACGTCGAGGTGACCGGCATCGAGATCGAGCCCTCGCGAGTCGCGCTCGCGAACGCCGGGACCCGCGACGGCGTGACCTTCCGCCTGGGTGGCTTCGAGACGCCGACGCCCGGGCAGCGCCGACCCGCCGTCATCCGGGCCTTCAACGTGCTGCGGCAGTACGACGAGTCCGCGGTGGTCGGGTCGTGGCGGATCATGCAGGACCGGCTGCAGCCCGGCGGTGCGCTCGTCGAGGGGACGTGCAACGAAGTCGGCCGGGTCGCATCGTGGGTGACGCTCGACGACGTCGCGCCACGGACCTTCACGGTGTCGCTCCGCCTCGCCGGGCTCGACGTCCCCTCCATCGTCGCCGAGCGCCTGCCGAAGGCCCTGATCCACCGCAACGTGCCCGGCGAACGGGTGCACGCGTTCCTCGGCGACCTCGACCTGTCGTGGGCGGTCGCGGCTCCGCTCGGCACGTACGGACCCCGGCAGCGGTGGATCGCCACGGTGCGCGGCATGCGCGGCCGCGGGTGGCCGGTGCTGCACGGCGTGACCAGGTGGCGGCTCGGCGAGCTCAGCGTCCCCTGGTCGGCCGTCGAGCCCGCCTGACGCAGCGGCGCAGAACACCGGTGTTCGCGCTCCGAACACCCGCGACCCGCGGTGCGACCGGCGAACACCGGTGTCTTGCGACCGTCAACGCGCAGGCTAGGAGCGCTTCACGGCTCCGAGACGGGGCAGGCGCGGGACGTTCGCCGTCGCACCGGCCTCGGGCGGGACGATGGTCTCCTGCGCCGCGGTCACCACGACGTCGTCGGCCTCGAGCCGCAGGGTCGCGGTGGGGTCGAGGGAACGCTTGACCACGGCGAGCCCGATCGGACCGAGCTCGTGGTGGATCGCCGACGCCGACAGCCGACCGACCTGCTTGTCGTCGAGCAGCACGGGGGTGCCGGGTGCCGGCAGCACGCCGTCGGACCCGTCCAGGTGCAGCAGCACGGCCCGACGCGGCGGGTGCCCGAGGTTGTGGACCTTGGCGACGGTCTCCTGCCCGCGGTAGCAGCCCTTCGACAGGTGCACGGCGGAACGCAGCCAGTCGAGCTCGTGCGGGATCGTCCGCTCGTCGACGTCGGACAGGACCGGTCGCCAGGCGGCGATCCGCAACGCCTCGTACGCCAGGAGCCCCGCGACGGGGACGTCCGACGCGGCGATCGCGGCCGCAGTGCCGGGGGTGACCACGGCGATGCGGAGGGTCCAGTCGGAGCCGGGGTGGGCCTCCTGGGCGGCGTAGCCCCACCCGCCGGGCGTGACGACGCCCCACGGGTCGACCCACTCGACGACGGGTCGTTTCGGCAGTTCGACGGAGGCGAACGGTGCGGCCTCGCCGAGCCAGCCGAGGGTGACGAAGTCGGCCGAACGGTCGGCGACCTCGACCCGGAGCATGAAGCGCATCGAGTCGAGCCAGCCGGCGAGCGGCGCAGCGTCAGGGCGCTCGGAGAGCAGCCAGGCGGTCGCACCGTCGTCCACGATCCGGGCCGCGTGCTCGACGCGTCCGGCCTGGTCGAGCACGAGCGTCTCGGTGCTGACGCCCGTGGGCAACCCGGTGAGCTGCTGCGAGGTGATCGAGTTGAGCCACGACAGGCGGTCCGGCCCGGAGACCGTGACGACACCCAGACCGAGCTCGACGACGGCGCGGCCGCGGGACAGCAGGCGCTGCTCCCCGATCGGGTTGCCGAAGTGCGCGGCGACCGAATCGGCCGCGACGAAGCCGTCCCGCGCGGCGAACACCGACATCACTCGACCTTCGCGAGCTGCCCCGAGGCGTGCGAGGTGAGTTCACGGCCGAGCGCGGCGATGTCCCACGCCCAGAAGAGCTTGCCCTCGACCAGGCCGTACAGGCGGGTCGCGGCGGAGTAGTCCTTCGCGTTCGGCGAGCGCAGCACGGCGTCGGTCGACAGGTCGATCCGGCCCTTCAGCACACGGCCGACGTAGAGCTCGTTGACGCCCGTCGGGTGGATGATCGCGGCCTCGACGTCGAAGCCGTCGGTCGTGTTGCGGAGCGCCTCGACGCTCTCGACCGTGCTAAAGGGCGTGGGCCCCTCGCCCAGGAGCATCGCGGGGCCGCGGTCGCCGGGCTCGGTCGGACGGTCGATCCGCCAGTAGCCCATCTCGGCGGCGAGCGGGGTGTGTTCGTCGTCGAGCAGCCACGTGGTGGACGAGTAGTTCAGGTAGGGCAGGCCGTCGTGGCTGAAGCTGACGCGCTGGCCGAACTCGTAGTTCCGGACCTCGTCGTCGTCACCGACCGGGTACTCGACCACACCGGTGCCCTCCCACACGCCGACCAGCCACGACAGCGGGACCAGTTCGGGGGCGAGGCCTTCGGGCAGCTCGATCAACGCTGACCCTTGAACAGCTTCACGACGACGACCACCGAGATGAACGCGATCGCGAGCGACGCCAGGCCGAGGAGGCCGACGTAGAAGAGCTCGAGCGCAAGCAGCGAATCCATGGTCCGGAGTCTACGCGGCTCGGCTCAACGCGCCAGGAGCACCACCGCGGTGACGAGCACCACGACGAACGCCCCGGACGACGCGATGCTGATCCGTTCGACCAGCCCGTCCTTGGTGGCGGTGATGAGCTGCAGCACGAAGCTGACCATGACGCAGGCGACGAAGACGAGCAGCAGCCAGGCGAACGAGTCGCGCTCGGCCAGGGTCAGGACGAGCACCGCCCCGACGACCGCCAGCACCCAGACCGGCAGGACGGACGTCAGCCGCAGGCGACGCTGGTCGGTGGGGTGCACGGGCTCGGTCACGCGATCCATCATGACAGGGGACGTGCGGAATGCTCGCACCGCCGGGTGCGGTGCTCGTGCGGGACGCTCGCACCGCCGGTGCGGTGCTGTGCGGGACGGCGCGCAATCCGTCCGGCCGGATGAGTCCTTCCCGAGCATCACTAGGATGTCTCCACGACGTCATCCACCTCCGGAGGTCCTGTGGCACAGCTCCTGGTACTCACCTCGACCGCGCCCGGAGACGTCCTGCCGAGCCTGGGCCTCCTGAGCCACCGGATCCGCCACGTGCCGGCCGAGGCCGCGCAGCTGGTCAACGCCCCGCAGAGCGACCTGATGTTCGTGGACGCCCGCACCGACCTGGTCAGCGCGAAGGCCCTGTGCAAGATCCTCGCCTCGTCGGGGTCGACCACGCCGATCGTGCTCGTCGTCACCGAGGGCGGTCTGACCGCGGTGAACAGCGACTGGAACGTCGACGACGTCGTGCTCGAGAGCGCCGGCCCCGCCGAGATCGACGCCCGCATCCGCCTGTCGGCCGGTCGTGCCGCGAAGGGCCAGACGAGCTCGAAGATCCAGGCGTCCGGTGTCGTCATCGACGAGGCCAGCTACTCCGCCAAGGTCCGCGGTCGGCCGCTCGACCTGACGTTCAAGGAGTTCGAGCTCCTGCGGTTCTTCGCCACCCACCCGTCACGCGTCTTCACCCGCGAGCAGCTGCTCAGCGAGGTCTGGGGCTACGACTACTTCGGAGGCACCCGCACCGTCGACGTGCACGTCCGACGGCTCCGCGCCAAGCTCGGCGACCTCGAGTCGCTCATCGGCACCGTCCGCAACGTCGGGTACCGCTTCAACGTCTACGACGACGAGGCCGAGCGCCTGATGGGGCAGTAGTGCTGCCCGACCTCGGCGCCTTCGTCGCCCCCGGCGAGGCCCCGCCGTTCTCCGACCAGACCCTGGTGGACGTCCGCGCCGGGCGCGCGAGCGTCCTGTCCGTCGACGACGGGGTCGCCGTGGTCCGTGACGGTGAGCTCGAGATGGTCGTCGCCCAGGAGGCCCGCGGCCGCGGCATCGGCACCTCCCTGGTGACGCAGGCGCTCGCGCTGGGCGGCGGGGCCGCTCCCCGGCTCGCCTGGGCGCACGGGGACCACCCGGCAGCGCGGGCGCTGGCCGACCGGTTCGGCTGGCGCGCGGTCCGCACGCTGCTGCAGCTCCGGGCGCCCGTCGCCGACTCCGAGGTGGACGTCGCCGCCGACGTCGAGCTGCCCGACGGGTTCAGCCTGTTGACGTTCCGCCCGGGCACCGACGACGAGACCGACTGGCTCGCGCTGAACGCCGCAGCCTTCGCGCACCACCCCGAGCAGGGGCGGATGACGCTGGACGACCTGCACGCCCGCGAAGCCGACGCCTGGTTCTCCGGCGACGACCTGCTCTTGCTCCGCGATGCCTCCGGGCAGCTCGCCGGGTCGTGCTGGCTCAAGGTCGAGGACGGCATCGGCGAGTTCTACGCCGTCGCCGTGCGGCCCGACCTGCAGGGACAGCGGCTCGGTGGTGTGCTCATGCGTGCGGGAACCGCCCGGCTGCACGGCCGTGGGCTGACCGCCGCCGCACTGTACGTCGAGGGGGACAACGAGCCGGCGCTCGCGCTGTACCGGCGCTCGGGGTTCACGCAGCACGCGATCGACGTGCAGTACGCGGCGCCGGAGCAGCCCGGCCGGTAACATTGCGTGGTCGGCGAGGGGTCGGCCATCGGGGGGATCGGGGAACGCGTGGCGCAGGACCGTCAAGGGCAGTACGGCCAGGGCGAACCGCTCGGTGCGTCCTACCGACTGGTCGAACTGCTCGGGACCGGTGCCACCGGTGAGGTCTGGCGCGTCGAACACACTGCGACCGGTGATGCCTTCGCAGCGAAGCTCCTGCGTGCCGAACTCGCCGCCGACCCGCAGATCGTCGAGCGCTTCGTCCGGGAGCGCTCCGTGCTCCTCGCCCTGCAGCACCCGTCCGTCGTGCGCGTCCGTGACCTGGTCGTCGAGGGTGACCGGCTCGCGATCGTCATGGACCTGGTGCCGGGCGGATCCGCCCGCGACCTGCTCGCGGCGAACGGGCCGCTCACTCCGCGTGACGCCCTGACCATCACCGCCGAGACCCTCGACGCCCTCGCTGCGGCGCACGAGCAGGACGTCACCCACCGTGACGTCAAGCCCGACAACGTGTTGCTCCAGGCCCCGTGGGAGTCCGGCGCGACCGGCGACGTCCGGGTCAGCGACTTCGGCATCGCTTCCGTCGTCGCCGAGCGCGAGCGCACCACCACCGGGCTCCTCGGCACACCGCAGTACATGGCACCCGAGTCGATCAGCCACGGCCGCTCGGGTCCGGCCGCCGACGTCTACGGCGCCGGGGTCATGCTCTACGAGCTGCTGTCCGGTCGCACGCCGTTCGCCGGGCCTGGCACGGACTTCGCAGTGGCGTACCGGCACGTCACGTCGAACCCGCCCCCACTCGACGTGCCGGACCCGTTGTGGACGGCGGTGTCTGCCCTGCTGGCGAAGGACCCGAACGCCCGGCCGTCGGCGGCCGACGCGGCGGGGACTCTCCGTCGGCTCGCACGGTCCCTCGCCTCGGCATCCGCGCTGGTCGCTTCCAGCGACCCGGACTCGTTCGACGAGGTCGAGCGTCCGGCGACCGTCGTCCGTGGGGTCCGCCCCGACGACGCGACGGGATCCCAGACCACCGCCACCGGGGACGACACCGCGGTCGTCGGGCCGGCCCCGGAGCTCGGCCCCGCCGGGTCGCAGACCGTCATCCGGCCGATGGCGCGGCAGCCGCTGCCCGCCGCACCGGCCGCCGAGCCCGAACCGACGCGTCGGTTCGCCCGCCCCGAATGGCTGACCAACCGTGCGCTCCTGTTCGGCGGCATCGGCGTCGTGCTCGTCGCCGCACTGATCGTCGGTGGCGTCGTGTGGCTGCCCGGAGCTCTCCAGAAGACGCCGGGGCCCGGTTCCGCGACCGCACAGGCCGCCAACGCCTACCAGCAGGACCAGCCGCTTCCCACCGGCCTCGCGACCACACGGCGTGCCACCATCGACCCGGCGAAGGGCACCGTGGACCTGCGCATCACGTACGCGGCGCAGGCGGCCACCCTCAGCGGACCGTTCCTCGAGGTGCTGCCAGGTGCTCGGTCGGGAGACTCCTGCCCCGCGGCCACTTGGTCCGGCGAGGGCATCACGGCGAAGCGCAACCAGCCGTCGCTGACCGGTGTGGACACGGCGTGTGCGTGGAGCCTGTCCGGCGTCGAGGTCCCCGCCGGTGGAGACGTCACGGTCGAGGCCTCTGTGCCACTCTCTGTCAAGGACGGTGCCGCGCTGCAGACCTGGCTCGAGGGTGTCGGCGAGGCGACCACCACAGCCGTGACCGACGACGCCGTCCGCGGGACTGCCTACCCCGTCCAGCGGCTGCAGGGCGTCGAGGTCCGCACGCCCGACCGGACGGTCAGCCAGACGGCGCTGCCGGTGACCCTGGTGCCGGTCTGGCCGAACGGTGCCGACGAGCTCAACCCGCTCTACCGCAGTCCGAGCAGCGGGCGGCCGTCGCAGATGCTCGTCGACGTGGCCGGCGGTGAGTCCGGCGTCCGGTTCGCCGACGGCTGCTCGGGCGCGTTGGCCGTGTCGTCCGACGGGCTCGTGGTCACCGCACTCTCCGTCGCCCCGTCGTGCACCGTCCGGGCGACGGTGGGGAACTTCACGAACCTCGAGAGCTCGCCCTTCGGGATCACGACGCGCGACTGAGCGGGCCTGTCGGGGCTGAGCGCGTCGGTCGCGCGACCAGCTGACAGCGTGGAGGCCCGTGGCGGCGTCGCCACGGGCCTCCCGTCCGTCAGTCAGTCGGTCAGCTGCCTGCGGACGCGGTCTGCACGAGGCGGACGGCGCCGCCGGAGGACGCGTAGCCGCGACCCACGGTCAGCGCCACCGGTGCTCGGCGCGGGAGCGTGACGCCCAGCAACTCGCCGTCGTAGTCGACGTCCGGCTGCAGGAGGACGCCGCAACGCGACTTGCGGACCGCTCGTGTCCAGTGGCTGTAGAGCGATCGGAGGTCCGCCGAGCGGCCCGCCGCGACGACGCAGAGCCCGGGGCGCTCGGTCGCGAGCAGCGTCGCGATGGCCTGGTCGCCGTCATCGAAGCGTTCCGCGTCGTCGATCAACAGCAGCACCGGTCCACGCTCGAGCCGCAGCCCGGCCAGCAGAGCCGGGACCTCGTCGGGGCCGACGGCGATGCGGTCGAAGTCCCCGGAGGCGAGCGGCGAACGGCGATCACAGATCGCCCAGACCGCCGGTCGCACGCCATCCGCGGCGCGAGCGAGGGCCGCGAGCGCCAGGAGCACGGTCGACTTGCCCGACCGGGCTGGACCCGCAACGAGCACGTGTTCGCCGTCGTAGACCTCGAGCGCTGCGGGACGGAGATCGTCCTCGGCGACCCCGATCGGGATCCGCCACGGTTCCCCCGCGAACACCGCACCCGCACCGAGTTCGTCGACCAGGACGGCGTCGGGCAGCCGACCGACCGCACTCGCCTTCGGAGCCGTGCCGGGCCAGCGCTCGACGAGGCGATCGACGGCCTGCGCCAGCGGGACGCCCGGCGTCGCCACGTGGGACTGCAGCCGCAGGATCGAGTCGATGAAGCGACCGGCTACGGGCGGTGGGACGTCCTTCGGGCGGACGCCGATCGAGGCGTAGTCGTACGGGTCGGCCAGGCGGAACATCCACTTCTGGGTCGTCACTTCGTCCATCGCGGACGGGACCGCCTTGGCGCGGGTCGTCGAGACGGCGAACGATATGCCGAGCGCGGGCCCCTCGGCGTAGACGCGGTACAGGGCGTCGAGCAGCAGCTGCCCCTCGAAGTCCTGGTACTCGTCGCGCAGGGCCGCGAGGCCGTCGATCAACACGACTGCCCGGCGGCCACCCGGAGTGGCGCGACGTCGCTCGAGCTCGACGCGCAGGTGCCGGAGGAACCGCGCCTGCACCTCCCCCGCGCCGGCACCGGAGCCGACGTAGGCGGTCGTGTGCGGAAGCTGCGCGAGGGGCGCCAGGTCGCCTGGACCCATGTCGAGCACCAGCAGGTCGAGGTCGTCCGGGCTCGTCGCCTCGGCGAGCTGCAAGGCGAGGGTGGCGAGGGCCGTGCTCGTCCCGCTGCCGGGGATGCCCATGAGCATGAGGTTGCCCTCGTCGAGGTCCCACCCGGTCGTGACCTGGCGCTGGTGGTCCGGGTCGTCGGCCAGGGCGACGGGCACGGTCCGCAGCGGTCCGACGACGGGCGCCAGCTCGGCCAGCTCGACGCGATCGCCGAGGGCCTCGGGCCAGATCGGTCGCGGCGGGGCGTGCCCGGCGGCGGCGTTGGCCTGCGCGATCGCCTCGATGAGCTGGTCGAGGTCGGTGACGTCGGCCGCCGTCGGCGCCGGAGCGGGCATCGGAGCGGGCACGCCGAAGACGTCGGTCGGTCGGACGGACACCGGTTGCTCCGCACGCTCGTCGCGAGCACGGCCGGTGACGAGCGCGGTCTGCACCGGGGTGATGTCGTCCTGCCCGAGCTTCACGTACGCGCGACCGGTCTGTTGGCGACCGATACCCGCGGCGGTGGGCACGCCGATCACGTTGGTCGAGTCCTCGCGGCTCTGCACCCGCAGCGCCACCCGCATGTTGGTGTTCGCCAGGATGTCCTCGCTCACGACGCCAGCAGGCCGCTGGGTGGCGAGGATCATGTGGACGCCGAGTGTCCGACCGACCGCGGCGACGGCGACGAGCGAGGTGAGGACGTCGGGGAAGTCCTTCGCCAGCATCGCGAACTCGTCCACCACGAGGAGCAGGCGCGGCATCGGTTCGTCGGGCTTCGTCGCCAGGTAGGCGTCGAGGTTGTCGATGTCCGCGCCGGCTGCGGCGAACACCCGCTGACGACGCTCGAGTTCGGCCTCGAGTGCACGGATCGCACGGTCGGCGAGTTGCTCGTCCAGGTTGCTGATCGTGCCGATGGTGTGCGGCAGTCGCTCACAGGCGGCGAACGCGGCGCCGCCCTTGAAGTCGACGAGCAGGAAGTTGAGGCGGGTGGGATCGTTGCGTGCAGCGAGCCCGGCGACGAGCGAGCGCAGGAACTCGCTCTTGCCCGAACCCGTCGTGCCACCGACCAGACCGTGCGGCCCGTCGCGGACCAGATCGAGCTCGAGGACGCCGCTCTCCGACGACCCGATCGGGGTCGAGAAGCCGGTGCGGGCGCCCCACGCCGCTCGGATCGTGTCGACGGGGCTCGTGGCCGTCTGGGTTCGCGGAACCGTGTCGTCCCCCGCGAGCAGCTCCGGCAGGCGGACGAGCGACGGCAAGGACGCCCCCGGAACCAGCAGTTCGGGATCGTCGAAGTGCGCCACGCTGCGGGCGCTCCGTTCGGCTGTCTCGACGCTGAGTCCGGCGAGCACGACGTCCTCGACGCGGGTCCGGTCCTCCGGCCGGTAGACCGTCGCGGCGGCGTCGGCACCGACCGTGACGATCGTCGTGCAGGCTGCGGGAAGCTGCTGCTCGTTGGTCGCGATGACGATCCCGCTCACCCGCCGTGGCTGCTCACCGGGACGGAGCGACTGTCCGGGGACGGTGCGCCCTTCGCCGAGCAGGTTGCGGGCGGGCGCATCGCGCCCCTCGGTGAGCACCTCGGAGTCGACCACGACGAGCAGGTTCGGGGTCGGTAGCTCGTCGAGCGACTCCCGCAGCCCTCGGAGCATCGCCGCGCTCTGGTCGCGCTGTGCCGACATCCAACGGGCACCGGTGCTGCTCCCCGCCACGCGCGCGTGCGGCAGCCAGGAGGCCCACCCCCAGTCATCGGCACGGCCAGCGTCACAGAAGATGCCCACCGTCAGGTCGGCGGGACCGCAGTGCACGGTGGCCTGCGCGAGCAGGCTGCGCGCCAGCGCGAGTGCTCCCTCGCGGTCACCGACGATCCCGACGACGCCGGCGTCGGACAGGTCGGCCACCACCGGTGCTGCGGTCAGGCGACTGTCCGCGATGGCCGCCTTCGCTTCGTCCTCGAGCTTGGACGACGCGGCCCGCTGATCGAGTTCGGGGCGCCACGGTGCGTCTCCGGTGCCGGCGTGCAGGCTCAGGAAGTCGGTGTCCTGGGAGCGTCGCTGCCACAGCAGGGTGGTGGGGAGCTCGGCCCGGCGGACGACGGTGGCCGGGTCGGGGACGAGTTCCTGCCGACGGGCGGCCTCGACCGCTGCGGCCTCGGCGATCTCACCCCGGAAGGACTCCACTGCCTCGGCGAAGCGGGTGTCCTCCTCCTTCAGGTTCTTCGCCCGACGGTGCTTCTGCTCGAACCACATGCCGATCGCGGTGACCGGAGACAGCAGCGCGAACAGGGCGAACCGTGCGTCGCCGAGCAGGAGCACCATCGCCCCGGCGAGGACCAGAGGCGCTGCGACCGTGATCCAGCTGAACTTGGAGGCCTGGGGGACCTCGCGTTTGGCGGGTGGGTCGACGGTCTCGGTCTCGGTGTTCCGCCCGGCTCGGGGCGGGCGGTTGAACGGCGCGGTCGCCGCGGGCGTCAGGTTGGCCAGCGAGCCCGCGGCCGGCACGGGGACCTCGTCCAGCGCTGGCCGGACCAACAGCACGGCGCCGCCCACGATGACGCTCGTGGTCCCGGTGAGCAGCACACCGTCGGCATCGATGCGCTCGCCCGCGATCACGGTGCCGTTGGTCGAACCGGCGTCGCGCACCCGGACCCCGTCGTCCTCGCGCTCGATCGTGCAGTGCTCCCACGACGCGCTCTCGGTGGGCAGCACGACGTCGGCCTGCGGTGCCCGGCCCACGACGAGCTTCCGGCTGCGCGGGATCGGCACGACCAGACCCGCGTCGAGCCCCCCGGCGAGTGTGACACTCCAGTCGTCGACCAACTGCGGGCGCTCCTGCGGCGTGCGTCCGACACGGGACCCCTCGAGCAGGACGAGGTCACGCAGCGGAGTCGCCGCGCTGGTTCGGTGTCCGTCGACCGCGAGGGAGGTCTCGGCGTCGAGCTCGACGCCGATCGCGGCGGCGATGAGTTCTCCGAGGGAGGACGCGCCGGACCATCCGTCCACCTCGACCGCCTCGCGACGGTCGTCGAGCTCGATCAGCAGGCGCATGCTCGCGTTGTCCTTCTCGGGGGTCCGTGCGTGGGTGGGTCAGCGTGCGGTGGAGTCCTCGAACCACACCAGCGAGGTTGCCTGGGCCGCGTCGTCGCCGGATGCGTCATCGGAGCCGCCAGCGGCGACGTTGGCGGGTCGGAGACCGAGCTGCTGCGCCGAGGCCGACAGCACCGTCGCGCGTGCGCCGAGCGCCTGCTGCCGGGTGAAGTCGAGCGGCGGGCCGGCGATCCCCGCCGCGGAGTCGAGGTCGAGCGTGGCGAGGGCGTCGGTGACGTCGGTCGGCTCCACGCTCTGGGCCTTCCCGACCGCGCGGATGAGCGCGACGACGGCGTCGTGGCTCCGGGAGTCCGCTGCTCCCGCCACCGCCGAGAAGGGCCGGTCGCCCGTCAGGTTCTGGGCGTCTGCATCGTCCGCGAGCACCCGGACACCACCGAGGAACGCGGACATCGCCCGCCCCTCGGCGTCGGAGGAGAGCGCCCGTGCGTCGTCGGTGGCCACTCCGACTGTCCGGAAGGTGCCGCTCAGGCTGCCACCGCCGTCGACGAGCGCTGCGCCGAAGGCCGGGCTCGTCGCGTCCGGGGTGAGGATGACCGGCACCGTTACGTCGGCGGCCTGGAGTGCTGCCACCAGGGCGCCCTGTCGTTGCGCCGAACCGCTGATGACGACCGCATCGGAGTCCGGGTCCACCTTGCGGTCGGTGTCCTGCGCTTCGTCGGCACCCTCGCCCGCACCGCTCACACCGGTCCGTGCGGCGATCGTCTCGGCGAGCGAGCCCGTGTCCGAGGTGTCGTCGCCGTCGATGACGTGCGCCACCCGGAGCCCTGCAGGAGCACCGCCGCCGAGGTCGACGAGGAGCGGTGATCCGGCGTCACCGAGCGCAGCAGTCATGGCACTGCTGACCGAGCCGGCTGCCGGGGCGGTCGTCCAGGAGTCCTTCTCGGCGGGTGCGTAGGGCAGCACGACCGGGACGCCCTTCGCCGCCGCAGCGGTGAGCGCTCCGGTCACGTGCGCTCCGGACGAAGCGACGACGATGCCCGCGACGCCGCTCTCGGCGAGGTCGGCGACAGCGGCCTTCGCCCCAGCGATCGTCCCTCCGTCGTTCTTCGTGACGAGGGTGATGTCGGTTCCGCCGAGCGCGAGTCGTCGCTCGGCGACGAGGGCGCCCTGCGCCGCTTCGTTCCACTCGGAGCCCTCGCCGTCGCCCAGGGTGACGACGACGCCGATCTTCGTGTCCTCCGGAACGCCCCTGACGGTGACGCCCACGGGCACCGTGGCCGGGACGGCTTCGGCAGGCGCGCTGCTGGCGATCGCCCGGAACGTCAGGACGGCGGCGACCACCGCGGCCACCAGGAGCACGGCGATGCCGACGATGAGCAGTCGGCGTCGGTTGCGCGGACGCCCGGCGTCGGTGCCCTCGGTCTGGTCGGTCGTCTGGTCGCTCATCGCTCAGCCCCGATCCGGAAGGTGTACAGCGTGGTCGACGTCGCACTGGCCGGCACCTTGAGCTGGAACGCCGGCAGCGTCGTCGCCGCGTCGATCGAGGCGCGGAACTGCTCCTGCTGGAGGAGTATCCCGGCGACGTCCTCGGCGCGGACGTTCGCGTAGCCGGCGGCGTTCTGCGATGCCAGGGCGAGCTGGTAGTCCGCAGAGTCGGACTTCGCCGCGCTCGTGGCCATCGCGCCGAGGATGCCGGATCCGTTGACCTTGCGGTCACCCAGGTCGAGCATCACCCGGTTGAGGTCGCCCGTCAGCAGTGTCGACGCGCCCTGGACGTCGCGCGTCGAAGCACTCGTGCTCGCGGCGATCTGCTCCAGGCTCGACGCCGTCTGGCGGTCGACGGCGGACGCCAGCTCGGAGCCTTCCCGCTCCAGCGTCCCCCGCTGCTCGTCGATCGTGCCCTTCGAGTCCTTCGTGACCTCGCCAGAGGTGGAACGGAGGCCGGCGATCGATTTGTCGAAGGCCGAGATGACGGCGTCACGACTGCCCTTCGCCGTCTCGCTGACCTGCCGCACCTGCTGGTCGATGATCTTCTGGACGTCCTTCTCGGACTGGGTGGACGCGTCGGCGAAGGCCTTGCGGACGGCGTCCTGCAGTTCGGTCTGCTGCGTGCTGATCGCGGTCAGCTGGGTGCCGACCACTGCGCTCGACTTCGTTGCCTGCTCGACGAGTTCCTCGAGCTGGCGGGCTGCGCCGTCGACCGAGCCACCGTCGTCGCGCACCGCTCGACGCACCTCGGCGATGCCGTCGTCGAGCGCGTCGACGTCGTCGGACAGCGTCGTCACCGCGGCACCGATACCGGTCGCTGAACGGAGATCGGTCGCCGCGACCACCGCATCCCACTGCTCCGCCTGGTCCGTGAGGCGTTCGTCCATCGGGGTGCTGAACCGCCCACCGGGCTTCAGCGTCGTGCCTTCTTCGGCACCGGGGCACGGCGTCGTGGTCAGGTACCCGCGCAGCGCATCCGCTTGCTCCGCGTCGAGCTGGTCGGTCGCCGCGAGAGCGCAGAGCTGGTCGGCGACCTCGCGGTTCTGCGCCTGCATCGAGGTGCTGAACAGACCGTCGCCGGCGCCGCCCACGAGGGCGCGCGCTGCGATGGCCTGCCGGTTCACCGTCGTGACGGCGTCGCGCACCGGGCCGAGGTCGTCAGCGGTCTGGTCACGCAGGTCCTGCAACGCCTGCAGGGTGCGCGCGACCTCACCGGTGCCGTCGCTGCCGAGCGCCTGCACGGCGGTGTCGATCTCCCCGAGCTTGGCCCGCAGGGCGTCCGACTGCTCGATCGCCGAGTCCGCGAGCTTGGGGTCGAGCTGGTCGGCGAGCTGCTGCCCGGTGTTGACCAGACCGATCAACGAGGTGCTCACCGCACGCGACGATTCCCAGAGCGCGCAGGTCAACGAACCACGGGCCTCCTGAGGGGCGCACGTCGCCGCGTCCGGCGACGCCGGGCCGACGGATCCCGCCAGCTGCGCGCTGACCTGCTGCTTGCACGCCTCGCTGGCGTCGGCGTAGCCGGTGAGCTGCGCCGAGACGCGGAGCAGGTTGCCGTAGACGCTGCCTCCGGCGGACGGTGTCTTCGGTGTGGCCGCGCAGCCGTTGCCGTCGAGCACCGTTGCGGTCGCGGTCGCGGACGTGTCGCCGAGCAGGCTGTCGAGGCTCGTGGTGGTCTGCTGGAGCTGCTGCAACACCGTCGACTGCGTGGCCTTGACGGTGGTGCCGAGATCGCCGTTCAGGGAGCCGAGCTGCCCAGAGAGCGACTGCATCGTGCTCGCCAGCGAGGAGCTGCTCTCCTTCAGGCGTTCCGCCGTCCTGACGCCGAGGGTCTCGGACGTCGTCTCGAGGTTGGACCGGACCTCGGTGATGGTGCCGCCGGCACGGGCAAGCACCTCGTTGACCTGCGCGATGAGGTCGATCGTGCGGCGCTGCAGCGCCAGTTCGGAATCGTTGTCGGACCCGAACGCCGCGTTCACGACGCCGGTCGAGGACAGGTCCGTCGACAGCCCGGGCTGCGCCGCGACGTCGATGGTCGGCGCTGTGAAGTCCTCGACGTCGGCGACGAGGTGCAGCGTGCTGCTCGCACCGGAGGTCGGCGGGGCGAGCAGCCGTCCCCACTGGACGACCGCGTCGCCGTCCTCGTTGGTGCTCACGACACCGTCGGTCGAGGAGCCGGAGTCGGCAGAGTCCGTCACGACGCGGTCCGCGGCGGTCCCCGTCAGCACGGTCGACGCAGCGATGCTGAAGGGCGCGCCCACGAGTGCCGGGGTCGAACGCGACGTGCCCGCGACGTCGTAGGTCAGGTTCTTCGACTTGACCGTCAGGTTCTCGATCGTCAGGTCGATCGACACCCGACCCGAGTAGCCGTCGAGGTCGGCGAGGTCCGTCCCGGTCTTCTTCTTCGTCGAGTACTGCGTCGTGATGCGCAGTGGCAGGTCACTCGCCGCCTTCGCGGGGTCGTGCTCGGTCGTCGCAGACGACGAGTCCTTGCCTGCGACCGAGATCGCGGTGTCCGAGATCGACGTGATCGAACCGTCCGCGGCGAGGCGCGTGTCGACGGTCTGCAGCACCCGCGAGGGGTCAGCAACGGGCTTGTCGTCGGAAGTGCAGCCAGCGAGTACCAGCGCAGCGATCCCCGTCACGGCGACCGCCCCCACGAGTCGGCGACTGGTGGTTCGTGTTCCGGTGTTCCCGGCACGCTGGTTGATCACGGTCTTCCCCCCAAGAGAATCGTCGAGCACATCGATGCTAGTTGCTGAACAGCGTCTGGTCCGCGCGGGTCGGCCCCGTCAGCCACCCCCGTTCGGGCCACAGCTCGCCGCTGAAATCCAACATAGAGCATCTACGGAGGACCCGTCCCTGTCCACAGCCCGCTGATACTCTGCACGCATGATCCAGGGGGACCAGGGCGTCATGCCCTTCGAACGACCGCGCACGAACGCACGAACGGGGGCGGACCGGTGAACATCAACCTGTCGCCGGTGGTGATAGCCCTGGCCGCGATGGTCGCCATCCCGGCCGTCGTCAGCGCGCTCGTCCGTCAGAGCGACCGGAAGCGGCCACCGTCCTCCGTCGTCGGCGACGAGGCGTACGGCGTGCTCTTCACCGTCCGCGCGCGCCGGTTCAGCTACCTGCTGCTCCGCATCATCGGCATCGTCTTCGTCGTCGTCGGCGGGCTCTTCTTCCTGGCCACGCTCAGCCTGCTCGACGACCCCGATGCGATCGGCATGCTCATCGCCGGCGTCGGCATGGTGCTGTTCGGGATCCTGTTCGTCTACCTCGGCGTCGGGCAGAAGCGTCGCCGCATCGAGGCGTACGACTCCAGACTGGTCGTGACGCCGATGTTCCGTGCGGCGCGGACCGTCGACCCCGCGGCGGTCAAGGGCATCCGGCCCACCACCAACCGGTTCGGCGGGCTCGACATCAAGGTGCACGGCCAACGCGGTGTGATCAGTGTCCTGTCGATCGACGCCGCCTACCCCGAGCTCTGCGCATGGCTCGAGCATCGGGCACCGGCGCAGTGGGGCGAGTTCGTCAGGGTCTTCGGACGCTGAGCGGCGGACTGCTGCCGCGCTGGGCAGCCAGACCTACCGTGTTCGCGCTGGCTCGAAGCTCTTCACGTACACGGCCTGGCGGATCCTGTTCAAGAAATCCCGCATCGTGAATGACCCCTCGCCGACGTCGAACCGGTAGCGCTCCCACTCGACGACGCCCCGCGCCAAGTCGTGCTCGTTGTCGCGATTCACACCCCAGGTCTGCACGAGCGTTCCGCAGTCGGACGTCTCGAACACGACCTGCGACGTCGACGAGCCGATGCCCTTCAGGGAGTGAGACGAGTCCGCACTGCTGCGCGCGGAGCTGACGGTGCAGACGACGTGCAGCCGGTGTCCTGCGTCGTAGACCTTCAACGTGATCGGCCCGACGAAGAAGCCCAGCAAGGGAACGAGCACGAAGACGGAGAAGACGATCGAAGCCAGGATCCTGTCTCGCCGGACGCGTCTTCGCCGTGCGAGTCGCGCAGCCCCGGAGTCATTCATCGATACCGGCCGCAGGCTCACCCGGCTCGCTCACGCCGTACACCTCCGGGGCCAGCGGCACCCACGGCGCATGCTCCCTGACCCAGAACGACGCGCCACCGACGGTGAATGCGTACTCCCCGGGGGCACGGTCGTAGCGGCGGGCGAAAGCGTCTTGGTTCCCGAACGAGATCGTCTTCGAATAGGTCAGACGGCCACAATCAGGCGCGTCGAACCCCACACCAGCGTAAGAAGCGCCGACGCCCTTCGCGGACCGACTCGACAGTGTGACAGCTTCCGCAGACGTCGCCGTGCAAGTGACTCGCTCCCGGTGCGCGCTGTCGTATGCGTTCATGACGAACAGTCCCGGGAACATGGCAAGCGTGAAAAGGTGGAACGCGACGATGGTCAGCATCGACAGCGCGTTGCGGATTGGCTGCGGCTTCGTCTGGTGAGTGAGCTTGATGAAGAAGGCCTGGTGCTCGACCCAAGGCTCGCCGCCGTTCCGATCAAGCCAGTCGTTCAGTACGTCGTAGTGACGGTGGAACCGGTTCGACCGAAATCCGCGTCGTCCGCGAGCGGTAGCGGCGCTGACCACGTCGTTGCCTTTGCCTGACGCTCGAAAGCGGGCGAGTTCGCCAGGACGGATGGTCCTGGTGCCGCGGAAGTTGACGGTCGCCTCGAGTCGGTCGGGGAACACCTTGACCCGGGTGCGGATGGTACTCACCGCCAGCATCAGTCCCAGTAACCCGAAGAACAGCAGGAGCGCGCTACACCAGACGCGGGTGAACCACGCGCCACCGAACACATCCTGCGAGCACGCCAACCACAGTCCTGCGGCGACTACCCCAGCTGACAGCAGCCTCCACGCCACCGGCACCACCCTGTTCCCCTGGACCAGCACCGGCCTGCCGTGAGATTTCTTCAGCTCGCGTTCCCCCGCCACCCTTCGACCGTACCGGGCGAGACCACCATCAACGCCGTAGCTTGCGGGATGCGCTCCCCATGCGCTCGTAGTGACGCCCCCTGAAGTGCGCCACCATCGATCACGGCAGCGAAGGCCGAACGGTCAACACCTCACCACCGCGCCAGGTCCCTGCGCCACTATCAACCCTCTTCTTCGCAAGAAACGCTTCAACGATCTTCAGCGCCGCTTCAACGTCCACCGTGAGGCCTCGAGCCACGGGAGCAGAGACGTTTCCCATGGCGATCTCGACAACATCCGACGCATCAACCGGGCCGCCGAGCGGAAGCTCCCACCGCTCTCCATCGGTCACGTCCTCAGTCCTGAAGACGATGACCTCCCGTGCGGCATCGCCACAGATGTTGATCTGACGATCTCGATCGATGACGGAGACCAACGTACGTTCACGGCCGTCGAGGGCGCGGACCTTCGCCTCCACTTGAGCCAGGGTCGGGGAGTTCTGCACGCATCGCCGGCCTCGCACCCACCACTGCAGCGCAGGTCCCGAGGCTCGGTCGCGACCGGGGAGTCCCCTATCGACGTGCCGCCGGGCCAGTGCCCCGAGGGTCCAACCAGCGATGAGGCTCATGAACCAGGTCTGGATCGACAGCTGCGCGCCGACGAGCAAGAACTCGGTTGCAAGGGGCCCTCCGAAGAACGCGACCGCCAAGCCGAGCATTGCCCACCCCGAGCCGAGGAACCCCAGAAGGCCGGCGAGGGTGACGGCGAGCAGCACATTCGCCAAGACGACCGGAAACGTCAGCTGCTGCAATCCGAAGAAGAACGCGACCGCGCCCGTGAGAGCGATCAGCGCGATGTTGCCGACGACGCCCGCTCGACTCAGCGGGCGATAACGGCGCACTCGAGTACTCAAGTCACCATCCCATCACGCCACTCACTGAATCGTGGATCACGTCTCCTCCAGCGCCGACAGCGGAACCGATCGCCGCGCCTCCCCGAAGGGCCACAGCGTTTCGCCCGCTTCCGGTCAATCCCTGCCACGTCTGGGTCTGAGTATAGGGAACCTTCCGAAGGGCTTCGAAGTTGGTCTGGGTGTACTTCTCACCGAACGAGAGGTGGGGGGCGGCGGCACCCGACGCCGTGCTCCAGATCACGTCGTTCCAGGACATATCCTCGCCGGATATCCAGTGGTCGACAGTCGTGCCAGCCGTAGCTGCCACCGATCCCACGGCCGATGTGCCCAACTTAGAGACCACTGACTCCACCGGACGTTGCAAGTGCTCTGCGATGCTCCCTCCGGCAGGACCGGCAAGGCCACTGACGGAACCGGCCACGAACCCACCTCCAGCGGAACCAAGCAGCCCTCTCGCGGTGATCGGCTTGTTCGACGTCACGCTCGTGACGACGTTCGCAGCAACACCGAAGCCAGAGCCAGCCGCGCCGTTGACTGCCATGTTCGTCGCGAGGGACTTGACGACCCTGGTCGTAGGGGCAGCGACGTTTTCGGCGACACGAAGCCCTTGCCCGCCGTACTTCGCCGCTTTGAAGAGCGATCCTGCCCCTCCCGGGATCGCGCCAAGCGCGGTGGCGCCGGCTACCTGAGCCCAGTTGACGTTGCCGGTGGTGGCCTTCTGCGTGATGACATCGAGACCGCCGCTGATCAGCATCATCCCGGCTGGTCCGCCAACTCCCGTGAACATCAGGATGCCTCCTCCCACAATTGCAGCTCCGCCAACGACGTACTCCCAGTTGTCCTTCCACCAGCCGCCATCAAACACCCCTTGATGCGCATCCCGGTACGCCTGGAGGTCAGCGTCGGTCGCCGGTCGGAGACCCAAGGGGTCCACCGCGTGCAACGGGTCGTTCCCGGCGTAGGAGTACGGGTTCCCCGACCATCCCGACCCGAGCACGGGCGCGAGCGGGTCAACGGACAGGAAGCCACGGGCGGCAGGGTCGTAGACGCGAGCACCGAGCCACTCGAGGCCGCCGATGTTGATTCCACCGGTCGCGGTGAGTCCGACGGTTGCGGGGAGCGCGGCGCCGGACACCCCGGCGAGCGTCGCCCACGGGTCGGATGCATCGGTCGCCCGGGCATTGCGCCAGCCCGGCGTCGTCCACTTCGTTCCGACGGCGGTGGCGCCACCCGGGAGGTCGAGGACGCTCGTCCCGCCAATCGACATCAGGGATGGCACGGCGGCCGCGGTGTCCCACCATGCCTCGACGTCATCGACGGTGGCGAGTTCGCCGAGCGCATCCGTCCACACGTCGTTGCGCCCGGTCTCGGCGTAGGTGGCGTCGCGGGTAACGAGCCCCGCGAGGTACCCCAGCGGCGACCAGGTGTACTCGGTCGTGGAACCGTCCGGTTCGGTGCGACGCACCCGGCGGCCGAGCCCGTCGTGCACGTACTCCGTCCGCTGACCGTCGCGCAACGTGGCGGTCAGCTGTCCGGCGCGGTCGTACTCGTACGTGGTCGTGACGCCGTCGACGGTCTCGGACACCAGCCGACCGGCGGAGTCGTACTCCCAGGTGGAGTCGCCTGCGCGGACGAGCTGCCCGGCGCCGTCGAACGTGTAATCGACACGTCCGTCGGGGCCATCGATCGCGGCGATCCGGCCGTCGTCGTCTCGTGCGATCCGGGTGACCTGGGCGCCGTCGGGAGTGGTCGTGGTGTGCGCCACGAGGACACCGCCCTCGTACGACCACGCCTGCACGAGGTCCCCGGTCGCCGACTGGACGATGCGCCCGCCGGCGTCGTACGCGAAGGTGCCGACTCCGAGACCGCCCCGCTCCACCGCGGTCACGAGTCCGGCGGCGTTCCGGCGGAACGCGGTGTGGGTGCCGGCAGGGTCGATGCGCGCCGTGCGGTTCCCGTCGGCGTCGTACTCCCACCCGATCGCCGCCGAGCCACGGCTTCGACGGACCAGGAGCCCCCGTCGGTCGTGGTGCAGCTCGTGCTCCACACTCCGTCCGGCACCGCGGGTGTGGTCGGTGACGGTCAGGGTCCGGCCGAGGGCGTCCCGCCGGAGCTCGAACTGGACGACACCGTCGACGCCGACGTCCCGCTGCCGGCCAGCCGCGTCGTAGGACCAGGTGACAGTGTGGCCGTCGGGATCGGTCTGGCCGATCTGACGGCCCGCGGCGTCGTAGGCCGCGGTCGTGGTGCGCCCGAGCGGGTCGGTCACGCTTGTGATGCGGTCTGCATCGTCGTACGTACGGGTTGTGACGCCGCCCGTTGGGTCGGTGACGGTGGTGAGCCGACCTCGCTCGTCGTGGGCGAAGGTGGTGACACCGCCGAGACCATTGACGGTCGCCGCAAGCTGACCCGAGGCGTCGTAGCGGAACCGGCGCCGGCCGTACCGGGCGTCATGGACCGAGACGAGCCTCCCGGCAGCGTCGTAGCGGAACCGACTGGTGCCGGAACCCGGCGTCGTCTGCGCGACCACGCGCCCGACTGCGTCGTAGACGACCTGCTCTGTGTCCCCGGTGGGCAGCGTCCACCGGACGACACGCGAGTGCGCGTCGTACTCGAGTACGGTGCGTGCGCCGCTCGGATCGGTTGCGGCCGACGGACGGCCGCAGAGGTCGTACTCGTAGGTTGCGCGGACGCCGGACGGGGTGGTGAGCGATATCACCCGGCCCGCGAGGTCGCGTTCAATCCTGGTCAGTCCGCCCTCCCCATCGACAAGTTCGACGGGGCGTCCCGCAGCGTCGTAGGTGACGAGCTCGGAGCCGAACTCGTCGCTGGCGCTCTCGACCGGTCGTCCGTAGGCGTCGAACTGCACTGTGACCGCGTCGAAGGCGTCGCGCAGCGACGCGACCCCGGTCTTGGCGTCCTCCGAGAAGTCCTGACGGACCCCGGTCGGGTCGACCACGCTCGACAGGCGGCCGTTCACGTCGTATTCGCGGCTCCAAGTCGCGCCGGTCGGGTCGGTGACGGCCTGGAGGCGCGACAAAGCGTCGTGCGCGAACGTCCAGTCCGCGCCGCCCGGCATCTCGAGCCGCGCGAGGTTCGCCTGGTCGTCGTACGTCCGGGTCGTGGTGCGACCCAGGGGGTCAGTGACGGTGTGCAGTTCGCCGTCCGGTGAGTATGTGTACTCGGTGCGCGCCCCGAGCGGGCCGATGACCGCGCTGATCCGGCCGCCGGCGGCATGCTCGAAGCGCCAGACCGCTCCGTCGGCATCCTGCCGGGACTCCAGCAGACCCGCGGCGTCGTAGCGGTACTCGGTGCGAGCACCAGTGGGGCTGATCGCCGCAGTCGGCCGACCGGCGGCGTCACGCTCGACGCGCGCGGTGTCACCGAGCGCGTTCGTCGTCGCGACCAGCTCGCCGAAGGCGTCGTACTCGAGTTCGATCCGCACGCCGGTGGGGTCGACCACCTGGCGCAGGAGCCCCCCGTCCCAGCTCAGCTCCGTCCGGCCGCCGACCGGGTCGACGATGACCGACGGGTCGCGGTCGTCGCCCACGTACTCGTAGGTCACGACCGCACCGGCCTCGGTGACGACGGTCGTCACGCGATCCTGGTCGTCGTACCCGTAGGTCAGGTCGCCGCCGGAGGGCGTGACGGTGCGGGTCTTACGGCCGCGGTCGTCGTACGCGTGCACGGTCACCGAGCCGTCGCGCTCGGTCGCGGACACGAGATTGCCGTGCCGGTCGTAGCTCATCGACTGGCGTCGGTCGTCGGAGTCGATGACCCCGACGAGACGCCCCTTGGCGTCGGCGATGTAGGAGTTCGACCGCGAGCCGTCGTGGTCGGACACCACCGTGACGCGGCCGGGCAGGTAGGCGAACCGCACGGTGCGGCCGTGCGGGCTGATCTGTTCGACCACGCGGCATTGTGCGTCGTAGGTGTTGTCGACCTCGACGACACCGGCCGCACTCGTGACCGTCGTGATGAGGTCGTCTTCGTTCCAGCCGTACGTGCGGGTGCCGACGGCGTCGGTCACCGAGACGAGTCGGCCGCGCTCGTCGTACCCGTACTCGACCCGGCGGCCGTCGGATGCGCGGAGGACCGCGACCCGGCCGTCGACGTGGTCGATGTCGACCGCGCGGCCGCGCTCGTGTACCAGACGCACGACGACGTCGTCGCTGTCCCGCTCGACGCGGACCGCGGTACCGGCACCGCCGCGCTGTCCGAGCCACAGCCCCGACAGAGAGAAGTCGATGCGCTCGCCCTGGTTGTCGCAGACGACGAGCCGGTCGCCCTCGGCCGCGAGCCAGCGGTTCTCGCCGACGCCACGGGCCCACCCCTCGCCGTCACGTGGGAAGCGCACCTGACGACCGTCGGCGCCGACGAACGACGCGCCCTCGTCGTCGAGGAGCAGACGGGTCTCGAGGATCGACGCCCACCCCGGACCGAAGAGCCCGACGTGCTGGTCGAGGGAGTTGTACATGCGGGTCACCTGCAGCGCCGCAGATGCACCGGTGAACGCCAGGTCGAACTCCGGCTCGAGGAAGTTGCCCGTCGTGGTATTCACCGGGTCCATTGAGAAGCCGGTGGTGGGCTGAGCGCCGTAGGCCGTCGGCGGCTCGAACTGCAGGTCGGTGCGGGTCTGCGAGACGCCGGCCGCGGCGAGCGCCGCAGCGAGGGCCGAGTCTGCGACGGTGGACACGGCACCCTCGCCGCCGGCGGCCGCGAAGGCGTCGGCGACGGTGTTGGCCCACGTGACGTCCTGGTCGTTCGCCCCGATCCACTGCTCGAACGCCGTCACGACGCTGCCGGCGTCGATGTGCGCCCACGAGCACTTCGTCGCGAAGTCGGCGAGCTTGCCGCGGAGCGCCCCGGGTTTGCCGTCGAGGGCGCGGTTCAGCGTCGAGGAACCGGTCGCGAACGAGCGGAGGTCAGCGGGCCGGGCGGACGACGTGCCGCCACCACCACCGCCGGCCCCGGGGTTCGGGGTTTCACGCGGCTTCGTCGTCACGGCCGGCGGGTCGAACTTCGGCGCCGGTTCGTTCTCGACGGTCGGCATCGGGTCGTAGTGGAAGGAGTCGTTGAGGAAGTCTTGGAACCCGTTGCGATCGTCCTCGCGCTCCTGCCACTCGCGGGCGGTTTTGCGGCGCGCGCGCTCGTCCGCGGCGGCGGCCTTCATGGTGTCGATCCACCCGGCGATGGTCTCGAGGGCGTCGACGATGTTGGTGGCATCGCTCGATGCCGTCCCCGCGTTCTGCGTGAAGAGCTGCGAGAAGTGCCCGCGGAACTCCTGCGAGGCGGTCGTCACGTACGACTGCCTCGATGCCTTCTGTCCGCTGATCGCGTCAGCCGACGCGGTCAGCGAGCTCTTGAGCGCATCCGCGGTGGCATCGTCGAACTCGATCGGATCCGTGTTGGCGTGGATCTTCGCCATGGTCGTCCCCCCAGGGTCGGTGCTTGTCGTGCTTGTCGTGCTGATCGTGCTGGTGAAGCGGCCCCACCGACCGCGAACGCCCGGACCGCCGCGAATGCGACGGTCCGGGCGGGAACATGCTGGTGCCTACGCGCCGCCGCCTGCGGTGAAGATGTCCTGCGAGATCTTGTCGAGCTGCGTACGGAGCTGCTCGAGCTCGGTCTTCGCCTTGTCGAGAGCAGCCTTGGTCTCCGGCCAGGTGGACCCACGGAACGTCGCCGCGAGCGGGCCGTCCCAGACGTTCGAGTCGGAGAGGATCCGGCCCTGAGCGTCGAGCTGCGAGATCTGATCGGTGAAACCACCGTTGACGATCGACTGGACCTGACGGATGGCGGTCTTGGCCTGCTCGGTCGAAAGGACACGCGACATGATGAACCTCTTTCATTCGTAGCTGCACCCCCGCGCAGTGGAATCCCCCCGGAGGCTCTGACACGGCCCACCATACCCACAAACCCGGGCAGATGTCACCGTCGGTATATCGTGACCGTTCCTCCACACACGAACGGTTCACCACCGGTTTCCACAGCGTCCACCGGGGCCCCTCCGACGGCAGGGGCCGGGTGGCAGGATGTGGGGATGGACACCGAACCGCAGCTCGACGGCGAATCCGTCGCACCCGACCTCGACGACTTCGACGAGGTCGTCGAGATCGAGCACGAGTCGCTGCCGACGGACCGCTACTTCGACCGCGAGCTCAGCTGGCTCCGGTTCAACCAGCGCGTGCTCGAGCTGGGTGAAGACCGCACGCAGCCCCTGCTGGAGCGTGCGAACTTCCTGGCGATCTTCGCGTCCAACCTCGACGAGTTCTTCATGGTCCGCGTCGCCGGCCTGAAGCGCCGCATCGACACCGGCATCGCCGTCCCGACCAACGTCGGCCGTGCCCCCAGTGACGTCCTGCGCGACATCGCGAAGAAGGCTCACGAGCTGCAGGACCGGCACGCGCAGGCGTTCATCGGGTCGCTCAAGCCGGACCTCGACGCCGCGGGCATCCACATCGAGCACTGGTCCGACCTCGACGAAGCCGACCGGCAGCGGATGCGGGAGTACTTCAACGAGCAGATCTTCCCGGTGCTCATGCCGCTGGCGGTCGACCCGGCGCACCCGTTCCCCTACATCTCCGGGCTCTCGCTCAACCTGGCGGTGCGGGTCCGCAACCCGAAGTCGCAGCGCCAGGAGTTCGCGCGCCTCAAGGTGCCGCAGAACTTCTCCCGCTTCATCAAGCTGCCGGACGACAACTCCGGGCGGATGCGCTTCATCCCGCTCGAAGACCTCATCGCGAACCACCTCGACGACCTGTTCCCGGGGATGGAGGTCCTCGAGCACCACGTGTTCCGGGTCACCCGCAACGAGGACGTCGAGATCGAGGAGGACGAGGCCGAGAACCTCATCCAGGCCCTCGAGCGCGAGCTCCTGCGCCGCCGGTTCGGCCCGCCGATCCGCCTCGAGATCACCGAGGACATGGACCCGGTGACCCTCGACCTGCTCGTGCGTGAACTCGACATCACCGAGGAAGAGGTGTTCCGGCTGCCGTCGCCGCTCGACCTCGGCGGGCTGTTCGAGATCTCGAAGATCAGCCGCCCGGACCTGCACTACCCGAAGCACGTGCCGACGACCCCGGTGCAGTTCCAGCCGGGTGAGCCGAACACGAAGCCCGACCTGTTCCGTGCGATCAAGGCGAACGACGTCCTGGTCCACCACCCCTACGAGTCCTTCGCCACGAGCGTGCAGGCGTTCCTCGAGCAGGCCGCCGCCGACCCGAACGTCCTGGCGATCAAGCAGACGCTGTACCGTACGTCCGGCGACAGCCCCATCGTCGAAGCGCTCATCGACGCAGCGGCCGCCGGCAAGCAGGTCCTCGCCCTGGTCGAGATCAAGGCGCGCTTCGACGAGCAGAACAACATCACCTGGGCCCGCAAGCTCGAGAAGGCCGGCGTGCACGTCGTGTACGGCCTGGTGGGACTGAAGACGCACTCGAAGCTGGTGCTCGTCATCCGGCAAGAGGGCGGGACGCTCAAGCACTACAGCCACATCGGCACGGGCAACTACAACCCGAAGACCTCGCGCATCTACGAGGACATGGGCCTCTTCACCTCGGACGACACCGTGGGCAAGGACCTCACCCGCCTGTTCAACGAGCTGTCCGGCTACGCCATCGAGAAGAAGTTCAAGCGCCTGCTCGTGGCACCGCTGCACCTGCGGAAGGGCCTGCTCAAGCGCATCCAGACCGAGGCGGCGAACGCCCGTGCCGGCAAGCCCTCGGGCATCCGGATCAAGGTCAACTCGATGGTCGACGAGCAGATCATCGACGCGCTCTACCTGGCGAGCCAGGCCGGGGTGCCGATCGACGTCTGGGTCCGGGGCATCTGCTCGCTCAAGCCGGGGATGGAAGGCGTCAGCGACACCATCCGCGTGCGGAGCATCGTCGGCCGCTACCTGGAGCACTCCCGCGCCTTCGCGTTCCACAACGACGGCGACCCGGCGGTGTTCATCGGCAGCGCCGACATGATGCACCGCAACCTCGACCGTCGCGTCGAGGCACTCGTGCGGCTGGTCGCACCGGACCACATCAACGAGGTCCAGGAGATGTTCGACCTGGCGATGGCCGACACCGCCAGCTCGTGGCACCTGGAGTCCGACGGCGAGTGGACGCGGCACTCCACCGACGATGCGGGCCGCCCGCTCGAGGACGTGCAGAATGTGACCATGCGGAAGATCTCGGCTCGGAAGCGCTCGACTCGGTGAGCGGCGGTCCCTCGGGCCCCGTCGTCGCTGCGGGTGCGGTCGTCTGGCGCGAACAGGACGGCACACCCCTCGTGCTGCTCATCCACCGCGACCACCACAAGGACGTCTCCCTGCCCAAGGGCAAGGTGGACCCGGGCGAGGCCGTCCCGACGACCGCTGTGCGCGAGATCGACGAGGAGACCGGCTACCGCGTCCACCTCGGCGCTCCGCTCGGCACCGCCGAGTACGTGCTGCCGAACGGTCGCGACAAGGTCGTGCACTACTGGGCGGCCCGGGTCTCGGCCAAGGAGTACGCCCGCGCCGGGGCCTTCGAGCCGAACCACGAGGTCGCCGCACTCGAGTGGGTCACCATCGACGACGCCCGCAACCGTCTGACGTACGAGCGGGACGTCGCGATCCTCGACCGCTTCGCCGAACGCGCCGCCGCCGGACAGCACCGCACCTTCGCCCTGATCACCCTGCGCCACGCGAAGACCGTGCCCGGCTCGGACTGGGACGGTCCCGATGCCACCCGACCGCTGTTGCCCGTCGGCCGTTCGCAGGCCAAGGCCGCCGCGGCGCCGGTCGCGGCGTTCGGCCCGAAGAAGATCGTGAGCAGCACGGCGGCGCGGTGCCTCGCGACCGTCGAACCGCTCTCGGCCGCGACGAAGCTCGGCGTCTCGAGCACCCCGGACATCAGCCAGGACGCTCACGACCGCGGAGCCGCCGACGTCAAGGGTGTCGTCCGGCGCCGCCTCGACAAGGGCAAGACCGCCGTGCTCTGCTCGCACGGCCCGGTGCTGCCCGACATCATCGCCCGGATCGCCACCGTGACCGCCGACGACTCCGGCCGCTTCGACCTGCGTCGTGCGGCGATGTTGTCCGTCGGGGACTTCTCCGTCATGCACATCGCCGGAGACACGCTCGTCGCGGTCGAGACGCACCGCAACACGATCCCGGCGTAGCCGGCCACCGCCGGACCGCAGCGCCGCCGGACCGCAGCGCCGCCGGACCGCAGCGCCGCCGGACCGCAGCGCCGCCGGACCAGAGCGCCGCCGCACCGCAGCCGACGCGCTCGGCACCCGACCACACGACGGGGCCGCGCCGCGCCCGGAGAACGCGATCCGGCCCTCCCGACCGCCCTTCCGCGATCATGCGTGCGTATCTTCCGAACGCGCGCACAGTGCCCCCGATCCTGCTCCCTGCGCGGGCGCGGCGCACGCCGCCCCGACGCGGACAACCCCTCGTTCACCTTCCGTTCACCAGCGGGGGTGATCCCCGTCACCTCGCGTCCCTACAGTCGCTCCCGGGTCGGCACCGGCCCAGGGACCGCAGTGGTCCCACTGCATTCCATTCCCGAAGGGACCCCTGTGAACATCAAGCGAATCGGTTCGATCGCAGCAATCGCGATCGCCGGCGCAGTCGTGCTCTCCTCGTGCGCGGCAAACGAGGACGCGGGCAGCACCAAGTCCTCCTCCACCAGCGGCAGCGACTACTCGAAGCTCTCCGGCACCCTGACCGGCTCGGGCTCGTCCGCACAGCAGACCGCGCAGGCCACCTGGGCCGCCGGTTTCCAGGACGAAGCCAAGGGCGTCACGGTGAACTACACGCCGGACGGCTCCGGCGCCGGCCGCGAGAACTTCATGTCGGGTGCCGCGGACTTCGCCGGCTCCGACGCCGCACTGAAGGACGAGGAGCTCTCGGGCAAGTTCGAGTCCTGCAAGGCGGACACCAAGGGCATCGACATCCCCGTCTACATCTCCCCGATCGCCATCGCGTACAAGGTCGACGGCGTCAGCGACCTGACCCTCGACGCGAAGACCATCGCGGGCATCTTCTCGGGCAAGATCACCAAGTGGAACGACTCGGAGATCGCCGACCTGAACAAGGACGCGAAGCTGCCGGACGCGAACATCACGGTCGTGCACCGCTCCGACGACTCGGGCACCACGCAGAACTTCTCGGAGTACGTCTCCGCGAACGCCGGCGACGTCTGGACCGAAGAGCCGAGCCAGACCTTCCCGTACTCGGTCGGTGACAGCGCGAAGGGCACCTCCGGTGTCGCCTCCGCGATGGGCAACGCCACCAACGCCATCACCTACATCGACGACTCCGGCGCGGGTGACCTCGACCGCGCGAAGCTGATGGTCGGCGACAAGGCGACCGAGATCTCGGCCAACGGTGCCGCGCAGGTCGTCGCCGACTCGAAGATCGCAACCGGCCGCGAGGACAACGACCTCGCGATCGACATCGACCGCAAGGACACCGCTGACGGTGCCTGGCCGCTGGTCCTCGTCTCCTACGCCATCGCGTGCCAGGAGTACAAGGACGCCGACAAGGCCGAGCTCGTGAAGGGCTACCTGGACTACGTCGTCTCGAGCGCTGCTCAGGACGCCGCTGCGAAGGAGGCCAAGTCGGCCGCCCTCTCCTCCGACCTCGCGTCGAAGGCCAAGGACGCGGTCGCGTCCATCAAGTAAGGCCCCCTGAGCGCCCGGACGCCGGTCCCACCCACATGACCGGCGTCCGGGCCCTCGCCCGTCCGGGCCCCACCGGGAGTGCAGCACCACCGCCGCCACCGGGAGCGCAGCACGACTGCCGCCACCGGGAGCACAGCATCACCGCTCCCACCGGGAAGAGCCCGCACCCGGACGTCCCACCCCGCTCCACCACCCGCACCCGTCGCCTCCCCCGGCGTTCCTCCGACTGGAGTACCCCATGACGACCGCACCGGCCCAGCCAGGGGCCACCGTCACCCCGATCAAGCCGAAGGCCGTCGTCCGCGTCGGTGACCGGATCTTCTCCGCCGCCTCGGTCATCGCCGGCGGCCTCATCCTCTTCGTGCTCGTGCTCGTCGCCGCGTTCCTCGTCTGGCAGAGCATCCCGGCGTTCTCCGCCAAGGTCGGCGAGCTGCCCGGGAAGGCCACGAACTTCTGGGACTTCGTCGGCCCCCTGGTGTTCGGCACCGTCTGGTCCGCGCTCATCGCGCTCGTGATCGCCGTGCCGCTGTCCCTCGGGATCGCCCTCTTCATCTCGCACTTCGCGCCGCGTCGACTCGCTCCGGTCCTCGGCTACGTCATCGACCTGCTGGCCGCGGTGCCGTCGGTCGTCTACGGCCTCTGGGGCATCGCCGTGCTGGCTCCCCTGGTGAAGCCCTTCTACGTGTTCCTGAACGAGTACCTCGGCTGGTTCCCGCTGTTCTCCGGTCAGGTGTCCGGCACCGGCCGCACGATCCTGACGGCCTCGATCGTCCTCGCCGTCATGGCGATCCCGATCATGACGGCGGTCATGCGTGAGATCTTCCTGCAGGCCCCGACCCTCAACGAGGAAGCGGCCCTGGCCCTCGGCGCGACCCGCTGGGAGATGATCCGCCTGTCTGTCCTGCCGTTCGCGAAGTCCGGCATCGTGTCCGCGATCATGCTCGGCCTCGGTCGTGCACTCGGCGAGACGATGGCGATCGCGCTGGTGTTGTCGGTCTCGACGAACGTCACGTTCGAGATGCTGACGTCGCAGAACCCCTCGACGATCGCCGCGAACATCGCCCTGCAGTTCGCCGAGGCTTCCGGGACGGCACTGAACGCGCTCATCGCGTCGGGTCTCATCCTCTTCGTCATCACCCTGGTCATCAACATGCTCGCGCGGTACATCGTCCGCAGCCGAGTCAGCTGAGAGGTCGCACCCGATGTCCCTCGCGCTCCGTCAGACCGGCACCGCCGGCAACGTCTACGCCAACGGCAAGCTGCACGCGTCCGTCCCGTGGCTGCTGCTGGTCGGCAGCTGGGTCGCCCTCGTCCTGGTCTTCGCCCTGCTCAACGCCGGTGGCGCCGTCAAGGACTTCAACGTCGTCGCCGCGATCTTCCTCGGCACGGTCCTGTTCGACGTGCTCATCGTCGTCGTCTCGCGCATCGTCGAGGGCGGTCGCAAGGCCGTCGACCGCCTGGTCACCTCGCTCGTCATCACGGCGTTCGTCATCGCGGTCCTGCCGCTGGTGTCGCTGCTCTGGACGGTCATCGCCAAGGGCGTCGCCCGCCTCGACGCGAACTTCTTCTCGTACTCGATGCGCGGGGTCATCTCCGAGGGCGGCGGCGCGGTCCACGCGCTCATCGGCACCCTCGAGATCACCCTGTTCGCGGCGCTCATCTCGGTGCCGATCGGTCTGCTCACCTCGATTTACCTGGTCGAGTACGGTCGTGGCGCGCTGGCGAAGGGCATCACGTTCTTCGTCGACGTCATGACGGGCATCCCGTCGATCGTCGCCGGGCTGTTCGCCTACGCGCTCTTCGCGCTGTTCCTCGGCCCGGGTGCCCGCTTCGGTCTGGTCGGCTCCGTCGCCCTGTCGGTGCTGATGATCCCGATCGTCGTGCGCTCCACCGAAGAGGTGCTGAAGATCGTCCCGATGGAACTCCGCGAGGCCTCGTACGCCCTCGGTGTCCCGAAGTACCTGACGATCCTCAAGGTGGTGCTGCCCACGAGCCTCGCGGGCATCATGACCGGCATCATGCTCTCGATCGCCCGCGTCATCGGTGAGACCGCCCCGCTGCTCGTCACGGCCGGCTTCACCGCGAGCATGAACTACAACCTGTTCCGCGACCCGATGATGACCCTGCCGGTGTACGCGTACACGCAGTACTCGCAGCAGGGCGCCAACCCGGTGCCGTTCGTCGACCGGGCGTGGACCGCGGCCCTGGTGCTCATCCTGATCGTGATGCTGCTCAACCTGCTCGCCCGGATCATCACCCGCCTCTTCGCCCCCAAGCTCAGCCGCTGACCGTCCGCCCCCGCGGATCCAGCGTCACCACCCACCCAGAAGGATCAACGTGTCCAAGCGCATCGAGGTCGACGGCCTCAACGTCTACTACTCGAAGTTCAAGGCGGTCGAGGGTGTCGACATCACCATCGAGCCCCGCACCGTCACGGCCTTCATCGGCCCGTCGGGCTGCGGCAAGTCCACCTTCCTCCGCACCCTGAACCGCATGCACGAGGTCATCCCCGGCGCATGGGTCGAGGGATCGGTCAAGATCGACGGCGACGACCTGTACGGCCCCGGCGTCGACCCCGTGCTCGTCCGCCGTCAGGTCGGCATGGTCTTCCAGCGACCGAACCCGTTCCCGACGATGTCGATCCGCGACAACGTGCTCGCGGGCGTCAAGCTCAACAACAAGCGCGTCTCCCGCTCCGAGGCCGACGACATCGTCGAGCGCTCGCTGCAGGGTGCGAACCTGTGGAACGAGGTCAAGGACCGCCTCGACAAGCCCGGCATGGGTCTGTCCGGTGGCCAGCAGCAGCGGCTCTGCATCGCCCGCGCGATCGCGGTCGAGCCGGACGTGCTGCTGATGGACGAGCCCTGCTCGGCCCTCGACCCGATCTCGACCCTGGCCATCGAGGACCTGATCGAGGAGCTCAAGAAGGAGTTCACGATCGTGATCGTGACCCACAACATGCAGCAGGCGTCGCGCGTCAGCGACAAGACGGCGTTCTTCAACATCGCCGGCACCGGCGCTCCGGGCAAGCTCATCGAGTTCGACGACACCGCGACGATGTTCTCGAACCCGTCCGTGCAGGCCACCGAGGACTACGTCTCGGGCCGCTTCGGTTGATCGGCATCCGTCCGTCGCGCTGACGGACGGCCTGGAGGCCCGGTGCACGTCCGCCACGGACGCGCACCGGGCCTTCGTGGTTGCGCCGGGTGCCGCGGCGGCCCGCAAGACGTGCGCATGTTCCGACGATCCACGCGTCGATCGACTCGTGGAACGTCGCTCGATGCGCACGCAGACGTTGCGTGCGCATGTTCCGACAGTCCGCGCGTCGATCGCCTCGTGGAACGACGAAAGGTGCCCGCGCATCGACTGCACGGGCACCTTCCGGAGTACCGTCAGGCCGTGGTGGTGGGGACAGCCATGATCGGCGACGAGGTCGGCTGCTTCGAACCACCAGCGGGCTCGACCGTCATGCCGATCGTCGCACCCTCGGACATCGCACCCTTCAGCACAGCGGAGTGCACACCGTCCGCCGCGCCGTCGACCAGGCCGGCCGACTTGATGGCACCGCCCTGCTCCTCGGAGCCGATGTACCAGAGCTCGTACGTCTTGCCCTTCGGCGCCTGCTCGACGCCGTCCAGGATCACCGCGGACTTGCCGAGGTCGTTCGACCACACGACCGTCGCCGAACCGCCGCCCGCGACCTTGGTCGTGGTGCGCTGGAAGTCCGACGCGGCGTAGATGCGGTCAAGGCCGCTCGAGGCCTGCGTGGTGCCCGGTCCGGAGCCGTTCGGGTCGAAGACCGATCCGACGCCGAGTCCCCCGAAGAAGACCGCGGCGACGGCAGCAGCGGCCGTCAGCATCACCGCCGGACGCTGGAACCAGCGGCGGCGAGCCTCGGACGACGCCCGGCCACCGGCGGTGGGGCCGTCGGCGATCGAGGTGACGGGCGCGGCGGGCGCAGGGCGGGCCTCCTGGGCGGGGGTGGTCTCGGCGACCGGGGTCTGGTCGACCGTCGTGTCGGCGAGGGGTGCGGCCTGCGGGGTCGTGGCGATCCGGGCCAGCAGCGACGCCTTCAGCGACGCGGGGGGCTCGATCGGTGCGACGGCGTAGGCGAGCTGCAGCGCGGTCTCGCGCAGCGAGTCGTTCTCGGCCTGCAGCTCGGGGGACGTCCGGAGGGCGTCCTCGAGGAGCGCGCGCTCGTCATCGGACAGCGCGTCGAGTGCGTGGGACCCCGTCATCAGTGCGGGGTCGTCGTGGCGTTCGGTCATGAGGTCACCCCCATCTCGTCTCGGAGTCGGATCATCCCGTCACGGAGACGGGTCTTGACGGTGCCGATGGGGACACCGAGGTGTTCGGCCATCTCGCTGTGCGAGTAGCCGCCGTAGTACGCGAGTTGCACAGCCTGCCGCTGGAACTCCGTGAGCTTCGCCAGCGCTCGGCCGACGCGCTCGTGCTCGATGCGGATCTCGACGGACTCGGAGACCTGGTCGAAACCGGCCTCGAGGTCGCGGATGCCGATCTTGGTGTCGCGGTCGTGCGAGGACTGCGAGGCGCGGACCCGGTCGACCGCGCGCCGGTGGGCCATGGTGAGGACCCAGCTGGCGGCCGTTCCGCGCGTCCGGTCGAAGCGGGTGGCCTGCTGCCAGACTTCCAGGAAGACCTCCTGCGTGACCTCTTCCGACTGCGCGCGGTCCCGGAGGAGCCGCGTGATCAGACCGAGGACCCGGCCGGACAGTGCGTCGTAGAGGTCCGCGAAGGCGGCTTGGTCACCGGAGGCGACCCGGGCGAGGAGGTCGTCCGGCGATGCCTGAGCTGGCTCTGACGAGCTCCAGCGTTCGGTGTCGCTATCCACGAGGGCAAGCATTGCAGGTTTCCCTCCTCTCGGTTGCTTTCGTTGACCAGGCAGGTAGCACGAAGCCCCCGCATGGGCGGTCGAGACGAGGGGCCGGCGTGACCCACAGGGAATTGACCGGCGGTGCCGGTCCGGGTCACACCGGGCCTCTCGCTTCGTGACGGGCATTCCGTCCGCCACGATGATGATTCGGCGCGGTCCCCGCTGTGGATTGGGCGGGGATCGGGATTTCTCGGCGGCGCGGGCGCGGCGGGCTCCCCGCGGGCGGTGCGCTGGCACGCCCGGGGCCGGTTCTGTCCACCATGAGTGAACAGGGTCGAGTGATCAGCCGACGTCTCGTAGACTGGTGATCGCCGGGCCGCAGCAAGCCCCGGGCTCCAAAATTCGCCGCTTCGAGCGGCCTCGCGCCGAGAGGCGCTTTCTGCGGCTCGGCTTCTCCATGCCCGGATGCGTTCCGCGCTCGCGCGACCGTGCGCGTCGTCGCGAAGCTCCGCGCCCCTGGCCTGGCGGCTGGGTGCGGGTCCGCCCCGCCGCCCGCTCAGTCCAGGCTGTCGCGACGCCAGAGCGCCGCCGCCTCGGTCAGGTCGGCCGCCAACTCCGTCAGGCGGAGCGCCCGCGTCGTCAGCTCGCCCGCCCGCTCGGACGCGACCAGGTCGGACTCGTCCGCCACGGCGGTCGCACCGGCGGCGGTCAGGCGGCAGAACGATGCCCCGCGGTCCAGCGCCACCGCGAGGTCGCCCGTGTACAGGCCGTGCAGGATGCGGTCGGCGAGCGTCAGGATCTCGGCCGGGCCGGTCGGTTCCTCGGCACCCGCGACCGCCTGGTCGATCGTGCCGATCTGCGCCGTGCCCCGTTCGAACAGGTACGCGATCTCCTCCGGGTTCTGCCGGATGACGATCCGCACCAGGTAGACCCGCCAGAGCGCCCCCGGCAGGGTGTGCGCCCCCACCCGCGCCCACAGCTCCGCGATGGCGTCGATGCCGTGCACGTCGGTGTAGGTGACGAGCCGCTCGACCACGGCGGGGTCCGGGTCCTCACGCACACGGTGCAGCAGGGCGTTCGCGGTCTCGTGCGCGACACGGTTCACCAGCGCCGGGTCCTCACCGCCCTGGATGGCGGCGAACTCGGCGTCGGTGAAGTGGACAGGACGGTGGTGATCGCGAGGCACCGCAGCAGTGTAGGCGCGGCCGGTGACACGCCCGCGGCCCGTTCGCCGAGAACGCAACGACTGCGCCGCGCGTACCGTGTTGCGGCAGGGAGGCGCTCCTCCCTGCACGTGAAGGAGAGGATCTTCCATGAACGCCCTGCTCATCATCCTGGCTGTGATCGCAGTCATCCTGCTGTTCGTCGGCGGGTTCGCCGCGAGTCTGAAGTTCCTGCTCTACGTCGGCATCGTGCTGCTGATCATCGCGGTCATCGCGTGGCTGCTGCGAACGCTCACCGGACGCCGGGGCTGACCCGCTCGCACGGTTCTGTCCCAGAGGCCCTCACCCGCTAGCCTTGCGGGTGAGGGCCTCTAGCTCAGTTGGTAGAGCACCGGACTTTTAATCCGAGGGTCGTGGGTTCGAGCCCCACGGGGCCCACCACCAGTCGTTCGAGCCCCACGGGGCCCACCACCAGTCTTCCCTGTTGCCCTTGTCTACAATCGGTCCGATGGGCCGAGGATCGCAGCGCGAACGGCCGGGCACCTCCACCGACCCGGCGACGATGCCGCGACGCCGCCGCAGACTCGTCCCCGCACTCGCCCTCGGCGCCATGGCACTCGGGGTCTCCGGACTCCTGCTGATCCTGCCGAGCGTGTCGAGCGCCTGCCAGCCCGTCTCCTCGTCGACCTCGGCCTCGGCCGTCGCGGCCCCCGGGGTCTCGGCCGAGCGGATCGCGGCGGCGATCGAGCCCGGATCGCGTGTCCTGATCGTCGGCGACTCGTACACGTCCGGTCGTGGGTCGACCAGCGGGATCCACGGCTGGGCCCAGGACATCAGCGAGGACCGCGGGTGGAAGGCAAAGATCGACGACTACCCGGGTACCGGCTACGTCGACGTCGGCGCCTCCGGTTCGTCGCACTTCACGTTCGGTCCCCGGATCGAACGAGACGCCTCCTTCGACCCGGAACTAGTGATCGTGCAGGGCAGCCAGAACGACTGGCTCGTCGACGCCGACACCCTGCGCGCCGCCGTCGAGCGCACGCTCCGCACGGCGCAGCAGACCTGGCCGGACGCGGTCGTCGTCGCGTTCGGTCCGTCGGCACCCCTGCCGCACGCGAAGACCACGGTCGGTGTCGCCGCCTCGGTCTCGTCGGCTGCAGCCACAGTCGGGGTCCCCTACATCGATGCCCTCGCCGGCCGGTGGTTCACGACCACGAACAGTCCCGGGTACTCGGCGCCCGACGGCGGGCACCCGAACGACGCCGGCCACCAGTACCTGGCTGACCGCGTCAGCGAGGCGCTGGACGCCCTCGCCACCCCCGCCGACAGTGCCCGGTGCGCCTGACGGGTGCCGTCCGCTCCTGAACGGGGTACAACCCGTCCCCAGCGAGCTCATGGGAGATCCCCTGCACAGCACAGTCGGTCCCCAGCGGACTGTTGGGCTCCCGCCGATAGTGTCGTTCCCGGATCCGATCACCGGATCCTGCAGCACCGCACCACCACGAACGAACGGGGTACACCGTGATCGAGCCCATCGAAGCCACGCAGACCAGCACCACCGGTGACGCGCGCCGCATCGTCGAGCTCGCAGCAGCGACCAACACGACGATGAGCAACGAGCTCCTGCTCGACACGCTCCGCCGCAACGCCCAGGTCACGACCCGCCACATCCGCAAGGACTTCATCGAGGTCGCGACCGCCACCGCCGTGCTCGGCTACGTCTGCCGCCAGCGCAAGGACTTCATGGCGCTCCGCGGCGACGACCCGGCCTGGGCACACGAGGTCGGCCGGTACGCGACCGAGTCCCTCGCGGTCGAGGCGCTCCGGATGCGCCGCGGCTGACGCCCGGCTTCCGACACGAACGCACAAGGCCCCGCCGGACACCCGGCGGGGCCTTCGTCGTGTCAGCGGTGCGAGCCGACCGGAGTCCTCAGGACCAGACGCGGCGGATCCCCCACGAACCGGTCCAGGTCTCGTCCGGCTCGAGCCAGCGCAGACCTTCGCCGGAGTTCAGGGCGTTCGCGGGTGCCGTCATCGGTTCGACCGCGACGGCCAGGCCCTTCCCGTCGCCGCGCGGGTACTCGCGCGACGTGAAGACCTGCACGTACGGGAACGAGGCGTCCTGCCAGAGCTCCACCCCGTCGCCCTCGGGCCCGTGCATCGTCGTGCGGCGGATCCCCTCGGCGTCGGGGGTGACGTCCGTGTACGCGGTGTCGAGGTCCGAGTCCCCGGCCCGCCGGCCCTGACGGAGGTCGTACGGCGTGCCCTCGACCGGCACCGACCCGTTCGGCACCTTCTGCTCGTCGACGGTGAACGCGGTCGCGGCGTCGAGCGTGACGACCAGGTCGTCGGCGGGGGTGTCACCGGCACGCAGGTACGGGTGCGCGCCGACGGCGAAGGGTGCGCGGACGCCCGAGCGGTTCGTGACCTCGTGCGTGACACGGATGCCGTCGTCGACGAGCTCGTGCAGCACGCGCGTCTCGAGGGTGAAGGGCCACCCGTGCTGCGGGTGGATCGTCGCTTCTTGCTGGATCGAGGTCTCGGTCTGCGACACCACCCGGTACGGTGCGAAGCGGAGCAGCCCGTGCGAGGCGTTGCCGTACTTCGGCTCCGAGATGTCGAGCTGCTGCCGCTTGCCCTCGAGCTCCCACACACCACCGGCGACGCGGTTCGGCCAGGGCGCCAGGACGATGCCGTTCGCGCCCGGCGGCTGCTCGGTGACGGGGAACGGCTCGGTGATGTCGAAGCCGGCGACACGGAGTTCGCGGATGCCCGCGGCGACCTCGGTGACCACGGCTTCGACGACCCCGTCGGGTCCGGCGTGGTGGAGGCGGTACTGGCCACCAGTGGGTGCTGCGGTCATGGGGTGTTCTTCCTTCCGGCTGGTTCGGTGCGCTGCTCGCCGTCGGCGACGATCACCTGGGCCCCGGCCGCCCGGATCGTGGCGACCGCGTCGGCGTCGGCCTCGGCGGTGACGACGACGTCGATGTCCTCGAGCGCGCGGACGACCCCGATGTGGGCCCGGCCGAACTTCGACCCGTCCGCGACCACGACGGTACGCCGGGCCGTCGTGGCGAGCATCCGCTTGGCCTCGGTCTCGGGCAGGTTCACGTTCGTCAGGCCGTGGTCGACGTCGAGGCCGGTGCCGCCGAGGAACACGAGGTCGGCCGCGATCATCGGCAGGACGGCGCCGTTGAAGGGTGCGACGAGCGAGTGCTGCAGGGGCCGGAGGGTGCCGCCGGTGACGATCACGGTGAAGCGCGGGACCGCTCGCTCGAGCGCGAGCGCGGTGGTGAGGGAGTTCGTGACGACGGTGACGCCCGTGAGCTCGGTCCGGGCCACGAGCGCCTCGGCGACGGCGGCCGGCGTGGTGCCGACGTCGAGGACGACGCACTCCCCCGGGCGCACCAGCGCCGCGGCCGCACGGCCGATGGCCGCCTTGGCAACCTGGTGCTCGACGGCGGTCTCCTCGAAGGGGCGCTCGGTGGAGCCGGCCCCGAGGCGGACCGCGCCCCCGTGCACCCGGCGGATCCGGGCCTCCTGGTCGAGGACGGCGAGGTCCTGGCGGACGGTCACCTCGCTGGTGCCGAGGGACGCGGCCAACGCGGCCGTCCGGACCATGCCCGGGGCACCGTCGACGATCGCGACGATGCGGTCCTGCCGCAGGGGCGCGGGCAGCGCGCCGGCGAGGAAGGAGAGGTCGGCGTCCGTCATGTGGACAGTTTCGCTTGCTTCCGATGTCCTTCGCAACGCTTCGGATGGGCGCTAGGCTGTTCCGGTGATCACCAAGCGCGTGACGAAGCTCGCGGACGGCCGCGACCTCTTCTACTTCGACGACGCCGACTCGACGCTGCCTGCGGAACGCAGCATCGACGACCGCGTGCTCGACCCGCGGCCCGAGACGGCGCGGATGCGGCAGGACGTCCTGACGGGTGAGTGGGTGTCGATCGCTGCGTCCCGGCAGAACCGTGTGTTCCTGCCGCCGGCCGACCAGGACCCGCTCGCGCCCCAGAGCCCGGCCAACCCGTCCGAGATCCCGAGCCGCTACGACGTCGCGGTGTTCGAGAACCGCTCGCCGTCGTTCGGACCGCTGCTCGAAGCCGACGACGCCCCCGAGTCGCTCGAGTCCCTGAGCGACGTCGGCCTGAACCGCCAGCTCCGCTCGGTCGGCCGGTGCGAGGTCGTGTGCTTCTCCCCCGAGACCTCGGGTTCCTTCGCCTCCATCTCCGAGTCGCGTGCCCGCACCGTCGTCGAAGCCTGGGCCGACCGCACCGCCGCGCTCTCCGCGATGCCGGGCATCCAGCAGGTGTTCCCCTTCGAGAACCGGGGCGAGGCGATCGGCGTCACGCTGCACCACCCGCACGGGCAGATCTACTCGTACCCGTACATCACGCCGCGCACCCAGCGCCTGCTCGCGAGCATCGAGCGGTTCGGGCCGGACCTGTTCGAGCAGCACCTCGCGAACGAGCGGGGTTCCGAGCGGGTCGTCCTCGCCGGCGAGCACTTCACCGCCTTCGTCCCGTTCGCCGCGCGCTGGCCCATCGAGATCCACATGCTGCCGCACCGCCACGTGCCCGACTTCGCCGGCCTGACCGACGCCGAGAAGGACGAGCTGGCGCACATGCACCTCCGGCTCACCCGTGGGCTCGACGCGCTCTACGGCGACCCGACGCCGTACATCGCCGCGTGGCACCAGGCGCCGGTGCACACCGCCCGCGACACCGTGCGGCTGATGCTGCAGATCACCTCGCCGCGACGCGCGGCGGACAAGTTGAAGTTCCTGGCCGGCAGCGAAGCCGCCATGGGCGCCTGGATCGGGGACCTCGTGCCCGAGAAGGCGGCCGAGTTCATCCGACAAGGAGTCGAGCGCGCATGACGTTCCAGCAGGTCTACGGGTACGAGCCGACGGTGCGGTACTCCGCACCGGGTCGCGTCAACCTGATCGGTGAGCACACCGACTACAACGACGGCTACGTGTTGCCCTTCGCGATCGACCGTCGCACCACCGCGTCCATCGCCCAGCGCGACGACCGGATGATCCGCGTGGCATCGGCCTTCGACGCCGAGAGCGAGCCTGTCGCGCTGTCCCTCGACGACCTGTCGCCCGGGGCCATGGACGGCTGGTCGGCCTACGTCTTCGGGATCGCCTGGGCCCTGCGCGAGCAGGCGGGTGCCGATCTGAGCGACAAGACCGGGTTCGACGTCTTCATCGACTCCGAGGTCCCGGTCGGTGCCGGCCTGTCGTCCAGTGCCGCGATCGAGTGCGGTGTCGCGCTGGCGTTCAACGACCTGTGGGCACTCGGCCTCGACCGGAAGTCCCTGGCGCGCGTCGGGCAGTACTCGGAGAACCACGCTGTGGGCGCCCCCACCGGGATCATGGACCAGTCGGCCTCGCTGCTCGGCGAGCAGGACGCCGTCGTGTTCCTCGACTGCCGCACGCTCGACACCGCCGTCGTCGACCTGGCGCTCGAAGCGAACGGGCTCGAGGTCCTGGTGATCGACACCCGTGTCGAGCACGCCCACGCGACCGGTGGCTACGCGGCTCGTCGGGCCTCGTGCGAGAAGGGTGCCGAAGTGCTCGGCGTCGAGGCACTGCGTGACGTCAGCATCGAGGACCTGCCCCGTGCGCAGGAGCTCCTGGACGACGAGACCTTCCGTCGTGTGCGGCACATCGTGACCGAGGACCAGCGTGTCCTGGACACCGTCCGCACCCTGCGCGAACAGGGCCCCCGGGCGATCGGTCCGCTGCTGGTCGCGTCGCACGAGTCGATGCGCGACGACTTCGAGATCTCCGTTCCGGAGCTCGACCTGGCCGTCGCGACGGCGGTCGAGCACGGCGCCGTCGGCGCCCGCATGACCGGCGGGGGGTTCGGCGGTGCGGCGATCGCGCTCGTCGACCAGGCGTCGCGTGACGCGATCGCCGCAGCGGTCACCGCCGCGTTCGCCGACGCCGGGTACCGCGAGCCGAACGTGTTCACGGTGCGCGCCGCGCAGGGCGCTCGGCGCGACTGACCGCTGCGGCGCAGGCCGTCACCCGCGCGCTCGGCCGCTCGGCGCTCGGCGCTCGACGTTTCGCGCTCAGCGACAGGTCACGCGGCGATCAGCCCGTGAGCTGTCGTTCAGCACGAAAGCACGGCGAGGCCGGACGAGCCGTGCCCGCCGTGCGTTCGACGGCTCGGCCGACTCAGCCGAGGTAGTCCGCGTACCGGACGTGCTCCACGACGTTCCCGAGCACGAACGGGTGCGCCCGACCGTGCTCCACGGCCCACTCCACCCACGCGGACTGCGCCGGCATGAGCAGCCACACCAGCGCGGTGGTCCCGAGCACGGCGGCCAGGGTCAGGCCCATCACGGTGTGCTCGTCGAACCGGGCTGCCCCACGGCGGGCGATCGCGACGACGAACCCGACGACTGCGAACCCCACCGTCGCGAGCGTCCACCCGAACCAGGGACCCGACGTGAACGTGTACTCCTGGCCGGCGTGCACGAAGGTCGTCGCCCAGGTCGACCCCGGAGCCTGGAACAGCACGCAGATCGCCACGATGACGATCAGCCACCGGGCGTCCTTGGTCAGTTGCGACGGCTCGGTCCGGGGTCGCATCACCGGCGCCGTCTGCAGTCGTTCGTCCCCCATGCCGCGACCGTAGCACCGGCGGGGTGCACCTCGTGAGCAGCAATGGTCGGGTGCGATGACGCCACCCGACCATTGCTGCTCACGATCGCGACCGCGCCGAGCCCCGCGCGACCGCGCGTGCTACGACAGCTGGCGCTCGGCGGCCTCGACCACGTTCTTCATCAACATCGCGCGGGTCATCGGCCCGACACCACCGGGAGTCGGCGACAGGAAGCCCGCGACCGATGCGACCGCGGGGTCGACGTCGCCGTGCAGCTTCGCCTTGCCGGTCTCCTCGTTGACCACGCGGGTGATGCCCACGTCGATCACGGCGGCACCGGGCTGCACCCAGTCCGGCTTGACGAGCCCGGCGACCCCGGCAGCGGCGACGATGATGTCGGCGCGACGGCACTCCGCGGCGACGTCGGCGGTCAGCGAGTGCGTCAGGGTCGCGGTGGCCTCGAGTCGCGTGAGCAGCAGGCCGAGCGGCCGTCCGACGGTCAGCCCCTGGCCGATGATCGTCACGTGCGCACCACGGATCGGGATCTCGTACGCGTCGAGCATCGCGACGATGCCCCGCGGGGTGCACGGCAGCGGTGCGTCGATCGTGCCGGCACCACCCGGCACGGCGAGCACCAGCTCGCCGAGGTTCGTCGGGTGCAGGCCGTCGGCGTCCTTCGCCGGGTCCATCAGCTCGAGCATCGGCGTCGGGTCGATGCCCTGCGGCAGCGGGAGCTGCACGATGAAGGCGGTGACGCGGGGGTCGTCGTTCATCTGCAGGATCGCGGCCCGGATGTCCGCGGCGCTCGCGGACGACGGCAGGTCGATGCGGTGCGAGTCGAGGCCGATCGACGCCGAGTCGCGGTGCTTGCCCGCGACGTAGGACATCGAGCCGGGGTTCGCGCCGACCATGATCGTGCCGAGGCCCGGACGGATGCCGTGCTCGTGCAGGCGGTCGATCCGGCCCCGCAGTTCGTCGAGCGTCCGGGCGGCGAGGGCCGTGCCGTCGATGCGGACGGCACTGCCCTCTCCGTCCCAGAGCGTCCGAGGGATGGTGCCGCTCACGCGTACAGCGGGAACGCGTCGGTCAGGGCCTTCACCCGTGCCGAGAGCGCTGCGACGTCCGGGTTCGGCATGAGGGTCAGCGCGATGATGTCGGCCACCTCGGTGAACTCGGCGTCGCCGAAGCCGCGGGTCGCCAGCGCCGAGGTGCCGATGCGGACACCCGAGGTGACCATCGGCGGGCGCGGGTCGAACGGCACCGAATTGCGGTTCACGGTGATGCCGACCTCGTGCAGCAGGTCTTCGGCCTGCTTGCCGTCGACCTCGGACGTGCGCAGGTCGACGAGCACCAGGTGCACGTCGGTGCCACCGGTGAGCACGTCGATGCCCGCGGCCTTGGCGTCGTCCGCGGTCAGGCGGGCGGCGAGGGCCTGGGCGCCGCGGATCGTGCGCTCCTGACGGTCCTTGAACTCGGGGGTGCCGGCGAGCAGGAACGCGGTGGCCTTGGCGGCGATCACGTGCATGAGCGGGCCGCCCTGCTGGCCCGGGAAGACCGCGGAGTTCAGCTTCTTGAACAGGGTCTCGTCGTTCGACAGGATGATGCCCGAGCGGGGGCCGCCCAGGGTCTTGTGGACCGTCGACGAGACGACGTGGGCGTGCGGGACCGGGGACGGGTGCAGCCCGGCGGCGACGAGGCCGGCGAAGTGCGCCATGTCGACCCAGAGCTTCGCGCCGACCTCGTCCGCGATCTCGCGGAACTTCGCGAAGTCGAGCTGGCGCGGGTAGGCGGACCAGCCGGCGATCAGGACCTTCGGCTGGTGCTCGATGGCCTTCGCGCGGATGTCGTCGTAGTCGACCTCGAACGTCTCGGGGTCGACGCCGTACGCCACGGCGTTGTAGATGCGGCCCGAGAAGTTCAGCTTCATGCCGTGGGTCAGGTGACCACCGTGGGCGAGCTCGAGGCCGAGGATGGTGTCGCCCGCCGAGGCGATGGCGTGCAGGACAGCGGCGTTGGCCGTCGCGCCGGAGTGCGGCTGGACGTTGGCGTACTCGGCACCGAACAGCGCCTTGGCACGGTCGATGGCGAGCTGCTCGGCGACGTCGACGTACTCGCAGCCGCCGTAGTAGCGCTTGCCCGGGTAGCCCTCGGCGTACTTGTTGGTGAGCACGGAGCCCTGCGACTCGAGCACGGCACGCGGCACGAAGTTCTCGGACGCGATCATCTCGAGGGTGTCGCGCTGGCGGCCGAGCTCCTGCTGCAGGACGGCGGCGATCTCGGGGTCGACCTCGGTGAGCGGGGCGTTGAACGCGGCGCGGGCGGCGGCCTGCTCGGCCACCTCGGCAGAGTCGGAGACGAACGGGGGCAGATCGGCAATGGACACGGGACTCCTACGGTGTGCGGACGACCAGCTGGTCGCACTCGGACGGTCGGTCGGTGCAGCCCAGGCGTACGGCCGCGCACCGTGTCTTTGTCGCTCCCTGATGGTGACCCATCCAACGCCAGTCGCGACGTGACGATCGTACCGAGCGACCCCGCCCTGTGTCACCCTGGATGCATGACGCTGCTCTCGCCCGACGTGGACGAACGGACCACCACGGACGAACGGACCGGTGCACGGGCGGACACCCCGTGGGTCACCGTGGTCTGGGACGACCCGGTCAACCTGATGTCCTACGTCACCTACGTCTTCCAGCAGCACTTCGGGTTCTCGCGCGCGCAGGCCGAGCGGCTCATGCACCAGGTGAACGACGACGGCCGCGCGATCGTGGCAACGGGCCCGCGCGAGTCGATGGAGGCCCACGTCCAGTCGATGCACGGCTACGGCCTGCAGGCGACCGTCGACAAGGCCCCCGAAGCGTGATCCCGTTCGTCCGCCGCGCCGACGGCGTCCACCTCGGCCTGTCCTCCGGCGAGCGCGACCTGCTCGCCTCGCTCACCGAGCAGCTGCGGCAGGTGCTCGGCGGCGACCTGTCCGCCGACCCGATCAGCGAGCGGATGTTCCCGGACGCCTACCCCGGTGACGACGAGGCGAGCGCGGAGTTCCGGAAGTACACGCAGTCCGACCTGCTCACGCAGAAGACGACGAACGCCTCGATCGTGCACGAGTGGCTGACGGGCACCCGCGACGGTTCGCTCGACGCCGAGGACGAGCAGGCGTGGCTCCGCACCCTCACCGACCTGCGGCTGACGATCGCCGACCGGCTGGGCATCGAGGACGCCGACGACGAGGAGCGCTCGGTCGAGGCCGACGCGGGCGTCGGCCTGCGCGACGTCTACGACTGGCTCGGCTTCGTACAGGAACACCTGGTCGTCACGCTCACGTCGCGCTGACGGCCCACGGGCTGGAGGCCCGGATCACCTCCGGCGCGACGGGTCACCCCAGCAGGTCGTCGCGGTGGGCTCGCGCCCAGTCGGCCAGGCTCCGCGGTGCGGTGCCGGTGATGCGCAGGACGTCGGCGCTCATCACGTCGACGCCGTCGAGGCCGCGGCGGACGACCCGGCCGAACTGCTGCCGGAGCCCCTCGGCCTGCCAGGCGGGCACCCCGCTCAGGCGCAGCACAGCGGCGTAGACCCGGCTCGGCAGGTGCAGGGGGCGCACGGGTCGGCCGAGCCCTTCGGCGAGCGCGGCGGCGACACCCCGCGCATCGAGCAGGTCCGGGCCGGTGAGCACCGGTTCGGTGCCGTCGTGGCTGTCCTCGGTCAGCACCCGCGCCGCCGTCCGGGCGATGTCCTCGGTGTCGATCCAGCCGATCACCCCGCGGCCCGTGGTGTGCGGGAACCACCCCCGTCGGATCGCCGGTGCCGAGGGCTGCACGTTCGTCATGAACGACGAGGGGTGCAGGATCGTCCACGCCAACCCGCTCTCGCGTACCAGCCGGTCGGTGTGCCAGGCGGCGCTCGCCCACGACATCGGGGAGTGCTCGGCGGCGTCTCCGCCCGACAGCTGCACGATCCGTCCGACCCCGGCCCGCTGTGCCGCTCGGACCCCGCTGGCGCCCTGCTCCCGCTGCCGCTGGCTGACCGGCGTCACGAGGAAGAAGCGGTCGGCCCCGTCGAGCGCCGCGGTGAGCGCGTCCTCATCGTCCAGGTCGGCCAGGCGACCGTCGATGCCGCGTGCCCGGAGCGCGTCGACCTGCTCGGGGCGTCGGACCACTGCGCGGACCGTCACCCCTGCCGCCCGCAGCAGCTCCGCGGTCTTGCCGCCGACGTCCCCGGTCACGCCGGTGACCGCCACGATCTCGCCCATGTCTGCTCCTCGTCCCACTGACCCGTTCTGGTATCAGTTTCCTGATACCAGAACGTACGCCGGTACGATCGCCCCGTGCCCCAGGAACTCCCAGCCCCGCGCGACGACGTCGACGGCATCGTGGCGTGGACGGTCATCCGGGCCGCACGGACGCTCTCCCGCCGACTCGCGGCCGAGCTGGCGCCGCTCGGGTTGACGCCCGTCGAGTTCGGCGCGCTCATCCAGCTCGCAGCGGCCGGCGAGCTCAGCCAGGCCGACCTGGCGCGCGCGGTCGGCGTCCGACCGCAGAGCATGACGACGCTCGTCGGGGGGCTCTCGACGCGGGGACTCGTGGAGCGGGGCGCCGCACCGGGCCGGGGACGGGCCTCCCGGATGCGACTGACCGACCAGGGCGAGGCGCTGCTGGCACGCGCTCACCCGATCGTCCGGGCGAGCAACGCATGGTTCGGCGACGGTGCGGAACCGATCTCGGCGACCCTGCTCCCGCTGCTCGAGCCGGACGCGGGCGACGACGGGTCCGCCGTTCCCTGAACGACATCGGAAGCCTCGCCCGACGCCGAGTGAGCAGAAGACGACGGCTCGCACCCCCGCACCCGACGTCTTCTGCTCACTCGACGACCGCCGGACGTCCTGGACCGGTGGCGTCGGGGCATGGCGAAGGGCGGCGGGTTCAGCAGTGACACCACGGCAGGCGCGATCTGGAACGTGGTGATCTGCGGCATCCTCTGCATCGGCATCCCGATCGCGGCGATCGTCAACGCCGACCGGGGTTCCGCGTCCGTCGGCATCGGCATCGCCGCGACGGTCCTGGCCCTGTGCATGGAGGTCTCCTTCGTCCGCCGCCTGCTCGCGCACCGGCGCTGACGCTTCGTGAGCACGAGTGGTCGAGTCGCCGCGGCGCACTCGACCGTTCCTGCTCACGAAGCACCTCCCCCGCGGCCGGTACCCTGATCCGGTGACCGACCCGACCCCCACGCACTGGACCCTGACGCTCGTCTGCGACGACCAGCCCGGGATCGTGCACGCCGTCTCCGGAGCGATCGTCGCCGCCCAGGGCAACATCACCGAGTCGCAGCAGTTCTCCAGCGCCGACACCAACACGTTCTTCATGCGCCTGCAGGTGATGGCGCCGGTCGACCGCGCCGCCTTCGAGGCAGCACTCGCGCCCGTCGCCACCCGCTACGACGCCCGCGTCCAGCTCGACGTCGTCGGTCGTCCGCTGCGCACCCTCGTGCTCGTGTCGAAGGCCGGTCACTGCCTCAACGACCTGCTCTACCGGCAGCGCGGCGGCCAGCTGCCGATCGAGGTGCCCCTCGTGCTGTCGAACCACGCGGACCTGTCCGAGCTCGCCGCGTTCTACTCCGTGCCGTTCGAGCACCGTCCGGTCACCGACGCCGAGTCGAAGGAGCAGATGGAGCGGCGCGTGCTGCAGGCGGTGGAGGAGCACGACATCGAGCTCGTCGTCCTCGCCCGCTACATGCAGATCCTGTCACCCGAACTCTGCGCCGCGCTCGAGGGCCGTGCCGTGAACATCCACCACTCGTTCCTGCCCGGCTTCAAGGGCGCGAACCCGTACCGGCAGGCGCACGCCCGCGGGGTGAAGCTCATCGGCGCGACCGCGCACTTCGTCACGAGCGACCTCGACGAGGGCCCGATCATCGAGCAGAACGTCGTCCGCGTCGACCACACCAAGGAACCGGCCGAGCTGGTGTCCATCGGGCAGGACGAGGAGTCCCGCACGCTCACCCAGGCGGTGCGCTGGATCGCCGAGGACCGCGTCCTGCTCGACGGCGCCCGCACCATCATCTTCAAGTAGGCAGCACCATGACCAACGCCCCGCAGTCCCCCGTCGACTGGGAATCGGTCCCCGACCCGGCAGCCGTCCGGCAGCCGCGACCGCGGTTCGAGGCCTGGAAGGTCCTGCGCATCGCCGTGATGGTGTTCGGGCTGTTGTCCCTGGCCTTCTGGGGCTACTGGTCGTGGCAGCTCCCACTCCCCGGCTACCTGTTCATGGTCGGCGCCCCACTGTTCGCCGCGGTCGTCTGGTACTTCTTCCGCTCACCGCGCTCCCCGATCGAGACCGACATCGTCGGCAAGACCATCGTCGAGGTCGCCCTGGTCGTCGCCGCAGGCGCGACCTGGATCTCCATCGGCCATCCGGTCGTCGGGATCGTCTTCATCGTGATCGCCGCCCTGAGCGGCGTGATCGCGTTCCGCAAGGAGACCGCATGACCGCCACGGGCCTCCAGACCGGCCGGGAGGCCCAGCGCACGCTGGTCCGCGCGGCCCGCGTCGTCGACGCGGCCGGCACCACGGCCGACGGCTGGGTCCTGGTCGTCGGTGACACGATCCACGCGACCGGCTCCGGCCCCGAGGCCCCCGCGGCCGACCAGGTCGTCGACCTGGGCGACCGGGTCCTGACGCCCGGGTTCGTGGACCTGCACGGGCACGGTGGGGCGACCGAGGCGTACGAGGACGACTCGTTCGACGGCTCGCTCGCGATGCACCGCGCGCACGGCACGACCCGTTCCGTCCTGTCGCTCGTCGCGAACCCGGTCCCCGCGCTCGTGGCGTCGCTGACCCACGTCCGTGCCGTCATGGCGACCGACCCACTCGTGCTCGGCGTGCACCTGGAGGGGCCGTTCCTGTCCCCGCACAACAAGGGCGCCCACAACGAGTCGTTCCTGATCGACCCGACGCCCGCTGCGGTCGACGCGTTGCTCGAAGCGGGCGAGGGCGTCATCCGCCAGGTCACCATCGCGCCCGAGCTGCCGGGCGCGCTCGACGCCGTCCGTCGGTTCGTCGAAGCCGGTGTCACGGTCGCCGTCGGCCACACGGTCGGCACGTACGACCAGGCCCGGGCCGCCTTCGACGCCGGCGCGACGATCCTGACCCACGCGTGCAACGCGATGCCCGGCCTGCACCACCGCGCGCCGGGACCGATCGGCGCTGCCGTGGCGGACGACCGCGTGACGCTCGAACTCATCCTGGACGGCGTGCACGTGCACCCGGTCGTGGCGGACACGCTCTTCCGGGCGACGCCGGGTCGTGTCGCGCTGATCACCGATGCGATGGGTGCTGCCGGCGCCGCGGACGGCTCGTACCGACTCGGGTCGCTCGACGTCACGGTGACCGACGGCGTCGCACACGTCGCGGGGACCGAGACCATCGCGGGATCGACACTGACGCAGGACGTGGCGCTCCGCAACGCGGTCTCGCTCGCCGGGCGGACCCTGCCCGAGGCCGTGGCGGCGCTGACGAGTGTGCCGGCCGGCGCGCTGGGGCTCGGCGACCGCCTGGGTCGGCTGGCGCCGGGGTTCGCCGCGGACCTCGTGGCGCTGTCGTCGGCGCTCGAGGTCGAACGTGTGTGGGGCGGCGGGCGCGAGCTGCGCTGAGGCACGCACCGTTCGCTCGAACCCGTCACGGCAGGTCGGTCGGGCGGGGGTTGAGGGGCTCACCGAACCTCGGGGCCCGGCCCGGGACGCAGTGCCCGTAGATGGTCACGTCCGCGTGGGACTCGTACGCCTGGAACAGGACGGCGAAACCGTCCCCTGCCGTGCCGCCGAGGTACCCCTTCGGGTAGCTGATGACGGTGCGCTCGGGCGTCAGGGTGTCGTCGTGCTCGACGCGGGCGCCGCCGTACCCGATCGCTGCGAGGGCCTTCGCGACCCGCCCGGCGACCTGGTCGGGGGTGCCCGGCAGCGGGAGCCTCCGCGAGGCCGAGTACGAGTACTGGGCGGCTTCCTGGTCTCCCGTGCCGCAGATGAACCAGGCGGGCTCGTCATCGCCCCAACCGTCCCGCCCGACGACCGAGCGCACGGCGGCGAAGATGTCCAGGACGTCCTGGTGCGACTGTTCGACGTTCATCGACGTGTCCTTCTGCATCGGGGAGTCCGGGGCGGGGTCGGTGCACCCGGTCAGGAGCACGGCACACACGACGGCGATCACCGCGCCCCACGGTTCAGAGCATCGGGTCACCGGTGCCCCCGGTCTGCCAGCCGTACATGAGCCAGTCGTCCTTGGTCTGCTGCCGCATCCGGTCGAAGGGGCCGCCCCGCTCGGGGATCTCGTCCCCGTGCCCCATCGCCGCTCGTGCAGCGTTGTACTGGGCGGTGGTCCCGTTGTCGAAGTAGGAGTACCGGCCGTCGTCGTCATCGCCGTCGTACGGCCCGTGGCGGGTGACGCCGTGCCGGGTGTCCGACCCACGACCCTCGGTCTCGGAGCTGAACTCGTGCGCGTCCCACGTGGACTCGGTCGGGTCACGGCGACCGGACAGGTTCTGCCCGGTGACGGCCCAGCCGTCCTTCGCGCCCTGGGTGGCGAAGACCTGTCCCTCGGGCACGTGCAGTGCGGACGCCTTCGGTGCGGCGTCCGTGACGCCGGCCGAGCCGAACAGCACCACGTGGTCGGCGTGCGTCTTCGTCAGGGCGATCGTCGCCACGGTCGTGCCGTAGGAGTGCCCCATGACGGTCAGGTCGGCGTCCCGCCCAGCAGCGGCTCGTGCCGCGTGGAACCCGTCGAGGTCGGCCACGAGCCGGCCCGCGCCCGCCTGCGCGCGGTCGTCCGCCAGGACGGTCCGGAACGATGGGTCGTCGGCCATCGGCGGGTGGTAGCCGATCCAGGACAGGACGGCCACGTCGCCCGCGCGGGCACCGGACACCCGGACCTGTTCCGCACGCATGCCGATGGCGATCGCGCTGTAGTCCTGCACCGTGCCGTCCTGGTACGTCGCGGTGTTCATGCCCGGCACGATGACGCTGACGTGCGTGGCACGGTCGAGGTCACCCGCGACGATCTGCGCGAGCGGTGGACGGTCGTCGACGAGTGCCACCAGTGAGACCGGCGTCGTCGCGAGGGTGTCCTGGATGTTCCGGTAGGCGTCACGCTGCCGTTCCCAGACGAGCAGCTGCTCGCGCGCCGCGGCCGCGTCGGCGGGGTTCCGGGCGGCGTCGTGCAGCTCGCGCCAGTGGCGCACCTGCCGCCGTGCGTGTGCGAGCCGGTCGGCCAAGACCGTCGTGTTCGCCCGTGCCCGCGCCCAGGAGGCGACACCGTTCAGGTTGCCGATGACCGCCGGCATCGCCGCGACGAACGCCCGCTGGGCCGCGGACGGCGCACCGTCGACGCCCGACATCGCCTGCCACCACCCGGCGACCTGCGCCGCGTCGATGCCGGCGAGCCGCTTCACGACCCGCGAGTCGCCACCGAGCGCAGCGATGCTCTCCGGATCGAGGGTGGCGAGCCACGTGAGGAACTGCCCGTCGCTCATCGCGGACACGACCGCGGCGGAGACCAGCTTGCCGAGCACCGAGCGGTCCTCGAGCGCAGCGGCCGCCGCTCGGTCAGCTGCGGCCCGGCGGGCGACGAGCTCGTCCCACTGCGCCGACAGCCGAGCGTCCAGCCCGGCCAGCCACTCGCCGCTGTGCTGCAGCTGCTGCAGGAGTGCCCGATCCGACTCGACCGCGTCCGGTCCGGATGCCACCGCGGTCGCGTCGCGGATCGCTCGGTCGTTGGCCGCGATGTCATCCGCGGTGTTCCGCCGCGTCGTCTGCAGGCTCGCGGCGTCGTCCTGGATCTCCCGCACCTGGCGCGCGTAGGTGGCGAGTGCAGCCGACGCCGCGTCCAGCCTCGCCGCGACGCGATGCGCACTCGCCGGCATCGCCGCTGCCGCCACGAGGAACTGTTGTTGTGCCCGCCCCGCCCAGCCCGAGGCGGCGTGCTCGGCAGCGACGAGCACGTGCCGGGCGCCGTCACGGACCGCGTCCGAGCGGTCTTCGTGCCTTCGGGCGATCCGCTGGATGCCGTCCGGATCGCCCGCGACGGGGTCCGCGCTCACCGGACCCGCCGGGCGAGGTCGGCGTCCGCCCGCAGGACTGCTTCGGCGGCGGTGGTCACGTACGCACGGAGTGTGTCCGCGTCGTCGCCGAGCGAACGGATCATCGCATCGTGGGCCGAGGACGATGCGATGAACGCGGATGCGACCGCCCCTGAGCCGAACGCACCGCCGTCCGAACCGGACAACGGTCGCTCGGGATGCAGGTCAGTGACCGCTCGCCCCGCCGCTCGCGCGACCGCTTGCATGGTCGGCAGATCGACCGTCAGATCCCCCATGGTTCCCCCTCGTGTTCCCCGAGGAGGTCAACATATCACCGCTGAAGTACGGTGTGTCAAGGGGTGTTCAGTGATCGATCGGGCGCCCCCGCTCGCCGCTCGCCCAGCCCGTGTCCGCCGAGTTGCCCACCCGCAGTGACAGGGTGCCGCCACGCGTCACGAACGACGCCGGCACCCACGACCGCTCGTGCGTCCACCCGTTCAACCGCGCCCCCTGCACGTACGGCTCGGTCCCCGAGGACCGGATGACGAGCCGCTCTCCGCTGGAGCGTCGGATGTCGACCGTGCTGAACGTCGGGCTGCCGATGAGCATCTCCGCTCGCCCGGGCGTCTGCGGGAACAGCCCGATCGAGGCGAAGACGTACCAGGCGCTCATCGTGCCGAGGTCGTCGTTGCCCGGCAGCCCACCGGGGCCGGTCGAGTAGGCGTCGTCCACGACCCGGCGCACGGTCTCCTGCGTCTTCCAGGGCGTGCCGAGTGCGTTGTACATCCAGGGTGTGTGGATGTCGGGTTCGTTCGTCGGGTCGAACTTCGTGGCGTCCCCGCCCGTGACGGCCCAGTTGCCCGAGGCGTCGTGGAAGAAGTCGTCGAGCCGTGCGACGGCGGCGTCGTCACCACCGAGCGCGCTCGACAGCCCCCGCACGTCCTGCGGCACGAGCCAGGTGTACTGCGCACTGGTGCCCTGCGCGAACCCGGTGCCGGTCGAGGGCGACCAGCCCGGCGTCCACGATCCGTCGGCCTGCCGAGCGGCTTGGTGGCCGACCGCCGCGTTGAAGGTGTTCTTCCAGTACCCACCACGAGCGGCGAACATCCGGGCATCGGAGTGCAGTCCGAGTGCGCCTGCCCAGTACCCGAGCGCGCTGTCGGAGATCGAGTCCTCGAGGGTCTCGGCCGCACCACCCCAGCAGGCGCAGTCGTCGTTCGCGGCGTACTGCCGATCCAGGTACTCGTCGAGCGCGGGCCGCTGCGACAGGCACTGTCCGGGGCACCCGACGTCGCTCTCGGCGTCCGCGTTCTCGACCGTCGCCTGGCGCTTGAGGGAGGCGTAGGCGGCCCGGACGTCGAAGTTCCGGACGCCCATGGCGTACCAGGTGGCGAGCGTCGCGGCCGAGGGGTCGCCGGTCATCACGTGCGTCGGCGCTCCGAGGTGCAGCCACCGGTCCCACACCCCGCCGTTCTGCTCGGCGAAGCGCAGCATCGACTGCGCCATGTCCCCGGCGACGTCCGGCCGCAGCAGGGCGAGCAGCTGGATCTGCGCCCGGTACTGGTCCCACCCGGAGTACGTGCCGTAGACGGCCCGGTGTCCGCGGTCCATCCGGTGCACCCGCAGGTCCGGCCCGAGGTAGCGCCCGTCGCGGTCGTTCAGCGTGTTCGGCTGCATGAGTGCGTGGTAGACGGACGTGTAGAGCTGGGTGGTGCGGTCCGCCGTGCCGCCACCGACGCGCAGGCGCGACAGTTCACGGTTCCAGGAGGCCCGTGTGCCGGCCGCGACGCTGGCGACGGTCGAGCGCCCGGTCACCTCGCCGTCACGGTTCGCGACCGCCCCGGCCGCGCTCACGTACGAGATACCGATCTTCGCCTGCACCGTCGCTCCGCGACGCGCATCGAACCCGACCCACGCGCCGGAGCCGCGTCCGGCGCGGTCGGCGCCGGTCAGGTAGCCCTCCCCACCGGAGGAGGACGTGCCTCCAGGCTGGACCGTGCCGTCCTTCCAGGTGCCGGTGCTCGCGAACGCCGTGTCGAAGGTCGCGGTGAAGTAGAGGCGGTAGTAGCTGCGACGGTCCGGGTTGGTGGCGCCGCCGCCGTTCGCGCGGCGGCTGCAGAAGCCGCCGGTCAGGACGCTGCCGCTGACGGTGCGGGTGCGGGGGTCGACGCGGGTGACCGCGGCCTCGCTGCCGTTGATCGAGTTCGAGGTGCGGAACAGCAGGTTCGCGTCCTTGCCCGCCGGGAACGTGAACGCACCGACGCCGGCACGCGTGGTCACGGCGAGGTCGGTGCGGACGCCGTTGTCGAGCGTCACGCCGTAGCGGCCGGGGCTCGCCGACTCCTGGTCGTGCGAGTACCCGGCGGCGTAGACGGCGTCCTTCGAGTCTGCCGACGGCGAGGTCGTGACCGGGGTGGTGACCGGCATGATCGGCACGTCGCCGGCTGCACCCGGAGCGCACCCGGCGCCGTTCAGGTGCGTCAGACTGAAGCCACGCAAGCGGTTCACGTCGTACGAGTACCCGTTCGCGACCGGGGTCGACGTCTGGTCACCCGCGGTGCCCGTGGGACTCCACTGCATCATCCCGAACGGCGCCGTGGCACCCGGCCAGGTGTTGCCGTTGTTGCTCGTGCCGATGAAGGGGTCGACGTACCGCGCAGGATCGCTGACGGTCCGCCCGGCCTGTGCCGAGGGCGAGCCCACAGCGGGCGCGGCGACGATCGCTGTTCCCACCAGGGCGGCGATCGCGGCCACCGCGGCGAGCGGGAACGGACGGACGAGCGGGCGACGGTGCACGCGAGATCGGTTCACATCGGCGACGCTAGCCCCCTCGGACGGGGGACGCCTCCCGCGTCACCGATCGCTCTCCCGCTGTTCACGTCGGGTCCGGCGTCGGACGCGGCCCCGCGCGCCGCCCGACCCTCGCGCCCCGCGGGGGTCGCTGTCAGGATGGGCGCATGAGCGTCATGGTGTCCGTCTTCGATGCGTACCGGTCCCGCACGAGCGAGAAGTACACGGCCTACCCGCCGGACGTGCTCCCCATGTTCGTCGCCGAGATGGACAGCATGCTCGCCGAACCGATCCGCGACGCCCTGGTCACGGCGGTGACGAACGGCGACACCGGGTACGTCGGGCACGGACGGGCCCTGCCCGAGGTGTTCGCCGACTTCGCCGAGAGCCGGTGGGCGTGGCGGGTCGACCCCGACCTGGTCCGCACCACCACGGACGTGTCGGTCGCTGCGGTCGAGGTGCTGCGCCGGGTCATCGAGCCGGGTGACCAGGTGGTCATCATGCCGCCCGTGTACCCGCCGTTCTGGGAGTACGTGTCCGAGGCCGGCGGCACCGTCACCGAGGTCCCGCTGCTCGCCCCCGCGGGCCCGGCCGACCCCTTCGACACCACGGCCGGCTGGCGGATGGACCTGGACGGCCTCGCGCAGGCGTTCGCCGACGGAGCCCGCACGGTGCTGCTCTGCAACCCGCACAACCCCCTCGGGCTGGTGCACGACCGCGAGTCGCTCGTCGCACTCGCGAAGCTGGCCGCCGAGTGGGACGCCGTCGTGGTGTCCGACGAGATCCACGCGCCGCTCGTGCACGCCGACGCGGTCTTCACGCCGTTCCTGGAGTCCTGCCCCGAGGCCGTGTCGCTCGGCGTCGCCCTGACGAGTGCGAGCAAGGCCTGGAACCTCGCCGGCACGAAGTGCGCGATGATGATCGGCGCCTCGGAGCGGGCCCGCGCGTGGTTCGACGGCCTGCCGACCGAGGTCGTCGAGCGCACCGGCATCCTCGGCTACACGGCGAGCGTCGCGGCCTTCAGCGAGGGCGGACCGTGGCTGGCGTCACTGCTCACCGAGCTCGCGGCGAACCGGCGCACCCTGGCCGAGCGGATCGGCGACGTGCTGCCCGGCGCCGAGTACCGGCAGCCGCAGGCGTCGTACCTGGCGTGGCTCGACCTGCGGGCACAGCCGTGGGGCGACGACCCCGCAGCGGAACTCGTCGACCGGGCGAAGGTGGCGCTCGGCTCCGGCCCGGCGTTCGGACGGCAGGGCCGGGGCTTCGCGCGGCTGAACTTCGGGTGCTCGGCGGAGACCCTCGACGAGGGACTCAGCCGCCTGGCCGCAGCCGCCCGCGCCTGAACCCGAGCTGCGTCGACCGGCGTGTGGCTGCCGCGAGACGCCGGCGTGTGCGTTCGACGCCCTGCAATCGTCGAGACGCCGCGGGATTCGGCGGCGTCTCGACGCTTCGGCGGCGCCGGGGCAAGACGCCGGCGTGTGAGTGGAGAGAGGGGCGCAGCGCCTACTCGAACCGCTGCCAGGCCGGCTTGTTCGCGTACGTGTAGCGGTAGTAGTCGGCGAGCTGCAGCCCAGCGGCGGCTTCCTCGTCGACGACGACGGTCGCGTGCTCGTGCAGCTGCAGGGCCGATCCGGGCACGAAGGAGCTGAGCGGCCCCTCGACCGCGGCGGCGACGGCCGCTGCCTTCGACGGCCCCTGGGCGACGAGGACGAGCTCGCGGGCCTCGAGGATGGTGCCGAGCCCCTGCGTCATGCAGTGCGTCGGGACCTGTTCGGGCGAGTCGAAGAAGCGCGCGTTGGCGTCACGGGTCGACGGCGCGAGGGTCTTGATGCGGGTGCGCGAGGCGAACGACGACGTCGGCTCGTTGAACCCGATGTGGCCGTTCGCTCCGATGCCGAGGATCTGCACGTCGATCCCACCGGCGGCACGGATCGCGGCGTCGTACTCCTTGGCCGCGAACTCCAGGTCGGCGGCACGGCCGTCCGGCACACGCACCCGCGACGCGTCGAAGCCGAGCGGGGCCACGACGTCGCGGGCGATCACGGCCGCGTAGGACTCAGGGTGCTCGAGCGGGATGCCGACGTACTCGTCGAGGGCGAACCCACGCGCCTCGGCGAACGAGATCTCACCAGCCTGCACCCGGCGCCGCAGGTCGGCGTAGATGCCCTGCGGGCTGGATCCGGTGGCGAGACCGATGACGGCGGACGGCTTCTTGGCGACGACGGACGCGATCTTGGCCGCGGCGACGCGACCGACCTCGTCCGGCGTGGGCAGGATGATGATCTCCACACCACCAGCCTACTGGTCATGACCAGTCTGCGACAGGGGTCGGGTGGGTAGCGTGGAGGCATGCCGACCCCCGACTTCGTCCTGTCCCTGCGCGAGAAGATCGGCACGGCGACGCTCTGGCTGTCGGGCGTGAGCGCCATCGTGACCCGCGGCTCCGGCGCCGATCGCGAACTGCTCGTGGTTCGGCGGGCCGACACCGGTGCGTACACCCCGGTCACCGGGATCGTCGACCCGGGCGAGGAGCCCGCCGTCGCCGCCGAACGCGAGGTCCTGGAAGAAGCGGACGTCGTCGCCGTCGCCGAACGCCTGGCGTGGGTCCAGGTGCTGCCCGAGATGACCTACCCGAACGGCGACCGCTCGCAGTACCTCGACCTGGTCTTCGCCTGCCGGTACGTCTCCGGCACGCCGAACCCCGCCGACGGCGAGAACACCGAGGCGTTCTGGGCCCGGCTCGACGCACTGCCCGACATGTCCGAGAACATGCGCGCACGCGTCGAGGCCGGGCTTGCCGACGAGCGCGAGGCGCGCTTCCAGCGCTGACCTCACCGGCCTGGAGGCGCGGTGCCAGGCCGCCACGGGCCTCCCGTCCGCCCGTCGGTCGCGCCCACCCCGCCGAAGCGACAGTGTGCCGCGAACGTTCCGCAGCGAACTGTCGCTTCCGCAGAGGACACCGGCAGGCCCGGCGGGAACTGTCGCCTTCGCGACTACGCGAGCGGCGCGACGGCGACGGGTGCGCCGAGCAGGCGCACGGCGACGGGGTCGCCGGTGGCCCGGCGGTCACCGACCTCGTGCTGGACGGTCACGACGGTGTCGTCGTCCAGGCGGACGGTGGTGCGGCGGATCGACCCGAGGAAGCTCGAGCTGACGACGGTGCCGGTGACGCCCTCGGCGGCGAAGGCGATGTCCTCCGGTCGGACGTAGGCGAGCACCGGTCCGTCCGCGATCGACGAGTCGAGCGCCGGCACGCGGAACCCGTAGACGAACACGTCCGCGCCGCGCAGGTCGCCCTGCAGCCGGTTCGACTGCCCGACGAAGTCCGCGGTGAACGCCGACGACGGGGTCCGGTAGAGCTCCTCGGGCGTGCCGATCTGCTCGATGTCACCCGCCTGCATCACGGCGATCCGGTCGGAGACGGCGAGCGCTTCCTCTTGGTCGTGCGTGACGAACACGGTGGTGATGCCGAGGTCGCTCTGGATGCGGCGGATCTCGTCGCGCAGTGAGACCCGGACCTTCGCGTCGAGCGCCGACAGCGGCTCGTCGAGCAGGAGCACACGGGGCCGGGTGACGAGCGCTCGGGCCAGGGCGACACGCTGCTGCTGCCCACCCGAGAGCTGGTGCGGGTACCGCTCGGCGAACTCGCCGAGGCGGACCATGTCGAGGGCCTCGACGACGCGGGTCTTGCGCTCGGCGGCGGGGACCCGGCGCATCTCGAGACCGAAGGCGACGTTCTGCCGGACCGTCATGTGCGGGAACAGCGAGTACTGCTGGAACACCATGCCGATGTCGCGCTTGTTGACCGGGGTGTCCGCGACGTCCTGGCCGTCGATGCGGATGGAGCCGACGTCGATGGCCTCGAGGCCCGCGAGTGCTCGGAGCGCGGTCGTCTTGCCGCAGCCGGACGGACCGAGGAGCGAGACGAACTCCCCCGGCTCGACCCGGAGCGACAGTCCGGCGAGGGCCCGGTGCGGGCCGTAGTGCTTCTCGACGGCGTGCAGTTCGACGACCGCGCCGGTGGTGGCGAGGGACGCCGGGGCTGCCGGGGCGGTGACGGTCATGCGGACTCCTCGAGTCGGGGACGACGGGTGGTGCGGGTGCGGCGGACGCGGGTGGTGCGGCGGGTCCCGATCCGGCCGATGAGGACGAGCAGCACGAAGCCGAACAGGAGCGCGGCGACCGAGAAGATGGCGGCGACGTACGGGTCGGTCCCCTGCACGAGGACGAGCCCGGTCTGGAACGTGGAGCGGGAGAGGAACGAGGCGAGGGTGTACTCGCCGAGGACCACGGTGATCGTCAGGAAGCACGCGGCGGTGATGCCCCGGCGCAGGTTCGGCAGGAGCACGCGCCAGGTGACGGTCCACCACGAGGCGCCGAGCGACCGGGCCGCCTCGGACAGGACGATCAGGTCCGTCGCCGTGATGGCGGCCGCGATCGGGCGGAACGCGAACGGGAGCGTGATGATGCCGATCGCGAACGCCAGCGTCCACGAGCCGGACCCGAAGACCTGCGAGACGACCTGGTACACGGGGATGAACCCGACGACGAGCACCACGACCGGCACGGTGATCGGCACGATGCAGACGAACTCCAGGACGCTCCGGAGCCTGGGGTAGCGGAGCGCGGTGATGATCTGGGCGGGCAGCAGCACGAACAGCACGATCCCGACGGTGATCACGGCGATGAGCAACGACGCCCCGAGCCCGTCGAACACCGGCTGGTAGGTGAAGGCGTTGGCCGGGTCACCGATCGCCGCCCAGTGCGCGAGGGTGAGCCCACCGTCCGTGCCCTGCCGGAAGGTGAACTGCAGCAGCGCGACCAGCGGGACAGCGAACAGGAGCCCGATCACGGTGAGCACGATGGCTGCCGCACCACGGGACGGGGCGGTGCCGAACCGGCGGACGCGGGACGAGCCTCCAGACCGGACGGGACGCATCGGCCGCACCGGCCGCACCGGAGCCGCGGCGCTCATCGCTGCCACCTGGCGGCCCGGCGCTGCAGCAGCGAGTAGGCGCCCATCACGACCGCCATCACGACGACCATGCCGAAGGCGAGCACCCCGGCGACGTTCTGCAGGCCGACGATCGTCTCGCTGGTGAGCTGCGTGCGGATGGTGAGCGGCACGATGCCGCCCTGGGAGATGAGGGCCGCGGCGGTGGCGTACGACGAGAAGCCGTTCGCGAAGAGCAGCAGGAGCGACCCCCAGAACGCCGGCGCCAGCACGGGCAACGCGATGCGGCGCCAGTACGTCAGGCGCGAGGCGCCGAGCGTCGCCGCGGCCTCACCCCACTGCGCTTTGACGCCCTCGAGTGCGGGCATGAACGTGAGGACCATGAGCGGCACCTGGAAGTAGACGTAGGGGATCACGAGCCCGGGCACCGTGTACAGGAAGGCCCCGTCGGCGTTGAGGTCGACGTGGAAGACCGTGACCAGCCAGGTCGTGACGAGTCCCTGCACGCCGATCGTGGCGATGAACGCGAACGCGAGCATGACGCCGCCGAACTGGGCGAGGACGCTGGCCGCCGAGTCGATCATCGACCGGACCAGTCCGTCCGGCCGCAGCGCCGAGAGCGCCCAGCAGACGACCGCGCCGATGACCGCGCCGATGACCGCGGAGGCGGCGGACAGGCCGAAGGACCCGGCGAACGCCTGCAGCACCGAGGGGTCGGCGAAGGCTGCGAGGTTCGCGAGCGTGAACGCGCCGGAGCCGTCGAAGAACCCGCTGCCGATCGCGATCACGGCGGGGACGGCGAGGAAGAGCAGGACGTAGGCGGCGAAGGGGGTCAGCCCCAGCCAGGCGAGGCCGACGCGGCGCCGGACACGGGGTCCGGCGCCGCGTCGGACGGCATCGGCGGGCGCCGCCGCGGACGCCGTGCGCGCAGTGCTCGGGGCGCTCGTCGCCGTCGCGGGCGCGTCTGCCGATGCGGTGGTCATGCTGCTCAGGACCCCATCGTCGAGGACCACTTGGCCTTGAGCACCTTCGCGGCGGCGGCGACCTGCGCGTCGGTCAGCTCGACGTAGTCCTTCGGCGCACCACCGGCAGCGTCGAGGGCGTCCTGGTCGACCTTGCCCGACTTCGTCAGCGCGGCGAGGGTGGACGGGAAGGCGCCGGCCTGCAGGTACAGGTTCTGGACCTCGGGGCTGGCGATGTACTCCTCCCACAAGCGGGCGGCCGCGGGGTGCGGGGCGTCCTTGTTGATGGCCTGCGAGTAGTACGAGCCGAGCGCCTGCCCCTTCGGGACGACGGTCTTCCAGTCCTTGTTGCCCGAGCCGCCGGCGGCGGGACCCCAGGCCAGGTTGTTGTACGACCACTGGACGACGACCGGGGTCTCACCCGAGGCGACGGTGGCCTGCGTCGGCAGCACGTTCTGGAAGTTGCCGGCCTGCTTGAGCTTGCCGAAGAAGTCGACGCCCTTGGTGATGTCGTCGGCCGAGCCGCCGTTCTCCAGCGCCGCCAGGTACACCGCGGACGCGGCCTGGTTGGCCTGCGTCGGGTCGCCGCCGATCGAGACCTTGCCCTTGTACTCGGAACCGAGCAGGTCCGTCATGTCCTTCGGGGCGTCGGAGATCTTCGACGAGTCGTACCCGATCGACATCAGGCCGGTGTAGTCGCGCGTCCAGGCGCCGTCCTTGTCCTTCAGGTTGGTGGGGATGTCGTCCCAGTTCGCGACCTTGTAGTCGGCGAACAGGTCGAGGTTCTCCTGCAGCACGGCGTTGCCGAGGTCGAGCACGTCGGGGGCGGTGGACTGGCCCTTCTGCGACTTGACCGCTGCCACCTCGTCGGCGCTGGAGCCGTTCGGGTTCGCGGAGTTGATCTTGATGCCGTACTTCTTGGTGAAGCCGTCGATGATCTTGCCGTAGTTGGCCCACGTCGGCGGGAGCGTGATGACGTTGAGCTGGCCCTCGGCCTTGGCGGCCTTGACCAGGGCGTCCATGCCGCCGGCGGACTGGGCGCTGTTGGTGGTCTTCCAGTCGGCGTCGCCCTTGCTCGTGCTGGCGGAGCTCGTCGAGGAGCATCCGGCGAGGGTGACGACTGCGGCGGCGGCCAGGGCGATGCCGGCCAGGGTGCGCTTGTGCTGCACGGGTGGGCCTTTCGGGTGGGAGAGGGTGCTGCGCCAGACCGGGTGTCCGGGTTCTGGTCGATCGTGGACGCAGCCGGTTTCCGGCCCGTGCTCCGGTGGTGAACGACGGCGGAACAGCGGGTGCGGCTGTACGCATTGCTCGTTCTGGGCGCAGGGTCGCGCCCGCACCAGGCCTGGAGGCGCGGATGCGGTTCACGACGACGGTCCCGCGGGCCGTTCCGAGCGCGCTCAGGCTCCGAGTTCGACGAGGACCCGCGGGATCTCGGTCACGAGTTCGCTCGCCAGGTAGCCGAGTGGTCCGACCTGCACCGCGAGCCGGTCACCGGCGGCAGCGTGCACGTACGACGCCCACGCCACGGCCTGTGCCGGATCGGCACCGCGGGCGAGCAGCCCGGTGACCGCGCCGGACAGCACGTCCCCGCTCCCGCTGGTGCCGAGACCACCCGAGCCGGTGCCCTTGAGCCACGCACGACCGTGCGGTGTCGCGATGGCGTCACCGAGGGCGACGACCGCACCGAACCGGTTCGCGATCGCGACGGCGTCGGCCACGCCGTCGTCGCTGCACTCCCGACCGAGCAGGCGTTCTGCCTCGCCGGAGTTCGGCGTCATCACGAGCCGTCCACGCAGCGGTTCGAGGCGGTCCCGCACGTCGGCGGCGACACCGAGGGCGAAGGCGTCGAGCACGACGGTGGTCCGCGGACCGACGACGTCGGCGAGTCCGGCCACGAGGTCACGGGAACCGTCCGGTTCGTCGAGTCCCGGGCCGACCAACACGGCATCGGCGCTCGAGGCGCTGTCCGCGATGCCCTCGATCGCGCCGACGGCGATGTGCCCGTCCTCGTCCTCGTCGAGGGGCTCGACCCCGGACTCGGGCACGGCGACCGCGACCTCGTTCGCGACGCTCCGGCCGACGGCCAGGGTGAGGCGACCGGCGCCGACGCGGAGTGCGGCGAGCGCCGAGAGCAGCGCGGCTCCCGGGGTGCGAGCCGCACCCCCGATGACGAGCACCTGCCCGCGGCCGTACTTGCCGGCACCGGGTTCTGGCAGCGGCCAGTCCCGCAGGAAGTTCGGGGTGACGGGTTCAGTGGACATGTTCGTCGTCCTTCCGGCCGGTGTGCTCGGTGACCTCGTCGTCGTCCAGGTGTCCGACCGAGGAGAACTCCTCGAGGACCCACGGCGACCCGGCGCCGTCGCGTCGGAGTCGGGTGAGGGAGGCGTTGGCGACCGCGTGGGTGTGGGCGAACTCCATGAGTGCCGGCTCGTCGAGGTCGAGGCACACCGCGACGGCGAGCATCACCACGGCGTCGTGTGCGGCGATCACCAGGCGCTCGACACCGTCGACTCGCTCGAGGTCACCCAGGAGCGTCCGGAGCCGGAGCATCACGTCCGCCCACGACTCCCCGCCCGCGGGCCGGTGGTAGTACTTGCCGAGCCACTGCCGGCGGCGTTCCTCGTCCGGGTACCGGTTGCGGACGCCCTGCAGGGTCAACAGGTCGAGGACGCCGAGTTCGCGGTCGCGCAGGCGCTCGTCCACACGCTTGCGGGGTTCGGCGAGCCCGGCTGCCTCAAGCGCGATGGCGATGGTCTGCTGTGCGCGGAGGTACGGCGACACCCAGAGCGCGACGGGGACGTCGTCCATCCCGCGGTCGGCGAGCTCCTGCCCGAGAGCACGTGACTGGGCGGCGCCGAGCGGGCTGAGCGGGACGTCGGCGTCGCGGAACTCGACGTCGATGACGTCGTCCCCCGCTGCCTCGGCCCGAGCCGCTGCGACGTTCGCGACCGATTCGCCGTGACGGACGAGCCAGATCTCCTGCACTGCCATGCCGCCACGCTAGCCAGAGCGTGCTGTGCCGGTTCACCGGTGCGACGAGGTCACCCCACGCGGCGCCGAGCGCTCCGGACCGGGCGGACCGCGCACGGGAGTCCTGCTGCCCGGAGTCGCACCACCAGCGCGTCGAGGTCGAACAGGTCACGCCACTCGAGCCGGACGATCGTGCGGACTCCCGGCACGGTGAGCAACCGACCGTGCCGCCGCTTCTCGTCGAGGAACACCTCGGTCGGGCTCCGGCCGCCCAGGTAGCGTTCCTGGGAGCATTTCGCCCGTCCGTCGATCTCGACGACGACCCCGTGGTCGGGGAACCAGAAGTCGACGGCGGAACGGCGGCCGTCGACGACGAACTCCTGCTGCAGCACCGGGTCCGGGAGCCCGAGCTCCCGGAACACGACCCGCGCGAGTGACTCGGCTGGCGACCCGGAACGACCGTCGGCCAGCTCGAGCGCCTGCCGGGCGACGGCACGCGCTCGGGCCTTCGGGGGAACCGCTCGTCGGAGGTCGCCGACGTCGAACCCACGTCGCAACGCCGCGTCCGCGATGACGACGCCCGCCCGCAGATCGCCGGTCATCGCCACGTCGACGACGGTCCGGGGAACGGAGGTGACGGCGATCCCCCCGACGGCGACCCGTTCGACGCGAGCGACGGGTCTCGTGTGCAGGACCAGGTCGGCGCTCCGGCCCCGGTACATCGACTCCGGAACCGTCGCGTGCACCGGGACGTCCCACCCGCCGAGCGCCGGGAGCCCGTGCACGGCCGCGGCGGACAGGTGCGACGCCGTCGCGCGGGTGCCGAGCCGACCGAGCCGCGCGAACACGCGTGTGACGTACCGCTGCCGAGGCCCCGCGGCGTCCCACGCGGCACCGTCTACGAAGGCGTTGGGGCCGACCCGGATCAGACGGCCGGCGCCCTGCAGACGGGTTCGGCGGCGCAGGGTGGTGGCGTCGAAGCCGGCTTCGCGCGTGGATGAGGCTCGGAGGATGGGCAGCGACTCGTTCATGCACGTGACGATGCCGGACCGGCCACGCGCCCAGCGGGCCGATGTCGCGAACTGTGGACGGGCCTCCAGGCCTGGGCGGTTGTGGAGGGATGACGTTCCTTCCCAGAACGGGCGCGATGCCAAGCGGGATCGGGCGTACCTGGCCGGAAGTTCCGACCAGGGACGCCCGATTCGACCAGCCACGCCCGATTCCACCCGGCCAGCCCCGCCACCCGGCCAGCCCCGATTCCACCCGGCCAGCCCCGCGCACAACACGGCGCCGAACGGAACGCACCCGTGTCCCGTCCGGCGCCGCGGTCCCTCCCAGCAGTGCGCCGGGCCCGCTGCCTCAGGCCCGACGCACGCGCAGCGTCACGATCTCGAACGGACGCAGGGTCAACGCGACTGCTTGACCGGCCGACCACGAGCGCTCCAGCGGCCGCTCGAGCAGGTCGACCTGCGACACCGACTCGACGTCGAACCCGAAGGCCACCCCGACGTCCGTCGCCCGGCCCCCGAGCCCCTCGTACAGCCGCACGACGACGTCGCCGGAGCGGTCCTCGGCGAGCTTGACGGCCTCGACGAACACCTGCGGCGACGAGACCGTGACGAGCGGCTCGATCGGGGTCGACCCGGGGACGCTCCGCACCGGCAGGTTCAGCCGGTACCCGGAGTCTGCGGCGTCGAGCACCGAGGCCCCGATCCGCAGCACCGTCCGGAACACGTGGTGCCCCTGGTCGGCGTTCGGGTCCGGGAACGTCGGTCCGCGCAGCAGCGACTCCCGTACGAGCGTGGTGGTCCCGCCGTCCGCCCGGGTCTCACGCGTGATGTCGTGGCCGTAGGTCGAGTCGTTGGCCACGGCCACCCCGAACCCCGGCTCCGCGACGTGCACCCAGCGGTGCGCCGACGTCTCGAACCGGGCGTGGTCCCACGAGGTGTTCTGGTGCGTCGGCCGGTCGATGTGCCCGAACTGGATCTCGCTCGAGGCCGACGACGCGAGCACGTCGATCGGGAACGCGAGCTTCAGCAGCTTCTGGTGCTCGTGCCAGTCGACCTCGGTCTCGACGGTCAGCTCCGGTTCGCCCTGCACCGCCGAGTAGCGCGTGGTGAGCGTCGACGATCCGAAGGACCGCTCGACCACGAGCGCGTCGCCTGCGATCGCGACCGACGACGCCGACAGCACCGTGCCGTTGCGCTGGTACGCGCGGTCGATGTCCCAGGCCTCCCACTGGTTCGGGGTGTCGCGGAACACCGTGTACTCGGCCGCCGCCGCGCCTGGCGCGATCGCGTCGCGTCCGGTCGCGGAGTCGACGAACGACACGACGTGGCCGGCTGCGTCGATGGTCGCGGTGACGACGCCGGTGTCGAAGACGAAGCGGTCGCCTGCCCGGACGGGAGGCACGGGTCGCGGCGCGTGGACGACCGAACCTGCAAGGGCGGTCACCTCTCCCGCCGCGACCGGCGAGGCGTTGAAGCGCACGACCGACGCGGTGTCGTCGGCTGCGCCGGCAGCGGCACCGCTCCCGCCTGCGGCGAGCGCCGTCGTCGCGCTCCCGATCAGCCCCTCGAGCACCTCGGCGACCCGGGCGTACTGCTCCTCGGCGTTCTCGTACACCCACGCGATCGAGGACCCCGGCAGGATGTCGTGGAACTGCTGCAGCAGGACGGTGTGCCAGGCGTCCTCGAGTTCGGCGTACGGGTACTCGCTGCCGAGCCGGACGGCCGCCGTCGCTGCCCAGAGCTCGGCTTCGCGCAGCAGGTGCTCGGAGCGGCGGTTGCCCTGCTTCGTGCGGATCTGCGACGTGTAGGTGCCGCGGTGGAACTCCAGGTACATCTCCCCCGACCAGACCCCGGGCGTCGGCAGTTCGGCTTCGAGCTGCTCGAACACCTCGGCGGGCGTGCCGAGGGTCACGTGCGGCGACCCGTCGAGGTCGTGCTGGCGGTGTGCGGCACCGACCATCTCGCGGGTGGGACCGCCACCACCGTCGCCGAAGCCGTACAGCAGCATCGACGTGTTGGCGGTGCCGCGCTCCTTGTTGTTCCGTTCGCCGCGGCGCAGGTCGGCAGGTGAGACGTCGGAGTTGTAGGTGTCGGCCGGGGGCAGGTGCGTCAGGACGCGTGAGCCGTCGATGCCCTCCCAGTGGAACGAGGTGTGCGGGATGACGTTCGTCTCGTTCCACGACGGCTTCTGGGTGACGAACCACTTCGAGCCGGCGGCGCGGACGATCTGGGGCAGGGCGCCCGAGTAGCCGAACGAGTCGGGGAGCCAGGCCTCGGGGGTGTCGATGCCGAACTCCTCGAGGAAGAAGCGCTTGCCGGCGACGAACTGGCGGGCCAGGGCCTCACCGCCGGGCAGGTTGGTGTCCGACTCGACCCACATGCCGCCGACGGGGATCCACCGGCCCTCGGCGACGCGCTGCTTGATGCGCGCGAAGACCTCGGGGTACTCGTCGCGGATCCACGCGTACTGCTGGGCGGACGAGCAGGCGAAGGTGAAGTCGGGGTCGCGGTCCATCAGGTCGAGCACGTTCGAGAACGTCCTGGCGCACTTGCGCTTCGTCTCGCGCACGGGCCACAGCCAGGCGGAGTCGATGTGGGCGTGCCCGACGGCGATGGCACGGTGGGCGGCGGGGCTGGCGGGGACGGCGAGCACGGGCGCCAGGACCTGCCGGGCGTCCGCGGCGGTACCGGCGACGTCGTCCGGGTCCAGGGCGTCGGCGGCCCGTTCGAGCGCGCGCAGGATGTCGGCGCCGCGGGTGCCGTCGGTGGGGAGCTCGGCCATCAGCCCGCGCAGCACCCAGAGGTCCTGCTGCAGTTCCCACACGGTGTCATCCCGCTCGACGACCTCCAGGGCCTTCAGGCGGTAGATGGGGTCGTCGCCGGCGGTGGAGCGCGAGCCGAGCGGCGTCGCCCCCTGGAACGAGTCGCCGCCGATGTCGGGGTTCGCCCCGGCCTCGATCCAGAGCTCGAAGGACTCCCCCGGGCCGACCTCGAGCGGCACGGTGTCGTTCCGCGGCTCGATCGCCTTGATCGTGGAGCCGTCGGCGCGGAACGCGAGTCCCTCGGCCTGGAACCCGGGCTGCCGCTTGGTGAACCCCAGGTCGACGAGGAGCTCGGCGGTGGTCCCCTGCGCGGTGCCGAAGTCCGCCGGCACGGTACCGGTCACCCGGAACCACGTCGTGCCCCACGGGCGCCCGCCCCAGTGCGACCCCACCGTGAACGGTGTGTACGTCTCGCCCACGGCGGCGTCGAACGGCACCGGTTCGCCCGGCACCTCCCACGCCTCGATCGTCACCGGCGCCGAGCGACGGAGGACGGCGGGGTCGACACGGTCGCGCACGAGGCGGGCGATCCGGGCCTCGACGAGCGGTTCGTCCTGGTGCATGTGCTTCCTTTCTGGTTCGCGGAACACCGGTGTTCGCGGATCGAACCGCGGTTCGCGGGTGTTCGACGCGCGAACACCGGTGTCTTGCGGGGGTGGGGGCCGGCGTCAGCCCTTGATGCCACCGGCGAGGGCGTTGCCGCCGCCGAGGCCTCGGGACACGATCACGTAGAGGGCGATGACGGGCACGGAGTAGACGATCGAGAACGCGGCGAGCTGGCCGTACGCCACCGCCCCGTTCTGCCCGAAGAAGTTGAAGATGCTCACCGCGGCGGGCACCTTCTCGGGCGAGAGCAGCAGGACGAACGGGACGAAGAAGTTCCCCCACGCCTGGATGAACACGAAGATGAACACGACCGCGATGCCCGGACGCATGAGCGGGATCACGATGCGGGTCAGGGTGGTGAGCATCGAGGCGCCGTCGGTCCACGCCGCCTCTTCGAGCGAGATCGGCACCGAGTCCATGAAGTTCTTCGCCATCCAGATCGCCATCGGCAAGCTGGTGGCGGCGAGGAAGAAGATGCAGCCCCACACGTTGTCGATCAGGTTGAGCGACACGAACAGCGCGTAGACGGGCACCATCATCGCGGTGATCGGCAGGCCGGTGCCGAACAGGATGCTGTACAGGAACGGCTTGTTGACGCGCATCTTGTAGCGGGACAGCGGGTACGCGGCCAGCAGGGCGAACACCACGGTGACGACCGCGGTGCCGCCGGAGAGCAGCAGACTGTTCGCGAGCGGGATGAACGACAGCTCGGGGGTGAGCACCTTGGCGAAGTTGTCGAGCGTGAACTGCGACGGCAGCTTCACCGACAGCGACGCCTGGGTGTCGAACGAGGCGAGCACGAGCCAGAGCAGCGGCACCGCGAAGCACACCGCGATGACGAGCAGCACGACGTTCGACACCCACCGCATGGTGCGGCCGCGCGGCGAGGTCATGTGCATCGACCCCGGTGCGGTCACCGATCGGGTCGTGGTCTGGTCCAGGGACGGGGCTGTCATGGCCATCAGTCCACCTCCGGCTTGAGGGCTCGGATGTAGATGATCGAGAAGACCGCCCCCACCACGAGCAGGATGGTCGCGATCGCGGTCCCGAAGCCGAGCTGCGAGAACTTGAACGCCTCCTGGTACGCCAGGATCGGCAGGGTCGACGAGTTCGTGCCCGGGCCGCCGCCGGTCATCACGAAGATCAGCGTGAAGACCGACAGGGTCTGCAGCGTCGTGAGCATGAGGTTCGTCGAGATGCTCCGGCGGATCACCGGGAGCGTGATGTAGACGAGCCGCTGCCAGCCGGTGGCGCCGTCGACCTCGGCGGACTCGGTGATCTCCTCGGGGACCTCCTGCACGGCGGCCGAGTAGACGAGCATCGAGAACGCGGTGCCGCGCCAGATGTTCGCCAGGATCACGGCGAGCATCGGGTACGTGTAGAGCCAGTTCGCGCCGGTGATCCCGATGGACGCGAGGAACGTGTTGAGCGTCCCCTCGTCGTTGAAGAACGCGTACGCCGCGAAGGACGCCACGATCTCGGGCAGGACCCACGCCGCCACCACGAAGGTGCCGACGATCGCCCGCACGGCCTTGTTCGCCGAGCGCATCAGCAGCGCCAGGCCGAGCCCGAGCACGTTCTGCCCCACCACGGCCGAGGCCAGCAGGAAGACGATGGTCAGGATCACGGACTTCGGGAAGTCCGGGTCCTGGAACAGCTCGACGTAGTTCTGGAAGCCGACGAACTGCTGGTCGGCCGCACTCGCACCGGTCAGGGCCGAGTTGGTGAACGACCCGTAGAACGACGAGATGACCGGACCGAGCAGGAAGATGACGAGCAGGACCAGGGCGGGCAGGAGCGGGACGGCTCGTCCGACGTTCCGCAGTGGTCGCCGCTTGCGCGGCACGGGTGGATCGGTGCGCTTCGGCGCACCGGGCGCCGACAGCGTCGGCGCGAGGGGGGTGCTGGACACGATGGGTGCCTTCCGGGTGCGGAGGGGTTCCGAAGGTGGGGAAGGACGGACTGGGCCCCGACCGCCGGTTCCGACGCGCCGCGGAGCTTGCGGAGCGGCGCGTCGGCCGTGCGGTTGGGAGAGGCGCGGTGCGGGACCGCCCCGCGCCTCCCGTCCGTCAGTGGGTGACGGACCGTCAACCAGCGGAGACGGTGTTCTCCTTGCCGACCACCTGCGTGACGGCCTTGTCGTAGGCGGCAGCCGCGTCCTTCGGCGACTGCTGACCGGTCATGACCGCTTCCATCGCGACCTGGATCGCGTTGGACACCTGCGAGTAGTCACTCGTCGCCGGGCGGAAGTTGGTGTTCTCCACCAGTCCCGAGAAGAACTTGAACGTCGGGTTCGCCGCCGTGTACTCCGGGTCGTCCGCGACGTCCTTCCGGACGGCGATCTGGCTGTTCTCGGTGTCGTACTTGAGCGAGCCGTCCTTGTCGAGGAAGCTCGTGATGAAGTCGAACGCCGCCTGCGGGTTCTTCGACTTCGCGCCGACCGCCAGGGTCCAGCCGCCGGACATCGAGTTGTAGCCGGGAGCCTGCCCGTTCTGGGTCGGCATGGGTGCCTGGCCCATCACGTCGTTCCACTCGGGCCACGGCGCGGTGCCGGACTTCAGCCACGTGCCGGACTGCCACGAACCGTCCAGGTCGATCGCGAGCTTGCCCTTCGGCAGCCACGTCTGGGCGATGGTCGTGCCGACGTTCGTGTCGAGCGCCTGCTGTGGTGTCGGGCCGAGGCCGCCCTGGTAGACGTCCTTCACGAACTTGAGCGAGTCCTCGAACTGCTTCGAGCCGGTGACCCACTTCTTGTCCTTGTACAGGGTGTTGCCGGAGCCGTCGGCGCCGTACAGGAGCATCTCGAAGCCCTGCATGGTCGAGGCCTCGCCCTGCGCCTTGCCCGAGTAGATGTTGAACGGGATGACGTCGGGCTGCTTCTCCTTGATGGTCTTCGCCGCCGCGAGCACGTCGTCCCACGTCTTCGGCTTCCACGGGACGTCGAGCCCGGCCTTCTTGAAGATGTCCTTGTTGTACCAGAGGGCTCGGGTGTCGGTGCCCATGGGGACGCCGTAGATCTTGCCGTCGTCACCCTGCCCGGCCTGCTTGGCGTTGTCGAAGAACTGGTCCCACTCGTCCCACTTGTCCGTGTACTTGTCGAGTGGCAGCAGGTAGCCCGCCTCGGCATCGGCCTTGACGAGGAACGTGTCCTCGTACATGACGTCCGGGGCGGTGGCCGGCGCCTTGTTCATGAGCGCGAGCTTGGTGTAGTAGTCGTTGCCCTGCGCCTGGATGGGCACGAGGGTGACCTTCTTGCCGGGGTTGTCCTTCTCGTACTGCTTCTTGACGACCTTCATCTGGGCGTCGAGCTGCTGGAAGGCGCCGAACTTCTGGTACGCGATCTTGATCGTGTCGCTCGAGGCGGACCCCGAGCTCGAGCAGCCAGCCAGACCGACTGCGGCCACGGCCACAACTGCGAGTCCGGCGATGATGCGGGTGCGTTTCATCGGTGCTCCTTTGCACGGGTGATGTCCGCGGGCACCATCGCCCGCGCGCAGGATTAGTCCACCGTATTGACTTAACCGTGTCAAGTGGTTGCCTGGCGGATTCGGGCGTGCCGGGTCGAATCGGGCGTACCGGGTCGGAAGTTTCGACCAGGTACGCCCGATTCCGCTTCCCATCGCGTGCGTCCTGGGAAGGAACGTCCGTCAGGAGATCGGGGTCGCGCTCCCCGTCACCGTGATCCCGCCGGCCTCGGGCACGTCCACGAGCAGCAGACTCGGACGCCCGACGTGTCGCCCCTGCCGGATCGTGACGCGGTCGCCCGGATGCGCTGCACCGATCTGCCGCAGGTACGCCCCGGTCGACGCCGCTGCCGATCCCGTCGCCGGGTCCTCGGTGATGCGTCCGGCGGGGAACAGGTTGCGCGCCTCGTACTCCCGCTCGCCGGTGCGGTGCAGCACCGTGACGGTCCCCGCCCAGCCGGCCTCGCGCTTGAGCTCGGCCAGGGGCCCCGGCGCGAACCGGAACTGGTGGAACAGCTCGTAGTCGTGCAGCACGAGCACCGGGTGCCAGTTGCCGGCGAAGGACTCCAGCACCGGGAACCCCGGAGCGATGTCCGCGGCCGAGAGCCCGAGCAGGTCGAACAGCCGCACCAGCAGAACCGGGTCGATGTCCCGTGTCGCCGGCTCGACGCTCGTCATCGCGACCAGCACCGAGCCGTCCGCACCGACGGTGGCATCGAGCGTGACCTCGCCGGCCAGGGTCGTGAACACCCGGCGGCCCGGCCCCTCGCGCTCGGCCAGCGCGACGGCCAGCGCGACGGTGGCGTGCCCGCAGAACGGCACCTCGGCGCTCGGCGAGAAGTAGCGGACCCGCGGCCCGGTCGCCGTCGCACCCACGACGAATGCGGTCTCGGGGTACCCGACCTGCCGGGCGACCGCGAGCATCTGGTCGTCGGACAGTCCGGCCGCGTCGAGCACGAGCCCTGCGGGGTTGCCGCCGCCCGGCTCGGCGGCGAACGCGGTGTACCGGAGGATCTCCTGCTGCATGCCCCGACGATACTGCGGCGTCACGACGGGGTGCGCGGGCCGATCACCGACGGGTGGCCCGGCGTGGCGGGTGGGGGTAACCCCCGACCACATCCGGGTGCGCACGTGATGTTTCAGCGACGCGTCCGTCGTGAGACTGGATCCATGAGCACCGACACGCGCCCCACCACCGCTCGCCGCACCCTCCGGATCGCCCTCGCCACCACGGCTGCGGTGTCCGCCCTGCTGCTGACCGCCGGCTGCAGCGCGATCCAGGACATGGTGCCGAACAAGACGCCGCAGAAGCACTTCGACACGTACTCCGACGCCCCGCACTCCGGGGAGTCCGAGGACCTGGCCTTCTTCATGCCGAAGTGGGTGCCGAAGGACGCGAAGGACATCGACGTCCGCCTCCACGTCTCGCAGCCCGGGTACGTCATCGGGTTCGCCTCGAAGGACGGCGTGGACGTGGACGCCTGCACCCCGCTCGACACGTCATACGGCGGCACGGCGATGACCGCCGACTTCCTGCCGGAGCGTCTTCCGACCAAGGGCCTCGTCACCTGCGGCGACGGTCGCGCGGTCACCGAGATCGACGGCCGCTGGTACGGCTGGACCACGAAGGACGCCATCCCCGGTCAGGACGACACCCAGACCATGCACGGGTCGGCGGACTGACCGCAGCCACCCACCGGCCTGGAGGCGCGGGGCGGCCCCGCACCGCGCCTCCCGTCCGTCGCGCGGTCGCTCCCACCGCGCATGGTGAGCAGATGACGTCGGGTCCGCACCGCGAACCCGACGTCTTCTGCACACTCATCGCCCCGACGTGGGGCGTGGGGACTACTCCGCAGCCGCAGCCGTCCTGCGGCGACGCACGACCAGCACACCCGCACCCGCCGCGAGCAGCAGGAACGCCACCAGCGCTCCGGCACCCGTCCCTGCGGCGCCCGTGAACGCGAGCTGCCCGTCCGCGGTGATCGTGATCGGGGTCCACCCGATCAGCGTGCCGTCCGCAGCCGTCACCGCCAGACGATGCGCACCAGCCACCGTGTCGGCAGGGATCGTCACCCGGACCGTCCCGTCAGCAGCGACCACGGCCGTGCCGATCAACCTCGGAGTCGAGAACAGCCACACGTTCACCGTGTCACCGGCAGACGCAGTACCCACCGTCACCGTGATGGTCTCCCCCGCACGAGCCGACGCCGGAGCCGAGACCCCACCACGGTTCGCCTCCGTCAACACCGACTCCGACGGCGCCACCGGGGCGACCGGCGCAGCCGACGGACCAGGGGTCGGGACCGCGGTGGGCGTCCCACCCGGAGTCGGCGTCGGGGTCGGCGTCGTGCCGCCGTCGCCCGGAGACGGGATCGGCGTCGGCGTGGGCTCCGTGCCCGGATCGCTGTCGCCGCCCTCGCACGGGTACGTCCCCGTCCGGAGCGAGAACCCGTCCGTGTCGTTGTCGTCGGCGGAGAAGGTCGCGCGCTCCCCGTCGGTGCAGATGCCCGAGATCGCGAAGCCCTCGTTGGCGAGCGTGCGGTCGGCGGCCGAGGGTGCCTCGTACAGCGTCGAGGCGCTGAAGGCCCCGTCGGTCACCTCGTACAGCGCGGTCCGGCCGGAGCACACCTCGTCGCAGACCACCCAGAGCGCGTCGAGCGTCGGGTCGAACTGCACGTCGGCGACGACGGCGAGCGAGGTCGCGATCGTGGCGATGCGCACCGAGGACCCGTCGTCCATCAGGGCGTAGGCGTACACGCTCGCAGTGCCCTCGACTCCGACGAAGAACAGCCCCTCGCCGTGTCCGGCGTAGCTCGACGGTGCGTAGGCGGCGCCGGTGCGCTCGTCGGTGAAGCCGTGCGCGGTGAGCCAGGTGTCCGGGATCCAGGTGACGCCCTCGAGCCCGGCGTTCGCGCCGAGCCCGGGGAAGTCCGCGGCGAGGTTCCACTCGTCGGTGGCCCGCAGGGTGGCCTCGGAGCCGTCGGTCGTGGCGTAGCGCAGGACCGACGGGCGGCTCGTGCTCGACACGTCGTTGTTGCGCTCGGTCGACACGTAGACGGCGTCGGGGTCGTCGCTCGTGACGGTCACACCCTCGGCATCCGGAGTGCCCGTGCCGTCGGCGTAGCGCAGGTCGGTGCCCGCAGCGTTCGACGGCGCCCAGCCGCCCGCGCCGTCCGAGGTCAGGTGGTAGAGCAGGCCGTCGCCGTTCTGCACGGCCCAGAGCTGCCCGTCCCGCGAGGTCGTCGAGGTCGTCCAGTCGAGGCCGCTCAGGTCACCGGTGAAGGTGTCCTCGTCGTCGAGCACGGTCTCGTCCGGGCCGCCGGGCCAGGCCTCGGCGGTGACGACGCCGGCGAACCGGTTCGCCGCACCCTTCGTGGGTGCTGCCGTCTCGGCGAAGTCCCCGGTGCCGTCGGGGTTGCGGCCGTACGTCGTGGTCGCGTGCGCCGTCCACGAGGTCGAGTCGACGACCGCACCGCGGGCGTCGAACAGCCGCGCGGAGTCCGCCTTGCCGAGTCCGAAGCCGAACGCCGCCTCGTCGAGGACGGTGAAGCCCCCGGCCGCGACGGTCGTGCCCGCGGGGATCGTGTACGCGTGGTCGTCGTCGTTGTCGCGCAGGACGTACCCGCCCAGGTCGACGGTGGTGCTGCCGGTGTTGGTCAGCTCCACCCAGTCGCCGGGGGTGCCGTCCTGCGACTCGACCTCGTTGATCCGCACGGGTGAGGAGCAGTCGTTCGCAGCCCCCTTGGTCGACGCCGTGGTGTCCACGAGCGGCCCGACACCGTCGGCGCAGCGGCCGTAGGTGACACCCGCGTGGGTCGTCCAGGCGTACCGGAGCACCAGGTCGCCGGCAGGGTCGTAGAGGCGCGCAGTGTCGGCACCACCGAGCCCGAAGTCGAAGCCGGGGGCGGTCGCGGACAGCTGGTCGACGACGAAGTACCCGCCGGCGGCGATCGTCGAGCCGCTGGGGAGCACGTACGCGTCGTGCGAGTTGTCGGAGTCGAGGAACGCGTACCCGGTCAGGTCGATCGCGGCGTCCGAGGTGTTCTCGAGCTCCACCCAATCGGTGTCGTCGGCGTTCGACTCGACCTCGTTGACGACGAGGCCGTTCGCGGCGACGGCACCGACGGACGGGTCGTCGTCACCGACGGCGGCGAGGGCCGGGCTGGCGGTGACGACACCGGCGGCGACGACCAGGGCAGTCGCGACGGCCGCGCCGATGCGGAGTGTGGGTGGGCGCAGGGCAGGAGCGCGCATGCAGGGTCCTTCTCGGGGGCGATCGGGCTGAAGACCTGCACGACTGTTCAGCATCCACGCGACCGGCCGGTGGCCGCCCGGTGAACGGGCGGTGTCCCAGGTCGCGCCCGGCGCGCTGGACGCGCGACGTGTCGGCCTGGAGGCTCGGGGCGGGCCCGCACCGCGCCTCCCGTCCGCCGTGGGCACAGCCCACCGCACCCGGTGCGCAGAAGACGCCGGGTCCGCACGGCGAACCCGACGTCTTCTGCACACTCGTTGCCCGGGGTGTCAGCGCTCGGTGACCTCCGAGAAGTCGGGCGTCCCGTCGGGCAGCGCGGGCAGGGGCGTGCCGTCGACGTAGCGGGGCCAGGCCAGCGCGCGGGAGGCCGTCGGACGGGCCGCGTACCGACGGCCGTCGGACGCGACGACCGTGCCGGGCTCGGGCGTCGGTGCCGGGGCGAGCTCAGGGTGCAGTGCAGGTGCGGGCGCGGGCGGCGCGGGCGCTTCGGGCACGGCAGCCTCGGGCTCCGGAGCGGCGGGCGTCGGCGTCGCACCCCACGCCGGCTGCTGGTCGGGCACCGGCCACGTCGCCGATGACCGGGGCGCTCGGGGCCGGAACAGCGCGTTGCTGAGGGGCACCACGACGGTGCCGAGCAGGTCGAGGATCACCACCACCCAGACGAGCCGCCAGTAGCCCCGCGCGTAGTCGACGTCCGGCGCGAGCAGCGGGATCGAGAGCAGCAGCGCGAGCAGGGCGATGACGCCGACGGTGGTCTTCGCGACGACCTGCAGGACGGGCGTCGGGTAGCGGCGGTGGATCACGAGCAGCAGGTGGACGTGCAGGAGCGCCACCCGGGCGACGCCGACGAGCCAGATCCAGTGCCAGAAGTGCTCCAGGACGTACCAGATGCCGTCACCGTCCGGCCCCGTCGGCACGATCCACACCTTGTACAGGCCGGCGACGAGCAGGTACATCGACGTTGCGATGCTCGCGAACGCGAAGATGCCCGACCGCCGGGACGACACGTCGGCGTCGTACCAGGACAGCAACGCGAAGACGACCACCACGACGATCGTCAGGAGCAGCTGGACCGCGACCATGCCGAAGTCGCCGAGGAGCACCGCGGCGATCCCGACGAGCCCGGCGGCGACGACCGCGCCGATGATCGTGCGGAAGACGAGCGGGCGCACCCTCGCCCACCGCGGATCCATCGTGCCGTCGGTGCTGTCCGTGCTGTCCGTACTGTCCGTGCCGCTGTCCGTCATGTGTCCCCCGTCGTCCCCGCACCCACGGCGGGTGCGTCGGACCGCAGCGTAGCGGGCCGGGGCGGTGCCCACGGATCGGGCCCGTCTCGTTGCCGGGGTCGTCAGCGCCGGATGAGCAGGGTGCTGGCCCGCGGCGAGAGCGCGGCGTCGAGCACCAGGCAGGCGGCACCCACGGCGGCGACGTCGGCACCGCGGTCACTCTCGACCACCTGCACCGGGTGCTTCGGCACGAGCAGCGGCGACCCGACGATGGCTGCACGCGCCGCGGGCAGCGCCGCACTCGCGATGCGCGACCAGAACGGGCCGCCGAACACCACGCGGTCGATGTCGAGCAGGTTGACGATGAGGACGACGGCGTTGCCCATGACGGTGCCGGCATCGGCCGCGAGCGTGACGGCGGTGTCGTCCCCGCCAGCGATCGCCGTTGCGAGTTCGTCCCACGCGGCGTCCACGGCGTCGACGTCGGTGGCGCCGCTGTCCGTGGCGTCGGTGGCGCCGGCCTCGGTGCCGTCGGCGGCGACGGCCTCGGCGCTCACGCCGCCGCCGGACAACGCCAGGCCCCGCGACCGCGCGACCCGCACCAGCCGGTCGGGCGCGACGGCAGCGCCGACCTCGCCACGCGTGCCCGAGCCGTCCGGGGTGCCCGCGAGCGGCCCCTGGTCGACCATGATGTGTCCGGCGTCGCCCGCGTTCGACCCCACCCCGCGCACGGGTTCGTGGTCGACGACGAGCCCGACGCCGAACCCGGTGCCGAAGTACACGAACGCGAAGTTGCGGGCCGAGGACTCCCCCGCCAGGAACATCTCACCGACCGCGGCGGCCGTGACGTCCTTCTCGAGCAGCACCGGGTAGCCCGTGGCCTCGGCGAGCGCGTCGCGCAGGGGCACGTCCCGCCACCGCGGCAGGAACGGCGGGTCGACCACGATGCCCGCCTCGACGTCGATGGGTCCGGGGCTCGCGATCCCGACGCCGAGCACGCTGTCGACGGCCACCCCGGCGTCGGCGACGAGCCCGTCGACGGCCGAGGCGATGGTGCGCACCACCTGGGACGGGTCGTCGGCGGTGGGGGTCGAGGTCGTGGACGCAGCGACGACGGTGCCGGCGAGGTCGAGCAGCACGTAGGTGACGACGGCCGGGTCGACGTGCACGCCGACCGCGTACCGGCTGCCGGGCTCGAGCCGCAGGATGGTGCGGGGCTTGCCGCGGCCCGAGACGACGGTGCCGGACTCGACGATCATCCCGGCATCGATCAGGAACCGGGTGACGTTCGACACGGTCTGCGCACTCAGGCCGGTGCGGGCGGCGAGCTCGACGCGGCTCAGGCCGTCGGGCGAGCGGCGGACGGCGTCGAGGACCACGGTGCGGTTGAACCCGCCGATCGACGGGAGGTTCGCTCCGCGTCGATGCTCTGCCATGCCGCGACGATACCGCGACCCCGCCCGGGTACCCGGCGGGTGGGCCAGCGTCCGCCGCTCTGGCGCCCGCTCGCGTGGTCCGGTCCGGGTGCCCTGTGCCGGGTCAGCCCGCCGGATGCCCGGTCGACGACCGCACGACGAGCGAGACCGGGAGCGTCGCACCCTGCAGTGTCCCGTCGCCGATCGCCGCGAGCAGTCGCTCCACGGCCACGGTGCCCATCAGGGCGGTCGGTGAGTGCACGGTCGTCATGGGTGTGGGCAGCTGCGCCACGACGGAGATGTCGTTGTAGCCGACGATCGACAGGTCGTCGGGCACGCGGAGGCCGCGTTGCCGTGCAGCGCCCATCACGCCGATCGCCGCGGTGTCGTTGACGGCGAAGATCGCGGTCGGCGGGTCCGACAGCGAGAGCAGCGTGTGCGCGCCGACGACGCCTCCCTCGACCTCGAAGTCGCTGTGGACGACGAGCGCGTCGTCGACGACGACGTCCCGTCGCTCGTGTGCCAGACGGAACCCGGCCACCCGCTCCACGGCGGTGCTGGCGTGGCGCGGACCGGCGATGACGCCGATGCGGCGGTGCCCCAACGCGAGCAGGTGTTCCGTGGCCATCCGGCCGCCCTCGACGTCGTCACCGACCACCGCGGGCATCCAGTCCCCGGGGTGGCGGTTCGTCGCGATGACCGGCACGGGGAGGTCCGTCAGCCGCGGGTTCGGGGACGACAGGTGGAGCGAACTGACGATGAGGCCGTCGACCTGTCGGGAGAGCAGGAAGTCGACCGCGTCCAGCTGCGCGCCCATGTCGTCCGGGGGCGTCGTGAGCAGGAGCTGGTACCCGGCGGAGCGGGCAGCCGACTCGACGGACTGGCAGATCGTCGCGATGACCGTGTCGGCGAGCCGCGGCATCACGACGCCGATGGTGTTCGACCGCCGGGTCCGGAGCGACGCTGCGATCCGGTTGGGGCGGTACCCGAGCTCGGCCGCCGCCGCGATCACCCGCTGCGCCGAGTCGCTCCACCCCTTGGTCGGCTCCGCCTGTCGGAGCACGCGCGACGCCGTCGAGACGTGCACGCCGGCGAGCGCGGCGATGGCCTGGAGGTTCACGTCACCACGACGATCCTGCTGACCGTGTCCGGCCGGGTCGTCGCCTGCACTGCCCATCCGTCGAGTCTAGGTGACGGATCGTCGTGACACCGTGCGGCGCGAACGTTTGCGAGCACCTCGACCGACGACGGCCCGGAGGATCCGAAACACACTGGTTACACGGCTGGACGTCGGTCGAAACAGTCGGGTGTCAGGATTCCGGGCAATGCAAACGATTGCACGAATTGCAGCAACGATGAGAGACGGTGTCCCATGGTGAAAGAGATCTTCGTGTCCTTCGGCGTCGACATCGACGCGGTCGCGGGCTGGCTCGGCTCCTACGGCGGGGCGGATTCCCCCTCGGACATCCAGCGCGGGATCTTCGCGGGGCGCACCGGTGTGCCGCGTCTGCAGAAGGTGTTCGACCGCGCCGACATCGCAGCGACCTGGTTCATCCCCGGCCACTCGCTCGAGACCTTCCCGGACGAGTGCAAGGCCCTGTTCGACGCCGGCCACGAGATCGGTGCGCACGGGTACAGCCACGAGAACCCGGTGGCGATGACCGAGGCGCAGGAGGACGCGGTGATGGAGCGCTCGGTCGAGCTGATCACCCGGCTCACGGGTCGGCAGCCGACGGGCTACGTCGCTCCGTGGTGGGAACTGAGCAGCTACACGCCCACACTCCTGGAGAAGTTCGGGTTCAGCTACGACCACAGTCAGCAGCACAAGGACTTCGTCCCCTACTACTCGATCGTCGGCGACCAGTGGACACCGATCGACTACTCGCAGGACCCGCACACGTGGATGACGCCGCTCGTCCACGGGAGCGAGATCGACCTCGTCGAGATCGCGGCGAACTGGTACGTCGACGACCTGCCCCCGATGATGTTCATCAAGTCGAGCCCGAACAGCCACGGCTTCGTCAACCCGCGCGACGTCGAGCAGATGTGGAAGGACCAGTTCGACTGGGTGTACCGCGAACTCGACTACGCCGTCTTCCCGATCACGATCCACCCCGACGTCTCCGGGCGCCCGCAGGTCCTGCTCATGATCGAGCGGCTCATCGAGTACATCAGGGGCCACGAGGGCGTCCGGTTCGTCACGATGAACGAGATCGCCGACGACTTCCGCGTCCGCTTCCCGTTCGCGCAGCCCGAGCGTCCACGCGAGTCCTGATGTGCGGCGGATGTGGCGGCAACGGCGGGAACCGTGACTGGTACGCCGCCGGTGTCGAGGACTCCCCGGCCGCGCGCAAGCGGGCGCAGCTCCGGCTGGCCGCCTGGGCGACCCGGCTCTTCGCGGACGACCGGATCCGTGTCCACGAGGTCCCGGGCACCGTCCGGCTCGTGATCGTCGGGCCGACCGGCAAGCGCGTCGTGGCGCAGGGCGTCGACGGCGTCCTGGACGCGGTCGAACAGGTCGGAGCCGGGCGCACCGACTGGTCGGCCGTCGCGACCCGCGTCCGCAGGGCCGACCCGCGGGACGACACCGACTGGGAACACCGCAGCCTCGCCCGCGCGGTCGATCGACGAAGGGACACCCGGCCGTGACGGACCCCACGCTCCCGCGGATCGTGTACCTCGCCCTCGGTGGGACCATCGCGAGCGTCACCTCGGGCGATCCGCGCGGTTCCGGCGATCCGCGCGGCTCCGGCGCCGTCCCGCGGATCGCAGCCCGTGACCTCCTCGCCGGTGTGCCGGCCATCGCGCAGGTCGCACGGGTCGAGGCCCGCCAGCTCGGCATGGTGCCCTCTCCCTCGCTCGACTTCGACGACGTGCAGCGCGCGCTCGACGCCGCGCGGGACGCCGTCGGCTCCGGAGCCTCGGGCGTCGTGCTGTCGCAGGGCACGGACACCATCGAGGAGACCGCGTACCTGCTCGACCTCGCGTGGGACCGCTCAGAGCCCCTCGTCGTCACCGGAGCGATGCGCCACGCCTCCTCGCCCGGTGCGGACGGTCCGGCGAACCTGCTGGCGGCCGTGAACGTGGCCGCGGCACCGGCAGCAGCGGGACGCGGTGTCCTCGTCGTGCTCGACGACGAGGTGCACGCCGCCAGGGCGGTCCGCAAGACGCACACCTCGTCGACCGGCGCCTTCACCTCTCCGGGTTCCGGTCCGCTCGGACGGGTCACCGAGGGCTCGCCCGTCTTCCACGCTCCGGCGGCCCGAGTACCCGCGCTCACCACACGCGTCGCCCCGCTGCCCCCGGTGGCCCTGCAGCGGGTCACCCTCGCTGACGACGGCCGGGTCCTGTCGACCCTGGACGGACTCGGGTACCGCGGCGCGGTCATCGAGGGCTTCGGTGGCGGGCACGTCGCCGAGCGCACGGTCGATGCCGTCCGCGCACTCGCCGCGCAGATGCCGGTCGTGCTGGCGTCGCGGACCGGCGCCGGCGCGACGCTCACGACGACGTACGGCTTCGCGGGCGGCGAGATCGACCTGCTCGGCGCCGGACTCGTCCCCGCCGGCACCCTCGACGGCCTCAAGGCGCGCCTCCTGCTGGCCGCGCTGCTCGCCCTCGACGCCCCGGACGACCGCATCCACGCGGCGTTCGACGCCCACGGCCGGGGCTCGTCCCCGACCGGACACCCCTGACCGCACCGACGCTCCGCCTCCGCCCGTCAGCCCGCGCCGCGACACCGTCGCAGCGCCGCACCGCCGTACCGAGAGGAAGACCATGTCCACCACGACCATCCACGAGCCCGAGGACCTCGAGCTCGCCACCGGGACGTTCCCGACGATCGGGCCGAAGGAGACCAAGCGCGGCGCGACGCTGGCGTTCTTCGCCTGGACCCTCGCCGTCTACGACTTCATCATGTTCGGCACGCTCCTCCCCCGCATCGCCGAGGACTTCGGGTGGAACGAGCAGACCGCCCTGCTGGCGAACACCCTCGTGAGCGTCGGGGTCTTCGTCGTCGTCGTCCTCGTCGGTCTGTTCGTGGACCGACTCGGTCGGCGCCGGGGCATGATGATCACGATCGGCGGCGCGGCCCTGTCCTCGCTGCTGACGGCGGCATCGACGGGGGTCGCCTCGCTCGTCGGTTTCCGGGCCCTGAGCGGCTTCGGGATGGCCGAGCAGTCCGTCAACTCCACCTACCTCAACGAGGTCTTCGCGCTCACCGAGCTCGAGGGCGTCAAGAAGCGTCGCGGCTTCTTCTACAGCCTCGTCCAGACCGGGTGGCCGATCGGCGCGCTCCTCGCGGCCGCGTTCATCGCCGGGATCAACGGGCTGTTCGGACAGGAGTCCTGGCGGCTCGCGTTCCTCATCGCCACCGTCCCGGCGCTGTTCGTGCTGTTCCTGCGCAAGGGCATCAAGGAGACGCCGCAGCACCGTCTGAACACGTACCTGCGGCAGCTGCGGAAGTCCGGTCGCACCGAGGAGGCCACCGAGGTCGCCGCCCGCTTCGGCATCGTCGACGAGGGTCCGAACCCGCTGCGGGCGATCTTCGGCCGACGGTACGCACGCAACACCGTCGTGCTCTCGATCGCCTGGATCGTGAACTACTTCGGCATCACCACCACGAGCGTGCTCGGGACGACGATGCTCGAGGGCGTCAAGGGTGTCGACCCGAGCATGTCGCTACTCATCATCGTGCTGTCCAACGTGGTCGGCGCCGCCGGCTACCTGTTCCACGGCTGGCTCGGCGACATCATCGGCCGCAAGACCACGATCGTCGTGGGCTGGGTGCTCGCCGGTGTGTGCTGGACCCTCTTCGTGCTCGGGCCGGACGACTTCGGCTACGTCCTGGTCACCTACATGCTGACGCTGTTCTTCCTGCTCGGACCGTACGCGTCGCTGCTCTTCCTGCAGGCGGAGTGCTTCGACTCGAGCTGCCGCGCGACCGGGTCCGCGTTCGTCACCGCGATGGGACAGCCCGGCACCATCATCGGCTCGGCGGTGCTGACGGCCCTCGTCGCCGGGAGCATCGGGCTCGGCCCGGCAGCCCTCATCGTCGGTGCGGGCGGCATGGTCCTCTCCGGCCTGATCATGCTCGCGACGAAGCGCGTGGCGGTGATCGAGCATTGAGCGCCACGACACCGGCAGGCGTGTACTCCGAGTTCTCGGGGAGCGTGGTCGTCATCACCGGCGCCGCGAGCGGGATCGGCGCGGCCCTCGCGGTGCAGCTCGCCGAGTACGGCGCGAACATCGTCATCCCCGTCTTCGCGGGTGACCCGCACGATCCCGCACCCGTCGTCGACGCCGTCGAGGCGGCCGGTGGCAGCGCGCTGACGGTCACCGCGGACGTCCGCAGCACCGAGGACGTCGACGCCGTGTTCCAGGCGGCCGTCGACCGCTGGGGGCGCGTCGACCACGTCGTGGCGGGAGCGGGGGTGCTCCGTCGGCAGCCGCTCGACACCATGACCGACGCGGCGTGGGACGACATCCTGCAGGTGGACCTGCACGGTGTGATGCGCACGCTCCGGGCCGGCGCCCGACACCTCGACCGGGGCGGGTCGATGGTGGCCGTCTCGTCGATCGCGGGCGGGGTGTACGGCTGGGTCGCGCACAGCCACTACGCCGCGTGCAAGGCGGCGGTGATCGGCCTCGCCCGGAGTGCGGCAGCCGAACTCGCGCCGCGTGGGATCCGGGTGAACACCATCATCCCGGGGCTCATCGAGACGCCGCAGTCCTCGGACGCCCAGAACTCGCTCGGTCCGGCGGGCCTCGCCGCCGCGGGTGCTCGGATCCCGTGGGGTCGTGTCGGCCACGCCGACGAAGCCGCCGCGGCCATCCGGTTCCTGCTCAGCCACGAGGCGCGCTACGTCACCGGGCAGGAACTCGTCGTCGACGGAGGCCTGACGATCCTGATGGCCGACTGATGCCAGACCGGACGGTGTTCGACCTCACCGGGACGACCGCGCTCGTGACGGGCGGTGCGAGCGGCATCGGGCTCGCGATCGTGGAGACCTTCGTCGCCGCAGGAGCGCGGGTCGTCGCCGCCGACCTCGACGCCGACGGCCTGGCGGACCTCGCCGAGCGGCTGGGCGTCCGGACCATCGTGCTCGACGTCACCGACGAGGACCAGGTGGAGGCCGCCGTGGCGTCGGTCGACGAGGAGTCCGGCGGGATCCAGGTCCTGGTGAACGCCGCCGGCGTGCTCTCGCAGGCGCCGCTCGAGGAACTCACCACGGAGGACTGGGCGCGTGTCATCGCGATCGACCTGACCGGGGTCTTCCTGGTGATGCGAGCAGTCGGTCGGCGGATGCTCCGCGACGGGCACGGGCGCATCATCAACCTCGCCTCGCAGCTGGCGATCAAGGGCGGTTCCGAGGTCGCGCACTACGCGGCAGCGAAGGCCGGCGTCATCGCGCTGACGAAGAGCGCCGCGATCGAGTGGAGCGGGCGGGGTGTGCTCGTCAACGCGATCGCACCCGGCCCGATCGTCTCCCCGATGACGGACCGGATGACCCAGCAGTGGCGGACGGACAAGGCCGCCGAGCTCCCGATCGGACGCTTCGGGGTCTCCGCCGAGGTCGCGCCGACCGCACTGCTCCTCGCGTCGTCCCCGGCGGGTGACCTGTACACCGGGCAGACGCTCGGCCCGAACTCGGGTGACGTCATGCCGTGAGCAGCACCCGCCGGTCGGCCGCCCGGTTCCGCCGCGACAACGGTGCGGTCTCGGTCTGCCGTCGCCACTGGCTTCCGCAGGGTCAGCACCGTTACCCTGGCCGCATGTCCGACCTGCGCCTGGAAGAACTCTCCGCGAAGACCGCTGCCGCGGCCAACTCCCTGACGCTCAAGCCGGGCCAGGAACAGTTCGTGCAGCCGACCACCTACGGGGTCGCCGAGACCGACGTCAAGCCGAGCTCCGCGTGGACCCGTGTCGTCCTCGACGACGACGAGGTCCTCGGCCTGATCATCGGTTCGTTCGACGCCGACAACGCGCAGGAAGAACTGCGCAGCTGCATCTGGCGCGTCAACGTGGCAGCCAGCGCGCAGGGCCGTGGCGTCGGTCGCTTCGCCGTGCACGGTCTGGCGGACGAAGCGCGCAGCCGCGGGTTCGAGCGACTGACGGTCGTGTACGAGCCCGGCGGCGACGACAGCCCCGAGGCGTTCTTCCGCGCCGTGGGCTTCGAGGTCGTGCGCGAGACCCAGTACGGCGACCACTTCGCGGTCCTGACGCTCTAGCACGCTCCGACGACGTGCCCACCGACGACCCATCGGTCGACTTCGGCGCCGCCGTCGCCGAGGTGGTGCGGATGATCCCGCCCGGTCAGGTCATGACGTACGGCGACGTCGCCGCAGTCCTCGGATCGCGGGCCTCTCGTGCCGTCGGCAAGGTGATGGCGCACGAGGGCGCCGACCTGCCGTGGTGGCGTGTGGTGCGCGCGGGTGGGCACCCGCCGCTCCGCCACGAGGCCCGGGCGCTCGAGCACTACCGGGCCGAGGGGACCCCGCTCGTGCAGGGGACGACGGCCTGGAGGCTCGACATGCGTCGTGCGCGCTGGTCACCGGCAACGGACGCGGACGACCCGTTCTGACCCCGCGCCGCGCGGGTCGACCTCAGCGGTCGAAGCGCGCACCCTTCGGGTTCGCGGGCAGCAGGCACAGGACGTACACGATCAGCGAGCCGAGGCCCGGCAGCACGTGCAGGAACTGCCAGAAGCCGGACAGGTTCGCGTCGTGCAGTCGTCGGGTGCCGAGGCCGAGGGAGCCGACGAGCGTCGCGAGCACCCACAGCATGAACAGGTACGAGCCGACGGGGTTCTCGAGCACCGGGGTGTCCGGCGTGAACACCTGCGGCACGAGCTGCAGCACGAGCCCGATCGCGAGCGACGTCAGCCACCACCACCAGAACTCGGCGCGCGATGCCCGTCCGGTGAACACGGTGTACTTCCGCCAGAACCGGCGAACGGCCTCGGTGAAGGGGGCACCGTAGAAGGGGTCGTGCAGGGCGACGCCGCCGGGCTGCACCACGCTGTCGTTGCTCATGGAGCAAGCCAACCACGTGGTGCAGCCCGACCGGGGCCTAGACGAGCGAGTCGCGCCAGGCTGCGTGCAGCTGGGCGAAGCGCCCGGTGCCGGCGATGAGGTCGGCGGGGGTACCGTCCTCGACGATCCGGCCGTGCTCCATCACGAGCACCCGGTGGGCGATCGCGACGGTGGACAGCCGGTGCGCGATGATCACCGCGGTGCGGTCGGCGAGCAGGGTCTCCAGGCCCTCCTGCACGAGTCGCTCCGAGGGGATGTCGAGCGACGCCGTGGCCTCGTCGAGGATGAGCACCTTCGGGTCCGCGATGAACGCCCGCGCGAACGAGAGCAGCTGCCGCTGGCCCGCCGAGACACGGCCACCGCGCTTGTTCACGTCGGTGTCGTACCCGTCGGGCAGCGCCATGATGAACTCGTGCGCGCCGACCGCCTTGGCCGACGCCTCGATCTCCTGGCGGGACGCCCCGGGCTTGCCGAGCGCGATGTTGTCCGCGACGGTTCCGGAGAACAGGTAGGCCTCTTGCGTGACCATGACGATCGCGCGGCGCATGTCCTTCGTGTCGAGGTCACGCAGGTCCACACCGTCGAGCTTGACGGAGCCCTGACTCGGGTCGTAGAAGCGCGCCATGAGCTTGGCGAGCGTCGACTTGCCGGCGCCGGTGGAACCGACGAGGGCGATGGTCTGCCCCGACGGGATGTGCAGGTCGAACTCCGGCAGCACGACCTTGCCCTTGTTGTAGGCGAACACGACGTCGTCGAAGTCCATCTTCCCGGTGGCGTCCGCCAGACGGGTCGGCTTCACGGGGTCCGGCACGCTCGGCCGTTCCTCGAGGACGCCGGAGATCTTCTCCATCGCCGCTGAGGCGGACTGGTACCCGTTGTAGAACATCGCGAGTTCCTGCGCCGGGTCGAAGAAGCGCTTGGCGTACAGCGCGACCGCGAGCAGCGCACCGACCTCGAGCGTCCCGCCGACGATCCGGAAGCCGCCGACGATGACGACCGCGGCGAGCGTGGCGTTGCCGATGAGCACGAGCACCGGGTCGAAGGTCCCGAACAGGTTGAACACCTTCGTGTTCGCCACCCGGTAGTCCTCGACGTAGCCGCCGTACTCGTCACGGTTGCGGGACTCCTTGCGGAACGCCTGCACCGCGCGGATGCCCGTCATCGTCTCGACGAAGTGCACGATCACGCGCGCCGAGGTGACACGGGTGGAGCGGAACAGCGTCTGCGAGTTCGTCTGGAACCAGCGGATCAGGAACCAGAGCGGCACGAGCGACACCGCGAGCACGAGCCCGGACGTCGGGTCGAGCAGCACCAGGGCCACGGCGGTGAACGCCATGTACAGCACGCCCTGGATGAGCTGGTTCAGCCCCGAGTCGAGCAGCTCGCGGATCGAGTCGAGGTCACTCGTCTGGCGCGAGATGATCCGGCCCGACGTGTAGGTCTCGTGGAACTCGAGCGAGAGCCGCTGCGTGTGCAGGAACACCCGTTTGCGCAGGTCGAACAGGATCGCCTGGCTGATCCGCGCCGCGAGCACCGTGTACCAGGCGGTGAGCACCGCACCGAGGACGGCCACGACGATGTACGTCGAGACGACGCCGAACGCCGGCACCCAGTCGTTCTGGTCCATCACCGCGGGCAGGGCGTTGTCGATGCCCCACGCGATGAGCGCCGGACCCGCGACGGTGCCGGCGGTCGAGACCACGACCACGATGCCGAGCAGCACCAGCCGGAGCTTCAGCGGTGCGGCGAGGGACCCGAGCAGGGCGAGGGACCGGCGCCGCAGGCGCTTGCTCTCGGCCTTCGTGAAGTCCTCACGCTCCTCGCCGCGCACGCCCATGGTGGTGATCGAGGCGGTGACGGGCGCGGCAGACTGCGCGTCGGCGATGTCGTCGACGACGGGATCCGCGCCTCCCGGCCCGGCCGACGTGTCGAGCGGCAGGTTCTTCTCTTGCTGGCTCATGCCATCGCCTCCTGTCGTGCGGTCGCGTCGTCGTCGTCGAGCGACGAGATGACGTAGCGGTAGTGCTCGTTGGTGGCCATCAGGTCGTGGTGGGTCCCGACGGCCGTGACGACGCCGTTCTCCATCAGGGCGACCCGGTCGGCCAGCGTCACCGTCGACGGACGGTGCGCCACGATGAGCGACGTGGTGTCGGCGAGCACGCGTCGCAGGCCCGCTTCGACCCGAGCCTCGGTGTCGACGTCGAGCGCCGACAGCGGGTCGTCGAGCACCAGGACCGACGGCCGCGCCGCGATCGCACGGGCGAGTGCCAGACGCTGGCGCTGCCCACCGGACAGCGACAGCCCCTCTTCACCGACCCGGGTGTCGACGCCGTCGGGCAGGTCGTCCACGAAGGACGCCTGCGCGATGTCGAGCGCCTCGCGCATGAGCGCCTCGGCCTCGGCACCCTGCACGTCCGGTCGACCGAGCAGCACGTTCTCACGCACGGTCGACGAGAACAGGGTGGCGTCCTCGAAGGCGACGCCGACGTGCCGGCGGAGCTCTTCGCGGGTGAGGTCGCGGATGTCGACCCCGTCGATCGTCACCGAACCGCCGGTCACGTCGTACAGACGCGGCACCAGCGAGAGCAGCGTGGTCTTGCCGCAGCCGGTCAGCCCGACGAGCGCCATGGTCTCGCCCGGCTGCAGCTGCAGTTCGACGCCGTTGATCAGGTCCGGGTACTGCGGTGCGGAGTCCTGGTACCGGAAGTGCACGCCGTTGAACGACAGTGCACCGTGCGGCTCGGCGATCGTCTTCGGGTGTTCCGGGTCCGTGATGGTGTTCTCGGAGTCCATGACCTCGAAGAAGCGGTCGACCGCCGTGCGGGTGTCGAACGTCATCGAGAGCAGGAAGCCGATCGACTCGATCGGGAACCGCAGCACCGTCGCCGTCGCGAAGAACGCGAACAGCTGGCCGACGGTGAGCTGCCCCTGCGAGGCCAGCCAGATGCCGGCGAGCAGGCACAGCGCGAACGCGACGTCCGGCACGAGCAGCAGCCACAGCCAGATGCCGGCGATGGCCTTCGCCTTCTTGATCTCGGTGCCGCGCAGGGCCTCGGCCTGCTCGCTGAACTCCTCGAGCTTCGCGCCGCCGCGACCGAACGCCTTGAGCACGCGGATGCCGTGCACCGACTGCTCGACGCTCGTGGCGAGGTCGCCCACCTGGTCCTGGCTGCGGCGTGCGACGGCGGAGTACCGGCGCTCGAACAGCAGGCCGTTGATCCACAGCGGGATCGACGCGATCAGGAAGATCAGCCCGAGGATCCACCCGAAGGTGAACAGCACGACGAAGCCGACGACGATCGTCACGATGTTGACGACGAGCAGGACGACCCCGAAGGCCAGCCAGCGCCGGATCAGCGACAGGTCGGACACGGAACGGGACAGCAGCTGCCCGGACTCCCAGCGGTCGTGGAACGCGACCGGCAGGTCCTGCAGCTTCGCATAGAGCGAGTTGCGCATGCTCGTCTCGATGCGGGTCGAGGGACGCATCACCAGCCGGCGGCGCGAGGCGATGAAGAACGCCTCGAGCACACCGAGGGCGAGCACCCCGAGCCCGGCGGGCCAGATCTGTGCCGAGTCGCGCGACGACAGCGGACCGTCGACGAGCCACTGCAGCACGTAGGGGATTGCGAGCGCCACCAGGGAGGCTCCCATCGCTGCGGCCATGCCGCCGATGAGGCGCCCCTGGTAGGGCTTCACGTAGGGGTAGATCCGCGCGATCGCGCGGAAGGTGGACGGGCGCGCCGTGGTGGGCGACTTGGACATGGTTGCGTCCTCATGCGTCTGCCGGGTCCCCGGGTCGCGCTGCGCGGTGCGTGCTTGCTTGCTGCTTGCTTGCTTGCTTGCTTGCTTGCTTGCTGCTTGCTTGCTCGCGTCGCGCGGCTTCGGCCTGGAGGCTCGGTGTGGCGTTGCGTGGTGATCATCGGCCGGGCGCGTGGTCGCGTCTCCGCCGTCACTCGCGTGACGTCGGTCGGGCCGGAGGCACCGGGGGAGCGTCGTCCCCCGGGTTCAGGCGGGTGGTTCGCGGACGCCGGTGGTGCTGCGTCGCGGGGCCGTGGGAACGGCCCGACTAGACGGCGGCCGCGACGCGGGGTCGCGGTGCGATCGGGGATCGCCGTGCGGGAGTGGTCCCCACGACGGACACGAGACCTGCGCGGGCGGCCGTCGCCACGGTTCCGGTCATGTTGTCCATCGTCACTCCAGTCGTCGTCTTCGTCACCGTTGTGTCCGCGGTGCCGCCGGTCCCGAGGGATCGTCGGCTGCCTGCCGCGGAGCCTTACAGACTATTCACAGTGACTGTCGCCGCGCAATGGTCTGCCACCGATTGTTCACATCGGTGGACGAAGTGGCAGTGCACATCAGTGGAAGAAGTGGCGCTCGCTCGTGAAGTACATCGTCACGCCAGCAGCCTTCGCCGCAGCGATGACCTCGTCGTCACGGACGCTGCCACCGGGCTGCGCCACCGCACGGACACCGGCGTCGAGCAGCACCTGCAAGCCGTCGGCGAACGGGAAGAACGCATCCGACGCCGCGACGCTGCCGGCAGCCCGGTCACCCGCACGGTTCACGGCGAGGTGGCACGAGTCGACCCGGTTGACCTGGCCCATGCCGACACCGACGCTCGCGCCCTGGTTCGCGAGCAGGATGGCGTTGGACTTCACCGAACGGCTGGCACGCCACGCGAAGGCCAGGTCGGTCAGGGTCTGCGCATCGGCGGGCTCGCCGGCGACGAGGGTCCAGGTGGACTGGTCGAAGCCCGTGAAGCGGTCGGCGTCCTGCACCAGGAACCCGCCGGAGACCTGCTTGACCTCGCGGTCGGCGAGCGCGAAGTCGGCCGGCAGCGTGAGCAGGCGGATGTTCTTCTTGCGCGACAGGACCTCGAGCGCCTCGGGGTCGAACCCGGGGGCGACGACGACCTCGGTGAAGATGTCCTTGACAGTCTCGGCCATGGCCAGGGTGACCGGGCGGTTCGCGGCGATGACCCCGCCGAACGCCGACAGCGGGTCGCAGGCGTGCGCGGCGGCGTGGGCCGAGGCGATCGGGTCGGCGGCGGCGGCCGGGGCGATCGCGATGCCGCACGGGTTGGCGTGCTTGATGATCGCGACGGCGGGCTCGTCGAAGTCGAAGGCCGCGCGGACCGCCGCGTCGGCGTCGACGTAGTTGTTGTACGACATCTCCTTGCCGTGCAGCTGCGTCGCCTGTGCGATACCGGTGCCGTCCGGCGTCGTGTAGAGCGCCGCGGCCTGGTGGGCGTTCTCGCCGTAGCGCAGGGTCGCGGACAGCTCGGCACCGACCGACAGGTGCTCGTCGAACGCGCCAGGGGTCCGGATGTCGCCGGAGGTCGTCGGGGCTGCGGCGGCGGAGACGACGTCGCTCGCGAAGTAGGACGCCACCGCGGTGTCGTACGCGGCGGTGTGCGCGAAGGCCTGGGCGGCGAGGCACTTGCGGAGCTCGAGCGTGGTGCCGCCGGCACGCACGGCCTCGACGACCTCGGGGTAGGACGCCGGGGACACGACGATCGCCACGTTCGGGTGGTTCTTCGCCGATGCACGGACCATCGCGGGGCCGCCGATGTCGACGTTCTCGACCACGGTCGCGGTGTCGGCGCCGGACACCACGGTCTCGACGAACGGGTAGAGGTTCACCACGACGAGTTCGAACGGCGCGATGTCGAGGTCGGCGAGCTGCTGCTCGTGCGACTCGAGCCGCAGGTCGGCGAGCAGGCCGGCGTGCACCGACGGGTGCAGCGTCTTCACGCGACCGTCGAGCGACTCGGGGAACCCGGTGACGCTCGCGACGTCGGTGACGGCGTAGCCCGCGTCACGGATGGTCTGCGCGGTGGAACCGGTCGACACGATCTCGACCCCGGAGTCGGCCAGGGCGCCGGCGAGCTCGAGCAGGCCGGACTTGTCGCTCACCGAGATCAGTGCACGGCGGACCGGCACCACGTCCCGGTCGCGGTAGAGGCTGGGGTCGGCTGCGTGCACGCTCATGCGCTCGGGGTGCCCTTCAGTTCGGTGGTGCCGTTGGCGATGTCGAGGATGGTCTGGATGAGCAGGCGGCGCTCGACCGGCTTGATGCGGTCGTGCAGCGTCGACTCGGTGTCGCCCGGCAGCACCGGGATGCGCTCCTGGGCCAGGATCGGCCCCGTGTCGACGCCGTCGTCGACCGCGATGACGCTCGCGCCGGTCTGGGTCACGCCGGCGGCGAGTGCGTCCCGCACGCCGTGGGCGCCGGGGAACTCGGGCAGGTACGCCGGGTGGGTGTTGATGATCCCCGGTGCGAACTCGGACACCACGGCCGGGGGCAGCAGGCGCATCAGGCCGGAGAGCACGAGCAGGTCGGGCGACCACGGACGGATCTGCTCCGCCAGGGCCTGCCCCCACTCGGCGCGGGAGTCGTAGCGGGTGAACGGGACCGTGAAGGTCGGGATCGAGAACTCCTCGCCCAGCCCGAGCCCCTCGGCGTCGCGGTCGGCACCGATGGCGACGACACGGGCGGGGTACTCGGCGTCGAAGGTCGCTTCGAGCAGGGCTCGGAGGTTCGACCCGGTACCGGAGATCAGGACGACCAGTTCGAGCACGGCACCAACCCTACCGGGAGGCACGGCGTCGGCGGGCGCGGTTACCGGTCGTCCTTCGGCTGTCGCCACCAGGGCAGTTCGTCCTCGGGGATCTGGTCGGTGACGTCCCACTTCGCCGGGCGGGGCTGCTGCTCCCGCTCCGGTGCGGGCGCCCGGGTGTCGTGGACGACGTCGACGCGGTCCGCCTCAGCGGTCTCGTCCAGGTCGTCCCGGCCGGCGACGAACTCCTCGGTGCTCCACGGGAACGCGGGCTGGGCGTCGGTGGGCACGCGCGGCGGTGCTGCCGCGGGGGCGGTGGCCGTGGGCGGCTCGGGGGCGGGCTGCTGCGGCTCGGCGTCGGAGCCGGTCACGCGGCCGCGCAGTGCACCGGCTCGTCCCCGGACCCCCTCGGCCGCGCCGGCCAGACGGTCGCGCAGGCCGCCCAGGGCTGCTCGTCCGGCACCGCGTCGCACCGGTTCGGGCTCGGCGGCGAGGCGGTCGGCGGCCACCGCGTCGGTCTTCGCCCAGTCGGGGAGCTCGACGTCGTGGTCGGTGTCGCCGGCACGGGGTGGAGGCGTGGGTGCGGAGGCGGGGTCGGGTTCGCGGGCGGGGCGGGGCGGTGTCGCATCGGCCGGCTCGTCCCCGACGACCTCGCTGCCGATCGGCCCGGTCGTGTGTTCGGTCGTCGCGCGTTCGGTCGTCACCCGCGGGCGCGCTGCCGTCGACCCGTCGTGGGACTCCTCGACGACGAAGCGGTGCACGTCGGTGGTCCGTCCGGCCCCGGCCTGGTCGAGCGCAGCGAGCAGGGACCCCTCGCCGAGGTCTGCTCCGGCGCGAGCGGTGTCGTGGTCCTCGTCGGCCTCGTCCGCCTCGGTCCAGCGCTCGCGCCTCCACCCGCCCTCCGGCAGGCGGACGAGGTCACTGCCCGCGGCGAGGGCGATGATCGCCGGCAGGCCGACCTCGAGTGCGGCGAACCCACCGACCGCCAGGGCGTTCGGGCCGACGTCGGCCAGGCGTCCCGGGCCGAACGAACCGGACGACACCCAGGCGACGAGCCCCGTGAGCACGCCGGCGACGAGTCCTGCCGCGACGCCGCCGAACGCACGGTGCAGCGCGGAGTCGGCGGTGCCCAGGGCCCGCACCAACCGGGGCCGCATCGAGCCGCCGATCGCGAACCCGGCGATGACGGGCACCAGGATCCAGACGAGCCCGAAGGTGTGACCCGAGGTCGGCAGCGCGCCGAAGACCGGCAGGCCGGGGATCGGGCCCAGGGTCGTGGCGATCGGGGACACGCTCGACCCGGTGCCGATGGCGAACCCGGGGCCGATCAGCCACGAGGTCGCCCACCCGACGAAGTCCGGCAGGAACGCGAGCTGTCCGACGGTGAGCGCGACACCACCGATGACCCCGGCGTGCGACTGCTCGTACAGGGTGATGACCTCGGCGAACGAGGTGAAGAGCAGCAGGCCGACCAGCACCGCGGCCACGCCGACGACCACGGCGGTCGCGGCGGTCCCGGCGCGCAGGCCGAACCCGGCGACGGACCGCCAGACGGCGGGGACGCGGTCGACCAGGTCGATGACCCGCTGGGTGACGGCGTCGGCGGGCATGTCCCGGCGACGACGGCAGACCTCGGACGCGGCGAGTGCGGGGATCCCGAACCAGAGCGCCGGCAGCACCACGGCCTGCCAGAGCGTGGGGTGGGTGGCGGCGGAGGTCGTCGACAGCGCGACGGCCAGACCGAGGAGCGCGACGACGGCGGTGCCGACCAGCAGGCCGGTCGTGCGGTGCTCGGTCTCGGCGAACCGGCGTCCGGCACGGGCGCCGAGCCAGGCGGTCACGACCGCGAACCCGAGGGCCGCCAGGGTGACGTGGATGGGGTCGGCAGCGCCGCTGACCCCGGCGCTCTTGGCGAGTGCGGAACCGAGCAGGAACGAGACGTCGACGCCGTGCCCGACGAGCCAGACGCTGCCGGTGGCCTTCCAGAAGACGTCCCAGTCGACCTGCAGGCCGTACTCGAACCCCCAGAGCAGCGTCAGCGGCACGAGGGCGATCCCGATGCCGACGCCGACCGTCACGACCGCCTCGATCGCGGCGAGCAGAGCGGTTCCCAGGCGGTTCATCGCAGCGAGGATACGTGCCCCTCGCGCGGCCGCCCCGGAGCCGCGCGGCTGCCGACGCAAAACACCGGTGTTCGCAGGACGAACACGCGCAAGACGCGGTTCACCCGACGAACACCGGTGTGTTGCGGAACGGGCTGGTCGCTAGCGGGCGGCGACGACCTCGCGCAGCAGCGCGGCGGTCTCGGACGGCGTCTTGCCGACCTTGACGCCTGCGGCCTCGAGCGCCTGCTTCTTCGCCTCGGCGGTGCCGGCCGAACCGGACACGATCGCGCCGGCGTGCCCCATCGTCTTGCCCTCGGGAGCGGTGAAGCCCGCGACGTAGCCGACGACCGGCTTGGTGACGTGCGCCTTGATGAACTCGGCCGCGCGCTCCTCGGCGTCGCCACCGATCTCACCGATCATCACGATGGCCTCGGTCTCGGGGTCGGCCTCGAACGCGGCGAGCGCATCGATGTGCGTGGTGCCGATGACGGGGTCGCCGCCGATGCCGATGGCGGTCGAGAAGCCGAGGTCCCGGAGCTCGTACATCATCTGGTACGTCAGGGTGCCGGACTTCGAGACGAGCCCGATCGGGCCCTTGCCGGTGATCGTCGCCGGGGTGATGCCGACGAGGGACTCCCCCGGGGTGATGATGCCGGGGCAGTTCGGCCCGATGATCCGGGTCGTGCCGCCCTTCGCCTTGGCGTGCGCCCAGAACTCGGCCGAGTCCTGCACGGGGATGCCCTCGGTGATGACGACGACGAGCGGGATCTCGGCGTCGATGGCCTCCGTCACCGCGTCCTTCGCGAACGCCGGCGGGACGAAGACGATCGAGACGTCGGCACCGGTGGTGTCGATGGCCTCGCGCACCGAGCCGAAGACCGGCAGCGACACGTCGCCGTGGGTGACGGTGGTGCCGGCCTTGCGGGCGTTCACGCCGCCGACGACGTTCGTGCCGGCCTTGAGCATCAGGGCGGTGTGCTTCGTGCCCTCGCCGCCGGTGATGCCCTGGACGATGACCTTGGAGTCCTTGTTGAGGAAGATCGACATGGTCAGTCCCTTCAGGCCGCTGCGGCGGCGAGTTCGGCGGCCTGCTCGGCCGCATCGTCCATGGTCGCGGCAACGGTGACGAGCGGGTGCGCTGCCTCCGCCAGGATCCGACGACCCTCTTCCACGTTGTTGCCGTCGAGGCGCACGACGAGCGGCTTGGTGGCCGCGTCGCCGAGGATGCCGAGCGCGGCGACGATGCCGTTCGCGACGGCGTCGCACGCGGTGATGCCGCCGAAGACGTTCACGAAGACGCTCTTCACCTGCGGGTCGCCGAGGATGACGTCGAGGCCGCTGGCCATGACCTCGGCCGAGGCGCCGCCGCCGATGTCGAGGAAGTTGGCGGGCTTCACGCCGCCGTGGCGCTCACCGGCGTAGGCGACGACGTCGAGCGTCGACATGACGAGCCCCGCGCCGTTGCCGATGACGCCGACCTGGCCGTCGAGCTTGACGTAGTTCAGCCCGTGGGCCTTCGCCTTGGCCTCGAGCGGGTCCTCGCTGGCGGTGTCTTCGAGGTCCTTGTGGCCCTCGTGGCGGAAGTCGGCGTTCTCGTCGAGCGAGACCTTGCCGTCGAGTGCCAGGATCTGGCCGTCGCCGGTGCGGACCAGGGGGTTGACCTCGACGAGGGTCGCGTCCTCGCCCTTGTAGACGTCGTAGAGCTTGACGAAGACGTCGGCGACGGCGTCCTGCAGCTCCGATGGGAAGTTCGCCTGCGCGGCGATCTCGAGCGCGGCGGCCTTGTCGATGCCGGTCAGCGGGTCGACCTCGACCCGGGCGAGTGCCTCGGGCTTCTCGACGGCGAGCTGCTCGATCTCCATGCCGCCCTCGACGCTGGTGAGCGAGAGGTAGGAGCGGTTGGCCCGGTCGAGCAGCACGGAGAAGTAGAACTCCTCGGCGATGTCGGCACCCTGGGCGACCATGACCCGCTGGACGGTGTGGCCCTTGATGTCGAGGCCGAGGATGGCCTGCGCGTGTTCGAAGGCCTCGTCCGGGGTCTTCGCGACCTTGACGCCGCCGGCCTTGCCGCGACCGCCGACCTTCACCTGCGCCTTGACGACCACGACGCCGCCGATCTTCGCGGCCGCCGCCTTCGCCTGCTCGGGGGTGTCGGCGATGATCCCCTGCAACACGGGGACGCCGTAGGACTCGAAGAGGTCCCTGGCCTGATACTCGAAAAGATCCACGCTGTTCTTCTTCCCGCACGGTTCGTGCGATCGGCATCGGTTTCCCGGTCGCGCACTCCACATCGAGGGTCGCTCGATGTCGAGACAACGGCCGCCACGCAGCCTAGCGCTGCTCGGTGGACGGCCGGTGCACGGATGCCGGAGCGGGCCGGCTCCGACGGGCGTGAGCCGCTGCGCGCATCGCTGGGACCGGCCTCAGGCTCCCGCTCGGCACTGTGGATCGGTGCACCCCGAACTCCGTACCCGCGCCACCGAGGTCTTCGGCTGGAAGCTCCGCCCCGACCAGGAGTCCGTCATCGACGCGGTCCTCGAAGGCCGCGACGCCCTGGCGGTCATGCCCACCGGTTCGGGGAAGTCGGCGATCTACCAGGTCGCCGGCCTCGGCCTGGACGGGCTCGTCGTCGTGGTCTCCCCGCTCGTCGCGCTGCAGGAGGACCAGGTGGTCGGGCTCGAGCACCATCCGGGTGCGCCCCGCGCCGTCGCCCTGAACGCCACGAAGAAGGCCCGGGACGTCGCCGATGCCTGGGACGCCGTGGCCGCGGGCCAGGTCGGCTACGTGTTCCTGGCGCCCGAACAGCTGGTGAAGGACGACGTGCTCGAGCGACTCCGCGATGCCGGCGTCGCGCTGGTCGCCGTCGACGAGGCGCACTGCATCTCGTCCTGGGGTCACGACTTCCGACCGGACTACCTGGCGCTCGGCGAGGTCGCGGAGCGCCTGGGCCGCCCGCCCGTGCTCGCCCTGACCGCGACGGGCTCCGCTCCGGTGCGGGACGACATCGTCGAGCGGCTCCGCATGCGCGACCCGTTCGTGCTCGCGTCGGGGTTCGACCGACCCGGCATCCGACTCGAGGTCATCCGGCACGCCGAGGACGCCGAGAAGCGCCAGGCCGTGGTCGACCAGGTCGCCGAACTGGACGGGGCCACGGTCGTCTACGTCGCCACCCGCGCCGCGACCACCGAGTACGCCGATGCCCTCGCCACCCGTGGTCGTCGCGCGCAGCCGTACCACGCCGGCATGCGCGTGGCGGAGCGCGAGTCCGTGCACACCGGGTTCCTGGACGGCGACGTCGACGTGGTGGTGGCGACCAGCGCGTTCGGCATGGGCATCGACAAGCCCGACGTCCGGTACGTCGTGCACGCCCACGTCCCGGAGTCGGTCGACGCCTACTACCAGGAGATCGGACGGGCCGGGCGGGACGCCGAACCGGCCGGCGCCACCCTGCACTACCGCGCCGAGGACTTCGGCCTGCGCACCTTCTTCGCGTCCGGCTCCCCCGGCCCGCATCGGTGCGGGCCGTCTTCGACGCCGTCCCGCCCAGCGGCTCGATCGCCCGTTCCGCGCTCACGGAAGCCTCGGGGCTGTCGGCCCGCACCGCCGGCCGTGCGCTCAACGCCCTGCTCGACGCCGGTGCCCTCCGAGACGACGTCGACGGTGTCTCCCGGATGCCGGACGGCCCCCGGGACGCCGACCGTGCGGCCCGCGCCACCGCCGACCGAGCCGCCGAACGGGAACGGGTCGAGGAGTCCCGCATCGCGATGATGCGCCAGCTCGCCGAGACGACCGCGTGCCGCCGGCAGTTCCTGCTCGGCTACTTCGGCGACGAGCTGCCGGAGCCCTGCGGCAACTGCGACACCTGCTCGTCCGGCACGGCGCGCGACGCCTCCGCCCACGTGGCCGACGGTGCGAACGACGCCGTCTGGCCACCGGATGCCCGCGTCGAGCACGCGGAGTGGGGCACGGGCGTGGTGATGAGCACGGAAGAGGACCGCATCACGGTGTTCTTCGAGTCCGCCGGTTACCGCACCCTCGCACTCGCCGACGTCGAGGAACGCGAACTGCTCGAACGCGTCTGACAGCGGCACGGACGGAGCACGGACGGAGCACACCGGCGGCCAGCGCACCAGCGCAGCCGACCCGGGCGGGGAAGGCGCGGCCGCTCGACCACCCGTCGGCGACCGCGCTCCACTCCCCCGAGCATCGGCGATGCTGCCGTGACGGCGTGACCGGAAGGTGACGCCCGGGTGAACACGACACGAAACCGGACAGCCGCCAAGCACCCGCGGGTAGGCAGGAAGCCCGCAACGGAAAGGAACCACCATGAGCGACCCCGGCATCAGCCCCGTCGACGACTTCGACTCCCAGCAGCGTCGCGACGACGACATCGACCGTGAGCACGTCGGCCCGTACGAGGTGGACGAGGCCGAGGAGTCGCTCGAGACCGTCACGAACGACGCGGTCGCCGGTGAGACGGTGGAACCGCAGCCCGGTGACGGCTCCGACGACGGTCCCACCGGCGGCTCCCCGCGCGAGGGCTCGCCCGACCTGTGGGAGCACGAGAACGAGCAGGACGAGGACCGCGCCGACCTCGGCAACGACCTCGGCACGAAGCCGCTCTGAGCGCTGACCTGATCAGGCTCCCCCGGAACACGGCTCGGTAGCATCGGGCCGTGTTCCGACGAGTCCGTGCCAGCGTCCGCAGCATGCCCTCGGCGGCGCGGCTGCTGGCCGTCGCGGTGATGCTGCTGGTCGCCGCCGCGGCGCACCTCGCCGCCCGCTCGGAGCCCGGTGGCCGCTGGGTCCCGCTGCTCGTCGCCGGCGTCCTCGGCGCGCTGGTCACCGGTTCCCCGACCCGCCTCTGGCCGATCCCCGCGATCTGGCTCGTCGCGACGCTCCTCGCCCTGACCGGTGACGCGCCCGTCGACCCCGCCTCCACACGGGTCGCCGTGATCGTCGGCGCAGTCGCGCTCCTGGTGGCGATCGCTGTGGACCTGCGACCCGTCCTGCGGGCGCGACGCCGACGGGGTGCGGCGTGACCACCCCACGGCCTGGAGGCTCGGCGCACGACCCGCACCGGGCCTCCCGGCCGTCTCCCGCGCACGTCCACGACCGTCACCTGCGTCGGTTCCTCGCCGACAGCACCCCCGTGGCCGCGGGCGGCCGCGCCATCCTGCTGCAGATCGCCGACCCGGTCGTCGCGGCCGGTGTGCGACGGCACTCGGACTTCGCCCGGCGACCCCAGCAGCGGCTCGCCCACACCCTGATGTTCATCTACGCCGTCGTCATCGGCACGGAGTCCGACTCGGCGACCGCGACGGGCTTCGTCAACCACGCGCACGGGCCCGTCGCCGGCGCCGACGACGTCGACCGGCAGCTCTGGGTGGCCGCGACCCTGTTCGACTCCGCCCGGCGGGCGCACGACCTGTTCGGCACGAAGGTCTCCGCTGCCCGGGCCGAGCAGGTCCTCGCCGCCTACGCGCCGATCGCGACCGCGCTGCGGGTGCCAGCGGAGCGCTGGCCGACCTCGGTGGCGGCGTTCGACCGGTACTGGCAGCAGACGCTCGACGGACTGCAGGTCACCGACGACGCCCGCGGGGTCGTCCGTGACCTGCTGCACCCGCGGTTCGCGCCGCTGTGGGTGCGGGCGGCGATGCCCCTCGTGCGCATCGTGACCGTGGGGATGCTGCCGGAACCGGTGCGCACGGCGTACGGCTTCGCGTGGGGGCGGCGCGAGGAGCGGCGCTTCCGGCGGACCGTGCGGGTGGTGGCCGGGGTGCGGGCGCTCGTGCCGCGGGCGCTGCTGCGGTTGCCGAGGCCGGTGCTGCTGCGGGCGCTGCGGCGGACCGCCGAGCGACACGGCGCGGTACGGTAGCGGGCATGTCGGTCGACCACTTCGCCATCACGGTCCCGCGTTCCTGGTTCGAGCTCCCGGTCGATCCGGAACGCCGCGACGACCGGATCAGCGCCCTCGTGCAGGAACGCATCGAGGACCACCGGGAACTCTGGGACCACCGCACCGAGATCGTCCGGGTGCTCCGCCGGTTCGCCCGCTCCGCCTGGGACAGCGGGGCGCGGTACTGCGCCGCGTTCGCCGAGCCCAGCGAGGACGGCATCGTCTCCGGTGCCCTCACCGTGACGGTCCTGCCCGCGCCCGAGGCCGGCGGGGACCCACTCGCCGCACTGACCGACCACGTCGCCGCGCTCGGCGGGGACGACGACGGGATGCACGTCGACGTGCACGAGGTCCCTCGCATCGGCCGGGTGCCGCGCGTCTGGGGCGTCTCGACGGTGCAGGCACCGGACGGCCGCGGATCGTTCGACGTCGTGCTCATGCAGACCTTCGTGCCGGCCGGCGACCAGGTCGCCCTGGTCAGCGTCTCGTCACCCGCGACCGACCTGGCCGAGCCGCTGTACGAACTGTTCGAGACCGTCACCGACACCTTCGAGCTCATCGACTCCGCCACGGTCGGCAGCGAGGTGTCCTGATGCGCCTCTGGCCGTTCCGGAAGAAGCGCAAGGTCGTCGAACCCGTCGTCGAACGGGTCGGAGAGCGTGATCTGGCGCAGATGGCACAGCGCGGAGAGCTCGCCCGTTCCGTCGTCACCCCTCCCCTGGCTCCGCGTGCGAGCGCCGACCGGGTCCGGGCGACCGTGGCGCAGATGCCCGGCCGACCACTCGGCTCGTCCGGCGGAAGCACCGCGCGACGCGACGCCGCGCCGGCCCGCCAGGCCGCGGCGGCCGTGCTCGTCCTCGACGGCGCCCAGCGGGTCACCGTGTCCGGCGGGGGACTGATCGGCCGCGATCCTGCGAGCTCCCATCCCGACGGCGGATACGCCCACATGATCGCCCTGGAGGACCCGGAGCGGCTGCTCAGTCGTACCCACCTGGAGTTCGGGTTCGGTGCCGAGGGCTCGCTCTGGGTGCTCGACACCGCGTCGGCCAACGGGGTCGAACTGCAGCGTCCGGGGTTCCCCCCGGCGATGCTCGTTCCGTCGCAGCGCACGACCGTGCGGCCCGGGGACACCGTGGTGTTCGGCGGGCACTCGCTCCGCGCCGAACCCGCCGTCGGACTCGTCAGCGAGACGCCGCTGGGCTGAGCCGACCCTGGACCGGGCAGACTGCGGGGTGCGCACGCTCCGGGCTGCGCCCCTGCGGCCGGCGCTAGTCGCCGGCCGGCACCTGCACGAGTCGGAGCGCCTGGTCGGCGTCGTTCAGCAGAGCCCGGCCGGCGACGCGGTCCTGGGTGACGAGGCTCTTCGACAGCTTCGTGCCGATCAGGTCGCCATCGACCGTGCTGAGCGGCGCGAGGAGCATGCCCCGACGGGCCTTCTTCGCGTCGACCTGCCAACCGCGGAACCCGCTCGCCACCCCCTCGACGTCTCCCGCCAGGACGAGCCCGACCGAACGGCCCCGGTCGGACTCCATGATCGCCCGGAACACCGGTTCGGCCGGCGACTCCTTCAGGGCTTCGGCGTCGTCGACGAGCACGAGCGTGAAGCCCGCGGCGCCGGTGTCGATGGCGGCGGACAGGCCCTCGGCTCCGATCGCACCATCGGTCACGACCGTGGCTCGTGGCGCTCCGTCGAGCGCCCGCAGCGGGGACTCCCGCGGGGTCACCGCGACCACCGAACCACCGGCAGACAGCACGTGGCGGGCCATCGCGACGAGTGCGGTGCTCTTGCCCGAGCGGGGGCTGCCGCCGACGATGAAGACCGAGGTGTCCTGCACGAAGTCGTGCGTGAACAGCCGGAGCTCGTCGCCGCCGACGCCGAGTGCGACCCGGCCGACCGACGCCTCCGCCGACGGCAGGTACCGCACGGCGTCCTCGAAGGTGATGGAGCGCGGGAGCACGTCGATCCGGAACGGCTTCGGGGCGTCGGCCGACACGTGCGCACGGACCTCGTCACCGATGCCCCGGAGCGCGGCGGCCTGGTCGCGGCCCCCGAGTCCGCCGGGCAGAACGGCGACCTGGGTCTCCGTCGCCGTCGCGTTGCGGAACCCGCGCCCCGGCGGGATCGACTCCGGCAGCTTCTTGCCGTTGATGCCCTCGTAGTTGTAGTCGCCGCGGTCGGCCAGGGCAAGCAGCAGCTTCCGTTCCACCTGGCTCGACATCCGGCCGGACGTGAGGGTGCGGTCGCCGGAGACGACCAGGTGCACGCCGACGCCGACGCCCTCGCGCAGCAGGGTCTGGACGGCATCGTGCAGCATGCCGTTCTCGGCGTCCGCCAGGGTCGCCATGAAGCTCTCCCACTGGTCGAGGAACACGACGACGTGGGGCATCGGCACGGTGCCGGAGTCGGTCCGCTGTTCGGCGATCGACGAGTAGCCGCCGGCGGAGAACGCGGCCTGGCGCTCCTGCACCGTGCGGAGCAGGATGCCGAGCAGCCGCGAGACCCGGTCGGGCTCGTGCCGCTGCACGACGGCACCGCAGTGCGGCAGAGCACCGAGGGCGAGCAGGGCACCGTTGCCGCAGTCGATCCCGTACATGTGCACGTCGCCGACGCCGAGCCGCAGGGCCATCGCACCGGCGAGGGTGCGGAGGGTCTGGCTGCGACCGGAGCGTGGCGAGCCGATCACGAACAGGTGGCCGTCCGCGTCGAGGTCGAACACCGCCGGGCGCTGCCGCTGGTCACCGGGGTGGTCCTCGACGCCCCAGGCGACCGCCAGGGGCGCCAGGTCGCCGGTGCCGGTCGCCTCGACGTCGTCGAGCCCGACGACCTCGCCGAGCGGTGGCAGCCAGGGCTTCCGCTGCTCGGGGGTGCCGAGGGCTCGGGTGGCGTCGTCGATGGACGAGACGAGGACGCTCAGGTCGGTGACCTCCACGTCGCTCGCGGCGGCCTCGACGGCGGCCGGGCGAGGGGCCGGGTCACTGTACGAGGCGAACGTGAGCTCGCGGACCAGGGCGGGTCGGGCCTCCTGGTCGTCCGTGCCGGGCCGGCGCCCGCCGACGCGACCGGACTGGAACGGCAGCAGCGAGGCCGCGCCGAGCCGCACGTAGGCGCGCCCCGGGGTCGACTTCGCGATCCGCGCGGCGTCGTTCGCGCCGATGACGTCCTGGCTCTCCGACTGGTCGGTGACGCGCAGCGCGATCCGCAGGTTCGTGTTCGCGCGGATCTCAGGCGAGACGACGCCGCCCGGTCGCTGCGTGGCGAGGATGAGGTGGATGCCGAGGGAGCGACCGCGCTGGGCGATGTTCACCAGGCCCTTGACGAAGTCGGGCAGCTCACGGGCGAGCGAGGCGAACTCGTCGATGACGATCAGCAGCCGCGGCAGGCTCGGGATGGTGTCCCCGTTCGCCGCACGCTTGGCCTGCAGGTCCTGGTAGTCCTCGAGGTCCTTCGCGCCGACCTCCGCGAGGGCGTGCTCGCGGGTGCGGAGCTCGGCACCGAGCGACTCGAGCGCGCGCTCGACCTGGTGCGTGTCGAGGTCCGTGACCATGCCGACGGTGTGCGGCAGGTCGACGCAGTCCTTGAAGGCCGCACCGCCCTTATAGTCGACGAGCACGAAGTTCATCTCGTCCGGCTTGTTCGCCACCGCCAGGGACGCCACGATCGTCTGCAGCAGCTCGGACTTGCCGGAACCGGTCGTGCCGGCGACCAGGCCGTGCGGACCGTCGTTCCGCAGATCGATCGCGAACGGCCCGTCGATCGACGCCCCCACCACGGCGGTGGTGCTGCGGCCGCCGAGCAGCCAGCGAGCCTGGACGGCCTCGGACGTCGGCGGTTCGAGCTGGAGGACGTCGAGCAGGCGGGCGGACGAGGGGATGGCGCCGTCCTGCACGTCCGGGCTGGCGTCGACGATCGGCGACAGCGACCGGGCTACCCACTCGAGCCAGTCCTGGTCGACCAGGTCGGGGCGTGCGTCGTCGATGCGCTCACTGCGCTGCTGGGTGACCCGCACCCGGTCGTCGCGGACGACCACCACCGCGTCGCACTCCTCGGGCAGGAGCCGTTCGTCCAGGTCGAGGCAGATGCTGAACACCCCGACCGACGGCCCCTCCTTGAGCACCTGCACGAGCGAGGGCATCGCGCGGAGCCGCCGTGCGCCGTCCATCACGACGACGATCTCGTCAGCTGGCGGGGTCTTCTTGCCGATACCCGCCTCTTTCCGGGCGTCGATGATCGCGGCGAGCTCGGCGATCGCCCGCGCGGTCGACGCGGCGTTCGAGGCGATGCTCGTCATCGGCTGGTCTGCACCGTCCCGGCGGACGTGCGGCAGCCAGGACATCCACTCCCACAGCGACGTGCGCGTGGTGTCGGTGAGCAGCGTGAAGGTGACGTCCTTCGGGCTCTGCAGCGTCGCGAGCTGCGCGACCACCCAGTTCGCCAGTCGTCGGGCGTCGTCGTCGGGACCGGCGATGCCGATCACGCCGCGCTCGGCCAGACGGATGCGGACCGGCACGTCCGTGGCGTCCCACGCCACGGTCCGCTTGTGGGACAGCTGCTCCGGGTCCTCGATGGTCACCTCGGAGCGCTGCGTCGCCGTGCCGACGCGGACGAGCAGGTGGTCCGGATCAGTCCGGCGTCGCTCCCACAGTCGCGGCAGCGGCGTGACCGCGGTCTCGTAGACGGCGGCCGGGTCCGGCGCGCTCGCGATCCAGCGTGCGCGTTCGGACTGGAGGCTCTCGGTCGCGTCCGCCTCGATCCGCGCCTTGGTGTCCTCGTACTCCACGACGCGCTGCCGGTACGTCTTCTTGCCCTGTCGGCGACCCTGCAGCCCTGTGATGATCATCAGGACCGGCGACAGCAAGGCGATGAGCAGGTAGATCCAGCGGCCGGTTGTCGACACGAACATGACCGCCATGCCCATCGGCGCCAGTGCCATCAGGATGGGCAGCGCCCGGGCGGGGGGCTCGGTCGGCGGCGGCGGCAGCTGGTAGCGGGTGTGCTCGTCCGGGGGCAGGATGCGCGGCGGCCGGTTGTACTCGAGCGACATGCCGTCGTCCGCCAGTGACAGATGGGCGCCACGGTCCGGAGCGCGGCCGAATCCGAGCAGTACCGCACCGATCGCGAGCTGTGCTGTCTCGGGCCAGTCCGTCTCCTCGGTGACCGGCTCACCGTCGAGCAGCGCTCCGGAGAAGCCGTTCGCCGGACGCACCTTCGCGCCGTCGGCGGTCACCGTGACCAGCAGGGCGATCTCCGGCACCGTGTCGACCCCCGACGCCTCGGCCTCCACCTCGTCCGTGGTGCTCACCGGCACCCGCACGTGCGCGGACCGTGCTGTACCGATGGTCACCGTGCCGGTGCTGACCCGGACAATCGTCCCCGCGTGCAGCCCGGAGACGATCCGGATCTCGGCGTCGGTCAGCGGACGGAGTGGCTGCGGCGGCACCTGTTCCAGGCTGCGGCTCACCACCACTCCCTCCCGGACACCGGACTCGGCGACCGACGCCGAGAGGTCGAGCTGCTGCTCCCCGACGAAGTACACCGGAGTCCGACCGGAGGCGTCGACGTCCGTCGCGATGAGGCGCTCGGCCTCGGCCACCAACTCGCGCACCGCCCGGGAATCGTCACCGTCGACGTAGACGTTCGCGGTCTGGCCGCTCTCGCGGTCGACCATCGTGAACGTGAAGGTCATGGCAATCCCCCGTAGCGTTGACTTCGTGTCGCAGGACGATGGTAGTGTCCATCCCACACGCCCCGTTGGGGGGACAACGAAACTCCGGGGAAAGGGAGTCACACCGTGGCGAACATCAACGTCTCGTACGCAGACCTCGAGGCAGCAGCCTCCGACCTCAAGGCAGGCCAGGCAGACATCGAAGACCGTCTGTCAGCACTGCAGCGAAAGATCCAGCAGCTCATCTCGGATGGCTACGTCACCGACAAGTCGTCCGTCGCGTTCGGCGAGTCCTACGACGAGTTCAACCGTGGCGTGAGCCAGACGGTCCAGGGGCTCGAAGGCCTCTCCACGTTCCTCTCGAAGGCTTCGCAGACCCTGTCCGAGACGGACGAGTCGCTGGCCTCCGGCCTCAAGGGCTGACATCGTCGTCGACCCCGTGCCCCGCGATCGCGTGGGGCACGGGGTCGTCGCGGTTCCTGTGGCGTCGTCCTGGTGGCGCCGGTTCGTGATCGGGGAGGGATTGTTCCGTGGCAGGCAAACTGCTGGTTGATCTGATGGGGCTCGGGGAGCTCCAGAACGACCTGACGACCGTGCACAGCACGCTCGAGCAGGCGCACAAGCGTGTCGATGCGTCCGACGACGAGATCGGTTCGGGGACGGTACAGGACGCTCTGCACGACTTCGACCACCGCTGGGGCGACAAGCGGGACAAGATCAGCGAGTCGACGAAGGCGTTGGCGGACATGCTGAGCTCGTCCATCGAGACCTACACCGAGACCGACGAGAAGCTCGCGCAGGCCCTGCAGGTCAACGACGAGAACGGCGGCGGCGGGCCCGTCGCCTCGAGGGCTCAGTAGCCATGGGGCGGCCGTCGGGGTGGGACGTTGTCGATCAGGGTGATGATCCGGTCAAGGGTGATCCGTCGACGTTGCGGATGATGGCGCGGGAGTACCAGCGCATCTCCGACGCAGCCGATGACGCCTCGACCCGACTGAAGTCGGTGAAGGGCTCGGGGTGGCTGACCGACTGGGAGGGTGAAGCCGCGGACGTGTTCGTCGACGCGATCGAGGACACCCCGTCGGACCTGACCAAGCTCGTCGATTCCTACGAACTCGCCGCGACGGCGTTGTCGGGGTGGGCTGACACGGTCGATGACGCCCAGTACCGGGCTGACGGTGCGTTGGCGGACGCGAAGGACGCCTCCGGGGACCTCGCCGCGGCGCAGGACCGGTTGGCAGATGCGCAGTCGAACCTGTCGCACTACCAGTCGGCGTCGAAGGACCTGTCGAAGGTCGCGGACAAGTACCCGGCCGGTTCCGAGGTGCCGGACGGGGTGGATGTTCCGTCGCCGGCGCAGTTGCGGGCAGCGTCCGACAACGCTTCCGTCGCGCAGGGGTCGGTGTCGTCGGCGCAGGGGGACATCTCGGCGGCGCAGTCGCGGATCGATGCGGCGAAGCGGCTCGTGGCGGATGCGAAGGGTGACTGGCAGGACGCGGAGCAGCGGACCGCGACGAAGATCGGTGAAGCTGCTGACGCGGGCCTCGGGAAGCAGTCCACGTGGGACAAGATCTTCGGGTCCGAACGATGGGAGACCATCGTCTCCATTGCGAAGGTCGTCGTCGCTGTTGGCGGCATCATCGTCATGATCGTCGGCGGACCGCTCGCATGGATCGTGCTCGGTGCAGCGCTGCTCGTACTCGCTGACACCCTGTACAAGATGAGCAAGGGCACCGCCGACGGGTGGGACCTCGCGTTCGCGCTGCTCGACTGCATCCCGGGTATGAAGGGGATCACCACCGCCGGACGGCTGCTGTCCGCAGCCGGCGACGCACGCAAGGCGTTCTCGCTCGCCCGCTCGACCGGATCGCTCGGCTCGCTCGCCGCCCGGACCCTCAGCGGAGCTGGCCGCTACGGCGTGATGGCGCTCAAGGAGCTTCCGCTGGCGGTGAAGCAGTTCGCGTCAAACCCGACGCGGCGACTCGAGCGCATGGCGCTCCAGGTGCGCTACCTGACCCCAGCGAACATGGTGCACAGCGCCGTCGATGCGGCGAAGGGGCTGCACACCGGCTTCTTGGGGTCGCAGGGCAAGCCGATCGTCGAGCGCCTCACCGACGCTTTCACCGCGAGTGACCGCGCCTTCAACCGCACCGTCAGCGGCGCCTACAACGCCCACGTGTCCGACATCGCTCGGACGGATCCGGCCCGGGCCAGCCAGCTGTGGCAGGGCGGCGAAGGCTACTACGGTGTCGACTCGATGACCAACGTGACCGGCCCGCACGCGCAGATCGACGCGTTCGCCTCGACGCCGTCCGGCATGCAGAGCCCGTCGGCGAGCTACGCCGTCCCGAACGCCCCGAGCGGCGACTCCGCCGCGTTCCACGAATCGGCCCAGGTCGGCGCGAACTTCGACTACCCGACCCCGTACCGTGAAGACGTCTCAGTCGCACACATCGGAGCGGACCAGCCGTACGCCGTCGGCACGGCGCAGGCCAACCCGCAGTTCGGCGCCGGCGGTGGAACGCAGTACTTCCACTCCGGCATGGCGACCGACAGCCCATCGCCGTTCCCGGCAGGCGGGCCTTCCGGCATGGACCCGAGCGTTCGGTCGATCACCGAGTCGGTCGGTATGCGCGGAGCCCTGCACGCACCGTGGCGCGCGGTGGCCTACACGCAGCCGCTCGTCGGGAGCGACGAATGATCCACGAGGGCTTCCCGGACGTCCTCGTCGTGGGACCGGTCGCCGATCGGTCGTTCTCCGATGACGGCCAGCTGGTCATCGATTACGGCACGGCGCCTCGGTGGTCCCCTGACGCAACGCTCCCGGATCTCGTCGCACGGGCGAAACTCCTGGCGCTGCTCCTCGACGCGCTCGACCCCGAAGTCGACGTCCGAGTCGGCGCACGTCACCAGTTCCTGCTCAACGACCACATCGACGGGCGCGTCGACACCCGCGCCGGTGGGACTCCGCCGCGCCTGCTCGCGTACGGCTCGCTGACGACCACTGTGATCCGGTCGAGTGACCTCGGCCGACTCGTGGATGTCCGCAACGAACCCTCGATGGCACAAGGGCTCTTCACCTTCCCCCGCGGCGCCGATGTCGTCTCGCAGATCGGCCCCGGAGCCGCACTCACGCGCCACGGCGACACCGGGTACTTCGACCAGGTCCTCTCCTTCGAGACCGACAATGCTGCACCGCCCTCGAAGCAGACCACCAAGGCACTGCACCGATGGACGAAGATCGTAGATCGCTGGCGGACGAAGGCCACTCCCGCGCAACGGGAACTCGAAGGCCCGTGGATCTGAGCGAGCCGGCCGAGCTCACGGCCTGGCGACGGGCGGTCGACACGGACCTGTGGATGCTGGCGACGGAGGACGGCGTCCCGGCGGTCATCGCCCCGGCTGACGAGTCGCCCCAGGCCGTCGCGCTCGCGTTCCTCGACCAGCAACAGGCGCAGGCCGCGGCCCCGGACGACGCGGTCCTCCTGCACATGACGCTGTGGTCGGCGCTCCGCGCGACCCCGGCCGACGTGGCTCTCCTGCTCCAGCCCGGCCAGCCCGACGAGCAGGTCCTGCTGCCCGAGGACATCGACCGGATCGTCGGTGTATCGCGAGACCGCGCGCCGGTGCTCTCACCCCGCGACCTGGCGATCACGTCGATGATCCCCGCGGTGATCGTGGACGGAGTCGTCAGCCCGCAACCGGATGGTCTGCCCGTGGGGGTGCTCCTCGACCAGGCCGGCCGATCCGGCGTCCCGTTGACGCTGGCGGCGGGGCCGACGATGCCCCTCGAACTCGACGCATGGACGACGGCGGCACTCGTCCGAGCGGCGAGCCCGTTCCCGGCGGGGTTCGACGTCGTCGTCGGTGCCCCGAAGCCGGAGCAGTACCCGGCGGTGACCGACTTCCGCGAACAGTACGACGGGGCGGCGATCAGCACGGTCGGTGTCATCGTCGAACGGGCGTCCGAGCGGATCGTGGTACTCGTCGACACGGATGACGCCGACGAACTCGGACGCGTCCGGGTCCAGGCCGCATCGCTCGTGCCCCTGCCCGTCTTCGTGACCGATCGCCGGTCCTCACCAGAGCAGGCGTGGGTGCTCGGGCGGCCCGACAGCCACGTGTCCTGATGGTGACCTGGCGCGCGAGTACCCGTCAGACGACGGTCTGGGCTGTACCGGTTCCGAACGGCCTCTACCTGGCGATCGAGTCCGATGGTCGCCCCGCCACCGAACCGCACGATCGGGATGTTCGTGTCGAGTCCGCGTACTCGGTCGCCGAGGACCGTCCGGCGACGCGAGGAGTCGCAACGCGACCGGTGACGCGGCAGTCCCTGCTCGATGACGAGCGGAGCGGTCGCTTCGTCGTGCAGGTCGCCGCCGCCGAGGGACACGGAGACGGCGTCCTGATCACGGAACGACAGCCGCGTCGCCCAGGTCTAATCTCGTTCGCGCCGTCCGGCGTCCGCGTCCTCGAGCTGTCGGCAGCCAACGGGATCTGGGGGGACGTCGTCAGCAGACTGGCTCGGCCGCACTCGGCATGGATGCTCCTCGAGGCGTCGACGGGCGGTGCGAGCTGCACCGTCATCATCGACCCTGACCCGGACGGATGGCGGAGGCGAGCGGTCGAGGCCCTTGGTCGACGCCCGCACCCGGAGATCACCGTCGTCGACTCCCTCGACGCCGTCGCCCGTGCCTGGCGAACCGCCGCCCGCAACCTGCTCGGGCCGACATTGGCATCGACGCCCGGATGACCGAGTACGCGCGAACGGCGCACCGCCAGGGCGAGACGACGCCAGCCATGATCACCGTGAGCTCCGAGCCGTCCGGCTCGGACGGCCGATTTCGCTACTCCGTGACCGTCGTCGTCGACGGTGTCGAGCACGTCGCCGTCGAGGACGACGCCTTCGGGGCCCTGTCGACGGTGCGGATGGAGCTCGAACGACGCGGCTGGCTGCTCGGCGTCGAGGGTGCACGGATCGACGTCTGGCCGAGCGGCATGGCGAGGGACCAGGGCGGGGGCCTTCGCGCCTACCGGCTCCGACGTGGGCGTTCTCCCCGTTCAGCGGACCTGGTCGACGTGTTCGCTCCGGCTGCCGATCACCTGGCGACCGTGGCCGAGCAGCGCCTGGCGGTCGGGGTCGCGCCACTCGATCTTGCTGCCGCATCGTACGAGGACGCCGACGAGGTGGTCTCGGTCTCGGCACCGTGCGACCAGCTCGTCGCCGAACGGAGCCGGCGAGGCGGCCTCCGTGCCGCACTCTTCGGTGGCCGACGCCCCGGCGACGAGCGATGGCAGGTCGTGCGTTCGCTGGTCGGCGATGCACTGCGACCAGACCGATGGGACGAGGCCGAAGCGCTGTCCGACGAACCGGACGGTGTGCGGCTCGTGACGACGGTCGGTGCGGACGAGGACGGTGTGCGGTGGTCGGACCTCGTCGACATTGGGGTCGACGAGGCTGGCGTGGTGCGGGTCCGACGGTTCCGACGCCGCTACACCGGACGGACCCGCGCGCACGTGGAGGTGCTGCTCGACACCCGCGCGCAGGGTCTGCCACCGACACGGTTCCGGCCGGACGAGTTGGCAGCGCTCACCGGGCAGCGGCAGGTCGATGCGCTGCGGCGGCACGTCCAGGGTCTCGGTCTGGTGCCGACACCAGCCATCGATGCAATGTTCTGGACCGACCGCGGCCGTGTCCCGACCGGTCGCGACGAGGACCAGGGGTCGAACACGACGTTCCACGGCTGGGCCGACAAGGCGGCCTACAAGGTGCTCGTCAGCGGTGTCGGGCACCTCCGGATCGTTCAGGAGAAACCGTTCTTGTCACACTGACAAATACCGTGCTACGGTCGAGCCATGGCAGTCGAACTCAGCACCTGGGACGCCCAGGGCAACCAGACGACACCGACGTTCTCCACCATGCGGTTCCCCGCCGGTGAAGCCCACGTCAAGGTCGCGAACGACACCGCCGAGCCGGGGGGCCTCACCGAGATCGCGACCCTGCGCGGCACGAACGGCGACGACCTGATCATGCTCGGCATGTGGGCGGACGCCGTGCGACAGCGCGGTTCGAAGTCCGTCGCGCTCGTCCCTTACCTGCCCGGAGCCCGGCAGGACCGCGGCCTGCCGTTCGGCGCGAAGGTCTACGCCGACATCCTCAACGGCTTCCACGTCGACCAGGTCATCGCGTTCGACCCGCACTCGCCGGTCATCGTCGGCCTGGTCGACAACCTCACCGTCGTCACGAGCGAACAGGTCGTACGAGACGCGGTGGTCGGGGCGTCCGAGCACGGCGGTGGCGACCCGTACAACGGCATCATCGCCCCGGACAAGGGCGCGGTCCCCCGGGCGACCGCGGTCGCCCGGGCATGCGGCCTGCCGGTGTACCGCGCCGAGAAGCACCGCAACCCGGACACCGGCAAGCTCGACGGCTTCACCTGCGAACCTCTGCCGGACACCGGCCGGTTCCTGGTGGTCGACGACATCTGCGACGGTGGCGGCACGTTCATGGGCCTCGCCGGCTCGACGGGACTGCCGAAGGAGCGGCTCAGCCTCTGGGTCTCGCACGGTGTCTTCTCCGGCCGGGCAGCGCAGCTCGCCGACCACTTCGGCGAGATCGTCACCACCGACTCGTACCCCGCGCAGAACGCCATCGACGGCCTGCGCACGATCGCACTCACCCCCTACCTGACGGAGCAGATCCGATGACCCAGACCGCCCCCGCAACCACTACCGGCACCGGCGCCGCCGGCCTCGAACCCCGCATCACCACGGCGAGCCCGATCGCGCCGCTGCTGGCCGTCGACGGCTACAAGCACTCGCACCGGCAGGTCTACCCCGCGGGCACCACCCGGATCCTCATCAACTGAACGAACCGGTCGAACGCGCACATGCCCGAGTCGACGCACGCCGTGGTCTTCGGGCTGCAGGCGTTCATCCAGCGCTCGCTCGTCGAGGCCTGGGCGCCGTTCTTCGCCGCGGACGAGGACGAGGTCGCCCGACTGTTCGAAGAAGCCCTGCAGGGGTACTTCGGCCCGAACCACATCGGCACCGACCACGTCCGCGCCCTGCACCGCCTGGGTTACCTGCCGCTCGAGATCCGTGCCCTGCCCGAGGGCACCCTCGCCCCGATCGGCGTCGCGACCCTGACCGTCGAGAACACGATCGACGAGTTCTTCTGGCTGCCCAACTACATCGAGACAGCCCTGTCCGCATCGATCTGGCACCCGTCCACGGTCGCGACCAAGGCGCTCGCCTACCGCGACCTGATGGAGGACTGGGCAGCGCGCACCGGTGCCGTCCCGGCCGGCATCGACTTCGCCGCGCACGACTTCTCGTTCCGCGGGCAGTCGAGCATCGAGTCGGCTGCGGCGGGCGGGGCGGGCCACCTGCTCTCGTTCCTCGGCACCGACTCGATGCCGTCGCTCGACTTCATCGACCGGTACTACCCGGGCGACAACGGGCTGGTGGCAGCGAGCGTCCCCGCGACCGAGCACAGCGTGATGTGCGTCCGTGGTGCCGACGGGGAGCTCGCGACGTTCGAGCAGATCCTCGACGTCTACCCGACGGGCATCGTGTCGGCGGTCAGCGACGGCTTCGACCTGTTCAAGGTCGTCACCGAGACCCTCCCGGCCCTCAAGGACCGCATCACGGCCCGCGACGGCAAGCTCGTCATCCGACCCGACTCGGGCGACCCGGTCGACATCGTCACCGGCACCGTGCACGGCGTGGACGAGGCCGAGTTGCTCGCCCCCGGGCGCAGCCACGAGGAGAAGGGCGTCGTCGAACTGCTCGACGAGATCTTCGGCCACACCGTGAACGACCAGGGCTTCAAGGTCCTCGATCAGCACATCGGCGTCATCTACGGCGACAGCATCACGCTCGACCGGGCGCAGCGCATCTACGAGCGCCTCGCCGCGAAGGGCTACTCGAGCGACAACATCGTGCTCGGTATCGGGTCGTACACGTACCAGTACATGACGCGCGACAACCTCGGCAGCGCCGTCAAGGCGACCTGGGCACTGGTGGACGGCGAGCCGGTCGACATCCAGAAGGACCCGAAGACGGGCAGCGGCAAGAAGAGCGCGAAGGGCCGCATCGCCCTGCACCGCGACGAGACCGGCGAGATCCGGCAGACCGACCAGGCCACGGCCGAGGACGAGGCGACCAGCCTGCTCCAGCCGGTGTGGATCGACGGACGGTTCACGCGCCTCCAGTCCTTCGCCGACGTCCGGCAGACGCTGCGGGACGAACGTGCGGCCCGCGCTGCCCGCCGGACGACCATCGCGTGACGGCCGCCGGATCGGCGACCCGCGACCAACCGCTCATCGCGATCGACGTCGTCCCGGTGTCGTTCGCGGGGGCGGACGGCCTGCGGGTCGCCACAGCGCGTCGGGCCTACGCCCCGTACGCCGGACTGGAGGCCCTGCCCGGCGTGCTCCTGGACGGCACCGAGATCCTGGCGGACGGTGCGCGGCGCGCGCTGCGCACCAAGACCGGGATCGACGCGGCCGCGGTCCGCCATCTGGCGCAGATCGGCGCGTTCGACGGACCCGACCGCGACCCGCGGAGCGCCGCGATCAGCATCGCGTTCCTGGCGGTCGTCGAGCCGGGCACGGACTCGACGGCGACGTGGCACGCCGCCGCGGACCGCCCCCTCGCGCTGCCCTTCGACCACGACCGGATCGTCGACGCCGCGCTGGAGCACGTGCGACTGCGGTGCTGGTCGGACGTCCCCCTGACGCGTGCGCTGCTCGGATCGCCCTTCACCACGGCGGACGCCCGTCGGCTGCTCACCGCGCTGACCGGCGCGAGCCCGGACCCGGGCAACCTGAACCGGATGCTCCGGACGAACCCGGTGCTCAGCCGTGTCGACGCCCCCGCCGCGGCCGGTCCCCGCGGGGGTCGTCCCCCGGCAGCCTGGACGTGGAGCGCCTGAGCACGGTTGGGTGGAGGCATGTCCTCCTCCCTGTCCGGTGACGACTCCCTGCAGCTGCCCGAGTTCGACGCTCCCCCGGCATCACCCCTCGACCTGGCCCGACAGTGGCTCGATGCCGCCGACGAGCGCGACGTCTCCGAGCCGAGGTCGATGACCCTCGCCACCGCCGGCGCCGACGGTCGGGTGAGCGCCCGGACGGTGGACGTGAAGCGCCTGGACGACCGAGGGCTGGTGTTCGGCACCTCGACCCTGAGCCCGAAGGGACGCCAGCTCGCCGAGAACCCGCACGCAGCGCTGCAGGTCTACTGGCGCGAGACCATGCAGCAGCTGCGGTTCGAGGGCCGGGCGGTGCAGCTCTCCGACGACGAGTCCGACACGCTGTTCGCCGACCGCTCCCCGAAGTCCCGCGCGGCGACCGCGATCGCCGACCAGTCCGACGTGCTCGAACCGCGGACCCTGCAGGACCTGATCGACGACGCGAACGACCTGCTCGACGAGACCGACGACGCCGTGCCGCGGCCGGCCGGCTGGGTGGCTTGGCGACTCGAACCCGACGTCGTCGAGTTCTGGCACGGCAGCCGTGACCGGATGCACCGCCGGCTGCAGTACGTCCTCGCCGACGCTGCGTGGTCGGCCACCCGCCTGCAGCCCTGACGTCTCGCGCATCGCGAGAGCCGGCGCCCCCTACCGCCCGATCGGGTTCGGCATCGCGCCCGCCCGGATGAGCGACGACGACTGGTCGGCCAGGTCCACCATCGACAGGGTGTTCCGCAGCTGCAACCGGTTCAGGCACGAGTGCTCGAACGTCGGCACCCGCAGGTCCAGGGGCCGACGGCGGTCCGGGTGTGCGGCGGCGTGCGCGTCGATGCACTCCCCCGCGACCTGCCAGAACCGGGCCTCCGGCAGCACTCCGTCGTCGTCGAGGATCGCCGCGACGAACCGCAGCACCCCGTCGAACACGTCGGTGAACACCGCGAGAGCCGCTTCGTCGTCGGACACCGGGTGCACGATCCGGTCGATGTCGGCGGGCACCGGGCGGTCGTCGAGCCGGCCGAGCACCGCGGCCTCCTCGCCGATGTCCTTCATCACGGCGCGGACGACGACACCGTCGCGCACGACGAGCACCAGGTTCTCACCGTGCGGCATGAACACCAGGTCGTGCACGGTCAGGCAGTGCACGACGGGCAGCAGGTAGGCGTCGAGCCAGCGTCGGACCCACTCGTCGGCAGGGACTCCCGATGCCTCGATCAGGGCTGACACGACGGCGTTCCCCGCACCGTCTCGGTGCAGCAGTGCCGCCATGGTGAGCAGGTGTTCGCCCTCGGCCAGCTGCGGGACGGGACTCTCCCGCCACAGCGCCGCGAGCATCTTGCGCTGCGGCGAGGACACGTCGACCCGGTGGTACGCGTCGCCGGTGTAGCCGATGGCGGCGTGCTCCCGGAGCACCGAGAACCCGGCCTCGGCGAGCGTCGGGTCGGCGGCGACGATCGACGCGACCCAGTCGTTCACGGCCGGCGTGTTCCGCATGTAGGCGGGCGACATCCCCCGCAGGAACCCCATGTTCTGCACGGCGAGCGCCGTCTTCACGTACGAGCGTGCCGGCTCGGTGCGGTTGAACGCGGTGCGGATGGACTGCTGCGGCTGGTACTCGTCGGGCCCCTCGCCCAGGTCCACCAGGTCCTGCCGCCCCAGGTCGGGCGCGAAGGTCACGGCGATCCGGTGCTGCCACTGCCAGGGGTGCACGGGCAGCCACACGTAGTCGTCGGGGTCGAGCCCGCGGCGCTCCAGGGTGGCCCGGAACCCGGCCACGACCGCTGCCGGGAGCTCCGACTCCCAGTGCGCCTGCTCGGTCCGGTCCGCGGCGAGCGCCAGGTGCGTGTGCTCGCGTCGGGCGGCGAGCCACCGGTACCGGAACCGGCCGCCGGACTCGGGCGCGAACGCCCGGTACTCGTCGAGGCCGAACCCGATCCGCCCGTTGGCGGCGACGAACGCCGGGTGGCCCTCGGTCATCGCCGACTCGACGTCCTGGAACGACGCTACGGCGTCGTCGACGGCCCCGGACGAGACGGTCGAACCGGTCGAACCGACCGAACCGGCCGACCCGGCCCCGCCCCGCCCCCGTGCCAGCTGCCCGGCCGACGGCCCACCCCGTCGGTGCTTCGCCGCAGCACTCGCCAGCGTCGACGCGATCTCCTCCAGGTACGTCCCGAGCAACTCGTCGGGGATCCCGAGCACCTCGTGCAGTTCGAGCACGAGCTCCTGCGCGCTGAGCGGTGCAGACGCCCTCGCACGGGTCCGCGTCAGCGAGGCCTCGTCCATCGACCAGTGCTCGAGCAGGTGCTGCCGTGCCCGGAACCGGTAGGTCGACTCCCCCGTGTCGAGCCGCCACTCGTCCCCGTCCGGCACGGGTGCGATGAGCCGTTCGTGGGTGAACTCCGCGATCGCCTTCGCGACGAGGTGCCGTTCGGCGGGCTCCAGGTGCTCGGGCCGCAGGTGCGCGGCCGGCCCGTCGTCGTCGGGGACGCCGATCCGGTCGGTGTCGAGCACCGACAGCAGCGCCCGCTTGCCGTCGACGTCGACCTGTCGCAGGGCACGGAACCCGACCTCGGCGTTCTTCGCCTGCACGGCGGTGTTCCGCACGTCCGGTTCGACGACGACCCGGCGCGCGCCGAGGGCGTCCCGGCAGTGCTCGACGACGGCACGCATGACCGCGCTCGTCAGGCCGTGCACGCGGCCCTCGGCCGGCACCGGTGCGACGAGCAGGTGCATGCCGACGTCGCCGGGTTCGGCAGCCCACACGTCGGTGAGCAGGACGGCCGAGGGGTCGTAGGTCTCGGCCAGGAAGCACGGTTCGCCGTTCCGGCGGCCGAGCCACGCGGCCTGCGCGGGGTCGGCCTGCACGCCGGCCAGGTAGGTGCGGACGCCGTCCACGTCGAGGTCGCCCATCTCCCACCACGACGACGCGGGGTGGGCGAGCCACGACTGCACGACGGCGGCGTCGCGTTCCGGGTCCACGGGTTCGACGGTCAGGAGGCCCGGCCCGGCTCCTCCGGGCGCGGTCGCGTCCGGCGCCGTGGTGGTCACGGTCGTGCTCATGCGGAGACCTCCGCACGTTCGGTCGCAGGCCGGGCCGGCGCGCGCTCCGCGGCGCCGGGATGGGCGGTGGACGGCTCTGGTGTTGACTGCTCCGAGGCGGGCAGGCCGAACTCCTGGAAGGCGATCCGGGCCTCCAGGCCGTACACGGGGCGACCCGTGACGGACCGGATGATCGACGCGTTCCGCCACGCACCCATGCCGAGGTCGGGCGCGGTCAGGCCGTGCGTGTGCTCCTCGGCGTTCTGCACCCAGATGCGCCCGCCCAGGGTGTCGACGTGGTGGTCGCGGGCGACCGCCAGGCGACCGCGGGAGTCGCGGGCGACCAGGTGCTCGACCGGGTCGAGGAAGCGCGGGACCCGCGGGGTGTACCCGGTGGCGAGGACGAGCTGCTCGACCTCGTGCTCGTACGTCTGGTCGAGCTGCTCGTGGCGGAGTGTCAGCCGGTACGTGCCGCGGTCGGCGAGCCAGGCGGCGTCGACGACGCTCGTCTCGGTCCGGAGCGTCGTCGGGACCGGACCCCGCGCGCTGATCCGGTAGAGCTGGTCGTACAGGTCGTCGACCAGGTCGGCGCTGATGCCCTTGTACAGCCCCCGCTGTTCCCGTCCGAGGCGGTCGCGGACGGCTTCGGGCAGCCCGTGGAAGTGGTCCGTGTACTCCGGGCTCGTCATCTCGAGGGTGAGCTTGGTGTCCTCCATCGGGAAGAACCGGGGCGAGCGCGTGATCCAGTCGAGGCGGTAGCCGTCCTGCCGGATGTCCTCGAGCAGTTCGCGGTAGACCTCGGCGGCGGACTGCCCGCTGCCGACGACGGCGATCGACCCGGCGTCGCGCAGGGCGTCGCGGTTCGGCAGGAACTCGGCGGAGTGGACGGCCGGCCCGCCGATCCCGCGCAAGGGGGCGGGGACGGACGGCTCGGTGCCGATGCCCACGACGACGTGGTGTGCGCGGTACGTCTCGGGACCCTGATCGGTCTCGGCGTGCACCGTGAACGTGTCGGTGTCCGCGTCGTGCTCGACGGCGGTCACCCGGCGGCCCCACCGCAGGGTGTCGAGCCGGTCGGCGGCCCAACGGCAGTAGGCGTCGTACTCGCTGCGCAGGGGGTGGAAGTCCTCGCGGATGTAGAACGGGTACAGGCGTCCGGTCTCCTTGAGCCAGGCGAGGAACGAGAACGGCGACGTCGGGTCGGCCATCGTCACCAGGTCGGCGAGGAACGGCACCTGGATCGTGGCGTCGTCGAGCATCATGCCGTGGTGCCAGGCGAAGCCGTCGGCGGCGTCGAGGAACACCGCGTCGAGGTCGGCGATCGGCTCGGTCAGGCAGGCCAGGCCGAGGTTGAACGGGCCGATGCCGATGCCGACGACGTCGTGCACGGTGTCGGCGGTGCGGTCCGCTGCGCGGTCGGCGGTGCGGTCTGCGCGGTCGGCGGTCATCGGGACGCTCCTTCCGGGGCGGTGGTGGTGGCCCTGACCCGGGCGGCCGTGGCGACGACGTGCTCGAGCGACGCGCGCATCTGTTCCGGGGTGGTCTCGGGGTTGAGCAGCGTGAGCTTGTTGCACGGGCGGCCGTCGATGACCGTCTTGGCGATGAGGACCCGACCCTCGGCGAGCAGCGCCGAGCGGATCGGGGCGACCAGCGCGTCGGCGTCGTCGTCCGTCATGCCGGCGGGCTGCCAGCGGAACAGCACCGTGCTGAGCTGCGTCGGCGCGACGAGCACCATGTCGGGGTGCTCCTCGACGATCCGGTGGGTGGCTGCGGCGAGGTCGATGACGGCGTCGAACGCTGCTCCGATCGCGTCGGCCCCCGTTGCCCGCAGCGTGGCCCAGAGCTTCAGGGCGTCGAACCGGCGGGTGGTCTGCAGGGACTTGTCGACCTGGTTCGGCTCGGCGGCGTCCTCCGGGTTCAGGTAGTCGGCGTACCACGCGGTGCGGCGCAGGTCCTCCGGGCGCTGCACGAGCAGGGCGCTCGACGACACCGGCTGGAAGAACGACTTGTGCAGGTCGGCGGTCACGCTCCTGGCTCGTTCGACGCCGTCGAGCAGGTGGCGGCGCGTCGGCGACACGAGCAGCCCGCAGCCGTACGCGGCATCGACGTGCAGCCAGACGTCCTCCAGGTCGCAGACGTCCGCGATCGGTTCGATCGGGTCGATCACGCCGCGGTCGGTGGTACCGGCCGTGGCGACGACGGCCATCGGTCGCTGCCCGTTGGCCCTGGCTGCAGCGATCGCCTCGGCGAGGGCCGCGGGCACCATCCGGCCGGCGTGGTCGGTCGCGACGGCGACCACGGTCTCGAGCCCGAGCAGCCGGGCGGACTTCGCGATGCTGAAGTGAGTCTCAGCGGTCGTGAACACGGTGCCGCCGGTGCCGAGGGCCTCGCGCGCCAGCAGCAGGGCCTGCAGGTTCGACTGTGAGCCGCCGGAGGTGAAGATGCCGTCCCCCGCGGCGAACCCGATCCGACCGGCAAGCCAGGCGACGACGTGGCGCTCGATCTCGGTGCCGATGCGGGACTGGTCCCACGTGTCGACCGACGGGTTCACGGCGGCCAGGACCGACTCGGCGGCGACCGCGGGCAGCGCGACCGGGCAGTTCAGGTGCGCGAGGTACGCCGGGTCGTGGAACCAGACGGCCTCGCGGACGAACAGCTCGTCGAGTTCGGCGAGCGCGCGGTCCGTCCCGAGGGGTTCGGCGTCGAGGTCGACGTCCTGCACCCGGGCCCGGAGGACGTCCGGGGCGGTGTCGGTGGTCGGACGGTCGGCCGCGGCGAACCGGTCGGCCAGACGGTCCACCGTGGACGTCACGGCGGAGCGGTAGCGCTCGGCGGTGGCGGTGGTCAGGAGTTCGATGGGAGGTGTCACGTTAGGTAAGGCTAACCTCACAAAACGCGTTCACGCCACCCGAACGAGGGGTGTCCTGGTCGGCCGGGCGTGTCAGACGGCCGTCTGTCGGGTCGTCAGGCGTTCATGAACTCGCTCGGCTGCAGCGCCCGGCCGACGATGCGCACGTCACCGATCGACCCGACGAACACGTTGTCGAGCTTGCCGCCGTAGCGGTACCCGCCGAGCAGCCACGGCTTGCCGATCGTGCTCAGACCGCGGTTCGGGGTGGACGGGTTCCGCACGACCGGGCACCCGTCGACGTAGAGCACGGTGTGCGTCCCGTCGTTCACCACGGCCACGTGCCACCATGCTCCGAGCGGCAGCTCGTGCCCCCAGTTCGTCAACGATCCGTCCTGGCTCGTCGGGTACACGCACCACTGCAGTTCGCGGTCCCCCGACAGGCTCAGGGTCACCGCGGGTTCGTCCGGGTCGCCGTCGGCTCCGGTCGCCTTCCCCACCTGGCCGGCGCTCGAGTACTGCGACAGCAGGGCGCTGAACCCGTTCGTGCTCGGGTCGAAGGTGGTCGGCAGCGCGAAGAACGCCTCGACCGTGTACCCGCGAGGGAAGTGGGTGCGGTTGAGCGGCGCCGCCCGGACGGTCTGCAGGTGGTCGCCCCCGGTCTTGCCACCCTGCAGCGCGAGGCTGCCGGCACCCGGCTGGTCGGGGTGGTGCGCGGCGGTCCAGCGCAACGCCCCTGCGACGGCGCCGGTCCGGCGGGCGACCACCAGGTCGTTGCCCTTGCCGCTCTGGTCGCGCACCCGCGTGGTCGGCGCGAGCGCCGCCCCGTCCGGGTTGCCGTCGAACCGCCAGTACGCGAGCGTCCCCGGTACCAGCATGCGTGCCGCCGGCCGGGAGGCCCGTGGTGCGACCGGCGCGAAGCCCGCGAAGCGCGCCTCGAAGTCCACTGCCATGGTGAAGCGGTCGACGTCACCGCTGAGGTTGACCTCCTGGGCGGCGAGCTCGTTCGCCTCGCCGAGCCCGCCGGCGAGCAGGAACGGCGACAGCGTCTCGACGTCGATGACGTTCCGTTCGAGGTCGACGTGGTACAGCCGGATCATGGCCGCCCCGCCGTAGTACCGGTTCTGGTAGTTGGTCAGGTGCAGGGCGACGTCGTGTCCCACCGCGTTCTTCGCCGTCGTGCGGCCCGGCCCCCAGTAGTGGCCGTTGAGCGTCAGGAACACCTGGTCGTGCTTCGTGATGAAGGAGTCCCAGAGCTGCTGCCCGTAGGGGTCGAACGCCGCCCCGCCGTCGGCGTCCGAGTCGACGATGGCGTGCGTCGTGAGGATCACCGGCGAGTGCGGCCGGGCTGCGAGCACGGAGCTGGCCCAGGCGAGGCCGCTCGCGCTCGTCCGCCAGTCGAGGGCCAGGACGACCCACTCGCGGCCGGCCGCGGTGAACCGGTGGGCGGTGTTGTAGCCGTCGGGGCTCGAACCGATCCAGCCCGGGGCCTTCCGGAACCGCTGCGGACCGAACACGTCGAGGTACGGGGTGCGGCCCCGCTGGTCGTCGGTCGACGAGTCGACGTCGTGGTTGCCGGCGAGCACGCTGTAGGGCGCTCCGGCACGGTCGAGCACGTCGAAGACCTCGCCGGACGCGCGCATCTCGGACGCCGCACCGTTCTGGGTCAGGTCACCGAGGTGCACGAGGAACACCGTGTTGTGCCGGGCCTGCTCGCGCACGACGTACTCGAGCGAGGCGCGCATCGGGGCCTGGTCGACCGCGGCACCGTCGAACATGTACTGGGTGTCCGGCATCACCGCGACGGTGAAGCGCGGCGAGGTCGTGTCGGGTCGCCACGGACCGGTGCGCCCACGGGCCACCGCCTGCTGGGCCGCGATGCCGGACCCGCCGAGGGCCGCCGGGGTGACGGCGGGGGCTGCGGTCAGCGCGTCGGCGACGGCCGGGGCGCTGCCGAAACCGTTCGACGCCACGAGGCCTGCGGCGCCGGCCAGTCCGGACCCGACCAGGAAGCCACGGCGGGAGACCGGGATGCGCTTGCTGCGATCGTCGGCGGGGGCTGCTGCACCGTCGTGGGCGGCTTCGTGGTCGTCAGGGCTGTTCTGCACAGCACCGCACCGTACGGTCCGCGGGGGAACGCCCCGGGTCCGTCCCGTGAACACCAGACCGGCCGCTGCTGCCGGTTCGGTGTGGACCGGTGAGGGCTCCTACAGCTTCTCGATCGGGGCGATCTTGATGAGGAGCTTCTTGCGGCCCGCGGAGTCGAACGCGATCTCGGCGATGCGCTTGGCACCCTGCCCCGTCACCGCGGACACCGTGCCCTCGCCGAAGTCGACGTGCTTGATGCGGTCGCCGGCGACGAGTTCCATGTCCCCGTTGTCGCGCACCTGGCCGGACACCCGGTTCGCCCACTCGGTCTTCGGACGGGTCTTCGAGGCTGCTGCTGCACGGTCGTACGATCCGCCGCCCCAGCCACCACCACCGCGGTAGCCACCGCCGCCGCCACCACCGTTGAAGCCACCGTCGCGCTTGGCGTTCAGGGCCCGGGGCTGCGTGCCACCGCGGCTGTTCGCCATGCCCGGCGACTGCTTCCACTCGATGAGCCCCTCGGGGATCTCCTGCAGGAAGCGCGACGGCATCGCCACGTTGACGTCGCCGAACTGCGCACGGGTCATCGCGAGCGACAGGAACAGGACCTTCTTGGCGCGGGTGATGCCGACGTAGAACAGCCGGCGCTCTTCCGACGGACCACCGGGTTCGTTGGCGGACATCCGGTGCGGGAGCAGGTCTTCCTCGACACCGGTCAGGAACACCGCGTCGTACTCCAGGCCCTTCGCGGTGTGCAGGGTCATCAGCGAGACCGTGCCCGAGGAGTCGTCGAGCTCGTCCGCCGCTGCGACCAACGAGACCTCGGTCAGGAAGTCCGACAGGGTGCCCTCGGGGTTGTTCTTCTGGAACTCGCGCGTCACGGCCACGAGTTCGTCGATGTTGTCGGCGCGCGCGGCGTCCTGCGCGTCGGGCGACTTCCGCAGGTTGTCGAGCAGCCCGGAGCCGTCGAGCAACTGCGTCAGGGTGTCGACCACCGGTTGCGTCTGCGCCTTCTCGGACACGGCGTCGAGCAGCGCCGCGAACTCCGTGATGGCGTTCCGCACCTTCGGCCCGAACCCGAGTTCACCCGCGTGCCGCAGGGCGTCGCGCATCGTGGTCTCGTGCTCGTCGGCGTAGCGCTGCAGCGTGGTCTCGGTGACCGAGCCGATGCCGCGCTTCGGCACGTTGAGGATGCGGCGCAGGGCCATCGGGTCTGCCGGGTTGGCGACCGTGATCAGGTACGCCATGGCGTCCTTGATCTCGGCGCGCTCGTAGAACTTGGTACCGCCGAGCACCCGGTACGGGATCGCCGCACGGATGAAGATCTCCTCCAGCGCACGGGTCTGCGAGTTGGTCCGGTAGAACACCGCCATGTCGCGGTAGTCCATGCCGTCTTCACGCAGGCGCTGGATCTCGTCGGCGACGAACTGCGCCTCGTCATGGCCGGTGTACCCGGTGAAGCCGACGATCTTCTCGCCGGCTCCGACGTCGGTGAACAGGCTCTTCGCCTGGCGGTCGAAGTTGTTCGCGATGACGGCGTTCGCGGCGTCGAGGATGTTCTGCGTCGACCGGTAGTTCTGCTCGAGCAGGATCGTCTTGGAGTTCGGGAAGTCCCGCTCGAACTCGACGATGTTGCGGATGTCCGCCCCGCGGAAGGCGTAGATCGACTGGTCGGAGTCACCGACCACCGTCAGGGACGCGGGCGCGATCGAGCCGTCGGTCTCGCGCATCCGGGCGACGTGCTGCCCGGAGTCCTCGAGCTTGTCGACCTGTTCGACCGGCACCGGGCGGGTGAGCTCACGGATCAGGGCGTACTGGGCGTGGTTCGTGTCCTGGTACTCGTCGACCAGGATGTACCGGAAGCGCCGCTGGTACAGGGCGGCGACGTCCGGGAAGGCGCGGAACAGGAACACCGTCTGGCCGATGAGGTCGTCGAAGTCGAACGCGTTCGCCCGGCGGAGCTCGTTCGTGTAGCGCCGGAACACCTCGGTGAACATGACTTCCTGCGGGTCGTTCACGTTGATGTTGCGCGCGTAGGTGTCGATGTCCTGCAGCTCGTTCTTGAGCTTCGAGATCTTCGACGCCGCGGCACCCACGGTCAGCCCGAGGGAGTCGGCTTCGAGCTCCTTGATGATCCGCTTCAGCAGTGCCTTGGAGTCGGCGGAGTCGTAGATCGTGAACGACTGCGGGAACCCGAACCGCTCGGCTTCGCGCCGCAGGATGCGCACGCACGCCGAGTGGAAGGTGGAGATCCACATCCCCTCGGCCTCGCCGCCCACCAGGGCCCGGACACGCTCGCGCATCTCGGCGGCGGCCTTGTTCGTGAACGTGATCGCCAGGATCTGCGACGGCCAGGCTTCGCGGTTGGCGAGCAGCAGCGCGATGCGGCGGGTGAGCACGCTCGTCTTGCCGGAACCGGCACCGGCCACGATCAGCAGGGACTCGCCGCGGTACTCGACGGCTTCCTTCTGCTGGGGGTTCAGACCCGCGGTGAACGGGTCTTGGTACGCGCGGGCACCGGCGCCCGGTTCGGGCGTCGATTCGAAGGGGTCGAGCACGATCGTCATGTCCGGAACAGTCTAGGCGGGACCCCCGACAGCGGACCGGGCGAGCACCGCCAGGTCCGTGTGGTCGGCGAACACGCCGTCGAGTCCGGTGCGGATGACCGAGGTGAACCAGCGTTCCCAGTCGCCGAAGGCCGCGACGTCCCCGCCGCGACGCAACGGCGACGGCAGGAACCGGTTCTCCGGCCGGAGGGTCCACGTGTACACCGCGAGCCCGGCGGCGTGGGCACGGTCGACGATCGCGCTGCGCACCGGCGTCGGGTCGTCGAGCGCGACGCTGTCCACGCCGGCCATCAGGGTGCCGAGGTCGACGCTGATGCCGTGGAACTCGGTTGCGAACGACGCGAGCGCGTCCTCGGAGCGCTCGGCGGCGTAGGTCGGGGCGAGCGCCCCGTGGGACGCGACCTCGTCCGCGGCGCTGCCACGGGCCTCCTGGAGGTACACGAGCCGACCACCGGTCGCCCGCTCGCGCAGGTCCCGCAACACGCCCTTCTCGAAGCTCTCCACCGTCAGCCGCTCGTCCTGCCGCCACCCGGCCTCGCCGAGCGTGGCGTCGACGAGCTCGCCCATCGGGAACCCGGCGCGGTCGAAGGACGCGGCGTGCTTGACCTCGGCGACGAGCCCGACCGGGCGGGGCGCCGCGTCGAGGATCGCGAGCAGGTCGACGAACCGCAGGATCGGCTGCGCGCCGTCGTGCTCGGCGGATCCCGGGCGCAGCGCGGGCAGGCGCTCGCGGGTGCGGAGCGTCTGCAGCTGCGCCCACGTGAAGTCCTCGGTGAACCAGCCCGTCAGCGTCTGGCCGTCGACGGTCTTCGTCGTGCGCAGGTGCCGGAACTCGGCGTGGTCGGCGACGTCCGTGGTGCCCGAGACCTCGTTCTCGTGCCGGAGCACCAGGACGCCGTCCTTCGTGGGCACCAGGTCCGGTTCGATCGCGTCGGCGCCGAGTTCGATGGCCAGGTCGTACGCGCTCCGCGAGTGCTCGGGGCGGTAGCCGGACGCGCCGCGGTGGGCGATCACGAGGGTCATGGCGCGACCCTACTTGCCGGGGGTGACGAGCGGGCCACCTGTGTCGCGGGACACACTCGTCGCGCCGGGGACCGCCGTTCCCAGCGCCGACGCCGAGCATCACCGCATGACCGTCCGATCGCTCTCCACCGCCGTCGAGGCCCGGATCGACCGGGCCGCACGCCGTGTGCTCGACGCCGGGCACCGACCGCACCGACCCGTCCGCGTGTTCGTCACCGAGTTCCTGGTGTTCGGTGCCAAGCAGGCCTGGGCGTGTGCGTTCGGGGCGCTGCTGCTCGCGACGATGGCCCTGGTGCACCTGACCGTGCCGGCCCCGATGCGGAACGACGTCCTGACGACCGCGGCCGTGCTGCTGCAGGTCGGCATGCTCGTGTTCGGGCTCGAGACCGTACGGGAACTCCGGGTGGTGGTGCTGTTCCACGTCGTCGGCACCGTGATGGAGGTGTTCAAGACCCACATGGGCTCGTGGACCTACGAACCCGGAGGGCTGCTCGTCGTCGCCGGGGTGCCGCTGTTCTCGGGGTTCATGTACGGGGCCGTCGGGTCGTACATGGTCAGGGTCCACCGGCTGTTCGACCTGCGGTTCGACCGGTACCCGCGGCAGTGGCTGCTGGCGGTCGTCGCGGGCGGCGTCTACCTGAACTTCTTCGGCCACCACTTCGTCGCCGACGCCCGGTACGTGCTGCTCGCGCTCGTGCTGCTGCTCTTCGCCCGCACCACCATGGACGTCCGGATCCACCGGGCGACGATGCGGATGCCCGTGCTCGTCGCGATGGGGTTGGTGGCCGTGTTCGTCTGGGCGGCCGAGAACGTCGCGACCTGGGCCGGGGCGTGGAGCTACCCGGCGCAGCTCGCCGCCTGGCACCCGGTGGCCCCGGCGAAGATCGTGGCGTGGTTCCTGCTCATGACGATCTCGGTCGCGCTCGTGACCTGGTTGCACCCGGCGTCGCCCTCGGGCTCCCCGCGCTCGACGGCGGACTCTCGACGTCTTCGAGGCGCGCGTGCAGCGGGCGACCCTAGGCTTCCCTCGTCGGGGCCCACTGGGCCCGCGTCCGCTCGCCGCGAATCCTCAGCCTTCCGCGACCGAGCGCACCTAGGCTGAGAGGACTCGAATCTCCTAGGAAGAGGACACCATGGCCTTCAAGCCCGGTTTCGACCAGTCCCCCGCCTTCAACGCACAGGGGGCAAACACCTGGGGCGGGCGCGGTGCTGGTCAGCAGCAGGCCGGCTGGGGACAGACCCCGCAGCAGGCACAGGGCGGCATGACCCCCGAGCAGCTGCAGTACATGTACGACCGCCCGACTGCGTCCCCGGTGGACACCGACCGCATGTCGTACGAAGACACCATCGTCAAGACGCTGCTCGCGTTCGGCGTGCTCGTCGTCGGTGCGGTGGCCGGTTGGAACCTGCCGCCGGCCGTCTGGGTCGTCGGCGCGCTCGTCGGGTTCGTCCTGGCGCTCGTCAACACCTTCAAGAAGAAGCCGTCGCCGGGTCTGATCCTGACGTACGCGTTCTTCGAGGGGCTGTTCGTCGGCGGTATCTCGAACTACTTCCAGACTGCGTTCCCCGAAGCTGACGGCATCGTCGCGCAGGCGGTGTTCGGCACGCTCGGTGTGTTCTTCGTCACCCTGCTGCTGTTCCGCTCCGGCAAGGTCCGCGCGACCCCGAAGGCCACGCGCTTCTTCCTGATCGCGATGGTCGGGTACATGGCGTTCTCGCTCGTCAACCTGGTCCTGATGTGGACCGGCGTGACGCAGAGCGCGTTCGGCCTGATGGGCGTGACGCTCTTCGGCATCCCGCTCGGTGTGCTCATCGGCATCTTCGTGGTCGTCATGGCGGCGTACTCGCTGATCCTCGACTTCGACCAGATCAAGACCGGTGTCGAGCGCGGCGCACCCCGCATCTACGCCTGGACCGCGGCGTTCGGCCTGATCGTGACGCTCGTCTGGCTGTACCTCGAGATCCTGCGCATCCTCGCCATCATCGCGAGCAGCTCGCGCAACTAGAACCACCGCACACACGAAGGGCCCCGGCGCTGCCGAGGCCCTTCGTCGTTCCCGGGCCGGTGGTCGGCGACGGCCGGGGCGGTGGCGGTGGCGGGAGGCAGTGGCGGTGGCGGCGGCGGTCCCGGGTGGTCACAACACCCCGCCGGTCGCCCGCCGAGTGGTCACGAAGCGTCGCCGGAGCCGGGGCCAGTCGACACTTCGTGACCCCTCGGCACCGGGCCCGCGGGGTGTTGTGACCACTCAACGACCCCGTCAGCACCGCCCGCCGCTCCGGCAGCGCCCCCGGACGCACGAAGGCCCGGCACGCGTGACGCGTACCGGGCCTCCCGTCGCTCAGGGGAGCCCTACTCCCACTCGATCGTCCCCGGCGGCTTCGACGTGACGTCGAGCACGACCCGGTTGACGTCGGGCACCTCGTTCGTGATGCGGTTCGAGATCTTCGCCAGGGTGTCGTACGGCAGACGCGTCCAGTCGGCGGTCATGGCGTCCTCGGACGAGACCGGACGGAGCACGATCGGGTGGCCGTAGGTCCGGCCGTCGCCCTGCACGCCCACGGAGCGGACGTCGGCGAGCAGCACGACCGGGCACTGCCAGATCTCCTCGTCGAGGCCGGCCGCGGTGAGTTCTTCGCGGGCGATCTTGTCGGCCGCGCGGAGCAGTTCGAGCCGGTCCTTCGTGACCTCGCCGACGATGCGGATGCCGAGGCCGGGCCCGGGGAACGGCTGGCGACCGACGATGACCTCGGGCAGGCCGAGCTCGCGACCGACGGCACGGACCTCGTCCTTGAACAGGGTGCGCAGCGGCTCGACGAGCTCGAACGTCATGTCCTCGGGCAGGCCGCCGACGTTGTGGTGCGACTTGATGTTCGCGGTGCCCGCTCCGCCGCCGGACTCGACGACGTCCGGGTAGAGCGTGCCCTGCACGAGGAACTTGACCTCGGCATCGGAGTCGGACGCCTGGGCCTCGAGCACGAGCGCCTCGGCTGCGCCCTCGAACGTGCGGATGAACTCGCGCCCGATGATCTTGCGCTTCTGCTCGGGGTCGCTCACGCCGGCGAGGGCGTCGAGGAACTGCTGCTCGGCGTCGATCGTGATGAGCCGGACACCGGTGGAGGCGACGTAGTCCTCTTCCACCTGCTTGCGCTCGTCGGCCCGCAGGAGTCCGTGGTCCACGAAGACGCAGGTGAGCTGGTCGCCGACGGCCTTGTGCACCAGGGCTGCGGCGACGGCGGAGTCGACACCACCGGAGAGACCGGCGATGACCCGTGCGGAGCCGACCTGCTCGCGGATGCGGGCGACCTGCTCCTCGATGACGTTGCTGGAGTTCCAGTCGCCGGGCAGGCCCGCGGCACGGTGCAGGAAGTTCTCGAGCACGGCCTGGCCGTACACGGAGTGCTTGACCTCGGGGTGCCACTGCACGCCGTAGAGCTTGCGCTCGTCGGACGCGAACGCCGCGACGGGCGTCGATGCGCTCGAGGCGAGCACCTCGAAGCCGGCCGGTGCCTTGGCCACGGAGTCGCCGTGCGACATCCACGTCACCTGGTCCGCCGGCTGGTCGCCGAGCAGAGTGCTGGTGCCGGGGGCGAGGGTCACGTCGGTGGCGCCGTACTCGCGCAGCCCGGTGTTCGCGACCTCGCCACCGAGGGCGGTCGCCATGGCCTGGAAGCCGTAGCAGATGCCGAGCACGGGGACGCCGAGGTCGAGGATGTCACCGTCGAGGGACGGCGCGCCTTCTTCGTACACGGACGACGGACCGCCGGACAGCACGATGGCCGCCGGGTCCTTGGCGCGGATCTCGTCCGCGGTGATGGAGTGCGGCACGATCTCGCTGTAGACGTTCGCTTCTCGGACCCGACGCGCGATGAGCTGCGCGTACTGGGCCCCGAAGTCGACGACGAGGACGGGACGCTGTTCGGTCTCGCTCACCGAGCGGCCTCCTTCTCACGCTGCTGGGCAGCGATCAGCTCGTGGTAGGTGTCCATGGCCTTCTGCTGCATACGGTGTTCGACCACGAAGGACATGAACGGGATGATGCCCCCGAGGGCGATGAGCAGGAAGCGCGACGGCCTCCAGCGCATGATGCTCCACAGACGGAAGTCCGTGAAGAGGTAGAGCACGTACAGCCAGCCGTGGGCGATGAGGATCGCGATCGACAGGTTGAACGTGCCCGGGGTCTCGCCCGCCGTGCCGTTGGGCACGAAGAACGGGCCGTTGCCGAGCTGCATCTCGAGCTGCAGCGGCGTGTACTTGATGATGACCTCGACCACCAGGGCGAGCAGCAGCACACCGGTGATGTACGCCGAGACGCGGTACCACTTCACCGCCCCCGGGATCTTGGGGATGTCACGGGTTCGGACGGTCAGGGCCATGCCGGCAATCCTACCGTCGGAGCGCGTCGGCTTCGGTGGCGAGCAGTGCCTCGCGCTCCTCTTCCTGCTCGCGCTCCCAGGCGTCCTTCACGAATCGGTACCAGAGGAACACGGCGAAGCCCGCGAAGACGACCCACTCGATCGCGTAGAACAGGTTGAGCCAGTCGAACTGGACCTCGCGTGACGGAGCACGGTCGGCGATGGTGCCGAGGTCGGCGGCCTTCGCGGTGGCACCGTCGGCGACGACGTACCCCAGGTACATGCGGTCGTCGAAGGCCTGCCAGGTGTTCACGAACCGTGCGGGCGCGACGGCCGAGTACTCGGCCTTCTTGTAGGCGTCCTGGTCCGGGGACTCGGCCGGGTAGTACCGGCCCTGGATCGTGAGCGTCTGGCCGTCCGCCAGGCGCTCGCCCCCGGCGACGGCGGCCGACCGCTGGTCGGACCACCCGATGACGACCGGGAGGCTCGCCCCACCATCCGAGTCCACCAGGTGCCCGACGGTCTGGTACTTCCCACCCCCGGTGCGTCCGGTCAGCACCGTGGTGTCGTCGGCGACGAAGGTCCCCGTGACGGTCACCTTCTGCCCGGCGAGGCTCTCGCTGACGGGGCGCTCGGGGGTCGTGACCGCCTCGAGCGTGCGGCGGGTCTCGGTGGTCGCCGGCAGGGGCTTGCCGTTGGCGATGGACCGCTCGAGCTGCCACTTGCCCAGCCCGGCGAACACCGCCGCCAGCACGAGCGCCAGCAACAGCAGCGCGATCCACCTCGGTCGTCGGGCAACGGCCCACATCTGTATCAGTACTCCGGATCGCGCTGTCGGACCGGGCGTTCGGGGCGCTCGGCGGGGTTCTCGACCGGCGACGTCACGGGTGCGGACGTCGGCTCGGGCCCCTCATTGTCTCGCTCGTCCCTGCCAGCGGCCTCCACGAGGGCGAACTCCTCGGCGAACTGGCGATCCCGCTCGGCCTTCCGTGCCGCGGCGGTGGCGTCCGCCTCGGCCTCGGCTGCTTCGGCGCTCTCGGCGGCGGCTGCCGCGGCGACGGCACGTCGGCCGCCCAGGCGTCCGCGCAGGCGGATGAGCCGGCCCGGGCGCACCACGAGGCGGCCGATCCGGTCCGAGTTCACCGCGAGCAGCGGCCCGAGGACCGCCATGCAGAGGACGTAGAGGCCCGCGAAGGCGGTGATCCGCGCCTCCAGCCCGGCGGCAGCCGACAGCGTCGCGAGGATCAGCGCGAACTCGCCGCGGTTCACCAGGATGACGGCGGTGTTGATGCCCTGCTGGACGTTGAAGCCGTTCATCCGCGCGACGATCTGGCCGGCGACCGCGTTGAGCACGATGGTCATGCCGATGGCGCCGAGGACGGGCCAGAGCACCTCGCCGAAGGTCGACAGGTCGAGACCGAGCCCGAAGTTCACGAAGAAGAACGCCGCGAAGACGTCGCGCATCGGCAGGGCGAGCTGTTCGATGCGGTCGCGGTACCGGGTCGCTCCGCAGAGCAGGCCGATGACGAAGGCGCCGATGGCGTCGGTCACACCGAGCAGGTCGCCGATGCCGCCGAACATGACCGCGAGTCCGAAGAACAGCACGGTGAACAGCTCGTCGTCACGCGTGGCGAAGATCTTCGAGACCCACTTGCCCGCGAAGCGCGCGAGCGTGAACATCACGATCAGGAACCCGAACGCCAGGGCCAGCTTGCCGACGACGGCCCAGAGGTTGGTGTCGCCGGACAGCACGACGGAGACGATCGCCAGGTACACGGCGATGAAGACGTCCTCGATCACGGTGACGCCGAGGATCATCGGGGTCTCGTCGTTCGCCAGACGGCGGAGTTCGATGAGGAGCTTCGTCACGATGGCGCTCGACGACGTCGCCGTCATGCCCGCGATGATCAGGGCTTCACGGGTGCCCCAGCCGAGCGAGAACCCGAAGGCGAAGCCCACGCCCATGTTGATGACGACGTAGGTGCCGCCCGACACCAGGAGCTTGCCGGCGTTGCCGTAGAACTCCTCTTGGTCGAACTCGAGCCCGAGGTTGAACAGCAGCAGGATGAGCCCGAACGTCGCGATGAGCTCGATCGTGTGGGACTCGACGCTCAGCCCGAACCACGGCGTGTTCGGGCTCGCGACGAGCCCGACCACCATGTAGATCGGGATGGCTGGCAGACCGATGGTCTTGCCGAGTCGGCCCAGGACGTAGGCGATGACGAAGAGCACACCGATGGTGAGCAGCTCACCACCCAGGTGCATGCGCTAGCTCTTCCGCGGGGCCTCGGCCGAGGCGGCCGCAAGCTCTCCGCTGCGGTAGAAGGAGAACGCCTTGGCGACCTTCTCGGGGGATCCGGCCACGACGATGGTGTCACCGGGGAAGACGACGAAGTCCGACGAGGGCGCCGGGTTGGCGCTGTCGCCACGGACCACGGCGACGACGGTCAGGCCGATGAAGCCCGAGTCGTGCAGGTCACCGAGGGGCTTGCCCGCGATGGCGTCGTCGTAGTCGACCGAGAACCAGTCGATGGACAGCCCGGGGATCTCGTCGAGCTTGTCGAGGCCCTCGGTGATCCGGGTGCCGCCGAGCAGTTCGGCGAGGGTGTGCGCTTCGTCTTCGCTGAGACGGAGCGAGACCTTCTCGGACTTGTCCGCGCCGTCGGAGACGTCGGCGAACGAGATGAGGTCGGAGTGCCCCGACCGGTGCGTGATGACACCGCACTTGCCACCGTCGTCGGTGTAGAAGCTGTGCAGCACGCCGACTCCGGGGAGTTTGACGCGATGGACGTCGACCATGATGGCTCCCTCTTCGAGTACCCCGATGATAACCACCCGGTGACCCCGCGCATTCCGCGCACTACTGTTCTGTGGATGGGGAGAACACGGATCGTCGTGGCCGTCGTCGGGGTGCTGGTCGTCGTGCTGTACGCGGCACTGCTCGCGCTGAACGCACTGGTGCTGGACCCGCTCGCCGCGGTCCCCGGTGCGAGCCTGGCCGAGATCCACGCCGAGCTCTCGGAGCAGGGGTTCTCGGTCGGGGCGGACATCGCGACCGTCGTGGGGATCGCCGTCGTCGGCGTCCTGTTCGCCGCGGGACTGTCGGTGCTGCTGCTCATCACCCGGGCGAGGCCGCACGTCATCGCGGCGGTGCTGCTCGCGGTCGTCGTGATGGGGACGCCGATGTCGTTCGTGGCCGCGTTCGCCCTGCAGATGGACGTCGCAGATGCCTACGGGGTCGGCGGCGGTGCCCACACGATCTGGTCGGGCGCCCTGTACGTGACGAGCCTCGTCGCGCTGATCGGGATCCCGGTGGTGCTCGTGGTCGGCCAGGCGGTGCACGTGCGCCGTGCGGCCCTGCGGGCGCGCGCCGTCTGACGGACGCACCACGGGCCTCCAGTCCGGTCTTCCGTCCTTCCGGTCTTCCGGTCTTCCGGTCTTCCGTCCTGGAGGCGCGGGTGGACTCCGCAAGACGCCGTCGTCTCGTCGTGACGCCTCGCCCACCGCGAGACGCCGCCATGTTCGGCGGCGTCTCGGCGACCAGACGGCGTCGACCCGAGACGACGGCGTCTTACGCAACCCGCAGACGCCGGCGTCTGGCTGACACGACGGCGTTTGCGGGCCTCCTCACTCCGGCTCGCTCGTCTTCTCGCCGATGACCTGCTCGTCGGACGCCTTCGCGCCCTCCGCGCCGTCCGAACGGCCGCCACCGACGACCACGTCGTCCTCGTCGAAGCCGAACGCGATGTCCGGAGCCTCGAGCCGCACGCGGTCCGCGCTCTCGTCGTCGGGCTGCAGCTGCGACTCCCGTTCTGCGGCGACGCGCTTCAGGTAGTTCGCGACCTCGTGCTCGGTCGTCTCCTGGTCCCACCCGAGCACGTCCGCCATGAGCTTCGCGGCGACGGGCGCCGCTGACTCGCCGCGGTCCCAGGCCTCGATGGAGATGCGGGTGCGGCGGGCGAGGACGTCCTCCAGGTGCAGGGCGCCCTCGTGCGAGGCGGCGTACACGACCTCGGCGCCGATGTAGTCGTCGGCCCCGGGTAGGGGTTCGGCCAGCGCGGGGTCCTGCTCGACGAGCTGCAGCACCTCGGTCGCGAGGGTGCCGTACCGGTTGAGCAGGTGCTCGATCCGGACCTTGTGCACGTTGCAGCTCCGTGCGGTGCGGGCGCGTCGGTTCCACGCGGCCGGGTAGCCCTCCGCGCCGAGGAGCGGGATGTCCTCGGTCGTCGACTCCGGGATCCTGCCGTCCATGGCCGCGACGGCCTCGTCGATGGCGTCCTTGCCCATCACGCGGTACGTCGTCCACTTGCCGCCGGCGACGACGACGAGCCCGGGCACGGTGTGCGCGACGACGTGTTCGCGGCTCAGCTTCGACGTCTGGTCGGACTCCCCCGCCAGCAGCGGGCGGAGGCCGGCGTAGACGCCCTCGACGTCCTCGCGGGTCAGCGGGACGGCGAGCACCTTGTTGACGTGCTCGAGGATGTAGTCGATGTCCGCCGCGGTCGCCGCCGGGTGCGCCTTGTCGAGGTACCAGTCGGTGTCGGTCGTGCCGACGAGCCAGTGCCGGCCCCACGGGATGACGAACAGGACGCTCTTCTCGGTGCGCAGGATCATGCCCGTGTTCGACGGGAACCGGTCGCGCGGGATGACGAGGTGCACGCCCTTCGACGCCCGCACCTTGAACTGCCCGCGGGTGCCGATCATCGCCTGGGTGTCGTCGGTCCAGACACCGGTGGCGTTGACGACCTGCTTCGCGCGGATCTCGAACCGCTCACCGGTCTGGATGTCGTGTGCCTGCGCGCCGACCACGCGCTCTCCGACCTTGATGAACCCCTCGATGCGGACGCGGCTCGCCGCCTCGGCACCGTACGAGGCCGCGGTGCGCACGAGCGACGCGACGTAGCGCGCGTCGTCGACCTGGGCGTCGTAGTACGTCATGCCGCCGACGAAGGCGTCCTTCTTGAGCCCGGGCATGTTCCTGAGCACCTGCTTCCGGCTGAGGTGCCGGTGGTGCGGGACGCCGGGCGGACGGCCGCCGGACCAGCTGAACACGTCGTACATCGCCATGCCGATGCCGATGTAGAAGCGCTCCCAGACTCGGTGGTTGAGCGGGTAGAGGAAGCGCACGGGCTTCACCAGGTGCGGGGCGATGCGCTGCAGCAGCAGCCCGCGTTCGATGAGGGCTTCGCGGACGAGTGCGAAGTTGAGCTGCTCGAGGTACCGGATGCCGCCGTGCACGAGCTTCGACGAACGGCTCGACGTCCCCGAGCCCCAGTCACGGGCCTCGACGATGCCGACGCTCAGGCCGCGGGTCACGGCGTCGAGCGCACTGCCCGCACCGACGATGCCGCCGCCGACGACCAGGACGTCGAGCTCCTTGGTTTTCAGCGTCTCGATCGCGGCCGCACGTTCGTCCGGTCCGAGCTTCGCCGTGGGGTCGAACCCCACGCCGGGCGCGACGTCACGCGGACGTCCGGCCGTGCTGGTCTGCTTCGTCGTGCTGGACTTCGCCATCGTCGCCTCCGGGTCACGGTCGGCGCCGAGGCGTCACCCGGAGCAGTGTCCGGGTGCCACCGTCACTGGTGGTACGGCGCCACGACCACTTCTACTCGCTGGAACTCCTTGGCGTCGGAGTATCCGGTCGTCGCCATCGATCGGCGCAGGGCACCGACCAGGTTGGCGCGGCCGTCGTGGGTCGGCGTCGGGCCGTTCAGGACGTTCTCGAGCGGGGCGATCGTGCCCACCTCGACCCGGCGGCCACGCGGCAGCTCGGGGTGGTGCGCCTCGGCACCCCAGTGGTAGCCGCCACCCGGGGCCTCGGTCGCACGGGCCAGCGCGGTGCCGAGCATGACGGCGTCGGCGCCGACGGCGATGGCCTTGACGATGTCGCCCGCGGTGTCGAGCCCGCCGTCGGCGATGACGTGCACGTAGCGGCCGCCCGACTCGTCGAGGTAGTCGCGACGGGCACCTGCGACGTCCGCGACGGCGGTGGCCATCGGGGCGTGGATGCCGAGTGCGGCACGGGTGGTCGACGCTGCGCCGCCACCGAAGCCGACGAGCACACCGGCGGCACCGGTGCGCATGAGGTGCAGCGCCGACGTGTAGGTCGAGGCGCCGCCCACGATCACCGGGACGTCCAGCTCGTAGATGAACTTCTTGAGGTTGAGGGGTTCCTCGGTCTGGGAGACGTGCTCCGCCGAGACCGTGGTGCCGCGGATGACGAACAGGTCGACACCGGCGTCGACGACCGTCTTCGAGAACTCCTGGGTGCGCTGCGGGCTGAGCGAACCGGCGACCGGCACCCCGGCTGCGCGGATCTCGGCCAGGCGGGCGGTGATCAGCTCGGCCTTGATCGGCTCGGAGTAGATCTCCTGCATGCGCTTCGTGACGTTGCCGTCGGTGAGCGACTTGATCTCGTCGTAGTACGGGGTCGGGTCCTCGTAGCGGGTCCACAGGCCTTCGAGGTCGAGCACGCCCAGGATGCCGAGCTTGCCCATCTGGATGACCGTCGCGGGCGAGGACACGGAGTCCATCGGTGCCGACAGGATCGGCGACTCGAACGTGAACGCGTCGATCGACCACTGCACGCTGACGTCGCGCGGGTCACGCGTCCGCCTGGAGGGGACCACCGCGATGTCGTCGAACGCGTACGCCCGACGTCCGCGCTTGCCTGCACCGATCTCGACTTCGCTCACCAGGACAGCCTACCGGGCGGGCTCTGCGGCGTGCACGGGCCGGACGGTGCGGACGACGGGCAACCTCGCACCGTGCAGCCGTCACGGCGGAGCCGTCAGCGCGGGCGGCGCGGGGCTCGTCGGCGTTTGCGGAGCACCCGCAGCACGAAGCCGAGCAGGAGCGCGAGCACCACGAGGACGACGAGGAGCACCGCCGCGACCTTGACGAGCAGCGCCGCACCGACGAACAGCGCGATGAAGACCACCCACACCAGGGCGTCCATCGCGCTCACCGACAGTCTCTGCACCTGCGGAACGATACCGACCCGCGCGGGGCGAGTAGCGCCTCCTGGCCGGGTGCGACGGGCGACGCCGTCGTCAACGGAAGACGCCGTCGTCAGCGCAGGACGCCGCCATCCCGACGAGACGCCGCTGGATTCCGAGGCGTCTCGACGGGACCGCGGCGTCGACGGAACACGACGGCGTCATGCGACCACAGTCACGCGACCAGACGCGACCACAGTCACCCGACCAGACGCGATCGGACGCGACCAGAGGCGAGCCGCGCCTCCGGGGCGGGTACAGGAGCGGGGCCGTGCGGCGCGAAGCGACCACGCACGGCCCCACCCGTCACGGATACCACCCCCACAGCGGTACCCGTAGCCGACGACAGCGCTAGCGCTGTGCGTCGACGTCCTTGGCGAGCGTCCCCAGGTAGAGCTCGATGACCTTGGGATCGTCAGCGAGTTCCTTCCCGGTGCCCGAGTACGCGTTCTTCCCCTGGTCGAGCACGTACCCACGATCGCAGATCTGCAGACAGCGTCGCGCGTTCTGCTCCACCATGATGATCGACACACCGGCCTTGTTGATCCGGCGGGTCCGCAGGAACGTCTCGTCCTGACGCACGGGGGACAGTCCGGCGCTCGGCTCGTCGAGCAGCAGCACCTTCGGGTCCATCATCAGCGCCCGGGCCATCGCGACGGACTGCCGCTCACCGCCCGACAGCGATCCGGCCCGCTGGTTCCGCCGCTGGGCGAGGATCGGGAACAGGTCGTAGATGACCTCGAGCCGCTCGGTGAACTTCCGGGGCCGCAGGTACAGCCCCATCTGCAGGTTCTCCTCGATCGACAGCGACGGGAACACGTTGTTCGTCTGCGGCACGAAGCCGACACCGGCCTGCACGAGCTTGTTCGCCTTGAGGTTCGTGATGTCGTCACCCTGCAGGGTCACCGAGCCTTCGCGGATGGACACGAGCCCGAACAGCGCCTTGAGGAGCGTCGACTTGCCCGCCCCGTTCGGTCCGATGATGCCGATGAGCTCGCCCGGGTAGCAGTCCAGGTCGCAGCCGTTCAGGATGTTCACGCCCGGCAGGTACCCGGCGACGAGGTTCTTCGCGCTGAGCACCGGCTCGCGTTCCAGTGTGGCCGCCGGGGACGGACTGGAGGCACTGCTCGCGATCGTGGGGTCCGCCTGGTCCGTCATCGGGTCGTCTCCTCTGCTGCTGCGTCCGCCGCGTCTTCTTCCGCGACTTCCTCTGCCAGTTCCTCGAAGGTCTCCTCGGTGAGGAGCGAGTCGTCACCCAGGTCGGTGTCGTGGTGCGCACCGAGGTAGGCGTCGATCACGGCCTGGTCGTCCATCACCGTGTCCGCCGGGCCCTCGGCGACGACCTTGCCCTCGGCCATCACGACCACCCAGTCCGAGATGTGCCGGACCATGTGCATGTCGTGCTCGACGAACAGCACGGTCATGCCGTCGTCGCGCAGGGACTGGATGTGCCCGAGGAGCGACTGGGTGAGCGCGGGGTTCACGCCGGCCATCGGCTCGTCGAGCATGATCATCGTCGGGTCGGACATCAGCGCCCGGGCCATCTCGAGCAGCTTCCGCTGCCCGCCGGACAGCGAGCCCGCGTAGTCGTCGGCCTTGGTGTCGAGCTTGAACCGGGCGAGCAGGTCCTCGGCCTTGGCCGTGATCTCGCGCTCCCGCTTCGCCCACACCGGCTTGACCAGGGCGGCGAAGAAGTTCTCGCCGGGCTGGTCGCGAGCGCCGAGCAGCATGTTCTGCATCACGGTGAGCCGCGACAGGGCCTTGGTCAGCTGGAAGGTGCGGACCATGCCCTTGTTCGCGATGTGCGTCGCGCTCGTCTTCTGCAGCGTAGCGCCGTTGAACTGCGTCTTCGCACCGGGGCTCGGCTTGTCGAATCCGGTGAGCAGGTTGAAGAACGTGGTCTTGCCGGCGCCGTTCGGGCCGATCAGGGCCGTGATGGAGCCGCGCTGGACCTCGAGGTGGTCGACGTCCACGGCGGTCATGCCCCCGAAGCGGCGGGTGACGTCGTCGACGGTGAGGATCGGGTCGGCCTTGGGGTGGCCGTAGGTCTCAGACACTGAACGTCAGCTCCTTCTTGTTGCCGAGCAACCCCTGTGGACGGAACACGATGAGCAGCATGAGCGCGACGCCGACGAGCACGTACGAGAACTGCTCGGCCTGCTGTGCGTTCATGATCGAGTCGGGGATGAAGTCGCCGGCCAGCGTGCGGATGAAGAGCCGGACGACGAAGAAGAGCACGGCTCCGAGCACCGGTCCGAACACCGTCGCCGCGCCACCGAGGATGAGCGCCGTCCAGATGAAGAACGTCATCGAGCGGCCCATGGCGTCCGGTTGCACGGAACTCGGCAGGACGTAGATGATGCCCGCGATCGCACCGAGCGCCCCACCGAACACGAGCGCCTGCATCTTGTACGAGTAGACGTTCTTGCCGAGCGAGCGGACGGCGTCCTCGTCCTCGCGGATGGCCTTCACCACGCGGCCCCACGGGCTGCGCATGAGCAGGAAGAGCACCAGGGTGAACAGGGCGACCATGGCCCACGCCGCGATGCGGATCCACCAGCCGTTGACGCCGTTGTTGGCGTACGTGAACCACAGGATCGTGGTGGTGCCGTCGGGCAGTGGGCTGAGGGCGGTGAACGGGTCGCGGTAGCTCGACCCGGTGATGCCGTTCGAGCCGCCCGTGGTCGAGGTGAGCAGGCTCGAGCGGCCCACCATGCGGATGATCTCGGCGCCGGAGATCGTGACGATCGCCAGGTAGTCGCCGCGCAACCGCAGGGTCGGGACGCCGAGGATGATCGCGAACACGATCGAGACGAGCAGGGCGATGAGCACCGCCATCACGAACGGCAGTCCGTTGGTGATCGAGATCGCGAAGCCGTAGGCCCCGAGCAGCAGGAACGCCGCCTGGCCCATGTTCACGAGCCCGGTGAGCCCGAAGTGCACGTTCAGGCCGATCGCGGCCAGCGCGAACGCCGCCGTGGTCGGGGCGAGTGCCTCCTGGGTGAGCGAGGACAGCAGGTTGAGGATGTAGTCCATGCGCGTGCTCCCTTAGCCGATCCGCTCGGCGCGGCCGAAGATGCCCTGCGGCCGGAACAGCAGGATGAGGATGAGGATGACGAGGGCGGTGGCGTACTTGAAGTCACCGGGGAGCACCAGGTTCGTGAGCTCCACGACGACGCCGATGATCATCGAGCCGACCAGGGCGCCGTACGCGGTACCGAGGCCGCCGAGCGTGACCGAGGCGAACATGAGCAGGAGCAGCTGGAGCCCCGTCTGCCAGTTCACGCCGTTCAGGACGAGCCCGAGCATCACGCCGGACAGGCCAGCCAGACCGGCGGCGAGCGTCCACACGAAGCGGATCACCCGGTCGACGTCGATGCCGGAGGCCGCGGCGAGCGCCGGGTTGTCCGACACGGCGCGGGTGGCCCGGCCGAAGCGCGTCTTCGCCAGGAAGAGCCCGGTGGCGACGAGGACCACGAGCGCGATCCCCATGGCGACGTAGGACTGCACCGTCAGGGTCACGCCGGCGAACCGCACGGTCTCCGGGTTGCCCTGCTGGATGCGGACCGTCGAGGCGCCGAAGAAGTACTGGAACGCGTACTGGGCGGCGATCGACAGCCCGATCGTCACGATCATGAGCTGCGTCAGGCTGATGCGTCGGCGCCGGAGCGGGCGCCAGATCGCGGCGTCCTGCAGGTACCCGGTCGCGGCGCACAACAGCGTGACGACGATGCCGGTGACCCAGATGTTCCAGCCGAGCTGGTTGGCGAAGACGTACGCCAGCAGACCGCCGAGGGTGACCTGCTCACCGTGCGAGAAGCTCGACAACCCCGTCGTGCCGTAGATGAGCGAGAGCCCGATGGACGCCAGCGCGATCAGCAGGCCGAGCCGGAGCCCGGAGGCGAACTGCTGCCAGGCCCGCTGCATGCTCACACCCGACGAGTCGGACGAGGTCGTCGCGCCCTTCTGGTCGGACAGCTGGAAGATCTGCCCGACGTTGGCGTTCAGCGTCGCCTGCACCTTCCGCTCGGCGTCCGCGGCGTTGGTCAGGTACTGCCCCTTCGGCAGGGTGCCCTGGTCGACGCTCACCGTGTACTCGCCAGCGGTCTCGACCTTGACGGACCAGCGGCCGTCGGCGTTGGTCGTGGCCGTCTGGTCGAAGCCGCTCGGGCCGGTCACGTCGACGTCGACGCCCTCGGCCGGATCACGCTCGGAGTCGGTGATCGTGCCCTGGATGCACCCGTTGTCGGGGCTGACGGTGCACGCCTGGCTGGTGGCCGGAGCCGACGTGGCACTGAAGGCCGGCAGGGTGACCGCCCAGTCGATCAGGAAGGTCGCCAGGAACGCGGCGACGAGCACGGCCGCGAGGACCGGTCGTCGTCGTGTCTGGCGGAGGCGGAACAGGCGCGGCTGCGCCCGTCCCGGAGGAGTGATGGATCCCACGGAAGAGCCTCTCGTTCGGATGACGAGGAACCTATGGGGATTTTGTGACACCCGTGTTTCCAACACGTTCCCTGTGTGATTCGTACCCGAACTGTGACGTTGTGGAGGAATGCTCCGAGGCGGGCGCGATCCGTGCCTCCAGGCGGAATGCGGCGACAGCCGCTCGCGTTACCATGTCCTATCCGGAACCCGTCGTCGTGTTCCCGGTGTCTCGACACTTCACTCGCCCACGAAGGGGACCCATGGACCAGCCGGATCCGTTCGGATTCATCGGACTCACGTACGACGACGTCATGCTCCTGCCCGGGCACACCGACGTCATCCCGAGCGAGGCGTCCACCGCGTCCCGGCTCACCAAGCGGATCTCCGTCAACGTCCCGCTGCTCTCTGCTGCGATGGACACCGTCACCGAAGCCCGCATGGCGATCGCCATGGCGCGCCAGGGCGGCATCGGGATCCTGCACCGCAACCTGTCCATCGAGGACCAGGCTGCCTACGTCGATAAGGTCAAGCGCTCCGAGTCGGGCATGATCACCAACCCGGTGACCACCACCCCGGACGCCACCGTGGCCGAGGTCGACGCGCTCTGCGGCCAGTTCCGTGTCTCCGGCCTGCCGGTCGTCGAGCAGGACGGCACCCTCGTCGGCATCATCACGAACCGCGACATGCGCTTCGTGGCCACGTTCGAGCAGGCCACCACGTACGTGCGCGACGTCATGACGAAGGCGCCGCTGATCACCGCGCTCGAGGGCATCGACCCCGAAGAGGCGATCGCCATCTTCGCCCAGCACAAGATCGAGAAGCTGCCGCTGGTCGACGCCGAGGGCAAGCTCCGCGGCCTCATCACCGTCAAGGACTTCGACAAGAGCGAGCAGTACCCGGACGCCACCAAGGACGACGAGGGCCGGCTCCGCGTCGGTGCCGCGATCGGCTTCTTCGGCGACGCCTGGCAGCGCGCCGAGGCCCTGCGTGACGCCGGCGTCGACGTGCTCGTCGTCGACACCGCCAACGGTGAGAGCGAAGGCGTGCTCGACATGGTCCGCCGCCTCAAGGCCGACCCGACGTTCGACGCGATCGACGTCATCGGCGGCAACGTCGCCACCCGCGCGGGCGCCCAGGCGCTCATCGACGCCGGTGTCGACGCCGTCAAGGTCGGTGTCGGCCCGGGCTCGATCTGCACCACGCGCGTCGTCGCCGGTGTGGGTGTGCCGCAGGTGACGGCCGTGTACGAGGCGTCCCTCGCCGCACGTGAAGCCGGTGTGCCGATCATCGCCGACGGTGGCCTGCAGTACTCGGGCGACATCGCGAAGGCCCTGGTCGCCGGTGCCGACACCGTCATGCTCGGATCACTGCTGGCCGGCACCGACGAGTCCCCCGGTGACCTGGTGTTCGTGGGCGGCAAGCAGTTCAAGGCCTACCGCGGCATGGGGTCCCTCGGGGCCCTGCAGACCCGCGGCAAGAAGACCTCGTACTCGAAGGACCGCTACTTCCAGGCGGACGTGCCGAACGACGACAAGCTCATCCCCGAGGGCATCGAGGGCCAGGTGCCCTACCGCGGCTCGGTCGGCAACGTCGTCTACCAGCTCACCGGTGGGCTGCGGCAGTCGATGTTCTACGTCGGCGGTCGCACGATCCCCGAGCTGAAGGCCCGTGGCAAGTTCGTCCGCATCACCGCGGCGGGGCTCAAGGAGTCCCACCCGCACGACGTCCAGATGGTCGTCGAGGCGCCGAACTACCGCAGCTAGACCGCGGGCCGGGCCGGTTCTGGTCCGCAAGACGCCGTCGTGTCGTTGAGACGCCGCCGAATCCGGCGGCGTCTCAACGCTTTCCGGGCGTGGTTCGGAGACGACGGCGTCTTGCGACTCCTCCACAGGCGGCAACGGCCTGGAGGCTCTCCACCGGTCCGGTGTGCGAGTCGCCTCGCGCCGTGGTCGCGTTCCATGCTGCGGGGATGAACGCGCTCGCCCGGACAGCACTGGTCCGTGTCCCGTCGGCCCTGCACGAGCCGGTACGCCTGTTCCACGGCGCCGCCGTCGAACGTCCGGAGTGGGAGGCGCTCTCACCCCTGGAACGCCGGCGCCTGTTCGTCCGCGCACGGTACGGGTCCCTGCAGTCCGAGTGCGTCGTCTCGGGGACCTCGGCCGCGGCGCTCTGGGGCTTGCCTGACTTCGACGCGACCGACTGGCGGCTGCACGTGATCGACGTCCGGCTCGACAAGACGCACACCGGTCGAGGCGTCGTCCGTCACGCTGGGCGGATCCGGAACGGCGAACGCGTCGTGGTCGACGGGATCCCGACGACCTCGCTCGAGCGGACCGTGCTCGACATCGCGCGTCGACAGTCGTTCACCCACGCCGTCGTCGTGCTCGACCACGTGCTCCGGTCTGCCCTGGTCGGCCGCGAAGGGCTCGTCGCCGCACTCGCCGCGCTCGAACCACCCGGGCGCCTGCGCGGATGCCGACAGGCTGCCGCCGCGATCGACTTCGCCGATGCCCGTGCCGAATCGCCCGGCGAGTCGATCAGCCGCGTCACCGCCGGTGACCTCGGGGGTCCTGCTCCGGAGCTGCAGCGCGAGTTCGAGACACCGCTCGGCAGGTTCAGGACGGACTTCTGGTGGCCCGACGCCGGGGTGATCGGTGAGTTCGACGGTCGCTTGAAGTACGACGACCCTCGAGCGCTGTGGGACGAGAAGAACCGTGAGGACGCGCTCCGACGGGATCCCGAGGTGCGCGGGTTCGCGCGGTGGACGATGCGGGAGGCTGCGGATGCACGAGCGCTGGCTGCGGTGCTGTCGGCTGCCGGGCTCCCCTTGTTCCGCGCAGCACCGATCAGCGCACGTCGCCAGCCGGGCTCGTGAGCAGCGGCTGGCGGGCAGCGCGAGACGCCGTCGTGTGGGTTGGGCGCCGCCGAGTCCCCGAGACGCCGCCGAATTTGGCGGCGTCTCGCGAGCACCGCGGCGTCGGAGCAGCACGACGGCGTCTTCACCCCGTCGCCCACCCCGTCGCCCGCCCCGTCCCCCGTCTCCCCCCGTCCCCCGCAGCTGCGTTCCCCGGCGGTAGTGTCGCGGCATGGTCAGCGCTGTCTCCCACACCACGATCGACTCCCGCGATGCCTACGCCCAGTCCGAGTGGTGGAAGCAGGTGCTCGGGTACGTGGACCTGCCCGACGACCCGAACGCTCCGGGGCACGAGGAGTGCGAGATCACAGCACCCGATCGATCGCACACGGTGCTGTTCCTCCAGGTGCCCGAGACGAAGGCCGTGAAGAACCGGATCCACTTCGACCTGCGCCCCACCGACCGCACCCGCGACGAGGAGATCGAGCGGCTCCGCGGCATCGGTGCCGTGGAGCTCGCCGACCTGCGCCACCCGGACGGCGGATGGGTGGTCTTCGCCGACCCGGAGGGCAACGAGTTCTGCGTCCTGCGGTCCCAGGCCGAACTCGACGAGGAAGCCGGACAGCAGAGCTGACCGGGCCAGCACGGCTGACCGGGACAGCACGGCTGACCGGCCCGCCGTCCACCGGTGCGCCCCCGGGCCTCCCGAACACCCTGCCGGACCATCCGCCTGGCGCAGGTCAGGGCACCACGCCGGCACCGCAGCTCCTGCACGGATGCCTGTCCCCACGCACAGGAACGTCACGGCTCGGTAACGAAACACCTTTGCGTACCGCCCCGTCACACGGGCGAAACACATGGACCCTACGTTTCTCGACATCCAGTGGAGGCGTCGCATTCACCCGAAGCGGCACAGCCTCCGCGCAGAGAAAGGGCTCCACGGATGATCAGAACCACCCGTGCCACCGCGGCACTGGCGTTGGCGGGCGCAGCAGCCGTCCTCCTCGCCGCGTGTTCCACCACCGGCAGTGCTTCCCCCTCGAGCTCGGCGTCGAGCGATGCGAAGAAGGATCCCGCCGCCAGCTGCAAGGCCCCCGACACCCCTGGCACGGACGCGCTGAAGATCGGCACGATCCTGCCCCTGACCGGTTCGCTGGCCTACCTGAACCCGCCGGCCGAGTCCGGTGTCGGCCTGGCCGTCAAGGACATCAACGCCGCGGGCGGTGTCCTCGACAAGGACGTCACGATCGACCCGGCGACCGACTCCGGTGACAGCAACGACATGACCGTGTCGAGCTCCGCGGCGACGAAGCTCGTCAACGCGAAGGTCCCGGTCGCGATCGGCGCCGAGTCCTCGTCCGTCACGCTGAACGTCATCGACCAGCTGACCAGCAACTGCATCGTCGAGATCTCGCCGGCGAACACGGCGAGCGACCTCTCCGGGTACTCGTCGTACTACTACCGGACCGCACCGCCGGACTCGGTGCAGGGTTCCGCGCTCGGTCAGCTCGTGACCGGTGACGGCAACGCGAAGGTCGCCTTCCTGGTCTTCAACGACACGTACGGCACCGGCCTCCGCAACTCCGTGCAGGCCGCGGTCGAGGCTTCGGGCGGCCAGGTCGTCTACGGCGGCAAGGGCGAGGGCCAGGAGTTCCCGCCCGGCCAGACCACGTTCTCGTCCGAGGTGACCGCGGCACTGGCCCAGAAGCCCGACGCGATCGTCGTCCTGGCCTTCGACGAGACGAAGTCGATCATCCCGGAGCTCGTCTCGCAGGGGAACGACGCGAAGATCTACATGTCCGACGGCAACACGGCGGACTACTCGAAGGACTTCGACAAGGGCACCCTGAGCGGCGCCCAGGGCACCATCCCCGGTGCCTCGCCGAAGGACGACTTCAAGAAGCAGCTCGCCGCGTTCTACAAGGACTCGTCGGGCAAGACGCTCGCCGACTACTCGTACGCGGCCGAGTCGTACGACGCCACGGTGCTCGCCGCCCTCGCTGCGGTGAAGGGCAAGGGCACCGACTCCGGCACGATCCAGGCCAACATGGCTGCGGTGTCGGGAGCTGACGGCGGCACGGAGTGTGCGACGTTCAAGGAGTGCAAGACGCTCCTGGACGACGGCAAGGACATCCACTACACCGGCCCGTCCGGCATCGGTCCGTTCGACGACAACAACGACCCGTCGAGCGCCTACATCGGCATCTACAAGTTCGACGGCGACAACAAGCCCGTGTACCAGAGCGCCATCCAGGGTGCGGTGAAGAAGTAGGGCTCAGCCCAGCACCGCTCGCGAAAGCGACAGGCCCCCGCGGAAGTTCCGCGGGGGCCTGTCGCTTTCGCGGTGGAGACCGGGTCAGACCGGCTCGGCCGGGGTGGGTGCGAGCGCCCGGCGGCGGGACACGCGTGCGGCGGCGAACGAGTCCGCCGTCAGCACCACGAGCGCGAGCCACACGATGCCGAAGCCGAACCAGCGCCCGGCCGACATCTCCTCGTGCTGCACCAGGACCCCGACGAGCAGCTGCATCACCGGTGCCAGGTACTGGGTCAGGCCCAGGGTCGACAGACTCACCCGGCGCGCCGACGAGGCGAAGAGCAGCAGCGGCACCGCGGTCGCCGGCCCGGTCAGCACGGTGATGACAGCGTGCCCCCAGCCCTCGCTCGTGAACGTCACGCCGCCGCCGAGCCCGGTCACACCGAGCACCACCAGCGCCACGACCGCGATCGGCAGCAGCCACACGGTCTCGATCGTCAGGCCGCTCAGCGCGTCCACGGTGCCGCCGACGCGCTTCTTCACCAGGCCGTACAGGCCGAACGAGAACGCCAGGGCCAGCGAGATCCACGGCATCTGCCCGTAGCCGATCGCGATGACCACGACCGCCACGACGCTCAACCCGACCGCGGCCCACTGCGCCGGACGCAGGCGTTCGCGCAGGACCACGACGCCGAGGGCGATCGTGACGAGCGGGTTGATGAAGTACCCGAGCGCGGCCTCGACCGTGTGACCGGTCGTCGTCGCGAGGACGTAGACGGTCCAGTTCACCAGGATCAGGACGGCGGCGAGCCCCATCACGAGCATCACGCGGCGCTGGGCCATCAAGGTGCGGGTGCGGAGCCACGACCGGGTGACCGCGATCGCCACCGCGCAGAACACCAGACCGAAGACGATCCGCCACGACACGATCTCGAACGCCGCCGCGGGGGCCATGGCCGCGAAGAGCAGGGGCATCAGCCCCCAGAGCCCGTAGGCCACGACGGCCTGCACCACGCCGACGGATGCCTCGCTGCGGACGGGTCGCGCCGGACTCGGTTCACTCACGGAACCATCCTAGGAACGACCGCCGACCCCGGGACGTGCACCGGGCCTCCAGGCGGGCTGCAAGCGGGCTGCAAGCGGGCTGATCAGGACCGGAGCGCCCTGCAGACCGGCCCCGGACACACGAACACCCCGTCGGCCCGAAGGCCGGACGGGGCGTCCGTCATGCGTACTGGACTCAGTGGACGATGACCGCGAGGACGTCGCGGGCCGACAGGACCAGCAGGTCCTCGCCCGAGTACTTGACCTCGGTTCCGCCGTACTTGGAGTAGATGACCTTGTCACCCACGGCGACGTCGAGCGGGACGCGGTTGCCGTTGTCGTCGATGCGACCCGGACCCACGGCGACGACCTCGCCCTCCTGGGGCTTCTCCTTCGCGGTGTCGGGGATGACCAGACCGGAAGCGGTGGTCTGCTCCGCCTCGACCTGGCGGATGACGATGCGATCCTCGAGCGGCTTGATGCTGACGGCCACGGTGACCTCTTCTTTCTCGGTACGGACTCGGTACAGATGAAAACCGGTTGGCACTTCGCACAGGAGAGTGCCAACGCCAACTCTAGGGGGCCACTGGCACTCGGTCAATCCGAGTGCCAGCACACCCGGAGAACACGCAGCACCTGCGAGGATCGACGCATGGACGCCGCCGAACTCACCGCACTGCTGACCCCGGACGGGATGGCCCTGCTCGACCGTACCCCCGGTGTCTCCGACGGCGGCGAGATCGTCCGCGTGGTGTCCCGGCTTCGCGCCGAGGGCCACGACCCACGGCTCGTCGCAGCCGTGCTGACCCAGGCGAAGCTCCGGCTCAAGGCCCGCGGCAAGTTCGGTGACTTCGCGTCCCGGATGCTCTTCACCGAGGCCGGTCTCGAGCAGGCCACCCGACTGCAGGTCGCGGCCCAGCACGCCGGACGCTTCGCCGCCGCGGGGCTCACCCGGGTCGCCGATCTCGGCTGCGGCATCGGCGGGGACGCCATGGCGATGGCGGCGCTCGACCTGGACGTCACCGCCGTCGACCGCGACGAGGTCACGGCTGCCGTCGCGACCCACAACCTGGCCCTCTGGCCGAACGCGCGGGTGGAGCTCGGCGACGCCGAGTCCTTCGACCTGTCCTCGGTGGACGGCGCGTGGATGGACCCCGCACGACGCACCTCCGGCCACTCCGACACCCGCCGACTCGCCGACCCGGACGACTGGTCCCCCTCGCTCGACACGGTGTTCGCCGCAGCGACGACGACACCGACCGGCGTGAAGCTCGGACCCGGCATCGACCGCGACCTGATCCCGGACACCGCCGAGGCCCAGTGGACCTCGGTCGACCGCGAGGTCGTCGAGCTCGCCCTGTGGTTCGGCCCCCTCGCACGGCCCGGCATCCGCCGCGCGGCCACCGTCATCGGCAGCCACGGCATCGCCGAGATGACCGGAGCGGCGGACGCCGACGACGCCGAGGTCGGACCGCTCGGCGCCTACCTGTACGAGCCGGACGGCGCCGTGATCCGCGCGCGACTGATCGGCGACCTGGCGAGGGGCCTCGACGGGCACATGCTGTCCGACGGCATCGCCTACGTCACGTCCGACCGGGCCGTCACGACACCCTTCGCGCAGGGGTTCCGGGTGCTCGACACGATGCCGCTCGACGTCAAGCGGCTGGCCGCGCGGCTCGCCGCCGACGGCATCGGCACCGTCGAGATCAAGAAGCGCGGCGTCGACGTCGACCCGGCGCAGTTCCGCAAACGGCTGCGGTTGCGCGGATCGGGTCGCGTCACACTCGTGCTCACCCGCCTGGAGGGACGCCACACGGCGATCCTGTGCGAGCGGCTCACCGACACGGTCGGCTGACGGCCGGGGGCCGGGGGCCGCTCGCGGCCTCCGTCGCCCTGCGGCGACGTCAGCTGACGAAGGCCCCGGTGTTCGAGCTGTAGTCGGAGTAGTCGGAGTAGTCCGAGTAGTTCGACGAGTTCGCGATCGAGATCCACACCAGGGCGACGATCAGGATGAACAGGCCCGTCAGGACCCAGCCACCGATGATGCCGGCGAGCGCCAGGCCACGGCCGCCCTCGCCGCTCTGCTTGATCTTGCCGAGGGCGATGTGGCCCATGATCGCGCCGGCCGGGCTCGTCAGGATGATGATCGGCCAGATGATGACGCCGCCGAACGCGAAGACGATCGACAGGATCGACAGGACGTTCGTCTTCGGTCGCTGCGCGTAGGGCTGGTACGAGTACGGGTTGGCCGCGTACGGCTGCTGCTGCGCGTACGGATTCTGCTGCTGACCGTAGGGGTTCTGCGGTGCGCCGTACGCCTGCTGCGGCGGCTGCTGCTGCTGCTGCGGGGCCGCGTACGGGTTCTGCTGCTGACCGTACTGATTCGGCTGCGGCTGCGGCTGCTGCGGAGCGGCGTACGGGTTCTGCTGCTGCGGCGGCTGGCCGTACGGGTTCTGCTGCTGCGGCGGCTGGCCGGACGGGTTCTGCTGCTGCGGCGGCTGGCCGTACGGGTTCTGCTGCTGGCCGTACGGGTTCTGCTGCTGCGGCGGCTGGCCGTACGGGTTCTGCTGCTGGCCGTACGGGTTCTGGGGCGCTTCCGGAGCCGACGGGGCCTGCGGCGCGTCAGGTGCTTGCGGGGCGTCCGGGGCGGGTGCACCGTCGGGCTGTCCGTTCGCCGCGCCGTTCGGCGTCTCGCCCGGCTTCGGCCACTCGTTCTGATCGGACACCGTCCACCCCTCTCGGGCGTCCGGTCTCTCCGACGCCCGTGTGAATCCTCCCACAGGCTCCCCCAGAAGGACCGGGGCCGAACTGGTCAGACCTGGACGGTCGTCACCGGCAGGGTCGAGTCCGCCGCGATGCCGAGGTCGCTCGGCGCGTGCCCCTCGGCAACGAGTCGGGCGCCGACGGCGGCGATCATCGCGCCGTTGTCCGTGCACAGGTCGAACGGCGGGATCCGCAGCCGCACGCCCACGGCCGCGCAGCGTTCCTCGGCGACCTGCCGCAACCGGGCGTTCGCGACGACGCCGCCACCGAGCAGCAGCCGGTCGACACCGGTGTCGCGGCAGGCGTTCAGGGCCTTGGTGAGCAGGACGTCGACGACGGCCTCGCGGAAGCTCGCGGCGACGTCGGCCACCGGCACCTCTCGGCCCTCGTCGCGGCAGCGTTCGACCCAGCGGGCCACGGCGGTCTTCAGCCCCGAGAACGAGAAGTCGTACCGGTGTGCGGCCATGTCCTTCGGCAGCGTCAGCCCGCGGGGGAACCGGATCGCCGTCGGGTCGCCCTCGGCCGCGGCCCGGTCGATCTGCGGGCCGCCGGGGTAGGGCAGTCCGAGCAGCCGCGCGACCTTGTCGAACGCCTCGCCCGCCGCGTCGTCGATCGTCTCGCCGAGCAGTTCGACGTCACCGACCAGGTCACGCACCAGCAGCAGTGACGTGTGCCCACCGGAGACGAGCAGCGCGATCGTCGGCAGCTCGATCTCGCTGCCGTCCTCGCGCAGCACGTCGGCACCGACGTGCCCGACCAGGTGGTTGACGCCGTACAGCGGCTTGCCCGTGGCCACGGCGAGCGCCTTCGCTGCCCCCACCCCGACCATGAGCGCTCCGGCCAGACCCGGCCCGGCGGTCACTGCGACGGCGTCGAGTTCGTCGAGGGTGACGCCGGCACGGTCGAGTGCCTCGTGCAGCGTCGGGGTCATCGCCTCCAGGTGGGCCCGTGCGGCGACCTCGGGCACGACACCGCCGTAGCGCGCGTGCTCGTCCATGCTCGAGGCGATCACGTTCGCCAGCAGGGTGTTCCCCCGCACGATCCCCACGCCCGTCTCGTCGCAGCTCGTCTCGATGCCGAGCACCAGTGGTTCAGTCGCGCTCACCGAGGGCCTCCTGTCCGATGGGTCCGACGTCCGACGACGGTTCCGCGTCCGGGCCGGGCAGTTCCGCCCGCATCACCCACGCGTCGACGCCGTCCGGTTGGTAGTAGCGGGGCCGGGTCGCGATGTGCTCGAACCGGAACGCCGTGTACATCGCTTGCGCGACGGGGTTGTCCGCCCGCACCTCGAGGAACACCTCGCGCACCCCGCGGCGCCGGGCCTCGTCGAGCAGTTCCGTGAACAGGACCCGTCCGAGCCCCTTGCCGCGCTGATCGGCGGCGACCGCGATGGTCTGCACGTCGGCCACCGGGTTGCCCGCCAGGGACGAGAGTCCGGCGTACCCGACGACCATCGGCGCTGCGGTGTCGTCGACGGTCTCGATCACGACGTAGTACCCGTGCGGTGAGTACAGCTCGCCAGACATCTGCGACGCCGACCAGGCGTCCGTCGGGAACGAGACGTGCTCGAGCCACATGATGTCGTCGAGGTCCTGCGGGTGGGCTCGGCGCAGGCGGAGCGCGTCCGGCAGGGTCACTGCTTCACCCGTTTCGGCGCACCGGGCACCGTGACGTCGGGGTCGCGCAGGTACAGGGGGGTGTCCTGGTCGAACGCCGCGCCGGACGCGAGTCGGTCCGCGGCGATCGCGCCGAGCCTCCAGGCCGGGATGGACGTGACGGTCACGCGGTCCCAGCCCACGGCTGCGGGCCGGGAGGCGCGGATCGCGTCGTCGAGATCGGCGGGCTTGGCGAGTCCGGGGCCGGCCACGCGGACGCCGTCGGCGTCGTAGGCGCTCCAGTAGACCTCGCGGCGGCGGGCGTCCGTGAGGACGACGAAGGGGCCGGCGAGGCCGGCGACGCGCTGGTCGAGGGCGACGGCGTCGTGGCTGACGAGCGGCAGGACGGAGACGCCGCGGGCTGCCGCGAAGGTGCGGGCGGCGGCGATGCCGACGCGCAGGCCGGTGAAGGGGCCCGGGCCCATGCCGGCGACGACACCGGTGACGTCGGCGCCGGTGATGCCCGCCTCGGCGAGGGTGTCGGCCAGGAACGGGCCGATCACCTCGGCGTGCCGGCGGCTGTCCTCGGTGTCGCGGGTCGCGAGGGCCTGGCCGGTGGCCGGGTCGACGACGGCGACGGAGGTCCCGGCGGAGGTGTCGATCGCGAGCAGCACCCGTCCATCGTAGGCGGCGGTCAGCGCACCGGCAGTCCCAGGGACCACGCGACCTCGTGCTCCAGCTGCCCCGTCCGGCGGAACAGGCGGACCTGGTGGGTGTCCGGCAGCGCGGCAGCCAGGGCCTGTCGGTCCGCGGGTGCGAAGCCGAGCGACTGCCAGAACGGACCGGAGCGACGGGAGAACAGCCACGCACGCCGGGCGCCGGCCTCGGTGGCCCGGTCGATCGCGAACCGTGCGAGGCGGGTGCCGGCTCCGGACCCGCGGTGCTGCGGAGCGACGGCCACGCTGCGGACGAGGACGTGCACGCCGTCCGCGCTCGACTCGAAGCCGGTGCTGCCGATCACGCTGCCGTCGTCGGCGCGGTCGGTCCAGAGCCGCACGGTCGGGACGTCGAGCCCGGCCAGGGTCAGGTCGGCCTCGACGAGGAACGCCCGGAGCGCCTCGACGTCGTCCGCGGCGACGGGCCGCAGGGTCAGAGGACCACGCCTTCCCAGCGCGGACCGGAGGCGGTGACGACGACCCGGCGGGGCTCGTCGGGGACGTCGTCCGGGTCCGTGTCGTCGGGAGCTGCGGGTCCGGCGTCGGCACCGCTCGCCCGCGTGATCTCGACGTCGAGCAGGCTGTCGCTGACGCCGTCGACCATCCCGCGGCCCCACTCGACGACGACGATCGCGGCGTCCCAGTCGAGGTCGAGGTCGTCGAGCTCGACCGGGTCGGACAGGCGGTAGGCGTCCACGTGCACCAGGTCCGGCCCGGCGGTGGTCGGGTGCGTCCGGGCGAGGACGAAGGTCGGGCTGGACACCTGTCCACGCGCACCGAGTGCTGCGCCGAGCCCACGGGTCAGGGTCGTCTTGCCGGCGCCGAGGGGGCCGGTCAGCACGACGAGGTCTCCGGCGCGCAGCACCCGGGCCAACCGGGCACCGAGCTCCCCCATCGCCTCGGTGCCGTCGACGGTGGTGTCGAGCAGGACGTGGGACGAACCGGTCACGGCCGCTCGCCCCGCAGGTACTCCCCGACGCGTCCCTCGATGTCGTGACCCTCGTAGGACCGGGGCACACGGCTGCCGATCCGGCAGACGATCTCTTCACCGATGGTCTCGAGCGCCGCGCCCCACTCGAGCACGGTCATCTCGTCGTGCTCGCCGGTGCCGAAGAGGACGACGGTGTCACCGGTCCGCACGTCGTCGTCGCCGACGTCCACCAGGAACTGGTCCATCGCGACGCGGCCGGCGATCGGGTAGCGCTTGCCGCCGATCGCGACCTCGATGCGACCCTGCGCCAGTCGCGGGACCCCGTCGGCGTACCCGACGGGCACGAGCGCCAGGGTCGTCTCGGTCGCGGTGCGGTACGTGTAGTCGTACGAGACGCCGGTGTCGACGGGGACACGCTTCGTCTTCGCCACCGACGCGGTCAGGGTCATCACCGGCTCGAGCCCGAGGTCTGCTGCCGAGACCCCGTCGGCCCCGGGGATGCCGAACAGGTTCGCACCCATCCGGACCATGTCCTTGCGGAACTCCTTGCGTTCCAGCCCCGCGAGCGACGCGGCGACGTGCTCCGTCGGGACGTCGAGCCCCAGGTCCTCGGCGATCTCGATCGCGGCGTCGAACACGGCGACCGCGGCGCTGTCCTCGTGGTCGGACGACTCCGCCAGGTGCGTGTAGGCGGCGACGACCTCGATGCGGCCGTTCCGCTGGGCGTCCCGCGCGGCCTCGACGAGGGCCGGCCAGTCCGCTGGGACCGCGCCGTCGCGGTGCAGTCCGGAGTCGACGCCCAGGTGGACCCGGGCGGGGCGCTGGTCGACGGCGTCGACGATGCGCTGCAGTTCGGCGACGTTCGAGACACCGAGGTCGACGGCCGAGTCGATGGCGTCACGGAAGTCCAGGTCCGGGTCGTGCTGCCAGGTGAACAGGTGGACGTCCTCGCCCACCCCGATCGACCGCAGGCGCAGGGCGGCGGGGACCGTCAGCACACCGATCCACCGGATGCCGGCGTCGACTGCGGCGAGCGCGATCGGTTCGAGGCCGTGCCCGTACGCGTCGGCCTTCATGATCGCCATGACCTCGACCGGGTCCATCCACTCGCGGACGCGCTCGAGGTTGGCTCGGTACGCGTCGAGGTCGATGCGTGCCTGACGCAGCGGTGCGGAGCTCACGTGGTCCTCCGTTCCACGCTGCGGCCGATCCGGGCGACCACCTCGTAGTTGATCGTGCCGATGGCGTCGGCCCAGTCCTCGACGGCGGGGTCGCCGTTCGCGGGGTCGCCCCACAGCACGGCCTCGTCGCCGACCTGCACGTCCGCGTCGCCGACGTCGACGTGCATGGCGTTCATCGCGACGCGTCCGACCACCGGGAACGTGCGGTCCCCGATGCGCACCGAGACCCGGTTGCCGAAGTCGCGGTCGAAGCCGTCCGCGTAGCCCAGGCCGATCACAGCGAGGCGGGTGTCGGTCTCGGCGCGCCAGGTGTACCCGTACGAGACGCCGTCACCCGCGGCGACCGGCACGGTGCGGAGCACGGCGGCGGTGACCCGCATCGCCGGACGCAGCCCCAGGTCGGCCGAGGTGCGGCCGTCGAAGGGGCTCAGTCCGTACAGGGCGAGTCCGACGCGGGACAGGTCGTGGCGGGTCTCCGGCACGGCGATGCTCGCGGCACTCGCGGCGAGGTGCACCACGTCCGGCACGATGCCGTTCGCGGCGAGACCGTCCAGCGCACGCTGCAGTGCGGCGTCCTGGTCGAGGTCGTCGGTGCGCGAGGCGTTCGACAGGTGGGACATGAGCCCCTCGACCCGGGTGCGGTTGCCGCCGCGGGCCAGGGCACCGGCGGTCGCGAAGAGCTCGGCCCACTCGGACTCGACGGCCCCGTTGCGGCTCAGGCCCGTGTCGACGCACAGGTGCACGGCACGGACGTCGGAGTCGGCGGCGGCGGACAGCTGCTCGACGCTCGACACCGCCGGCGTGACGTCGAACTGCGCGGCGCGACGGAAGTCCTCGTCGGGGGCGTGCAGCCACGTGAGGATCCGGACCCCCTCGTCGATGCCGCCCTGCCGGAGCGCGACGGCCTCGTCGATGTCGGCGACCCCGAGCCACTCGGCGCCCGCGTCGACGAAGGCCTGCGCGGCGTCGAGGGCCCCGTGACCGTAGGCGTTCGCCTTGACGACCGCGATGACACCAGCCGGGGCGACCCGGTCGGCGATCGTCGCGTAGTTCTCGATCAGGGCTCCGCGATCGATCGTGATGCCGGTGAACGCACTCACCGGGCCGTTCCTTCCAGGACCACGTCTGTTCCTTCCAGGACCACGAACGCGGTCGCGATCCCTCCATCATGCGAGAGCGACAGGTGCACGCTCGTCACGCCACGCGCATCCGCGACCCGGCGCGCACCCTGGCGCAGGGTGAGCGAGGGGTTCCGCTGGTCGTCGGACACGACCTCGAGGTCCTGCCAGCTGAGCCCGGCACTCGACCCGAAGGCCTTGATCAGTGCTTCCTTGGCGGCGAACCGTGCCGCCAAGGACGCGATCGGACGGGGTTCGCCGTCACGGACCTGCTCGGACGGCGTGAACAACCGCGCCCGCATCGCCGGTGTGCGTTCCAGCACCCGTTCGAACCGCTCCAGGTCGACCACGTCGACCCCGATCCCGATGATCACCGTCTCGACTACTCGACGGTGACCGACTTCGCCAGGTTGCGTGGCTGGTCGACGTCGAGGCCCTTGGCCGCGGCGAGCTCCATGCCGAACATGTGCAGCGGGGCCACGGCGAGCAGCGGCTCGAACAGCGGGGTCGCGAGCGGGATCCGCAGGACCTCGTCGGCGAAGGGCAGCACCGCGGCGTCGCCTTCTTCCGCGATGGCGATGACCCGGGCACCGCGGGCGCGGATCTCCTGGATGTTCGAGACGACCTTCGGGTGCAGCGATCGCGGGTCGCGGGGCGACGGCACGATGACGAAGACGATCTGGCCCGGCTCGATCAGCGCGATCGGACCGTGCTTGAGCTCGCCGGCGGCGAAGCCCTCGGCGTGGATGTACGCGAGTTCCTTCAGCTTCAGCGCACCTTCGAGCGCGATCGGGTAGCCGACGTGGCGACCGAGGAACAGCACGCTCCGGGTGTCCGCCATCCAGCGGGCCAGGTCCTTGATGCCGGCGGCGTCCTCGATGGTCTGCTGCAGCTTCGGTGCGAGCCCCTCGAGCTCGGCCACCTGCTCGGCGATCTGCTCGGTGGTGAGCGTGCCGCGCAGCGTCGCCAGGTGCAGCCCGAGCAGGTACAGCGCGACGCCCTGGGCGATGAACGCCTTGGTGGACGCGACGGCGACCTCGGGCCCCGCGTGCGTGTAGATCACGGCGTCGGACTCACGCGGGATCGTGGCGCCCTGGGTGTTGCAGATCGACAGGACCTGGGCGCCCTGTTCGCGGGCGTACTTGACGGCCATGAGCGTGTCCATGGTCTCGCCGGACTGGCTGATCGAGACGACCAGGGTGCGTTCGTTCAGCACCGGGTCGCGGTAGCGGAACTCGTGGGCGAGCTCGACCTCGACCGGGATGCGGGCCCACTGCTCGATGGCGTACTTGCCCAGGATGCCGGCGTAGGCGGCGGTGCCGCAGGCGATCACGATGACCCGGTCGACGGTCGCCAGGCGCTCGGCGATCGGGTCGAGGTCGGTCAGGGTGACGGCGCCGTCGTGGACACGGCCGAGGATCGTCTTGGCGACGGCCTCGGGCTCCTCGCTGATCTCCTTCGCCATGAACGAGGACCAGCCGCCCTTGTCGGCGGCGGAGGCGTCCCAGTTGACCTCGAACTCGGTCGGCGTGGCGGGGGTGCCGTCGAAGTGGATGACGTCGACGCCGTCGGGGCGGATCGTGGCGATCTCGTCCTGCCCGATCGACAGCGCGCGCTGCGTGTAGGCGACGAACGCGGCGACGTCCGAGCCCATGAAGTTCTCACCGTCGCCGAGCCCGACGACCAGGGGCGAGTTGCGACGGGCGCCGACGACGACACCGGGCTGGTCGGCGTGCACGACGAGGAGCGTGAAGGCGCCCTCGAGCCGCTGCACGGCCTGCTGCATGGCGGCGGTCAGGTCACCGGTGTCGCGGAAGGCCCGCCCGACCAGGTGCGCGGCGACCTCGGAGTCGGTCTCGCTCCGGAACTCGATGCCCTCGGCCTGCAGTTCGGCGCGGAGCTCGGAGAAGTTCTCGATGATGCCGTTGTGGATGAGGGCGAGCTTGTCGCCGTCGGCCAGGTGCGGGTGGGCGTTGCCGTCGGTCGGGCCACCGTGGGTCGCCCAGCGGGTGTGCCCGATGCCGGTCGTGCCGTCCGGGATCGGCGACGACTCGAGCTCGTCGACCAGGGCCTGGAGCTTGCCGGCCTTCTTGGCCGACACGAGGTCTCCGGCTGGGTCGACCACGGCGATGCCCGCCGAGTCGTAGCCGCGGTACTCGAGGCGGCGGAGGCCACCGAGGAGGACGTCCTGGCTGCTGTTGCTGCCGACGTAGCCGACGATTCCACACATGGGACCGATCCTACGGTCTGCCTGGACGCCGACCCTGCGAAGTCCCGGGGGTGGGGATAACGTTTCGGCCATGGGACGCTTCGACGACATCGCCATCACCACGCTGCACGGCGAGGACACCACGTTCGGCGCCTACGCCGACAAGGCCGTACTGGTCGTGAACGTCGCCTCCCGGTGCGGCCTCGCCCCGCAGTACGAGCAGCTCGAGGCCCTGCAGAAGCAGTACGGCCCCCGCGGGTTCACGGTGCTGGGCTTCCCGAGCAACCAGTTCCTGCAGGAGCTCGGCTCGTCCGAGGCGATCGACGAGTACTGCTCCACCACGTGGGGCGTGACGTTCCCGATGTCCGAGAAGGTCAAGGTCAACGGCAAGAGCGCCCACCCGCTCTACCAGGCCCTCAAGGAGACCCCGGACGCCGACGGCAAGGCCGGTCGGGTGAGCTGGAACTTCGAGAAGTTCCTCGTCGCCCCCGACGGCACCGTCACGCGCTTCCGCCCCACCACGAAGCCGGACGCCCCCGAGGTCGTCGCCGCCATCGAGGCGGCCCTCCCCGCCTGACGCGTCGCGTCCTGCGGGCGCGCACCGAGCACTGGCCGGGAGGCCCGGGGCACGTGAGCCGACCGGCTCACGTGCCCCGGGCCTCCCGTCTGTACGCTCGATCCCATGCCGATCCCGGAGACCGCCGTCGCGCACCCGACCCCGTTCGTGGAGATCCCGCGTGCCGAGTGGTCGCAGCTCGCACCCAAGGAGCACCTGTCGCTCACCGAGACCGAGATCGTGCAGCTGCGCGGACTCGGCGACCGGTTGGACATGCAGGAGGTGCAGGAGGTCTACTTGCCCCTGTCCCGCCTGCTCACGCTCTACGCGGCCGGCGCACGGAACCTGCACGCCGAGACGAGCCGGTTCCTGGGTGAGCGCGCCGGACGCACGCCGTTCGTCATCGGCGTCGCGGGTTCCGTCGCCGTCGGCAAGTCCACCGTCGCCCGTCTGCTGCGGGAGCTGACGAAGCGCTGGCCGGACACCCCTCGCGTGGAGCTCGTGACGACCGACGGCTTCCTGTACCCGAACGCCGAGCTGGAGCGCCGCGGGATCATGGACCGCAAGGGCTTCCCGGAGTCGTACGACCGCCGCTCCCTGCTGCGCTTCGTGAGCCAGGTGAAGAGCGGGGCAACCGAGGTCCGGGCACCGTACTACTCGCACCTGGTCTACGACATCGTGCCTGATGCCGAGATCGTCGTCCGGCAGCCCGACGTGCTCATCGTCGAGGGTCTCAACGTGCTGGCGCCCCCGGTGCACGGGCGGCTCGCGCTGTCCGACCTGTTCGACTTCACGATCTACGTGGACGCGAAGACCAAGGACATCGAGTCCTGGTACGTCGACCGGTTCCTCGCCCTGCAGGAAGAGGCGTTCTCGAGCCCCGACTCGTTCTTCCACCGGTTCGCCTCGCTCTCGCGTGAGGACGCGGTGCGGACGGCGACCGAGGTCTGGCGGGCGATCAACGAGCCGAACCTGCTCGAGAACGTGCTGCCCACGCGCTCCCGCGCCACCCTGGTGCTGAAGAAGGGCGCGAACCACAAGGTGAACTCGGTCCTGCTCCGCAAGATCTGAACGGGAGCGGGCAGCAAAACACCGGTGTTCGCGAGCTGAACCGCGTCCTGCGCGTGTTCAACCGGCGAACACCGGTGTCTTGCGGAAGGGAACCCTACGCGGCGTCGAGCGCCAGGCGGTCCTGCACGACGGCGGCGAGCTCCTCGGCGATGCGCTGGGCGTCGTCCTGCGACGCAGCCTCGACCATGACCCGCACGACCGGCTCGGTGCCGGAGGGTCGGAGCAGCACGCGACCGGTGTCGCCGAGTGCCGCGGACGCCGCAGTCACGGCGTCCTGCACGCCCTGGTCGGCGAGCCCGTGACGATCGACGCCGCGGACGTTGAGCAGCACCTGCGGGAACACCGTCATGCACGAGGCGAGCTCCTGCAGGGTCTTGCCCGTCCGCGCCATCTCGGCGACCAGGTGGAGCCCGGTGAGGATGCCGTCGCCCGTGGTGGCGAACTCGTTGAAGATGATGTGGCCGGACTGCTCGCCACCGATGGAGTAGTCGCCCTCGGTCATCTTCTCGAGCACGTAGCGGTCGCCGACACCGGCCTCGATCACGGTGATGCCCGCGTCGGCCATGGCCCGCTTGAGCCCGAGGTTCGACATGACCGTCGCGACGAGGGTGTCGTCCTTCAGGCGTCCGCGCTCCTGCAGCGACAACGCCAGGATCGCCATGATCTGGTCGCCGTCGATCGCGTTGCCCGCGGCGTCGACCGCCAGGCAACGGTCCGCGTCGCCGTCGTGCGCGATGCCGACGTCCGCGCCGGCTTCGAGCACGGCGCGCGACAGGTTGTCGATGTGGGTCGACCCGACGCCGTCGTTGATGTTCCAACCGTCGGGGTCGGCACCGATGAGCGTCACGCGGGCACCCGCGTTGACGAAGACCTCGGGTGAGACGCCAGCGGCGGCACCGTTGGCGCAGTCGAGCACGACGTGGATGCCGTCGAGCCGGTGCGGCAGCGTGCCGAGCAGGTGGACGACGTAGCGGTCCTCGGCGTCGGCGAACCGCGAGATGCGCCCGACGTCGATGCCGGTGGGGGTCGGTGCGGAGTGGTCGTGCATGGCCGCTTCGATGCGGTCCTCGACCTCGTCCGGCAGCTTGCGACCACCCGTGGCGAAGAACTTGATCCCGTTGTCGGGAGCGGGGTTGTGCGACGCGGAGATCATCACGCCGAAGTCGGCGTCGATGTCCGCGACGAGGAACGCCGCGGCGGGCGTGGGGATGACCCCGGCGTCGAGCACGTCGACGCCGGCCGAGGCGAGCCCGGCCGCGACGGCGGCACCGAGGAACTCGCCGGAGACGCGCGGGTCACGCGCGAGGACCGCGCGCGGGCGCGGTCGACCCGACGCCCGGCGGGCGTCGGCATGGTGTCCGTGTGTGAGGACGGCCGCGCTCGCCTGGGCAAGACCCAGTGCGAGCGCGGCCGTCAGCTCGCCGTTGGCGAGACCACGAACCCCGTCGGTACCGAACAGACGCGGCATGGCGATCTTCAGCCGGTGACGACTAGCGCTTCGAGAACTGCGACGCCTTGCGGGCCTTCTTGAGACCGGCCTTCTTGCGCTCGATGACGCGGGCGTCACGGGTGAGGAAGCCGGCCTTCTTGAGGGCCGCGCGGTTGTTCTCGCGGTCGATCTCGTTCAGGGTGCGGGCGATGGCGAGGCGGAGCGCGCCGGCCTGACCCGAGGGGCCGCCACCGGTGATGCGGGCGACGACGTCGTACGAGCCGAGGAGCTCGAGCACCTTGAACGGGTCGTTGATGAGCTGCTGGTGCAGCTTGTTCGGGAAGTAGTCCTCGAGCGTGCGGCCGTTCACGACGAACGTGCCGGAGCCCGGAACGAGGCGAACGCGCGCGATGGCCTCCTTGCGGCGCCCGACGGCACCGCCGGAGACGTTGAGGATCTGACGGGGAGCAGCCTCGGCAGCGGCGGGTGCGCTCTCCGTGGTGAAGCTCTCCGGGGTCTGGTCGAGGGAATCAGCGATCTGAGCCATGAGTTTCTCTATGTCCTTGAAGTCGTCGTGGCCGGAACTACTGTGCGACCTGGTCGAAGATGTACGCCTTGGGCTGCTGCGCGGCGTGCGGGTGCTCCGCGCCGGCGTAGACCTTCAGCTTCTTGAGCTGCTCGCGGCCGAGGGTGTTCTTCGGCAGCATGCCGCGGATCGCCTTCTCGACGGCGCGGGTGGGGTGCTTCTCCAGCATCTCCGGGTAGGAGGTCGCCGTCAGGCCGCCCGGGTACCCCGAGTGACGGTAGTAGACCTTCTTCGCGAGCTTCGAACCGGTCAGTGCGACCTTGTCGGCGTTCACGATGATGACGTAGTCACCCATGTCCATGTGCTGGGCGAAGGTGGCCTTGTGCTTGCCGCGCAGGAGCGCCGCGGCGTGGGTGGCGAGACGGCCGAGGACGACGTCGGTGGCGTCGATGACGATCCAGTCGTGCTGGACGTCTGCCGGCTTCGGTGAGAACGTGCGAGTCACAGGAGTGCTGCTTTCGTGTCGAGGTGAGGAGTCCGTGAATCCCACTCCGGTCGGGAGTTCCGCGGGCAGAAGCACCGGGAACACCTCGGTTGGAGGGCTCATCTGACTGTCCGCGCGCGGGGCGCACAGACCAAGGTGAGAGCCTAGCCGACGCGGGGTGCGTCGGTCAAACGCGGCCACCCGCGGCCTGGAGGCGCGGGGCGGCCCCGCACCGCGCCTCCCGTCCGCCGCGCGGTCGCGCCCACCGCGCATGGTGAGCAGAAGACGTCGGGTCCGCACCGCGAACCCGACGTCTTCTGCACACTCATCGCCCCGACGTGGGGCGTGGGGACTACTCCGCAGCCGCAGCCCGACGGCGGCGACGCACGATCAGCACACCCGCACCCGCCGCGAGCAACAGGAACGCCACCAGCGCACCGGCACCCATCCCTGCGGCGCCCGTGAACGCGAGCTGCCCGTCCGCGGTGATCGTGATCGGGGTCCACCCGATCAGCGTGCCGTCCGCAGCCGTCACCGCCAGACGATGCGCACCAGCCACCGTGTCGGCAGGGATCGTCACCCGGACCGTCCCGTCAGCAGCGACCACGGCCGTGCCGATCAACCTCGGAGTCGAGAACAGCCACACGTTCACCGTGTCACCGGCAGACGCAGTACCCACCGTCACCGTGATGGTCTCCCCCGCACGAGCCGACGCCGGAGCCGAGACGCTCCCGCGGTTCGCGTCGGTGAGACCGGTCTCCGACGGCGCCACCGGCGGCACCGCCCCGGGAGTCGACGGGGTCGGAGCGGGGGTCGGCTTCGAGGGCGTCGGGCTCGGCACCGGGGTCGGGTCGGTCCCGGGCTCGGTGCCCGGGTCCGTGCCCGGGGCGTCCAGGTCGAAGCCGACCAGGATCGGGTCGTGGTCGCTCGCCCGGTACACGTCGTCGGTGTACAGGTTCGTCGCGTTGTAGTTGTAGCGGCTGTACTCCAGGCCCACCGACTCGACCGAGTTGATGTTCCAGATGTCCACGCCCGTGACCGTCTCGAGTGCGGCCTTCGAGGCGAACACGTGGTCGAGTGAACCGCTCAGGCCGGAGAACACGTAGGAGTACTCGGTGCTGTCCCGAGCCGGGCCGAGGTCGGTGTAGCCGGCGTCGTCGAGGACGACCACCGGGTCCTCCTTGCTGTAGGCGTTGAAGTCGCCGAGCATGAACACCTTGTCGGTGCCGTACTGGTCCTGCATGGCGCTGGAGAAGGTCACGAGGGCCTTCGCCTGGGCCACGCGGGACGCGTTCGACGCTCCCTGCCCGTCACCCTGGTCGGCGTTCTCACCGGTGCCGGAGCCCTTGGACTTGAAGTGGTTCGCGATCACCAGGAAGTCGTCGTCCGCGGTGCCACCGACCGGGCGGAACGCGTCCGCGACGGGCTGGCGGGCGTTCGTGAACGCGTCGTCGAGCAGGATCGTGGACTCGCCGACGGGCCCGACGCGGGCCTTCTTGTAGATGAGTGCGAGGCGGATGACGTCCTCGCTCGCGGGCAGGACGGCCGGGGACTTCGCGTACTCCCAGGTGTCCTGGCCGGTGGCGGCGTTGAGTGCGTCGACCAGGGTGGCCACGGCGGCGTCGCGGTCCTGGCCGAAGCGGGCCGAGTTCTCGATCTCCTCGAGCGAGACGACGTCGGCGTCCAGCCCGTTGATGGCCTTGACGATCTTGACCTGCTGGCGCAGGAAGTCCTCCTGCTCAGCGGCGCCGCGGGCGTCGCAGCCGGAGTTCACCGTGACGGGGTCGCCGGCACGGTCGGTGTAGTACTTGCAGCCGGTGAGCTCGTCGCCCGTGGTCGGGAAGTAGTTGAGCACGTTGAAGCCGGCGAGCTTCAGGTCACCGCCGACGTCCTGCGGTGCCGGCTGGCGCACCTTCGAGAACGACGCCGGCAGGTCGGCCGCCGGGGTCGCACCGGTGATCGGCGCGGTCGGCTGGAACTTCCACCCGTTGTTGCGGTAGTCGAGGACGACCGGCTCGGTGAAGGTGGCGGCGGCCCCGACGGTGACGGGGCCCTGGGTGAGCCACGACACCGGGATGCCCTGGTTCGCCTGGGTGAGGAAGTTCGTGCTCGCGCCGTCGTCGAGCGTGACCTTGCGCGCGGCGTTGTCGGCCTCGACGGCCTTCGCCTCGGCGCTGCCGGGGCGACCGACCTCGGTCGGCTGGATCAGACGCTTCGTCCCACTGGCGAGCACGACCTCGCCGTACTGGTTCGTCGTGTAGTTGTCGGCGACGGTGTACGCGCCCTGGGGAGCGACGAGCATGCTCTCGAGCGACTCCCGCTGGGCGTCGGACGACGGGAACGCGACCGCGGCGGGCTGCGGTGCCGCGACGGTGTCGTCGAGCTGCTGCAGCGACGAGGCACCGGACACCGTGAGCTCGGTCAGGCCGAAGTACTCGGACACGGCGCCGGTGACGCGGACGTGGTCGCCCCGCTGCACCAGTCCGGCGGTGGCGGACGAGAACACGAACACGGCGTCGGACGCGGTGTGGGCGCCGAGGTCGATCGCGCCGCCGGTGCCGGCGGTCTGGATCGTGTAGCCGTCGAAGCCACCGGTGCCGTACACCGCGGTGACGACGCCGTCGGTCGTGACGTTCTTGCCGGCGTACGGCGAGGTGTCCGTCGTGCCCTGCAGCTGGGCGATGGTCACCGTCTCGGCGGGGGTGCCGGGCGTGGGGGTCCCGCCGTCGCCCGGGTCGGTCGGGTCCGTGGGTTCGGTCGGCGCCGTCGTCTCGCCCGCGGCGTTCCGCGGGGTGAGCGTCGTCGTCACCGAGAAGTCCGCGCCGTTGACGTCGGTGTCCGTGGTGCCCTGGCGGACCAGGCCGTTCGGCACCGAGTTGTCCCCGGTCACGGTGCGGACGGTCGACTCGAACGTGTTCGAGGCGCCGTAGCCGAGCAGGTCGACGACGCCGTCGGTGCCGGCGGCGACGGGTCCGGCGGCGAGCGCCAGCGGTGCGGTGGCGTCGGAGAGCACGAGGGTGCCCGTGGTGCCCGACGGGGTGAGCGACGCGGTGTCGTCGGCGGCGGGCAGGTCCTCGCCGGCCGCGGTGGACCCGCCGTTGCCCGCCATCGACACCAGGAAGGTGCCCTTCGCCGGCACGGTGCCCGCGAGCGCGCTGGCCGAGAAGGTGCCGGTGCCCGTCGCGGAGCGGTACTGCAGCGACCACCCGTCGAGCGACACCGGGGCGTCGGTCGGGTTGCCGATCTCGACGAACTTCTGGTTGTAGGAGGCGCCCTTGCTGCCCGCCTTCAGGTAGGCCTCCTCGATGACGAGGCCGGTCCCCTCGGGGTTCGCGGACGCTGCGGTGACGGTGACGAGTGGTGCCGCGAGGAGCGTCGCGGCCGCCGTGGCGCACAGCAGAGTGCGCCCGAGGGTGTTGGCCATGCCCGCACGCTACCGACCTGCGGGGACATTCAGGTTGCGCTGAGGTGAATGATTGCGTTCGGCAACATCAGCGATGCGGCGGCATCAGCCGATCGGCAGCCAGGTCCCGCCCACGCGCCGCACGGCTGGTCCGTGTCCGGGCAGCACGAGCGCCGGGAACGGCAGCGCCCGCGCCGACTCGAGCGCGCGGTCCTGGTCGGCGGTGAAGAACGGCGTGATCATCCGCGGCCGCGGGGCCCACGACCCGGGCTGGGTGTCGTGGCGACTGACGACCGCGTCGCCCGTCACGATCGCGTCGGCTGCGGGCAGCAGGTACGCCGTCGAACCGTCGGTGTGTCCGACGGCCGGGAACGGCGCGATCGCGCGTCCCGCGAAGTCCGCGCCCGTGAACGCACGCGCCGACGGCACGGTGGTGGGCCGCAGGGCGTCCGACCGGATCGCCCGCGCCAACCAGGCGAGGACGCGTGGGCTGGCGAGCCGACCGCCGATCTCCGCCGGGGTGACCTGCTGCCGCTCCGGCCCGCGGACGTTGTCGAGCTCGTCGGCGTGGGCGAGCACCTCGACGTGCGGGTACCGCTCCAGGATCCCGGGGATGCCGCCGACGTGGTCGACGTGTCCGTGCGTGACGTAGACGCGTCGGAGGTCGGCGGGGTCGTGTCCGGCGGCGCGCACGGTGTCGAGCACCAGGTCCGTGTCGGCCGGGTACCCCGCGTCGATGAGCGCGACGCCGTCCTCCTCCGCCAGCACCACCCAGTTCGACACGGGGCCCTCGACGAAGACGACTCCGGGGGCGACGGACACGACGGAACGGGGTTCGCGCGGGCTCATCCCTCGACGGTACCGTCCGCCGAGCGTCGGGCCCGGGTCTGCTCCGCCCGCTCCGCGAGCGCAGCGTCCGCCGGGTAGCCCACCTCGGTCAGGGTCAGTCCCTTCGCGGGCGCCGTCTTGAACGCGCTGGTGCGTTCCTCGGCGACGCGCAGTTCCTCGAGGCGGTCCGGGCCGAAGCGGCCCTCGCCGACGGCGATGGTCGCGCCGACCATGGCCCGCACCATCGAGTGGCAGAAGGCGTCGGCCTGGAGGCGCGCCACCAGCACGCCGTCCGGCTCGCGGTCCCAGCGGAACTGCTGCAACGTCCGGATGGTGGTCGCCCCCTCGCGCGGCTTGCAGAACGTCGCGAAGTCGTGCAGCCCGAGCAGCGTCAGCGCACCGCGCTCCATCGCTGCCGGGTCGAGCCGCGCCGCGTGCCAGAGCGTGTGCCCACGCCGACGTGGATCGCGCGGGGCGTCGGCGTCCGCGATCCGGTACTCGTACCGGCGCCAGAGTGGCGAGAACCGGGCGTCGAACCCGGCGGGCGCCACCGAGGCCCCGGTGACGACGACGTCCCCCTCGGGTGCCGCGATGCCGTTCACCCGCTTGCGCAACCCGTCGAGGGGTGAGCGGCCCGACCCACGCTTCCCGGTGAGTGCTGCCCACTGCTCTGCCGACAGGTCCAGGTGCGCGACCTGCCCGGTGGCGTGCACGCCTGCATCGGTGCGTCCGGCGACGGTGAGCAGCGGCGGTTCGCCCCAGCGGGTGAAGACGGTGGCGAGGGCGGCTTCGAGGGCACCCTGCACGGTCCGGAGCCCGGGCTGCCGTGCCCACCCGGAGAACGCGGCCCCGTCGTAGGCGATGTCGAGCCGCAGCCGCACGTCGGCGGCGCTGTCGGAATCCTGCAACCCGGCCGTCTCGTCCACGTGACCACCGTAGCGGGGGTGGTCCGTGCCTCCCGGCCGGTGCCCCGTCCACCGGGTCGTGGCTGCCTGCACCCGTTCAGCCGCGCGGTCGACCGAACGCTGACGGGCCCGTGCGGGTGTCGAGGTCGTCGGTGGCGCGTCGCTCGGACTCGACGATCCCGCGCAGGGCGACGAGCGCGGCCGACGTGACGGCGACGTGGGAGGGGTTCTCGCGCGAGGCGTCGAGCGCTTGCTCGAGGTCGGCGATCGCCGCCTCGGCCTGGTCCTCCGGGGAGTCGCCGCGGATCGTGCTGGCGATCTTCCGGAGCGCCTCGGCGATGGGCGTGGCGAAGGCGGGGTCCGGCCGCCCGACGCCCTCGGACACCGGGCCGGAACGTGCCACGAGCTCGGTGAGGTCCGTCGTGTACCAGGCGACCCGTTCCAGCGCGCGGAAGCGTCCACCGTCCTTCTGGAGCCGCGCGCGGGATCCGCGCAGGGCACCGCGGGGGTTGAGCCGTCGGCTCTCGTGCGCGATCGCCACGCGCGACCGCACGTCGGCGATGGCGCGGTCCAGGCGGTCCTGCTGGTGGTCCCACGCCTTCTCGTCGCGCTTGCCCTCTTCGAGCACGGCAGCCAGGCCGTCGAGGTGGTCGGCGAGCACGCCGTTCACCGCGTCGATGCGGTGTTCGGCGTCCCAGAAGTGCAGCGGCGGGAACACCAGGAAGTTGACGAGGAGCCCGACGACCACGCCCACGGCCATCTGCACCAGGTACCCGAGCGAGTAGCCCTCGGCGTGCGCACCGCCGACGAGCAGCACGAAGAGCGCCGCGGTGGACACCCACGAGCTGCCCTCGCCCAGCACGCGGAACCCACCGACGAGCACACCGACGCCGACCGCCAGGGCGATCGCCAGGAAACCGGGGTCCCCGACCCACATCGTGAACCCGGCGATCAGGATGCCGAGCGCGATCCCGACCAGGGTCTGCACGCCGCTCCGGATGCCCGCGAACACCGTGGTCTGCATCGCGACGACGGCACCGAGCGGTGCGTAGTAGGGGTACTCGGCCGCGACGCCCGGCATGTGCTGCGCCACGAACCAGGCGATCACCGCGGCGGCAGCGGCCTTGCCGGCGTGCAGCAGGCGCGGCTGCGTGCCCGAGGTCCGGCTCCACCGCCAGACCCGTGTCCCCAGACCCGCTACGTGCTGGAACGCCATGACTTCCCTCCGTCGCACCCGGCCGGTGACGTTACGCGGAGCAGTCGGTGAGCGCGACCAGCCTCGGGCACGACGAAGCCCCCGCGACCTGGGTCGCGGGGGCTTCGTCGTGGTGGTGCAGCGCGCCAGGGGCGCACCGGACTACTTGGTGTCGGCGTCGTCCGACTTCTCGGCGGCGTCGGCCTCGACCTCGGCAGCTGCCTCGGTCTCGGACTCGGTCTCGACCGGGGCGGACTCCTCGGTGGTCTCGGTCTCCTCGACCGGGGCCTCCTCGGTGGTCTCGTCGGCGGCCGGGGCGGCAGCAGCGGCCGGAGCCGAGTTGCGCTTGACCGGAGCGGGCGTGCTCGAGACGGGCTCGAGGACGAGCTCGATCGACGCCAGCGGGGCGTTGTCGCCCTTGCGGAAGCCGAGCTTCGTGATGCGGGTGTAACCACCCTGGCGGTCCTCGACCTGGGGGGCGATCTCGGTGAACAGCGTGTGCACGACGGACTTGTCGCGCAGGATGCTGATCACACGACGACGCGCGTGCAGGTCGCCGCGCTTCGCGAACGTGATGAGACGCTCCGCGACCGGACGGAGGCGCTTGGCCTTCGTCTCGGTGGTCGTGATGCGACCGTGCGTGAAGAGGGCGTTGGCGAGGTTGCTCAGGAGCAGGCGCTCGTGGGCGGGACCGCCACCGAGGCGGGGGCCCTTGGTGGGCTTCGGCATGTCAGTTCTCCAGTGGTGAAAGTGGTGCGCGCGGTGTCAGCGCGCTTGCGCGTGAGCGCGAGGTCAGTTGTTGGACTCGTCCTCGTCGTACCCGCTGTAGAAGTGGGCGCCGTCGAATCCGGGGACGGTGTCCTTGAGGGACAGGCCGAGCTCGGTGAGCTTGTCCTTGACCTCGTCCACCGACTTCTGACCGAAGTTGCGGATGTTCATGAGCTGCGTCTCCGACAGGGCGACGAGCTCGGACACCGTGTTGATGCCCTCCCGCTTCAGGCAGTTGTAGCTGCGGACCGACAGGTCGAGGTCCTCGATCGGGGTCTGCAGTTCGTTCGAGAGCACGGCGTCGACCGGCGCGGGGCCGATCTCGATGCCCTCGGCCGCCGTGTTGAGCTCGCGAGCGAGCCCGAACAGCTCGACCAGCGTGCGACCGGCCGACGCGATGGCGTCGCGCGGCGTGATGGCCGGCTTCGCTTCGACGTCGACGACCAGGCGGTCGAAGTCCGTGCGCTCACCGGCACGCGTCGCCTCGACGCGGTAGGTGACCTTGAGGACGGGCGAGTAGATCGAGTCGATCGGGATCTGACCGGCTTCGCTGAACTCGGAACGGTTCTGCGTCGCCGAGACGTAGCCACGGCCACGCTCGATCGTCAGCTCGAGCTCGAAGCGCGCGGTGTCGTTCAGGGTCGCGATGACGAGTTCCGGGTTGTGGATCTCGACGCCGGCCGGAGCGGAGATGTCCGCTGCGGTGACCTGACCGGCACCCTGCTTGCGCAGGTACGCCGTGATGGGCTCGTCGTGCTCGCTGGAGACGACCAGGCTCTTGATGTTGAGGATGATCTCGGTGACGTCTTCCTTGACACCGGGAACGGTGCTGAACTCGTGGAGGACGCCGTCGATGCGGATGCTGGTGACAGCCGCGCCGGGGATCGAGGAGAGGAGCGTGCGGCGCAGCGAGTTGCCGAGGGTGTACCCGAAGCCGGGCTCGAGCGGCTCGATGACGAAGCGCGAGCGGTGCTCGGAGATCGGCTCCTCGGTCAGGGTGGGGCGCTGTGCAATGAGCACTGTGGGATTCCTTTCGGCGAAGTGTCCGCTATATGACACTTGGCGGTACGACGGAGCCGCGTGGGCCCCGACGGGTCTGTTGAGTTGTGATCACGCGCACACACGTGCGCGATCGAACGACCAGGAATGGCCGCGGGCCCTGCCCGCCCTCGCCGGAACGGATCCGGTCAGGGGACGAGCAGGGCGCGGCCGGTTGCTCCTCGCGTCAGACGCGGCGGCGCTTGGGCGGGCGGCACCCGTTGTGCGCCTGCGGCGTGACGTCGTTGATCGAGCCGACCTCGAGGCCAGCGGCCTGGAGGGAACGGATCGCGGTCTCGCGACCCGAACCCGGGCCCTTCACGAAGACGTCGACCTTCTTGACGCCGTGCTCCTGCGCCTGACGCGCAGCGGACTCGGCAGCGAGCTGCGCCGCGAACGGCGTCGACTTGCGCGAACCCTTGAAGCCCACGGCACCCGAGGACGCCCAGCTGAGGACGGCACCCGACGGGTCGGTGATGCTGACGATCGTGTTGTTGAACGTGCTCTTGATGTGGGCCTGGCCCACAGCGACGTTCTTCTTCTCCTTGCGGCGCGGCTTGCGCGCGGCAGTCTTGGGGGTAGCCATCGGGGTCTCCTATCGAGCCTTCTTCTTGCCTGCCACGGTGCGCTTCGGTCCCTTGCGGGTACGAGCGTTGGTCTTGGTGCGCTGACCGCGCACCGGGAGACCACGACGGTGGCGGAGACCCTCGTAGCTGCCGATCTCGACCTTGCGTCGGATGTCGGCGGCGACCTCACGGCGGAGGTCACCCTCGACCTTGAAGTTGCCCTCGATGAAGTCACGGAGGGCGACGAGCTGGTCGTCGGTCAGGTCCTTGACGCGGATGTCACCGGAGATACCGGTCTCCGTCAGTGCCTGGACGGCGCGGGTACGGCCGACGCCGTAGATGTACGTGAGTGCGATCTCCACGCGCTTCTCGCGCGGGATGTCGACGCCTGCTAGACGTGCCATGTGATGGCTGCTCCTGTTGTCGATGGAGGTGTGGCGCAGTACCGGTGCTCGGGCCTCCGCCCCGAGGTGTCCCCCGGCCGTCGTGCGGTCGGGTTTTGGTACTGCGTTGTCGATCTTCAGTTGTGGGTCGTGCTCGAGCAGCCTGGTGTCCGAGGGACACCGTCGGCGCCGGTCACGCGCCCGGGACTAGCCCTGGCGCTGCTTGTGACGCGGGTTGCTCTTGCAGATCACCATGACGCGGCCCTTGCGGCGAATCACACGGCAGTGTTCGCAGATGGGCTTGACGCTGGGGTTGACCTTCATGGTTCTTTCCTCGTGCTCGCTGGCTTCGTGCTCGGCAGGATTGCCGTGCCGTTCCTTTCCAGCTCGCGGATCACTTGTAGCGGTAGACGATCCGGCCGCGGGTCAGGTCGTACGGGCTCAGCTCCACGATCACGCGGTCCTCGGGGAGGATGCGGATGTAGTGCTGGCGCATCTTCCCGGAGATGTGCGCGAGGACCTTGTGTCCGTTCGTCAGCTCAACGCGGAACATCGCGTTGGGCAGAGCTTCGAGCACCGAGCCTTCGATCTCGATGACGCCGTCTTTCTTGGCCATAGCCTCACTGTCGCTTGGTTGTGGAACAGGTGTGATCCCCGAACCGGTCTGCGGGTCGGTCGCCACACCCGAGAGGGCATGACACACCAAAGATCGATCTTATGTGGTAAACCCGCAATTGCCAAGTGGGGGCGCGGAACACCCCACGTCTGGGGCTTCCGGAGCAGTGTCTGAGCGTTCCACAGTGGTTTGACGGCGCGCTCCGGGCGCGCTCATGCGTGCGAACCGTAGTTTTGCTCCGCAGCCACGTCCGCCGCGCCAGCAGCCAACGCGACGGACCACCGAACGGAGAACACGTGCCCGACGCCACACGACGCCCCTTCGCCAGTCACGGCAAGCAGGCCCGTCGCCGGGGTTGGGGCACGCTCGTCACCGTCGTGGCGTCCGCCGTCGCCGTCCTGCTCGTCAGCGGCACGAGCGTCGCCGCGATCGCCGGCGCACAGCTGTCGTCCGCTCCCCGGACCGTCGCGCTCAGCACCGACGACCAGAGCACCGCGAAGACCGCCGACATCTCGGCGATCAAGGGCGGGGCGAACATCCTGCTCATCGGCAGCGACACCCGTGTCGGCCAGTTCGACTCCGACGAGGACGTCGAGGGCGCTCGCAACGACGTCACGATGCTCATCCACATCTCAGCCGACCACCAGCAGCTCACCGCGGTCAGCTTCCCCCGTGACCTGATGGTCCCGATCCCGGCGTGCACGAACCCCGCGACCGGCACGACCTACCCCGCCGCGACGTCGGCGATGTTCAACACCGCACTCGGCAACGGTGGTGTCTCCTGCGTCGTGGACACGGTCGAGAACCTGACCGGCCTGAGCATCCCCTACGCCGGCCTGATCACCTTCGACGGTGTCATCGAGATGTCGAACGCCCTGGGCGGCGTCGACGTCTGCGTCGCCCAGCCGATCGACGACACGTTCACCGGCCTGCACCTGACGAAGGGCTCGCACTCGCTCCAGGGCACGGACGCCCTGGCCTTCCTGCGCAGCCGCCACGGTGTCGGTGACGGCAGCGACCTGGCCCGGATCAGCTCGCAGCAGGTGTTCCTCTCGGCGCTGCTCCGCAAGGTCACCTCGGACGGCACCCTCTCGAACCCCATCACGCTCTACAAGCTGGCCGGCGCCGCGCTGTCCAACATGACGCTCTCCGACGGGCTGGCGCAGACCGGGACACTGGTCAAGCTCGCCGCCGCCCTGCGTGGGATGAGCACGGCCAACATGCTCTTCGTGCAGTACCCCGTCGTCGACGACCCCGCCGACAACGCGCGCGTGGTCGTCGACCAGGAGACCGCGCACACGCTCAACGTGGCGCTGCAGAACGACGTCCGGTCCTCGCTGAGCGACTCGAGCACCGGCCGGGCGTCCGAGGAGTCGACGTCGAGCGGCGGATCGTCGGGCACGACCGGGTCGTCGGGGTCGTCGGGATCGTCGGGAACGTCGACTGGCGGTTCGTCGCCTGCCGGCACCCCCGCACCCTCGTCGAGCGCAACGGCCACCCGGACGCCTGCCGCGTCGGCGACACCGCTGCCCTCGTCGATCACCGGGCAGAGTGCCTCGGAGCAGACCTGCTCCGTCGGCAACTGACGGCCGCCGCCGTCGGTCGCCCACCCGCACGGTCCGCCTGACGCGCCCTGAGCGCGCGCCGCACACACGGGGACCCGGCGGGGCGGACCCGGGCCGCGCCTCCAGGTCGTCAGGCCGTCAGGCCGTCAGGCCCAGCCCTGGAGGCCCGCCCTACGGGATCGGGACGGGCGTCACGCCCAGCGGAGCCAGGCCCCGTGCGCCGCCGTCGGCGGCGGTGAGCACCCAGATGCCGGACGCGTGCACCGCGACGCTGTGCTCCCAGTGGGCGGCGTCCTTGCCGTCCAGCGTGCGGACCGTCCAGTCGTCGTCGTCCGTCGAGCTGTCGATCGACCCGGCCGTGACCATGGGCTCGATGGCGACCACCAGGCCGGGCTTGACGGCCGGACCGGCGCCACGGACGCGGTAGTTGAAGACGGGTGGTTCCTCGTGCATCGACCGGCCGATGCCGTGGCCGGTGTAGTCCTCGACGATGCCCCACGAACCGGTCTCGTCGATCGCGTCCTCGACCGCCGAGCCGACCTCGTGCAGGTTCTTGGCGCTGGCCAGTGCTGCGATGCCGTGCCAGAGCGACCGCTCCGTCGTGTCGCAGAGCGCCTGCCGAGCCACCGTGACCGTCTCGTCGCCACCGGGGACGACGGTCGTGAAGGCGCTGTCGCCGTTCCAACCGTCGACCTCGGCACCGGCGTCGACCGACACGATGTCACCGGGCGCGAGCACGCGGTCGCCGGGGATCCCGTGCACGATCTCGTCGTTCACCGAGACGCACAAGGTGTGGCGGTAGCCGGGGACGAGCTGGAAGTTCGGGATGCCGCCGCCGTCGCGGATCGTGCGCTCCGCGATCACGTCGAGCGCACCGGTGGTGACGCCGGGACGGATCGCTGCACGGACGGCGTCCAGCGCCTCAGCCGTCAGCAGCCCCGGGCGGACCATCGCCCGGAGCTCGTCCGGGGTCTTGTAGATCGAGGGCTTCCGGAACCGCACCACGCTGGTCAGACGGCCGCGGCGAGCCCGCGACCCGACAGTGCGGTCTGGATCCGGTCGCCGACCTCGTCGATGCCGCCGAGGCCGTCGACGTCGACCACCAGGCCACGCTCGCCGTACGCCGCCACGATGGGCGCCGTCTGCTCGGCGTAGACCTGCTGACGACGACGGATCGTCTCCTCGTTGTCGTCGCTGCGGCCCTGGTCCTCAGCACGCTTCAGCAGGCGACCGACGAGCTCGTCCTGGTCCGCGACGAGCTGCACGACGGCGTCGATCCCGGTGCCCTGCTCAGCGAGCAGTGCGTCGAGGTACTCGACCTGGCCGACAGTCCGGGGGTAGCCGTCGAGCAGGAACCCGTTCTCGGCGTCCGGCTCCTGCAGACGGGACTTGACGAGCTCGTTCGTGAGCGAGTCCGGCACGTAGTCGCCGGCGTCCATGATCGCCTTCGCCTGGACGCCGAGGGGCGTGCCCTCTGCCACGTTCTTGCGGAAGATGTCCCCGGTCGAGATGGCGGGGATCCCGAAGGACTCGGCGATGCGGCCGGCCTGGGTGCCCTTCCCGGCTCCGGGAGGTCCGACGATGATGAGACGTGCGCTCAACGGAGAAGCCCTTCGTAGTGACGCTGCTGCAGCTGGGAGTCGATCTGCTTCACGGTCTCGAGACCGACACCCACGATGATGAGGATGCTCGCGCCACCGAACGGGAAGTTCTGGTTCGCGCCGAACAGCGCCAGTGCTGCCAGCGGGATGAGCGCGATGAGACCGAGGTAGAGCGAGCCGGGCAGCGTCACCCGGGTGAGGACGTAGTCGAGGTACTCGGCCGTCGGACGCCCGGCACGGATTCCGGGGATGAACCCGCCGTACTTCTTCATGTTGTCGGCGACCTCTTCGGGGTTGAAGGTGATCGCCACGTAGAAGTACGTGAACCCGACGATGAGCAGGAAGTACAGGACCATGTAGAACCAGTTGTCACCCGAGGTCAGGTTGTTCTGGACCCAGGTCACCCACGCGGCCGGCTCGGAGCCGTCGGAGGGCTGGTTGAACTGCGCGACCAGGGCCGGCAGGTACAGCAGCGACGAGGCGAAGATGACGGGCACGACGCCGGCCATGTTCACCTTGATCGGGATGTACGTGTTGTTGCCGCCGTACGTCCGCCGCCCGACCATGCGCTTGGCGTACTGCACGGGGATCCGGCGCTGTGACTGCTCAACGAACACGACGGCCATCATGATCACGAGTCCGACGAGGATCACGAACAGGAAGAGCTCGAAGGACTGCGACTGCTCGATCGCCCAGAGCGCCGACGGGAACTGCGCCGCGATCGACGTGAAGATCAGGAGCGACATGCCGTTGCCGATGCCGCGCTCGGTGACGAGCTCGCCCATCCACATGATGATGCCGGTGCCGGCGGTCAGCGTGACGACCATCAGCATGATGGCGTACCAGCTGTCGTTCGAGATGATCGACGTGCAGGAGGCGGAGGCGTTGGTGCCGAACAGGGCGCCGGAACGAGCGACCGTGATCAGGGTCGTGGACTGCAGGACGCCCAGCGCGATCGTGAGGTACCGCGTGTACTGCGTCAGCTTCGCCTGGCCCGACTGGCCCTCCTTGTAGAGGGTGTCGAAGTGCGGGATGACCACGCGCAGCAGCTGCACGATGATCGACGACGTGATGTACGGCATGATCCCGAGCGCGAAGACCGAGAGCTTCAGCAGCGCGCCGCCGGAGAAGAGGTTGATCAGGTCGTAGAGGCCGCCGGAGGACGACGCGCTGGCGAGACAGCTCTGCACAGCGGTGTAGTCGACGAACGGTGCCGGGATGTACGACCCGAGACGGAACAGCGCGATGATCGCGAGGGTGAAGCCGATCTTCTTGCGAAGATCAGGGGTGCGCATGATGCGCGCGACCGCTCTGAACACGATGACTCCGAACTTGTGGGACCGGGGCCGTCGATCGCGGCCGGACCGGTTTCGGTCGGCAGGGCCGACCCGGCTGGCGGATGCCGGCCACTGTCAAGGAAACCGTAACGGCGGCCCGTGCGCAAACGCACGGGCCGCCGACGGGGGTTACTGGGAGACGGTGCCGCCAGCAGCCACGATCTTCTCGGCGGCGGACGCCGAGACCTTGTCGACCGCGACCGTGATCTTCACGGTGATGTCACCCTGACCGAGAACCTTGACCTTCTCGTTCTTGCGGACGGCGCCCTTGGCGACCAGGCCCGCAACGGTGACGTCGCCACCATCGGGGTAGAGCTCCGAGATCTTGTCCAGGTTCACGACCTGGTACTCGACCCGGAACGGGTTCTTGAACCCGCGGAGCTTCGGGGTGCGCATGTGCAGCGGCATCTGCCCACCCTCGAAGCCGACCCGGACCTGGTAACGGGCCTTCGTGCCCTTGGTACCACGCCCAGCGGTCTTGCCCTTCGAGCCCTCACCGCGACCCACACGGGTGCGGTCCTTCTTGGCGCCCTCTGCGGGACGGAGGTGGTGCAGCTTCAGCACCTGCACGCGCTCGTTCTTCTCGTCGCTCATGCGTCGACCTCCTCGACCTTCACGAGGTGCGCCACCGTCGCGATGTACCCGCGGTTCTGGGAGTTGTCCTCACGCTCGACCGAACGGCCGATGCGCTTGAGGCCCAGGCTGCGCAGGGTGTCGCGCTGGTACTGCTTCTCGCTGATAACGGACTTGATCTGCGTGATCTTCAGCATCGCCATCACGCACCTGCCTTCTCGGTCGCGGCACGCAGGGCTGCGGCCTCGGCCTGGAGCAGACGGGCCGGGACGACCCGCTCGACGTCGAGGCCACGACGGCTCGCGACGGCGCGGGGCTCCTCGAGCTGCTTCAGAGCCTCGACGGTCGCGTGCACGATGTTGATGGTGTTCGACGAGCCGAGCGACTTGCTCAGGACGTCGTGGATGCCGGCGCACTCGAGCACGGCGCGGACCGGACCACCGGCGATGACACCGGTACCGGGGCCTGCCGGACGCAGGAGGACGACGCCAGCGGCGGCTTCACCCTGCACCGGGTGCGGGATCGTGTTGCCGACGCGGGGGACGCGGAAGAAGTTCTTCTTCGCCTCTTCGACGCCCTTGGAGATCGCCGTGGGGACCTCCTTGGCCTTGCCGTAGCCGACGCCCACGAGGCCGTTGCCGTCGCCGACGACGACGAGCGCCGTGAAGCTGAAGCGACGACCACCCTTGACGACCTTCGACACGCGGTTGATGGTCACCACGCGCTCGAGGAACTGGCTGTCGCCACCGCGGTTGTTGCGGTCACGGCCCTGCTGACGGTCACGACCGCCACCACGACGGCCACGGTTGTCAGCGGAGTCGCGGTTGTTGGACGCGGAACCCGCGGCGGTCTCGACCGGACGCTCGGCGACGGCAGGTGCCTCCGCCTCCTTGCCGGTCTTGGCGCCCTCGGCAGGTGCCTCGGCGGTCGCACCGGTGGCCGTGGCCTCCGTGCTCGCCTCGGTGGCCTCCGTGGTCTCGACTGCCTCGGTCTCCGTGGCCTCGACGGCCTCGGTCTTGGCGTCTTCGTTGGTGTTCGCGTTGTCGCTCACAGGTTCAGCCCTCCTTCACGGGCACCATCGGCGATCGCGGCGACGCGACCGGCGTACTTGCTGCCACCGCGGTCGAAGACCACGGCCTCGACGCCAGCCGACTTCGCGCGCTCGGCGAGGAGCTCACCGACGCGACGGGCCTTGGCGGTCTTGTCGCCGTCGAACGAGCGGAGGTCTGCCTCCATCGTCGAGGCGCTGGCGAGGGTGTGACCCTTCGCGTCGTCGATGACCTGCACGAACACGTGACGCGACGAGCGGGTGACGGCGAGACGGGGACGAGCCTCGGTGCCGGTGATCTTCTTGCGGAGACGGTTGTGACGACGCGCCTTGGCGGCCGCCTTGCTCTTGCCTCGTGTCTTGAGGAGTCCCATGATCACTTACCTGACTTTCCGGCCTTGCGGCGCACGTTCTCGCCGGCGTAACGGACACCCTTGCCCTTGTAGGGCTCGGGCTTCCGGAGCTTCCGGATGTTCGCGGCGACCTCGCCGACAGCCTGCTTGTCGATACCGGCGACGGTGACCTTGTTGTTGCCCTCCACCGCGAAGCTGATGCCCGCCGGCGGCTCGACCGTGATCGAGTGGGAGTACCCGAGCGCGAACTCGAGGTTCGAGCCCTTGGCCGCGACACGGTAACCGGTGCCGACGACCTCGAGGCCCTTGGTGTAGCCCTGGGTCACGCCGATGATGTTGTTGGCGATGAGGGTCCGGGTCAGTCCGTGGAGCGAACGCGACTCGCGCTCGTCGTCCGGACGGGTGACGAGGACCTGGTTCTCCTCGACCTTGGCCTGGATGGGCTCCGCGATGACGAGCGCGAGCTCGCCCTTCGGGCCCTTGACCGCCACGTTCTGACCGTCAACGGAGACGGTGACGCCGGCGGGGATGTCGATGGGGAGACGTCCGATTCGTGACATTGTCGATCACCACACGTAGGCGAGGACTTCCCCACCCACGCCCTTCTGCTCGGCTTCGCGGTCGGTCAGGAGGCCGGAGGAGGTCGAGAGGATCGCCACACCGAGGCCACCGAGGACCTGGGGGATCTCCGTCGACTTCGCGTAGACCCGGAGGCCCGGCTTCGAGACGCGCTTGATGCCGGCGATCGAACGCTCGCGCTCGGGGCCGTACTTCAGGTCGATGGTGAGGGTCTGCCCGACTCGGGCGTCCTCCACCTTCCACTCGCTGATGTAGCCCTCACGCTTGAGGATGTCGGCGATGTTCTTCTTGAGCTTGGAGCTCGGGAGCGCGACTGCGTCGTGGTGCGCGGAGTTCGCGTTCCGCAATCTGGTCAGCATGTCTGCGACCGGATCGGTCATCGTCATGATGTTCGTCCATTTCTCGCCTGGTTTCGACACCCGTTCCACGAATGCCGACCTGAGCGATCGAGTGATCCCGGGGCGGTTCCCCGAGATCGGTGTGTTCGTGCGTGCGGGCCGGAGGACGTGAATCCTCCGGCCCGCACTGCTCGAAGTAGCTTAGACCGTCTGCTCGTTGGAGCGGAACGGGAAGCCGAGCTGCCGGAGCAGCGCGCGTCCCTCGTCGTCCGTCTTCGCGGTGGTCACGACAGTGATGTCGAAGCCGCGGACGCGGTCGATGCGGTCCTGGTCGATCTCGTGGAACACGGACTGCTCCGTGAGACCGAACGTGTAGTTGCCGTTGCCGTCGAACTGCTTGTCGCTGAGACCGCGGAAGTCGCGGATGCGGGGCAGTGCGAGCGTGACCAGGCGGTCGAGGAACTCCCACGCGCGGTCACCACGGAGGGTGACGTGCGCGCCGATGGCCTGACCCTCGCGCAGCTTGAACTGTGCGATGGACTTGCGGGCGATGTTCACCTGGGGCTTCTGACCCGTGATCGCCGTGAGGTCCTTGATGGCCCCCTCGATGATCTTCGAGTCGCGAGCTGCCTCACCGACACCGGTGTTCACGACGACCTTGACCAGGCCGGGGACCTGGTTGACGTTCGCGTAACCGAACTGCTCGGTGAGGGCCGTCTTGATCTCGGCCAGGTACTTCTGCTTGAGGCGCGGCTGGATCTTGCCAGCGGGCGCAGCAGTCGTGTCAGTCATCAGAGCTTCTCACCAGACTTCTTCGCGTAGCGGACACGGACGGTCTTCTTGACGCCGTCCTTCTCCACCTCTTCGGTGCGGAAACCGACACGCGTCGGCTTCTTCGTCTTCGGGTCGACGAGCGCGACGTTCGAGACGTGGATCGAGGCTTCGTGCTGCTCGATGCCACCGGTCTTCGAACCACGCTGCGTCTGGCCGACGCGGACGTGCTTCGTGACGAAGTTCACGCCCTCGACGACGACGCGGTTCTTGTCCTTGAGGACCTCGATGACCTTGCCCTGCTTGCCACGGTCGCCGCCACGCTCCTGCGTCGCGCCCGTGATGACCTGGACGAGGTCACCCTTCTTGATGTTCGCCATGGCTTACAGCACCTCCGGCGCGAGCGAGATGATCTTCATGAACTTCTTGTCACGGAGCTCGCGACCGACCGGACCGAAGATGCGCGTACCGCGCGGGTCGCCGTCGGCCTTGAGGATCACTGCCGCGTTCTCGTCGAACTTGATGTAGGAGCCGTCCTGACGACGGGTCTCCTTCTTGGTGCGAACGATGACGGCCTTGACGACGTCACCCTTCTTCACGTTGCCGCCGGGGATGGCGTCCTTCACCGTGGCGACGATGACGTCACCGAGGCCGGCGTAGCGACGACCCGAGCCACCGAGCACGCGGATGGTCAAGATCTCCTTGGCACCCGTGTTGTCGGCGACCTTCAGGCGGGATTCCTGCTGAATCACTGCTGTCTCCTATTCCGAAGCAGGCCGAGGCCTACTTGGCCTTCTCGAGGATCTCGACCAGGCGCCAGCGCTTGGACGCGCTGAGGGGACGGGTCTCGCTGATCACGACGAGGTCGCCGACACCAGCGGTGCCGAGCTCGTCGTGGGCCTTCACCTTGGACGTACGACGGATGATCTTGCCGTAGAGCGCGTGCTTCACGCGGTCCTCGACCTCGACCACGATGGTCTTGTCCATCTTGTCGCTCGTCACGTAGCCGCGACGCGTCTTGCGGTAGCCGCGAGTGAGGGCGGCGGAGTTCTTCTCTTCGTTCGCCATTACTTCTCCTCGGCGGTCTCGGCCTCGGTCGACTCGGCCGGCTTGTCAGCCTTCTTCGTCGTCTTCTTGGCCTTGGGGGCGGTCTCGACGGGCGCGGGAGTGGCACGGATGCCGAGCTCGCGCTCGCGGAGGACGGTGTAGATGCGGGCGATGTCGCGCTTGACGGCACGGAGACGACCGTGGCTCTCCAGCTGGCCGGTGGCCGACTGGAAGCGGAGGTTGAAGAGCTCCTCCTTGGCCTTCTTCAGCTCGTCAGCGAGACGCTCGTTCTCGAACGTGTCGAGCTCCGTCGGACGGAGCTCCTTGGAACCGATCGCCATTATGCGTCGCCCTCCTCGCGCTTGATGATGCGTGCCTTGAGGGGCAGCTTGTGGATTGCACGAGTCAACGCCTCGCGGGCGATCTCCTCGCTGACGCCGGAGAGCTCGAAGAGCACCCGGCCCGGCTTCACGTTCGCGACCCACCACTCGGGCGAGCCCTTACCGGAACCCATGCGGGTCTCGGCGGGCTTCTTGGTCAGCGGACGGTCCGGGTAGATGTTGATCCAGACCTTGCCACCACGCTTGATGTGACGCGTCATGGCGATACGAGCGGACTCGATCTGACGGTTGGTCACGTACGCCGGGGTGAGGGCCTGGATGCCGTAGTCGCCGAAGCTGACCTTGGTACCACCGGTTGCCTGACCCGAACGCTTCGGGTGGTGCTGCTTGCGGTGCTTGACTCGACGGGGAATAAGCATGGTTACGCCTCAACTCCTGCGCCGGCCGGCGCGTCCTGCGGGGCCTGCTGCGGGCGACGGTCACCGCGGTCGCCGCCACGACGGTCGCCGCCACGGTCTCCACGCTCACCGCGCGGGCCGCCACGACGCTCGGGGCGCGACGAACGCTGGTTCGCCTGCTCGCGAGCGAGCTCCTTGTTCGTGATGTCGCCCTTGTAGATCCAGACCTTCACGCCGATGCGGCCGAACGTGGTCCGGGCCTCGTAGAAGCCGTAGTCGATGTTCGCGCGGAGCGTGTGCAGCGGCACACGGCCTTCGCGGTAGAACTCCGAACGCGACATCTCGGCGCCGCCGAGACGCCCCGACACCTGGATGCGGACACCCTTGGCGCCGGCGCGCTGTGCACCCTGCAGGCCCTTGCGCATGGCACGACGGAACGCGACACGAGCGGAGAGCTGCTCGGCGATGCCCTGCGCGACGAGCTGGGCCTCGGTCTCGGGGTTCTTGACCTCGAGGATGTTCAGCTGGATCTGCTTCTTGGTGAGCTTCTCGAGCTCACCGCGAACGCGCTCCGCCTCGGCGCCGCGGCGGCCGATGACGATGCCCGGACGAGCCGTGTGGATGTCCACGCGGACACGGTCACGGGTGCGCTCGAGCTCGATGCGTGCGACACCGGCGCGGTCGAGGGTCTTCTTCAGGTACTCGCGCACCTTGATGTCCTCGGCCACGTAGTCGGCGTAGCGCTGACCGGCCTTCTTGCTGTCGGTGAACCAGTGCGAGACGTGGTCCGTCGTGATCCCGAGACGGAAACCGTACGGGTTGACCTTCTGGCCCATTAGTTGCTCGCCTTCTTGCTCGTCGCGGCAGCCTCGACCTCGTCCGGCGTCGCGAGGACGACCGTGATGTGGCTGGTGCGCTTGTTGATGCGGAAGGCGCGGCCCTGGGCGCGCGGCTGGAACCGCTTCAGGGTCGTGCCCTCGTCGACGAAGACGCGGCTCACGTAGAGGTCGCGCTCGTCGAGGAAGCTGTTCGTCGAGTCCGCCTTGACCCGTGCGTTCGCGATCGCCGAGGCGACCAGCTTGTACACGGGCTCCGAAGCGCCCTGGGGGGCGAACTTCAGGATGGCGAGGGCCTCGTGGGCCTGCTTGCCGCGGATCAGCTCGATGACGCGACGGGCCTTCTGAGGCGTGACGCGGATGTGTCGCACGCGTGCGATCGACTCCACCATTTCGTTCCTCCTCTGCGTCGCCGCCTCAGCGGCGACGGCCCTTCTTGTCGTCCTTCACGTGACCACGGAAGGTGCGGGTCGGCGCGAACTCGCCGAGCTTGTGACCGACCATCGACTCGGTGACGAACACCGGGATGTGCTTGCGGCCGTCGTGGACGGCGATCGTGTGCCCGAGCATGTTCGGGACGATCATCGACCGACGCGACCACGTACGGATCACGTTCTTGGTGTTGGCCTCGTTCTGCGTGACGACCTTGCGGAGCAGGTGCTCGTCGACGAAGGGGCCCTTCTTCAGACTGCGTGGCATCTTCTGAACTCCTACTTGCGCTTCTTGCCGGCGTTACGGCGACGGACGATGAGCTTGTCGCTCGGCTTGTTCGGCTTGCGCGTACGGCCCTCGGACTGGCCCCAGGGGCTGACCGGGTGACGACCACCGGACGTCTTGCCCTCACCACCACCGTGCGGGTGGTCGACCGGGTTCATGGCGACACCACGAACGGTCGGGCGGACGCCCTTCCAGCGCATGCGGCCGGCCTTGCCCCAGTTGATGTTCGACTGCTCGGCGTTGCCGACCTCGCCGATCGTGGCGCGGCAGCGTGCGTCGACGTTGCGGACCTCGCCCGACGGCAGACGGAGCTGCGCGTAGGGGCCGTCCTTGGCGACGAGACGCACCGAGGCGCCGGCGGAGCGGGCCATCTTGGCGCCGCCACCGGGGCGGAGCTCGATGGCGTGCACGACGGTACCCACGGGGATGTTGCGCAGCGGCAGGTTGTTGCCGGGCTTGATGTCCGCGCCGGGGCCCTGCTCGACGACGTCGCCCTGCTTCAGCTTGTTCGGCGCGATGATGTACCGCTTCGTGCCGTCCACGTAGTGCAGGAGCGCGATGCGCGCAGTGCGGTTGGGGTCGTACTCGATGTGAGCGACCTTGGCGTCGACGCCGTCCTTGTCAGAGCGACGGAAGTCGATCACGCGGTACTGGCGCTTGTGGCCACCACCGATGTGACGCGTGGTGATACGGCCGGAGCTGTTGCGACCACCGGTCTTCGGCAGCGGACGAAGCAGTGACTTCTCCGGAGTCGAACGGGTGATCTCAGCGAAGTCGGCGACCGACGAGCCGCGACGACCGGGGGTCGTCGGCTTGTAGTTACGAATAGCCATGATTTATCCCTCTGGTCCTCAGCCGACAGCCGTGAAGATGTCGATCGAACCGGACTTGAGCGTCACGATGGCGCGCTTGGTGTCCTTGCGCTTGCCGAGACCGAACTTGGTGCGACGGGTCTTGCCCGGGCGGTTCAGCGTGTTGATGCTCGCGACCTTGACGTTGAAGATCTTCTCGATGGCGAGCTTGATCTCGGTCTTGTTCGAGCGGGGGTCCACGATGAACGTGTACTTGCCCTGGTCGATGAGCGCGTAGCTCTTCTCCGAGACGACCGGCGAGATGACGACGTCGCGCGGGTCCTTGTTGAAGCCGCTCATGCGGTGATCTCCTTCGCGGTCTTCGACGCGATGAAGGCGTCGAGGGCGCTCTTGCTGAAGACGACGGCGTCCGAACGCAGCACGTCGTAGGCGTTGAGCTGGCCGTACGAGAGCGCGTGGACGTTCGACAGGTTGCGGATCGACTTGAGCGTCAGCTCGTCGTCCGTCTCGAGCACGACGAGCACGTTCTTGACGGGCGCGACCTTCTCGAGGAGCGTGCGGGCGGTCTTGGTCGACGGCAGTTCAGCCGCGACGAAGCCCTCCACAGCGGAGATGCGGCCACCGCGGGCGCGGTCCGAGAGCGAGCCGAGCAGAGCAGCGGCGATCATCTTCTTCGGGGTGCGCTGCGAGTAGTCACGCGGGGTCGGTCCGTGGACGACGCCACCGCCGGTGTGCTCCGGAGCACGGACGGAACCCTGACGGGCGCGGCCGGTGCCCTTCTGCTTGAACGGCTTGCGACCGGCACCGCGGACTTCGCCGCGGTTCTTGGTCTTGTGGGTGCCCTGACGCGCGGCTGCGAGCTGCGCGGTGACGACCTGGTGGATCAGCGGGACGTTGGTCTCGACGTCGAAGAGAGCTGCGGGGAGCTCGACGGTGCCGGACTTGGCACCCGATGCGTCGAGGACGTCGATCGTGGTTGCGGTCGTGGTGGCCATGATCACTTACCCTTCACGGCGGTGCGGACGAAGACGGAGCGGCCACGAGCACCGGGGACGGCGCCCTTGACGAGCAGCAGACCCTTCTCGGCGTCGACGGCGTGCACCGTGAGGTTGAGGACGGTCACGCGGTCGCCACCCATACGACCGGCCATGCGCATGCCCTTGAAGACACGCGACGGGGTCGAGGAAGCACCGATCGAGCCGGGCTTGCGGTGGTTGCGGTGCGCACCGTGCGAGGCGCCGACGCCGTGGAAGCCGTGGCGCTTCATGACACCGGCGAAGCCCTTGCCCTTGGAGGTACCGACGACGTCGACCTTCTGGCCCGCCGTGAACGTGCTGTCCACGGTGAGCTCCTGGCCGAGCGTGTACTCAGCGGAGTCGTTGGTACGGATCTCGGTGAGGGTGCGACGCGGGGTCACGCCAGCGGCCTCGAAGTGGCCGGCGGCCGGCTTGTTGACCTTGCGCGGGTCGATGGCACCGGCGGCGATCTGGATCGCCTCGTAGCCGTCGCGCTCAGCGTTGCGGATCTGGGTGACCACGTTCGGGCCGACCTCGATCACGGTGACGGGGATGAACTTGTTGTTCTCGTCCCACACCTGGGTCATCCCGAGCTTCTTGCCGAGGAGGCCCTTGACGGTCTTGGTTGAGTTCGCCATTGGTCAGCCCCCTTACAGCTTGATCTCGATGTTGACGTCGGCCGGCAGGTCGAGTCGCATGAGCGAGTCCACGGCCTTCGGCGTCGGGTCGACGATGTCGATGACCCGCTTGTGCGTGCGCTTCTCGAAGTGCTCGCGCGAGTCCTTGTACTTGTGAGGGGAACGGATCACTGCGATCACGTTCTTCTCGGTGGGGAGCGGCACCGGGCCGACCACGGTTGCACCGGCACGGGTCACCGTGTCGACGATCTTCCGGGCCGACGTGTCGATGACCTCGTGGTCATACGACTTGAGCCGGATGCGGATCTTCTGTCCCGCCATGTGTCTCTTGTCCTCTCTGCGCCGCGCACCCTCTGGCCGCCTGACGCCGCTCGGTTCCGCATTCCTGCAGACCGTGCTGTTTTCCTGAACCAACCGGCCGCATCCACTGGGGATGACCGCTGTTCACCTGTCAACCTCGCGGGCGACCGTGGCCGTCCAGCGTGGGCAATCGACTGCCTCGTGCTCCGGGCGCAGCAGTGGTGCACCGCGTCCGTCACATCTCGGGGAGTCGTGTTCTGCTGCCTGCGGCCCAACCCAGCCCTGCTGAACAAGGGGGTTGTGCACTGCCAGAGCAGTGATCCTGTGGGCGTACACCCACGGGGAATTCGGAACCGGACAAGTCTCGCATAGCCCCGGCCCACGTGCAACCCGGGCGTGTCGCGAATTGCCGGGCGTGTCCCGCCGGCTCGCTTGCCCGGATCCACGGGGATCGGACGGTCTGGAGGCCCGGCTCGGCCCCGCAACGCAACGCACCCTCCGGACGTGGTCCGGAGGGTGCGTCGACACGGGTCAGGAGACCGTCACTCGGCGGTCACCGGGGGCACGAACCACGGCGGGAAGACGGCCACGCGGGGAGCGTGTCCGCCGTGGTCGGCGAGCACGGCGCGGACGGTCTGCCGGGCCTTGTCGTTCGGCACACCGATCACGGCCACCGAGGTGAACGGCACGCTCGGACCGGCGAGCAGCTCGAGGCCGTGCATCTCCGGGTCCGTGAAGTCGGTGCGACGGATCAGGTTCGTGCCGGCGTCGGGGCCGACGGCGAACCGGACGTCGTCGGCGTCGGCGTCCTGGTCCGCGACGATCACCGAGGCGCCGAACGCCGAGACCGGCACGACGAGCACCACGTAGTCGATCGCGCGGGTGCGACGGGCGGCATCGGACCAGCGTTCACCCTCGGCGCCCGTGCGGAGCTCGTCCCACCGCGTCGCGTCGGGCGACAGCGTGAACGGCACGTGCCCGGCGATCGAGGAACCGTCCGGTGCCTCGGCCTCGGCACGTGCGGCACGGGTGTCGGCGGAGCTGACGTCCACGACAGGCTCGGCCTGGTCGGCCGCCAGGATCGCGCCGGCGCCGACGATGCCGTCGAGGTTGTCGATGTGGGTGACGTGGTGGGCACGGAGCGCTGCGAACTCACGTGCCTCGGGCAGGTCGGCGGACGACGAACGGAGCGACGTCGGCGACCGGAGCGACGTGTTCGGCCCGGAGGCCGGCGGGTCGACGCGCAGGTTGGTGGTGATGCGGGTCCGGCGTGGTGCCGGGGTGGCTGGGATCTCCGACGCCTCGCGCTGCCGGGGTGCGCAGATGTCGCAGAGCTCGGTGGGGAAACCGTGGATGCACTCGTCGGTCACGACTGTTGTGGGTCCTTCCGTGCCGTGTGGGGTGGTCCGGCACGTCGACCAACGCTACGTCATCCGGACGGCCCCCGGGTCATTGTCGGTAGAGCAGTGCCCGGACCTCGGCCTCGGCGGACGCCAGGCGGTCCGGATCGATGGTCTCCCCGTGGTCGTACGCATCGAGCAGACGGGGGTCGATGTAGCTCTGTCGGCACACCGTCGGGGTGTTGCCGAGCTCGTCGCTCGCGGCCTTCACCGCGTGCGACACGGCCTTCTTCCGCTTGGCCTGGGATGACTGCGGCCCGGTCTTCGCCAGGTCGACCGCGGCCGCGACCGTCCCGTGCAGGGTCCGGAAGTCCTTCGCGGTGAACTCGTCGCCGGCACGTTCCTTCACGTAGGCGTTGATGTCCTCGGCGGAGAGCGGCTCCCACTCCGCCCCACGGCGCTCGCGGAACGACAGCAGACGCGCATTGGGTCCGCGACGCTTCATGCCGACGATGACCCGCGCCAGGTCGTGGTCGTGGATCGACGACGACCACTCCTGCCCGCTCTTGCCGGGGAAGTCGAGTTCGATGTCGTCGCCGGACACGTGGGCGTGCGCGCAGAGCAGCGTGGACAGCCCGCGGCTGCCGTGCTCGGTGGCGTACCGCTCGGACCCGACCCGGAGCGACCCCTGATCGAGCATCCGGAAGGCTGCGGCCAGCGCGCGCCGGCGGTCCGGTTCCGGCCGGCGGAGGTCCTGTGTGACACCGCGACGGGCGACCGGCAACGACTCCGCCAGCGCGAGCGCGCGGTCGTACTTGATCCGGTCCATCCGTTCACGCCACGACGGGTGGTACATGTACTGGCGACGGCCAGCACCGTCCGTGCCCGTGGCCAGGATGTGGCCGTTCGGGTACGGCGAGATCCAGACGTCGTCCCACGCCGGCGGGATCACGAACTCCTCGAGCCGACGGCGCTCGTCCGGATCGGTCACGGTCTTGCCGTCGGGGTCACGGAACGAGAAACCGCGTCCGGAACGGACGCGGTGGTAGCCGCGACCGGAGGTCGCGGATCTGCGGAGGCGGGTCACGTGCCCGAGCCAACTCCGTGAAGCCTGTGACGGGGCACGGGGCGGACAGGAGGCCCGTGGCCGACCCCGCCCCGTGCCTCCTGTCCGGCGCCCTGTACGGCGCGCCAGTGGCCGGGTACGACGAAGCGGGGCCGGACCCGAAGGCCCGACCCCGCTGTCGCAAGGAACCGGAGTTACTTGATGATCTTCTCGACCGTACCGGCGCCGACCGTACGACCACCCTCACGGATGGCGAAGCGGAGGCCCTCTTCCATGGCGATCGGCTGGATCAGCTCGACCGTCATGGCGACGGTGTCACCGGGCATGACCATCTCGGTGCCCTCGGGCAGCGTGATGACGCCGGTGACGTCCGTGGTGCGGAAGTAGAACTGCGGGCGGTAGTTCGCGTAGAACGGGTTGTGACGCCCACCCTCGTCCTTGGTCAGGATGTACGCGTTCGCCTGGAACTCGGTGTGCGGCGTGACCGAACCCGGCTTCACGACGACCTGGCCGCGCTCCACGTCCTCGCGCTTGAGGCCACGGATGAGCAGACCGGTGTTGTCACCGGCGACCGCGGAGTCGAGCAGCTTGCGGAACATCTCGATGCCCGTGACCGTGGTCTTCTGCGTCGCGCGGATGCCGACGATCTCGACCTCGGCGTTCAGGTTGAGCGTGCCACGCTCGACGCGACCGGTGACGACGGTGCCACGACCGGTGATCGTGAAGACGTCCTCGATCGGCATCAGGAACGGCTGGTCGGTGGCGCGCACCGGGTCCGGCACGTGCTCGTCGACCTGGGCCATGAGGTCCTGGACCGACTTGACCCACTTCTCGTCGCCCTCGAGCGCCTTGAGCGCCGAGACCTGCACGACGGGGGCGTCCTCGTCGAACTGCTGCGAGCCGAGGAGCTCGCGGACCTCGAGCTCGACGAGCTCCAGGATCTCCTCGTCGTCCACCATGTCGGACTTGTTCAGTGCGACGACGATGTAGGGGACGCCGACCTGGCGGGCGAGCAGGACGTGCTCACGCGTCTGGGGCATCGGGCCGTCGGTGGCGGCGACCACGAGGATCGCGCCGTCCATCTGTGCCGCACCCGTGATCATGTTCTTCACGTAGTCGGCGTGACCGGGGGCGTCGACGTGCGCGTAGTGACGCTTCTCGGTCTGGTACTCGACGTGCGAGATGTTGATCGTGATGCCGCGCTGGCGCTCCTCGGGAGCGTTGTCGATCTGCGCGAAGTCGCGGGCCTCGTTGAGGTCCGGGTACTGGTCGTGCAGAACCTTGGTGATCGCCGCCGTGAGCGTGGTCTTGCCGTGGTCGACGTGACCGATGGTTCCGATGTTGACGTGCGGCTTGGTGCGCTCGAACTTGGCCTTGGCCACTGTGGGTCCTCCTCAGGACTCGGAAGCGTCACCCCCGGCCGGCCCTGGATGGGCTCGGGACCGTTGGTGCGCGGTGTGTGTCTGTACTTTACTTGGTGGCGAGGGGCCCGTCGCCGGGCGCCCCCGCCTGTGGAGAAGCGCTGAGCGCTACTCCCCCGCGTTCTTCGCGATGATCTCCTCGGCGACCTTGGCCGGGACCTGGCTGTAGGTCTCGAAGGTCATCGAGTAGACCGCACGACCAGAGGTCTTCGACCGCAGGTCGCCGACGTAGCCGAACATCTCGGACAGCGGCACGCTCGCGCGGACCACCTTGACGCCCGAGGCGTCCTCCATCGAGGCGATCTGGCCACGACGGGAGTTCAGGTCACCGATGACGTCGCCCATGTACTCCTCAGGAGTACGGACCTCGACGGCCATGATCGGCTCGAGGATCGCCGGACCGGCCTTGCGAGCCGCTTCCTTGTAGGCGATCGAGCCGGCGATCTTGAACGCCATCTCGGACGAGTCGACGTCGTGCGCCGCGCCGTCCTTGAGGATGGCCTTCACGCCGACGGTCGGGTAGCCCGCGAGGATGCCGACCTGCATGGCGTCCTGGATACCGGCGTCGACCGACGGGATGTACTCACGCGGGACACGGCCACCGGAGGTCGCGTTGACGAACTCGTAGACCTTCTCGCTCGTGACCTCCATCGGCTCGAGCGCGATCTGCACCTTCGCGAACTGACCGGAGCCACCGGTCTGCTTCTTGTGGGTGTAGTCGTAGCGCTCGACGATCTTGGTGAGCGTCTCGCGGTAGGCCACCTGGGGCTTGCCGACGCTCGCCTCGACGTGGAACTCGCGCTTCATGCGGTCGACGAGGATGTCGAGGTGGAGCTCGCCCATGCCCTTGATCGTCGTCTGACCGGTCTCGGCGTTGAGCTCGACGCGGAACGTCGGGTCCTCTTCGGCGAGCTTCTGGATGGCCGTGGAGAGCTTCTCCTGGTCAGCCTTCGTGTTCGGCTCGATGGCGACCTCGATGACCGGCTCCGGGAACGTCATCGACTCGAGGACGACCTGGTTGGTCGGGTCGCACAGGGTGTCACCGGTGGTGGTGTCCTTGAGGCCGATGACCGCGTAGATGTGGCCAGCGGTCACGTTGGCGACCGGGTTCTCCTTGTTGGAGTGCATCTGGAAGATCTTGCCGATGCGCTCCTTCTTGCCCTTGGTCGAGTTGATGACCTGGGCACCGGACTCGATCGAGCCGGAGTAGACGCGCACGTAGGTCAGACGACCGAAGAAGGGGTGCACCGCGACCTTGAACGCGAGCGCCGAGAACGGCTCGGTCGCGTCGGGCTTGCGGATGATCTCCTTCTCCTCGTCCTTGACGTCGTGGCCGATCATCGGCGGCACGTCGAGCGGGGACGGGAGGTAGTCGATGACGGCGTCGAGCATCGGCTGGACACCACGGTTCTTGAACGCGGAACCGCAGAGGACCGGGTAGAGCGTGCTGCTCACCGTGAGGGCACGGATCGCTGCCTTGATCTCGGCGACCGAGAAGTCGGTGTCGCCCTCGAGGTAGCGCTCCATGAGGACGTCGTCCGCCTCGGCCACGCGCTCGATGAGCTTCTCGCGGTACTCGGCGGCACGGTCCTGCAGGTCGGCCGGGATCTCTTCGATCTCGTACTTCGCGCCCATCGCGACGTCACCCTTGGCGTCGCCGCGCCAGGTGAGTGCACGCATCTGGACGAGGTCGACGACGCCTTCGAACGAGCTCTCGGAACCGATCGGCAGCTGGAGCACGAGGGGCTCCGCGCCGAGGCGGTTCACGATGGTGTCGACGGTGTAGTAGAAGTCGGCGCCCAGCTTGTCCATCTTGTTGACGAAGCAGATGCGCGGGACTTCGTACTTGTCGGCCTGACGCCAGACGGTCTCGGACTGGGGCTCGACGCCCTCTTTCCCGTCGAACACGGCGACGGCACCGTCGAGGACGCGGAGCGAACGCTCCACCTCGACCGTGAAGTCCACGTGACCGGGGGTGTCGATGATGTTGATCTGGTTGTTGTCCCAGAAGCAGGTCGTCGCGGCCGACGTGATCGTGATGCCGCGCTCCTGCTCCTGCGCCATCCAGTCCATCGTGGCAGCGCCGTCGTGGACCTCACCGATCTTGTGCGTGATGCCCGTGTAGAACAGGATGCGCTCGGTCGTCGTGGTCTTGCCGGCATCGATGTGCGCCATGATGCCGATGTTGCGGACCTTGTTCAGGTCGGTGAGCACGTCCTGTGCCACAGGGTTCCTCCGGAAGAGTTGTAGGAGAGGTTGGCGGCCGTCCGGGCGCCGGGGTTCTTGACCACCGGCGCCCGGACGGTGCCGGGACTACCAGCGGTAGTGGGCGAAGGCCTTGTTCGACTCGGCCATCTTGTGCGTGTCCTCGCGGCGCTTGACCGCGGCACCGAGGCCGTTGGACGCGTCGAGGATCTCGTTCATGAGACGCTCGGTCATCGTCTTCTCGCGACGGGCCTTGGCGTACGAGGTGAGCCAACGGAGCGCGAGGGTGTTCGCGCGGTGCGGCTTGACCTCGACCGGGACCTGGTAGGTCGAGCCACCGACACGGCGGCTGCGGACCTCGAGGGTCGGACGGACGTTGTCGAGCGCCTTCTTCAGCGTCACGACGGCGTCCTGCTGGTTCTTGGCGGAAACGCCCTCGAGTGCACCGTAGACGATGCGCTCAGCGAGGCCCTTCTTGCCGTCGAGCAGGATCTTGTTGACGAGCTGGCTGACGATCGGCGCACCGTAGACCGGGTCGGCGACGACGGGACGCTTGGGAGCGGGACCCTTACGAGGCATCTAACTCAACCCTTCTTCGCACCGTAGCGGCTGCGAGCCTGCTTACGGTTCTTGACTGCCTGGGTGTCCAGGGCGCCACGGATGATCTTGTACCGCACACCCGGGAGGTCCTTCACACGACCGCCGCGGACGAGCACCATCGAGTGCTCCTGGAGGTTGTGGCCCTCACCGGGGATGTAGGCCGTGACCTCGGTGCCGTTCGAGAGCTTGACACGAGCGACCTTGCGCAGTGCCGAGTTCGGCTTCTTGGGGGTGGTGGTGTAGACGCGGGTGCACACACCACGCTGCTGGGGGTTCGCCTTCAGGGCGGGCGCCTTGGTCTTGGTGACCTTCGGCGTACGACCCTTGCGAACCAGCTGCTGAATAGTAGGCAACTGTTCTCCTGGTTCTTCGCTCGTGCTCTCTGGCCGGCGCGTTCCGCCGGCTTCCTCGTCCCACGCTGATCACCGCCGGACGGCGGGTGTTCGAGTGGGGGACGGAGTGGTCCGGCTGGGCGATCCCGCTCGCCGGACTTTTCGGGCGCGCCCGAGGGCGCACACCCGGTAGAGACTACCCGCGGAACGGGACGAAATCAATCCGGGTCACCCCGGGAACCGACACCGTCATGAGCCGGTGTCGGACGAGCCGTTGCCCACCGCCGAGCGGAACGTCGCACCGTCGCTCGAGAAGCCGGTGACGTACCCGCTCGCGTTGACGTTGAGCGGCCCCGCGGACGCCGTTCCGGTGCCGGCGGCACCCGAGATGTCCGCCGTGTACTTCGCCCGCCCGAACGTGGTCGTCGTGATCAACCAGCCGTTCGTCGTCCAGCTGCCGACCCGGACCGTCGGCCGCGTCTCGAGCGTCCACTTCTGGTTCGTGTAGGTGTACGCGGGGTTCTGGCCGTACGCGTAGAAGCTGCAGCCGGCCGGCGCGGCGTCGGTGGAGGCGATGCAGCCGTCCACCCAGTCGTCCACCGCTCGCTTGGCGGCCTGCTGCCCCGCGGTCGTGAGGGTGGTCGTCATCTGCACCGGGGTCGACGTCGTCCGGCCGAACCCGCTGACGTCCGCCGATCCACCACGTGCCGTGGTCCACTTGCCGCCGTCGAAGGCGACGTCGTAGGTACCGGGCAGCGCGCGGAGGCTCACCGTGCCGTCCTTCGCGGTCCGCACGTTCCGGCCTGCGACCGTGACCGACGCACCGGACGGTCCGCGCACGGCGACGTCGACCGAGCCGAGCTCGGGGGCCTGGAGCTCCCAGACCGGGAACACACCCCAGTCGGTCCCGGTCTTGTCGAGCGTGAAGGTCGCGGCGACGTCCTGGCCACCCTGGCGCAGGTACGCCCGGACGGTCGCGGTGTCGCCGTCCGTCCGCGTCGCGGCGACGCGGTACCCGGTGACCTTGTCCGATGCCTTCGCGTAGGCGGCGTCACCGAGCAGCACGTCGGACTTCCCACGTTCGATGCCCGCGTCGTCGAGGGCGTCGGCCACGCGTCCGGCCGTCAGGTCGTCGAGGAACGCCCGCACGGGGCGGTCGGCCGAGTGCGAGGCGGAACCGACCGAGTACCCGACGACCCCGGCGACGAGCAGCAGGACGACGGCGGTGCCACCCGAGATGATCCCGATGAGCGGCCCGCGGCGGAGCTTCCGGCGGGGACGCTGCGGCACCGGCCCGGGCGCTCCGGCGAAGCCGGCGCCGGGCGCTCCGGCGAAGCCGGCGCCGGGCGCTCCGGCGAAGCCGGCGCCGGGACCGACCGCAGGACCAGGGCCGACCGTCTGGCCGGCTGCGGCGGACGTGCCGTCGGTGCCACGGATCGATGCCACCGGCGGGACGGCACCCCAGCCGCCCTGCTGGTCCGGATCCTGCGCGTGCTGGTCGCTCATCGTTCCCCCGTTTGGTGTGCGTCGTGCTGTCCGAAGACTACCGCTCGGCGGGTCCCTCGCCCGCGTTCGTCCGGTTGTGCCCGGAGAGCCCGCCCGACCCGTCCGCACCGCTGGTCGCGTGCGTCCCGTCGGTCGCGACCGAGCCGCCCGCGGTCCGCGCCTGGTGGCGAGCCGTCGCGATCCCGCCGAGCACCGACAGGAGCGCCACCACGACGGAACCGACCACGAACGGGCCGAGGGCGTATCCCGCGGGGAAGACGAGGAGCTCGGTCGCGTCCGAGCGGACGAGTGCGTAGCCCACGGCTCCGACGCCGAGCATGACCAGGTAGACGGTCGCCGCCGCGACGAGGGCGGTCACCCCGGGGTTGCCGTCGCGGACACCCGCCGCGGTCGCCAGGAAGACGACCACCGCGCCGCCGACCACCATCGCGGGCCCGAGGTACGGGGTGGCGTCGGGCTGCGAGATGACCTCGACGTCGGCGAGCAGGGCTTCGAAGCCCGTGACGGCGATCACGAGCGCGATGAAGAGGATCGACGTCATCGTCGCGATCAGCCACCGGGACATGGGCCGATCGTATCGCCGACCGGCTGGTCAGCGAGCGGGTTCGGCGTGGTCCGTGTCGTCGGCGTGCGCACGGTCGGACTGCTCCTGCGCTGCGGCGACCAGGGCGAGCGCGATGGTCGCCGTGATGATCGGGACGGTCTCCGTCATCGGGGCGGGCGCCTCCGGCACCGTCGCGGGCACGAGATCCGACGTCGTCGGGCGGGTCGGGTCCGTCGCGACCGTCGCGTCCGCCAGGTCGACCTGCTGGAGGCCCGTGGTCGCGTCCGTCTCGCCGGCCCCCTCCGGCTCGTGGTCGCGCAGCGCCGGCCCGATGACCGGCAGGACCCCGGTCGTGGCCGGCGGCTCCGCGTGCAGGACCGGCGGCTCGGCCGCAGCGGACCCGTCGCGCTTCGCCGCGCGACGCGCACGGAGCATCTTCACCAGGACGACGACGGCGACGATCGCCCAGATGCCGTTGACGATCGTCGAGGGGACGGCGTGGTGGGCCGCGACGTTGACGGCCACCGCGAGGCCGCCGACCAGGTTGAGCAACTGGTAGAGCGGACCGTTCGGGATCCTGCCCGTGGAGAACAAGATGTAACCAGCAAGGACGGTTACCGCCCCGAACCAACCGAGGAACTCCACGATTCCGACCAACACGCGCGACTCCGGGCACGACGAGGAACGGCCGATTCGAGCCGACCGTTCGAGAGGGGATGAGCAGCCGCGGACACGGCGCCGTGAGCATCGTAATCTCCGCGACGGGCGTCGCGGAAGTGATGTCGGCGTGGCGCGGCCGACACCGGTCCGTGCGGGTCGGATCAGCCCGCCGCGGTGCCGCCTGCGTCCGTCGTCACGTCCTTCGAGCGGAAGCGCCCGATCGACCAGAGCTGGCGGAGTGCGCCCGCCACGGTGTTCGGTTCGAGCACCTCGCCCTGTTTCGTCGCGCCGACGGGTACCGGCACCTCGGCGAACCGCAGGATCGTCGATCTCACCCGGTCCGCGTCCTGCACCTCGACGGAACGGATCGCGGCGGCGCCGATGTCGACGCCGACGATGCTCTTCGACATGGGCGGTCCTTCCCCGTGACCGTCTTCGGGTCGGTCTGGTGAGGCAGCGCGTGACGAGGCGTCAGGCGAGTCCGAGCAGGCGCAGGTAGCCATCCCACGCGGGCGCACCGACGGCGATGCCGAGCCAGGCACCCGCGAGCATCCAGGGGCCGAACGGGATCCCGCTCCGGCGGCCCGCCCGGCGCACGGCCAGGAGGACGACTGCGAAGGTACCGCCGAGCAGGAACGCGGCGGAAGAACCCACCGCGAGGGGTCCCCATCCGAGGTACGCCAGCACGAGACCGAGCACGCCGGCGAGCTTCACGTCCCCGAGTCCCATCCCGCCGAGGACCGCCAGCGCGAGCAAGAGGTAGACACCGCCGAGGACGACGAGACCGACGATCCCGCGGACCGCGGCGCCCCAGTCCCCGGACACCGCCGATGCCACGAGCAGGAGCACGGGCAACACGATGTACGCCGGCAGCACGATCCGGTTCGGCAGGGTGTGGGTGTCGAGGTCGATGAGCGTCAACGAGATGCTGATCGCCATCAGGTACAGGAGCGCGACGAGCAGGGTCGCCGCGTGGATCGTTCCGGGAACACCGTCCGGTGCCGCCGACGTCGACCACGGTGCGAGGACCGAGAGCACGGTCACCGCGACGAACAGGAGGCCCGTGGCGGCCTCGACGAGCGGGTACCGAGCCGAGACGGGCGCGTCGCAGTGACGGCACCGGGCACGCAGGAGGAGCCAGGACACCACCGGCACGTTGTCGCGCCCCCGGATCTCGTGGCCGCAGCCGGGGCAGGAGCTGGCCGGGGCGACGACCGACAGCCGGGCGGGGATGCGGTGCACGACGACGTTCAGGAGCGACCCGATCGCGAGACCGAGCAGACCGACCAACGCGGTGACGAGGGGCAGCGCCGAGGTGGACACGGTGCCGGTCACCTCCCCGTCGGGGTGCCGTCGGTGCGGTCTCGCTGCGGTCGTTCGGGTGCACATGACGACCAGCCTCACGGACCGCGGACCGCTCCGTGGCCTCAGACCGGCAGTCGGTGGAGGACATCGGCGCGATGCCGCCTGTGGAGGAACACCGCGACGAACGACACCAGGTCGACACGGGCCGGACAGCGCGAGGCAGCGGAATCCCTCTCGACGCGCGCCCCCGCCCGGGCACATGATGAGACATGGACATCACGAGCGTGACCGTGGGGCTGCCCGTCACCGACATCGAGGCGTCCTGCCTCTGGTACGGCGCGGTCTTCGAGCGCACCGAGCCGGACCTCGAACCCGAGGACGGCGTCGCCGAGTACGAGGTCGGCGGCATCTGGATCCAGCTCTACGTCGACGAACAGGCCGAGGAGAACCCGGTCAGCGTCCGCTTCGGCGTCGACGACGTCGCCGCGCAGCACGCACGCATCGGCGCGCTCGGCATCGACATCGGCCCCGTCGAGTGCGTCGACGGCGCGGTCGACTGGTTCGACGTCCGCGACCCCGACGGCAACGTGCTGAGCCTGTTCTCGCTGGTCGACGAGACCGGTCGCGGCTCCGGCCGCGACAACGGCGCGGGCCGCGCGCTCTAGCCGCGACCCCACGGCGGACGGGAGGCCCGTGGCGGCCGGGCACCGTGCCTCCAGGCCGTCACGTGGTGACGACACGACGAAGGCCCCGCCTCCTTGCGGAGACGGGGCCTTCGTGGGATCACATCAGGCTCAGTTGTACGTGCCCGGCGTGAAGTCGTCCGACGAGAAGCTGTCGAAGTCGACGAAGCTCAGGTCGGCGTCCGAGAACGACGAGTCGTCAGCGAAGATGCGGTTGGGGTACCGCTCCGCCTTCGCCTCTTCGGTCGCGTTCACGTCCACGTCACGGTACCGGCTGAGGCCCGTCCCGGCAGGGATGAGCTTACCGATGATGACGTTCTCCTTGAGGCCGACGAGGTGGTCCTGCTTGCCCTCCATGGCCGCCTGCGTGAGCACGCGGGTGGTCTCCTGGAAGGAAGCGGCGGACAGCCACGACTCGGTCGCGAGGGACGCCTTCGTGATGCCCATGACCTCCTGGCGAGCCGAGGCGGTCTTGCGACCCTCCTGCAGCGCCGCACGGTTCAGCGCGTTGTAGCGCGACCGGTCGACGAGCTCACCCGGCAGCAGGTCGGTGTCGCCGTGGTCGACGACGGTGACCTTGCGGAGCATCTGGCGGACGATGACCTCGATGTGCTTGTCGTGGATCGGCACACCCTGCGAGCCGTAGACGTCCTGCACACCGTTGACCAGGTGCTTCTGGACCTCTCGGACACCCTTGACCCGGAGGACTTCCTTCGGGTCGACGGTGCCGGCGATGAACTGCTCGCCGAGCTCGACGTGCTGGTTGTCCTCGATGAGGAGCGTCGCACGCTTGAGCACCGGGTAGATGAACGGCTCGTCGCCGTTGTCCGGCGTCAGGATGATCCGACGGCCCTTGTCCGTGTCCTCGACGACGACGCGGCCGGGGGCCTCGGCGATCGGGGACGCGCCCTTGGGCGTACGGGCCTCGAAGAGCTCCGTGACACGCGGCAGACCCTGGGTGATGTCGTCGGCCGAGGCCGAACCACCCGTGTGGAAGGTACGCATCGTCAGCTGGGTACCGGGCTCACCGATGGACTGCGCGGCGATGATGCCGACTGCCTCACCGATGTCGACCAGGTTGCCGGTGGCGAGCGAACGGCCGTAGCACTTCGCGCAGACACCGACGGCCGACTCGCAGGTCAGGACCGAGCGCACCTTGATGCTCTCGACACCGGCTGCCAGCAGCTTCTCGAGGAGCACGTCACCGACGTCCTCACCGGCCTCTGCAACGACCGTGCCCTTGGCGTCCACGGCCTCGGTGGCCAGGGTGCGGGAGTACACGGTGTTCTCGACGCGCGGGTCGCGGACGAGCTTGCCGTCGGCGTCCACGGTCGCGATCGGCAGCTCGAGGCCACGCGTCGTACCGCAGTCGTCCTCGCGGATGATGACGTCCTGGGAGACGTCGACGAGACGACGGGTCAGGTAGCCGGAGTCGGCCGTACGGAGCGCCGTGTCGGCCAGACCCTTGCGAGCACCGTGCGTGGCGATGAAGCTACTCCGCCACGGTCAGGCCCTCGCGGTACGAGTTGATGATCGGGCGGGCGATGATCTCGCCCTTCGGGTTGTTCACCAGACCACGCATACCGGCGATGTTGCGGACCTGCAGCCAGTTACCACGAGCACCGGACGACACCATGCGGTTGATCGTGTTGTCGACGGGGAAGTTGTCCCGCATCTCCTGTGCGATCTCGTTGGTGGCCTCGGTCCAGATCTTGATCAGGTCGGCGCGACGCTCGGAGTCGGTGATCAGACCCTTGTCGAACTCGCCCTGCACCTTGGCGGCCTGGATCTCGTAGCCCGCGATGATCTCCTTCTTGCGAGGAGGCGTCACGACGTCCGACAGGGCGACGGTCACACCGGAGCGGGTGCCCCAGTAGAAGCCGGCGTCCTTGATCCGGTCCAGCGCAGCGGCCGTCTCGGTCTTGGAGTAGCGCTCGGCGAGGTCGTTGACGATCGCGGAGAGCACGCCCTTGTCGGTGACCTTCTGGACGAACGGGTAGTTCGCCGGCAGGGTCTCGTTGAAGAGCGCACGGCCCAGGGTCGTCTCGAGCAGCAGCGTGTCGCCCTGCTCGTAGCCCTCGGGGGCTTCACCCTCGGCGAAGTGGACACCCGTCATGCGGATCTTCACCATCGCGTTGAGGTGCAGCGTGTGCTGGTCGTTCGCCAGGATCGCCTCGGCCACCGACGAGAACGCACGGCCCTCGCCCACGGCGCCCTCGCGGACGGTCGTGAGGTGGTGCAGACCGATGATCATGTCCTGTGCGGGCAGGGTCACCGGGCGGCCGTCGGACGGCTTCAGGATGTTGTTCGAGGCGAGCATCAGGATGCGTGCCTCGGCCTGGGCCTCGACCGACAGCGGCAGGTGCACGGCCATCTGGTCACCGTCGAAGTCCGCGTTGAACGCAGCACAGACGAGCGGGTGGAGCTGGATGGCCTTGCCCTCGACGAGCTGCGGCTCGAACGCCTGGATGCCCAGACGGTGCAGCGTCGGCGCACGGTTCAGCAGGACGGGGCGCTCGCGGATGATCTCCTCGAGCACGTCCCACACCTGCGGACGCGAACGCTCGACCATGCGCTTGGCCGACTTGATGTTCTGCGCGTGCGACAGGTCGATCAGGCGCTTGATGACGAACGGCTTGAAGAGCTCGAGCGCCATCTGCTTGGGCAGACCGCACTGGTGCAGCTTCAGCTGCGGGCCGACGATGATGACCGAACGGCCCGAGTAGTCGACACGCTTGCCGAGCAGGTTCTGGCGGAAACGACCCTGCTTGCCCTTGAGCATGTCGCTCAGGGACTTCAGGGCGCGGTTGCCGGTACCCGTGACCGGACGTCCACGACGACCGTTGTCGAACAGCGCGTCGACGGCTTCCTGCAGCATGCGCTTCTCGTTGTTCACGATGATCTCGGGAGCACCGAGGTCGAGCAGGCGGCGGAGACGGTTGTTGCGGTTGATCACACGACGGTAGAGGTCGTTGAGGTCCGACGTGGCGAACCGGCCACCGTCGAGCTGCACCATCGGGCGCAGCTCCGGCGGGATGACCGGCACGACGCCGAGCACCATCGCCGCCGGCGAGTTGCCGGTGGCGAGGAAGGAGCTGACGACGCGCAGACGCTTGATCGCACGGATCTTCTTCTGGCCCTTGCCCTCGGCGATCTGCAGACGCAGCGCCTCGGCCTCGGCGGCCAGGTCGAACGCCTCGAGCCGGAGCTTGATCGCCTCGGCGCCCATGTAGGCGTCGAAGTAGATCCCGAACCGGTCCTGGAGCTCGTGGAAGACGGCGTCCTCGGGCTTGAGGTCGCCCACCTTGAGGTTGCGGAAGTCCTCCCACACACGCTCGAGACGGGTGATGTCCTCGTCGAACGACTTGCGGACCTGGGACATCTCCTTCTCGGCGGTGTCCTTGGTGCGGCGCTTGACGTCGGCCTTCGCACCCTCTTCCTCAAGGGCTGCGAGGTCGTCCTCGAGCTTCTTGAGGCGGTCGGCGATGATCGAGTCGCGCTGGCCCTCGAGGGTCTTGATCTCGAGACGCATCTCGTTCTCGAGACCCGGCATGTCCGCGTGACGGCCCTCTTCATCGATGTCGATGATCATGTACGCCGCGAAGTAGATGACCTTCTCGAGGTCCTTCGGCGCCATGTCGAGGAGGTACCCGAGGCGCGACGGGACGCCCTTGAAGTACCAGATGTGCGTGACGGGGGCAGCGAGCTCGATGTGGCCCATGCGCTCACGACGGACCGAGGACTTGGTGACCTCGACGCCGCAGCGCTCGCAGACGATGCCCTTGAACCGGACACGCTTGTACTTGCCACAGGCGCACTCCCAGTCGCGGGAAGGACCGAAGATCTGCTCGCCGAACAGACCGTCCTTCTCGGGCTTCAGGGTGCGGTAGTTGATGGTCTCCGGCTTCTTGACCTCGCCGTACGACCACTGACGGATGTCCTCGGCGGTTGCGAGGCCGATCCGAATGGCGTCAAAGGAAGTTGCTTCGAGCAATGTTCTTCTCTCTTGCTGATTCAGGCTTCGATGTACGGGCGGGATCAGATGTCGTCGACGGAGGACGACTCGAACCGCGAGGAGATGTTGATGCCCAGCTCCTCCGCAGCGCGGAAGACCTCGTCATCGTTGTCGCGCAGGCTGACCGCCTGGCCGTCGGCCGAGAGGACCTCGACGTTCAGGCAGAGCGACTGCATCTCCTTCATGAGGACCTTGAAGGACTCGGGGATACCGGGCTCCTGGATGTTCTCGCCCTTGACGATCGCCTCGTAGACCTTCACGCGGCCGAGGATGTCGTCGGACTTGATCGTCAGGAGCTCCTGGAGGGCGTAGGCGGCGCCGTACGCTTCGAGCGCCCACACCTCCATCTCACCGAATCGCTGTCCACCGAACTGCGCCTTACCACCCAGCGGCTGCTGCGTGATCATCGAGTACGGACCGGTCGAACGCGCGTGGATCTTGTCGTCGACCAGGTGGTGCAGCTTGAGGATGTACATGTAGCCGACCGAGACGGGCTCCGGGAACGGCTCGCCGGAGCGGCCGTCGAAGAGCTGCGCCTTGCCGGACGAGCCGATCAGGCGCTCGCCGTCGCGGTTCGGGAGGGTCGAGTCGAGGAGGCCCTCGATCTCGCGCTCGTACGCACCGTCGAACACCGGGGTGGCGACCTTGGTGCCGGGCTCGGCGCTGTGCGCTGCCTCCGGCAGGTTCTCGGCCCACTCCTGGATGCCCTCGACGTTCCAGCCCTGCTTGGCGAGCCACCCGAGGTGGATCTCGAGCACCTGGCCGAAGTTCATGCGGCCGGGGACGCCGAGCGGGTTGAGGACGATGTCGACGGGGGTGCCGTCGGCGAGGAACGGCATGTCCTCGACCGGGAGGATGGTCGAGATGACGCCCTTGTTGCCGTGACGACCGGCGAGCTTGTCACCCGCGGTGATCTTGCGCTTCTGGGCGATGTAGACGACCACGCGCTGGTTGACGCCCGAGCCGAGCTCGTCGTCGCCGTCCTGCGAGTCGAACACCTTGACGCCGATGATCGTGCCCTCTTCACCGTGGGGCACCTTGAGCGAGGTGTCGCGGACTTCGCGCGACTTCTCGTTGAAGATGGCACGGAGCAGACGCTCCTCGGCGCTCAGCTCGGTCTCGCCCTTCGGCGTGACCTTGCCGACGAGGATGTCGCCGGGGCGGACCTCGGCACCGATGCGGATGATGCCGCGCTCGTCGAGGTCGGCCAGCAGGTCCGGGCTGACGTTGGGGAGGTCACGGGTGATCTCCTCCTTGCCGAGCTTGGTGTCGCGGGCGTCGACCTCGTACTCCTCGATGTGGATCGAGGAGAGCGTGTCGTCCTTGATGAGGTTCTGCGACAGGATCATCGCGTCCTCGTAGTTGTAGCCCTCCCACGGCATGAACGCGACGAGGAGGTTCTTGCCGAGCGCGAGCTCGCCGTTCTCCGTCGCGGGACCGTCGGCGATGACCTCGCCCTGCTCGACGCGCTCGCCTGCGGAGACGATGACGCGGTGGTTGTAGCTCGTGCCCTGGTTGGAGCGGTCGAACTTGCGCAGGTAGTAGGTCTGCGTGCCGCCCTCGTCGAGCTGCAGGGTGACGGCGTCGGCCGAGACCTCGGAGACGACACCGGCCTTGTCGGCGGTGACGACGTCGCCGGCGTCGATGGCCGTGTAGCCCTCCATGCCGGTGCCGACGAGCGGCGACTCGGAGCGGAGCAGCGGGACGGCCTGACGCTGCATGTTCGCACCCATGAGGGCGCGGTTCGCGTCGTCGTGCTCGAGGAACGGGATGAGCGACGTCGCGACCGACACCATCTGGCGCGGGGAGACGTCCATGTAGTCGACCTCGCCCTTGGCGACGAGTTCGACCTCGCCGCCCTTCTTGCGGACGAGCACCTTGTCGTCGGCGAAGTGGAAGTCGTTCGTCAGCGGGGCGTTGGCCTGCGCGACGACGAAGTCGTCCTCTTCCGAAGCGGTGAGGTAGTCGATGGTCTTCGTGACCTCGCCGTCGACGACGCGACGGTACGGGGTCTCGATGAAACCGAACGAGTTGATCCGACCGAACGACGCGAGCGAGCCGATCAGGCCGATGTTCGGGCCTTCCGGGGTCTCGATCGGGCACATGCGGCCGTAGTGCGACGGGTGGACGTCGCGGACCTCGACGCCGGCACGCTCACGGGACAGACCACCCGGGCCGAGGGCCGACAGGCGACGCTTGTGCGTCAGACCCGCGAGCGGGTTGTTCTGGTCCATGAACTGCGACAGCTGGGAGGTCCCGAAGAACTCCTTGATCGCGGCGACGACCGGACGCACGTTGATGAGCGTCTGGGGCGTGATCGCCTCGATGTCCTGCGTGGTCATGCGCTCGCGGACGACGCGCTCCATGCGGGACAGACCCGTGCGGACCTGGTTCTGGATGAGCTCGCCGACGGCGCGGATGCGACGGTTGCCGAAGTGGTCGATGTCGTCCACGTCGAGGCGCAGCTGCACCGGCTCGCCGTCACGGATGCCGTCGATCGTGGTGCGCTCGGCGTGCAGCGACACCAGGTACTTGATCGTCGCGACGATGTCCTTGACGGTGAGGACCGAGTCGGACAGCGGGGCGTCCATGCCGAGCTTGCGGTTGACCTTGTACCGGCCGACCTTCGCCAGGTCGTAGCGCTTCGAGTTGAAGTAGAAGTTGTCGAGGAGCGCACGCGCGGCCTCGGCAGCGACCTGCTCGCCCGGGCGGAGCTTGCGGTAGATGTCCTTGAGCGCCTCTTCCTTCGTGAGGACGGCGTCCTTCTCGAGGGTCGACTCGATCGACGCGAAGCCCTGGAACTCGTCCATGATCTCTTCGCTCGTCAGGCCGAGGGCCTTGAGGAAGACGGTCACGGACTGCTTGCGCTTGCGGTCGATGCGCACGCCCACCTGGTCGCGCTTGTCGATCTCGAACTCGAGCCAGGCACCACGCGACGGGATGATCCGCGCCGAGTAGATGTCCTTGTCGGAGGTCTTCTCCTGCTGGCGCTCGAAGTACACGCCGGGCGAACGGACGAGCTGCGACACGACGACGCGCTCGGTGCCGTTGATGATGAACGTGCCGCGCTCGGTCATGAGCGGGAAGTCGCCCATGAAGACCGTCTGCGTCTTGATCTCACCCGTCATGTGGTTCATGAACTCGGCGTTGACGTACAACGGAGCGGCGTAGGTCTTGCCGCGCTCCTTGCAGTCGTCGATCGAGTACTTCGGGTCCTCGAGCTCGGGAGCCGTGAACGAGAGCTGCATGGTCTCGCCGAGGTCCTCGATCGGGGAGATCTCCTCGAAGATCTCCTCGAGCCCCGAGTGCAGCGCGAGGTCGGTGCGACCCTGCTCCTGCCCTTCGGCGAGGCGGGCCTTCCAGACGTCGTTGCCGACGAGCCAGTCGAAGCTCTCCGTCTGGAGTGCGAGCAGATCAGGAACCGTGAGGGTGTCCGTGATCTTGGCGAACGAGAGTCGCGAGTGGTTGCGACCGTTCTTGGGGTTGGTGGATGCGTTGGGCGCAGCAGCCAAGGGTGTGACCTCCGGTAGGCCCCGTCGGGCCGACACTGACGAGCAGTGTGTAGGTGAGTGGATTGATCGCTCGGCGAACCCTGAGAGTGCAAGCCCTGCGACCACGCCGACGCGTGCCTGACGCGGAACGTCGGTGCACGTGTGGGATGATCTCCGTGAGCGGTACCCGCCGCCATATACGGGTCCGGCTGCACCAGGGCGAGATGAGTTTCTGTCTCAGAACTCTGCGTCGACCGAAATATGACGACACGGATGCCAGGGAGCGCGAACTGTCATCATAGTTCGCTCCGCGGCGTGCTGTCCAGTCCCGGCTTGACCGGATTCGGCAGTGGCGTGTATAAGCCGCCGGACGCCGCTTCCATTCCCCTGCGCAGGCAGCCGAGACGCATCCGATGTGCGGCCCGGACGCGCCCCCTGCTCAGCCCAGACGCTCGCGATCGACGCGATCCGCGCCTCCCGGCCCGCCCGGCAGTCCGGCCAGCGCACGGAACGCGTCCTCGGGACGCCGCGTGCGGACGAACGTGACCCGCCCCCGGTCGTCGGTGAGCTCGATCCCGAGCCCCGGCGTGAGGATGAGCGCCCGCACGCCGCGACGGATCCGCAGGCCGACCCCGCCGTAGGTGGCCGCGTCCGCCTCGACCAGACGGACGTCGGTGATCCGCCGGCGCGCGATGCGCCGCGGCGGGAGCGGACGGAAGTGCAGGGTCACGTGCCGCTCGGTGACGGTGAACCCGGCACGGGCGAGGACGAGCAGCAGTCCGAGGGCGACGGCGAGCAGTCCCGGCACCAGGAGCGCGACCTCGGGTGCATCGCCCGGCCAGCCGAGCACGGCGGCGGACAGCCCGGCGCCGGCCACGAACAGCGCGGTGCCGACGACGCGCATCCAGGTCGGCGCCGCCTCGCGGTCGGCGTGGAACGGCCTGGAGGCCCGGATCGCCCGGGTGGGTCGGCTCCCGGACCGGTGGGGGTCCGGGGTGGTGCGGCGTGTGGTGGGCACGCTCATGGTGTCGGCGGTCATGACGGAGGTCTCCTGCGGCGGATCAGCAGTGGTGCACTCGTCATCGGGTGCGGTGCGTTCGACGGCCAGCGCGCGCGGGTGGCCGGAGGGGTGGCGCGCAGCAGCACGCCGACGGCGCGCACGCTCGAGCGGTGGGGGCGCTCACGGGCACGTCGTGGTCACGGTGTCCGGGCGGACGCGTGGGGTGTGGGGCACCCACGCATCGACGCTCGGGCGTCGTGACGACAGGCGTCAACGGTAGGCGACGAGTCTTGGCGTCCGCTGGCCGTCGATGTGCACGCATCCACCTGTCCCGAGTGCGTCACCCGGGGACGACGTCGGGCTGCCGACGGTCAGCGCAGGACGCGGGCGACGGCCTCGGCGCGGGTGCGGACCCCGAGCTTCGCGAAGACCTGGTTCACGTACGACTTCACGGTGGGCACCGTCAGGAACAGCTCGGCGGCGATCTCGGGGTTCGTCCGGCCGTCGGCGATGCGCTCGAGGACGTCCACTTCGCGCGGGGTGAGGTCCGGGAACCGCGCACCGAGCGCCGGGCCGGGATCGGGCTCCGCAGGCGCAGCAGCAGGGCCACCGGAACCGGCACCGGCACCGGCACCACCGACGAGGTGTGCCACGAGCCGCGCTCCCACCGTCGCGTCGAAGGTCGACTGCCCCGCGGCCACCGCACGCACCGCGGCCGCGATCTCCGCCCGCCCCGCGTCCTTCGTCAGGTAGCCACGCGCCCCGGCCCGCATCGCGGTGACGATGGAGTCGTCGTCGGCGTACGTCGTCAGCACCAGCACCGCGACCCCGGGGTGCTCGGCGACGATCCGTGCGGTGGCGGTCGGCCCGTCGACGCCCGGCATCCGCAGGTCCATCAGGACGACGTCGGGTGTGTCCCGGCCGACGGCGGCGATCGCCTCGGCCCCGTCGGCCGCCTGCCCGACCACCCGCAGGTCTGGCACGAGCGACAGCACCGTCACCAGGCCGTCGCGGACGATGGCCTGGTCGTCGACCACGAGCACCCGGATGGTCACGAGCGGTCGTCCTCGGCGACGACCGCCGCGTCCGCGTCGTCCGCAGTGTCCGCCTCGCGCGTGCCGTCGACGGGCAGGTGCATGGCGACGACGAACTCGTCGTCGGAACGCTCGGCCTCGACCGTGGCCTCGCTGCCGAGTTCCGCGAACCGCTCGCGCATCCCGAGCAGCCCCTGGCCGCCGCTCGGCAACGGGTTCGCCACGACGACGTCCACGGCGTCGCCGTCCCGGATCACGGACAGGGACACGGGGCGGCCGGGGGCGTGCCTGCGGGCGTTGCTGAGGGCCTCCCGGACGACCTGGACCACGGCGGCACGGTGGGCGTCGTCGAGGACCGCGAGTGTCGCGTCGCCCTGCACCACGACCTCGCCGCCGAACGAGCGGTGCGCGTCGACGAGGGCCGTCAGGCCCGCCCCGCGGTCGGCGGACGGACTGGAGGCACGGGTCGGCTCCGGCTGGTCGGGCTGCGGTCGGTGGGTCCGGGACTCGTCGGGCGCCGGTCGTCCGGACGGCGGCTCGTCGCGGAGCGCGTGCACCGCACGCCGCGCCTCGGCCAGACCGTCGGCGGCGAGCGCGCGGGCGTCACCGGCACGGCGGGTGGCCTCGTCGACGCGGCCGGCCTCGAGCAGGGCCTCGACCGCGTCGAGCTGCAGCACCAGGCCGCCGAGCGAGTGGGCGAGGACGTCGTGGATGTCCCGGGACGCCCGCGACCGGTCGGCCAGGAGCCGTGCGCGCTGCTGCTGGCGCTCGGTCTCGCGGGCCTGCGCCGTCGTGAGCCGCGCCTGCCGACGACTGAACCCGACGAGCACGCCGAGCAGCAGCCCGCCGCTCACGCCGAGGACGAACTGCACGGACGTCTGCTCGATCGTCGCGGTGACGGCGACCACCACGACTGCGGCGAGCGCGGCGACCGCGGCCGTCCAGACCGGCAGGCGGAGGTCGGCACCGAGGACGACGAGCCCGACGATCACCGGCACGACCAGCAGCGAGTCGGTCGGCACCACGGTGGGCGATCCGGCGGCGACCATCACGCCGGCTGCGGCGACGAGGACCCGGGGTGTACGTGCCCCTTCGCGGACGGCCCAGGCGGCGAGCGCAGCGGCCCCGAGGACCCAGACCCACGCGGGGTGGTGGAGCAGGACGCCGTTCCGGACGAACCAGAAGGCGACCACGGCGATGCCCACGCCGTTGAGCAGCCACGAGACGCCGGAGCGGGACCGGACCCCGGCGGGGTCGGTCCGCTCCGGTTCGGTCGGCAGGCTCACCGCACCATCATGCCGCGGCCGACGGTCGCCGGGCGGTCGGTCCCGCGAGGGATGCGCTGGTCGACGACCAGGGCGCGGGCGGCTCGGTTCAGGGCGAGCACGAGCAGGATCGTGCCGGTCGAGGTGAGCAGGTGTGCTCCGAGGTGGCCGCCGAGGACGTCGAGTCCGATGCGGGCGGCGATGAGGACGATCCAGAGGCCGGCGCCGAGCCAACCGGTGCGGGACTGCAGGGTGCGGCCCTTGGCGTCCGGCGTCGTGACGGTACGGAAGCGGGTCATGGCCCCCATCGCCAGGCCGACGGCGACGGTGAGCAGGGCCTCGAGTCCGAGGAACACGACGTCGGTGGTGGTGACGGTCGTCGTGGTCTGCGCGAGGACGACCACCCCGACGATCGCCATGACGAGCGGACCCCGCCAGATGCGCGCCGGGTCGAGGGACCGCCAGGTCGCCTGCCGGTACGCCAGGAGGCCGACGAGGGCGAGGCCGATGAGCACGTTCGCGAGGAGCTGGACCGACATGGTGTGCCTTTCGAAGTGGTCCGGCGGGGCCTTCCCGACCGGTGTGATCAGCCTCGTTCCGGGTGTCCCCCGGGCACACCAACCAGGGGTGGGGACGCGGGTGGTGATCGCGGTGGTGTTCCATTGACCGCATGGCTGATGCGTTCGACGGGTTCCGGATCGGTGCGGGGTACTCGGTGGTGGAGCCGGACCGGCACCGGCCGGGGTCCTTCACCCTGGTGGTGGACGGCACCCCCCAGTCGCACGTGGACCTCGAGGACCCGACCCACCTGGCGTTCGAGTACATCCGGCGGATCGGGCACGCGATCGACCTGCTGCCCGACGGCCCGGTCACGGCGCTGCACCTGGGCGCCGGGGCACTGACCCTGCCCCGCTACGTCGCCGTGACGCGTCCGGGTTCGCGGCAGCAGGTCATCGAGCTCGAGCGCGACCTGGTCGAGCACGTGCGCGAGGCCCTGCCGTTCCCCCGCGGCGCCTCGATCCGGGTGCGGTACGGCGACGCCCGCGAGGTCCTCGGCAAGCTGCCCGCCGGCCTGCGCGGCACGGTGGACCTGGCGGTGGTGGACGTGTTCGGCGGTTCGCAGATCCCCGCCCACGTGACGAGCGTCGAGTTCTACCGCGAGGTCGCCGCGTTCCTGTCGCCGACGGGCATCGTCGCGGTGAACGTGGCCGACGGCGCCGGGCTGGCCTTCGCCCGCGGACAGGCGTCGACCCTGCAGTCGGTGCTGCCCTCGGTCGCCGCGGTCGCGGACACCGGGATGCTCAAGGGCCGACGGTTCGGCAACATCGTGCTGCTCGGCTCGCCGACCGACCTGCCGGTGGCGGACATGCCCAGGCGGTACTCGTCGGACCCGATGCCGGCGAAGGTCGTGCACGGTGCGGAGCTCCGCTCGTTCATCGCCGGAGCGCCGATCGTCACCGACCAGACGGCGGTCGCGTCCCCCGAGCCGAACCGGAGCGTGTTCGGGGGCTGACGCCCGCGCGGGGCCTCGCCGGGGACGGACTTCGGGCGTTCGGCCGGTCCGGCTGTCAGGATGGTCTGAACGACCGCGCAGGTGCGCGACCGAGCGATGGGAACCCTGATGACGAACGACGACCGGAACGACCAGGACCGGACGGGCGACGGCCAGGCGCCGAGCTGGGGCGAAGCCCCGCAGCAGCGGCCCGACGCCGACGCCCCGCGGTACGGCGAGCGGGTGGACCCGACGCCGACCTCGACCCCGCAGTACGGCGAGCAGTACGGGCAGGGCCAGCAGCAGTACGGCCAGCCGAACGGCGAGCAGCAGGGTCAGTACGGGCAGCAGCAGTACGGACAGCAGCAGTACGACCAGCCGTCGAGCACGCCGAGCTGGAACGACCAGCAGCGTCACGAGCAGGGCCACGACCAGCAGCCGTACGCCGCCGCGCCGTCGCACTCCGGTGCCCCGGCCTGGCAGAGCTACGACGAGCCGAAGCCCAAGAAGAAGACCCTCGGTGTGGTGGCGTTCGTCCTCGGACTCGCCGCGCTCGTGATCGGCGTCATCGGTGGGTACGTGATGGGGTCGGCGCTCGCCAACAGCGACGCGATCAACAACCTCGTCCCGAGCAGCGGTGCGACCCCGGACCAGCAGGAGCTGCAGCGTCAGCTCATGAACGACCCGGCCGTCATCTCGCAGATCGGTGTCGGTGCGGTGATCGCCGGCGTCGCCGCGATCCTCGGGCTCTGGGCGCTCGTGCAGGGCATCATCGCCGCCGTGACCAAGCGTGGTCGCGGCTGGGGCATCTTCGCGATCGTCCTGGCCGTCGTCGCCACGATCGCGACGCTGGTCACCTACGTCGGCGTGGCCGCTGCCGCCGCGGTGGCCGCCAACTCCTGATCGACCGCTCCGGACGGCCCGTCGTGCTCCGGCACGGCGGGCCGTCGGTCGTTCCGCCGGGCACCCCGGACCGCCGCACCCGCGCAACCTGAGCGCGTCGCACCGACGGCTCCCGGCAGACCGCGGCTACCCTCGAACCGATGTCCCTCCCGCCCGACGACCGCCAGCTGCCCGACCCGTCCGACCGTTCCCGTGAACCGCGCCACGCGGCTCCCGTGACGGCCGGGGTCAGCCCGGGCAGCACCTTCGCGCCCATCAGCCTGCGACCCGCGGTCGACGTCGACGCCGTGCACCAGCGGCTCCGCGACCTCGGCCAGAGCCGCAGCACCGACGCCCTCGCCGAACGGGCCGAGCTGCTCCGTCTGCTCGGTCGTCTGGACGAGTCGCTCGTCATCGCGGAAGAGGTGTTCCGTCTCGCGATGTTCACCGGGGAGCGCCAGGACAAGGTCGCCGCACGGATCCGTCGTGCGCACGTCCTGCACGACCTGGGGCGCCACGACCGCGCCGCCAACGAAGCCGCCATGGCCCGCGACACCGCCGCCACCGAGGAGTGGCCGGAACTCGAAGGTGCCGCCGCCGAGATCGAGGGCTGGTCTCTGTTCGAGAACGACCGCTTCGACGAGGCGCGCGCCGCCCTGTCGCGGGCGTACCAGGCCTTCCGCCAGGCGGGGGCGCCGTCGGAGCGCACCGACGCCCTGCGCACCGCGGTCGAGGCCGCGATGCGTGCCGCCATCACGCACCCGGCGGAACCGTCGGACAAGCCCCGGACGGCCCGCGAGGTCGCCGCCCGTCGCGCCGAGGACGACGAACCCGTCACCCGCGTCGCCGAGCCGGTGAAGCAGGTCCCGCCGATCCGCCGTCGCGTGCTCGGTGCGCCCGACGCCGCGCGGACCGAGGCCGACGACATCTGGGGTCGGATCGCGGCCCGGGCAGCGAAGAAGGGCCAGGCCGACCCGCGCGCCGAGCAGTGACCGCGCTCGAGACCGTCCGGCTCCGCGCCGAGGCCCTGATCGCAGAACACCTCGGCGCCGGCACCTGGGCGTTCGGGTTCGACCACGCGAAGACCCGTGCCGGCCAGTGCGACTTCGCGCGGAAGCGGATCACCGTGAGCCGTCACCTGGCCACCCGGTTCTCCGACCACGACGTCGAGCAGGTCCTGCTGCACGAGGTCGCCCACGCCCTCGCCGGCGCACGGGCGGCACACGGACCGAAGTGGAAGCGCACGGCCGCGTCGATCGGGTACACCGGCTCCCGCCTGCACGACGGGCCGATCGCCAGCGAGCTCGCACCGTGGATCGGCAGCTGCCCCGCGGGCCACGAGCACTTCCGGTACCGCACCCCCACACGCCCCCTGGCCTGTGCCCGCTGCTCCCGACGGTTCGACGCCCGGAACGTCATCACCTGGCGGCGCCGGACCGCGGACGACGACGCGGCCACGATGGCGTCGACTACCGCATGAGGTGCCCGACGCACGGAGGCGCGCCGGTAACCCGTTAGCCTGGGCGGATGCACACGGGGCAGCACATCCGCACGGACGCCGGTTCCTCCTGGTTCTTCGACGCCGGACGGATCGCGCTCGACTTCGCGCACACGGGTGGCTTCGCCGACGACTCCGCCGGACGACGCCCGCGGTCACAGCTCGGCGAACTGCTCGCGAGCCCGGCCGACCTGGACGAGTGGCTCAGCGAGCACACCGAGCCGATCGACGTCGGCGCCAGCGGCCGCGAGCTGCAGGACGCCCGCGCCCTGCGCGCCGCGATCGCCCGGTTGGCCGTCGCCGCCGCCCCCGCGCCGGCGAGCACGGCCGCCGAGCGCACCGCCGTGGCGGCGGGCCTGCGCGCCGGAGCCGGCCGCACGCGCCCCGCGCCCGACGACATCGACACCGTCAACCTGTTCGCCGCCCTGCCGGACGTGCCCCCGAGCCTCCCGGGTGGCCGACGCCGCGCCGGAGCCAACCGGGTCCGCCTGGCCCAGGCCCTGTCCAGCGTCGCGCGCGACGCCGTCGCGCTCTTCACCGAGGTCGGCTTCGACGACGTCGAGGCCGACGGCCGCCCGACCCGGCTGAGCCGCTGCTCGGCCGAGGACTGCGGCCTGGTGTTCTACGACTCGTCGCGCGGCGGGACCCGGCGCTGGTGCTCGATGCAGCGGTGCGGCAACCGGGCGAAGGTCCGGGCGCACCGCGCCCGCCGGGCAGCGGAGTGAGCAGGCACTGAGCACGGCCTGACCGCTTCCCGTCCGCCCTCCGCGAGCGGTCACGACACCCCGCTCGCCTCTGCCGAGCGGTCACCAACCGTCGGCTGGCGGCCTCGCAGCCGACCGGTTGTGACCAGCCGACGCGACGCAAGCGACGAGCCGCGACCAGCCACCGGCCCTCCGCGAGCGGTCACGACACCCCGCTCGCCTCTGCCGAGCGGTCACCAACCGTCGCCCGACGGCCTCGCAGCCGACCGGTCGTGACCAGCCGACGCGACGCAAGCGACGAGTCGCGACCAGCCACCGGCCGGGAGGCGCGTGGCAGCGCCGCCACGGGCCTCCCGTCCGCCTTCGGCGAGCGGTCACGACGCCTCGCTCACCTCTGCCGAGCGGTCACCAACCGTCGCCCGACGGCCTCGCAGCCGACGGATCGCGACCGCCCGAGGCACGCTCACGGGCGTGGTGGCCACCGAACGCAGCATCCGCGAAGAAAAAGATTCGGCACACCGAATCCTCTGGCAGGATCGGTGCATGACCGACACTGCCAGCACCCGGCTCGACGAGCGCCCACCCGGCGCCCCGCGTCGTCGTGCAGCCGGCCTCACCCTGCTCGGACCGGCCTTCGTCGCAGCCATCGCCTACGTCGACCCGGGCAACGTCGCCGCCAACCTGACCGCCGGGGCCGAGTACGGCTACCTGCTGCTCTGGGTGCTCGTGGCAGCGAACGCCAGCGCCGTGGTGGTGCAGTACCTGTCCGCCAAGCTCGGGGTGGTGACGGGCAAGTCGCTGCCCGAACACCTGGGCCTGCGGATGCGGCGCGCGCCGCGCCTGCTGTTCTGGGGCCAGGCCGAGATCGTGGCGGCAGCGACCGACATCGCCGAGGTCATCGGCGGCGCGCTGGCCCTCTACCTGCTCTTCGACCTGCCGCTCGTGGTCGGCGGGATCATCACCGGGCTCGTCTCGATGCTGCTGCTGACCCTGCACAGCCGCCGGGGCACGCGCCTGTTCGAGACCGTGGTGACGGCGATGCTCGCGATCCTGACGGTGGGCTTCTGCGCCGGGCTGCTGTTCGCCCGCGTCACACCCGCAGACCTGGTCGCCGGGCTCGTGCCGCGGTTCGAGGGCGCCGGGTCGGTGCTGCTCGCGGCCTCGATGCTCGGCGCGACCGTGATGCCGCACGCCGTGTACCTGCACTCGGCGCTCGCCCGGGACCGTCACGGGGACGTCCCCGCCGGGCCGGAGCGTCGCCGGGTGCTCGTCGCGACCCGGTGGGACGTCGGGCTCGCCCTGATCGTCGCGGGTGGGGTGAACATCGCGATGCTCGTCCTCGCCGCGGCCACCCTGCCGGGCGTCGCGGGCACCGACTCGATCCCCGGGGCGCAGCGGGCCATCGCCGAGAACGTGGGCCCGGTCGTCGGGGTCCTCTTCGCCGTCGGACTGCTGGCGTCCGGACTGGCCTCGACCTCGGTCGGCTGCATGGCCGGAGCGGAGATCATGCAGGGGCTGCTGCACGTGCGGATCCCGCTGGTGGCCCGGCGGGCGATCACCCTGGTGCCCGCGATCGTGCTGCTCGCGCTGCACATCGACGCGACGATGCTGCTCGTCGTCAGCCAGGTGGTGCTGAGCTTCGGGATCGCCTTCGCGATCGTGCCGCTCGTGGTCTACACGTCACGGCGGAGCGTGATGGGCACCGACGTGAACGCCGCGATCACCCGCGTGGTGGCGTGGGTGATCGCGGCGGTCATCGTGGCGCTCAACATCGCGCTGGTGGTGCTCACCCTGACCGGCTGAGGCACACCGGTCAGGGCGCGGCGGTCGTCACGCGACGACCTGGACGTCCTTCCAGAACGCGACGTAGCCCGAGTAGTCCTTGCCGACACGCTCGAACGACGACGGGATCGGCGTCGGGTACGACCACGCGCGGTCCTGCAGCGCCTGGCCGTCCACGTTCACCGTGAAGTACTGGGTGTCGCCCTTCCACGGGCAGTGGTACTGGGTGGGGCTCTCGGTGAAGAGCTCGGTCTTCACGCTCGACGGCGGGAAGTACCAGTTGCCCTCGATCTTGATGAGGTCCTCTTCCGGGGCCTCCGCGATCACCGTGTCGCCGACGACTGCCTTCATGGCGTTGCTCCTTCGCTCGCTGGTTCCGTGACGGGGCGAACGCTACGCGCGCTCCCCCGATTCCCGCAGGACGGGCAGGTCGGGGCCCGCGGCGAGCGCCGCGTGCACGTCGTCCCGGCTCAGGACGGCGGCTCCCTCGGACGCGCTGACCAGGTGCCGCACGGCACGGCGCAGCCCCGTGTACGCCGCGCAGGCCGCAGCGGCCTCGGGCGAGGTGTGGTCGATGCCGACCTCGGTGAGTGCGTCGACGACGGCTCCGGCGGCGAGCAGGTCCTCGACGGCGAAGTCGGGTGCGTCGGCGACGTCGACGGACTCCCCCGCCGCCTCGGCCGCGTCGTCGAGGGTCGCGGTGTGGTGCAGCCCGGCGGCCACGATCGCGACGACGCATCGGTCACCACGTGCGGCCTGGAGGCCCGTCACCCGTTCCGCGACCGCCGCCGCGTTGCCGAGGTGGCCGAGCACGACCTCCGGACCCTCCGGCAGCTGGGCGCTCACGTTCCGGAGCGCGCGCCGCTGCGCGGCGGCGTCGGGGCTCGGCGGCAGGGCGTCGACCCAGACGAGCAGGTGGGTGCCGTGGGCGATGCGTGCCGCGCCTCCGGGACCCCACGCGAACCGGACCTGGTACTTCTCCTGGGTGCGTTCTGCCACGTCCGTCACGATAGCCGTCCGGGCGATGCTGTCCCTCTCCACAGGGTCGCCGTCCGGCCGGGTTCCGCCAGGGTCGGCGACCGTAGGATGCATGGTCATGGAGATCGCCCCCGTGCCCACCCTGACCGGCGACCGTGTGACCCTCGAGCCCCTCGGGCAGGAGCACGCGGAAGACCTGCGGGCGGCGGTCGCGGACGGCGATCTGTGGCGCACCTGGTACACCTCGGTGCCCGCTCCGGCACAGGTCGAGGCCGAGATCGACCGGCGGCTCGCCGAGCACGAGGCCGGCCGCATGGTGCCCTTCGCCGTGCGGGACCGCCCGACCGGGCGGGTGGTGGGCGCGACGACCTTCATGAACATCGACACGGGCAACCGTCACGTCGAGATCGGCAGCACGTTCCTGGCGAAGTCCGCCCAGCGCTCGGGGATCAACACCGAGTCGAAGCTGCTCATGCTCTCGCACGCGTTCGAGGCGTGGCAGTGCATCGCGGTCGAGTTCCGCACCCACTGGCACAACCTGCAGTCGCGCGCGGCCATCGCGGGCCTCGGCGCCAAGCAGGACGGCGTGCTCCGGAACCACGCGATCGGCCGAGACGGCACCCTGCGCGACACCGTGGTCTTCTCGGTCATCGCGTCGGAGTGGCCGGCCGTCCGGCTCGGACTGGCCGAGCGGCTCCGCCGGCACGACCGCGCCGAGGGGTCCCGCCGCCGGTCGGCCCGGCACGCCTGATCCCCGCGCCGCGACGGGCGTGATGCCCGCATCGGCGACGCACGGAGCAGCGCCCAGCCCGCGGGCGTAGCGTCACCGGCATGCACGTCGGCCTCCGGATCGTCCTCGACGCGCCGGTCGACGCCGTGCGCGATGCCCTGCTGTCCCCGTCCGTGATGGTGGCGGTGACGAAGCCGTTCCTGGCGTACCGCTCGCGCGACCCCCAGGGGTTCCCGGAGCGCTGGGAGCCGGGGCACCCGCACCCGATCACCGCGGATGCCTTCGGCCTGGTGCCGAGCGGCGACACGCACGTCGACCTCGACCTGTACGAGGTTCAGGGGGTTCCCGTGCAGCGCGACAACGGCGGCGGCACGTCCGGGCTGTTCGGCCGGATGACGATGTCGCACCGGATGGCCGTCCTCCCCGCGCCGGGCGGCCGGACCCTGCTGCTCGACCGCCTGACCTACCGCATGCGACCGGCCGCCCTCGGCCTCGCCCTGTGGCCCGGCATGTGGGTCATCTGGCAGTGGCGGGCGTTCCGGATGCGTGCCCTCGCGCCCACCTGGCGGACCGACGGCGCGTGACGCGACGCGGGTCGGGCCTCCCGTCCACCGCGCAGCGGGCGTAGCCTCGTCCACGTGAGCCAGACGCGCCCCCAGGAGCCGACGACCGACGACCGTGTGCGCAGCACGCTGGCGACGACGGATTGGCGGCGGATGACGTTCGACCTGTACCGCCGTGTCCGCGCGACGCCGGATCCCCAGACGGCGCACGCGCTGTGGCGGGAAACGCGCGACGCGATGTTCGCGGAGCACCCGGCATCGCCGCTGCTCGACGAGGACGCCCGCGGCTTCGAGTCCCTGCCGGTGCCGGACTACGACCCGGCCTGGCGCTTCCAGGTCCGCATCGAGGCCACGGAGCCTGCCGAGTTCGACTTCGAGACCGGCACCGACGGCGTCGTCCACTTCGACCGCCTCGGCCTGGTGCGGGTCCCCGGTGTCGGCACCCTCGACGTCTGGAAGCACGGCGGCTACGCGGGCGGGGTGTTCGTGCCCGTCAAGGACGCCAGCGCCGGCAAGGCCCGCGGCACCTACGGCGGCGGCCGCTACCTGCTCGACACCATCAAGGGCTCGGACCTGGGCGGCGACGACCTCGGGTCGCTCGTGCTCGATTTCAACTTCGCCTACAACCCGTCGTGCGCGTACGACCCGGCGTGGGCGTGCCCGCTCGCCCCTCCGGGCAACACCGTGCCGGTCCCGATCCCCGTCGGCGAGCAGTACGACTTCTAGGGTGGAACGCATGACAGGACTCGTCGCGCTCGACGTCGGCGGCCGCGTGCCCCCGTTCGAGCAGGTCCGATCGCAGATCGCCGCGCAGATCGCCGCCGGGTACCTGGTGGACGGCGAACGGCTGCCGAGCGTGCGGGGGCTGGCGGACGAGCTCGGCCTCGCCGCCGGCACCGTCGCGAAGGCCTACCAGCTGCTCGAGGAAGCCGGGCTCGTGCACACCGCACGGGGCGCCGGCACCCGGGTGGTGCGGCCGGCAGCGGTCCCGGACGCCGTGGCCGAGGCCGCTCGTGCCCTGGCCGGCGCGGCGCGCTCGGCGGGGCTGTCGGCGGACCAGGCCGCGACCGCGTTGCGCGAGGCCTGGCCAGCGTAGGGCTGCGCGGGGCTGGCCCGGCTGGCTGGCGCTTCCGGGCGTACCCGGTCGTTCCGGGCGTACCCAGTCGGGAGTTCCGACCCGCTCCGCCCGATTCGACCAGGCATCGCACGCGTTCTGGGAAGGAACGCCCGAGCGATCAGCAGCGCTTGTAGACGTACGCGTCGTCCTTCGGGGTCACCAGGTCGCGGTCGCGCAGGATCGTCATGGCCGGACGGCTCTTCAGCGTGCACACCGACCCCCACGAGCGCTTGAGGGTGTCCGAGTACTCCACGTCGATGACCCGCCCGCCGTAGGCCTTCGTGTACGCCGCGCACTCCCGGTACTGCACGCACTCCTCGGCGACGACGAAGTCGAACCCGGTCTGCTTCCGGCCGGACGCCCCGAGCTGCGGTGTGTTCTTCTGCCCGACGGCCAGGCCGTGCCGGTGTCCCTTGGCGACGAGCGACTTCGCGAGCGCCAGGTTGCCGGAACGGGTGAGCCGCTTGCCACTGCGGGTCCAGGAGTCGAGGTTGTCGAACTCGACCGCGTCGAACCCGCGGTCAGCGCAGCGGGCAACGGTCTTCGCGAGCACCTTCGTGATCAGGGCACGCTTGGCCGACGTCCGGGTGTCGAGGAGCATCTCGTCGGGCCACCCCGGGTCAGCGACCGGCTTGCCCGCGCGGTCGCGGAGGATCGCCGACGGGTAGGACTTCTTCCACGTGCGGGCGGCCTCGGGCTGCGTCTGGAACCCGTTGACGTAGCAGATGTTGTACTTGCCCTTCGCCGGGCGGTCGGTGCTGTCCCGCTCGACGATCGTGACGCCGGACGGCGGGGTGTAGCCGCCGCCGAGCTGGTAGTCCACACGGCCCGAGGTCGGCAGGTTCCGGTAGCTGGCGGCCGCGCTGGTCGTCGCAGCCTCGGCGCAGCCGGCGGTACCGAGGACGGCCACCAGGGCCATCGCGGTGGTCAACAAGACGGTTCGCATGCGCACCCCGGAATCCTCGCATGCGCGGGGCGATCCACCCGGCCCTCGCTGATCCGGGCATCTGCACGCTATGCTGGTCGTACTCGAGGCGCCGATCGCCTCGTGCGTCGTACGGACGCCCCGAACTCCCGACCACCTGTCTCCGGACTCCGGTCGATGATCGAGCACCTCACGAAGGTGCCCAGGCTTCTCTGCTGCGGCGACTGCGCCAGCCACATCCGTTGGCGCGCATCCCGCCCGCGCGCTGCCTCGCAAGTGCGCCCACAGCCGGCTCGCTCCGGCTCGAAAGGTCACCATGACCACCGAAGACATCCGTTTCTCCGACCTCGGCGTCCCCGCGCCGATGGTCTCCGTCCTCGCCGACCAGGGCAAGGACATGGCGTTCCCCATCCAGGCGGACACGCTCCCGGACTCCCTGCAGGGCAAGGACGTCCTGGGCCGCGGCCGCACCGGCTCCGGCAAGACCATCGCGTTCGCGATCCCGCTGGTCGCCCGCCTCGCCGCCAGTGGCCGCAAGCGCCGCGCCGGTCGCCCCCGCGCGCTGGTGCTCGCCCCGACCCGTGAGCTCGCGACGCAGATCGACGTCGCGCTCGCCCCGCTCGCCAAGGCCATGGGCCTGAACACCACGACCATCTTCGGTGGCGTCGGTCAGGGTCGTCAGGTCGACGCCCTGCGCGGCGGCGTCGACGTCGTGGTCGCCTGCCCGGGTCGCCTCGCCGACCTCATGCAGCAGGGCCACGTGAACCTGGGCGACATCGAGGTCACCGTCCTCGACGAGGCCGACCACATGGCCGACATGGGCTTCCTGCCCGGCGTCACCAAGATCATGCAGGCGACCCCCGAGAAGGGACAGCGTCTGCTGTTCTCCGCCACACTCGACAACGGTGTGGACAAGCTCGTCAAGAAGTTCCTGCACAACCCGGTGATGCACTCCGTCGACGAGGCGAACAGCCCCGTCGAGGCGATGACCCACCACCTGTTCGAGGTCGCCGACGCCGACGCGAAGAAGCACCTCGTGAGCGCCCTCGCCTCGGGCAACGGTCGCCGCATCCTCTTCATGCGCACGAAGCACCACGCCAAGCGCCTCGCCAAGCAGCTCAGCAGCCAGGGGATCCCGGCCGTCGACCTGCAGGGCAACCTGTCGCAGGGCGCCCGTGAGCGCAACCTCGCGAAGTTCTCCTCCGGTGAGGCCCTCGTGCTCGTCGCCACCGACGTCGCCGCCCGTGGCGTGCACGTCGACAACGTCGAGCTCGTCGTCCACGTCGACCCGCCCACCGAGCACAAGGCGTACCTGCACCGCTCGGGTCGCACGGCGCGCGCCGGTTCGTCCGGTGACGTCGTCACGGTGACGATGCCCGCCGAGCGTCGCGACGTCGCGCAGATGATGCGTGCGGCTGCGATCAAGGTCACGCCGCAGCACGTCACCTCGACCTCCGCCGCGGTCACCGCGCTCGTCGGCGAGGTCGCCCCGATCCGCCACGTCGCCGAGGAGCAGCCCACCCAGCAGCGTCAGCCCAAGCAGCGCTCTGCCGAGTCCGCCGGTGACGGTGGCGGTCGTCGCCGTGGTCGCGGCGGTCGGTCGGGAGGCGCGGCGCAGCCCGCACGCTCCGGTTCCGCTGGCGAGTCCGCCGGTTCGGCCGGGGGCCGTCAGGGCCGTCCGGCCCGTGGCGCGCGTTCCGAGGGCGCCGGGCGCTCCGGCGCCGCGGCCGCCGGTTCGACCGGTGGTCGCCGCAGCGGCGGCAACCGCCGCTCCGGCAGCGGTGACGTCGTGCGCGGCGGCTCGTCGGCCGTCTGGTCGTCCGAGGGCGGCTACGCCGCGGGTCGGTCCGGCAACGAGTCGGGCGGCAACCGTCGTGGTGGCTCGCGCCGCGCCTCCCGTCCGGCCGGCGCTGCGGACCGCCACTGAACCACCCGCTCGACCTGCGTGGTCTGAGCCCGTCGGTCTGAGCCCGTCGGCCTGAGCCCGTCGGCCTGAGCCCGGCGGTGCTCGCAAGACACCGGTGTTCACGTTTCGCACCCCCGCATCCCGGGGTGTGATCCGCGAACACCGGTGTTCTGCGTGAAGGCGGGGGCGAAACCTTGGCGGGGGCTGGGGGTGGGGTACCCCGGCGGGCGTACGGTCTGCTTCACCGGATGCCGCGCAAGCGGCTGACGGGGAACACGTCCGCTTCTGGAAGGAGTGCCTATGGCTGGCATCGATGACATCAAGAACGCCGCTGAGAAGGCGGCAGGCAAGGTCAAGGAAGCCGTCGGGAACGCGACCGACAACGACCGCCTGAAGGCCGAAGGCCAGACCGACCAGGGCAAGGCCTCGGCGAAGCAGGGCGTCACTGACGTCAAGGACGCCGCGCACGGCGTCGCCGACAGCTTCAAGAACGACAAGCACTGAAGCCGGTTCGCGACCGAGCTGCGAAGCCCCCGGATCCGATCGGATCCGGGGGCTTCGTCGTGCGCGGGGCTTCGTCGTGCGCTGGGTACGGCCGCCCCCGTCGGGCTAGTGCAGGGCGCCGACCGACGCGAGACCGGCCCGGAGCAGGGCGCCGCGGCCGCCTTCCATCTCGTCGGCGACGGCGTCGGACGCGGCTTCCATCGGGCTCATCCACGTGAGTTCGAGAGCGTCCTGCCGGGGCTCGCACGTCCCCGTGACCGGGACGACGTAGGCCAGCGAGATCGCGTGCTGCCGCTCGTCGGTGTACACCGAGGCGCCGGGCAGCGGGAAGTACTCGGCCACGGTGAACGGCGCCGGGCTCGAGGGCAGCTGCGGGAACGCCATCGGCCCGAGGTCCTTCTCCAGGTGGCGGAACAGTGCGGTGCGGATCGACTCGCCGAACATCACGCGACCGGACACCAGGGTGCGGGCGATCGAACCGCTCGAGGAGACCCGCAGCAGCACCCCGACCTCGGTCACGACACCGAGGCCGTCGGTGCGGACGGGGACCGCTTCGACGTAGCAGATCGGCAGACGACGGCGGACGTTCGCGAGCTCCTCGTCGGACAGCCAGCCGGAGTCGGGATCGGGGGTGCGCAGCGAGGACATGCACCGTGTCTACCAGGGACGGCAGCGAGTTCGGCGGAAGGCGCGGGAGTTGGGGATGGTTAGCGTTGTCCACATGATCGATGCGGACCTGGTGCAGTGGACACGGAGTGCCTCGGACCGGCGGGGCACACCCCTGCTCGTCGCGATGCACGGGGTGGGGTCGAACGAGCACGACCTGCTCGGACTCGCCCCCGCGCTGCCGCCCGCGTGGACCGTCGCCTCGCTCCGGGCACCGATGCCGTGGGGGCCCGGCTTCAGCTGGTACCCGCTCGGCACCCCCGGCTCCCCCGCGCCCGAGGCGGTCGACGCCGCGGTCGACGAGGTGCTCGACTGGATCGACTCCGTCGCCGCAGACCACCCGCGGATCGGACTGCTCGGGTTCTCGCAGGGCGGCTCGATGGCGCTCCAGCTCCTGCGGGCACGGCCCGCGGCCTTCGCGTTCGCGGTGTCGCTGTCGGGGTTCGTGGTGCCGGGCGTCACGGATTCGCGTGACGAGGCCGTCTCGGCTGTGCGGCCGAGGGTCTTCCTGGGGCACGGCGACCTCGACCCGGTGATCCCGCCCGAGGCCACCGTTCGGACACAGGCGTGGGCCGCGGCGCACACCGACGTGACCGACCGGACCTACGCGGGCCTGCCGCACGCGGTGTCGACGGCGGAGCTCGCGGACGTGGCGGCCTTCGTCGACGCCGGGTAGGCGCTGCGCGCGCTTCGTGAGCACGAATGGTCGGGTCCGACGCGCGGACCCGACCACAGCTGCTCACGATGTGCAGGCAGACAGGAGGCCCGGTGCCAGCTGGCACCGGGCCTCCTGTCCGTCGTGGGTGACGTCCGTCAGTCGGCGAGGATCTGGAGCAGGTCCTTGCGGAGCTGGTCCACCTTGGCCGTGGCCGCCTTGGCCTGTTCCTCGGTCGCGGTGCTGCGGTACATGTGCAGGACGCCCATGGTCTTCCGGAGCGCCTCGAAGAACTCGCGCTGGGCGTCCGGGATGCCAGGGGCCCCGTCGAGTGCCGCGGCGATCTCGTCGGCCTTGGCCTCGGTCTCGGCCTTGCCGGCGTCGGTGAGTTCGAAGAGCGTCTTGCGACCGTCGCCGGACGAGACCACGAGGTCTTCGTCGACGAGCTGCTGGAGCGTCGGGTAGACCGAGCCGGGGCTCGGCTTCCAGGCGCCGCCGGTGCGCTCGGCGATGGTCTTGATCACGGCGTAGCCGTTCTGCGGGCCCTCGGCCAGCAGGCCGAGGATCGCGAGTCGGACGTCGCCGCGGCGACGGCGTTCGCGGCCGAAGCCGGGGCCGCCGAATCCGGGACCGAAGCCCATGCCCGGGCCGAAGCCGGGGCCGAACCCGCGGCCACCGAAGCCCCGGCCGCCGTGGTCGTGGTCACCGCGGTCGCGGCCGGGGAAGCCGGCGCCGTGGTGCTGCCGCGCGCCGCCGAAGCGGGGGCCGCGCGGGCCGAACCCGCGCTGGTCGCGGGGGGACGTGTTGCTGTTGTCGTCATACGAGGGGCGCATGAGGAGTCCTTTCGTCGTGCTGAGTCGGCTCGCGACCGGTCTGACCTGATCGTCTTCGTCGTATCGCGATGTGTTTACGATAGATCGTTAACTATCGCTCTGTCAAGAGCGACGTCCGCTCGGCCTGCTGTCGGTGGCGACGGGCAGGATGGGACGGACCATGACGGACGTCTTCGAGCGCTTCTCCCCCGCCACCACCGAGTGGTTCCGCGGCGCCTTCGACGCACCGACCCCCGCACAGGCCGGGGCGTGGGACGCCATCTCGACCGGGCAGCACGCGCTCGTGATCGCCCCGACCGGTTCCGGCAAGACCCTGGCCTCGTTCCTGTGGTCGATCGACCGGCTCATCAGCGCGACCGACCGGCCGCCGGCGAAGCAGCGCACGCGGGTGCTCTACGTCTCGCCGCTCAAGGCCCTGGGCGTCGACGTCGAGCGCAACCTGCGGAGCCCGCTCGTCGGCATCACCCAGACCGCACGCCGTCTCGGTACCGAACCACCGGACGTCACGGTGGGTGTGCGCAGCGGTGACACCCCGTCGTCCGACCGGCAGAAGCTCCTGCGCCAGCCGCCGGACATCCTCATCACCACGCCCGAGTCGCTCTACCTGATGCTCACCTCGCAGGCACGCGAGACCCTGGTGAACGTCGACACCGTCATCGTGGACGAGGTCCACGCGGTTGCCTCGAGCAAGCGCGGCGCACACCTGGCCGTGTCGCTCGAACGCCTCGACGACCTGCTCGACAAGCCCGTGCAGCGCATCGGGTTGTCCGCGACCGTCCGTCCGCCGGAAGAGGTCGCGCGGTTCCTGGGCGGCCGCGCCCCGGTGACGATCATCGCGCCGCCGGCGCAGAAGACCTTCGACCTGCGGGTCGTCGTGCCCGTCGACGACATGACCGAGCTCGGGGCGCCGCCGGTCGGTGCGGACGCGTCCGAGTCGCCGACGAACGGGTCGATCTGGCCGCACGTCGAAGAGCGCGTCGTCGACCTGATCGAGGAACACCGCTCGACCATCGTGTTCGCGAACTCGCGGCGGCTGGCCGAGCGGCTGACGGCACGGCTCAACGAGATCCACGAGGAACGCGTGCTCGCCGCCGCCGGCGACGGCGCCCTGGTGCCGGCGGGGGCGTCGCCGGACGACCACGGCCTGCCCGTTGCACGGGGGCGGCCGCAGTCTCCGGCGCGCACCTCGGCGCATGCGGTCGCGCCCCAGGGGGCCAAACGGCCGCCGGCGCAGCTCATCGGCGGGTCCGGGCAGACCGCCGGCGGGGGCTCGGACGCCTCCGTCCCGGTGCTCGCCCGCGCGCACCACGGCTCGGTGTCGAAGGACCAGCGCGCGATCATCGAGGACGACCTGAAGTCCGGTCGGCTGCGGTGCGTCGTCGCGACGAGCTCGCTCGAACTCGGTATCGACATGGGCGAGGTCGACCTGGTCGTCCAGGTCGAGGCGCCGCCCTCGGTCGCGAGCGGGCTGCAGCGCGTCGGTCGTGCCGGACACCAGGTGGGCGAGATCTCGCGTGGGGTGCTGTTCCCGAAGCACCGGGCCGACCTGGTCAACAGCGCGGTCACGGTCGAGCGGATGGTCTCGGGCCAGATCGAGTCGATCTCGGTGCCGGCGAACCCGCTCGACGTCCTGGCGCAGCACACCGTGGCGGCCGGGTCCATCGACACCCTCGACGTCGAACACTGGTTCGAACTCGTGCGGCGGAGCGCCCCGTTCAGCGGCCTGCCCCGGTCGGCGTTCGAGGCGACGCTCGACCTGGTCACGGGTCGGTACCCGAGCGACGAGTTCGCCGAACTCCGGCCACGGCTGGTCTGGGACCGCGTGCACGGCACCCTGACCGGGCGGCCCGGTGCCCAGCGGCTCGCGGTGACGAGCGGCGGGACGATCCCCGACCGTGGCATGTTCGGCGTGTTCATGGTCGGCGAGAAGGCGTCCCGCGTCGGCGAGCTCGACGAGGAGATGGTCTACGAATCACGCGTGGGGGACGTCTTCGCCCTCGGTGCCACGAGCTGGCGGATCGAGGAGATCACCCACGACCGCGTCGTCGTGAGCCCGGCGTTCGGGCAGCCCGGTCGCGTGCCGTTCTGGAAGGGCGACGGCATCGGCCGACCCGCCGAGCTCGGCCGGGCCACCGGTGCGTTCGTGCGCGAGGTCGAGGGCGCATCGGACGACGACGCCCGCGCCCGGGTCGCCGCCGGCGGACTGGACGAGCGTGCCGTCACCAACCTGCTGACGTTCCTGCGCGACCAGCGCGCGGCCACCGGCCACGTGCCGAACGACACCACGCTCGTCGTCGAGCGGTTCCGCGACGAGCTCGGGGACTGGCGGCTCATCCTGCACTCGCCCTACGGCATGCAGGTGCACGCGCCGTGGGCCCTGGCCGTCGCCGCGCGGCTGCGCGAACGGCACGGCATCGACGGCGACGCGATGGCGGCCGACGACGGGATCGTCGTGCGCATCCCGGAGACCGACGCCGAGCCGCCGGGTGCCGACCTGTTCGTGTTCGAGCGCGACGACCTCGAGGCCCTGGTCACCGACGAGGTCGGCGGCTCAGCGCTCTTCGCCGCGCGGTTCCGCGAGTGCGCGGCGCGCGCCCTGCTGCTGCCCCGACGGAACCCCGGGCAGCGGTCGCCGCTCTGGCAGCAGCGGCAGCGGGCCTCGCAGCTGCTCGAGGTCGCGCAGAAGTACCCGACGTTCCCGATCGTGCTCGAGACCGTGCGCGAGGTGCTGCAGGACGTCTACGACGTGCCCGCGCTGCTCGGGATCGCCGACGACATCGCCGGGCGCCGGATCCGGTTGGTCGAGACCGAGACCGAGCAGCCGTCGCCGTTCGCCCGGTCGATCCTGTTCGGGTACGTCGCGGCCTTCATGTACGAGGGCGACACCCCGCTCGCCGAACGCCGGGCAGCGGCGCTGTCGCTCGACTCGACGCTGCTCGGCGAACTGCTCGGTCGTGCGGAGCTGCGCGAGCTGCTCGATCCCGCGGTCATCACGTCGGTGGAACGCGACCTGCAGCGGCTCTCGCCGGACCGCCGTGCCCGTGACGCCGAGGGGCTCGTCGACGTCCTGCGGCTGGTCGGCGCGCTCGACCTGGACGAAGCGGTCGACCGGAGCTGGCTCGCCGACACCGCCGACCGGGCCGGGGCCATCGCCGAACTGCGCAGCACGCTCCACGCCCTGGAACGTGATCGCCGGGTGCTCTCGTTCTCGCACGCCGGGGCGACGCGCTGGGCCGTGATCGAGGACGCCGCCCGTCTGCGTGACGCCCTCGGGGTCCCGCTGCCGATCGGTGTGCCCACGGCGTTCATCGAGCCCGTGGCGGATCCCCTGGGCGATCTGATCGGCCGCTACGCGAGGTCGCACGGACCGTTCTCCGCACAGGAGGCCGCCGGTCGCCTCGGCCTGGGGATCGCCGTCGTGCAGGACACCCTGCGCCGACTCGTCGCCGACCGCCGCGTGGTGGAGGGCGAGTTCCGCCCCGACCGCCAGGGCGCCGAGTGGTGCGATGCCGAGGTCCTGCGACGGATCCGCACGAAGTCCCTCGCTGCCCTGCGGCACGAGGTCGAACCGGTCTCGCCGGACACCCTCGCCCGTTTCCTGCCCGCCTGGCAGCACGTGCAGACTCCCGGGACACGCGGTGGCCTCCGTGGCGTCGACGGCGTGCTGCAGGTGATCGACCAGCTCGCCGGGGTGGCCCTGCCCGCCAGCGCGTGGGAGACCCTGGTGCTGCCGTCGCGCGTCACCGACTACTCGACGAGCATGCTCGACGAACTGACCGCCACGGGCGAGGTCCTGTGGTCCGGCGGCGGCACACTGCCCGGCAACGACGGCTGGGTGCGTCTGCACCTGGCCGACACCGCGGCGACGACGCTCGCCGAGCCCTCCGGCGACGAGACGACCGAGCTGCAGCGCGACGTGCTCGGTGCGCTGGCCGGTGGCGGCGCCTACTTCTTCCGGCAGCTGGGCCAGGCCGTGGGCAGCAGCGACGACCAGGCGCTCACGACCGCGCTGTGGGACCTGGTCTGGGCCGGGCAGATCACGAACGACACGTTCGCCCCGCTGCGGTCGATGCTCGGCGGCAAGGCGAAGAGCTCGAGTGCCCCGCGGGCCCGGGCCTACCGCGGCCGTCGGCGGCCGACCATGCCGACGCAGTCCGGGCCGCCGTCCGTCGGGGGTCGCTGGTCGCTCCTGCCGCTGGCCGAGTCCGACTCGACCGTGCGGGCCGCGGCGACCGCCGAACAGCTGCTCGAACGCTACGGCGTCGTGACCCGCGGCGCCGTGCAGGTCGAGGGTGTCCGCGGCGGCTTCGCGGGGGTGTACCGGGTGCTCTCTCGGTTCGAGGAGTCCGGCCGGGCTCGTCGCGGGTACTTCGTCGAGGGGCTCGGTGCCGCCCAGTTCGCCACCGGCCCGACCGTCGACCGGCTGCGCACCTACGCCCGCGAGCTCGGCGACGACGAGCGTGGCGATCCGGACCGCAAGCGCGAGGCCCTGACGCTCGCGGCGACCGACCCGGCGAACCCGTTCGGGGCCTCGTTGCCGTGGCCCACGGGCGACGTCGACCCCGGAGTCGCGGACGATGCCGTCGCAGCCGGTGGGGCGAGCACCGGCGCGAACGACGCGGCGAGCGGCGTTGCGAGCGGTGCGAAGACCGCCCGGGGTCACCGGCCCGGACGCAAGGCAGGCGCCCTCGTGACGACCGTGGACGGCAAGCTCGCCGTGTACGTCGAGCGGGGCGGCAAGTCCGTGCTCACGTTCACCGACGACGCGGCCGACCTCGCCGCTGCCGCCACCTCGATCGCCTCGATCGTCCGGACCGGGCTGCGGAAGCTCTCGGTCGAGCGGGTCGACGGGGACTTCGTGCTCGAGACGCTGCTCGGCGGCGCGCTCCGTCAGGCGGGGTTCACGGCGACCCCGCAGGGGCTGCGGCTCCGTGTGTGAGGCGAGCCGCGCCTCCCGGCCGTGCGGTGACCACGTGCCGGAGGTGCCCCGTGCCTGAAGGCGACACCGTCTACCGTGCGGCACGCCGTCTGCACACCGCGCTGGCGGGCAAGGTCCTGACGAAGAGCGACTTCCGGGTCCCGGCCTTCGCCACCCTCGACCTGGTGGGGCGCACCGTCGACGAGGTCGTCCCCCGCGGCAAGCACCTGCTGCACCGGATCGGCGACCTGACCGTGCACTCGCACCTGAAGATGGAGGGCCGGTGGGACGTCTACGCGCCCGGTGACCGCTGGCGACGTCCGGCGCACCAAGCCCGGGCGATCCTGGACGCCGAAGGAGTCTCCACCGTCGGCTTCGCGCTCGGGGTGCTCGAGGTCGTCCCGCGCGACCAGGAGTCCGAGGTCGTCGGACACCTGGGGCCCGACCTGCTCGGCCCCGACTGGGACGCCGACCTGGCCCTCGCCAACCTGACGGAGGACCCCGAACGGCCGGTCGGGTTGGCGCTGCTCGACCAACGGGTGCTCGCCGGGCTCGGCAACGTGTACCGGAACGAACTCTGCTTCCTGCGCGGGGTGCTGCCGACGCGTCCGGCCGGCCAGGTCCCCGACCCGGCGCGCACGATCACGCTCGCCAGCCGACTGATCCTGGCGAACCGCGACCGCAGCGCCCGCGTGACCACCGGTGTCGACCGCCCCGGTCGACGGTTCTGGGTCTACGGTCGCGCCGGCAAGCCGTGTCTGCGCTGCGGGACCCCGATCCGGCACGGCGAACTCGGCGACTCGGAGCTCACCCTGCGCGACACCTACTGGTGTCCGCGCTGTCAGACCTGACGCACGGGGTGCAGGCGCTCCGCGGCGGTCACCCGGACCGCGTCGGTGACCCGTTCGAGGAGCGCTGACGCCAGGTTCCAGCGCTGCCACCACAGCGCGACGTCGGCGTGCCGACCCGGGGCCAGCTCGACCAGGACACCGCGGTCGATCGCGTCGAGGCACTGCGCCTCGGGCAGCAGCCCCCACCCGAACCCGAGCGTGACGGCGCGGGCGAAGTCGGCAGAGGTCGGGACGAAGTGGCGCGGGCCGCCGGGAGCGTGCCCCAGGACCTGGCGCAGGTACCCCTGCTGCAGGTCGTCGTCGCGGTCGTAGTCGACGAGCGGGACCTCGTCGAGCCGCCGGAGCATCCGCCGCTCGGTGCCGGTGTCGCCGAGGTACCGGGCGACGAACGCCGGTGACGCCACGGCCCGGTACCGATCGATGCCGAGCGGCACCGACGAGCAGCCCTGCACGGGGTCCGCCTCGGCCGTCACCGCGCCCATCACGGTGCCGGCGCGGAGCAGCTCGGCGGTGCGGTCCTGGTCTTCGCGGTGCAGGTCGAAGACCACCTCGGTGTCGGCCCGGACGAGGGCCAGAGCATCGAGGAACCAGGTGCCGAGCGAGTCGGCGTTGACGGCCAGCGGGATCGACGGCACCACCGAGGAGCCACCGCCGAGTGCACGGGAGGTCTCCTCGTCGAGCAGCCGGACCTGCCGCGCGTGCCGGAGCACCACCTCGCCGTCCGCGGTCGGGCGCACCGGGGTGGTGCGCTGGAGCAGGACCCGACCGACCTGCTGCTCCATCGACTTGATCCGCTGCGAGACCGCCGACGGGGTGATGGCCAGCGCGCGAGCCGCGGCGTCCAGGGTGCCGTGGTCGACGGCGGCGAGCAGCGTCTCGAGGTGTTCGCGCTGGAACCGGGACATACAGCTGAGCTTACGGCGCTGCAGGAACGTGAGCTGTACTGCACCGCGGCGACGCTCTAGCGTCGGATCCGTGACCACGCTCCTGCCCCTGCTCTCCGGCCTCGGCACGGGACTCGCACTGATCGTCGCGATCGGTGTGCAGAACACGTACCTGCTCCGGCTCGCGGTCAGCGCAGGACTCCGGGTGGTGGCCGCGGCGGTCGTGGTGTGCGCGGTCTCGGATGCGCTCCTCATCGTCGCCGGGGTGCTCGGGGTCGGCGCCGTGGTCGAGCGGTTCCCCGTGGCGCTCCTGGTGGTCCGGTTCGTCGGTGCCGCGTTCCTGCTCACCTACGGGGTGCTCGCGGCGCGGCGTGCGCTGCGGCCGTCGGGGGACGCGATGCGGGTCGCCGACGAGGCGGCCGACGACGGGGTCGTGGGCGCCGGTGCGGGCGCAGGCGCGGGGGTCGACACGGGCGCGGGCGCCGGTCCGGGGATCGACGCGACCGGGCGTTCGACGGTGGCGGCGGGGCGGACGCGCACCGTGCCTCCCGGCCAGGGTGTGACCATGCGGACGGCGGTGCTGACCATGCTCGTCTTCACGTGGGCGAACCCGCACGTGTACCTGGACACGCTGGTGTTCCTCGGGTCGGTGGCGAACCAGCAGGGTGCGGACGACCGGTGGCTCTGGACGATCGGTGCCGTCGCGGCGAGCTGCCTGTGGTTCGGTGCGCTCGGGTTCGGCGGTCGGCTGCTGCGGCCGCTGTTCGAGAAGCCGCTCACGTGGCGGGTGTTCGACGGCCTGGTCGCCGTCGTGATGCTCGCGTTCGGCGGGCTGCTGCTCGTCGGCGCGTAGCGGCTGCGGCGCGCTGCGGTCTGCAAAACACCGGTGTCCACACGTCGAACCGCGGTGTGCGGGTGTGCAACGTGCGAACACCGGTGTTTTGCGGGACGGCCCTACTGCATGCCCTGGCCGACGCGGCTGTGGCGGCGGCTGTACCCGAAGTAGATGACGAAGCCGATGACCAGCCAGACGACGAACCGGAGCCAGGTCTCGACCTCGAGGTTCAGCATCAGCCAGAAGCACAGCACCGCCGAGATGATCGGCAGCACGGGCGACCACGGCACCCGGAAGGCCCGCGGGGCATCGGGCCGCGAACGACGCAGCACGACGATGCCGATCGACACCAGGACGAACGCGGACAGCGTGCCGATGTTGATCATGCCCTCGAGCTTGTCGACCGCGGTGAACCCGGCCAGCAGCGCAACGACGACACCGGCGACGACCTGCACGCGCACCGGCGTCTGCGTCTTCGGGTTGGTCTTGGAGAACCAGCGGGGCAGCAGGCCGTCGCGGCTCATCGAGAAGACGATGCGGGACAGGCCGAGCAGCAGCACCATGACGACGGTGGTCAGACCGATCAGCGAGCCGATGGCGATGATGCCGGCGGCCCACGGCAGCCCGACGATGTCGAACGCCGAGGCCAGCGACGGTGCCTTCTCCTCCGCCAGGCGCTGGTACGAGACCATGCCGGTGATGACGATGCTGACGCCGACGTAGAGCAGCGTCACGATGCCGAGGCCGATGAAGATGCCGCGGGGCAGGGTCTTCTGCGGGTTCTCGGTCTCCTCGGCGCTCGTGGCGACGACGTCGAAGCCGATGAAGGCGAAGAACACCAGGGACGCCGCGGCGAGCAGGCCGAAGACGCCGTACTGGGCAGGCTCCGCACCGGTGAACCACGACACGAGCGACTGGGTCCAGACGCTGCCCTCGGCGCCCTTGGCGGGCTCGGCCGGCGGGATGAACGGGGTGAAGTTGGCGGCCTTGACGAAGAACGCACCGGCGACGATGACGAACACGACGATGGCGACCTTGATGACGGTGATGACCGCCGACACCCGCGACGACAGGCGGGTGCCGAAGGCGAGGAGCACCGTGAAGATCCCGACGATGAGCACCGGACCCCAGGTGAACGGGATCGGACCGAGCTGGATCGTGCTGGGCAGGGTCACGCCGAAGACGTCGAACGCGGTGCTGAGGTAGATGCCCCAGTACTTCGCGATCACGGCACTGGCGGTGAGGGTCTCGAGGATGAGGTCCCAGCCCACGATCCAGGCGAGCAGCTCACCCATCGTGGCGTAGGTGAACGTGTACGCGGAGCCGGCGACGGGGATCGTCGACGCGAACTCGGCGTAGCACATGATCGCCAGGCCGCAGGTGACGGCGGCGAGCAGGAAGGAGACGATCACGCCGGGCCCGGCGAAGTTCGCGGCGGCGTTCGCGCCGACCGAGAAGATGCCGGCGCCGACGGCGACCGCGATGCCCATCGCGGCGATGTCGAACGTCTTCAGGGAGCGTTTCAGGGACCTGCCCTGCTCCTCGGAGTCGGCCAGGGAGGCCTCGATCGACTTGATGCGGATCTTCGTTGCCATGGGTGGATCCCGTCATCGGCTGGCGGCGGACCTCGGAAGGGTACTGGTGTACCACTGTGTCACGCAAAGCGTCCGGCCGGACGGTGGGCCGGTCCGGCGACGGACGGGAGGCGCGGTGGCGGTCCAGCGCGCACCGCTCGGTCGGCGGGCGGGTGCGTCCAGGGCCGCGGCCGCGTCAGCGCGCGGCGCGCCAGTCCGCCAGGAACCGGGCGCCGGCCTCGTCGTGGATGACGCCGTCGGGCGCGGTGAGCACCGGGTACGGCGTGGCCGGCACACCGTCGGCAGGACGGACGTCGACGTGCGCGACCTCGTACCCGTTGGCGTGCAGCCAGTCCGCCATGGCGTAGTCGCTGCGGGAGTCGCCCACGGTGCGCCAGGTGATCGGGAGCTCGCCGTCCTGCCCGAGGAGTTCGAGCGACCGCTCGGCGCCCAGGTCCTTGCCGCTGCGGTCGGACTCGACGTCGGTGGAGATGATGGTCGGGTCGATGCGCCACTGCACGGCACCGTCGGCGTCGGGTCGGACATCGTCGAGGCGGCGGACACCGAGGCCACGACGCTCGAGCGCGGCCATCGCCTTCGCGTCGAACTCCGGCTGGCGGGCGAGGTACGTGGCGTTCGGCACCTCGACGCGCTGCTCGATCGACACCATCGCGCGCTTCGTCTCGTCGAAGAACACCAGGTCGGCGTACTCGGCGCGGACCAGCTCGCGCATCTCGTCGGCGTAGTCCCGCGGCAGCGCGAGGTCCTCGGCGACGGTCAGCTCACCCATGCCGCCGTCGTACTGCGGGCCGATCGAGCACCACACGGCACCCTTCTCGCAGACCGCGTGCACCCGGCCGCCCTCGGCGAGGCCACCGGCGAGCAGCGGGCCGACGACCTCGGAGCGGATGAAGGCGTCGCTGCGGCCGGTGTTGAAGACGATCGGGATGCCCTCGGCAGCGAGCGCGACGAGGTCCGCGACGATGCTCGGGATCGCGATGGTGCGGGAGACCGGGCTGGCGATGGGCCCGTCGACGTCGAGCAGGAGACCGAGGCGGGGTGCGTTCACCAACCCATCCTCTCGCAGTCAGCTGCTGGGCGAGACGATTGGGCTCCGGACGCGGTCGATCAGTGCTCCGAGGGCGGCGGGGGCGGGGACGTGTCCCTGCCCGGGTACCTCCGCGTACTCCGAACCCGGCACCGCGTCCACGACGGCGCGGGCCGCACGACGCATCCACTCGAGACCGTCACCGCCGGCGCCGACGAGCACCGGCACGCCGACGGCTGCGGCGACCCGCTCGGGCACGGCGAGGCCGTTCAGCACCCGGACCTCGCGGCTGAGCACGTGGGCGTCGACGACCAGGGAGCGCCAGAGCGAGCCCTTGAGTCGGAGCGCCGTGACCTGGCCCATCGGGAGCCCGAGCACCTGGGTCAGGAAGCCGCGGACGGCCTGGGTGCGGCGGCCGGCGACCACGTGCTCGTCGAGCAGGTCGGCGAAGACGACGTCGTCGGCGTGCGGGTCGACCGAGGCGCGGTACGGCGGTTCCCACAGGACGGCACCGTCGACGGGCAGGCCGGTGGCGAGGCCGTGCAGGACGACACCGGCACCGACGCAGATCCCGACGGCGGTCGTGGGGACGCCGACGCTCTCGACGACGGCGCGGAGGTCGTCGACCTCGCGCTCGATCGCCCACGACGCCGAGTCGCCGCTGGCACCGCGACCGCGTCGGTCGTAGGTGACGACACGATGGGTGGGAGCGAGCTCGGCGACCACGCGGTCGAGGTACGGGGTCCCCCGGTGGTCGAAGGCACCGCCCACGACGACGACCGCCGGTCCGTCCCCTGCCTCGGACACGGCGATGGTGGTGCCGTCGGAGGAGACGACCGTTCGGTCGACGGGAGGGAGCATGGGGTCCTTTGCGGGCTGTCGACGGCGATGCGTCGGGCCTCGGAGGGGACCGTGCGGATTACCGGTGCTCCGAGTGTCGCAGGCGTGGGAGCCCGTGTCTCCCCCCGCTTCCAGGGGCAGAACACCGCCGCTCGACACCGCGGCGGTCGCCGTGCGATGCTTGTTGAGTACACCTGTACTCAGACGATCAGCGACACTGCATCGGGGAACCATGACACTCATCGCCATCGTCGCCTGCGAGATCGCCTTCTGGGTCGCGATCCTCGGCGGCCTGACCACCCGGTACCTGCTGCGACGGCCGCGCACGGGTGCGGCGATGCTCGTCGCGGCCCCCGTGATCGACGTCGTCCTGCTCGCCGTCGTCACGGTCGACCTGCTCGGTGGTGGGACCGCGACGTGGCACCACGGCCTCGCCGCGATCTACATCGGCTTCTCGGTCGCGTACGGGCACCGGATGATCGCGTGGGCGGACGTCCGCTTCACGCACCGGTTCGCCGGCGGTCCGGCACCCGAACGGCTGAGTGGACGGCGGTACACGGCCCGGTGCTGGGGCGACGTGCTGCGGACCGGGCTCGCCGTGCTGATCGCCGGTGGGATCGTCGGCGGACTCGTCCTCGTCGTCGGCGACCCGGAGCGCACGGACGAGCTGCAGGGCACGGTCGCACTGCTCGGGGTGGTCCTGGGCGTCGAACTGCTGTGGGCGATCAGTTACACGATCTGGCCGCGCCGAGTCACCTCCGCAGCCGCGGACCCGGCCGGCGCGTCGAGCCGGCCGTAGGCTGACCCGGTGCCCCGCCGTGTCGACCTCGAGGAACGGGGATCCCTGGTGGCCGCGGCCTGCCTGCGGATCCTGGAGCGGGACGGCCTCAGCGCACTGTCCGTGCGGAACGTCGCGGACGAGGCCGGCATCGCCCCGGCGTCACTCCGCCGCGTGTTCCCGACGCAGGACGCCCTGCGCGAGCACTGCCTGACGATCATCGAGGAACGGGTCACCGCTCGGCTCGCCGCCCTGCGTTCGACGGGTCGTGCGCTCGCACTGGACGTCCTCGCCCAGGTGCTGCCGCTCGACTCCGAGCGCACGACCGAGATCCTGGCGCAGGTGCAGCTCGGCGTGCTCGCGCGCACCGACGAACACCTGGCTGCGAGCGCCCGACGCCTGAACGACGGGGTCAGCCGGGTGTGCACCCGGGCGCTGGAGATCCTGCGCGAGGACGGCAGCCTCGGCGCCGATCGCGACCTGACCGACGAGGCGGACCGGCTGCACGCGCTGATCGACGGGCTGGCGATCGAGCACACGTGGGACCCGACGGCGCGTGCGCCGGAGCGGGTCCTGGCGCTGGTCGAACTGCACGTGGACAGCCTGCGCGGCACGATCGGCTGACGACTGACGGCTCAGCGGTCCCGGTAGACCTCGCGCCGGTGCCCAGCGTCGACGACCACCACGACGAGCTTGCCGTCGTCGATCCGGTAGATCAGTCGGTAGTCCCCCGAGCGGACTCGCCATCCGGGCCGGTTCACGAGCTTGCGTGCGGCGGGTGGCCGGGGGTGCTCGGCGAGGATCGCGAGGAGCCCCTCGATCCGCCGCCGTCCGTCGAGCGGGAGCTTGCGGATGACGCGTTGCGCGGCCGGGATGACCTCGACCGAGTACGTCACCCGAGGCCGAGTTCGCGCTTGAGGTCGTCCCACTTGACGTTCTCGCCACCGATGCGGGCACTCTCGGCGACGGCTTCGTCGTAGGCGACCAGGTCGTCCAGGTCCTCCGCCGCCTCGAGCAACCGGTCGAGGACGGCCGCGTCGACCACGGCCGCGACGCGCTTGTTGCGCCGGGTCAGGTAGACGGGTGCATGCCGGGCGTCGTCGATGATCGACGCCAGACGGCCACGGGCTTCGGAGATCGACACTTCGCTCACCTGTACATTCTAGAGCGTTTTGTACAATTCAGACGAGTGCCGTGGTGCCGACCGACTCTCGTTCGAGCAGGGACCGCTTGACGTCGAGCCCCCATGCGAAGCCCCCGAGCGTGCCGTCGGAACGCAGCACCCGGTGGCACGGGACGAACAGTGCCGGGGCGTTCCGGGCGCACACGCTCGCCGCCGCCCGTACGGCGTCGGGTCGCCCCATCGCCGCCGCGAACCCGGTGTAGGTCAGCGTGCCGCCGGCGGGGATCCGGCGGAGCTGCCTCCACCCCTCGGTGAAGAGTTCGGTGCCGAACTGCCGCACGGGCACCTGCATGGCGTGCTCGACCTCGCCCGAGTAGAAGGCGTCGACCGCGTCGGCCGAGGCGACCACGCCGTCGAGGACGCGGTCGGGGCGGTGCCGGTCGGCCAGGCGGGCGAGGATCCGCTCGACGGAGTCGGTCCACCCGGAGGCGAGGACCCTGCCCTCGGCGTCTTCGAGCACGGTGAACGGCCCGTCGGGGGTGTCCAGGGTCTGGATGGTTGCGTCGGTCATCGGTCGTCCTTCCGGGGGTCCTCGGGGGCACGGGCTGCACGGGTGCCGGCGGTCGCGGTCATCGCGCGGTCGATGATCGGTCGCCAGCAGTGCATCGTGAGGTAGCTCCGCCAGGGGGCCACCTGCTCCGACCATAGGGAGAGCTCACGCGCCGTACCGGGCAGCCCGAGTTCCTGTGCACCGTTCCGCACGGCGAGGTCGCTGTGGAGGAAGATGTCGGGGTGGTGCCGGACCCGCAGCGCGACGTAGTCGGCGGTCCACGGCCCGATGCCCTTCACCGCGAGCAGTCCGTCGCGCAGGTCACCGAGGGACTGCGCGCCGTCCACCACCAGGGACCCGTCGGCGAGCGCCGCAGCCACCCGCAGGATCGTGTCGACGCGCGCGGCCGGACCACGCAGGACCTCGTGCCCGCGTTCGGCGACCACCGCTGCGGACGGGAACAGCAGCCCACCGGGCCGGATCGCGTCGGGCACCGGCGCACCGAGCGCGGCCACGAGCCGGGTCTGGGCGGTGCGCGCCGCGGCCACCGAGACCTGCTGCCCGATCAGGGTGCGGAACACGATCTCGTGGGCGTCCACCGCGCCGGGCAGCCGCAGGCCGGGCACCCGTGCGACGGGGCCGGCGAGCTCGGGCACGGCTCCGAGGACGGCGTCGACCGCCACCGGGTCGGCATCGAGGTCGAACAGCGCACGCACCCGCGCCACGAGCGCGGGCAGGTCGGACAGGTCGGCGACGCGCACGCGCAGGTCGATCCCGGTGCCCCGACCGGGCACGTCGGGGACGGCGGCCGACGCGCTGAACCAGCCCGGGCCTCCAGGCAGGTCGACCAGCCGCCCGTACGACGTGACCCGGCCGGTGGGGTCGGTGTCCACTTGCTCCGTGCCCGGCAGAGCGTGCAGCGCGTGCCAGTCGAGCAGGCCCTGCGCGTCGAAGGGCGCCCGGGCCGGCAGGTGGACGTGCAGTGCGCCGTCGGGGTCGCCGTCGCCTCGGCCGACCCGGCGTGCGCGGAGCTCGGTCGGGGTGACGGCGAAGACCTCGCGCACGGTGTCGTTGAACTGTCGGACGCTGGCGAACCCCGCGGCGAACGCGACGTCGGCGACGGGCAGGTCCGACGAGGTGAGCAGGGTGCGGGCCGTCTGCGCGCGGTGTGCTCGACTGAGCGCCTTCGGCCCGGCACCCAGCTCGGCGGTCATGATGCGGTTGAGCTGCCGCTCCGAGTAGCCCACGCGCGCGGCGAGCCCGGGGACGCCGTCGCGCTCGACGACGCCGTCGAGGACGAGGCGCATCGCCCGTCCGGCGACGTCCTCGCGCAGGTCCCACTCGGGGCTGCCGGGGGTCGCCTCGGGCAGGCAGCGCTTGCAGGCACGGAAGCCGGCCAGGTGTGCTGCGGCACTCGTTCGGTAGAAGGTGACGCCCGTGACCTTCGGTGTGCGGGCCGGGCAGCTCGGGCGGCAGTAGATGCCGGTGGAGTGCACGGCGGTGACGAACTGGCCGTCGAACCGAGCATCGCGCGAGGCGACGGCGCGGTGTCGCTCGGCGTGCAGCGCGTCGTGCTGCGCGTCGGTGTCCGGGCTGGTCATGGCCTCAGCCTGGCACGCGCCACCGACGTCGACTGGCGGGAATCGGACGGAGCAGCGCAGGGCCTGGTGGCCACGACGCCGCCGTCTCGTCGAGACGCCGCCGACCGCGCGAGACGCCGCCGGAATCCGCGGCGTCTCGCGGAGAACGCGGCGTCTCGCGAAGAAGCCGGCGTCCCGGCACCACGACGGCGTGTCACCGCAGGCGGACACGGCAGCGCACGGCCGGGAGGCCCGGCTAGCGTTGGCAGCGTGACCCCAGCAGACGACGTGGCCGGGCTCGACGACCTGCCGTTCCGGACCGAGGTACAGATCGCACTGCTGCTCGTCTCACCGCGGCACCGGTACGAGGGGCGCCCGGCCGACGGCGCGCTGCCACCCCGGTCGACGGACCCGGACGAACGGCGCGACCGGATCGAGCTGCGTGCCGGGCTCGGGATCGTCGGCGACCGCTACTTCGCCGCGCGGGCACACGTGCACGCCTCGGTCACCGTGATCGGCCTCGAGGGGCTCGAGGCGGTCGGTCAGGCGATCGGCACCACCGTCGACCCCGTCGCCAGCCGGCGGAACGTGTTCCTGCGCGGCGCCGACGTCGAAGCGCTGCGGGGCCAGCCGTTCTCGTTGGAGAGCCTGCTCCCCGGTGGCGACGGCAGCGGCAGCGGCGACCTCGGTCGTGCCGTCCGGTTCCGTGGCTACCGTGCGGCGAACCCCTGCGCCTGGATGGACCACGAGGTGGCCCCCGGTGCGTTCCGGGCGATGCGCGGCCGGGGCGGCGTGCGGTGCGATCCGGAGTCCGACGGTGTGCTCGCCCTCGGTCCGGCGGTGCTCCGCACTGCCCGCCCCGTGCCGCTCGGCTGACGCCGGCGACGTCGGGCGCCCGGGCGTACCCGAGACTCGGCTCGGCGGACACTTCGTCGACAGCCGGAGGCGCACGGTGTCCGGTCGGCCGAGACTCGGCTCGGCGACGAGGCGCTCAGGCGGTGAGGGCGCTCTCGATCGCGTCGACGAACGCCGGCAGGTCGTCCGGGGTGCGGGAGGTGATGAAGCCGCCGTCGACCTGGACCTCCCGGTCGACCCACTCGGCACCGGCGTTGCGCAGGTCGGTCTGCAGCGACGGGAACGAGGTGACGGTCTTGCCGGACAGCACGCCCGCCTCGACGAGGGTCCACGGGCCGTGGCAGATCGCCGCGACCGGCTTGCTCGCCTCGGCGAAGGCCTGCACGAGCGTCGCCGCGCGGGACTCCTGGCGCAGCGTGTCGGCGTTGATCGTGCCACCGGGGATGACGAGGGCATCGAAGTCGTTCGCGTCGACACCGGCGAGGGTGGTGTCGGGCTCGAGGGTCTGCCCCGGGTCCTTGTCGCCGACCAGGGTCTGGATCGTGCCGGTCTCCTTGGCCGCCACGGTCACCGAGGCACCGCGCTCGCGCAGCTGCTCGGTGGGGACGACGATCTCGTCCTGCTCCACGCCGTAGTTCGTCGTGATGACGAGGATCTTCTTGCCGTCGAGGGTTGCCATGATCGCTCCTTCCGCGGCCCGGTCGTTCCGGCCGCACACCCGAGGGTCGTCGGGGTCGGCTGGGCAGTCCTCCAGGAGCGGTCCGGCGCCCGGCTGACTGGTCACGACACCCCGCCCAGGTCCGCCCGGCGGTCACGACATGTCGGCTGGCGGCGGCGCAGCCGACGGGTCGCGACCACTCGGCGCACGCCGGGCGGGGCGCCGTGGACGCGCCCACGGTCGGACGGGAGGCACGGTTCGGGCCCGCCACGGGCCTCCAGGCCGACAGCGCGACCGGTCGCAACTCCCCGCTCACGTCCGCGCGGTGGCCACGAAGTGTCGGCTGGCGACGGCGCAGCCGACGGTTCGCGACCACTCGGCGCACGCCGGGCGGGGTGTCCTGACCGGCCGGCGGGGCGCCGTGGACGCGCCCACGGCCGGACGGGAGGCACGGTGCGGGCCCGCCACGGGCCTCCAGGCCGACAGCGCGACCGGTCACGACTCCCCGCTCAGGTCCGCGCGGCGGTCACGAAGTGTCGGCTGGCGGCGGCGCAGCCGACGGTTCGCGACCACTCGGCGCAGGGCGGGCGGGGTGTCCTGACCGGCCGGGGCGGCAGACCCCCCCGCAGGGCAGGACGGGTGCCTCGCTCAGCCCCGGATGCGGAAGGCGCCGCCGTCGCGCTCCACGGTCAGCCCGTCGTACCCGTGCACCCGGTGCAGCCCGGCGGTCACGGGGTGCTCGAGGGGACCGACGACGACCGTGGTCGCACCGGAGGCGATGGCGGACTCGAGGCCGGCGGGGGCGTCCTCGAACGCCACGCAGTCGGCGGGGTCGACACCGAGCAGGGCGGCGCCGCGCAGGTAGCCGTCGGGGTGGGGCTTGCCGTGCTCGACGTCCTCCGAGGGGACGAAGGCCTCGGGCACGGCGAACCCGGCGGCCGCCATCCGGCCCGCGGCGAGGTCACGCGGCGCGCTCGTCACGAGGGCGACCGGGACGCCGAGGTCGACGAGGCGCTGCACGAAGGCGACGGCGCCGGGGATCTCGAGGATGCCCTCGGTGCTCGCGGTCTCCTCGGCGACGAGCTCCGCCGCGATCCGCTGCTGCTCGGCCAGGGGCAGGTCGGGCAGGAAGCGCCGCAGGGTGTCGATCGCCTGCCGTCCGTGCGAGAACGCGAGGATCTCGTCGGGGTCGATGCCGTTCGCGTGGCCGAACCGGGTCCAGGTCGCCTCGACCACCGCGGTCGAGTCGACGAGGGTCCCGTCCATGTCGAAGAGGACCCCGGACGCCACGATGTCGATCACGCGCCCGACCCTAGCCCAAGGGGGTCAGCGCGCCCGGACGTACCGCGTGAGCAGCACGTCGCCGGCGCCGAGCAGCACGTGCGCCGGTCGCATCCGCCGGAGCTCCGGGGACGACCCGCGGGCGATGCGCGGTCCCTCCCCGCCCTCGAGCGACGGGTCGATCGTCAGGGTCAGCTCGTCGACGGCGTCCGCGGCGACGAGCGCCCCGAGGAACGACGGACCACCCTCGCAGTGGATCGTTCCGAGGCCACGATCGGCCAGCAGACCGCGGATCCGTCCGGCGTCCACCGAGTCGGGGTCGTCGTCCGCGCTGCAGGGCACGATGTCGGCCACCTCGGCGAGCGCCCGGGCCGTCGCCGAGGCAGCCGCCGTCGCCGAGGTCAGGACGATCGGCCGCACCGGCGCCTCGGTGAAGACCCGCGACGCCGGGTCGAGCGACAGCGACCCGGTGACGATCGCGAACACGGGGTGGTCCGGCATGCCGTGGGCCCGACGCCAGGCAACGTCGGCGTCGTGCAGGACCATCGGCCCGTAGCCCTCGTCACGGACGGTGCCGGCGGCGACGAGCACGACGTCGGCCACGCGGCGGAGCAGGTCGAAGACCCGCAGGTCGTCGTCGCCGCCGAGCGACCCGGACACCCCGGCGGCCGAGGCCGAGCCGTCCAGCGTCGCGACGAAGTTCACGCGGAGCCAGGGGTCCCCGACGTCGGCGGTGTAGAGCTCGAGCAGGTCGTCGTCGGACAGGTCCGCGATCGACGGGGGCAGGACGGTCACGTGTTGTGCCTCGATTCCACGGGGGTGCGCCATCCGAGGGTGGCCTCGACCATGCGCATCGCGTCGACGCTCTCGGCGACGTCGTGCATGCGGACGATCCGGGCGCCGAGCATCGCGCTCACGGTCGCGACGGCGAGCGATCCGGAGAGCCGTTCCCCGCGGGGGCGTCCGAGCGACTCCCCGACGAAGTCCTTGTTCGACACCGCGGCGAGCACCGGGTAGCCGAGCGCGACGACCTCGGGCAGGCGCCGGGTGATCTCGAGGGTGTGCACGGTGTTCTTGTGCAGGTCGTGGCCCGGGTCGACGATGATCCGCGACTCCGGGATGCCCGCGGCGAGCGCCCGGTCGACCCGTTCGCGCAGGAACGCGACGACCTCGCCCGCGATGTCGGCGTACTGCGGTGGAGCCGGCAGGGGACGACGGGGTTCGGCGAGCGAGTGCGTGATGACGACGGTGGCCTCGGAGTCGGCGACCACGGCGGCCATCCGCGGGTCGGACAGGCCGGTGGTGTCGTTGACGACGGTCGCGCCGGCTGCGATCGCCGCCGCGGCGACCTCGGGTCGGAAGGTGTCGACGCTGATGACGACGTCGGACTGCTGGGCGAGCTGCTCGACGACGGGGACGACCCGGTCGATCTCGTCGGACGCGGGCAGCTCCGGGCCGGGGGCGAACTTCACGCCGCCGATGTCGACCCAGTCGGCACCCTGCTCGGCTGCGCGGACCGAGGCGGCGACGGCCCGGTCGAGCTCGAAGGTGGCGCCGCGGTCGTGGAACGAGTCCGGGGTGCGGTTCACGATCGCCATCACGGCGATGCGGTGGTCGAAGTCGATGGTGCGGCGTCCGAACGTCCGGACCGGGTGCCGCAGGTCCGGCACGACCCAGCCGGGTCCGGCCGCGTCGGGTCCGCCCGCGGCGTGTTCGCCCGAGACGTGCGGGAGGCCGGTCATGCGCCCGCCTCGGCAGTCGCCACGCCCGCGGCATCGGTCCCACGCCCCGCGCCGATGAGCGCGATCGCCTCGGCCCGTCCCGCGGTGTCGGCCAGCGAGCCGGTCGCCGCGACCGTCACCGTCGTCGAACCGGTCTGGCGCTCCCCACGCGTCGTCACGCACTGGTGCTGCGCGTCGAGGACCACCAGGACACCCTCGGCGCCGAGGCCCTCGGCGATGGTCGCGGTGACCTGTTCACCGAGCCGCTCCTGCAGCTGCGGGCGGGAGGCCACCGCGTCGAGCACCCGTGCCAGCGTGCCGAGGCCGATGAGCCGTTCCCCCGGGGCGTACGCCAGGTGCGCGACCCCGAGGAACGGCAGCAGGTGGTGCTCGCAGACGGATCGGAACTTCACGTCGCGGACGATGACGAGCCGACCGCGTTCGCCGTCCTCGGCGTGCACGGTGCCGTCCCGGGCGATCGCGACCGCATCGGTGCCGATCCCGGAGAAGAACTCGGAGTACGAGTCGGCGACCCGGGCGGGGGTGCGGGTGAGTTCCGGGCGGTCGGGGTCCTCGCCGATGGCGAGCAGCAGCTCGCGGACGGCGGCCTCCACACGGGCGCGGTCCATGTGTGACGTCACCCGCTCATCCAACACCAGCCCTGGCCGGAGAACGCGGGCAGACGCCCAGCGCGACGTGCGCGACCCGCGTGGGACGGGCCTCCCGGCCGCCGGAACCTGTGAGACCGGTGTGACACGCCCGAAACCCAGCGTCCTTTAAACTCTCGTGGTGAGCGCCCCGCAGACCGACACCACGCCCCGGAACCGCTTCGCGACCGGCCTCGATCGATTCTTCTCCATCACGCAACGCGGATCGTCGATCCCCCGCGAGGTCCGCGGTGGCCTCGTCTCGTTCGTCACGATGGCCTACATCGTGATCCTGAACCCCCTCATCCTCGGTGGGTTCAGCGCCGACCAGGCCGCGAAGGACGTCAACGGCGGGTGGCTCGAGAACGCTCAGGTGGCGGCGGCGACCGGCCTCGTCGCCGGCGTCATGACCATCGCGATGGGCATCATCGCGAACCTGCCGTTCGGCATCGCCGCGGGGCTCGGGATCAACTCGTTCCTCGCCGTCAGCGTCGTGCACCAGGTCACCTGGGCCGAGGCGATGGGCCTGGTCGTCATCAACGGCGTGATCATCGTGATCCTCGCGTTGACGGGCATCCGGACGATGATCTTCACCGCCGTACCGGCTCAGCTGAAAGCCGCGATCACCGTCGGCATCGGCCTGTTCATCGCGTTCATCGGGCTCGTCGACTCCGGCTTCGTGCGGTCCTCCGGGAACCCGTCGCCACCGCTGCAGCTCGGTGAGGACGGTTCCGTCGGGGCGCTGCCGACCGTCGTGTTCCTGATCGGCCTGATCATCATCGGCACGCTCATGGCCCGCCGGGTCAAGGGTGCGCTGCTCATCGGCATCGTCGCGACCACGATCATCGCGATCATCCTGCAGGCGATCTTCCAGGTGCCGACCTCGGTCGACTCGAAGACCGGCTGGAACCTCAACGCCCCCGGTCTGCCGAGCGCACTGTTCGCCGTGCCGGACCTGTCGCTCGTCGGCCACGCCGACGTCGTCGGCGCCTTCACCCGCATCGGCCCGCTCGCCGCGTCGATGCTCGTCTTCACCCTCGTGTTCACGAACTTCTTCGACGCGATGGGCACCATGACGGGGCTGGCCAAGGCCGCCGGTGTCGCGAAGCCGGACGGCACGTTCCCCCGCCTGAAGTCGGCGCTCGTCGTCGAGGGCGTCGGCGCGATCGCCGGTGGTGGCGCGTCGGTGTCGTCGAACACCGTCTTCATCGACTCGGCCTCCGGCATCGGCGAGGGTGCCCGCACGGGCATGGCCTCGGTCGTCACCGGGCTGCTGTTCCTGGCGTCGATGTTCCTCACGCCGCTCACCCAGGTCGTCCCGCTCGAGGTCGCCGCCGCCGGGCTCGTCGTCGTCGGTGCGCTCATGGTCGCGCAGGTCGCGGACATCTCGTGGTCGGACTTCGGCTCGGCCCTGCCGGCGTTCCTGACGATCGTCGTCATGCCGCTGACCTACTCGATCGCGAACGGCATCGGTGCCGGCTTCATCAGCTGGGTGCTCATCAAGCTGCTGTCCGGCCGTGGCCGCGAGGTCTCGTGGCTGCTCTACGTCGTCGCCGCGGGCTTCCTGCTGTACTTCGCGCGGGGGCCGCTGGAGACGATGCTCGGCGTCGGTTGAGGCTTGCTGCGGGGCCTTGCTGATCGGGGTCTGACGCAAGACGCCGGCGTGTCACCGAGACGCCGCCGAATCCGGCGGCGTCTCGACGTTTCCGGGGCGTGTCCGGATGACGCCGGCGTCTTCCGCAGGACGCCGGCGTCTTCCGTCGGCCACGTCGGCCGCGTCGGCCTGGAGGCCCGTGCTCAATCCGGCAGGTCGCTCGGCGTCGCCTCGTGGTGGCGCTGGTCCTGGGTGCGTCGGTCTTCCTTCATGCCCGCCTCGAACAGGTGGCGGCGGCCCTGCACGAGCTCGTCCCGCGCGGTGCGCTCGAGCTCCTTGGCGAGGGCGTAGTAGCCGTCGTCGTAGTCCTCGACGATCTGGAACGTCCAGCGGCCCGCGATGACGTTGCGGCCCACGAGTTCGGTGTCGATTCGCTCGGCGAGTTCGGTGTGCCCGGCCTTCCGGAGCTGCTCGACCGCTTCACCGAGGTTCAGGTCGGCGGTGCCGGTCAGGCGGTGGAACCCGTAGAGCAGGCCACGGGCGTGCTCGATGACCTCGACCGCCGCGGACAGGCTGCCGAGCGCCTCGACCGTGGCCTCGGACACCCCCTCGGGAACCTGGTGCTGTGCGTCGGGGCCTTGTGCGTCGTTCGTCATGGGTCCCGTCTACACGAGGGTTGCTGCGTCGTTCGAGGGGTTCGTCCACGACCCGCCGAGGTCCACTGCCGGTGGTTGCGACGTCGGAGGTCGACACCTACCATTCGAACACACGTTCGAACGAGGAGACCCGATGATGATCACCGAAACGGCCGCCACGGTGTGGTGGGCCGAGGGCACGCCGACCCGGCTGGTGTGGGCCGGACGGCGTTGGCGGGTGAGCGACACCCCCACGCGGCTGACCGTGACGCGCGCCGAACTGCCGACCGCGATCACGCACGCACCCGAGCGCACCGTGGGCTGGCGGTTCCAGGCGACCAGCGACGACGACGGTGAGGCGCTGGTGGTCGACATCGTCCCGCAGGGCTCCGGTTGGGGCGTGGCCCGGACGTGGACGTGAACGGCTCGGACCGCTAGCGTCCGGACATGGACAGGTGGGTGGCGCTGCTGCGCGGGGTCAACGTGAACGGCATCACGATCCGCAGCGCCGAACTCGCGGAACTCTTCCGGGGGCTCGGGTTCGACGACGTCCGCACCGTGCTCGCCTCGGGCAACGTCGTGTTCGCAGCCGACGTGCCCGCCGGACGGCTCAAGACGTCGATCGAGCAGGGGCTGCGCGACCGGTTCGGGTACGACGCCTGGATCGTGCTCGTCCGGCACGACGCCCTCGCCGCTGTCGTCGACGGGTTCCCCTTCGCGCGTGACGACGATCGGCACGACTACGTCGTGTTCGGGTCCGAGGATGCAGCGCTCGACGCCCTGGTGGCCGACCTCGAGTTCGACGACGCGGTCGAGCAGGTCGCGCGCGGGAACGGCGTCGTCTACTGGTCGTGCCCGAAGGGGTCGAGCACCGACACGGTGTTCGCCAAGCGGGCCGGCGCCGCACGCTTCAAGCGCACGACGACGACCCGCAACACGAACACCCTGCGGAAGCTCCTGTGACGCTCGTGCACTCGAAGCGGGCCGAGACTCGCTCCCGCGGACGATCCGGGCGTTCCTGACCGCCCGAAGTGTCCGCCGGGCCGAATCTCCGCCGACGCGGCGGAGGCTCAGGCCTGCGGAGGCTGCCCGTTGCTCGCCATGGTGCCGCCGTCCACCGGCAGGACCGCGCCCGTGATGAACGACGCAGCGTCGCTGGCCAGGAACAGGATCGCCTCGGCGACCTCGGCGGAGCGACCCCCACGGCCGAGCGCGATCCGCTCCTCGAACTTCGACTGCAGGGCCTCGTCCTCGGCCTGCTCCTGGGTCAGGTCGGTCCAGATGAGTCCCGGAGCGACGGCGTTCACGCGGACGCCGAACTGCCCGTTGTCGAGCGCGGCCGCCTTCGTGAAGTTCGTGACGCCGCCCTTCGCCGCGTTGTACGGGCTCATCCGCCAGTCGGCGTCCTCACCGGAGACCGACGACGTGTTGACGATCGAACCCTTCGTCTCGCGCAGGAACGGCAACGCTGCCCGGGTGCCGTAGAACACCCCGGACAGGTCGGTCTCGATGACGCGGCGCCACTCGGCCGTGCTGATGTCGGTGATGTCGCCCGAGCTGAAGGTCCCGGCGTTGTTCACCAGGACGTCGAGCCGGTCGAAGCGGTCGATCGCCGCGGAGACGACGGTCTCCCAGTCCTCCGGGCTCGCCACGTCGGCGTGCAGGGAGACGACACGGTCGGTCGGCAGGGAGTCTCGCACCGTGCGGACCTTCTCCTCGACGCTGTCGGTCAGCACGACGGACGCACCCTCGTCGACGAACGCGCGCGCCGTCGCTGCGCCGATGCCCGAACCCGCGCCCGTGACGATCGCGACCTTGCCCTCGAACCGGTTGCCCATGATGTCTCCTCTCGTTGCACGAACCGTGCCCGGGGAGACGCCATCGACCCGAAGGGCACGGCAGACCACGGTGCCCGGGGGCGACTGAACGCGTTCGGAGGTGCCGGGAGCACGCGCCGCGCACGTCACCCCGGCACCGCGAGGCGGGACCGGGGCGACGTGTGACCGCGGGCGGAGGAACCGGTGTCAGGCGGTCGTCTCGTCGAGGTCGAAGTCGCGCTCGAGCGAGATCGTCGGGATCGACGCGGTGATCACCGAGCCGTCGGCACGCAGCGTGCCCTGGATGTCGCTCGTGGTCGGAGCGTGCCCGGACATCCGCGGCCCGTGGTGCGGCAGCGGCACCACGGTGGGCTCCCCCGCCTCGATGTCCCACTGCTGGTTGTGCACCCACACGGTGAAGCCCGCACCGGTCTCGACCGTGAGCGTCATGGTGTCCTGCTCCAGGTCGATCCGCACGCGCGAGCCGCGCACCGTCAGGCGGTAGGACAGACGGTCCCAGTGCTTCGGCAGCCGCGGGTTGAAGGTCATCCGGCCACCGTGGTCGCGCATGCCGCCGAAGCCGTTGACCAACGCACCCCAGATGCCACCGGTCGACGCGATGTGCACGCCGTCCGAGGTGTTGCCGTGCAGGTCCGCCAGGTCGACGTAGAGCGCGGTCTGGAAGTACTGGTCGGCGAGGTCGTGGTAGCCGACCTCGGCCGCCATGATCGACTGCACGACCGCCGACAGCGTGGAGTCACCGGTGGTGAGTGCGTCGTAGTAGTCGAAGTCGCGACGCTTCTCGGCCGCCGTGAACTCGTGCCCCTGCAGGAACAGTGCGAGCACGACGTCGGCCTGCTTGAGCACCTGGAACCGGTAGATCACCAGCGGGTGGTAGTGGAGCAGCAGCGGGCGCTTGGAGTCGGGGGTGTTCTCGAGGTCCCAGAGTTCCTTGTCGAGGAACTGGGCGTCCTGCGGGTGGATGCCGCGGTGCGGGTCGAAGGGGATCTCCATCGACTCGGCGGCGTGCTCCCACTCGACGAGCTCGTCGGGGCGCAGGCCGGTCCGGCGCACCATGCGGTCGTACTCTTCGGCGTCGTCGGCGGCGAGCTCGCGGCAGGCGTTGACGGCGAACCACAGGTTCGCACGCGCCATCACGTTCGTGTAGAGGTTGTCGTCGACGACGGTCGTGTACTCGTCCGGTCCGGTCACGCCGTCGATGTGGAACTTCTTGTCGCCGTTGGACCGCCAGAACCCGAGGTCGGCCCAGAGTCGGGCGGTCTCCACGAGCACGTCGATGGCGCCGCGCTTCAGGAACTCACGGTCGCCCGATGCCCGCACGTACTGCATGAGTGCATGGGCGATGTCGGCGTCGATGTGGTACTGCGCGGTGCCGGCGGCGTAGTACGCGCTGGACTCCTCGCCGTTGATGGTCCGCCACGGGAACAGCGCCCCGCGCTGGTTCAGCTCGCGGGCTCGCGCCCGTGCCGCGTCGAGCATGTTGTAGCGGAAGCGCAGGGCGTTCCGGGCAACGATCGGCGCCGTGTACGACAGGAACGGCAGGACGTAGATCTCCATGTCCCAGAAGTAGTGGCCGCCGTAGCCGGAGCCGGTGACGCCCTTCGCGGCGATGCCGTGGCCGTCGGTGCGGGCCGTGGCCTGCGCGAGCTGGAAGAGGTTCCACCGCACGGCCTGCTGGATCGCGGGCTGGCCGGTGATCTCGACGTCGCTGCGTGCCCAGTAGTCGTCGAGCCACTCGCGCTGCTTCGCGAAGGTCTCGTCGACGTTCTCGGCGTGTGCGCGGTCGAGCGTGCGCTCGCACCGGTCGGCGAGCTCACGCACGGGCACGCCGCGCGAGGTGTGGTAGACCACGTGCTTCACGAGGCGGATGGGCTGACCGGCGCGGGCCTGCACCCGGTAGACGTGCTTCGCCAGGTCGTCCTCGATCGACGACGACTCGTCCCAGCTGTTCTCGGTCTCGATGTGGTGCTCGACGCCGACGCAGATCGTCATGCCGGAGCTGGACGCCTGGTACCCGAGGACCGAACGGTCACCGGTGCTGCGCTTGACCTTCGGCACGAGCACCCGCTCGGTGAACGACTCGGCCTTGCGGGGGTCGAAGGCGTTCGCCGCGGCCCGCATGCCGGCGTGGTACTCGTCCTGCACGTCCTGGCGGTTGAGGATCTGGCTGGACAGCAGGATCGAGGCGTCTGCGTCGAGCACGGTGACCTCGTAGTCGATGACGGCGAGGTGCCGGTCGGTGAACGACACGAGCCGGCGCGACCGGATGAGGACCCGCTTGCCGGACGGCGTCGACCACTCGGTCTCGCGGAACAGGTACCCGCCACGGAACTCCAACCGGCGGGTGTGCCGCAGGATGTCGGCCTCGGCCAGCACCAGGGGCTCGTCGTCGACGTAGAGGCGGATGACCTTGGCGTCGGGCGCGTTGATGATCGTCTGCCCGGTCTTCGCGAAGCCGAAGGCGTCTTCCGCGTGCCGGATCGGCCAGGTCTCGTGGAAGCCGTTGACGTACGTGCCGTACTGCACGCCGCCACGGCCTTCGTCGAGGTTGCCGCGCAGGCCGAGGTACCCGTTGCCGACAGCGAAGTTCGTCTCGGCGACGCCCTGCTCGTCGGGGGTGTACTCGGTCTCGACGAGGGCCCACTCGTCGATCGGGTAGCGGACGCGGTCGAGGGGGTCCGAGGTGATGGGGTTCATGCTGCTCCGTGGGAAGGGAGGGAGATGGGTACGTCGGTGCGGCGGGCAGGCAGGGAGCGCCCGGCCGGGTGGCCTACGTCGTGCTGGTGCTGGCGACCGGTGCGGGCAGGTCGTCGAGGAGTTCGGCGAGGTCGGACACCACGACGTCGGCACCGTGCTCGCGCAGGGCGTCCGCCCCGGCACCGCGGTCGACACCGATGACCAGACCGAACGAACCGTTGCGGCCGGCTTCGACCCCGCTCGTCGCGTCTTCCACCACGGCGCACTCGGCGGCGGTGAGCCCGAACCGGGTTGCCGCGTCGAGGTAGGTGTCGGGTGCTGGCTTGCCGGTCAGGCCGTCCTGGCGCGCGACGAGCCCGTCGACGACGACCGGGAACCGGTCGAGGATGCCCGCGGTCCGGAGCACCGAGTTGGCGTTCGCCGAGCTCGAGACGACCGCGACGGACAGACCGGCGTCGATCGCGGCGGTCAGGAACCGCAGCGAGCCCGGGTAGGGCTCGACACCGTGCTCGTCGAGCTCGGCCGTGAACTCCGCGTTCTTCCGGTTGCCGAGTCCGCACACCGTGTCGGTGTCGGGCGCGTCGTCCGGGGTGCCCTGCGGCAGGTCGATGCCACGCGACTCGAGCAGCGAGCGCACGCCGTCGTACCGGGGCTTGCCGTCGATGTACGTGAAGTAGTCCTGCTCGGTGTACGGCGCGACCCCGTGCGCTTCGAGGTACGGCGTGAAGAGCCGGCTCCAGGCCCGCATGTGCACGTCGGCGGTGGGGGTGAGCACGCCGTCGAGGTCGAACAGGAGCGCTCGCTGGTCACTGAGTCGAGCGGGCGTGCGCTGGTCCTGCGTCGTCATCTGCGGTCCTCCGGGGACTGGTGGTGGACGTGTGGCTCCCGACGAGTCTAGGACCGCTCCAGGTGCCGGGTCCCGACGCGCCGCACGCTGTGGAGAGAGTTCACCAGGGGCTGCACTGTGCAGGGGGAACCCCCTCCGCGGCGCACCTGTGAAGCCTCCGAGACACACCCCGGCACGCTGACCCGGACGAAAGGCACCTTCATGACCAGCGACACCACCGCCGCACCCCACGACGGCTCGCAGTCGAAGCTCCGCCAGGCGATCACCGGCCCGCTGCTGTTCCTCTTCATCCTGGGCGACGTGCTCGGCGCCGGCATCTACGCGTTGATGGGGACCCTGGCGGAGGACGTCGGCGGAGCGCTCTGGGCACCGTTGGTGCTCGCGCTCCTGCTGGCCCTGCTCACCGCGGGGTCGTACGCCGAACTCGTGACGAAGTACCCGAAGGCGGGCGGTGCCGCGGTCTTCGCCGAACGGGCCTACAAGACGCCGATCGTCTCGTTCCTGGTCGGCTTCAGCATGCTCGCCGCCGGTGTCACGAGCGCCGCCGGGTTGTCACTCGCCTTCGCCGGCGACTACCTCGGCACCTTCGTCGACCTGCCTCCGGTGCCCACCGCGATCGTCTTCCTCGCCCTGATCGCCTGCCTGAACGCCCGCGGCATCTCCGACTCGCTCAGGAGCAACGTCGTGATGACGGTCATCGAGGTCTCCGGCCTCGTCATCGTGGTCGTCGTCGTGGCCGTGATGCTCGGCGGGGGCGGCGGCGACGTCTCGCGCATCGGCGCGTTCCCGTCCGAGGCGAACCCGGCCCTGGCGACGCTGAGCGCCGCGATCGTCGCCTACTACTCGTTCGTCGGCTTCGAGACGTCCGCCAACATCGCCGAAGAGGTCCGCGACCCCCGCCGCGTCTACCCGAAGGCCCTGTTCGGCGCCCTCGCCACGGCCGGTGTCGTCTACGTCCTCGTCGCCCTCGCCAGCGCGATCGCCCTGCCCGCGTCCGAGCTGTCCGAGTCCAGCGGCCCGCTGCTCGCGGTCGTCTCCGCCACCGGCGTCCCGATCCCTGACTGGGTCTTCAGCCTCATCGCCCTGGTCGCCGTCGCGAACGGCGCGCTGCTCACGATGATCATGGCGAGCCGCGTGACCTACGGCATGGCCGAGCAGCGGCTCCTGCCCGCCCTGCTCGCGAAGGTCCTGCCGAACCGGAAGACCCCGTGGACCGCGATCGTCGCCACGACGGTCGTCGCGATGCTCCTGACCCTGGTGGGTGACGTGGGCGTGCTGGCCGAGACCGTCGTGCTCCTGCTGCTCTTCGTGTTCATCAGCACGAACGTCGCCGTCCTGGTGCTCCGCCGCGACCACGTCGAGCACGACCACTTCCGGGTCTGGACCTTCGTCCCGGTGCTCGGGGTGCTGTCGTGCGTCCTGCTGCTCACGCAGCAGAGCGGCCAGGTCTGGCTCTACGCCGCGATCCTGCTCGCCGTCGGCGTGGTGCTCTACTTCATCGCCCGGTTCACCGGGCGCCGTTCCGGACGCGACCACGAGGCGGGCGTGATCCACTGACGTCGCGCACCACGGGCCTCCAGGCAGACCGTCTGGAGGCCCGTGGTGCGTCCGCCGGTCGGCGCGCGGAGTCAGCGCAGGTCGCGCACCCAGGCCTCGACCGCGTCCGAGATCTGCTGCCGGGCATCAGCACGGCTGATGGTCGCCGTCCGGTCGCCCGGCTGGTCGCCGTAGGCACCGAAGTCGGCGTGGTTCGACCCCTGGATCTCGGTCATGGTGGCGGTCGACGGCAGCTTGTCCCGCGCGGCGTCGACCTTGGCCGGCGTCGACAGGCCGTCACGCGAACCGGAGACGCTCAGCACGTCGATGTACGAGCGGCTGATGTCGTTCGCGCAGTAGCTGCCGAAGAGCAGCAGACCGTCGGCGTCCTGGGCGAGCTGGCACGCACGGACCCCGCCGAGGGAGTGCCCGCCGACGGCCCAGCGCGTGACCGAGGGGGCGTGGGCCTCGAACGTGGCGAGCGGCCGGGTGTCGAAGAACGCCAGGTTGAGCGTCGGCTTCGTGATGACGACCGTCGTGCCGTTGGCGACCACCTGCCGGAACGTCGCCATGTAGGCGTAGGGATCCACCTTCGCACCGGGGATGAACACGATCCCGACCCCGTCGGCCTGGCCGGTCGGGGTCATCACCACCGAGTCACCGGCGTCCCGCACCGCGATCCGGTCGTCACGCCAGACCTGCAGGGCGGCACTGCGCGTGCCCTGCATGACGATGTGCGCCCACACGAGGAACACCACCGCGAGCAGGACGACGACGGCGACGATCCAGGTGGTCCAGCGCAGCGCTCGGTTCATGTGGCCACCGTACGGCGCATCAGGACCTCGGTCCGGCCGTCCGGCAACGGATCGCCGGGTTCGTCGCGGGCGCTGAAGCCGACGTGCTCGTCGGCGCGACGGGCGACGGCGTTGTCGGGCAGCACCGAGAGTTCGAGCTCGGTGGCTCCGGTAGCAGCCGCCCACGTGGCGATCGCGTCGATGAGTGCACGGGCGATCCCGCGGCCGCGCGCTGCCGGGTCGACCCACATCGAGATGAGCTCGGCGGGGCCGTCCGGGTCGGTGGACGGGACGCCGCTGGCCATCCCGACGACCGCGCCGGGTCCGTCGGCATCGGTGTCGACCGCGAGCAGGTCGAGCGCTCCCGGGATCGACAGGCGGGTGCGCCACCGGTGCTCGGGGGCGTCCACCCAGTCCTGCAGCGTCGAGCCGAAGGCGTGCGGGGCGTCGGCGAGGGCGCGGAGGCGCACGGTTCGCCACGCTTCCCAGTCGTCGGCGGTCACGCGGCGCAGTTCGATCCCCACGTCCCGACGGTACCGCGGAGCGGGGTGCGACCGGCAGGGCGGAACCGGCAGGGTCCCGCATCCAGTGCGCAGAAGACGTCGGGTGCGGTGGTCGCACCCGACGTCTTCTGCTCACTCGTCGGCCGTCGCCCGGGAAGGGCGACCGGGACTACGCCTTGATGGCGGCGCGGATCTCGGCGGCGGCTGCGCCGACGTCCGAGGCGCTGTAGATCGCGCTGCCGGCGACGGCGATGCGGGCACCGGCATCCTGCACCGAGGCGACCGAGGACGCGTTCACGCCGCCCGCGATCGAGAACGGGACGCCCGAGTCCTTGCCGGCGTCGAGCAGGGTCGAGAAGGTGAAGCCCTCTTCTGCCTGCTCGTCGAGCCCGGCGTGGACCTCGACGAACTCGGCGCCGAGTGCGACGACCTCGCGGGCACGGGCGGCCTTGTCGGAGACGCCGATCAGGTCGACGACGATGCCCTTGCCGTGCTTCTTCGCGGCCTTGACGGCGCCGACGATCGTCGAGTCGCCGGCGACACCGAGGACGGTGACCAGGTCGGCACCGGCCGAGAAGGCGATGTCGGCCTCGAGCTCACCGGCGTCCATGGTCTTGAGGTCGGCGAACACGATCTTGTCGGGGTGCGCTTCCTTGATCGCGGTGACGGCGGACAGGCCGGCGCTCTTGATCAGGGGCGTGCCGAGCTCGAGGACGTCGACGTGCGGCGCGGCCGCGGCGGCGAGCTCGAGGGCGGCTTCGGTGGTCAGGGTGTCCATGGCGAACTGGAGCTGCATGGGTGTGCCTTTCATTCGAGGTTGGCGTGACGGGGCCAGAGGTCGTCGGCGGACTGCCCGCCTCGGGCCCACAGGGCGTGGAACACGGCGTCGCCCACCAGGGCGACCGCCTGTTCGAAGAGGCCACCGGCGTACTGGGCCGAGGCGGTGCCGGAGCGGTCGGTCTTCGTCGCGGCGGGCAGCACGATCGTGACGTCCGCCAGCTCGGAGAGCGGGGAGTCGTCGGTGGTCGAGAGCGCCACGACGGATGCCCCGACCTCGTGCGCGGTGCGCGCGGCCTGCACGATGCCGGTGGTCGTCCCGGAACCGCTCGCGACGAGGAGCAGGTCACCCTGCCGGATGGCCGGGGTGGTGACCTCGCCCACGACGTGCGCGTCGAGCCCCAGGTGCATGAGGCGCATCGCGGTCATGCGGAGGGCGAGGCCGGAGCGACCGGCGCCGTGGACGAACACCCGGTCGGCGCCCTCGATCAGGTCGAGTGCACGCTGTGCGGGAGCGTCGTCGAGGCGGGCTGCAAGGTCGCCGACCTCGCGGACGACCAGGTCGAGCGCTGCGGAGACGGTGGTTGCTGCCATGACGACGATCCTTCCTTCAGCGGACCCTGCGCGCCGCTACCCGCCCCGGCAGGGGTCCCATCCCATCGGGTGGGCCCGTCCGCTCGGGTGGGACGGGTACGGTCGCCTCCATGGACGCATCGGTCGACACCCTGGAGGCCCGGGGCGGCTCCGCCATCCGGCTCGCGGCCGCCGAGCACGCCCGCACCGTCGCCGAGCAGGCGGACCGGCACGCCCTCACCCTCGAATCCGTCCTCGCCGTGCTCCGGTCGTCGCGGGTCACCGACGCGGCCGCCCGGGCCGAGGCCGTCGAGATCGCCTCGGCCGCCCTCGTCGACCTGCGCACCGTGACCGATCAGCAGCGGAGCACCCTGCTCGAACCGGTCACCGGTGCGTTCTCGCGGCTGCGCGCCGACCTGCGGCCGCTCGTGCGCTTCGGGGACCTCGACGTGCAGTTCGTCGAGCCGCCGGCAACCGGTCGTGCGCTCCCCGGTGACGTCGCCCACGCTGCCCGGGCGATCGTGCGGACCGCGGTGCTCGCCCTGGTCGACGACGGTGCGGCGAAGCGGGTGCGCATCCAGTGGGACTGCGACGGCCGGAACCTGCTCATGCAGCTCCGCGACGACGGCTCCGGCACGCTCGACGTGCAGGACGACGCCATGCGACCGATCGCCGAGCGGGTCGTCACGCTCGACGGGCGGGTGCAGGTCGCGAGCACGCCCGGCTGGGGGTCCGTGCTCGACATCTCGCTGCCCCTCGACCCGCGACCGACCGAGGTGGACGCGGTCGACGACGGCGATCTGACCCCGCGGGAGCGCGACGTGCTGCGGCTCGTGGCGACCGGTGTCGGCAACCGGGAGATCGCCGAGGGGCTCGGCATCAGTGTCAACACCGTGAAGTACCACGTGGCGAACCTGCTCCGGAAGCACGGCGCCCGGACCCGGGCCGAGCTCGCGGCGTTCAGCTCCCGGGCGTGAACCGACGGGATCGCGACGCGTGCCGGGTTCCTACGCTCCGGGGGCGAAGCGGTACCCCATGCCGGACTCCGTCACCAGGAAGCGCGGGTGCGCGGGGTCGGGCTCGAGCTTCCGCCGCAGCTGGGCCATGTAGAGGCGCAGGTACCCGGAGTCGTTGCCGTGCGTCGGCCCCCAGACCTCGGTCAACAGCATCTCGCGGGTCATCAGCCGGTCGGGGTTCGTGACCAGGACCTCGAGCAGGCGCCACTCGGTGGGCGTCAGGCGGATCGCCGGACCCTCGGCCGGGGTGACCTGCTTCGCGACGAGGTCCACGAGCAGCGGTCCGATCGCGATCGTCGGGGTCTCCTCCGTCGCCACCACCCGGCGTCGTCCGAGTGCCCGCAGCCGGGCGAGGAGCTCGTCCATCTGGAACGGCTTCGTCACGTAGTCGTCGGCGCCGGCGTCGAGCGCGTCGACCTTGTCCGACGAGTCGGTCCGGCCGGAGAGCACCAGGACGGGCACCTGCGACCAGGCCCGGACGCCCTCGAGCACCCCGATGCCGTCGAGTCGGGGCATGCCGAGGTCGAGGAGCACCAGATCGGGGCGCTCGGTGATGACGGCGTCGATCGCCTCGCGCCCGTCCCGAGCCGTGACGACGTCGTACCCACGCGCCGAGAGCGTCACCGACAGCGCACGGACGAGCTGCGCGTCGTCGTCAGCGATCAGGACCTTCATCGGATCTCCACTCCCACGTGCCCGGCGATCGGCAGCCGCACCACGACGGTGAGGCCACCGCCCGGGGTGTCGTCGACCTCGATCGTGCCGCCCATGCCCTCGGTGAACCCGCGCGCCAGAGCCAGGCCGAGCCCGAGGCCGGTCTCGTTGTCGGTGTCGCCGAGCCGCTGGAACGGCTGGAACACCTCGTCGCGGCGGTCCGCGGGGATCCCGGGGCCGTGGTCGGCGACGCGGAGTTCGACCACGCCGGCGAAGGCGCTGGCGGCGACCCGGACGTGGGTGCCGTCCGGGGCGTACCGGGCGGCGTTGGCGAGCAGGTTCACGACGACGCGCTGCAGCAGGACGGGGTCGGCGAGCACCGGCGGCAGGTCGGCGGGCAGGTCGAGGTCGACGTCGTCGGGGCCGAGCTCGAGCTCGTCGAGTGCGGGGGCGACCACCGTCTCGAGTGCGATCGACGCCGGGGTGACCGCGAGGACACCGGCCTGCACGCGGCTGACGTCCAACAGGTCTGCCAACAGCACCGCCAGCTGACCGAGGCTCTCGTCGGCGGTCGCGAGCAGCGCCTCCCGGTCGGGTCCGGACAGGTCGATGTCGGGCGCACGCAGCGTCTGCACGGCGGCGGAGGCCGCTGCGATCGGTCGGCGCACGTCGTGGCCGACGGCCGCGAGCAGTGCGCTGCGAACCCGGTCGGCGGCGGCGATGCGTTCGGCACCGACGGCCGTGCGGGTCAGCTCGCGGTGCTCGACGGCGGCGTCGAGCTGCTGCTCGACGACCCGCAGCAGGCGGCGCTGGGTCGGGTCGTCGGGTGCGCCGGCGAACTCGAGCACGGCGCCGGAAGCGAGCGTCGTCGACGCGTCCGGCGTCGCACCGAACTCGCCGGAGGTCGCCGGCACCTCGTCGCCCTGGCGGATCCGGACGCCGGCGAAGCCGAAGGCCTCACGGGTGCGGTCGAGCAGCGCCTGCAGGGCGTCGTCACCACGGAGCACACTGCCGGCGATGCCCATCAGGAGCCCGGACTCGGCCGAGGCCCGACGGGCGGCACGTGACCGGCGGGCGGACCGGTCGACCACGAAGCTGACCAGCACCGCGCTGATGACGTACATGACCAGCGCGAACAGGTGCCACGGCTGCTGGACCGTCACCATGTAGAGGGGTTGCACGAAGAAGTAGTCGAGACTCAGCCCGGACAGCACGGCCGCGAACACCGCCGGCCACATCCCGCCCACGAGCGCCACGACGAGCACGAGCAGCTGGTACGCCAGCACGTCGACGGTGATGGCGTCCGGGTCGCTGCCGATCGACAGCACCCAGGTGAGCAGCGGGCCGACCAGGACCGACAGCACGAACCCGGCGATCACGCGTCCGCGGGACAGACTGCCCCCGAGCTTCGGCAGGGTGATCCCGCCGCCGGCCCGCTCGTGCGTGACGACGTGCACGTCGATGTCGCCGGACTCCCGGATGACGGTGTTGCCGATGCCCGGACCGGTCATGGCGGCCGCGAGCCGGCTGCGGCGGCTGACCCCGATCACGATCTGGGTGGCGTCGATCGACCGTGCGAACCGCACCAGGGTGCTCGGTACGTCGTCGCCGACGACCTGGTGGTACGTCCCACCGAGTTGCTCGAGCAGGGTCCGCTGCTTGCCGAGCGCGCCGGGGTGCCGCACCCGCAGGCCGTCGTTCGTGGTCACGTGGACGGCGGCGAGCTCGCCGCCGGCGCTGCGGGCGGCGATGCGGGCGCCGCGGCGCAGCAGGGTCTCGCCCTCGGGGCCGCCGGTCAGGGCGACGAGCACGCGCTCCCGGGTCTCCCAGCGGTGTTCGATGCCGTGCTCGGCGCGGTAGGCCTTGAGCGCGTCGTCGACCTCGTCCGCGAGCCAGAGCAGGGCGATCTCGCGCAGGGCGGTGAGGTTGCCGAGGCGGAAGTAGTTCGACAGCGCGGCGTCGATCCGGGCCGCCGGGTAGACGAGCCCGTCGGAGAGCCGTTCGCGCAGCGCTGCCGGGGCCAGGTCGACGACCTCGATCTGGTCGGCCGCGCGCACCACGGCGTCGGGGACGGTCTCGCGCTGCACGGTGCCGGTGATCTCGCGGACCACGTCGCCGAGGGACTGCATGTGCTGCACGTTGACCGTCGAGATGACGTCGATGCCGGCGTCCCGCAGCGCTTCGACGTCCTGCCAGCGCTTCTCGTTCGGGCTGCCGGGGGCGTTCGTGTGGGCGAGTTCGTCGACGAGCGCGACCTCGGGTGCCCGGGCGATGACAGCGTCGAGGTCGAGGTCGTCCAGGTCGACGCCGCGGTGCGAGACGGTGCGGCGGGGCACCACCTCGAGCCCGTTCACCAGGGCCGCGGTGGCGGCGCGCTCGTGCGTCTCGACGACGGCGACGACCACGTCGCGACCCTCGTCGAGCAGCCGACGCCCCTCTTCGAGCATCGTGTAGGTCTTGCCGACACCGGGCGCTGCACCGAGCAGGACCCGCAGCTTCCCGCGCTTCACGTGCTCATCCTCTCGCGTGCGGGGGTCGGTCTCCGCAAAACACCGGTGTTCACCTGTCGCACCGCGGTCTGCGAGTGTTCGACGCGCGAGCACCGGTGTCTTGCGGAGGGGTCGCCCACGCTCAGGACGCCTTCGCCAGCGCCAGGTTCAGCGCGAGCACGTTCACCACGGGCTCACCGAGGAACCCGAGCTGCCGCGAATCGGTGTGCGACTGCACGAGCTGCCGCACGGTGGCGACGGACAACCCCCGTGCCGATGCCACGCGCGCCACCTGCTGGCGTGCGTACTCCGGGCTGATGTCCGGGTCGAGCCCCGAGCCCGAGGCGGTCACGGCGTCGGCCGGCACCTGTGCGGCGGGGACCCCGTCGGCCTTCGCCAGGGCGGCACGACGCTCCTCGACGGCCTTGAGCAGGTCGGCGTTGTTCGGCCCGAGGTTCGAGCCGGAGGACGCCCCCGCGTCGTAGCCGTCCCCGGCGGCGGACGGCCGCGACTGGAACCAGCGGTCGGCCTGCTTCCCGGTGAACGACTGCCCGATCAACGAGGAACCGACGACCTTGCCGGACGAGTCCGTGACCATCGAGCCGTTGGCCTGGTCGTGGAACGCCGCCTGGCCGACGCCCCAGACGGCGAGCGGGTACCCGACGCCGAGGACGACGGTGGCGACGAGGGTGAGGCGGATCGCCACACCGGCGGAACGGAAGGTGGAACGTGCAGATGCCATGACTAGAACCCCGGGATGAGACCGACCACGAGGTCGATCAGTTTGATGCCGATGAAGGGGACGACCACGCCGCCCAGCCCGTAGACGAGCAGGTTGCGGCCGAGGATCGACGACGCTGCGGCTGCGCGGTACTTGACGCCACGCAGGGACAGCGGGATGAGCGCCACGATGACCAGCGCGTTGAAGACGACCGCCGACAGGATCGCGGACGACGGGCTGTGCAGCCCCATGATGTTGAGCGCCGCGAGGCCCGGGAACGCGGCCTGGAACATCGCCGGGATGATCGCGAAGCTACTTCGCGACGTCGTTGGCGATGGAGAAGGTGGTCAGGGCACCGCGGGTGATGAGCAGCTGCTTGCCGATGCGGACGACGTCGATGAGCTTGGTCGGGTCGGAGTCGAGGTCGACCATGTTGCCCGCCTCCTTCGCCGCCGTCGTACCGGTGTTCATCGCGACGCCGACGTCCGCCTGGGCCAGGGCCGGGGCGTCGTTGGTGCCGTCACCGGTCATGGCGACGAGGTTGCCGCCCTCCTGCTCGCGCTTGATGTAGGCGAGCTTGTCCTCCGGGGTGGCCTCGGCCAGGAAGTCGTCGACGCCGGCCTCGTGGGCGATGGCTGCCGCGGTGCGGGGGTTGTCACCGGTGATCATCACCGTGCGGATGCCCATCGACCGGAGCTCGGCGAACCGTGATGCCATGCCGTCCTTGACGACGTCCTTCAGGTGCACGACGCCGAGCAGCGTGACCGCACCGGTCGACGACCGACGGCCGACGACGAGCGGTGTGCCGCCCTGGTCGGAGATCTCCGCGACGGTCGCGTCGATGGCCGAAACAACACCGGCTCCGGTGGTGTCCGCCCATGCGAGCACAGCCGCAGCGGCACCCTTCCGGATCTGCGATCCGTCGGGCAGGTCGAGACCGGACATTCGCGTCTGCGCCGTGAACGGCACCTCGACGGCCCCGTCCGGCAGGCCCACGGCGGCGCCGTCCTCGCGCGCCAGGTCGACGATCGAGCGTCCTTCCGGGGTGCTGTCCGCGGCACTCGACAGCGCTGCGGCTTCGAGCAGGTCGGCGGTCGTCACGCCCGGCACGGGCACCACGCGGGATGCCCGGCGGTTGCCGTAGGTGATCGTGCCGGTCTTGTCGAGCAGCAGCGTCGTGATGTCACCGGCGGCCTCGACCGCGCGGCCCGACATCGCGAGCACGTTGTGCTGCACGAGTCGGTCCATGCCGGCGATGCCGATCGCGGAGAGCAGGGCCCCGATGGTGGTCGGGATGAGGCAGACGAGCAGGGCGATGAGCACCGGCACGCTGACCGTCGCACCGACGAGCCCCGCGATGGGCTGCATCGTCAGGCAGACGATCACGAAGACGATCGACAGCGAGGCGAGCAGGATGTTCAGCGCGATCTCGTTCGGCGTCTTCTGCCGTGCCGCACCCTCGACCAGACGGATCATCCGGTCGATGAAGGTCTCGCCCGGGGTCGAGGTGATGCGCACCACGATCCGGTCGGACAGCACGCGGGTGCCGCCGGTGACGGCGCTGCGGTCGCCGCCGGACTCGCGGATGACCGGTGCCGACTCACCCGTGACGGCCGACTCGTCGACCGACGCGATGCCGTCGATGACGTCACCGTCGCCCGGGATGACCTCGCCCGCGACGACCAGGACCACGTCGCCCTTGGCCAGGTCGACGGAAGCGACCTCCTCGGTCGCGTTGCCGGTCGCGGCCGCGTCGGACGTCGCGTACCCGAGCACCCGGCGGGCACTCGTGGTCGAGCGGGTCTTCCGCAGGGTGTCGGCCTGGGCCTTGCCGCGGCCCTCGGCCACCGACTCCGCCAGGTTGGCGAAGACGACGGTGAGCCAGAGCCAGACGGCGATGGCGATCGTGAAGGCGGACGGCTCGACGACGGCGGCTGCCGTCGTCAGCGCCGCGCCGACCTCGACGATGAACATGACGGGGTTCCGCCACATGAGTCGCGGATCGAGTTTCCGCAGGGCGCCCGGGAGGCCCGCCACCAGCTGGCGGGGTCCGAATGCGGACGAGCGGATGGCCGGCCTGGAGGCGGTGGTCGCCTCGTGCTCGGAGGTCACGGTGGTCATGACAGTCCTTCTGCGAGCGGACCCAGTGCGAGCACCGGGAAGTAGGTGAGTGCGGTGACGATGACGGCGACGCCGCCGAGCAGCACGATGAAGAGCGGGCGGTGGGTGGGCAGGGTGCCGGCGGTCTCCGGCACCCGGTCCTGCGCCGCGAGGGATCCGGCGAGCGCCAGGACGAACACCATCGGCACGAAGCGGCCGAGCAGCATCACGACGCCGAGCGAGGAGTTCATCCACGTGGTGTTCGCGGTGAGTCCGCCGAAGGCCGAGCCGTTGTTGTTCGCGCCCGAGGTGAAGGCGTAGAGCAGCTCGGTCAGCCCGTGGTTGCCGGGGTTGAAGATCGACGTCCCGAGCACCTGTTCGCGGACCCCGGGGATCACGAGCGAGAGCCCGGTGGCCAGGAGCACGAGCGTCGGCGTGACGAGGATGTACAGCGCCGCGAAGGTCATCTCCTTGGCGCGGATCTTCTTGCCGAGGTACTCCGGGGTTCGGCCGACGAGCAGGCCGCCGATGAACACCGTGATGACGGCGAGCACGAGCATGCCGTACAGGCCGGAGCCGACGCCGCCGGGGGTGACCTCGCCGAGCATCATGTTGACGAGCGCCATCATCCCGCCGATCGGGGTGTAGCTGTCGTGCATCGCGTTGACGGCGCCGGTGGACGTCGAGGTGGTCGCGGTCGAGAAGAGCGTCGAACCGAGGATGCCGAAGCGGCTCTCCTTGCCTTCCATCGCGGCCCCGGCGGCGTGTGTGGCGATCCCGCCGCCGCCGAGCTCGGCGATCGACATGACCGACAGCGAGACGAGGAAGATCGCGCCCATCACGGCGAGGATCGCGTAGCCCTGGCGGTCGTCCCCGACGAGCCGCCCGAACGTGCGCGGGAGCGAGAACGGGATGACGAGCATGAGGAAGATCTCGACGAGGTTCGTCCACGCCTGCGGGTTCTCGAACGGGTGCGCCGAGTTCGCGTTGAAGTAGCCGCCACCGTTCGTGCCGAGTTCCTTGATCGCCTCCTGCGAGGCGACGAACCCGCCGGGGATGTGCTGCGTGCCACCGATGAGCGTGGTGACGTCGGTGCCGCTCCCCCACGACTGGACGACCCCGCCGGCGACGAGCACGATCGCGAAGACGAACGCCCCGGGCAGCAGCAGCCGGCCGAGCCCGCGGACGATGTCCACCCACACGTTGCCGAGGGTGCCGGACTTGCGACGGGCGAACCCGCGCACCAGCGCCACGGCGACCGCCAGGCCGACGGCTGCGGACAGGAAGTTCTGCACCGCGAGGCCGGCCATCTGCACGGTGTAGCCGAGGGTGACCTCGGGCGAGTACGACTGCCAGTTCGTGTTCGACACGAACGACGCCGCGGTGTTGAACGCGAGCGAGGGTCCGACACCGGGCAGTCCGAGGTCGCCGGGCAGGACGACCTGGATGCGCTGCAGCAGGTAGACGAGCAGGAGCCCGGCGACGCTGAAGAGCAGCACGCCGCGCAGGTACACGGGCCAGGACTGCTCGGCGTCCGGGTCGACGCCGATCAGCCGGTAGACCCCGCGCTCGACCCGGTTGTGCCGGACGGGCGTGAAGACCTTCGCCATCCAGTCGCCGAGCGGGCGGTACGCGACGACGAGCAGCAGGACGAGGGTGGCGACCTGGGCGATGCCCGCCCAGAGGTCCGCGGCGCCCACTAGAAGCGCTCCGGACGCACGAGCGCCCAGACGAGGTACACGACAGCGGCGATGCCGAGGACGGCGGCCGCGATGGTGATGCCGATCACAGCCGTTCCACCCCCTTGGCGATCAGTGCCACCACGCCGAACACGGCGAGGACACCGGCGACGACGAACACGTCGAACACGAGGGACTCCAGAAGGTCTGCGGTGTCCGCGCCGGGTGACGCGGACCGGCACCACTTGTGGTGCCGAACCGATGCTGGATCCTGCGCCGGGCCTCCAGGCCGCTCCTAACGGATCCCTGACGCCGCCCTGGCGGACGCATGCACGCTCCTAACGCCTGTGGAGAGCGCTCGATCCCGTGACGCGGATCCTGGTAGGGTTTCAGCATCACGATCGGCCCGCTCGCCTCACGGCTCGGGCCGATTTTCTTGTCTCGGGGGGCGCATGGAGTACGTGAAACCGTGGCTCTCGATCGGTGAGCAGATCGAGAAGCTGGCTTCCAAGGGAGTCCGCATCGGTGATCGGGGCGTCGCGGGATCGGTGCTGCGCGAAGTCGGCTACTACCGCCTCACCGGATACCTCTATCCCTTCCGTGAATCGTCATCGGTCACCGATGAGGTCGGCCGCCGACACGGCGAGGTCCACGACCGGTACCGAGCAGGGACGGAGTTCGCAGCAGCCGGACACCGGAGCGTTCACTGCACCTCGGCCCGACCCACCGGATGGCTCCAGCGCACACACGGCGTGGCTGCAGCGAGTGCGAGACCGACAGGATTCCTCTGACGAACAGTTCGTCGCACACTTCCGAACCGAGTACGACGACCGGATGCCCATCTGGGCACTCACCGAAATCCTCGAACTGGGACACCTCGCTCGGCTGTACGGCGGTCTCCGGAACGACGTCGCCACCCGGATCGCCCGAGAGTTCGGCGTCCCGACCAAGAAGACGATGCTGAGCTGGCTCGCCTCGGTCAACTACGTCCGGAACGTCGCAGCACACCATGCGCGTCTGTTCAACCGGAAGTTGGTCGTGGTCCCGAAACGGCCGAGGTCCGGTGCGGTACCGCTCCTCGCACATCTCTCGGGAACCGATGCCCCGAAGCAGTTCGGTGCGTACAACACCTTGGCGGCGATGGCGTACCTGCTCAGGTCGGTCCCGTCCGACCACGACTGGGCCGAGCGCGTGGCCGCTCTCCTCGGGGCCTTCCCGAGCAACGAACACCTCGATCTCTCGTCGATGGGTGTCGGCGGCGGTTGGCTGGACCACGCGCTCTGGACAGGTCCCCACTGATCACGCTGGGCGACGCGTGCCGGCCGTGCGCAACCGGTCAGCGAGGTCTGCCACGGCCTCGACGAGCTCCTCCGGACCCGCGACGACGAAGTCGACCGCAAATCCTGACACCACGCCCGCGAGCCCGTCCCACGACCACGACCCGAGGGTGACGCGGGCCCGGTCGCCCTCGAGCTGCTCGACCACGGCGTCCTCGGGCAGGTACGGCGCGATCCGCCGCGCATCGTCCGCCGTCGTGGTCACCGAACCGGTGCACGGCCACACGTCGTCGACCGCCGACCCCTTGAACCGCGCGGACACGAACGCGGCCGCATCGCCACCGGGGATCGGACGTGGCGTGAAGGGGACGCGGGTGCGCATCCGCGGCGTGATCCGGTCGATGCGGTGCGTGCGCCATTCGTCGCGGGCGGCATCCCAGTCGAGCAGGTACCAGCGACCGTTCCGGGCGACGACGGCGTGCGGTTCCACCCGGTGCGGGGTCTCGTCGTCGCCGTACCCGAAGCGGAAGACCTCGTGCAGGTGGACGGCCTCGCTCACCGCCACCAGGACCTCCGGGTCGGTGGTGGTCCGGCTCGTCGCGGTCACGGCCTGCACCGCGTCGACCCGGGACCGCAGTCGCGCGGGCATCACCTGCCGGACGGTCGCCAGGGCGCGGGCCGCCGACTCGGCGACGTCCGCCCCCGATGCCGGTGCCACGGCGAGCGCCAGGGCGATCGCCACCGCCTGGTCGTCGTCGAAGAGCAGCGGGGGCAGGTCGGAGCCGGCCTCGAGCCGGTAGCCGCCGGCCGGTCCGCGGAGCGCCTCGACCCGGTACCCGAGCCCACGGAGTCGATCGACGTCGCGGCGGACCGTACGGGGACTGACCTCGAGCCGCCCGGCCAGCTCGTCCCCCGGCCAGTCGCGGTGCACCTGGAGCAGGGAGAGCAGCGTGAGCATCCGTGCGGAGGGTCCGGCCATGGCGTCCATCTTCGTCCGAGAAGCGGACAGGATCTGACCGCATTGCCCGAGATCCTCGTCCCATGAGCATCGAAACGACAACCCACCTCAACTTCGACGGCGACGCCCGCGCGGCGCTCGACTTCTACGCATCGGTCTTCGGCGGCGAGGTCACCGCCGCCACCTACGGCCAGATGGGCGCCCTGGACGACCCGGACTGGGCGGACCGCATCGTCTTCGGGCAGGTCTCCACGGCCGCCGGCTTCCGCGTCATGGCCTTCGACGTCTGGCCCGGGCAGCCCTACGACCAGGGATCGAACGCCTTCTACGTGTTCGTGCACGGCGACGACACGGCCGAGATCGAGCGGTACTGGGCGGCACTGTCCGAGGGCGCCGAAGTACGGCAGCCCCTGGAACCCTCGGCCTGGGCACCGTTGGCCGGGCAGCTGCGCGACCGCTTCGGCGTGGTCTGGCAGCTCGACGTCGCGGCCCCGACCGAGTGACGCGGCGGTGCGGCCCGGATGGTCCCGCCCCGCACCGACGCTCGGACGTTTGTGAACCACTTCCCCACGGAATCCAGCCGCCGATAGCGTGCTGGCATGCCCGAGTTCCGCCCGATGCCCGGTTACGAGCTCGGCCACGGATGGGTGGCCGCCCGCCGACGCCGCTCCCGGTTCGGCAGCGTGTGGCGCTGGATCGGGCCGCCGGTCGCACTCGTCGCCGTCGTCGCTGCCGCGCTGCTGTTCCACTGGTACGCGGGCGTGGCCGACCAGGTCGAGTGGGAGTGCGCGGTGTCCACCTGCGGCACGAGCGACCCGCGGTCCTTCGCGCCGGAGGGGTGCTGGGCGCTCCTCGTGCTCGCCGGTCTCGGCACCGTCCGGGTCCCCGGGCGGTGGTGGTGGACGGGCGCGCTCCTGCTCGGGTTCGCGCTCGTCGCCGCGTGGTCGATCGACTGGTGGCGGATGCCCGGCACCGACCTCGGGCTGTTCGTGACGCCGATCGGAGCCGGGAGCCTGGGCGTCGTCCTCCTGCTCGCCCGGATCGGGATGGCCGTCGACCGTGTGCGCGGGCGAGCCCACACCGCCCGTCGGCGGGCCGAACAGGACAGTCCGCGGGACGTGGGCGAGCGCTGACCCGGTCGGAGGATCAGCCCGAGCGGCTCCAGGTGCTGACCGTCACGGTCGCGGTCACGCTCGTCGGCGCGAACACCTGCTCCGCCGAGACGTGGTGGTGGCTCGGCCCCATGTGCACGACGTCGTGGACGTCCTCCGCCGACAGCTCCATGGACCACATCAGGTCCTCGGAGGACCGCAGCGCGAACGACGGCGTCAGGGAGTCGTGCAGTCGGCGCTCCTTCTCCGGGTCCACGCTGATCGTCGCCTCGGCGAGCTCCGCCAGGTGGCCGGTCCGCGGGGTCACCACCACGAGCACGCCGTCGGCGTGCAGGACGCGGGCGTACTCGGTCTGGTTGCGGGGTGCGAAGACGTCGAGCAGGACGGCGGCAGCGCCGTCGACGACCGGGAGGCGCTCGGTCACGTCACCGACGACGGCCCCCGCGCGCTCGTGGGCGCGTGCCGCACGCCGGATCGCGACGGCCGACAGGTCGAGCGCGACCCCGAGCCTCCCGTCCGCCGCGCGCAGCGCATGCGCCAGGTAGGTCCCCGGGCCGGAACCGACGTCGAGCACGATGCCGGGCGCGGTGGCGTCCGCGACGATCGCGGCGAGCGCCCGCTCGACGGGCGCGTAGTGGCCGCGCCCCAGGAACCGCAGCCGCGCGTCCACCATCTCCGGGGTGTCCGCGGTGAGTGCGCGGCGCTTCGCGGGCAGGAGGGTCAGGTGGCCCTGCTTCGCCTCGTCGAACCGGTGACCGTTCGGGCAGCCGACCTGGCCGCCGTCGACGCGGCCGAGGGGCTCGGCGCACACGGGGCAGGCGAGCATCGGCAGCAGGTCGTCACGCACCGGCCCAGCGTACGGGCCTGGCTCCCCCTGACCGGATGTCGGTGCTGCGCGGCAGTACGGTCAGGACATGGCAGTCATCGAGCAGGCAACGCTCCGCCCCTCCAAGGCCGAGGCGCTCGCCGCCTGGCTCCCCGACCAGGCGTGGAGCGGCGTCGTCGCGGGAGCGCCGCTCGAGGTCGTCGGGCAGTTCCGGTTCGACGACCCCGCTGGCGAGGTCGGCATCGAAGTGCTGCTCGTCCGCACCGACGGCGGCCGGGTCCTGCAGGCGCCACTGACCTACCGGGACGCACCGCTGCCGGGTGCCGACGCGTTCCTGGTGACCGAAATGGACCACTCCGTGCTCGGACGACGGTGGGTGTACGACGCGGTGGGCGATCCCGTGCACGCCGACGTGCTGCGCCGGGCGATCGTCACCGGCGGGCACGAAGCGGAGCTCGAGTTGGCCAACGGTGCCGGACAGCGGCCGAAGGACGCCTGGGCCAGCGGCAGCGGCTCCGAACCCGACTCCCCCACGATCACCTCGTTGCACGCGACGACGGGTGCGGTGACGTCGATCGCGACCGACCACGGCACGATCGTCGTCGCTCGGGTCGTCGGTACGGCCCTGCCCGAGGGCGAGACGCTGACCGGGACGTGGACGGACGGCTCCGAGGTGCTCGCCGTCCTGCTGCCCGAACGCGCCTGAGGTACTGGCAGGGCCTGCCTGTGCCGGGGACCGGCTGGCAGGATCGACGACGTGAAGACACTGGAGTTGCCACAGACGGACCTCACCGCCTCCGACGTCGTCGTCGGACTGATGCGGATCAACGACATGAGCGACGAGGGCATCCGTTCGCTCTACAGCGCCTCGCGCGATGCGGGCGTGAACATGTTCGACCACGCCGCGGTCTACGGCGAGTGGCACGGCTGCGAGGAGCGGTTCGGCGCCGCCGTCACGCTGACGCCCGCGGAACGCGCCGAGATCGTGCTGCAGACCAAGGTCGGCATCCGGCCGACGCCGAAGGGCGCGTACTTCGACTTCTCGTACGAGCACATCCTCGAGTCCGTGCACGAGTCGCTCGAGGCACTGCAGACCGAGTACGTCGACGTGCTGCTGCTGCACCGCCCCGACGCCCTGGTCGAGCCGGAAGAGGTCGCGAAGGCATTCGACGAGCTGCACGCCGCCGGCAAGGTGCACCACTTCGGCGTCTCGAACCACACCCCCGGCCAGGTCGACCTGCTCAAGAAGCACGTCCGCCAGCCGCTCGCGTTCAACCAGGTGCAGCTGAGCATCACGCACGCCAACGTGATCTCGCAGGGCCTGACCGCGAACATGGGCGGCCTCGAGCAGTCGGTCGACCGCGACAACGACATCCTCAACTACTCGCGCATCAACGACATCACGCTGCAGGCCTGGTCGCCGTTCCAGAAGGGCTTCTTCGACGGCGTCTTCCTGGGCGACCGTGAGCAGTACGCCGAGCTGAACGACGTGCTCCAGGAGATCGCCGCCCAACACGGGGTCACCCCGACCGGCATCGCGGTCGCGTGGATCACCCGCCACCCCGCGCACTTCCAGGTCGTCCTCGGCACCACGAACCCGCAGCGTGTGCGGGACTCGGCAGCAGGCTCGGACGTCGAGCTGTCGCGCGAGGAGTGGTACCGGATCTTCACCGCGGCCGGACACACCGTTCCCTGAGCTGGAACGGCCCGGTCGGGTCGGGCAGGGTGGGGTCGTGCTCCACGACCTCGCCCTGCCCGTTCGTCTGCCCGCCCGCAGTGGCGAGGTGACGCTCCGGAACGCCACGGAAGCGGACCTCGACGCGCTCATGGCGCTGTTGTCCGACGACCCGATCAGCGCCGCACGTGGTGACGTCGCCGCGCCGGAGGACCGCCCGCAGTACGCCGACGCACTCCGGTCGATCGTGGACGACCCGGCGAACGCGCTGCTCGTCGCCGAGGACGCCGACGGACGACTCGTCGGGACTCTGCAGCTCACCCGGATCCCCGGGATGGCTCGTCGTGGTGCCACCCGGCTGCTCGTCGAGGCGGTGCGGGTCAGCAGTGCGCTGCGCTCCGGCGGCATCGGGAGTGCCCTGATGCGCTGGGTGACCGACGTCGCAGCGCCGGAGCTCGGGACCCCGCTCGTGCAGCTCACGTCGGACGCTGCACGGACCGATGCGCACCGGTTCTACGAGCGCCTCGGCTTCACCGGCTCCCACGTCGGGTTCAAGTACCGGGTCTCCGACCCTTCCGCCATCCCGCCTGATATGTCACACTGAGACCAGTCGCCCCATCGAGGTGGGTGCGGAAGTGATCCCCGGGAGATCCTGCGGTATAGCGGGGCCCGGGGATTCGCGCGTTCACCGACGGTGTTCGTGGACGTTCAGCACATGGTCCAGCTGCTCGAGGTAGGCCGTTTCCCCTCGCCGAGCCAGCGCGACCACGCCGCAGACCGCATCAGCCGCCCAGAGAAGTGGCTCGCGGCCACCTGGCAGGTGCTCGAACACCAGCCCGTGAACCAACTTGCGTGACCGCAGGGCGTCGAGGTGCGCGCGATCGTTCCGGTCCGAGGGCCCGCGAGATTCGAGGACGGATCGGTCAGTCACGCTCACGACCCCGATGGCTTCGAACGGATGGTCGCACAGCATCCCGACGATCCCGGTGCGGTGCCGGGCGTCGCTCTCGGACCAGTGCAGCTTCCGCGCCGATCGTGGCTTGATGGCGCAGAGCGAGTCCCGGAACCGCTCAGCATCGCGGTCGGCGACTGTCACCGCCCCGAGGATGTACGCGCCGGGGTCACGTTCGTCTCCGGGCTCGGACTCGTCCACGGAGGCCGTCGGTACCATTCCGGAATACTACCGGTCAGACAGTGACGCACGGCCGATCTGACCGAAGCCGCGCTAGTCGTCGGAGGCGGAACCAGCAGACCTCGGCGTCGGTACGTTCACGTCGACCGGGGACACCCCGGCGGGATCGGCGGAGGCACCACCCACGACGTCGAACGAGATCCCCAGCATCGCCGGGTCCTCGTCGAGTTCGAGCCCGTCCTGACGGACCTCGTCCTCCGGGATTGCACGGCCACCGGACGGGTCCCACGAGTTCGCGATCGACATGCGCACGAGCATGCCCGAGCCGCTTGGCAATCGCCCAAGAATCCCCGGAGGACCCCCGGAACGATCAGAGGTCGTCCGGGTGCAGCCGTTCGCCGGCGTGCGGACGCCGGAACACCGGGCCGCCGCCGGCCTCGTCCTCGTCGTGGTGGCTGACGGGCGAGACGCTCGGGTCGGCGGAATCGTCGCCGACGTCGGCGCCGCGGTCCTCCTCCACCTTGAGCTCGGACTCGTCACTGCCGTCCACGGGGATGGACCGGCCCTGCTGTTCGGGATCGAACGGTGCGCTCATCGACATGGGGGAGCATGCTCCCGCTCGGTGCACGCGCGGTCAGCGTTGTCCGTCGGCCGCGATGAGCTCGAGCTGCGTGAGTGCCAGGTCGGTGCCCGCGGTGAACGTGAACGACGAACCACCGCCGATGATCCGGAACACCCGGGTCTGGCCGGCCCACGTGAACTCGGCGCCGTCGACCGCGGTGACGGTGTCGTCGAGGCCGACCCGCCACGAGTACGACCCGGGCGATGCCACCGTCACCGTGTACAGCGAAGCGGCGGCGCACGACACGTCGAACGAGACGGACTCCCCGGCGGCGAGCCCCGTGACGGTGCGGCCGGTGTCGTCGGTGAGCGCCGAGACCCCGACGGGCAGGACGTCCACGGGGGCGTCCCGGTAGCCGTGCACGTCGGAGGCCGAGACGGGGCGGGTGTCCGACGCCCAGCCCTGCGGTTCGTCGGACAGTGTGAACTCGATCCGCGACGCGGCCACGACCACGCTGTGCGGGATGGTGACCGAGGTCCAGGGCGAGCCGTCGACCGTCACCGACGCCACGTACCGGCCTGCGGAGCCGGCGGCGATCTCGATGACCGTCTCCGTTCCTCTCCCCACCGGCACGGCCTGCCCGCCGCTGGCGCGTCGGTCAGGATCCGGCGGCGTGGGCCCAGGCTGTCGCAGCACGGTCCTGCGGACCGACGGCGGCACGAGCACGTAGGTGCCGGTCGACGGCGCCAGCGGGTACAGGCCGATGGTGGCGAAGACGTACCAGGCGCTCATCTCGCCGTTGTCCTCGTCGCCGGGGTAGCCCTGGCCGAGGTCGGACCCGACGAACAGGCGCTCGAGCGATTCGCGGACGATGCGGTGCGCGTCGTCGTGCCGCCCGGTGAACATCGGGAAGAAGGGGATGTGGTGCGCGGGCTGGTTCGACAGCCCGAGCATGCCCATCCGGACGTCGCGGGCCTCGGTCATCTCGTGGATCGGGAAGCCGTACGAGCCGGAGCGTGCGAGGGCGCCGGTCTCGGGGGTCGCGAAGAAGGCGTCGAGGGCGGCGTCGAAGCGCTCCGGCCCGCCGTGCAGGTCGACGATGCCGGCGCCGTCGTGCGGCGCCGTGAACGCGGTGCCCCACGCGTTCGTCTCGGTGTAGTCGTCGCCCCAGTCGCGCGGGTCGAACTCGGTTCCCACGCGCCACGAGCCGTCCGGGTCGCGGCCGATGAAGAACCCGCGCTCGGAGTCGAAGACGTGCCGGTACTGCAGGGACCGGCGGGCGAACCACTCGGCCTCGGCCTCGTACCGGGACAGGTCGGCGGGCGTCCGCGCACGCGATGCGAGCAGGCCCGCCATGACGGCCAGACCCCAGTCGTTGATGGCCGCGTCCAGGGTCCACGACATCCCCTCGTGGGTCGCCGTGTCGACGTGGCCGCGGAAGGCACCCGGGAGGCTCCCCTTGCGTCCGACGCGCTCGTCCCGCGGCGGGACGGTCGCGTTCCGCACCGCGCTCCGGTACGCCTCGGCCAGGTCGAAGCCGCGCACGCCCTTCACCGCGAGGTCGGCGAAGACGGTGTCGCTCGTGGTGCCGGTCATGCAGTCCTCGGCGCCGGGCGCGCTCCAGCGCGGGGTCCACCCGCCGTCGTGGTGGTGCTCGACGAAGCCCTGGGCCAGCTCGCCCGCGGTGTCGGGGGTCAGGAGTCCGAGGAGCGGCCAGGCGGTGCGGTAGGTGTCCCAGAAGCCGTTCGTGGTGGTGAACGGGCCGTCGACGATCTCCGGCCCGGGCTCGTCGCGGATCGGGTCCGCCAGCACGTCGCCGTACGGGGAGCGGTGCCGCGGGGCGCCGGTCAAGGCGGTCTCCCCGGCACGGTTCGGGTAGAGGAACAGCCGGTACAGGCCGGAGTACAGGCTCGTCAGCTGGTCGGGGCTCGCGCCGTCGAAGGACAGCGTCGCGAGCTTCTCGGTCCACAGCGCCTCGGCACGGGAGCACATGGCGTCGAACGAGCCGGCGTCGTCGAGGTTCGCGCGGGCGTCCTCGATCGAGACGGTCGAGATGCCGAGCAGGACGTCGACCGGGCCGCCGGTGCCGCCGGGCTCCCCCACGGACAGCCAGCCGCGCAGCTCGTGCTCGCCGATCGTCGTGTGGTCGGCGGTGACCCCGGCGACCCGCAGGTGCACGTGGTGCGGCGGGGTGCCGGGGCGGTCGTCGAGCAGAGCCTCGACCACGGCGGCGCCGTCGGTGACCGTCACGGAGACGTCGGACACCCGGCCGTGGTGGTCGAGCACGACGCTGCGGGTACCGGTGAACCGGAACCCGAGGGCGAACTCCCCTGCGGTCAGCTCGGCCGTCACACCGTGGTCGAGCGCGACCCGGTAGCGGTGCGGGCCGTCCTGCTCGTCCTCGTGGTCGAACCCGAGCGCGCGGGCGGCCCGGTCGACGTCGGGGGTGTCGAGCGGCGAGGGCATCACCTGGAACACCCCGCGGTCGCCCATCCACGGCGACGGGATGTGGCTCGTCGCGAAGGCCTGGATCGCCGGACGGAGTCGTCCCTGGTCGTCGAGCCGGTCGTGCTCCTGGTAGGCGTACGGCCAGCGGTTGCTCGAGGCGTCCGTCATCGGCAGCCCGAACACGCCGCCGTGCGGGACGCCGACGAGCGGGGCGTTGTTGCCGCGGGAGAACCGGGACGACGCCTGGGTGCCGCGGGTCGTCCGGACGTGGCCGAGCGCGGTCGTCGGGGTCGGGCGCGCGGGACCGATCCGGACGGCGTCGAGCCAGCCGCGCAGTGCCGGACGCTCGCCGTCGGTGGCCGCAGCCGACGTGTCGGAGCCGAGCCGGGCCTCCAGGCGGTCGACGACCAGCCCCGCGAACGGCGTGAGGTCGACCGCTCGGCGGTTCCACTGGTCCACCCACTGCTTGCGTGCTGTGTCCTGCGCGCCCGGGGTGACCACGTCGCCGTACTGGTCGCGGGCCCCCGCGTGCTCACGCAGCCGCGAGCCGTCGGTGAAGACGACGTCGACGGCGAAGGCCGTGGCGTCCCAGAAGTGCGGCAGGTCTGCTTCCGTCGGCTCCGTCGCCCCGTCGGGAAGGGTCCGCTCGGGGAACCAGACCCAGGACAGCTCGTCGCCGGGGGCGATGGTGCGTCCGGTGAGGCCGGGGACGATCGCCTCGGCCACCGACGCGCCCGCTGGTCGTTCGACGAGCCAGCCCGCGGCAGAACCGAAGCCGACACCGTTCCGAGCGGCCACGGCCGTCGTCGGACCACCGCTCCGTTGCAGTTCTCGCACCGTGCGAGCCTATTTGCTCCAGGAACTGGACGAAAACCCCGGCGTGTCAGTCCCTGTTCTGCCCGGGGGCGCTGCCGGACTTGCCGGGGCCGGCACCGGGGCCCTTGTCCGACGAGGTGTCGACCGCGCCGGTGCCGTCCTGGGGCGCCTGCACCGGGTTCGAGGCGGGGGTGCTCGGCTCCGGGCCGACGGGCGGGTCCTGCGTGGGCTGCTCCGGCTCGGTCGGTTCGCTCGGCTGCTCGCTGGGCTCCTCGGCCGGCTGCGACGGCTGCTGCTCCTGGGACGGCTGCTGCTCCGCCGGCTCGCTCGGCTGCTGTTCCTGCCCCGGGTCCTCGGTCGGTTGCTGCTCCGTCGGAGCCGTCGAGGTGGTGTCCGTCGGAGCCGGCGTGCTGTCACCGTCACCGTTCAGGGCGAACACGGCCACACCGATGCCGATGAGCACCAGGACGATCACGATGATCGCGGCGATGAGGGGCCCGCGCTTCTTCTTCGCCGGCTGGTCCTCCGGCTGGTCGCCCCGGACCGGGCGGGGCGCGACCGGCGGCGGGGTCGGCCCGCTCGGGCCCGATGCACCGCGGCCGTTCGCCTGGGCGCCGAGGACGGTCGTCGAGACGTCGTCAGCGGCGTTCGGACGGTGGGTGTCGAGGACGCGCGTGGCGTCGTCGCCCGGCTGCGCGCCGCCGTTCGGTAGTTCGCTCGCCGGCATCGCCCGCGTCCGGTCGTCGGCGTTCGCCGCTGCGGCGGCGCCGACTGCGGCACCAGCCGCGCCGGCGGCCGCGGCCGTCACCGCACCGGGCGCACCGGGCAGGAGCTGCGTGGCGTTGGTGGGCTCGTCGCGGCCCAGGGCACGCAGGCGCTCGGCTGCCTCGGCAGCGGTCGGGCGCTCAGCCGGGTCCTGCGCCGTCATCACGTGCAGGAGGGTCCGCCAGGCCGTCGGCAGCTGTCGGTCGATCTCGGGTGAGCGGGTGAGCCGGGCGGTGGCGGACTCGACGGCGCTGCCCGGGAACGGCTGGCGGCCGGTCAGGCACTCGAGCAGCACGAGTCCGAGCGAGTAGACGTCGGCCTTGCCGGTGATCTCCTGCGCCAGGACCTGCTCCGGTGCCAGGTACGCGGCCGTGCCCATCACGGTGCCCGTCCCCGTCACGCGCGAGGCGTCGCGCAGCAGGGCGATCCCGAAGTCGGCGAGCTTGACGTGCCGGCCGTCGCTCTCGAGCAGCACGTTCGCGGGCTTCACGTCACGGTGGACGATCCCCTGCGCGTGCACGGCGGCCAGGCCGTCGGCGACCTGCGCACCCAGGCGGGCGGCGGTCGCGGGGTCGAGCGGCCCCTCGCGCAGACGCGTCGCCAGGTCGCTGCCCGGCACGAGTTCCATGACGAGGTACGAGTCGCCGTCGACGTCGTCGAGGGCGGCGTCGTAGAGCGTGACGAGCTCGGGGGCACGGAGTGTCGCGAGGGTCTGGATCTCCGCCTCGGCGCGGGCGCGCTCACCGCGGTCGACGGGGCCGATGCGGAACACCTTGACCGCGACCTCGCGACCGAGTTGCTCGTCGACCGCCCGGTACACGGACGCCATGCCACCGTGTCCGAGCGTGCCCGTGACGCGGTACCTGCCGCCGAAGACCCGTTCTTCCATGCCCGGCAACCTACCGGTCGCGGCTGACGGCGCTCTGCCGGAGCGCGCCGGGGCGGGCCCGGGCGGCCGTCGAGTGAGCAGAAGATGTCGGGTCGCTCGCGGCCACCCGACTTCTTCTGCTCAGTGGATGACGCGGTCGACGTCCGGCGCGGGCTCGGCACCGTGGTGGATCGCCGTCAGGTACAACCGGTGCGCCGTGATCACGAGCGCGAGCCACGCCAGCCCGAGCGCCCACGCCGCCAGCACGTCGGTGAGCCAGTGGTGCCCGAGGAACACGCGCGACGCACCGACCGACAGCACGAAGAAGGTGCCCACGACGATCGTCAGCACCCGGGTGACGACGCGCGACTGCCGCAGGAGCAGCAGGTACACGATGGTGCCCACGATCACCGTGGAGTTGAGCGTGTGCCCCGACGGGAACGACGGCGACGTCTCGTACGGCGGCACCGCGTCGGACAGCGGCGGACGCGCCCGACCGATCAGGTCCTTGCCCGCGATCGTCATGAGCAGCGAACCACCGCTCGCGGCGACGAGGAGCACCAATGGCGTCCACGCACGCCGCTGGATCGTGAAGCCGACCAGGAACCCGAGCGCGACGATCGGCATCCCGATCGTGCCCGCGATGTCGGTCCACCAGGTGACGACCGTGTCGGCCGTTGGTGATCGGAGCGTGAGGGCCCAGTCGAGGACGGGCCGGTCGAGCACCGCGACGTCGTCGGCTTCACGGACGGCGTCGTAGACCTCGGAGGCGATCCACGTGGCGAGGACGGCGACACCGAGACCCACGGCGAGGGTCAGCAGCAGCACGGGCATGGCACCGAAGCGCTTGCCGAGTGCGGTCCACGCACCGGCGACACCGCGGCCGACCCGGGAGCGCCAGCGGGTCAGGTCGACTTCGCCGACGGTGCGGTCGGCGGCGTCCCCGCGTTCGGTGTGCATCCGTCCACCCTGCCCGAAGCCGCCGGGAGCCGTCCCGGCAGCGTCAGTCCTTCGCCTCCGAGTACGCCCCCACCACCGCGACCGACAGCGGGAACGTCACCGGGAAGTCCTGGAACAGCAGCCGTCCGGCGTCGACGGCGGCCTCCCGGATCTGCTGTGCCACCCAGTCCGCGTGCTCCGCCGGGGCGTGCACCACGATCTCGTCGTGCACGAAGAACACCAGGTGCGGCCCGTCCGTCACGTCACCGGGGAACCGCGCGAGGAGCCGCGATCGCAGGGACCCCATCCACGCGAGCGCCCACTCCGCCGCGGTCCCCTGCACCACGAAGTTCCGGGTGAACCGCCCCCAGCTCCGGGCGCGGGACTCGACGGCACGCTGCATGGCCGGGGTCCCCTCGACCGTGTAGGCCTGGTTCCGGGCCTCGAACCACGAGTCCTCGGGCACCGGTGACGTCCGCCCGAGCAGCGTCGTCACCGGTTCGCCGCGCTCCCCCGCACGGGCCGCGCGCTCCACCATGTCGAGCGCCTGCGGGAACGCCCGGACCAGGCGCGGCACGAGCCGACCGCCCTCGCCCTGGGTCGCCCCGTACATCGCGCCGAGCATCGCCACCTTGGCCTGCTGCCGGGTCTCGACCGCGCCCGAGGCCACCACGCCGTCGTACAGGTCGCGTCCGTCGCCGGCCGCGGCCATCGCCCGGTCGCCGGACATCGCGGCGAGCACCCGGGGCTCCAGCTGTGCGGCATCGGCCACGACGAGCTTCCACCCGGGGTCGGCGATGACAGCTCCGCGGATGCCCTTCGGCAGCTGCATCGCTCCCCCGCCGTCGGCCGCCCAACGACCGGTGACGACACCGCCGACGACGTACTTCGGGTGGAATCGTCCGTCGCGGATCCAGTCGTCGAGCCACGTCCAGCCGTTGGCGGTGAGCAGTCGCGCCAGGCGCTTGTACTCGAGCAGCGGCTCGATGACGGGGTGCTCGATCTCCTGCAGCTCCCACTTCCGGGTACTGGTGACCATCAGGCCGACGCGGCGGAGCGACTTCAGGACGTCGGCGGGCGAGTCCGGGTTGAGACCGGGATCGTCGAGGCGTTCCCGCACGACGGCGGCGATCTCCTCGAGCCGTCGCGGCCGCACGCCGTAGGGCACGCGCGGCCCGAGGGCGTCCTCGAGCAGGCGCTCGTGCACGTCGGCCCGCCACGGCAGCCCGGCGTGCAGCATCTCGGCCGCCACGAGCGCACCGGCTGACTCCGCGGTGAGCAGCAGGCGCAGGGCGCCGGGCGCGCTCGACCCCGCAACGGCGGCGAGCTGCGCGCGGAACTCTGCCACCGGGTCGACCTCGTCGTCGGGCACGGCGGCGGTGAACAACGCGTCGTCGAAGAGCTGGGCCTGCGTCGGGCGGACCACGCGGGCTTCGGCGACCGGGGCGTCCAGGCCGTCGGCCGGCGCAGCGGCGAGCACGGATCCCCGAGCAGCGAGCGCGGCCCGCAGCACCCGACGACCGAGGCGCAGGTCGACGCAGCGACCGACCCGACCCCCGGCGGCGAGCACGGCCGGGTACCAGCGCGCGGTGTCGTCCCACACCCAGCGCACGCCCGGTGCGTCGTGGACCGCGACGAAGGCCGGGAGGCCCGGCTCGTCCAGGCGGACCGGCTCACCCCCGGCGGTCCCCGCGTCGGTCAGGGGCGTCGCGAGGACGCCGCCGTCGACGCGGCGGAGGACGAGGTGCACGACACGATCATGCCGTGCCCCACCGACCCCGGCGGACCAGGGCCGGAACGGGCGTCACTCGCCGGGTCGGACCGCCGCGGTGTCGGCGACGTCGATGCGGACGTCGCCGTCCTCGGCACGGGAGACCTCGACCCGCGGATCGGCGTCGTGCTCGTCGGATCCGGACATGCGACGGAACGTGTCCTGTCGGCGTTCCTCGAACGTCATGTCGACGCCGTCGTCGAGGTGGTCGTGGTCGGGCTTCGTCATGCCGTGCACGGTACGCGGCCGCGGCTGCGGGCGGTCACGCGACCGGCGCCGTTCCGGTCCGCTCGGTCCAGTGCCCACCGCTCGCCCACCGGTCGAGCACGGCCGCACGCAACCGCCCGGACGGCGCCGCGGAGCGAGCGGTCGCCAACGGCACCCCGAAGACGAACTTCGCGACGCTGGCGTCCCCCTCGGTCGCATCGTCCTCCCCCGGCGGGACGAGCCTGAAGCGCCGGGCGAACCGCACGAGGTTGGCATCGGGACCGAGCGCGGCGGGCAGCCCCGGGTCGAGCATCCAGGAGCGGCACTGCCACCGGTCCGCAGCGAGGTGCCCCGCGAAGCCGCGCAGGACCTCGGGTGCGTCGGCGAACGAGCGGTCGCAGGCCACCGGGTCGAGCGGCCCCGTCTCCGGCACGTGCACACCCCAGGCCGACGTGCCGTCCGCCAGGTGGTCGCCGAGTTCGAACTGGAGGCGCCCCACGGCCACCACGCGCCCGGTCACCACGGCGACGAGCCACTCCACCCCGGTGCCGTGCAGCCCGTAGCGCGCGAGCTTGCGGTCGACGTCGGCGACGGATGCCTCGGCGAGCGCGCGCGGGAGCCCACGCCCCGCGAGGGCATCGACGGTGTCCGGCACCGCGGCGCGGAGCGCTGCCACCAGCAGTGCGTCCCGCTCCGCGGGTCCGGCGTCGGCGACGGTGGCGGCCACTGCGGCCGCCACCGTCGCGGAGTCGTCCGGTGACCCCACGGCGGCGGCGAGGACCGCGACGGACGCGGGACGGGCCTCCAGGCCGGGGGTCGCGGTGGTCACTTCAGACCGGACGAGGCGAGCCCGTCCATCACCCGACGCTGCAGCACGACGAACATGATGAGCACCGGCGCCATCGCCATCAGGCTCGCGGCCATCAGCACCGGGTAGTCGATCGTGCGGTCGCTCGACAGCGTCGCGAGGCCGGCGGCGAGCGGCATGTCCTCGGCGCGGGTGGAGACCACGAGCGGCCAGAGCAGCTCGTTCCACGACCACAGCACGGTCGTGATCGCGAGCACGCTGATCGACGGACGGGCCAGGGGCAGCATGATCCGCCAGAACGTCTGGAACGGGTTCGCGCCGTCCATCCGCGCGGCCTCTTCGAGCTCGGGCGGCATGTTCAGGAACGCGGTCCGCATCAGGAACGTGCCGAAGGCGCTGAACAGCCCGGGTGCGACGATCCCCATCAGGGTGTCGAGCCAGCCGAGGCCCTGCACGATCTGGTACTGCGAGATCAGGTAGACCTGCGAGGGCACGAGCAGGATCGAGAGCACGATCGCGAGCAGCGCCGCCCGGCCGCGGAACCGCATCCGGGCGAAGGCGTACCCGGCGAGCGTGCACAGGACGATCTGCGCGATCGTGCGGATGATCGTGACGGACACCGACGTGCCGAGCTGGCTGAGGAACGGCAGGCGTTCGAAGACCTGCGCGTAGTTCTGCCACTGCAGCTCCCCCGGCCAGAAGACCGGCGTGACGGACTGCACCTGCGCGTTCGTCGACAGCGACATGATGATCTGCCACAGGAACGGGAACGCCATCGCGAAGCCGCCGATGCCCAGCACGACGTGGATCCACCAGTGGCTGCCGCCTCGACGGCCGGGCCGGCGTGCTGCCCGGGGTGGTGTGACGGTGGCGGTCATCCCTGCACCCACTTCCGTTGGACGCGGAACTGCACGAGCGTGACGATGCCGATGAGCAGGAAGATCACCATCGCGATCGCAGCCGCGAAGCCCTTGTCGTTGTCGATGAACCCGGCGTTGTAGAAGTAGAAGACGAGCGACATCGTCTTCGGGATCACCGGGTTGGTGCTGCCGAGGATCGCGTACAGCAGGTCGAACAGCTGGAAGCTCGAGATCGTCGTCACGATCACCACGAAGAAGATGCTCGGACTGAGCAACGGCACGGTCACCGAGCGGAACTGCCGCCACCGGCTCGCGCCGTCGAGTTCGGCGGCCTCGTAGAGCTCCGGCGGGATGTCCTTGAGCCCGGCGCCGAGGATGATCATCGAGAAGCCGAGGGACGACCAGAGGCCGACCAGGCTCACCGCGACCAGCGCGAAGCCGGGCGTCGAGATCCAGTACGGGCCGTCGATGCCGACGTTCCCGAGGAACCAGTTCACGATGCCGTAGTCGCCGTTGTACATGATGCGCCAGACCAGCGCGATCGCCGCGGGCATGGCGACGTACGGCAGGAAGAAGAGCACCCGGTAGAACTGCGCGAACCGCAGCCCCGGGGTGTTCAGCAGACTGGCCAGCCACACCGCGATCGGGATCCCGGCCAGGACGACGGCCGTGTAGATCACCGTGTTGAGCAGCGACTGGTACAGCTGCGGGTCACCGACGAGCCGGACGTAGTTCGCGACGCCGGTGAAGGTCGCACCGCCGAAGACGCCCCAGCTGGTGAACGAGTACCAGAACGTCTGGATGATCGGCCAGATGTAGAAGGTGCCGACGCCGACGAGCATCGGGAGCACGAAGAGCCACGGCCACCAGCCGTCGGTCCGTCGTGGCGCTCGGCCGCCGCCGCCTCGCGGAGCCGGGGCACCCCGCCCGGGCGAACGTGTCGTCCGGGCGGGGGCGGCTGCGGCCGGGGGCCGCTCGGTGTTGATCGTCACGCGCGGGTCCTACTCTTCCTTGGCGAGGGCGGCGTCCATCTTCTGTGCGAGGTCCTCGGCCACCTGGTCGACGGGCTTCGACCCGTCGAACGCGCTCGGCAGCAGGGTGGTCTCGAGGGTGTTCCAGGCCGCGGTGTTCTTCGACACCGGCAGCGGCTTCGCGTAGTCCACCGCGTCGAGGAACACCTGCAGGTCGGCGTCGGGCATCGTCTTCGTGAAGGCGCCCTGCGTGCCCTCGTACGCCGGGATGACCGCGCCCATGTCGCCCTGCTGCTGCTGGGCCGTCTTGCCCGCGAGGTAGACCTGCAGCGCCTGGGCGGCGGCCTTGTCCTTGCTGGCCTCGGACACGACGTTCGAGACGCCGTGGATGACGGTCGCCTGCTCCTTGCCCTTCGGCAGCGGGTAGGCGACGACGTCCTTCTCGAGCTCGGTGCCGGTCAGCGCGGAGCGGAACCAGCTGCCGCCCTGGTACATCGCGAGCTTGCCCGAGGTGAACCACTGGTCGGCCGTGGTGTCGGTGAGCTGCTTGATCGAGGGCGATGCCCCCGAGTCGATCAGGTCGGTCCAGAACCGCAGGCCGTCCTCGGACGCCTTCGTGGCGTACTCGGACTCGGTGCCGTCAGCGTTCAGGACCGATCCCCCGGCCTGCAGGATCGTGTTGTAGTAGGTCGTCTGGCCGTCCATGCCGCCGGCCGCTCCGTAGGCGCCCTTCGACTCGAGCTTCTCGGACAGCTCGGCGCCGGTCTGCTGGAAGTCGTCCCAGGTCCAGTCCTTGGACGGCAGGTCCATGCCGGCCTGCTCGAACAGCGACTTGTTGAGCCAGACCCCGATGGTGTCGAAGTCCTTCGGCACGCCGTACTGGGTGTCGTCGTACGTGTACAGGTCGTTGAGGGCGCTCGAGTACTTCGACGCGTCGATGTCCCCGGACTCGACCTCGCCGGTGATCGGCGCGAGCTTGCCGTTGGCCGCGTACAGCTGGAAGTTCGGGCCGTTCATCCAGAACAGGTCGGGCAGTGTGTTGCTCGACCCCTGGGTCTGCAGCTTCGTCCAGTAGTTGGCGAACGGCGTGACGTCGACGCTCACCTTGATGTCCGGGTACTCCTCGTTGAAGCCCTTCAGGTTGGCCTTGATCGCCTTCACCTGGTTCTCGTCCCAGACGGCGTAGGTCAGGGACGCCTTGGTGTCCTTCGGCGCGGCTTCGTAGGCGCCGCCGGAGCCGGATGCTCCGGACGACGAGGAGCAGCCGGCCAGGAGTGCGGCCGCGCCGAGGGCGGCGACGGCGCCGAGGAGGACGCGGCGCACGCCGGTTCCTCGGGTGGGGATGTGTGCGGTCATCGGGGTGTCCTTTCGCACGGCCGTCAGGAGCCGACGGTCTGGGCGGGATGCGGGGTGGAGGGGGTGGAGTGCAGGGCGTTCGACGTGAAGTGCGCGATGGTCTCGGCCGGCAGGGGCGGGACGTCGATGGGGACGGACCCGTTGCGGAGCGAGCGCGTGGCCAGCGCGCCCGCGGCGACGGCGGCGCGGGCCGCGATCGGGGACAGCTCCGACGGTTCGCCGAGGGCGACGGACCGCAGGAACTCGGTCATGGTGAGCAGGTCGGCATCGGCGTGGCCGTCCTCGACGCCGTCGATCGGGTACTCGCGGTCCCCCGCGGTGTCCCAGCCCCGGCGGTGCGTCCAGACCTTCACGACGCCACCACCGGTGTCACCGATGTTCTCGAGGCGCCCCTCGGTGCCGATGACGGTGTAGTTCCGCCAGTAGTCCGGCGTGAAGTGGCACTGCTCGTAGCTGGCCTGCACGCCGTTGTCGAGCGTCATCATCACCATCGAGACGTCCTCGACGTCGACGACGGGGTTCAGCCCGGTCTGGGCGAGCGGCGGCCAGTTGTCGTGGGAGAACCAGTCCCCCATCAGTTCACCGCTGCGGTCGCGGCGGTCGGTGACGTCGCCGTAGACCGACAGCGAGCCCATCCCGACGACCCGGGCGGTGTCGCCCCCGCCGAGCGCGTGGATGACGTCGAGGTCGTGGCTCGCCTTCTGCAGCAGGAGCGAGTTCACCTTGCTGCGGTCGGCGTGCCAGTCCTTGAAGTAGTAGTCACCGCCGTTGCCGACGAAGTGCCGGCACCAGACGGCCTTGACCTGGCCGATCTCGCCACGGCCGATGATCTCGCGCATCAGGCGGACGACGGCGGCGTGCCGGAAGTTGTGTCCGACGTACAGCGGGGTGCCGGTCCGGGCCGCGGTGTTCAGCACCGCGTCGGCGTCCTCGACCGTGATGGCGAGCGGCTTCTCGAGGTAGACGGCGATGCCCGCGCGGAGCAGGTCGATCGCGATCTCGGCGTGGGTCCAGTCCGGCGTGGTGACGATGGCGGCGTCGACGTGACCGGTGAGGTCCAGGTGGTGTTCGACCACCAGGGCATCCGGGTACTCGTCGAGTCCGCGCTGGCGGCCCGCCGCCGTGACGTCCGCGACGGCCATGACCCGGGCCTGCAGCGACGCGTCGGCGGCGGTGGCCTCGGCCACGTGGCGCGCGATGGCGGACCGCTGGCCCATCCCGATCACCGCGACGCGGAGTCCTGCGTTGTCGACGCCCATGCTCATCGCTCCCTTGCGTGAATGTGACGTCCATGATGCCGAATCGCTCATGAATGCACAATAGGCGCTCACGGATCGCTCACGCATCCGCGCAGGGAAGGGTTTTACACGATCGAAACGTCCGGCCCACCCGGGGCCGGACGCACGGAGGGCTCAGTCGGCGACGACGAGCTCCACGCCGGCGCTGGCCAGGTCGGCGGCGAACGAGGCCGGCACGGGCTGGTCGGTGACCAGGACGTCGATGCGGTCGAGTGGGCAGATCCGGGCGAATGTGGAGCGTTCGATCTTGGTGGAGTCGGCGACCACGACGACCCGTCGACCGACCGAGGCGAAGTGCCTGCTGACCTCGGCCTCGCCCTCGTGCATGGTCGTCGCGCCGTACTGCCCGGTGAGTCCGTCGACGCCGAGCACCACCAGGTCGAGGGCGAACTCGTCGAGGGTGTCCCGGACGAGCGGCCCGACCAGCTCGTAGGACTGGCGTCGGGCCACGCCGCCGGTGACCACGATCTTCACGTTGGCACGGACGGACAGCTCGTACCCGACGTTCAGGGCGTTCGTCACGATCGTGATGCCGAACTCGCCGTCAGCGCGGATGAACCGTTCGCTCTTGCCGAGTTCGCGCGCGACCTCGGTCGTGGTCGTCCCGCCGTTGAGCCCGACGGTCTCGCCGGGCTGCACGAGCCGGGCGGCGGCACGGGCGATCGCGGTCTTGGCCTCGGCCTGCCGGGCGATCTTGTACTGCAGCGGCAGCTCGTAGCCGGCACCGAGTGCGGCTGCTCCCCCGTGCGTGCGGGTGACGAGTCGCTGGTCGGCCAGCATCGCGAGGTCGCGGCGGGCAGTCGCGGCGGAGATCCCCAGCAGCTCCCCGATCTCGGCGATCGACACGTTGCCGCGTTCGCTCACCAGTTCGAGCAGGGCGTTCAGCCGCTGTTGGGGGGTCATGACGGTCATCCTACGGCGTCGCCGCCGTCCCTCGGTGATCGGAAATGACGTTTTGCCCTTCCCTTGCGCACGATCGCTCGCTACGCTTCCTGATCATCGATCACCCGGATCGATCCGGACCCGGAAGGCTCCCATGACCGACACCTTCGTGAGCGCTGAACTGGCCTCGCAGCCGGAGACCTGGCGTGCAGCCGCCGCGCTCCTGCCGACCTTCGCCGACGCGCTCCCCCAGCCGGGCGAACGCGTGGCCGTGATCGGCTGCGGGACGAGCTGGTTCATCGCCATGAGCTACGCCGTCGCCCGTGAGCAGGCGGGCCTCGGCGTGACCGACGCCTTCGCCGGGTCCGAGTACCCCGCGTCACGCGAGTACGACCGCGTGCTCATGATCAGCCGCTCGGGCACGACGACCGAGATCGTCGACCTGCTGCAGGCCTTGCCGTCCCAGCGGACCGTGCTGGTCACCGCCGTCGCCGACAGCCCGGCCGCGGCCGTCGCCGACCAGGTGGTCGCACTGCCCTTCGCCGACGAGCGTTCGGTCGTCCAGACCCGCTTCGCCACCACGACGCTCGCACTGCTGCGAGCGTCCATCGGCGACGACGTCGACGCGCTCGCAGCCCAGGCCGAGACCGCACTGACGGTGCCGATCGACGACCTGCTCGACGCCGAGCAGGTCTCGTTCGTCGGTCGTGGGCCCGCCGTGGGTCTGACGTTCGAAGCCGCGCTCAAGACGCGCGAGGCCGCGCAGTTCTGGGCCGAGTCCTATCCGGCGATGGACTACCGGCACGGCCCGATCGCGATCGCGCAGCCCGGCCGACTCGTCTGGTCGCTCGGCGCGGCACCCGAGGGCCTGGCCGCCGAGGTCGCCGCCACCGGTGCCCGGTTCGTCCAGCACGACCTCGACCCGCTCGCCGGACTCGTCGTCGTGCACCGGTTCGCCGTCGCCCTGGCCGAGGGACGCGGGCTCGACCCGGACAACCCCCGGTCGCTCACCCGGTCGGTCATCCTCACCTGATGGGTGGCGCAGGCGCGGTGCTCGGGGTCGACGTCGGCGGCACGGGCATCAAGACCCGTCTGACGACCGCCGACGGACTCGTCCTCGACGAGACCCGGGTACCGACGCCGCGTGACGACCCGGACGCCGAGCGCCTCGCCCTGGCCGTCGCCGGACTGGCTGCCCAGGCCATGCGACGGGCGCCGCTCGGAGCGATCGGGCTGGTGACCCCCGGCGTCGTCGACGAGACCCGCGGCACCGTCGACCTGTCCGTCAACCTGGGATGGCGTGACGTCCCGGTGCGTGACCTCGTCCGCGCCGAGCTCCTGCGACAGGCGATCGACGTCCCGCTCGCCTTCGGCCACGACGTCCGCGCCGGTGCCCTGGCCGAGGTCCGGGCCGGCGACCCGGCACTGTCTCGGGGGTCGGTCTCGTTCGTGCCGGTCGGCACCGGGCTCGCGAGCGCCCTGGTGGTCGACGGTGTCGTCGTGTCCGGTGGTGGCTGGGCGGGGGAGATCGGGCAGGTCCGGATCCAGACCGGCCCGCACGCGGGTCACCGCGTCGAGGAGATCGCGTCCGCCGGGGGAGTCGCACGTCGTGCCGCTGCTCCGTCCGCACACGCCGCCATGCTCCTGGTCCGCCAGGGCGACGCAGCCGCCCGTGCGGTCTGGGACGACTGCGTCGCGGTCCTGGCCGATACGCTCGCCTGGACCACCGCGGTCGCCGGGAACCACACGATCATCGTCGGCGGGGGACTCGCCGAGTCCGGACCGCTGCTGCTCGACCCGCTGCGCGCTGCCGTCGCGGAGCGTCTGCGGGGCGTCCGTGTCCCCGTCATCGTCCCCGCCCGGCACGGCGACGCAGCCGGCGCCATCGGTGCGGGGATCCTCGCACGCGAGCTGCTCGAGACCGAGACCGGGGTCCTGCTGTGACCACCCTCGTCCGGGCCCGTCGCATCGTCACGGCCCAGTCGGACCTGCACGACGGCTGGCTCGTCATCGGCGATGACGACACCGTGCTGGCGACCGGCACCGGGTCCCCGATGCGCGCGGACACCGCCGTCACCGTCGACGGTGCGATCGTGCCCGGGTTCGTCGACCTGCACGCCCACGGCGCACTCGGGCACGACTTCGCCGGGTGCTCCGCCGAGGACGCCCGTGCCGCCGCTGGGCACCACCGGTCACGGGGCACGACCACCCTGGTCGGGTCCGTCGCCACGGGTGAGCGCGCGGACACCGTGGCAGCCCTCACCCGGCTCCGACCGCTCGTCGCGGACGGCACGCTCGCCGGACTCCACCTGGAGGGGCCGTGGCTCGCGCCCGCCCGTCGCGGGGCGCACCGCGTCGACCTGCTGCACGCCCCGGACCCCGCCGAGGTCGACGCCTACTGCGACGCCGCGGGTGGCGCACTGCGGATCGTCACGCTCGCGCCGGAGCTGCCCGGTGCCCTCGACGCCGTTGCCCGCTTCGTCGGAGCCGGGGTCGTCGTCGCCCTCGGCCACACCGACGCCACCGCCGAGCAGACCCGCCGCGCGGTCGACGCCGGCGCCTCGCTCGTCACCCACCTGTTCAACGGGATGGCACCGCTGCACCACCGCGCACCCGGGCCGGTCGGGGTCGCGCTCACCGACGACCGGGTGCTGCTCGAGTGCATCGTCGACGGCCACCACCTCGACCCGGTCACCGTCGACGTCGTCCAGCGCAGCGCACCGGGCCGGATGGTCCTGGTCTCCGACGCCATGGCCGCGACCGGTTGCCCCGACGGGGCGTACACGGTGGCCGGATCGGCCGTGACCGTCCGCGACGGGCTCGCCGTGCTCGCTGACGGTTCGTCGCTGGCGGGCAGCACGATCACGGTCGCCGACGCCGTCCGTCGCCTGCTCGACGCGGGGACCGACCTGCCCGAGGTCGTCGCTGCTTCTGCGGCGCGTGCGGCATGCCTGCTCGGGGCACCGGCACCCCTGAGCGTGGGCGCCCCCGCCGATCTGCTCGTGCTCGACCCGGAGCACGGCAGCGTCCGAGCCCTGCCGACGGCGGTGGTCGCGTGATCCTCGTCGTCACCCCGAACCCCGCCGTCGACGTGACCTACCGGGTCGCCGAACAGCGCATCGGCGAGACCCAGCGCGTGCTCGGGGTCGAGCGACGCCCCGGCGGCAAGGGCCTGAACGTCGGCCGGGTCCTCGCCGCCACCGGTGTCCCGACCCATGCCGTGCTGCCCCTCGGCGGCGACGGCGGGCACTGGATCGCCGACGCCCTCGACGGCCTCGGGCTCGTCCACACCGACGTCGCTGTCCGTGGCGAGACCCGCACGACCGTGACGGTCGTGGACGAAATCGCGCACCCGACGATGTTCGGGGAGCCCGGGCCCGTGCTCAGCCCCGGCGAGTGGGACACCGTCACCACCGCGGTCGAGACACTGCTCGTCGGCGGTGCCGCCGGTGTCGGCGGTGTCGGCGGCGCCGCCGATGCCCCGACCGCAGCGGCCCTGGTGGTGTCGGGCTCCCTGCCCCGCGACACCGACCCCGCGGTCGTCGCCCGCTGGGTCACCGCCGCCCGCCGCCGCGGGGTGCTCTCCGTGGTCGACTGCTCGGGCACCGCGCTGCTGGCTGCCGCTTCGGCCGGGGCGACGGTCTGCAAGCCCAACCGCGAGGAACTGCTCGAGGCCACCGGCGCCGACGACGAACGGTCGGGGGCGCTCCGGCTCCTCGGGCTCGGCGCCGCGGTCGTCGTGGTCTCCCGGGGTTCCGAGGGCATCGCCGCCCACACCGCCGACCACGTGCTCGAGGTGCCTGCGGTCCCCGGGGTCTCGGGCAACCCCACCGGCGCGGGCGACGCAGCCACCGCCGGACTCGTCGGTGCGCTCGTCGCTGCCGGCCTCCCCACGCCCGAGGGCAGTGTCAGCGCCCCCGACGACGCCACCCTGCTCCGCGCGCTGCGGTCCGCCGCCGCACACGGGGCTGCCGCCGTCCTGCAGCCGGTGGCCGGCACGGTCGACCCGGCTGACGTCGACCGCTTCCTGTCCACCCCGCCCGCTCCTGCTCCCGCACACGACCGAACGAGGACCTCCGCATGATCACCGACCTCGCCCTCACCGGCCTGCTCGACACCGCCCGCACGGCACGCCGCGGGGTCGGCGCGTTCAACGTGGTGCTGCTCGAGCACGCCGAGGCGATCGTCTCCGGTGCCGAGCTGGCGGGGCTGCCGGTGATCCTGCAGATCAGCGAGAACTGCGTCCGGTACCACGGCGGCCTCGCACCGATCACGACCGCGACCCAGGCCGTCGCACGTGCGGCCGACGTCGAGGTCCTCGTGCACCTCGACCACATCGAGGACCCCGAGCTGGTGGCGGCCGGCGTCGACCTGGGCGTCGACTCGGTCATGTACGACGGCTCGCACCTGGACTTCGCCGCGAACGTGGCTGCAACGCGGGAACTCGCTGCTCGGTGTCACGCCGCGGGGGTCGCGATCGAGGCCGAGCTCGGCGAGGTCGGTGGCAAGGACGGCGTGCACGCACCCGGCGTCCGCACCGATCCGAACGACGCCGCCGCGTTCGTGGCCGACACCGGCGTCGATGCCCTGGCGGTCGCGGTGGGGACGTCGCACGCGATGCAGACCCGCGAGGCCTCGGTGGACCGCGACCTGGTCGAGCGCCTGCGTGCTGCGGTGCCGGTGCCGCTCGTGCTGCACGGCTCCTCGGGCCTGTCCGACGACGAACTCCGCGGCGCCGTGCACGCGGGGATGACGAAGATCAACATCTCGACGCACCTGAACGGCCTGTTCACCCGTGCGCTCCGCACCGTGCTCGACGAGCGGCCGGACGTCGTCGACCCGCGCAAGTACGTCGCAGCGGGCCGGGACGCCATCGCCACCGAGACGGCGCGGCTGCTGACGCTCCTGCACGCCTGACGAGCGAGCGGAGCAGACGAGCACGCGCGACCGCGACGCTCAGCAGAGCGGGACGTTCACCGCGAGCCCGCCCATCGCGGTCTCCTTGTACTTCGAGGACATGTCCGCCCCCGTCTGCCGCATCGTCTCGACGACCTGGTCGAGCGACACGTGGTGCACCCCGTCGCCACGCAGGGCCATCCGGGCGGCGTTGATCGCCTTGTTCGCCGCGATCGCGTTCCGCTCGATGCACGGGATCTGCACCAGCCCGCCGATCGGGTCGCAGGTCAGCCCGAGGTTGTGCTCCATCGCGATCTCGGCGGCGTTCTCGACCTGCTCCGGCGTGCCCCCGAGGACCTCGGCGAGCCCCGCCGCCGCCATCGACGCTGCCGAACCGACCTCGCCCTGGCAGCCGACCTCGGCGCCGGAGATCGACGCCCGTTCCTTGTAGATCGACCCGATCGCCCCGGCGGTCAGCAGGAACCGCACGACGGCGTCGTCCCGTTCGTCCGCGGAGGCGTCGGCGACCGTGGGGACGTAGGTGCGCGCGTAGTACAGCACCGCGGGGATGATGCCGGCGGCACCGTTCGTCGGGGCGGTGACGACGCGGCCACCGGTGGCGTTCTCCTCGTTGACCGCCATGGCGACGAGGTTCACCCACTCCATCGCGAAGAGCGGGTCGTGGTCGGGGTCCTCGCGGGTGAGCTGCTCGTGCCAGGTGGCCGCGCGACGACGGACGTCGAGCCCGCCGGGCAGGCACCCGCCCCGGCGGACGGATCGGTCGACGCACGACTCCATCACGCCGTGGATCTCGAGCAGCCCCGAGCGGACCTCGGTGTCCGTCCGGGTGACGGCTTCGTTCGCCAGGGCGACGCCGCTGATCGGCAGGCCCGAATCCGCGCAGGCGGCGAGCAGCTCGGCACCGCTCGAGAACGGGTACGGCACGGCGTCGTCGACCGGGATCGCGGCACCGGCGACGGCAGCCGGTGCGTCCACGGCGGGTTCGGCCTCGTCGTCCCGCGCGATGAACCCGCCGCCGATCGAGTAGTAGGTCTCGTCGGCCAGGTCGACACCCGCGGCGTCACGGGCTCGCAGCCGCATGGCGTTCGGGTGGCGGGGCAGCATCGTCAGGGGGTGCAGGACGATGTCGGCGAGGCGGAACGGCACGGTCGCACCGCCGTCGAGCCGCAGGACGCCGTCGCGTTCCAGCGCCTCGAGTGCGCGGGCCATGGCATCCGGGTCGACGGTCTCGGGGTGCGAACCCATGAGCCCCGCGACGACGGCGCCGAGCGTCCCGTGGCCCTGCCCGGTCGATGCGAGGGACCCGTACAGGTCGACCACCACGGAGGCGACGGGCAGGCCACGCACCAGGCTCGCGAACTCGGCACCGGCCCGCATCGGGCCGACGGTGTGCGAGCTCGAGGGGCCGACACCGACGCTGAACAGATCGAAGACGGAGACCGGCACGCCGCCACACTAACCCGTCCGGACGGACCGGTGCTCAGCGCCGCCGACCACCCTCGGGCGGCATCACGAACCACAGCACGACGTAGGCGATCCACAGCGGCCCGGGGAACAGGCTCAGGATGACCCAGATCACCCGGACCAGGGTGCGGGACAGGGTGAAGCGGTCGGCGAGACCGGCGCAGACACCGGCCAGCAGACGACCGTTGCGGGGACGCGAGAGTGTGCTCATACCGACGACGCTACGCAACGCCGCCGGTCCGGCGCATCCGGGACGCACCCCGAGCGTGGTGGGGGAAACCCCCGGACCCGCGTGGTCGAGGGGTCAGGGGATGAGGACGATCTTGCCGCGCGTGTGGCCGTGCTCGAGCTCCTCGAAGGCGTCCTGCACGCGGTCGAGCGGGTAGGTCGCGGCGACGGGCACCTCGATCGCGCCGTTCGCGACCTCGAGTGCGAGCGCGCCGAGGATCTCCGGATCGGCCGTGTCCGCACTGCCCGAGGTCTTCGCCCCGACCTCGGCTGCCTCGTCGAACGCGATGATCGTCTCGATGCGGTCGACCGGCACCCCGAGCGCGATGCCGAGGCGGACGTACTCGGCGCCGTGGGTGTCGATCACGGCGTCGACGCCGTTCGTCGCGAGTTCGGTGATGCGCTCCTGCAGGCCGTCGCCGTACGCGACGGGTCGTGCGCGCTTGGAGCGGAGCCACTCGTGGTTCGCCTCGGACGCGACGGCGATGACGTCGATGCCCTCGTTCGCGAGCAGCTGGGTGACGAAGCCGCCGACCCCGCCCGCGGCACCGGACACCACGACGGTCTCACCGGCACGCGGGTCGACCGCGCGGACGGCCGCCGCCGCGGTGGTCGCGATGACGTCGAGGCCACCCGCCACCGTCCAGTCGAGCAGGCGTGGCTTCTGGACGACCTGCACGGCCGGCACCGAGACGTACTCGGCCTGGCTCGCGCGGTCCCACGACCAGCCGATGACCTCTTCGCCCTCGTCGACGCCGTCGACCTCGGCTCCGACGGCGACGACGATGCCGGCGAAGTCGGTGCCCTGCCCGGACGGCAGGTCGCCGCCGAACGCGCCCTGGCGGATCGCAGACTCACCGGGGTTGATCCCGGCGGCGCGCACGCGGACGAGCACCCGCCCGGCGGTCACATCGGGCACGGGCACCTCGGCGACGTGCAGGACCGATCGGTCACCCCACTCGTCGAAGCGGACAGCGCGCATGGTCTCCGGGATCTCAGTCATCGGGACCGACGCTACCCCGGAGCGCCGCACCCGGGCTGCGTGGACCGCTCCATCCCTGCAAGAGCAGGAAAGTGCGAGCCTGCGACAGTGCGAGACTGAGAGCATGCCCATCCTGAACAAGGACATGCAGGTCTGCATGTCGCTGGCCGCGCGACCGAGCAACATCGGCACCCGCTTCCACAACTTCCTGTACGACGAGCTCGGTCTCGAGTTCCTGTACAAGGCGTTCACCACGACGGACCTGCCCGGCGCCGTCGCCGGCATCCGTGCGCTCGGGATCCGCGGGTGCTCGGTGTCGATGCCCTTCAAGGAGGCGATCATCCCGCTCGTCGACCACATCGAGGACTCCGCCGCCGCGATCCAGTCGGTCAACACGGTCGTGAACGACGACGGCGTGCTCACCGCGTCGAACACCGACTACGAGGCGATCGCCGCACTGCTCGGGTCGCACCGGGTCGACCCGGCTTCGCGGGTGCTGCTCCGCGGCTCCGGCGGCATGGCCAAGGCCGTCACGGCGGCGTTCCGAGGCGCCGGCTTCGACCGGTTGACGGTCGTCGCCCGCAACGAGCAGACCGGCCCGGCCCTGGCGACGCAGTACGGCTACGAGTGGGTCGCCGACGAGCGTGAGGCGGGGGAGACCGACCTGGTCGTCAACGTCACCCCGCTCGGCATGCGCGGCGACCAGCAGGACGCACTCGCCTTCGCGCCGGAGCGGATCGAGGCTGCCCACACCGTCTTCGACGTGGTCGCGTTCCCGTCGGAGACCCCGCTCGTGCGGGCGGGCCGCGACGCCGGCAAGCACGTCATCACCGGCGCCGAGGTCATCGCCCTGCAGGCAGCCCGTCAGTTCGAGCGGTACACGGGCGTCGCCCTGACCGACGACCAGGTGGCGCGGGCCAGCGAGTTCTCGCGCGCCGAGTAGTCGACGCACCCACAGGGCGGACGGGAGGTGGGCCCCACCCGCCGGTTCCGGCGTGACGCGCCAGCGGCACGACGGCCGTGACGGGAGGCCCGTGGCGGCGCCGCCACGGGCCTCCCGTCCGTTCGTGGGGACGTCTCAGGCGGTCGCCGAGCGCCCGACGGCCACCCACTCGAGGCGGCGGAGCGTCTCGCGGTTGCGCATCCAGATGAGCGGCTGCATGAGGAAGTCCGGCACGTGCGAACCCGGCCCGGCCACCGCGTTCTCGGTGATCGTGACCTTGCTGCCGTGCCGGTGCGGTTCGACCGTCAGCTCGACGCGGGCCTCGCCGATGGGCCAGCCCTTGGGCTGGATGACCATGCGGTGTGGCGGCTCCCAGACCAGCGACGTCGTGACGTCGTCGATGACGATCGGCCAGGCGCCGAACGAGTGGTGCAGCCGCGTGCCGACATGCGGCCACCCGGACTCCTCCTTGCGCATACGCGACGCCCCGACCACCCAGGTCGTGTAGAGCCACCCGTCGCCGAGCACGTCGAAGACGGCTTCGGGACGGCAGTGCAGGATGCGGACGTTCTTCGCCATGGTGTTCAGCCTTCCGGGGTGAGGTCGACGTCCTCCGGCAGTCCGAAGGTGTGCCGGAGCGCGCTCTTCGCCGCGTGCCAGCCGGCCATGCCGTGCACGCCGGGGCCGGGTGCCGCGGACTCGGAGCACAGGTACATGCCGCCGCCCATCCGCCACGGGTCGCTGGACAGGACGGGGCGCTTGACGAGCTGCCAGAAGCTCGCGGCACCGGCGGCGATGTCGCCACCGACGTAGTTCGGGTTGTACTCGCCCATCTGCACGGCGGTGCGGGAGCTCGACGACAGGATCGTGTCGCGGAACCCCGGCGCGAAGCGCTCGATCTGACGGGTGACGGCCTCGGTCGGGTCGACGTCCGAGCCCGCGGGGACGTGCGCGTAGGCCCAGAAGACGTGCTTGCCCTTCGGGGCGCGGGTCGGGTCCACCACCGTGGGCTCCGCGCCGAGCACGTACGGACGCTCGGCGTGCTGCCCGTTCGCGACGGCACGTTCGGCGGCCGCGATCTCCTGCCGGGTCCCGCCGATGTGCACGGTCCCGGCCTTCCGCAGCGACTCGTTGGTCCACGGCACCGGGTCGGACAGCGCGAAGTCGACCTTCGCCGCCGCGTTGCCGAACCGGAAGCGTCGCAGTGCGCCGCGCTTCGGGGTCGGGATCTGCTTGCCCGCGATCCGGAGCATGCCGGGCACGCTCGTGTCGAACAGCACCGCCTTCGCCGGGGTGAGGTCACCGAGCGACCGGACCTCGTGTCCGGTGACGATGCGGCCGCCGTGCGCGACGAGGTCGGCGGCGAGCGCGTCGACGATCGCCTGGCTGCCACCGATCGGCACCGGCCAGCCGCGGGCGTGCGCGTACGAGCCGAGCGACAGTGCCGCCGCCGCGGTGGACAGGGACGGCAGGTGCTGGATCGAGTGCGCCGCGACGCCGGACACCATCGCCGGGGCGGCCTCGCCGCGGAAGCGCAGGTTCCACGCGGCGGTGCCCTGCTCGAGCGCCCGCAGCCCGAACCGCAGGACGGTCAGGGGGTGCCGCGGCACGTGCAGCAGCGCGTCGGTCGCGAAGTCCGCGACCTGGTCGGCGTTCTCCGCCAGCGGCGCCATCAGCTGCCGGAAGGCCGGTCCGTCCACCCCGAGTTCAGCGGCGGTGCGGTCGAGGTCCTGGTACGCGATGCCGGCGCGACCGTGGTCGAGCGGGTGGCCGTACTGCACCTCGGGCAGGCGGAGCTCGATGCGGTCCTCCATGCGGAAGCGCCGGAAGAACTCGGACTGCAGGGCCATCGGGTGCACTGCGGAGCAGACGTCGTGCAGGAACCCGGGCAGGGTGAGCTCGGCCGTGCGGGCACCGCCGCCGATCGTGTCGTTCCGTTCGACGACCTCGACCGACAGGCCCGCGCGGGCCAGGGTCACCGCCGCCGCGAGTCCGTTCGGTCCCGCTCCGACGACCACCGCATCCACCATGCCCCGAGCCTAGGGACTCGTGACTGCGTGTGGTGTCGGTCAGGTGCGCGAGGTGTCGGGGTCGGCCGGGTCGGACTCGTCCTGGTCACCGTCGGCGTCGTCCGGTTCGTCGGCGTCGACCGGAGTCGATCCGACGGGGTGCTCGGCGAGCAACTCGGCGAAGTCCTCGTCGAGCATCTGCTGCAACCGGTCGTCGCGGCCGATCTCGTAGTCGTCCGCCGGGCGCTGTGCCCAGCCGAGGCGTCCGACGACGGTGGTGCCGATGTCGTCCCAGGCGCGGGCCCGCGCGGCGAGGACGATCCCGTCGACGAAGTGCTGGTCGTCGCGTCGCTTGTCGAGCATGGCGGCGAGTTGCTCGTACGTGGCCTCGCGCATCCGGAGCTTCAGGTCGTCGCCGCGCCGGTAGTCGTGCTGGTGGCGGGAACGGCCCTTCTGCTTGCTCGAGGTGGAACGGATGTCGCGCATCCGTGCGGCGTCACCCCGTTGTTCCTCGGCCATGCGGTGGAGTTCCTCGCGCGTGGCCTCGGCGATGAGTGCGTGGTCGAAGTACCCCTGGTCACGCAGGGCGTTCGTGATGATGCGGTTGGCCACCGCGATGGTGACGGCGGCCTTCGCGATGAGGAAGCCCTCGTCGACCGCACGCTTCAGTTCGACCTGGCTGATGGGTCGATCGCGCACGTCGTGGTTGCGTCGTCCGAACAAGGCCATGCTCCGACGATACCGGCGACCGGTGTCGGTCCGTCTGCACGGGGGCGGCGGACCTCAGAGGAGCAGGCCGTAGACCGCGACGTCGACCCGCTCGGGGCCGAGCGGCAAGGCGCCACGCAGGGTGCCCTCGTGGGTGAAGCCGAGCCGCTCGGCGAGCCGCCGGCTCCGCACGTTGTCGACCGCCGTCCGGATCTCCACCCGGGCCACGCCGCGGGCCCGGGCAACGCCGATCAGCACGGTGGCGGCCCGCCGGGCGACACCACGGCCCTCCTGTCCGGCGTCCACCCAGTAGCCGAGCGATGCCTGCCCCAGGTACGGGTCGAACGTCAGCGAGGCCACCCCGACCACGCGGTCGTCGTGGCGGATGACGCAGGGCAGCGAGCGGTCCATCGCGTACTGCCCGAGCAGCCGCTCCGTGTGCAGGGCGATGGCCTCGCGTGTCTGCGGGTCCCACGCCCAGGGCTCGGCGGCCCGCAGACGATCGGTGTTGGCGTGCACGAGTGCGAGCACCTGGTCGACCGTCGTCAGGTCGCGCAGCGTCAGCGTGGAGCCGTCACCGAGGTCGCGTCCGAACGTCGTCACCGCTCCGACACTAGGCAGCCCTGCCTGTCACTCGTACCGGAGCGCCTCGATCGGGTTCTGCCGTGCGGCTCGTCGTGCCGGCAGGGTGCCCGCCAGGAACGCGATGAACATCACGACGAGGATGATCGTGGCGACGGACCCTGGAGCGAACTGCATGATCTGCAGCCCCGGCAGGTCCTTGAGGAGCGTGCCGGCCAGGACGTTCGAGATCCCGGTGCCGAGTGCGATCGCGACCCCGGCGCCGATGGCGCTGCCGAGGAACCCGATGAAGACCGCCTCGAGCGAGAACAGCGTGTAGACCTTGCCGCCGCCCATGCCCATCGCCTTCATCAGGCCGATCTCGCGGGTGCGCTCCTGCACGCTCATGAGCAGGGTGTTGATGATGCCGAAGCCGGCGGCGATGAGCGCGATCACGGCGAAGGCGTTCAGGACCCCGACGATGCCGCTGATGACGGTCTGGAACTGACCGAGCTGGTCCTGGATGGTCTGGCCGAGGAACCCGTCGTCGGCCAGGGACTTCTTGACCGTGGTGACGGAGGCGCCCGGATCGAGCGTCGCGGTGGCGCTGGCGTAGGAGGTCGCGATCGAGTCGGGCTTGCCGATCTCCTGCGCGGCCTGCATGGCGTCGGTCAGCGCGGCGTTCGCCCCGGCCCCACTGCCGAACAGCGACTCGTTCTGCACGCCCACGACCGTGGCGGTGAGCGTGTGCGCCTTGCCCTGGTAGTCGTCGACGGCGATCGTGAGTTCCTTGCCGACGGCGGCGGAGGCGCTGCCGAGGCCCATGTTCTTCAGGTAGTCGGTCGGCAGCATCACCTGGTCGGCGTCGGTCTGGTCGTCGAGCTGCTTGCCGCTCGCCAGGTCGGCGTCGAGCTCGCCGGCGTTGGCCGTGAGCGAGACGACGTACTTGCCGTGGTCGCCGTACTCGGCGTACTTCGGCGCGAGAGCGACCGCGGGGCGGAGGCTCTTGATGCCGTCGGTCTTCTCGATCGCGTCGACGTCGGACTGCGACAGGTAGGAGAACGACGCCGGGCCACGGTCGACACTCTGACCAGAGGCCTCGGGGTCGTACTTCGCCGGGCCGCTGTCGGTCGAGCTGGTGTCGACCGCCTTCGTGATGGTCAGGGAACCGGTGTCGCCGATCGACGAGACCTGGGTGTCGATGTAGTTGCTGACGCCCGTGCCGATGGCCGAGGTGAGCGTGATCGTGAAGGCGCCGATGAAGATCGCGATGACGGTCAGGGTCGTGCGCAGCTTCGAGCGGAAGGTGTTCGAGACCGCGGTGCGCAGGAGGTCGAGGAAGTTCATGCGGAGTGCCTTCCGTGCGTGGCGGACGCGTCGACCGCGTCGTCGGGTCCGCCGACGATCAGGCCGTCGCGGACGTTGACGCTGCGGTCGCAGCGCGCGGCGAGCTCTTCGTCGTGCGTGACCACGACGAGCGTGATCCCCCGCTCGCGCTGCAGCCCGAACAGCATGTCCTCGACCACCTGTCCGGTGTTCGTGTCGAGGTTGCCGGTGGGCTCGTCGGCGAAGATCACGCTGGGCTCACCGACCAGCGCGCGGGCGATGACCACGCGTTGCTTCTGGCCGCCGGACAGGTCGTTGGCGTCGTTCTTCGCCTTGTCGGCCAGCCCGAGGGCGTCGAGCGCCGCCATGCCCCGTCGCTTCCGCTCGGCCCCGGAGACGCCGGCGATCTTGAGCGGGAGCACGACGTTGTCGAGCACCGAGGTCTTCGGCGTCAGGAAGAACTGCTGGAACACGAAGCCGAACGTGCTGTTCCGGGTGCGGTTGACCTGGCGGGCACCGAGCGTCGCGGCGTCGGTGCCGTCGAGCAGCACCTGTCCGGCCGACGGCTTGTCGAGCAGCGCGAGCAGGTGCATGAGCGTCGACTTGCCGGAGCCGGACTTGCCGACGATTGCCAGGCTCTCGCCCTGGTGCACCGCCAGCGACACCCCCTTGAGCGCGTCGAACCGCGTCGCGCCGCGGCCGTAGGTCCTGGCGAGGTCACGGGCCTCGAGCACGGGAGTGGTCATGCGTTCACCGTAGTGTCCGGTGCACGACTGCAAGTTTGCGTTTGCTGTAGATCATGTGACGTTCCGGTTACAGTCGGGCCATGCCCGACTCCGCGACGCCGTCAGAACTCGGTCTCCGTGACCGCAAGCGCATCGAGACCCGCAACCGCATCGCCGAGGCCGCTCGGTCCCTGGTGCTCGAGCAGGGCGTCGACGGCACCACGATCGAGCAGATCGCCGCCCGCGCCGACGTGTCCCCGCGGACGTTCTTCAACTACTTCGAGAGCAAGGAGGACGCGGTCCTCGGGCACACCGAACTCGACCTCGAACCCGCCGCCCTCCAGGCACACCTGGAATCCGTCTCGGGGGAGCCGGCAGCGCAGGCGGTCGTCGACCTGGCGTTCCTGGTGTTCGGGTCGTCGTTCGGCGACGAGCACGAGCGGCTCGAGCGCAAGGCCGTCATCGTGCGGTTCCCGCAGCTGATGCGTCGGCAGGTCGCGCGGATGACCACGGTCGCCGAGGCGATGACCGGCGCGGTGCGCACGATCCTCGAACGCGACCCGGCCTGGGGGCCGGACGCCGCGACCCCGCAGGCGGCCGAGATGCTCCTCGGCATGTGCATGACGGGCTTGCGCAGTGCCGCTCGGCACGAGGGCTCCGACCCCGAACAGGTGCGGGCGGCAGTGGTCGCGGCGATCCGCGACACGGCGGCGCGCATCGCCGCGGCCTGAGACGCGACCACGAACGCACGGGAGGCACGGTGCCAGCTGGCACCGTGCCTCCCGTCCGTGACGTGGATGCGTCGAGAACGGTCAGGGCTTCGTGATGAAGCCCTCCTTCACCATCCAGTCGAAGGCGACGTCGGCCGGCTCGCGCCCCTCGACGTCGACCTGACGGTTCAGCTCCTGCAGCACCGCGTCGGTGAGCTTCGGCGAGATCTGGTCGTAGATCCCCTCGAGCTGCGGGTACTCCTTGAGCGTCTTCGAGTCGATGACGGGCGCGACGTTGTACGCCGGGAAGAAGCCCTTGTCGTCCTCGAGCACCGTCAGACCGAGCGACTTGATGCGGCCGTCGGTGGTGAACACCTCACCGAAGTTGCACTTGCCGCGGTCGGTGGCCGTGTAGACCGTGCCGGTGTCGAGGATGCTGACGTTGCTGCTCGGCACGCCGTTCGACCCCGAGCCACCGAGCTCCAAGCCGTACTTCTTGAGCATCGGCTTGAAGCCGTCGGCACGCGAGTTGAACTCCGACTCGACGCAGAACGTGCGCTGGTCGACCGGCAGCTTCGTGATGTCGGAGAGCGTCTTGACGTTCCCGAGCTCCTTGACCGCTTCGTCACGGACGGCGAAGGCGTAGGTGTTGTTCATCGGCGCCGGGTTGAGCCAGGTCAGCCCGTTGCCGGCGTCCTCCTTCTTCACCGCCGTCCACTGCTCGGTCTTGTCCGGGATCCCCTTCGCGTGGCCCATGAAGGTCAGCCAAGCGGTGCCCGTGTACTCGTACGTGAAGTCGGCCGCGTGCGAGGTCATCAGCTCACGGACCGCGACACTGCCGGGCACGTTCGTCTCGTCGGTGACGTCGAACCCGGCGGCCTTGGCGGCGAGCACGGCGATCTTGCCGAGCACGAGCTGCTCGGTGAAGTTCTTCGACGTCACGGTGATGTGGGCGCCGGCCGGCAGGTCGTCGATGCGCTGGATGGAACCGGCACCGGCCTCGGGCACGAACGAGGTGGCGGGCTGCAGGCCGCAGCCGGTCAGGACGAGGGCGGTGGCACCGGCGACGAACGCGGCGGCTCCGACCCGGGTGCGGGTGCGGCGGGTGCTGCGGGTGCTGCGGGTCATCGGAGTCCCTTCGGTCGTGCGACCGTCTCGACCACGCGGCCGAGCCAGTCGATGGAGAGGGCGAGCAGGGCGACCAGCAGGGCACCCGAGACGAGCACCTTCGGCAGGAACAGGGTCACGCCCGTGGTGATGAGCAGACCGAGTCCGCCCGCACCCACGAAGGTGGCCAGGCTCGCCGTGCCGACGAGCAGCACGAGCGCGGTCCGGATGCCGGAGAGCATGACCGGCACCGCGAGCGGGAGCTCGACGCGCATCAGCACGCTGAAGGCGCTCATGCCCATGCCACGACCGGCCTCGACCAGTCGGGCGTCGACGCTCTGCACGCCGATCATGGTGTTCCGGAGCACCGGCAGGATCGCGTAGAGGACGAGCGCGATGACGGCCGACCGCGTGTTCAGGCCGAGCCAGGCGGCGAGCAGCACGATGAGGCCGACGGCCGGGGCAGCCTGCCCGAAGTTCGCGACGGCGAGCACGTACGGGCTCGCCCGGCGCAGCGGGCCGCGGGTGAGCAGGACGCCCAGCGGGATGCCGATCACGAGCACGAGCACCGTCGACTGCAGGGTCAGGACGAGGTGCTGGCCGGTCAGGGAGAGGATGTCCGCCGGGTTGAGCGTCGTGCGCTCGGTCGGGGTCAGGTCCGCCGTCGCGAGCCACACCGCGAAGCCGGCCAGGACGACCAGGATCGCGATCGGCTGGAACAGCAGGCCCTTCCACGAGGTGCTCGCACCGGTGGCGGGACCGGCGACGGCGACTGCGCTCACAGGTCTTCTCCGGTGGGCATCGCCGACACCGGCGACGACGGCATGGTCTCGATCGGGTTCGTGTTCGTGCCGACCGGCGTGTAGGCCTGGTCGCCGGCGGCGGTCGCGCGGGAGCGGGTGATCGCCTCCATCACGGTCTCGACGGTGATGACCCCGCGGAACGCGTCACGACGACCGGTGACCAGTGCGGCACCCGCGCTCGAGACGAGCATGGTGTCGAGCGCGTCGTTGAGGGTCGCGGCCTCGCCCACGACGGGCAGGCCGGGCTCGACGCCGTCGGGGATGCGGTCGAGGCGCTCGAGCTGGCGGCGCGACGGCCACCCGATCGGTCGCTGGCGGTGGTCGACGACGACGGCGTGCTGGTGCCCGCCGGCCTCGTTCATCCGCTGCAGCACGGCCTTGACCTCTTCGCCGGGCGAGCACGTCACGGCCGACTCGACCTCGACGTCGCGCACGCGGTTCAGCGTGAGCTGCTTGAGGCCCGCGCCGGAGCCGATGAAGTTCTCGACGAACTCGTTCGCCGGCTCGGCCAGGATCCGCTCCGGGGTGTCGTACTGCACGATGTGCGCGCCCTCGGTGAAGATGACGATCCAGTCGCCGAGCTTCACGGCCTCGTCGAAGTCGTGCGTGACGATGACGATCGTCTTGTGCAGTTCCTCCTGGATGCGCAGGAGCTCGTCCTGCAGGCGCTGACGGGTGATCGGGTCGACCGCGCCGAACGGCTCGTCCATGAGCAGGACGGGCGGGTCCGCGGCGAGCGCACGGGCCACGCCGACGCGCTGCTGCTGGCCGCCGGAGAGTTCGCGGGGGAACCGGTCCCGGTAGGTGTCGGGGTCGAGCGAGACCAGGTCGAGCAGCTCGTCGACGCGCGCCGCGATCTTCTCCTTCGACCAGCCGAGCATCTTCGGCACGATCGCGATGTTCGCCGCGACGGTCATGTGCGGGAAGAGGCCGCCGGCCTGGATCACGTAGCCCATGCGGCGGCGGAGCTCGTCGCCGTCGATGCCCGTGACGTCGTCGTCGCCGACGACGATCCGGCCCTGGGTGGGCTCGATCAGGCGGTTGATCATCTTCAGCGTCGTCGTCTTGCCGCAGCCGGACGGGCCGACGAGCATGACGATCTTGCCAGCCGGGATCTCGAGCGTGATGCCGTCGACGGCGGGCTTCGACTGCCCGGGGTACCGCTTGGTGACCTCGTCGAGCAGGATGCTGCGCCCGGTGACGTCCCCGTCGGGCGCGGTGGTGGTGGCGGAGTCAGTGCTGGACACGGATACCTCTCGAGATGGTCAGGCGGCCGAGGCCGATGAGGAGCAGGTCGAGGACGAGGGCGAGCAGGACGACGCCGACCACCCCGACCACGACGGAGGACAGGGCGTTGGCGCCGCCGAGGCGGGACAGCCCGGAGAAGATGAAGCCGCCGAGTCCGGGGCCGAGCGCGTAGGCGGCGATGGCGGCGATGCCCATCACCATCTGTGCGGAGACGCGGACGCCGCTCAGGATGATCGGCCACGCCATCGGCAGTTCGATCTGCAGCAGGGTGCGGAACCGGCTCATGCCGACGCCGCGCGCCGACTCGACGACGGTGGGCGGGATCTCGGCGAGACCGACGACCGCGTTGCGCAGGATCGGCAGTGCGGCGAAGAAGACGACCGTGACGACCGACGGCAGGACGCCGAAGCCGAGCGGGACGATGAGCAGGCCGATGACGGCGAACGACGGCAAGGTGAGGCCGATGGCCGACACCCCGTTCGCGAACGCTGTCAAGCGCGGGCTGCGGTAGACGAGTGTGGCGAGCACCACGGCGATGACCGTGGCGAGGACGACGCACTGGACGACCAGTGAGAAGTGCTGCCACGATGCGAACCAGATCTGGTTCCATCGCTCCACGACGTACTGGAACACGGGTGGGCGCTCCCCTTCCGGTCGGCTGAACTGCCCACAGATCGGGGCACGAGCTCGGCCAAAGCTACGCAGCACCTGGACCGGTTGTACAACGCAACCCTGCCGAGGCGGCAGTTTCCCTCGCAGTTGCGATGAGGACAACCCCTGGTCAGAGGGGGAACACCAGGGCAAGCCTGGGAGAACGGTAACGATCGGGCCGGGTGCCCGGCTATGCGCTCAGGTCACGCAACCCGGCACGCTCCGCGATGTCGACGAGCTGCTCGCGCCACCGGACCCATTCGTCCGGCGTCTTGTCGGCCAGGTTGCCGTCGCCGTCGCCGGCCAGGCCGTCGAGCATCTCGCGCACGATGTCGGCGTGCCCGGCGTGCCGCGCGGTCTCGTAGGCCATGTGCACCAGGATCCGGTGCAGCGTGACGTGCCGGTGCTCCTCAGGCCACCACGACACGGTGCCCGTCGCGGTGAGGTCGAGCGCCTCGATGGTCGCGTCGGCGTGGGCGGCACTCCGGTGGTGGAAGGCCACGACGTCCGCCATCGTCTCGTCGAGCGGGGCGAACATGTCGTCGCCGTCCTCCGACTCGAGCCACGCGGGCGGGTCCGGCAGCGGGCGCCCGAACACCTCGCCGAAGTAGCCGGCCTGCACGCCCGCGACGTGCTTCACCAGCCCGAGGACGTTCGTGCCCGTCGGTGTCACCGGCCAGCGTGCCTGTCGCTCCGCCAGCCCGTCGAGCTTGGCCAGCAGTGCTGCTCGGTGCTTCTGCAGGTACCGGTGCAGCGTCTGCTTCACCGCGGCGTCGGCAGCCGCCTGGTCGGGGGTCGGCGCAGACCCCTCGTCCGACAGCAGCGCGTTGCCGCTGGCCGCCAGCGTGCTGGTGCTCGCGGGGTGCACCTCGGGGACCGCTTCGACGTCGCTCATGCCCCCGATCGTGCCACCCGGAGCTCCTGCAGGCGTGTCGATTCCTGCACCGCGACCCGTTCGGCCGTCAGCAGCAGCCCCGCGACCTCGGCACCGGAGCGTGCCGGGGCGTCGTTCCAGCTCGTCAGGTCGCGCACGCGCCCCATCCGGATGTCCGGCGCGGGGCACCACAGCACGGGCTCGCCCTCGTCGCGGGCCAGGGCGTGCCAGACGACGTCGAGCGCGTGCTGGACCCGCGGTGCGTGCACCGCGAGCGGCCCACCAGCTGCGGACACGACCGCACCGACCAGGCACGCGCCGACGAGCGGTCGGCCCTGCACGTCCATCGCGGCGGCACTGGAGGCCTTCCGCTCGTGGCCGTGCTCGTCGAGGTAGGCGAACCAGGCGTGCTGCACCCAGCCGCGCTCGACGACGGCGCGGGCGTCGGAGAGCAGGTGGACGAGTTCGCCGAGTTCGCGCACCCGGTCGTCGACCCGTCGCGCGCGTGCGGTGGCGCGGCGGTCCGCGAGTCGGTCGACCAAGCCGCGGAGACCGCGTCGGACGGGGGCGGGGGAGGCGTCGGTGGCGACGTCGTGCTGGACGCGGAGCTCGAGGGTCATGGCGGCCCCTCCGATCGACTGTGCACGGATGGTGCGGTCACGATAGCCCCGGGGAGACTCAGTCGTCCAGCACCGCGTCGATGCTCCGTCGGGCGACGCTCCGGAAGGCGCGTTCGTCGGCGGTCGCCAGGGCGGACGCGAGCGCCACCACCCACCCGCGGGCGCGCTGCCAGGTGGCGTCCGAGGCTGCGACGCGGGCACGGAACGCGCGTCGCCCAGGCTGGTCGAACGTCAGCCAGGCGGTCGCGAGGTCGACGGCGGGATCGCCCGCGGTGACGTCCCCGAAGTCGATCACGGCTGACAGGTGGTCGACGCCAGCGGATGACGAGTCGACGAGCAGGTTGAAGGGGTGCAGGTCGCCGTGCACCCAGACAGGAGGCCCGGCGTGCGTCGGCGCCGCGGCTGCGGCCCGCCAGAGCGCGGCCAGCTCGCCGGCCCGGTGCACGTCGTGGCCATCGAGTCGCGCCAGCACCGCGTCGCTCCGCGACGCGAGCGGCACCGCACGGAACGGGTTCGCCGGGGCACCGGCCGGGGCCGCCACGTGCAGGAGCCCGACGAACGCGGCGAGCGCCTCGGCCACGGGGACCCCGGCCGCGCGTGCGCCGATCGGGGTGCCGGGGAGCCACGGCACGATGCTCCACGACCACGGGTACCCGAGGGCGGGTCGGCCGGTCCGCACCGGAGCCGGCACCGGGACGACCGACCCGACCCGGGCGGCGATGTCCGGCAGCCAGCGCTGTTCGTGCTCGACGAGGCGTGCGGCCAGCTGCCGGCGGGGGACCCGCACGGCCAGGTCGTCACCGAGACGCAGGACGACGTTGTCCCACCCGTTCGCGACGACCTCGAGCGACAGCCCGGACAGGTCGGGGTGCTGGTCACGCAGCAGGGAGCGGACGAGCGGGACGTCGACGTCGACCTCGGCAGCGGGTGTGGGCACCGCGTCAGGCTAGTGGGCCGCCGGACACATGCCCGCGAACTGGGGCCGGTGGCGCGACCGGCTTCTCGGTAGTCTCAGAGGCGAGGTGACGTGGGTGTTTCCCTGGGGGGACCCGCGTCACTCCGGAGCGATGAGCGCGACGAGTCGCGGGATCTCCGGACGCAGCCGTTCGGTGACGAACGCGTCCAGCAGGACCGTCCAGAGTTCCCGCAGGCCCGCGAACAGGTCGGCCCGCCGCGTCATCACGTCCGAGACGGTCTGCACGCCCGTGTAGGCACGGACGACGACCCGGCCGACGAGCTCCGGGTCCCACCGCGGATCGAGCTCTCCCGCGCCGACGGCCTGCCGCGCGAACCCGGCGACCACCGCGGCCCAGTCGGTGTACGGGTCCCGCCGGTCCACGTCGCTCGCCGCCACGTCGGTCGACAGGCGCACCCCGGCGCTCACGACGACCTCGGTGGTCATCTGCACGGCGAGTCCCTGGCACAGCCACATGATCGACTCGAGCGGAGTGGTGCCCCGCGCCACCGCGGCCTCGCCGTACCGGCGCGAGATCGCGTGCTGCTCGGCGACGACGGCCCCCGCCATGTCGGCCTTCGACGTGAAGTGGAAGTACAGCGCACCCTTGGTCATCCCGATGCGTTCGGCGATGCCGTCCATCGAGGCTCCGACGTACCCGCGTTCGTCGAACTCCGCGGCCGCGCCCTCGATGATCGCGGTGCGGGTCGCGAGCGACCGCTGCTGCCGGGTCGGTCGGTCCTGCGCCATGGGGTCCGATCGTAGTCAGCGCACGCGATCGCCGGGGAGCCCTGGCCGCATTCGGCAGGCGTTCGGCCGCGTGCCCTACGGTCGGTCGCCATGGACGGATGGCGGAACCCTGCGCGCTGGGCACGGACGGGCCGGTGGCTGCTGCTGCCGATCGCGGTGCTCGACTGGGTCGCGCTCGCGCCGCAGACCATCGTGGTGCTCGCGTTCCTGATCGCCGTCGTCGGGCTCGCCGGCATGGCAGCGGCCCTGGTGGTGCACATGCTCGGTCGGTCCCGTGGGGCCATGGCCGCCCTCGGGGTCGTGCTGCTGCTCGGCGGCCTGGTGGTGTTCGGCCTCGACCCGTTCCCGGGCTCGTTCCCGCTCATCGCGTCGTGGTGGCCGGAGTCGATCACGCAGCCGCAGACCGTCGGCAGTGCTTACTGGCAGCTCGCCGGCCTGGGCATCGAGCTCGCCGGGTTCGGCCTGCTCGCCACCCTGCTCGTGGTCTCGCTGACCGGCACGCCACGCCCCCGGCAGGACCGCTTCCGCTCCTGACCGCCCCCGTGGCAACGCTCGGCGCCCGGACGTGCTCCGCGCTCAGAGTCGGGTGAGCACCACCAGCGTGACGTCGACCTCGGCGTCCACGGTGACCGCCGTGCGCACCCGCTCGATCACGCCCGCCCCGTCCGGAGCGGACCGCACCAGCGCGGCGAGGTCGTCCAGGCGGCGGGTCCCGTCCAGCGTCAGGACACCCTGCGTGCAGATCGCCAACCGGTCGCCGGGTGCCAGGTCGAGCGAGCCGGACGACCGGGGGATCGACACCGGCTGCAACCCGAGCGGCAGGTCGACCGGGCGCAGCACCCGAGCGGGCCCGTCCGCGGGGACGAGCACCGCGAGCCCGTGGCCGGCGTCGCCGAAGTCGACGTGCCCCGACGTCGGGTCGAGCCGCAGGTGGAAGAGCGAGCCGACGGCGTCCGCGGCCGACAGGTCGGCGGTGACCTGGGCCTCCAGGCCGACGATCGTGTCCTGCACCTCGGCACCGGTCCGCGCCACCACGGCGCCGCGGACCACCGCGGCGAGCAGGCCGGACGCCGGTCCGGCGGCGCTCACCCGGCCGACGGTGACGTGCAGGGCGTCGTCCGGGGCGAGGCGCCAGTCGGCGACGTCACCCCCGCCACCGTCGTGCTGGGCGACCAGGACGTCGAGGGCGTACCCCGGCACCGCGACCGGGTCCGGCACCAGCCCGTCGAGCACCCGACGGACCCGTCCCAGGTCGATGGCGACGCCGAGTTCCCGCTCGGTCCACCGGGCGAGGTCACGCAGCAGGGCGACGTCCTCGGGGGAGAACGTGCGCGGCACCGCGTCCATCAGGCACAGCGTGCCCACCCGGGTACCGTCGATCATGGTCAGCGGTGCGCCGGCGTAGAACCGGATGCCGTGCTCCGCCACCGCGGCCGTGTCGGCGAAGCGGGCGTCGAGCGACGCATCCGGGATCACCATCGGTTCGCGGGAGAGGACGGTCGTCGCGCAGAACTGCTCACTCGCGGGGACGCTCGAGCCCTGGTGCCAGCCGAAGGTCGACTGGGTGGTGACGAGGTCGTGGTGGACGAGGTTGAGGAAGGTCAACGGGACGTCGAACGCCTCGTGGGCCATGCGGGTGATGCGGTCGAAGCGCTCCTCGGGTCCTGATCCCAAGATGGCGAGCGCCTCGATCACCGCGGTGCGGCGGTCCGCATCGGCGAGGTGGTTGGTCACCCGGCCTGTCTACCCGCATCGTCCGCCAGGAACCAGTCCCTCGGGTGGGGGTCGGCGGTCAGCGCGCGGCGCTCGGAAACCGGTGCAGCCCAGACGGCGGCGTTCGACAGCACGCGCTGGATGTCCGGGTGGTGGTACACGGGGTACTCCTGGTCGCCCGGCGAGAAGTAGAAGACCCGGCCGAGACCACGGCGGTACGCGACGCCGGAACGGAAGACCTCGCCGCCCGCGAAGGTCGACAGGAAGACCTCTTCGTCGGGGCGCGGGATGTCGAAGTACTCGCCGTACATCTCCTGCCGGTCGATGACGATCGGGTGCGGGACCCCGGCGGCGATCGGGTGCTCGGGCGCGACGGTCCAGACGAGTTCACGCTCGCCGTCGTTCCGCCACTTCAGCGAGCAGGTCGTGCCCATCAGGCGCTTGAACGGCTTGGAGTAGTGGCCGGAGTGCAGCACCACCAGCCCCATGCCGGCGTGCACGGCGTCGACGACCAGGTCGACGACGGCGTCGCGCACCTCGTCGTGGGCGACGTGCCCCCACCAGAACAGCACGTCCGTGGTGGCCAGTCGTTCGGCGGTGATGCCGTGGTCGGGTTCCTGCAGGGTGGCGGTGGAGACGTCGGCCCCGGGCTGCGACCGCCGGAGCGCCTCGGCGATCACGGTGTGCATGCCGTCGGGGTAGTGCCCGGTGACCGTCGCGTCACCGCGGGTCTCGTGCACGTTCTCGTTCCAGACGACGATGTTCAGGGGACGGTTCTCGGTCGACGGCGACATGGGACCAACGCTACCCGTGATCGGATCGCGCAGACACTGGCGTTTTCTGATCGTTTCGCCTAGCTTCGGATCACAAACGCGCAGACGGCGGTACCAGGGGGTACCGATCACCGTCCGCGCCGAGGACAGGGGCTCGTCCGATGCAGCACCGAACCATCACCACCGTCGCGCTCGCGGCGGTGCTCGCACTCGCCGTACCGACCGCCGCGTGGGCATCACCCACCGGTCACCACCAGCGGAACGCGACCACCTCGACCGTGACCTACACGGCGAGCGACGCGGTCATCCCGAACCCCTCGCGCGGGTTCGACCACACCACCGAGACGCACTACCGCGCCGACGGCACCGGGTACACGCCGCTCGACGCCGCGACGCTCCGGGGCTACCGGGCCGAGGGCGTCACCCAGGTCGTCCGGGTCTTCTACATGGAGGCGTTCGTCCAGCAGCGGCAGCTCAGCCCGGCCTGGCTCGCGCTCGTGCAGCACGACTACGACACCGCACGTGCAGCCGGCGTGGGTGTGATCACCCGGTTCGCGTACGTCCAGGGCGGCTCGTACCCGTACTCGGCGCCCTACGGGGACGCCGACCTGCCGACCGTGCTCGCGCACATCGAGCAGCTCACCCCGACGCTCCGCCGGAACGCCGACGTCATCCCGACCCTGCAGGGGGGCTTCATCGGGCTCTGGGGCGAGGGCTACTACACCGACCACTTCGCCAGCGACCCGGCGAACCCGGGGGTGCTGACCGAGGCCGACAAGGACGCCAGGCGACAGGTCCTGCAGGCCGAGCTCGCCGCACTGCCGTCCAGCCGATCGGTCCAGGTCCGCACCATGCAGATGAAGCAGGACGCGCTCCGCACCCCGTCCGGCACAGCCGGGGCGCTCACCCCGGAGCAGGCGCACGACGGTTCCCCGGCGTCGCGGATCGGGCACCACAACGACTGCTTCCTCGCCTCGGCGGACGACTTCGGCACGTTCCTGAGCAACCCGCTGTCCCTCGACCAGGACTACCTGGCGGCGGAGTCGCGGTACGTCCCCGTCGGCGGTGAGACCTGCGCCGTGAACACGCCGCGGACCGACTACCCGTCCGCCTCGGCCGAGATGGCGAAGTACCACTACAGCTACCTCAACCTGGACTACAACAAGGACGTCCTGGCGACCTGGGGCACGGACGGCATCACCGACGCCGCGAAGAAGCTCGGCTACCGCTTCACCATGACCTCGAGCACCGCCACCTCGGGCGCGAAGGCGTCGGTGGCGGTGTCGATCCGGAACGACGGCTGGGCGGCGCCGTACAACAGCCGCCCGGTGCAGCTCGTCCTGACCGACGGCGACCGCCGGGTGACCGTGCCCGTGGCCGCCGACGCGTCGTCCTGGCAGCCGGGACGGACCGTGACCGTCCGGGCGTCCCTCGCCGACGTGCCGAACGGGCGCTGGAGCGTCGCACTGGCCCTGCCCGCACCGGAGGCCTCGGTGGCGACGGACCCCGCGTTCGCGATCCAGACGGCGAACACCGGCACGTGGGACGCGAGCACGGGCGTGAACCGCCTCGGTCAGACGGTGGTCGTACAGCACTGAGCAGACCTGCAGCGCGCCCCGGGTCGGACGATCCGGGGCGTTCTGCTGTCTGTCAACCGGGTCCGCCACGATTGACGGCATGACTCCGCGCTCCCTGTTCCGCGCCGCCGCGGTGGCCGAACTCGTGACCTGGACCCTGCTCATCGCCGGGATGGTGCTCAAGTACGGGCTGGACGCCGGCGACTGGGGCGTCCGCATCGGCGGCGGCGTGCACGGCTTCGTGTTCCTGGCGTACCTGGTGGTCACGACGGTCGTCGCCGTGAACCAGCGGTGGTCGTTCGGGGCGCTCGTGCTCGGCTGGGTCAGTGCCGTCGTGCCGTACGCCACCGTGCCGTTCGAGGTCGCGGTCGCCCGCCGCGGCATGCTCGAGGGGTCGTGGCGCCGCTCGCCGGACGCCCACTCGGGCTTCTGGGACCGCCTGCTGTTCTTCGTCGTGCGTCGTCCCGCGGTGGCCGCCGGCATCGGGGTCGTGGCCGTCGCCCTGGTCTTCACCGGGCTGCTGGCCGTCGGCCCGCCCGTGCCGTCGCGCGGCTGAGGCGACGAGCGCCCCCCGGCTGATCAACGAGTGAGCAGAAGACGTCCGGTTCGCAAGCGGGACCCGACGTCTTCTGCTCACTCGACGCGGCCGTGGTCGCGACCACGGGCGGACGGGAGGTGGGCCCCACCAGCCGGTACCGGCGCACCGCGCCAGCGGGGTGACGGCCGTGCCTGGAGGTGGGCCCCACCAGCCGGTACCGGCGCACCGCGCCAGCGGGGTGACGGCCGTGCCTGGAGGTGGGCCCCACCAGCCGGTACCGGCGCACCGCGCCAGCGGGGTGACGGCCGAGCCTGGAGGGACGGTGCCAGCTGGCACCGGGCCTCCTGTCCGTGGGCTGGGCGCTGCTAGAGCGCTGCCAGCGCCGCGTTCAGCGTGGCGGACGGGCGCATGACCGCGCTCGTCTTGGCGTCGTCGGGGCGGTAGTAGCCACCGATGTCTGCCGGGTGGCCCTGCACCGAGACGAGCTCGTCGACGATGGTGCGCTCCTGCTCACCGAGCTTCGCCGCGAGGTCCGCGAACGACGCCGCGAGCTCGGTGTCCTGGGTCTGCGCGGCGAGCTCTTCGGCCCAGTACTTCGCCAGGTAGAAGTGGCTGCCGCGGTTGTCGATCGAGCCGAGCTTGCGGCCAGGGGATTTGTCCTGCTCCAGGAAGGTCCCGGTGGCACGGTCCAGGGTCTCGCCCAGGATCTTCGCCCGCTCATTGCCCGTCACACCGGCCAGGTGCTCGAGGCTGACCGCCAGGGCCAGGAACTCGCCCAGGCTGTCCCAGCGCAGGTAGTTCTGCTGCACGAGCTGCTGCACGTGCTTCGGCGCGGAACCACCGGCACCGGTCTCGAACAGGCCGCCGCCGCCGAGCAGCGGGACGACGGAGAGCATCTTCGCCGAGGTGCCGAGCTCCATGATCGGGAACAGGTCGGTCAGGTAGTCGCGCAGGACGTTGCCGGTGACCGAGATGGTGTCCTCGCCGCGGCGGATCCGCTCGAGCGAGAAGCGCATGGCGTCCTCGGGCGCGAGGATCTCGATCTGCAGGCCGTCGGTGTCGTGCTCGCCGAGGTACTTCCGGACGAGCCCGATCAGGTTGGCGTCGTGCGCGCGGGTCTCGTCGAGCCAGAACACGGCGGGCGTCGAGGAAGCACGGGCGCGGGTGACGGCGAGCTTCACCCAGTCGCGGATGGCGACGTCCTTGGTCTGGCAGGCGCGCCAGATGTCACCGGGCTCGACGTCGTGCTCGATGACGACGTCGCCCGAGGCGGTCGTGACGCGGACGACACCGGCGCCGGGGAGCTCGAAGGTCTTGTCGTGCGAGCCGTACTCCTCGGCCTTCTGCGCCATCAGGCCGACGTTGGGCACGGAGCCCATCGTCGACGGGTCGAAGGCGCCGTGGGCGCGGCAGTCGTCGAGCACGGCCTGGTAGATGCCGGCGTAGCTCGAGTCGGGGATGACGGCGAGGGTGTCGTGCTCGTCGCCGTCCGGACCCCACATGTGCCCCGAGGTGCGGATCATCGCGGGCATCGAGGCGTCGACGATGACGTCGCTCGGTACGTGCAGGTTCGTGATGCCCTTGTCCGAGTCGACCATGGCGAGCTCGGGGCCGTCGGCGATGCCCTGCTTGAAGGCGCGCTCGATCTCGGCGCCGTTCGGCAGCGCACCGAGGCCGGCGAGGATCGAGCCGAGGCCGTCGTTCGGGGTGAGGCCGGCGGCGGCGAGGTCGGCGCCGTAGCGCTCGAACACCGACGGGAAGAACGCCTTGATGACGTGCCCGAAGATGATCGGGTCGGAGATCTTCATCATCGTGGCCTTGAGGTGCACGGAGAACAGGACGTCCTCGGCCGCGGCACGCTCGATCTGCTTCCGCAGGAACGACTCGAGGGCGGCGACGTGCAGCACGGTGCCGTCGACGACCTCGCCCTGCAGCACGGGGATCGACTGCTTGAGGACCTGCTCGGTGCCGTCCTCGGCCACGAAGGTGATCGTCAGGACGTCGTCGGCGGGGGCGATCCAGGACTTCTCGTTGGACCGGAAGTCGTCGACGCCCATGGTGGTGACGTTCGTCTTCGAGTCACGCGACCAGGCGCCCATGCGGTGCGGGTGCTTGCGGGCGTAGTTCTTGACCGACAGGGGTGCGCGGCGGTCGGAGTTGCCCTCGCGCAGCACCGGGTTGACGGCGCTGCCCTGGACGCGGCCGTAGCGGGCGCGGATCTCGCGCTGCTCGTCGGTGGTGGCCTCGTCCGGGTAGTCGGGCAGGTCGTAGCCCTGCGACTGCAGTTCCTTGATCGCGACCTTGAGCTGGGGGATCGACGCCGAGATGTTCGGCAGCTTGATGATGTTCGCCTCGGGGGTCTTCGCCAGGTCGCCGAGCTCGGCGAGGGCGTCGTCCAGGCGCTGCTCGTCGGTGAGCCGCTCCGGGAACTGGGCGATGATCCGGCCGGCGAGCGAGATGTCGCGGGTCTCGACGTCGACACCCGCGGTGCCGGCGAAGGCCTGGATGACCGGGAGGAAGGAGTGGGTGGCGAGGAACGGCGCCTCGTCCGTGAGGGTGTAGATGATCTTGGCCATGCTGGCGGGTACTCCCTTGTTCGACCGTCGGTACGTCCACGGTACTCGTGGCGCAGGATGTCTCGACATCAAGATACATCGCCCCCCAGAGTGGGGCGTGAGCGCGTCAGTCGCCGAGCGAGACGCGGAACACCCGGACGCCCGCGGCACGGAGCCCGGCGAGGCCGAGCCGCATGCGCAGGGGCCGGAAGGGGCGTCGGAACCCGGACGACGCCGACGCCGCGTCGATCTGGTGCAGGACCTCGGACGTCAGGGTGCGCTCGAGCTTCGGTGCGAGGCGGGTCACCCCGGACACCGTGACGACGATGCGCACGGCGTGCGGCGCGAGCAGCGGCGCGATGAGCTCGGCCGCCGCCTGGGCCCGGTGGAACGCGGGGTCGTCACCGGGGCGACGGATCGCGATGACGGCGAGCGCGGCATCCCAGGTCTCCTCGGGGTCCGGCAGGTCGTCGACCCCGATGACCCGCATCCGTGCGGCGTCGATGCCGGCGCGCACGGCCGCGGCCCGGAGCACGGGCAGGAGTTCCTGGGTACCGGCCAGCACGACGTCGGCCGACGACAGGTCGACCGTTCCGTACCGCTCGCGCGGCGTTCGGGCCATGGTGCGGGTCCTTCCGTCGCTTTCCCTCGACCGTACTGATCGGGGCTGCCCGGGGGACGCGGCAGCACAGGGTGATCAGGCCCCTCCCAGCCGACTCGGTAACGAAAAGATCACGGAAGGGCCTGTACAAAGCGACAGAGTCGTGCAGAATGGTTGGCGGCCATGACGACTGCACCCGAACCCGAACAGCACCCGGCGACCCCGGTGGTGCACCTGTCCCGTCGCGCCGCCCTCGAAGCCGAGCGCGCAGCCGCCCGCGGACCGCAGCGTCGCAGCAAGGCGGCTCCGGCGGCGAAGGTCGCGAACCCAGCCAAGGTCGCCAAGCCGGCCAAGGTCGCGAAACCCGCCAAGCCAGCGAAGCCCCTCGTCCTCGCCACCACCGAGCCGACCGGCCGCCGCGCCGCAGCCGCGCGCGCCACCACCGAGCACGTCGACGACCGCATCCAGCGCGTGGTCCGCCGCCCCGCACCCCGGGCAACCCGCACGGCGACCGCACCCAGGGCCTCCCGGTCGGCCCGCGCCGGACGCATCACGCTCACCAGCGCCGCCGCCGCCATCGCGATGTTCGCCGCGTCGGCGATGCCCGCACACGCCAGCGCCGGCACCTCGATGGCCACCTCGACCATCGCGCCGATCGTGCGCACCCAGGACTACGCCGTGACCCAGGCGGTCACGGCCGCCGGCTCCGACCGCGACGGGTTCACCGTCGGCGGCGGGTCGACCGTCACGACGAAGACGGCAGGGTCCTCCGGCACCGCCGGTGGCGCCGTGTCGTTCGGCGGCGCGGTCCGCTCGCCGTTCCCCGGCCCCGTGCAGATGAGCTCCGGCTTCGGCTACCGCTCGGCACCGTGCGGCGCGTGCTCGTCGCTGCACCAGGGCCTCGACTTCACCCCGGGCATGGGGACGCCGATCGGTGCCGTCGCCGCGGGCAAGGTCCGGGTCTCCGGCACGTACTTCTCGTACGGCAACGCGGTCATCATCGACCATGTGGTCGACGGCCGTCAGGTGTCCACGCTGTACGGCCACATGATCCCCGGGTCGTCGCCGCTCAAGGTCGGCGACACCGTCGCGGCCGGACAGTTCATCGGACTCGTCGGGTCCTCCGGCGTCTCGACCGGCGCGCACCTGCACCTCGAGGTCCTGATGGACGGCGTCACGCCGATCGACCCGAAGGCGTGGCTCGAGGCCCGCATCGGTCGCTCGCTCACCCTGTAGCGACCACGCCCCGTCGCCGCGCGACGATCCACAGCCGTTGTCGAGCACCAGCACGGTGATGTCCCAGTCGTCCTGTGCAGACTCACAGGCATGGACGATCCCCACAGACCGCCCGCCCGTCGTCGATCCGAGGAAGCTGCCCGCTGATGGGCGCCGACACCTGGATCGCCTTCGGGCTCGTCATCCTCTTCGTGCTCGTCGGCGGGGTCTTCGCGGCCGCCGAGATCGCACTCGTCTCCCTGCGTGAATCGCAGCTGCAGCAGCTCGAACGCCGCGGCCCCCGGGGCGTGCGGGTCGCCGAGCTCGGCCGCGACCCGAACCGGTTCCTGTCCGCCGTGCAGATCGGTGTGACCGTCGCCGGGTTCTTCTCCGCCGCGTACGGAGCGTCGTCGATCGCGCCCGACGTCGCGCCGCTCTTCCAGGGACTCGGGCTCGAGCGGGGCACGTCCGAGGCAGTTGCCCTCGTGCTCATGACCCTGGTCATCGCGTACCTGTCGCTCGTGTTCGGCGAACTCGTGCCGAAACGCCTCGCCCTGCAGCGTGCCGAGGGCTTCTCGATGGCCGTCGCCCCGACCCTGGAGCGCTTCGCGGTGCTGATGCGGCCGGTGATCTGGCTGCTCTCGAAGTCCACCGACACCGTCGTGCGACTGCTCGGTGGCGACCCGAACGCCCGCAGCGAGTCGATGAGCACCGAGGAGCTCCGCGGCCTGGTCGACGAGCACACCGGCGTCGACGAGCAGGGACGCCGGATCGCCCGCAGCGCCCTGGACGCCGGTGACCGCATCCTGCGCGAGTCCATGCGCCCCTGGTACGACGTCTCGACGCTGGACGCCGGCGTCTCCGTCGCCGAGGCCACCGACCAGGCCATCGCGGCCGGGCACACGCGGTACCTCGTGACCTCCGGCGGGCGTGACGAGGTGCAGGGCTTCGTGCACCTCCGTGACCTGCTGCGTCCGGTCGACCCCGCGGCCCCCGTCGCCACGCTCGTCCGGCCGGTGCTCGCCCTGCCCGAGACGAAGTCGCTGTCGAGTGCGATCGCGGACATGCGCACCGACGGCCACCAGATCGCCCTGGTCGTCGACGAGTACGGCGGCAGCGCGGGCATGGTCACGCTCGAGGCGCTGCTCGAAGACCTCGTCGGTCGGATCAGGGACGAGTGGGACACCGCCGAGCACGACGAGTCCGTGCTGGCGCACGACGGCGTCGACGGCGCCACGGTGCTCGAGGACCTGGCAGCGGACGGCGGACCGGTGCTGCCGGACGGCGACTACGAGACGGTCGGCGGGCTCGTGCAGGTGCAGCTGGACCGCGTGCCCGAGGTCGGCGACGTCGTCGTGGCCGGCGGCCATCGCCTCGAGGTGACCGCCATGGACGGTCACCGGGTCGCGCGCGTGCGCATCGGGGCCGACGCCGCGCCCTGATCGCGGGACCACGGCGGACGGGAGGCCCGTGGCGGCGGGCGGTCGTAACACCCCGCGGGGCGCCGGCGAGCGGTCACAGGTCGTCGCCTGCGGCGCCACCAGCCGACAGGTCGCGACCACCCGGCGGGCAGCACGCGACGTGTCGTGACCGGTCGGGCACGGCCGGTCACGCCACGGAACGCGACCAGACGGCGGACGGGAGGCGCGTGGCGGGGCCGTCCCGCGCCTCCCGTCCGCTCCGGGTGGTCACAACACCCCGCCAGACGCCGACGAGCGGTCACAGGCCGTCGCCTGCGGCGCCACCAGCCGACAGGTCGCGACCACCCGGCGGGCAGCACGCGACGCGTCGTGACCAGTCGGCGACGGCCGGCGGCCCCGCCACGGCCCTCCCGCCCGCGTGCCGCACGGCCCGGGCACGTACGCTCGTCGCATGGGTATCGACGTGCGCAACGAGATCCGCGACTTCCTGTCCTCCAGGCGGGCGCGGCTCACCCCCGAGCAGGTCGGCATGCCGTCGTTCGGCGGCGGGGTGCGGCGGGTCCCCGGGCTGCGTCGGCACGAGGTCGCCATGCTCGCCGGCGTCAGCGTCGACTACTACACGCGGCTCGAGCGCGGCTCGCTCAAGGGCGTCTCGGACAGTGTGCTCGAGGGTCTGGCGAGCGCCCTGCAGCTCGACGAGGACGAGCGTGCGCACCTGTGGGACCTGACGCGCCTGGCGAACTCCGGCGCGAAGGTCATGCACCGGAACGTGCCGACCCGCGTCCGCCCCGGCGTCCAGCGCCTGCTCGACGCGATCACCGGCGCCCCGGCCTGGGTGCGGAACGAGCGCGGGGACGTCGTCGCGACGAACGAACTCGGCCGTGCCCTGTACGCACCGCTCTTCGCCGGCCCCGGGCGCCCGGTCAACACCGCACGCTTCACGTTCCTCGACCCGGCGGCCCGCGACTTCTTCCCGGACTGGGCACAGACCGCGAAGGACGCCGTGGCCGTGCTCCGGACCGCCGCGGTGTCGAACCCCTGCGAGCCGGGGCTCATCACGCTCGTCGGTGAGCTCTCCACCCGGAGCGAGGAGTTCCGCGGCTGGTGGGCCGCACACGACGTCCGGATGCAGCGGACCGGCAAGAAGCGCATCGACCACCCGATCGTGGGGGAGCTCCGACTGTCCTACGAGGCGCTCGACCTGGTCGCCGACCCCGGCCTGACGCTGTTCTCGTACTCGGCCGAACCGGGCAGCGACTCCGAGCGGTCGCTCGCGCTGCTCGGCAGCTGGGCCGCGACGGAACGGGCCGAGCAGTACGCGGCCGTCCGCGAGTCGGAGTCCGAGTCCGAGTCCGTCGACTGACCCGGCCCGCCGACGGGCAGGTGCGTCAGCGCCGCGATCGGACCGTCAGGCCTGGGGCGGGACGTCGCCGTCGAACAGCTCCGGTGAGCGCATCCGCTCGATGCGCAGCTGACGCTCCGTCGCCGACAACCGCAGCACGCGGATCGCGGCGAACACGAGCACGATGAGGGCGACGGCCAGCACGGCGAGCGCCAGCACGAACAGGGCGTACAGGACGACGACGAATCCGAGACCACTGTCTGCGAGCATCTGCCGAAGATAGCAGCGCGGGTTCGTAGGGTGGGGACGTGACCAGGACGACGGACGGCTCAGCAGGGGATGCGGACCGTCGGCAGCACCGCCGGCCCGAGCCCGCATTCGCCCGTGCGGTCGCGAAGGCCCTCGGCGACGCCCGGACCGTGCTCGACGTCGGTGCCGGTGCCGGTGCCGGTGCCGGTGCCGGTGCCGCCGGGTCCTACGCGCCGACCGACCGCGACGTGACCGCGGTGCAGGCCGCCGAGGACCTTCCCTTCGCCGACGACGCCTTCGACGCCACGGTGACGACCTTCTCGCTGCATGGGTGGGCCGACCTCGAGCGCGGGCTCGCCGAGGTGCGTCGGTTGACCCGAGGGCCGATCGTGATCGTGACGTTCGACCCCGACCGCATCGAGCGCTCCTGGCTCGCCGAGTACGCCCCCGAGGTGCTGTCGGCCGAGGCCCGTCGCCACCCGGCACTGCCTCGGATCACCGACGCGCTCGGCGACGACACCGTGACGAGCACCCCGTTGCCGATCCCGTTCACGTGCGTCGACGGGTTCACCGAGGCGTACTACGCCCGCCCGGAACGCCTGCTCGACCCAGCCGTGCGCCGCGCGGACCCGGCATGGGACCTGGTCGACGAGTTCACCGTCCGGCGGTCGGTGGCCGCGCTCCGAACCGCGCTGGAGTCGGGGGAGTGGGACCGACGGCACGGGTCGCTCCGGATCCGCCCGACGTACGAGGGCTCCGTCGTCCTGGTCACGGCGACGCCGAACTGACCGCGGACGATCAACGCGGCGGCACCGGCCCGGCCCGGGCTTGACACCCGGTCGTAGGCTGGTCGGGTGAGCTTCCAGGAGGTGGTCGGCGCCCGTATCGCCGGCATCAGGGCGTGAGGCCCCCGGTCGTGCCCTCGGGCGTGGCCGTCCTCGTCGAACCCTGACCTCCTCCGCCCGGTGCGGTGTGCTCCCGCACACCCCGGGCCTGCTCGAAAGCGATCACCCATGCTCCCCATCGTGGAGAAGACCCTCCGCACGTCCTTCGTCAACGCCTCCCGCAAGGAGACGACCGACATCACACTGCCCGCCGGCTTCGAGACGCTCGACTGGGACGCGCTCGACTACCTCGGCTGGCGCGACCCGAAGATCGGTCGGCGGGCGTACGCCGTCGTGCCGACCCTGGACGGCGAACTGATCGGCATCCTGTTCCGGCAGGCCGAGGCCTCGCCGCGCTCCCGCGCCCAGTGCTCGTGGTGCCAGGACGTCAAGCTGCCGAACGACGTCACGTTCTACAGCGCCAAGCGGTCCGGGCCGGCCGGTCGCAACGGCAACACCGTCGGCACCCTGGTGTGCCAGGACTTCCAGTGCTCGCGGAACGTCCGGAAGCTGCCGCCGCCCGCCTACGAGGGCTACGACGTCGAGGCAGCGCGGCTCCGGCGCATCGAGGACCTGCAGGTCCGGGCCGCGTCCTTCGCCGCCGAGGTCTGAGACGCCGGCGTGCTCGCAAGACGCCGCCGAGTCAGCGAGACGCCGCCGGATTCGGGGGCGTCACGCGCTGACGCCGGCGTCTCGCGTCCGCAAACGCGACTGACGACGGACGGGAGGCCCGGTGCCAGCTGGCACCGGGCCTCCCGTCCGTCAACCGGTCGCGTCTAGCGACCGATGGTCGACATGTCGGGGTAGCGGTCACCGGTCGGGACGGGCAGCGCCGACAGGCGCGACAGCTGGTCCGTCGTGAGGGTCAGGTCGGCTGCGCCGACGTTCTCCTCGAGGCGTGAGACCCGCTTCGTGCCGGGGATCGGGACGATGTCGTCGCCCTGGGCCAGCAGCCATGCGAGCGACACCTGCGCCGGAGTGGCGTCGGCCTCGGTCGCGATGTCCTTGACGGCGTCGACGATGCGCATGTTCTGCGCGAACGCCTCCTGCTGGAAGCGCGGGTTCGCCAGGCGGAAGTCGTCGGAGTCCAGGTCGGACGGCTTCGTGATGGCACCCGTCAGGAACCCGCGGCCGAGCGGCGAGTACGGCACCAGGCCGATGCCGAGCTCGCGCAGGGTGTCGAGCACGTCGCCCTCGGGGTCCCGCGTCCACAGCGAGTACTCGCTCTGCAGTGCGGTGATCGGGTGGACGGCGTGGGCCTTGCGGATGGTCTCGGCTCCGGCTTCGGACAGCCCGATGTGCCGGATCTTGCCCTCCTGCACGAAGCCGGCGAGCTGGCCGATGACGTCCTCGATCGGGACGGCGGGGTCGACGCGGTGCTGGTAGTAGAGGTCGATGTGGTCGGTGCCGAGGCGACGGAGGGAGCCTTCGAGCGCCTCGCGCACGGACTCCGGCTGGCTGGAGAGACCGCGCTGCTGCGTCGGGGTCTCCTCACCGGCCTCGTGGCGGTACAGGCCGAACTTGGTCGCGATGACGACGTCGTCGCGACGGCCCTCGAGCGCGCGGCGCAGGAGTTCCTCGTTCGTGTAGGGGCCGTACGCCTCGGCGGTGTCGAACATGGTGACGCCGAGGTCGATCGCGCGGTGGATGGTGCGGATCGACTCGTCGTCGTCGGTGCCGGCGCCCGTGTAGAAGGCGCTCATGCCCATGGTTCCGAGGCCGATGGGTCCGACCTCGAGGTCTGCGAGCTTGCGTGTGTGCATGCTGCAGGTCTACTCCCGGTCCCCGGGACGGCGGGAGGCACTGGCTGTACCCGCCTCGTCATCGCTACGCTGCCAGGGACGGGGCAGGGGCCCGGGTTCGGGGGAGTGTCGTGGTCGTCATGTGGATCGTCATCGCCGTGGTCGTCGTCATCGGCGCCCTGCTGACCGTGCTCGAGGTGCAGAACCGTCGTCGTCGGCGGGCGCTCGAATCGATCGAAGACCTGTCGGATCCGCGTGACAGCGCACGCGCCGCGGCCGAAGCCGATGCGGCGCACTCCAGGACCGAGGGGCTCGCCAAGTCAGCGCACCCCGGCATCACCGGCGCCGGCGGCGGCATCCCCGGCTGAACCGGCCGAGTTGGGCTGCGCGCCGCCGTTCGCGCCGCTTGTCGGGACCAGGCGTTCCGGGTCACCGGTCGCCCGCGCGCTTGGTGAGGTTCCTCCAAGGTGCTGGCACGAGCACGCGGTCCACTGGTGTGATCGTCCCGTGAACCTGTACTTCCGACTGCTCCTGCTGCAGCTGCGCACCCGGTTGCGCGCTCGGGTCGGTGGACGCCGCCGGGCCTCGCTCTGGGACGAGGTGCGGACGCCGTTCCGGGTCGCTCCCACCGACCTCGACCCGCTGCGGCACGTCAACAACGGCAAGTACCTGTCGATGCTCGACCTGGGTCGGCTCGACCTGATGCTCCGCTCCGGGTACTGGGCGGTGCTGTCCGAACGTGGCTGGTACCCCGTCGTGTCGGCGCAGACGATCACGTACAAGCGGTCGCTGACGCTCGGGCAGCGGTTCGAGCTCCGCACCCACGTGCTCGGGGTCGACGACCGTGCCGTGTACCTGGAGCAGACGTTCGTGCGCGGCGGCGCCGTGATGGCTCGAGCCGTGGTGCAGGCCCGGTTCCTGCGGCGTGCCGGCGGGACCGTGCCGACCGCGGACCTGCTCGAGGCTGCGGGTGGCGCGGACCGCGACCTCACCGTGCCCGACTGGGTGCACGACTGGGCGAGCGCGACCCGGATCAGCAGCAGCGCGGCCTGAACGGCAGCACCACCGCTCCGAACGCCACGGTGCGCACGAACCCGTCCGTGGACTCTGCGAACACGGCAAGCGGTCGGGGGACACCGACTCAGGGACCGGCAACGCACCGGGCGTAGACCGGGGACATGACCACAGGCACTGACACCACGAACCGTCCGGCCGCGTCCTCCGGCACCTTCCGCATCGGCGGCGACCTCGAGGTCAACCGGCTCGGCTACGGCACCATGCAGCTCACCGGCCCCGGCGTCTGGGGACCGCCGAAGGACCACGACGAGGCGATCCGCGTCCTCAAGCGCGCCGTCGAGCTCGGCGTGAACTTCTTCGACACCGCCGACTCGTACGGCCCCTACGTCGCCGAGGAGCTCCTGAAGGAGGCCCTGCACCCCTACGGCGACGACGTCGTCATCGCGACGAAGGCCGGCCTGACCCGCACCGGCCCGAACGTCTGGCCGCCCGTCGGCCGCCCCGAGTACCTGCGGCAAGAGGCGGAGATGAGCCTCCGCCGCCTGGGCCTGGAGCGCATCGACCTGTTCCAGCTGCACCGCATCGACCCGAAGGTCCCGCTCGAGGACCAGGTCGGCGAGCTGAAGAAGCTGCAGGACGAGGGCAAGATCCGCCACATCGGCCTGTCCGAGGTCTCCGTCGACGAGGTCAAGGCCGCGCAGCAGATCGCCACGATCGTCTCCGTGCAGAACCTCTACAACCTGCAGAAGCGTGACGCCGAGGAGCTGCTCGACTGGTCCGAGCAGCAGGGCATCGGCTTCATCCCGTGGTTCCCCCTGGCCACGGGTGGCCTGACCGGCGAGGACTCGCCGCTCACCGAGATCGCCGAGCGCAAGGGCGCCACCCCGGCGCAGCTCGCGCTCGCGTGGCTGCTCAAGCGCTCCCCGGTGATGCTGCCGATCCCCGGCACGTCGAGCGTCGCGCACCTCGAGGACAACCTGGCGGGTGCCACGGTCGAGCTGACCGACGACGAGTTCGAGGAGCTGGCGAAGCTGGGTCACTGACCCTTCGGACGCGACCGCGGGTCGCGAACGCGACCAGCCGACCGACGGGAGGCGCGGTGCCAGCTGGCACCGCGCCTCCCGTCCGTTCATCGGCCCTGTCCAGATCCGTGCTTGCGTACGCATACCGGGTATGTGCATACTCGGTATGGCCATGGTGGCCCGGGACAGGGGAAGTGTCATGAGCGTTCGGATGGGCGTACTCGCGCTGCTGGTGGGGGGACCCGGTTACGGGTACCAGCTCCGGGGGAGTTCGAGCACCGCACCGGCGGGAGCTGGCCGCTGAACATCGGCCAGGTCTACACGACCCTGGACCGACTGGAACGCGACGGCCTGGTCGCCCGCGGCGACGCCGACGACGACGGCCACGTCGTCTACACGGCGACCGATGCGGGGCGGGCGGAGGTGGCCCGCTGGTTCAGCGAGCCCGTGCCGGCGAAGCGTGGCCGCGACGAACTGGCGATCAAGTTCGCCCTCGCCGTGACCGTGCCCGGGGTCGACGTCGCCCGGCTGGTACAGGTGCAGCGTGGTGCCGCGATCCGGAACCTGCAGGACCTGACGCGGCTGAAGCGGACGACCGACCCGTCGTCGGACCTGGCGTGGTCGCTCGTGCTCGAGTCGATGGTGTTCCAGGCCGAGGCAGAGGTGCGCTGGCTCGACCACGTGGAGTCGAGTGTCGCGCGGTACCGGCCGGACGAGCACCCGGCGGCACCGGCCAGTGCCGACGCCTCCGCTTCCGCTGCCGCTCCCCGGAGCGCACGGTGACCGCCGCACCGCTCCTGCAGCTCGACGCCGTGAGCGTGCACTACGGCTCCGGCGCCAAGGCCGTCACCGCCCTGGCCGGCATCGACCTGCGGGTCGAGCGCGGCGAGATGGTGGCCGTGATGGGCACCTCGGGGTCGGGCAAGTCGACGCTGCTCGCCTGCGCCGGAACCCTGCTGCCGCCGACGAGCGGCGAGGTCCTGATCGACGGCGCGTTCGTCTCCGACCGTCCCGCCAGGGAACTCGCAGCGCTGCGGCGCCGGCTGATCGGGTTCGTGTTCCAGGACTTCAACCTGATCCCCTCGTTGACCGCGGTCGAGAACGTGGCGCTGCCGCTCGAACTGGACGGGTGGAAGGCCTCGCAGGCCCGTCGCGCCGCGGAACTCGCGCTGGACAACGTCGAGCTGTCGCACCGTGCCGACGCCTACCCGGACGACCTGTCCGGCGGGCAGCAGCAGCGCGTCGCGATCGCCCGCGGGGTGGTCGGTGAACGTCGACTCGTGCTCGCCGACGAACCGACCGGCGCCCTCGACTCGCAGACCGGCGAGGTCGTGCTCCGCATGCTCCGTCGGCACGTCGACGCGGGGGCGGGCGCCCTCCTGGTGACGCACGACGCCCGGCACGCCGCCTGGGCGGACCGGATCGTGTTCCTGCGCGACGGACGTGTCGTCGACGAGACCGTGTACTCGGGCGTCGAGACCGCGCTGACGGACCGGACCGCGTCGTGAGCCGGGGCCGGCGTTCCGGGACCGCCCGGACGCCGTTCGCCCTCCGACCGGCGCTCCGTCTGGGGCGTCGGCTGGCGTTCGCGAAGGCAGGCCGCGCGGCACTGATCATCGCGCTCATCGGGATCCCCACCGCGGGGTTCGCGGCCGTCGCCGTCGTGGTGCAGTCGACGCAGGCCACCGCCACCGAGCGGCTCGACCACGACCTCGGGCACGCATCGGCGCAGATGCGGGTGTCCGGCCCGGACCTGCCCGGCATGGTGCAGGACCCGGTGCAGTGGGAGTTCACCGACTCGAAGCGGAACAGCCCGGTCACGAAGTCGGACCAGGACTCCCCGTTCGCGAACGTCCTGGCACACGTGCCCGACGGTGCGCTGTCGATCCCGGTCGGCAGCACGCCCGTCGTGCTCCAGGGGCCGAAGGGTCCGGTCGGGCTGACCGCCGTCGAGGGCAGCGTCTGGGACCCGTCGCTCGACGGTCACTGGCACGTGCTCGAGGGTTCCCGGCCGACCACACGCAGTGAGCTCATGGTCACGCCGGCCACGCTCGACCGCCTCGGGGCGCGGATCGGTGACACGGTGGACCTGACCGACCCCGTCACCAAGCGCTTCACGATCACCGGCACCATGACCGACCTGGGCACCGACCCGGGATCGCAGGGCATCTTCCTGCCCTGGGGCACGACGCTCTCGACGACCGACACCACCGACGACGTCGGGCTGACCGACGTCACCGTGTACCTGCCGTCGGACGCCCCGACCTGGTCGGAGATCCGGCAGCTCAACGCGCACGGCATCGTCGTGCAGTCGCGTCCGGTCGTGCTCGACCCGCCGGACGCCCGGCTCCCCGGCGGTCAGATGAGCTCGACGATCGGCTGGTACCTCGGCGCGATGGCACTGCTCGGCGTCTTCGCGATGTTCGAGGTCGCCCTGCTCGCCGGTGCGGCGTTCCTGGTCGGCACCCGGGCGGACACCCGCTCGTACGCCATCGTCACGAGCGTCGGCGGTGACAGACGGTTCGTCCGCACGATCGTCGCCGGGTCCGGCCTGGTGCTCGGGCTCGTCGGCGCGGTCCTCGGCGTGGCCGTGGGCACCGGGATCGGCGTGCTCGCCTACCGACTCATCGACAACGGCAACGTGGTGTCGTTCCCCGGGTTGCACGTGCCGCCGCTCCTGCTGCTGTCCATCGCCGCCGCGGGAGTGCTCGCCGGACTCGTCTCCGCGCTCGTCGCCGCACGGTCGGCCACCCGGATCAACGTGCTCGCGGCCCTGCGGGGTTCGCTCCGTCCGGTGCCCGTCAGCCGTCCGGCCCGCCGACGGCGGCGCATCTGGGGGCCGCTGCTCGTGGTCCTCGGGGCCCTGACGACGATGGCCTGCGGCGTCGGGGTGCTCATGCTCAACGACCGTCCCGTGCAGGACGACCACTGGGCATGGGTGGTCGGTGCCGGTGTCGCGCTCGGACCGTGCCTGATGCAGCTCGGCATCGCCATCTGCTCACCGTGGCTGCTCGCCCTGGTCACCCGGCTCACCTCGCGGGCCGGTCTGTCTGCGCGACTGGCCGCCCGCGACGCCCGCCGCAACCCGGTCCGCACGGTGCCGGTGCTCGCCAGCGTGATGAGCGTGGTGTTCGTGGCCTCGGTCGTCATCACGTGGAGTGCGTCGAGCCACGCCCAGTACGTCCGCGGGTACGAGTACACGACGGCGGTCGGGGTGGCGACGTCCGAGGTGCTGACCGAGACGAAGGACGGCGGCAGTACCGGTCGCCACGACGCGGAGCTGACCGCCCACGCCGCGAAGGTGGTGTCCGGGGTCTTCGACCAGGACCGCATCCGGGTGCTCGGTGTCACGCAGGAGCAGCCGGGCGACACCCCCTCGACCGTCACGATCCCGCACCGCTGGAGCGCGTACGACTGCCCGGCGAACGACACGACGAGCTGCTCGTACTACCTGGACACGGCGAGCGCGTCGATGCCGCACATCTGGACGGGCACCGTCGACGACTACGCCGTGCTCACCGGACACCAGCCGTCCGCAGCCGTCCGGAGCGCACTCGAGGGCGGTCGGGCCGTGTCGCTCTGGCCCGAGTACGCCCACGACGGCGCGGTCCGCATCGACACGTTCCACGACCGGACGTGGGACAGCGAGCCCATCACCGAGCGCACCCGACCGGCGGCCAGCGTCTCGATCCCCGCGGTGCTCGACGTGCAGACCCCGCGGATCCAGGTCGGCGTCTTCATGACGAAGGCCACTGCCGAGCAGTACGGCGTCCCCGTGGTCGACGGCATGCTCGTCACGACGTTGCCGCACGACCTCGACCCTGCCCAGGCGGACGAGCTGAGCTCGGCGTGGCAGAGCTTCGGCGGCGACGACCGTGCACGGTGGAGCGGCCCGACGTTCACGTACGAAGCCGGTCCCACCGACAACGAGGCGCTCATCCGGGCGATCGTCCTCGCACTCGCCGCGGCCGTGACCATCGGTGCGACGGCGGTGGCGATCGGACTCGCACGGTCCGACGGGCGTCGGGACGACGAGGTGCTCGACGCCATCGGTGCCGCTCCGCGTCTGCGCCGTGGGGTGTCGACCTGGCAGGCGGCGATCCTGGCCACGGTCGGCTCGGTGATCGGCACGCTGCTCGGCCTCCTGCCGATCCGCGCCCTGACCCTGCGGTTCACCGAGAGTCCGGTCGGGGTGAACCACATGCCGTTCGTGCCGGACTGGCCGGTGCTGGCGCTGCTCGCGATCGGCCTGCCCCTCGTGGTGACGGCCGGAGCGTGGCTGACCTCGCGGGGTCGGCGGCGGGTGGCGGTGCGACGGGCGCACTGACGCGCGTGCTGCGTGAGGCTTCGCTTGGTGAGCAGAAGATGTCGAGTCGGCTGCTCGGACTCGACGTCTTCTGCTCACGAAGTGGCCGACGCCTTCGGGATCGGCACCGTGCTGCTCGGTGAGCTCCACCGCCAGCGGCTGCTCGGACTGGAGGCCCGTGGCGGCGTCGCCACGGGCCTCCAGTCCGTCAGGGAGTGAGCAGAAGACGACGGGTCGCGTCTCCGGACCCGTCGCGTTCTGCTCACTCGATGCCGCTCACGGGAGCTCGGGCAGCGCCTCCGCGTAGGCGCGGAAGTCGCCGCGCTCCGTGTGGATCGCCCACAGGCGGTCGGCGATGGACTCCCCGGAGTGCTCGGGCTGCGCGTCGTCGATGCCGAACGGGATGATGAGCTGCCCGACGTGGACGTCCTCGTCGCGGACGGCGTCGTGCAGGAGCTGCGCGTAGGCGCTCTCGGCCGCGAAGGCGACGGACGTGCCGGTGACGCGGGCGCCCGGTCGGACCGCGCTGCCGCCGTTGACGAACAGGATCGTGCCGTGGCCGATCGCGCGCATGCCGGGCAGCACCTGGCGGACGGCGTTGACCGAGCCGTAGACCGAGAACTCGATCGGGCCGACCAGGTCGTCCGCCGTGGTCTCGAGCACGGGGCGCATGTACTCCTTGGCGGGGAGCGGGCTGTACTGCAGCACCTCGATGGGGCCGAGCTGCTCGGTGGCGCGCTCGAGTGCGGTGCGCAGGGAGTCCCCGTCACGGACGTTCGCGGCGAACCCGGCTGCGGTGTGGCCGCGCTCACGCAGCTCCGCGGCGAGGCCGTCCAGGCGGTCCTGGTTGCGGGAGATCAGGGCGACGGCGAAGCCCTCGCGGGCGAAGCGCTCGGCGACGGCGAGGCCGAGGCCCTTGCCGGCCCCGACGATGGCGATGGTGGTCATGCGGTGTACTCCTCGTCGCTCACGTGCTCGAGCCAGGTGGTGGTCGTCGCCGGGTCGTCGGCGGCATCGAGCATCGCGAGGTGTTCCATGTAGTCGGTGGGGGTCGCGCCGTGCCAGTGTTCCTCGCCGGCCGGCGTGGTGACGGTCTGTCCAGCCTGCACCTCGATGACGTGTCCGTCCCGGGTGCCCATCCGCGCGACGCCCTCGGTGACGTGCAGGGTCTGCCCCTTGGCGTGCGAGTGCCAGGCGGTGCGGGCGCCGGGCAGGAACCGGACCTTGGCGACGGTCATCGTCTGACCGGGCTCCTTCGGCGAGGCGATGGCGTCGAGGTACACGTCGCCGGTGAACTGCTCGGGCGGGTTCTTGACGGTCGGCTGCTTCGGTTCGATCTGCATGCCGACGACGGTAGGCCGCTGTGCGCACCGTCGAGAGGTGCCGACAGACCCCCTCAGGGGTTTCCCGAACGCAGCGTGTGTGATCGACCCACGACCCCGGGAGGATCATCGTGGACACACCCGCCGGAACACCCCGCAGCCGCCGCCTCTGGTCGGTGGCCGGCCTCGCCGCGGTCGCCGCCCTGGTCCTCTCCGCTTGCACGAGTGGCGACGGAGCAGAGCGGGACGGATCCGGCAGCGGCGGCGCACCGACGGCGCGCGCGTCCGCACCCGCCGATCTGGCGGCCGGTCAGGTGGCGCTCGACGGTGACACCACCGACGTGGTCACCGGCCTGGAGGCCCCCTGGTCGGTGGTCCTGACGGGTGACGACGGCGACGCGCTGGTCAGCGAGCGCGACTCGGCCCGGGTGCTCGAGCTGCGGTCCGACGGCACCACCCGCCAGGTCGGCACCGTCGACGGTGTCAGCCACGGCGGCGAGGGAGGACTGCTCGGGCTCGCACTGCACGACGACGACCTGTTCGTGTACTCCACGGCCGACGACGGCAACCGGATCCAGCGGTACGAGCTGACCGGGGACACCGGGTCGTGGGGGCTCGGCGAGGCGACGACGATCATCGACGGCCTGCCGAGGAACTCGTTCCACGACGGCGGCCGGATCGCGTTCGGCCCGGACGACATGCTCTACGCGAGCGTCGGGGACGCCGGTGCGAGCACGGACGCGCAGGACGAGGACTCGCTCGCGGGCAAGATCCTGCGGCTCACGCCGGACGGCGACGTCCCCGCCGACAACCCGATCAACGGGTCGCCGGTGTGGAGCCTCGGGCACCGCAACGTGCAGGGCATGGGGTGGTCGTCGGACGGCACGATGTTCGCGTCGGAGTTCGGCGAGAACACGCACGACGAGCTCAACGTGATCGAACCGGGATCGAACTACGGCTGGCCCGAGGTCGAGGGCACCGGCGGCGAGGACCAGGGCTTCGTCGACCCCGTGCAGCAGTGGTCCACCGATGAGGCGTCCCCGAGCGGCCTCGCCGTCGTCGACGACACCGTGTTCGTCGCGAACCTGCGGGGCGAGGTGCTCCGGGCGGTCCCCGCCGACGAGCCCGGCACCGCGACCGAGTAGCTTCGCGGGTGACTTCGGCCGCATCCGGACGGTGCTCGAGGGGCCGTCGGACACGCTCTGGTTCGTCACGAACAACACCGACGGCCGCGGGACGCCGTCGAGCGGGGACGACCGGATCGTCTCCGTCCCGTTCACGCGCACGTGAACGGGAGGCTTGTGGCCCTTCGTTCGCACCAGGTCGCCTGACGCGGAGGTGGCGACCACCGCACGGCCGAGCGCGGCCCGCACCGCGCCTCCGGGCCGCTCGTGGTCGCGTCAGGCCTCCGGGATCACCCGGTCGAACCGGCTCGTGTCCGCCCCGTCCGGGTCCGGGCCGTTGCGACGGCCGGTGTCCAGCGCATCGAGCCGCGTGAGCTCGTCATTGGTCAGCGCGAAGTCGAAGACGTCGAAGTTCTCGGCGATGCGACCGGGGTTCGTCGACTTCGGGATCGCGTTCCGCCCCTGCTGCACGTGCCAGCGGAGCATCACCTGCGCCGGCGTCCTGCCGTGCGCCTCGGCGATCGACCCGATCGTCGGGTCGTCCATCACGCTGACCCGCTCGTCACCCCAGCCCGGGTAGAACGTGATGCCGCCGATGGGGGACCACGCCTGGTCGAGGATGCCGTGCGCAGCGTCGGCGCGCTGGACGTCCGGCTGGGTGAAGTACGGGTGCAGCTCGACCTGGTTGAGCGCCGGGATGACGTCGGACTGCTCGAGCAGGGAGCGCAGGTGGTGCGGCATGAAGTTGCTCACACCGATCGCGCGGACCCGGCCGTCGGCGTACAGGCGCTCGAGCGCCCGGTACGCCTGTACGGTCTGCTCGAAGCGGTCCGGCGCGGGCTGGTGCAGGATCAGCACGTCGATCGTGTCGAAGCCGAGCTTGCCGGTGGCCTTGTCGAAGGCGTGCAGGGTCTCGTCGAAGCCGTAGTCCGAGACCCAGATCTTGGTCTCGACCACGATGTCGTCACGGTCGACGCCCGAGGCACGGATGCCCTCGCCGACCTCGCGTTCGTTGCCGTACGCGGCGGCGGTGTCGATGTGGCGGTACCCGGTCTCGAGGGCGGTGCGGACGGCGTCCACGGTCTCCTCCGGGGCGCTCTGGAACACGCCGAAACCGATGGCGGGGATCTCGAGGCCGTTGTTCAGGGTGACTGTCTCCATGCCGACGACGCTACGACCGCCGGGCGCCACCTGACGGGTACCAGCAGCCCCTGCTTCCGCCACCCTGCCGGCCGTACCGTGGACGCATGGACACCAGGAGCGAAGTGCGTGACTTCCTGCGCACACGCCGCGAGCGCGTCACGCCGCAGCAGGTCGGGCTGCCCGACTTCGGCGGGGTCCGCCGCGTCAAGGGACTGCGTCGTGAAGAGCTCGCACTGATCGCGGGGATGAGCGTCGACTACTACGTCCGCCTCGAGCGCGGGAACCTGACCGGTGTGTCCGAGGGCGTCCTCGAAGCGCTGTCCCGCGCGCTCCGTCTCGACGACGCCGAGCACGCGCACCTGTTCGACCTGGCCCGCCTGCAGAACGCCTCGGGGGCCTCGCGCCGGACGACCCCGACGTCGAAGGTGCGGCCGAACGTGCAGCGGGTGCTCGACTCGATCAGCGCGCCCGCCTGGGTCCGCAACGGACGCTTCGACTTCCTGGCCGGCAACAGCCTCGCCCGAGCGGTGTACTCGCCGCTGTTCCTCTCGCCCTCCGGTACCCCGAACACCGCGCGCTTCGCGTTCCTCGACCCGCGGGGGCAGCAGTTCTGGCGCGACTGGGACTCGGTCGCCGGGGACGTGGTCGCCGCGCTGCGCGCCGAGGCGGCCCGCTCGCCGTACGACAAGGGGCTGACGGACCTGATCGGGGAGCTCTCCACCCGCAGCGACGAGTTCCGGCGACGCTGGGCCGCGCACGACGTGATGCGGCACCGGAGCGGCGTGAAGCGGGTGCACCACCCGGACGTCGGCGACATCGACATGACCTACGAGACGATGGAGCTCGTCACCGACTCCGGACTGACCATGGTCGTGTACGGCACCGAGCCCGGGTCGTCCTCCGAGGAACGGCTGCAGCTGCTGGCGAACCTCGCTGCGACGAGCGCGACGGCCGTGTCGACGGACACCATCTCCGCTGGTGCTGCTGGCGCTGCCGCCGCTGCTGCTGCCGGGGAGGACGCGTGAACGAGACCGAGTCCGTCGAGACCGTCGTCCAGGCTCCGACGACCGGGTTCCTCGGTCGACTGCGGTTCCGGTGGCGTGCCGAGCAGGAGATCCACGAACTCACCCGCGACCGCGAACTCGAGGAACGGGTCCGAGCCGAGGCAGCGGTGCGGCTCGCGCCCGGGCCGTGGCACCTGGGGGAGCTGTTCCGGCGGCGGTGACGGCTGAGGGGGAAGACAGCACCTGTCACGGCCCCGCGGTCGGCCCTAGCGTCGAGGTCATGCCGTTCGTCGACACCGACCCCGAGTTCACCCGGAACCACGCCGACTTCGTGGACGAGACCCTGCGGAACGCCTCGCTCGGAGCACCCGGAGCATGAGCACGGAGCACTCGATGTCGACGGGCCGGACACTGCTGTTCGCCGTCGCCGGGGGAGCGGCGGTCGGCAACCTGTACTGGTCGCAGCCGCTGCTCGACGACATCGCATCGTCGCTCAGCACCTCGGCGTCGCTCGCCGGACTGCTCGTCACGCTGACCCAGGTCGGCTACGCCCTCGGCATCCTGCTCGTCGTGCCGCTCGGGGACGTCCTCGACCGCCGGCGCCTCATCCCCTGGGTGCTCGTCGCCTCCGCCGTCGCGCTGCTGCTCGCCGCGATCGCTCCGACCTTCGCGACGCTCCTGGTCGCCCTGGCGCTGGTCGGGCTGACCACGGTCGCCGGGCAGCTCCTCATCCCGCTGGCCGGGGACCTCGCCGACCCCGCACAGCGCGGACGCGTGGTCGGCACGATCGCGTCCGGGGTGCTCACCGGCATCCTGGTGTCGCGGACGATCAGCGGCCTGGTCGCGGACGCGTTCGGGTGGCGTGCGATCTACGTGCTCGCCGCTGTCGTCGCGATCGTCCTCGCCGTGCTGCTGCGCCGCGCCATCCCGGAGCTCGAAGCCCGCGGCGGGGTGCGGTACCCGCAGCTCATCCTGTCGGTGTTCCGTGCCATCGGGACCCACCGGACCGTGCAGGTCACGCTCGTGATCAGCTCGTCGGTCTTCGCCGTGTTCACGATGTTCTGGACCGCCCTGACGTTCCTGCTCAGCAGCGACCCCTACGACTTCTCCACCAGCAGCATCGGGCTGGTCGGCCTGGTGGGGCTCGCGGGTGCCGTGGCGGCGCAGCGGGTCGGGCGACTGCACGACCGGGGGCTGTCGGTACCCGTCACCGGGGGAGCGATCGTGCTCCTGCTCGTCTCCCTGGTCGTCGCCGGGATCGGTGCGCACTCGATCGTCGTGGTGCTGCTCGCCGTGCTGCTGCTCGACGTCGCCGTGCAGGCCGCGAACGTGCTCAACCAGACCCGGCTGTTCTCGGTCGACCCGGCCGCGCGGAGTCGGCTCAACACCGCCTTCGTCACCTCGAACTTCATCGGCGGGGCGATCGGCTCCGCGCTGGCGTCGGTGCTGTGGAACGCCGGGGGCTGGACAGCGGTCACGATCGGCGCCGCGGTGCTGACCGGGTTCGCGGCGACGGTCTGGGTCGTGCACCGGAACCGCGGGCTCGTGGTCGAGCCGGAGCGGGTGTGACCACGGTGCTCAGCGGACCAGGGGGTTCGCGACCTCGAGCTCCCCGTGGTCGACGAGCCAGCGCACGGCGTCGAGCACGGTCTCCTCGGCGGTGAACGCCGGGCCGTAGCCGAGCAGCCGGTTCGCCTTCTCGGTGCTGAAGACCTGGCTGCGGGACAGGTGCTCCCAGCTGGCGTCAGCGTGCTCCGGAGCCGTGGTCTCGCGGAACCGGTCCCACGTGACGGAGTCGAGCCGGGCCTCCTGGCCGAACCAGGACGCTGCCAGGTGGGCGTACCCGCGCGCGGTGAGCGCCGTCGGGGCCGTGATGAAGAAGTCCTCGCCGGCCGCAGCGTTGCGGTGTTCGACCGCCAGCTGGAACGCCTGCGCGACGTCGTCGGCGTGCACGTGTGCCATCGTCTCGGCACCGAGCCCGGGGACCTCGAGCGGTTCGCCGGCGGACAGCTTCGTCAGCACCGACGTGTCGAGGTTGCCGAGCGGACCGATCGGCGTCCAGCCCGGCCCGCTGATGTGCCCGGGGTGCAGGGACGTCGTGACCAAACCGCCTGATGCAGTTTCTTCCTTGAGCATCCGCGCGATGGCGTCCTTCTGGACGCCGTAGTCGCCGAACGGCTGGGTCGCGTTCTGCTCGGTGATCGGCAGCACGTGCGACACACCCGCGCGCCAGATCGAGCCGCAGTGCACCAGGTGCGTGCCGGTGCCACGAAGCGCGTCGACCATCGCTGCGGCCGAGGACTCGGTGAAGCAGACGAGGTCGACGACGGCGTCGGCACCGAGCGCGGCGATGCGGCTGCCGAAGGTGCCGTCGCGGTCCTCCTGCTCGCGGTCGGCGGTGATCCGCTCGACCTGCTGCCACTCCGGGGCATCGACGTACGGGTTGCTCGTGCCGCGGGTGACGGCGACGACCCGGTGACCCGAGCGGACGAGACGGGGGACGAGGAACGAGCCGATGTGGCCGGTGGCTCCGATGACGACGATGTGCATGGGGCCACCGTAGGCCGCGACCTGCGGATCGTGAGCAGGAACGGTCGGGTGTGGCGATCGGGAAGGCCCGTGGCGGTCGGGCACCGTGCCTACCGCTGTCGGGATGTCGGTCGGCCGGTCGGTCGGCGGGTCACGACACGTCGCGAGGCGAACGCCGACCGGTCACGAACTGTCGGCCACCGACCCGGCGACCGACAGATCGCGACAACCCCACGGGCCTGAGCGGCACGTCCTGACCGCCGCTCCCACCCCTCAGTCGGCGGTGATGACCTTCACCGAGCCCGCGACGACCGCGGCGTCCTCGGCGAGCGCGACGACCGGGTCGGGAAGTCCCGTGCTCCCGACGAGCTTGCGCACGCCCCAGCCGACGAAGCTGCCGACGAGGGCGCCGACGCCACCGAGGATCGCGCCCTCGATGCGCAGGTCGCGCTTGCCGGTGGTGCCGAGGGCCGCACCGGCGAGGGCACCGGACGCGACGCGACCGAGCAGCGCAGAGGGGGCGATGCGGTTCGGGGTCTTCGGCAGCTTGTCGCCGATGAGCTCACCGACCGCGGACGCCACGAGCAGCCCACGGCCGAGCGGGGTGCTGAAGACCTTCCACTGCTGCCACGACCCCTTCAACGAGGACCGGTCGTGGTTCAGTGCGAGGACGGCGAGCGGGGTGGCGCTCCGGCCGCCGCTCATGATGCCGAGGACCAGGGTGCGGACCAGGGTGTGCTGCTCGTGCTGCTTGCTCATCGTGACTCCTGTCGTGTTGCCCCCGACGGTACGCACGGTGCCCCCGGGTGTTCCGAGCATCGCGGGCGACTGGTCGACGTCCCGCGTTCCCCGGGTACGGAGCCGCCCCGAGTAGCGTCCGGACCATGAGCAACGTCATCGTCTTCGGCGGCCACGGCAAGGTCGCACTCCTCGCCACCCGCATCCTGTCCGAGCGCGGGCACACCGTCACCTCCGTCATCCGGAACGCCGATCAGTCCGACGAGATCCGGGCGCACGGCGGCGAACCGCACGTCGCGGACATCCAGCAGCAGTCCCTGAACGACTTCGCCGAGCTCGTGCGCGGGCACGACGCGGTGGTGTGGTCGGCCGGTGCCGGTGGCGGTTCCGTCGACCGCACCTGGGCCATCGACCGCGACGCCGCGGTGCTCTCGATCCAGGGGGCGGAGCAGGCCGGGGTCGACCGCTACGTGATGGTGTCGTTCTCCGGCTCGCAGCTCGACCACGGGGTCCCGCAGGACCAGGACTTCTTCGCCTACGCGCAGTCCAAGATGATCGCCGACGCCGTGCTCCGCGACTCCGGGTTGCAGTGGACGATCGTCGCCCCGAGCACCCTGACCGATGACGAGCCGACCGGGTCCGTCGACTGGGACGGCACGTCGAGCCAGGTGCCGCGCGGTGACGTGGCGCACGTGGTCGCGGACGTGGTCGAGAACCCGGGCACGGCCGGCAACACCTTCCGGTTCAACGAGGGGTCGACCCCGGTGGCGGAGTTCCTGCGCGCCGACGCGGTCTGAGCAAGACCTCCAGCCCCACAGACAGACGAACGGGGTCGCGGCGGTTCTCCGCCGCGACCCCGTCGTTGTCCCAGGAGCGCATCGAGCTCAGTAGAGCGTCGAGATGCCCGTCATGTCGCCGCGGCCGAGCGTGCGGCCGCCGAGCTCGCAGTAGCCGCCGGACGGCTCCATGACCTGACCGGTACCGGTGGCGACGTGGTCGAGCCCGTACAGGTGGCCCCACTCGTGCGTCGCGACGACCTGGGTGTCGAAGCGGGCGCCCGAGCAGGTGGCCGTCGAGCTCCACTTGAAGCCGGTGGCGTAGCGCTGGTCGGCCTCACGGGCGTTGCCGTTGCCGTCGAACCAGACGCACGTGACCCCGAGGGTGCCGGTGGGGAGCTTGCCCCAGCCCATCACGTTGTACCCGTTGTTGCGCGAGCAGCCGCCCTGGTCGGTGAGGTTCGGCTTCTGGGTCGCGAGGCGCAGGTAGTCGTTCTTCGCCGTCGACGTCACCGTGCGGTCGCAGGCCGAGATGGTGCCGTTCCACGCGTTCGCGCCCTTGCGCAGGGCGTCCTTGGCGTAGGTCGACTTCTGGCCGGTCTGGTTGTAGTACCACTTGACCGTGCTCGCCCAGCTGTAGCCGGACGCCTTCCACGCCGTGCTCGTGCACTTCGTGGTCGCAGCGGTCGTCGCGGCGGGCTCCTGCGCGGTCGCGGCCTGGCTCTGCGCACGTTCCTGCTGGACGGCGGGAGCGGACCCGCGCCATGCCTCGTCCACGCGGACGGCGACGCCGGCGGAGCCGTTGTTCGCGATGAGGACGTCGGCGAGCTCGGGCGCGCCCGGCGCCGAGGTGCTGCTCGCCATCACGCTCTCACCCGGTGCGGGGAGCGCGAAGGTGCGGCCGTCGGGCGTGACGACCGTGCCGGACGTCGCGGTGCAGCCGCTCTCGAGGGTCTGCACCGACAGGGTCCCCGGGGCGCAGCTCGCGCCGGTCCCCGGGGTCGCCGCCTGGGCGGGTGCTGCGGTGATGGTGAGCCCGGCGAGGATCGCGACGATCGCCCCGGTGCTGAGTGCGTTCCTGACAGGACGCATGGTTCCCTTCCAGCGGCGGGCGACGTGCCCCCCGTTCCTGATCCGGGTCCATGGTCGCTGATGACCCAGCGCCGGGTCCAGGACTGCGCTGCGGGGACATGCCCCCAGTCAGGGGCGACGCTCAGGCGAACTGCGCGTAGAAGCGCTCCGGTGCATCGGCGAGCGATGCCTTCACCATCCGGCTCCAGTCGTCGACGACGACCTCGGCCGCACCGCGCTCGACGCCGTCCAGCGCGGCCCGCGCCACGTCGGCCGGGTCGACCTTCGGCCCCTCGTAGCCGTCCATCATGTCGGTGTCCGCCGCCCCGAGGTGCAGCCCCTGCACGCTGATCCCCTTGCCTGCGAGCTCCAACCGGACGGCGTTCGTCAGGTTCCACTCGGCAGCCTTCGCCGCCGCGTACGCGCCGGATCCCGGGTAGACGAACCAGGACAGTGCGGACAGGACGTTCACGATGCCGCCGCCACCGTTCCGCTCGATCACCGGCGCGAACGCCCGGATCATCGCGAGGTTCCCCCAGTAGTGCGTGTCCATCTCGCGGCGCGCATCGGTGAGGTCGTCGGTGAGCAACGAGCCCGTCGTCGAGATGCCGGCGTTGTTCACGAGCAGGGTGACGTCGCCCGCGGCGGCGGCCGCCGCCTCGACCGATGCCTGGTCGGTGATGTCGAGCGGCAGCGCCACGACGCCCTCGATGTCCACGAGCTCGGGTCGACGTGCGGTCGCGTAGACCTTGGTGGCGCCGCGCTCCAGCAGCTGCAGCGCGAAGCGGCGTCCGATGCCCCGGTTCGAGCCCGTGACGAGTGCGACCGATCCAGCGATGTCCATGGTGTCTCCTCCTGCCGCGCGGGTGTCTCCCGCAGCGGCTCGGCTACGCTAAGACCTCACATTCATGTCAGGGGCAAGCCCGGATCGGAGTCCACATGCGCATCGGTGACCTCGCAGCCGCGACCGGCGTCAGCGTCCGCTCGCTGCGGTACTACGAGGAGCAGGGACTGCTCACCGCGTCGCGCACCGCGAGCGGGCAGCGGATCTACACGGACGCAGCCGTGGAGCGGGTCCAGCTCGTGCAGCAGCTGTTCGCCGCCGGGCTCGCGAGCCGCACGATCGTGCAGCTCTTGCCGTGCGTCGACCGCGGGGAGTCGACGCCGGAGTCGTTCGCGCTCCTCCTCGCGGAGCGGGACCGGATCACCGCGCAGCTGGCCGAGCTCGAGGCGGTCCGCGGGCGCCTCGAGCAGGTCATCGCGATCACCGAGCACCCCACCGCCGAGCACTGCCCGGCACTGCGTGACCGACCTGCGGAGCCGGTCGCGGCCTGAGACACCACCCCAGGACGGACGGGAGGCCCGTGGCGGGTCCGCCACGGGCCTCCCGTCCCGAACGGGTCGCTGACGACGCCCGCACCACCAGCGCGTGGCGCGAGCGCAGCACCCCGGGTGTCGCCGGGGCACCCTCCTCGAGCTGGGCGACGAGCACCCCGACGGCCGTCGCCGCCGTGCGGTCGAAGTCGGCCGACACCGTGGTCAACGCCGGGGTGGAGTACGCCGACTCCTCGATGTCATCGAACCCGACGACCGCGACGTCATCCGGCACGGTCCGGCCCGCCAGCTGCAGCGCGCTCATCGCCCCGAGCGCCAGCGCGTCGTTGCAGCAGACGATCCCGTCGACCGGCACGTCGGCTTCCAGGAGCTGTCGTGCAGCCGCCGCCCCCTCGGCCCGGTGCCACAGCGCGGTCGGCACCACGCGGTCGGGCGCGAACGGCACGCCGTGGTCGTCGAGCGCCTCGCGGTAGCCCCGCAACCGCTCCTGCGCCGTGCGCACCGGGCCCGCCGGATCGGAACCGATGAACGCGATCGAACGACGACCGGCGTCGAGCAGGTGGGTGGTCGCGTCGCGCAGGGCGTCGGCGTTCGACATCGCGATGAACGGCACGGGGGCGTCCGGGATCGGCTCACCGAGCACGACGAGGGGGAACTTCACCTCGAGCGCGGCGGCGTCGCTCGGTCGGACGGTCAACGGGCTGTAGATGATGCCGTCGATGGAGTGCTCGCGCATCCGGGTGATCGCGTCCGCCTCGCGCACGCCGCTCGCGGTCTGCTCGATCAGCACCGTGTAGCCCACGGCGCCGGCAGCGCGGATGACGGCATCGGCGAGTTCGGCGAAGTACGCCTGCCGCAGCTCCGGCACCGCGAGGCCGAGCACCTTGGAGCGTCCGGCGCGGAAGTTGCGGGCCGAGACGTTGAGCTCGTAGCCGAGCTCGTCGACGGCGGCCATCACGCGGTCACGGGTGCGGACGGAGACGTGTTCGTAGCCGGACAGCACGTTCGAGACGGTCTTCTTCGAGACACCTGCAACGGCGGCGACGTCGCTCATCGTGGGTGGAGAGCGGTGCCCCTGCGCCATCGAGCGCCCCCTCTCACGTGTGCGGACTGCGTTGGGCAGGACGCTACCGCACCAGCGTGGTGCGGACCGGACGGGAGGCCCGTGGCGGGCCCGCCACGGGCCTCCCGTCCGGTCAGGCGCCGGTCTGCTCCGTCGGCGCGGCCACGGGCTTCGACTGGCTCGACCCTCGTTGCCGCAGGGACACGGTGGCGATCACCATCACGGAGATGACCAGGAACTCCGACTGCCAGTTCTGCATCGACTCGAACCAGAACTGGCTCGTGCCCAGGTAGCCCCACGCCGAGACCACGCTGTCACCGTGTTCGAGCTGCTCCTCGTTGTAGGCCGCAGCGCCTCCGATCACGTGCCCGACGACACTGCCGAGGAACAGCACCGCGAACAGGATCAGCAGGGAGTTCTCGTACAGCACGAGCACGATCCCGCCCCGGCGCACCGGCCACGGCGCCTTCGGGTCGTCGGCGTGCTCCCGGGGGTCCTCGTCCTGCGGGCCCTGTTCGTCCAGGGGCTCGGACTCGCTCGACCCCTTCTGGAACAGGAACACCGTGAACACGATGTACGCGCCCATCTGCAGGAACTCGCTCTCCCAGTTCTCAAAGGTGGCCTCGGCGAAGTCGCCGCTCGTCAGGAAGCCCCAGAGCGACACGGCCGCCTCGCCGTGCTGCATCGCGTCCGCCGCGGACACCCGCCACCCGGCGAACACCATGCCGACGAAGCACACGACGAAGACGGCGACGTTCGCGAGGAGCAGGCCGTGCCGTCGCACGCGCTGCCACCCGCTCGATCCGTTGTGCAGGCCGAGGGTCACCGGGTCCTCCGTTCGTCGTGTCGACGCCATCCTCGTCCGGGCGCGACGAACGCCTTCGCAGGAGCACCCGACCGGTCGCGGCGGTTCCGTCAGCGACTCAGAGCGTGATGCCGGTGGCCTCGGCGAGCGCGTCGAGCAGTTCGGTGCGGAACCGCTGGTCGGCGACCGCCGGGTGCGGTTCCTGCCGCTCTCCGTGGAACCAGTAACCACCCGTCACGGTTTGGTCCGGGTCGGTCGCGAGCGTCTCCTGCGTGCGGTGTCCCAGCTCGAAGTCGTCGGGAGCGCCGGCCCCGCCCATCTTGGTCGCCACCCAGCCCGGGTCGACGGCGTTGCTCAGCACGCCCGGGCGTCGGAGCGGCACCTCGGCGGCGAGCGCCGTCACGAACAGCTTCGTGTCGGAGTACGAGTTCGTCTCCGACGCGCCGGTCCAGTCGACGGTGTCCAGGCGCGGGCGGCCGCCCCGGTGCATCCCGCTGCTCAGGTACACGTGCCGCTCCGGCGAGCGCAGCAACGCGGTGAACAGGTACGGCGCCACGACGTTGACGGGCACCAGGGAACGGCCCGAGATCACGCCGGCGTTGTGCACGACGGCGTCGAGCGGGGTGCCGGCGTCGAGTTCCCGGGCGGTGGCGATCACGGCGTCGCGGTCCGCCAGGTCGGCGACGACGAGTTCGGCGCCGCGCTCCACCAGGTCGGCGACCGCCTCGGCGCGGGCCGTGGTGCGCGCGTGGACGACGACGTCGTGTCCGCTGCGGAGCAGCGCGTCGGCGGTTCCCCGCCCGAGGCCGTCGGTGGATCCGGTGACGAGGATGCGTGCCATCCGCCCATCATGCGCCCGGCCGCTGCGGCGGGTCCGGCAGGTGGACCGGCAACGGTCGGACGGGAGGCACGGTGCGGGCCCGCCACGGGCCTCCTGTCTGGTTCACGGGCCGGCCACAGGGCCGCGGTACGGTCGCTGCATGAGCAGCTTCCTCGAGCCGATCGACGCCGTCGGCGTCGGTGACGCGACGATCGTGCCGGACGCCACGCGACCGGTCGCGGCGGTCGTCACGGGCGACGACGTGCGGTGGGTGACGTGGCCGGACGCGCCGTTGCCGGACGGTGCGGTCGACGACGTCGAGGTCCTCGCGACCGCGGCCGGCGCCTGGGTCGTCTACCTGTCACGCGAGGACGCGGGAGACGACCTCGACACCGAGTCGCGGACGGCCGTGCACGTCACGCCGACCGGGGTGACGTGCGCGGTCGACCTCGGGGATCGACGCGTGCTCGGGGCGGACGTCGAGGGGCTGTGGATCGGCGACCCACGTGACGCGTCGATGTGGATGGGTGAGGACGAGGACTCCGAGGATCCGGAGGACGACGAGGCGGTCGAGGACGACGACGGGGACTCGGACGACCCGCTCGACGGCGTCGACCCGGAGACCCTGCCGTGGGCGCCGTCGGAGCCGTTCTGGCCGTCACCGGAAGAGTGGGCGGCGGCGCTGGCTGCCGGCGAGGAGCCGGAGGACGACGAGCCCGAGCTGCTGGACGACGATGACGACGATGGGCCCCGGTACTGGAGCGTCAGCTTCGGCGGTGTCGAGGGCGGCTTCGTCCCGCCGCCTGAACCGCAGGCGGAACCCGCTCCGCCCCTGCCGACCCCGCCGCCTGAACCGCAGGCGGAACCCGCTCCGCCCCTGCCGACCCCGCCGACTGAACTGGTGCTCGTCCGCAACGACGGCAGCCGGACGACGATCGCCGTCGACCACCTGGTCGAGGACGTCCGCCGCACGGGCTCGGTGCTCACCATCCGGTACGCACCGACCGGTCCGCGACGGGACCCCGACGCGTCCGTGTTCCGAAGCATCGTCTACGTGTCCCGGGAGGTCGACCTCGACGTCGCTGCCGGACTGCCCAGCGTCATCACCACCGATGACCTGCCGTCCCGCCCCGCGAGCGACGAGGACGAGACGTCGTCGGAGGACGAACAGGAGCGTCTGGAAGCAGCCCTCGCTCCGTGGACGGAGCGGTTCGACCTGACCGACGTCGAGGGCGCGCACTGGCCGCTGCACGACCTGGACGCTGCCGCACGGGAGCGCGCGGTCGCGGACCTCGTGGCCGTGTTCGAAGCCCTCGACCAGCCCGGCATCCTGTGGACCCGCGACCACCCCGAGCCCCGCCGGTCGGCGAGCGACTACCGGGCGGTCGACGTCACCGTCGAGGGGGAGTGGCCGGCGACCGAGCTCGTGGTGTCGTTCGAGCACCGCGCCGTGCCGTACCTGCGGCTCCGCCGGCGCTACCGGGTGTTCGACGACGCCGGGCACGTGGAGGACTGGACGTACGTCACGGTGCACCTGGAGGAGGAGATCGCCACCGGCCACATCGCTGACCGGTCGGACGCGGTGGACGGAGTGCTCGACATCTGACGGGTGTCGTGCTGCCGGTCAGTGCACCGTCAGACCTCGGCGACGGCGCGCAGCTCGCGTGCCACGGCGTTCAGGTCCGCGATCAACCCGTCCGCCCGGTCGGCGTCCTCCGGAGCAGGCGCCCCCGCATCACGCCCCTTGCTGCTCGGCCACGGTGCCCACACCGGGGCGGCGACCGTCAGCAGGTCGTCACGGGACCATCCGTGCTCGAGCAGCTCCCGCGCATGGTCCACGCGCGCCCGTACCCGCGCGGCGGACGGATCGCCGTGACCGGTGAGGAACGCGACGAGCCGGTCGCCCCGGACGACGTAGCGCCGGAGCTGGTCACGTCGATCACGCTCGTCGTACCGGCCGCCGTGCAGCACGTGTCGGCGCAGCCATCCCATGTTCCGATGATCCCACCCCCGTTCAGCCCGCTGGTCCTGTACGTTTCCTGTGTCGACAATCCCTGACCAGAGAGGACGCGGCGCCATGAGTGACGGCACGCCCCAGTTCAACCAGCAGAACCCGAACCCCTACGCCGGCGGCGGACCACAGCCGTACGGTGCGCCCATGCAGCCGTCGTCCGACCGCTTCAACGTCATGGCGATCGTCGGGTTCGTCCTGGCCTTCGTGGTGAACATCGCCGGCCTGGTCGTGTCGATCATCGCCCTCTCGCAGATCAAGAAGACCGGGGAGCGCGGCCGCGGCCTGGCCCTCGCTGGCGTCATCATCAGCGCCCTGTCGGTCGTGTTCGGCATCCTGTGGATCATCCTCGTGATCACAGCCGTCGCGAACGCCCCGGCGGGCAGCACCACCGGCTACTGACGCGCACCAGCACCAGCACCAGACCGGAGGCCCGTGGCAGCTCGCCACGGGCCTCCGGTGTGTCCGGGGTCGGTTCCGGAGACGCGGCCTCAGCCGATGACGCCGGTGTGCTCCAGCACGATGTTCAGGCCGATCAGGATCAGCACGACACCACCCGCGATCTCCGCCGGCTTGCCGAAGCGGGCGCCGACACGGCGACCGACCAGGACCCCGACGAACGACAGCACCGCGGTGGTGATCCCGATGAGCAGCACCGCGCCGCCGATCGACACGGGCAGGAACGCCAGGGTGACCCCGACCGCCAGGGCGTCGATGCTGGTCGCGACCGCGAGCACGAGGAGCTCCCGGACCGGCAGCCGATCGGTGTCCTGCTCGGTGTCCTCGTGCTTCGAGAACGCCTCCCACAGCATCTTCCCGCCGATCAGCGCGAGCAGCCCGAACGCGACCCAGTGGTCGAAGGCCGCGATGTACTGCGCGAACGCGGACCCGAGCAGCCAGCCGATCAGGGGCATCACCGCCTGGAACACCCCGAACGTCAGCGCGATCACGATCGCGTGCCGCACGTCGAAGCGCTTCATGTGCAGGCCCTTGCCGAGGGCGACGGCGAAGGCGTCTGCGGAGACGCCGAGCGCGATGAGGAAGAGGGCCCAGAACGACATGGGAACGGCGCCTTTCGAGAGGGTCGGACGGAGACGCCGACGTCTCAGGACCTGACGATCCTGGCACGGTCCGGGGCACGAAAAGGCCTGATCAGCGGGATTCGTCGCGCCGAATCTGGGGGTTGGTGGGCCCGGTCCGCCAACCCGGCCCACGTCGTCGACGTGACCAGTGGACGGACTGGAGGCCCGTGGCGGCGCCGCGATGCGCCTCCAGGCCGGCAGTCAGTGCGTCAGGAACCTGCGGCCGCGTGCGCGGCGATCTGGCTGGCCGTCAGTTCGGTGCTGTAGACGGCGGCGTACCGCATGGACCCGGTGAAGTACGGGTTGCTGGAAGCACCCGGCCAGCCGCTGACGACGTCGTAGCCGATGCGGAAGTACCCGGTGAAGTTCTCGGCGGTCGTGAAGGCCGCGTTCGACGCGACGAGCTTGCCGTCGACGGACAGGCGCATGCCGTTGGTCGGCGACATCGTCGTCACCACGTGGTGCCAGCTGCCGTCGGTGTACGACCTCGGCGACGTGAGCACCTGCGTGGCGCTGCCGGTGTAGGTACCGAAGGCGAGCTGCCCCGTGGTGGTCACGTAGAGCTTCCGGTCGTGCTGGCTCGACGCGCCGGTCTGGCTGCTCCCGAAGCCGATGAGCATGCCGCCCGCGACGGTCGTGCGGAACCAGACCTCCTCGCTGAAGGTCGTCGGGTTCGCGACCGAGCGGGGGGTCGAGACGTAGCTCGTGGAACCGTTCAGCGCGTAGGCGCTGCCGCTGTCACGTGGGCAGGCGTTCGGACTCGGCGTGGTCGCGGTCATGGTGCCCTGGTAGGTGCCGTTGGAGCCGCGACCCGACCAGTCGGTCGCGGTCCTCGACCCCGAGGCCTCGGTCAGGCGGTAGGCGAACAGCGCGTTCGCGGTGTCGGCGCCGACCGCACCCGTGCACGTGAAGTACGGCGCGGTCGCCGCGGTGTTCGTGCTGTTCGTCACACGTGCGCTGAAGGCCGAGCGGGTCGGCGCGAACTGGTTGAGCAGGACGACGACAGCCAGGGCGACCACGAGCAGGACAGCGACGACGCGGCCGTCGCGCAGGCGACCGAGGATCACGAGGGACGCACCGCCTCGACACGGCCGACCGCCAGGCAGGCCACGAGCGGCACCAAGCACACGGCGATCAAGGCGACCCAACCCAGGGGGTCGAGGTCGATGTTCGACATGAGCTGGTAGTTCCCGTGCTCCGTGAGCTCGTGGATGACGACGCGCCCGACCTCGCCGTCGACCAGGTGGACGCTGTTGCCGCCGTGGGCGTCGATGCGGACCGGGAAGATCCCGGACGAGACCACGGTCGCCTCGACCCCGTTCGGGCTCGACGTGTTCGTGATCGTCGTCACGTTGACGAACGGCTTGAACACGAAGGCCGCGTACGCGGCCGTGAGGGCGCCGCCGGTGATCCGCAGGCATGTGCGGGTCACCCGGTCGGTGAACGCGCTGGTCAGGGTCAGGATGATCAGCGTGCCGATGAGCAGGACCGAGGCGGCCCGGAACAGCCACCCGAGGTGCGGGACCAGGAGCGCCGGGGTGCCGATGACGTCCGCCTGGGTGAGCGTCCACGGGTCGATCGCGCCGTTGACGTCACCACGGGTGTGGAGCCCACCGTCCGCGTCGATCGACACGATGCGGTGCGTGTAGACGACGTCCGGGTTGGCGGAGGTCTCGAACGAGACGATCTCGCCGACCCGCAGGGTGGAGGCGTCCACCGGCAGGTCGAGCACGAGGGTGCCGACCGGGGCAGCCTCGCCCATCGAGGGGGTCTCGACGACGAACCAGCGGCCGCCGGCGGAGAGGAACAGGACGGCGGCGGTGAGCAGGAGTGCAGCGATCGCGGCGACCGACCACGCCAGGACGGTCTCGGAGCGGGTGACCTGGCGGCCGCGCAGGACCGGGCGGTCGAGCATGCCGCTGAGCGGCATCGCTGCGGTCTGGCTCATGGGTGCTGCTCCGGGGGTTCAGGGAAACGGCGACGCTCGACCGGAGGGGGGTCGGCCGAGCGTCGCCGGTCTGGGGAGTGGTGATGGGGACCGGATCGGGCCGGATCAGGCCGTGAACGTCCAGGTCATCGGGACCGAGGCGGCGAGGCCCTGGTAGGTGTTGCCGGCCGAGGAGTCCAGGGTCACCGCGAAGTTGAACGGGACACTCGCACCGGCGGCCGGGGCCTGCGGCATCGTGATGGCCGACGCGGCCGCACCCTTGAAGCTGGCGAGGGTGCCGCTGAACACGGTGGTCGAGCCAGAGGTGACGACGAGGTTCATCTTGGCGCACAGGTCGGTCGCGGTGCCGTTGGCCGAACCGTTCGCCGACTGGGTGCACGTGGCGCCCGGGTTCAGCGTGAAGGTGCTGGCGTTCGCGGTGCCGGTGTTCTTGATCGAGATCGCGGTGTTGACCGTGTTGCCCGGGGTCATCGTCGTGCTGCCGCCGAACTTGTTGATCGTCGAGCAGGTCGCCGAGTTCGTCGAGACCGAGCCGCCGTCGGTGCTGAGGCAGGTGACGGTCGCGCCGGCGTTCTGCTCCTGCATGATCAGCGTGCCGCTGGCGGCGGTGTTGCTGCTGTTCGTGATGCTCGCGGCGAATCCTGACAGGGTGCCGGTGAGCGAGAGGGAGAGCAGGACGGCGGCGAAGATGCCTGCGAGGAGGGCCACGGGGGCGAAGCGGATCCGCTTCAGTGCGGAGGTGCGGAGCTTGGTGGACACGGGGTACCTCTTCGTTCGGTGATGCTCAGTGGTCGGGGGGGAGCAAGACATTCGGGCTGTTTTGCTTCAATGGTTAAGATAGTCAGTGATTGAGCATGTGTGCGACTCGTATACTTACCCCAGTGCGGGGGACGGCCCTCGTCCCCCCATCACCCCACCCGGAGGAAGACCGTCGTGACAGCAGCACGAAGCGGTGACAGCGCAGCCGAGCTCATGACCGCGTTCACCGCTGTGGTGCGCGCGAACGCGAGCCTGGTGAGTCAGCTGAGCGCTCGCGCGGGCGTGCACGAGAACGCGCTCCGGGCCATGGTGCTCATCAGCGACACCGGGTACTCCACGCCGACCGAGGTCGCCGGGTACCTGGGGCTGACCTCCGGTGCGGTGACGAACATGATCGACCGGATGAGCGCCGCCGGGCTCCTCGAGCGCGCACCGAACCCGGCCGATCGCCGAGGCTCACTGCTGCGGCTGCTCCCCCCGGGCCATGTCGTCGTGTCGGACTACCAGCAGCGGTACGCGGCGATGCTCCGGGCCGTCGACGGGGCGCACAACGGGGACCTGCACGAGGTGCTCAACGACTTGGCGACGAGTCTGTACGAGCAGGCTGCCGCTGCGTCCTGACCTTCCTGGTGGGGACCGCGGGTCTACCTGGCGAGGACCGCCCGTTCCTCGGTCGAGGTGAGGCCGGCACGGCGTTCCCGATCCGTCCCGCGGGCACGCTCGTCGTCGAGCACCCGCACGACGGTGTCCCGGAGGGGTCTGGTCACCGCGCCGGCGTCGGTGAACGCCACTGCGGAGCGCTGCGCGAACCCCGCGTCCGACACCGGGATCCACAGGGGGAGTGATCGGGGGCCCGCCCAGTAGGCCACGTCGTGTGCAAGCAGGACGTCGTCCTCCACCGCGACGAGCTCCTCTTCGAACCCGGTGACCTCGGCCACGCACCGCAGGAAGTCGTGCATCGGCACCGGTGCACCGACGGCGTTGACCGTGCCGACGAACCCGTCGCGCCCGGCCCGGACGAGCCAGGAGGCGAGGTCCGCGACGTCGATCACCTGCACGAAGCGCTCCGCCGTCGTCGGCACCAGCACGGGCCCGCCGCGATCGAGGCGTGCCGGCCAGTAGCCGAACCGGTCGCTGGAGTCACCCGGGCCGACGATCAGCCCCGGCCGTGCGATGAGCAGCCGCGACCCGAGCCGGAGCCGCGTGGTGCGCTCGGCGAGGACCTTCGCGTCGGCGTAGGCGGACGGGTCCTTCGGCTCCACCAGCCGGGCGGACTCATCGGCGCCCGGTTCGTCGTTCTCCGCTTAGACGGAGACCGTGGACACCAGCGTCCAGTGGGCGGCCCGGTCGGCGAGGGCGTCGAGCGCCGGGGCGACGAGCTCGGGGGCGTGAGCGAGTTCGATGACCTCGTCCCAGGTGCCGGTGGCCGGTTCGTAGGCGCCGGGCAGGGACCGATCCGCCTGGACGAAGCGTGCACCCTCGGGAATGCTGCCGGTGGTGCCCCGGGCGAGGCACGTGACGTCGGCACCCTCGATCAACAGCTCGTCGACGATCGTCCGTCCGAGCCAGCCGGTTCCACCGAGCACCAGGACGCGTCGCGTGGGCTGCGGCATCAGACCGGCTCGAGTGCTCGTCGCTCGCCGGTGGGCAGCTCCACCCGGATGCGATCGCCCGGTCGGACCGTGCCACCGGTGAGCACGACGCTCATCACACCACCCTTGCGCTCGACGGTGCCGTCCTCGGCTCGTCCGAGCACCGCGCGGAGCAGCCCCGGTTCGAAGCCGTTGATCTGCTGGCAGGGGTTCCGCAGGCCGGTGACCCGGACCGAGGCGTCGCCGCCGAGGTGCAGCACCGTGCCCTCCGGCAGCCCGAGCAGGTCGATGCCGCTCGTCGTGACGTTCTCGCCCATCTGGCCCGGCTCGACGCTGAACCCGGCCTCGGCGACCTCGTCGAACAGCTCGGCGTGGAGCAGGTGGACCTGTCGCAGGTTCGGCTGCGACGGGTCACGCGCGACCCGGGAGCGGTGCTGCACGGTCGTACCGGCGTGAGCATCCCCCTCGATGCCCCACCCGGCGACCAGGGTCACCGCGTCGACCAACGGTTTGCTGAACCGGTGCTCGCCGTCCTTGCTGACCGCGACCACGCGCGGCTGGTCCTCGTCGTCCCCGCTCATGGGGCCGATTCTGCACCCATCGTCCGCGCGGCGCGAGTGCGGCGTTGTTCAGCGGCGCTTGCGCAGGGCGTTCGTGGACCAGAGCGAGATCGCGATGAGCACGGGCTGGAACAGCAGGCGGACGAAGCGCTTGGTGTCAGTGTCCAGACCGAAGCCGTCGCGGTGGTGCATCCACTGCGCGATGTTGCCCGGGAAGACCGCCAGGAAGAACACCGCGACGACCCACCCCACGGTCACCTGTCGCCGCGCCAGGAGCATCAGCGCAGCGCCGAGCGAGATCTCCACCACGCCGGACGCGATCACCGTGACGTCCGTCGGCAGCGGCACGAACTTCGGCACCTGCGCCTGGAACTCCTCGCGCGCCACGGTCAGGTGGCTGATGCCAGCCCACGTGAGCATCGCGCCGAACAGGATGCGGACGATGGTCCGGGGGAGCGTTGAGCGGACTGCGGGGGTGCGGGTTGCCATCGGAGTGGTGCCTTTCACGATCGGGGTGGGGTTCGGTGGAGTGGGAGGACGAGGTCAGCGGCTGCGGAGGACTCGGCGTCGGCGTGCGGCCTCGAACGTGATCGCGGCAGCGGCGGCACCGAGCGTGAGGATCCGGGCGACCGGACGGCCGCGGGTCGAGGTGAGGAGTCGAAGCCCACCGGCGAGTGCGAGTGCCCCGGCAGCACCGGTTGTGGTCGTCACCGACTGGTCCTCGAGGTCGATCACGAGCCGGGTCCCGCCCAGGGCGGTCGCCGCGATGGCGGAGCCGGTGCCGACCAGGTCGCGCCCGGGCGCACGGCGGACCGCTGCGGCAGCGACTCCGAGCCCGGACAGGACCTGCAGCGCCGGGATGCCGAGTGCGTGCGGGACGCCCGGCTCGAAGCCCCGGCGCTGCATCTGCTGGGCTCGGGCGCGCAGCGAGGTGCGGCGAACCGTGGCGATGCCGTGCCCGGCGAGCAGGACGCCGGTGACGAGATCGAGCGAGCTGGTCAGTTTCACGATGTGCTCCATTAGGTTGTGCACAACCTAACACGTCGAGGTGTCCAGCGGGCCAGAGGCGAGAGCCCTACCGTCGGCGACGACGCCGCAGGACGATCACGACGAAGACCACGAGCACCGCGACGACCACGGCCGATGCGAGCCACGCCGCCGACAGCAGGTCGGTGGATGCGCTCATCGTGTCGTTGCATTCCGGAACTGACTCGACACACGACGCTGTTGCTTCGACGAGACCCATGAGCGCAGTGAACCCGAGAAGCCGGGCGAGGACAAGACTGAGGTGGTGATCCCTCAGTTCCTGACCGCACCCGCGATCCTCGCAGCGGCTGCAGTCGCACTCGTCGGCTGTGCCCAGCCCGATCGGGACGACGACTTCCTGACGCTCTCTGCGGGGGAAGCCACCTTGTCGCCCTGCACCACCGCAGCGATGGTCTCGGTCGAGCAGCTGGACACGACGCGCCTGCCGACTTGTGACCCGCTGGGTCAGGTGCTGGTCTTCCCCGACGGTGAGCAGCTGCAGCTTCCGGAGCAGCAAGGTGGCGGCGGCGCATCCTCGGGCTCGAGTTCCGACACCCGGTACTCGTGGCAGAGCGTCGGCAACTGGGGTCTCGTCGCAGCGCGCTCCTCCGCCGACTGCTCGGAGATCGACGAGTGGGGCAACCCCGAAGCACTCCGGCGCGTGCACGAAGCCTTCGGGACCGATTGGGCGTGCCGCTGACACGGCGAGCGACGAGCCAGTTGCCCGTCTTGTGAGCGATCAGGCTCAGGAGCGGAGCGACGGCCCGGCTCGCAGCGGCTTCGGAGCGTCGGAAGGGCGCGGGTTGAGCGGAGTTCCCAACTTCGGGGGCTTCCCTGGCACGCAGTGCCCGTAGACGAGAAGGCTGGCGAAGTCCGTGCCGGACTGGAATTCGACACCGAACCCATCGGCAGAAGTGCCGCCGTTGTAACCGTTCGGGTAGGCGATCACGGTTCGTGCGGGCTTGAGCGTGTCATCGTGCTCGACAGGGGCACCGTCCAACCCGACCGACGTCTTCAACGCTGCAGCAACTCGCCCGGTCACGACGGCTGGAGTGGCAAGCAGCGGGTGCTTGCGGATGGCTGTGAGCGTGAATTGCGCTCCGTCTTCGCCATTGGACGAACAGTCGTTCCACTCGAACTCGGTTCCCTCGTCCCAGCCCCCTCACCCACGACGGACTTCACCGCCTGGAAGATGTCTATGACGTTGTCGTGTGACTGTTCTGGGGTCAACGAAGAGTCCATGCTCGCCGGAGTATGCGGACCGTGATCGGCGCACGCAGTCATCAGAAGCGCAGCGGACGAGATCAACACACCCACCAGAGTCAAGCGCCTACGGTGTCGGATCACCCGTTGGTCCCGTCTGCCAGTCGAACATGAGCCAATTCTCCTCGGTCTGCTGCCGCATCCAAGACCGTCTTCGTACCGAAGGAGCTGTCCCGGTCGCCGCCACCCGGCGCATCACCACGATGTGTCCGGTCGCGAACAGTCCGGCCGGCAGCCACGACAGGCACCTACCCTCGTTGCATGGTGAGCGACGTCGACGGTGGACCCGGTTGGATCATCAGAGCTGCCGACCTCCGCCCCGCCGTCACCGACCTGGACGCCTTCCGAGCCGGCCTCGCTGGGGATCCACTTGCCGAGACGATCGAACTGCTGTGGACCGGGAACGCCCGCGCTGCTCTTCACGGCCTCGAATCGCTCCAGCAGACGCCCCGAGTGCGGGCGCTTGCTGCCGATTGCCGTCGCGATCTCGGGGACACCGCTCTTGCTGTGGGGGAGTATGACGTCCTTGTCGCAGAGAGCTTGGGCACGGCACGCGAGGCCGTGATGCGGCAACACCGGGGGAAAGCCCTCCTCGCGAACGGCGAAATAAGACGCGCGATCGAGGACTTCCAGCAAGCCGTCGAACTCCGACGAACAGCAGACCCGGTGCTCCTCGCCTCAGCAGAGCAGGGTTTGGCGGTCGCACGCAGTCGCGTGGACATCGGATGATCGCCGGCCGAACCGGTGTCGTGAGACCTCCGATCTCGGCGCCGTCAGCGCTCCGCGCGGTACCCGCACTCGCGTTCGCCCTATCGACGAGCCCGAGCGCGGGCTGACTGGTTCCGGTCGCCGCTCCTTCGGGGAGGCGCTCGGACAGGTCTGTCACCGGATCGTGAGATTCGAGCGCTTCAAGGGTTCTTGCCCCCGGCCCCTGCCGCTTGGCTGCCCAAGATGCCGAAGCGCTGCGCCTGTTCGACACTCACATCCAGGTACGGTTCGAAGGCCAGCCGAAGCTCGTCGACGGCACCACAGCGCAGGGTCAGAAGGACGCTGCAGACGCGGCTGCGGCTCATCGCGGACAGGCGACGACGACGCTCTCCTCGCTCCCGACAGACGTCTTCAAGGTCTGGGTCGTCAAGGTCAACACTCTGGACGGGTGGGAGTTCGGAGGCCACTGGAAGTTCGCGAACTACTTCGCTGGGCAGACCGATCCGGGAGACGTCGCGACCCTGGAGTTCGACATCAACAAGTGCGCGAAGCTGCAACACCTCGACATGGCGACGGACGACACCAGTGGCAAGTCGACCAAGCTCGGGTCGTTGCACGACGCCAATTTCGGTGCGAACGCGCCCATCTGGAACGTTGAGGACAAGGAGAAGGGCTCCGGCAACCAGGCCGACTCCGGCGCGGCGTTGGCGTGGCTGAACGCGGACAGTTGCAAGAAGAACCACAACGAAGCGCGCGGCATCCTCCTACCATGCTGTCGAGAACGGGGCAGTCGGCAACGTCTCGGCCGTCGTCTTCATCCGACCGAAGGAGCGGTACATGCAACCAGCTTTCGCGATCCTGGCATTGGTCGTGGGCGCGAGCATCATGGCCCTCACGCTGATCGCGTTGTCAACGCCGCTTCCGATCGCGCTTCTCGGCCCGGTCCTCGCTGCCGTGGGGCTCAGTTCTCTGGCGCGGCGAGCGCGCGATCGGCCCGACGACTGACAGGCCCGAGCGCCCACGCACACGTGGTGTGTTGCGTCCGGTAGCCGATCCCGGTCCGGACGACGCCGCGCGATGACGAGTCGAACGTATGCCGAGCCGCCAGTCAGAGAGGGCTACTGCACGCGCGCGGCCTGGCGGCGCTCGACAAAGCGCATGATGAGGAACAGCGACGACCAGAGGACCAAGCCCACGAGCGCGAACACCGCGACGACGAGGAGCACGCCGCCGACCGTGTCCACCGGGAACCAGCCGCTGAGCAGCAGCGCGGGGAGGACGGTGACGAGCATCATGGTGAGGTGCGTGAGCGACTGCCGCATGAGGGACCAACGGTCCACCTGGTAGATGACGGACGACGCGGACACAGCTGCAATGATTACGCCGACCGTGAAGGTGCTGCGACCGTCCTCGGCCTGTCCGTCGTGGAGGAGGAAAGCACCGATCGCGGACATGAGCACCAGCGGGATCGCTGCCAGGAGGACGGCGCGCAAAGCGATTCGCCTACGTGGTTGTTGCATGGTGCCCCCTGGTTTGCGCCCAGTCGACCACACATCAGAGTCCGCTCGTACAGCCCATTCAAAGGACGACCTGTCGACCGGCCGGCTGGTGTCCGATAGCGGATCGGCTATCGGACGGTCCGAGCGGCGGTCCACTCGCGATCGAGCATGGCGTACTGGTAGCCGTCGACCCAGCCCAAGTCAGCGTGCCAGGAGTCCTCGACGCCGTGCTGCTCACGTCGCATGCCGTTCTTCTCGAGTACGCGGGCGGAGGCTATGTTGTCAGCGTTACAGCTCGCGGTGACGCGTCTGAGCCGGAGCACGTCGAACGCCGCGGTCAGGAGACCGCGTGCCAGGTCTGTTCCCAGTCCCTGTCCGGCGAGGTCGGGTTGCAGCATGTAACCGATGACGCCTTGCGTCGCCAGCGGCATCCCCGGCTGTCCCAGGCCGTCTACGACGTCGAGGAAGCCCAGCCCGGCGAGCTGGCCGTCCAGCTCCGCGATGCAGGAGAAGTCGGTGTCGCTGTCGGGAATGCTGGCCCACTCTTGGGCGTAGGCGTCCGGATTGACATGAGTGCGGAGCATGAACCGGTTGACGACCGGGTTGTTCCGCAGGGCGACGAGCTGGTCTGCGTCCTCGGGCCGAGGATCGCGGAGGAGGAGAGCCCCGCTCTGAGCGGGCCACGGAGAAGTGCGCACCCCGTCATCCTCTCAAGAGTCAGGTTCGGTGACTGATCACCAAACGGACGCGATGGGATGATCGGCAGATGATTCTTCGAAGTGCTCGTCTATCGCTGGAGCCGATCTCTCCCGACCTCGCTCGGCGAATCATCGAGCGGGAGGAGCTGCCTGGGGACGACTGGCACCGTGAGTATCCCTTGGACGATGAGCTCAACCCGCTGAAATCCCTCGCGGCTGCAGAACCGACGAACACACCGTTCACGATGTACCTGCTCCGGCGAACTGAGGATGGGAGAGCAGTCGGAGGCTTCGGCTTCTTCGGTCCGCCAGATACGACGGACCAGGTGGAGTTCGGTTACGGTCTCGTCCCGTCGGCACGAGGGGTAGGTCTTGCAACCGAAGCGGTTCGGTTGGCGCTCGAGAGTGCGTCGTCGTGGGGGGCTCGCTTCGCCGTCGCCGACACCGACCTCGAGAACATCGAGTCGCAACGGGTCCTAATCAAGAACGGGTTCCTTGAGATCGACCGTGACGAGTCGCTTGTCTACTACAGGCGCAGCCTTGCGCCTCAATAGCCGATCGGCTGCCGGACTCAGCTGCTCGCACCGAACGCGGAGTCAGTTCCCGCGACCGAAGTCGCTGCATCGCTGAGATCCCCATCCTCGCGCTGGCTGCCGCGAGACTCCGTCTCACATAGGTGGTCCGCGGTCCCTCGCAGTGAAGGTGCGTCATACGGACGCTTCGCGCGAGTTGACAGGCCTAGGGCTCGCGCGGATGACCAGGGTGACCCCGCCCGCGCTGAACGGCGACAAGTTGTGCGCGAAGGAGACAAATTGTGTGCGCGACGACAGGCGCCTACTGCGGCATGTCGACGAACCGCGAGAACATCCCGTGGAACGCCACGGTGATGGTGTCCGTCGGCCCGTTACGGTGCTTCGCCACGATCAGGTCCGCCTCACCCTGACGTGGGTTGTCCTTCTCGTACGCCGACTCCCGGTGCAGCAGGATGACCATGTCGGCGTCCTGCTCGATGGAGCCGGACTCACGCAGGTCGGAGATCGCGGGCTTCTTGTCGGCACGCTGCTCGGGCCCACGGTTCAGCTGTGACAGGGCGATGACGGGCACCTGGAGCTCCTTGGCCATCAGCTTCAGGGCACGCGAGAACTCGGAGACCTCTTGCTGGCGGCTCTCGACCTTCTTGCCCGAGGTCATCAGCTGCAGGTAGTCGATGACCACGAGCTTCAGGTTGTGCTGCTGCTTGAGTCGACGGCACTTGGCGCGGATCTCGACGAGCGTCATGTTGGGGGAGTCGTCGATGAAGAACGGGGCGTCGTTGATGCGACCGCGGGTCTGCGCGATGGTGGTCCAGTCGCGGGAGTCCACGGTGCCCTTGCGCATGTTCTGCAGCGGCACGCTGGTCTCGGCGGAGAGCAGACGCATGGCGATCTCGGCGCGGCCCATCTCGAGCGAGAAGAACGCGGCGGTCTGGTCGTGCTTGATCGCGGCGGCGCGGCACAGGTCGAGCGCGAGCGTCGACTTGCCCAGCGCAGGGCGGGCGGCGACGATGATGAGCTGTCCGGGGTGGAAGCCGTTCGTCAGGCCGTCGAGCTGCGCGAACCCGGTCGGCACGCCGGTCATCTGGCCGTCGCGGCCCTTGGCGGCCTCGATCTCGTCGAGGGCGGCGGAGATGGCGTCGGTCAGCGGGACGTAGTCCTCGGTCTGCACGCCACCGGCGACGTTGTAGACCTCGGCCTGGGCGCTGTTGACGAGGTCGGTGACCTCACCTTCCGACGCGTAGCCCATCTGGACGATGCGGGTGCCGGCGTCGACCAGCCGACGGAGCACGGCCTTCTCGGCGACGATGCCGGCGTAGTAGCCGGCGTTCGCGGCGGTCGGCACCATGCTCGTGACGCTGTGCAGGTACTCGGCCCCGCCGGCACGGGACAGCAGGCCGGTCTTGGTCAGCTCGTCGGTGACGGCGATGACGTCGGTGGGTTCACCGTGCGAGTAGAGCGACAGGATCGCGTCGAAGATGACCTCGTGCTTGGGGACGTAGAAGTCCACGCCGCGTGCGGTCTCGATGACGTCGGCGACGGCGTCCTTCGACAGGAGCATGCCGCCGATGGTCGACTGCTCCGCGAGCATGTCGTGCGGCGGGGTGCGTTCCATGCCGCGCTCCGCGTAGTCCTGCGGTGCGGGCTCAAGATGTGCGATCGACACACGCTCTCCTCTGTTGACGACACGGACCGGAAGCGGCGGGTCAGCACCCACCGGCCGGAACCCGCACCCCTGTTTCTACCCCCGGCGACCGACATCCCCGAGTCGCTGGCCCAACGTACGGCCCGAGAGTTATCCCCAACAAACGGCCCTGTGGATAACTCTGTGGAGAGGTTGCGGAACACGCCGGACTGCTGTGTGGACAACTGTGGAGGAGCCTGTGGAAAAATGCCCGTACGAACACACTTTCGACCGATTGACCTGGGCTTTTGTGTTGCACACGGTGTGTGGAAAAGCGGGGTTCAACTACCCGTTGAAGGTTCCGATTTGACACGTTTCCACTGTGTAAAACGACTTGACAAGCACCCCTCCTGTGGGAAGAGTTCTCGGCCCGCTCCCAGCCAGCCTGACCCCGCCTGCAACGTAACCTGCCAGCCGAGTCGACCCGCGCCTCCAGGCCGGTGACCGTCTCGGCGACAGCCGTACGACAAGCCGCGCGACCGCCCCTGGAACGCAACGACGGGCGGGCCTCCCGGAGGAGACCCGCCCGTCGTGGAGCGGAACGTCAGTGCTACTTGGCAGCGACGACCTGGAGCGAGATCACGGCAGTGATGTCCTCGCGCAGGCGCACGGTGGCCTCGTGGTCACCGACGGTCTTGATGGTCGCGGGGACCTCGACCTTGCGCTTGTCGAGCGAGCCGACGCCCTGCGCCTGGACGGCGTCAGCGACGTCGCCCGGACGGACGGAGCCGAACAGACGACCGTCCTTGCCGGCCTTGACCGACAGGGTGATGGTCGCGTTCTCGAGCTTCATCTTGAGGTCCTGTGCCTCTTCGATGGTGGCGAGCTCGCGCGCGGTACGCGCGGCACGGATCGACTCGACCTGCTTCTCGCCGCCCTTGGACCACGCGACAGCGAAGCCCTGGGGGATGAGGTAGTTGCGGGCGTAGCCGTTCTTGACGTCGACGACGTCACCAGCGGAACCGAGGCCGGAGACCTCGTGGGTGAGGATGAGCTTCGACATGTGTCGACCTCCGATCAGCGGCCGGAGCCGGCGTAGGGGAGGAGCGCCATCTCACGGGCGTTCTTCACGGCACGGGCGATGAGGCGCTGCTCCTGGACGGAGACGCCGGTGATGCGACGGGCGCGGATCTTTCCACGCTCCGAGATGAACTTGCGAAGGGTCGCAACGTCCTTGTAGTCGATGACGCCGACCTTGATCGACTTCGCGGGAGCAGCGTTCTTGCCGCCCTTGCCGCGAGGCTTCCGGCGGTCGCCGGTGCTCTTTCCAGCCATAGTGATTTGTCCTTAGAAGAAAAGTTGTGTGTCCGTCGGAACCGGGAGGGTCAGTCCGGAACTCGCAGTTGCCGCTGTCAGGCGGCGCTGCGTGCTCCGATCAGAACGGGGTCTCGTCGTCGAAGTTGCCGCCGGGGGTGCTCCACACGTCGTTCGACTGTGCGTTGCCGCCACCCTGCTGGCCGCCCTGGGGAGACCAGGGCGCGTCCGACTGAGCGCCACCGTTGTTGTTCCAGTTGCCGCCGCCGTTGCCCGCGGGGGCGTTGCCGCCGCCGCCGACCTGGCCACGACCGCCGCCACTGCCACCCGCTGCGCGGGTGATCTGTGCGGTCGCGTAGCGGAGCGACGGGCCGATCTCGTCGACCTCGAGCTCGATGCTCGTGCGCTGCTGGCCCTCACGGTCCTGGTAGGAACGCTGACGCAGACGACCCTGCGCGATGACGCGCGAGCCCTTGGTCAGCGACCCCGCCACGTGCTCGGCGAACTCGCGCCACACACTCGCACGGAGGAACAGCGCGTCGCCGTCCTTCCACTCGTTCGCCTGACGGTCGAACGTGCGAGGGGTCGACGCGATGGTGAAGTTCGCCACGGCGAGCCCGTTCTGCGTGTAGCGCAGCTCGGGGTCCGCGGTGAGGTTGCCCACCACCGTGATGACGGTTTCGCCGGCCACGGGTTACTCGGCGCTCGCGGTCGCGGTTGCGGCCTGGGAGGCGTTGGCGGCCTTGCGGGCCGCCCGTGCCTCGTCACGCTGCTTCTGGGCGGCGACCTGCGCGATGCCCTCTTCAGCGCGGAGGACCTTCGTGCGGAGCACGGCCTCGGAGAGACCGAGCTGACGGTCGAGCTCCTTGGCGGCCTCGGGCGACGACGTGAAGTCGACGACGGCGTAGATGCCCTCGGACTTCTTCGCGATCTCGTACGCGAGCCGGCGACGGCCCCAGACGTCCACGTTGTCGACGGTGCCACCCGCGTTGCGGATCACGGCCAGGAACTTGTCCAGGCTGGGAGCGACGGTGCGCTCATCGATCTCGGGGTCGAGGATCGCCATCAGTTCGTACTGGTGCATGCGGAACCCACCTCCTCTGGTCTCAGCGGCCCCGGGCGGTTCCCGGGGCAGGAGGGTTGATGCATGTGCCCCAGACCACGCAGGTGCGCGTGGGGCAACCTGCGTAGCCTACCGGACTGCCTGGAGGCGCGCCACCGGCCTGTGGAGAACGGTTCCGCCCGTCAGGCGGTCGCGTCTCAGGTGCCGGTGGCGCCGGTGCCGCCGGTCTCGCCCCGGGCGGCCCACCACGCGCGCAGGCGCTCCTCGGCGGTCTCCTCGCCGAGGGGTCCTTCGTCCATCCGGGCCTCGAGCAGGAACCGGTAGGCCTCGCCCACGGCACGCCCCGGCGGGATGTCGAGGATGCGCATGATGTCGTCGCCGGTCAGGTCCGGACGGATCGACTCGAGTTCCTCTTGTTCCGACAGCACCCGGATGCGTTCCTCCAGGTCGTCGTACGCGAACGCCAGCCGGTCGGCCTTGCGGCGGTTGCGGGTGGTCACGTCCGAGCGGGTGAGCTCGTGCAGTCGCTCGAGCTGGTCCCCGGCGTCGCGGACGTAGCGGCGGACGGCCGAGTCGGTCCAGGCGCCCTCGGTGTACCCGAAGAAGCGCAGGTGCAGCTCGATCAGCCGGGACACCGCGGCGATGGTGTCGTTGTCGAAGCGGAGCGCACGGAGTCGCTTCTTCGCCATCTTCGAGCCGACCAGGTCGTGGTGGTGGAAGCTCACGGCGCCGCCGGGCTCGAGCTTGCGCGTCGCGGGCTTGCCGATGTCGTGCAGCAGCGCCGCGAGCCGGAGCACGGTGTCCGGGGGATCGCCGGCGTGCCGTTCGGCCTCGTACCCGATGGCCTGCTCGAGCACGGTGAGCGAGTGCTCGTAGACGTCCTTGTGGTGGTGGTGCTCGTCGACCTCGAGCCGCATCTCGGGCAGCTCCGGCAGGAACCGCTCGGCGAGGCCGGTGTCGACGAGCAGCCGGATGCCGGGGACGGGGTCGCTGGTGTTGAGGAGCTTGACGAGCTCGTCGCGCACGCGCTCGGCGGACACGATGTCGATCGACGCGACGAGCTCCTGCATCGCGGCACGCACGTCGTCGTCGACGGTGAACCCGAGCTGGGACGTGAACCGGGCCGCGCGCATCATCCGCAGGGGGTCGTCGCGGAACGAGACGACCGCGGTCTGCGGCGTCCGGAGCCGGGCGGCGAGCAGGTCCTCGACACCGCCGTGCACGTCGACGAGTTCGCGGGCCGGCAGCCGCAGCGCCATGGCGTTCACCGTGAAGTCGCGACGGAGCAGGTCGTCCTCGATGGTGTCGCCGAACGCGACCTCGGGCTTGCGGGTCTCGCCGTCGTAGACGTCGCTGCGGTACGTGGTGATCTCGACCTGCTCGCCGGCGACCCGTGCGGCGATGGTGCCGAACTGGCGGCCGACGTCCCACGTGGCGCTCGCGATGGGTTCGACGATCCGCAGGATGTCGTCGGGCCGGGCGTCGGTCGTGAAGTCGAGGTCGGTCACCGGACGGCCGAGGAACGCGTCACGGACGGGCCCGCCGACCAGGGCGAGTTCGTGTCCGGCGTCGGCGAAGGCCCGAGCGAGGAGGTCGACGGGCTCGGTGGTGGCGAGTGCGTCGAGTCGTTCGACGGCCTGGGCAACGGACTGCATGACGGTGCTCATCCTCCCAGATCGAGGCCCCGAGTTCTCCACAAGCCGCGCGCGCACGGGTCCTGTTCATGGTCGCGCCTCATACACTCGTGCTCGGCCCGAACCGACCCCGTGGCCCGCTCCCCGTATGCAGATGCTCCGCACCACGCTCGCCGCAGCCGCGTCGACCCTCGTCGCGCTCGGCCTGGTCGTCGCGCCCGTCACCACCGACCACGCCTCGGCCGCCACGGTCTCCGCACCGAAGAGCCACGTCGCCGACCCGGCCGCCGCCGACGCGGGGAAGGCGACCATCTCGATCGCCCCCGCGAACCGGGGGATCGTCCAGCGCGACCAGGACCTCACCCTGTCGGTCACCGTCACGAACGACACCGACGCAGCCCTGCCGGCGGGCACCGCGGAGTTCGACATCTTCCGCTCGGTGAGCACCCGGGACGTCCTGGCGAGCTGGCTCAACGACACCACCACAACCGGTTACCTCGGCGCCCCGATGGACTCCGTGGACATCCCGGCGGTCCCGGCGCACCGTTCGGTCACGATCGACTCGGTCGACATCGTCTCCGGCAACGTGGCACTCGGCGGGTACTCGTCGTTCGGTGCCCGGCGCATCGCGGCGGAGTACACGGCGGGTGACGCCTTCGCCGTCGACCGGTCCGCGATCACCTGGTACCCGGACTTCGAGCAGGCTCCGGTCAGCGTGTCCGTCGCGATGCCCGTCACGGTGCCGAAGTCCACCGACGGCATCCTCACCGCCCCGGTGCTGGCCGCCGCGACCTCGGTGGACGGCACCCTCACGCAGCAGCTCGACGCGGCCGAAGACCACAACGTCGCCGTGGCCGTCGACCCGCGGATCATCGCCTCGATCCGGATCCTCGGCGAGAACGCCCCCTCGAGCGCGGTCAGCTGGCTCCAACGCCTGCAGGCCATGCGCAACGAGACCTTCGCGTTGCCATACGCCGACGCAGACGTGACCGGGCTCCGGCAGGCCGGGTCCGACGGCATCCTGTCGCCGATCTCCCTCGACGAGTCCGTCAAGGCCGAGAACTTCCCCGGCGCCGAGACCCCGGCGCCGACGCCGAGCGCCACCCCGGGGCAGACCTCGTCACCGGCGCCCGCCCAGGCCCCGGACGACGCCACGACCGACCCGGGGACCGACCAGGCGCAGGAGACCCTGCCCACCACGGAGTCCCTGCTCGACTTCCCCTACTCGATGGACCCGATCGCCTGGCCGACCGACGGCACGGTGTCCTCCGACGACCTCCCCGCACTCCGGCGAGCCGGCACGAAGACCACCATCGTCTCGAGCGGCAACACCTCGGCCGGCGCGGACACCACGATCGCCGCGTCCGAGAAGATCGGCGGCGACCACGTGCTCGTCTCCGACCAGTCGATGTCGTCGATGCTCCGCCGCGCAGCGACCGCCCCCGACCGCCAGAGCTGGTCGTCGACGATGTCCGAGCTCACCGCGACACTGGCCACCTCGGCCCGTGAAGGCTCGGCGACGGGCCCGATCCTGCTCACCCTGGGTCGCGAGTGGCCGTCCGACTCCACGCGGCTCAGCCAGGCGCTGGACGCGCTCGAAGGCACGCCGTGGGTCGCTCCCGCCGACCTCTCCACCGCCTCGGACGCCACACCCGGGTCACTGACGCTCGCCAGCGCGTCCACCGGCGAATCCCGCATCGACCAGCTCCAGAAGCTCGTGCGGGGGGAGCAGGGCCTCACCGCGTTCGCGACGATCCTCGGCGACCCGAACCAGCTGACGGCCCCGGCACGGCTCCGCCTGCTCGCCCTCGCCTCGAACGCCTGGCGCGATGACGACCAGGGTCTCGCAGCCGCGGTGGAGGCCCGAGCGGCCGCGTGGGCGAAGAGCACGACCGAGGTCGGCATCGTCGACTCGAGCAGTCTCACCCTGCTCGGCGACCGGTCGTCGCTGCCGGTGTCCATCCGGAACAGCTCCGACTACCCGGTCACGGTGCACCTGTCCGTGCAGCCGTCCAACTCGGCGCTCCGGGTCGTCCGGAACGACATCGTCGTCGAGATCCAGCCGGACTCCTCCACCCGTGCCACCGTCCCGGTGCAGTCGGTCGCGAACGGCACGGTCGAACTGACGATGTCGCTCTCGAGTCCGACCGGTGTCGCCGTCGCCCAGCCCGCCACGGTCGAGCTCAACGTGCAGGCGCAGTGGGAGACCGTCATCACCGCGGTCGCTGCGATCGCCCTGATCGGCATCTTCGGCTTCGGCATCTTCCGCAGCATCCGCAAGCGCATCCGGCGCCGCAACGGCGAACTCGACGACGAGGATGACGACGACCCGAACCGCCCCCTGGCGGTCCAGCCGACGGTCGGGGGCGCGCAGGCGACGACGACCCGGCCTGGAGGCACGGATCACCCCTCCGGAGCAGCCACCGCACCCAGCGTGGCCGCGTCCACGGCCGCTGCGGCCGCAGGAACGCCGGCCGCCACGTCGACCACGGCGCCGGCCGCGGCGGTGGACCACGGCCCCCTGCAGGACGCCATCGCGCGCGCCGGGGCCGAGCCGCGCCTCCCGTCCGACGGCGCACGCACCACCGTCGCGGACGACCGCGACGCCGAGGAGCCGACCATCAGCGCCAGCCAGCCCCAGCCCGACGTCGACGCCGAGCCGGTCGCCGAGCGCAGTCTCGGCCGGGCGAGCGCGATGCTCGCAGCGGGCACGATGGTGAGCCGGATCCTCGGCTTCGCGAAGACGTTCGTGCTCGCGTACGCGATCGGGCAGAACGCGAGCCCCTCGGCCAACGCCTTCGCGGTCGCGAACCAGCTGCCGAACAACATCTACGCGCTCATCGCCGGCGGTCTGCTGTCCGCCGTGCTCATCCCGCAGATCGTCCGCGCGATGAAGACCGGCACGGACGGCGGCCAGGCGTACGTCAACAAGATCGTGACGCTCGGTGGATCCGTGTTCGTCGTCATCGCGATCGTGGCGACGGTGTTCGCACCGTTGCTGGTCCGGTTCTACACGAGCTCATCGGTCGGCTCCGGGCCCGAGGCGACCGACCTCGCCGTCGCCTTCGCGTTCTGGTGCCTGCCGCAGATCCTCTTCTACGCGATGTACTCGCTGCTCGGCGAGGTCCTCAACGCGAAGCAGGTCTTCGGGCCGTTCACGTGGGCGCCGCTGCTCAACAACGTCATCGCCATCGGCGGCCTCGTCGTGTTCATCGCCCTGTACGGCACCAGCGGCAGCCAGCTCGACCAGTGGACGCCGGCGAAGATCGCACTCCTGGCCGGCAGCGCATCGCTCGGTGTCTTCGCCCAGGCAGCGTTCCTGCCGTTCTTCTGGAAGCGCGCCGGCCTGTCGTTCCGCCCCGACTTCCGGTGGCGCGGCGTGGGCCTCAAGTCCACGGGGACCGCTGCCGGCTGGCTCTTCGCGATGATCCTCGTCACCCAGATCGCCGGCATCGTGCAGTCGCAGGTCGCGTGGCTCGGACGGGACGACGGTCCGGGCAACGCCGTGCTCGGAAACGCCTGGCTGATCTTCATGCTCCCGCACTCGATCATCACGGTGTCCATCGCGACGGCGTACTTCACCCGGATGAGCCACGACGCCGAGCGCGGTGACCTCGACGCGGTCCGCCGCAACCTGTCGCTGTCCCTGCGCATCGTCGGGCTGTTCACCGTCTTCGCCTCGGTGGCACTGATCGTCGTCGCGGTCCCGTTCGGCCGCCTGTACGAGGGCACGTTCGAGAGTGCCCTGCAGGTCGGTGCCGTGCTCGTCGCCTACATGCCGGGTCTCGTCCTGTTCAGCATGCTGTTCGTCATCCAGCGCGTCTTCTGGGCGATGCACGACCACCGCACCCCGTTCGTCATGCAGTGCATCCAGTCGGTGCTCTTCGTCATCGGGGCCCTGGCGGTCTCGACGTTCCCGACCTCGGTCATCGGCATCGGTGTCGCCGCCTGCACCACGATCGCCGGATCGGCGCAGACGATCGTCGCGCTCGTGGTCGTCCGCAAGCGGCTGGGGCACATCGAGGGGCCGGTGATCACCCGGTCGCACGTCCAGTTCGTCATCGCGGCGCTGATCTCCGGCGTCGTCGGGCTCCTCGTCGTGAACTTCTTCGGTGCCTTCTCGGAGTCCGGGTTCGCGATGTCCGACCGCACCGGGGCCCTCATCACGATCGTCCTGACCGGCGCCGCGATGGTCGCCGTGTACTTCGGAGCCCTGGTCGTCGCGAAGAACGGCGAGATCGGCAACGCCGTCCGGATGCTCCGCAGCAAGCTCGGCCGCTGATCCCAGCCGAGCACCGCACGCTCACGGGTCGTGCGGAATGCCACGCCGGTACGATGGGTTGACCCGGTCAGACGCAACGGAAGGGCAATCAGGCATGCGCCAGCTCATCATCATCGGTTCCGGTCCGGCCGGGTTCACCGCCGGCATCTACGCAGCGCGCGCAGAGCTCAAGCCGCTCATCGTCGCCTCCAGTGTCGAGACGGGCGGTGAACTCACCAAGACGACCGAGGTCGAGAACTTCCCCGGCTTCCCCGAGGGGATCCAGGGCCCCGACCTCATGATCAAGATGCAGGAGCAGGCCGAGAAGTTCGGTGCCGAGGTCCTGTACGACGACGCCGTCTCCGTCGACCTGACCGGCAAGGTCAAGAAGGTCACCGTCGGCTCGGGCGAGACGTACGAGGCCCTCGCGGTCATCTACGCCACCGGCTCGGCGTACCGCCACCTCGGTCTCCCCGACGAAGAGCGCCTGTCCGGCCACGGTGTCTCGTGGTGCGCGACCTGCGACGGCTTCTTCTTCCGCCAGAAGAACATCGCTGTCGTCGGCGGTGGCGACTCCGCGATGGAAGAGGCGACGTTCCTCACCCGCTTCGCCGACAAGGTGACGGTCATCCACCGCAAGGACTCGCTGCGTGCGTCGAAGATCATGCAGGACCGCGCGATGAACGACCCGAAGATCGAGTTCGCGTGGAACAAGGCGGTCACCGGCATCACGGGTGACTCCGCGGTCGAGGGCGTCACCCTCACGGACACCGTGACGGGTGAGGAGTCCGAGCTCGCACTGGACGGCCTGTTCATCGCGATCGGCAACGACCCGCGCACGCACCTGATCCACGGCCAGATCGACATCGCGCCCGAGGGCACGATCGCTGTCCAGGGCCGCTCGTCGAAGACCAACCTGCCGGGTGTCTTCGCCGCCGGTGACGTCATCGACCCGACCTACCGCCAGGCCATCACGGCCGCCGGTTCGGGTACGGTCGCCGCGCTCGACGCCGAGAAGTACCTCGCCGAGCTCGACGACGAACTGACGAACGAGGCCGAGGGTGTCGGTCCGACCGAACCCGCCATGGTCGACGTCATCGCCTCCCGGGCCTGAGCAGTCTCGGAATACCACGACGGCATCGCCGTTGTACCCCCTGAACGACTTCTCGAAGGAGCACACATGTCCAACGCCAAGGCTGTCACCGACGCCACCTTCTCGGACGAGGTCCTCAAGTCCGACAAGACGATCCTCGTCGACTTCTGGGCCGAGTGGTGTGGCCCGTGTCGCGCCGTCTCGCCGATCCTCGACCAGATCGCCGAAGAGCACGCCGGCAAGATCGAGATCGTGAAGCTCAACGTGGACGACAACCCCCAGTCGGCCATGAACTACCAGATCACGTCGATCCCGGCGATGAAGGTCTTCAAGGGTGGCGAGGTCGTCAAGACCGTCATCGGCGCCAAGCCGAAGCCCGCGCTCGAGGCCGACCTCGCCGAGTTCCTCGCGTAGGTCGCCCCGCACGAACGGCCCCGCTCTCCCCGGAGAGCGGGGCCGTTCTCGTCCGGAGCCACCGGATGCCGATCGGCCCCGTCGCGGAACCCGGGTTCCCCGGGCCGATGTCGTAGTGTGGCGGGAATGTCCCACTGAACGGAGCACTCGATGACGAACGGCAACAGCCTCGACCCCTGGTACGACTCCTACGCCCAGCGCACCGCCGGGCTGAGCGCCTCCGAGGTCCGAGCCCTGTTCGCCGTCGCCTCGCGCCCCGAAGTCGTCTCGCTGGCCGGCGGCATGCCGTTCGTCTCCGCGCTCCCCAGGGAGCTCGTCACGGGCTCTCTGGACCGTGTCATGAACGAGCACGCCGCCATGGCGCTCCAGTACGGCGGGGGACAGGGCCTGCGTTCCCTCCGCGAGCACATCGTGGACGTCATGAGCCTCGAGGGCATCCGTGCCAGCGCCGAGGACGTCGTGGTCACCACGGGCTCACAGCACGCGCTCGACCTCGTCACGCGGCTGTTCATCGATCCGGGCGACGTCGTGCTCGCCGAGTCGCCGTCCTACGTCGGTGCGATCGGTGTCTTCCGGTCGTACCAGGCCGAGACGGTGCACGTGACGACCGACGAGCTCGGGTTGGTCCCCGAGGCGCTGCGTGAGGCGATCGCGAACCTCCGCACCCAGGGCAAGCGGATCAAGTTCCTCTACACGATCCCGAACTTCCACAACCCGGCCGGCGTCACGATGAGCCGAGAGCGACGCATCGAGGTGCTCGACATCTGCCGGTCGAACAACATCCTCGTGCTCGAGGACAACCCCTACGGACTCCTCTGGTTCGACGAGCCGGCACCCCAGGCCATCCGCTCGATCGACGAAGAGGGCGTCGTGTACCTCGGCTCCTTCTCCAAGACGCTCGCGCCCGGGTTCCGCGTCGGCTGGGCACTCGCGCCGCACGCGATCCGCGAGAAGCTCGTGCTCGCCAACGAGTCGGCCGTCCTCGCGCCGAACTCCTTCGGCCAGTACGTCGTGAACGCCTACCTCGACGCCGCGGACTGGAAGGGTCAGGTCGACACCTTCCGGGGCATCTACGCCGAGCGACGTGACGCCATGCTGTCCGCGTTGGGGGAGTTCCTGCCCGACCTGTCCTGGACCAAGCCGAACGGTGGTTTCTTCGTCTGGCTGACGCTGCCGGGGTCGCTCGACTCCAAGGGCATGCTGCCGCGTGCCGTCAAGGAGCTCGTCGCTTACACACCGGGGACGGCGTTCTACGCCGACGGACGTGGCGGTGGACACATCCGCCTGTCGTTCTGCTACCCGACGCCGGAGCAGATCCGCGTCGGCGTCAAGCGGTTGGCGAACGTCGTCAACGACGAGCTCGAACTCATCGAGACCTTCGGGCCGACCCCACGCCCCAACACGGTGGTGCGAGCGACATCGTCCGTCAGTGGACCGCCGCCGAACATATCCTGATCAGCACTTTTGCGCGACGCTGATCGCACAGCACCGCAGTTCCACACCGGAGGACCCCGCATGGCCGAGCTCACCCGTCGTCACGTCGTCGTCGTCGCCGGAGGCATCTCGCACGAGCGGGACGTCTCCCTGCGATCCGGTCGGCGGGTCGCCGACTCACTGACCGGCTACGGCTGGCAGGTCGATCTCCGCGACGCCGACGCGCTCCTGTTGCCCGCCCTCGCGGAGTCCCGCCCGGACGTCGTGTGGCCGGCGCTGCACGGCGCCTCCGGTGAAGACGGGGCCCTGCGGGGCATCCTGGAGGCCGTCGACATCCCGTTCGTCGGCTCGCGTTCGACCTCGGCTCGGCTGGCATGGGACAAGCCCACGGGGTCCGCACTGGTCGCCCGCGCCGGCGTGCGGACCCCTCGTTCGGTGACGCTGTCCCACGACGTCTTCCGTGAGCTCGGCGCCGTCGGCGTCCTCGAGTCGATCGCCACCGAGCACCCGGTGCCACTTGCCGTGAAGCCCGCACGTGGCGGGAGCGCCCAGGGCGTGACCCTCGTCGACGACGTCAACGACCTGCCACGCGCCATGGTCACTGCCTACACGTACTGCGACGACGTCGTGGTCGAGCAGCTCATCCGCGGGACCGAGGTGGCCGTGGGGATCATCGACACCGGCGACGGCCCGGTCGCCCTCTCCGCCGTCGAGATCGTGCCCCGCAACGGTATCTACGGCTTCGAGGCTCGCTACAACGCGGGGGAGACGACCTTCTACACGCCGGCGCGGCTGTCAGACGAGTTCGCGGCGGCAGCGGCAGAAGCCGCAGTCGCCGCGCACACGGCCTTGGGACTCCGTCACCTGTCGCGCGTCGACCTGATCATCGACGGCGCCGGAACACCGTGGTTCCTCGAGGCCAACGTACTCCCCGGGCTCACGGAGACGTCTTTGCTGCCGCAAGCGCTCTCGGCGTCGGGCTTCGACCTCGGTTGGACCTACGCCGAGCTCGCCGAGCAGGCCATCCGGGACCACCGCGCCTGATCAGTGTCGCGCGATGTTCCACGTGGAACACCGCGCGCTCGGGACCACGCTGGCGTGATTGACGGGCTTCGATGTTCCACGTGGAACGTCGCACTGCTCGTCCGGCCGATCTCATCGACGGATCACAACGGTCGGCGCGTCGTCCTCGTTCCACCGGAACAGCACCAAGTGCCACAGGCCGGGGCTCGTCCGAGACGGATCGATGAGTCCGTGGGCGCCGATCTCGAGCAAGCGATCGCGCACCTGCCACGAACCGGGCGACCCACCGGCGGCGGCGATGTCCTGCCATGGAGCAACAGCGTCCTGCAGGTCGATGCCGATCGAATCGAGCGTGCCTGGATCACGCAGGTCGACGATTCGTGCAGCGTCGACATCGATCGCGACGATCTCCAACGTCTCCGCACGGACGTCCCTGTGCGCGACCATCGCAGCTTCGACTCCTTCGACCGACGCACTGCGGTACAACGTCGGCTCATCGGCCCTGGAATACCGGCCCACGGAGCGCGATCCCGCGATCGCGAACTCTCGGAACCTCGGATCCACGGCGCGGAAGAACGTTCCCCGGATCGCTGGCGTGAAGGGCGAGCCGCTGGTGGTCACCACACCACCATCTCAGCTGAGGCCGATCGCGTCCGCCAACGGCGCAGCATCGTGCGGAGCGCTGCGTTGCCGCCAGAGCGTGCCGCAGGAGTCGCGCGTCCGTGGACCCCGGCTCGGGCGTCCCAGAGGCTCACAGCGTCTCACAGCGCCGCGTACGGCCTGCTTCAGCCCTCGAGGTCCCGCACGCCGAGCTCGGCGAGGATCCGGTTGAGATCGTCACCGTTCGCGAAGTCGATGGTGACCGAGCTCTTCCGGGCTCCGACCGCGATCTTCACCCGGGTGTTCAACCGGTCACCGAGCCGCTCTGCGAGGTCGTCGAAGTGCGCCTGACGCTTCGACGGCTCGGGCTTCGGCTTCGTCTGCGGGGTCTTCGAGGCGAGTTGCTGCGCAATCGCCTCAGCCGCCCGGACCGAGAGGTCTTCGTTGACGATCTTCTCTGCCAGGTACTCCATCGCCTCTGCGTCAGGCGCAGCGAGGATGGCGCGGGCGTGCCCGGCAGAGAGGACACCTGCGGCCACTCGGCGCTGGACGGGGGAGGGGAGGCGCAGGAGCCGGATGGTGTTGGTGATCTGCGGTCGAGACCGACCGATGCGCTGACCGAGCTGCTCCTGCGTGATGCCGAAGTCCGCGAGGAGCTGCTGGTAGGCAGACGCTTCTTCGAGGGGGTTGAGCTGTGCCCGGTGGAGGTTCTCGAGCAGTGCATCCCGGAGCATCGCGTCGTCAGGGGTGTCCTTCACGATCGCAGGGATCGTGCTCAGCCCGAGTTCCTTGGTGGCTCGCAGACGACGCTCACCCATGATGAGCTCGTACTGCGGGTCCGTCCCAGTGGCGCCAGCGATGGGACGCACGACGATGGGCTGTAGGACGCCGATCTCGCGGATGGAGTGAACGAGCTCCTGGAGCTCCTCTTCGCGGAACTCCTTCCGCGGCTGCTGCGCGTTGGGGATCACGTCGAGCGGGTTGAGGTTCGCCAGACGGGCGCCCGGCACTGCCACGAGATCGTCCGCCGTCGGCGCGGAGGCGGGGGAACCCCCGGTCGGGAAGAACACATCCACGGGACGGTCCTGCTGGTCCGTCGCCGTGGGGATCAGGGCGCCGATGCCTCGGCCGAGCCCGGTTCGCTTCGGTGCCATCAGTGCTTTGCTCCTCGTGCTGCGATCTCGGCGGCCGCTTCCAGGTAGGACAGCGACCCGGTGGAGTTCACGTCGTACGCGACGACGCTCTGACCGTAGCTGGGTGCCTCGCTCACTCGGACGGAGCGGGGGATCATCGCCTTGAGTACCTGGTCACCGAAGTGCTCCCGGACGTCGTTCGCCACCTGGTTCGCCAAGTTCGTGCGGCTGTCGTACATCGTGAGGAGGATCGTGGACACCCGGAGGTTCGGATTGAGGTGGCGCTCGATCAGCTCGATGTTCCGCAGGAGCTGGCTCAGCCCTTCGAGCGCGTAGTACTCGCACTGGATCGGGATCAGGACCTCTTGTGCCGCGACGAACGCGTTGATCGTCAGCAGACCGAGCGACGGCGGGCAGTCGATGAAGACGTAGTGGTACGGCTCGTCGAGCGATTGCAGGTACATGTCGAGCGCGGTCCGCAGGCGTTGCTCACGTGCAACGAGGGAGACGAGCTCGATCTCTGCACCGGCGAGGTGGATCGTTGCCGGCACGCACCAGAGCGTGTCCGACTCGGGGGAGGCCTGGACAGTGTCGGCCATCGGTGCCTCATCGACGATGACGTCGTAGATGCTCGCGACCTCGGCCTGGTGATCGACGCCGAGTGCGGTCGACGCATTGCCCTGCGGGTCAAGGTCGATCACGAGCACTCGAGCGCCACCGTGGGCGAGTCCCGCTGCGAGGTTGACCGTCGATGTCGTCTTGCCGACGCCACCCTTCTGGTTCGAGACGGTGATGATCCGCGTCTCAGCAGGCAGCGGGAACTGCTGCGTCGCAATCGCGCGGCGGCGACGGTTGAGGTCGGCGATCTCGCGAGCGAGCGGTGTCGACGCGTCGTAGTCGGTCGATGAACTCAACGAGTGCCTCTTCCCCGGTTCGATGTTTCACGTGGAACGCGGAGCCACTGGCGGCCGGATGACCCGGCCCGAGCCGCAGCGTCAGTCAACTGTAGCCCGGAAGACGCGAGTGGTCTCGTCGACCACACCGTCTCCGAGCTCGAGCACCTCGACGTCGGAGAGGCGCTTCCGGAGGATCACCTTGCGGGCCTTCTCGATCTCTTCGTCGACACGCGCACCCTTCATCAGGATGAGCTGGCCACCGGACCGAACCAAGGGCACGGTCAGGGGGATCAGCTTCGAGAGCGCGCTGACGGCCCGAGCGGTGACCTGGTCGACCACCACTTCGTCAGCAACGTCCTCTGCACGGCCACGGAGCACCGTCACGTTCTGCAGGCCGAGCCGGTCGGCCTCAGCGCGGAGCCAATCCGTCCGACGCTCCATCGGCTCGATGAGCACGAACTCGACGTCGGGGCGGGCGATGGCGAGCACGAGGCCTGGCAGTCCTGCCCCGGAACCGACGTCCGCAACCCGGCCACGCGCCTCCAGGAGGGGCGCCAGCAACGCAGAATTGAGGATGTGTCGAGTCCACAGCCGGGGGAGTTCGAGCGGGCCGATCAGGCCCAGCTCCTCACCTCGTCGCGCCAGCTCGTCCGTGAACGACCGCGCCACCTCGATCTGGTCGCCGAACAGCGTCACGGCGGCAGCAGGCTCGGTCTCCAGCACCGGTGCGGCCGTGGGGGCCACTGGCTCGTCCGTCATCGGGTGACGACCGTGTGGCGGTCCCGACCCTCACCCTCGGACTCCGAGTGGAAGCCCTTCTCAGCGACCAGGTCGTGGACGAGCTTGCGCTCGTACGACGACATCGGGGGGAGTGCTGCCGTCGACGAACCGGCTTCGATCCGCTCGACCGCGGTGTCGACGAGACGCTGGAGTTCCTCGGCACGGGCGTCGCGCGAGCCGCCGACGTCGAGGATGAGCCGACTGAACTCGCCGGTCTCCGCCTGAACCGCGATGCGGGTGAGTTCCTGCAGTGCGGTCACCGTGTCGGGCTTCGAGAGGACACGAAGTGCCTCTCCGTCGTCGGTGACCGACAAGTACACGCGACCGCCGCGTTCCTCGATCTCGATGTCGCCATCGAGATCACAGATGTCGAGGAGTTCCTCGATGTAGTCCGCTGCGATGTCCGCTTCGTCGCGGACGTCTTCGGTCTCGGTGTCCGTCGTCTCGACGGCGGCCGCGGTGTCCTGCTCGGTCACTTACTTCTTCCCGTTCTTCTTCTGGCGCTGCTTGCCGACCGGCTGCTGACGCTGGGTGGTGACGCGCACGGGCTCGATCTCCGTCGCGCCGACGCCGGCGCCGGCCTCGGCGAGGACCGGAGTGGCGGTCCCGCGACGCTGGGCCTTCTTGGCCAGGCGGGCTTCACGAGCCAGAGCAGCTTCGGAACCCGGGGTCGGCATGCTGCGGATGACGAAGTACTGCTGCGCCATCGTCCAGAGGTTCGAGGCGAGCCAGTAGAACATGACGCCGAGGGGGAAGCTGAGGCCCGAGATCACGAAGACCAGCGGGAGGATGTACAGCATCATCTTCTGCTGGCGGTACATCGGAGACTCCTTGGTCTCCGGCGACATGTTCTTGGCGACGAGCTGCAGCTGCGTGATGAACTGCGACGCGGTCATGACGACGATCATGAAGCCGGCGATCGCGCGGACCTCCCAGCCGGAGGCGTTCGTGAACGTCTCGTGCAGGGGAGCGCCGAACAGCGCCGCGTTGCCGAACGAGGCCGCGAGGTCGTTCGTCAGCAGGCCGATGCCGGTCTTGTTGATCTGCGCTTCGTGCAGCACGGAGTACAGCGAGAAGAAGATCGGCATCTGCAGGAGCAGCGGCAGGCAGGAGCTGAGCGGGTTGGTCCCGGTCTCCTTGTAGAGCGCCATCGTCTCGCGGCTCATGGCCTCGCGCGAGAACTGGTCCTTCTTGCCCTTGTACTTGTCCTGGATCTTCTTCAGCTGCGGCGCGACCTCGAGCATGCGACGCTGCGACTTGATCTGCCGGACGAAGATCGGGATCAACGCGGCGCGGACGACGAACGTCAGGAAGATGATCGAGAGCACCCAGGTGATGCCCGCGCTCGGGTCCATCCCGATGCTCTCGAAGATCCAGTGGAAGCCGACGAGGATGGCCGAGACCACCCATTTGAGCGGCCAGAGGATCGTTCCGATGATGTCCATGGGGACGGCTACGCCTTTCGAGTGCGCTGGGGGAGCAGGACCGGCCGGGCCGTTCCGACCGCGGGGTGCGGCTGCTGCGGGATCGGCGCGAGGACGAACCCGAACCGGTTGACGACGAACGGGTGACGACGTTCCTTGACGTCGTCGATGCCGCCGGCAGCCCAGGGGTTGCAGCGGGCGATGCGCCAGGCGCCCATGGCGGATCCGCGCACGACGCCGTACTGCTGGATCGCGTCGAGGGCGTACCGGGAGCACGACGGGTGGTAGCGGCAGACATTGCCGTACAGCGGGGAGATCACCGCACGGTAGGCCCGGAGCACGACGACGCACGCGTTGCGTGGGAGCAACGCGATGACCCAGGCCAGCCGGGTCCACAGAGTGCGGTTCATGCTGCCTTCTCCACCCCGCGCGCGAAGGAGCGCGTGACGTCTTCGAGCAGGGTAGGCCATCCGGCCTGCGATGCGGCTGGCAGTACACGGACCACCACGTCGAACCCTTCTGGGCACTCGACGAGCAGGTCGTGCGCGATCGCCTTGAGCCGCCGCCTGATCAGGTTCCGGGTCACGGCGTTGCCCACCGTCTTCGCGACGATGAAGCCGAAGCGTGTCGGTCCGTCGCGGTCGGCCGGTTGACGGACCACGGACACGACGACGTGCGCCGTGGCGCTCTTGCGACCACGACGCACGACGTTCCGGTAGTCGTCCCCGCGCACGATGCGGTTGGCGCTGGCCAACACTGCGACGCCGGGGTCAGACCGAGGACCGGATCAGGCGGATGAGCCTGATCAGGCCGAGAGCTCGGTGCGGCCCTTGGCGCGACGCGCCGACAGGATGGCGCGGCCGGCACGCGTCCGCATGCGGAGGCGGAAGCCGTGCTTCTTGGCGCGGCGACGGTTGTTCGGCTGGAAGGTGCGCTTGCTCATGATGTTCTCCACACGGCTGCTCGCGGCGAGCCGTCACGTATGTGTAGTCGTCCGGGTGCGGACGACGCAGATGGGCGCGACCAAAGGGCCGCAGTCAACTGGTTAACGGTACGTGACAGCGGCGGGCAGGTCAAACCCCGCGCGGACAGGTGGTGCCGTCACACCCGTGGCTGGTGCCGCTCGAGCCCATTCTCCACATTGGGGACAACTTCCGTTCGGTGGGACTCGGTCCGGTCCTTTACAGTGGTGTGATCGATCGCCTCGAAGGCCCGGTACGACAGGGAAGTACTCCTGTCGGACGACTCGGAGCGGTCGTGGACAACACTGTGGACAACCCTGTGGGAACCTCCGTGGCAACGAGGCTTCGGAGAACTCTCCGGAGCCACCGACGATCCGCCGGAGACGACCCTGTCCCGAGTGCGGTCGCCGAGGACGCCACGGCATGTCCGACCCCGCGGGACGCACTCTCGTCCGGCAGCGAACGCACGACACGACCCCTGGAGACGAGCGCGAC